>CAWFET010000001.1:0-234549 GCA_963815045.1 uncultured Solirubrobacterales bacterium
GAGCATTCACCGCAAAGGCCAAGCAGCACTTCAAGGTCAGCCATTGCGACTACCAGACCGGTCAGGGCTGCCCGCCGCGTGCCGCCGCCCAACAGCTGCCACATCCACCGCCAGGTCCAGGACCGCCACTGCACTCCGGGCGTCCTCAACCCGGCGGTGAAGCAGTCGACGATCAACTCGACGATCTGCCGCTCGGGCTGGACGGCGACGATCCGCCCGCCGACCAGCTACACCGATCCCCTGAAATTGACGCTCCTGAAGTCCTACGGCTACGGCGGCAAGTCACCCTCGGGCTTCGAGCTCGACCACCTGATCTCCCTCGAGCTCGGCGGTGCGCCGTCGGACGAGCGCAACCTCTGGCCGGAATCCCACAAGAACTCCTTCAACAAGGACGGCCTCGAGAACTCACTGAAGGCCAAGGTCTGCGCCGGCAAGATCAGCTCTGGCCAAGGCTCAGTGGCGGATCGTTCACTGGCCAAGTTCGTCGGGCATGGCGGGTCGGCAGCGGTGGGGGCGGAGGGGGAGGCGGAGGCGGCGGTTCGCTCGACAAGAACTGCTCCGACTTCGCCACCCAGGCCGAGGCCCAGGCCTGGTTCAACCAGCACGGCGGCAGCGCCTCAAACGACGTCGCCGGCCTCGACGCCGACCACGACGGCATCGCCTGCGAGTCCCTGCCGTGACCCTGCCGAGTTGGGACGTGGATCGCCTGGCTCCGCGTGTCGGTCAGGCCCGAGCAATGACCGACATGCTCGCCAGGCGTCCTCCCCGTCCAAACCGAGTTGGCTGAATCTCACTTGGAACCGGCGTGCCCTTACCTAGGACTGGGCGGATCGGTGGCTCGAAAGCGCGACATCCAGCAATTCAGGCAGGCCTGTGGGAGCTCGGCTTGACACCCGACCAACGTCATCGAGCAAGCGAGGCTCTTCATACGCACAAGCAGTCGCTGGGCGAATCTGACCACCTGACCTATTCGGAACTGCTGGACTGGCTGCGACAATGGAAGGAGCGCGAATGACTGATTCCATTGCCCTGGACTCGCTCTCCCACCATGCTCGGTCAAGGGGGAGATAGTTGCTGCCCGCCTCGCCTATCCGGAGGTTCTCCACCTGGAGATCCGCGATCCGAACGGAGGCATTTGGAGGCTTGCTTCCCCAGGACGCGGACTTCAGCCCCACGGATCCCGGCACACTCATCGGCGCAACTCTCAAACGACTCGCGATCAACCCGATCACCGTTGAGCTCCATGGCTCGTTGGCTGATGGTTCTGAGTTCGTGATTCGCCCGGATACCAGCTCGACAGCCGGTGACCCACCGAACTGGGAGCTGCTCACGCCAGATGGCCTCACGCTCGAGTTCGGCCCCGGATTGCGCTGGCAAATCTCGCCGGCTGATGTCCCTACCGCTCGCGTCTGAGTTACGACTCACCGGCCCCAGTTCCTACCGCAGCCTCGTCAGCGCTCCTAGAGTGAAGTGAGCGGCAACCTTGTCTGGATCCGCTTCCCAGATCCCATCGATGACCAACTCCACTGTGAATCGCTTGGCGTCCAGATCCCGTGCCGTGAGTGCCAATTCCAAGCGGTAACGCCCCGGGGCCAGCAGATTTCAACGCGCTGGGCTCTGGGATCACCTGCAGCTCTGCTCTGCACTCGCTGGATCCATCCGAATGGAAGTTGCGCCTGGGGGCCAGACAAGTGGCAACGTCAACGCGCCGTTCGACTCCCGGTGGGATCTCAACCCGATCAGTCGGCTCCTTCAGGTTGGACCAAATAAGCGCGATTGTGTCGAGCGGTTCCGGTGGTGCGCGACCTTCATCCAGGCGCTTAACCGTGGTGACAAACACGGACACTTCGTGGGCTGATCTACGTCCACGAGGCACTTTGTAACTAACAGTCGCAACCAGTGGGACGGTGCGGTCGCCCCGGTGGGGTTTCCGCGTGGGTCGATGAAATCGACATCGACCGTGATCGCATCGGGGCCTGTCGGGTCGAAGCTCAGGTCGAGTTTCGGACGGACCCACCTTTCCCGCGCTGGCGCCCAGAATAGTGCGACTAAGACTGCGCCTACCGTACCGCCGGCGATCAGCCACTCACGGAGTGACTGAGAAAAGGTCTCTTCAATACCGAGCAACACCCGCGACCGTATTGGCCGCCGCGGCTGGATTGAGTTAGACGGCGCACAACCAGCAGATTGAATTCTCGAGCAGCGCTATCCGCTTTCTCCCTAACTCGACTCGGTGCAACCACTCTCCTAAGAATGGGAGGCTTACCGGCAATCGTACCCATCCGACCAGCCCTGCAGCTCGGATGGGTCTGCGCGAAAAACGGGCCCGGGCCGCCCGCCGCTACAAGCCGGCCAGGGTCGAGATCCTCCTCGTAGCCGAAGCCCCCCCAAGCTCGCCGGACCGCTACTTCTACTTCGAGGACGTCGGCGAGCATGACGCCCTCTTCCGCTACGTCGCTCGCGGTGTCCTGGGAACCGCGCCCTCGCGGACCGGACAAAGCCAAGGACCTCGCCCGACTCCGAGATCGCGGCGTCTTCCTCATCGACCTGATGATCGAGCCGATCGCCACCAAGGATCATGCTGACCACGTGGCCTCCCCTGATCAGCCGCATCAGGCGTCTAAGGCCAGACAAGGTGATCTTGATCAAGACCCCATCTTCGACGCCGCCTATAGCCCACTGGTGCAGGCGGGCATCCCCGTCAGCCCGGAGCGGATGCCATTTCCCGGCAGCGGCCAACAACGACGCTTCGAGCAAGCCTTGGGCCGTGCCCTGCGCCGAGGCCCAATACCGGAGCATTCGCGTTCGCCGTCACCTACACCTGGGAGGATGGCCCGCCGCTGCCCGGCGTTTCAGACCCAACCTTCGGAGCCGAGCCCAGCAGCTGGTCGACCAGGAGGTCCGCCGGATCGTGGACGAGTCAGGAAGACGCAACGTGGTGCGAGGCTTCCTCACCCGCGAGCGCGACCGCCTTAAGTCACTCGCGAATGCCCTACTCGAGCGCGTGACGCTCGATCAGCCGGAGGCGTCTGCGGTGGCTGGATCCCGCTGCCGAGGCCGATGCAGCCAGAGGCGAAGGCCACCGCGCCTCGTAGCTCGGGGCCGTCACGAAGCGGGGCGCCCATCCTGTCGGCAACGGCGGCGCCCCTGCCGGCCCCGGGCCGTTGGGAGGTGGCGCCCGCCGGGTCGCGCTGCGCCTATCCGCAGGAAGGGCGGCTCACTCTTTGTCGCCCGCGGTGTGCAGCGTGGGCGAACCGTCCGCCTGAGGCACGCGCTGGTCCGCCGTTTGGATCTCGACCTCGGGATCGAACGCATCGATCTCGATCGGGGGCAGGTCCTCGCCCGGGTCTGCCGCACCCTCCCCTGGGACGTGCGGGCGGAGCCGTACGACGATCGCTCGCTCCTTGTTGAGCTTGCGCTTCTTGAAGTCAGCCCGGCAGCCGATAGGTGTACTTCGTCGCCATCGCGACCCGACCATCCTTCTCCAGTGAATCGGCGATCTGCGCGACTGCGTCGATGTTGTCGTCGCGCCCGAGCAGGTAGACCGCGTCGTAGTCCCGGAATAGATGAGCCGCTTCGCCATCTTCCGGTATGGGTCCGTGCCCTTCTCGGCGAGCTTGAACCTGTTGGCCACCAGCACGATGGCAACCCGCAGGTACTGACCGTCGAAGGCGAGCGGGATCGTCTCGTCGCCGGGTTCCCGTGCCGCGAGGGTGTGCAGCCACCTGCAGAACGCCTCCGCGTCCTTCACGCATCGTTCGTCAGGCTCGCCCGGGAAGACCGCGTCGCCGAGTCGACGGAACTCCGGGAGCATGATCCGAACGAGCCAGCCGTGCAGGTCGATCTCGTCCATGTCTCGAACCTGTTGTTGCATTGCCTCGTCCGCCTCGCAGGCTGGCTCCAGGTGGTCGCGCATGAAGGCGTCGAGTGCTCCGGGCGAGCCCACCGCGCTCGTGAGGACCGACTTGGCAAGGGTCAGGTCGGCCGCCCGCATGGTGTCGTCCGGCAGGTAGCGGCGCGCGCGCGGCACGACTGCCTTCGGCAGGTAGGCCATCATCGCGTTCGCCACGTTCTCCTCATGGTGGTCGGCGCGGCGCATGAACACAACTACCTCGCCCTCGCGCAGGACGGCCTCGGCGCCCTCGGCGTTGCGCCACTTCACCTTGAGCTTCCCCTCCATAACGTCGTCGGGGGCGTTGCGGAGAAGCCGCGCGCGAGCGGCGTTCACGTCGCCCTGCACCTTGTAGGCGACGGCCTTTCGATCCGCGCCCGACCAGAGCCAGGTGAGACCGGACCATGCCCAGCCCGCGGACTTCTGGACGTTGTCGGGCCAGAAGAGCACATAGAGAACCGCCGCCAGCGGGAGGCTCACGCCGAGCAGGATCGCCATCAGTCCTCGTCTTCCCGAATCCCCCCGGAGACGGCGCGGATGCAGTCGAGGTACTGACACGCGAAGACCACCGAGTCGCCCTCGGCCCGCGCCGCGCCGATGCCCGCTTCCTTCAGCGGCCTGTCGCAGGAGGCGCAGCGAAGCGAACCGTTGTCGAACGCATCGGCCACCCCGAGGCTCGCCTCAAGGAGCGGTCGCTGGTCCTCCTCGTGGACGGCATTAATCGCGGTTTTCGAACGTGACGACGGCATGGACGATGCCTTCGAGTCTAGCCACGACCCGCGCCAGTGCGAGGGGTCGTTGTCGAGTGCTCTGGCCGGCAGAGCGCCCGCCTCGACGGGTCCTGCACCATCTCCGGGGCGCCCAGCCAGCCCGCCTGTGGACTTCGTGGTGCCCGCTTTGTCAAGGGCAGCACGATCACTTGCGCTTGACCCGGATCCCGTCTGCAATCTGCTTCAGGTCCGGCACCTTCCGGGCGACTGCCGATCCATTCGAACAGGTCCCAGGACTCGGCGACCGCCTTGTACGCCTCCGTCAGTGTTGGCATGTAGCCCGCGTGGACGGTCCTGCAGCCGCACCTCGTATCCGTCGCGCCACCAGGTTTTGTGCGGCTTGCCGCCCTGTCCTTTCGGGACGCCCAGCACCTCCACATATTCTTGTTGTAGAGGTCGGTCCATCGCTCCGCGAGAGCGCGTCTACGTCTTTCTGGCTGCTCCCGCGCGCCTCCATCGCCGTCCGGATCAGCTCGTAGACAAGGACTCGACCGCAGTACCCATGTCCGTCACAGCCTGTCGCCGCTCCCGCCCTGGCCGATGCCTGCGCCTGAAACAGCAGCGTGTATGCGGTGAAGAATGGGAGTCCTCGGCGCGCGTCGCCATGATCGCCGCTGCCTCCCGCTCCGGCTTCCATGTCACCAGTCGCCGGTACTAGGTCCGGGTAGCGGTCGTGGATTCGCAGGCTTCCCCGGTGCTGCGTCCCGGGTCATCGGGATCGCGCTTATGATCGATGAACCACGGGATGGACGCCGGCAGATCGTCCAGGCCGAGGGCCCGACGCCCAGCTCGCCCGAGATCAGCCCGTATGCCTGTAGGAAAAGGTCGAGGTCGTCCAGCAGGCGAAAGAAGTCCGCCGGTATCGCGGAATCCGATGGCGGGTCTCGGAAGTCGGCGGCGGGTCCGGGATTCCGGGTCCGCTGTACCACTTGGTGAGCTGGCACACGGTCTTCCAGGACCTGGCCCCCCTTCCACGTCGCGCCAGAGGTTGAACCGGTAGCGGCACGTCGGAGTCCGGTAAGTCCCCGAAGTCCCCGAAGGTCCGGTTCGACGGACTCAGTCGGCATTCCGATCCCCACGTATGCCCGCCTGAATCGAAGGCGCCGGTCGGGCCACTCGTCGAGCCCTTGCGTTCCCAGGCCGGGATCTTGTCGCGGGTCGTGCTCCCAGCCCGGCATCGCCGAGGCCGCGTGCGCCACGGCAGCTGGGGTGTTGTCTTCGAGGCCGAGGTCGCGTGGGAGTTCAAGGAGCCACGAGATTGCGGCGATCGGCAGCCCGCAGCGAGGTCGTCGCCCATTGTGAGGGCGGACGGCGACGGCGGCGTCGCTTTCATAGGTCCACCGTCGCGGCAGGGGGACCGATGCCCGCCCCCGAGGAGGAGGCGCTGCACGACGTGCTCAGCGAAGGGCTGCGCGTGCAGCCGAAGGCGTCCCAGTGCGTATTCAAGTAGGACCAACAGCGATAGTGGCACCCCACGCACCCCTCTGACTTGCTGTCACTTCCGTCTGAAACCGGCAGCAAATCTGTCGTAGCGCTTCAACTTCCGCCCACTCGTAAACAGCCAGTGGCTCCCCGCCAGCAGCGCCCGGCACAAGCCAGCGACCATCGCGAAGGCGATGTCGGGCTGGCGTCGGAGACGCCCAGGCCGTAGCAGGACCGCCTTTACAACGTAGAACAGCTGGGTCGTGGGGAGAGCTGCTCCCGTCGGAGAGCGCTCCTCGCTTTTCAAAGCAGCAAAAAACAAAACACCTATACTGAATCCGTTATGACTCTCGACAGCAACACCCTCCGCCAAGCCCGCCTGACCCACGGCGTCGCCATCCTCCCTCGCTCGCGCACCGGCATCCCACAGCCCGCGAGTCAGCCGCATCGAGAGTGGGAGGAAGATGCCCTCGCTGGAGCGCTGGGCCCGCCTGCTCGCCGGCCAGTCGGCCTGCGGCCCGCCGTCGAGTTCGAGCCCCTCGCCGAGGCGCCGGCGACGCCGACCACCGCGACTACGCCTTCGGCGCGGCTTCACCCCCGGCGAGCGGCTGGAGCAGGCCGCCGCCTTCGATCGCGCTCCAGGCGGCAGGTCCGTCGCCAAGCGGCCTAAGGGCTCACCGACCCGCAAGCAGGTCGATCCGGCCATGATAGTCAAGGCGTTGAGCCGAGGACAAGGTCGCATACGTCGTCGTCGGCGGCTTCGCCGCGATCGTCCACGGCGCCCACCGTCTCGCCCAGGACCTCGACCTGGTCGTCGACCGCCGCGTCGCCAACTGCCGCCGGCTGATCGCGGCGCTCGATTCGCTCGACGCCGAGTACCGCCTGCTCTCGGGCAGGTGGATCAGGCTCGCGGCAGAACGCCGACCAAGTGGATTGCCGCCGCCAACCGCTTCTTCGACACCGACGCCGGCGGCTCGACGTCTGGAACCAGGCTGACGGCGTGCCCGGCTGGAAGGAGGCCCGCCCGGGCCGTCGAGGCCGAGGCCTTCGGCCACCTGGTGCCGGTCCTCGACAAGGACACCCTGATCGCCTCGAAGCTGGCCGCCGGCCGAGACAAGGACCTGGCCAGATCTCGCCGACCTCGCCTAGCCCAAGCGCCCCCACCTCGATCGACCATTGATCCCTAACGCGAGATCTCGGCGTGCTGCGTTCCACCTCGTTGTTGTTCTCGCTGACTGTCGAGTCGATCGTAAAGCTCTGATACGTACCGACCTTCCCAACCTCGGCCTCGACCTTCAGCGTGCCCGATGCGTCCGGGTGGGAGTCTGACTTGAACAGCACGGTTTCTTGTCCCGCTGGTCCGACTCCGGTGATCGTGGTGTTGCTGTCGCTCTTTGCCGAGATTCCACTCGCCTCAACCGTCGCTTCGAGCGTGGTCTCGTCACCGACCCCGGTCAGGCTGGCTGAGATTGTTGGATCCTTGCTCGGCGGGACGTAGTTGAATGTCTGCAGTGCAGCCGAGGCGATTGCGGCCGCGAACAGGATCAGTGCGAGAAAGCAGCTCGTCCCCACCCACCGGTTCCGGAATTTGAGCGTCTTGATGGTCGAATCGACGCTTGACACGTCCCTACTGCGTCGCGGCAAGGGTAGGAGTGCGAGGACCGCAAGAATCAAGCTCGTCCCCAGCAGTGACACCGGAAGCGGTACGCCCCAGACTTTCGGAGTGCTCGCGAGCACTGCGCCCAGGTCCGTAAACAGCCCAAGACCCGTGAGCAGCACACCGATCACCGCGACGTTTGAGAAGACGAACTTCGCCGATCCTCGAGCTTGTCGAAGGCCTTCAGCGGGCTGAGCAGCTCTTGGGCGTCCAGCCAACCCTGCTCCACCGGTCCCGGAGGCCGCCCCACGATCACCTTGCGTCGCTGACGGGAGCCACGGGTTGAGCTGCTGCATTGCGCCACGCTAGCCCCCAACCTCAAAGACGTTCTCGTCATTCCTTGAGCACTTCACCATCACTGTCTTCTTGCCAGCCTCGCTCGGGTCTTCCTTGACGGCGACCCTCGTCGCAAACTCGATGCCGTTTCCGCCCCTTCGCCCGCTGCCGCCATTACGAGGGCGGTAGATCCTCGTGATCGTCCCCCCAGCACTCGTACTTTGGGTCTGAAGTCAATCCAGCTCCCTCCATAGATCCGGCATTTCGAAAAACGCCTCCGTACACCTGCCTACCCTAATCGCGGCCGAAGGCAGTTGACAACCCCAGTGGATCATTGAGGCAAGCCCCCGTCGCTGCCCCTCCGGCCGCTGATCGTGGCACCGCCGTAGGCGGTGCTCTCGCGGCCTCCGTCAGAGCCAGCGACGGACGGAGGCTGCCATGCCCAGCTGCGATCCGGCGACCCGGCGCACCGCGCCGAGACCCTCGCCACCGAGATCTACTCCAACCAAAGGGCGCGCCTGTTGCGCATCGCCAAGCGGAACTCCCTCAACCACGAGGACGCCGAGGAATCCCTCCAGGAGTCGATCATCGCCTTCATCGACTCCTACGACCCCGACTACGGCGCCCACCCCCTCGCCTGGCTCACCCTGGTCCTCAAGCGCAAGTGCTGGGAGCGAACCCGGCGAGAGCGCCTCGACCAGCGCGTCGGCCAGGAGATCGATTCCACCGAGAACGGCCCCGGCACCCTGCTCGAGCTGATCCCGGACCCATCACGCGGCCCCCACGCCCTGGCCGAGCTCCGCGACGAGATCGCCGAGGTGGCCGGCCACCTCGCCCAACTCAAGCCCGACGAGCGCCGCGCCCTCACCCTGATCGCCGAGGGCTACTCCTACAGGGAGATCACCGCCCTCACAGGCTGGACCCACACCAAGATCAACCGCTGCCTCGCCGAGGGCCGGGCCCGCTTGAGGAAGCTGAGCTCGACGCTTCGGGACGCGGGCCGTCCGCCAAACAGATCCCACCAAGACTCCACGACGGAAATATCATCGTCCGTCCGGTGACTGACGGACACCAGACACCTGCCTCCGCTCGCCCGCGGGCGTCTCGCAAACCGCGCATCTCACACCCACCCAACGCCTCGACCGCGCCCGCGGCTACATCCTCGTCATGCGCGACCTGCGCGCCGCCACCTGGGCGGGTGGGGACCATGCCAAGCGTTTCCGCTGATCCCGGCCCGATCCTCGAGGCCCTCAACCACGCCGGAGTTGACTACGTCGTGGTCGGCGGTTGGGCCGCCGTGGCCTACGGGGTCGACCGCGCCACCTTCGACCTTGACATCGTCGTCGACCCGGACGAGCCAAATGCAGCAGCCCTCGCCGAAGCGCTCCGCGAGCTCGATGCGAAGCGCAGCCTCGGGGCCGATGTAACCGAGCCGCTGGACCTGGACTCGCCCGCTTCTCTGCTGACGACCCCGCTGCGCGCCATCACTTCGGAGGGACCCCTCGACGTTCTCACCCGTGTCCCCGGCATCGATTCCTTCTCCGAGCTCCGCGCCGATGCACGCCGGGCAACGCTCGGCGACGGCACCGAGATGGTCCTCGCCTCCAAGCCGGCCTTGGAGCGCATCAAGGAGGCCGTCGCGAACCAGTCCGATCCCGCTCGCGGCGATCGCGACAGCCGCGACCTCGCCGAGCCCGCTGCCTGCCCGATCCCGATCTTCCTCCTGCCTAGCGCTCGACGAAGCCGAGGATCATCTCCTCGGCTTCGTGCCGACCATCAGCGCCAACTCCAGCCATTTGAACTGGCAATCGACGTCGGCGAACCCGGCATCCCAAAGCCACTCGAGCTGTTCCTTGAGCCCAGCGGAATATCGGCCGGGTCCCCCTCGGGCATGCCGATCGCCTCCCGAAAACGCCCGTGGGCGTCGAGGCTCCCGGCTTCGACGATGTCCAGGTTGACGAACACGCCGCCGGGTGAGAGCAGATCATGAACCTCGGCGAACAGGGCACGCTTTCGCGTGTGTTCAAGGTGATGGATCGCCAGGCCCGAGACCACGGCGTCAAAGGAAGCGGTCTCCGTCAGCGGCGACCGCAGATCGTGCGAGCGCACCGCAAGGAACGAATCGCCGGCGCAGAGCTCCGATGCGCGAGCGAGCATCGGCTCGGAGAAGTCAAGGCCGATCCCCAGTGGCTCCGGATGCCGGCTGCTCACCAAGCGCAGTAGCCGTCCATCGCCCGTCCCGAGATCGAGGAAGCGCTCCACCTTCTCGGGTAGCGCGTCGAGCAGCAGCTCTTCGGCGATCTCACGATGCGGGATCTCTCGCTGCAGATATCCCGCGACGTAATCCGGTTCCCGCCAGACCTCTCGGCCTTCGGCGTTGACCTCGGTCAAAGCTCCGCGACCAGCAGCCGCAGTCCCACATCCAGCTCTTCAAGCCCCCGTAGGTGTCCATACCTCTCATCCCAGCGCCCGCTCTCCAGGTCCGCCCGGAGACGCTCGAGTCCCCGCTCGGTTTGATCGGGCCGCATCCGATGCCAGTTCGAGCTGGCACGGCGGACGATGGGATCGAGGTGAAGCTCCGGACGAGCCCACAGGGTCAACACAAAGACATCGCTGCAGTCCCGTGGACAGGCAACGACCTCAACCGCGGCGGACGGAAGCTTCTTCGCCAGCTCGCCGATCGGGAGGTGTTCGGCCCGACTGATCTCGGCGACCTCGGGGAAGTAGTCAGCGGCGATCCAGGTCTCGGCGACCACCTCTGGATCGGCCGTCAGTACGACGATCCGCCTCCTGGCGACGCGCTTCATCTCTCGCAGACCGGCATCGAGGTCTTCCCAGTGATGGATCGTGATGATCGCCATGGCGGCGTCAAAGCTTTCGTCAGCGAAGGGAAGCTCTTCGGCTCTCGCTTGAACCACCGGCGCCGCGCCGTCGGGGCGCTGGGCGATAATTTCCGCCGACGGCTCGACCGCCGTAACTTCGCGGTCCGCGGGCTCATACGAACCGGCGCCGGCGCCGACGTTGAGCACGCTCTCCGCATCGCCCAGCGCCGCCTCGATCCTCGCCGCGATCCGTGGGTCGGGGCGGCGGATCTCGGCGTAGCCGTGCCCGATCGTGTCGTAGGCCGGTTGGCTCACTTCGCGCTTTCCACCGTGAATGTCCTGAGCCGATCCATCAGCAGCACCGCGACTCCCACTCCGATCGCGACGATCCCGATCCCCGCCAGGGTCAGCGTGGCATAGCCCCCGATTTGGGAAATGCGTGGAAAGGGCTGCTGCGTGTGCTGGTTGATGACGAAGAAGAGGCCGATGTTCTGCGAAAGATCGCAGGCCGCGGCGATCGGGCCCGTGAGGGCGAGCACAGAGACGACGGCCCCGAGTCGACCCGACCCCGCCCGAGCCAGCGCGCCCCCCACCGCCAGGCAGAGCCCGGCGATCAGCAGGCCATAGGCGATCAGGAAGGGGAAATCGATGACGAGCTGCCAGGCCGCCGCGACGCGGCCGGGGTGTTCGAGCGTCTCCACCATGCGATGTGACGCCGCGCTCGACCCGGCGAACTCGAGGTCCGTGATACTCACGCCGCGGTCGTTCATCGTCACGGTTGCCGGCAGCTGAGCGAAGAGGAAGAGCATCGTCAGTACCGCGAGCACGGCGATCCCTCCTGGCCGGCTGATCGTACGGGCGAATCCGCATCGCTTGGAAACGTCAGTGTTTACCACGGCCCCAAATCTACCCGGCGCTGAACCCATCCGATCGGCGATACCGGGAGAGCGATTCGGGCGTAGTGGGCCCGGTCGCTCTCCCAAGAGGGAATCGATTCACGCCTCCCCACCGTCTCAGGGGGGCCATGGGTTGTAGACGAATCCTTAGCCGGCGCGTCTACCACCGCTCCGCATGGGCAATGCGGTTTGCGCCCGACTCCCGCCGCCGACCACGCACACACACGATGTGTGCGCACGTGGTCGGCTGCGTCCATCGGGCAGGGGCTGGCGGGGCGAGTGGCTGGGGCGGTCTGGCGAGAGGGGGAAGGAGAGAGAGTAAGGAAGGAGGAGGGGGGCTGATGCCGGGGGGGAGAACGGATCGGACCAGCGACGCGACCTGGAGGTATTGGAGTTCATCGCTCGCTTCGGCGTGGTGCCACGCCAGGCGGTGGCTCGTCTGGGCCGGGACCGGACGAAAGGCGGTGACCCTGACCCGTGAGCGTCGCCTCCGTCTCGCGGGCCTCCGCCGTCTTCCCCGCGCTCGGGGAGAGGGGGCCCTTCGTCCTCGCCACCTGGGCCGGGCTCGGCGCGTGCGCCATGCTTGTCGACACTCAAGGCACGCCGTGACACGTGCGCCGGGCATCACGAGCGGTGAATGCCCGGCGCTCACCCACATCGCAATTGTCCAATCGAGACTAACTCCCACGACTGCAACAATCGACCGCGGTGAAGCCTGACGCGGACACGACTTCCAAGCGCAAGGCGTCGAAGCTTCCCTTCGCCCTGCGCGGGAGTCGTGACGACCGGCGCTCGAAGATCCGAGCGGCGATCCGAGCAAACCGCGAAACGCTTCGTCGGCTCGCCAAGTAGTCATTGGTGACTCGCTGCTTGAGGCCAGAACCACGACGGGGTGAGCGACACTCACCGACACACGCCTCTTCGGTCTCCGTAGGGCGAACCTGGGTCCGAGCGCCTGCCTCCAGGGTCTCCGTCTACACGGCCAAGCTGACCCCCGGCTTCGTGCCTTCCACCCGGCAGGCAGGCCTTTGCAGCTCCGCTCGATTTTGCCCCGACGGCTCACGGCGCAAGGTCGCTTCGCTCCCTTCCCCTCGCTTCGTCGGTGCGCCGCTCGCCTTCCCGGGGCTGAGTCGCTTCGCAAGCAAAGACCAAGCCCCACCGGGCACGGAAGGAGAAGCACATGAACAGCGTCAACCTGGTCGGTCGACTCACCAAGGACCCCGAGCTCTCCGAGCGCGACGGCACCAAGGTCTGCGACCTGCGGATCGCGGTCAACGGCCGCGGCAAGATGCCGCCGCTCTACATCGACGTGGCGAGCCTTCAACCGCCAGGCCGAGGCCTGCGCGCAGCACCTCTCCAAGGGCTCGCGCGTCGGCGTCGACGGCAGCCTGCGGCTCTCCCAGTGGCAGTCGAACGGCACCCCCCGCTCGCGCCACTCGGTGGTCGCGCGCGAGGTCCAGTTCCTGGACTCACAAGCCCGAGCGCTCGGACGAGGCTAGCGGAGCACGACTCCTAGCCGTCCCGATTCGCCCGGAGGCCCGGCGCCGCAAGGCGCCGGGCCTCTTCCCTGCCTGAGAGGGGTGTCGATTCGGGCCCAGTCACCGTCTTGGAGGTGATGAATTTCTCCCGCCCCAGGCACCCCGCAGCAGCGAGAGGCCGTTCGTCGGGCGCGACGGCCGCGACTTGGGCGAGGGGGAGGGGGAGTGCGGCGTTGCAAGAGGGCTTACCCAGGTGAGCTTGAACGATCAAGACGTGGAGGCCATTGCCAGGCGCGTCGTGGAGATCTTGCGCGAATCCGGTGAACCCGCACCGCAGACAACCCATCGCGCCGCCGTGCGCCTGGTCGACGCCGCCACGCTCGCCCGGCTCTTCGACGTCAACCGAGACTGGGTCTACGCCCACGCGAAGGAGCTCGGAGCGATCCGTCTCGGCGGCGAGAAGGGAAGGCTCCGTTTCGACCTGGAGGTCGTTCGCAGCCGCCTCGACCCTGGCGAAGCCGACACGCCACACCCGCCTCGCCGGAGAACCCGGGGGCCGCAGGTGCGGCGGTATAACGGAAGCACTCGCAAGCGATCGGGAGTGAGCTGATGCCACCTCAGCCGAAAGGCTCAATCGAGATAAGACCCCTCGCCGACGGCTCTCGTGCCTTCGGCCTTCGCTTCCGCGCTCACGGCGAGCGGCAGCGCATCGTCCTGCACGAGGCCGCAGGCTGCGACTGCGGCTGCGGAGGTGGCTGGGACGAACGGACCGCGCGTCGTGAGCTCGGCAACATCCTCGCGCGGGTGCGGGCCGGAGTCTGGAAGCCGCCCGAGGCCGCCGCACCCAACACCGTCGCTGACAGCCCCGGCCCCGACCTTCGAGGCCTACGCCAGCTGGTGGCTGCAGGCGAAGATCGACGGGCTGCTCGGAGAGAAGCCGATCTCGACCGCAACTGCGAATGACTATCGCTGGCGCCTCGACCGGCACCTGCTGCCCTTCTTCGCCCACCACCGGCTCGATCAGATCGACAAGGAGCTCTGTCTTCAGTTCAAGTCCCACAAGCTCCGCGAGGCCGCCGAGCTCCGCGAGGCAATCGCCGCCGGCGCTGAGCTCAGAGACCGCCTCGGCCGATTGGAGCGTCCGCTCGGACCGTCGTCGTTGCGCAAGCTCTCGACTGCCTGGCGGCGATCCTCGACGAGGCGATCGAGGACGGCCACACCGATCACAACCCGGTGCGCTCGAAGCGCATGCGGGTCCGCGTTCCGAAGCCGAAGCGAACCTTTCTCGAGATGGACGAGCTCGCCTGCTTGCTGGACGCCGCGGCCGAACAGGACATCCAGCTCCCGCAGAGCGTCTCAGAGGATGTCGGGCCGACGACCGCGATGGTTCGCGGCTTCCTCGCCAGGGCTGCGCCCGACTCAGATTGCCGCCGAGCTTGGCATCGCCAAATCCACCGTCAGCCACCATCTGCGAGTACTCGGTGCCCAGGTGGGCCGCGGCTACGCTGGGCGCCGCATCGTCTGCGAGATCCTCGGCCGCAGCGGGGTGCGAGCCAGCGAGCTCTGTGATCTTCGGATCGGTCAGGTTCGCCTGCACGAACCGGCCGGCGCTCGCTTTCACATCTCGGACTCCAAGACCGAGAGCGGTGTCCGGGAGGTGCAGATGAGCCCCGACCTGGTCGAGGCGGCGGTCACCCACCTGGACCGTCTACGCCGAATCGGCGCCCCCGATGGTCCCGACGACTACCTGGTCCCGAATCTGCGCGGCGGCCGGATCAGCCGGCAACGGGTCGGCCAGATCGTCGGCGACGCCGCTCGCCTCGCCAGCAGCGCCTCGAGCAGAAGGGCCTGCCGCCGCTTCCCAACGTCACGCCGCACACCCTCCGCCGCACCTACATCTCCATCGCCCTGCTCGCCAACAACTTCGACGTCAAGTGGGTGATGGGCCAGGTCGGGCACGCCGACTCGAAGATGACCCTCGACGTCTACGCGCAGCTCGAGCAGCGCGTCGATCGCAGCCACGGCACCAGCTTCGACCGGCTGATCAGGCGGGCTCGCGAGCAGATGGCGGGCGTCGACGAAAGCGCCGTTCAGACTCGTCAGAGCCCGTTGAGGAGCTGATTGGGCCACGTTTGGGCCAAGACCCCGGAATCTCACCGGCGACCCCCTCTCAGGAGCAGGGGGCAGGTGATCGCAAACCGCATCAGCAAGCCGATTCTGAAATGGCGAGGGCCAGAATCGAACTGGCGACACCACGATTTTCAGTCGTGTGCTCTACCAACTGAGCTACCTCGCCGGGGCGGCCGCAAAGGCTAGACGACCGGCTAGCGTCCGAGGAGTGATCAGGAGCATCGTCGCGGCCGGCGCGGTCGTCCTCGTCGTCACGTCGGCGTCGGGTGCCACCGAGCAGCCGCCCGAGCCGCTCTCCATCGCTCTCCCCTCAGCCTCGGTTCCGAAGCGGCTGGCTCCCCTGGGCCCCGGTGCGCCCCGCTGGGCCCGCCGGCTCTACCGCCGGTCCGCCCAGGTCCTGGTCGCGCTGACCGACCGCAACGGCGCGCTGGTCGCCGGTCACCGCGACGGCTGGGATTACGTCTGGCCGCGCGACGCCGCGGCCGGGGCGATCGCGCTGGACGCCGCCGGGCTCGATCGTGAGGCGGGCCGCGTGGTTGCCTTCTTGACCAGCCTCGATGTCAATGACGCCGCGCGGTTCTATCCCGACGGAGACCGGGTGCCGGGACGAACTGCGGCTGGGGATGGGGAGGGCTGGATCGCGGCGGCGAATCGGGCTGTCGGCGAGTCTGTGCACGTCCGTGGTCGTATATCGACCACAGATCGCCACGAACCCCTCGATTGGCAAGACCGCCAGGACTACGGGGAGAACGTCACGGGTGACCTGCTGGGCAACGCGATCGCTGCGGGCGTCCCGGCAGATGAGATCAAGCGGCGCTTTCTGACCTTCGCGCGGCCTCGTTCGTGAGGAGGGCTCGAGCGAGCTGGACTCCTCGGCCGCCTGGGCCCTGACCGTCTTCCCCAGCCGGGGTCTGCGCGGAGCGGTCGAGACCACGCTGCTCGCGCTCACGCGTGAATCGACCCCCTACGGCATCCCGCCGATCGAAGGCTGGACCCCGGGCGAGGTCTGGACCGCCCCGACCGCGTGGTCGGCCTGGGCGCTGGCGGAGCTCGGTGAGGACCGGGCCGCGGACCGCCTGCTGGGTGAGCTGCGACGAGCGGAGACTCCGGTCGGGACCCTGCCGGAGAGGGTTGATGCGCGCACCGGTCAACCGACCTCGACCACCCCGCTGGCCTGGTCCCATGCCTTGGCGATTCTCGCGCTGCGCGCTCGCTATCCCTGAGCGGCCGAGAGAGCCGTGCTGACCGCCTCATCGGCCGACTCGACCTCGACGATCCCCAGGTCGGTGCCGGCGCGGTTCCGCAGTGTCCAGCTGTGGATGGCGACGACCGGGCGGCCGAGCTTGCGGGCGTGGGCAATCTCCGAAAGCGTTCCCCACTCACCGCCGATCGCGATGACGGCCGCGCCCGACGCGACCACCGCCAGGTTTCTCGCCTCGCCGACGCCGGTGGCTATCGCGTGGGTGACGTAGGGGTTTGCCTCGGCTCGGTGAGGTGCTGGGGAGGACGCCGACAACGGTCCCGCCCGCCTCCGAGGCGCCCTTCGATGCGGCCTCCATCACGCCCGTTCGCCCGCCGCAGACGAGCACCGCGCCCGCCTCGGCGATCCCGCGCCCCACGGCCTCGGCTGTCTGAATGATCTCCGGCTCCCCCTCGGCGCCGCCGATGACGGAGATCTGCAGCCGGCCGCTCACGAGGCCTTCGCCCTGCCCTCCCGCAGCATGCGGCCCATCAGCTCCAGGGCGCCGCCCTTGTGGAGGTGCTCGTTCAGGTTGCCGCACTTCGGGCTCTGCACGCAGGAGGGGCAGCCGTCGTCGCACGGGCACTCGCGGATCAGCCGGTCGGCGTCGCCGACCAGGCGCTCGAACTCCTCGTAGCCGCGCCGCGTGATTCCGACGCCGCCGGGATGCCCGTCGTAGATGAAGATCGTCGGCGAGCCGGTCTGGTGGTGGATGTTGGTCGACAGCCCGCCGATGTCCCAGCGGTCGCACATCGCGATCAGCGGGAGCACCGCGATCTGGCCGTGCTCGGAGGCGTGCAGCGCGCCGAGCAGGACCTCGCTTGGGAGCGCGGCGGCCATCCTGTCCCCGATCACGTACCAGAGGGCCTGGGTGACGAAGTCCTGTTCCGGCAGGTCGAGGGAGATGATGTCGATCACCTTGTTGTCGCCCAGCCGCTTGCGCTGGTAGGCGATCACCTGCTCGGAGACCGAGACGGTGCCGAAGGTGAGCTCGACGCCGAGCGCCCGCCGCTGCGTCTCGATCCCCTCGACGTAGACCTCCGTCTCCTTCTTCACCTGCGTGTAGTAGTCGCCCTCGAACGGCTTGACCATCGCGCGACGCGCACCGACGTCGAGCTCCACGACCTCGTAGGAGCGGCCGAGATGGAGGTAGATCGCTCCTGGGTGGACCGTGGAGAAGGCGCGTCCGGCCTCCACGTTGCCGATCATCTCGCCCGAGGTGGAGTCGACGACGGCGACGCTGTCGACGGATGAGGAGCGCAGCGCGATCCTTCCCGCGACGAAGTCGCCGGTGCGAGTCAGGTAGCGCTCACCACGCCCGCGACGCAGCTCGCCGGCGGTCACCAGCTGCTCCGCTCGGTCGCGCCAGCCCTCGCCGAGGACCTCGTCGTCGCCCGGCCCGAGCGGCGCCTCGTAGGCGGCGGCGAGCAGGTGCTGGAGCTGGATCTGCTCGGAGCGGTGGTCGAGGATCGCCGCCTCGACCGGGCGCTCCAGGAACTCGTCCGGGTGCCGGCAGAAGAACTGGTCCAGGGCGTCCTCTCCGGCGACGTAGACGGCCAGGCCTCGCCGCCGCCGTCCCGCGCGGCCCCACATCTGGCGCAGGCTGGCGACCGTCCCCGGGAAGTTCACGCAGATCGCCGCATCGAGCTCCCCGACGTCGATTCCCAGCTCGAGCGCGTCGGTCGCCGCCACGGCGAGGAGGTCGCCGGAGGAGAGCTGGGCCTCGATCTCCCTCCGCTGCTGGGGCGTGTATCCCGCCCGGTACGGCGCGATGCGGTCCGCGAGCGCCCCCTGCCCCCGCCTGGCCAGCTCGTCTGAGGCGAACCGGTTGATCAGCTCGATTCCACGCCGGCTGCGCATGAAGCAGATGGTCCGCACACCGCGGGAGACCAGTTCGACCAGCAGGTCGGCCGCCTCGGAGACGGGCGAGCGCCGCGTCATCGTGTGCTGCTCGATGACCGGCGGGTTCCACATCGCGATCTCGCGGCCGGCCCGCGGCGCGCCATCGTCGTCGAGCAGCTCGAAGGGCATGCCGGTGAGCCGCTCGGCCAACTCACCCGGGTTTGCGATCGTGGCCGAGGCGAGGATGAAGCGGGGCTCGGCCCCGTAGATCCGGGCCACCCGGCGAAGCCGGCGCAGGACGTTCGCCACGTGCGAGCCGAACACACCGCGGTAGGTGTGAGCCTCGTCCACGACGACCCAGCCGAGGTTCGCGAGGAAGTCGCCCCAGCGCTTGTGGTGTGGGAGGACCCCCACGTTGAGCATGTCGGGGTTGGTGAGCACCAGGTTCGCCCGCCTCCGGATGCTCGGCCGGTCCTCGCGCGGCGTGTCGCCGTCATAGATCGCCTCGCGCAGTCCCGGTGCACGCAGCTCGCCGAGCTTGCGGGCCTGGTCCTGGGCGAGGGCCTTGGTCGGATAGAGGTAGAAGGCGCGGCTGAGCGGCTCGCGCGCGATGCCGTCGAGCACGGGCAGGTTGAACGACAGGGACTTTCCGGAGGCGGTCCCGCTGGTCAGGATCAGGTTCGACCGGCGAGCGGTCTCGTAGGCCGCGGCCTGGTGGGAGTAGAGGGATTCGATCCCAGCGCCCGCCAGGGCTTCGGCGAGGGCCGGGTCGAGGTCCCCGGGCAGCCCCGTGAGCTTGGCCATCGTCGCCGGCTCTGCCGACTCGGCGACCAGCCGCCCGTCCTCCCGCGCGGGGCCCAGGGCCGGCTCCCAGGCGCCTCCGGACACCGTTGTGCCGCTAGCCAATCGCGGCTCCCTCCGACTCGATCGCACCCGCGATTCGCATCGCCTGCAGCGCACTCGGATCGTGCAGGCGAAGGATGTCGGCTCCGTTCCTGACAGCGAGCGCGACCGCGGAGGCGGTGGCCCATTCCCGCTCGCCGGCGGGCAGCCGCTCCTCCCAGGAGCCGGCCAGCACCGCGCCGAGAAAGTCCTTGCGGGAGAGCGACACGTAGAGCGGCCGGCCGAGGACCTTCAGCTCGCCGAGCCTGCGGAGGATCTCCAGGTCGTCGGTCGGGGAGAGGTCGAAGTCGAGCCCCGGATCGAGCGCGATCTGATCCTCGGAGACGCCCCGCGCGGCGGCCACCTCGAGCCGTTCGGCGAACCAGCGGCGCAGGTGGTCGACCGGATCGTCGTAGCGCGGTGTGGGGCGGTCCTCCCGGGGCGGTCCCTCGATGTGCATGAGCACCAGCCCGCAGCCGCTCTCCGCCGCGACGTCGAGCATCGCGTCCGCCCCGCCGCCGATGTCGTTGATCGCCACGGCCCCCGCGTCGAGCGCCGCGCGAGCGACCTCGGGCGAGAACGTGTCCGCCGAGATTGGCCGCTCCGTGCGCTCCGCGAGTCCGCGGATGGCCGGGACCAGCCGCGCGGCCTCATCCTCAGGTGGCACCGGCGGGCCGCTGCGCGCCGCGACCGCGCCGACGTCGAGCATGTCGAAGCCGGACTCCGCCAGCGCCAGGCCATCCTCAACGGCACGGTCCGGCGTCCCGCTTCGCGCTCCCTCGAACATCGAGTCGTCGGTGACGTTGACGATGCCGGCGCCGATGGGCCGCTCCAGATCGATCACTCGGTCGCGCAGCTGCCAGCTCCTTGCCATCGCCTCAGGTTACGGTTCGCCGATGCCGCTCCGTTGCGTCTACACCGACCTCGACGGGACTCTCCTCGGAAGATGGGGATCCCTCTTCCGCGACGCCGAGGGCGAGTTCTCCCTGCGTCAGGCACGGGCCCTGGAGGCCTGCCATCGCGCCGACGTCGAGGTGGTGATCAAATCCGGGCGCCGAGAGGCCTCGGTGATGGAGGACGCGAAGCTGATCGGCTCGCGCTCCTACATCTGCGAGGTCGGCTGCCTGGTCGTCATCGACGGCGAGCGGACCGAGCTGATCGGCGACGCCGAGGTCGAGGAGGGAAAGACGCTGGCGGAGACGATGGTCGACAGCGGCGTCCCCGACGAGCTCTTCGATCATTTCGCGGGCCGGCTGGAGTGGCACAGCCCCTGGCATCGGCAGCGCGAGCTCTCGCTGCTCTTCCGCGGCAAGGTCGACACGGCCGAGGCGAACGAGCTCCTGGCCGAGCGCGGCCATCGCG
The DNA here is from genome assembly GCA_963815045.1 of uncultured Solirubrobacterales bacterium. Taxonomy (GTDB): domain Bacteria; phylum Actinomycetota; class Thermoleophilia; order Solirubrobacterales; family 70-9; genus DASUPK01. Next base: position 20,670 of record CAWFET010000001.1, read on the forward strand.
GGCTGAAGCTGATCGACAACGGGGCGATCTTCGCGCCGATGGACGGCATCGAGGGGCCCGCCCACGCGTACCACCTGCTTCCCGACACGGCGAGCAAGGCGCGGGCGGTCGCCTACCACCAGCAGGTCCGGGGATATGCGCCGGAGGACTGCATCGCGATCGGCGACTCGGTCGAGGACCTCTCGGTCGCCGAGGTCGTCGGCCGCTTCTTCGTCCCGGCCAACGGGCCCGAGCGCGATCCCGCCCTGCGCGACGCGATCGGCGGGCGACCGAACGTCACCGTCACAGAGGGCTACATGGGTGACGGCGTCTACGAGGCGATCGTCTCTACGCTGGCGGGCGGCTGATGCGCAGCATCCACGTCACCCGCACGATTCCGGCGCCGCCCGAGGAGATCTTCGACCGGCTCGCCGAACACGCCAACTACGACCGGTTTCGCGGGATCAACGGCTCGGAGCTGATTCGCGAGGGCGACCCCCCGCCCAACGGCGTGGGAGCCCTGCGCCGCATCAAGGTCCGGCCTCTCACATTCGACGAAGAGATCACCGCCTACGAGCGCCCCACCCGCCTCGACTACCTGATCGTCAAGCTCAACGTCCCCTTCAAGCACGATGGCGGCTCGATCACGCTGAGCCCCGATCCAGGCGGGACCAGGGTCGACTGGCGCTCCAGCTTCAGCGTCCCGATTCCCGTGGTGGGCGGCGCGCAGGAGCTCGTCTGGCAGCCCGTCCTCGCACGCGGGTTCCGCCGGGTGCTCGAGGACGTGGAGCGAATGCTGGTGGCCAAGAGCTAGCCGTCGCCGTTCGCCGAGAAGCCGGTTCGGCGCTGCTCGACTTCGCGCTGCGAGATCACCCGGTCGATCAGCCCGTACTCCGCCGCCTCGTCGGCCTTGAAGAAGCGGTCGCGCTCCATGTCCTCGCGAACCTGCTCCTTCGACTTGCCCGTGTGCTTCGCGTAGATCCCGTCGATTCGGTCTCGCAGCTCGAGCGTCTCCCTGGCGTGAATCTCGATGTCCGCTGCGGTCCCCTCGAAGCCGCCGCTCGGCTGGTGAATCAGGATCCGCGAATTCGGCAGGGCCATCCGCTTGCCCTCGGCACCGCCGGTGAGGAGCAGGGAGCCCATCGACATCGCCACGCCGTAACAGATGGTCCGCACGTCCGGCTTCACGAACTGCATGGCGTCGTAGATGGCCATGCCGGAATAGACCACCCCGCCGGGGCAGTTGATGTAGAGCGAGATCTCCTTGTCCGGGTCCTCGGACTCGAGGTGGATGATCTGCGCGACGATCAGGTTCGCGACCTGGTCGTCGATCGGTGTGCCCAGGAAGATGACCCGGTCGCTGAGCAGCCGGGAGAAGATGTCGTACGAGCGCTCTCCTCTGGCGCTCTGCTCAACGACTGTCGGGACCATCGGCATCGGCAAGACCTCCTGTTCCGGATCGATATGTGCAACCTATGGGTTGCGTGACCTACGGTAGCATAGGCAACCATGGAGTTGCGAGACAAGACAACGACGCCAGACCGCCAGGACGAGAAGACACCGTGGGTCGAGCGCGAGACTCTCGTTGAGGCTACTCCCGAGGAGGTCTGGGAGTCGCTCACCGACGAGGACCGGCTCGAGGAATGGCTCGCGCCGGAGGTAGAGCTCGACCCGACCGAGGGCGGCGAGATCGCCGTCCGCGATGACGAAGGCGAGCGCAGCGGAACCGTCCAGACGCTCGAGGAGAACGAGAGGTTCTCCTTCACCTGGTCGCGTCCGGGCGAGGGCGAGAGCTTCGTCGAGTTCACGATCGAAGCCCTTCCGGGCGGCAGCCGCGTGACCGTGGTGGAGACGCCGATGGCGATGGCAGCCGGCGGCTGGGGCCCGCCCCTCGCCCGCCTGCGGCAGTCACTGCGATTCGCACTCGTCGCTTGAGGGCACCGGCTCACCGACACGTCGACGCGGTCTTCGACGCACTTGCCGATCCGACGCGGCGCCGGGTCGTCGAGACGCTGGCGCGCGGGGGGACGGTGACGGCGAGCGGCCTCGCCGCGCAGCTCCCGATCACCCGCCAGGCCGTCGCCAAGCATCTATCCGCGCTGCACGGGGCCGAGCTCGTCAGCGCCTCGCGCATGGGACGCGAGACCCACTACAAGCTTCGCCCCCAGCCGCTGGACGAGGCGGCTCACTGGATCCAGATGGTGAGCGCAGAGTGGGACGACCGGCTCGAGGCGCTCAGGCGCTCCCTGGAGAAGAGGACAAGCCGCTCCAAGTAGGATCGGGCCATGCCCCAGGCCACGGTCGCCGAGGAGGAGTACCTGCAGACGATGTTCTGGCTCGAGGAGGCCGGGCTGCAGATCAACGGGGCGAACATCGCCCGCGCGATGCAGCTCTCGCCGCCGACGGTCCACGAAATGATCGGCCGGCTCGAGGGCGACGGATACGTCGCGCGCGCCGACGACAAGTCCCTCACCTTCACGGAGCGCGGCCGGGGCGAGGCGCAGGCGATCGTCCGCCGCCACCGGCTGATCGAGCGCTTCCTCACCGACGTCCTCGGCATCCCCTGGGACGAGGTGCATGAGGAGGCCGAGCGCCTCGAGCACGCGATGTCGCCGGTCCTCGAGGAGCGGATGCTCGCCGCGATCGGCGACGCGAAGACCTGCCCGCACGGCCACCCGATCGTCGAGGGCGTCCGCGAGGAGGGTGTACTGCTGGCGGATGTCGAGCCCGGAGCCGATGTGGTCATCCTGCGCTTCGAGAACGAGGCCGAGGAGATCCTCCATTACCTGAAGGGCACCGGCCTCCATCCGGGCCTGAAGGGCACTCTCGAGAGCTCGGACGATGACGAGGTCGTCGTGGCGTCCGACGACGGCAGCCACCCGGTTTCGAAGAGCGTCGCCGAGACCGTCTCCGTCCGCGCCGACCCCGCCCCGGAGCCGCGTCCGCCGCTGCCGGATCAGCTGGTGATCAGCTCAGATCGCTACGGCCGCTAGCCACCCGACTTCGCGGTATGTCCGCTACCGAAGGCTTGGCATAGGGGGATGTAAGAGGGACCGGGACCGAGACACTGGTGTGCAGACCAGGACGCGGGGCGGGTGCTGCTGCAGTTGCTGAACCCCACATCGGGCCAGTCGTAGTCGATGATGCTGAGCGTCCCCGAGGCCCTCTTCCAGAAGAACTTCCGGCCCGGGGGCTTCTTTCGAGGGCCCCTCCATTTCGTAGTGCCCTGCCACATCTTCTGGCCGACCAGCTTCACCGTGCTCTGTGTGGCCGGAGTGGTGGTCATGTAGGTGGAGGAGAAGCGCTTCTTTGCGATCGGGATGTTGAGCTCGTAATCGAACCCACCCCCGACGAGCGTGCTCCCCTGATCGCAGCTGACCAGCCCGGGAAACGAGTACTCGAATTGCCTGACCCGATTGGGGATCAGCCTCTTGTGTCCGTTCCTGTGCTCGATCAGGTAGTCGATCTTCATCTGGACGGGCGCCGTGGGCTCGCCGGCAAACTGGCCCTCCAGCTTCAGGGTTTTGACCCCGGGAACTCCCTGAGCCGCCGGTGCGATCAGCAGCGAGGCGAGCAGCGAGGCGAAGCTGGCAATCAGAGAGCGTCTCATCAATCCCTCGATAGCTCTAACACTGGAAGTGGCTCCACAGAGCGTGCCAGCCGATGTCAGTGCCCGCCTCCGTGCTCCCCACCGAACCTACGCGCGTCGTAGCGGTCTTTACCAACCGTTATCTCGCGCTTCAGGAAAGCGACGCAGACTTCTTGCTACGCTCCACCGTGCATAGTCGAGTAAGTCACTCAACAAACGGGGGAAAGGCAAAATGGAAGCAGGCACCCGCACTCTGATCACCGACCGCAATGTCGCCGAGCGCAGGCTGGTCTCGATCGCCAGAGCGATCGAGGCGCACCGCAACGAGCAGAAGCGCAAGCCCTACCCGACCCGCGCCGAGGACCTCAACCTTTACAGGCGCGCCCAGGAGATCCTGGGGCACCGGGTCTAGGCGGCGGCCTCCGCGCTGGACCTTCCGGCGCGGAGCCGCTCGAGGGCACGCGCCAGCCGCTGGACGCCCTCGTCCACATCGCCCGCCGGGACGGGCGCGAACGAGAGCCGCAGGCTCGATGAGCCGCCGTCGAGCATGAAGTCGGGCCCGGCGACGAAGGTGACGCCCTCCTGCTTCGCCTCGGCCAGCAGGGCCTTGGTGTCGACGTCGTCCTTGAGATCCAGCCAGAGGAAGTAGCCGCCGGCCGGAACCACGAACTCGGCCTCGGGGATGTGCTCGTGGAGCGCCTCGACCAGCGCGTCTCGCCTCTCGCGCAGCGCCGCGTTCACGACCTTCAGGTTTTCGTCGAGGCCTCCCGAGCTGCAGAGCTCGAAGACGATCGACTCGGCGAGCATGTTCGGCGAGATGTAGGTCTCGTTCGCGCGCTTGGCGAGCGTCGTGATCTGCTCCTCGGGCCCGACCAGATAGCCGACCCGGACCCCCGGGCTGACCGACTTGGAGAACGAGGAGGCGTGGATCACCCGATCCGCGCCATCCATGTCCAGCATCGTCTCGGCGCGACTCTCGTCGAAGGAGATCAGTCGGTACGGGTCGTCCTCGAACAGCGTGAACCCGTGATCGGCAGCGAACCGCACCAGCGCCTTCCTCTTCTCGGCCGAGAGGGTGCAGCCGGCGGGGTTGTGGAAGTTGGGGATCACGTGCGCGAGGGAGACCTGCCCCTGGCCGCACGCGGACTCGACCGCCGCCGGGTCGACGCCGTCCGACTCCAGCGGAGCCCCGATCAGCTCGGCGCCGGCCTGCTGCAGCAGGAGGAGGGTGCGGTCATAGGTGGGCTGCTCGACGACGACGCGGTCTCCCTGGGAGACCAGATGGCGGAAGAGGAGGGCGGCGCCCTCCATCGACCCGTTCGTGACCATGACCTGCTCGGGCTTCACGCCGTGGAGCTCTGCGATCCAGTCGCAGAGGCCCGGGTGCCCGCGGCCGGTGCCGTAGCTGAGCGCCTTCTCCCAGTCGGATTCGAGGGCGTGCGCCGCCGCCTCGCGCACGGCGTCGTGAGGGAGGATGTCGGCGCTGGGCGCGCCACGGGCGAAGCTGATCGTTCGTTCGGCCACCGGCGCATCGAGTATACGAACGGTGCGATACTGAGCCGCGCGGGGGATGAAGGCCGCGAATGCCCGAGGAAGGGGGACCTGGGGCCATTGGATGCCCTCCCAACCGGGGGAGGTCGTCCAAAGCGCCCGGTGCGTTGGCAATACTGTTGCCCGATGCCGGCGTCGCTCGAGTTGGTCAAGATCGCGCTGCAGGCCTATGGCAACGGCGACTGCGAGATCGCCCTCGCGCTCGCCGATCCCCTGATCCGCTGGGACGAGCGTGCCTCGCGCCCCGACGGCGATCTGGTCTGGAAGCACGAGGACGTCCAGCGCGCGATGCGCCGCTACCTCGACAGCTGGGAGTCCTATCGCTTCGAGGTCGAGGACATCGCCGAGGTCGGCCCGGGCAAGGTCGTGGCGATCTGCCGGGAGCGCGGCAAGCCCAAGGAGGGCACTGAGGTCGATCGGCGTTTCGGAGGCCTCTGGGTGGTGAACGAGGGGAAGATCGCCTCCTGGGTGACCTACCTGACGCCGAAGGAGGCGGTCCGGGCGGCGAAGGAGCTACTCGGCGGCCGGCTCGATCAGGGCAAGGTCAAGCGGAGGACCGGACCGGCCAAACCCCAACAGGCCACCGCTCCCGAGGCCGCATCCGTGCCGGAGCCCGAGCGGGACCCAGTCCAGGCACCAGCAGCGCCACAACCCGCGCCGACACCGCGAAAGCGGTCGCTCACGCTCAGCGAGGAGCAGAAGCGGGCAGCCAGGGCGCGCGCGAAGCTTCGGCGCCGCGCTTCGCAGCAGTCGGCCTGACCCCGCTTGACCGCGTCTGCGCCGTTTGGGAAAGACCAGCTCCGCGTCGGCCTCGAAGGCGGTCGCGACGAGCGGCGGCACAACGAAGGTGCTCGTCAAGCCGAACAAGAAGACGAAGAAGATTCTCGACAAGCGTGGCAAGGCGAAGGTGAAGGTGACCGTCACCTACACGCCGACCGGCGCTCTTCCAATCATCGAGAAGGCGAAGGTGAAGCTGAAGAAGAAGGCCTAGGCCTTCGCGCCGATCGTCTCGGCGAAAACTCGTCTTGACACGCGGGCGGGTGCTCTGAGAGGGTCCCGGCTGTCTAGGGAAGGGGCGAAAGCGCATGTTCTCGAGAGGCCGTCTCCTGTTTCTTGCCACCGCACTGGTGACCGCGCTGGCTGTGCCAAGCGCCGCCACCGCTTCCATCGTCACCAACGGTGACTTCGAGACGGGAACCCTCTCGGGTTGGCAGGTCGACGACTTCCCCAGCCCTGCTGACGGCGACTGGTTCACGTATCCCGCGGCCGACGCCGGGAGCTTCTTCGCACCTCCGCAGGGCAACTTCGCGGCCGCGACCGCTCAGGTGAGCGAGTCCCGGGAGATCCTCCACCAGGACGTGACGCTCCCGGCCGGCCTGGATGCGATCCAGCTGAGCATGTTCGCCTACTACCGAGCTGAGGCGCCGATAGTCTCACCGGACTCCCTGGATCCGGCTGCTCCGCCGAACGAGCAGTACCGGATCGACGTGATGAGGGCGGCCGTGCCGCTCGACTCGGTTTCCCCGGGAGACATCCTCGCAACCGTCTTGCGGACCGCCACCGGAGCACCGACCACCCTGTCGCCGACAGTCAAGACCGCCGACCTGTCGGCACTCGCCGGTCAGACCGTGCGCCTGCGCTTCGCCGTGACGGTCACCGAAGATGTCCTCAACGCTGGGGTCGATGCGGTCGCCGTGAACGGCTTGGATGCCGGGAAATCGAAGCTCAACAAGAAATCCGGAACCGCAAAGCTGCCGGTCACGGTCACCGATCCGGGCACCGTGACCCTGTCGGGTCAGGGTGTCAAGAGGAGCTCCGCCGGGAAGTCGGTCTCCGTCGGCGCCGGGAGCACGGTGAAGTTGCTCGTCAAGCCCAAGGGCAAGACGAAGAAGAAGCTGAACAATTCCGGCAAGGCGAAGGTGAAGGTGTCGATCACCTACACGCCGAACGGCGCCCCACCCTTCACCGATTCGGAGAAAGTGAAGCTGAAGAAGAACTAGGCCTTCGCGCCGATCGTCTCGGCGGCGAGCTGGGCCGTCTCGGTCGGGCTCTTGCCGACGCGGATGCCCTGGGCCTCGAGGGCCTTCTTCTTGGCCTCGGCCGTGCCCGAGGAGCCGGAGATGATCGCTCCGGCGTGGCCCATCTGCTTGCCCGGCGGAGCGGTGAAGCCGGCGATGTAGGAGACCACCGGCTTGGAGATGTTCTCGGCGATGTAGTCGGCGGCGCGCTCCTCGGCGTCTCCGCCGATCTCGCCGACCATCACGATCAGCTCGGTCTCGTCGTCCTTCTCGAACAGCTCGAGGATGTCGATGAAGTCCGAGCCGACGATCGGATCGCCGCCGATGCCGACGATGCTCGAGTTGCCGAGGCCGGCCTGCTTCAGCTCGTTGCCGATCTGGTAGGTGAGCGTCCCCGACTTGGAGACGACCCCGATCGAGCCCTGCTCGAAGAACTGGGCGGGAATGATCCCGACGTTGGCCTTGCCGGGGCTGAGGACGCCGGGGCAGTTCGGGCCGATCAGGCGGACCCCAGCGTCGCGCGCCTTCCAATAGGTGGCGAGCATGTCGTGAACCGGGATGTGCTCGGTGATCGCGATCACCGTCTCGATCCCGGCGTCGATGGCCTCGTTGATCGAGGCGGCGGCGAAGCGGGCCGGGACGAAGATCATCGACGTGTTGGCGCCCTCCTCCTCGACGGCCTCCTTGATCGTGTCGAAGATCGGGATCCCCTCGACGTCCTGGCCACCTTTCTTCGGGGTGACGCCGGCGACGACATCGGTGCCGTAGTCGCGGTTGCGCAGGCCGTGGAAGCTGCCCTCGCGGCCGGTGAGGCCGGAGATGACGAGCTTGGTCTCGTTGCCGACGATGATGCTCATGCGGTTCCCGCCAGCTCGACGACCTTTTCCGCGGCGCCCAGCATCGTCTTCTCGACGTGGAGGTCGGGAAGTTCGGCGTCGGCCAGCAGGCCGAGGCCCTCCTCCGAGTTCGTCCCGTCGAGGCGGACGACGAACGGCACCTTGAGGTCGATCTGGTCGGAGGCCTCGATGATGCCCTTGGCGATCTCGTCGCAGCGGGTGATGCCGCCGAAGATGTTGAAGAGGATCGCCCGGACCTTCTCGTCGGAGGTGATCACGGTGAGCGCGTCGATGATCGCCTCGGCCTTCGACCCGCCGCCGGCGTCGAGGAAGTTGGCGGGAGCCCCGCCCGCCTGAGCCACGACGTCAAGGGTGGACATGCAGAGCCCGGCGCCGTTGCCGAGGATGCCGATGTCGCCGTCGAGCTTCACGTAGGTGAGGCCCTTCTCCTTGGCCATCCGCTCCTGCTCGTCCTCGATGAAGCCCTCCTCGAGGTCGGCTAGGTCCTCGTGGCGGTAGAGCGCGGAGTTGTCGATCGTCACCTTCGCGTCGAGGGCGATCACGTCGCCGGACTTGGTGACCACAAGCGGATTGACCTCGATCAGGGTCGCGTCGGACTCGTTGAAGGCGGTGAAGAGCTTGACCAGCGCCTCCGCGGTCTTCTCGCGGTATTCCTCAGGGATTCCGGCGTCGGCAACCAGGGCCGAAGCCTGCGCCTCACCGAAGCCCTCCGAGGGCTCGACGTGGCGGCGAACCAGCGCGTCCGGATCCTTCTCGGCGATCTCCTCGACGTTCATCCCGCCCATCGTGGAGAGCATCGCCAGCAGTTTCTTGGCGGAGCGGTCGAGGATGATCGACGCGTAGTACTCGGCCTCGATCTCCGAGGCGCCCTCGACCCAGACCTGGTGAACCGTGAAGGGCCCCTCGCCCCGCGGCCCGCGGATGTCCATGCCGAGGATCGCTTCGGCGTGCTGCTCGGCCTCGGCCTTGTCGGCGGCGACTTTGATGCCGCCCGCCTTGCCGCGCCCGCCGATCTGCACCTGGGCCTTGATCACGCAGGGATAGCCGATCTCCTCGGCCGCCGCGACGGCGTCCTCCACGGTGTCGGCGACCCGGCCCTCCGGCACGGGAACGCCGTGACCGGCGAACAGCTGCTTTCCCTGATACTCGAGCAGATCCAAGGCCGCGAGAGGGTACACAACGGCCGATCGGGCGCGCTGAGGGGGTCAGCAGCGGCCGAAACGACCAAATTGCAATACTCCCGCGGCTCTATGGCCCTTCCGAAGCTGAAAGACATCAAGTGGGTGACCACGGACTGCTACGGCACCCTGATCGATTGGGAGAAGGGCATCATGGACGCCTTCAAGCGGGAGGCCGACCGCGACGGCCTGACGATCGACGGCCCAGCCTTCCTGCAGAGCTTCTTCGAGAAGCAGGCCCAGATCATGTCCGGCTCCTACGAGCTCTATGCCGAGGTGCTGCGACGCGCCGCCGTGCAGGCCGCCGAGGAGATCGATTGGACGATCGAGCCCTCCCGTGCCCAGTTCCTCCCGGACAGCGTGGCGTCGTGGCCCCCTTTTCGCGAGGCGAACGCCGCGCTGGACCGCCTCCGGGACCGGTACGAGATCGGGATCATCTCCAACGTCGACGACAAGCTGCTGGGGATCTCGCGGCGTCACCTGCGCACCGAGCTCGACCTGGTCGTCACGGCGCAGCAGGTCCGCAGCTACAAGCCCGACAACACCCACCTGCGTGAGTGCGCCCGCCGCATCGGCGGCAAGAAGGGCTGGGTCCATATCGCCTCGGGCTACGAGACCGACGTCGGCCCGGCGCTCAAGCTGAACGTGCCGACCATCTGGGTGAACCGCCACGGCGAGAAGCTCGAGGGCCGCAAGGCCCCGGACGCCACGGTCAAGAACATCCGCGAAGCCGCGGCGAAGCTCGGCGCGAAGTAGCCCGGCGCAGCGTCTTTAGACGCAGATGCCCTGGGTGGTGAGGTGGATGCTTCCCGTGGGTCCGGTGACGTTGGGTCCCGAGTTCAGCCAGACGCCCGAGTTGATCCGGCTGTCGGAGAAGACCTCGATGGGCGCGGTGACCTGGCTCCCGAAACCGCCTGCCGACAGCAGCTGAGCCGGCTTCTTCTTCCGCTTCTTCTTGCCCTTCTTCGGCTTCTTCGGAGCCGGGCAACTGGGTGAGGAGAGTGCGCCGGTGGCGTCTTCCGCAAGCACGGGGGAGCTGCTCGCATCGACGATCCGAGGCGCCGCGATCCTCGCCATGCAGTAGGCGTGCACGGTGAACGTGTGTGCGCCACCGGAGTTGTTCACCGCCTGGACGAGCCAAAGCGGCGAGGTGTTGATCGCCAGGTTGAGGATTGGCAGCGCGTAATCGCCCGGCGTCGCTCCGTTGTGTATCTGGACTCCGCCGCTGACGAGTCGGGTGCCGGCCGGACACCCCACTCTCGCGTCCCCCACCGACCCATCCCCGCTCGGGACCGTGCCGGTCGCGGTGATGTCGGTGATCGACTTGCTGGCGTTACGGCAATACGCGAACGCGGTCGCCGCACCCATCCCTCTCGCTTGCAGCGCGACGATCGTCCAGGCGTTGGGGGCGCTGCGATAAGAGCTCGTGACGAAGAGAACGTTCGTGGCGTTGATCGGCACCGAGAAGCCGCCCCCCACGGCCTGTTTGCCGCTCGGGCAGGTCGCCGTGACTGTGGTTTCGCCTGATGTGATGCTGCTGCCGGTCGCGGTCGCAGTGATCACAGGGCCGAGCTTCGCCGGCTTCTTGTGCTTCTTCTTGGCGAGGGCGGGCGCCGCAGGCAGAACCAGGAGGAGACAGAAGGAGATCAGCAGCGCACGCTTCATCGCGCGCACAAGCTATTCGATCTTCGCGAGGAGGTCGCCCGCATTCACCGCGGCGCCCTCCTTGGCGGGGAGCTGCGTGATCTTGCCCGACTTGTGGGCGGTGATCTCGTTCTCCATCTTCATCGCCTCGATCACGCAGACGAGGTCTCCCTCGGAGACCTCTTGGCCCTGCTCGACCGGGACCTTGAAGACGTTGCCCTGCAGCGGGGAGACCAGGTCGTCGCCGGAGGCGGCGCTGCCGCCGCCGCTCGAGCGCTCCCGCTTCGGCGGGCGCTTCAGGGCGGCTCCGCCGCCTGCCGCTGCCGCCACGGCGTCGCCGATCACCTTGACGTCGAAGAGCTTCCCGGCCACCTCGACCTTATAGTCGCGCGTGACCTGCTCCCCGTCATCGTCGGCGTGAAGCGCCTTCTCGGCCGTCTCCTCGGCCGCCAGCTGCTTGAGCCAGTCGCGGTCGCCGACGAGGTCGCGGCAGGTCTCGCCGTCGGCCCACTGCTGGGTGGCGAGCAGGGCCTTGTGGAAGGGGATCAGGGTGGTGACGCCGCCGACCTCGTACTCCTCGAGGGCGCGGATCATCCGTCGGGTGGCGTGCTCGCGGTCGACGTCCCAGACGATCAGCTTCGCGACCATCGGGTCATACATCGGGGTCACCTCGGACCCAGCCTCGACGCCCGAGTCGACCCGCACCCCGGGCCCAGCGGGCTCGCGGTAGCTCGTGATCCTGCCGGGGGCAGGAGCGAAGTTCTTATGAGCGGCCTCGGCGTTGATCCGGCACTCGATCGCGTGTCCGCGAAGGTCGACGTCGTCCTGCGAGATCGAGAGCGGCTCGCCCGAGGCGATCATGATCTGCTCGCGCACGATGTCGATGCCGGTGACCATCTCGGTCACGCAGTGCTCGACCTGCACGCGGGTGTTCATCTCGAGGAAGTAGTACTCGTCGCCGACCTGGAGGCCCTCGACCGTCCCGGCCGAGCGATAGCCAACCGCGGCGGCCGCCTCCGTCGCGATCTTGCCGATGCGCTCGCGCATCTCGTCGTCGACCTTGGGCCCGGGAGCCTCCTCGATCAGCTTCTGGTGGCGGCGTTGGATCGAGCAGTCGCGCTCGCCGAGGTGGATCACGTTTCCCTTGGAGTCCGCGAGGACCTGCACCTCGACGTGACGCGGGTCCTCCATGTAGCGCTCGAGGTAGACGGTCGGGTCGCTGAAGAACTTCTCGCCCTCTCGCGCGGCGCCCTCGAAGGCATCGGCGAGGTTCTCCTCGTCCACGGCCACGCGGAAGCCCTTGCCCCCTCCGCCACCCGCAGCCTTGCAGGCGATCGGATAGCCGATCTCACGCGCCTGCTTCTTGGCCGCCTCGACGTCCTCGACGGGGGAGGTGGCGCCGGGGACGATCGGCACGCCCGCCTTCTGCATCAGCTCGCGGGAGCGGGTCTTGGACCCCATCGCCTCGATCGCCTTCGGCGGCGGGCCGACCCAGGTGATCTTGGCCTTCTCGCAGGCGGCGGCGAACTCGGCGTTCTCGGCGAGGAAGCCGTAACCGGGATGGATCCCCTCGGCCCCGGCGCTCTTTGCGACCTCGAGGATCTTCTCGACGTTCAGGTAGCTCTCCGCGGGCGTTGCCGGGCCGATCAGGAACGCCTCGTCGGCCTCGCGCACGTGGGGCGCGTCGCGGTCGAGCTCCGAGTAGACCGCGATCGATCCGATGCCCATCTCCTTCAGGGCTCGCGCGACGCGGATGGCGATCTCGCCGCGGTTTGCGATCAGGACTTTCTCGAACATCCGGCGGGGGAGTACAGCAGAGGCGGCTTGAGCGTGCTCTTCTCGCAGGAATGCGGGGAGGTACGGATGTGCGCGCCGTCAGCCCATGCATACGGTTGCGCTGTGCGCCTGCCAGCCTCAGCACGGGCACTGGGCGCGGCTCTCGCGTTCGCGGCGGCATTCCTCTGCTTCGCAGGCGTCGCCGCGGCTGACCCGCCCGCCACGCCCACGATCATCGAGCCGTCGACCGACGGCCAGGTTGTCAATCCCGAGGACGTGCACATGGAGGTGACGGGCTTCTCCGACACCGAGAACCACACCCTCGCCTGCACCGATTGGCAGATCCAGAAGGCGGCAGATTCGGAGGTCGTCTGGCAGTCGCTCTGCGCGACCGGCCTCAGCGCGGGCCACATCCACCTGGGTGACGGCGCCTGCATGAACTCCTACGCCGGCCGTTCCCCCTGCCGCCTCGACTACGACTCCCAGTACGTCCTGCGGGCGAGGTTTCACGACAGCGGCGGGGATGTGAGCGACTGGGCGCAGCGGAGCTTCGGCACCGATCCGCCCTCGTCTCCCGGCGGCGAGGTCGCGTGGACTCCGGTGCAGGCCGGTTACTCGATCGACGAGGTGGCGGGCGGGCTCCAGCTGCCCACCAACATCGCATTCGTCCCGAACCCGGGCAGCGCCCCCAACGACCCGCTGCTCTACATCACGGAGCTCTACGGCACGATCAAGGTCGTCACGCGGGATGGGGCGGTCAGCGACTACGCGACCGGGCTGCTCAACTTCGACCCCACCGGTGACTTCCCGGGATCGGGCGAGCAGGGGCTCACCGGGATCACGGTCGACCCGAGCTCCGGAGACATATTCGCCACCAGGCTGATCGCGGATCCGGCGCCGGACGGACCCCACTACCCGCAGGTGATCCGCCTGCACAGTGACGACGGCGGGCACACGGCGTCGACGCTCCAGAACGTGCTCTACATGCCCGGGGAGACCCAGGGACAGTCCCACCAGATCTCGAACATCAGCATCGGCCCCGACGGGAAGCTCTACGTCCACATGGGCGACGGCTTCGACTCGGCCAGGGCGCAGGACTTGAACTCCTTCCGAGGCAAGATCCTGCGGATGGATCTCGACGGTCAGCCGGCGAGCGGCAACCCGTTCTACAACCTCCTCGACGGGCTGACCGCGACCGACTACATCTATGCGTATGGGGTCCGGAACCCGTTCGGCGGCGCCTGGAGGGCGGCGAACGGGAAGCAGTACGAGGTCGAGAACGGGCCGTCGGTCGATCGCCTGGCGAGGATCGACGCCGGCGTCAACTACGGCTATGACGGCACCGACGCGAGCATGCTGACCGACGCGCTCTATAACTGGGACCCCGCCCACGCGCCGGTGAACATCGCCTTCGTCCAGCCCGGGACCTTCGGCGGCAGCGGCTTCCCGGCCGGCCAGATGGATCACGCCTTCGTCACCGAGTCGGGCCCGACCTACGCGACCGGTCCGCAGGTGAACGGCAAGCGCGTCGTCGAGTTCGATCCCGACCCCGCCAACGGCAACGAGATCGGAGGGCACCCACACACGCTGGTCGAGTACACCGGGACCGGAAAGGCCACCGCGCTCGGTCTGGCCGCCGGCCCGGACGGCCTCTACTTCACCGAGCTCTACAAGGACCAGGACTACAGCTCGCCTATCGACCCGGGTGCCCGACTCTTCCGGATCCGGTACGGGGCGCCCTTGGCGCCTCACCTGACCGCGACGGTGCCCCCCTCGCCGGCGGACCTGAGCCATTTGCGGATTCTGGGCGTCGGGCAGTCCGGCTCCACCGTCGACGTCTACAGCGACTCGACATGCTCCAACCGGGTGGCGGGGGGCAGTCCGATTGAGCTCGGCACCAGCGGGATCGAGGTGAACGTCCCCGGCAACCTGCCGGCCACCTTCTCAGCGAGCGCCTCCATCGGGGGCGAGAGGTCGGCCTGCTCGAATCCGCTCACCTACGGCGAGGCGTCGGGCGGCACGCTGGCGGCCTTCGACCTGAAGGCCGCCAAGCAGCGGTGCCGCAAGAAGTTCCGGGGCAAGCGGCGCGCCAAGTGCATCAAGCGCGCGAAGAAGAAGGCGCGAAAGCTGACGCCCTAGATCTTCCCTTTCTCGCAGCTGCGGCCCCTGTCGCGGCCCTTGCCGCCCACGCACCGATCCTTGCCCTTGCCGCCGATCAACTTGTCCTTGCCCGCGCCGCCGAAGAGCCTGTCCGCGCCGCCGCCGCCGCCGAGATTGTCCCTACCCGAGCCGCCGCAGATCCGGTCCTTTCCACCCAGGCCCTTGATCACGTCACGGCCTCCGAGCCCGTCGATCACGTCCGCGCCCCTGGTTCCGCTGATCGTGTCGGGGCCGTCGTCACCGACGATCGTCACCTGGCGGCCGCCGCAGGTCTGGATCGACTGCCAGCTCGGGCCGGCCTCGCCGCCGGCGGGGTCGTTTGTGATGTTCGTCTGAGCCGAGCCATCGGCGTTCATCACATAGATCTCGTTGTTGCCGGTGTCGGAGTCGTAGGCGATCTTCGTCCCATCAGGGGAAAAGGCCGGATCGCACTCATCGCGGGCGGGGGTGTTGGTCAGATCCCTCTGATTGGAACCGTCGGCGTTCATCACCCAGACATCGCAGGGATCCGACCCCTCGAAGCGGCTGAAGACGATCTGGCGCCCATCGGGGGAGAACCGCGCATCGAAGTCCACCTCACTGTCGGGGCCGGTGGTCAGCGGCCTCTGCCCGGAGCCGTCCGCATTCATCACCCAGACCTTGCTGCGGCTCCCGTCGCGGCGGTCGTAGACGATCTGGGTCCCGTCCGGAGAGAAGTCCGGCAGCTCCTCGTTCGCGGCCGCCGACCGCGTCAGGTTCGTCGCACCGGACCCGTCGGGAGCCATTTCGAAGATGTCAGAAGTCGAACCGCTGTCCTGCTCGAACGCGATCGCATGGCCGTCGGGGGCGAACACCGGGCCGAAGCTGTCATTCGGGGAGGAGCCATGGGTGAGCTGGACCTGGCCCGACCCGTCGGCCGACATCAGCCAGATGTTCTCGCTGCTCCCCTCGCCGCGGTCATAGACGATCTGACGGCCGGTCGGCGAGTAGGAGGGCGCGAACTCGGCAGGGGTGGGGGTCATCGTCAGCCTGGCGATTCCCGAGCCGTCGGCGTTCATCGTCGCGATGTCGCCGGGCTCGCCCGCTCCGAAGAGCGAGAAGACGACCTTCCCGTTCGTCCCCGAAGGGAATGTCGCCTGCGCAGGAGCGCAGGCGATCAACAGGGCGGTGCCAATCACCACGCAAGCAGTCACCCCTCTGCTCCCCCAGCTCATCGTGTGCCGACCCTACGCCAGCCGCCGCGGGCGGTCAAGCGGGAGGTGCGTCAATCCTTCATGCCGGCGTGCGCGGGCGTCGCCCTCGCCCGAGAGCGGGCAGCGAGCTCAGATTCGACAGCCCGATGGCGCTCGATCTCATCGCCATGAGAAGCCACGCGCGCCATCCATTTCTGTTCCTCGGGGTCGTGCTCGACCTCCTTGCGGAGGGCGATCTGGATCGCGAACAGACCGACGACGGCGAGCGCTGCGATGCCGACGACCCAAGGGATCAGCTCGGTGTTCGCCTTGTTCATGATCGTCAGGCCGGCGCCGATCAGGACGAATCCGAGGACGTAGCGCAGGGCGCCCTGTGGCCACTTCACTGAGAGATTGGATCCGAGGATCACGCCGGGAACCGAGCCGACCAGGATGTTGGCGGCAAGGCCGAAGTCGACATTGCCGCTGATGATGTGCGCGACCGACGCAGCCCAGAGCAGGAGCGCCGCGTGGACGACATCGGTGCCGACGACTCGCCTCGGCGTGAGCCGGTAGACCGCGATCAGCATGATCCCGATCAGCGTGCCGCTGCCCGCTGAGCTCAGCCCGATCACGAAGCCCGTCGTGGCCCCGATCGCGACCGCGGCGACCTTGTGGCGGGTGTGCATCTCGAACGTGTCGCGCTCCTCGATCTTCTTGGCGAGGAAGAGACTGCGCAGCAGGGTGGCTGCACCCACCACGAGAAGGCAGCCGGCGAGAATCGCGAAGACGGTCTCGTCGAGGTTGTCGCCGAGCTGGCGCTTCAGGTAGTCGAGGAACCAGACGCCGGCCAGGGCGGACGGCACGCTGCCGACGGCCATCCAAAAGACGAGGGGCGTGTAGACGGTCTTCAGCTTCAGGTGCCGCCAGGTCCCGGCGGTCTTGGTGATCGCGGCGTAGAAGATGTCCGTGCCGATCGCGGTCGTCGGCTGGATCCCGAAGATCAACACGAGCAGGGGCGTCATCAGGGAGCCGCCGCCCATGCCGGTCATGCCGACAAGGAAGCCCACGCCGAGGCCGAAGAAGATGATTGCTGGATCCATTGAGCTTTCGGGGAGGGGGCGCGGCCGATCGGAAGAAGGGCCGCTTTTCCACCTTGTTCCCTTTTATGACCGAAAGAGTCTTAAAAGGAAGCGCGCAACATAGCGCAGCCCAGCAAGTCCCCCTAATAGGTGCAGATTCGCTGAAAAGCCCTGCTCAGCGAGTGATTCGCGCGCCCTCGTCCCGCGTCAGCTCGAGGACCTCGGACGGAATCGTCCCGTCTCGCAGGTCGGCGATCGTGACGTTCTCGAGCACGCGGCGCAGCGAGGCGCGAACCGCGATCCAGACTTCGCTGAGCTGCTCGGCGTTCCCCGGGTAGCTGGTCTGCTCCGGGGCCTGGTCCTGGATGTTGGCGAGGGGGCCCTCGACCGCACGGATCACGTTCGCGAGCGTGATCTCCTCCGGGGGCTGGTCCAGCCAGTAGCCGCCGCGGGCCCCGCGACGCGCTCGCACCAGACGGGCGTGCTTCAGCTCGAGCAGGATGTGCTCGAGGAACTGGAGCGGGATGCCCTGTGCCTCGGCGAGCTTCTCGCCCTTGACCGGCTCGTCTCCGGCGGCCGCCATCTCGACCGCGGCTCGCACGGCGTAGTCGGCTTTGGCGGAGATCCTCATATGCTCACCTGCCGATGATCGACCTGCAGAGCCATTCAACGTACTCCGATGGCGAACTGCCGCCCGCCGAGGTGGTGGCCGCCGCCGCGAAGGCCGGCGTCACGACGCTGGCGCTGACCGACCACGACGGGGTGGACGGCATCGCAGAGGCGGCGGACGCGGCGAGCGACGCGGGAATCGTGTTGATCCCCGCGACGGAGATGTCGTGCGTGCACGGCTCGATCGATGACATGCACATGCTCGGCTATTGGGTGGACACGACCGCCATCGAGCCGGCCTGCGAGCGCGCCCAGCGGGAGCGCGTCACCCGGGCCCAGGAGATCGTGGAACGGCTCAACGAGGAGGGCGTCCCGGTCAGCTTCGAGGACGCGATCGCGCAGGCTGGCGACGCCTCGTCGGTTGGCCGGCCCCACATAGCCAAGGCGGCCGGGGTCAAGCCGGACGGCATGAGCGCCTTCTTCGAGGAGTTCCTCATCCCCGGCGCCAAGGCCTTCGTCTCGCGCCGGTGGCCGGATGCCGCCGAGGCGACGGACATCATCCACAGCGCGGGCGGCTCCGCGGTCCTCGCCCATCCGTTCTGGGACATGGACGAACCCAACGAGGTCGCGGCGCTGATCGAGGACCTCGACCTGGACGGGGTCGAGTGCTTCTACCCCGCTCACGACCGGGCGCAGACCAAGTTCCTGCTCGAGGTGTGCAGGGATCGAGGGCTTGCGGCGACCGCTTCCTCTGACTTTCACGGTCCCAACCACAAGATGTTCGACTCCTTCTGCGCCTATCCGACTTATGACCTC
The DNA here is from genome assembly GCA_963815045.1 of uncultured Solirubrobacterales bacterium. Taxonomy (GTDB): domain Bacteria; phylum Actinomycetota; class Thermoleophilia; order Solirubrobacterales; family 70-9; genus DASUPK01. Next base: position 39,080 of record CAWFET010000001.1, read on the forward strand.
GGCAAGCCGGAGCTGCCGCCCCGGCGAACCACCTAGGCGGGCTGCGCCGCCGGGATCAGCTGCCGCTCCTCGAGCAGCGTGAGGATCTTCGCGGCGTCTTCCTCCGCGGAGTCGTGCTCGGTGTCGAGGGTCAGCTCCGGGTTCAGAGGCGGCTCGTATGGATCCGAGACGCCGGTGAACTCCTTGATCTCGCCCTTGAACGCCTTCTCGTAGAGGCCCTTGACGTCGCGCTCGGCGCAGACCTCGACGGAGGCCTTGACGAACACCTCGATGAAGCGGTCGCCCATCAGCTCACGCGCCTCATCGCGAATGTCGCGGTAAGGGGAGATCGCGGCGGTGATCACCGGAACCCCGTTGCGGGACAGCAGGTCGGCCACGAAGGCGATCCGGCGGATGTTGGTGTCGCGGTCCTCCTTCGAGAAGCCGAGGCCCTTGGACAGGTTCTCGCGAACCACGTCGCCGTCGAGCACCTCGACCCGCGACCCGCGGTCACGGAGCTGCTTTTCGACGATGTGGGAGATCGTCGTCTTGCCCGCGCCCGAAAGCCCGGTGAACCAGAGGGTGAAGCCCTTCTCGTCAGCCATTTGACTGCTGCTCCTTTGCGTATTCGTCGATCAAGATCTGAGCCACCTCGGGGCGGCTGAACTCCTGCGGCGGCTTTTCGCCGTTGCCGAGCATCTCGCGCACCTTCGTGCCGCTCAGGAAGACGTGATCCTCCTGGCCGTGCGGGCAGGTCTTGCCCGACGCCATGCCCTCGCACTTGTTGCACCAGAACGTGTGCTCGAAGAAGAGGGGCTGGATGCCGAGCTTGTCGATGTCCAGGTCGTCGAAGATCTTCTGCGCGTCGTAGGTGCCGTAGTAGTCGCCGACGCCGGCGTGGTCGCGGCCCACGATGAAGTGGGTGCAGCCGTAGTTCCGGCGGGCGATCGCGTGGAGGACCGCCTCGCGCGGACCGGCGTAGTGCATCTTCGACGGGAAGATGTTGAGGATCACGCGGTCGTTGGGGTAGTAGTCCTCCATCAGGACCTCGTAGCAGCGCATCCGCGTCTCGGCGGGGATGTCACCGGCCTTGGTCTTGCCGACCAGCGGGTGGATCATCAGCCCGTCGGTGATCTCGAGCGCCGTCTTGGTGACGTGCTCGTGCGCGCGGTGGATCGGGTTGCGGGTCTGGAAGGCGACGATGCGCTTCCAGCCGCGGTCCTCGAAGGCCTTCTTCGACTCGGCCGGGCTGAGCTGGCGCTTGGTGAAGGCCTCCTCGTGGTCCGGCAGCTCGTCGACCTCGTAGGTGCCGGCGATGCTGCGGGCGCCCTCCTCGAAGATGGCGGCGACGCCTGGATGCTCCTTGTCGCCGGTGCCGTAGACCTTCTCCGCCTCGGCTTCCAGGTCACGCTCGAAGACCTCGGTGACGTTGAGCCGGCCGAGCGCCTTGCCCTCGTCGGAGGAGACCTCGATGGTGTCTCCCTCGGAGACGTCGAGGTCGGTGGCGAGCGTGATCGGGATCGGCCAGTACTCGCCGCTGGTCAGCGTCATGTTCTCCACCACGCTCTTCCAGTCCTCGGAGCCCTGCGGGCCGGTGAGCGGGGCGAAGCCGCCGTTGCCGATCATCTCGAAGTCGGCGGTCTGGCGGTCGGTGAGCTGAAGCTTGAGAGCAGTCTGTGTCATGGCGTCCTTGAGTGGATAAAGGTGATCGGTTCAGTCAGGAAGAGCGGGGCAGGGTAGCGATGATGCGAGGGCGTTGCGGAGCAACGACCCGTTTCATCCATGCAGTCCGCACTCGGTCTTGTCGAGGCCGGCCCAGCGCCCGGCGCGATCGTCCTCGCCGGCTCCGGGCTTCTTGGTGCAGTGCGTGCAGCCGATCGAGGGGTAGCCCCGGTCGTGCAGCGGGTTATAGGGGATCTCATGCTCTGAGATGTAGGACCAGACCTCCTTCTCGGACCAGTCCGCGAGCGGATTGAGCTTCCAGAGGCCGAAGCGCTGGTCCCAGCCGAACTTGGGCGCGCCGGCGCGCGTCTGTGAGTCCGAGCGCCGGATGCCCGAGACCCAGAGGTCGACCGCGGCGAGCGCCGAGCGCATCGGCTCGACCTTGCGGATCCCGCAACATGCGTCCGGGTCGCGGCTCCAGAGCTCGTCGCCGTAGAGGCCCTTCTGTTGCTCGAGGGTGATCGAGCTATAGCGGTGGAAGTTGATGCCGTAGCGCTCCTCGAGCTGGGCCTTGGTCTCGTAGGTCTCCCGGAAGAGCACGTCGGTGTCCAGGTAGAAGAAGCGAGCCTCGGGGTCGATCGAGTTCGCCATGTGGACCGTCACCGAGCTCGTCTTCTGGAACGAGCAGGCGATGTAGATCTTCGGGCTGAAGGTCTCGAGCGCCCAGCGCAGCGCCTCCTCGGCGCTCGCGTCCTCGAGCTCGGCGGCGACGGTCTCCGGGTCGAAGCCGAGGCTGTCGAGCTCTGCGGCGGGGACCCCTGCATGTTCGGTGGCGGGGACGGCCATCTAGACGGCGCACTCTCCTTCGCCGCGCTCGACCTTGTAGGGCTCGGAGCGGTTCCAGTCGATGAAGAACAGGAGGTTGTCGGCGTTGAACTCGACCGGCAGCTTCAGGTCGGAGATCAGCTCCTCGAACTGGTCGAAGCCGGTGCGTTCGACAAAGGCGTTGAAGTTCTCACCGTCGTTCCGCTTCTCCTCGTAGTTGCGGATCCAGCGCTCGACCGCCTCAGGCACGCGCTTGGCGGGCAGCCGGGCCTTGAGCCGGTGGCCGAAGACGGTCTCGCCACCCTCGAAGTTGCCGGCGATGTGCGGGATGTAGGCCGGGATCGTGTGCTCGCCCACCTTGATCGAGGCCCCGTAGAAGCCGATCGTGGCGATGTGGTGCTGCGAGCAGCCGTTCGGGCAGCCGCTCATCTTGATGTGGATCTGCCTGGTGAGCGGATCCGTGATCTCCATCTCCTCGATGCGCTTCTGGAGCTCCCGGTTCAAGCCCATGGATGCGGTGATGCCGAGCTTGCAGCTGTCGGTGCCCGGGCAGCTCACGACATCGCCGATCTGGAATGCGCCGGAGTCGCCGAGGCCGAGCTCCCGCAGGCGCAGCCAGAGGTCGTAGACCGACTCCCGGCGGATCCAGCGCAGCACCAGGTTCTGCTGGACCGTGGTGCGGGCGTAGCCGCCCGTGAAGTCGCGCATGATCTCGGCGAGGCCACGGAACTGCTCCGGGGAGAGGTCGCCGCGGGTCACCTTGACCGTGGCGGTGACGAAGCCCTCCTGGCGTTGGGGTTCGACGTTGGAATCGACCCAGGCGTCAAACTCGCTCTTCGATCCGGCGGCGGTGTTTGTGGCCGCCGTTTGTGGTGGCGAGCCGTAGCTCTCGGGTACGGCGGGGGCGTTCGCCTCCTCGTCGTGGACGAAGAGCAGGTGGTCGATCGAGAAGTCGCGCTCATCGACCCAGTCGCCCTCGAGCTCCTGATCGACCAGCTCGCGGAAGGCGTCCATGCCGATCTTGTCGACCAGCACCTTGATCCGGGCGCGCATGCGGTTCTCGCGCAGCCACTCCTGGCGGTCGAAGATGCGCAGGGCGGCCTCGGTGACCTTCAGGTAGTCGCCGTTGTCGAGCTCGACGAACTCATAGAGGGTGGGGGCGATGCGGGGCTGGATCGAGGTGCCACCGCCGATCTTGACCTCGACGCCGCGCACCTCCTTGCCGTCGACCATCTTCACCTTCGGGATGAAACCGACGTCGTGGATCTCGGTGATCGCGCGGTCGGCGTCGCTGGCGCTGAAGGCGGTCTTCACCTTCCGCGGCATCAGCTGGGTGGTCGGGTGGCGGACGAAGTAGCGGGCATACGCGGCCGCGTAGGGAGTGATGTCGAAGGGCTCGTCTCCGGCAACGCCTGCCCAGGGATCGCCGGTGACGTTGCGGATCGTGTTTCCGCATCCCTCTCGCGAGGAGAGGCCGGCTTGGCTGATCTGACGGATGAACTCGGCCGCGTCCGCGAGCGGGATGTGGTGGATCTGGATGTTCTGCCGGGTGGTGATATGGCCCTTGTTGAGCGGCGCGAGCTCCTCGATCGCGTCCGCGAAGGCCTCCATCTGCTCCGGGCTGACGCCGCCGTAGGGGAGCTTGACCCGGATCATCTGCACGTCGGGCTGGCGCTGGCCGTACACGCCCTGCTTGAGCCGGAAGCCGATGAACTGCTCCTCGGTCTGCTCGCCCCTCAGGAAGCTGGCGGCCTCGGTGTCGAAGTCGTCGAACTCGCGCTCGAGGATCGGGATGATGTGCCCCGGGACGTCGTCGTACACCTCCGGGTTCTCGAGAGAGCCGATCTTCCCCTTCCCATGCTGCTTCTTGCTCGGATCCTGCTTGAGGGTGGTGGGGTCGGCCAGCTTCTTGGCCGGCACGGGTGTGCCATTGCCTGACTTCGATCCGGCGGCGGTTTTTGTGGCCGCCGAATCAGCGGAGGCGGCGGAAACGGGCTCCATGGAAACCGGCATTCCTTTCGTCGACGTAGCCTTGCCCGAGCTGGGTAGCGCCAGGTCAATCTAGCAAACCTGATCGAGTTTAAGGTGTTTCTTTCGCCGCGCCCCGAGGCGGTTGACAGGGCGCCGAGACTCGCATAGCGTCGCAGCCGTAGAGCAAGGGAGAAGGGATGGGGAAGACCGAGTCGGGAAGGGGCTACGTCGCAGCCTTCGCCGCGACCGTGTTCGCCCTGCTCGTCGTGCAGGTCGCTGTCGCCGCAAACGACGGAGGTCCGCAGGCCAGCTCCAGCGCATCGGTGAGGCAGCAGGTCGCGAAGCTGAGGAGGCAGATCAAGCAGCTCAAGGCCCGAACTGCGCAGCTGGAGACGCAGACAGGGCAGCTGCAGGCCCGCATCCAAGGGGACACGAACCGGCCGACCGGTCCGGCGGGCGGCGATCTCACGGGCAGCTATCCGAACCCGCAGATCGCGGCGGACGCCGTCGGGTCGAATCAGGTCCTCAACGCCTCCTTGACCGCGGCCGATCTCGGAGCCAATTCGGTCGGAACCAGCGAGCTGTTCGACGGCTCGGTGACCACGGACAAGCTGGCCCTCGTTCCCACCACCCGCCTGCGGCGCACATCGACCCAGACGATCAGCAACAACGTCATCACCGATATCTCGTTCACCACCGAAACGTGGGACATCGGCAACTTCCATACGACCAATAGCCCGGACGTCGTAGCGCCTGTCGACGGCGTCTATCTGATCACGGGAAGTCTCGTCTTCCAGGGCAACGGCACCGGGTACCGCGAGCTGCAGCTGACCGAGAACCTCGCCCCGATCGCGGACGCACAGGACGACGCGAGAGCCAACGCGTCCGACTTCCTCAGTACCTCGACCGTCTACCTGCTCAGTGCCGGGGACATCGTGCGGATGAGGGCCTTTCAGAACTCAGGCGGAAGCCTGACCGTGATCAACTCCAGCGGAGGAGCCGAGACCAGCCCCGAGCTCACCATGACCTTCCTCGGCCCGGCCTGAACGGGCCGCGCTCAGGCGACGCTGCTGTAGCCCGGGGTCCCGAGGAGCGCGGAGCCGCAGCTAGTGCTTCTTGAGCAGCTTGACGTTCTCGTGCTGCGTCGCGAGCGTCCCGCCGGTGGGCGTGAACCGGACGTTGAAGCCGACCCGGGCCTTGCCCTTCTCGTCGAGCTTCCTGCGGATGTTCGCCTTCGGCTTGATCACCAGCTGCACGTCGCCCGGCGCCGTGACCGTCGGCGGGCCGACCACTTTGATCCCCTTATGCGTATAGAGGAGCGTCCCGGGATTGGGGACGGTCATCGTCACGATCGCCTTTCCGTTCTTCTTGTTCTTCCTGACCTTCCCGAAGCTGATCGCGTTCGTCGGCTCGATCGTGGCCTGGACGAGAACCTCGTAGCCCCCACCGGCGTTTCCCGCCAGTGTCGCTCCCTCGGAGAGCGTGGGGTTGAACCAGCTGACCTGGCTGGCGCCCGGGTTCACCGCCTGATCGAGCATGCCCGCCTGAGAGTTGAGGCCGATGGAGTCCCCGATCTTGATCGGCTGGGAGTCCGCGAACGGTCCCGAGATGCCCCCGGCGGTGACCGGTTCCGGGGTGGCGTCCGGGCCTCCGGTGAACGTTGTCCCCCCGACCGAGGTGAGGACGCGGAACCCTGCAAATCCTGCACTGTTCGATTTCATGCGCCAGCTCGTCACCGTGCCGTTCACCGGCGACCAAAGCCCATCCGGCGCGGTCGCTGACGCATTGAGGCCGTTGTTAACGGCCGTGCACGGGAAGGAGTTGCAACCTGCCGGCGCCGTGCCTGCCGGGGTCGCCGCGAGACTGCTCCCGATCGTCACCGACGCCTGGGCCGTGCCGGCGAAGGCCAGGCCCGTGACCGCGACGGCGGCCACCAGCGCGGCGAAATGCTTTCTCCTCCCCCGCTTCATCTCAATGACCCTAAACCCACCGGCAGCCGATTTGTTGCTCTGATCGCGAGAATCGCCGGGTGACCCAGATTCCGGTGATCTCCCGGCGGGCCGTGCTCGAGGCGATCGATCCCCGCACGGCGATCGAGCGCACCCGCGAGGCCTTCGAGCGGTATGCGCGCGGAGACTGGGAGATGCCGGCGAAGGTGTATCTCGACAGCCCACCCTTCGGCGACTTCAGAGCCATGCCGGCCCGGGGAGACGGGATGGCGCTGCTCAAGTGGGTGACCTCGTTCCCGGGCAACACCGCGAGGGGGCTGCCCGTCGTTCGCGGTGAGGTTCTCCTCTCCGACGCGGAGACCGGAGAGGAGCTGGCCGTGATCGAGTGCTCTTCCGTCACCTCGCTGCGGACCGGTGCGGCCGCTGCGGTGTCGGCTCAGGTGCTCGCCCTGGATGAGGCGAGCACCGTCGGCATTGTGGGCTGCGGCGTGAACGGCGCCTGGTCGGCCCGGTGCCTGGCGGCCGCGGGATACGACGAGGGTGTCTGTTCCGACGTCCGGCCTGAGGTCGCCGGAGCGCTCGCCGAGGAGCTCGGCTGGCGGCGCGGGGACCGCAGCGAGGCTGCCGCGCAGGACGTCGTGGTGACGGTCACGCCGGGAGACGAGCCGGTGATCCTGGCGGACGAGCTCTCGCCGGGCCAGCACCTTGCCGTCCTCGGCGCCGACGCGCACGGGAAGCAGGAGGTGGAGCTCGACGCGATCCGGCGCTGCAGCCTGTTCTGCGACGAGTGGGAGCAGGCGAGCGCCGGGGGCGAGCTCGCCAACGCCGTCGAGGCCGGGGTGGTCTCGCGTGAGGACGTCACGCAGATCGGGGACGTGATCGCCGGGGACTCGACGTGGACACGCTCCGATGGCGAGATCACCCTGTTCGACTCGACGGGGCTCGCGATCCAGGACCTGGCGATCTGCCGGGCCGTCTACGAGGGCTGGCGCCGCGGCGAGGTGGATGCCTCGCTGGTCACCCTCTGAGCGCCGACAGCGAAGCGCGCCGCTTCTTCTTCTTTTTCTTGCACTTGTGCTTCTTCGCGGAGGCGGCGCGGTGGTGCTTGTGCTTGCACTTCTTCTTCTTCTTCTTCTTCTTTTTGGGCGGCGGCGGGGGTGGCTGCGGGCCGCCGTTGGTCAGGCTGACGTTGTCCAGGTCGTAGGTCTCGCCGGTCCCGTTGGCGCCGACGTCCACGATCACCGCGATCTCGTCGCTGTCCTCGATCAGGCTCTGGAACGTCGCCTGGCTGGGCGGGCTGCAGGTCCCGCCGACGTAGGGCAGACCGCCCAGTTGGCGGTCTCGTCGAGCCGGATGGAGAGCCGGTGGTAGCCGGCTCCGACGCTCGTCGGGATCAGGCCGTCGAGATAGTCGAGCCCGTGCTGCGGGAGGAGCAGCAGCTCGGCCCCGAATTGAGGGGTGACGCTCGAGCGCAGATCGAAGGCGCCGGTGCCCCTGTAGTTGGCGCCCAGGGGAGGAGACGAACGGGCTGTAGTAGGTGAGCAGCTGGCACGGGTCCTTGTCAGGGCAACCGGTTTCGGGCCCGCTGTCGACGGTGCCGAGGTGACCGCCGGGGTTTCCGCCACTCGACTGGAAGCTCGCGGGGACGAAGGGCCCGTTGGCGGGGTCCTGCGCCTGCTGCCAGCCCTCATTGCCGGCGTCGAACGTGTAGTCGAGCACCGTGGCGCTCGCGGGCCCCGCCATCGCGAGAGCCGCCGCCGTCGCCAGCAGCGCAATGACGCCGATCGTCCTGATCCTTCCCTCCGCGCGGATCCGTCCGCACATGGGCCAACCCCCTGGTCGGTAAGTCAGCGCAGCGTAGGCGGGAGGAGCGGGCGAATCAACTCGCGCGTTCGTCCAGGCCGGGGGATCAAGAGGCGGCGGACGCCGCCCTGCCGCCGCCCGCCGCCACCTCTCCTCCCAAACTCAGTCGACTTCGCTGCCCTCGACCAGGAACGCCACGCGGACGTGGGCACGCCACTCGTCGAGGTTCTCGCCCCGCAGCCCCGTCGAGACGACATCGATCGCGCGGATGTTCCGAAGCGAGCCCTGCGCCTGCTTCAGCGCCTGCTGTGCGGCGTCATCCGAAGACTTCTTGGAGCTTCCGACCAACTCAAGGATCTTTACGACGGCCACGAGCCCTCCTCTGTAGAAGCGCGATGGGTTTGCGGCAAGTGTTCTATTGCACTTGCCGCCGTCGTACAAGCCCGGCTAGGCGCCGGGCGCGATCCCCCAGCCCATTCCGAGGCCGGATCGGGCGCTGACGCCCTCCCGAAGGGCGCTCTGCTGCCAGCGGCTCACCTTCGCCGGATGGGGGGCTGGAGCCGTCTCCCAGAGAAAGCGCTCGAGCGCCGCGGCGATCGCGGCGGCCTCATCGGGCTGGGCGGCCGCGCTCTGGATCTCGATCTTCGGACGGGGAGGGCTCTGTTTGCCGTTGCGTGCCACAGCGGCAGTCTAGGCCGCTTGCCTGGACTTCCGGCCCGGGGGCTGAAAGACTCGACCGCGGAGAAGGGAGTTCTCTTGAGAAGTGGGATGAAGATGGGGATGTTGGCTGCTCTCGCGGCCCTTGCCTCGGCGGCGCCGGCCCATGGCTCCTCCGGGACATGGGAGCGCGCCTGGGGCGAGAACGTCGACAGCGTCGCGCCCGGCACGGGATTCGAGATCTGCACGATCATCTCGCAGTGCCAGGGGACGAATCCGGCCACGGGCGACGTGGGTGGCGAGCTGAGTCAGCCGTCCGGGATCGCCGTGGACGGCGCTGGCGACGTCTACGTGGCGAACACCGGCTACAACCGGATCGACAAGTTCGACTCTTCCGGGAACTTCATCCGCGCCTGGGGCAGGGACGTGTCCGAGAACACCGCGTTCACCGGCTTTGAGAGCTGCGTGGCCGGCGTGGACACCTGCAAGATCGGGACGACCGGGACCGGCAACGGCATGATGAGCTCGCCCGAGGGAATCGCCGTCGGCCCGAACGGAGAGATCTACGTCTCCGACGCGGGGAACAGCCGGGTTCAGGAGTTCACGACGAATGGGAACTTCGTCCGCATGTGGGGCAAGGACGTGGTCAGTGTCGGGACCGAGGACCACGGCACGGGCTTCGAGATCTGCCAGCTCAGTGCGTGCAAGGCGGGAGCTGCCTCAACGGGCCTGATCGGCGAGATGAATGTGCCCCTGGGGCTGGCGATCGATGCCGCCGGCGATGTCTATGTGGCCGACAGCTCCAACAACCGGATTCAGAAGTTCGATCAGGAGGGCGTACCGATCCGAACCTGGGGAAGGGACGTGATCAGCGGCGGATCCACCGGGTTCGAGATCTGCCGGGCCGGGATCGACACGTGCAAGGCGGGAACGACCGGAGGGCTCGAAGGTGAGATGAGCCTGCCGCTTGGCGTCGCCGTGGATGCCAGCGGATCGGTGTACGTCACCGACGCGAACAACAACCGACTCCAGAAGTTCTTCTCGACCGGTGGCTTTCAGCTCATGTGGGGCAAGGACGTGATCACCGGTGGCGGCACGGGCTTCGAGATCTGTCACGAGGAGATCGACGTCTGCAAGGCCGGAAACGGGACTGGACACCTCGGTGGCGAGCTCAACCTTCCGGTGGGAGTCGTCACCGACGCGGCGGACAACGTGTACGTCGCCGAGGAGGACAACAGCCGAGTCCAGAAGTTCGGCTCCGATGGGACGTTCCAACGGCTCTGGGGGGAGGACGTTGACGCCGTCGCGGCGGGCACGGCCTTCGAGATCTGCACGGCTGCCGCAAACTGCAGGTCGGGCGCCTTCCTCGCTCCGTTCCGGGGCGGCGAGTTTGGAGTGCCGCAGGCTCTCGCCATTGATGGTTCGGGTCACCTATACGTCGCGGACCGCTTCAACGACCGGGTGGAGAAGTTCGGCGACCCACCCCCGGCAACCACCACTCCGCCGGCCGCTCCGGCATCACCGTCGGTGACCCCAAAGAAGAAATGCAAGAAGAAGCACAAGCGCGCCGCGTCGGCCAAGAAGAAGAAGTGCAAGAAGAAGAAGAAGCGGTAGGCGGCTTCGCCGGCGAATCGTCGCGGCAAGCGGCCGCCGCTAGAGCGGGATGTTGCCGTGCTTGCGCTTCGGGCCGTCGACGCGCTTGGTCTGCAGGGTCCGTAGCGCCCGGATCAGCTTCGGGCGCGTCTGGTGCGGCTCGATCACGTCGTCGATGTAGCCGCGCTCGGCCGCCGAGTAGGGGTTTGCGAAGTGCGCCTTGTAGTCGTCGATCAGCTTGGAGCGGCGCTCGTCGGGGGTCGGCGACTTGGCCAGGTCGCGGCGGTAGATGATGTTGACCGCGCCCTCCGGGCCCATCACCGCCACCTCGGCGGTCGGCCAGGCGAAGTTGAAGTCGGCCAGCATGTGCTTGGAGTTCATGACGTCATAGGCGCCGCCGTAGGCCTTGCGCGTGACGACGGTCAGCTTCGGCACGGTCGCCTCGGTGAATGCGTAGAGCAGCTTCGCCCCGTGGCGGATGATCCCGCCCCACTCCTGCGAGGTGCCGGGAAGGAAGCCCGGGACGTCGGTGAAGGTGAGCAGTGGGACGTTGAAGGCGTCGCAGGTGCGGACGAAGCGCGCGGCCTTCTCGGATGCCTCGATGTCGAGCACCCCGGCGAGGAAGGCCGGCTGGTTCCCGACGATGCCAACCGGGTGTCCGTCGAGGCGGGAGAAGCCGCAGATGATGTTCTTGGCGAAGTGCTCGTGGACCTCGAAGAACTCCCCGTCGTCCACGATCCGCGCGACGACCTCGCGCATGTCGTAGGGCTTCTGGGGGTCGTCGGGGACGAGCGTGTCCAGCTCGGGGTCCTCGCGGTCGGGATCGTCGGTGGGCTCGACCCGAGGCGGCAGCTCGAGGTTGTTGAGCGGCAGGAAGCTCATCAGGTACCGGACGTCCTCGAGGCAGCTCTCCTCGTCGTCGGACGCGAAGTGGGCGACTCCTGACTTGCTGTTGTGGCTCATCGCGCCGCCAAGCTCCTCGAACTCGACCTCCTCACCCGTGACCGTCTTGATCACCTCGGGGCCGGTGATGAACATGTGCGAGGTCTCCTTGACCATGAAGATGAAGTCGGTCATGGCGGGGGAGTAGACGGCGCCGCCCGCGCAGGGCCCCATGATCAGACTGATCTGCGGGATCACGCCGGAGCACTGGACGTTGCGGACGAAGACGTCGCCGTAGGCGCCGAGCGAGACGACGCCCTCCTGGATCCGGGCGCCGCCGGAGTCGTTGATCCCGATCACCGGCGCCCCGACCTTCGCTGCCAGGTCCATGACCTTGACCATCTTCTCCGCCATCACCTCGCCGAGTGAGCCGCCGAAGACCGTGAAGTCCTGGGAGAAGACGAAGACCGTGCGGCCGTCGATCGTCCCGTAGCCCGTCACCACCGCGTCGCCGTAGGGGCGCCGCTTGTCCATCTCGAATTCGTGGGTGCGATGGCGGACGAAGGTGTCGAGCTCCTCGAAGGAGCCGGGGTCGAGGAGCTTCTCGATCCGCTCGCGAGCGGTGAGCTTGCCCTTGGCGTGCTGCTTCTCGACCGCCTCCTCGGAGCCGGCGTGGATCGCCTCCTCGCGCAGCTCGCGGAGGTAGGCGAGCTTCTCCTCATGGGTGACCGGGTTCTTCTCTCTCATCTGGCGGGCGATTCTAGGTGGCGGCTTCGGCTCAAGGTCGGGCAACCCTAGAAGACCGCCCGCCTCATCGATATTCTCCGCGGCTGACACGGGCCTCAGGGGGAGGCCGGACGCCTACATCCGGAGGTTCATCGTGCAGGGGAAGCGCCGTTTTCGCATCGCGTCAATCTCGGCTGCCGCGGGACTGCTCGCGGCGCTGGCCATCGGGGTGGCCACCAAGAAGAAGTGCAAGAAGAAGAAGCGGAAGCGCTAGGTCAGGCGTCCGAGTGCTGGAGCTGCGAGGCGGCCACCGCGCGCGGCCGTTCTCGCCGCCACGACAGCATCCACTCCCTGGCGGGGACCTCGACAAACCGCCTGGTGATGTACGAGTAGGCGAGCGAGATCGAAAGCACCACACCGAACCAGAGGGCGGCAGCCCGGAGCGTGCCGTCGGTCGGCAGGTGGAGCCAGATGATGCAGACGTACCAGCCGACCACGAGGTGGATCAGGTAGAGGCCGTAGCTGAGCTCCGCAAGCTTGCGAGCCGGCGCATTGTCGAACGGGCGCTGCAGCCAGACGGGCCCGAGGACGATCGAGGCCATCAGCGCCGCCCGCGCGGCCGAGAAGGGCATCGTCAGGGCGGGATCCTGGCGGGTGCTGCTGCCTCCGATGATGCCGATCCCGACGTTGGAGGCATGCAGTCCATACTCGTACGCGCAGACTGCGCAGGCGACGAGTGAGATGGCGGCGCCGATCAGGGCGGGTCGGCGGAGACGGCGCAGATCGGCTGGCCTGAGACGCGCCCACGCCCAGGCGCCGGTCATCCCGAGTGCGAACGAGAAGGCCCACCCGGGGAGCTGATTCGTCGCGATCACCTGGCTCACCCAGTCCGCCTCGTCGCTGCGGTCGAGCGAGCCCCAGAATCCCGGAAAGTGGATCACCGCTTCCTTCCAGACGAGGGTGATGGCGGCGGCGATCGCCAGCCCGGCGAGCGGATGGCGGTGGTACGAGCGCGCGATGAAGGGAAAGACGACGTAGAAGCCGACGATCACCGAGATCATCCAGAGCGCCCCGTCGATGCCGAAACCGACCTGGAAGTTGCCGTCGAAGACGCGGATCGGCATCTGCAGCGCCGCCATGTCCGCCAGGATCTCGGGGAGGCGGTGGACGAACCGAAGGTCTGGCTGGTTCGGGACGATCACCAAGAGGACGAGGATCACCAGCAGGCACAGCCAGTACGCGGGTATCAGCCGAGCGGCACGCCCGAGCGCGAAGTCTCGGATGGAGCCGAGCTCTCCGGCCCGGCGCACCACGGGCAGGAAGATGACGAAGCCGCTGATGATGAAGAAGGTGTCGATGACGTTGCCCAGCACGCCCCACGCCACCAGTCCGGCGTGGCTGCCCGGGTGGGCCACGCCGGAGACCAGCAGCATGTGGAGCGCGACCACCCCGAGGATCGAGTAGCCGCGAAAGCCGTCGAGGACGCCGATTCGCTTCAAGGGAGGCCTAGAAGAACGCGCCGCCCTTGTACTCGCCGAAGACGTCGCGCATCGCGTTGCAGACGTCTCCGATCGAGCCCCCGACCCGCAGCGCCTCCTTGATCGGCGGCAGCAGGTTGCCGTCGCCCTGCGCGACGTCGCGCAGGTTCTGGAGCCGCTCGTCGAGCTTGGCCTGGTCGCGCGCCTCCTTGAACTCCGCCAGGCGCTTGAGCTGGCGTTTCTCCGCCTCCGGATCGACCTTGAGGATGTCGACGTCGTCGATGACATCGGTGACGTACTTGTTGACGCCGACGATGATGTCCTGGCCGGTCCGGTAGCGCTCGTGGTAGCTCGAAGCTGACTCCTCGATCTCGCGCTGCATGAACTCGAGCGCGTTCACCGAGCCACCGAGATCCTCGACCTTCCGCATCAGCTCCCAGGAGCGCTCCTCGATCTCGTCGGTGAGCGACTCGATGAAGTAGGAGCCCGCGAAGGGGTCGACGGTGTCGGCGACGCCCGACTCGTGCGCGAGCACCTGCTGGGTGCGGAGCGCGATGCGGGCGGAGCGCTCGGTGGGGAGGGCGAGGGCCTCGTCGAAGCCGTTGGTATGTAGGGACTGGGTCCCGCCGGCGACGGCGGCGAAGCCCTGGAGCGCCACGCGGATGATGTTCACCTCCGGCTGCTGGGCCTGGAGGGTGACGCCCCCGGTCTGGGTGTGGAAGCGGATCATCTGCGCCTTCTCCTCGGTGGCGCCGAACCGCTCTTTCATGATGTTCGCCCACATCCTGCGGACCGCCCGGAACTTGGCGATCTCCTGGAAGACGTTGTTGTGGCCGTTGAAGAAGAAGGCGAGGCGCTGGCCGAACTTGTTGACGTCGAGGCCGGCGGCGATGCCTCCCTCGACGTAGGCGACCGCGTTGGCGAGCGTGAAGGCGACCTCCTGCACTGCCGAGCAGCCCTTCTCGCGGATGTGGTACCCGCTGATCGAGATCGTGTTCCACTTCGGGACGTACTCGTTGCAGTAGGCGAAGATGTCGGTGGTCAGCCGCATCGTCGGCTCGGGCGGGTAGATGTAGTTGCCCCGGGAGATGTACTCCTTGAGCACGTCGTTCTGGACGGTGCCGCGCAGCTCCTTCGACGGGACTCCCTGCTCCTCGCCGACCAGCTCGTAAAGCAGCAGCAGGATCGCGGCGGGAGCGTTGATCGTCATCGAGGTCGAGACCTCGGCCAGCGAGATCTTGTCGAAGCAGATCCGCATGTCCTCGATCGTGTCGATCGGGACGCCGGTGCGGCCGACCTCGCCCTGGCAGAGCGGGTCGTCGGAGTCCCGGCCGAGCTGGGTGGGCAGGTCGAAGGCCATCGAGAGGCCGGTCGAGCCGTGCTCGGTCAGGTACCGATAGCGCTCGTTGGTGTCCTCCGGGCTCGCGAAGCCGGCGTACTGGCGCATCGTCCAGAGCCGGTCGCGGTACATGCCCTTGTGGATCCCGCGCGTGAACGGGTACTCGCCCGGCTCGCCGAGGCGCTCCTCGAGGCCAGGCGCGACGTCGTCCTCCTCGTAGAGGCGCTTGATCTCGATCCCGGAGTCGGTGATGACGAGGTCCTCGCGCTCCTCCTCCGGCAGCACCGGGGCGATGTAGCGATGGAGGTCCTCGTCGACCGCGGTCTTCTGATCGTCCTTTGGCCGGGTGGCCATGGCGACAGGATAGATAGGCGACCCCCGACCGGTTCGGCCGGGGGTCGCGAATCACGCGAAGAGGCCGGTTAGCTCTTCTTCAGCTTGATCTTCTTCTTGACCGTCCGGGAGGTTCCGCCGTTCGGCGTGAACTTGATCTTCACCTTCGCGGTCGCCTTGCCGGTGCTGTCGAGCTTGCTCGCGGTTTTGCCCGTGGGCTTGACTGTGAGCTTCACCGTGCCGGGACCTCCCACTGCCTTGGCCTCAGAGGCCGAGGCGGACCTCACGCCCTTCCCCTTCAGGGTGAGCGTGCCGGCGTCGCCAACGGTCACCGGCAGGACCGCGATGCCCTTCTTCTTGTTCAGCTTCGGCTTGCCCGCCTCGACCGTGTTCACCGGCCCGGTGAGGCTCAGAGACCACCCTCCCCCGATCGATCCCGCGTCGGCGCTGCAGCAGTCCTCGACGAAGAGCTTCCAGGTGCCGTTGGCCGCCCCGCCGTTGAAGTCCCCGAGGTTCGCGTTATAGGGGTTGGCGGGCGCCGGCGGGCTGAGCGAAGACGTCGTGTTGTCTTCGCTGGGCCGGTAGGTGCCCGACGCGGGCACAGTGCTGACTTCGATCGCATTCGCCGCCGACTGGTCGAAGGTCAGATTGATAGGGCTGATGTCGGTTCCCGGACACCCCCCGACGTTCGCCATCAAGACCGACTTCGCGCCGCTGGGCCCCACGAGCAGCGCCTGGATGTCCTCCGGACAGGTGTGCGAGAGGTTCGAAAGCGTCGCCGTTGCCTTCTGGACGTTGCCCGCGAACCCGGTGACATTGATCTCCGACGGATATGGCGTGGATGTGCCGCTGTCCGGGATCACGATCGTCGTCGGGTTCGACAACGTGACAGTCGCGGCCGCGGCGGTGCCGGCTGCAGCGCCGAGCGAAACAGCTGCCGTGATGAAGACCAGCGTGAGCCGCCTACGGCGGGCAAAGAGTCCATGGGTCATCAGTGCATTCCCTCCCGATCGGATTTGCGGGCACCTTCTCAACGTGGCGCGGTCATGTCAATGGCACTCAGATGGGATGTGAGGGCAGAGAGCTCGACGTGCGAGAAGAGCCCATAGGCGGGAGGCGGATCGAGCTGGTCGATGTACTCGGCGACCCAAAAGCCAAGCTCCCCGTGCAGCAATTGGGCGCACCGCAGCGGGTCGAGCGGCTTGAAGGAGGATTCGGTCAGCTCGGTCACCGCAGTGTCGACGTGCTCGATGACCGGCGCGAGGCGCTCCGCGTCCCATTCCGACCAGTCGCCTTCCCGCAGCCCATATGAGGTCCCGTCGCAGTGGGCGACGAAGCCGCAGTCGCCGAGCTCGCGGGCGCGCTTCTTCTCGGCGGCGCACGCCTTCTTCGACCCCCGGAACGACTCCAGGTCCTCATAGAGGTCCGGCCGGAGGCGCAGCGCGTGCCGCTTCGCGAGCCGGGCGGATTTGTAGCCGCGGAGATGCTGGGCGAAGCGCTCCTCGGGGCTGCGGGCGCTCGACCCCACATATACCCAGGGGATCCGGGGATCGCGCCTGCGACCCGCGGCGCGGTCCAGCTCGATCACATAGACGCGCTTCTCAGAAGCCAAAGAAGCGGCGGCGCTTCTTCTTGGGCTTCTCGGGAGCGGGAGGCTCGGGCGCGCTTTCGGCCTCGGCCTGCGACTCCTCGGCGACGGCGACCACGGGATCGGGCTCATCGACCTCGGGCTCGACGGGCTCAGGCGCCTCCTCGGGCTCCGGATCCGGCACCGGTTCCACGGGCGCCGGCGTCTCCGGCGTCGATTCGCTCATGGCCTCGAAGGGGCGCTTGGTCGGAGTCGCGAGCTCGTCGATCACAGCGTCGAGCCAGCCCTCGAGCTTCGTCGGCTCGGAGCCGTTCTCGGCTGTGACGCTGACGTTCGTGCCCCACCCCTTCTCGGCGATCTTGACCTCGATCCAGGCCTCGTCGGAGGCGCGCCAGGCGAGCTTGGACTCCTCCTCGCGCTCGTAGACGGTGACCTCCGCTGCGTGTCCGACGAGTGCGGACATCAGGCCCTGCATACGGCCGGGATGATCGAGCTGCTCCCAGACCTCGGGCGGCGACTTCACCAGGGTGCGGCTTGCAGTCTTCATGGTGCGGGCATTCGTGCGTGAGACCACGCCTCCTGCCGCTTATCGGAAATGGGCGAAACCGCCCGGTCACCGAGACAGGAAGGTCTCGATCGCCGCCGCCGCCCGCGGCCCCGCCTGCCCGTCCCAGAGGGGGATCTCGGGCGGGTTCTCGGGCACGTCTGAGGTGAGGGAGCGCTCTGCCGCGTCGCTCAGGGCGGCCGGATCGACGCCGATCAGCTCGTTCGTGCCGAGCTCGATCGTGATCGGGCGCTCCGTGGTCGTCCGGTAGGTGAGACAGGGGGTGCCGAGCACGCTGGTCTCCTCCTGCACGCCGCCGGAGTCCGTGATGACGAGACGCGCCTCGGCCTCGAGGGCGATGAAGTCGTCGTAATCCATCGGCGGAGTGAGGATGACCTTGCCCCAGCCGGCCCCGGAGCCCGCGAGGCGCTCCCGCGTGCGCGGGTGCACCGGGAAGATCACCGGGATCGAGTCGGCGAGGCCGGCGAGCACCTTCATGGTCGGGCCGAGCTTCTCCGGGTCGTCGACCAGCGCCGGGCGATGCAGGGTGACGAGCACGAACCCCCTGCTCTTCACGGCGTTGCGGCCGAGCACCGCCTGCGGGTTCACTCCCTCCAGCAGCCTGAAGAGGCTGTCGATCATGGTGTTGCCGACGAGCTGGACGCCGTCGCCGGCGATTCCCTCGCCGGCCAGGTTCTCGACCGCGTCCGGCGACGTGCAGAGCAGCACGTCCGAGATCCGATCGGTGACGACGCGGTTGATCTCCTCCGGCATGTCCCAGTCGCCGGAGCGCAGCCCCGACTCGATGTGGGCCACCGGGACGTGGAGCTTCGCTGCCGCCAGGGCCGCAGCGAGCGTCGAGTTGACATCGCCCGCGACCAGCACCAGGTCGGCGGGATGCTCCATCAGGTCGGTCTCGATGCCCGTCAGCGCGGCCGCGGTCTGCTGACCATGCGTCCCGGAGCCGACGCCGAGGTTGGCGTCGGGCTCTCGCATCCCGAGCCGCTCGATGAACCCTCCCGAGAGGGCGCGGTCGTAGTGCTGGCCGGTGTGCAGGAGGCGGACCGAGACGTTGTCCGAGCCCTCCAGGGCGGCGATCACCGGAGCGGACTTGACGAAGTTGGGTCGCGCGCCGACGACGGCGAGCACCGAGGCGGTCACAGCGGAGCAAGCTAGCGGCTGGATCGGCTCCGGTAGTGTCCGGGCCAGATGGCTGGCAACGAAAGTGGCGCGGTGGTGGTCACTGGGGCCTCCACCGGGATCGGTTGGGCGACGGCGCTCTTGCTCGACGAGAAGGGCTATCGCGTGTTTGCGGGCGTCCGCAAGCAGGCCGACGCGAAGTCGCTGGCCGAGGAGGGCTCCGACAACCTCACGCCGATCACGATCGACGTGACCAAGGAGCGTTCGATCAAGTCCGCCAAGGACAAGGTGCAGCGGGCTGTCGGCAAGGACGGCCTCGTCGGGCTGGTCAACAACGCCGGTGTCGGCGACGGAGGTCCCGTCGAGACGATGGACCTGGACGTGCTCCGCAACGTGCTCGAGGTGAACCTCGTCGGCCAGGTGGCCGTCACGCAGGCGTTCCTGCCGCTCATCCGAAAGGCGCCGGGGACGATCGTCTTCATCGCCTCGATCGGCGGCCGCATCGCCACCCCGTTCATGTCCCCGTACAACACCTCCAAGTTCGCGGTAGAGGCCCTCGGCGAGTCGCTTCGCGGGGAGCTCGCGCCCTGGGGGATCGACGTGGCGGTCGTGGAACCGGGCTCGATCGACACCCCGATCTGGAAGAAGGGCGCGGAGACGATCGAGGACCAGTTCGAGAAGATGCCGCCGAACACCAAGCGTCTTTACGGCAAGCAGCTCAAGCGAATGGATGAGGTCCTGACCGAGACCGCGAAGCGCGGCATCTCGCCGCAGAAGGTCGCGAAGGTGATTCATACGGCGATTCGGTCTGAAAAGCCGAAGCACCGATATCTGGTCGGCACGGACGCGAAGGTCGCCGCCCGGCTCAAGGGGAATCTGCCGGAGAAGGCGTTCTCGAAGGTGGTCGGACGTCAGTTCAAGATGCCGACCGACGTTCCCTCGAAGTAGCTAGGCCCGCAGACCCTCCAGCATCTCCATCAGCGGGGGCTCCGCCCCCGCCCGGGCCGCCTCGCGATCGCTGGAGGTCGCGATCAGCAGGCCCGCTTCGATCAGGGCGGCCAGCACCAGGTGAGCGGTCGGCTCCGGGTCCATGCGGCGGAGCTCTCCGGATTCCATCGCGGCCTCGATCCCACCGCGCATGATGGCGAGGCCGAGGTCCTGGATTCCATCGCGCCAAGCCTCCCAGCCGAGCACGGTTCGGCTCTGCAGCAGCCCGATCCTCTGCAGCTCTCTGTTGGTCGCGGCCTCATCGAGATAGGTGCGACACCCCATGACCAGAGCCTCGAACGGGGTGCTGGCCTCTTCGCTTCCGGCCGCCAGCCGCTCGATCAGGCGGCGCTCCGAATCGCGCCACACCTCGCGGTAGAGCTCGAGCTTGCTCGGGAAGTGGTGGTAGAGGGCGCCGCGGCTGACGCCGGCCTCCGCGAGTACATCCGCGGTGCTCACCTCGCCGTAGTCCCGCTTGATGAAGAGGCGGCGGGCGGCGGCGAGCACCGCGTCGCGCGCACCCTCGCTGGGGCGCCCGCGCTTGGGGGTGTCCACGCTCATCGCCATTTCCTGTATATTAACCGACGGCCAGTCGGTAAATCAGAGAGGAGAGCCATGAACACGTACGTCATCCGCCGGGAGAAGGCATGGCAGTCGCCCGCCGAGCTCGAGGCCACGGCCGAGCGCTCGAAGCAGGTCGCCGAAAGCGACTTCCCCGACGACATCGCCTGGATCCGCAGCTACGTGATCAAGGAGGACGGCGGCACCCTGGGCACCGTCTGCATCTACCAGGCCACCGACATCGAGTCGGTGCGCGAACACGCCA
This sequence comes from uncultured Solirubrobacterales bacterium, assembly GCA_963815045.1. GTDB lineage: Bacteria > Actinomycetota > Thermoleophilia > Solirubrobacterales > 70-9 > DASUPK01. The sequence continues at coordinate 59,362 of CAWFET010000001.1, forward strand.
AGCGCGTCGACATGCCCGCCGACGAGGTGCTCGAGGTCGCGGACACGGTGATCGTCCGGCCCGACCCGGAGCCGGCAGCCGCCTAGGCGAACCTCGTTGAGAGGCGGAAACGCAGCCGGTTGATGCGGGCCCGGAGGATGCCCCTCGTCCCCCAGTAGCGGCGAACCGTCCCATGTGGGTCGTCGTAGGAGACCTCCTCCCAGTCGGTCTCCGGGCGACCGAGATGGATCCAGCGACGCTCGAGTGCGGCCCAGTCGCGTCGCTCGGTTTCGAGGTTCGCCGTCCGCTGGGAGATGTTGGCCAGGGCAAAATGCTCGACGAAGGAAGTCGGGGAATCCGAGCACGCCCACCCGGCAGCTTGCAGACGCAGGACGAGGTCGCTGTCCCCGTGGTAGAAGCCGAACTCGTCTTCATCCGCGAACCCGACCGCGGCGAGCGCCTCGCGCCGATACATGCCGTGGTTCACAAGCAGGTTGCCGCCGAATGTTCGCCCGACGCAGTAGTCCTCGTTCTCGGGCCAGTTTCGCCACCAGAACGCCAGGGCTCCCAGGTCGTCGCCCTCCCGAGAGAACTTCTCCAGGCCGTTACGGATCGCACCGGGCACCACCAGGCAGTCGTCGCTCAGCATGCAGATGTAGGGAGCCGACGCTGACCTGAACCCGAGGTTCATGAAGTAGCTCCATGGGCGGCGGGAAAGCGTCCGTCCGTTCCATCGGCCGCGGTTGTGCTGGACGATCGTGATCACGTCCTGCTGCTTCGTCAGCCAGCGCAGTGTGCCGTCATCCGAGCCGCCGTCGACGACCACGATCTCGGCCTCGGGAAAGCTCATCTCGGCGCGAACGCTCGCAATCGCCCGCTTCAGATACCACCGGCGATTCAGCGTCCCGATGACGACCGATACGGCGGGACTACTGGAGTTCGCGCCGGACGCCACGCATGGAGGCTAGAGCCACTCCTTGATGCGGGGATCGGGCGGCGAAAGGGCTGAGAAGTCGCCTTCCAGCATGCGCTCGCCCGCCTCGATCGCGCGATTCATCGCGGTCCAGGTGAGCGAGCTCCCGATACTCGCCCTCTGACCGCCCAGCTCGCCGATCTCGGCGAGGGTCAGGCCCAGCCCGCCGAAGGCGAGGACGTTGACCGGCTTGGAGACGGCATCGCAGATCCTCCTGAGGTCGTCCGGCTCCCTGACGAACGGCGCGTACAGGACGTCGGCGCCCGCCTCCTCGTAGGCCCGGAGGCGTGCGATGGTGTCCTCGAGGTCGGGGTTGCCGCGGAGGTAGTTCTCCGCCCGCGCGGTGAGGGTGAATGGGAAGTCGAGCGCTCCGGCAGCCTCGACCGCCGCGATGAGGCGCTCGACCGCCTCATCGAGCTCATACAGGCGGCCCGCCTCGCGATCGTAATCCTCGATCGAGCCACCGACCCCGCCCTCCTCGCCGACGACCGTGATCGCCCGGGCCGCGTCCTCGGGGGCGGGCCCGTACCCGTTTTCCAAATCCACGGACACCGGCAGGTCGGTTGCGGCGGCGAGGGAGGCGACGTGCGCGCGGGTGTCGTCGAGCGTGACCTGGCCGTCGGGGCGCCCCAGGCTGAAGGCGAACCCGCCGCTGGTCGTCGCCAGCGCCTTGAAGCCGAGCCCGGCCAGGACCTTGGCCGAGCCGGCGTCCCAGGGATTGGGGATTACGAAGGGGTCGCCATCGTGAAGCGCGCGAAAGGCCTCGCCCTTCTGCTGCTGCGTCGCCACCCGCCGATCATTGCATTTCGCTCAAGCGGTCCAGATGTCTGCGCCCGACCTCGTTGGTCGCTCGCAGGAACTCGACGATCTGCTCGAGCTGTTCAGTCGTGAAGCTGCTGCCGAGACGTGACTCCCACTCCGAGGCCAGCGGGCCCCAGATCCTGTCGGCCCGCGCGTAGAACTTCGGCGTCACCTCGATCTTGACCCGCCGCCGGTCGTCCGGGTCCCGGACCCGCTTGGCGAAGCCGACGCGCTCGAGGCGGTCGATCACCCCCGTCACGGCGCCCGTCGTCAGCCCGGCCTGGGTTGCCAGCTCACCCGCGGTCAGCCCGCCGGCGTTCTGAACGATGTTGAGGCAGTGGAGGTCGGTCCGGTTCACGCCGAGCCGCTCCGCCGCCAGGTTGTCGAAGGCGCTGTCCTGATTGCCGGAGGCACGGAACTCCGAGATCAGCTCGCCGATCAGCTCCTTCTTGTCCCTGCGGGGCTGCGCCATATTCCCTTATCTACTAAGATATTTAGCACGTAAGTAACTCACCAGGCAAGGGGAACCTTACTCCCCGGTGACGATCGAAAGGAGATCCAGATGGCGGTGGAGATGAAGCTCGAGCTGATTCAGGTCCCGGTCTCCGACGTGGACCGCGCGAAGGACTTCTACGTCAACAGGGTCGGCTTCAACGACGACCACGACCACCAGGTCAACGACGAGATCCGGTTCGTCCAGCTGACCCCACCCGGGTCGGCTTGCTCGATCGCGCTGACCACGGGCGCCCACGAGATGGAGCCGGGCACGATCGACGGCATTCAGCTCGTCATCGAGGATGCGGACGCGGCTCGCGCCGAGCTCGCCGAGCGTGGCGTCGAGGTCAGCGAGGTCCAGGACTTCCCCTGGGGCCGCTTCGTCTTCTTCAAGGACCCGGACGGCAACGGCTGGGCGCTGCAGGCGCTCGACTCACCGCTGCGGCCGGAGAACTAGCGCCGCTCGGAGGTTCGGCTAGCCGGGCTGGCCGACGAGGCGCTCGACGCCGGCCTCTTCGATCGTCTTCTTCAGCCCGTCCTGGAGCGAGACCTGCGGTTCCCAGCCGAGCAGGTCCTTGGCGCGGGTGATGTCGGGCTGGCGGATCTTCGGGTCGTCGACGGGCAGCGGCTCGAAGACGATCTCCGAGCGCGAGCCGGTCACCTCGATCACGGCCTCTGCGAGCTGGAGCAGCGTGTACTCGTCCTGGTTGCCGATGTTGACCGGCAGGTGGACGTCGGACTCGCAGAGGGCGACCAGGCCGCGGATCTGATCGTCGACGTAACAGAAGCTCCGGGTCTGGCTGCCGTCGCCGAAGACGGTGAGCGGCTTGTCCTGGAGCGCCTGGCGGAAGAAGGTGGGGATGGCGCGGCCGTCGTGGGCGCGCATCCGCGGCCCGTAGGTGTTGAAGGTCCGCGAGATGCAGGTGTTGACTCCCTGCTGGCGGTGGTAGGCCATCGTCATCGCCTCGGCGTAGCGCTTGGCCTCGTCGTAGACGCCCCGCGGGCCGATCGGGTTGACGTTGCCCCAGTAGTCCTCGGGCTGGGGATGGATCTCGGGGTCGCCGTAGACCTCGGAGGTCGAGGCGACCAGGATCCGCGCCCGCTTGAACTTCGCCACGCCGAGCATGTGATGGGTCCCGTAAGAGCCGACCTTGAGCGTGTGCAGCGGCAGCCGCGCGTAGTCGATCGGGCTGGCCGGAGAGGCGAGGTGGTAGATGAAGTCGACCGGGCCCTCGATGTGGACGGGCTCGACGATGTCCTGGTTCGTGAAGACGAAGTTCTCGTCCCGGATGTGGTCGATGTTCTCGAGCGTGCCCGTGTCGAGGTTGTCGAGGCAGACCACGCGATGGCCGCGCTCGAGCAGGTGCTCGCACAGGTGCGAGCCCAGAAATCCAGCTCCTCCGGTGACGACGCTGGTCGGCATGGACGGGCGAGGATAGCTACGGCCGTACGGGGCGGCGGCAGATGGATCGCAGCTAGGGGGTGGGCGGAGCTGGTACTTCGATCACTGCGCTCGCGCTCGCAAGGGCGATGGTCGTGTTGTGATGCCGCGTCCGGAATGCGACCGCCCCCACGCCGACGCTCTGCCCGTTCACGAAACTGGCGGGCTGGCTGCCGAACGGCTGCTTCAAGCTCACCACGTTGTACGTGGCCGGGACGACGAACGTCACCTGGGCTCTGCCCTTGCCGCTGGTGCGGAACGCCGGCGTGCCCGGTGCGGAGCCGACATTCGCTTCGCAGGGATTCTCCTCCAGGTCACAGCCGGCCGCCCCCATCGCAGGCGCAATGGTGATGTCAAACCTGATCTTCGGCGGCATCTTCGCCACCCGGACGGTCTCGGGCTGTCCGACCGTCAGCACGCCGTCGGTCCGAATCCTCGCTTTGACGATCTTTCCGAAGCCGGGGATCTTCAACGCCGATGCGGCATCACCACCCGCGATGAAGACGGCACCACAGACGACGAAGCCGAGGAGGAGTCTCCTGGCTATGAAGAGGGCGGGACCTGAACGACCGCGCTCGTGCTGGGGAACGAGGTCACGAATGATCGGGGTTGTGGCCTGTAGGTGACGTCGACCTCGACCTCGTCTGGTTGTCGATCAGATAGATCGGATGGCTCTGGACCGGGTCGCGAGAGTCGATGTACTCGTAGGCCGCGGGCATCACGAACGTGAGAGATGCCCGCCTCTTCTTGTTCGGCTTCAGAGGCGGTGTTCCAGGGATGGGATAGAGCGGCTCCGGAAGGCAGGGGCCGAAGAAGTCGAAGCTCGAAGGTTCCTGGTTGCAGATGGTCGCGCTGATCGGGGCCAGTATGTGGGGCACCAGCTTGAGGCGGGGCCGGCGCGGAATGTGGGTCATCGTCAGCGTCTCCTGCCCCCCGACCGTCAAGAGACCGTCGGTCCGGACCTTGGGCTCGCGGAACTTGCCGCCGAAGATCTGCGCGTAGCCGGAGCCCGAGCCGCCGCTTGCCGCAGCGGGCGCAGCGAGCAGCAGCGCCGTCGCGCACACCATCCCAACCACCACCGCCTTCCTCCCACCGGACATGGCGCGACTATCTCACGCAGGGCTCGGGGTGGTCAATACCCGCAAATCGATGCCGAGATTCGGGCGGTTGGCGCGTTTCCGTCCCCCGGGGGTCGGAAAGTCGCCAACGCGGTCGTTTCGATCAGGGCGTCGGCAGCTGCACGGCCGCCCGCGCGAAGCCGAAGGCCTCCCGGCGGACGTGCCTGATCTTCGAGGTCCCCTGGACGTCGATGTGGATCCGCTGCTGGTCCATGAACGTCACCGGCGTCCGGATCTTCGGGTTGAACGGATCGGTCTCCAGGTAGTAGCTGTCCGGCATCACGAAGGTGAGCACCGCCCGGCCCTTGGCGTTCGCGACGAAGGGCGGCGACCCCGGCGCCGGCCCGGCCGGCGCGACGTCGCAGAAGTAGAGCTCGCCGCACTGCAGCGTGGTCGGGGGCGGCTCGATGAAGACGGCGATGTTCGCCTTGGGCGCCATCCGCGAGATCGAGATCGTCTCGGGCTGGCCGGGGGTGGCGAAGCCGTCGGAGCCGACCGTCGCCTTCAGGAAGACGAACTTGGTCCGGTGCTTGGACTTCGCGGAGAGCTGAGCGGTGGAGGACCCGGCCGCCGCCACGGCGGGCACGAGGAGCGCGCCGACGAGGGCGACGACGGCGGACACGGTTGCGAGGGTTCCCCTCCCGGCGGACACCCATCTGACTATCGCAGGGCATGCCGACGCGGGCAAGCGCCGAGACCCCCAATTCTCGGCGCGTGTTCGCCGCAATTTGCGGGGAATCCAACTGCGCCCATTCGCAATTTGCGAACACCGCCGCTGGTCAAAAGGGGCGAGTGGTGGCAGTTTTCCACTCACCTGGATGTGTCGGAGGTGAGCCGTCTGGGGCTGTTGGGAGGAAAAACCGGTCGAGTCGGGGCCGAGGCTCGATCTGCAGAGGAGGCCGGAGAGGCAGTCGCCTCACCTGAGTCGCGCCGTCGCGCCGCCAGCGCACTGATCGAGAGCCATGACGCGGTCTTCCGCAGGACCGCGCGCCGGTACTCGATCTGCGCGGACGACGCCGAGGACGCTTATCAGCGGGCGCTCGAAATTCTGCTCACGAAGGCTCCGCCCATCGATGGCGACTCGCTGGTCCGCTGGATGCAGACGGTGACCAAGCGGGAGGCGCTTGGCGTGCGTCGCCAGCGCGAGCGATTGCTCGGCTCGCATCGGTCCGCCGGCGCAGATGGGGACGACGACTGGGATCCGCTCGACTCGATCGCATCAGAGAGCCCGGGTCCGAATGACCGTCTGGCCCGGCGCGAGCGCGTGGTCCGGAGCGGCGAGGCGCTCAATGCCCTGAAGCCTCAGGAGGCCCGAGCGCTGACTCTCAAGGCTCAGGGCTACTCGTATGCCGAGATCGGCGAGATCACTGGCTGGTCCTATACGAAGATCAACCGCTGCATGGCGGAGGGCAGGAAGCGATTTCTACAGGTCTTCGCCGAGATCGAAGACGGCCGCCGCTGTGATGAGCTCGCCGCCGCTCTGTCCGCAAAGGCCGACGGCGAAGGAGCGAACGGCTCCACCGAAGCTCTTGACTTCCACCTGCGGAGTTGCGCGGCCTGCCGCGCCAAGCTGCGCGCCTACCGCGCGATCCCCGGCGACGTGTTCGAGCTGCTGCCGGCCGGGCCACTTCTCGACCAGTCGATGGGAGGTCACCCGCACGAATGGATCGCGGAACGCGCGGGGACGATCGTGGACAAGGTCCGCGAGGCTGGCTACTCGCTGCTGTCGCGTGGCGGCGGCGGGAGCGGGGACGCCGCTTCAGTTGCCGCGGCAGGCGGCTCCCGCGGTGCCGGCATGGCCGCGATGGCGAAGGTGCTTGCGATCTGCGGGGCCACGGCGGCCGGAGGAGCCGCCTGCGTCGCAGGGGGCGTCGTCGATCCCGGCGCGATCGGTGGGGATGACGGGCATGCGCGGCCCGTCGCCGAGCGACCGGCTGTGCCGGCTTCCACGACGACGCCATCTCGCGAAGAGCCCACGCGGCTGCAGGTCGACCAGTCCGCTTCATCCAGTGACCAGGCGGTGGCCCAAAGCGAGCAACCGACCCCGGTTCAGCAGAAGAGCCGGCAGTTCGGCGTGGAGTCGCCACCAGCCTCGTCGTCCTCCAGCAGCTCGAGTAGCGGCGAGTTCGGCGGGCCCTCTGGCGGGGGTTCCGGCGGTGGAGGTTCGGGCGGTGGCGGATCCGGGGGCTTCGGGATCGAGTGATGAGCGTGGTGGAGAACTTCGCGCGCCCGGGCCTTAGAGAGGCGATGACATCGGGGAAAGGGAGGAATTTGAGGATGAGCTCAGGCCGACGGCGACTCGGGAATGTTGGGCGCCTCTCATTGGGCGCGGCGATCCTGTGTGTGTTCTTCGCTGCATTCGCTCCCTCCGCCGCGCGCGCGAACTACAGCGTCAGGGAGTGCAACACCGCAGTCGGCAACAGCGACGCCGCGACGATCCGGCCATTTGGCGGAGCAACCAAGATCAGCCAATTGGACACCTGCGGGAGCTGGGGGCTGCGGATGGAGGCCAACGGACAGAGCACCTACAACACGTACGTGGTCTGGCAGTGGACCGCACCGCAGAACACCATCTTCAAGACTGCTCAGACCAGCCTTCACTACAACACCGATGGCGGGTACGGCCCGATGACGAGTGGAAGCGGGTCGCCGGGGTACAGCGCCGTAGGCGTCGGCGGCGACCAGTGGGTTGTCCCGGTTCAAAGCAATACGAGCTTCTACGCGATCTACGAGCGTTGCTTCGCCAATCCCTGCTCGAGCACATCGGCATTCGCATACGTCACAAATTTCTACGCGGAGGTCCAGGACCTCGCGGCTCCCTCAGTCAGCGCTACGGGAGAGATCCTTGATGGCGGTGTGGTCAGCGGCGTCCAAACCATGACCGCCGGGGTGAGTGACTCAGGGGGCGGCGTGCGGTCAATCGCGGTCTATGTGAACGGGATCCAATCGGCCCATCTGAGCGTCTGTGGTCCCGATCTAGACGAGGTGACTTACTCCCACCTCCAGCCGTGCCCGGTCTCGTCCGGTCCGCGCGCGATCCAGCTGGACACCGAGCACGGCGCCGGTTGGGTGAACGGCGCCAACGACGTATGGATCTGCGGTTACGACGTCGGCGGCAACGAGTCACCGTGTGTGCGCCGGACGGTGAGCGTCGACAATTCGTGTGCCGCTTCCGGTGGATCAGCCGCCACGTCGCTCGACTCCGGCGCTGACGTGGGAGGACAGCTGAGACGACGGGCGCAGCTGACGTCCAAGGACAGCCCGGTGATCCGGGGAACCCTCAAGGACTCGGGCGGCAATCCGATCTCAGGGGCGTCCGTGTGCGTCTACCAGACGACGGACCTTCCGGACGCCGGACGCGAACTTGCCACAGTCGTGACGACGCAAGGTAATGGGCGGTTCGCCACGAGACTGGACGCGGGACCCTCACGCACGTTGGACCTGGTCTACCGGCACAACACGAAGAAACTCAATGACCGGGTCGAGCTCGGTTCGACCGTCGTTCCCGCCCTCGCAATTCCGCACAAGCATCTGGTCAACGGCCAGGCTGCGAGGTTCCTCGGGCGACTCCCCGGACCGAACGCCGAAGGTCGCGCAGTGGCGCTGCAGGCGCGGGTCGGCCGCAAGTGGCGAACCTTCAAGCAGGTGCAGACTCGAGAGGGCGGACGCTTTCGGGGCAAGTACCGGTTCACCCAGACGATTGGCCGGGTGCGTTACGTCTTCCGGGCCCTCGTTAAGAGCCAGAGCGGCTACCCCTACGACCCAGGTGCATCGCACAAGCGGAAGGTCGTCGTGCGCGGTTAGGGGGTCGGTTTCTCGGCGCGCTTCGAGAGGCAGCGGGCGATTACGGTGATCGTGGCCTGATTGGCACCGTCGGCCTTCGCGCTCACAACCCAGCCCTCGCTAGTCGGGTTTGAGCCGATCAAAGAGGCAAAGTTACTGTCGACGAAACCGCCGCCCGATACCACGCGGGAACCGGATGGGCACAGCGCCGTCGCTGAAGCCCGGGCGAACGTGCCATCCGGTGGTCCTGGGTCCGTAAGTGCGACTTGGCTCCTCACCTCGATGAGTCGGGTGAGGTCACGCGCCGTCACGTTGTACGGCCGAATGCTCTTGCTCGTCACCGAATTCTTCGGCGCAGTCGACTTGACGGCGAGGGCCGTCGTTCCTCCCGCGACCGCAACGATCAAGGCGAGTGTCGCGGTCACGTTCGCGTAGCTGGCGTGCCGTCTGATCCGATCCATGGGTCCTCCCTCCTGTGACTGCTCCTATGAAACCCGCGGCAGGTGCGGTCGACGCGCCGACCATATAGCCGCGGCCAGAAAATGAAAGTCTCCCGAGAATGACGTCAAGGGAGAAGGTCTTTCTCGCGGCGACCGCCGCGATCACCGCGATCGCCGGAGTCCTGCGCTACTCGAACGCCACCGCCGTGCTCGCCTTCGCCGCCGCCACCGCGGCGCTCGCCGGCCTCGCCTGGGTGGTCGCTCTGGCGACCGAGCAGGTCGGCCTTCGCTTCGGCCCCGCGGTCACCGGCTTCATGCAGTCGACTCTCGGCAACCTGCCCGAGTTCTTCATCGTCGTGTTCGCGCTCAGCAACGGCGAGCTGGTCGTCGCGCAGACCTCGCTGATCGGCTCGATCTTCGCCAACGCCCTGCTGGTGCTCGGCCTGGTGATCGTCACCGGCTCGTATGAGGCGAAGGACGGCTGCATGCGCTTCCGCCACCGGCTCCCGCAGGACACGGCGACCCTGCTGCTCGTCTCGCTCTTCGTGATCGTGATCATCGGGCTTTCGATCGCCTCCTCGGACAAGGCGAGCCACCACATCGAGGGGCTCTCGATCGTCGGGGCGATCTGCCTGCTCGTCGTCTACGCCGCCTGGATCTGGGGGTACCTGCGCTCGGACTCCGCACCCGGCGAGGCCGGAGAGGAGGAGACGACGCCCCGCCTTTCGATGACCTTCGCGGTGGTGCTGCTCGCGATCGCGGGGACCGGCGCCGCCTTTGTCTCCGACTGGTTCATCCACGCCCTGGATCCCGCGGTCGCGTCGCTCGGCATCTCCAAGGCGTTCGCGGGGCTGGTGATCGTGGCCGTCGCGGGCAATGCGGTGGAGAACTTCACCGGGATCTTCCTGGCCGCCAAGGGCAAGTCCGACCTCGCGATCTCGGTGGTGAAGAACTCCGTCTCCCAGATAGCCGCCTTCCTCTTCCCGGCGCTGGTGCTGACCTCGCTGCTCTTCACCACGCACCTGACCTTCGCGCTCGCGCCCGTCTACATCGGCGCTCTTTTCCTCACCGCGATTGCGATCTGGCAGATCACCGGCGACGGCGAGGCACAGATGTTCGAGGGCCTCGCCCTGATCGCGATCTACGTCGTGCTCGCGGCGTTCGCGCTGTACGACTGAGCGGTCCTACACTCGAGGCACTGTGTGGAGCGCGGGACGAGGTCCCGTTTCAACCTGAACGGCCCGCTTCGGCGGGCCGTTCGCTTGCTAGGCGGCGTCCTCGGCCAGATCCGCCGCGAGCGCCTCGACCACGCGCGGATCGAACTGCTTGCCTGCGCTGCGGCGGAGCTCGGCCAGGGCCGCCTTGTCGGTGAGCGGACGCTGGTCGGCGCGCTTGGAGGTGAGGACGACGTAGGAGACGCAGACGGCGAGGATGCGTGAGCCGAGCGGGATGTGGTCGCCGGCGAGCTCGTCGGGGTAGCCGGTGCCATCGTAGTTCTCGTGGCTCGCCCGGACGAGCTTCGCGACAGAGACGAGGGCGGGGGCCGAAGCGATGATCTCCGCGCCGGCTCCTGGGAGATCGCGCAGGAGGATGGAGTCGGATGCCTGCAGGTGGCTCTGGCTCTCGAGCGCGGCATCGGGGACCGAGAGCATGCCGACGTGCTGGAGGCGGGCGGCGAAGACGACGTCGTCGAGCTGCTCGCCGCTCAGTCCGAGCCGGCGGCCCAGGGAGAGCACGTGGTACGCGACGAGGCGGAGGTGGGGGGCCATCTCGGGATGGCGCTTGCTGAGGATCGCCATCAGGGTGTCGTGGGCCTGGTGCTTGGCCGACTCGCGGCGGCGGCGGCGATCCTCGGCGAGGCGCTGGCCGACGAGGCGGAGCGCCTCGTCGGTTTCGGTTGCGTCGTCGGGAAGGGAGACCACGCCGTGGGCGCGGCCGAGGACGGCCTCGGCACCGCCTTCCCCGTCGTCGCCCGAGAGGAAGATGGCGGTCGCGATCTCGTTCGGCTCGCGTTCGTAAGCGGGGACCAGGGCGCAGAACTGCCCGCCGTCGACGCGATAGGCATGGCCCTCGAGCCCGGAGACAAACTCGGCGAATCTGCGTGAGAAGCTGCGGAGCATCTTGTCGCTCGCCCGGAAGCCGAGGCGGTCGCGGTAGTCGGTGGCCCCCTCGAGCTCAAGCAGCACCATGACCTGCGGCTCATCGGAGTCCTTGAGCACATCCGTAAGGTCGCGGCTGAGCTGGAGCCGGTTGGAGACACCCGTGATCGTGTCGATACGTGCCCGGCGGTGGTTGTTCTGAACGAGCCAGGTGAACACCGCGGCGAGCAGCGCCAGGCCGAGCCAGAACACGAGGTCGGTGACCTTGTTCTCGACGTGGTTGTAAATCAGCAGCGTCGCCGCGAGGGTGGCGAAGAGGGCGGGACCAGCGACGGACCACTCACGCTCGAAGTCCCGTACGCGCTTCCAGGCACGGCGAGGCAGGGACGGGCGCCGGCCGCCTCGCTGCGAGTGGCGCCGAGCCCGCGCGGACGCTTTCCCGATCGTGTGGGCTTCCATTGGTCTAGATATCGGCAGCCGACCCTGCCGAACCGTCGAAATTGGACGTTTGACCAGTGCCCGCGCCTGCCCTGGCGCGGACGCCCACGCATGGCTCGCGGCCACCCACGCAGCAGATCCACGGGTGACTACGGACGCCGATTCTCACCGGGTGACCGCCCCTAGACTCAAGCCGGGATGAGGGGCACGCGACGAGCTCTCCTCGCGGGATTGGCGGTCTTCGCGATCGCGCTGATCACGGCGGGCTGCGGCTCGAGCGACTCGGGGCCGAACAACGGCACCGCGATCGCCTCGCTCGGCGACTCCGTGGCGGCGGGAGAGGGAAACCCGCAGCCGTCGGGCCCCCGCTGGGAGAACCGCGCCTGCCACCGCTCCTCGATCGCCGGGCAGTCGTTCTCCGCTAAGGCCGCGCAGAAGAGCCATCCGGGACTGGGCTTCTTCAACTACGCCTGCTCGGGAGCGAGCATCCACAAGGGAATCCTCGGCCCATACAAGGGGATCGAGCCGGCGCCCTTCCAGCCCGCGACCGCCCAGATCAACCAGCTCGGCGACGCGGCGTCGGTCACCGCCTCCTCGGGCGGCATCGCCGCGGTCGAGATCTCGATCGGCGCCAACGACGTCGGGTTCTCGAAGGTCTTCAAGTTCTGCAGCCTCGTCAAGCACTGCTGGGATCAGCACTTCAACCCCGACTTCCCGTATGCCGAGGCCGGCGCCCGCTTCCCCACGCTCCAGGAGTTCGTGGCGACCCAGCTCGCCGACCTGCCCTCGGCCTACAACGACCTCGCCAACGCGCTCGAGCCCCTCGTGCCGGCGGAGAGGGTGATCATCGTGGAGTACTTCGACCCGACCACGGGGGCCGGCGGCGCCTACTGCCACATGCTCTTCGGAGGGGTCAGCCCCGACGAGTCGCGCTGGGCGCAGGAGCACATGCTGAAGCCGCTCAACGCCGAGATCGCCGCTGCGGCGAAGGAGCACGGCTGGAACGCGGTGGGCGGAGTCGCCGAGCGCTTCCGCGGCCACGGGCTCTGCGCGCCGGATGCCCAGCGCTGGGTCGTGACGCTCGGCGAGGGTCTCAGCGGCCGCCCGCTTCCGCTCGGGGGCGGCGCAGGCTTCCTCGCGATCCGCGACGTGATCGAGAGCACCGCCGGCACTCTGCACCCGAACGCCGAGGGCCAGCGCCAGATCGCCAAGCTGATCGAGCCGGTTCTGACTCGCGTCCTCGACCAGTAGCTCTGGCTTTAGGGCGGGGTTCGCACGGGCAGTGCATGGGAAACTGCCGCGGCCTGGCGGGGACCCGGATGCTTGGCCATGAGGGTCGCGCGGTGGGCCGGCGGCACCGGCGCCCGGGAAGAGCCACCGAACGAGGGAAACATCGAGGCTGCGGCGAGCACCACCACGACCACCAACAGCCAATGCCGGATCCTGGCCCGCTCCATCGCGGTCTTCTACCCGAAGAAGGCTGCGTAAACGCGGGTCTTAGGAGGAGACCAGCCGACCGACCGCGCCCATCAGCTCCTGCACCTGCTCCTCGGTCGCGCCCCTGCCGCCGCGCATGCAGTGACGGACGTGATCGTCGACCAGGCCCAGCGCGACCTTGTTGAGCGCCGCCTGGGCCGCCTCGATCTGGGTGAGGACGTCGATGCAGTAGCGCTCCTCCTCGACCATCCGCTTGACGCCGCCGACCTGTCCCTCGACGCGGGCGAGCCGCTTGAGGAGATCCTCCTTCGATGCCTTGTATCCGGGTGTCTTTGTTGCCGTCATGTGCAGAGTATACCCCTATGGGGTATAGTCGTCAACGTGGCGGATGTGATCTCGACGATCGGCGAGGGCTTCAAGCAGTCCTTCCTGATGGCCTACGAGGTCTGGTGGGCCCTCGTCCTGGGCTTCGCCATCTCCGCGATCGTGCAGGCCTGGGTCCCGCGGGAGAAGGTGGAGTCCGCGCTGTCGGGCACCGGTTTCGCGCCGCTTGCCAAGGCCACCGGCCTCGGCGCCGCCTCCTCGTCCTGCTCCTACGCGGCGATCGCGATCGCGAAGTCGCTCTTCCAGAAAGGCGCCTCCGCCGTGACCGCGCTCGCCTTTCAGTTCGCGTCCACCAACCTCGTCTGGGAGCTGGGCCTCGTCATCTGGATCCTGCTCGGCTGGCAGTTCACCCTCGCCGAGTTCGTCGGCGGGATCGTCCTGATCGCCCTGATGGCGATTCTGCTCCGTCGCTTCGTCTCGCCGAAGCTCGAGGAGCGCGCCCGCGAGCATGCGCAACACGCCCAGGTCGACCACCAGCACCACGCGGCCGGCGAGCGGATGAGCTGGCGCGAGCGCCTCACGTCGGCCCGGGCCTGGTCGGACGTCGCACATAACTTCCGCGCTGACTGGCAGATGCTCTGGAAGGAGATCTCGATCGGCTTCCTGCTCGCCGGCTTCATCGGCCTGCTCGGCGACAACTTCTTCAACGCCCTCTTCATCGAGGACGCCCCGCCGGTCCTGAGGACGCTCGAGAACGTGATCGCCGGGCCGATCATCGCCGTGCTCAGCTTCGTCTGCTCGGTCGGGAACGCGCCGCTTGCCGCCGTGCTCTGGTCCGGGGGGATCGGGTTCGCCGGCGTGATCGCGTTCATCTTCGCCGACCTGATCGTGCTGCCGATCATCGCCGCCTACATCAAGTACTACGGGCGCGCGTTCGCCCTGCGGATCACCGCGCTGATGTTCGTGGTCATCGTTCTGTCGGCGTTGCTGGTGGACGTCGTCTTCGGCGCCGTGGGGCTGATCCCGGACACCCGGCCGTCGCGGTCGGACATCTTCGGCTCGGTCGAGCTCGACTACAAGCTCGCCCTCAACATCCTCGGACTGATCATCTTCGCCGCGCTCTTCTATCTGACGGCACGGCGGGGGGCGACCGACCCGGTCTGCGGGATGAAGGTCGACCGCTCAAAGGCGCTTCAGGCCGAGCACGGCGGCCGCACCTACTACTTCTGCTCGGAGCACTGCCGCTCGCAGTTCCAGGCCGACCCCGACGGGTACACGCGGAAGGCGAATGGAAGCCTCCAGCCAGATCCAGTCGCCTGACCGATCGGAGCTCAACGGGCTCGCCGTCGCCGCGACGACGCATTGCCTGACCGGCTGCGCGATCGGCGAGGTCGCCGGCATGGCGATCGCCACAGCGCTCGGCTGGGGGAACGGCGGGCAGATCGCCCTCGCGGTCGGGCTCGCCTACTTCTTCGGCTTCCTCCTCACCTCGTTGCCGCTGATTCGCGCCCGGCTGGCCCCGCGCACCGTCGTCTCTACGGCGCTCGCCGCCGACACGGTCTCCATCACGATCATGGAGCTGATCGACAACCTCACCGTGATCCTGATCCCGAGCGCGCTCGGTGCCGGACTTGGCGACCCCCTCTTCTACGGCAGCATCGCGATCGGGTTTGCGGTCGCGTATCCCTTCGCATTCCTCGCCAACCGCTATCTCATCGCGCGCGGGCGCGGCCACGCCGTTGTCCATCAACACCACAGTCACTGAGGAGCCGACATGGAGTATCCGAAGCCGAAGCAGAGCCTCCGAGCCCACGGCGGGCCGTTCGAGGGCAAGGCGATCGAGGAGATCGTCCAGAGCCCCGAGGGGCGGACCTGGCTCGCCGGGCATATCCCGAGCCGTCCTGAGAAGCACCAGGGAATCGGCCTCGCCTGGCTTTCGTGGGCGCTCCGGCGCGAGGTCACGCTGGGCGACCTCGATCCGATTCGGGCGGGTGAGCTGTCGTGATGGCCGGCGAGGCACTGCCGTTCGCCGAGCTGGGACGGGAACGCCATCGTCATCGCGACGGCACGGTCCACGCTCATCCGCATGACGGCCCGCATACCCATGAGGGGCACTCGCACTCGCACGGCCATGGCCATTCCCACGGCCTGATCGATCCGAGCATCAAGCGCTCGCGG
Source organism: uncultured Solirubrobacterales bacterium (assembly GCA_963815045.1). Lineage (GTDB taxonomy): Bacteria > Actinomycetota > Thermoleophilia > Solirubrobacterales > 70-9 > DASUPK01. The sequence goes on from CAWFET010000001.1 coordinate 74,868, forward strand.
GCGGGGATCCGCGCGGTCGGCGTCTCTCTCGGCGTGCTCGGAGCCACCGCCGCCCTGCAGGCCGTGATCTACGCCGCGACCGGCAGCGTCGCCCTGCTCGCCGACCTGATCCACAACTTCGGCGACGCGCTGACGGCCATTCCTCTGGCGACGGCGTTCCTGCTTCGGTCCCGGAAGGCTGAGGAGTACGCCGGCCTCGCCGTGGTGGCCGCCATCTTCATCAGCGCCTGTTTCGCGGCGGCCTTCGCAATCGAGAAGATCATCAACCCCTCACCCCCGGATCACCTGGCGGCCCTGGCGCTCGCGGGAGTGGTCGGATTTCTGGGAAACGAGGTCGCGGCCCAGGTACGGCTGCGCGCGGGCCGGAGACTCGAGAGCCCCGCCCTGGTGGCGGATGGCAATCACGCCCGCGCGGATGGCTTCGTCAGCCTCGGAGTGGTGCTCAGCGCCGGGCTCGTCGCGATCGGCCTTTCGATCGCCGATCCGGTCATCGCGATCGTGATCACCGGGATCATCCTTCGCATCACCTGGCAATCGTGGGAGACGGTGCGACATGGCCACACCCACTGAGGACCCCCAACAGGAGGGCGGCTATCTCTCCGCGTTGCGCTTTCCGGCCCTGACGCGGTTCTATGACCCGGTCGTCCGGCTGACCACCAGGGAGGAGCGCTTCAAGGCGATGCTGATCGAGCAGGCCGCCATCGAGCCGAAGCAGAGGGTGCTCGATCTCGGCTGCGGAACAGGCACGCTGGCGCTGTTCGTCAAGGAGCGCGAGCCGAGCGCCGATGTCGTCGGCCTCGACGCCGACCCCGAGATGCTCGCCAAGGCCCGCGCGAAGGCGGAGCAGGCCGGGGTCGAGCTCGAGCTCACCGAGGGCTTCTCCACCGAGCTCCCCTATGAGGACGGGAGCGTGGACCGGGTGCTCTCGACCCTCTTCTTCCACCACCTCGACCCGGAACCGAAGCGCCGCACAGCGCGCGAGATCGCCCGCGTGCTGCGGAAGGGCGGGGAGCTGCACGTGGCCGACTGGGGGCGGCCGTCCGACCCGGCGATGGCCGTCGCGTTCCTCGGCATCAGGCTGCTCGACGGCTTCGAGAACACGGCCGACAACGTCCACGGCGAGCTGCCGGGGATCTTCGAGGAGGCAGGGCTCGAGAACGCCGAGCAGACGGACCGGCTCCGCACGGTCTTCGGCACGATGGCGCTCTACCGCGCCAGGCGCAAAGACTGACGGCGCCCCCGAGCGCCGGGCCCGAACCGGGACGGGCCCGGCGCTCCGAGGCGCCGCACTAGGCGACTACCCGCGATGTTCATTCTTACTACTCGAACGAGAAGGGCGGGTACTTGTCCGTGACCAGGATGAGCGCGTAGGCGACAACTCGGTTGTGCCACCGGGCCACCCCGACGATGAAGTCGAACAGTGACTTCGGGTAGCGCCCGGTGAAGAGGATCGCGAACCAGGCGAAGATCACCGCGAAGAACGCCCCGATGTAGAGGAAGAACAGCACGATGTAGTGCGGGATCGCCAGGAACCACTTGACGAGCGGCATGCCGCGGCCGAGGTCGGTCTCCGCATTGGGGTAGTCGATCTCGAGCTGCAGGTACTGCTGCTCGTCGGTCGACGGGTACTCGTCGCTGGCCAGCGCCATGTAGAGGCCGACCCGGTTCGAGAATCGCAGCAGCTCGCGATTCCAGTCGAACCACCAGCGCGGGTACTTCTTGCGGAACAGGATCATCAGGAGCGGCGCCGCAAACAGCAGGCCCCCGGCGAACGCCACGCTGGAGGTCGTGCTGTCCAGGTTGTAGGAGTAGTTGCCGCCCGAAACCGTCTCCAGGATGATCGCGATGGGGATGACGGCGAAGAACCGGAAGAACGTCGACAGCCGATTGAGCGGCCGGTCCGGGTAGTCGACCGAGTACGTCAGCGGGTACTTCTCGTCCATGTCTCTCTCCCTCGTTGGATAGGAGTCCCGCCGAACACCGTACGCGTGGCGTCGGACCCCGCCACCAGATCGCCATCATTCGGACATGGCGCACCGCATCACCTGGCTGGACGTCTTCGCCGAGCGGCCCCTGGCCGGGAACGGGCTGGCCGTCGTCGACGATGCGGATGGCGTCAGCGACGAGATCATGCTCGCCCTGGCCCAGGAGACGCGCCTGTCCGAGACGACATTCGTTCAGTCCGCGACCGCTGAGGGCGCCGACTACCGCAACCGGATCTGGGATCCGCACGAGGAGCTGCCCTTCGCCGGCCATCCATCTCTCGGCACGGCGGTGGCCGTCGCCCGTTGGCAGGGCCTCGACGAGGCGAGCTTCGTGCAGGAGACCGGCGCCGGGCTGCAGCCGATCGACGTCCGGAAGCCGAACGGGCGCTGGGAGGCCTCGATGCTGCAGAACGAGGCGGAATTCGGCCAGGAGCTGGACCGGGACGCGGTGATGGCCGCGGTCGGCCTGCGGGCGGACGACGCTCACCCCGAGCTGCCTCCGCAGGTCGTCTCGACGGGGATGCCCCACGTGATGGCGCCCGTCGCCGAACATCAGGCGCTCGCGCGGGCGCTCCCCGACTACTCGACGATCTTCGAGATCTCGGAGCCGCACGGCTCGATCGTCATCTACCTGGCCTGGCTCGACCCGGACGGTGAGACGGTGAGGGCCCGCTCCTTCACGCGCACGGCGGAGATGGGAGAGGACCCGGCCACGGGCTCAGCCGCCGGGCCGCTGGGGGCGTACCTCCATCAGCGCACCGGACGCGATCGCCTTCGGATCAGGCAGGGGGAGGAGATGGGGCGCCCGAGCGTGCTCGAGGTCCAGATGGCCGATGGCCGGCCGCGGGTCTCGGGTGGCGTGATCCCGGTGATCGACGGAGAGGTCACCCTGCCGTAGCGCGGCCGCCGCGCTTGCGGCCGAGGGCCCGCAGCCTGTCCCGGACGCGGCGGCGCTTCGTCTCCAGCTCGCGCCGGAGCGCGTCGATCTCCTCGCGGCGATGTCGGACCAGCTCCAGCTGGTTCTCGATGTGCCCGAGCGACTGCTCCAGCACCTCACGCTGGCGGACCGGGTCCTCGATGCCCTCGTGCCACTCCCGGCGCAAAGCGGCGCGGGCGGTCTCGGCCGCGGCCAGCTCCCCGAGCTCCTCGAGCGAAACCCCGAGCAGCTCCCGCAGCCGGAGCAGCTCCTGCAGGCGCTCGAGGTCCTCCTCGCCGTAGGTCCGGTGGGCTCCGGGCTCGCGCGAATGCTCCGACGCGAGCAGCCCGATCTCCTCGTAGTAGCGAATGGTCCTGGGCGTGGTGCCGGTGAGCTTCGCCATGTCGCCGATGCGGAGACGTTTCTCGTTCATGCCGCGATCCGATCGCTCGCGGGGAGGGCATCGGCGACCGGATTCCGGACGTGGCGCGGCCGCAGGAGCGAGACGCCGGCGCCGATCAGCGAGGTGGCCGCCAGCACCCAGAGGGCGGTGTGCATGTTGCTGATGAACGACTCGAGCTGGACGGTGGGCAGGCCGGAGGCGAGCCCGGAGAAGATCTTGAAGAGGACCTCCTTCGGCACGCCCGACGTGACGACGGCGATGACGAAGGCGATCGAGAGAACGGCTCCGGTGTTCTGAAGCATCATCCGCGCGCCGGCGGCGATGCCGCGGCGGTTCGGCGGGACGGTGCCCATCATCGCCGCGGTGTTCGGCGAGTTGAACATCCCCGAGCCGATTCCGACCAGCCCCAGCCAGAGCGCGGTCTCCCAGTAGGCAGTGCTCTGCTCCAGCGTCGTCATTCCCGCCAGGGCGAAGGCCGAGACCAGCATGCCGAGGGCGGCCAGCGTGCGGGATCCCCGGCGGTCGGCCCAGATGCCGGCGAGCGGCGAGGCGATCAGCATCCCGATCGCCATCGGCGAGAGCTTGATCCCGGCGGTGATCGGGTCGTCGCCCTGCACGCCCTGGAAGTAGAAGACGAAGATGAAGAGCAGGGCGAAGCGGGAGAGCCCGTTGATGAACGCCGCCCCGGTCGCCGCCGCGAACATCCGGTTCTGGAAGATGGTCAGGTCGAGCATCGGCGCCGTGGCCCGCCGCTCGATCAGGACGAAGAGCGGGAGCAGCACGACGGCGACGGCCAGCGAGACGATCACGATCGGCTCGCTCCAGCCTGAGATGCCGCCCTTGGAGACCCCGTAGACGAGGCCGGTCAGGCCGACGAGGAAGACGCTCGTGCCGAGCAGGTCGAGCCCCCGCTGCGAGTCCTGCTTCGCGAGCTCATGGAGGATCAGCCCGCCCCAGACCGCCCCCGCGAGGCCGAGGGGGATGTTGAACCAGAAGACCCACTGCCACCCGATCGCGACCAGAGCCCCGCCGAGCACGGGCCCGATCACGAGGCCGATCGCGGCGACCATGGTGTTGGTCCCCATCGCCACCCCGAGCTGTTCCTTGGGGAAGGCGTCGGTGACCAGGGCGGCGGCGTTGGCGAAGAGGAACGCCGCCCCGACGCCCTGGAAGATCCGCCAGAGGATCAGCTCGGTGCCGTTGCCGGAGAAGCCCGCACCGAACGAGGCGAGCGTGAAGAGGACGAACCCGCCGACGTAGGCCTTCTTGCGGCCGAAGAGGTCCGAGAGCCGGCCCGCGGTCAGGACGAGGACCGTCGAGGAGATCATGTAGGCGAGGATCACCCAGACGAGCTCGAGGAGGCTGGTGCCGAGAGACCGCTCGAGGTCCGGCAGGGCGATGATCAGGGTTCCCGAGTTGATCGTCGCCAGCAGCATCCCGAGGCTCGTGCAGCTGAGCGCCCACCACTTGTAGTGTCGATGCTCAGCCGAGACGCCCGGGCGGAACCTGCTCCTCTGCCCCAACTTGACGTTCACGTAAGGATTAATATTAGCGCGATGGATTCCACGCTCTGGCAGGCCGTCCTCTTCCTCCACCTCGTCGCGATGGCGTTCTTCCTCGGCGGTCAGCTGCTGCTCGCCGCGGCCGTGGTGCCCGCGCTGCGGGGGGATGAGAACCGCGAGCAGCTCCGCGCTGTCGCCCGCCGCTTCGGCTGGGGCTCGCTCGTCGCGCTCGGCGTGCTGATCGCGACCGGCGCGGCGATGGCGAGCCACCTCGACCTCTGGAGCGACGGCACCCTTCACGTGAAGCTCACCCTGGTGGCGGTGGCCCTCGTCCTGGTCGCGCTGCACCTGCGCTTCTCGCGTGCCCACCTGCTTCAGGCGGCGGTCTTCCTCGTCACCCTCGCGATCGTCTGGGAAGCCGTACGGTTGGCTTCCTAGATGAACCGAGCCCGACTCCCCTCCCTCACCCAGGCGGAGCGCGAGCGATTCGCGAATGATCATCCGCGCTCGAGGACCCTCTTCGAGGAGGCCGGCCGGAACCTGCTCGCGGGCGTGCCGATGAGCTGGATGACGAAATGGCCGGGCGGCCATCCGATCTTCGCGGCCGAGGCTTCGGGCGCTCGGATCACGGACGTCGACGGGATCACCTACGTGGATCTCTGCCTCGGGGACACCGGCGCGATGGCGGGCCATGCCCCGGCAGCCACCGCCGCCGCGGTCGCCGAGCGCTACGGCAAGGGCTCGACCCTGATGCTGCCGACCCAGGACACGCTCGACGCGGCGGACCGGCTCGCGAGCCGCTTCGGCCTCCCGAAGTGGCAGTTCACCCTCACGGCGACCGACGCGAACCGCTTTGCCATCCGACTCGCCCGGGAGATCACCGGCCGGAGCAGGATCCTGGTCTTCAGCTACTGCTACCACGGCACCGTCGACGAGAGCTTCATCATCGTCGGGCCCGGCGGAGAGCCGGTGTCGCGTGACGGGAACGTGGGCCCGCCGGTCGACCCGACCGAGACCACGGCGGTGGTTGAGTTCAACGACACCGAGGCGCTCGAGCGTGCGCTCGGGGACGAGAAGATCGCCTGCGTCCTCACCGAGCCGGCGTTGACCAACATCGGCATCGTCCTGCCGGAGCCCGGCTTTCACGATGCGCTCCGCCGGCTCACCCGGGAGACGGGGACGCTCCTGGCGATCGACGAAACACACACCTTCAGCGCCGGACCCGGCGGCTATACGGCCGCGCACCGGCTCGAGCCGGATTTCCTCACCATCGGGAAGGCGATCGCCGGCGGAGTCCCGGCGGGAGCGTTCGGCATGAGTCAGGAGATCGCCGACCGGATCCTCGAGCAGGCCGGCGCCGACTACGAGGACACGGGCGGCGTCGGCGGCACGCTGGCGGGCAACGCGCTGACGGCGTCGGCGATCCGCGCGACCCTCGACGAGGTGCTGACCGCGGAGGCCTTCGAGCGGATGATCGGCCTGGCGACTCGCTTCACCGAGGGCGTGCAGCGGGTGATCGACGAGCACGACCTGCCCTGGCACGTCGTCCAGCTCGGTGCCCGGGCCGAGTACGGCTTTCTGCCCGAGCCTCCGACAAGCGGAGGGGAGTCCGCGGCCGGCTCGGACCCGGAGCTCGAGGAGTTCCTGCACCTCTTCCTGCTCAACCGCGGCGTGTTGATCACGCCGTTCCACAACATGGCGCTGATGTCGCCTGCGACCGAGCCGGAGGACGTCGACCGGCACACGGAGGCCTTCGCCGAGGCCTGCGGCCAGCTGACGGCGAGTTGAGGCGGGATACTCCAGGCGATGCATGACTGCGACGTCGTGGTTGTCGGAGCGGGCCTCGCCGGGCTGACGGCGGCGCGCGAGCTCGCCGGTGCCGGCCTCGACGTCCAGGTGCTGGAGGCCCGCGACCGGGTCGGCGGCCGCACGTTGAGCCAATCGATCGGCGAGGGCCTCGAGGACATCGTCGAGGTTGGCGGCCAGTGGGTGGGGCCGACGCAGCACGAGGTGCTCGCGCTCGCTCATGAGTTCGGAATTGAGACCTACCCGACCCACGTCGAGGGCAAGAACCTCTTCGAGGACGACAGGGGCAAGCTGAAGCGCTACCGCGGGACGATCCCGATGCTCGGCCCGCTGGTGATGGTCGACTACGGGCTCGCCGACTGGAAGCTGAAGCGGTTGATCAAGCAGGTCTCGGCGGAGGCGCCGTGGGAGGCCGAGGACGCCGAGCGCCTCGACGAGCAGACCTTCGCGACCTGGATCCGCCGCACCGCGAAGACGACGACCGCGCGGGAGGCGCTCGCCACCGCGTGTCGAGCCGTCTTCTCGGTCGAGCCCGCCGACGTCTCCCTGCTGCACGTCCTCTTCTATGCCGTCTCAGCGGGCGGCTGGGACGACCTGCTCGACACCGAGGGCGGTGCTCAGCAGGACCGCCTGGCCGGCGGCACACAGCAGCTGTCGATCCGAATGGCGGAGGAGCTCGGCGACCGAGTGCGCCTCTCGACCCCCGTTCGCTCTATTCGGACGGACGGGGACGTCATCGTCGCCGGGGAAGTCACGGCGCGGCGCGCAGTCGTTGCGATTCCCCCCACACTGGCCGCGCGCATCGAGTACAAGCCCGCCCTCCCGGCTCAGCGCGACCAGCTCACCCAGCGGATGCCGATGGGATCGGTGATCAAGTGCATGGCCGTCTACGAGGAGCCGTTCTGGCGTGACGATGGCCTCACCGGCCAGGCGGCCAGTCTGCCGGGCCCGGCCCAGGTGGTCTTCGACAACACGCCGCCGAACGGCAGCCCGGGGCTGATCGGCTTCCTCGAGGGCCGGGATGCGCGCGAGCTCGGCGGCCTGCCCGAGCGCGAGCGCCGCGAGGCGGTCCTGCGCGGCTTCCAGCGGCTCTTCGGCCGTCGCGCCGCTCACCCGGTCGCCTATGTGGAGAAGGACTGGAGCGGCGAGGTCTACTCGCGCGGCTGCTACGCCGGCGTGCTGGGACCCGGCGGCTGGACCGGATACGGGCGGGCGCTGCGCGAGCCCGTCGGCCGGGTGCACTGGGCGGGCACCGAGACTGCGACCCGCTGGATGGGCTACATGGACGGCGCCATTCAATCGGGCAAGCGCGCGGCCGCCGAGGTGATGCAGGCCGAGGGATCGGCGCTGGCGACGGCGGCCGGAGCCCGGGCGGCCCAGGCTTCGCGCGTCGTTCCCGGATGAACCTGATCGACGTCCGACACCTCGGCCGCGAGCGGGTGATCGGCTGCTGGGAGCTCGACGGAGTGCTCATCGATCCCGGGCCGACCAGCTCGATGGACAACCTGATCGAGGCCCTGTCGGGAGAGGAGCCGCGGGCGCTCCTGCTAACCCACATCCATCTCGATCACGCCGGGGCGACGGGCAACCTCGTCAGGCGCTGGCCAGGGCTCCCGGTCTACGTCCATGAGCGCGGCGCGCGCCATCTGGCCGATCCCTCGAAGCTCCTGGCCAGCGCCGAACGGCTCTACGGCGAGGACATGGAGCGGCTCTGGGGAGAGGTCGCCCCGGTCCCTGAGCCGAATCTCCGTCCCCTGAGCGGCGGCGAAGAGGTGCTCGGCTTCAAGGTCTCCTACACGCCGGGCCACGCCTCGCATCACGTCAGCTACTTCCACCCGCCGAGCGGCCGCGCCTTCGTCGGGGACATGGCCGCCGTCCGCATCCCGCCGAGCGACTTCGTGATGCCCCCGACCCCTCCACCTGACATCGACCTCGAGCTCTGGGAGGAGTCGATCGACCGGATCGGTGACTGGGAGCCGGACAGCCTCGGCCTGACCCATTTCGGGGAGATCGAGGAGCCCGAGCCTCATCTCGATCTCGTTCGTGAGCGCCTGCGGGAGAACGGCCGCCTGGCGCATGAGCTCTCCGCGGAGGAGTTCGAGCGCCGGATCCGCCAAGACGTGTCGGAGGCTGCCGATTCGGACACCGCGGAGGCGCTGCTGCAGGCGGTTCCGCCCGAGCAGCAGTGGGCGGGGCTGGACCGCTACTGGAGCAAGTCGAAGACGGGCTGATCCGGTCCGGGCGCGCGCGCGTAGGCATGCGCAGGGGTTCACGCATTGCGGCAAATTCCGGTTCTCAAAGGGAGGCAGAAGACCGATGTTGTCCCCGATGTCAGCCATCGGCACCTATTTCGCGCGTCGTCCCGACCCCTATGCGGGCGGCGATCTCGACAATGCCCAGAGGATCGGCTCGGTTCTCTTCGGCCTGCAGGCCCTCCTGATCCTCGCTCTCATTCCGTTCAGCCCTCCGACGCAGGCGATCGGGAAGGCGGGCTGGCTGGTCGCCCTGGTGGTCGCGGCGGGCGGTGCCCTCGTCACCCTCGGGATGCACAGGCGGCGCTTTGCGAGCTGGGACGCTCTGCTCGCCAGCTCCTACGGCGGGGTCGCCGCGCTCGAGGTCATGCAGTGGCTGGGCGGCGGGATCGGCGCGCCGTACGAGCGAGCCATCCTCCTGCCCGTCTTCTTCGTCTGCGCGATTCACCCACCGCGCCGGATCGCCGTGTTTCTCTGCTTCGTCGGCGTCGCCCTGACCGTCCCGTTCCTGTACGACGGGTGGGACGCGCAGGCGGCCGGCGCGTCCATGGTCAGCCTGGTCATCTACGCCGGGCTCTCGCTCGGGGTGAACGTGCCGATGACCGCGATTCGCGCCCAGCGCCTGGCCCATGCTCAGGAGGAGGCCGAGGCGCGGGCCGAGGCGCGGATCGACGATCTCACCGGTCTCCACAACCGCCGCGCCTTCAACGAGGCGCTCGGCGACGAGGTCGAGCTCGCCCGCCGGCTCGAGATTCCGCTGACGGTGGCGATGATCGACATCGTCAACTTCAAGCAGATCAACGATCGCTGGAGCCCAGCTGAGGGCGACCGCTGCCTGCGGTCCGTCGCCGACACCCTCTCGAGCTCGGTGCGCGATCCCGACAAGCTGTTTCGCTGGGGTGGCGACGAGTTCGCCCTGATCCTGACCGGCACGGCAGCGCATGACGCGGGGTCGTTGCGGGACCGCCTGGCGCGGCTCGTCTCCGCCGCCTGCGCCCGGCCGGACGACGAGCCGATCGAGATCCGGTTCGCCGTCGCCGAGGTCAAGGATGGCGAGACCCCCGAGGACGTCGTCGAGATGGCTGGCCTGGCGATGACCGCCACGAAGATGGACCGCAGCGCGAAGCTCCCGGCTTCGGATTAGGCCGGCTCGGGCTCCGGCTCGAGCCTCGCCGCGAGGCGCGGCGAGTGAATCGCGATCGTCCGGTTGCGGCCGTTGCGCTTCGCCTGGTAGAGCGCGCGGTCAGCGCGGATCAGAAGGTCGGAGCCGGACTCGACTCCGTCCCACTCGGCGATGCCGGCGGAGACGGTCTCCTCGCTCGGCACGCAGGCGCGAAGCAACTCGATCAGCTCCTGGGCCTGATGGGCGTCCGTGGCGGTCAGCAGGACCGCGAACTCCTCGCCTCCGTAGCGAGCGATCAGATCGGCGGTGCGCAGGCGGGCGCTCCACAGCGTGGCCGCCTCCCGCAGATGCGTGTCGCCGGCCGGATGGCCGTTGAGATCGTTGAACTCCTTGAAGTGGTCGAGGTCGAGGAGGGCGACGCAGACCGGTGAGCCGCTGCGGTTCGCCATGGCGAGCTCGCGCTCTAGAGCCTCGTCCCAGGCCCGCCGGTTGGGCAGACCGGTGAGCGCGTCAGTCCTGGCCATCGCACCCAGCTGGGCCTGGAGCCGCTCGCGCTGGCGGACGAGCTCGTTGATCGAGAAGCCGGTGATCCCGGCCACGCCCATCCAGAAGCCCGCGGCCAGTGGCTCCAGCGCCGGCCAGCCCTGGAAGGCGGGGGAGGGAATGGCCAGGGTGACGCCGACGAGGAGGACTGACACGAGCAGCTGGCGGTGCGTGCCGTAGAAGGCGAACCAGATCACCGGGAGCAGGACCACCGGCGTGTAGGCGGCCGTGACGCTCTCATGCGAGCTGCGAACCAGGGCGACCAGGCCGAAGGTCAGCATCGGCGGCAGCGCCTGCGACCAGGTGGGCAGGCGCTCCCAGGGGAGGAGCATCGCGCTCCCGACGATCACGGGGACGAGCGAGAGGGCGATCAGATCGCCCGTGGCCGGCCAGTCCGGCAGCAGCGGCAGGAAGAGGCAGGCCAGCACGCCCGCCGTCACCCACGGCAGGCAGCGGAGCAGGACACCTTCTCCGTCGAACGGGCGTCCGCGAGTCACTTCCTGTCCCGCATCGCTCAGCCTCTGCAGGACCTCTTTTCCCCTGTCGCGAAGCACGTCGGCCCAGTAAACCCACCTACTGGGTGCCCAAACAAGGCCCTTTCTTGGTACGCCGTGCCTGAAATTGCCCGACCAAGCGGTGTTGACGCCTGGTCGAATAGCGGCAGGCTGCTGCCCGTGGGTAGTCTCGCGTCGATGGCACGGACGCTGTTGATCATCGACATCCAGCGCGACTACTTCCCCGGGGGTGCCTACCCGCTGGTCGAACCGGAGGCGGCGGCCGAGTCAGCGCGTCAGGTGCTCGACCGATTCCGTGAGACCGGCGATCCGGTGATCCACATGAAGCACGTCTGGGACGCGCCGGAGGCGGAGTTCATGGTTCCCGGGACCGAGGGGATCGAGATCCATCCGGCCGTGGCGCCGGCCGATGGCGAGCTAGTCCTGGAGAAGGAGAACCCGAATTCCTTCCTGGACACCCCGCTCGAGGAGGAGCTCCGCCGCCGCGGGACCGGCGACCTCGTGGTCGCGGGGATGATGAGCTCGATGTGCGTCGACGCGACCGTCCGGGCCGCCGCCGACCTGGGCTTCTCGCCGACCGTGGTTCACGACGGCTGTGCCGCCCCGGACCTCGAGTTCGGCGGCATCGACGTTCCGGGTGCCGCGGTCCACGCCGCGTTCATGGCCGCGCTCGCCGATGGCTATGCCGATCTGACGAGCGCGGCCGAACTGCTGGCGAGCGACTAGTAGCCGTATCCGCCGCCGGAGGATCCGCCCGATGAGCTGGAGCTGCTGCTCGTCGTCGCCGTGCCGCTGGGGGCCGCGCCACTCGGGGCGGAGCCGCTCGGCGTTGCGGCGGTCCAGATGAACGCGGTGCCGCCGAAGTTGTCCATGGCGCCGTTGCCGGTCGCCTGACCGGGGCTGTCCTGGACAAACGTGTAGAGCGGCTTGCCGTCGAACGTGACCTGACCGTTGGCGACGTCGAGCTTCGCCTGGACGGCGGAGTCCGACGAGGTCGGCTGCCCGCCTGACGGCGCCATCAGCGCCGGCCAGATGCTCTGACACGCGTTCGTGCACGCCATCTTCGAGGCCGTGTCCTGGTTGTTCGTGTAGAGCGTGTCGCCCTTCGAGTCCACGAGCACGGTGCCTGCTCCGCTGACGGACTTCGTCGAAACGGTGTCGCCGCCGGACGTCTGTGCCGGAGCGGTGCTGGCGGCGTTCGAGGAGTTGTTGCCGGAGCCGCTGCTGCCGCACGCCGCCAACCCGATGGCGAGGACGGGCACGGCTATGAGTGCGAGATAACCACGTCTGAACCTCATGACTGCCTTCCTTCGGTTAGTCCCCAACGCCCCTTTCAGGGCAGTACTACGCGAGGGACTCGCCAGCGGATTGGCGGCACGGCTTCGCCATCAGACCGCGGCCACAAGCGGCCGCCCCACATAAGTCGCTACGCGCTCCGCGCTCCGCTCCAGAGTGGAGCGGCCTGGTGGCCGCTACCCGCAGCCGGTGTTGTTGCCGCAGCTCGAGCACGTGTAGCAGGAGCCCGTGCGCTGCATCATGCCTCCGCACTGGTCGCAGGCCGGGCCGAGCTCCAGGTCGGCGCCGATCTTCGCCGGGATCACCGGCGGGGTATCGGTGAGAGCCGCGGTGGCCGGCTTCGACCCGCCGTTGCCCTTCGTCTCGCCGTTCGAAGAGCCGTTGCCGTTGCCCTCGCCGTTCGAGTGGCCGTTCTGGCCGTTGCTCGGCGAACCGGTGTCCTCGATCGGGAATGCCTGCTGTGCGTCCTTCTTGGCCCGGACCTCGTCGGTCATGATCCCGAGCGTCTCGAGGTAGTCGACGTCGTCAATGAACCGGCTGGCGAGCCAGCGCATGATGTAGTCGGGCATCGACTTGGCGAACGGGATCTCCGGGTTGCGGGTGATCCCCTCCGGCTCGAAGCGCATGTAGCTGAACTTCTTCACGTAGTCCTCGAGCGGCACGCCGTACTGGAGGCCCATCGAGATCGCGGTTGCGAAGGCATTCATCATGCCCTTGATCGTGGAGCCCTCCTTGCCGATGTCGGTGAGGAAGATCTCGCCGACCGAACCGTCCTCGTACTTGCCGGCGGTGATGTAGCCCTCGTGCATGCCGATCGAGAACTTGTGGGTGATCGACTCGCGCTCGCGCGGCATCTTGTGGCGATGCGGCTTGGCCGTCGTCTCCTCGGCCGGCTCCGACTTCTTGTCGCCTGCGTCGGTCTTCAGCGCCTGGGCGGTCTTGGAGCCGTCGCGGTAGATCGCGAGTGCCTTGAGGCCCTTGCGCCAGCCGTCGCTGTAGGCATCGGCGATATCGGAGATCGTCGCCGACTCCGGCAGGTTGACCGTCTTCGAGATCGCGCCCGAGAGGAACGGCTGGGCCGCGGCCATCATGTCGATGTGGCCGGTGTGCGAGATCGAGCGCTCGCCGACCGCCACGTCGAAGACCTCGAGGTGCTCGTCCTTGAGACCGGGCGCCCCGATGATCGTGTTGTGCTCGTTGATGTGGGCGTCGATCTGCTCGATCTCGGGCTCGGAGTAGCCGAGCGTCTCGAGCGCCAGGTTGACCGAGCAGTTGACGATCTTCATCTGACCGCCGCCGACCAGCTCCTTGAACTTGACCAGCGAGAAGTCCGGCTCGATGCCGGTCGTGTCGCAGTCCATCAGGAAGGAGATCGTCCCGGTGGGGGCGAGCACGGTCGCCTGCGCGTTGCGGTAGCCGTGCTGCTCGCCGAGAGCGACGGCCTCGTCCCATGACTCGCGGGCGGCGTGGAGCAGCGGCTCCTCGACCAGCTCGTCCTCGATCTCGTAGGCGGCCGACTGGTGCATCCGCATCACCTCGTTGTGCGGCTCGCGGTTGACCGCGTAGCCGTCGTACGGGCCCATCGAGCCGGCGACCTCGGCCGACATCTTGTAGCCGCGGCCCGTCATCAGGGCCGTGATCGAGCCGGCGAGGGCGCGGCCCTCGGCCGAGTCGTAGGCGAGGCCGTTGGACATCAGCAGGGCGCCGAGGTTGGCGTAGCCGAGGCCGAGCTGGCGGAACGCCCGCGCGTTCGCGGTGATCTCCTCGGTCGGGTAGCTGGAGAAGCCGACCAGGATCTCCTGCGCCAGGAAGACGATGTCCACCGCGTGGGTGAAGTCGTCGACGTTGAAGGTCCCGTCCTCGTTGCGGAACTTCATCAGGTTGAGCGAGGCGAGATTGCAGGCCGAGTCGTCGATCGACATGTACTCGGAGCACGGATTCGAGGCGGTGATCGGGCCCGTGTTCGGATCCGTGTGCCACTTGTTGATCGTCGTGTCGTACTGCATGCCCGGGTCCGCGCACTGCCAGGCGGCGTCGGCGATCTGGTTCAGCAGGTCACGCGCCTTGACGGTCTTGATCGGCTTGCCGTCGACGCGGCCGATCAGGTCCCAGTCCTCGTCGTTCTCGACCGCCTGCATGAACTCGTCGGTCACGCGGACCGAGTTGTTGGCGTTCTGGAACTGGACCGAGGCGAAGGCGTCGGAGTCGAGGCGCATGTCGAAGTCGGCGGCCTTCAGCGCCGCGGCCTTCTTCTCCTCGTCGGCCTTGCACCAGATGAACTTCTCGACGTCCGGGTGATCGACGTCGAGCACGACCATCTTGGCCGCGCGGCGGGTGCCGCCGCCCGACTTGATCGCGCCGGCCCAGGAGTCGGCGCCGCGCATGAAGCTGACCGGGCCTGAGGCGATCCCGCCCTTGGAGAGGTGCTCCATCGAGCCGCGGATCTTGGAGAGGTTGATGCCCGAGCCGGAGCCGCCCTTGAAGATGATCCCCTCCTTGGTGTTCCAGGAGAGGATGGAGTCCATGTCGTCCTCGACGGAGAGGATGAAGCAGGCCGAGGCCTGCTCCTGCCCCGGGTCCTTCCAGCCGACGTTGAACCAGACCGGGCTGTTGAAGGCGGCCTTCTGGTTGACCAGGATCGAGGTCAGCTCGGCGTCGAAGGCGTCGGCGTCCTCGTCGGTCGCGAAGTAGCCCTGCTCGCGTCCGACCTCGGTGATCCGGTCGGCGACGCGGCTGACCATCTGCTTGACGGAAGTCTCACGCTCGGGGGAGTCCGGCTTGCCGCGGAAGTACTTCTGGGCGACGATGTTCGTCGCGTTCTGCGACCAGGTCTTCGGGAACTCGACCCCGCGCTGCTCGAAGGCGGGCTTCTCCGGGTCCCCGATGATCGCGTCCCGCTTCTCCCACTCGAGCTCGTCGTAGGGATGGGTCCCGGCTGAGGTGAACCGGCGTTCGATGACGAGGCCCTTCTCGGTGGTGATCGGCGCCTTGGAAGTGGCCTTCGGCATCAGTTTTCTCCTCTCGCTCGGCTATTGGGGTGAGCACCGCAGCATCCTCCGCCGTTCGGACGGAACCAAGGGGTGGCTAGTTCGTTATTTGCGGGGATTTTCACGATGCGCTCCGGGCGGCGTCCGGCAGAGTTCCCGCAAACTGCAGATAGGCCCCGCGGTCGATCTTCTCCAGACCGGCGAGGCAGAGCTCGCCGATGCGGGCCGCCTCCAACTCGCCGCCGGCGTTGCGGATCTCTCCTTCGACACCGTCAACGAGGAGGACCAGCTTCCGCGGGTCGAGTGGCCGCTTGTGCGCGGCGCGGTTCAGGCTTGCCAGCAGCTTGTCGCGGTCGAACGGCTGGCGCTTGCCATTGCGCTTGATCACCTCGAGCACCTCCGGCACCGCCCGCTCGTAGGTTGTGAAGCGGTGCCCGCATGAGGGGCACTCGCGGCGCCGGCGGATCGCGCCGTCAGGGACGCGGCGGGTCTCGAGGGTCTTCGTCGCGGAGTCGCAGTGCGGACAGTTCACTGCTTGGAGTGTAGCGAAGGCTAGTGTTCGCAAACCGGCAATGAAGGAGTAATGCACTACATATAGTGCCAACTCCGGGCAAGGCGCCAGCATTGACCATTTAGGACCGCTATAGCGTGCAGAAGTGGTCAAACCCGTCTCAGGGGCCCGAAATGCCGCCCTTCATTGCCGGTGTTTCGTCCCGCCGACCCGGCGACGCCAGCTATGAATCGGCGGCCAGCAGCTTCGCCAGCTTCTCCGGCGTGTTCGCCTGAGGCGAGGGCGTGTAGAGGACGAGCCGCTGCTCGGGGTTCTCCTGGGGCCGGAAGACGGCGTGCTCGAAGACCAGCTTTCCCACGGTCGGATGCCGGAGGACCTTGCGGCCGACGCCGCTGGTCGCCACCTCGTGCAGGTCCCACCATTCGCGGAACTCCGGGCTGCGCTCCTGCAGGGCAGAGATCAGATCATCGAAGTCCGGGTCGCCGACGTAGCGGGCGGCCTCGCTGCGAAAGCGGGCGACGATCCGGCGCGCGCCCTCCTCCCAGTCCGGATGGAGCTTGCGCCTGGCCGGATCCATGAACAGACACCAGAGCAGGTTCCGCCGGCCGTCCGGCATCTCGGCCGGGTCGCCGAACACCGCGGCGTGAGCCCGGTTCCAGGCGAGGAAGTCGAAGCGGCGGCCGGTCAGACAGCTCGGGCCGTCGCCGAGGCTCTCCACCAGCAGCTTGACCGTCGGGTTGACCTTCTCCTGTGGCGCTCGAGCCGGGGTGACCTGTTCGCCGCGCCCGAGCAACATCACGTGGGCGTGCTCCGCGGGGGTCAGCTCCAGTGCACCGCAGATCGCCTCCAGGACGGAGGCCGAGGCGCGGACGTCGCGACCCTGCTCGAGCCAGGTGTACCAGGTGGTCCCCACACCGGCGAGCTGTGCGACCTCCTCCCGGCGCAGGCCCGGCGTCCGGCGCCGGCCCCCGCCCGGGAGGCCGACGTCCTCGGGGCGGATCGCCTCCCGCCGGTTTCGCAAGAAGTCCGCGAGCTCTGCGCGCTGGGGGGCGCCATGGCCGTTCGTGGTGCTCTTGGGTGGTGCTTTTGATACCAGGATAAATCCCTCTCTTGTACCTGGATTGAAATGGTCGCACACTGTCCCCCGAATGGCAAGCCAATCCGCCCAGACCACCTCACGGACCACAGGGGGTCCCTCGTTGAGCTCACAGATGAACGATGCAGCGCCCGCACCGAAGCCGGCCCGCAGCCCCTGGCTGCTCCCGGTGCTCTTCGCCCCGGTCTTCATGGTCCTCCTCGATGTCTTCATCGTGAACGTGACGGCGCCCTCGCTGCGCGCCGACCTCGGTGCGAGCGACTCCGACCTCCAGTGGGTCGTCGCCGCCTACCTGCTCACCTACGCCCTCTCGCTGATCACGGGCGGCCGGCTCGGCGACGTCCTCGGCCGCCGCCGGATGTTCAAGCTCGGGATCGCCGGCTTCACGGTGGCGTCGGCCCTCTGCGCCGCGGCGCCGAGCCCGAGCGCGCTGATCGTCGCCCGGCTGCTTCAGGGCTTCGGCGGCGCGGCGATGTGGCCACAGGTCCTCTCGATCATCCAGGTCGAGTTCTCGCCGGCCGAACGGCCGAAGGCCCTCGGCTTCCAGGGCCTCGTCCAGGGTCTGGCGGCGATCTCCGGTCAGATCGTCGGCGGCGGGCTGATCGCGCTCGACCTCCTCGGGCTCGGCTGGCGCTCGGTCTTCCTGATCAACATCCCGGTCGGCCTGATCGCCCTGCTCATGGCGGACAGGCTGATCCCGGAGTCCCGATCGGAGACCGCGCGGCGGCTCGACCTGGTCGGGGTGGCGCTCGCGACGCTCACTCTCAGCCTGGTGATGATCCCGGCGGTCGAGGGCCGTGAGCTCGGCTGGCCGGCCTGGACGTTCGCGTGCTTCGCCGCCGCGCCGCTCGCGGCCGCGCTCTTCGTCGCAGCCGAGCGCCGGATCACGGCACGCGGTGGATCGCCGCTGGTCGAGCTCCGCCTCTTCGAGACCCGCGGCTTCCGGATCGGCCTGGTCTCGGCGACCACCCTCTACTTCGCGATCTCGTTCTTCTTCCTGCTCGGGATCTACCTGCAGGAGGGTCTCGGGCTGAGCCCGCTCGAGTCCGGACTCGCCTTCACCCCGATTGCGGTCGCCTTCGTCACGGCGTCGCTGACCGGGCCTCGCCTCGCCGACGGGCTCCGCGAGTACCTGCCCCAGATCGGCGCGACCGTCGCCGGCATCGGGCTGATCTCGACGATCATCGCCGTGCAGGCGACCGGCAACGGCTCGGTCTCGGCCTGGCTGCTCCTGGCGATGGTGCCGTTCGGCGCCGGCATGGGCACGGCGATTCCGCCGCTCATCCACCTCGTGCTGCGCGCGGTTCCGCCCGCCGACGCGGGCGCGGCCTCCGGGACGCTGGTCACCGCCCAGCAGATCGGCAACGCGCTGGGCGTGGCGATCGTCGGGTCGGTCTTCTTCTCCCAGCTCGGCTCGGGGACCAGCGCCGGGGCGTTCGGTGACGCGTTCACCGTCGCGCTGGCGGTGCAGGCCGCGTTCGCACTGACCGCGTCCGTTCTGGTGGTGCGGGCACGGCAGACCTCCCGCGAGCGGATGCCGGCCGGCGTTCCCGAGGGCGCCTAGCCCTGCAGGTACTTGGCGACGTTGCCCTCGGCGAGCGCCGTCTCGCCCAGAGAGGTCGCCTTCAGACGCGCACCCGGCCCACCTGGGCCCATCTGGATGACGAGGCCGGCGTTCTCCAGGGCCTGGATCGCCTCCCGGGTCGGGTTCCGCAGCTGCGTGAGGAGCTTGGCCCCACCCGGGTGGGCTCTCATCATCCAGCTCATGATCTGCAGGACGTTGATCTCGTTACCCGGCCGCGCTCCCTCGGGGCCGAAGGCGGGCATGACGACCTCCGCCAGCTCCGTGGCCGACATCGCCTGAAGCCGCTCGGCCTCAGCCTGGGCCGCCTGTTGCTCGGCCACCTTCTCCTCGCTCTTTCCAAACAGCGACACGCACGCCGACCCTAGCGGCTTGGACCCGGCGCAGGGCGACTATGGTTGAACGGAGATGGCGTCCGATGAAACGCAGTCCGGCCCCGATCCGCTCGGGGCCGCGCGCAATGCAGCCGGTGCCGCCGGCGAGCGCCTTGGCAACGCGCGGAACGAGGCCGGCGAGCGGCTCGGCGCCGCTCGCGACGCCGCGGGCAGGCAGCTGGCCGACGCCCGCGAGACGGCGGCGCTCGCCGCTCACGAGGTCGCAAACAGGCTCTCCCAGAAGCCGCGGCTCCGTGGTGTCTCCCACCAGTGGGCCTTCTTCGTCTCCCTCGGCGCCGGAGCCGCTCTGGTCCTGGCCGCGAGCGGCGCCCGCGAGGTGATCGCGATGTCGATCTACGCCTTCTCGCTCTCGGCGATGCTCGGCACGAGCGCTCTCTATCACCGGGTCACGTGGACGCCCGAGGTCCGGCAGTGGATGCGGCGCCTCGACCACACGACGATCTTCATCTTCATCGCCGGGACGTACACGCCCTTCGCCCTCCTCGTCATGCACGGGACCCTGGCCCACGTGATCCTGATCGTGGTCTGGGCCACGGCCGCAGCCGGCGTGGTGCTCAACCTGGTCTGGATCAATGCTCCGTACTGGGTCACCGCAGGCGTCTATTTGAGCACCGGCTGGGTGGCGATCGTCAGCCTGCCTCAGCTCTGGAACGAGATCGGCCCGGTTGGCGTGGGGCTGATCGCTCTCGGCGGCGCCCTCTACACCGCAGGCGCAGTGGTCTACGCACGCCGCAAGCCCGATCCGCGGCCGCAGGTCTTCGGCTACCACGAGATCTTCCACGTGCTCGTGATCGCCGCCGCGGCCGTCCAGTACGTGGCCGTCGCGGCCTTCGCGCTGCCCGCCGGCTAGACCGGGCTAGAGTGGCGGCCACTTGGCCGCCATCGAGATCAGGGGGATAAGCAAGCGCTTCGGCTCCGTGCAGGCGGTGTCCGATCTCTCCTTCGAGGTCTCCGCGGGGCGGGTGACCGGCTTCCTCGGCCCGAACGGAGCGGGGAAGAGCACCACCCTGCGGATGCTGCTCGGCCTCGTCCATTCGGATGGGGGAACTGCCACCTTCGATGGGCGCCGCTACGGCGAGCTCGATCACCCGAGCGCGGAGGTCGGCGCGGTGCTCGAGGACGCGAGCTTTCACCCGGGGCGCAGCGGGCGCAATCACCTGCGGATCCTGGCCGCCGCCGGCCAGCACCCGGCCGCCCGCGTGGGTGAGGTGCTCGACGAGGTCGGAATCGCGGCCGCCGCGGACCGCCGCGTGAAGGGCTACTCGATGGGGATGCGGCAGCGGCTCGCGATCGCCGCGGCCGTGCTCGGCGATCCCGACGTCCTCATCCTCGACGAGCCCGCCAACGGCCTCGATCCGCCCGGTATCCGGTGGATCCGCGGGTTGCTGCGCGAGCAGGCCGCGAGCGGCCGCGCGGTCCTGGTCTCCAGCCATCTGCTCTCGGAGGTGGCGCAGAGCGTGGACGACGTCGTCGTCATCTCGCACGGGACCCTGCGGGCCAGCGGCACGCTCGACAGCGTCCTCGGATCACCTGACGGTCCGGGGACGAGGGTCCGGTCGACCGACGATGAGCGACTCGCCGGAGCGCTGCAGGCGAAGGGGATGTCGGTCGGGCGGGACTCGAAGGGTGCCCTCGTCGTCGGTGGCGCGACGACCGAGCAGGTGGGGCGCGAGGCCAACGAGGCCCGGATCCCGCTCACCGAGCTGGTCGCCGTTTCCCGCTCGCTGGAGGAGGCCTTCTTCGACCTCACCGAGGGAGAGGAATGAGGCCGCTGCTCGAAGCGGAGCTGATCAAGCTCCGCACCACCAGGACGTTCCTCGCACTCGCCGGGGTGGCGATCGGGACATCGCTCCTGCTCACCGGGCTGGTGGCAGGGTTCAGTCACCCGACCGAGCAGTCGGTGCTCGGTGACGTCTTCCAATCCGACACCAGCGAGTTCTTCATCACGATCCTCGCGATCGTCGGCGTCACCGGAGAGTGGCGGCACCGCACGATCACCTCCTCGCTGCTGGCGGCCCCGGACCGGCTGCGCTTCCTGGCGGCCAAGACGCTGGCCTTCGCGGTCGCCGGCCTGGCCCTGTCGCTGGCGATCTCGCTGACGATCACCGTGATCGGCGTGGTGATCCTGAACGCCCGGGACCTCCCGATTCCCGCCGCCGGCGACCTGGCGACGCAGATCGCACGAAATGCCCTGGCGGCAGCCCTGCTGGGCGGGCTGGGAGTCGGAATCGGCGCCGTGGTCCGCAACCAGGCGGTTGCGGTCGTGGCCGTCCTGATCACCGGCTTCGCAATCGAGCCGATCCTGCTCGGGGTCGCCTCCAACGTCGCCAAGTTCGGGCCCTTCATCGCCCTGCCGAACGCGATCGCCACCAGCGACCCGACCGCGAATGGCTTCGACCCGGGCCAGCTGCTCGGACGCTGGGCCGCCGTCGGCTCGATGCTCGCCTGGATCGCCCTGTTCTTCGCGGCGGGAGCGGCGCTGCTCCTGGAGCGTGACGTTGAGTAACGGCGGCCACGTTTGTGAGACGGTTCGGCCAACCAACCGAGGGGAGTGGCGATGGCTGAACTGACCGAGGCACAGCAGGCAGCGCGCAAGCTGTGGTCCGCCGGCGACTATCCGTCGGCGATGCACGTGATCGCGAGCGTCGGACCGCGCGTCGTCGAGACCGCCGGAGTGACGAGCGACGACGCCGTGCTAGACGTCGCCTGCGGCTCTGGGAACGCGACGATCCCGGCCGCCAAGACCGGTGCAACGACTACGGGTCTGGACATCACGCCCGAGCTGATGGAGGCGGGGAAGAGGAACGCTGCCGACGCGGGCGTCGAGATCGAGTGGATCGAGGGGGATGCCCAGGACCTTCCCTTCGACGATGGCACCTTCGACGCCGTCCTCTCGGTCTTCGGCTGCATGTTCGCCCCGGACCACCGCAAGACGGCGGCCGAGCTGGCACGTGTGCTGAAGCCGGGCGGCCGCCTGGCGGTCGCCGCGTGGCGGCCCGAGGGCAATGTCGGGCGGATGTTCGGCACCATCGCCTCGCATCTGCCGCCGCCCCCCGAGGGATTCGAGGCGCCGCCGCTCTGGGGCAAGGACGACCATGTCCGCGAGATCTTCGAGGGGACAGGGCTTGGGCTGGAGCTCGAGCCGACCACCGTCGATTTCACCGCGGACTCGCCCGAGGCCTACTTCGAGGAGGTCGAGCGCGACCTGCCGCCGATCGTCATGGCCAAGTCCGGTCTCGAGCCTCAGGGCAAGTGGGAGCCGCTCCGAGACGCGCTCCTCGAGCTCTACCGGGACACGAGCGAATCGGACACGGAGTTCCGGGCGGCGCAGGAGTACCTGATCATCAAGGGGGCCAAGGGGAGCTAGGCCGACGCGCCGAGGGCGGAGGCGAAGGTTGCCTTCCGCTCCTCGATCAGCCGCTGGACCTCGTCCTCGCGGCCCTGCTTGATCAGCTCGATCGGATCGGGGTTGCCGTTGACGATGCCCTCGAAGAACTCCTTGCGGTCCTGATAGGTCGGCAGAGTCCCCTTGGCCCAGCCGCGATGGTCGTTCAGGATCACGGCGAGGCGCGCGTAGGGCTCGCCGTAGGTCGCGGCGATCTCGCGCTTCATCCGCTTGGCGAGCGCGGGGGAGGCGCCGGCAGTCGAGATCGCGATGGCCAGCGGGCCCGAGCGCTCGATCGCGGGAAGGATGAAGTTGCAGAGCGGCGGCACGTCCACGACGTTGACGAGCATCGCCCGGCGCTCGGCGCCGTCATGAACCGAGATGTTGACGTCGGTGTCATTGGTCGCGGCGATCGCCATGAAGGAGCCGTCGAGATCCCCGTCGACGAAGGTTCGCTGGTCCCACGTGATCGAGCCCTCGGCGGCGTATTTGGCGAGCTCGGGCAGGATCTCGGGCGCGACGACGTGAACATCGCCGTCGCAGAGGAGCAGCCCGTCGACCTTCTCGAGCGCGACTTCGCCGCCGCCGATCACCAGGCAGCGCCGACCCTTCAGCTTGAGGCACGCCATGTAGAAGGGCGTCTCGAGCATGTCGCGGACGCAGGTCTGGTCGCAGATCCCCCGCTTGAACTGGCAGACGCAGGGCTTGCCCTCGAAGGCCGCTGCTGGCATGGGCCAAGAGTAAAGGTCCGGCCTAGCGGCCCCTGTGCTTGCGGCGGTGCTTGTGCGCGGCGGGGGCCCTGAACGGGTGCGTCCCGCAGCGGAAGAAGTAGGGCAGCGAGCCCAGCGGGGCGGGCACCGTGACGGTTCCCGGTCCGGCGAACCGCTGCCCGGTGGGCTCGTGCAGCCAGCAGCCGCGCGGGAGTGCCACCGAGCGCGAGGTGTCGCCCTTGGTGATCACCGGCGCCACCAGCACGTCGGCGCCGAGCATCCACTCCTGGTCGCGGCCCGCGGTGGGCGCCTCCGGGGCGGCGAGCCAGAGCGGGCGGGTCACCGGCATCCCCGTCCGGCGCCCCTTCTTCCACAGCCTCCGCATCAGCGGCAGCGCCCGCTCGTGCAGGGCGGCCATCGCCTTCCAGCGGGCGAGGGTGGCGTCGCCGTAGGCCCAGGGCATGCGGACGCCGGTGGAGGAGGAGTTGTGGACGCGGAAGTACGGTGTAAGGGCGGCCCACTCGCTCCAGCGGTCATACAGCTCCTCGCTGGGCGGCCCGGACAGGGTGTCGATGTAGCCACCGATGTCGGTCGTGTAGCCGAAGGCGCCACCGACCGCCCGGTTGAGCATGTCGGGGGCCAGCGATCGCAGCCCGGAAGCTGCTCCCCAGTCGACGGTCTCGTCGCCGGGGAAGTTGCCCATCTCATAGGCCGCGCTGCCGGGCCGGCCGCTGTAGCCCGCCCGGGTGAAGAACCAGATCGGACCACGCTTCGGGTGCTTCGCTCCCCAGCGGTCGAGGATGCGACGTGAGACCCGGTGGTAGAGGACCGGATATCGGTTGTGCATCGTCGCTCCCGTGCTGCCGTCGGAGAAGTGCATGCCGTCCTGGACCTGCTCGCCGAAGTCCTGCATGAACCCGTCGGCCCCGAGCCCGGTCAGCAGGTTGAGTCGCCGCCTCCACCAGGCCACCGCGGCCGGCTTGGTGAAGTCGAGCAGCGTCGCGGGGGAGCCGCCGTTGCCGCCGAACTCGTACGGCGCGCCGCTCGCGGTCGTGGCGACCAGGCCGAGCCGCCTGGTCTCCTCGAAGTCGCCGGGCGGCTGGGTCGCGAGCGCATCGTCGGAGACATAGGCGCGGACGTAGAGGACCGCGCGGATCCCCATCGCGTGCAGGCGCGCGATCACCGAGCGGACATAGCCGAGGTCGAGCATCCCCCAGCCCTCGAACCCGTAGGCGGAGATGTGCACGTCGTAGCGGCGGATGTCGGCCAGGTCCTGCTCGATCTTGGCCCGGTAGGTGTCGGCGTTCTCGGCCGGCGGAGCGCCCGGCAGAGCCGGAGACTTGACCGCCCGCGACAGCATCGGCCCCTCGGCCCAGCCGGGAGGCAGGCGGTGACGGCCCGTCACCGAGGTCAGCTCCCGGATCGCGCCGCGGCGGCTGTGCGCCGGGAACACCGTGTAGTCGAGGCGGCCGGAGCTCGCCTGGACCTGCCATGCGTCCGGCCGGTCGTTCGCCATCCGCCAGCGCGAGCGCTCGTTCTGGTTGAGGAGGAAGCCGTAGCCCCGGGAGGAGAGGAACTCCGCCTGCGGGTAGTACGCGGCGTTCATGCCGTTCGGGAAGAGGTAGCGCTCGAAGCCCCCGGGCAGCTCGGCGGGGCTCGGGATCCCGCCCAGGTCGGCGATGCTGTACGAGGTGCCGGAGCCGACCAGCAGCGGGAAGAGCGCCAGGCCCGGCTCCAGCGTCTCCGCGCCGCCCAGGTTCTCCTGGACCACGTCGCCGTAGAGCTTCTCGCCGCGCTTGTCCGTGGTCCCATGCCGGCCGCCGAACCCGTGGAAGCTCTCGCCGGACCCCGCCGCGAAGGAGTCTCCGAGCGTGATCACTCCAGCCCGGGAGCTGGGACGCACGCGGACGCGGATGCCGCCCGCGCGGTCGGGCTCGATCCTGGCGATCAGCCGCCGCCCGGCCTCGTCGGTGGACAGGGTCAGGCGAACACCCTTGCCGCGCTGCTTCGCCGAGATCACCCGCCGGGCCCCGTAGACCGTCCCCGAGCGGCGATCGAGGAGGGTGTTCCCGTTCCACAGCCCGGACTCCCACTGGGCGTGCAGCTCCGTTCCGACCTCGTATGTGAGCGGGGCGTAGACGGCGTTGTCGGGGTGACGCTCGAGAGTGAAGGGCTCGGGATCGTCCGTGCTCGGCAGCGCCGCCGGGGTCGTCGATGCCGGCGCGCGCAGCTCGCGGAGGACGGTGTGACCCCGCGAGCGGAAGGCGAGCCGGAAGGGCGCCCTGTCGACCACGGCGCGGGCAGCGCCGTTGGTGACCACGATCCGCTTGGCGCTCAGCTTGACCGCCGCCCCCGCGGTCGCCGGGGCGGCGACCGCAGCGACCGCAAGCAGCGACGCCGAAGCCACCCCTGCGCCTGTGGGTCCGATTCTCATTGCGATGGACCGATCCTAAGCCGGGTCCGCAGCGAGCGTCTGCTCGAGACCGGACGCGAGCTCGTACTTCGCGCTCCAGCCGAGCCGCTCGGTGGCGAGCTGCGTGTCGAGCACCGTGCGCTCGATCTCACCCGCGCGGGCCGGGGCCATCTCCGGCGCGAAGTCCTCGCGGCCGGAGAGCCGTCCGATCTGCTCCGCCAGTTCCAGCACCGTGGTCTCGACCCCGGTGCCGGCGTTGATCGGATCGCTCTCCTCGGCTCCCTCCATCGCGAGCAGTGCATCGACGACGTCGGCCACGTGGATGTAATCGCGCGTCTGCTTGCCCGTGCCGAAGATGGTGGGCCGGCCGCCGTCGCGCGCCCGGGAGCAGAAGATCGCCACGACGCCCGCCTCGGTGGCCGGGTCCTGGCGCGGCCCATAGACGTTGCCCAGGCGAACGGTCCCGGGCGAGAGCTCTCGCGTGCGTGAGTAGAGGCCGAGGTAGCCCTCGGCGGCCAGCTTGCTCTGTCCATAGACGGAGAACGGCTCGCACGGAGCCGTCTCCGCGAAGGGCAGCTCGTCGGGGCGGTCCCCGCCCTCTCCATATATGGCGCCCCCGGTGGAGGTGAAGACCAGACGCGAGGCGCCGGCGCGGACCGCCGCCTCCAGCACGTTCACGGTGCCCACCACGTTCAGCCGCGCGTCGAAGCCCGGGTCCGCCATCGAGCGCCGCACGTCGATCTGGGCGGCGAGATGGAAGACGCTGTCGGGGGAGAAAGCCTCGACCGCCTCGAACACCGTCTGCGCGTCGGCCACGCTGAGCTCGGTGAGCGTCGCGCCCGACTCGAGCGCCGAGGCCAGGTTCTCGCGCTTGCCGCTGGAGAGGTCGTCGAGCACCAGGACCTCGTCCCCGCGGGCGGCCAAAGCGTCCACGAGGTGCGAGCCGATGAAGCCCGCGCCGCCTGTGACGAGCGATTTCACGCAGGAGAGCCTACGGCCGCAAGGTATTAGGCAGCTGAGATGCCCCTGCTACCCTCGCCGACCGCATCGGCCCCTTGCGCCCTATATGTAGGGGGCCATCCCCACTCGCGGCTACCGTGAAGGGCCACATATGCGACTGATAGTCACCGAGAAGAACAACAGCGCGAAGAAGATCGCCGAGATCCTGAGCGGCGGAACCGCCAAGGAGGGCGCCTCCTTCAAGACGCCCTACTACGAGTGGTCCGACGAATCTGGCGATCACATGACGATCGGCCTCAAGGGCCACGTCCTCAATCCCGCCTTCCCGGAGTCGTACAACAACTGGCAGGCGACGAATCCGCGCGACCTGATCGACGCCGACCTGATCAAGGAGCCGACGGACAAGAACGTCGTCCGCGCCCTGAAGAAGGTGGCCGCCGACGCCGACGACCTCATCATCGCGACCGACTACGACCGCGAGGGCGAGCTGATCGGCCTGGAGGCTCTACAGGAGATCGTGGAGGCGAACCCGGAGCTCGCCACGGCCGAGGGTGTCCACGACGACGGCACGCCCGTGAAGCGCGCTCGCTACTCCGCTCTGACCAAGGACGAGATCGAGCGAGCGTTCAACGAGCTCGACGCGCTCTCCATGCCGCTCGCCAACGCCGGCGCCGCGCGCCAGGACATGGACCTGATCTGGGGCGCCACGCTGACGCGGTCGGTCTCGATGGCCACGCGCCGCTTCGGCTCCAACTTCCTCTCCGTTGGGCGGGTGCAGAGCCCGACCCTCGGCCTGATCGTGCAGCGCGAGCTCGAGCGCCGTGCCCACGAGCCCGTCCCCTTCTGGGAGGTCACGGCGACCTTCGCGCACGCCGACGGCAACTTCGTCGCCGAGCACACGACCGACAAGTTCTGGGACGAGAAGGAGGCCAAGGCGGCGGTCGCCAACTCCAAGACCCCCGGCACGGTCAGGGAGATCACTGCACGGAAGAACACCCGCAAGCCGCCGACCCCGCTCAACACCACGGCCTTCACCACCGATGCGTCCAGCCGCCTCGGCATCACGCCCTCGCGGGCGATGCGGATCGCCGAGGACCTCTACATGGACGGCTACATCTCCTATCCGCGTACGGACAACACCGTCTACCCGAGCTCCCTCGACACGAAGGAGCTCGTCAAGCAGCTCGTCGCCGTGGACGACTTCAAGGCGGCCGAGTTCCTGCTCGACGGACGCGCTCTCGAGGCGACCCGCGGCAAGAAGGAGACCACCGACCACCCCCCGATCTACCCGACCCAGGCCGTCAACCCGGTGCGGCTCGAGGCGCGCTCGGAGGCCCATCGCCGCGTCTACGAGCTGGTCGCCCGCCGCTTCCTCGCCACCTTCTCGCCGCCGATGATCAGCGAGGGTACGCGCGCGAACATCGAAACTGCAAGGGGCACGGACTCGGCCGAATCAGGCGAGACCTACTTCGTTCGCGGCTCCGTCGTCGTGGATCCGGGCTTCGCAGCGATCTACACCTACGCCCGCTCGGCCGACACCGAGATCCCCAAGCTCGAGGAGGGTCAGGAGCTCGCGATCGAGACCGTCGACCTGGAGGGCAAGGAGACTCCGCCGCCGCCCCGGATCAGCCAGGGCAAGCTGATCGAGATGATGGAGGAGGCCGGCCTCGGCACCAAGGCGACGCGCGCGGACATCATCCAGAAGCTGTATGACCGCGGCTACGTCTTCAACAACCCGCCGGAGCCCTCCGAGACCGGGATCGCGATGTCGAAGGCCTTCGAGAACTACGTCCCTCGGATGGCGACGCCCGACATGACCGCCGAGATGGAGGCGGAGATGGATCAGATCGCCGCCGGCGAGATGACCAAGGACGAGGTCCTGAAGGACTCGCGCGACATGCTGCGCTCGGCCTTCGACGAGATGGGCGACGACGTCAAGACCGAGGACGAGGACGCCAAGTGGCGCAAGTTCGCCCGCGAGGTCTGGGCCGGCATGGACCAGGACCGGATCCTCGGACCCTGCATCGTCTGCGAGGAGGCGGGCCGCAAGCAGGAGGACGGCTCCCCGCACCAGCTCCGGATCATCAAGGCGCGGAAGTCGGGCAAGCGCTTCGTCGGCTGCTCGGGATGGGACGGCGACAACCCCGACTCACCCGACTCCTGCGACACCACGTTCCCGCTGCCGCAGCGGGTGCGCGGCCTCTACAAGATTGAGGAGCTCTGCTCGGTCTGCGGACGTACCCCGCGACTGCAGGTCGTCCCCTGGAGAGGCCGACCCTGGAAGCTCTGCCTGAACGACGAGTGCCCCTCGATGGCCGAGATGAAGGCACGCCGCGCCGAGCGCGAGGCCGCCAAGGCCGCGAAGGAGGCCGCCGAGGCAGCCGAGAAGGACGGCGATGGCGCCGACGGCGTCGATCCGGCGGAGGCCGCCAAGGAGGCCGAGAAGATCGCCGGGCAGGCCTCGGCGACCAAGGTCAAGCGGGCCCGCGGCAACGGCGCCAAGGCCAAGAACGGCGCGAAGACGAAGAACGGCTCACGCGCGAAGTCGGGCAACGGCTCGAAAGCCAAGCCCCGCGCGAAGAGCTAGCAACCGCCCCCCCTGACACTGGCCGGTGCTCCAAAAGCGGCGCGATGGGAGCCCAGCGAACTGGCCTCCGAGCTCTGCTTCAGGTCTATGGACGTCGCGCTTCGATAGAACGGAGTGCTGTGTTCGCGAGCCTCGGCCTCCCCCCGCTCATCCTGATATTCGCGGCCTCAGCTGCTGTCGTCTGGGTAGCCGGCATCCAGCTCTCGAACTCCACGGATTCACTCGACCTCAGGCTCGGTCTTGGCGAGGCACTTGGGGGAGTGGTCCTGCTCGCGGTCGCCACCAATCTGCCGGAGATAGCGATCACGGCCTCGGCGGCGCTTTCGCACAACCTCGGGATCGCGATCGGCAACATTCTCGGCGGGATCGCGATCCAGACCGTCGTCCTCGTGGCCCTCGACGTGGCGATGGGCCCGGAGTCCGCGCTCACCACGCGGGCGGCGTCGCTCGTGCTCGTGCTCGAGGGCATGCTCGTCGTCATCGTGCTCGCGATCTCGGTGATGGGCGCCCAGCTGCCCGGCTCGCAGGGGCGATGGGAGCCGGCCGCGATACTGATCGCGCTGACCTGGCTGGCCGGCATCTGGCTGATCAACAAAGCCCGCCACGGTCTGCCATGGCATGACTCTTCGGGTAACGCACCCGGCGCCCAGGAGAAGCCGCGGGGTCACTCCAAGGCGGTGAAGGCGAAGAAGATGAGCCTGGCCCGCGCCGCCATGGTCTTCGCCGTGGCTGGAGCGGCGACGCTCGGCGCCGGCGTCTTACTGGAGAGGTCGGGTGAACGCATCGCGACCCATGTTGGCCTCTCCGGCGTCGTCTTCGGCGCGACGCTGCTTGCCGGAGCTACTGCGCTGCCGGAGCTTTCGACCGGAATCAGGTCCGTAAGGCTCGGCGACTACCAGCTGGCGGTTTCCGACATCTTCGGTGGCAACGCGTTTCTGCCGGTGCTCTTTCTGCTGGCGAGCCTGCTCTCGGGCTCGGCCGTCCTGCCCCAGGCGCAGTCGACCGACATCTATCTGACGGCACTGGCGATCATCCTCACCGTTGTCTACGCGTGGGGTCTGATCATGCGTCCACGCCGACAGGTATCGCGCATGGGCATCGCTTCGCTGGTCGTGCTGGTCCTGTACGTCGTGGGAATCGGCGGGCTCTTTGTGGTCGCGAGCCATTGAGTCCAGCGCCTTGCGAACCGGCCATCGGAACAACTCACCAGGCGCCTGCAGACGGCTAGGACGTGGCCTTGATCGACCGGCCGCCGGTCGACGAGGTGCAGCTGGCGATGACCGACCCGCTCGGGTTCGTCTTGCAGGTCCAGTCGCCGATCGTCGTGCCTCCGCCCTGGAGGGCCGAGAGCAGGACGGAGTGGGCCTCGCCGCAAGCTGCCGGGCCCCCGTCCTTGGCGGACGAGGTCACGTCGTAGGTCTGGCCGCTGTTCTGGGTGCCGCTGCCGATGATCGGGTCGCACTTCGACGTCCGGACGGTCGCCGCCGCCGGGGCGCCGGCGGACGGTGTGGTCACGGCCGGCGCGGTTGCGGTGGGGGTCTGGATGGGCGCAGCCGGCGTGATCGCCGGGGTCGAATCGGCGACAGTGGCGTTGCTGTTGTCGCCGCCGCCGCCGCTCGCGATCAGGACCACCACGAGGACGACCGCGGCAAGCAGGCCCGCGACCGCCACCCAGCGGCCGTAGGAGCGGCGACGGCCCGGGCGAAGGCTGGGCGCGGTGGCCTCAGCCTTCGCGGCCGCCGCGGTCTTCGCGGGTTCCTCGATCTCCGGGACAGCCGCAGCCGCGGCCCTGGCCTGCGCCTTCGAGCCCGACTTCGGCGCCGTCTTGCGCGTCGCCTTGGCCGGCGCCTTGCGCGTGGACCGGGAGGTCGCGCGGTTGGCCGCGGTCTTGCCGCCGACCGCAGAGCTCGAGCGCTTCGCCGGTGCCTTGCGGGTCGCCTTGGCGGAGGAGCCGGAACTTCGCTTGGTCGCGGGCTTCTTGCGCGTGGAGCTGGACCGGTTCGAGCCGGATTTCTCTCGGTTGCTGGGCTTTTTCGGGGCCGCCATCGCTACCCATTATTCATGAGGGAGCGGAATCAGGCGCCGGTTGGGCAGATGACCGTGACAGTGACGTTGCGGTCGCCGGGTTTGGCATTGGCGTAGACGAGCGTGTGGCCGTGCCGCAGCGGGCGGCCGAAGACGTAGACCGGCTCCGCCCCGTTGTCGATCAGCAGGTAGGCCCGGTTCGGGAAGTATCGGAAGAAGACCTGGATGTCCTCGGTGTAGTCGGCCGTGAAGTAGTGACCGGGACAGCCGTCCGGGCCGGAGTAGGTGAGCGGGTTTGGGTGACCGAAGTCGGCCTGGACCGACCCCGATTGGGAGACCTGGAAGGTGTTCCCGTCGATGCTGAAGCTGGCGCCCCCCGACTTGGATATGTCGGGGATGCTCGGAATGTGGATGCTCGGCACCCCTCCGCATCCGGCGAGGAAGAGGATCGCGAGCGCAGGGCGATCAGGCCGCTGCAAGTGCGACGCGCGGAGGCGCGCGAGCCGGGCACGGCGGGAACCTATCGATCCCGGCGGTTAGCCTGGGGCGGCGATGTTCATCTCGCTCGAGGGAATCGACGGATCCGGCAAGACCACGCAGGCGAAGCTCCTGGCGAAGGCGCTCGGCGGGGAGGTCGTCCTGGTGCGCGAGCCCGGCGGCACGGAGGCCGGGGAGCGCATCCGTGGCCTGCTCAAAGACCCGAACCTGGAGCTCGATCCACTCGCGGAGCTGCTCCTCTTCTGCTCGGCCCGCGCCGAGCTGGTCTCCCAGGTGATCGGGCCCGCGCGGGAGTCCGGTGGGGACGTCGTCTGCGACCGCTTCAGCGATTCGAGCGTCGCCTACCAGGGCGTCGCCCGCGATCTGGGGGCAGAGCGGGTGGAGGAGATCTGCGACCTCGCAACCGGCGGCGTCTGGCCCGACGTGACGATCCTCCTGCGGATCGACCCCGATCGGGCCGCAAGGCGGATCGGCCGGCGCAAGGCAGACCGCTTCGAGGAGGAGGGCATCGAGCTGCAGCGACGGGTCGCACACGGCTACGACGAGGTGGCGCGACGCCATCCCGAGCGGGTCCGAGTCGTGGACGCGGTCGGCAACCGGGACGAGGTGCACACGGCCGTGCTCGCCGAGGTGCAGGCGGTGAGGGTGTGATGGAGGCGGCGTCGAGCTCCACGGCGATCCCCGAGGCGCTGGCCGAGGCGACCCGCCACCAGCCGCGGGCGCGCGCTGCCCTGGTCGCCGCGCTGAACTCCCCCGGCCACGCCTACATCTTCCGCGGCCCGCGCGGCGCCGGCAAGGCGGCCGCGGCCCGCGCGTTCGCAGCGGAGCTGCTCGCCGAAGGCGCCTCCGATCCAGGCGACGCCCGCCGGCGAGCCCTGCTCGATCCCTCGCCTCATCCTGATCTCGCCTGGCTCCGCCCCCCGGGGGCCCAGCATCTGGTCGAGGACGTCCGCGAGTCGGTGATCCGCGCCGCCAGCCTGAGCCCAGCCGAGAGCAGCCGCCGCGTGTTCGTGATCGAGGAGGCCGAGGACCTCCGCGACGAGAGCCAGAACGCGCTGCTGAAGACCCTCGAGGAACCCGCGCCCTTCGCCCACCTGATCCTGATCTGCTCGGAGCCGGAGCAACTCGCGGAGACGATCCTCTCCCGTTGCGCCCCTGTCGAGTTCGGGCCGCTCGCGCCGGATGCGGTCATCGAGGCGCTCGGCGCGGGCTCAGACGCGGAGGCCGCGGCTCGCCTGAGCGGCGGCGACGTCGAGCTCGCGCGCCTGCTGCACGGTGACGCCGGGGCGGCGCTGCGCGCGACCGCCGAGTCCGCGGCACGGGCCGCGCGATCCGGGAAGCCGGTGCCCGAGCCGTGGCGCGGACTGCTCGATGCAGCCAGCGAGGCCGGCGCCGAGGCCGGAGCGGCCGAGGAGGCGCGTCTGGTCGAGGAGGCGGAGGTGATGGCCAAGCGCGGACGGAAGGGCAAGCTCACACGAGAGGCGACCGAGCAGGTGAAGCGAACCGAGCGGCGCGCCCGAACCCAGGCTCTCGATCTCGGCCTTGCGATCTGCTGCGCCTGGTACCGCGACCTGGCGGCGGTCGCCTCCGGCGCGGACGAGGTGGTGTTGAACGCGGACCGCCGCGCCGAGCTGGCGGAGGACGCCGAGGGCCTCGATCCCGCGAGGGCGAGGGAGGCGGTTGAATGGGTGCTCGACACGCGCCGGCGGCTGCGCGTGAACGTCTCCGAGGAGCTCGCGCTCGAGGCGCTCTGGTTGCGGCTGGCATCCCGGCTCGCACCAGAAGTGTGAGCAACGGGTAACAATCTCAGGACCAATGGCCAATGAAGGCGCGAGGGTGCTCCGAGGCGGAGCCGAGGAGCAACCCGATTCAAGTAGGGGCACGAGGGGCGGGGAGAGGGGCCGCCGGATCCCGATGCGGCTCTGGCTCGGCGCCGCCTTCGCGCTCGTCACCCTGATCACCGCCGCCTCCGTCTACGTCTTCGTCAACGACTCCTCCGGGCGCACCCTGCAGAGCCAGTCGGCCGATCTCGCGGTCGGCAAGACCTCCAGCTTGGCCGACACCCTCGGGAGCGTCGACAAGCTGCACGCGGCGAACGTGCTCGTCCAGTCGAACACCGGCAACTTCGAGGCCTGGGCCGTGAACCGTCACGGCAACGCCCTCGCGCCGGGCCAGGACCTCGCGGCGCTCGCCGCGGTGCCGAACAAGGAAGACGCCGTCCGCGCCGCGCTCGGGAACCGGCGCTACAAGGCGAGCCTGCCCGGCAACGTGACCGTCGCCGCCGCCCCCATCTTCGGCACGAGCAAGGTGAGGGGAGCCGTCGTCGTACGTGCAGACCCGCCGCCCGCGCTGACCAGGGCCTTCGACCAGCTCCGAGGCGACCGCCTGCGCGCGCTGCTGATCGCGATCGGTATCGGGTTGCTGATGGGATTCCTCGCCTCCTCGCTGATCGCGACCCGCGTCCGGCGGCTTGCCAGTGCCGCTGAGGAGATGGCGGCAGGCAACTTCGACGTGCCGCTGCGGCCGGGAGGCGGCGACGAGATCGGCGACCTGACCCGCTCCCTGGATTCGATGCGCGAGGAGCTCCGCGAGACGTTCACCCTGCTCGCCACCGAGCGCGACCGGCTCTCGGCGATCTTCGACGGCCTGACGGAGGCGGTGATCGTCGTCGGAGAGGACGGCAGCGTGCGGTTCACGAATCCCGCCGCCGACCGGCTGGTCCGCGACGGGCAGCCGGCCGCGGCGCTGATCCCCTCGCTGCGTCGCGCGGCCGAACGCGGCTCGGCCGAGATCCCGGTGCTGTCGATCGACGGCCGTGTCTACGGGGTGCAGGCGAGGCGCGTACCGGCCGAGCACGCGGTGCTCCTCGTGGTCCGCGACCGAACCGATGAGCTCAAGCGCGAGGAGGCAGAGCGCGAGTTCGTCTCCAACGCAGCCCACGAGCTGCGCAACCCCCTGGCGGGGATCATGAGCGGGATCGAGGTGCTCCGCGGCGGCGCCAAGGACGACCCCGACGCCAGGGACCGGTTCCTGTCCCGCCTCGCTGTCGATGCCGAGCGCATGACCCGCCTCACCCAGTCACTGCTCACCCTGGCCCGTGTCGAGGCGGCCGGGGAGCGGGACGAGGCACAGGTGGTCGACGTCTCGCTCGCCGCCGGGGAGGCCGCCGAGGCCGTCGCGGCGCCCGACGGCGTCGAGCTCCATGCCGAGGTCGAGCCCGATCTGGTCGCGGAGGGTGACCCGGTGCTCCTGCGGCAGGTGATGATCGGCCTGCTGACCAACGCATGCGCACACACGCCTCCGCCGGGCACGGTTACCCTTCGCGCCTCACGGGGGGAGGAGAAGACCGTGACTATCGAAGTCCAGGACACAGGCAAGGGAATCCCGCCCGAGGAGCAGGATCGCGTCTTCGAGCGCTTTTACCGTGGCTCCGCCACCCACGAGACCGAGGGCTTCGGCCTCGGGCTCTCGATCGCGAAGCGCATGGTCGACGTGATGAACGGCGAGATCGGCCTGCGCTCGGTGCCCGGCGAGGGAAGCACCTTCTGGGTCCGGCTCCGGACCGCCAAGCCAACCCCGACCCCGGTCGCATGAGCCCGGCGCCCCCCGCCATGAGCCGCATCCTCGTCGTGGACGACGAGGACTCCGTCCGCGAGTCGGTCGGCTACGCGCTCGAGCAGGAGGGCTTCGACGTCACCCTCGCGGCGAACGGCGAGGAGGCCGAGGGGCCGATCTCGGACGACCACTTCGACCTGCTGATCCTGGACATCATGATGCCGGGCAAGAGCGGCCTGGACATCTGCCGGGAGGTCCGCGCCCACAGCCCGGTGCCGATCATCCTGCTGACCGCCAAGGATGCCGAGGTCGACAAGGTCGTGGGCCTCGAGGTCGGCGCCGACGACTACGTCACCAAGCCGTTCTCGGTCCGCGAGCTGCTCGGCCGAGTCCGGGCTCAGCTGCGCCGCCGAGAGCTCGACCGCTCTGCGGGCACCGAGGGGACCGCGATCGACGCCGGGCCGGTCTCCATCGACCTGGCCCGCCACCTCGTCACCGTGCGCGGCGAGCCGATCAACCTGACCCGGTCGGAGTTCCAGGTGCTGCGGCTCTTGGCGGAGAGCCCGGGCCAGGTCTTCTCGCGCAAGGAGATCATGGAGGAGCTCTGGCAGACCGAGTTCCGCGGAGACGTCCGCGCCTGCGATGTCCACATCTCCAACCTGCGGCAGAAGGTGGAGCGAGACCCGCAGAACCCGGAGCTCGTGCTCACCGTGCGGCGCGTCGGCTATCGCTTCGCCGACGGCACTCCGTAGCTAGACGCTGAGGTGGTACCCGCCGTGGTACTGCCGTGCGCCGCCGACGATCTGGTTCGGGGGCGCGGAGCTCTGGATCGGAGAGGGAGCGAGGCTGACGCCGGTGCCACCTGGGCGCTCCTGGGTCGTCAGCGTCAGGGAGAGCCGAGCGTTCAGGTTCTGAGTTGAGTTCGGTGGCATTTCCAATCTCCTCTTCGCCGTCTTGCATCGGCCACCTTCTCCAAATCCTTGAACGGGTGCCTCGGGGCAAACCCCTCGATCCGAGTGGGTAGTTGTCCCGGACTAGAGATTGGCGAGCTTGCAGCCCACCGGCACCGAGCCACTGGCCGGGCCGGCCGGCGCCCCGGCGGTCCAGGTGTAGCGGAGCTTGGTGAAGAGCCGCTTCCCGTTGGAGCACGTTCGCGGCCTGGTGAGCAGCAGCTGCATCGGCGCCGTCTTGGTCTTGCCCTGCACGCAGCTGGGGTTGCAGTCGTTGATCTCCCCGGTGCCCGTCCCGAGGGCCGACTTGTGCGTCCAGCTCGACCAGGTCATCTCGCGCGCGCCCAGGCTGGCGTCCCCACAGGCGATGATCACGTTGATCGGCTTGAACTTCGGCTTCGCGCAGTTGCTGATCAGCAACGGGCGCTTGGCGCTCGCGTCCGCGGCTCCGACTCCGAGCGCCAGAACTGCCGCGATCACGAGCAACGCAGCCTTCACGGCGCACACCCTATCCCCCCGTTCGGGGGGTTTGTGCGGAAGCCGGGGCGTAACCGGTGCGAGGATGCAGGGGTAGCCCAATGGACGTGAGCATCAAGGAAGACTCGCTCCGGTCCGAGGCTCTGGACGTCGTCGTCCAGCTCCTGTTCGAGCTGGACGAGAAACGAGAGCTCGACGACTTCTATGACCGCATCTGCGAGGCGGTCTGCCTGCAGACGTCGATGGAGCGTGCGCTCCTCTTCCTCTACGACGCCGAACGCCGGCTCGTGCTGCCCGCCGGCAGCCACGGCGTCTACAGGGAGATCATCGCCCACGGCTACGGCAGCCTCGAGGAGACCCCGATCGCCCAGCGGGCCCTGGCCGAGGATCGGGTGGTGGAGACCACCGACCTGGCCTCAGATGTGCCCGCCCGGTACAAGAACCTGCCGGGGATCACAAAGCTCACCTGCACTCCGGTCGCGGCCGCGGGGCGCTGGCTTGGAGTGATCTTCGCCGACCGCGATGGCGAGCCATTCGACCTGACGGAGGCCGAGCGCATGACGATGCATGCTCTGGGCCGGACCGCCGCCCTGGCAAGCCACGTCCGGGAGGTGACCCGCCAGATGGAGCACAGCAGGCGGCTCTCGGAGCGCATCGACCTTGCCCGAGAGGTCCACGAGCGCGTCACCCAGCGGCTCTTCGGCGTCTCGATGGCGCTCGGATCGGATCGGCCGCTGGCCGATGACGATCGCGAGCGCTGCATCGCCGAGATCGAGGCGGCCCTCGGCGATCTGCGGGAGGCGCTGATCGGCTC
Organism: uncultured Solirubrobacterales bacterium; assembly: GCA_963815045.1. Classification (GTDB taxonomy): domain Bacteria; phylum Actinomycetota; class Thermoleophilia; order Solirubrobacterales; family 70-9; genus DASUPK01. Next base: position 112,154 of record CAWFET010000001.1, read on the forward strand.
CGCCGGCAGCTCGCTGATGGAGCTGCAGGAGGGCGGCCTGCGCGCGGAGCTCGAGCGGCTGGGCCGCCAGTACAAGATGCTGCCGCTGGTCGTCGACTGGCGCGACGGCGTGGAGGTGCCGGAGCGGCTGGAGCCGCTCGCCGTATCCATCCTGAACGAGGCGCTGCGGAACGCCGAGAAGCACGCAACGCCGACCGAGGTCCGGGTGACGCTCCAGAACCTCGGTGGCGCCTTCGCAATGGAGGTGAGCAACGACGGCCTTCGCGACAGCCGGGAGGGCGGCTCGCGGATGGGACTGCGGCTCGCCTCCTATGAGGCGCTGCAGCGGGGGGGAATGCTCGAATACGGCCGGGAGGAGGACCGATGGCGAGTGCGCCTGGTGTTGCCGAGCAGCTGAACGGCGCCGAGAAGCTGCGCATCCTCGTCGTCGACGACCACGCCGTCGTGCAGTGGGGATTCCGGCTGCTTCTCGGCCGCCAGCCGTGGGTCTCCGACTGCGTGGTCGCCTCGACGCCTGATGAGGCGATCGAGCTGGCCGACAAGGGACGGCCCGACGTCGCGCTGGTCGACCTCTTCCTCGGCGAGCGCTCCGGCGCCGAGCTCTGCGAGGCGCTCCGCGAGGCCTCCCCGAAGACCCGCGTGCTCCTGATCTCCGGTGCCGGGTGGATCTCGCCCGAGGCCGCCAAGGCCGCCGGCGCGGCCGGTTTCATCTCGAAGGACTGGAGCGCCGACGAGGTCGCGAACGCGGTGCGCATGGTCGGCCGCGGCATGACCGTCTACGCGCGCCAGGCCGAGGGCCCGGCGACGCCGCTGTCTCCCCGCGAGCGAGAGGTTCTCGAGCTGATCGGCGCCGGGGCAACCAACCGCGAGATCGCCGAGCGCCTCTTCCTCTCGCCCCACACGATCAAGGACCACACCACGGCGCTCTATCGCAAGCTCGGCGTGCGCAACCGGGCGGAGGCCACCCGCAAGGCCGAGCAGCTCGGGCTGACCCGGCGCTAGCCGGACTTGACCCCCCGGCCGTCCCCCGGAACCCCCCCGAACGGGGGGCATGGCTCCGAATCCCTTCACCCGCGGGTGGGTCCCGGTTAGTGATTGGGGCATGGACGCCAATTCAGCTTCAGCGGTCCTCTTCCCGGGTCAGGGGGTCGGGGATCCGTCGAGCCGTGAGGTGGTCGCGGATTTCCGCCCGGACCTGCTCGGTCTCGCCACCGAGCTTGTCGGCGAGGACCCCTTCGAGCGGATGTCAGAGGGCACGGCCTTCGCCCAGCCAGCCGTCTACTGCGCCTCGATGGCGGGCTTCGAGCGGCTCGGACGGCCGGATGCCGAGTACTTCGCCGGGCACTCGCTCGGCGAGATCGGCGCCCTCGCCGCCGCCGGAGCGGTGGACGCTGCCGACGGGCTGCGAATCGTCGTGGCCCGGGGCCGGGTCATGGACGACGCCGCGCGCGCAGGGGAGCCGGGCGGGATGCTCGCGGTCGGCTCCGACCGCGAAGGCGCTCAGGCCCTCGCCGACGAGCACGGCCTGACCCTGGCGAACGAGAACTCCCCGCAGCAGTTCGTCCTGTCCGGGCCTCTGGCTCGAATCGAGGAGGCTGAGGCAGTCGCGAAGGGCGCGAGCATGCGGGCCAAGAAGCTCGCCGTCGCAGGCGCCTTCCACACCGAGGCGATGTCCGTGGGGGTGGACGCGTTCCGGGCCGAGCTCGACGCGCTCGACTTCCGCACCCCGGGCATGCCCGTGATCTCCTCGACCACAGCCGAGTCCTTCGGCGACGACGTGCGCGATGCCCTCGCCGCCTCCCTGGTCAGCCCGATCCGCTGGACGGCGGTGCTCGCGAAGCTCGAGGAGCTGGGCGTGACGCGGTACGTCGACGTAGGACCGGGAAAGGTCCTCGCCGGGCTCGTCCGCCGGACGATCGACGGTGCCGAGACCGAGACCCTGGCCAGCCGGGAGTCCGCTCTTGCCTGAGCTCTCGCCTGGACAGCAGTGGGAGGTCGACGCGTCTCTGGTCGATCCCGAGGGCCTGATTGCGCGAGCGACCGGCGCATCGATCGACGCCGAAAAGCAAACCGCCGGGCCCGGCATCGCGGCCGTCGCCGCGGCACTGCCGGAGCGGGTGGTCGAGAACGCGGAGATCGCCGGTCCGCTCGGCGTCGACTCGGACTGGATCTCCTCCCGCACGGGGATCCAGCGCCGACGTCGCGCGAACGGCGAGACGCTGGTCGACCTCGCCTCCGACGCCGGTTCGAGGGCGCTCGAGCTCGCCAACTTCGATCCGGCGGATCTCGACCTCATCCTGGTCGCAACCTGTTCCCCGGACCAGATGCTGCCCAATATGGCGCCGCTGGTCGCCAACCGAATGGGAGCCGGCTCAGCCGGAACCATGGACATCGGCGCCGCCTGCACGGGCTTCCTTTCGGCCCTCTCTCTCGCGACGGCGCAGCTCGAGTCCGGCCGGGCTCGAGCTGCGCTCGTCGTCGGCGCCGAGGTCCTCAGCCGGGTGGTCGACTACAGCGACAAGCGCACCGCCGGCCTGTTCGGCGATGGGGCCGGGGCCGCACTGCTCACCCTGGGCGGCCCCGGTCTGATCGGCCCGATCGCGCTGCGCGCGGACGGCGCGCGCGGCGACTTCATCCGGATCTCGAATGAGGAACGGCTGGTTCGCATGGACGGCCGGGCCACCTTCCGCGCCGCGGTCGCCGCGATGAGCGACACGACCCACCAGGTCGTCTCCGATGCCGGCCTCGCCCTCGACGAGATCGACCTCTTCGTCTACCACCAGGCCAACTCGCGGATCATCTCCGCGGTCGGCGAGCGGCTCGACCTGCCCCCGGACCGGGTGATCGACTGCCTGTCCGAGTACGGCAACACCTCGGCGGCCAGCATTCCGATCGCGCTCGCCGACGCGGCCTCGACCGGCCTGCTCCGAAAGGGATCGCGAGTGCTGCTCTCCGCCTTCGGCTCCGGGCTCACCTGGGGCGCCGGGATCGTCGAGTGGGAGGGGACGGTGTGAGCGTGGAGACCGCCGCCACCGTCGCGAAGCGGGCGGCGCCCCGGGACACAGGCTGCGCGCTGGTCACCGGCGCATCCCGCGGGATCGGCGCGGCCACAGCGCAGGCATTGGCCGAGGACGGCTGGGCGGTCGCTGTGAACTACTCGCGCGACCGCCAGGGCGCCGAGGCGATCGCCGACTCGATCGAGGACGCCGGAGGCATGGCGTTCGCCGTTGGCGCCGACGTCTCCGATCCAGAGGCGGTCGATCGGATGCTCACCGACGTCGCCGAGCGACTCGGCCCGGTCCTGGTGCTGGTCAACAACGCGGGCATCACCGCGGACAACCTCTCGATGCGGCTCAGTGACGAGGACTGGAGCCGCGTGCTCGATGTCAACCTGACCGCGGTCTTCCGGCTCACGCGGTCGGCGATCGGCCCGATGATGCGCCAGCGCTTCGGCCGGGTCATCAACGTCTCCTCGGTCTCGGGACTGCGCGCCAATCCCGGCCAGGCGAACTACTCGGCCTCGAAGGCGGGATTGATCGGCTTCACGAGGACAGTCGCCGCCGAGGTCGCGCGCCGCGGTGTCACCGTCAACGCGGTCGCCCCGGGCCTGATCGAAACCGAGCTGACTCGCGAATTCACCAGCGGCGCCAATGGAGAGGGCTCCGGCGGCGGCCTGCTCGACCACATCCCGGCGCGGCGAACCGGCACGCCCGAGGACGTCGCCGCCTGCATCCGCTTTCTGGCATCGGACGAGGCCTCCTATGTGACCGGAGCGGTGCTGCCGGTCGACGGCGGCATGTCCGCCTAACCGAAGAACCAACGAAAGGAGAAGCAATGGCGACCGCAACGAAGAACGAGGTGCAGGAGAGGGTGATCTCGGCGCTCGTCGAGTTCGGCGAGGAGCCCGAGAACGTGAAGCCCGACTCGCGCTTCGAGGATCTGGACATCGACTCGCTCGACCTGGTGGAGCTCGCTCAGGTGATCGAGGACGAGTACGGCATCGAGGTGACGGACGCCGACATGGACAAGATCGCCACGGTTCAGGACGTCGTCGAGTTCGTTTCCGCGCGCCAGTCCTGATGCGCCGGGTTGCGATCACCGGGATCGGCGCCGTCACGCCCCTCGGCGTCGGCGCGCCGGCCCTGCACGAGCGCTGGTCCGCCGGCGAATCCGGGATCGAGGACGGCCTCGCCCGTTGCTCGGAGTTCGAGGTGACCGACCACCTCACCCGGCGGCAGGCGCGCCGCACCGACCGCTTCACGCATCTGGCGCTCGCGGCGGCGGCCGAGGCGATCTCCCAGGCCGGGCTCGACGAGGCGCCCTATGACCGCGCCGAGATCGGCAGCGTGATCGGCACCGGAATCGGCGGCCTCTCCACGATCGAGCACGAGCACACCGTCCTGGACGAGCAGGGGCAGGGCAAGGTCTCGCCCCACTGCGTGCCGCAGATGATGGCCAACTCGGCCTCCGGCGCCCTGGCGATCCAGCACGACCTGCGCGGCCAGTGCTTCGGGACCGTCTCCGCCTGCGCGGCGGGCGCACACGCCGTCGGGACCGCGGCCCGGATGGTCTCCTATGGCGACGCCGTCGCCTGCGTGACGGGAGGCGCCGAGTCCGCGATGACCCCGCTGGCGACGGCGGCCTTCGCCGAGATGGGCGCGACCTCCGAGTCCGGCATCTCCAGGCCGTTCGATCGCCGCCGCGACGGCTTCGTCATGGGCGAGGGCGCCGGAGTGATGGTCCTCGAGGACGCCGAGACCGCGGAGCTGCGTGGCGCGCAGATCCTCGGCTACGTGATCGGCTACGGGGCCACGGCCGATGCCCACCACATGACGGCGCCCGAGCCGAGCGGCGACGGCGCCGCTCGCGCGATCCGCAAGGCGCTGGCCGATGCGGACGTCGAGCCGAGCGACCTCGCGTACGTCAACGCACACGGGACCTCGACTCCGCTCAACGATCGCTCGGAGACGGAGGCCCTCAAGACGGCCCTGGGCGACGACGCATTTCGCATTCCGACCTCGTCCACGAAGTCGGCGATCGGCCATCTGCTCGGCGCCGCCGGTGCCGTCGAGGCGGTCGAGACGCTGCAGGCGCTGCGCGCCAAGGCGGCGCCGCCGACCCTCAACTACGAGGAGCCCGACGAGGGACTCGACCTCGACTACGTGCCGAACGAGGCCAAGGCCCTGCCGTTGAATGGCCACCCCGCCGTCGGGATCAGCAACTCGTTCGGCTTCGGCGGACACAACGCCGTGCTCTGCATCGAGGCGGCCGCGTGAACCTGATGCTGGCCGAGAAGGAGGCGCCGCACCGCGAGCGACTGGCGCCTCTGGAGAGGCTCGAGGCGCTCTGCGATCCGGGCTCGCTCGAGCTGGTCCGCACGCGGGTCGCCTCCCGCTCGGCGCGTTCCGCCCCCGGCGACGGCGTCGTCGCGGGCGCGGGCAGCGTCGGCGGCCGGCCGGTCTATTGCTACGCGCAGGACCAGAGCTTCGCGGGGGGCTCGCTCGGCACGGCGCAGGCGGAGACGATCGTGCGCGTCCTCGACCTGGCGGGACGGGCCGAGGCGCCCGTCGTCGGCTTCGTCGCCTCCGGCGGTGCGCGCATCGACGAGGGGGCGGGCGCGCTGGGCGGATACGGCGCGATCTTCCGTCACCACGTCGCCCTCTCCGGCCGCGTGCCGCAGATCAGCGTGATCACCGGGACCTCGGCCGGCGGCGGCGCCTACTCACCGGCCCTCACCGACTTCGTGGTGATGACCGAGGAGGCCCGGCTCTTCCTCACCGGTCCCGGTGTCGTGCAGGAGGTGATGGGGGAGAACGTGACGATGGACGAGCTCGGCGGCGCCCGGGTCCACTCCCGCAATGGGGTCTGCGATCTGGTCGCTCCCGATGACCGGGCCGCGGCCGAGCTGGTCCGCGACCTGCTCGGGCATCTGCCGCAGAGCTCGGAGTCGCCGCCTGACCCGGTCCTGCCGCAGGAGCCGCTCGGCCGCGACCCGGGCACCGCCGTGCCGGCCAGCCCCCGCAAGGTCTACGACGTCCGCTCGGTGATCCGCTGCATCGGTGACTCCAGCTCGATGCTCGAGCTCTCCCCCCGCTGGGCTCGCAACATGGTGACGGCGCTGATCCGCTTGAACGGGCATCCGGTCGGCGTGGTGGCGAACCAGCCGCACCACCTCGGCGGCGTGATCGACTCGGCCGCATCCGAGAAGGCCGCCCGATTCATTCGCCGCTGCGATTCCTTCGGGCTTCCCCTAGTCGTCCTGGTCGATACCCCGGGCTTCCTGCCCGGGACGAAGCAGGAGGCGATGGGTGTGATCCGGCACGGCGCCGGCCTTCTGCACGCCTTCTCGGCCGCCCGCGTCCCGAAGGTGACGGTCGTACTTCGCAAGGCGTACGGCGGCGGGTTCATCACGATGAACTCTCGGGAGCTCGGCGCGGACGTGGTCCTCGCCTGGCCGGGCGCGGAGATCGGCGTGCTCGGCGCGCGCCAGGCCGTGGGAATCATGCATCGGCGGGCGATCGAAGGGTCAGCCGACCCGGCGGCCGAGCATGCGCGCCTCGCCGACGAGTACGCCGAGGGACAGCTGAGGGCCGAGGTCGCCGCCGGGGCCGGCGACGTGGACGAGGTGATCGAGCCGGCCGAGACGAGGGCGCGCCTGATCTGGGCGCTCGCGGCACTCGGCGGAGCAAACGGACGAAGGAGAACGGCATGACGACGGAGACGATCGAGGCGACCCGCGAGGGAGTGCTCTGGAGGGAGGCGCCGCCCTTCTTCGACGATCTGGAGATCGGAGACTCGATGGAGTCCTCGGGCCGGACCGTGACCGAGTACGACGTGGTCTCGTTCGCGGCCCTGACCGGCGACTGGCACCCGCAGCACGCGGACGCCGCCTGGGCCGCCGAGAGCCCCTTCGGCCGCCGGATCGCTCACGGCATGCTGGTCCTCTCCTACGCGCTCGGCCTGCTGCCGATCGACCCCCGCGTCGTACTCGCGCTCCGCTCGATCGACGGCGCGGTGCTGAAGCGGCCCGTCGGACTTGGGGACACGATCCGGGTCCGCGCCCGGCTCGCCGACAAGCGCGAGCTCGGCGCCGAGACCGGCCTGGTCACTCTCGCGGTCCGGATCGTCAACCAGGCCGACGAGCTGGTCGCCCGCATGGAGATCGTCGTGCTCTGGCGGCGCGAGCCGGAGCGGGCGGAGCCTCAGGCCTCCTCGGACGACGAGCTCTCGCCCCTTCAGGACGGCAGGTTGCTCGCCTGATGCTTGACGGCAAGAGATTCCTGATCACCGGGGTTCTGACGAGGAAGAGCATTGCGTTCGCCGTCGCGCGAGAAGCCCAGGCCGCCGGGGCCGAGGTGGTGCTCACCGGCTTCGGCCGCACCCGCCGGATGACCGAGCGGGCTGCGGCTCGCCTGCCGGAGCAGCCCGACGTGCTCGAGCTCGACGTCAACTCCGAGGACGATCTCGCCGGCCTGGCCGCGGAGATCGATGGCCGCTGGGGTCGTCTTGACGGCGTGCTCCACGCGATCGCCTTCGCGCCGGACGACGCGATCGGCGGACGCTTCCTGGAGACCCCGCCCGAGAGCGCCGAGCAGGCCTTCCGGACCAGCGCCTACTCGTACGCGGCGCTGGCGCGGCACCTCGCCCCGCTGATGGAGGGCGGTGGCAGCGTCGTGGGCCTCGACTTCGACGCCTCGGTCGCCTGGCCGTCCTACGACTGGATGGGAGTGGCGAAGGCCGCTCTGGAGTCCGTCAACCGCTACCTGGCGAGGGAGCTGGGCCCACGCGGGATCCGCGCGAACCTGATCTCGGCCGGGCCGATCTCCTCACCTGCGGCGAGTGGCATCGATGGCTTCGAGCACCTGGCGGCGGGCTGGCCCGAGGCCGCGCCGCTCGGGTGGGACACGGAGGATCCGACGGCTGTGGCGCGCGCCGTTCTCTTCCTGCTTTCCGACTGGTCCTCGGCGATCAGCGGAGAGGTGATTCACGTCGACGGCGGCGTTCACGCCGTCGGGGGCCAGAACGGTGCTAGCGCCCCTTCCAGTCTGGCGCTCGCTTCTCGCTGAACGCCGTCGCGCCCTCGATCGCATCCTCGGACGTGAACACGGGGCCGACGATCTCTCCCTGCTTCTCCCAGAAGGTCTCGTCGTCCCAGGAGCCCTGCTGGTTGAGGATCGTCTTCGAAGCCGCGGTGGCGAGCGGCGCGTTCGCCGCGACCTCGGCCGCCAGCTCCAGCGCCACCTCGAGTGCCTTGCCCGGATCGGCGAGGCGGTTGACCAGCCCCAGTTCGGCGCCGCGCTCGGCTGTGATCGTCTCGCCGGTCAGGGCGAGCTCCATCGCGATGGCGGCGGGGAGGCGGCGGGGGAGCTGACGGAGGGCGCCGCCGGCCGCGACAAGCCCGCGCTTCGCCTCCGGGATCCCGAGCTTTGCGCCCCTGGCCGCGACGATCAGGTCGCAGGCGAGCGCGATCTCGAGCCCGCCCGCCACGGCGAAGCCCTCGATCGCGGCGATCAGAGGCTTGGCCGCCGGCTTCTGCACGATGCCGGCGAAGCCGCGGTCCTTCGCCCAGGGGCGCTCTCCCGTGGCGAACGCCTTCAGGTCCATGCCCGAGCTGAAGCCCTTGCCCTCTCCGGCGATCACCCCGACGCTGAGCTCGTCGGCCGAATCCAGCTCGTCGAGAGCGGCCGCCATGGCCTCGGCCATCGCCAGATTGACGGCATTGCGGGCGTCCGGGCGGTTCAGCGTGATCAGCAGGACGCGGTCGCGGCGCTCGGTGAGAAGGGGCTGCTCGTTCACCGAGCGGCACCTTACAATCGCGCCTGCATCGAGCGCGCCCAGGTAGCTCAGTTGGCCAGAGCACTTCACTCGTAATGAAGGGGTCGCCGGTTCGAATCCGGCCCTGGGCTTCTACTTGTGCCGGCGGACTTTGAGCCTCAGGCTCGCACCCTCGTAGCCGGATTTCTCAACCGTCACGGACGTCTTGCCCGGCTTCTTGAAGCGGCGGCAGATGCGGGCCCGCCCGTCGGGCCCGGTCGTCTTCGACTTCTTGCCCAGGTGAACAGTCGCCCCGCCGACGGGCTGTCCGGCCTCGTCGGTGACGGTCACCTTGACGCAGCTCTTCCGGCCCGCATGCGGCTTGCCCTTCACCTTGAGAAGGAGCTTCGCGGCCCCGGGGGGTGGAGGCGGTGGTGTGCATGCGTCGCCCACGCCGTCTCCGTTCGAGTCCTCCTGGCCGGGGTTGGCCACCGACGGGCAGTTGTCGGAGGCATCCGGGATGCCATCGCCGTCCACGTCGATCGGTCCCGAGCCGAGATCGAGGCTGAAGAACCGCCCGACGTTGCCCTGATCGTCGACCGCCCGCACCGCGATGTACTGGTGGACTCCGGGCGGAACCTGGAAGGTCTGCGGAGTGCCGGGGGCCGTCGGCGCCGCCGCGCCCGGAACATCCGTCGCCGCGGCGAACTCGCCCGCATCGGTGATCGGATCATCGGAGGTCACCACCTGCCACTTGGCCGCGGTTCCGCAGAGCAGGTCGTCGCCGGGGGGGTCGACCGTGATGTCCCGCGGGCCTGGCGCGTCGGTCACCGATGCGTTGGTGGGATTGCCTGGCGAGATCGCGTCACGGCTGTAGTCGCCGGAGTTCGCGTTGTCGTGGTGGAAGCGCGGCCAGGACGAGCTCGTGCACGGCCCCGCCGCGGTGTCGTAGGCGAACAGGTATCCGGAGCGAGTCAGCCCGACCACCCGCTTGTGGACGCCGGCGTCGGTGTCGTTCGTGCCCCAGGAACCGATCGTGGGGACCGCGACGGTCCAGTCGCCGGTCAGCTTCGGGAAGCCGCTCACCGCCTGTCCGGCGTTGTTCGCCGCGAAGAGGTCGAACGAGGCTGTCCCTCCGATCACCTCATCGCCGGGCTGGCCGTCGATGTCCGCGGCGGCAGGGCCGGTCAGGAACTGGAGGTCGTTGACCACGAGTGGCCAGCCGACGTCAGCCTGTCCCGTTGAGGCGTTCCAGGCCATCGCAAAGTCCTGTCCGCCCTGGTAGTCGTTCACCCCGATGTCGAGCGAGCGAATGAGCCCGGTCGCCGGCGCGAGCACGCTGACGCCCGGGTTGACGCCGCCCAGATTCGCGAACGCCGGGTGTCCGACCGCCGAGGTCGTGGTGAGGTCGTACTTGCGTGCGCCTGCGCTGAGGACGGAGTTGAGAACGCGGTCGTTGCCGTTCGCGTCACGCCCGTAGCACGACTGCCCATTCGGATTGAAGACGTACGAGAACCCCGCTGCGGGCATGACCGTGATCTTCTCTCCCGATCCCCCCGAGGGACAGTTGACCGGACCGATCGCGGGCGACCCCGTGATCCCCTCTCCGACCACCGGCAGCAGCTCGGTGGTCACCAGGCCGACCTTGGCGGGCCAGCCCGCTCGCAGCGCGTTGCTCGGGTTCGGATTCGAGTCTCCGTCCCCGGTCGGCTCGATCGCGTAGAGGCGGCTGTTGCCCGGGCTGAGGATTCCGGCCTGCGCGGCGACCGCGTAGAGCCCGCCGCTGATCAGGTCGGCGTTGGCGCTCTCGTCGTACTCCTCGTTCGTCCCGATGACGATCTCGGGGTTGGCGGCGGAGCCGCTCGAGGCACCGTCCAGGTCCCCCACCGCCGGCGTGTCGACGATCGCCCCCTGCTGCTCGGAGCCCGCGTTCGAGTTGAAGGTGACCTGGTGCGTGTTCGGATCGATCGAGGAGACCTTGCTCGGGTCGACGACCAGCACCGGGTAACCGGAGACCGGGTCGCCGTTCATGTGCCAGGCGTAGACGTGGCGGTCCATCGATGCCGCAATTACCTCCTGGGTTCCGTCGCCATCGAGATCGGCCAGCACCGGCGAGCCGATGAAGCCGTGCTGGGTGCGGTTGAACTTGCCGTGTCGCGAGTTGACGAATGGCGACAGAGGCTTGCCGGAGTAGTTGGGGTTCGACTCCTGGTGGAAGAACAGGGAGCCGTCCGCCCGCCAGCCGTAGACCTGGCCCTGCATGTCCGCGGCAAAGACCTCGGGCACGCCGTCGTGGTCGACGTCGTCCGCCGCGATGGACGCGAGGACGGCCCCGTCCCCGTCGGTCGAATCAGACGGAACGTCGCCGCTGTCGAAGGCGGGCTCCCCGGTATGCAGCGGCAGTTGATCGGTGTGGACCGGCCAGCCCGTGAGCTCCGAGCCATCGGGCCTGAAGGCGTGGATGATCCCGTCGCTCCCACCCACGACGAGCTCGTTCCGGTTGTCGCCGTTGAGGTCGACCAGGACCGGAGATGAGGCGCCGTCGCCCGTGTTCGCCGATCCCGCGAGCTTACGCGGGAACCCCGGCACCATCGACGCATCTCGGTGGAGCCACATCGCCCGCTCGTCCTCACCGGTCAGGACATGGCCGTCCTGGGTCGTGGAGGCGACGACCTTGATGGTGAAGCCGTTCGGGGCCTTGAACGGCCGGCCGTTGTCGGTTCCCGGCGCAGCCGCTGGGGTGCCGGGGTCGGGTTGCGGCTGTGCTCCCGTGAAGGACGTTCCCGACGGGAACTGTGCCTTGAGCTGGGCGATGTTGATCGTCGCCAGGGTGGTCCCGTCCACCGGGCTGTCGCAGCTTGCGGTGGTGTACGGCTTGAAGTCGCCGTTCGGGTCCACTCCGTTTTTCGGATAGTGGCCCGGGGCGACCAGCACCGTGTACGAGCAGCTTCCGGAGCCCGCGCGCTGAGAGACGTGCCCGGTGACGTCGAAGGTCGTCTGGGACGGATCGATCTGGTCGAACCACTGGGGCGAGTCGATCTCCACCTCCGGCGGGATCAGCGACTTCACGGAGGAGTCCCCCACCGGCGCCCGCACCAGCGCCCCCACCGCCTTGGCGGCGTTGACCCGGCCATAGCCGTAGAACTGGTCGTGTCCGGCCCGGGCGGGATACGAGCGGCTGGGCGCCAGCAGGTTGATCGGAGGCGTTGGGCTCGCCGGGCGGACGAGGTTGAGCCCGGCGATGTTGGCCACCGTGAAGGGGTCGGTGCAGCCGGTGGTCGGCGGCGTGCAGTCCGTCTCGGGATTGAGGCCCTGGAAGAAGTTGACGTCGTCGGACTGTCCCGTCCCGTCGATCGTTCCCGAGGCCATCAGCTGGCGGACCTCGTTCGGGGTGATCACGCACGGATCGCCGTCGACGCGCGTGCAGTCCCCGCTCGGGTCGAGCTTGCCACGGTCCTGGGCGTCGAGCGCGGCCGAGTAGATCAGGCCGGCAATCCCCGCACCCTTGCCCGTCGCCTCGGAGGAGCAGCTGCTCGAGGGGATGGACACGGTGACCTTGGCGCTGAAGTTGGTGCAGCCGTTGAAGTCGAGATATGACTGCGGCGTCGAGCCGCTGTCGTACTTGGTGACGGAGTTGACCAGGATCACGTGGGGGAGGCTCGACGGCCAGTTGTTGTGCTGAGCCGCTTCGTCCGCGGCAGAGGCGATCACCGTGGTCCCGTGGTCGTAGGCGTAGTTGACGGCTTCCCGCGCGAGGCGGCTGTTGTTGAGCGTCCCGAGCGCCTCCTGGATCACGAGGGCCCCGTTGTCGGTGGCGTAGAGGGCGGCCTGGGCGAAGTTGTTGACGTCGGCGACGAAGCTGTCCCCGACGCGCAGCGGCATCACCACGCAGTTCGGGCAGGAGCCGGCGTCGCCTTGTCCGTTGTCGGCCTCGGCCGTGGAGTCCTGGACCTCACCGGTGCCGTGCCCGTACTGGACGTCGTCGAAGGGGTCGTTGTCGTTGTCGAGGAAGTCCCAGCCCGCGATGTCGTCGACGAAGCCGTTGCCGTCCGCGTCGTCTCCATTGGAGAAGGCGATGATCAGGTCCTCGGGAGTGAGGTAGCCGGCGGGCCCTGAGCGACGTGGATCGGTGAGGTCGACCCGGTCGTCGCAGGCGTAGTCGCGCAGGTTGAAGACGCCGTCGCCATTGGCGTCGTACTGGCCGGCCGTGTAGGAGGCGCAGTCGGTGCCGAGCAGCGACTCCGTGGTCGAGCCGGCGTCGTCCAGCCCGGAGTTGGGAGTCGGCAGCTCTCCCTTGTTGAGCCAGACCTTGAAGCGCTCATTGTTCATCGCCCCCTGGTTGTTCCACTCGATGCCCGAGTCGAGCACCGCGATCTGGACGTCGGGGCGGCCCGTCGTCGTCTCCCAGGCGGTCGCCGGCGTTGTGCTCGAGTCGACGATGTGGGCTCCGCGAACGCCGCCGAGATCGATGTTGTTCGGGTCGCCCGGATACCCCGCCTCGGGGGTCGCCGCGTACTTCCAGTCGTCGCCGCCCAGATCGCTGGGAACCTGACCGGCGTCCGTGTGGAGATCCTTGAAGTCGGTCGGATCGCCGCCGGGGTGTGTATACGGAAAGTCGCCCAGTGCGGAGTCCGCCGCCGTCATCGCGATGGCGCCGGCAAGCAGCCCCGCGGCCAGCACGAGGCGGGCTCCCAACCGAACAGTCCTCTCCTTCCTCACCTGCACGGCGATTCTATGCCTCGGCGCCGCGAGTGGGGCGCGTCAGGGAATTCCCGCCGCCCGGTGGATGAACCCGAGCCGGTCGGCGACCCGCGCGTAGATGCTCGCCCCACCCAGCCCGCACGGGAAAACCCCTGAGCTGACGGCGCCGATCAGCCGCGGGCCGCCGGGCGTGTCGGCCACCAGCGGGCCGCCGCTGTCGCCCTCGCACGAGGTGGCCCGGAAGGGGAGGCGGCTGTGGGCCCGGCGGATCCGCTTCCCGAGGGCGCAGATCATCGAGGCCTGCTGAAAGCCGCGCGACTTCCCGTATTCGCGGTCGCATTTCCTGGCGGGATAGATGCGCTCCTTGGTCGTCTTCAGCCGGCGAGCGACATTGAAGCCCCAGGCGCTGCGGGTGCCCCATCCGGCCGAGCGGACGATGCGCCCCCGCCTGGTCGCCGCCTTCGACTCGGCCTTGGTGGCGAGAGCGATCGGCTGCACATCGGGGGCGCTCGCCAGGGTCAGGACGGAGAAGTCGTGGGCGCCCTTGTGCCCGTTGTAGGCGGGGTCGATCGCGACGGCGGTCAACTTGATCCGGGGCCTGCGCCTCGGGGGCGTGATCCAGGCGCTGCCCGCAAGCACCGACAGCTCCCGGTGTTTGCCACCTTTCACGCAGTGCGCCGCCGTCAGCACCTTTGTCGGCGCGATCAGCGAGCCGCTGCAGATGAAGCGGCGCTTCTGGGTGAGAGCGACGGCGAACTGCCAGCCGGCTGGGTTGGCCTTGCCGCCGCCGACGATCCGCGGCGAGGACCCGGCGGCGGCTCCGCTCCCCGGAGCGAGTGCGAGCAGCAGGACAGACAGTCCCAGGGCGGCGCCCCCCAAGCGCCGGTGCGGCCTCATTCCTCGTTATTCCCCCGGCAATGCGCGGCAGCGCTCGGTCATCGGATGCGAACCCTAGCCCGCCGCCCCTAGACTCGCGGCGGTGTTCCGCCGCGAGCCGCTCAGCATGCCGTTCGCAGACCAGCTGGGCGATCTTCGGCGCGTGATCCTCTCCGAGGGGCGGGTCGAGCCGGCGACGCCGGCCCGCTTCGCGGCCGCCGCGGTGGCTCATCGGGTGATCGGCGCGTGCGTTCAGGCCATGAACGACGAGCGGGTGATCCTGGGCGAGCGGGATGCGGGAGCGCTGCGGGACGCGCACGCAGTCGCCGCACTGAGCACGGCTCTCGCCGCCCGCGAGCTCCCTGCAGTAGCCGTGGCGATCGACTCAGCCACCTCCGCTCCCGCGATCGTGCTCAAGGGCCCCGCGATCAGCGATCGCCTCTATCCAGATCCCGCGCTTCGGCCCTACGGCGATCTCGACCTGATGGTTGCCCGCGAGTCGCTCGGGGACGCGAAGACGGCGCTCTCCGCGATCGGCTACGAGGAGCAGATCCAGCTCCGCCCCGGCTGGGAGGTCGCACACGGCCACACCATCGACCTGGTCCGCGCGGTGGGGCGGAAGTCCGTCCACGTCGAGGTTCACTGGCGGGTGAGCGATGACCGGGTCGGGGAGGCGATGTCCCACGCCGCACTCTCGGAGGCCGCCGAGCGCGTCCCCGGGACCCCGGGCGCCGCGTTCCCCTCCCTGCCCGACCAGCTGCTGATCTGCGCTCTGCATCTGATGAGCCATCGCGAGAAGCGGCTCGCCTGGCTCGAGGACATCAGGCGGATCAACCTCCTGGCAACGGAGGAGGAGTGGGAGGCGGGTTTCCTGAGGGCGCAGGAGCTTGGCCTGCTCTGGGTGCTGAACCGGGCCCTCGACTACGTGGAGCGATATCTCGGACTGACTGCGGACCGCCCGATCGGCCCGGGCGAGCCGCCGGCCTTCGGGCCGGTCCGCGCAGTCGAGGAGCTCGACCTGCAGGCGTCGGTCAACATCGGCCGCCTCGCTGCGCTGCCCTGGCGGCAGCGGCCCGCCCTGGTTCGCGACATCCTGGTCCCGAGTCGCGACGGGTTGGATGGACTCGTCGGTGGAGACGGCGCCGGCCGGTTCCGGATGATGGCGAGGCACGTCCGGCTGATCGCCCGCGGCATCGCCCTGCGCCGCTAATCGTGGTCCCCGGCGGCGAGCACCGCCAGCCGCTCCGCGGCATCCGTGACCGCCTCGAGCGAATCGGGTACGCGGAGAAGAACTCCATCGACCGATTCCGCCACCCGCGCCGATCCGGCGAAGTCCCTCGTCCCGACCCGCCCGGTCGTGAGCAGATGGTCGAGGAGCTCTCGGTGGGTCTTCGCAGGATCGGTCCTCTCGACGGCGACGGCCGATCCGGCGCGCTCCCTCAGAAAGGCGACCAGCGCCACCCGGCCGGGGCGATCGGCGGCGCGAAGCCCGTCGTGCAGACGCCGCCCACGCGGGTCCGCCGGGCCGTTCGCCGAGGCGGCGCCCACCAGGGCAGCGGCTGGCTCGGTGAGCAGAGACCCGCGGGCACCCGGCCAGGCCATGTGGCCCGCGTCAGACGGGCGGAGGACGACCCCGTCCTCTCCCAGAGAGGGGTGCCCGGCAGCCGCCAGCGCGGCCGAGAGAGTCGACTTTCCGCGTCCGGTCACGCCGCAGATCACCACGGCTCTGTCCCCGACCAGGTTCGCGGAAGCGTGCAGGGAGAGACCGCCGAGCTCACCGAGGAGCAGAGGGATCGCGTTCGAGGCCAGCCTGTCCTCCCAGCGCTCTGCGCCGAGCTCGAGGACGGTGTCCGCGGCCCGGTGGGAGATCGCCATCGAGGCGGGGTCGATCACGAAGCTGCCGGCATCGGAATGCCAGGCCACGACCCGGTCGCCGAGCCGGGCAGCGGCGTAGTGCGGGCTCAAGTCAGCGTCGACGACCAGGCGAACGAGCTCGGCAGGTGCCTCGAGCGGCCGATCATGGTCGGCTCTCACCGTGATCCGGCCGAGCTCTCCAGGAGCCTCGCTGGCCCGGGTCAGCGGCACATCCGAGTCGATCTCGTATCCGTGGAGGCTGCTCACAGGAAGGGCGCCGATCGCAGAAGCGCAAGGCTAACCTCCGGCGCCATGCCGGAGAAGCTCACCGCGTCCACCCGTGTCGCCCGCAGGGAGGGATTGGTCACTGAGCCGATGGATGGCGGCATCGTGATGCTCGATCCCGAGACCGACCGCTATCTGCGCCTGAATGAGACCGGGAAATTGATCTGGGAGGTGCTCGCCGAGTCGGCGACGGTGGCGGAGCTTGCGCAGGCGCTGAGCGAGCGAACCGGGATAACCCGGGAACGGGCCGAGGCGGACGCGACCACATTCATCGAGGGCCTGATCGACTACGGCGCCGCCCGGTCCACCTAGGCGGGCTCAATCCGGCAATCCGCTCAGGGAGCCCTCCTGGGCGGCCGCGGCCCCCTCATCGCGTGCGGCGAGGGCAGGAACCGCGATACCCGCTTCGACCAGCCCGGCCGTGGCGTCGAGCACGTCCCGTTCGATCCGGTCCGGGGCGACCCGGGGATTGCCGGCGAGAAGAGCGCCGATCGCGTCTCCCGGAGTACCTCCGTCGAGCGCGTCCATCACGGTCCCGGCGGTTCGGTTCAGGGCCTTGACCTGGCCGGACGCAACCACCCTGACCAGGCGCTCTCCGTCGCGGCTCCCGCCCCAGCGCAGCTTGCCCAGCCGGTAACGCCGGGTCAGTGCCAGCTCCCGAATTCGCATGGTGGCGAAGTCGATGTCCCCCCGGCCGTCGACGGGAAAGTCGGGCATCTTCGACTGCAGGACCTCCATCGCCCTGTCCAGCTCCGGCCCTCGCTTTCCTCCGGGATGGACCCCCGGCGGCAGCCCGGAGACGGGCCTCTCCTCGTCGCGGTAGGGAACGAGGTCTCGTGCGGCAGCCTGCTCGCGGTTGCGCGCTCCGTTGCGCCAATCGGAGACGCGCCGGTCGCGCCACGTCGCGCGCAGCCCCCGCCAGCATTCGCCGAGATCCTGCCGGCTGGCGTCACCGAAGGAGAAAGGATGCTGCGAATCGGCGAGGAAAGCTCCATTTGGGCGCACGAGGAACGCGCGCGGAGCCGAGTCCAGGGCAACCAAGGAGGGGGGCAGCTCGCTGCCCACGCGCAATCGCGGCCGGGGCGAGCTACCGAACCGGCCCAAGGTCGTCTGCACGCGCTCGAAGTCAACCGCCCATTTCCCTTCCCGGGCCGCCGCCCCCAGCAGGCCGACCGGAACGACCCGCACCGAGTTCGGCGAGAGCATGCGCATCTGCTCGATGAACTCGCCCAGGGTCGCCTCGTTGCGCGGGGTGACGACGTGCGCCACCTGGACCTGCCCTCCCCGGGAGAGCATCAGGTCGATCGCCTCCACGGCGCGCCTCCAGCTTCCCGGCACGCCGCGTGAAGCCTCGTGGAGCTGTGCGGACGCGCCGTCGAGCGAGACGTGTACTCGCGCGCCGGCTCCCGCGAGCCGATCGGCGGCCTCGGCGTCGAGAAACCATCCGTTCGTGTTCAGCGTCACCATCATCCCCGCGGCGGTGAGGCGCTCCACGCTCTCGAGCGTGAGCTCGCGGCGCAGCAGGGGCTCTCCTCCGGTGACCACCGCCTCGATCAGCCCGAGCTCGATCGACTGGCTGACGATTCGCCGCCACTGCTCATCGCTCATCTCCGCCGTGCGTGCGAGGGTGCGCCGGGGAGAATCCGTGTAGCAAAAGCCGCATCGCAGGTTGCAGTGATAGGTGAGCTCAAGCTTGGCCCCTACCGGGCGCTCGGGCACCTCGAGCGGGCGGACGTCGTGAAGCAGGCGACGGCCGAGCCGGCGCACGCGGTAGCTCCCGCGAATCCGCGGAGGGGCGCGTTCGATCAGATGCGCGCCGGCTCTAGCCGTCGTCGAGGCGAGGCTCATCGGTGCATCCCGGTTTACCGGGCGGGTCCTGGATCAGGGTGGCGGAGTGGTGGTGGTGCCACTGCCCGCTGAGCCTGCGGCGGTGACGGCCGGCTCATCCTCGGTCTCGATCTGCTCCACCTTCGGAGCCTCATAGGTGTCCTTGGGTTGCTTGGAATCGGACATCTGCCTCTCCTTCATTCGTTTACATCTGCGGCGGTGTCGTCGTGGTGCCGCTGGTGGTACCCGCGGCGGTCACCGCGGGCTGATCCTCGGTCTCGATCTGCTCCACCTTTGGCGCCTCGTAGGTGTCCTTCGGCTGATTGGAATCAGGCATCTCTTCTCCCTTTCGGTTGGCCTAGCCGGGCGGAGTGGTCGTGGTGCCGCTGCCCTGTACGCCGGCGGCGGTCACCGCGGGCTGATCCTCGGTCTCGATCTGCTCAACCTTCGGGGCCTCATAGCAATCGTCCTTGGGTTGCCTGGAGTCGGGCATCCGTGCCGCCTTCCGCTGTCGGGTTCGCGCCAACCCTATAGCGACCGAGGCGCTCTCAACAAGTAAATGGCTCGGCCGCAGCTTCGCGAGTAGGCTCGATCGCGAAATGAGTGCCAGCGTCGTCATCCCGACGACAATGCGGCGGGCGACCGCCACCGAGGCGGTTGCGTCGGCGCTGGCCGCCGCGGGCCGCCTCGACGGCGGCGAGGTGATCGTCGTCGTGAACGGGCCGCGGGAGGGACGGCGGCAGCTGGAGCTTCGCTCGTCCCTCCTCAGAGTCCTCGAGTCGCCGGAGGGTCGCGTGGCGAGCGCGCGCAATGTCGGACTGCGCGAGGCTGCCAACGACGTCGTCCTCTTCACGGACGACGACTGCCTGATGCCCGCGGCGTGGCCGGAGCGGCTCGCCAGGCGGCTACGGACCGACGCCGCGGCGGTCGCCACGCCTGTCGAGGTGAGACGCGAGGGGCCGGTGACGACGTTCCTCGACTACCAGCGGATCTTCGATCCGCAGCCGGCTGACGCCTCGACGGTCGAATTCCCCATTGGCGCGAGTCTCGGCTTCAGGCGGGATCTGGTCGATGTCTCCTTCGACGAGCGAATGACGTTCGGCGACGACGTCGAGTTCGGCTGTTCCCTTCGCGACCGGGGGATTCCCACCCTCTATGACGCCGAAGCCGGCCCGCTCGTCCACCTGCTCCCCGAGTCGCTTGAGACGATCACGGAGCGCTTCATCAGATACGGGCGGACCAGCGCCACCCTGTTCCTGCGGGGCGGCCGCGTGGCTTGGTCGATCCCGCGAGCCGCTCCCCTCTATGCGTCCCTCTGCGAGAACCGGGTTCTCGCGCCCCGTCGCTTCGAGGAGCTGGCGAACCGGGAAGTCAGGACGTTGTTTGCCACCTATGACCTGATCCAGCTCGGCAGCTTCCTCGTCGGCTACCTCTCGAGGGCAACCGAGATCCTGGGCCGCGAGATCATCGACGTCGACTGGGACGCTCTGGAGCGGGGCTGGGAGGAGATCGAGGCGGCGCTGCCCGCTCTTCCGGATCGCGACTGGCGAAGCCTGCGGGTCGACTTCGGGCGCTTGGCAACGACCCGCCAGGGGAGACGTCCACCGCTCGCCGCCGAGGTCGGCAGGCACCTTTTCCGGACCGCCGGTCTCGTCGCGGACCTGGCTGTGGATCACGAGCTCGACGTGGCCGCCGATGAGATCGCGCAGCGTGGGGAGCGAATCCAGCGGCGCTCGAACGCGATCTGGACGGAGCTCCGCCGGGGGGCACTTCAGCCGGAGGCGGATGCCCTCGCCAGGCGGCTGAGGGACGTGGGCGTCACCTTCCGCGAGGGGATGCAGATGATCGAGGTGAGCACTCAGGGCCCGATCGAGCCGGCGAGGCTGAGGGCCGCTACAGCCTGACCAGGTTCTTGGCCTCGATGCCGCGGGTGACTCCGCGGAAGTCGAGGACGAGCGATGAGTCGTCGACCACGCGCTGGTAGTCGATCGTCGGATGGGCGGTGACGATGCAGACCAGGTCGGCGGACGACAGGGACTCGTCGAGGTCCGCCGAGGACAGCTCGAGGTCCAGGAGCTCGGGGACGTGGGGGTCGTGGTAGGAGACCTCCGCGCCGAGGTCCCGCAGCAGGCGGATGATCTTGAGCGAGGGCGATTCGCGGATGTCGCCGACGCCGGCCTTGTAGGACACGCCGAGCAGCACCACCCTCGCGCCCTTGGTCGACTTGCCGACGTCGTTCAGCGCGCGCTCGATCCGGCGGACGCACCAGTGCGGCTGGTTCTGGTTGATCTTCCCGGCGAGCTCGATGAACTCGGTGTAGAAGTCGTGCTCGCGCGCCTTGTAGGACAGGTAGAAGGGGTCGACCGGCAGGCAGTGGCCCCCCATGCCGGGGCCCGGGTCGAAGCGCATGAAGCCGAAGGGCTTGGAGGCCGCGGCGTCGATCACCTCCCAGACGTCGATGCCGAGGCGCTCGCAGAGCATCGCCATCTCGTTGACCAGGGCGATGTTGACCGAGCGGAAGATGTTCTCGAGCAGCTTGCTGAGCTCGGCGGCATCCGGGCTGCTCACCTCGATGACCTCGTCACAGACGAGGGAGTAGAGCTCGACGGCGCGCTTCGTCGAATCGTCATTGATTCCGCCGACCACCTTGGGCGTCGTCCGGATGGTGAAGTCGGTGCGGCCCGGGTCGATCCGCTCGGGGGAGAAGGCCAGGTGGAAGTCCGTGCCGGCCGAGAGCCCCGACTCCTCGAGGATCGGGCGCAGGCGCTCGCGCGTCGTCCCCGGATAGGTCGTGGACTCCAGCACGACCAGCTGGTCCCTCCGGAGGATCGCGGCGAGCGAAGTGGCCGCGTCCACCATGTAGCTCAGGTCCGGCTCACGCGAGTTGGTGAGCGGGGTCGGGACGCAGATGATCACGGCGTCGCAGGAGCTCAGGTCGGGGTAGCGGCTCGTCGCGGTCAGACGGTCGCTGAGGGCGGCCAGGCGCTCCGAGGGCACGTCCTCGATGTAGCTGCGGCCCTCCGCGAGGGCGTCGATCTTGCGCGGGTCGGCGTCGAGGCCCACCACGTCGTGGCCCTCCTCGGCGAAGGCGACGGCAAGCGGCAACCCGACGTATCCGAGCCCGATGACTCCGACTCTCATGCGCGCCATGTTAGGGAGGGGGTTACTTGGCGCTGGACTTCTTCTTGCCTTGCTGCGCGGCCTGGGCGGCCGGCTGGACGCCGATCAGGTGGTCGACGAACAGGCCGCAGGCCGCGGCCGTCGGCAGCACCTTGAAGCCATCGGGATTGACGGCCGTCAGGTTGCCGATCACGGCGGGCGCGTCCACGCCGATCAGTGACTGGAACCAGTTGACGTCGTCGGCGGTGACGGTGACGGTGACCGGCCCGCCCTTGCTGGTGATGGTGCCGACCGGCCAGTAGGGGCCCTGATCGGGCCGGTAGGGGATCGCGGCGTCGACTCCCGCGGGCAGGTGTGCGTCGAGGCCGGGCGCCCTGACCGTCACGCCCGTGACCGGGCTGACGTACTGCAGCGACAGCTCCCAGCGGCCGGCGGGCAGGCTGATTCGCTGGCTCGCGGTCTGGCCGGGCGCCAGGTTGTTGTCGATCGGCGCCCGCTTGGCGGCCGCTACCCCGCCCTCGCCCAGCGCGCCGCTGGCGCCGCCGGCCTTCCAGTAGAGCCTCTTCGCGATCACGGTGCGCGGCTGCCAGGTGAGCGCCTCGCCGCCCTGGGTGACGTAGTTGCGGAACTTCGGCTTCTTGCAGCGGAAGATGCGGCCGGGCCGGGCCTCCTCGGCGAGCTGCTGGATCGGCGGCGTCTTGCCCGTCCGCTTCCAGAGCCGGTAGGACTCGGTCGAATCGACGAGCCTCCATCCGGGCGGCGCCTGGCTCTGGTAGATCGCGCTCGTCGTGACGGCGTAGGGGAAGTCGTTGAGGACGGAGGTGGGCACCGTGTCGAAGTCGATCGGGAGCCGCTGCGACTTCGATCCCACTGAGTCGACGCGGATCTCCGCGTTGAAGGCGGGGCTCGAGACCTCGGCGGTGCGGAGGCCGTAGTCGCTGAACCGGTCGCCGGTCAGGGCGAGGACCCTCTGCCCCGCGACAGTGTCCTGGAACTCGGCGAGCTGCTCGAGGCGGTCGTGCGGCGCGATCACCGTGTCACGCAGGGCCAGGAAGGTCGAGTAGCCGGCCAGCGCGATGAAGACGACCGCGAAGATCCGCTTCGGCCAGCCGCCCCCTGGCGCCAGCAGCGCAGCGAGCACCAGCAGCATGACCACCGAGGCCGGCACCACCACCGCCTTGGCGAGGATGTAGAGGCCGCCGGTCTCGATGTACTTCGTCGCGAGCCAGATCAGGATGCCGGAGATCACCGCGGCGGGAACGGCATAGTCGATGCGCCCGATCCACCAGACGAGGCCGATGACGAGGCCGACCAGGCCGATCGCGCCGAAGATCCAGAAGTGCGCCACATCGTGCGTACCCAGGAGCCAGTTGCCACTGGGCCAGATGCCGAGCGTCTCCAGTGGCGAGACGACGTATCGGAGCTTGCTGTCGGTGCCGGCGACGTTCCCGATCGAGCCCGACTGGATGAAGTCGATGATCTTCGGGAGCTGCGTGAGCGCGGCCAGCACGAGCAGGATCAGCGCCGGGATGACGATTCGCAGCGAGCCGCGGACAACGTCCCGGACTCCCTGGGACCCCTTCTCCGCCCGGATCTGGAGGAGCTCGGCGAGGGCCCAGAGCCCGGCGGTGACGACCAGCCACGCCACGCCCGGGAGGCTGTAGACGGGGATCATCGCCGCCGCGATCAGCGCGAGGCCGATCACGATCGCGACCCGCCCCTCGGGCTGGCGTTTGATCTCCCTGAGCCCGAGGGCGAAGGCGATCAGGAACATCCCGGCGATCAGCTCCTTGAAGCCGGCGATGCCCAGCACCGAGGCCGTCAGGAAGGCGAGCGAGACGAGGACCGCACCGAGCAGGCGGCGCGCGCCGGGCAGCTCACGCAGGCCGCCGAGGGCGGTGATGCCGGTGAGCGCGGGGGCCGCGACCAGCAGCCCGAGCCAGCCCCAGAGCGGCTGCGTGCCGAGCACGCTGACCACCGTCCCCACGAGGCTGTGCGGTCCCAGGGGGTAGCCGTTGATCACGCTCTGCGGCGTCGGCCTGCTCGGATCGACGAGGTAGTCGACGTCGACCAGGTGCATGGCCATGTCGTTGTTGAGCCCCACTCCGGGAATGCCGATGTGGCCGCTCGCGATGAACGGGAACGAGGCGAGCAGCAGGCACACCAGCGCGACCGGCGTCGCGATGCCCGCGGCGGGGCCGAACACCGACTCGGGCCGGACGATCAGGAAGACGATCGACGCGACGACCAGGATCGCGCAGCAGACGATCGAGGTGGCCTCGTTGCCGGGCAGCTTGATGGCGACCGTGCAGACGAGGATCAGCGTCGCCAGGCCGACCGCGCCCTCGAGAAAGGATGCCTCCCGCCGGCCGAGCGCGAGCAACAGCGCCCGGCCGACCAGCAGGGACGCGAGCAGGATGATCCCTGCGGAGACGTAGGTTCCGGCGAAGGCGCCCACGGAGGCGGACAGGATATTGGGGCCGGGGAAAAGCGGGGCTGAGCGTCAGATGATCTAGGCCCCGATGCGGTCCCTGGTCGATTCCCCGCGCTCGCGCCCGAGGGTCAGGAACTGGTCGAGCGGATATCCCCAGCGCAGCCCGCGGAGGACCTCCCAGTCGGACCGCCTCCTCACGGAGTCGACCTGGTCGCGGCGCCCGCGCATCTGCGACCGGTTCGCGCGGACCCAGCCGTAGCTCCGCCACTTGGCGCGCAGGAACTTCGGCCCGCGCAGCAGGCAGTAGCCCCACATCATCAGCTCGCTGAGGGCGAGCAGCGGGGAGATCGCCAGGCGCGTCCGCCCGCGCAGGTCACAGACCAGCATCTTCCAGCGGTTGCGCTCGAGCAGGAACAGCTTGTGGGGGAACATCGAGAGGTGGTAGTCGTGGGCGACCGTGGAGCCGGGCTCGCACCAGATCTCGTTGCCGGAGATGCGCAGGAGCCAGGAGAGCTCGACGTCCTCGAAGTAGAGGAAGCCGCTCTCGTCCCAGCCACCGAGCTGCTCGAGCAGGTCCCTGCGGATGAGGAAGGCCGCGCCGTGGAGCCCAGTCACCTGGAACGCCTCGCTCCCGGCGACGTCGCGCGGCTTCCCCAGCCAGCGGTTGAAGCCGAGCCCGGTCTTGTTGAGGTTCTGCCCCGCGGCCATGATCCGGCCCGGGTCGGAATCGAGCAGGATCAGCGGGCAGGCGACGCCGGCGGCCGGGTTCGCCTCCAGGAGCGCGACCAGCGGATCGAGCCAGCCGGCGCCGACCACGACGTCCATGTTGAGGACGGCGATGTGGGCGCCCTCGGCCTCCCCCGATGCGAAGTTGACCGCCCCCGCGTAGCCGCGATTCGTGGGGGACCGGAGCAGGCGGACCTCGTCACGCTCGTCGGCCAGCCGCTCGGCGATCGCGGCGCTGCCGTCCGAGGAGGCGTTGTCCACCACCAGCACCTCGATCCGCTGCTCGCCGGAGTGCTCGAGCACGGCGCGAACGCACCCCTCCAGGGAGTCGGCGCCGTTGTAGTTGACGACTACGACCGAGACCAGTGGGAGGAGCCTTCCTCGGCGAGACGGCTGATCCGGCCGCTGAAGATCGAGATGAAGAGCGCGGCCGAGAGCATCTGCAGGCCGAGGACCAGGAAGCTGGTGGAGAGGACCAGCGCCCGCGTGTCGGTGAAGACGTTGTTGCCGGCCCACTGGACGGTGAGCTGGACCAGCTTGGCGAACGAGCCCAGCATCAGCACCAGCCCGAGGGCCGCCACGCCGAGCCGGAAGCGAACCGAGATCACGCGCAGCAGCCACCGCGGCGGCTCCTTGCCGGCCTCGACGCCGTAGAGGGCGGCGGCGACGCCGAAGATCACCAGCTGGAAGGAGGCCAGCACGCCGAGCGTCACGACGATGAAGCTGTTGATGTCGAGGCCGAGGAAGAAGGTCTTCACCGGCCCGGCGATGGCGAGCGCGATCGCCCCGGTGATCGTCACTCCCAGCAGGGCGAGGCCCGGCACGATGAAGCTGAGCGTCGGGTTGTAGATCAGCAGCAGCACGATCACCCGGCCGAGGATCCGCAGCCCGTCCTTCCAGGGGCTGAGCTTCTTCTCGCCGACCCGCGGCAGGTAGGAAATGGGTATCTCCGCCTCGCGCAGTCCACGCGCCTTCGCCTTGATGCCGATCTCGGTCTCGATGTCGAAGCCGCGAGCCTCGGTGCCGAGCCGCACCGCCTCAGAGCGCCGGATCGCGTAGAGGCCGGTGAGCTGGTCGGCTCCCTCGAGCCCGTGGCTGATCGCGAGCAGCTTGTTGAAGAGCCAGTTCCCGATGCGGTTCACTGCCGGCATCGACTCGGGCTCTGACTCGCGGATGCCGCGGACGAGGTCGTTCTCGTCGAGCAGGTCGACCATCTCCTTGATGGCCGGAACCGGGTAGGTCGCGTCCGCGTCCATGATCACGACGTTCTCGCCCTGCGCCTCGGCGATCCCCGTGCGGATCGCGACGCCCTTGCCGCGGTTGTCCTTGTGCTGGATGAGGCGGACCGGGTAGCGCTCCGCAACCTCGGCGGTGTCGTCGGTCGAGCCGTCGTCGATCACCAGCACCTCGTAGGAGCTGTCCAGGTACTCGCCGAGCTCCGTGAGGACGTGCGGGAGCGCCGCGCCCTCGTTGTACGCGGGAAGCAAGACGGTCGTGCGGATGGCGTCGGCGCCTGCGGCGCTCTCGCCCCCCGCCTTCTGCGAAGCGGTAACCGCCATGGGCACGCGAAAGATAGGGGTGCGGGGACGAGGGTGTGGGCGGGTTCCGCCCGCCTATTCGCCGGCGGCCCGGCGCGCCTTCATGATCTCCTCGCGCTCGGTCAGGCGGTTGCGCCTCCGGGTTTCGGCCTCCCGCTGGCGCCGCTCCTCGGTCGGCCCCTCGACCTGCAGCGGGGGCACGGGCAGGGGGTTGCCGTGCTCGTCGACGGCGACCATCGTCAGGTAGGCCGTGCTCGTGTGGCGCACCGCCCGCGTGACGGCGTTCTCAGCCTCGACCCGGACGCCGACCTCCATCGAGGTTCGCCAGGCGGCGTTGACGCTCGCGATGCAGCGCAGCAGCTCGCCGACGTAGAGCGGCAGGGCGAAGGTCATCCGATCCATGCCGGCGGTCACCACCCGGCAGCCGCTGTGGCGGATCGCAGCGATCCCGGCGACCTCGTCGCACATCCTCATCACCACGCCGCCGTGGATGAACCCGGCGGAGTTCGCGTCCTGGATGCTCATCCAGCGGATCAGCTCGGACTTCGACGCCTCGACGGTGCGCGGCGCATCGCGTGACTGCTCCCTTGCGTCGGCCATCTGGCGCGATCCTAGTGGGGGCTACTCTGCGCCGGAATGTCCCGCCACGGCGACATCACGGTCGTGATCCCCTGCTTCAACCACGGGCGCTTCCTGCTCGAGTCGGTCGACCGCGCCCTGGGCCAGGACGGCGGCCCGCCCCGCGTGATCGTGGTCGACGATGGCTCCACCGATGCCGAGACGGAGCGGGCGCTCGCCGAGCTGCCCGAGGAGGTCGAGTTGATCCGCCAGCAGAACGCCGGCGTCGCGGCCGCCCGGAACGCGGGCTTCGAGGCGTCGGACTCCGAGCTGCTCCTGATGGTCGACGCCGATGACCGCCTCACCGCCGATGCCCTCGACACGCTCCGCCCGCCTCTCGAGGCCAATCCGGACGTGGGCTACTGCTACGGGCTGATGAAGCTGATCGGGGCCTGGTCCGGCGTCCTGCGCTTCCCCGACTTCGACCCCTACATCCTCCTGCACCGCTCGATCGCCGGCGCTCAGCTCGGACTGGTCCGGCGACGGTGCTGGGAGGACGCGGGCGGCTTCGACCCGGCGATCGACGGCTACGAGGACTGGGACTTCTGCCTGAGCGCGCTGGAGAAGGGCTGGCGCGGCCTCCAGATCGACCAGGTGACGCACGAGTACCGCAAGCACGAGCGCTCCGGAGAGGAGGGCCATCGCCGCCAGTACCGGCACATCTACCGCCAGCTGCGCGCCAAGCACGCGGAGCTGTTCGCCCGGCGCCCGGAGTTTGCCCGCGAGACACCGCTCGGGCCGCTCCACCGTCTCGTCTACCGGACGTACTTCGCCTGGCGCCCCGTGCCGGCGAAGCTCGAGAAGGCCCTCTACCGCAACGTCGTCTTCCGGAGGCGAACCGCCGCCCAGTAGTCACAGACGAGCCCTCCATTTCGTCCCCTGAGTGAGAGCGACGAAAGGAGCCGTCATGAACATCGACCCGAAGGCACGCGAGCGGGCGGAGATCGTCGAGGAGTACTCCAAGTGGGGCGTGGGCGCCGGGATCCTCGTGGTGGCGCTCGCACCGCTCGCGATCCCGATCCTGGTCCTCACCCTCGCCACCCTGGTCCTCCTGGCGGTGCCGGCGATCCCACTCGTGCTGATCGCCGGGCTCGTCTACCTGCCCGTCAGGGCCGTTCGCGGCCTGCGTGCGCGCCGCAGGGCCCTACGCGGCGGCGCGGCAGAGGAAGAGGTGCTCGTCGGGGTCGAGCTCGCACCGGCTCACCACCGTCTCGTCGAATAGCTCCGCCGACGTACGGTCCTCGACCTCGAAGCCGGCCTCTCGGAGGCGGTCGGCCAGATCCGCGCCGTAGATGCGGACGTGATCCTGCTGGCCGAAGGCGACCATCCGGCCGAGCGGAGAGGTGACCCGGGGGTCCTCGTAGGTGGCGACCGCCGGGCGATACGGCGTCAGCACCAGGGTCAGGCCGCCGGGAACCAGAACCCGGTGGAGCTCCGACATCGCCGCATGGTCATCGGGGACGTGCTCGAGCACGTGGCTGCAGAGGATCAGGTCGAAGGAGTCGTCCGGGAGGTCCATCCGCGTGATGTCCAGCGCGAGGTCCGCGGGGGCGTAGAGGTCGGCGGTCGTCCGCTCGATCTCGGGCAGCCGGGCGAAGACGGGGTCGAACAGCGGCTCGGGGGCGAAGTGGAGGAGCCGCCGCCCGGTCAGCCGGCCGCGGGCGAGCAGCAGGGCGATCGCGCGATGGCGCGGATGGGAGCGGCAGCGCGGGCAGATGCCGCCGAAGCCGGCGAGCCGGCGCTGCGACATCCGCTTGAAGTGACCGCCGCAGCAGGGGCACTCGCTGCCCTCGCCGCGAAGCAGCCGCGCGCTGATCCGGCCGTTCAGCTCCGCGGCGCCGTACATCACGCGAGCGAGCCGGTGGTGACGCAGGACCCACTCGATCCCCTCAGCGAGCCAGACGGCGATCCGCAGCCGCAGCGACGGACCTTCGAACACAGGCCCCCCTCGGGGAGCGTCAGCCACGCGCGCCGATCTTCCGCAGCAGCTTGACGACGCCGCGCGGCTCGGGGTGAGGCCAGGAGGAGATCCGCGGCAGAATCGCCCGTCGCGCCCCCTCGTACCCGCGCATGATCCCCCGCTGCACCGGGTTCCGCGCCCACTTCAGGCGGATCGCCTTCGCCTCGTTGAGCTGGACCCAGACGTCGGTGGTCGTCTTGCTGGTCGGGTGGTAGCGGAAGTTGAGGACCGGCTCGTCGATCCTCTCCACGCGAGCCCCGCGCAGCAGCCGCAGGTAGAAGTCGTAGTCGGCGGCGTCGACGTAGGCCTCGTTCAGCGACGGGGCCTGCTCCATCAGCTCCCGGCGCCAGATGATCGTCGGGGTGGTCACGAACTGGCCGAAGTAGAGGTAGCGGCGCCAGCTGAACTTCGGCGGCACGAGGGTGCGAAAGGTCTCGCCGTGCTCATCGACGTAGTTGACCGCGCCGAAGATCGCGCCGAGCCCGGGGTCGCGCTCGAAGCGCTCGAGAGCCCGGTCGACCACCGCGGGGATGTAGGCGTCGTCCGCGTTGACCCAGGCCAGCAGATCGCCCCGCGCCATCGCGAGCCCCTTGTTGACGGCGTTGGTCTGCCCCGAGTCCGGCTCGGAGATCCAGCTCAGATGCGGATCCTCGCGCCCCTCCAGCAGCTCGACCGTCCCGTCGCTCGAGCTCCCGTCGACGACGATGTGCTCGTGGGGGGTACGCAGTGCCGCCACGCTGTCGAGCGTCTCGGGCAGGTAGCGGGCCATGTTGTAGGTGGGTGTGACTACGGAGAGCATCGGGCGGCCGCAGGTTAGCCGCCACCGAGATGGCATCATTCCCGCCCCCATGGAGGTGCTGCCGACACGGCTCGAGGGCCCGATCCTGCTGCAACCGAAGGTCTTTCGCGACGAGCGAGGGTTCTTCCACGAGACCTACCGCCGCAACGCCTTCGAGGAGCTCGGCATCGCCGACGAATGGGTGCAGGACAACCACTCGCGCTCTGGGCGAGGGATCGTCCGAGGGATGCACTTCCAACCCGGGATGGCCAAGCACGTCCGCTGCGGCCGCGGCGAGATCGTCGACGTCCTCGTGGACATCAGGAGGGGCTCGCCGACCTTCGGGGAGTGGGAGGCGTTCACCCTCAACGACGAGAACCTCCGACAGCTCTATTGCCCGAACGGCTTCGCGCACGGCTTCTGCGTCACGAGCGAGGTCGCGGACGTGATCTACATGTGCTCGGACTACTACGACCCGTCGACCGAGGCCGGCATCTCCTACCGGGACCCCGACATCGGCATCGAGTGGCCGGACCTTGAGCTGACTCCGTCGGAGAGGGACGCGGGGGCTCCGCTCCTCAAGGATGTGGAGAGTCAGCTCCCCTTCGCCTACGAGGGCTAGAGCCGTTCGCCTGCTCGCCGCGGCTGCGCAGCCCGGGCCGCAGGCGGCCGACGTGCCGGCGTGAGCCCGAATCGGCGCCCGGCCGCATGTAGTCCCCGCGGCTCATGTACCGCTCGAGGAACACGTAGAGCACGATGAACAGGTAGCGGCTGCCCATCTCCCGCAGGTCGAGCTTCGAGGTGCCCTCGCTTCTTCCGTGCCATGAGATCGCGACGACGCCGTAGCTGTGGCCCCGGACGATCGCCTTCAGGGGCATCTCCACCGTCAGGTTGAACTGGTTGGCCAACAGCGGCTGGATGGTCTCGATCACCTCGCGCCGATAGGCCTTGAAGGCGTTGGTGGTGTCGTCGTAGCCGTGACGAAAGAGCGCCCGGATCCCCCAGTTGAAGAGCCGGTTGAGGATCAGCTTGAAGCCCGGGTAGTCGCTGACCCGGCCGCGGCCACCCATGAACCGCGATCCGAAGGCGCAGTCGAAGCCGTCCTCCAGGACCTCGTGGTAGCGGACGAGGTCCGCGGGGTCATCGGAGCCGTCGGCCATCATGATCGCGACGGCGTCCCCCTTGTAGAGGTCGAGGCCGGCCCGCACCGTGAGCCCGAAGCCGCGGCTGTAGTGCGAGCGGTGGCAGTGGACCCGATCGTTCGACTCGGCGATCTGGTCCACCACGGCGCTGGTGCCGTCGACGCTGGCGTCGTCGATGACCAGGATCTCGTGATCGATTCCGGCCTCTGAGAGCGCCTCCGTCGTGGTCCGCACGCAGGCGGCGATCGAGCCGGCCTCGTTGCGGGCTGGGATCACGACCGAGAGCTTCATACCGGTGCGCTCGCCCAGCGCTCGGCGTTGACGTCGTGGATCTGCTGGAGGATCGACTCGATCCCCTGGGTCAGCTTCCAGCCGGGGTAGTCGCGGCGGAACTCCTCCAGGTCGCTGATCCACCAGCGGTGGTCGCCGATCCGGGCGTCCGGGCTGAGCTCCCAGTCGAGCTCGCGGCCGGCGATCCGCTCGCAGGCCTCGATGGCCTCGAGCATCGAGCAGTTCGATTCCCGGCCCCCGCCCATGTTGTAGACCGCGGCCGCCCGCGGTGATCGATGGAACTCGAGAAAGGCCTCGGCCAGGTCCGAGGCGGCGATGTTGTCCCTCACCTGCTTGCCCTCGTAGCCGTAGACCGTATAGCGCATGCCGGTGACCACGCACTTCATCAGGTAGGCGAGGAAGCCATGCAGCCGCGCCCCGGCGTGCGAGGGCCCGGTGATGCAGCCGCAGCGCAGGCAGACGGTCGGCATGTCGAAGTAGCGCCCATATTCCTGGACGAGCAGGTCCGCCGCCGCCTTGGAGACGCCGAAGAGGGAATGGGTGGAGCGGTCGATCGACATCGAGGTGTCGATCCCGCCGTAGTAGCGATGGTCCTCGGGCAGCTCCAGTCGGGAACCCAGGTCCTCGAGGGGCAGATCGTTGGGGGTGTCGCCGTAGACCTTGTTCGTCGACATGAAGACGAAGGTCGCGTCGGGCTTGGCCGTGCGGGTCGCCTCGAGGACATTGAGGGTCCCGATGGCGTTGACGCCGAAGTCGGTGTGCGGCTCGCGGGCGGCCCAGTCATGGGAAGGCTGGGCGGCGGCGTGGATCACCAGCTCGAGGCCGGAGGCGTTCTCCTCGAAGACCCGGAGCACGGCATCGCGGTCCCGGACGTCGGCATCGATCCCCCTGAACTCCGGATATGAGCGCACGAGCTCCTCTGTCACGTGCGCGGTCGAGGCCTCCGCTCCGAAGAACTGGGCCCGCATGTCGTTCTCCAGGCCGATCACCTCCCAGCCGCTCTCGACCAGGCGCCGGACCGAGTCCGATCCGACGAGGCCGCCGGATCCGGTGACGATCGCGAGCGGCATCAGCTCACCCGCGCCGCGTCCAGCCCGAGGGCGCCCGACAGGCTCGCCTCGTTCTCGGCGGTCCAGCGATGGATGTCGGACAGGATCTGCCGGGGATCGCGACCGGGCCGCCAGGCCGTGCGCTCGAAGAGCCGCGCGCAGTCGGCGAGGAAGATTGGGACGTCCCCCGGCCGGGTCTCGGGCACGCTCTCGATGGGGACCTCGTTCCCGGTCAGCTCGCGGCAGATCTCTGTCGTCTCGACGAGCGAGAGGCTGTGCTCCCGCCCGCCGCCGACGTTGCCGACGAAGCCGGCCCAGCCGTCCGGATCCAACAGCTGCTCGTCGATCAGGTCGACCAGGTCGTCGACGTGGAGGAGGTCGCGGACCTGCTTGCCGGTGCCCCCGAACCCGATGTAGCTGAGGGGCAGCCCGAAGTGATGGTGGAAGAGCCAGAAGGCGAAGACGCCCTGATCGACCTTCCCCATCTGCCAGGGGCCCGCGATCACGCCGCAGCGGTTGACGACCGCCGGCAGGCCGAACCCGTCGGCGTACTCGGCGATCAGCAGCTCCGCGGCGAGCTTCGTGGCGCCGTAGAGAGTGCGGGCGCCCTCGAGGGGAAAGTCCTCCGAGATCCCGGCGGGGGAGGCGCCGCGGATCCTCTGCTCGCCGGAGAGCTCGAACCGGGTCGGCTCCTCGTCGAGGGCGAGGTCGCGCTGCGCCTGGATCGGGTAGACGCGGCTGGTCGAGAGAAAGACGAGCTGGGCGTCGTCGCGCCGGGCGAGCTCGAGGCAGTTGTAGGCGCCCGTCAGGTTCGTGTGGACGGTGTAGGCGGTCTCGCCGTCCGTGCCGGCGAGCGCCGAGGGCTCCGCCGAGCATTCGATCAGGGCGTCGATCGGCTTGGTCTTCATCAGCTCGTCCGGGTCGCGGACGTCGCCCCTGGCGAAGCGGATCCCGGCGCCCTCGAGGCGCGGGACGTTGAGCTCGGATCCCCGCCGGTGCAGGTTGTCGTAGGCGACGATCTCCCAGTCGGGATGGCGGTCGTGCAGGGAGAGGGCGAGGCTGGCGCCTACGAAGCCCGCGCCGCCTGTGATCAGGACGCGCATTCTCGGGGCGAGGTTAACCCCTGCTCTGGCGCGGAGGTGAATGGCCTTCTTCTGCGACCATTCCGCGCCGGACGTGAATCCGAAGAAAGACAAGCGCGCCCTGATCACAGGGATCTCCGGCCAGGACGGCTCCTATCTCGCCGAGCTCCTGCTGGAGAAGGACTACGAGGTCCACGGCATCGTGCGGCGCTCCTCGAGCTTCAACACCCACCGCATCGATCACCTCTACCACGACCCCCATGAACAGGGGGTCAGGTTGTTCACCCACTACGGCGACCTGACCGACTCGAGCGCGCTGGTCAAGCTGCTCTACGAGCTCCAGCCCGACGAGATCTACCACCTCGGGGCGCAGAGCCACGTCCGCGTCTCCTTCGACATCCCGGAGTACACCTTCGACGTCACCGGGGCGGGCACCATTCGCCTGCTCGAGGCCGTCCGCGAGTCCGGGGCCAGCCCGCGCTTCTATCAGGCGTCCTCCTCCGAGATGTTCGGCGCCGCGCCGCCGCCGCAGAACGAGTCGACGCCCTTCCACCCGCGCAGCCCCTACGGCGTGGCCAAGGTCGCGTCCTACTGGGCGACGGTCAACTACCGCGAGGCGTACGACATGTTCGCCGTCAACGGGATCCTCTTCAACCATGAGTCCCCGCGACGGGGCGAGACCTTCGTCACCCGCAAGATCACCCGGGCGGTCGCCAGGATCAAGGCCGGCCTGCAGGAGAAGCTCTTCCTCGGCAACCTCGACGCCCAGCGCGACTGGGGGTACGCGAAGGAGTACGTCGAGGCGATGTGGCTGATGCTCCAGGCCGACGAGCCCGACGACTTCGTGATCGCCACCGGCGAGACGCACACCGTCCGGGAGGCCGTCGACATCGCCTTCGCCCGTGCCGGACTCAACGCCGACGACCACGTCGAGATCGACCCGAAGTACTACCGGCCCTCCGAGGTCGACGTGCTGCTCGGGGACGCCTCCAAGGCGAAGGAGAGGCTCGGCTGGGAGCCGAAGGTCCGCTTCCGGGAGCTGGTCGAGCTGATGGTGGACGCCGACGTCGCCGAGCTCGAGGATCAGATGGCCGGCAAGGTCACTCGCTACTCACACGAAGGCGCCTAGTTCCGGCGAATCACCGCCGCCCGATGATCCACGTCGATCAGCTGGCGGCAGGTTGGGAGGGGGAGTGGGACGACTTTCTGCGCCGCCGGCCGGACGGGGTCTTCGGCCACTCGATCGCGTACCGCAACCTGTTGGTCTCGGCGCTCGATTGCGAGCCCGAGTACCTGGTCGCCCGCGAGGGCGACCAGGTCCGCGGCGTCCTGCCGGTCATGTGGTCGGTGGGCGAGGGCGGTCGGATCTGCAACTCGCTGCCGTACTACGGCAGCCCGGGCGGGCCGGTGAGCGCGGATCCGCGAGCCGCTCGCGCCCTGATCGATGCCTGGGACGAGCGCGCGTCGGATCCCGGCACCCTCGCCGCAACGATGATCGAGAACCCATTCGCGGAGGAAATCGGGCGGGAGCCGCTCCACGAGCTGACCGACGAGCGCATCAGCCAGTTCACCGTTCTGCCGCGAGGTGGCGGCGAGGAGGAGGTGAGTGCGCTGATCTCCCCCGAGGCCAGGTTCAACCTGCGCCGGGCGGCCCGGAGGGGGGTGATCATCGAGCACGACAACGACGCGCTCCCGGAGGTTCGCCGGATCCACGAGGAGGTCATGGAGACCCATTCGACGCCCGCGAAGTCCCGGCGCTTCTTCGAGGCGATCCCGACCGAGCTCCGCGCCGGCGAGGATTTTGACATCTGGATCGCCCGGGTCGCCGGAGAGGTGGCCGCCGCAATGCTGGTGATCCGCTTCAACGGGGTGAGCGAGTACTTCACCTCGGGCACGCGGGCGGGCTTCCGGTCGCATGACCCCCATGCCGCGCTCGTCTTCACCGCCCTGGTGCACGAGACGCGAAACGGGGCGCGGATCTGGAACTGGGGCGGCACCAGGCTGGGAATGGCCGGCGTCTTTCATTTCAAGAGGAAGTGGGGATCGCGGGAGCGCCGCTACCGCTACTTCGTCCGCCTCAACGATCAGTCGCTGCGCGAGTCTCCTGCGGAGACGCTCCTGGCGCGGTTTCCCAACTTCTACGTGCTGCCCTTCTCGGCGCTCACCCCCGCTGTCTTCTGAGGACCGCGATCGGGCATCATGCGCGCCGTGGGGCAGATCGCGATACGGCCCGAGAACGGGGCGGTGGCCGGGCCGCGGGTTTCCGTCGTGGTTCCGGTCTTCAATTCGGCGCCCTCGCTGGGTGAGCTTCATCGACGGATCGCCGCGACGCTCAACCGGATGGAGGAGCTTGGCTCCTGGGAGCTGATCCTCGTCAACGATGGGAGCGAGGACCGGAGCTGGGAGACGATCGTCGGGTTGAGTCGCGAGCACCCGGAGGTGAGCGGTGTGGACCTCACTCGCAACTGGGGCCAGCACAACGCGCTCCTGGCGGGAGTCCATTCGGCTTCAGCACAGGTCGTCGTCACCCTCGACGACGACCTGCAGAACCCGCCGGAGGAGATCCCGCGGCTGCTCGATGCGCTCACGGCTGACGTCGACCTCGTCTACGGAAAGCCGATCTCCAAGCGCCAGGTCCTGCCCCGGCGAATCGCCACGACGATCGTCCGGCGCTCGGTCCACGTGATGACCGGCGGCGGCGTCCCGGCCGACATCGGGGGGTTCCGTGCATTCCGCAGCTCGCTCCTCGCCGGGCTGGACTCGGATCAGGGCGCCGGCTTCGCGATCGACATTCCGCTGACCGGCAAGGCGAGGAGAATCGTCGCGGTCAGCGTCAGGCACGACCCGCGGCGCTACGGCCGCTCCAACTACACCTTCGCCAGGCTGACGAAGCACGCTCTCGTCGAGTTCGACAGCCTCTGGCGGCGCCGCGCACGGCCGGGGCGGCGCTCTCCGACCTACGCCGTCAGGACCACGACGGGCGCGACGACACCGGAGACTGCGGATGTGGCCGGCAGGGGCGCAGCGCACTAGCGGCCCCACATCCGAGCCCTGCGACCTGCTCGAGTGGGACAGCGGCTTCTTCGGCTTCCCGGTCGCACGCGTCCGTGCGCAGGGGCTCGATCGCGATGGAGCCGAGGAGGTCGATGCTTGGTGCGCTGACCGGGACGTCCGCTGCCTCTATCTGCTTCTGGACATGGACGATCGAGAGAGCGCCGGTGTCGCCGCCGAGCAGGGCTTCCGGCTGGTCGACGTCAGGCTGACCCTCCGGCACGGCCTCGAAGGGATCCCCGAGGCTGACCCTCTGGTCCCCATCACCGACGCGGCGTCTCGGCACGTTCCCGCCCTGCGGAGGTTGGCCGCCCGCAGCCATCGCGACAGCCGCTTCTACCACGATGGCGGGTTTCCCCGCGAGCGCTGCGACGAGCTCTACGCGACCTGGGTCGCCGATGCGGTCGGTGATCCCGGCCGCTGGGTGTTCATCCGCGAGGTGGCCGGGGAGGCGGTCGGCTACGAGGTCGTGAGTCCCCATGGCGACGACGGGATCGCGCACATGGAGATCCTCGCGGTGGACGAAGCTCACCGGCGAGAGGGGATCGGCCGGAATCTCCTCTTCGCCGGCCTGAGGGGACCGCGATCGGCCGGGGCGACCGCCGTGGAGACGGCCACGCAGGAGCGAAACCGCGTCTCGCTCGACACCCACCTCGCCCTTGGGTTCGAGTGCACGAGGCGCGAGGCGTGGCATCACAAGTGGTTCGACCGATGAGCGCCAACCCGGTGCGGACGCGAATTCCCTTCAACCGCCCCACCCCGGCGGGGGGCGAGCTCGACTACATCGCCGAGGTCGTCGAGTCCGGGCGGCTCTCCGGCGGTGGGGCGATGACGCGGCACTGCGAGCAGCTGCTGAGCGCGGAGCTCGGAGGAGCGACGGTGCTGCTCACGCCTTCCTGCACGCACGCGCTGGAGATGGCGGCGCTGCTCCTCGACATCGAGCCGGGGGACGAGGTCGTCTGCCCGGCGTTCACCCATCCGTCGACCGTGAACGCCTTCGCGATGCGGGGCGCGCGCCCCCGCTTCTGCGACGTCCGCGCCGACACGCTCAACATCGACGAGGAAGGCGTGGAGAGCCTGATCGGCGAGCGGACCGCGGCGATCGCCTGCACTCACTACGCGGGCGTCTCCTGCGAGCTCGACCGGTTGCTCGCGACCTCGGAGCGCCACGGGGCCGAGCTCGTCGAGGACAACGCCCACGGGCTCTTCGGCAGCTACCGCGGCGATCCGCTCGGAACCTTCGGCCGCTTCGCCGCCCTCAGCTTCCACGAGACGAAGAACGTGACCTCCGGCGAGGGCGGAGCCCTGGTGCTGAATCGCGAAGAGGACGTCGCGCGGGCGGAGGTGATCCGCGACAAGGGGACGAATCGCGGCGCCTTCTTCCGGGGCCAGGTCGACGCCTACGAGTGGAGCG
This sequence comes from uncultured Solirubrobacterales bacterium, assembly GCA_963815045.1. Classification (GTDB taxonomy): domain Bacteria; phylum Actinomycetota; class Thermoleophilia; order Solirubrobacterales; family 70-9; genus DASUPK01. The sequence continues at coordinate 149,654 of CAWFET010000001.1, forward strand.
ATCTCGGCTCGAGCTATCTGCCGTCCGAGCTGCAGGCCGCCTTCCTCCGCGCACAGCTCGAGCGCCGCGACGAGATCCAGTCATGCAGGCTGCGGATCTGGGATCGGTATTCGGCCGAGCTGTCGGAGTGGGCGGCGCGGTCCGGCGTGACGCTTCCGGTCGCTCCGGATGACCGCCGGCATCCCGCCCACCTCTACTGGCTGCGGATGCCCGGCAGAGGGGAGCGGGACGCGTTCATCGAGCACCTCTCCTCCCGCGAGGTCATGGCGGTCTTCCACTACCTGCCGCTGCATCGGTCGGCGATGGGACGGCGCCTCGATCCCGAGTGCGGCTCGCTGCCGGTCACCGAGGCCGTCGCGGACGGCCTCGTCCGGCTCCCGCTCTTCGCGGGGCTCTCCGACGACGAGCAGTCGAGGGTGATCGAGGCGGTCACGGAGTTCTCGCCATAGCGGTCGCGATCGTCGCCGTCGCGGCCGTCGCCCTCTGGCTGATCGCAGGGGTGGAGCCGGGGGAGCTGGCTCGGTACCTCGGCTATGAGGCCCTCTTCGTGGTCGGCCCGGGTTGGCTCGCGCTCCGCGCCGTCGCCCCCGGCATCCGCAGCCGGGCCTGGCAGCTGGCGCTCGGCTGGCCGATGGGTCTGACTCTCGAGATCCTCGCCTTCAGCCTCACCGCGGCGATCGGCGCACGCGGTCTCTTCCTGGCGTACCCGGTGCTGATCGGAGTCGCGGCGGTGGCGGTCATTCGCCGGCGGGGTTCCACCCCCTGGGCGCCGGGCGGCGGGGCGTCCGTCTTCGCCCGGCCCGAGCGCCTGACCCTCGCCGGCCTCTGCCTGGTGGCCTTCTGCTTCATCGGGGTCGGCTATTTCGCGCCGCTGCCGCTGCCCGGGCACGTCCCGGACGCGCTCTACCCGGGCGACCCGGAGTTCCACATCGCCGTGGCGGCCTCGGCGCTCCACGGCTGGCCGCCGGCGAACTACCTCGTATCAGGCGAGCCGTTCAACTACCACTTCTTCATCCATCTGCACATGGCGGCGACGTCCCAGGTGACGGGAGTCGGCCTGCCCGTCGTCGTCCTCCGGCTCTACCTGCTGCCGCTCACCGCCCTCCTCGTCCTCCAGCTTGCCCTGGCTGGGAGGCTGGTCGGGGCCGGGCGGTGGGCCGGCGTGGTGACGGTCGCGCTCTTCCTTCTCGTCAGGGGCGTCGACCTCAGCGTCGATGACATCACGCCGTTCGGGGATACCGACGTCTACCGGCTCTGGTCGAGCCCCAGTCAGCTGCTCGGCATGGTCATGTTCGTCGCCGTCCTCATGGTGCTCTGGCTGCTGTTCGACCCCGGGCTTCGCGCTCGAGCGGGGGCGTTCATCGAGGAGAGCCCGCGACGGCTGTGGTGGGTCCTGGGCCTGCTCCTGATCGGAGCGGGAGGGTCCAAGTCGGTGATCCTGCCGGCGCTGATCGGCGCCCTTTGCCTGTATCTCGCCTGGGCCCGCCTTCGGGAGAAGCGGGTGGATCGAACCGCGCTCGCGGCGCTCGGGCTCTGCGCGGGGCTGTTCGTCGTCTTCTACTTCCTCATGTACCGGGGAGGCTCGCTCGGCCTGGGGATCGATCCCCCGGCCACGATCAAGCAGATGCCGCCGCTCGCGCGGCTGCACGACGCCTGGCCCTCCGGAGCCCTCGCCGATGCCGCCTTCTGGGCCCTGGCGGTCCCGGCCGGCCTGTTGATGTACTTCGCCGCACCCCTGCTCGGGGTCGCGTTGTGGCTCCGCAGAGTCCGCACTCCGTCCCCGGCCGGGGTCCTCTCACTCTCGCTGCTGGTGGTCGGTGTCGGAGCCTTCCTCTTCGTCTCCGACGAGTACCTCGAGCAGACCTACATCACCGCCTATGGGCTGATCGCGGTCATGCCGTTCGCCGCCCTCGGTCTGATCGGGTTCTTCGAGCCGAGGGTTCGCGGAGTGGGCCGGAATTGGATCCGCCCGGTGGGTCTCGCGGCCGGCTGGCTTGCCCTCTTGGTCCTGCTCGCCTACGTGGCCCACCGAATCTGGGGGAATGGCCACTACCTGCGTGCCGACCTCGTCTCCTATCTCCCGGCCGTTGCCGCGATCGGGGCGCTCGCACTGCTGGCAGTCGCCGCGGGGCCTGGACGGCGCGGGCTGTTCGCGGCTCTCGCGGCCGGAGCGCTGCTCCTCACCGCCTCACTGGACGCGCCGCTCGACCTGTTCCCGAACCCCGCCAGCAGGTTCGTGGAGGGCAAGCCGCAGTATCAGACCTCCCGCGCGGCTCTCCGACCGCGGGAGCTGCGTGCGATGGAGTGGATTCGCGACCATCTCCCCGACGACGCCCTCCTGGCGGTCAGCAACGACCGGACGCCGCGAACCAGGGACCGGGGACCGAGCGACGCGGCCTTCCCGGCGTTCACCGAGCACCGCACCTTCCGTGAGGCATGGGGATACACGGCACGGGCCAATGAGATCGGAGAGATCGACGTGTTCGCGGGCCGATTGGACCCGTTTCCGCAGCGCACCTCGCTGGAGCGCGCCGTCTACGGCCGTGCCGATCCGGCCGCCCTGCGCACGATGGCCGACCGCTACGGCGTCACGCACATCGTCGTTTTCAAGAAGACGGGTGCCGTCAATCCTCGCCTCTACCGGCTCGGCCGCCTCGTCTACTCGAACGGCGCGGTCGACGTGATCCAGCTGCCCAGCGGGAGGCAGTTCGGATGAAGCTAGTCAGCCCACCAGTCGCGCCGGCCCTCGACGTCATCGCGCGGATTCTCGCCGAGGTTGGGCGCGCCGATGACGAGGATCTCGAGGCCCTTCGGCCCGGCCTCGTAGCCTCGCCACGTACCGGGCGGGATTCGCACCACGTCCCACTCCCTGAGCTCGACGATCTCGTCGTCGAGCTTCATGCGCCCGCTCCCGCGCACGACCACGTACACCTCCTCCTGCGTCCTGTGCGTGTGGCCGTACGGAAATCGATAGCCGGGTGGCACGCGCTGGTAGCCCAGGCCGGATTGCTCGAGCTCGAGCGGCTCGGTCGCCAGGCGGAACTCCAGGTCCGGCGCCCCGTCGAAGTTCGACCCGACGTCCGCCACGTCCTCCTTGATGTTCCTGTGCGTGAACGGCACGCCGCAATCCTATGTACCGTCGCGCCGGATGAAGATCGCGCTCGTCTACGACTGCCTCTTTCCCAACACCGTCGGGGGAGCGGAGCGCTGGTATCGCAATCTCGCCGAGCGGCTCGGCGTACGCCATTCGGTCACCTACCTGACCCGGCGGCAGTGGGGGGAGGAGGGACCGTGCACCTCGTTCGAGACGCTGGCGGTCTCGCCGGCGACCGATCTCTACACGCGCTCGGGCCGCCGCCGCATCTGGCCGCCGATTCGGTTCGGCCTCGGCGTCTTCTGGCACCTGCTCCGCAACGGCCGGAGCTACGACGCGGTCCACTCGGCCTCCTTTCCCTACTTCCAGCTGGTCGGCGCGCGGCTGGCGCTCCGGCTCTCGCGCTCCCCCGCCCAGCTGATCGTCGATTGGCACGAGGTCTGGGGCCGTGACTACTGGCGCTCGTACCTCGGGCCCGTGGCGGGGCGGATCGGCTTCGCCGTCGAGCGGCTCTGCCTGCGCATGCCCGACCGGAGCTTCACGTTCTCGCGGCTCGCTGAGGAGCGGCTGCGCGGGTACGGCCATCGTGCCCCGATCACGAGGCTGACGGGCGAGTACGCCGGCGATCCCTGGTCCGAGTCCCGCACGCGCGACGATGCGGTAGCCGTGCCCGAGCCCCCCCTGGTCGTCTCGGCCGGCCGGCACATCCCGGAGAAGCGGGTGCCGGCGATCCCCGCGGCGATCGCCGCCGCCCGGCAGCGCGTGCCCGGCCTGCATGGGGTGATCCTCGGCGATGGCCCCGAGTTCGAGGCGACCAGGGAGCGCATCCGCGAGCTCGGCCTGGAGGGCGAGATCGAGATGGCCGGGCGGGTCGACCACGCGGAGCTGATGCGCAGGATCGCCTCGGCCTCCTGTCTGCTCCACCCGTCCGAGCGGGAGGGCTACGGGATGGTGGTCGTCGAGGCGGTCTCGCTGGGCACGCCGGCGATCGTCGTCCGCGGCTCGGAGAACGCGGCCACCGAGCTGGTCGACGAGGGCGTGAACGGCTTCGTCGTCGATTCGGCCGAGACGCGGGAGATGGCCGACGCGATCGTCCGGGCGGTGGAGGGCGGCCCGGGCCTCCGCGGTTCCTCGTTCGACTGGTACCGGGCCCACCGCGAGGAGCTCTCGATCGAGAGGTCGCTGGCGGAGGTCGAGGCCTCGTACTCCCGGGCTCCTGAGCTCCCGTGAGCCCGCTCGGGGACCGGCCGCTCGGCTTCATCGCCCGGGAGGCGGTCCGACCGTCCAACTGGGTCGCGCTGGCGCGGATGCCCCGGCGCTACGTGCATCCCCTCGACGGGGCGCGCCGGTACTTCACCCCCCGCGGCGCGTATCCCCATCGGTGCGAGGTGCGCACGCCCGTCGGTCCCGTCGCCCCGAACCTGCACAGCCACCACGACATGATCACGGTCAACGAGATCTTCTGCCGTGAGGACTACCGGGTCGGGGCGGAGGCCGAGGTCATCGTCGACATCGGCTCGAACATCGGGATCTCCGCGCTCTATTTCCTGACCCGCTCGGAGCGGGCGACGGTCCGGCTCTTCGAGCCGGTGCCGCGGAACATCGAGCGCCTTCGCGAGAACCTCGCCGGCTTCCAGGGGCGATGGCGGCTGGAGGAGACCGCCGTCGCCGATCGCGACGGCGAGGAGACGTTCTCGATCGAGCCGACCGGCCGCTACGGCGGGCTTGGGCCCGGGCATGCCGAATCGATCACGGTGCGCGTCCGGCACATCGACGGCGTCCTGCGAGAGGTGTTCGACGAGGAGGGCAGGATCGACGTCCTCAAGCTGGACACCGAGGGCGTCGAGGCGCGCACCATCGTGGCAGCCTCACCCGAGCTGCTCTCCCGGGTGGGCGTGATCTTCGCCGAGGACATCGCGGGGGAGATAGAGCCTCCTCCCGGCTTCGATGCGTCGCGCCGCGCGTCCGTGCTCAGGCTGGCTCAGCCGGACGCGGCGGCCGCGCGCTCGTAGACGGCCTCGTAGCGCTCGGCGATCCGGTCCCAGGTGAACTCCTCGAGCCACCGCGAGCGCCCGCTCTCCGCGAGCCGCGATCGCTCCGCCTCGTCGACCCAGAGACGCTCGACCTCTGCCGCGACGGCGTCCGGGCTGGCATCGACCAGGCCGTCCCGCCTCCTCGAGGGGACGACCACGCCGCCCCCGGTCCACTCCGCGATCTCCTCGGCGTTGCCGGCCGCGGTGCTCACGAACGGCGTCCCGGAGGCGACGGCCTCGAAGAGCACGAGCGGCGAGCACTCGACCTGGGAGCCGAAGACGAAGAGGTCCGCCGCGGCGTAGGCGGCGAGGACCTCGGCTCGGGGCACGTCGAGCACGATCACCCGCTTGCGGCCGGCCGTCCCGATCCGGGTGGCGAGCGCGCGGCGGAGGCAATCCCACTGACAGCCGGCGCGGAGCGGCCGGTTTCCGATCACCACGAGCGTTCCGCCACCGGTGTCGGCGCGCCGAAAGCCCTGGATGGAGAGCGCATGACCCTTGCGCCAGTTGTGCGGCCCGACCGTCAGCAGCAGCGGCTCGCCCGGGTCGATCCCGTGCCGCTCGCGGAAGCCCGAATCCTCGGGGACCTCGAACTCCTCCCGGCCGGCTCCGTTGGGGACCACGTTGAGGTTGTCGAGGCCGGCGCGGCGGGCGAATTCGATGTCCTGGTAGGCGCCGGAGTGAAAGATCAGCTCGCTGAAGCGCTCGAGCGCCGCGGGCAGGCTCGCGAAGTAGTCCCGGTACGCCGGGTCGGCCAGGCCGGAGAACCCACAGGGAGCGAGGACGGTGCCCGCCGGGATCCGGTCGAGCACGTCGAGCAGGGCGTCGGTCGTCCACTGCTGCGCGGCATAGGTCATGACGACGTCGAAGCCTCCGTCGGCGACGAAGGAGCGGTAGCGGTCGACCTCTCCCGTCATCCCCGAGACGGCGTTCCCCGAGATCTCGAACTCCTCGATCCGCGCCCCGTCCAGCTCGGTCTCCTCCCGGTGTGACAGCCGTGTGGTGGCCACGGTGACCTCGTGGCCGCGCCGGACGAGCTCCCGCGAGACGTGCCGGACCACAGCCTGGGCCCCTCCGGGGCTCGGGTGATAGAACTCGACGCAGTGCAGGATTCGTAGTGCCATCAAGGGAGCCGCGGCATTCGGGGCCGGGGTGAGGGCAGAGTAGTCACAGGCCTGCGCCTGAACGATGCGCGTCCTCCTCAGCTACAGCGCCGAGCATTTCGACCCCAGCCTCCCGAAGGAGGAGCAGGCTCACTGGGGCACCTCGGCGAACGTGATCTCTCGGACGCTCTATGCGGCACTCGCGAAGCGAGGCGACGTTACCTTCGTGGACGCGGCCGAGCCCGACCGCGTGGCCGGTCGGTCATTCGATGCGTTCGTCGGGATCCAGCGCAACTTCGGAGCGATCCTCGAGCGCTGCGACATCGGCCGCAGCACCCTCGTCGCGGTCAACATGCACCCGGCGGAGCACAACGAGCTGCTGCTCGATTTCGTCATCCGCGAGGAGCTGCCGACGGCCTCACTTCACGCCCTCGACTTCCACGATGTCCCCCGCCGAGTCCGCGCCCTGGAGGCCGCGGACTCGATCCTCCTCTTCGGCAACTCGCGCACCCTGGAGAGCTACACCCGCCACGGCATCCCGGGCGGAAAGATCAGGCTGGCCAGCTACGGAGTGGACATCGAGGCCGAGCGGTCACGGGATCGATCCCCCCAGGACGTTCCGCACACCCAGATCCTCTACAGCGCGTCGGAGATCGGCCTTCGAAAGGGCTTCGACATCGTGTCCGCGCTGGTGGAGGAGATCGACCTCGGCCGCCTGAGCGGCCACCTGCACATCGTGGGCAGGCCCTCCTATCCCCATTACCGGGCCAAGCTCGACGACCTCGTGGGCGGGCTGCAGCCTCATGTCACGAACCACGGATGGATGGCGGCGGCGAGCCCTCACTACCGGGCCCTGCTCGAGAGCTGCGACTACCTGCTCTTTCCCTCCCTCGAGGAGGGCCAGGCTGGGACGGTGCTGGACGCAATGGCGTGCGGCGTGGTTCCGCTGATCAGCCCCAACTGCGGAGTGGATTTCGCTCCGCTCGGCTTCTGCCGGCTCGAGCTGGGTTCGGCGCACAACCGGGCGCTGTTGATGGAGGCCTTCGCGCTTCCCGCCACCGAGCGCAGCCGCCTGGCGGAGAAGACAATCGACCACTACGTCGATGCTCACGGGGACTTCGCGGGCAGGCTCGAGGGCACCATCGACGACCTGCTCTCAGGATCGACGGCGGATGCCGGCCGGCAGCCGAGCATGGCCGCCGTGCGATCCGTGGCGGCACCAAGGCCGAATGGCCGCGCCGAGGGCGCCCCGGGTCTGCGACAGCGGGCCCGGCGGAGCTACCTCGTGGCGAGACTGCGCTGGTTCAACTCGTGGAAGTTCCACCAGGTTCTCGGCGGCATGCGGCAACGGCTGCCAGTCTGAGGACAGCGCGTATGTTCTCGCCGTGAGCGCAGAGCCACCGCGCATCAGCGTCGTCATCCCGACCTATCAGCGAATCGAGTCCTGTAGGCGGGCGGTCTCGTCCGTGCTCGAGCAGGAGCCCCCGGCGCTCGAGGTGCTGGTCTGCGACGACGGTTCGACCGACGGAACCCAGGATGCCTTCGAGATCTGGGCACGCGAGGAGCCGCGCCTTCGGTACCTGCGATTGCCGCGCAACTTCGGCGCGCCGGCCGCTGGCCGGAACCTCGGCACGAAGAGCGCCCAGGGGGACTGGGTGGCGTTCCTGGACGACGACGACCGCTGGCTGCCGGGGAAGCTGCGCATCCAGTCCGAGGCGATCTCGTCCGGGCGCTACGACGTGGTCGCGTCGGATGCGACCCGCAGCAGCGGCGGCCCCTACTTCGGGCTCGATCGAGCGGTGGAGCCCGACCGCGCCGAGCTCCTGCGCCACAACCCGATCATCACCTCGACGGCGGTGGTGCGCCGGTCCGCGCTCGTCGAGTCCGGCGGCTTCACCGACTCGGCCGTCGGAATGTCGATCACCGGAGTCGAGGACTACGCCGCCTGGCTCAACCTGGCCTACGGGGGCGCCCGCTTCGTCGTCCTGCCGGAGGCGCTGGCCGTCTACGACGACGCCGGCGAGGACCGGGTGAGCGCCGCCGCCTCCCGCCAGGAGGCCGAGGTCGCGGCGGTCCGCTGGCGGCTCTGGCTGCGGCGGCCGTACGACCTCGCCGTGCTCGGGTCGGCCCTGCGCGGCACTCTCGACGCCTGGCGGGTGCGGAGTTGACTCAGCGCGTGCTCATGGGCGGGCTCCTCCGCAACGGAGAGGAGACGATCGAGCAAATCCTCGGGTTCATCGACGAGGCTGAGCGGCGGATCCCGGGCCTCGAGGTCTACGTCTTCGAGAACAACAGCTCCGACCGGACGCCGGAGCTGCTCGAGCAGGGCGCGCGGGAGCGCCCACACCTGCGGGTTCGCAGCGAGGCCTGGGATCTCGACGAGTTCCGCGAGGCATCGAGGGCGAGGACCTGGGACAACAAGCCCTGCCGTATCGAGCTGATCTCCGAAGCCCGGAACCGGCTGCTGGACTGGATGCGCGAGGACGGCCTCGCCGCCGGCGACCGCGTCGTGATCGTGGACTGGGACTTCCTGCGCCCGCCGCCGCTGGAGCCCCTCGTGAGGGCCATCTCGGAGCTGCCCGATGAGGCGGCCGCCGTGTTCGCGAACGGAGTCGGGAGCACCGGCCGCTACTACGACCTCTACGAGCTGCGAACCGAGGAGCACCCGCTGGGCCCGGAGCTGATGGGCGACCGGTTCTGGACGTCGAGGCGCCGCCGGCACTCGCTGGGGCGGGTGATCGATCCGGCCGAGCCTCCCATTGAGGTCTATTCCGCCTTTGCGGGGCTGGGGATCTACCGCGCCGAGGCGCTGGAGGGCTGCCGCTACTCGCCCTACCCGACGCCCGAGCTGCACGCCTTCTACAGGGAGCGCTTCAGCGAGGATCCGAGCAACCCGGATGTCCGGCGGGTCCGCCGCAACAAGCCGGAGAAGGTCCGCAGGGGCGCGCTGCTCGGCGCGTACCTGTTCGACGACGAGCTCTTCTACGTCAACAACTCGGGCTTCAACTTCCCGATCGCGGCCGAGCACGTCAACCTGCACCTCTCGATGCGCGCCAGGGGCCGCGGGAAGCTGTTCATCCTCCCTGAGCTGCCCTACCTCTCCCATCACTGATGAGCTTTTCGGTCAGGCCGCTGCTCCGGCCGCTGGTGCGGCGTCTGCCGGCGCCCATGCAGCCCGTGGCCATCCGGAGGCTGGAGGCGATTCGCGAGGGCCTCATCTGGCCGATGCCCCTTGGGATGTACATGCGCTGCGCACTGGACGGCTCGGGAAGCAGCTTCGTACTCGGCGAGAGGCGCTACCGGTATCTCTGGCATCCGTACATGGCTACCTGGAGGACCGAGCGCGCGGTCGAGGTGCCGGTGGCGTGGGACCGGGTTCGAAGGGCCGATCCGGCGAGCACGCTGGAGCTCGGCAACGTCCTCTCCCACTACTTCCCCGCCGGCCACACGGTCGTCGACAAGTACGAGCAGGCCCCCGGGGTGATCAACGAGGACGTGGTCAGCTTCTCGCCGCAGCGCTCCTACGACCTGATCGTCTCCGTATCGACCCTCGAGCACGTTGGCTGGGACGAGCAGCCGAAGGACCCGGAGAAGGTCCTGCGCGCGATCGATCGCCTGCGCAGCCTGCTGACCGACGCCGGCGAGCTCCTCTTCACCGTCCCGAAGGGCTGGCATCCGGAGCTGGACCGTTACCTCGCGGAGGGTCGCATCCCCCTGGCCGAGCGCCGGTGCCTGAAGCGGATCTCCGCCGACGGCCGCTGGGCGGAGGTGGGTTGTGATGAGCTGGAGGAGGTTCGCTACGACGCCCCGTTCCCTTACGCGAACGCGGTCACCTTCGGCGTGGCCCGCAACTAGACTCGCGCGCTCGATGAGGCCCCGCGTGAAGCACCTGCCGCGTCCGCTCCAGCCGTTCGCGACCCGGCGCCTCGACATGGCCCGCGAGGGGCTCAACTGGTACCGGCCGCTCGCGATCTACGGCCAGAGCGTCCTCGCCGGCCGCCCCACGACCTTCGAGCTCGGCGGGGTTCGCCACCGCTATCTGTGGCACCCCTACATGACCACCTGGAGGAGCGAGCGGGCGGTGGAGCTGCCGGTCGCGTGGTCGCGGGTCCGCAGGGTGGACCCCGCGAGCACGCTCGAGGTGGGCAACGTCCTCTCCAACTACTTTCGCGCTCGGCACGCGGTGGTCGACAAGTACGAGCAGACCCCGGGAGTGATCAACGAGGACATCGTCGACTTCGATCCCGGGCGCCGCTACGAGCTGATCGTCTCGGTCTCGACGCTGGAGCACGTCGGCTGGGACGAGGACGAGCCACGCGATCCGGAGAAGGTCCTGCGCGCGATCGAGCGGCTGCGCGAGCTGCTCACGCCGAGCGGCGAGCTGCTCTTCACCGTGCCGCACGGCTGGCACACCGAGCTCGACGCCTACATCGCGGACGGCCGCGTCCCACTCGCCCGATGCTGGTGCCTGAAGCGCATCTCGGCGGACGGCCGGTGGGCCGAGGTGGACTACGCGGAGCTCGAGGACGTCGCCTACGACTCCCCGTTCAGATACGCGAACGGCGTCACCGTCGGCGTCGTCCGCGGATCCTGAAGTTCAGGCCGCCACGAGGCTGCCGCTGCCGGCGAGGAGCTCCTCCCGCAACGCGATGAAGTCGGCGGCGCGGTGGGCGTAGGTTCCCCGGCGGCGGGCGAACTCCAGGCCGCGTGAGCGGAGCTCCCTGCGCTCCGCGTCATGGCTGAGGTAGTGGTCGGCTAGCCGCCTGGCGTCGTCGAGCGTTTCGGCGTATTGCCCGATGCCCTCGGTGGCGTCCACGGCCCAGGGGTTGTCCGTGATCAGCACGGCGCCGAAGGCGAGGGCGTCATAGACGCGCTCGATGGGCAGGCAGTCGGCGACGTTCTCGGGCTGGTGGAGCCCGAGCACGATCTTCGAGTTCCGCAGGATGTCCCGTCGCTCGGCCTCGTCGATGTACGGAGGCGTGCCGACGATGCGGTTTCGCGGATCCCGACGGAAGTGCGCCTGCCAATCCGGCTCATAGCCCTGGTAGCCGACGTAGGAGCAGTCGATCGCCTCGTTCTCGCAGCCCTCGCCGACATGCTGCGGGTCCACCGGCGCCCCGAACTCGATCGGGAGCGCATTGGGGTGGCGCTTGCTGAACTCCCGCCATCCGCGCCGGCCCGCCGACTTAGGCTCGCCCCAGCAGCACTCGCCGGCGAAGATCACCCGGATCCCCGGGTCCTCGCGGAGGGATTTCAGCTCGTATCCGCGCCAGGCGAGCAGGATGGTCTCCGGGCGATCTCGCAGCCTTCGCACCAGCCGCCGCACCACGAGCTGCTTGCCCCTTCTGCCCGGGCGCGTGGTCAGTTTCTTCGATGGGCGGATCGCGGGGATCCTGCCGAAGAGCGGCTGCAGGCGGCCGGTCTCCCAGCCGTGAAAGCAATCGTGATTGCCGATCATCACCAGGCCGGGCTCGTCGATGTCCGAGATCCGCCTGACGACCCGCACGTCCCAGCCGTGGAGCCCAAAGCCCTGGCCGAACTTCTCCACGAAGAAGCGGTGGTTGTACGGCGTGGGCAGAAACGGGTGGTCCAGGATGTAGAAGGTCGGGCCGGCCACGATCTACTCGCGAGGCCCGGACAGGGAGTCCACCCAGACGGCCAGCAGCCTCAGTTCCGTGGATGAGCCGTCGACGAGGCTGCCCGAGAGGATCCCGGTCGCCCGCTCGATCTGCTCGTCTCGGGTGAGCGGCACCGCCTCCGGCTTGCGGGCTTCGACCGTGATGTTGTCGGTTCCCCGCCAGGTCGCCCTCCGGACCTTGCTGACCTGGAAGCCGAGAGCGCCCAGCACCTCCCGGAACTTGCCCTCGTACCACCCGTCGGCGTGCACGCCCCATGCAGCCTCGTGCGAGCCGAAGACGTGGCGCAGCACGAGATCTCTCTGCGATCGCCGCCAGGGTCTGCGAAACCTGCGCACGGCGGCCTCGAAGTCAGGTGTCTCGATCATCAGGCGCCCGCCCGGCTCCAGCCACTCATACCAGTCGATCAGGACCCGAAGTGCGGTGGGACGGTCGAAGTGCTCGAAGACGTGGTGGAGCCTGACCTCGGCCACGCTCGCGGGCTCGTACCGGAGCCTGGTGATGTCCGCGTGCACGTCGGCCGGCGAGGTGGTCTGGACCGGATGATCGGCGGGCGGAAAGTCGACATTGACGTAGCCGTCGAGGTAGGTCTCACCGCATCCAAGGTGTAGGCGAATGGGCGCCGCGGGCATCCGTCCGCGGCCGCTCAGGCCTCGGCTGTGACTGCGGTGTACTTCGCGGCAACGTCGCCGATCGCGCCCCTCATCTGGATCTCGCCGTGATCGAGCCACATCCCCGTCCTGCACACCGACTGGACCAGGTCGAGGTCGTGGCTCATGAAGATGATCGTCCGGCCTTCGTCGTTGAGGCGCTTGAGCGCCTTGGCGCACTGGTCGCGGAAGGAGTCGTCCACCACGGCGAGGACCTCGTCGAAGACATAGGTGTCGGCCGGGAAGCAGGTGGCCGTGGCGAAGGAGAGCCTCGCCGCCATGCCGCTCGAATACCGCTTCAAGGGGGTGTCCATGTAGCGGTGGATCCCCGCGAAGTCCGTGATCGCCTCCATCTGGTCTCGGATCGCCTTGCGCTCCAGTCCGAGGATGGTGCCGAGGAGCTCGACGTTCTCGCGGCCCGTGAGCTCGGGATGGAACCCCGCGCCCACCTCGAGCAGGGGAATCAGACGCCCCCAGACCTCGATCTTGCCCGCGTCCTGCATCGCGATGCCCGCCACCAGCTGCGTGAGCGTCGACTTCCCGGAGCCATTCGCCCCGACGATTCCGAAGAACTCCCCGCGCTTCACCTCGAAGCTGACGTCGGTCAGGGCCCAGAAGCGATCCCTGTCGTAGTCGCGGCGGACGAGCGTGCTCAGGGTGTGCTGGAGGCTGAGCTCCTCGCCGAGGCCGTAGCTCTTGCCGACCCCCTGGCAGCGAACGGCGAGGTCGGTGCGAGTCTCCCCGCCGTTGAGGTCAGACGTAGTCGGCAAAGCGGGTCTCCATGCGGCCGAACACGTACCAGCCCATCACCAGCATCGCGACCATCTCGGCGAGGCCGATGGCGATCGCGAACATGTCCGGCGAGCTCCCGAGCAGCGACCAGCGCCAAGCCTCGATGATCCCGGACGCCGGGTTGAAGGCCAGCACCTTGGCGAAACTGCCGGCCGCGCTCAGGGGATAGCCGACGGGGGTCAGGAAGATCCCCGCCTGGACGACGAGCGGTGCCAGCGCGACCGCATCGCGGAAGCGACCCCCGAGGGCGGTGACGAGCAGCGTGAAGCCGAAGGTGCTGAGGAGCAGCCAGGCGATGAGGATCGGCATCGCAAGGGCCTGAACCGAAAGGGTGCCGCTGATGCCTGCCGCAACGACGCTCGCGGTCAGCACCACGGCGAGCGGCGGGAGCACCGAGATCAGCGTGCCGGTGACGAAGGCGAGGCGAGGACAGGGGCTGCGGCGCACGACCTGGTAGTTGGCCTGCAGGACCTGCGGGGCCACCGTGATCGCCATCTGCGCATAGGTCCAGACCGCGAGCCCCACCAGCGCGAAGGTGACGTACGGCACGCTCCCCGTGTTGACGGAGGTCACCTTCGAGAACGCGATCGTGACGGCGGCCAGCATGCCAAGTGGCTGCAGCCCGAGCCACAGCGGGCCCAGCGCCGACTGCTTGTACTTGGCCTTGACGTCCCGGAGGCCCAGCATGAAGCCGACGTGGCGGCTGGTCCAGAGGTCGGACAGGCTGATGCGGCGCTTCTTCGGGACCGCCACGCGGACGGAGTCGTGGACGAGACCGAGGGACGCGCCGCCGAGATCGGCCGCCGCGGTGGCCCCCGTCTGTGTGGAGCTCGGGCTCATGGGACCGGAAGTCTAGGAGGACGGGGCATCACGACGACGGTGGCATAGCTCCAGCGCGCGTCGAGGGGCGTTCCGCGCTCTCGCCGCCGCCTGGTCTTCTCGGGCCGGCCGCGGGCTCTGCGCATGAACGCCAGCGGATTGACGAATTGGAGGGAGTAGGCGAATGAGTCGCCGAAGAACTCCGGATCCGTGACTCCCAGCCGCCTGCAGATCGCCTCGAGCTCGGCCCTGGTGAACGGCACCTCGACCCCGAGCTTCCAGCGCCCCGTCCTCTCGGCCGCCCACTTGGAGAGCCGGTACGGGGCGTTGCGGGCGTTCGGCACGGAGACGATCACGATCCCATCCGTCCGCAGCGCGTCGAGATGGGCCCGGAAGATGCCGTCGCGCTCGGCCCCGGTGAAGTGCTCGTTCAGGCCGAAGGACATCGCGATGTCGAACTGGCCCCGAACCTCGTCGGGGAGCTCCAGCGCGTTCGCCTCGACGAAGTCAGCCTCCAGGCCGTTGGCCGCGAACAGCTCGCGTGCCTTGCCCAGCGCCTCGGGCGAGTAGTCGAGCAGCGTCACGGACGCGCCGCGCTTCGCCATCGCCGCGGCGTTCGTGCCCGCTCCCGCGCCGATCTCGATCACCCGCAGCCCCTCGAAGCCGCCGAAGCGAGCGCGCACGCGCTCCTCGATCCGCCGCCACCGGATCGACAGCTCCTCCCGTGCGACGTTCGCGCGGTGCTCCTCGGCGCTGGTGCCGGCCCGCCAGATCTCGTCCCAGAGCTCGGGTGTGTTCGGATCGGTCATCCCACGCCGATCCTCTTGAAGATCTCCGCGAAGCGGTGGTCATAGGTGTGCTCCTCCCTCACCCGTTTGTAGCCGGCCTCGGCCGCGCGGGCCCGCTCGTCCTCGTGCTCGAGCCACCAGCCCACCTGCGCGACGAGGTCGTCGGTGGATCCGAACGTGCCGATCTCCTCGCCGGGTGTCAGGTAGTCCTCTAGGTGGGCGACCCGGTCGGTGAGCAGGAAGCCGCCGCTGCCCGGCACCTCGAAGGTCCGGCCCTTGATCTGGCTCCTGCGCACCTCCTTCTTCCCTCGGAAGGGACGCAGGAGGCGCATCGGCAGCCGCTCCGGCGGATCGAACGCGCTCGAGAGGTTGAGGTTGATCCGGCTCGCCCCGAAAACGCGCACCATCTCGTCCTGCTCGATCCGCCCCTCGGGCCAGCCGAATCCCCAGCAGCGGACGTCGAATCCCTCGGCCCGCAGGCGCTCCACCGTCGCCGGCCGCTCGCCGTAGGACTGGCCGATGAACGTCACGTCGTAGGAGAGGCCCTCGGCGGTCTTCTCGTAGGCGTAGCGGTTGCACGCCCACTGGGAGAGGATCACGGGCTCGTAGCCGATCGCCTCGTACTTGGGGAGGGAGTCGCGATCAGTCGTCACCGACCAGTCGAGGGCGGGCGCGAAATGCCTGCTGAACCGCTCGAAGCGCCAGTGGTCGTCGGCAAACCAGTTGACGGTCGGGCCGCCGGCGCGGCTGACGCCCCTGATCGTCTCCTGGTCGATCTCGTCCTCGAAGAGCGCGAAGAAGGAGAGGTCCGGGGTGGCCTCCTCGGCGGCGGCGAGCAGCCGCCGGTTCATCTCCGCCTTGCCGTGAGCCTTCTTCTCGGCCATGAAGTCGAAGGTGACGAGCTCGTGCCCCATCCCCTCCAGCGCGCTCCGGAAGTTCGTCTCCTCGAAGCTGGGCCCTCGGCTGGGGTCGCCGTAGTCGTCCGCCATCGCGACGTAGAGGATCTTCATCGCGTCAGCCGCCGATTCCGGTCGAGACCCGGCGGAGGCGGGGGGCGACGCTGCTGACCGCCCTGGCCACGCCGGGCACCGTCATCGCCATCGCGGCGGCGAGGGAGAGCGGGCTGAGCCTCGTCTCGAGTGACGCCCGGAACGAGCGGCGTGCGTCGCCGGAGCGGCCGAGCGCGGCCCTGCAGTAGCCGATCATCAGCAGGTCGTGAGCGAGGGTGCGGCGGACCAGCTCGGGATCGCCGGCCAGGTCCGCGTAGCGCTCGTGGATCAGATGCTTCGTCTCCCAGATCTCCAGGCCGCGATAGGAGAGGTTGCCGCCGTGTTCGCGCAGCCGGACGACGAGGCGGGGCTCGAAGTAGAAGGTCGCGCCCGCCGAGAGGGCGCGCATCCAGAACTCGTAGTCCTCCCCCACGAGCGGCTCGTACCCGCCGAGCTCGAGGTAGAGCGAGCGCCGCACTACGGCGCTCGGATCGGCGATCAGGTTCTCCGGGAACATCTCGCGAGCGAACGCCCTGGTGTCGAGGACGCCCGTATTCCGTGGGCGGAGGTGGTCGCCGCTCGCGAGCCCGAAGCGCTCCGCGGCGCCGAAGGCGACGTCCACCTCGGGGTGCCGCACCAGTGCCTCCCGCTGCCACTCGAGCTTCCTCGGCTCCCAGACGTCGTCGGCCGGGCAGAGGGCGACGAAGTCGCCGGCCGCCTCCCGGAAGCCGGTGTCGAACGCCCCGGGGCAGCCGCGGTTCTCCTGCGCGATCAGGCGGACGCGATTCCCGTATCGGCCGACGACCTCCGCCGTCCCGTCCGTGGAGCCGTCGTCGACCACGATGATCTCGAGCGGCGGGGCGGTCTGGGCGAGCGTCGCGTCGAGCGCCTCCGCGATGTAGCGCTCCTCGTTGTAGGCGGGGACGACGACGCTGATCGTCGGCCCGTCGGCGGCGGTCATCCGCGGCAGGATAGGAGCGCGCCGGATCCCGCACATCCATGCGAACCTGCGACCCCTTGAAGGTCGGCCTCAACCTGCTGCACCTCGTGCCCGGTCAGACCGGGGGATCCGAGGTCTACGCGAGAGCGCTCGTCCCCGCCCTGCTCGAGGCGGGCGGTCACGACCTGGTCGTCTTCGCCTCCCGGGAGGGGGCGCCCGCGCTCCGATCCGAGCCCTGGGCAACCGAGCTCGAGCTGGTGGAGATCCCGGTGACGGCCACCAGCCGCGCAAGGCGGGTGCTGGCCGAGCAGACGTCCCTTCCCCGCGCCGCCCGTCGCGCGCGCATCGACCTCCTGCACAACCTGTTCACGACCGCGCCCGCGGCGCCCGGCGTCCCACAGGTGACCACGATCCTCGACCTGATCTACAGGCGCTTCCCGGAGGCGCACGCGGGGATCCGCTCGCTCGGGATGCGGATGCTGGTCCCGCTCGCCGCTCGCCGCTCGGCGCGGATCATCGCGATCTCCGAGGCGACCAAGTCCGACGTGGTCTCGTTTCTCGGTGTCGATCCCGCACGGGTGGACGTCACCCATCTCGCCCCCGGCCTGGGCGAGGTCACCGACCCCGTCCCGGAGGCGGAGCTCCGCGAGCGCTATTCCCTCGGCGACGCGCCGATCGTGCTCAGCGTCTCGGCGCACCGGCCCCACAAGAACATCGAGCGCCTGGTCGACGCGGTGGCGGCGCTCGAGCCCCCGGCGGTCCTGGTCGTGCCCGGATACGGGACCGAGTGGGAGGAGGAGCTCGCCGCGCACGTGCGGGGGCGCGGGGCGGAGGAGCGGGTGCGCCTGATCGGCTGGCTGGGGGACGAGGAGCTGGAGGGGTTCTACGAGGCGGCGACGTGCCTCGCGTTCCCCTCCATCGCGGAGGGCTTCGGTCTGCCGGTGCTGGAGGCGATGGCGCGTGGCCTGCCCGTCGCCTGCTCGGACGCGACCTCCCTGCCCGAGGTGGCCGGTGACGCCGCTCTCTATTTCGACCCGCTCGACGTCCCCGCGATGACGATCGCGATCGGCCGGCTGCTCACCGACGACGAGCTCCGGGAGCAGCTCGCGTCGGCGGGGCGGACGCAGGCCGCCGGCTTCACCTGGCGGAGTACCGCCGAGGGGACGCTGCGCTCCTACGAGCGCGCCCTGGCGAGCTGAGCGGCGGCGTCGATCCCCGCGATCGCCTGATCCGGGCCGAAGCGCGAGATCAGCTCGCCCATCGGGGCCGCCGCCGGGCGAGGTGAGGCGAGCGCGGCCGCCAGCTCCGTGGCGGATCCGTAGCCGGTGACGGGCAGGCCATCGAAGTCCAGCGAATAGATGGCGTCGCGGACCACCACCGGGACGCCGAACGCGAGCGCCTCGATGATCGCCGTAGGCTGCGCCTCCTTCCCGACCGACGGAACGACCAGGGTGTCGATCGAGCCGAGAAAGCCGGGCACGTCGTGGGTCTCGCCGATCAGCCGGACGCGGTCCGCCAGGCCGAGGTCCGCGATACGCCGCTCCACCAGATCCGCGTACGAGGCGTCCTGGCGGCCCCCCGCTACCAGGAGGTTCAACCAGGACGAGCGGGCGACGGGTTCGGCGAGCTCCTCGACCAGCTCCGCGACGCCCTTCTCCGGGATCAGCCTGGCCATCACCCCGATCGTGAGCTCGTCGTGGGGCGGGGAGAGCACCCGCTCGCCGCGCGCGCGCTCGAAGTCCTCTGCGGCCAGGAAGTTGTTGATCTTCGTGATCTCGACCGCGGGGAGCCGCTCCTCGTATTCGCGGGCGGCGTTGGCGCCGATCACCACGAGCGCCCCGAAGCGGCGATAGGCGAAGCGCGCGATCCCGCGTCCCGCGCTCTCGCGCTCGTGCGCGATGTGCACGATCGCCGGCCCGCCGGACCGGGGGGTGGCGGCGTAGAGGTACGCGTGAACCCGCGGGTGATTCCCGATCACGATCGCCTCCGGGTCGAGGCCCTCCAGAAAGCGGCGGGTCCGGCGAATGGCCAGAGGGACGTTCGGATTCCAGGGAGCCGGTGTCGGGAAGCTCAGGTCGTCGACCAGCTCGGCCCTCCGGCCCGCCGCACGCAGAGCCTCCACCAGCCGCAGCCCGAAGCGCTGCCCACCGCCGAGGATCTCGCCGTGGTCGAGCAGCCAGACGTCGCCGGTCGCGCGCGGCAAGGTCAGCCGTAGAACCGGGTGAGCGTCAGGAGCATCGCCGCCGCAGAGTGTGCGATGGCGAGGCAGACGAAGAGCACGCCGACGGCGGGGCCGTAGCGCCGGCCGGCGCCTCTGGCGGCGATTGCGATCAACGCGCCGTAGAGGGCCATCAGCGGGAAGAGGTAGCGGGGCTGCTCGTAGCCGGTGGCCCCACCGATTCGGGCGATGTAGCTCACCGCGCCGATCAGGACCAGGAGCCCCGCGATCAGCGTGAGATAGGTGATCAGCTCACCCAGCCGCGAGCGGATCACGCCCCTGACCCGGTACAGCTCCCGGCCGGCGAGGACCAGGATCCCGATTGCGATCACCAGCGCCAGGTCGTAGACCCAGTTGGCGAACTTCGTGTCGAGCCAGCCGAACTCGCCGATGAATCCGTTGAACCAGATCTCGCGCAGCGGATAGAAGACGAACATCGAGTGCATCGAGGGCAGGCGGGGGAGATAGAACTGCCACATGTAGTTGAACGCGTCGGAGAGCGTCGCTGAGGCCGTCTCCGTCGCGCCCGGCACCGGGATGCCCGTCGGTCCCTGGACACCCCCGTTGCCGAAGTAGAGGCCGCGGTCCCAGACGGTCGAGTTCAGGAGCATGTAGGCCCCGAGGGGCACGAGCACGACCGCGAGCGCCGCCAGCGCCCCGTCGAAGCTCTCCCAGCGGCGCTGCCGCACCTCGCGGCCGACCAGGAAGGCGAGCCCGACCGCGATGCCGGGTGCGAGGCCGATCATGTTCATCTTCGAGAGGATCCCGAGGGCGCTGAACGCGCCGATGGCGAGGCCGCGAGGAACCGTCAGCCCCCGCCGGAAGGCGAGCGCCAGCGTGTAGAAGACCCCCGCTGACGCCAGGTATAGGACGGTGTCGCTCGTCACGCCGCTCGCCGTGAAGGCGAACATGGGCTGGAAGGCGACCGCCAGCGCGCCGACCGTCCACGCCCACGGAGTGCCGGGGAGGAGCTCCCTGAGGAAGAGGAAGATCAGGAGCACGGTGCAACCGGCGAGCAGTGCGGAGAAGAGCCGGAGGAAGTGCACCCGGTCGGGCAGAGCCGTCCAGGGAGAGAGGTGGTACACGCCGGCGGCCGTGAAGTAGTAGAGCGGCGGGTTGTTGGTGTCGGTCGTGTATCCGCCTCCGTTCGAGCGGTGGTAGCGGGTGCTGACGTCTCGCTGGAGGCGCTTCTGGTACGAGGCGGTCCCGGGCACCCGGACGTCCTTGCGCCGTTGAACGGCCTTCCAGCGGATCGCGTCGATCAGCCGGCGCTCCTCCTGCGAGAAGTGCTGGATGTTGAACTTCCCCGTCGGGGGCTTGCCCGTCTCGGCGATGCGCTGCACGTATGCGAAGTGGCCGGGCTCGTCGGGCACCTGGAACAGAGGCGTGATCACGCCCCAGGCGATCGCGTTCAGGACGGCGATGCCGAAGCACACCCAGGCCGCCGTCGGCAGGCGAAGACGCCGGCGCGGCGGATTCGATCCGGCGACCGGCCTGCGCTCGCGCGTCTCCTGCGTGCGGCGCAGCAGGTCCTTGGTCGCCATCACGAGGACCGGCCCGGAAGGAAGACGACGGCAAAGATCGCGAGCCCGCCGGCGCAGATGGCGAGCAGGGCAGCGGCCCAGATGGACCACCCGCCCAGGGGGCCGGTCTGCGCGTTCGCGTAGCGGTCGGTGATCGCCCCGGTCTGGGAGACCCAGCTGGCCGAGCCGTGACGGAGGAAGATCACGCTCGCGAGGGGCCGCCTCTCACCGGTCTTCCCGCGCGCGCCGGGGAGCCGCTTCGGGGCGCCCGAGATGGCGATCCGCCCCTTGCCCGGGTTCGAGACGCAGAGTCGTGCTCGATGGGCGGCCGACGTGTGCGGATGCAGCCGAATGCGGTTGATGACCGGGGTCACCTGCTCAGTCCCGCTCGAGACCACGCGACCCGAGTCGATGATCTCCAACCGCAGGCGTCGCGCTCCCTCGATCAGCCGGGTGACGATCATCTGCGCCCGGGTCGCGCCGGCGGGGACGCGGGAGATCCGCTGGCAGTGCTGGGCGTGAGGCCCGAGAAACACGCTCGGGTAGACGGGCTCGACGGTGTTCGTCCCGGCCCTGACCGGGTTGGAGCCCAGGGCGAATGCGATTACCGCCGCCGCGATCAGGATCACTCCCGCGGCCCCGGCGACCAGGCGGCGCCTCATCGTCTACTCGGGTCGCCGCAGGCCAATTATCGAGAGCAGGAACGAGGTGAAGAACACCTGGGCACCGACCGTGACGAGGGTGGCCGCGAGGACGGCGAGCTGTCCCTCCGCGAGGCTGCCGAAGCCGTTGTCGATCCACATGCCGAGCAGGACACTGCCCGAGATGAGCCCCGCGAGCGCGATCCCTCCGCCGATCAGCAGCCCGTGCTCGAGCCTGTAGCGCTCCCGCATTCGCCCGAACCAGTCGTCCTGCTCCCCCATGAAGTAGACGCCGTACGCCCGCGCGCACAGTCCCAGCGCGAGCAGCTGCACCCCGAGGACGACGAGAAGCGAGCCCCCGATCTCCGCATGGATGCCCCAGTCCCGGCCGAGGATCGAGACGCCGGTCAGGACGATCGCCATGATCAGCGCCCCGGCGGCCACCATGACCGTGCCGGGGATCAGGAAGAGATGCCGGGGGCTGTGGATCAGCAGGAAGCGGAGATGCCGCCACCCGTCGCTCCAGGTCGAGAGCTTCGACTCGCCCTGGCGCGGGTGGTACTCGATCGGGAACTGGCGGATGTCGAGGCCGGCCTTGGCGGCCTTGATCACCATCTCCGAGGCGAGCTCCATCCCGGTGGTCCGCAGGTCGAGTCGCGGCAGGACATCGCGGCGCACCGCTCGCATCCCGCAGTGCGCGTCCTTCACGTCGGTGTCGAAGAGGCGATTGAGCAGCCCCGTCAGGACCGGGTTTCCGACGTGACGGTGCAGCCAGGGCATCGCGCCGGGCTGGATGCTCTGCATGCGGTCGCCCAGGACCATGTCGCCGCCGTCCTCGAGCGCGGCGACGAAGCGGGGCAGCTCGTTGGCGTCGTAGGTCATATCGGCGTCGAGCATCACGATGTAGCGGCCCCGCGCGGCGGCGAGGCCGGCGAGATAGGCGTTGCCGTAGCCGCGCTGCGGCTGGACCACGACTCGCGCGCCGGCGCCGGCGGCGAGGTCACCGCTGCCGTCGGTGGAGCCGTTGTCGACCACCAGGACCTCGCCCCGGTAGCCGCCCTCGTCGAGCGCCGTGCGCGCTGCCCGCACGCACTCCTCGATCGACTCGGCCTCGTTCAGGCAGGGGATGACGACCGACACTTCAAGAGTCGAGGAATCCGCCTGCCGCTCGGCGATTTCAGGTACTGAGATGCCGCTCATCGCTGCCTCCGCCGGGAGTCTAGGGCGCTGATTCGGCTATGGCACGGATAGATTGGCCCGATGACCGACCGGTCGCCAAGCCACTGCAAGCTCTGCGAGCTCGAGGACTTCGCCGACCCCGAGCTACGGGAGCTGATTCGCGACGTCTACTCCTCGGATCGCGAGCACTTCGGCGATCCGGAGTTCCCGTCGGGGCGCGAATACCGCAAGTACTGGGAGGTCGCCATGACCCTCCGGGCGTTCCGCTCGCTCGGTGTGCTCCGCGATGACGCCAGGGTTCTCGGCGTCGGCGCCGGCCGCGAGGCGACGGTCTACTGGCTCACCCGGCACGTCGGCGAGGTCGTCGCAACCGACCTCTACCGGACCGAGGACAACTGGTCCGGCAGCGACTCGAGCGCCGACATGCTCACGGACCCCGGGCGCTACTGGGACGAGGAGTGGAATCCGGAGCGCCTCACCGTCAAGCACATGGACGCGCTCGACCTCTCCTTCGAGGACGAGTCATTCGACGCGATCTTCTCGTCGAGCTCGATTGAGCACTTCGGCGACTTCCCGGATGTCCGCCGCGCCGTGGAGGAGATGCACCGCGTCCTGCGGCCGGGCGGGATCCTCGCGCTGGCGACCGAGTTCCGGCTCGAGGGCGATCACATCGGCTATCCGGGATTGCTTCGCTTCGACGAGCCGGAGCTGCGCGCGCTGCTGCTCGACGGTCTCTGGTGGGATCCCGCCACGCCGATGAGCCTGCGGATCTCCGACGAGACGCGGGCGATGGCCGTCGAGATGAGCGATGCGATCGCGGATCAGGAGGCGGGCATCCGGGGCTGGAGCCGCTATCCGCACCTGGTCCTCCGGCACGAGCAGTTCCTCTGGACCAGCGTCCACGTCGCCCTGGTCAAATCCGGGCTGAGCTCGGCGGAGTGGCGGCAGCGCTCGCCGGAGCTGCCGCCGACGGTCTCGGTGGGCGAGAAGATGAAGAGGCGGGCGTATCCGCTGGTGGAGAGAGCCCGGAGGCTTCGCCGTTAGCGCGATGTCGGACGAAAACCTCAGGTTCGTGCTCGACGGCTATGCCCGCTTCAACGCCGGGGAGAAGGTGGCGGAGCTGTGGTTCTTCACTCCCGATGCCGAGTACCACGCCGCCCGCGAGGATCCGGACGCCGCCGTCCATCGCGGAATCGACGCGGTCAGGCGACAGTACGCCCGTTGGGTCGACGCGTATCCGGATCTCACCGTCGAGCCGCTGGAGGCGAAGGGAAACGGCGACAAGGTGTTCCTCTGGGTGCGCTTCAGCGGCCATGGAGAGGAGAGTCGGGCTCCGGCGGAGATGGAGCTGGCGCACGTGATCACGATGCGGGATGGCAGGGCCGCCCGCGTCGAGGAGTACTTCGATAGGGCCGAGGCCCTGGAAGCTGCCGGCCTCGGATCAGGCTGAGGCGCCGAGCGCGTCCAGCTCTGCCCTGACCATCAGCTCGACCACCTCCTCGAAGGAGACCTTGGCCTCCCAGCCGAGCACCTCCCTCGCCTTGGTCGGGTCGGCGACGACCTCCTCGATGTCCGCCGGCCGGACGAGGTCCTGGTCGATTCGCACGTGGTCCTCGCGCCGCAGGTCGACGCAGGCGAACGCCGCCTCGACGAAGTCATCGACCGAGTGGGCGGTGCCGGTCCCGATCACGAAGTCCGTGGGCTGCTCCTGCTGGAGCATCAGCCACATCGCCTCGACGTACTCTTTGGCGTAGCCCCAGTCGCGGCGCGCCTCGAGATTGCCGAGGACGAGCTCGTCCGCGAGCCCGAGCTTGATCCGCGCGACGCCCTGGCTGATCCGGCGGGTGACGAAGGACTCGCCCCGCCGGGGGCTCTCGTGGTTGAAGAGGATCCCGGAGCTCGTGTAGAGCCCGAAGCTCTCGCGGTAGTTGATGGTGATGAAGTGGCCGTACACCTTGGCGACCCCGTACGGGCTGCGGGGGTAGAACGGCGTGCTCTCGCTCTGCGGGGTCTCGCGGGCGCGGCCGAACATCTCCGAGGAGGAGGCCTGGTAGAAGCGCGCCTCCGGGCAGACCTCGCGGATGCCCTCGAGCAGCCTGGTCACCCCGACCGCGGTGTACTCGGCGGTCGCGACGGCCAGCCGCCACGACTCCGCCACCGAGGACATGGCGGCCAGGTTGTAGACCTCGTCCGGCTGCGATTGCCGCAGCACGTCGACGAGGGAGGACTCGTCGAGGAGATCGCCGGAGTGGAGGCTGAGCCGCTCGACGATCGCCTCGAGCCGCTCGAAGCGGCGGTCGGTGGAGCCATGGACAAGGCCGTGAACCTCGTAGCCCTTCTCGAGCAGCAGCTCCGCCAGGTAGCTCCCGTCCTGCCCGCTGATGCCCGTGATCAGCGCGCGCTTCACGGGACCGCGAGCTCCACGCGCTCGAAGGGCATCTCGAGCGCCCGCTCGTAGCCGTCGAGCGTCCGCTCCGCCACCCGCTTCCAGGTGTGGAGGGCGACCCGCCGGCGGGAGCGCTCGCGCAGGGCGTCGAGCTTCCCGGGCGTCTGGAGTGCGTCGAGGATGCAGCGGGCGATGTCGCCCGGGTCGGTCGGATCGAAGGTCGCGTCGAGGTCGCCGAGGAGCTCCGGCATCGCGGAGGTGTTGCTCGACGCGACCGGGGCGTCGCAGGTCATCGCCTCGAGGATGGGCAGGCCCGCGCCCTCGTACAGGGAGGGGAAGACGAAGAGCTCGCAGCTGCGGTAGAGCGCGGCCAGGACGCGATCGGAGACGAAGCCGGTGAGCAGCAGGTTGCGGGACTCGATGCCGAGGCGGCGGGCGAAGATCCGCAGGGTGAAGCGCAGGTGGTGGGCGAGCTTGCAGGCGATGACGAGCTGGTGGGCGTCGCGCACCTCCTGGGGCAGCTCGGCGTAGCCGCGGATGGCGCCCTCGAGGTTCTTGCGGTAATCGACGCCGCCGACGTAGAGCAGGAAGCCGGGGCGGACCTTCGGCAGCTCCGCACGCAGGATCGAGTCCGCGTCCCCGCGCGTGGCGACCAGTGAAGAGAACCGGTCCGAGACGCCCGAGTCGATCACCGTGATCCGCTCCTCCGGCACGTTCAGGTGCTCCATCGCGTCGTCGGCCGTCTGCTGGGAGATGGTCAGGATCTGCTGCGCGGAGCCGAGCAGGCCCAGGCGCGCGATCCAGGCCGTCGCCATGTACCCCCAATCCGCGTTGTAGCGCTCCCGCATGATCAGCGGGATCAGGTCGTACAGGGTGATCACGAGGCGCGAATCGCGGCTCCAGCGCGGCCAGATCTCCTCGAGGTCGAGCTCGGCCTCGAACGGCGACATCACGTGGTAGAGCGGCGGAACGCCGCCGGCGGGCCCGCGGTCGCGCGTCTGCCAGGCCGACTTGCCGGAGTCGCGGAGCGGCTCGGCCGTCGGGGGCACCGGCACGTCGGGGCTGAGCCCGATCCCGCCGATGGTCTCGGGAGCGAGCTCCAGCAGGGCCCGGGCGTGCTCGGTCACATAGCGGGCGATGCCGCGCTCGGCGTGGCCGACGCTCTGGGTCCCGCGAGCGTCGAGCCAGACGGACCCCGGATCGAGCTTCATGTCAGCCGGCGTGGGGACGGGCCTCGAGGGGCTCGTCGTCCTCGTCGCCGGAGCGCTCGCGGCGCTCGATCAGCTCGCGCAGGGCGACGAGCTCGCGCTCGATCGCGGCCAGGCGCGCGTCGAGCGCGCGGACCTCCCCACCCAGGTGCGTCATCGCCTCGACCGAGGCCGACCCGAGCCGCTCGGTCTGCTGGTCGATGTGCTGCAGGCGGTCCCGGAAGACGACCTGGTTGAACGTGCTGAGCATCCGGCGCAGAGCAGAGAGCAGCCCCACCAGCGCGCGCTGGAGCACGGAGACTGCGCCCTTGTCGGATCCGGTGTCCATGTCGCGAAAAGGCCTGCGTTCAGGCGGGAGGCGGAGCCGCCAGAAGGATACGGTCTTCCTCTGCAAGGCTCCGCCCGCCGATCCGGCGGTAGTGGGCGCGGAAGAGGCGCGCGGTCTTCTCCCAGCTGAAGAGCTCGTCGCGCTGACGGCCTCGGTTGGCCAGATCCCGCCGCAGGGCCTCGTCGGTCCAGATCCGCTGCGTCGCATCCGCGATCTGCTCAGTGCTCTCCGGGTCGAAGATCAGACCGGCGTCGCCGACCAGGTCGGGCAGGCCGGTGGCCGACGAGGAGGCGACCGGAAGTCCGGCCGAGAAGGCCTCGCAGACCGGGAGCCCCCAGCCCTCGAAGCGGCTGGGGAACACGAGTGCCGTGGCGAGCTGGTAGAGGGCGCGGAGCTCCTTCGTGCTGACGAACCCGGGGAAGATCGCCGCGGTCTCGAGGCCGAGGTCGCGGGCGCGGGCCTGGACCCGATCAAACTCGCGAGCCGCGCCCCCCGAGCAGACCAATGGGATCGCTTCGCCCGTCCGCTCACGGATCAATGCGAGCGCCTCGAGCAGCGCCTCATGGTTCTTGTGCGGCCAGGGCTTCGCCGGGTAGAGCAGGAAGTCGGGCGGCAGCTCGAGCCGCCCGCGGATCTCCTCCAGGTCCTCGGCGCTGGGCGCCGGGTACTCCGGCAGGACCGACGCTCCCGGCACGACCCAGACCTTCTCCTCCGGCAGGTCGTAGCTCTCGATGAAGTCGCGGCGGCCCCAGGAGGTCATCGCCACGACCGCCTTCGCGCGTTCGCAGTGGGTGCGGTAGATCATCTCCCTCCGCTCGTAGGCCCAGTGCGAGAAGTTCTCGGGCAGGTGGACGTGCTGGAGGTCATGCGGTTGGTAGAGGCTCGGCACGTCGGTGGCGAAGGCGTCCTGAAAGGGGAAGTGGATGACGTCGATGCCCTCCTCCTCGACGGTCCCGTCGGAGTCGCGAACCGAGTGACGGGCCCCGATCACGGGTTGGCGCTCCCGCAGGGCCTGCCTGACGGCGCGCGCCTTCCGCCGCGTATATCCGAGCCGGGGGTGAAGCGGGCGGCACGGACCCTCCATGTACGGGAGCAGCCATTGCTCGTGCTCGGGGTAGGTCAGGAAGAGGAACTCCTCGTCGCCGTCGGGGAGCCTTGACAGGCCGGAGGCGACGCCGATCACGACCTGCTCCACACCGCCGAATCTCCCGGTGTCGATGCGGGCATCGATGCAGACTCGCAGCGCGCTCATCCGCGCCCCGCTATACACGCCGACGACATGGCCGCCTCCGAGCCGAAGGTCTCGATCGTGATCCCGAACCGCGACGGCGCGACGCCGCGCGAAGGGCTGACGTTCCTCGACATGGTCCGGGACACCCTGGCCGAGCAGAGTTTCCGCGACTTCGAGGTGATCGTCGTGGACAACGGCTCCTCCGACGGCTCGGTCACCCAGCTGCGGGAGCGCTGGCCCGACGCCACCCTCATCGAGCTCGGCGAGAACCGCGGCTTCTCGGGCGCCGTCAACCCCGGCATCTCCGCAGCCAGGGGTCCGTACGTGGCTCTGCTCAACACCGACATCGAGCTCTCACCGGACTGGCTCGATCTGCTGGTCTCCGAGCTCGACCGCGACCCGCGACTCGGTTTCGTCACGGGCAAGATCATGCGGTTCGACGATCGGGATGTGATCGAGCAGGCGGGACATGACTTCTACACGTGCGGCCGGTTCGAGCCCCGCGGGCTCGACGAGCGCGATGAGGGACAGTACGACGAACGGCGGGCGACGCCGGTCGTCTCGGCCGCCGCGGCGCTCTACCGCCGGGCGGCACTGGAGGAGGCCGGCCGGTTCGACGAGGACTACTTCCTCTACTGCGAGGACGGAGACGTGTGCCTGAGGATGCTGCTGCTCGGCTACTCGGGCCTCTATGTGCCCGAACCGAAGGCGTTCCACGTCCGGGGCGGGACCGTCGGGCCGGCGACCGACCTGCCGCGCTTCTATCTGGTGCGGAACGGCCTGATCACGCTGCTCAAGGACATGCCGGCCTCGGTGCTGCTGCGGGCGATGCCGAAGATCGCTCTCTACAACTGGGGAGCGCTGATGGCCGGGCGACGGGAGGGCTACGCCCGCCGGGTCCTGAGCGCCTTCGCCTCGTTCGTGCGGATGATCCCCGGGACCCTGCGAAAGCGGCGGCGGGTCCAGCGCGGCAGGGCCGTGGCCCCGCCGGCCTTCTCGGAGCAACTGAGCACGGGCTATCCGTTTCCGAGCCGGATCGGGCGGCTGCTCTGATGGACACGGCAGTGGCCCTGCTGCTCTTTCGCCGCCCCGAGGAGACGGCGCGGGTCTTCGAGCGGATCCGCGAGGCGCGCCCGAGCCGGCTGTTCCTGATCGCCGACGGGCCGCGGCCCGGCAACGAGGAGGATGCCCGGGGATGCGAGGAGGCCCGCGCGGTGGTGGAGCGGGTCGACTGGCCCTGCGACGTGGTGCGGGACTTCGCCGAGGAGAACCTCGGCCTGAAGAGGCGGATTCCCAGCG
The DNA here is from genome assembly GCA_963815045.1 of uncultured Solirubrobacterales bacterium. Classification (GTDB taxonomy): domain Bacteria; phylum Actinomycetota; class Thermoleophilia; order Solirubrobacterales; family 70-9; genus DASUPK01. The sequence continues at coordinate 178,511 of CAWFET010000001.1, forward strand.
GGCTCGACCGGGTCTTCTCCGAGGTCGAGGAGGCGATCGTGCTCGAGGACGACTGCCTTCCCCATCCGAGCTTCTTCCCCTACTGCGCGGAGCTCCTTGACCGCTACCGCGACGACGAGCGCATCGTGCACATCACCGGGAGCCAGCTCCTGCGCATTCCCCCGGCGGAGGCCAGCTACCACTTCTCCCGCTACCCGCATGTCTGGGGATGGGCGAGCTGGCGGCGGGCCTGGGACCTCTACGACGTCGACCTGGCCGACTGGCATGCCGACGACGAGGCGGAGCGGACGGCGCGGCTGCGCCGGATGTTCGAAGAGGAGGACGAGCAGGCGCTTCTGGGGCTGGGTCTGGGACCACTCGCCGGAGATCGACAACTGGGACGCTCAGTGGAGCTACGTCGGGCTGAGCCGCGGGCTGCTCAGCGTCAATCCGAATCGCAACCTGATCTCCAACATCGGCTTCAGCGAGGACGCGACGAACGCGATCGCTGACCCGCTCGGCATCGCGGCCCGGCCGCTCGAGGGGACCGAGTTTCCGCTCGAGCATCCGGCTGAGGTGAGCCGGGACGTGGAGGCCGACGCGCTCGCCTCGAAGTTCTTTCGCCGCCCGGCGCCGCCGCTGCTCGGCCGCATCGTGGAGCGTCTGCGTGCGTTGCGAGCGGGGGTCGGCCGCTAGCCTTCGCCCATGGCATCCTCGTCGCCAGATCCGGGCTTCTGGTCGGGCAAGTCGGTCGCCGTCACCGGCGGCGGGGGCTTCCTCGGGCGGCCCACCGTCGGCCTGCTCGAGGAGCTGGGCGCGGAGGTGCGAACGATCCGCTCCGCCGATTTCGACCTGCGCGACCGGGCCGCCTGCTTCGAGGCGCTCGAGGGCGCCCAGGTGGTCATCCACCTCGCCGCCAACGTGGGGGGCATCGGCTACAACCGGCGCAACCCAGGCCCGCTCGCCCACGACAACCTGGCGATGGGGTTGAACGTCTTCGAGGCCTGCCGGGAGCTCGAGACCGAGAAGCTGGTCGCGGCCTGCTCCGTCTGCGCTTATCCGAAGATCACGCCGGTCCCGTTCCGGGAGGACAACATCTGGGACGGGTATCCCGAGGAATCGAACGCGCCCTACGGGCTGGCGAAGAAGATGCTGCTGGTGCTGAGCGACTCGTACCGACGCCAGTACGGGATGGACTCGTGCGCGCCGGTGATGGCGAACCTCTACGGCCCGGGCGACAACTTCGACCTCGAGGACTCGCACGTGATCGCGGCGATGGTCCACAAGTTCGTGCTCGCGGCGGAACGCGGTGATCCCGAGGTGGTCCTCTGGGGAACCGGGAAGCCGTCGCGCGAGTTCCTCTACGTGGACGATGCGGCGCGCGCTCTCGTGCTCTGCGCCGAGAAGCTCGATGTCTCCGAGCCGGTCAACATCGGCACGGGCAAGGAGACGAGCATCCGCGAGCTGGGCGAGACGATCGCGGAGCTCGCCGGGTTCGAGGGCAAGACGGTGTGGGACGACTCGCGGCCAGACGGCCAGCCGAAGCGGTATCTCGACGTCAGCAGGGCGCGGGAGCTGATCGGCTTCGAGGCCGAGACGCCGCTGAGCGAGGGACTGGATCGGACGATCGAGTCATTCCGCGCCGCCGGCCTGGCGACCGCCGGCTCCTCCGCCTGATCGTTGGCTGAGACGCTTCGCGACCTCGCGTCGGAGATCACTGAGTGCACGCTCTGCCCGCGCCTGGTCGAGTGGCGTGAGCGAAGCGCGGCCGAGCCGCCGCGGCGGTACCGGGGGGAGCGCTACTGGGCCCGGCCGCTCCCGGGGTTCGGCGATCCGCGAGCTCTGATCGCGATCGTCGGGTTGGCGCCGGCCGCACACGGCGGGAACCGGACGGGGCGGATCTTCACGGGGGACCGGTCGGGCGACTGGCTGTTCGCCGCTCTCCATCGAGCCGGGCTGGCGAACCAGCCGGAGTCCGTGGGCCGCGACGACGGGCTGCGGCTGCGGGGCGCTTACGTCACCGCCGTGAACCGGTGCCCGCCGCCGCAGAACCGGCCGACCACCGAGGAGCGGGACAGGTGCCTGCCGTATCTGGTCAGAGAGCTGCGGTTGCTGCGATCGGCGCGGACAATCGTCGCGCTCGGGTCCTATGCCTGGACAGGGACGCTTCTGGCGCTGGCCGAGCTGGGGGCGGAGGTGCCGAGGCCCAGGCCGCGGTTCGGGCACGGCGCGGAGGCGCGGATCGGCGAGTGGGCGCTGCTCGGCTGCTTTCACCCGAGCCAGCAGAACACCTTCACGGGGAGGCTGACCGAGCCGATGCTCGACGAAGTGTTCTCCCGGGCCGAGGCGCTCGCCTCCGGCTGAGCCAGCGATACTTGGCGCCGTGTTCCAGCTCAATCTGCCCAACGCGCTCACGCTGATCCGGATCCTGCTCGTGCCGGTGGTCGTGGTGGCGCTGCTGGACGAGACGCCGAATGGGGATGCGATCGCCGCCGGCGTGTTCGCGCTGGCTGCTCTCACCGACACACTCGATGGCTACATCGCGCGGAGCCGAGGCGCCATCACGACGTTCGGCAAGTTGATGGACCCGATCGCGGACAAGCTGCTGATCGCGGCCTCGCTGATCGCGCTGGTCTCACTCAATCGCCTGGCGGCGTGGATCGCGATGGTGATCATCGCGCGGGAGTTCGCGGTCACCGGGCTGCGGATGGTGGCCGCGGAACAGGGTGTGGTGATCCAGGCCAGCTGGATGGGGAAGGTCAAGACGATCCTTCAGGTGGCGGCGATCATCTGCCTGATCGCGGTCAATCCGGCGCCGCTCGGGGTGAACCTGCTGGTCTACGCGGCGGTCGCGGCCACCGTGATCAGCGGGGTGGACTACTTCTTCGGGTTCAGGCGGATGATCGAGGAGTCGCGGTCCTCGAAGAAGCCGGCTCGGACCTAGCCGGCCGCGGGCGCTTCGAGCCACTCCCGCATGGTTGTGTGGTGGCGGGAGTGGGCGCCGTTCTCGAGCTCGCCGACGATCTCGGAGAGCAGGCCGTAGCGCTCGGCCACGACGTTGTGGCGGTGGATGGTCTCGAGGTTCTCCTGGCGGGCGTGGACGAAGGCGCCGTCGCGGAGCTGCGGGAAGGTCTCCGTGACCTGGCGGATCATCTCCCGGACGCAGTCCTCGACGAAGCGGGGGTTGGCGTGCGCCTTCTCGACCACCGCGCGCTCGTCGGCCCGCTTCATCAGCTCGTAGATCTCGCTCGACATGGAGCTCTCGACGATGCGGAGGAGGCGGCGGGCGTCGATGTCGACGCCGGAGTCCTCGGGGGTGCCGATGTAGAGGGTGCCTATGCCGCGCTGGTTATGGGTGGCGAGGGGGACCGCGTCGACGATGCGGTCGATGTCCTCGGCGCTGAAGCCCTCGTCCACCAGGCGCTCGCGCGCGCCATCCTCGACCAGGCCCTGGGCGCAGGGGCAGGCGGTCATGCCCTGGGCCTCGACTCCGATCAGTGTGCGCGTGCCGCGGTCCGACGAGACCGCGGTGCCGAAGAGGGTGTAGAGCTCCTGGGTGGGGAGGCCGGAGACGGGGGCCGGGACGGTCTCGGGGTAGCGGGCGGCGATCTTCACCTCGGCGCGGATGCCGCCCTGTCGCTCGCGGACCTGCTGGGCGATGTGGGCGGCAAGGCCCTCGGCGCGCAGGGCCTCGCCGAGCACGACGGTGTCGATGGCCTCGTTGACGACCTCCTCGAAGCGGGACATGTGGACGCCGGCCTGCTCGGGGTTGAGGTCGACGAAGCACTCGAGGTCGGCGTGGTACAGGGATTCGTCGCCGGCCTCCCCACCGTTCTGAGAGCCGCAGACGCGGATGATCTTCTCGACTCCGACCACACCGACGCGGGACAGGCTGACTCTCGTGGCGGGTGCTTCGGCCTGGGCGTCGCGGCTCGGCACGGTGACGGTTTGGACCTGCTCGGCCATCAGGGGAAAGTATGGCGGGCCGTGATCCCCGGCTACCGAAATTGCCTGAAAAGTGAGTCAAATAAGGACCCGGACCGTCCCTATACTCCCGCTCGCTTTTTGGGTTCGGGTCTCTTTTAGTTAGGGGAGAGGACCGGGCAGTCCGGGAGTTTTCTCCGGGAGGAGGAGAGAGATGGCGTCTGTACGCCAGGCTGTGGTGGCCGATGAGGTGTCCTTCGAGGGCAGCGATGAGCTGCGCGGACTGATCGCGACCGGGACGGAGCGGGGTTACCTGACCTTCGAGGAGATCGCTTCGACCCTTGAAGAGGTGGAGGTGACGAAGGAGCAGGTCTCCGAGTTGCACAGTCACCTGGTTGAGCAGGGAGTGGACGTGATCGCCGCCGACGGCGTCACGGCCTACAAGGAGAGCAAGGGGGAGGGGTCTTCCTCTTCCAATGGGAAAAAGCAGGAGTTGGACCTCACCGTCGAGCCGAGCCTCGATTCGCTGCGGCTCTATCTGCGCTCGATCGGGGCCGTGGACCTGCTCACCGCCGATCAGGAGGTGGAGCTGGCGAAGCGGATCGAGCGGGGGGACATGGCCGCGAAGCGGCACATGGTCGAGGCGAACCTGCGGCTGGTGGTCTCGATCGCCAAGTCCTATCTCGGGCGTGGGCTGAGCTTCCTCGACCTGATTCAGGAGGGGTCGCTGGGGTTGATCCGCGCCGTCGAGAAGTTCGATTACCGGCGGGGGTACAAGTTCTCCACCTACGCGACCTGGTGGATCCGCCAGGCGGTGACCAGGTCGCTGGCCGACAAGTCGAGGACGATCCGGATCCCGGTCCACATGGTGGAGAAGCTGAACCGGGTCGTGCACGTCGAGCGGAACCTGGTGCAGCGGCTGGGGCGTGAGCCGGAGCCGGCGGAGATCGGGGCCGAGCTGGGTTGGACGGCGCAGGACGTTCGCGAGGTGCTGCGGGTCAGTCAGATGCCCGTGTCGCTGGAGAAGCCGGTCGGCGATGAGGACGATTCGGAGCTCGGCGACTTCGTCGCGGACGAGCAGACCGAGTCGCCGTTCGAGACGGCCTCCGGCAACCTGCAGCGGGAGGACGTGGCTCGGGCGCTGGCCGCCCTGGGGCGCCGAGATCGGGAGGTGCTGGAGCTGCGCTACGGGCTCAACGGGCGCCAGCCGATGACGCTGGAGGAGGTCGGAGTGGCGTTCGGAGTGACCCGGGAGCGGATCCGGCAGATCGAGAACAACACGCTGAAGCGGCTCAAGGCGATGCCCGAGTCGCAGTGCCTGCGCGGCCTCGGCTGAGGCGCATAGTCTGAGCGGCATCGCCGCGATCGAGATCTCCGGGCTGCGCGTCAGGCGCGGCGAGAAGATGGTCCTGCCCGGGCTGTCGCTCTCGGTCGAGCCGGGTTCGGTCACCGCCCTGCTTGGCCCGAGTGGGTGCGGCAAGACGACGCTGATGCGCTCGATCGTCGGGGTGCAGATCGTCGAGGGGGGTGAGGTGCGGGTGCTGGGGGAGGCGGCGGGCTCGCGGCGGCTGCGGTCTCGGGTCGGGTATGTGACCCAGGCGCCGTCGGTGTATTCGGATCTGACCGTGCGGGAGAACCTGTGGTTCTTCGCGCGGGTGCTCGGCGTTTCGGGGGAGAGGGTCGATGGGGCGATCGGGACGGTCAGCCTCGGAGCGTTCGAGCACCGGGTGGTGAGGGATCTGTCCGGGGGTGAGCGGGCGAGGGTCTCGTTGGCCACCGCGCTGTTGGGGGATCCCGATGTGCTGATCCTCGACGAGCCGACCGTGGGGCTGGACCCGGTGCTGCGCGAGGACCTGTGGGAGACGTTCTACTCGCTCGCCGGTGAGGGGAAGACGCTGCTCGTCTCGAGCCACGTGATGGACGAGGCGGTCAATTGCCACAGCCTGGCCCTGATGAGGGAGGGAAGATTCCTGGCCATCGCGCCGCCCGCTGAGATCCTGAAGCGGACCGGCGCGGATGATCTGACCGAGGCGTTCCTGCGGCTGATCAAGGACGAGGGGTGAGTCCGCGCTGCACGCTCGCGGTTGCCGGGCGCGTGCTGCGGCAGTTGCGGCGGGATCCCCGGACGATCGCGATGGTGCTGGTGGTGCCGTGCGTGCTGATGACGCTCGTCAAGTACATGTTCGAGGGCCAGCCGGGGACGTTCGAGCGGATCGGGCCGCCGATGCTGGGGCTGTTCCCGCTGATCATGATGTTCCTGATCACGTCGATCACGATGCTGCGGGAGCGGACGACGGGGACGCTGGAGCGGCTGATGACGATGCCGATGTCCAAGCTGGACCTGCTGGCGGGGTACGGGATCGCGTTCGCGCTGCTGGCTGCGCTCCAGGCCGCGGTCACGACCGGGTTTGCGTATGGGGTGCTCGATTTGACCACGGTGGGCTCAGGGTTCTGGGTTGCGGCGCTGGCGATCGCGAACGCGGTGCTGGGGATGTCGCTCGGGCTCCTGGTGAGCGCGTTCGCGCGCACGGAGTTCCAGGCGGTCCAGTTCATGCCGGCATTCATCCTGCCCCAGATCCTGCTCTGCGGGCTGTTGGTGCCGAGGAGCGAGATGTCGGACTGGCTGGACACGCTCGCCGGCGCGCTGCCGTTCACCTATGCCTATGACGCGCTGGCGCGGGTTTCGGCCGGCGAGTCGTTCTCCGGGCGGCTGGTGCTGGACGTCGGGGTGGTGATCGGCGCGACGCTGCTGGCGCTGGCGCTCGGGGCGGCGACGCTGCGACGGCGGACGGCCTAGGGGGATCGCGGGCGCTGGGTTTGGCGCCGGGATTGCCCGGTAATTCAGAGGGCGCACATGCAAAGCGCCCAGGCCGGCCCGGCCGGACTCCGGCAGCTTTCACCGCTCGCGCGGTTCCTGCCTGGGGTGAGACGACCAACCTCCGCAGTGTCCGGGGGAGAGGCGTCCGGCCCGCCGGCCCCGGCGCTAATCGGCCTCTCCGTCGGGAAGGACCAGCTGTGCGAGGTGGCGCTCAACGTATTCCTCGATCCGAGTCATGACGAACCGTCCGGTTCCGTCGGACTCGACCCGGAAGCGATCGCCTGGAGCGATCGAGGTTGCGGTTGCCACCGCGAGCGGGACAGTCACCTGGTGATTCGCGGACATCCGCGTCCGCCCGACGGCGGGCGGTTCCACGGACTCAGATGGGGGAGGCAGGATTCGAACCTGCGAAGGCAGAGCCATGGCGTTTACAGCGCCACCCCGTTGACCGCTTGGGTACTCCCCCGGCTCCGGCTGCGATTCTAGACCGGCTTCGTTGCCGTGCGTCGGAATAGCGTGTCCGCGATCCACCTCGAATTCGGAGTACTTCCTCCCGCCGACGTGGATCGCCGATCGCCCCTCCAGTTCGGCCGCCGGAATCAACCACCGCCTGCCATCCCCGACATGGACGAAGAGGTAGTCGCACCTCGCGCGGTCGAAGTACTTGACCAGTCCAGTCCAGCCCAGCTTTGGTTGCCGCCACGGGTGGATACCGTCACGGCCCAGTTCCCGATCCGCGTCCGTTGGGTGGACGTCTTCACTTCGATCCGGAGAGGCCGTCCGCCGAGGTCAGCGATCACATCGACATCAGGGCTATGGCCTACAGGGATGAAGATCCGCGCACCCTTGGCTGCGAGCCACTCCATCGCCGAGAGCTCGCCGATGTCTCCCTGCTGTCTCGGCTTCAACTTCGTCACTCGCCAAACCTAGGGCGAGCGGATTTGCGGGAGCCACGACCGATGAAACAAATGGGTGGCAGGAGAGTCAGCAGAGTCATGCCCACCCGGATAGCGTCCTCGGCATGACCGACCTCAACGGACGTGTCATCGCCATCGCCGGGGCCGGCGGCGGCCTCGGGCCGATCGTCGCCCAGCGCCTCGCCGAGGCCGGCGCCAGCCTCTCCCTCGCCGACCGCAGCCAGGAGATCGCCGACGGCGTGGCCCACGACCTCGCCCTGCCCGAGGACCGCGTCCACCCCCACGCCGTCGACCTTCTCGACGAAGCAGCGGCCAACGACTGGGCATCCGAGATCGAGCGGCGCTTCGGCCACGTCGACGGCCTCATCCACCTCGTCGGCGGCTACCGCGGCGGCGACCCCATCCACAGCTTCGACCTGGCCGACTACGAGTTCCTCCACGACCTCCTCGTCCGCACCCTCCAGCTCGCCACCCGCGCCTTCCACTCCGCCCTGACCCGAAGCGAGCACGGCCGCTTCGTCCTCGTCTCCTCCGCCGCGGCCCAGAACCCGGAGAGCACCAACGCCGCCTACGCCTCGGCCAAGGCGGCGGCCGAGGCCTGGACCCTCTCCCTCGCCGACTCCTTCGCCGACACACCGGCCACGGCGAACATCATCGTCGTCAATGCGATCGAGACTCCGGGGATGCGAGAGGACAGCCCCGAGACCGAGCGCCCCACCTTCACCCCGGCCGAGGACATCGCCGAGGCCATCGCCTTTCTCTCCTCCGATTCGGCCGCCCGGATGAACGGCCAGCGCCTCTCCCTTCACCCCTGAGCCCCGGCTCAACCATCCGCCCGCTCTCGCTACAGTCCGCAACTTCGCCCGGATAGCTCAGTTGGTAGAGCACTTCCATGGTAAGGAAGGGGTCGTCGGTTCAAGTCCGACTCCGGGCTTCATCACCTTGGTCGCCAATCGAACACCCACCACCACGGGGCGCACGCGAACGCGCCTGATCGCCCTGCTCGCGGCCTGCGCCGCCCTGACCGCGCTCGCCCTGCCCGCGGCCGCCTCCGCCACCCGCGGACTCACCACCGGCTTCTCCGACGCAGACGAGTACCAGCTGGCCAACTCCTCGGACCGCAACCTCTGGCTCGGCCGCACCGTGGACGCGGGAGCGGGCATCGTCCGCCTGGCCATCGAGTGGCCCGCCATCGCGCCCAACAAGCCGGTCGACCCGACCAACCCGGACAGCGTCTCCTACGACTTCAGCTCAATCGACCCCGCCGTCACCGACGCCGAGGCCCACGGCCTCAAGGTCCTCCTCAGCATCAACCACGCCCCGACCTGGGCCGAGGGCCCCAACCGCCCGGCAGACGCCCAGACGGGAACCTGGCAGCCCAACCCCTCCGACCTTGCGGACTTCGCGCAGGCGGTGGCCGCCCGCTACTCCGGCACCCACGCCGGCCTCCCCGCGGCCCAGGCGATCGAGGTCTGGGACGAGCCCAACTCGGGCGACTGGCTCACCCCCCAGTTCACCGGCAAGAGCTTCACCGGCGCCGACCACTACCGCGAGATGCTCAACGCCGCCTACGCGTCGATCAAGTCGGTCAACCCGAAGGTCGACGTCGTTGTCGGCGGCACCGACCCCTACGGCGACCCGCCCGGCGGCCCCTACCCGGCGAGCGGCGCCCGCTCCCGCCCGGTCCAGTTCTGGCAGCACGTTCTCTGCGTCAAGCCCGTCAAGACCAAGAAGAAGAAGAAGGGCAAGAAGCCGGCGAAGGTCAAGTACGTCCGCACCGCGGGCTGCAACGGCCCGGTCAACTTCGACGTCTTCGCCCACCACCCGATCGACAACACCGGCGGCGGCCCCCTCAAGTCGGGCCCCAGCCAGTACGACGCCTCGACCCCCGACCTCGGCCGCGTCGTGAGCGTCCTCCGCGGCGCCGAGAAGGTGGGCACGGTCGCTCGAACCAAGCACCCGGTGTGGGTGACCGAGTTCTGGTGGGACTCCAAGCCCCCCAACCCGGTCGGCGCCAAGCTGGCGACCCAGGCCCGCTGGATCCAGCAGTCCATGTATCTCTTCTGGAAGGCCGGGGCCAGCGTCGCGATCAACTTCCAGATCGACGACTCGAGCGACCGCCCCAACGTCCACGCGGGCTTCCAGTCCGGCATCTACTTCATCGACGGCCGGCCCAAGCCATCCCTGACCGCCTTCAGCTTCCCCTTCGTCACGAACCGGATCGATCGCAACAAGCTCGAGGCGTGGGGCAAGTCGCCCGCCGCCGGCAAGCTCCTCATCCAGCGCCGGCAGGGCTCCCGCTGGATCACCGTGAAGAAGCTCCGGGTGAGCAAGGGCGGCGTCTTCGACACCACCCTCCGCCTGCGCGGCAAGCAGCAGCTCCGCGCCCAGGTCGGCTCCTCGAAGAGCCTGGTCTGGAAGCAGGCCGCGGCCGTCACCCGGACGAGCGGCGGCGGCGGCCCGTCCGCCGCCGTGTTCCTCCTGATCGGCCTGGCCGGAATCGCCGCCGTCCTGACCGCGCTCCGCTTCCGAGCCCGCCGGCGCATCCGACACCGCCGCGAGCACGGCGCCAGACCCCTTCCCGCCAAGCCAGCCTGACCACCCGCAGGTGGCTGACCCTTCACTGGTCATCCACGAGGGGGCGGCGGCCGGCAGCGAGCATCCCCTCGACCGAGAGCTGATCCTCGGCCGCGAGCGCGGAACCGCCGACCTCGTCCTGGACGACCCCGGCGTCTCCCGCCGCCACGCCCGCGTCCTCCCGGACCACGGCTCCGTCGTGGTCGAGGACCTCGGCTCCTCCAACGGCACCTATGTCAACGGGCAGCGCATCTCCGGGCCGGTCGAGCTCGGCGTCGGCGACGAGCTTCAGGTGGGCGCGACCGTGGTCGGCATCCGCCAGTCCACTTCGACCGCGCCCATGCCCGCCCCGTCAGCCCGCGGCCCGGTGCCCCGCCGCCTCGCCCCGCATCCCCAGGCCGAATCGAACATTCCGGCCCTGGCGGCCGTCTTCCTCGGCCCCCTCTCCATCCTCCTCATCTTCCTCAGCGCCGGCGGCTTCTTCGTCGCCCTGCCGTGCGGCATCGCCGCGATCGTCCTCGGATCGATCGGCATCCGGAACGCCGAGCGCCGCCAGTCGGGCCATCGCGGGCTCGCCCGCGTCGGCCGCCTCACCGGCTGGATCGGGACCTTCCTCTCGATCCTCGCCGTGATCGTCTTCGTCGTTGTCGCGGCCGCGCTTCACAGCGCGGAGACGAGCGTCAGCGGCCTGGTCAATCAGGTCAAGGACCAGATCAACCAGACCACCCGCTAGCGGCTTGGCCTAGGGCGCGCCGGTGAAGCCGTTGGAGTAACACGGCCGCCCCGGCGACCCACCGCACCGGTCGATGGACCCGGCCGGTGACAGCCAGGTCGTGTCGTGCGTGACGCCGTCGACCGATTGCCGCGGATACGAGTGCGGATCGCAGCCGTACACGCTCGCCGGATTGGGGGGCAGCTCCACCAGCGGCGCCGGCGCGGTCCCGTAGTGCGGGTCTGTGTTCTCGTCCGTGCACGTCTTGATCGCCGTGCCCTCGGCAGGGCTCGGATAGTCGAGCGGCCCGCCGTCGTAGTAGACCATCGCCGCGTCCCCGCTGTAGGGGTAGGAGCCGATCCCCGTCAGCCCGAAGAGCGGATCCACGCCCCAGTGCCGTCCGGAGTCCAATTCGGGCGTGTGGACCTGCGCGCCGATCGTGCGCGCCTCCACCTCGCCGGCCAGGTTGGAGACCTGGTGGTCCCCGTAGGCCATCTGCAACAGCACGTGGTGCGCGGGAGTGTTCGGCAGCGGATCGCTCGTCATGTGCTCCGCGTACCCATTGGCCTCGCCGCGGTCCCAGAGCAGCTGCATCAGGGACAGGATCAGCGGCCGCTGCTGCAGGTTCGGGTAGTGGGCCCAGAGCCCCAGGTCCGGGATATCCAGGTAATCCCCGGAGTCCGAGCTTCGGCGCAGCAGCGTCGAGTAGTTCATCCCGGTCACGTTGAGCACCGACTGGGTCAAATCCGGCTCGAGCGCGGTCAGCGCTCCGCCCATGATCGCGCCCTGGCTGATGCCCTCCCAGAACAGGTTGCCGTCCCCATTCCGGAGCACCGGGCCGGAGGGATTCGGGCCTCCGCCGCCATCGGGGTCGATCTGGAACGCCGCGTCGGTGTTGAAGCCGCCGGACATCGTCATCGCGCGGCCCAGGTAGATCATGTTCACGAAGCCCTGCACCATCCGGTCGCCCATCTGCGGGAACTTCGAGACGTCGCCCAGCACGCCGACGACGGTCGCGAGGTCATCCTCGGAGAAGCCCGCCCAGTTGGTCGCGCACCAGCTCGTGTTGCTGATGTTCGCCTCGCTCTGATCGAACTTGATCATGTCGCCGACCTGCGTGAAGTCGCCGAGCAGCCCGTGCCCGAAGATCCCGCTGTAGGTCGGTGTCAGCGTGCCCCCGGTGACCGCGGAGTCCGGAATCACACATTCGAACCTCACGCCGGTCGTCCCCGTGTCGGGATCGTCGGCGGTTCCGGTCGGGGTCGCGTTCACGTCGCCGTTCGACTGGAAGTTGAACGTCCCGCCCGGGTGGCAGTTCCCGTTGTTGAGGTAGCACGGGATGTTCGTGAGCTCGCCGGTGATCTCGCGGTAGGTGTGGGCCGGCACGCCGGGGTCACCCGAGTTCAAGACGCTCGTGATGTGGAAGGACGGCGCGGTCCCGTCCAGGTGGCCGTCGCCCGGCGTGTCGTCTCCGAGCTGGTGCAGCGCGTTGTCGCGGATCGCGAGCGCGCGGCCGGCGAGGCTGTGCTCACTCGCGACGGTGAAGTCCCAGGCCATGTACAGGTTCGCCCGCGGGATCCCGTCGCTCTGCAGCTCGTTCAGCACGTCCTCCATGTGCGGCCGGCGAGCCTCGACGTCCGCGTCTGAGGTCGCGACGTTGTCGCGGAAGACCCTGAACGACTCCGGCGCCGGCACGGAATTGTTCGACGCGTCCTTCAGGTTGCGCAGGGCGACGATGTAGCGGTCCCCCTCGGTGAAGTTCTTCATCGGGCGGATGATCAGGTTGACGTCCGCTGTGTCACCCGGCTGGTTCAGGTTCGGGTTCGGATCCAGCTCCGCGATGATCGGCCAGCGGTCGCCGGTGCTCGTGTCGATCACGACCGCGGCCTGGTTCAGGTCCGCGTACTTGGCGGGATCCGTGATCGGGACCAGGTCGCTGTTGTCGAACGCCTGCTGAGTGGAAACCTGCGGGACCTTGACGATGATCGGGTTGCCGGGGCTGAAGCCGTCGGCGCGGTTGAGATCCGTCGTGTCGATCGGCGTCCCGGCCGTGTTGGTGGGCATCTCATCGGACTGCAGATCGAGCCGGCGCCCGGTCGCGGTGCTCGCGTCGGCCCGGGTGAAGTAGTCGTTCGGCCAGGGCTGCAGGCAGACCGTCGGGTCGATGGGGTCGCACTTCGGTCCCTTCGGCGGCGGGCTCTGGCAGGCAGCCAGGTCCTTGACGAGCGGGGTCACCGGCGAGCCGGCGCTCTTCTTGCCCTTCTTCTTCTTTTTCTTGCCCTTGAGGAGACGGCCCTGCAGTCCGTTGATCGAGCAGCTGCTCATCGCGGTCTTGCCCGCGCTGGAGAGTGGGAGGCTCACGGTCTTCCCGGGTTTGACCTTCGCCGGGTTCGTGAGAGGGGAATTGCCCGAAGCCTGGATGCCATTCACGACGACGCGCTTGCCCTTGCCGCCCTTGACGCGAACGCTGATCGCCCCGGAGTTGAGGATCGCCTGCTGCTGCGAGCTCAGCACGCTCACCTTGCCGCCGCCCTTGTGCTTCTTCTTGCCGTCGGCGGAGCCGACGAGCATCACCGCGAGCGCGGCGAGCGCGCCCGCGAACACCAGCATCCTGAGTCCCCTGGTCGACTCGATCCTCATGAAGTTCCTCTCCTCTCCTGCGTGCCAGTCCCGGCACCGCGGCGCCGACCCTATCGCAGCCGCGGCCTTCTGCGCGACCACAAAACTGAGAGAGAGCCCGGGTCCGGGTCAGCGCTCTGCGCGAAGATTGCGATGAAGTTGGTAGACGCGCGGGTGCCGGCGGTGATTTAGTAGGCGCGGCAGACAGCCAGGGAAAGAGGAGGAGACCGATGGACCTGCACGAGCTCGAGGACGTACGCCCGGATCTGGAGTCTCTCGACGGCTCGCACCGCCTCGGGCGGCGCAGCTTCCTGATCGGAGCCCTGGCGACGGGAGCCGCGGTCACGGCGCCGGTCAACTATGCCGCCGCCGCCCGCAAGCGGAGGATCCCGGCCGCCAAGCACGCGAAGTTCGATCTCGGCGTCGTCTCCGGGTTCCCGCGCCCGCGCGGCATCGAGCTCTGGACCCGCCTCGGCGAGATCAAGAGGACGTCCAAGCTCAAGGTCGTCGTCGGGAAGGACCCGAAGTTCAAGAACGTCGTCCTCGAGAAGGACGTCACCGCCCGCTCGGACCGCGACTTCACCGCGCGCACCTTCGTCAAGGGCCTGAAGCCCGACCACCAGTACTTCTACCGCTTCGTCACCAAGGACTCGAAGTCGCCGGTCGGCCGGTTCAAGACCGCCCCGCCGCTCGACTCGAACAAGCCGATCCGGATCGCCTTCTACTCCTGCCAGCACTACGAGGCCGGCTTCTACAACGCGCAGCGCGCGATCGCCAACGAGCCGGACCTGGACCTCGTCCTCTGCCTCGGCGACTACATCTACGAGTACTCGGACGACAAGGGCGTTCGTCTCGACAGGACGGGCAACAACCACGACGGCGACACCCAGCTCCTCAATGAGTACTGGGAGAAGTACCGCCTCTACAAGTCCGACAAGGACCTCCAGGCGATGCACCACGCCCATCCGTTCCTCGCCGTCTGGGACGACCATGAGGTCGAGGACAACTACGCCGACGGACAGCCGAGCTCGAATCAGCAGAACCCCGAGCTGACCCAGCTCAAGAACTACCCACGCCGAGTCCCATTCCCTCAGCGCGAGGCCAACGGCCACCGGGCCTTCTTCAACTACATGCCCCGCTCCCGCTACAAGGGAGACCGGAACCGGATCTATGAGGAGTACCGGCTCGGGAAGCTCGTCGACATCCTGATGACCGACGAGCGCCAGTACCGAGACCGGCAGCCCTGCAACGACGAGCAGCTCCAGGCATGTACCGACGCCGACGCCCCGCGCACCATGCTCGGCGCCCGCCAGCTCGAGTGGTTCAAGAGCCGCCTCGTCGGAGCTCCCACGACCTGGAAGGTGTGGGCGACCGAGCTGATGGTGATGGCCACCCGGCTCGCCCCCGGTGTGCCGGCGCAGGTGGACGCCTGGGACGGCTACGGCTATGAGCGCAAGCAGATCCTCGACCACATCCTCGACAACAACGTCCAGAACGTGGTCGCGATCACCGGCGACATCCACACGTTCTTCGCCGGCACCGCGTACACGACGGGCGATCAGGCGACCGGACGTGCGGCGATGCCCGAGTTCGTGGGAGGGTCGGCGACATCGACCGGCCTGCCGGAGTCGACCGGCCTGCCCCCGTCCACGCTGGCCGCCCTGGCCGCCGTCAACCCGCACATCAAGTTCTATGACTTCGTCAACCGCGGCTACGGCGTCATCGAGATCGGCCCGACCGAGGTCAACTGCGAGTTGAAGAAGGTCGACGCCAAGACGCTCGGGGCATCGACACCGACGACGATCGCCAAGTTCCGTGCCCCACTGGGCGCCCGGATCCCGGAGCAGATCGGCTAGCCGGCGGGACTGGCCGGGCAGCCAGTTTCGTTAGTCTGCCCGCGCCATGGACTTCAAGCTCACCGACGAGCAGCGCGATTTCGCCGCCGCGATCCGCGACTTCTGCAAGCGCGAATGCGGCACCGCCGAGCAGCGCGAGAAGCTGACCAGCGGCTACACGGAGCTCCACAACAAAGAGGTGTATGAGCGGATGGCCGAGCTCGGCTGGCTCGGCCTGACGATCCCCGAGGAGCACGGCGGCTCGGGGGGGACCTGGGTCGACGCCTGCCTGTTCATGGAGGAGACCTCCAGGGGTATGGCCCCGATCGGCGGCTACAGCACGACCCTGATCGTCGCCGGCGCCCTCAAGCGCTTCGGCACGAAGGAGCAGAAGGACGAGCTGCTCGGGAACATCGCCAAGGGCTCGGTCGAGTCGATCGCGATGACCGAGCCGGAGTCCGGCTCCGACGTCGGCTCGCTCTCGACCCGAGCCGAGCGCTCCAACGGCGGCTTCGTCATCAACGGCCAGAAGGTCTTCATCTCGAACGCCCGCAACGCCGACCACGTCCTGACCGTGTGCCGCACCACCAAGGGGGAGAACAAGCACGAGGGGCTCTCGATGATCTTCGTCCCGGTCGGCACCGACGGCATGACGATGGATCCGATCGACACGATGGGCGGCCGCGAGACCAACACCGTCTACTACGAGAACGTCGAAGTCCCCGAGGGGAACGTCCTCGGCACCGTCGACCAGGGCTGGACCCAGCTGATGGCGGGCCTCAACGTCGAGCGCCTGATCCTCGCCGCGATCCAGCTCGGCGTCGCCGAGCGCGCCTTCGACGACGCCCTGGCCTACGCCAAGGAGCGCAAGCAGTTCGGCCGCCCCATCGGCTCCTTCCAGGCGCTCCAGCACCGCTTCGCCGACCTCGCCACCGATCTCGAGGCCGCCAAGCTGATGACCTACTGGGTGGCGAGCATGGTCGACGAGGACGAGGACCGCATGCTCCCCAAGGAGGCCTCGATGGTGAAGCTCTTCGTCACCGAGACCGCCAAGCGGGTCACCCTCGAGGGCATGCAGATGATGGGCGGCTACGGCTACTCCTCCGAGTACGACATGGAGCGCCTGGTCCGCCAGACCCTGGTCTCCACGATCTACGGCGGCACCTCCGAGATCCAGCGCGGCATCATCGCGAAGACGCTCGGCCTCTAGCGTAGAAGTACTGAGCCGGTACTCAGTTCTGCCGGCTACGCAAAAGTTCGGTTGCGAACTGCGGTTCGGGCGGGTTAATGTTCTCCCGCAGTTGGGAAAACGATCCTAGGAAGTGCATGCGAGGACGGGGCATCCGAACCGGACTCGCAGGCAAAACCGGGTTGTAAGCGGCTGTGTGGCCGCAGAAGGTTCAAGTGCTTCATCAGAGATCAGGCGATCTCGGGGGCCGGGATGGCTGAGCCACGCCCCAGGGTCGTCCTGATCGAGCGCGAGCCTCTGACGCGCAGCTGCCTGCGCCGGCTGCTCGACGGCGCCGGCTTCGACGTCATAGGCGAGGAGGGAGATGCCGAGACGGCGATCGAGCTGTGCCGGCGTGAGCACCCGGCCCTCTGCGTCGTGGACCCGAGCATTCCCGGCGGTGGAATCCGCATCGTGCGCGAGATCTCACAGAGAGTCCCGGAGGCGCGCGTGGTCGTCTTCTCGGCCGTGGCCGATCCGCACGAGGTCATCGATGCGATCCGCGCAGGGGCGTCCGGCTACCTGGTGAGGACGATGGATCCGAATCGCATCCCGCACGCGCTCCACGGCGTGCTGGCGGGCGAGGCGGCGATCCCGCGCGCCCTGATGGCCGATCTGCTCAACGATCTCCAGACGCTCGGCCACCACCGATCGATCACCGGGAGGAACGGCGGCACCAGGCTGACCTCCCGTGAGTCGGAGGTGCTCGAGCTGATGTGCGAAGGATCGAGCGGACCTGCCATCGCCGAGCGGCTGCAGCTCTCGCCGGTCACCATCCGCCGCCACTCGGCCGAGGTGGTCCGTAAGCTCGGCGTCCGGGATCGGGACGAGGCGGTTTCGCTGCTGCAGAACGGATCAGGCTCAACAGTGCGATCCTGAGCTCCCTTGTCGTCGATGCGGCGCGCGCCCGTCCTCCTGATCCTCGCGCTTGTCGCCGCGGTCCAGGCCTGGAGCGCCGGTCCCGCCGGGGCAATCAAGCTCGCCCAGGTGGATGGCGGTCCGGGCTACTACGCCAGGTTCTCGCGCCCACTGCCGGCCGGGGCGTCGTACTTCCCGGTCGGCGTCTGGTTCGAGAGCGTGGTTTCCAAGGCGAACGTGGACCTTGACAGGGCCGCGGGCCTCAACCTCTATGTCGTGTTGACCGCCAACTCCAATGTCGCCCTCGCACAGGCGAACGGGATGAAGACGGTTCTCCAGGCCGATGACTGGCGCTCGAACACACAGACCCAGGGATGGTTCCTCGCCGACGAGGTCGACATGAACCCCGGCCCGGGCGCGGGCTACTCGCAGATGCAGAGCATCGCCGCCGGAGTGCCGGGGGACCGGGCGATCCGCTATTCGAACTACGGCAAGGGCGTCACGTTCTGGGAGTCCGATGCGGAGGCGGCCAGGTTCGTGAACGACTACCAGGACCTCGTCTCCGCCGACAACTACTGGTTCACGGATGACAACATCTGCTCCGCGACGGAGGGGGGCTCGCTGGTCGGAGGCGGCGCTTCCCTGAGCCCGGCGCAATGTCACAGGGCGGCGAACTACGGCGCCACCGTCGAGCGGGTTCGCAGCCTGATCCACCCGGCGGGATCCAAGCCCGTCTGGGCGATCGTCGAACTCGGCCATCCGGCCTCGGAGTCCGATTGGCCGACGATCACGCCTCCGCAGGTGCGCGCGGCCGTGTGGCAGAGCCTGATCGCCGGCGCCCGCGGGATCGTCTACTTCAACCATTCCTTCGGCGGCCCCGACCAGACGCAGCACCTCCTTCGCGACGGGGCCGACCCAGGCTCGGCGTCCGCACCGATCCGGGCGATGGTGACCGCCACGAACCATGAGATCGAGGCGCTCGCCCCCGTCCTCAACTCTCCGACCGTGACCGCGGGCTGGTCTCAGGGACCGGGCACGACCTCGATGGTCAAGTGGGTGACCGCCAAGAAGAAGTGCAGGTCGAAGGCGAAGGGGAGGAAGTGCAAGAACGCCAAGAGCGGGAAGAAGCGCCTCTACGTCTTCGCCGGCTCGGCGGGAGGACAGGTGCGCGGCAGGTTCAGGATCCGGTGCGTCGGTGACACCAAGGCCCGGGTGGTGGGCGAGAACCGCGCGGTTCGGGTCCGCCACGGCACGTTCACCGACAGCTTCGCCGACGGGAACGCGATCCACATCTACCGCATCGCCACCGGATCGAGATGCGGCTCACCGCACCCGGCGGCGGTCCCTCCCACACCTCCTCCCGTCGGCCGCCGTCCCCCCGCCTCGGCGGCGGGGGCTCCGTGGGCCGTCATCGTCAGCGCCGCCGCGGTGGCTGGGCTCCTCCTAGGCGGCTTCGCCCGCCTGGGCGCCAGGCGCCGGCGAATGCGCGGGCCCGGCCGGGGGAAGCGAGCCCATCATCTCGGGGCGCGCTGACCCGGTCGCTCGCCGAAGTCCGCGGCTCACGCCTTGCTGTCGGCCCTGCTGGGGCGGCGTCGCAGCTTGTTCACAGGCGAGCCTCGCTTTCCGTCCTTCATGGAATGGTCCTCGCCGTCATGTCGCCCGTTGTTGTTCACGCCCGCGCCGTCGAGTGAATCTCGTTTCCCGTCCTGATCGGACAGACCGCGCTCCCTCCACTCGGCGCGCAGGGTGTCCAGGGCCTCGGCCGCCGAGACGCCCAGCAGCAGCAGGATCGCGCCGATCGCGAGCACGCCGACGAGCGGCCGCAGCGTGCTGGAGAGCTGCTGGGTCGGGCTGTTGGGTGCGACGACCTGTTGCGTCCTGATCCGGTAGTGCGGATCGACGCCCTGAGACGCCTGCACGCGGTCGAGCTCGTGGCCGAGCGCGGCGCCAACCAGCCGAGCGGTGTGCATGGCGGCCCCCGGCGTGGAGCCGACACCCTCCACCTGAACGACGAGGCTCGAGTAGCCGAGCTGCAGGTCCGGGGAAACCGTGTATCGGGGATCCGCGCCCTCGTTGACCAGCTGCTGACGGGCCGCATCGGCGCTCAGGCTGCTGGACAGCAGGCTGACGATCACCGACTGGTCCGAGAAGCGGGTGTAAGGATTGTTGGGATTGATGCGCCCCAGCGCCGGTTTGCGGGCGATCTGGTCCGCCGTCGGTGGGGGCGGAGGATTGATGAGGACGTAGCTGGATGAGACCTTGTATTCAGGGGCCTTAACCGCGACGACGTAGAACGCGGCGATCAGGGTGAGCCCAATGATCGGCAGCGTGACGAAGCGGTGGCGCCACATCTTCCGCAGGATGAGGAGCAGGTCCAAGGTCAGCCTCCAGCCGGTAGCAGTGTTCTGTTCATTGGCACGGACTCGGTGCCGGAAGGGACCCTCGCCGGAGCCTCGGCCGCCGCGAGTTGCCAGGCGGCACCGATCAGCCCGATGTCCAGCGCGTAGAGCCCCGTGAAAATCGGGTACGACAGCGAATCGAACGTGAAGGAGCAGGCCGTTGCGGCAAGCGCGGCACCGGCCAGCGCAGCGCACAGGAACCGGAGTTCCGGGTCACTGCTCTGTCGCCTCGCGATCAGGGCCGAGATGGTCGGCACCAGGAAGAACGCCGTCAGGGCTGCGACGCCGACCAATCCCAGCTCGATCGCCGTCTTCAGGAACTGGTTGTCAAGGATGTCTATGGCGTTGTCGGGGAAGTACGTCCAGCCGCCGCGACCGAACCAGGGGGCGTGGTGTACGTACTGCTCGACCAGCGGATAGTCGCTCACCCTGGCGGCCACCGAGGGGTCGGTGGTGCCGGCGCCGAAGAAGTTGAGGAGCGTGCGAATCACCCCCGGGGCCGTCATGAATACGGCGACCAGGCTGAATGGCAGAGCACAGAGCGCCACCAGCCGCTGACGGGCCGGCATCAGGACGACCAGCACCCCGACGCCCGCGGCGACCGAGATGACGGCCGAACGCGACACCGACGCTGGGATAGCAAGCGCGATCAGCCCAACCGGCGCCCAGCGACGCCTGGTACTCCGTTCTGTGTCGTAGACCGCGAGATAGATCGCGAGTGGCAGCAGCATCCCTGCCACGACCCCGAGCTCGATCGGGTAGATGGACGTCCCGGCCACCCGGTTCAATCCGCCCCGGCTTCCGATCCCCATGTCGTTGGTGTTGAGCGAGAAGCCGGGCAGGTCGCGTAGATACGGCGCGATGTCCAGGCTGACCCAGAACTGAAGTGCCGCGACCACTCCGCAGAACGCGCCGGCCCAGCAGAGAACTCTCAGGACCCTGCGCACGTCGTGCAGCGAGCGGAGGAACTCGGCCGCGA
The DNA here is from genome assembly GCA_963815045.1 of uncultured Solirubrobacterales bacterium. Classification (GTDB taxonomy): domain Bacteria; phylum Actinomycetota; class Thermoleophilia; order Solirubrobacterales; family 70-9; genus DASUPK01. The sequence continues at coordinate 199,356 of CAWFET010000001.1, forward strand.
TCAGCGCGACCCCGCTGATCAGCGCGAGCTGCATCAGCAGGCGGTCGGCGCTGGCCAGCTCGGGCACCGTCAACGCCTCCCGGTCCATCAGCACGTAGGACGCGAGGACGGACAACCAGAGCAGGCAGAGCACGGCCCTTATCGGATGACGCCGCGCGAGCGGGTTGTGGAGACCGAGGAGGCACACGGCCAGGAACGCGGCGAACCCGGCCATGCCGATCAGGGCGGCGGCATAGCCGCCGGCGCCGATCGGCTTGATCACGGTGTCCGACGGGACCACGAACAGCGCCACCGCGAACACCTGGAGCAGGATCACCGCGCGCGAGCGCGATGACATCGACCGGACGCGGTCAAGGGTCCCCCCGGAGTGGGAGATGGCTGCGGCCATGTCAGGTCGTCCTCGAACTGGCGTCTCGTTCCCACCGCACGGCCGCGAACGCTGCTCCGCCCCGGTGCGGTAGCGCCATCGTGAGTCTCGCGCCCGCCGCGAAGGCGGCGTACGTCGCCGCATCGAGCGCGGCGGCAGGACCGGCGAGCGCCGCGTGTCCCAGTTCCCGCAGTGTGGAGGTCACCGTGCCCGGGGCGCGGTCGCGCAGATCGGGCGCGGTCGTCTTCTCCCGCTTGCCCCGATAGGCGCGGGCGAGGACCCGGACGAGATCGCGGCTGCGGCGCGGGACCCGAACGACCACCGGACAGCAATCGACGATCTCCACCTCCTCGTCGCCGAACAACCGGTCCACCCAGAGGTCGTCCGCCACCACGTCCGGGAAGTCGCCGAACCGGCTCCTGCCGGCCGCCGAGAGCCCATAGACGCCCGCGCCCCACAGCGAGCCCAGGACGGCCGGGACCCGCGATCGGGCGCGGTAGTACCTGCGCACCGGCGCGGAGGCCCCACTCACCTCGTAGCGGACCGGCGGCCTGGCGGCAAGCGCGCCGGACCGAAGTCGCTCGAGCACGAGGCGCGCCGCCGACCCGGGCAACGACACGTCTGCGTCCAGATACAGCCGCGGATAAGCCCTCGCCTCCGCGTCCCCACGACGGAGGGCGGCGGGCTTGGAAGCGCCCTCCAACTCGACAACTCGCACCGGATGATCGGAAGCTCGAGCGACCAGGGCTGTGTCATCGGTGCAGCCGTTGCAGACCACGACGGTCTCCAGCTCGCCGGGCTCGATGCCCGTGAACAGGGCGTCCAGGGTCCGCTGGATCACCGCGGCTTCGTCGTGCGCCGGGATCACGACCGAGCCGAGCTGTTCCCGCGCGGTCACTGGCTGCCTGGGTACGGCGCGCAGGGTCGCGGGAGCGCCATCAGCCACATGCGCATGTATCCACCGTTACCGCTGACTTGACCATTCGCGCCGAACCTTTCATTGAGCCTGCTTCCCTGCCTGATGAACGAACGAGCGGGCGAGGATCTTCTGTCCCGGGTTGCATCGAGGGTCAAACGGATCCCTCGGTTGCGGGCCCGGCGGCCGTTGCGACAGCCAGCAGGCTGTCGCGGTAGCGGGGGATCCGCCGCAATGGGGCCCCGACGGAGGACAGCACCCAGTCCAGCCGCTCGTTCGGAGTGTGCTCGAAGTTCCTCAGCTCGACGGCAAAGTCGGCGAACCCGGCACGCTGGAGCTGCCACGAGAGGTGTTCGGCCGAGTATTCGAGGACGTGGCCGTAGCCCCTCACCCCCGGCAGGTCGAAATGATCGAACAGCTGCCGGCCGCGCAACAGATAGACGACGTTGCGCAGGCGGTAGAGGTTCGGGGTCGAGCAGAGCAGCAGGCCTCCCGGCCGCAGCAGCATCCGCAGCCGCCGTAGCGCGATGTGGCCGGGCACGGGCAGGTGCTCGATCACCTCGGAGAGGAAGACGGCGTCGAAGCGCCGCTGGGTGGGCGGGTCCTCCACCGCCAGGTTCCACCGGAATGCGTCGATTCCCGCCTCCCGCAGCTCGGAGAAGCAGCCCTCCTGCACGTCCGCGACGCACCCGTTGTCGCTCCAGAGCGCGGCTGCCAGATACGCCAGCTGGCCACCCCCGATGTCGAGCACCTCGGCCGGATCCTCGGGCGCCTGCTCGGCGAACCGCCGCAGGATCGCCGCGTACCTCGTGCGGTAACGCGGGTAGTACCCCGAGTCCTCCTGCCACCGAACGTCCGTGACCATATCCTCGAACGCCCGGTTGAAGCTCGCCTCGCTGAAACGCCGCATGGTCAGCTCCCAAGCGCGACGCTGGAGCGGACGCCGGAGAGCGCCTTTCGCCGCACGTTCGGCTGGGTTTCCGACCGCGCGGAGATCATCACCGCGACGTCGTCCGGCCGCAGCGAGCCGACGAAGGCCGGAACAGTGGCGTCGGCCATGGGCTCGGGGCCCCAATGGCTGTGGCAGAGCATCGACCCCTCGGGGATGACCGGTGCGGACGGGCCGAGCACGGCATCCACGAACACCCCGTAGAGCATGAACTCGGAGATGTGAAGCTGGGACGCGATCGCGTCCAGCCAAGGCCGCTTCGTGACGGCCTCGATCCTCTCTCGCAGCGCCAGCACGATTCGGCGATCCCAGACGTTGAACGCGCTGATGTAGTCCGGCAGCGGCGGTGACCCTGCGGGGGGCAGCCCGAGCAGGTCGCGAGCCACCTCGTGCCAGCGCAGGTGCCGGGGCAGGCGCTCGTCCACCGCATCGTCGCTCCTGTAGAAGCGGACCCGCCCGTCTTTCCGGAAGGTGTCGATGGTGACGGGTCGCACCAGGACGACGTCTGAGTCGGCGAGCACGAGCAGGTCCACCCCGAGCTCGGCGGCGGCGGCGAACTTGACGATCTGCTGCATGACCCAGCCCCTGACGGGCGGGTACGGGCGGCGCGGATCCACCCAGACGTTGAACGGAGACAGGGGCACCATCCGCCGCGGCATCAGCTCGTCGACCGTCCAGACCTCGGTCCGGGGTCCCCGCAGGCGACCGAACAGCTTCCGGTCCCACTGCGGAACGACGAGATGATGGTGGACGTCGGGCGCCGTCCACTGCATCACTGACCGGTTCAGCTCACGGCACAGCTCGAAATCCGGCCCATAGCTGGGCGTCAGTACCGCGAAGGCGCTCATGGTTCGGACGATCCAGTCACTGGTCGCGTCTCCAGATGAACGTGCCGACGAACGTGAATCTTCTGGCCGCGCGCCTGGAACTCGTGACGGCGGCGTCACGGCGAAAAACATCGACCGCCCTGCTCGTTGGTCCTATAGGTGATCGCCGCGTGACACCTGATAGCCAGACCACGAACCTGCGGCCGGATCCCGGCGCGGAGGTGACGACCAAGGCCACCGTCGACGCGGTGATCGTGGCCTACAACAGCCGTGACGTCCTGCGCACCTCCGTCCAACCCCTCGCCGGGCTGCCATGGGTGAACGTCACCGTCGTCGACAACGCCTCGCCCGACGATTCGGCCGCGGCCGTCGCCGACCTGCCCATACGCATCATCAGGGCACCGCGGAACGGCGGATTCGCGTACGGCTGCAACGTCGGGCTGGCGGCCGGCGCGGCGGAGTTCGTGCTCCTGCTGAACCCGGACGCGCGAATCGGTTCCGAGAGCCTCAAGTCCCTCGTGCGCGCACTTCAGGCGGATCCCGCCCTCGGGGGAGTGGGGCCGAGGACATACGGAGCCGGCGGCAGGCTGCTGTGCACGCAGCGCCGGTTTCCCAGCCTTCGCTCGACCTACTCACAGGCGCTCGGCTTGCACCATCTGGCCCCGGACGCGAGTTGGGCGGGTGAGGTGATCACGGACCCAACCGTCTACCGGCGATCCGCCACGCCGGACTGGGTCTCAGGTGGCTGCGTCCTGCTGCGCCGAACCGCGCTGGAGGACGCCGGGGGATTTGACGAGGGATTCTTCCTCTACTCCGAGGAGACGGACCTCTTTCGCCGCCTTCGCGGACGCGGATGGCAGGCGGGGTACGAGCCGCGGGCGACCGCGTACCACCTGTGCAATGGGTCCGCCCCGCGCGATACGACGGCACGGATCCTGGCTCAGAGCCGGGTGCGCTATCAGCGCAAGCATCACGGTCCGTGCGCCAGCATGCTCGAGGCGATCGGAGTGGCGATCGACGGTGTGGTCCGCGCCGCCGTCTGGTCGCATCGTCCCGCGCGCCGTCGCGGGTATCTCGCGGCTGCGCGGGCGGGCCTGAGCGCGGTGCGCACCTCTGCCGACACCCGATGAGCGTGTCGGCCCACGTCAAGCCGCACGCACACCACGACGTAGACGAGCTGGCCGGCGCATCGCGAGCCCTTGCCGGCCTGGCGCGGGGTCTGGCGCCGGTCGAGGCCGAGCGGTTTGTGCCGCTGTATGAGGCGCTCGCGGACTGGCGAACGCCGAGGACGGCGGGTGATCTCGGACCGCGTTTTCCACGGCTGCTGGGCCTTGCGCACGAACAGCTCCGTGGCGACGCGGAGCGCAGCGCGTTCGATCGTGCGTTCGTGGCTCATCTCGCCTCACGGCTGCACCTCCGCCTCGGGGAGCTTGACCTTCCTGCGGACGTACTCGAGCGTGTTGGGCCGGCGCTCTGGCGCCTGTATGCGTTCCTCGGCGAGCGGCACAACGGCTACGGGCTCGGCGACGACTACTTCCTCAGGGACCTGCGCTTCGCCGCCGGGTGGTCGGTCCCCTGCGGCTCGGAGGTCATCGACCTTCGGGCCCGCGTGAGCCTGCCCGGCAGCTTCCATATCGCTCTCAGGGCGAGGGCCCCCCGGATCGCCCTGCGGCGCACGATGCCGGGCGGCCCCCCGGCTTGGTTCGCCCCGCACACCGAGTCGCGCTACCTCGACGAGTTCGACGAGGTCGGCTGGGAGGCGACCTACCGGAACGTCGCCGAGCTGCTGCGCGCACACACCGATGTCGTTGGGGTGGTCGGGTACAGCTGGTTCTACGACCCACGGGTCGAGGCGATCAGTCCGTGGCTCGCCTACCTGCGCCGGGGGCCCCTCGACGGCGGAGCCTTCCTCCTCCGGGGCCACACCTCCGAGTTCGACGTCAGGAACGCGACCGCGACGTCGCGGACCCGAAGGCGCCTCTACGAAGCGGGCGAGTACACGCCCGTGGGGTACAAGATGGTCTGGCTGCGGCGCGACCTCCTCCGCTGGGCCGAGAGTCCGCCCCGCGCCACGTGCTGAACCTCAGAGGAGCTGGGCCGTCGCCCGCAGCCAATCGCGTCCCCCGCGCAGGCTCGGCATCACCTCGAGCTCGGGCCCGATCCGCCATTTCGCGTACCCGTCGAGGCGCACCCTGTTCCAGACCTGGTGGGTGCTGCCGTTGAGATGGAGCCGCGACTCCGCCAGGAACGAGGCGCTGTGTCCGGATTCGCGCAGGATCCTCTCGATCATCGGAGTTGCATCCTCACGCCTGCCGTACGGGTAGCTGAAGGCCCGCACGGGGCATCCGGTCAGCGACTCGAGTCGGCGAGAGTGCTCGACGATCTCCTCGCGAGCGACCTCCTCGTCGGGGATCGACCTGCAGAACACGTGGTTGCGGGTGTGGTTCGCGACCTCACATCCGTCCGCAGCCAGCCCGGCGAGGTCCTGGGGCTCGAGGAAGAGCCCGGTCTCGGCCCGAAGCGCCGCCTGGTCGACCTCGAACCGGCTCGCCAGCTCGTCCCCGACCTCGAGGCGGCGGCCGTACGGCAGGGCCGCGACCACGTCGAGGAGCTCCAGGAAGTTGTGCGGCCGCGGCGCGCGGGGATCGAGCGCCGCCGTCAGGCGCTCGAGGCCGATGCTCGCGCAGAGGTACGAGAGCAGGTTGTCAAGCGGGAGCGTGCCCGGATCGAGGCACGCTCCGCTGACGAACAACACGCTCGGCAGGCCCAGCCGTCGCAGCACGGGCAACGCGGACTGAACGAACGAGCGATACCCGTCGTCGAATGTGATCAGTAGCGCGCGATGCGGCTGCTTCCCGGCGAGGACGGTGTCGAGGTTGACGACCTCGTAGTCGCGAGCCAGCTTGCGCATGTGGGCCTCGAAGACCGCGAGGGGCGTGCTGACCGCCAGTCGGTCGACCAGCGAGGAAAGTCGGCTGGTGATGTGGTGGTAGAGGACGGCGCGCAGGGATGGGCGCGCCCTGGAGCCCGACAGCGCGATTTTCATCTTCCCAATCAACGGCTGGGGCGGGCAGAGCTTCCGGGCCGATCGCAATCAGGGCGATCAGAACGGCTCAGCTCAACCGTTGATCCGGTGAATGGAGCCGGCCACAACCCAGCTTCGCAGCCCGCACGAGGCGCCCCGCGCGGAGGCGCCGGTCATGGGCCTGCCCCTCGACGCCCTCGACGAGCGCGGCCTGGTGAGGGCCTTCCGGGAGGGCGTCCGCTCGGGCAGGGGCGGCTGGATCGTGACGCCCAACCTCGACATCCTGCGCCAGTTCACGGCTGATGCCGAGAGCAGGGAGCTGATCCTCGAAGCCAGCCACCGGGTCGCGGACGGGGTCCCGATCGTCTGGGCGTCGCGGCTGGCAGGAGTCCCCGTGCCCGAGAGGGTCGCCGGGAGCGACCTGGCCTTCAGCCTTCCCGAGGCGGCGGCCGAGGCCGGTGCGCGCGTCCTCCTCCTGGGCGGGAACCCCGGTGTCGCGGAGGCAGCCGCTCGGCGGCTCGAGGCCCTCAATCCTGACCTCGGCAGCGTGCTGTCGTATTGCCCGCCGCTCGGATTCGAGGACGATCCGGCGGAGCTGGAGACGATCACGGCGGTCGTTCGGGACGCGAGACCCGTCCTGGTTCTGATCGGGCTGGGCTTTCCCAAGCAGGAGAGACTGATCCACCGGCTCAGATCCGAACTGCCCCACGCCTGGTTTGCTGGCGTGGGAGTCTCGTTGAGCTTCGTCGCCGGCGAGCAGAAGCGGGCTCCGGCGGTGGTGCAGCGCCTGGGTCTCGAGTGGATTCATCGCCTCCTGCATGAGCCGCGACGCCTGTTCAGGCGCTACGTGATCCAGGGGATCCCGTTCGGCCTCAGGTTGTTCGCCTGGGCGCTGGGACGGCGCCTCCGCGAGCCGGCTCCCGGCGACGGACAGCAGTTCCTCACGAAACCGACAACGACAGGAGCCTCGCGTGCGCGCACTCGTCACTGGTCATAACGGCTACCTAGGGTCGGTCCTGGTCCCCATGCTGAACCGGGCCGGCCACGAAGTCATCGGGCTCGACTCCGACCTGTTCGCGGCTTGCACCTTCGGTGCAGACGCGCCGGCGGTCGAGTCCTTGGAGATGGACGTCCGCGACCTGGACGCCGGCGTGATGTCCGGCTTCGATGCGGTGATTCATCTCGCGGCAGTCTGCAACGACCCGGTGGGGGATCTCAACCCGCTGGCGACGTACGAGATCAACCACCTCGGTTCGGTGCGCGTCGCGGAGCAGGCGAAGGCGGCCGGGGTCCAGCGCTTTCTGTTCTCGTCGTCCTGCAGCTTGTATGGCAGGGCGGGGGAGGAGATGCTCGACGAGGGCGCCGACTTCGCGCCGGTGACCCCCTACGGTCAATCCAAGGTCTTCGCCGAGCGCGACATCTCGACGCTCGCCGATGACTCGTTCAGCCCCACGTTCCTGCGCAATGCCACTGCCTACGGGTGCTCACCGCGCCTGCGTGCCGATGTCGTCGTCAACAACCTCGTCGGGTTCGCCCACACCACCGGTGAGGTCCTGATCCAGAGCGACGGGACGCCGTGGCGTCCCCTCGTGCACGTTGAGGACATCGCGGGCGCGTTCATCTCGGTCCTCGAAGCTCCCCGTGAGGTCGTGCACGATCAGGCCTTCAACGTCGGCGCGAGCGGTGAGAACTACCGGATCCGGGACCTTGCCGAGATCGTCGAGGAGGAGGTCCCGGGCGCCCGCGCATCGTTCGCCGCGGGGGGCGGGCCCGACAAGCGCTCCTATCGGGTGGACTGTTCGAAGATCGCGAGGGAACTGCCAGCCTTTGAGCCGAAGTGGACGGTCCGTGAAGGCGTGCGGCAGCTAGCCGAGGCCTATGCCCGGCACGGGCTGACCTACGAGCAGTTCACGGGCACCCGATACCTGCGAATCAACCGGGTGCGTGAGCTTCAGGAAAGCGGCCGACTCGACCAGGACCTGCGCTGGCGACTCCCGTCCGCTGCGCCGTCCCGTTCGCTCGCTTCGTGATCTTCACACCCGCCCAACTCGAGGGCGCGTACCTGATCGACTTGGAACCACACGCCGACGAGCGAGGGTTCCTGGCCCGAACCTTCTGCGAGCGGGAGTTCGCGGCCCATGGTGCGCCGATGCGCGTCGTGCAGAGCAGCACGATCAACAGTCCGCGGCGGGACACCCTGCGCGGCCTTCACTTCCAGGAGGCGCCACACCGCGAGATCAAGCTGGTGCGCTGCACGCGCGGCTCGATCTTTCTGGTCATGGTTGACCTCCGCCAGGGCTCGGCGACACGCAACGAGTGGCTCGGGGTCGAGTTGAGCGCCCATAGCGGGCGTCTGGCGTACGTGCCCGAGGGATTTGCTCAGGGCTACCAGACTCTCGAGGACGACACCGAGGTCCTCTACGAGATGTCTCACCACTTCGTGCCGGAGGCTGCTCGTGGGGTCCGCTGGGACGATCAGGCTCTCGGGATCGAGTGGCCCGCCGCCGAAGAGCGCGTGATCTCCGAACGCGACCGGGCGTGGGCCGATCTGGGGGAATGAGCGCAGTGGGCTCCCGGCCGGTGCCGCTCTCGATCATCTGCGTGTTCAACGATCCGGATGTGAGAAGCCGCTGCCTCGACCGATCGATCGAGGAGCACCGGCATGAGGCCCCAGTCGAATACCTGCCGATCGACAACGTCGACGGATCATTCGCCACGGCCGGCGCCGCCCTGAACCACGGAGCGTCGCTGGCCCGCCACGACATCCTGGTCTTCGTCCATCAGGACGTATGCCTGCACTCACTGCGGGCCCTGGAGGCGGCTGCGCGCGTTCTCGCTCAGGATGACCGGATCGGCCTCCTCGGTGCGATCGGCGTCGACGCGAGGGGCCGTCTCGTCGGCCGCGTCCGCGACCGTGTCGTCCTGCTCGGGGAGACGGTGCGGGAACCCACCGATGTGGATAGCCTGGACGAGCTTCTCTTCATGGCCCCGCGGCGTCTCGTCCGGAGCGAGCCGCTCTCCGAATCCCCGGAGCTGGGCTGGCACGCGTATGCGGTGGAGTACGGGCTGCGCGCCCGGTCGCTGGGACGCCGCGTCTGCGTCGTCGACATCCCGCTGACCCACAACAGCCTCACGGCCAACCTCGATCGCCTGGACGTGGCCCGTCGCGCTGTGGCGGGGGCTCATCCCGATTCTCTGCCGGTCCGGGTGCCGGGAGGCGTCGTCGCAGGTTCTTCCCGGCCCCGTCCAGGCGCTCGAATCCTGAGTTCCCATCGGTGGCGCTATCGCTGGCTGCGGGAGTCGATTGCTGCGCACCGGGGCTCTCGGGCCAGCGGAGGGAGCCGGTGCGTTCTCGGCGACATCCGGACGGACGTGGACGACCTGCTCGCCGGCGGCCGCGACGCGTCACTCCTGGTGATCAACCTCGACCGCGAGCCTGCGTTCACGGACGACGGTGCAGGTCCGCTCGAGGTCAGCAGGCTTGGACGCGCGGTCCGGATGTGCTCTGAGCCGCTGCCGGGGTTGATCGACCGCCTCGCCTCGCGGGACCGCGGCACGTCGATACTGCTGACCAACCTCGGCCTTGCCGACCTGCGGCCCCTCTCCGCCCGGCTGTCGGGGCAGCCGCGCCTCCTGGGCTTTCGCGAGGAGGTCGGCTACTGGATGGTGCTCGGGCCCCTGGCCGCGGCGGTCCCCCAGCGCTGGCGATCGCCGAGGGCGACGCCCCTGGGAATGCCGGCCCCGGCGTAAGAAGTCCCCGCCCCGAGGCGTTTAATGAATATGGACCGCTACGCCCGGGGCGCTCGCGCAGCCCCCAGCGACGCGCACATCGAGCGTGACGTCCTCGACGTCCTGCCCGTTCGACGCAGCCTGTCCGAGGCGGGGTGGCTCAAGACCGCGCTGGCGGGAAGCGCGGTCGTCCTTCTCTGCGGTGCGCTGCTCGTCCCCTCACTGCGCGCGCCGGTTTCCGAGATGGATGAGGGCGCGGTGCTGGCGTACGGCCAGCTCGTCAACGACGGGGATTTGCCGGGGCGCGACTTCGAGACCTTCTATGGACCGGGTCAGCCCTGGCTGGCCGCGGCGGCGTTCGACGTCGCCACTCCGAGCGTGGGCGTCGAGCGCGCCCTGGGCTTCGCGGCCAGGCTGATCATCCTCGCGGCGATCTTCGCGATCGCCCTGCGATGGGGAATACTCCCCGCGGCGGCGGCGAGCGCCATCTCGGCGCTGGCGATGTACCCGGTGGGGGTCGGCGCGTTCGCCTTCTGGAGCGGGCTAGCGCTGAGCCTTCTGGGACTCGCCCTACTGGGCCGCTCGCCACCGGCGCGGGGGTCGGAGACCGGGGACCGGACACGGGCTGTCACGGCACTGGCAGCGGCCAGCGGGATCTCCTCGGGCCTGGCGGTCCTCCTCTACGTCGCGATGGCTCCGGCGGTGGTGCTCGCGTCCGTCCCCCTGCTGATGCGCGCAGGGCGGTCGGCGCGCTGGACCTACGTGGTCGGGTTCCTCGCCGCGTTGATTCCCACCGTCGTCTGGCTCGCTGTGGTGGGGCCGGACGGGATCTCGCAGCTCGTCAGCGACCTGGCGGCGTCGCGGCCGGGCAGGCGCCTGCCAGTCCCCGGGCCGGGAACCGTGGAGGGAGAGCTGCTGCTTGCCACGGTTCTGGCCACGGTGGGCATGCTCGGGGCCGGTGCGCTCCTCTGGCGCTCCTTCACCAGCAGGGATCGAGGCGCGCTCCTCCTCGCGCTGGGGCTGTTCTGCCTCGCGCTGTTCCCTCAGACCTTCGAGCGCGCCGACATCGGTCACGTGGTCAGCGTCGGCTGCGTCGCGTTGGCCGGCGTGCCCCTCCTCGTTGCGGAGGCGGCCTCCGCCCTTTCGAAGGCGCCCTACTCCGGAAGATGGCTGCTCGGGTCGGCCGCCGTGCTGGCGCTCTTGGCGGCCGGAGCTCTGGCGCGCGCCTCGGGCCCGCCGATCCGGGACGATGTGCTGAACCGCGGCAGCGCCGCCTATGACGTGCGAATCAACGGACGATCGGTGCCGATTCACTCCCAGCGCGCTGCCTCAGATCTGAACGCGATCCTGCCTCGCCTTTCGGAGATCTCCGCGCCGGGGGACTCGCTCTTCGTCGGGCCCGCCGACCTGCGACGCACGAACTATGCGGACACGTTCGTCTACTTCCTGATGCCGGAGCTCCGTCCGGCCTCCTTCTACACAGAGCTCAATCCCGGCGCCAGCAACTCGAATCACTCGGGGCTCGCGGACGACCTCAGGACCGCCGACTACCTCCTGCTCACCTCCCGGTGGGATGACTGGAGCGAGCCCAACACGTCATCGGAGTACGGCTCCGACGCCCCGTCGCAGGTCGCGGCTAGCGAGTTCTCACCGGTCGCGAGGAGCGGCTCCTATGTGCTCTACGCCCACAACGGCTCACCGTGAGGACCGGCCTGCGCGCACGATCGGCTCGGGGCGAGCCGTCGGACGCCGCGCCCGAGGGGGCCTGGCAGCGACTGCGGGCCGCCAGCACTGAGCTCCGTCTCAGACAGGCGCAGGATGGATCGGTCGATACCGACTCCCACGATCCGGAGGTACTGAGGAGCCAGGTCGCCGCGATCACCGAGTCCGCCCAGGAGTTGAAGTCGGGCCTGCGCGAACAGGACCGAATCGACGTGCTCTGCGATGAGCTCGTTGCGTGGGCAGACGCCGGCTACCCCGCCGGCGACGGCGTGGTGGAGGCCTTCAGGATTCTCCCTGAGACGGAATCCTCCGGGCCGGCAGCGAACGGGCCGGCTGACGTGGCGCCTCATGAGGTCGAGCGCTCCCTAAAGCATGGCGCCGTCTGGGCGGTTGGAACACAAATCGCAAGCCAGGTCATCAGGTTCGGCGGGGTGATCGTCCTCGCCCGGTTGCTGAGCCCGAGCGACTACGGCGCCGCCGCCGTGGCCCTCGCGATCGCCTCCTACTCCAGCATCCTCGGTGATCTCGGATATTCCGGCGCGCTCATCCAGGCCGAACGCGCGCCGCAGCGACTGGCGTCGACCGCGTTCTGGTCCGCGCTCGCGGCCGGTGGCCTTGGATCGGCATGCGTGGCGCTCGCCGCCTATCCGCTGGCGCTGGCGCTGGGCGATCCCCAGATCGCTCTGCTCGTGATCGCCGGTGGGTTGACGCTGTTCATCGTCGCCGTGGGGTCGGCGAGCAACGCGCTGCTCGCCCGGGCGATGCGCTTCGACGTCATCCAGGGTGCCGGCCTGGTCGCCCTGATCGTGGCAACGGCCGGCGCTGTGACCACGGCGGCGCTCGGAGCCGGCGCGTGGGCCCTCGTCTTTCAGCAGATCATCCTCAGCGCAGTGGCCGCCGCGATCTTCATCGGCGCCGCCGGCTGGCGGCCATCGCTCGAGTTCTCGCGGACAGCCTTTCGGTCCTTGACGAAGTTCGCGATGCCGAGGAGCGGGGGGCACCTCTTCGGCGCGTTCCAGACCCTGATCTCAGTCGCCCTGATCGGGCACTTCGTCGGCATCGACGACCTCGGAATCTGGAACCTGTCGACCTCCCTGGTCATGGTTCCGCTGCTTCTGATCTCGCTGCCGATCGCCCAGGTGATCTACGCGGCGTTTGCCCGCATGCGCGACAACGTCGAGCGGGTGGCGGAGGTCTGGTTGAGCGGGTTCACGTTGCTCGCGGCGATGGCATTGCCGGTGCTCTTCGGACTGGTCGCGCTCGCGCCGCTGCTGATTCCCCTCGTGTTCGGGGCGCAATGGGTCCCGGCGGTTCCCGTCGTCCAGATCCTGTCCGTCTGGGTGATCGCGAAGACGCTGCAGACCTGGAACACATCGGTCATGGATGCGGCCGGCAAGCCGCACGTATCGATGATCCTGAATGCGGCGGTGCTGATCGCCCTTCCTCCCAGCCTCTGGTTCGGAAGCCAGTTCGGGATCGCCGGCGCTGCCGTCGCCTTCAGCCTGTCGGAGATCCTCTTCGGCGAGCTCCCCTCGTTCGTCCTGACCACGCGCGAGCTCTCGCTGAAGCCGAGGACGGTGCTCGGGCGCATCCAGGGAACCGTTCTCGCGTCGGTTCTCTCGTTCGCAGCCATCCTTCTGTGCAGCCGCCTGCTCGAGGGCATGGATATGGGAAGCGGCCTGACCATCCTGTTCTCGGTTTTCACCGGCGCCGCCGTCTACGCCGGCAGCCTGACCGTCCTGGCCCGGGGCGTGGCCCGGCAGCTGCTGGGGATCGCAAGGGGCCTCGTGCCGGGGCTGCGGCCCGGCACCTGAGACCGGCCGGCGAGGGAGGGGCTATCGGGCTCGCGCCACCGGCGAGCGCCAACTGCAGAGTCTGTCGCGAAGCCGCCGCCCCCCGAGCTGGCCGGCGATGAAGCGCCAGGTCGCCGGCTCGAGCCCCAGGCGCGGATCGCGTCGGAGCTCTCCCCGGAGCGCCGTGAACACGACGCGCGTCCCGTCGCCGGTCTTTGCTCGCATGGAGAGGTGAGCCACGACGTCGCGCCGATGCATCTTCTCCGCGATCCGGGCGAGCCGCAGTGCCTCCGCGTCCGGCAGGTCGGCCTCGGCGATGAACTTCCGCCGGTGCCCATGGACGATGTCCGGGAGGGACCGCGACGACCGAAAGCCGTTCGGAGTGAACGAGCCGAGCGTTGAGGAGTCTGCCTCGGAGTGCGCCCGCATCAGCGCAAGCGGACGGTCGAGATACGCGAAGTCCCAGCCGGCCGCCACGCGCAGCAGCAGAGGGAGATCGTCGATGACCCCGTCCTCCGACCGCCAGCCGCCGGCGTTGAGCAGTGCGGCCCGGCGGAACAGGGCAGATGACAGGCAGACCGTCGGTCCCTCCCTCATGCTCCGCTCGATGAAACGGGATCCGGTCATGAGCGCGATCGAATCCTGGGGCTTGCCCGAACGGACCGTGGCGGCCAGCGCGGAGTCGCGCATGTCGACGATCTCGTAGGCGGTGTGAACGACCCCGACCGTCGGCCAGCGCTTCAGGGTCTCGACCGTCCGGGAGAGGTGATCGGGATGAAGCTCGTCATCGTCGCCGAGGGCAACCAGGAAGTCCGCATCAGTGAGCGCGATCAGGCGATTGAAGTTCGCCGCCCTTTCGATCGCCCGGTCCAGCGGCCGGTAGTCGATCCGCGGGTCGTCGAACGACGCGACTACCTCGGCGGTGGCATCGTCCGAGGCGTTGTCGGAGACGACCAGCGTGAAGTCGCGGTAGCTCTGCGCCAGCACGCTGGCGATTGCCCGGCGGAGCAGCGGCGATCGGTTTCGGGTGGGGATTCCAACCGTGACGCTGACCCGCCCGGCGTCCGCCGCCGGGTAGGGGCTCTCCGTCACCCGCATGTCAGGTCTCGCTGACATGGGCACTGCGTCGTCGGTCCAACGGGGTCTCCGGCTCATCGACGCGGCGCAGCCAGGCCCCCCGCCAGTACGGGTAGATCGCGCGTGGGCAACACCACCGTCCCGAGCTGTGCTCACCGCTGCAGACCACTCCGCGAAGGACCCAGCAGTCGCTTGCGATCTCGATCATCTCACCGTTCGTCTCGTCGATGATCCGTTCGACGCGGTCCTGGACGCGGTAGCGCCCGCCACAATGGGGGAGCATCTCCCAGTCGAAGGACAGTCCACGGGTCTTTCCGCGTTCGTCGACGGTGCGGGCGATCTCCTCCCGTGACCGCACCTCAACCGTGTCCCCGGGTTGGAGGTCGAGATTCGCCCGGGTGGGAGCCGGAACGCCTCGATCCGGCAGCGGCGACCAACTGAGGAGCCGGAGCCGTCGCCCGAGCGCTGTGCGCATGGCGCGCATTGCGACCCGCAGCAGGCGCAGCGGGCGGAAGTTCCGGGAGGTGAGCTCGCGCGCCCACTGCCGCACGTCGTAGCGGTTCAGGGGCTTGCTCGCTCGGAGTGCCTCGGTCGCCTGGCAGCGGTAGGACTCCACCGAGCCATTGGCGCCGGTCACCGCGGCCGTGGCGCCATCCACCAGCCGCTCGAGCGCGGCGAGAGGATCTCCGTTGCGATCGCCGGGCTCCGAGCCGGGCTCGACCCGGCGAAGCCACTCCTCCTTCCAGTAGATCCGGCAGCCTGCCTGGCAGCCGCCGTGTGCCGAGCCGTCGCAGCGTAGGTCGTCGAGCAGAACCGTGCCACGCATCCTGAGGCTCCGTGGAAAGCCGCCGCTGACGGTGTCGCAGATCTTCTCGACGCGCTGCGAAACGGTGAAGCGCTGGCCGACGAACTGCTGCATCTCAGGCATGAACGGCATCGCGTCAACCGAGGACCCCCGGTCCAGGGTGGCCAGGATCTCGTCCGGCGCTCGCACCTCGACGACGTCTCCCGGCTTCAGCTTGCGCTCGCCCATGCCGCGTTTGCCTTCCCAGTCGTCCTTACTAGGTGGTGGTCGCGGCGAGCGGTGCGGGATTTCTGGGCGTGGCGATCAGGTCCAGCGGCAGGGGCTCGAGGTCGCTGGCGCGGACGAAGTCCCGGAGCGTGGTCCCGGTGCACTCGGAGTCGATGTTCCGCGCGCCGATTCCCTCCGCCAGGTCGTCGAGGTTGACGGTTCGGAAATCGATGCTGAACCGCGTCCTGTCGGTCGTGTTCGGAACGGTCGAGTGCAGCTGGGCCGCGGAGAAGACGAGCGTCCCCGCCGGCGGGATCACGATGCGGAGGTCCGGCTCCAGGTCGAGCGGCTCCTCCGGCGTGGGCTGCTTGCGGGTCTCCTTGGTGACCTGCTTCGCGGCCTGCCGGCGGCCGGTCCGGTTCCATTCGTCGTAGTCGTAGCCCGAGGAGCTGTTCCGCACCGGCTGGTCGAAGTACTGCGGATGGAAGGCCATCGAGTTCTCGGATTCGATCTCGTAGACCGGCAGCCACCAGTTGAGCTGCTGCGTGGGAGCCGAGAACCAGGTGTCGCGATGCGGATGGAACTGGTAGGCGAGACCGGCGTTCAGGTAGTCACCGTGCGCCATCGTCCGAAGCCTGGGAACGTCGAAGTACGTCCTCTCGGGGTCGGCGCCGACCTCCGACAGGAGTCCCGCGATCAACTCCTTCGCGCGGGGGTGGTGGATGAATTCAGGCTTGAGCTCGGTGAGGATCTCGACGTAGCGCTCGGCGGGCATCGCGTCCTGGGCCACGGTGGGCTCGTACGGCGCGAACGCGGCCTCGCTGAGCTCGCGCGCCAGTCCGGAGAGCTCCCTGGCGCTTTCACCGGCGCTGAAGGTGAAGAGGTCACCCGCGTAGAGCCTCTGTCGTCGGATCTGATCGTCCAGCGCGGCATCTTGATAGATCGTGGGCATCTCCGAACCTCACTCGTAGGGTTTCTGCGGGGTCCCGTTGACGGGTCCGTCCAACCAACGGTTGCCGGTGCCGCCGCCTTCCACCAGCCCGACCCGCTCCAGGCGCTCGGCAGCGCTCGCGACGACCGCGTAGGGCAGCCCGGAGCTCCGAGCGACGTCGAGGGTGGTGGATTGCCCGTCGGCCTGGTTGAGAACCCAGAGCAGGGCGCGCTCGTCATCCGGCGTGGCCACGGCTCCGCCCGCCGATCGATACAGGCCACGCCGCCCGAGCTGGGGCTCGCCGAAGGGGCTCAGGTTGGTGAGCCGGCGATTGTCCTCGAGGAGGTCGACCAGCTCGAGGCACCGCTCCACGGCATCGGCGAGCGCATCGGTCCTGATCCGATCCAGCCCGTCGGCGGAGGTGTGGTAGCCGCTGAACCCTCCGTGCGGCGTCCGCATCAGGGTGCCGACCGGCAGATCGAATCCCGGCGAGCAAAACTGGCGCTCGTCCCCGCCCCATGGCTCCCACGGGAGCAGGCGGTGGGGGGCACCCGAGTCACGGAGCACGGTCTCCATCGCGCGATCGACCTCTGCGTCCCCGCGGCGGCTGCGCTTGTAGGTCAGGTTCCCCTCGTCGCCGATGCACGACAGCGCCAGGCCGTGCTCGACGCGGTCGAGCCCCTCCTGGTTCCGATGGAGCCAGGCCAGCGGGCCGATCGTGCCGGGGGCGAACAGGAAGCGGTAGGAGTGCCGGAGCCGGCGCCTCGCCAGTCGCTTCGCCAGCATGGTCGCGACGGCGATCCCCGAGAGGTTGTCGTTCGCGAGCGAGGGATGGCAGACGTACGTCGAGATCAGGACCTCCCCTGACTCCTCGCCCGGGATCAGGTGCTCCGCGTAGGAGAGGTGGCCCGGCTCCAGGGTCGAGTCGATCACCACCTCGTATTCGCCGGGTTGCAGCTCGAGCAGCCGGCGGTGCGGGAGGCAGAAGCCCCAGGTGCGCTCGTAGTAGGAGGTCCGGTACGGGATCAGGTCCGGCTGCTCGGGGAGCGTGAACAGGCGCTCTCTCAGCCCGTCCAGCGGGAGCGTCGTTCGCACCGGCTCGCTGTAGGAGACGACGTGAAGGCTGGAATCGCGGGAGTCGACCACCCGGGCTCCGTCCGGGCCGGTGATGTGGGCCTCGTGGAGGTTCCACTCGTCGGGTACGACCCAGTCGAACACCCGGGTGCCGCTCGGAACCTCGGTGCGGGTGATCGCCAGGTGCCCCTCGAGGACGTCGAAGGTCGCCCGCACCCCGTCTCCGGTCAGGCTGCGGCAGAGCGGGAACAGCCGGCGCATCAGCTCATATGCCTCGCGCCCAGTGTCGTCTCGTCGCGCGGGGTCCGCGAGGGCGACCGGTGTCACGCGAGCACGGCCTTGCGGCAGTAGAAGGCCTCCGCATGGGAGCTGGGGGAGTTGCACTCCATGCCGCGCAGGCGCAGCAGGCTGGTGAACAGGTCCTCCCGGAACCAGTGCTTGGACCGCTGGGAGGCGAAGTGGTCCATCAAGTGCGCGACCTTCCGCTGCGAGAGCCGCTCGGAGAGCGGGACGAACGCGTTGGGCGCGCTCATGTCGCCGTCGTATTTCGGCACCTCGTACTCGAGGATCAGATGGTCGCGGAAGGTGTTCCAGGTCAGCTCGCAGGTGACGCGGTGGTCCTGGTGGAGGTCATCGCGCTGATGCGTGAAGACGACGTCCGGCGAGAACTCGCTCTTCAGGCCTTCGAAGAAGTCCTTCACCCTCTTGCCCTCATAGGGGAAGAAGCCGTCCGGGAAGTCCCGAATCACCACCTCGCTTCTCGGCACGCCCCCGAGCAGCGCCTCGGCGCTTGCGCGGGCCTCCCTCGCCCGCTCGCCCTCACCGCTGAGGACGACCCAGCGAATCTCGGAGATCGCGGACTGCTCAATCAGCTTCAGGAGCGTCCCGGCGCAGCCGATCTCGATGTCGTCCGGGTGGGCGCCGATGACGAGCGCCCGGGCCACCGACGCCTCCGGCCGGCCGAGCGTCAGCGGCACCATCATGCAGAGGCCGCGTACTCGAGTTCGCGGTGCGTGACGCGGTCGGGATCCCAGACCTGCCAGGGCGCGCTGCCGTCCTCATGCATCGTCTCGAGCCACTGCTGGTCCTTCAGCGTGTCCATGGGAGCCCAGAATCCGTTGTGCCGCTGCGCGAGCACCTTGCCGCCCGGGAGCAGCCTTTGAAGGGGCTCCTCGACGAGGTCCTCACCGGGCTTGAGCTCATCGAGGAACTCCCTGCGGAGGACGAAATACCCGCCGTTGATCCAGATGTCGGAACGCATCACGTCCCGCATCTCGCGGGCGCGCCCGTCCTCATCGATCGAGACCACATGGAAGCTGTAGTTGGGGCGCACGGCGAGGAAGCTGGCGGTCGCATCGGCCTCCCTGGTGCGCTCGATCATCATCGGCAGGTTCGCGTTGGTCAGGGTGTCCCCGTAGTTGGCCAGGAAGAGCTCGTCCTCGGCAAGCAGGTGGCGGACGGCGCGCAGCCGTTCGCCGATCGGCGTCCGCAGCCCCGTGTCGACGAAGGTGATGTTCCAGTCGTGGATGTCGGTCTTCAGCAGGTGGATGTCCGCGCCGCCGTTGGACAGCACGAAGTCGTTCGCCATCGCCTCGTTGTAGGTGAGGAAGAACTGCTTGATCGCCTCGGCCCTGTAGCCGAGGCAGAGCACGAAGTCGGTGAAGCCAAAGTGGGCGTAGTACTTCATCACGTGCCAGAGGACCGGCCGGGGGCCGATCGGGATCATCGGCTTGGGCACGACCTGGGACGCCTCTCGCATTCGCAGGCCCTGTCCCCCGCAGAAGATCACGACCTTCATATGACCCTCAGCTCCGGGATCGGGACCACGAACCGAGTCCCCCGGACGTGCAGGTGCGAGAGCTGAGCGACGATCTCGTCGGTCAGGTTCCAGGGGAGGATCAGGATGAAGTCGGGGTCGGCCCACTCGAGCTCGTCCGGATGGCGGATCGGGATCCGGGTGCCCGGCAGGAACTGCCCCTGCTTGTAGGGATTGCGGTCGACAGTGAACTCGAGCAAGTCGGTCCGGATCCCGCAGTAGTTGAGCAGCGTGTTGCCCTTGCCCGGCGCGCCATAGCCGGCGACGCGCTTGCCCTCGCGGCGGCATCCGATCAGGAACTCGACCAGCCTCCACTTCGTCTCGGTCACGCGCGACGCGAACCCGAAGTGGCCCTCGAGTCGGTCGAGGCCGATCATGCGTTCGTCCTCGACCAGCCGGGCCACTCGCGCACCGACCGGGTTGCGCCCATCGTCCCTGCGCTGCGCGAAGATCCGAAGGGAACCGCCGTGCGTCGGCAGCTCCTCGACGTCGAACACCTCGAGGCCGTGAGCGCGCAGCACCGTCTCCGCGCTCAGGAACGAGAAGTACGAGAAGTGCTCGTGGTAGATCGTGTCGAACTGGTTTCCCTCGATCAGGCGGGCGAGGTGGGGAATCTCGATCGTGACCACGCCGCCGGGAGCCAGCACCTGCTCCATGCCCCCTGTGAAGTCATTCAGATCGGGGACGTGAGCGAACACGTTGTTCGCGACCAGAAGGTCCGCCCGGCGGCCCTGCGCGACGAGCGTGGACGCCAGATCCCTGCCGAAGAACTCGACCACCGTCTCGATTCCGCGCTCGCGGGCGACCTCTGCGACGTTCGCCGCCGGCTCGATTCCGAGTGCGGGGATCCCACGCTGCACCACGTGCTGGAGCAGGTACCCGTCGTTGCTGGCGACTTCGATGACCTGGCTGGCCGGACCGAGCCCGAAGCGCTCCACCGCAGACTCGACGTAGTCCCGCGCGTGCGCCACCCACGAGTCCGAATACGAGGAGAAGTACGCGTATTCGCTGAAGATCTCGGTCGGCGCCACGAACTCCTCGAGCTGCACCAGGAGGCACTGCTCGCAGACCCGAGCGTGAAGGGGATAGAACGGCTCCATCGAGCCGGATCGCTCCGGGGGCACGTAGCTCTCGCAGAGCGGCGAGGGACCGAGATCGACGAACGTATGGCGCAGGGGCGCCGAGCAGAAGCGGCAGGTGGGCATTCCCCTCCCGGCGGACTCCGCGGCGACTTGGTCTCGGACCTCGACGTGCATGGACACTCTCGGGGGACCAACGTGGGAGCGGCGCCGATTCTGTCGCGGGCGGCAGGAGCTCCGGCGAGTTCCAATTAGGTCGGATCTGGGGTCCCGGCGCGTCGCCCCGCGCCCGCCGGGGCCGTTTGTCCCGCAGACGGAGGATGCCCGAGCAAGAGCTGAAGCCCGAACCGCAGGTCGGCGAGGCGAGTCGCCTGGCCTTTCCATCCTTGCGCGCCGATCCGTTCGCGCAGCTGCTGTCACCCAAGCCTGAGGTTCGCGAGGATGTTTCCGAGGGACGCCTGCGTGCGGCAGCCTACCGCCGCGATGCGATCTACCGGCGTGCGCTGGCGATCGCGGACGTGGCCGCGGCGGGGATCGCCGTGCTGGTCGGAGTGCCGACCATGGGTCACGATGCGCTCAACCCCGCCGCCATTCTCGCGCTCCCGTTGGTGCTCGTCGTCGGAAAGATCACCGGTCTGTATGACCGCGACGAGCACCTGATCAGGAAGACCACCCTCGATGAGGTGCCGACCCTGTTCTGGGAGGCGACGCTCTACTCGTTCCTGATCTTCCTGGCCGGGAACCTGATCGTCCAGGGCGAGTTCGGAAGGGACCAGGCGCTCGCGGTCTGGACGCTGCTGCTCGTCGGCATGGTGGCGATGCGGGCGCTCGCCAGGCTGGCGGCGCGCGCCATCTCGGGTGAAGAGCGGTGCTTGGTGCTGGGCGACTCCGCGACGGCGAGCTGGCTCGCTCGCCGGTTCGAGGAGACTCCGGGCCTGAAGGCGAGCGTCGTCTGCCGGGCGCCTTTACCCTCGGAGTCGCCCGCGAACGGGAACGGGAACGGCAATGGCAACGGGCACTCCCGTCCCACCGGCGGGGAGCTCGACGGCCTCCTGAAGGGCAGGCAGGTCGAGCGGGCGATCATCGCCCACCGCGGCGCCAGCTCCGACGACCTGCTCGACACGGCTCGCAAGCTCAAGTCGAGCGGGGTGAGGGTGAGCGTCCTGCCCCGACTCCCGGAGATCGTGGGTTCCTCCGTCGAGCTCGACGACGTGGACGGGGTCACCCTGCTGGGGATGCGCCGATTCGGCCTCACGCGCTCCTCGGGCGCCGTCAAGCGCGCCTTCGACTTCGTCGGCTCCGGCCTCGGCCTGATCGCGCTTTCGCCATTCCTGGCGGCGACCGCGACCGCGATCAAGCTCGACTCCCGGGGCCCCGTCCTCTTCAAGCAGAGGCGCATGGGCCGGAACGGGGTCCCCTTCGAGATGCTCAAGTTCCGCACCATGGTGGACGGCGCCGACGCCCAGAAGGCCGCGCTGGCCGTCCACAACGAGGCGAACGGCGGCCTCTTCAAGATCAAGGACGACCCGCGCATCACCCGCGTCGGCGCCCGTCTGCGCCGGCTCTCGCTCGATGAGCTCCCGCAGCTGATCAACGTGCTGCGCGGCGAGATGTCCCTCGTCGGTCCGCGGCCGCTCGTGCTCGACGAGGACTCCCAGATCGAGGGCTGGCGGCGCTCGCGACTCGAGCTCCCGCCGGGGATGACCGGGCCGTGGCAGGTCTTCGGCTCGGCCCGGATCCCGCTCGACGAGATGGTGAAGATCGACTACCTCTATGGCGCCAAGTGGTCGCTCTGGCTTGACGTCAAGACGATGCTGAGAACCATCACGTTCGTCCTGGGGCGGCGAGGCCTGTGATCCGAGAGGGATGGCAGCGATCGGACCCGCCGCCCACCGGAAGTCCGGCTGACTCCGGCGCGTTCGTCAATGGCATGGTCAATGACGAGCCGACACCCAGTGAGCGGGCCGTCGCGATCTGCTCGGAGGAGGATTCTCTGTGTGACCGGGTCTCCGCCGCGGTCACCGCCGGCGGCCACTCCGTCTTGGCGCGGTCCGCGACCCCCACCGGCGTGCTGGGCTCATGCAACGGAACGACGCCTGCCTGTGTCGTCGTCACGGCGGACCGGTTCGATCGATCCGCTTGCGAGGCGGTACGCCTCATCCGCTCCCGGCTCGGCCGCGTGTCCGCTGTCCTCGTCTGCCGGCAGGCGGGGCTCCCCGATGTGCGCCGCGCCCTCGAGCTCGGAATCGACGGCATCGTCCTGGCGGCAGATGCCGAGGAGGCCCTGGCCGCCGTGGTGTCGGCGGTCTGCGCGGGCCAGGTCTCGGCTCCCGCCGACCAACGCGGTGCGGTCCGCCCGCGAGCTCTGACGACCCGCGAGAAGCAGATCCTGACGCTCGTGGTCGCCGGCTTGACCAACTCCCAGATCGCCGCCCAGCTCTTCCTCGCCGAGAGCACCGTGAAGAGCCATCTCTCGTCGTCCTTCTCCAAGCTCGGTGTCTCCTCGCGCGGTGAGGCGGTCGCCCTGATCCTGGATCCGGAGCGCGGCCGTGGGCTCGGCATCGGCAGCGTCCCCGCCAAAGCCTGAGCCGGGGCTGCCCGCAGTGTGCGGCGCCACCTGTGGAGAAACCGCGGAGTTTGCGTTCAACTACTTGAACCAAAGATCACGCACCTGAGCGATTTACAGCGGCGCCGCCAGCGAGGAGAGTCCCGCGCATGGGGACATCGCCGCAACTCACCGCGCGAAATCCAAGGCCGGAGGCGACACGGGACCGCGACCTGGAGCGGCGGGCGATTCGAGCGGCGAAGGCGGGCGACTGGGATGCCCTTGACTACCTGTATGCGCGCCACGCGGACGACGTGCTCAATTTTGTGCAGAGCATCGTCCGCAACCGCCACGACGCTGAGGACGTCACCCAGGATGTCTTCGCCAAGCTGATGCGGGCGATCCAGCGCTACGAGGAGCGCCAGGTCCCCTTCGCCGCGTGGATCATGCGGGTGGCACGGAACGCCGCGTTGGATCATGTACGTTCGCGGCGGCAGATTCCCGTCGAGGAGGTGCGGATCAGCGAGAACGGCGACGAGCAGACGTCGTTCGAGACGCTGTACGCGTTCAAGAGGGCGCTCGCCGCGCTCCCCGAGTCACAGCGCCAGGTGCTGGTGCTGCGGCACATCGGCGGCCTCTCACCCGGCGAAATCGCCGAGAGGCTCGGCAAGACCGAGGCCTCGGTCCAGGGGCTTCATCACCGCGGCCGCGCCGCCCTCACGCTCTCGCTGCGGGCGCTCGGAGTGTCGCCCGTGACCGCCGAGCCGGCGCGCTAGGCCGAGGTCTCGGGGCGGGGGCGCGGAGGGTCGGCATCCGAGCCGGCCTCCCGGATGATTCGCTCGGCGACCCTGCCCGCATCGAGGTCGGCGAGCAACAGGAGCGCTGCGTGCTCGAAGACATTCTCCAGCGTGACCCCTCGGCCTTCGGCCACCTCCTCCAGCCGGCGCCTGGTCTCATCATCGATCTCGATCCTCAGCGAACGGGCCTCACCGGTGGAGGTCCGCCGGAAGCGCGGGACCTCTGTGGCCGCTCGTCCGCTTTCGAGCTGGGAGTCGTAGTGGCGGAGCGCCAGGGTCAGGAGGGCCTCCAGGCTCATCCGCTCCGCGGCCGCCCTCTCCTCCAGGGACTGCCAACCGAACTCGTCGAAGCTGATCTTGATCTCGTCGTTCACGCTGAAGGGGTCGCGATTCTACGGATGCGCCCGGCTGCCGCAGCGGCTGACGGGGCAGCACTGGACCAACGTCCGGGCCATGGCCCCCACCACGCCAGTCGATACGAAGCCGGAACTGGTCCGAAACTCAACCGTTCGAAGCTCCACCCCCCGTCGGTCCCGTCAGGCGAGACCGGCCCGAACGGCCGCCACCGCGGCCTGGACCCGGTTGTCGACCTGGAACTTCGCGAGGATGGCGGAGACATGGGTCTTGACCGTCTCCTGGCTGATCACCAGCTCCGCCGCGATCTCGTTGTTCTCCTTGCCCTCGACGATCAGCCAGAGCACCTGGCGCTCACGTTGGGTGAGGACCGGCACCTCGACACCGGGCGGCGGAGGCTCTTTCTCCCTCACCTGCCGGACAACGATCCCAGCGACGCGAGGAGATAGGAAGCTTCCGCCGCCGGCGGCGCCGGCGATCGCCGCGAGAACCTGATCGCCGTCCTCATCCTTCGGGAGCACACCGCAGGCCCCCGCGGAGATCGCTTCGAGCAGGGGATCTTCCTCGACCGAGGCGCTCAGCATCAGGACACGTGCGCTCGGAACGCTGGCGCCCAGCCGCCTCGTCGCGTCGATGCTCGACATGCCCTGCATCCTGATTTCCATCAGCACCACGTCCGGGTTGGTTTCCGCCGCGAGTGCAAGCGCCGTCTCCCCGTCCTCGGCCTCCCCGACGACCTCGACGCCGCTTGCGTCCAGGTGCTCGCGGAGGCTCTGCCGGAAAAGGGCGTGGTCATCCACGATCAGGACGCGGATTCCGGATGCTGGCGAATCCTGCGTGCTTGGCGTCAAGTCCCAGCCTTCCCTCGGGGCCCGCTTCCTCGGCTCTGCGCTGGGTCTTCTCCCCCCTTGGAAGACTTATTCAGATTGCATCCAGCCGCAGTCTACTCCGGCCACCCCTCCGCCCTCAAGGCCCGCTTGGGCTGACGCCGGATCCCGCCGGAGAGGTCCGGGGTCCTCTCCCTCTCGGTCCTCGTCCAGCCCACGCATCATCCCTCCATCACGATCGACGCGAGCGTCCGCAACTCCTTGGACCGGCCCGGGTTTCACCGGACTGCAACATCTGATTAGATGCCGCGAGGAGAGGGATTGATGGAAGTCGGGAGGGCAAGACATCGCCGCCGGAACCTGATCGTCGCGATCGCGATCGCGATCATCGCTGTCATGGTGCCGGCGCTCGCGTTCGCCCACATCGAGCGCGCCTCCTACTGGCCCGACCCGGCGCCCGACAAGAGCGTCAAGCCCGCCGCCGGCGGCAGCATCCCGGCGGTCCGCAAGGTCTCGAAGGCCCTCAAGAAGAGCCTCCCGGGCAAGACCCGGGTCGTCTGTCAGCAGGTGCCGAGCAAGAAGCTCCGCAAGCACGGCACGACCAAGCAGCTCTCCAAGAATAAGTCGATCAAGGCGCTGAACAAGGACCTCAAGGCCGCCAAGACGACCGGCTACACGCTTCGCGCCTCGCAGCCGCCGATCCGGATCAGCAAGAAGAAGGCGAAGAACGTTCGGAAGACCAACATCAAGCTGCTCCGGATGTGCCGCTACAACAACATCCAGGACGCCGTCACGGCCTCGCACAACAACGATTCCGTCGAGATCCTGCCGGGCCTCTACACGGAGCCCAAGTCGCGCGCCAGGCCCACCAACGATCCGGCCTGCGCCAACCTGAAGATCACCAACGACAAGAACCAGGCCGGGGCGGTCTCCTACGCCTACCAGTTCAAGTGCCCGAACGACCAGAACCTGATCGCGGTCCTGGGCCGGGCGCTGACCAATGTTCCTGTGCCGCAGCCTCCGCGGCTCGACCGCCACGGCATTCCGGACGCGGGCAAGTGCATTCGCTGCAACGTGCAGATCCAGGGAACGGGCATGTCCCCGGATGCCGTGACGATCGATGCCGGCCGCGTCGAGTCCGGCGACGGGGGGCCGATCGACTCCGTGAAGGACGTCGGCATCCGGGCGGACCGCGCCGACGGCATCGTCATCGACAACCTCAAGGTTCGTCACGCCAAGGAGCACGACATCTACGTGACCGAGACCGACGGCTCCCACCTGGACCGCTTCAAGGTCCCCTACGCCGGCGAGTACGGGCTGCTCACCTTCGTCGCGGACCACTCGCTGATCGAGAACTGCGACGGCTGGGGCGCGGGCGACTCGGCCCTCTACCCCGGAGCCAGCGCAGACACGGGTGAGGCACTCCCGCCATCCCAGCGCCGCTACGGCACGGAGCTGCGCAACTGCGACATGCACCACAGCACCCTGGGCTACTCGGGGACTGACGGGAACGCCGTCTGGGTCCACAACAACAACTTCTACGACAACACCGAGGGCTTCTCGACGGACGTCTTCACCGCGCCGGGCCATCCGGGCTTCCCGCAGGACTCCGACCTGGTCGAGAACAACAACTTCTGGAGCAACAACTTCAACTCCTACCTGCCCCAGTGCGGTCCCGGCCAGAAGCCCGGGCCGCCGGAGCCCGGACAGTCGCCGCAGAATCCCGGCGGGAACTGCTCCGACGTCGTCCCGTCCGTGCCCGTGCCCGTCGGCAATGGTCTTTGGATCGCGGGCGGCAACGCGAACACGGTCCGCAACAACCACTTCTGGGACAACTGGCGCCGCGGCACGATGCTCTTCCAGGTCCCCGACCAGTTCGTCTGCAACGACCCGAACAACCAGGTCGCGGGCTGCGATCCGACCGCGACCGTGCCGGCGACCTCCTACCGCAACCAGTTCTACGGGAACAAGATGGGCCAGACGCCCGGCGGCAGCCCTGCCCCGAACGGCAGTGACTTCTGGTGGGACCAGGGCGGCATCACCGTCAACCCCTCGCAGAACACCGATAACTGTTGGTTCAACAACACCGGCTCCGACGGCACGCCCGCGAGCGTCACCAGCGACCAGGCTCCCCTGCCGTCCGACTGCAACAACAGCCCCTCCGTCGGCGGTCCCACGCAGGTCACCGAGCTTCTAACGTGCAGCACGGTCCCCAAGGGAGACCCTGGCTGCCCGTGGTTCACAACTCCGCCCAGGCCGTGACCCGGCTCATCCGCCGTCTTGGATCCCGGCGCTCGGGGGTCCTCCTCTGCGCCCTGGCGGCGGCGGCGATCTCCGCCGGCTGCGGGAGCGGCTCCGGCACCCAGCCGCAGGTTGACGTGGGGCCGAACGTCGGGCAGCCGATCAATCTCGCCGACTGCAACGACTGGAACCAGGCGAACACCGAGCAGCGGCTCGGGACCATCCAGGAGCTGAAGGGATTCGCGGGCGGCCCGGTCGTCGGCAACAACGGCAACTCGCCATCGGGCACCGGAGCCGTACTCGACGACAAGCAGGCCTACGACCTCTTCCAGAACTACTGCAAGGAGTCGTTTACGGCCGGCTTCAAGCTCTACAAGCTGTACGAGCGCGCGGCAGCCTTCGCGGGCCACCCCCAGCAATAGCGCCACGGGTTGATTCAGCGGCCCTGCGGGTATAGCTTGCGACCACTGGACGGATAGCTCGGCACGGACGCGATACCCGAGGCGTCCCGGCGATGAGGCCGGGGGGAGGCAAAGATGGTTCCGAGTCAGGCAGTCCGTGCCCTAGTGATAGTGATGACGTGCGCGCTCGCTGTTGCGGCCGTGCTCGCATCGTCGGCGACGGCGAGTGCCGCCACCGTTTACGACAACATCGCGAGCCCGCAACCGGGCAACGTGGTGAGCACAGGTTTCGAAGCGACCGGAGGCTCAGAGCTCGGTGACCAGGTGAGCCTGGCGGGAACGGCCCGGCAGAACCCCAAGGTGACGGTGTTGATGAGCAGCTGGGGCTGCGAGAACGGGAGCTGGAGCACAAATGACTGCTCCACGACGCCCGGATCCACCTTCTCGGAGCCGATCACGCTCAACCTCTACGACGTCGGGCCGAGCAACTCGGTCGGGAGCCTGATCAAGTCCGTCACCCAGACCTTCGACATCCCCTACCGGCCCTCTGCCAGTGCAAGCTGCACCGGTGCGGACGCCGGCAAGTGGTCCGACGGCACCACCTGCTTCAACGGCTTCGCCACTCCGATCACGTTCAACCTGGCCGGCCAGGGAGTGACCCTCCCGGACAACGTGATCGCTTCAGTCGCCTACAACACCAGCCACTTCGGCTATGCCCCGAAGGGAGAGCTCGCCTGCTTCACCGAGAGCGGCGGTTGTGGCTATGACTCCCTGAACGTCGGGGACGAGAACGCCACGGCCGGTGGGCCGTCCGTCGGCACCTATGCCGACCCGGACGACGCCTACTTCAACTCGCAGTTCGCAGGGCAGTACTGCGATGGAGGCACCGGGGGCACCAACGCGTTCCGCAGGGACCCGGGGCCTGGCTGCTGGACGGGATTCCAGCCTTCCTTCCGGATCTCAGCGTCCACGACCAGCGACCTGATCGTGAACGACGACACGACCGGCCTCGGCCCGGCCGGTGCCGACTGCGCGAACCCGGATTTCTCCACCATCCAGGATGCGGTGAGCGCCGCTTCGGCTGGCGCGAGGATCCTGGTCTGCGCCGGGAACTACCCCGAGGATGTCAGCGTGAGCAAGCAGCTCACGCTGCTCGGGGCGCAGGCCGGCGTCGACGCGCGGACCCGCAGCGCCCCTGCGGCCTCGGAGAGCGTGGTCGCGGGTGGCAGCGGCAACCCATTCACGATCACCGGCGCGGCCACCGACGACACGATCAACGGCTTCACGCTCACACACAGTGGGAGCTCGGCCGGGATCGGCACGTTCGCCGGCAGCAATCACCTGTTCGAGGACAACGTGATCTCCGGTGATACCTACGCCATCAACGGGAACTATCAGGGCAGCACCCTGTTCCAGAATCGAGCCGAGAACTCGGATATCGGGTTCGAGGCGAATACCGGTGCGCATATCGACAACGTCACCGTCTCGTCGAACCGGTTCGTGAACATCGCGGGCCCGAACGGCTACGCGATTCATTTCATCTCGACCGGTGCGGCTCCCCATACCGACGACGTCGTCAAGAACAACCAGGACGTCGGCGGAGCCGGCAACTTCCTGGTGCTGGACAACACCGATGGAGCCCGGGTAACCGGCAACACGGTGACCAACAACGGTGCCTCCGCCATTTTCTTCGGCGGTAGCAACGACAACACTCTGATCTCCGGCAACACGATCAGCGGTGCCACCAGCGCGCTCCGGCTCACCACGTTGTTCCACTCCGGCGAGCCGAACGACAACCTCACCGTCACGGGGAACGTCCTCAACGGCAACACCCGTGGCCTGTTTGCCGATTCCGGCGCGATCACGAGCCGGCTCGAGATCCATGGCAACTCGATCGCGAACAACACGACCGCCGGCGTGGAGTACGGCGGCGGATTGCCGGTTGACGCCGCAAACAACTGGTGGGGCTGCAACAGCGGACCGGGTGGGACCTGCAACGGCGTAGTCGGACCGGTCCAGGCATCTCCGTGGATCGTTCTCGCGGCCAGTGCCTCGCCGACGACGATCTATGCCAGCACGGGGCAGTCCACGGTCACGGCGGATCTGACGCACAACTCCGCCGGCCAGGTCTCCGGCGTCGGCTTCCCGGACAACGTCCAGCTCGCGTTCTCCCCGGGGGCCCTGGGCAGCGTCAGTCCCGCGACCGCCGTCACCAATGGTGGAGCCGCGCAGACGGTGCTGAGCGCCGGCGCGACCACCGGGTCGACGAACGCGAGCGCCACCCTCGACAGCCAGACGGTCACCACCCCGGTGACGATCGTCACCCCGCCGGAGGGTCCGTCGGGTCCGACCGGGCCCACCGGTCCGACCGGGCCTACCGGTCCCCAGGGAGCGACCGGGCCGAGCGGCGGAGTCGCCGGAGCGGTCGGCACTTCGAAGAAGAAGTGCAAGAAGAAGAAGGGCAAGAAGGCGTCCGCCGCCAAGAAGTGCAAGAAGAAAAAGAAGTAGCGAGGGGGACAAGGACGCCGAACGCGACGCCGGGCTCACCATCGGGCCCGGCGTCGCTATTCTTTTGGTCGTACCTCGGGCCTGGGGCCGGGGGTTTTTTTCTGTCCGGCCGCGAATGATTGAGGAGACATGGCCTCTGATGTGCGAATCGGCGTGACGCTCGCGTGTGAGGAGTGCAAGCGCCGCAACTACGAGACGAACAAGTCACGGCGGAACTCGCCGGACCGGATCGAGATCCGGAAGTTCTGCCGCTGGTGTGGTCGCCACACCCCACATAAGGAGACCCGCTAAGGGGTCGAGTTGGCGAAGACGAGGGCACAGCGAAAGGCCGAGCGGCGACGCCGCCAGCAGGCCGAGCAGCGGGGCCAGGAGCCCGGCCGCAGCGATGCCGAGCTCGAGCAGGAGGGACGCGCTCAGGGGGCAACCCGCGAGGGAGTCTCCGGCGAGGTCGCCGAGGCCGAGGCGGTCATCGAGACCGGTGCGCGCACCGAGGACTACGGCGAGCGCACGGTCGATCCCGAGGTCCGGGACGAGGTCGAGGGCCGCGGCTCTCCCGTCCCCGGCGTCGTGCCCGCGCCGGTGCAGCCGGAGACCGAAACGGCTCCGGCTCCGGCCCCGTCTCGCGCGGACGTGGGCCGCCCCGGTGACGGAGCGACCGCAGAGGCCGAGCCGAAGGAGAGCCGCCGCGACCGCCGCCAGCGCGAGAAGGAGGACCGCCGCAAGGCTCGCGCGAAGGAGCTTCAGAAGAAGGGCCAGGCCGAGAAGGCCGAGAAGCGGCGCGGCCCCATCCTCGGATTCCTGCTTTCCTGCTGGGCCGAGCTCAAGCGCGTCCAGTGGCCGGACCGCGACACCCTGGTCCAGGCCTCGGCCGTGACGTTCATCTTCGTGGCGGTGATGGCGGCCTACCTGGGCGCCCTCGACGCCGCTTTCAACTGGTTCATCAAGCAGCTGCTCTAGGTGGACCCCAAGGAGACCGACTGATGTTTCGCTGGTACGTGATCAACACCTACTCCGGGCACGAGAACAAGGTCAAGCAGAACCTCGAGCACCGGGTCCACACGATGGGCCAGGAGCGCAACGTGCGCCAGGTCGTCGTCCCCACCGAGCAGATCTCGGAGATGAAGGACGGCCAGAAGATCCAGACCGAGAAGCGCACGATGCCCGGCTACGTGCTGGTCAACATGGAGATGACCGACGACGCCTGGGGCCTCGTCAAGAACACCCCCGGCGTGACCGGCTTCGTCGGCTCCCGCAACAAGCCGATCCCGCTCTCGAAGGTCGAGGTCGACCGCCTGCTCCATCGCGAGACGGCCGAGCGCCCGCGGACCCGCGCCCAGTTCTCGATCGGCGAGTCCGTCAAGGTGATCTCCGGCCCGCTCGCCGACTTCTCCGGCGAGATCGCCGAGATCAACGAGGACGCCGCCAAGCTCAAGGTGCTCGTCTCCATCTTCGGCCGCGAGACTCCCGTCGAGGTCAACTACGACCAGGTCAAGAAGATCTAACTTCCCTATCCATGGCCAAGAAGGTCCTCACCCAGATCAAGCTGCAGATCCCCGCCGGCGCCGCGAACCCCGCGCCTCCGGTCGGCCCTGCCCTGGGCCAGCACGGCGTCAACATCATGGAGTTCTGCAAGGCGTTCAACGCGCAGACCCAGCAGGACGCCGGCACGATCATCCCGGTCGAGATCACGGTCTACGAGGACCGCAGCTTCGACTTCATCACCAAGACTCCGCCGGCCGCCGTCCTGATCAAGGAGGCCGCCGGCCTGGACAAGGGGTCCGGCGAGCCGCACAGCGTCAAGGTCGGCTCGATCACCGTCGACCAGGCCCGCCAGATCGCCGAGCGGAAGATGCCCGATCTGAATGCGAATGACATCGACGCCGCGACAAAGATCATCGCCGGCACCGCCCGCTCGATGGGCGTCACGGTGGAGGGACTGAGCTGATGGCGCACGGCAAGCGATATAGGAACGCCTACGAGAAGATCGACCGCACGAAGGCGTATCCGCCGGCGGAGGCGATCCACCTGATCAAGGA
The DNA here is from genome assembly GCA_963815045.1 of uncultured Solirubrobacterales bacterium. Lineage (GTDB taxonomy): Bacteria > Actinomycetota > Thermoleophilia > Solirubrobacterales > 70-9 > DASUPK01. The sequence goes on from CAWFET010000001.1 coordinate 231,382, forward strand.
GACCGGAGCCGCCAAGTTCGACGAGACGGTCGAGCTGCACATCCGGCTCGGCGTCAACGTGCGCCACGCCGAGGAGCAGCTGCGCGGCACCCTCGCTCTGCCGAAGGGCCTCGGCAAGAACGTCACGATCGCCGTCTTCGCCGAGGGCGACGTCGCTCGCCAGGCCACCGAGGCCGGAGCCGACTTCGTCGGCTCCGACGATCTGGCCGAGCGCGTCGAGGGAGGCTGGACCGACTTCGACGTCGCCATCGCCCACCCGTCGCAGATGCCGAAGGTTGGCAAGCTCGGCCGGGTGCTCGGCCCGCAGGGCAAGATGCCGAACCCCAAGGTCGGCACCGTCACCGACGACATCGCGAAGGCGGTTGACGAGGCGAAGGCCGGCAAGATCGAGTACCGCACCGACCGGCAGGCGATCGTCCACTTAGCGATCGGCAAGACCAGCTTCTCGGCGGAGGACCTGCTCGAGAACTACGCGGCGGTGATCGAGGAGATCATCCGCGCGAAGCCGGCGGCAGCCAAGGGCCGATACATCCTCTCGATCACGGTCACCACGACGATGGGCCCCGGTGTCCGGATCGACTCATCCCGCATCCGCCGCGGCGAGATCATGCTCGGCGCCGGCGCGTCCGCGAAGGCGAGGGCGGGCGCCGAGACGGAGACGGGAGAGGCACCGAGGCAGCTGAGACCGAGCAGACGGAGGAAGCGGCGACCGCCTAACATCCCGCGAAAAATTGCCGCCCAAGACCGCCGGCGGGGCAAATAGAAGTCCAGAAGTCCGGCGCAGGTAGCGAGAGTCACCGGTCGATCATCGACCGCCCGCTCTGGCCCGCCTGCGCGCGGGTCTTTTCTTTGCCCGAGGCGGACCGAGATCACCAGACCCACCCAATGGACAGAGAACAGAAGACAGCAGTTGTCGACCAGCTCGCCACCGAGCTCAAGGATTCGGCGGCCATCTTCGCCGTCGACTACCGAGGGATCAGCGTGCCCCAGGCCGCCGAGCTCCGCGCCAGCCTGCGCGACGCCGACACCCGCTTCCGCGTCGTCAAGAACCGCCTCACCCTGCGCGCGGCGGACGAGGCCGGCACCGACAGCCTCAAGGACTTCCTGAGCGGCCCACGGCCCTCGCTCTGGTCAAGGGCGATGCGGCTCTCGCCGCGAAGACCCTGAACCGCCTCGGCTCCGAGTGGGAGCTCTCGCCTACAAGGGCGGGCTCATGGATGGGGAGGCCCTCGATCCCGACTCCTTCAAGGCGATCGCGCGCCTGCCCGGCCGCGACGCGCTCAACGCTCAGCTTGCCGGCGTCGTGGCGAGCCCGCTGACCGGCCTGGTTCGCGGTCTCGGCTCGATGATCCAGGGCCTGGCTCTCCAGCTGGGCCAGATCGCCGAGCAGGGCCTGGTCTCCGGCGAGCCCCCGAAGGAGGACGCTTCTTATGATGGCGAAGCCGAGGAGCACCGGCGGCGCGAGGAGGCGCCGGAAGCCGCACCCGAGCCCACGGAATCGCCCGAGGAGACCTCCGAAGAGGAGGCGCCCGAGGGCGAGGATGCCGGCCAGAGCGAGCCGGCAGAGACCGGTGAAGGAGACCAGGACATCGGTGAGGAGCCTGCGGCCGAGGAGTCGGCGGGCGGAACCGAGGAGGCCGGCGGCGACGATGATTCCGGCGGCGATGAACAGACTTCAGAAGACTCTGACGAGAACAAGGAGGACAGCGAGTAGATGGCGACGAGCACACAAGACTGGATTGAGGAGCTCAAGGGGATTTCGGTCCTCGAGGCTCTCCGAGCGCATCAAGGCGCTGAGGAGGAGTCGGCGTTTCCGCGACCGCCGTTGCGGCCGCAGCGCCGGCTGGCGGCGCGGCGGCGATGGTGCCGCGGTGGAGGAGGAGGCCGGGACGGTCGACCTCGTCCTGACCGGCTCCGGGGACAAGAAGATCGGGGGCGTGATCAAGGTCGTGCGCGCCGCCACCGGACTTCTCGGCCTCAAGGAGGCCAAGGCTCTCGTTGACGAGGCTCCCAAGCCCGTCAAGGAGGGGATCGAGCGTGAGGAGGCCGAGGGCCTGCTCAAGGAGATCGAAGAGGCCGGCGGCACCGCCGAGATCAAGTAGCAACGAGTAACGAACTGCCCCACACCGCCCAGATTGGGAGTAAGATCCCGGCGCGTGCCCCGTCCGGGGCGTGTTAGCAACCCTTGACCAAAGGGTTGCCGTGCGTTACTCTACGACGGTTCGCGCGCCCGGTGAGCCCTGCTGCCCAATTCAGGCGCGGTCTCACAACCCTTCGAATACTTTGAGGAGTCGCCGAGTTGGCCGGATCCAACGCTGTCGCCGCAACCCGTAGGAGCTTTTCTCGCCTTAAGAACCCACTCGAAGTCCCACACCTGATCGATATCCAGCGGAAGTCCTTCGCGGACCTGGTTGAGCCGAAGGAAGGTCTGCTGCGAGCCACGATCGACGACATCTCCCCGACGGAGGACTACAGATGGAACCTCGCGATCGTCTTCGGGGAATTCGAGTTCGACGATCCACCCAACACGGTGGATGAGTGCCGCGAGAAGGACATGACGTACTCGCGTCCGCTCAAACGTCAAGGTCGCGTTCCAGAACCGCGAGACCGGAGAGATCCGGGAGCAGACCGTCTTCATGGGCGATTTCCCGTGGATGACGGATCGCGGGACCTTCATCATCAACGGGACCGAGTGTGTGGTCGTCACGCAGCTCGTCCGATCCCCGGGCGCCTATGTCATGGAGCCCAAGGACCGCGAGAAGCAGGTCTTCATCGCGAACCTGATGCCGGCGCGTGGCTCCTGGCTGGAGCTCGAGTATCGACAAACAAGAAGGGCCGCGTCTACGTCCGCATCGACCGCAAGCGCAAGCTGCCGGTCACCGTCCTGCTGCGCGCAATGGGCTACGTCGAGGACGAGAAGCTCCTCGAGATGTTCGACATACTCGGTCTAGACATCCGCCACACCATCGCCTCGGACACCGATGCGACCAGGGACGAAGAGGGCGCGCTGATCGAGCTCTTCAAGAAGCAGCGCCCGGGCCGAGCCTGCGGCTCGGTGGACGCCGCCAAGGCCCTGCTTGAGCAGCTCTTCTTCGATACCAAAGCGCTACGACCTGACCAGGGTCGGCCGCTACAAGCTGAACGCGCGCCTGGACCTGGACATCGATC
>CAWFET010000002.1:0-1555167 GCA_963815045.1 uncultured Solirubrobacterales bacterium
TGCTCGGCGCCGGAGCCGCTGGACCAACGGATGACGCCGGCGTTGCCCAGGCGGCGGGTGGCTCGTCCAATGGGGGCGACGCCGCCGATCGGGCGAGCGCTCCAGCCTCCGACTGAACAGCCCACCACGGCGAGCCATCAAGAGGCGCTCGTGTGCTGCGGGATGTTTGGCTTGAACGTGCCCAGGGGACGCGGCCATGCGCCGAATGTCTACGTACCTATTACGTCGGAATTGCCGCTTTTTACGGACAGGAAGTGCCGCATTTTACGGACGAAATAGGAGGAAAAACGCCAATGCGCTGACTGATCCCGCCGGGTTACCGTTGGTTCGCCACCGAACGCTGGGCCGCGAGGACCGGATTTCGGAGGTGTTGAGCGACACACAATTGCCTGGCACCCCTGTGACGGGTAGTTGGGTGAAATCCAGTTTGACGCGGCTGTGTGGCCGTCGGGAGAAGCAGTGCAGGATGGCGTCGTTCGAGGCTCACCGGCGCGTGATGGGTCCCCGGGTTCGCTCCTAACCAAGCTGTATGCCCGGTTCGGGGGCCCCTTGGCGCGCATTCTCGGCACCGCCTCCCTGACGGCGGCCGCCCTCCTGGTCTATGTCGGCCTGGGCTCAGCGGCCGGGGTCGCGCAGGCAGCGCCCTGCGATCCGCCCGTGCAGAACCCGATCGTCTGCGAGAACTCCAAACCGGGCAACCCGCAGAGCGAGTGGGACGTGAGCGGTGGGGGCGACCCGAACATGGAGGGGTACGCCACCGACATCAGCGTCGACCACGGTCAGACCATCAACTTCAAGGTCAAGACCAGCTACTCGCAGTACCACCTCGACATCTACCGGATGGGCTACTACGGCGGCGACGGGGCCCGCAAGGTCGCCACGGTCCAGCCCTCCGTACTCGACCAGAATCAGCCCGCCTGCCTCACCGACGCCGCCAGCGGCCTGGTCGACTGCGGCAACTGGGCCGAGTCCGCCCACTGGGACGTTCCCTCCGACGCGGTTTCCGGCATCTACTTCGCGAAACTGGTTCGCGACGACGGCGCCTCAGACGGCAGCCACATCTACTTCATCGTCCGGGACGACGGCGGCCACTCCGACCTGCTCTTTCAGACCTCGGACACCACCTGGCAGGCCTACAACCAATACGGCGGCAAGAGCCTCTACACCAGTGACTCGGGCGGGCCGGGCACCAGTCCGGATCGGGCCTACAAGGTCAGCTACAACCGTCCCTTCGAGACCCGCGGCCCGACGCCTGAGGACTCCCCCTTCAACGCCGAGTACCCGATGGTGCGCTTCCTGGAGCGAAACGGGTACGACGTCAGCTACTTCACCGGAGTCGACGCCAGCCGGAGTGGCAGCGAGATCCTCAACCACGGCACCTACCTCTCCGTCGGTCACGACGAGTATTGGTCCGGGACGCAGCGCGCCAACGTCGAGGCCGCCCGGGCGGCCGGGGTCAACCTGGCCTTCTTCAGCGGCAACGAGATCTTCTGGAAGACCCGCTGGGAGGACAGCATCGACGGCTCGGGCACCGATCACCGGACGCTGGTCTCCTACAAGGAGACCCACGCCAACGCCAAGATCGACCCGGAGCCGAACGTCTGGACGGGAACCTGGCGCGATCCGCGCTTCAGCCCACCCGCCGACGGTGGGCGCCCCGAGAACGCGCTCAGCGGCACGATCTTTACGGTCAACAGCGGCACCTCGGCGATCCAGGTTCCGGCCGATGACGGCAAGCTCCGCTTCTGGCGCGACACCAGCGTCGCCAACCTGGCGCCCAACCAGACCGCGACCCTCTCAGACGACACCATCGGCTATGAGTGGGACGAGGACCTCGACAACGGCTCGCGTCCGCCCGGACTGATCGACATGTCGTCGACCACCGTCGACGTCCCCCAGAAGCTGCAGGACTACGGATCGACGTACGGCCCCGGGACGGCCACACACCAGCTGACCCTCTATAGGGCCCCCAGCGGCGCGCTCGTCTTCGGCGCCGGCACCATCCAGTGGTCCTGGGGGCTGGACGGCGAGCACGACCGCGGCGGCTCCACCCCCGACCCTCGGATGCAGCAGGCCACCGTCAACCTGTTCGCCGACATGGGGGCCCAGCCCGACACCCTGCAGGGCGGGCTGACGGCAGAGAGCGCGTCGACGGACACCGACCCGCCGACCACGGCGATCTCCTCCCCGGTCGACGGCTCTGACGTCGAGGCCGGGGTGCAGACCACGATCAGCGGGATCGCCAGCGACGCGGTCGGCGAGACGGCAGGCGGACAGGTCGGCGGGGTGGAGGTCTCGACCGACGGGGGCGCCAGCTGGCACCCGGCCCAGGGCCGCGACGACTGGACCTACGACTGGACCCCCAGCGCCACCGGCAGCGCCACGATCGAGGCGCGTGCGATCGACGACAGCGGCAATATCGGCAGTCCGGCGCAGATCAACGTCAACGTCACCACGCACGTCTGCCCCTGCTCGATCTGGGGCAACGGGCCCAGCCCGAGCCAGGAGAACGACCCGGGCGCCGTCGAGCTCGGCGTCAAGTTCCGCTCCGACGAGGCCGGCTTCATCACCGGACTGCGCTTCTACAAGAACACGGGCAACACCGGCAGCCACGTCGGAGACCTCTGGTCCGCCAGCGGGGACCTGCTGGCCACGGCGACCTTCACGGGCGAGAGCGCCTCGGGTTGGCAGGAGGTGACTCTCGACAACCCGGTGGCGATCGACGCGAACACGACCTACGTCGCCTCCTATCACGCCCCCAACGGCAACTACGCCGCGAGCGGCAACTACTTCGCCGACGCCTTTAACACGCCGCCGCTGCATGCCCTGGCCGACGGCGAGGACGGGGCCAACGGCGTCTATCACTACGGCCCGGCGGGGAGCTTCCCAACCGACACCTTCAACGCCAGCAACTACTGGGTCGACGTGGTCTTCGAGACGGACGTCGGTCCGGACACGACGCCGCCGACGATCAACGGCCGCTCGCCTGCCAGCGGCGCCACCAATGTCTCCACCGGCGCCAACGTCACCGCCACGTTCAACGAGCCGCTCGATCCCGCCAGCGTCGACGGGACCACGGTCGAGCTGCGCGACTCCTCGAACGCGCTGGTGTCCGCGACGGTCAGCTACAACGCCGCCCAGCGGCGGATCACGCTCGCTCCTGACAGCGCCCTGCAGAACTCCACCGCCTACACGGCGACCGTCAAGGGCGGAGCCTCGGGCGTCAAGGACATCGCCGGCAACCCACTCGCGTCGGACTCGAGCTGGTCATTCACCACCGCGGATCCGCCTCCGCCTCCGCCCGACGAGGGGCCGGGCGGACCGATCCTGGTGATCTCGAATGCAGCCAATCCCTTCAGCCGCTACTTCGCCGAGATCCTGCGGGCGGAGGGTCTGAACGAGTTCCTCGCCAAGGACATCTCCAACGTCACCCAGGCGGATCTCGATTCCCACGACGTCGTCATCCTCGGCGACGGCGCCTTGAGCGCGGCCCAGGCACAGATGTTGTCTGACTGGGTGCAGGCGGGCGGCAACCTGATCGCCAGTCGTCCGGATTCGCAGCTGGCGGGACTACTCGGCCTGACGGCGGCCGGGTCCCCGCTCTCGAACGCCTACCTCAAGGTTGACACCGCCTCCGGGCCCGGCGCCGGCATCGTCGGTCAGACCATCCAGTACCACGGGGCGGCCGACCGCTACACGCTGAGCGGCGCCCAGGCCGTCGCCACCCTCTACTCCGATGCGACCACCGCGACCTCAAATCCGGCGGTGACGATCCGTGACGTCGGGCCGAACGGTGGCCATGCCGCGGCCTTCACCTATGACCTCGCCCGCTCGGTCGTCTACACGCGCCAGGGCAACCCGGCCTGGTCCGGCGACGAGCGTGACAGCAACGCCGGGGGCAGCCAGCTGATCCGCTCCGACGACCTCTTTTACGGCGCCAAGGCCGGGGACGTGCAGCCCGACTGGGTCGACCTGAATAAGGTCGCGATCCCGCAGGCCGACGAACAGCAGCACCTGCTCACCAACCTGATCGAGCAGATGAACGTGGACCGCAAGCCGCTGCCGCGCTTCTGGTTCCTGCCTCGTGACCTGAAGGCCGCCGTGGTGATGACCGGCGACGACCACGCCAACGGCGGCACCGTGGGGCGCTTCCAGCAGTACGAGGCCGACAGCCCGCCCGGTTGCTCGGTCGCCGACTGGCAGTGCGTGCGCGGCACGTCCTACATCTATCCGAACACCCCGATCTCCAATGCTCAGGTCGCCGACTTCCAGAGCCAGGGGTTCGAGATCGCTCTGCACGCCCTCACCAACTGCCAGAACTGGGACAGCCAGGCGCAGCTCGAGGACTTTTACTCGAGCCAGCTCGCCGCCCTGGCCGCGGCCTACCCGAGCATCAACACACCGGTCACCAACCGGACGCACTGCATCGCCTGGAGCGACTGGGCAACCCAACCCAAGGTCGAGCTGGAGAACGGCATCCGCTTGGACGACAACTACTACTACTGGCCGGAAGCCTGGATCCAGGACCGGCCGGGAATGTTCACCGGCTCCGGCATGCCGATGCGCTTCGCCGACCTCGACGGCTCGATGATCGATGTCTACCAGGCGGCGACCCAGATGACCGACGAGTCAGGGCAGACGTACCCGTACAACATCGACTCACTGCTGGACAAGGCCCTCGGCCCGGAGGGCTACTACGGGGTGTTCACCGCGAACATGCACACCGACAACGCCTCCAGCTCGGGCTCGGACGCGATCGTCGCCTCCGCCCAGTCGCGCGGCGTCCCCATCGTCTCCGCGAAGCAGATGCTGACGTGGCTCGACGGCCGCAATAACTCATCCTTCGGCGGAGTCAGCTGGACCGGCAACAAGCTCAACTTCACGATCTCCCCCTATGCGGGCTCCAACGGGCTGCGGGCGATGATCCCCACCACCTCTTCGGTTGGCTCGCTGACCGGCGTCACCCGCGACGGCACGCCGGTCGCGACCACCGATCGGACCATCAAGGGAGCCGAGTACGCCTTCGTCGACGGAACAGCGGGCAGCTACGAGGCCACCTATGCAGTCGACGATACGCCGCCGGCGATCTCCAACGTCACGGCCTCGGCGACCGGTGACGGCACCGCCACGATCGGCTGGGACACCAACGAGGACTCGGACTCGCGGGTCGACTACGGCACCAGCCCGGGCTCGCTCGATTCCCACCAGAGCGGTCCGGGCCTGACCACCTCTCACAGCATCCAACTCACCGGGCTCGATCCGAACACCACCTACTACTACCGGGTCACCTCGACCGACGCCGCGTCCAACTCTGCCACCGAGCCCGACCCGCCGGCGAACCCGGCCAGCTTCACCACTCCCTCCGCGAGCTTCACGGACACCACTGTCTCCGATTTCGGCGCCGGGACCCCGGACGCCAACACATACGTATCCGAGATGGAAAACGGCGAGGTGATTCTGAAGCCGACCGAGGGCCAGGAGTTCTCCGGTGGGCCGGGACTTCCGTCCGGCTGGTCCAGCTCGACCTGGGAGAACCAGGGCGGCGGGGCCGGCGGCAGCGCCACCGTCTCGGGCGGGGCCCTGCACGTGGACGGGGCCATGGCCGGGACCGACGCGACCTACTCCCCGGGCCATTCACTCGACTTCGCCGCGACCTTCGGGGCGGCCGGCTACCAGCACGTCGCCTTCACCGACAACTTCAACAGCGCCTGGGCGATGTTCAGTACCCGCACCACCTCCAACGGCCAGCTCTATGCGAGCACCAACAGCAACGGCACTCCAGTCGACACCCCGATCGGCGCCCCGGGCCAGTACACAGGCTCGGTGCATCGCTACCGGATCCAGTGGGATCCCGGCCAGGTTCAGTACTACGTCGACGACGCGCTCGTCCACACCGACAGCGCCACATTCGGCCCCAGCCTGAACGTCGCCGCAAGCGACTTCAACTCCGGTGGTCCCGGCCTCGCCGTCGACTGGCTGCACATGAGTCCCTATCCGAGCTCGGGCACCTTTACCTCTCGTGTCTTCGACGCCGGCCAGGCGGCCGACTGGGGGGCTCTGACCTGGCACGCGAACGCTCCGCCCGGCACCAGCCAGGCGATCAGCGTCCGCACCGGCGACACCCCGACCCCTGATGCCAGCTGGAGCCCCTTCATCCCAATCGCCTCGAGCGGCGAGGACATCCCGGGCAATTCGCGATACGTCCAGTACCGGGCCGACCTCGATCCCGATCCCAATTTGACTTCCGCTCTCGAGGACGTCTCCATCGCCTACAACGCGGGTTCCGACAACACCCCGCCGACTATCGCCGATCGCACCCCGGCTCCCAACGCCACCGACGTCCCCCGCGACACCAACGTCCAGGTCCACTTCAGCGAGGCGATGAACCCGGCGACGATCGACGCCTCCAGCGTGCACCTGCAGAAGCAGGGCTCGGGCACCGACATCCCCGCCGCCGTCAGCTACTCGGGGACCACCGCGACGCTCGACCCGAACGCCGACCTCGACCCCAGCGCCGTCTACACGGTCACCGTCGACGGCTCGGTGCAGGACGAGGCCGGCAACCCCCTCGGCTCACCGGACAGCTGGAGCTTCACCACCGTCAGCCTCAGTCTGATCGACACCACCACCGCCGACTTCAGCGCTGGAACCCCCGGCGCAAACACCTACATCTCCCAGACCGGCGACGGCGAGGTGACCCTGAAGCCGACCGAGGGGTCGGAGTTCTCTGGTTCCGCGCTGCCCGTGGGCTGGACGAGCTGCCCCTGGACCGCTCCCGACCCCGAGAACTGCGCCCCCGGAACCGGGGCGACCGTCTCCGGTGGCTCCCTGCACGCCGACGGTGCCTACGCTCGGACGGCCGCCACCTACGGCGCGGGCCGCTCGCTCGAGTTCGTCGCTACCTTCGGCAACCAGCTCAGCCAGCACGTGGGCTTCGGCGTCGATCTCAACACCTCGCCGAACTGGGCGATCTTCAGCGTCCGGTATCCGGACGGCAACTTCACCGCCCGCACCAACATCGGCGGCTCCGAGGCAGCGACCGTCCTCCCGAGCAGCCTGCTCGGCTCGCCCCACCTCTACCGGATCGAGTGGGACACGAGCGAGGTTCGCTACTACGTGGACGGGGCACTGGTCGCGACTAACGCCGCTGACTACGGCTCCACCCAGATGCGGCCGATCGTCAGCGACCTGACCGCTGGCGCGCCGGAGCTCTCGGTCGACTGGCTGCGGATGAGCCCATACCCGGGCTCGGGCACCTTCGACTCCCGGGTCTTCGATGCCGGCGCTGGGCAGACCGCGGACTGGGGCGCGCTTAGCTGGAACTCGGCGACGCCCTCAGGCACGGGGATCGCGATCAGCGTCCGCACCGGCGACACCCCGACCCCTGACGCCAGCTGGAGCCCCTTCACCCCGATCGCCTCGAGCGGCGACGACATCCCGGGCAACTCGCGATACGTCCAGTACCGGGCTGTGCTCACCTCGAGCGATAGCACCCAGACGCCGGTCCTGAACCAGGTCGCGATCGGCTATGCGCTGAGCGCGGACACCACCGCGCCGACGATCACCGGCCGCGATCCGGCATCGGGGGCCACCGACGTCCCCCGCGACACCAACGTCCAGGTCCACTTCAGCGAGGCGATGAACCCGGCGACGATCGACGCCTCCAGCGTGCACCTGCAGAAGCAGGGCTCGGGCACCGACATCCCCGCCGCCGTCAGCTACTCGGGGACCACCGCGACGCTCGACCCGAACGCCGACCTCGACCCCAGCGCCGTCTACACGGTCACCGTCGACGGCTCGGTGCAGGACGAGGCCGGCAACCCCCTCGGCTCACCGGACAGCTGGAGCTTCACCACCGCGGCGCTCAGCTTCGACTTCACCGACACCACCGTCTCCGACTTCAGCGCTGGAACCCCCGGCGCAAACACCTACATCTCCCAGACCGGCGACGGCGAGGTGAGCCTGAAGCCGACCGTGGGCGAGGAGTTCTCGGGGGGTCCCGGACTGCCGGTCGGCTGGGACAGCGCCAACTGGGAGGGGGGCGGCAGCGCCACGGTCTCGAGCGGCCAGCTCCAAGTCAACGGCTCCCGAGCGAGCACGACCGCGACCTATCCAGCCGGCCGGTCGCTCGAATTCGTCGCCACGTTCGATGCCGCGACCTTCCAGCACGTGGGCTTCACGGCTGACAACTTCGCCAGTGATGTCTACGCGATCTTCAGCACCGGCAACACGACCAACGAGATCCGGGCTCGCACTAACTTCGGCGGGGGCGAGACGTTCTTCACGATCCCGGGCGTCTCACCGGGCACGCCGCACCTGTACCGGATCGAGTGGGATGCCGGCGAGGTCCGCTACTACGTGGACGGCGATCTCAAGGTCACCCACACGGGGAGCTTCACGTCGAACCTGCGGCCAACCGTCAGCGACGGCAGCTCGGCGCTCCCTGCGGAGCTTTCCGTCGACTGGCTGCGGATGAGCCCATACCCGAGCGCGAGCACCTTCGACTCCCGGGTTTTCGACGCCGGCCCCGGCCAGAGCGTCAACTGGGGCGCGCTCACCTGGAATTCCGCTACGCCGTCGGGCACCGGCATCGCGATGAGCGTCCGCACCGGCGACACGCCGAACCCGAACGACCCAGGCTGGAGTGCCTTCACTCCGATCGCGACCTCGGGCGGCGACATCCCCGGGAACACCCGCTATGTGCAGTACCGGGCGGCGCTCAGCACGACTGACACGAACCAGACGCCGACCCTGAGCGACGTCACGGTCAACGGCGCCGGGGACAGCCCGCCAGTCGCGGTCAACGACACCAAGACCGTCGCCGAGGACTCGGGCCCGACCCAGGTCGACGTCCTCGCCAACGACACCGACATCGACGGCGGCCCGAAGAGCGTCGCCTCGGTCACCCAGCCCGCCCACGGCACGGTGACGGTCGCCGCCGACAACCAGAGCGTCTCCTACACCCCGAACCCGAACTACTGCAACGACGCCCCGCCGGCCTCCACCGACGACTTCACCTACGCCCTGAACGGCGGCTCCAGCGCGACCGTGGCGGTGACCGTGAGCTGCCTGCCCGATGCTCCCACCATTACCGCCACCGATCCGGCCAGCCCCGCCAACAACAACAACCCGAAGGTGATCGGTACGACCGGTGCCGGCTCGCCGACCCAGGTGAAGATCTATGAGAACGCCACCTGTGCGGGCACGGCAGACGCATCCGGCTCAGTCGCCGAGTTCACCGGTTCGGGCATCACGGTCAGCGTCGCCGACGACAGCAGCACAGCCCTCAGCGCGCGGACAACGAACGGGGTCGGCGATTCCTCCTGCTCCAGTTCGATCAGCTACACCGAGGACTCGAGCGCCCCGGACGCGACGATCACCGCCGGCCCCACCGGCCTGACCGCCGACCCCAGCCCGAGCTTCGACTACAGCTCGAGCGAGCCGACCGGCGCCAGCTTCCAATGCAAGCTCGACGGCCCCGGCGCCGCCACCGGCAGCTTCTCTGACTGCACCCCCTCGCCGAAGCAGTTCAGCGGCCTCGCCGACGGCACCTACACCTTCTCGGTGAAGGCCACCGACCAGGCCGGCAACACCGGCCCGGCCGCCACCCGCAGCTTCACGGTCGACACCACGGCCCCGGACGCGACGATCACCGCCGGCCCCACCGGCCTGACCGCCGACCCCAGCCCGAGCTTCGACTACAGCTCGAGCGAGCCGACCGGCGCCAGCTTCCAATGCAAGCTCGACGGCCCCGGCGCCGCCACCGGCAGCTTCTCTGACTGCACCCCCTCGCCGAAGCAGTTCAGCGGCCTCGCCGACGGCACCTACACCTTCTCGGTGAAGGCCACCGACCAGGCCGGCAACACCGGCCCGGCCGCCACCCGCAGCTTCACGGTCGACACCACGGCCCCGGACGCGACGATCACCGCCGGCCCCACCGGCCTGACCGCCGACCCCAGCCCGAGCTTCGACTACAGCTCGAGCGAGCCGACCGGCGCCAGCTTCCAATGCAAGCTCGACGGCCCCGGCGCCGCCACCGGCAGCTTCTCTGACTGCACCCCCTCGCCGAAGCAGTTCAGCGGCCTCGCCGACGGCACCTACACCTTCTCGGTGAAGGCCACCGACCAGGCCGGCAACACCGGCCCGGCCGCCACCCGCAGCTTCACGGTCGACACCACGGCCCCGGACGCGACGATCACCGCCGGCCCCACCGGCCTGACCGCCGACCCCAGCCCGAGCTTCGACTACAGCTCGAGCGAGCCGACCGGCGCCAGCTTCCAATGCAAGCTCGACGGCCCCGGCGCCGCCACCGGCAGCTTCTCTGACTGCACCCCCTCGCCGAAGCAGTTCAGCGGCCTCGCCGACGGCACCTACACCTTCTCGGTGAAGGCCACCGACCAGGCCGGCAACACCGGCCCGGCCGCCACCCGCAGCTTCACGGTCGACACCACGGCCCCGGACGCGACGATCACCGCCGGCCCCACCGGCCTGACCGCCGACCCCAGCCCGAGCTTCGACTACAGCTCGAGCGAGCCGACCGGCGCCAGCTTCCAATGCAAGCTCGACGGCCCCGGCGCCGCCACCGGCAGCTTCTCTGACTGCACCCCCTCGCCGAAGCAGTTCAGCGGCCTCGCCGACGGCACCTACACCTTCTCGGTGAAGGCCACCGACCAGGCCGGCAACACCGGCCCGGCCGCCACCCGCAGCTTCACGGTCGACACCACGGCCCCGGACGCGACGATCACCGCCGGCCCCACCGGCCTGACCGCCGACCCCAGCCCGAGCTTCGACTACAGCTCGAGCGAGCCGACCGGCGCCAGCTTCCAATGCAAGCTCGACGGCCCCGGCGCCGCCACCGGCAGCTTCTCTGACTGCACCCCCTCGCCGAAGCAGTTCAGCGGCCTCGCCGACGGCACCTACACCTTCTCGGTGAAGGCCACCGACCAGGCCGGCAACACCGGCCCGGCCGCCACCCGCAGCTTCACGGTCGACACCACGGCCCCGGACGCGACGATCACCGCCGGCCCCACCGGCCTGACCGCCGACCCCAGCCCGAGCTTCGACTACAGCTCGAGCGAGCCGACCGGCGCCAGCTTCCAATGCAAGCTCGACGGCCCCGGCGCCGCCACCGGCAGCTTCTCTGACTGCACCCCCTCGCCGAAGCAGTTCAGCGGCCTCGCCGACGGCACCTACACCTTCTCGGTGAAGGCCACCGACCAGGCCGGCAACACCGGCCCGGCCGCCACCCGCAGCTTCACGGTCGACACCACGGCCCCGGACGCGACGATCACCGCCGGCCCCACCGGCCTGACCGCCGACCCCAGCCCGAGCTTCGACTACAGCTCGAGCGAGCCGACCGGCGCCAGCTTCCAATGCAAGCTCGACGGCCCCGGCGCCGCCACCGGCAGCTTCTCTGACTGCACCCCCTCGCCGAAGCAGTTCAGCGGCCTCGCCGACGGCACCTACACCTTCTCGGTGAAGGCCACCGACCAGGCCGGCAACACCGGCCCGGCCGCCACCCGCAGCTTCACGGTCGACACCACGGCCCCGGACGCGACGATCACCGCCGGCCCCACCGGCCTGACCGCCGACCCCAGCCCGAGCTTCGACTACAGCTCGAGCGAGCCGACCGGCGCCAGCTTCCAATGCAAGCTCGACGGCCCCGGCGCCGCCACCGGCAGCTTCTCTGACTGCACCCCCTCGCCGAAGCAGTTCAGCGGCCTCGCCGACGGCACCTACACCTTCTCGGTGAAGGCCACCGACCAGGCCGGCAACACCGGCCCGGCCGCCACCCGCAGCTTCACGGTCGACACCACGGCCCCGGACGCGACGATCACCGCCGGCCCCACCGGCCTGACCGCCGACCCCAGCCCGAGCTTCGACTACAGCTCGAGCGAGCCGACCGGCGCCAGCTTCCAATGCAAGCTCGACGGCCCCGGCGCCGCCACCGGCAGCTTCTCTGACTGCACCCCCTCGCCGAAGCAGTTCAGCGGCCTCGCCGACGGCACCTACACCTTCTCGGTGAAGGCCACCGACCAGGCCGGCAACACCGGCCCGGCCGCCACCCGCAGCTTCACGGTCGACACCACGGCCCCGGACGCGACGATCACCGCCGGCCCCACCGGCCTGACCGCCGACCCCAGCCCGAGCTTCGACTACAGCTCGAGCGAGCCGACCGGCGCCAGCTTCCAATGCAAGCTCGACGGCCCCGGCGCCGCCACCGGCAGCTTCTCTGACTGCACCCCCTCGCCGAAGCAGTTCAGCGGCCTCGCCGACGGCACCTACACCTTCTCGGTGAAGGCCACCGACCAGGCCGGCAACACCGGCCCGGCCGCCACCCGCAGCTTCACGGTCGACACCACGGCCCCGGACGCGACGATCACCGCCGGCCCCACCGGCCTGACCGCCGACCCCAGCCCGAGCTTCGACTACAGCTCGAGCGAGCCGACCGGCGCCAGCTTCCAATGCAAGCTCGACGGCCCCGGCGCCGCCACCGGCAGCTTCTCTGACTGCACCCCCTCGCCGAAGCAGTTCAGCGGCCTCGCCGACGGCACCTACACCTTCTCGGTGAAGGCCACCGACCAGGCCGGCAACACCGGCCCGGCCGCCACCCGCAGCTTCACGGTCGACACCACGGCCCCGGACGCGACGATCACCGCCGGCCCCACCGGCCTGACCGCCGACCCCAGCCCGAGCTTCGACTACAGCTCGAGCGAGCCGACCGGCGCCAGCTTCCAATGCAAGCTCGACGGCCCCGGCGCCGCCACCGGCAGCTTCTCTGACTGCACCCCCTCGCCGAAGCAGTTCAGCGGCCTCGCCGACGGCACCTACACCTTCTCGGTGAAGGCCACCGACCAGGCCGGCAACACCGGCCCGGCCGCCACCCGCAGCTTCACGGTCGACACCACGGCCCCGGACACCGTGATCGACTCGGCCCCGCACGGCACCACCAATGACGCCACCCCGAGCTTCACCTTCCACTCCACCGAGCCCGGGTCCAGCTTCGAATGCTCGCTCGACACCGGCACGCCCGACTTCCACCCCTGCTCGAGCCCCTTCACCCCCTCGGCGCTCGCCGACGGCGACTACACCTTCCGGGTGCGGGCGACCGACGCCGCCACCAACACCGACCCGAGTCCGGCGACCGAGGACTTCACGGTCTCGACCACGCTCCCCGACACCGTGATCGACTCGGCCCCGCACGGCGACACCAACGACCCGACCCCGAGCTTCGCCTTCCACTCCACCAAGCCGGGCTCGAGCTTCGAGTGCTCGCTCGACCAGGGCACCGCCGACTTCCAGCCCTGCACCAGCCCCTTCACCGCTTCGGCGCTCGCCGACGGCGACTACACCTTCTCGGGTGAGGGCGACCGACGCCGGCCACCAACACCGACCCGAGTCCGCCGACCGAGGAGCTTCACGGTCGACACCACGGCCCCGGACGCGACGATCACCGCCGGCCCCACCGGCCTGACCGCCGACCCCAGCCCGAGCTTCGACTACAGCTCGAGCGAGCCGACCGGCGCCAGCTTCCAATGCAAGCTCGACGGCCCCGGCGCCGCCACCGGCAGCTTCTCTGACTGCACCCCCTCGCCGAAGCAGTTCAGCGGCCTCGCCGACGGCACCTACACCTTCTCGGTGAAGGCCACCGACCAGGCCGGCAACACCGGCCCGGCCGCCACCCGCAGCTTCACGGTCGACACCACGGCCCCGGACGCGACGATCACCGCCGGCCCCACCGGCCTGACCGCCGACCCCAGCCCGAGCTTCGACTACAGCTCGAGCGAGCCGACCGGCGCCAGCTTCCAATGCAAGCTCGACGGCCCCGGCGCCGCCACCGGCAGCTTCTCTGACTGCACCCCCTCGCCGAAGCAGTTCAGCGGCCTCGCCGACGGCACCTACACCTTCTCGGTGAAGGCCACCGACCAGGCCGGCAACACCGGCCCGGCCGCCACCCGCAGCTTCACGGTCGACACCACGGCCCCGGACGCGACGATCACCGCCGGCCCCACCGGCCTGACCGCCGACCCCAGCCCGAGCTTCGACTACAGCTCGAGCGAGCCGACCGGCGCCAGCTTCCAATGCAAGCTCGACGGCCCCGGCGCCGCCACCGGCAGCTTCTCTGACTGCACCCCCTCGCCGAAGCAGTTCAGCGGCCTCGCCGACGGCACCTACACCTTCTCGGTGAAGGCCACCGACCAGGCCGGCAACACCGGCCCGGCCGCCACCCGCAGCTTCACGGTCGACACCACGGCCCCGGACGCGACGATCACCGCCGGCCCCACCGGCCTGACCGCCGACCCCAGCCCGAGCTTCGACTACAGCTCGAGCGAGCCGACCGGCGCCAGCTTCCAATGCAAGCTCGACGGCCCCGGCGCCGCCACCGGCAGCTTCTCTGACTGCACCCCCTCGCCGAAGCAGTTCAGCGGCCTCGCCGACGGCACCTACACCTTCTCGGTGAAGGCCACCGACCAGGCCGGCAACACCGGCCCGGCCGCCACCCGCAGCTTCACGGTCGACACCACGGCCCCGGACGCGACGATCACCGCCGGCCCCACCGGCCTGACCGCCGACCCCAGCCCGAGCTTCGACTACAGCTCGAGCGAGCCGACCGGCGCCAGCTTCCAATGCAAGCTCGACGGCCCCGGCGCCGCCACCGGCAGCTTCTCTGACTGCACCCCCTCGCCGAAGCAGTTCAGCGGCCTCGCCGACGGCACCTACACCTTCTCGGTGAAGGCCACCGACCAGGCCGGCAACACCGGCCCGGCCGCCACCCGCAGCTTCACGGTCGACACCACGGCCCCGGACGCGACGATCACCGCCGGCCCCACCGGCCTGACCGCCGACCCCAGCCCGAGCTTCGACTACAGCTCGAGCGAGCCGACCGGCGCCAGCTTCCAATGCAAGCTCGACGGCCCCGGCGCCGCCACCGGCAGCTTCTCTGACTGCACCCCCTCGCCGAAGCAGTTCAGCGGCCTCGCCGACGGCACCTACACCTTCTCGGTGAAGGCCACCGACCAGGCCGGCAACACCGGCCCGGCCGCCACCCGCAGCTTCACGGTCGACACCACGGCCCCGGACACCGATGATCGACTCGGCCCCGCACGGCACCACCAATGACGCCACCCCGAGCTTCGACCTTCCACTCCACCGAGCCCCGGCGTCCAGCTTCGAATGCTCGCTCGACACCGGCACGCCCCGACTTCCACCCCTGCTCGCAGCCCCTTCACCGCCCTCGGCGCTCGCCGACGGCGACTACACCTTCCGGGTGCGGGCGACCGACGCCGCCACCAACACCGACCCGAGTCCGGCGACCGAGGACTTCACGGTCTCGACCACGCTCCCCGACACCGTGATCGACCTCGGCCCCGCACGGCGACACCAACGACCCGACCCCGAGCTTCGCCTTCCAGCTCCACCAAGCCGACCGGCTCGCAGCTTCGAGTGCTCGCTCGACGGCACGGGCACCGCCGACTTCCAGCCTCTGCACGCAGCCCCTTCACCAAGCGTTCGGCGGCCTCGCCGACGGCACCTACACCTTCTCGGTGAAGGCCACCGACCAGGCCGGCAACACCGGCCCGGCCGCCACCCGCAGCTTCACGGTCGACACCACGGCCCCGGACGCGACGATCACCGCCGGCCCCACCGGCCTGACCGCCGACCCCAGCCCGAGCTTCGACTACAGCTCGAGCGAGCCGACCGGCGCCAGCTTCCAATGCAAGCTCGACGGCCCCGGCGCCGCCACCGGCAGCTTCTCTGACTGCACCCCCTCGCCGAAGCAGTTCAGCGGCCTCGCCGACGGCACCTACACCTTCTCGGTGAAGGCCACCGACCAGGCCGGCAACACCGGCCCGGCCGCCACCCGCAGCTTCACGGTCGACACCACGGCCCCGGACACCGTGATCGACTCGGCCCCGCACGGCACCACCAATGACGCCACCCCGAGCTTCACCTTCCACTCCACCGAGCCCGGGTCCAGCTTCGAATGCTCGCTCGACACCGGCACGCCCGACTTCCACCCCTGCTCGAGCCCCTTCACCCCCTCGGCGCTCGCCGACGGCGACTACACCTTCCGGGTGCGGGCGACCGACGCCGCCACCAACACCGACCCGAGTCCGGCGACCGAGGACTTCACGGTCGACACCATCGCCCCGGATCCGCCAACGATTAGCGGTACGGATCCGGCCAGTCCGGCCAACGACAACAGCCCCAAGGTGATCGGGACGATCGGCGGCGGCTCACCAACCCAGGTCAAGATCTACGAGAACGCAAGCTGCTCCGGCAGCCCCGACGCCACCGGGACGGTCGCCGAGTTCACCGGGGCGGGGATCCAGATCAACGTCAGCGATGACAGCACAACTCTCCTCAGCGCGAAGACCTCCAAGGCTACCGGCGACTCGGGGTGCTCGAACTCGGTCAGCTACGTCGAGGATTCGACCCCGCCCGATACCGTGATCACTTCGGGGCCGCCAAACAGCACGGGTTCCACGAGCGCCACCTTCGTCTTCCATTCAACGGAGCCCGGGACCTTGGAGTGCCGACTTGATGGCGGAGCGTTCAAGGACTGCAGTTCTCCCATGGACTACACCGGACTCGCGGTCGGCAGCCACTCGTTCGAAGTTCAGTCGACCGACCTCGCCGGCAACGTTGATTCCACGCCGGCCTCGTGGACTTGGACGATCGCTGGGCAGGTACTCGGACAGTCCGCGCAGAGCCCGACGTTCCAGCTGAAGAAGAAGCTCAAGGTCGTCCACCGCAAGGCCAACGCTGTCACGGTCACCTGCCCGGAGGGGACCTGCAGGGTCGTCCAAGCGCAGGCCAGGTTGAAGCTTCAGGGGGAATCCGTATCGGCACGGATCAAGGGCCCGTCGGTCATCCAGGCCGGCGGGTCCGCCATCCTCAAGGTTGTGCTCTCGAAGGCCGCCAACAGGCGCCTGCTCAGCGTCGGCAAGGGACGCCTCTTCCTGAGATTGCTGGTCACGTCCACGAACGGGAGCCAGGCGCAGCTGGCCAACAAGGCAGTCAAGGTGAGGCCGCGGCGCACGAGGTAACTACTCCCCGATCCCCTACACTCTCCAACGCGATAGAGCCGCCCGAGACCGTCGGCGGGACTCCATGCAGAGGGTCCGGAAGTCCGGCGCAGGTGAGCGAGAGTCACCCGGTCCGATGACCGCCCGCTCTGGCCCGCCTGCGCGCGGGTCTTTTCTTTGCCCGAGGCGGACCGAGATCACCAACACCCACCCAATGGACAGAGAACAGAAGACAGCAGTTGTCGACCAGCTCGCCACCGAGCTCAAGGATTCGGCGGCCATCTTCGCCGTCGACTACCGGGGTATCAGCGTGCCCCAGGCCGCCGAGCTCCGCGCCAGCCTGCGCGACGCCGACGCCCGCTTCCGCGTCGTCAAGAACCGCCTCACCCTTCGCGCGGCGGACGAGGCCGGCACCGACGGCCTCAAGGACTTCCTGAGCGGCCCGACGGCCCTCGCTCTGGTCAAGGGCGATGCGGCTCTCGCCGCGAAGACCCTGAGCCGCCTCGGCTCCGAGTGGGAGCTGCTCTCCTACAAGGGCGGGCTCATGGATGGGGAGGCCCTCGATCCCGACTCCTTCAAGGCGATCGCGCGCCTGCCCGGCCGCGACGCGCTCAACGCTCAGCTTGCCGGTGTCGTGGCGAGCCCACTGACCGGCCTGGTTCGCGGTCTCGGCTCGATGATCCAGGGCCTGGCTCTCCAGCTGGGCCAGATCGCCGAGCAGGGCCTGGTCTCCGGCGAGCCCCCCAAGGAGGACGCTTCTTCTGATGGCGAAGCCGAAGCACCGGCTGCGCAGGAGGGCGAAGCCGACCCCGAGCCCACGGAATCGCCCGAGGAGACCTCCGAAGAGGAGGCGCCCGAGGGCGAGGACGCCGGCCAGAGCGAGCCGGCGGAGACCGGTGAGGGAGACCAGGACATCGGTGAGGAGCCTGCGGCCGAGGAGTCGGCGGGCGGAACCGAGGAGGCCGACGGCGACGATGATTCCGGCGGCGATCAACAGACTTCAGAAGACTCTGACGAGAACAAGGAGGACAGCGAGTAGATGGCGACGAGCACACAAGACTGGATTGAGGAGCTCAAGGGGATTTCGGTCCTCGAGCTCTCCGAGCGCATCAAGGCGCTCGAGGAGGAGTTCGGCGTTTCCGCGACCGCCGTTGCGGCCGCAGCGCCGGCTGGCGGCGGCGGCGATGGTGCCGCGGTGGAGGAGGAGGCCGGGACGGTCGACCTCGTCCTGACCGGCTCCGGGGACAAGAAGATCGGCGTGATCAAGGTCGTGCGCGCCGCCACCGGGCTCGGCCTCAAGGAGGCCAAGGCCCTCGTCGACGAGGCTCCCAAGCCCGTCAAGGAGGGGATCGAGCGTGAGGAGGCCGAGGGCCTGCTCAAGGAGATCGAAGAGGCCGGCGGCACCGCCGAGATCAAGTAGCAACGAGTACGAACTGCCCCACACCGCCCAGATTGGGAGTAAGATCCCGGCGCGTGCCCCGTCCGGGGCGTGTTAGCAACCCTTGACCAAAGGGTTGCCGTGCGTTACTATGCACGGTTCGCGCGCCCGGTGAGCCCCGCTGCCCGATTCAGGCGCGGTCTCACAACCCTTCGAATACTTTGAGGAGTCGCCGAGTTGGCCGGATCCAACGCTGTCGCCGCAACCCGTAGGAGCTTTTCTCGCCTTAAGAACCCACTCGAAGTCCCACACCTGATCGATATCCAGCGGAAGTCCTTCGCGGACCTGGTTGACCCGAAGGAAGGCCTGCTGCGAGCCACGATCGACGACATCTCCCCGACTGAGGACTACACGGGGAACCTCGCGATCGTCTTCGGGGAATTCGAGTTCGACGATCCACCCAACACGGTGGATGAGTGCCGCGAGAAGGACATGACGTACTCGCGTCCGCTCAACGTCAAGGTCGCGTTCCAGAACCGCGAGACCGGAGAGATCCGGGAGCAGACCGTCTTCATGGGCGATTTCCCGTGGATGACGGATCGCGGCACATTCATCATCAACGGCACCGAGCGCGTGGTCGTCACGCAGCTGGTCCGATCCCCGGGCGCCTACGTAATGGAGCCCAAGGACCGCGAGAAGCAGGTCTTCATCGCGAACCTGATGCCGGCGCGTGGCTCCTGGCTGGAGCTCGAGATCGACAAGAAGGGTCGCGTCTACGTCCGCATCGACCGCAAGCGCAAGCTGCCGGTCACCGTCCTGCTGCGCGCAATGGGCTACGTCGAGGACGAGAAGCTCCTCAAGATGTTCGATAACTCGGTCTACATCCGCCACACGATCGCCTCGGACACCGATGCGACCAGGGACGAAGAGGGCGCGCTGATCGAGCTCTTCAAGAAGCAGCGCCCGGGCGAGCCGCCCTCGGTGGATGCCGCCAGGGCCCTGCTCGAGCAGCTCTTCTTCGATCCCAAGCGCTACGACCTGACCAGGGTCGGCCGCTACAAGCTGAACGCGCGCCTGGACCTGGACATCGATCTCGACACGCGGGTCCTGACCCACGACGACATCATCGCTCTGGTCAAGGAGCTCACCTCGATCCCGAAGCTGCTCGGTGTTCCCGAGGAGATCGATGAGGAGAACCCGATCAAGGACTACGCCGCGGAGGCGATCACCTACCCCCGCGAGCCGATCCACGACCACCTTGACGAGTACGAGCACTTCGGCAACCGCCGGCTACGCACCGTCGGGGAGCTGATCCAGGAGGCATTCCGGATCGGGCTCTACCGGATGGAGCGCGTGGTGCGCGAGCGCCTCACCACCGAGGACGCCGACGCGATCACGCCGCAGACCATCATCAACATCCGTCCCGTCGTGGCGGCGCTGAAGGAGTTCTTCGGCTCCTCGCAGCTCTCGCAGTTCATGGACCAGACCAACTCGCTGTCGGGCCTGACGCATAGGCGCCGGCTTTCCGCGCTCGGCGCGGGCGGGCTGACCCGTGAGCGCGCACCCATCGAGGTGCGCGACGTGCACGCCACTCACTACGGGCGCATGTGCCCGATCGAGACGCCGGAGGGCCCGAACATCGGCCTGATCGGCTCCCTCTCTTCATATGCGCAGGTCTCCGAGCACGGATTCGTCACGACGCCGTACCGGGTCGTCAAGGACGGCGTGGTCACGAACGAGGTGGTCCACCTCGACGCCACGCAGGAGGAGGACGAGACGATCGCGCAGGCGAACGCCGAGGTGGATCCGAACTCCGGCAAGCTCAAGGGCCAGTACGTCATCTGCCGCCGCCGAGACGACGAAGCCGTCGCGGTGGCGCCCAAGGACGTGACCCTGATGGACGTCTCACCGACCCAGATCTGGTCGGTGGCGACCGCGCTGATCCCGTTCCTGGAACACGACGACGCCAACCGCGCCCTGATGGGCTCGAACATGCAGCGTCAGGCAGTGCCGCTGCTCAAGCCGGAGCCGCCGCTGATCGGCACCGGGATGGAGCGGCGCGCCGCCGAGGACACCGGCGACGTCGTGATCGCCGAGAACGACGGCGAGGTCACGACCGTAGACGCCGAGCAGATCGTCGTCACGCACGGCTCGAAGAGGGACGAGTACCCCCTCCACAAGTTCATGCGCTCGAACCAGGGCACGATCATCCACCAGCGGCCGATCGTCTCGGTCGGCGACAAGGTCAAGGCCGGAGACGTCCTCTGCGACGGCTCCTCGACCTCGGGCGGCGAGATCGCCCTGGGCAAGAACTGCCTGGTCGCCTTCATGTCCTGGGAGGGCTACAACTTCGAGGACGCGATCATCATCTCCGAGCGCCTCGTCAAGCAGGACGAGCTCACCTCGATCCACATCGAGGAGTACGAGATCGACGCCCGCACCACGAAGCTCGGCGACGAGGAGATCACTCGCGACATCCCGAACCGCTCCGAGGAGAGCCTCAGGAACCTCGATGAGCGGGGGATCGTCCGCATCGGCGCCGAGGTTGCCGCCGGCGACCTGCTGGTCGGCAAGGTCACGCCGAAGGGCGAGACCGAGCTGACGGCGGAGGAGAAGCTGATCCGCGCCATCTTCAAGGAGAAGGCTCGTGAGGTCCGCGATACCTCCCTGAAGGTGCCCCACGGCGAAGGCGGCGTCGTCATCGACGTCCTCACCTTCAGCCGCGAGGCGGGCGACGACCTGCCGCCGGGCGTCAATGACCTGGTGCGCGTCTACGTCGCCATCAAGCGCAAGATCGCGGAGGGCGACAAGCTCGCCGGCCGCCACGGCAACAAGGGCGTGATCTCCAAGATCGTGCCCGAGGAGGACATGCCGTTCATGGAGGACGGCACGCCCATCGACGTGATCCTCAACCCGCTCGGGGTCCCGAGCCGAATGAACATCGGCCAGATCCTCGAGACGCATTTGGGCTGGGTCGCGGCCAACGGCTGGTACGACGACGGGTCTCAGTCCTATAAGGAGATCCAGGGCAACGGCGGCGGCCGCGTCAACGTGGCGACGCCGGTCTTCGACGGCGCCACCGTCGAGGACGTCGACAACGCCCTGGTCCAGTGGCAGGACGAGAACTCCGAGCGCGGCATCGACCTCGGCATCACGAAGTCGGAGCGGCCGGGCAGCCGCGCCGAGGGCAAGGTGCAGCTCTACAACGGCCGCACCGGCGAGCCCTACAAGGGCAAGGTCACGATCGGCTACATGTACATCCTGAAGCTGCTGCACCTGGTCGACGACAAGATCCACGCACGGTCGACCGGCCCCTACTCCCTGGTCACCCAGCAGCCGCTGGGCGGCAAGGCGCAGTTCGGTGGACAGCGCTTCGGCGAGATGGAGGTCTGGGCACTCGAGGCGTACGGTGCCGCCTACACCCTGCAGGAGATGCTCACCGTGAAGTCCGACGACACCGTCGGCCGCGTCAAGGCCTACGAGGCGATCGTCAAGGGCGAGAACATCCCTGAACCCTCGATTCCGGAGTCGTTCAAGGTCCTGCTCAAGGAGATCCAGTCGCTGGCGCTCGACGCCAACGTGGTCTCCGAGGAGGGCGACGGAGTGGAGATGGGCGAGGAGGAGGACGACCTCCTTCGCGCCGCCGAGGAACTCGGCATCGAGCTGTCCGGCGTGCGTGCGGACGGTGGCGGCAACGGCAAAGAGGCCGCCGACGAGAAGGAAGAGCAGGTCGTCGCCGAGGGCGATGGCGGGACCGAGGACGCCGAGGAGGCTGCAAGCAAGTGATCGACATCAACAACTTCGACGCGATTGAGATCGGGCTTGCCTCGGGCAAGAAGATCCGGGGCTGGAGCTCCGGCGAGGTCACCAAGCCCGAGACCATCAACTACAGGACGCTGAAGCCGGAGAAGGACGGCCTCTTCTGCGAGCGCATCTTCGGTCCGACCAAGGACTGGGAGTGCTACTGCGGCAAGTACAAGAGGGTCCGCTACAAGGGCATCGTCTGCGAGCGCTGCGGCGTCGAGGTGACCCGCTCCAAGGTGCGCCGCGAGCGCATGGGCCACATCGACCTGGCGGCTCCGGTCTCCCACATCTGGTTCTTCAAGGGGGTTCCCTCGCGGATCGGCTACCTGATCGACATGGCTCCGAAGGAGCTCGAGAAGGTCCTCTACTTCGCGGCCTCGGTGATCACCTGGGTCGACGAGGAGGCTCGCTCGAAGGACCTCGGCAAGCTCGAGAAGGAAGTCGAGAAGCAGGCCGGTGAGTACGAGCGCGAGCGCGAGCAGCGCACGCAGGAGCTCAATGAGTCGCTGGTCCGCCGCCTGGCCTACCTGGGCGTCGCTCCGGACAAGGAGACCGAGGCCCCTCCGGCCGGCACCACCGACGGGTTCAGCGAGGACGACGAGCTCTGGGCCGACGGCGTCGCCAACGTGAAGCGGATGAAGGCCGAGGACCGCGACAAGATGGCCAAGGAGCTCCGCAAGACCTTCGATGCCGAGATCTCGGACACCGAGGCCTACCTCGACGAGGCCGCCGAGCGGCTGCGCGAGGTCTTCAAGATCTTTTCCGAGATGAAGCCGAAGGACGTGATCAACGACGAGACCACGTTCCGCGAGCTCAAGGACCGCTTCGGCTCGCCGTTCGGCTGGGGCGAGTACTTCCGCGGCGGCATGGGCGCGGAGTCCATTCGCGATCTGCTCGACCAGGTCGAGCTCGAGAACGAGGCCGAGCTGCTCGAGGAAACCATCAACACCTCGAAGGGCCAGAAGCAGGCCCGTGCGGTGAAGCGCCTCAAGGTGGTCGATGCCTTCCTCAAGTCGGCGAACAAGCCCGAGTGGATGGTTCTCGACGTCGTGCCGGTGATCCCGCCGGAGCTCCGCCCGATGGTGCAGCTCGACGGTGGCCGCTTCGCGACCTCGGACCTCAACGATCTCTACCGGCGCGTGATCAACCGGAACAACCGCCTGAAGAGGCTGCTCGACCTCGGCGCCCCCGAGATCATCGTCAACAACGAGAAGCGGATGCTGCAGGAGGCCGTCGACGCCCTGTTCGACAACGGCCGCCGCGGCCGGCCCGTCACCGGGCCGGGCAACCGCCCGCTCAAGTCACTCTCGGACATGCTCAAGGGGAAGCAGGGCCGCTTCCGGCAGAACCTGCTCGGTAAGCGCGTCGACTACTCCGGACGCTCGGTGATCGTGTCGGGTCCCTCGCTGCGACTCCACCAGTGCGGCCTGCCGAAGCTGATGGCGCTCGAGCTCTTCAAGCCGTTCATCATGGCCCGCCTGGTCGAGCGCAAGCAGGTCCAGAACATCAAGGCCGCCAAGAAGATGGTGGACTCGATGATCCCCGAGGTCTGGGACGTGCTCGAGGAGGTCATCCACGAGCATCCGGTCCTGCTCAACCGCGCGCCGACGCTCCACCGCCTGGGCATCCAGGCGTTCGAGCCGGTGCTGGTCGAGGGCAAGGCGATCCAGGTCCATCCGCTGGTCTGCCACGCGTTCAACGCCGACTTCGACGGCGATCAGATGGCCGTGCATCTGCCGCTCTCGGCGGAGGCGCAGGCGGAGGCGCGCATCCTGATGCTCTCCTCCAACAACATCCTGTCGCCGGCGCACGGCGCGCCGCTGGCCACGCCGACCCAGGACATGGTCCTCGGGCTCTACTACCTGACCTACGCGGGTGAAGACGTCGAGGAGCTCGACGCCTCGAAGCTCGACCAGAAGCCGCATCCGTTCAGGACCGCGCAGGAGGCCGAGCTCGCCTACGAGAACGGCATCGTCCAGCTGCACGATTGGGCCGAGTACCGCCGTCCCGGTCACGAGCACTTCCTGACCACGGTCGGGCGCATCATCTACAACGACCGCGTCGAGCGTGCCATCGCGGATGCCCTCGGGGACGAGTACGACCCCGAGAAGTACCAGTACGTCAACCGCTCGCTGAAGAAGAAGGACGTCAACGCGATCGTCAGCGACCTGGTCGAGCACTACGGTGCGCCGGCCGTCGCACTGGTGCTCGACTCCTTCAAGGATCTCGGCTTCCACTTCGCCAGCGAGGCCGGGATCACGATCTCCAAGAACGACGTCGTCGCCCCTCCCGACAAGGAGGAGATCCTCGAGCGCTACGAGTCGGAGACCGAGGAGATCATGAGCCAGTACGACGACGGCTACATCACCGCCGAGGAGCGCAAGGAGGCCGTCACCGGCCGGTGGGACCGCGCGACCGAGGAGGTCGGGCAGGCGATGGAGGACAACCTCGACGAGCTGAACCCGATCTTCATGATGGCCAACTCGGGAGCCCGAGGCTCGTTCAAGCAGATCCGTCAGCTGGCCGGTATGCGAGGCCTGATGGCCAATCCGAAGGGCGAGATCATCGAGCGGCCGATCAAGGCCAACTTCATGGAGGGTCTCTCCGTCCTCGAGTACTTCATCTCGACCCACGGCGCCCGTAAGGGACTCGCCGACACGGCGCTCCGCACCGCGGACTCGGGGTATCTGACCCGGCGCCTGGTCGACGTCTCCCAGGACGTGATCGTCCGCCTGGACGACTGCAAGACCAAGGACCACATCGAGATGTCGCTCTATCGCGACGGCGGTGCCGAGCTGAACCCCAACCTGGTCGGGCGGGTGGCAGCCAAGAAGTTCACCACCAAGCGAGGCCGCGACCTGCTCAAGCGGAACCAGGTGATCGATTGGCCCGAGGTCCATGACATCGCCGAGGGCTTCGGGGAGGACAACGACGTCACCGTCCCGGTGCGTTCGGTCCTCAAGTGCGAGGCCGAGTCCGGTGTGTGCCGCCAGTGCTACGGCGTCATGCCCGCGACCGGTTTCCTGGTCGAGATCGGGGACGCGGTCGGGATCATCGCCGCGCAGTCGATCGGCGAGCCGGGCACGCAGCTGACCATGCGGACGTTCCACACCGGCGGCGTCGCCGGGCTGGACATCACCCAGGGTCTGCCGCGAGTCGTCGAGCTCTTCGAGGCGCGCAAGCCGAAGGGTCTCGCGAAGCTCGCCGAGATCGCCGGAAAGGTGTCCGTCGAGGAGTCCGACAAGGCCGTCAAGGTCACGATCACCGACGACAAGGGCGAGGAGTACGCCGAGTCCTTCCCCCCGCGGACAAACGTCCTGGTCGAGCCGGGCAAGCGCGTCGAGCGTGGCGACCAGCTCAACGAGGGGTCCCTGTATCCCGCCGAGATCCTCGAGATCAAGGGCCGTACCGACACCGAGGTCTACATCGTGGCCGAGGTGCAGCGGGTCTACCGGACCCAGGGCGTCGACATCAACGACAAGCACATCGAGCTGATCGTGCGCCAGATGCTGAAGAAGGTGCGGGTGGAGTCCAAGGGCTCGACCGAGCTGCTGCCCGGTCAGCTGGAGGACCGCCTGGTCTTCGACGCGATCAACGAGAAGGTCAAGGGCAAGAAGACGAAGACGCCGGCGAAGGCCGAGGAGGTCATCCTCGGAATCACCAAGGCGTCGCTCGCCACCGAGTCCTTCCTCTCGGCGGCCTCCTTCCAGGAGACCACCAAGGTGCTCACCGACGCTGCCCTCGAGGGCAAGCGGGACCGCCTGATGGGCCTGAAGGAGAACGTGATCATCGGCAAGCTGATCCCGGCGGCGACGGGGCTCAAGCACTACCGCTCGCTGCAGATCGAGCCGGTTGAGCCGGCCCAGCCTCCGGTGGAGGAGTTCTCCGAGGAGGAGCTGGCCAAGGAGCTCGACCTCGCCGGAGACGGCGAGGGCGCCGGAGCATCAATGGAGGGATTCGGACCGTCGTTCGCGGAGGAGCTCGAGGAGCTCGCCTCGGAGATCGAGACGCCGGAGCCCGCCGAGAAGTCCGAGTCCGAGAGCTCTTAGGGGCCTAGCGGTAGGCGGGCGGGTCCTGTCGCCGCGAGAAATCCACATCCTGTGGTACAGGCGTGTCCTCGGATGCGGATTTCTCGCGACGCCACCCGCCCGGCTTCCACTGCCGGCTGACGGCTTTCTTCCCCAGCTAGCTGTTCTGTGATTGCACCAGGCCCACGGTGTGGCCTTCCGGGTCGTTGAAGAGGCCGATCGTCAGGCCCTCCATCGGAGTGTCCGGGCCCATCAGCTTCGTGCCGCCCAGCTTCTCCGCCTGGTCGAGGGCTGCTCCGACGTCCGGGACCTCGATGTAGAAGGTGACGTGGCCCTCGTAGCCCTCGGGGCTGTCGCCCACGCCTCCTCCGATCCCGACTCCTTCGGAGTTGGTGTTGCCGTCGCGGGAAACGATGCCGTAGTCGGTCGGGCCGTCGTCGAAGACCTGGAAATCCCATCCGGCCAGCTCGCCATAGAAGGCCCTGAGCTTCTTGGCGTCCTTGCCGACCACCTCGAAATGCACAACGGGCTGTCCCATCGGTTCCCTCCTGGGTTGTCGTGGTTGCCGGCGTCTAGCTGCCGGCCGGTGTGTGCTCGCGCCGCTCGTGGGCGGCCACGCCGGGGGCGAGCCTCGGCTCGATGACGGGCGTCCTCTTGCGGCCGCCCGGCGGGCAATCCGGCTCGGCCCGGGCCGAGCCTCCGTGAGGTCCGCGGCGGGGCCCCTTGGGCTTCCGCGGGCTGCGGCGGAAGCGGCGGAAGCTGTGATCGTCGGCGTCGCCGGGCAGCTCCTCAACTTCCGGCTCCTCCTTGACGGCCCAGTAGATCAGCCACATGCCGTAGAGAACCGGGATCTTCAGGATCACGGCCAAGAAGATGATCGGCACCACCTCTCCCATCGCCGCCGAGTCTACCCAGGTTCAGGCCGGCCTAGGCGGGCTCGAAGCCCTCTCTGGCCCAGTGCTCGATCATCTCAACGTGGACGTCGAGAAGGCCGACGTCGGACTCGGTGGGGACCAGCAGGGTGGGGCTCGAGCGCTTGTCGGACCACTCGTAGCAGCTGGAGTCGAGGCTGTCGTCGATCCAGGCGAGCGGGCGCGAGCCCGCATACTCATCGAGGGCCTCGAGCTTCCAGTGGGCGGTGCCGAAGCGGGCTCGGCCGTCGAAGGTCAGGTAGGGGAGCTCGGGGAGGCCGAGGATCCCGGGGAGGTGGTCGTTGGCGCGGTCCTCCCAGCCGCTCGCCCAGACCAGCTCGAAGGCCTTCGCCAGGCGGTTCAGCCGTGGACCGGTCTCGAGGGCGATGCAGTGGAGCATCCCGTCGATCAGGTGAAACTCGCCGGGCGCGTCGTGCGGAACGCCAAGGCCGGGTTCGGGCTGATCGAAGCCGAACAGGCTGATCACTCCGTCGATGTCGACGGCCAGCACCGGCTCGCCGCTGGTCGGCTTCTGCCTTTTCTTGAAGAGGGGCATGCGCCGGAAGGGTATTTGGCTACCATGCTCCGCCGATGCCCAACACCAATCAGCTCGTCCGCAAGGGACGAACCCACAAGAAGAAGAAGATGTCGACGCCGGGCCTGAAGTCGGGCCAGGGTCGCAAGAAGCGCGTCGCCGCTCCGCAGCGGCGTGGCGTCTGCACCCGCGTCGCCACGGTCACCCCGAAGAAGCCGAACTCGGCCCTTCGGAAGATCGCCAGGGTTCGCCTGACGAACGGGCTCGAGGTGACGAGCTACATCCCGGGTGAGGGCCACAACCTCCAGGAGCACTCCGTGGTCCTGGTCAGGGGCGGTCGCGTCAAGGACCTTCCGGGCGTCCGCTACAAGGTCGTCCGTGGGGCGCTCGACGCGGCCGGCGTCTCGGATCGGAAGCAGGGCCGTTCGCTCTACGGAGTGAAGGCCTCCTAGGATGCCGCGCCGCAACCAGGCCACGATCCGCCTGCTTGAGCCCGACTCCGTCTACCGGAGCCGCATCGTGCAGCAGGTGATCAACAAGGTGATGAGCGACGGCAAGAAGTCGGTCGCCGAGAAGATCACCTATGACGCCCTCGCCGTGGTCGGCGAGCGCACCGGCAACAACCCGGTCGAGGAGCTCGAGGGCGCGGTCAAGCAGCTCACCCCGGTGCTCGAGGTCCGCTCACGCCGCGTCGGCGGCGCGACCTATCAGGTGCCGGTAGAGGTGCCCGCCCGCCGGGCCCGCACCCTCGCCGTTCGCTGGCTGGTCGAGTTCGCCAGGGCCAGGGGCGAGAAGTCGATGGCCGAGCGCCTGGCCAACGAGATCCTGGATGCGTCCAAGCAGCAGGGCAACGCCTGGAAGCGCAAGGACGACATCTACCGCATGGCTCAGGCCAACAAGGCCTTCGCGCACTACCGCTGGTAGGCGTTTCCGTCTCGTATCAGGCCGACCCATTGCGGGCACGCCCGTAGCGCTCGTAGATCACCCGTGAGCCGAACGTCCTAGTCTCGATCAGGTTCAGTGGGACGGCTTCGGTGACCGGCGGCAGGAACGGTGTGCCGCCACCGACGACGACCGGGTGGCGGAGCATGCGCAGCTCGTCGACGAGGTCGAGCTCGATCGCCGCCGCGGCGAGGCCGGCGCCGCCGATCGAGACGTCCTTGTCGGTCGCGTCGAGCGCCGCAGCGGCCTCCTCGGCCAATGACGCCTCGGCGAGCCGCGCGTTGCCCTGGACGCTGTCGAGTGTGCGGCTGAAGACGATCTTCGGGATCGCGCACCAGAGGTCGGCGAACGCGGCCGCCGCTTCTGCTGGAACTGGCGCTCGAGGATCTCCGAGCTCGTCCTCGCGCATCGACGGATCCGTCTCCCACGGCAGCATGGTCTCGTAGAGCCTGCGGCCGAGCAGATAGCCGCCGAGCTCGCCTACCTGCGCGGTGTGGAAACGAAACTGCTCCTCGTCAGGGACCGTCCAACCGAACGCGCCCTCGCGGTCGGCGATGAAGCCGTCCACCGAGACGTTCATCGAGTAGATCAGCATGGCTTCAACGCCATTGGGCTGAGCTACTCGCCGCGGGTGCGTTCCAGGCGAGTCGTTGCCGTCTCGGCGGCCGTGCTGTCGTGGATCCGGCCGCCGTGGACTTCGCCCGTCTCCGCGCGGTCGGGACGCATCGTCGCCAGCGCAGCTCCGCAGACGGTGAGCACCAGGGCGCCGATCAGCTCGAGCCAGAAGCCGGCCACCGGCTTCGCCTCGGCGTCGATGAAGGACTGGCGCGGGTCGTCGAGCGTGCCGACGTTGTTCACCTTCGGGAGGTCGCCGATCAGGAAGATGAGCAGGGCGACCACGCCGCAGACGGCGATCGCCACCGCGGCCACCTGACCGAGCTGCTCACCGCGCGCGGCCATCGCGACGACCAGCAGGATGAGGGCGAAGACCGCGAGCACCAGCGTCGCGTAGCCATGCTGGTCGGATGCCTTGATCGCCTTCAGCGCCTCGCCCCCGGGCGGTGTGAGGTGAAAGATGTCGGTGAACTGGGAGACGGCGAGCATGGCCGCGCCCGCGGCGCAGGCGAGCACGAGGAGCGTCTCGGTGCGCGGGAGCCTGCTCATGACTCGGCCTGCAGGCCGGGCGAGATCCCGCCGTCGCCGTGCCTCGCCCCGCGGCGCGCGACGGCCCCCCTCGATCGCCCTCTCCTCGCTGATGCCACCCCGCGAGAGTAGAGAGCGAGCAGGCCACCGCAAAGGACGAGGATCGCGGAGCAGGAGACCTCGGCCCAGAAGCCCTGGAGCAGGACAGCGTCCGCGCCGCTGAAGGCCAGGCCGGCGCGGCCGGCGTCCAGCCCCTGCGGGAGGTCGATGGCGATGGCGACGGCAAGGCCGAGCAGGCCGCAGAGCGCCACGGCTCCAGCGAGTCGCCTGTCACCTCGATAGGCCCCGATGATGAGGACTACGGCCGCGACCGCGATCGGGATGAGCACCCAGAGGTGGGCGCTGCCCCCCGTCTCGGTCCCGACGAGGGGAACATTGGCGACCGATCCGACCTCACCGGCGTACTCGGGGGCATCCACGGCCACCCCGTGGTAGTCGAAGAACTGCGAGACCCCGAGCCCGATCGCGGCCGCTATGCCGACGAAGGCGACCGTGGAGAGAGGGGTCACGTAGCGCGTCGCGCGGGCCAGGCCACCCGCCAGCGCCCTGGCGTGCTCAACGATCCACCGCCCGCCCACGGCTCCGAGCTCGGCGAGCAGCGCGATCAGCGCGGCGAACAGCTTGATGACGAACAGGAGAGCCCCGGTTATGCGAGGCGCGAGCCCGGACGCGAGGCGGCCCACGGGCGCGAAGACCGGCCCGAGCCGGCGCGCCTCGGCGCGACGCCTGCGGGAGAGCTCGCGGCCCTCCCGGCGGGTGCGCTCGGTGAGCTCCTTGACGCGATCGGAGGCCTGCCTGCGGCGAGCCGACTTCATGCGTGATCCCTGCCTGAACGCCCGCGAGCCGCTGCTATCATCGTCCGTCGCTCCGGGGAGTCCCCAGAGGGCTCCGCGGGCGTTAACCGTTTCGATGGAGAACGGCGCGACATAGTCAGAAGTTCGGGTCGAAGAGACGCTTTTGCGCTCGGGCCCGTAAGGGCCTTTTTTCTGCGCGAATTCCGAACTGAGACTAGCCGTTCCGCATCTCCCTCACGCCAGTACGACCGGACAGGATCATGCCCCGCAGCTTTCCCCTCGAAAAGACCAGGAACATCGGCATCATCGCCCACATCGATGCGGGCAAGACGACGACGACCGAGCGCATCCTCTACTACACGGGCCGTACCCACAAGATGGGCGAGGTCCACGAGGGCGCTGCCGTCATGGACTGGATGGAGCAGGAGCAGGAGCGCGGCATCACGATCACGTCGGCCGCGACCGCGTGCGAGTGGGACGGCCACCGCATCAACATCCTCGATACCCCGGGCCACGTCGACTTCACGGTCGAGGTTGAGCGCAACCTGCGCGTACTCGACGGCGCGATCGCCCTCTTTGACTCCGTAGCCGGGGTCGAGCCCCAGTCCGAGACGGTCTGGCGTCAGGCCGACAAGTACCACGTGCCGAGAATCGCCTACGTCAACAAGATGGACCGGATCGGCGCAGACTTCTTCAGGGCGGTTGAGACGATGCGCGACCGGCTCGGCGCGAACCCCCTCCCGATCCAGATCCCGATCGGCCAGGAGGCCGACTTCACCGGTGTCGTAGACCTGGTCGAGAACAAGGCACTGGTCTGGAAGGACGAGCTCGGCACGGAGTTCGAGTACACGGACATCCCCGAGGACATGAAGGACCTCGCTCACGAGCACCGCACGCATCTGGTCGAGGCATGCGCGGACTACGACGACGAGCTCATGGAGGCATACCTCAACGAGGAGGAGATCCCGCATGAGCGGATCGCGAAGTCGCTCCACCGGGCGACCCTCGACATCAAGGTGACCCCGGTTCTCTGCGGATCATCCTTCAAGAACAAGGGCGTGCAGCCGCTGCTGGACGCGATCGTCGAGCTGCTTCCGTCGCCGCTCGAGGTGCCCGCGGTGACCGGGCTCGAGCCGGCGAAGAAGGGCGAGGACGGCGGGCAGACCGAGGCCGAGCGCCCGGCCGACGACGACGCTCCCTTCGCCGCCCTCGCCTTCAAGGTGATGGCCGACCCGTACGTCGGCAAGCTGACCTACTTCCGCGTCTACTCCGGCAAGCTCACCGCCGGCGGCCGCGTCCTCAACGCGTCGAGCGGCCGGACCGAGCGCATCGGCCGCCTGCTGATGATGCACGCCAACGATCGCGAGGAGGTCGAGGAGTGCTACGCCGGGGACATCATCGCCGGCGTCGGCCTCAAGCAGACCTCCACGGGCGACACCCTCTGCGCGCCCGACGCCCCGATCGAGCTCGAGCACATCGAGTTCCCGGAGCCGGTGATCGCGGTCGCGATCGAGCCGAAGACCAAGGCCGACCAGGAGAAGCTCTCCGAGAGCCTCGCCAAGCTGGCCGAGGAGGACCCCACCTTCCAGATCACGTCAGATGAGGAGACCGCCCAGACCCTGATTCACGGGATGGGCGAGCTGCACCTCGAGGTGCTCGTCGACCGGTTGCTCCGCGAGTTCTCCGTCGAGGCGAACGTCGGTCGGCCTCAGGTCGCCTACCGGGAGACCATTCGTGACCGGGTCGAGAAGATCGTGTACCGCCACGTGCGGCAGACGGGCGGAAAGGGCCAGTTCGCTCACGTCGTCCTCAATGTGGAGCCGGCTCCCGGTGAGGGCTTCGACTTCGTCAACGAGATCAAGGGCGGAAAGATTCCGACAGAGTTCATCCCGGCCGTTGAGCAGGGGATCGAGGAGGCACTCGTCTCCGGCGTCAAGGCCGGCTACCCGATGGTCGACGTGCGAGCGGAGCTTGTGGACGGCTCCTTTCACGACGTCGATTCCTCGGAGATGGCCTTCAAGATCGCCGGCTCGATGGCGCTCCAGGACGCGGCTCGGAAGGCGAAGCCGGTGCTGCTCGAGCCCGTGATGTCCGTGGAGGTCGTCACCCCCGAGGAGTTCCTCGGCGACGTCATCGGCGACCTCTCTCGCCGCCGTGGCAAGGTCCAGGGGCAGGAGCCCCGGGGCAACGCTCTCGCCGTGCACGCGTTCGTGCCGCTCGGCGAGATGTTCGGATACGCGACGGACGTGCGATCCTCGACCCAGGGCCGCGCGAGCTACACCATGCAGTTCGAGCGCTACGAGGAAGTCCCGAAGAACATCGAGGACGAGATCGTGGAGCACCGCTCGGGAGAGCCCGTGGGAGCCGGTGCGTAGCTATATTCCCCAGGTTGGTCAGCAACCGAACCAACTTCCGCAAAACCCACTTACAGACACCAACTAGACCCCCAAAGGAGCGAGATGTCCAAGGAGAAGTTCGATCGCGATAAGCCGCACGTGAACGTCGGCACCATCGGCCATGTCGATCACGGCAAGACCACGCTGACCGCCGCGATCACCAAGACACTCGCCGACAAGGGTGGTACCGAGGTCAAGTCGTTCGAGGAGATCGACAACGCGCCCGAGGAGAAGGAGCGCGGGATCACCATCGCCACCTCGCACGTCGAGTACGAGACGGACAACCGTCACTACGCGCACGTCGACTGCCCGGGTCACGCCGACTACGTCAAGAA
This sequence comes from uncultured Solirubrobacterales bacterium, assembly GCA_963815045.1. GTDB lineage: Bacteria > Actinomycetota > Thermoleophilia > Solirubrobacterales > 70-9 > DASUPK01. The sequence continues at coordinate 33,357 of CAWFET010000002.1, forward strand.
CATGATCACCGGCGCCGCGCAGATGGACGGGGCGATCCTGGTGGTTTCGGCGCCGGATGGCCCGATGCCGCAGACGCGCGAGCACATCCTGCTGGCGCGCCAGGTGAACGTCCCCTACGTGGTCGTCTACCTGAACAAGGTCGACATGGTCGACGACGAGGAGCTGCTGGAGCTCGTCGAGGAGGAGGTTCGCGACCTGCTCACCGAGTACGAGTTCCCCGGAGCCGACGTCCCGATCATCAAGGGCTCGGCCCTGAAGGCGCTCGAGGGCGACGAGGAGGCCAAGCAGTCCATCCTCGACCTCGCCCAGGCCCTGGACGACTACATCCCGGAGCCCGAGCGCGACCTCGACAAGCCCTTCCTGATGCCGGTCGAGGACGTCTTCTCAATCACCGGCCGCGGCACCGTCGCGACCGGCCGCGTCGAGCAGGGCATCGTCAACACCAGCGACGAGGTCGAGATCGTCGGTATCACCGACACCACCAAGACCGTGGTGACCGGCGTCGAGATGTTCCGCAAGATCCTCGACGAGGGCCGCGCCGGCGACAACATCGGCGCGCTGCTGCGAGGCACCAAGCGCGAGGAGATCCAGCGCGGCCAGGTGCTCTGCAAGCCCGGCTCGATCACGCCGCACACGAAGTACAAGGCGGAGGTCTACTGCCTGAAGAAGGAGGAGGGCGGTCGTCATACCCCGTTCGTCTCCGGCTATCGGCCGCAGTTCTACTTCCGCACGACTGACGTCACCGGCGTCGTCAAGCTCCCCGAGGGCCGCGAGTTCGTGGCTCCGGGTGAGAACGCGGAGATGGAGGTCGAGCTGATCCAGCCGATCGCCATGGACCAGGGTCTCCGCTTCGCCATTCGAGAGGGCGGTCGAACCGTCGGCTCAGGTGTCGTGACCGAAGTAGTCGAATAGCTGTGACGGGCCCCCTCTCGGGGGCCCGTTCTTAGTAAGGCCCTCCCACCAGGGCAAAGGGCCAAGACAACTGCAAGACATACGACCAGGGCGCGGCCCTTATCCACCGGGGCGGCGCCCTAGCTGCGCGAAGAGACCAAACAGAAACCAGGCACAAATTGGCTTCATTGACATCAGGAAAGATCAGGATCCGGCTGAAGGCGTACGACCACGACGCCATAGACCGGGCTGCCCAGGAGATCGTCGGGACCGCAGAGCGGACCGGCGCGACCGTCGCCGGGCCCATCCCGCTGCCGACCGACAAGCACGTCTACTGCGTGATCCGCTCCCCATTCAAGGACAAGGATTCGCGCGAGCACTTCGAGATTCGCACCCACAAGCGGCTGATCGACATCCACCAGCCGACCCCGAAGACCGTCGACGAGCTGCAGCGGATGGAGACTCTCCCCGCGGGCGTCGATGTGGAGATCAGGTTGTAGATGGCGGCGATCGTCGGCAAGAAGCTGGGGATGACCCGCATCTTCCTCGAGGACGGCACGGCCGTCCCCGTGACCGTGATCGAGGCGGCGCCGAACAGGGTGACCGCGATCCGCAAGGCCGACCGCGACGGCTATGACGCCGTCCAGCTCGCCGCGATCCCGGTCGCCGAGGACAGGGTCAGGAAGCCCGAGGCGGGCCACCTGAAGAAGGCCGGCGCCTCCGGGATGAAGACGCTCGTGGAGTTCCGCGGTGTCGAGGTGTCGACGTCCAAGGAGGTTGAGGCGCCCGCAGGCGGCGACGCCGAACAAGCATCTGGTGATGCAGGCGACGCCACCGAGGACGCCTCTTCTGACGGCGAAGCCGGCTCGAAGGGCCCGAAGATCGGCGACGAGGTCACCGTGACCAGCTTCGAGGCGGGCCAGCAGGTGAAGGTCTCCGCGGTCTCGGTCGGCAAGGGCTTCCAGGGCACGGTCAAGCGCCACAACTTCGGACGCGGACCGGTGACCCACGGTTCCCACAACGTCCGCGCCCCGGGCTCGGTCGGCGCGAGCGCCGATCCCGCCCGTGTCTTCAAGGGCATGCGGATGCCCGGCCAGATGGGCTCGCGGCGCGTCACCCAGCGGGGCGCCCACGTGGTCGAGGTCGATGCGGAGCGCAACCTGCTCCTGATCCGGGGTTCGGTCCCCGGCGCGACAAACGCCACCGTGGAGGTGCGGAGCGATGGCTGAGGCCACCGAGAAGGCTCCAGCGAAGTCGAGCGCCGGCATCAAGGCGACGACCCTCGGCAAGCAGGCGAAGTCCGACCTCCCCAAGGAGATCTTCAGCGAGCCCTTCCACGAGGCGCTCGTCCACGAGGCCGCGCGCGCCGACCTGAACGCGCGCCGTCGCGGCACGCACTCCAGCCTGACCCGCGGCGAGGTCTCCATGACCACGGCCAAGGCCTGGCGCCAGAAGGGCACCGGCCGTGCCCGGGCGGGCGCGCTGAGCGTCCCGCATCGCTACGGCGGTGGCGCCGCCTTCGGCCCGAAGCCCCGCCACTACACGGTCAAGGTGAACCGCAAGGCGCGCCGGAAGGCGCTGCGCGCGGCCCTGACCGTGCACGCCGAGCGGGGCAGCGTTGCCGTGCTGGACGGCGCGACTTTCAAGGAGCCGGCCACCAAGCAGGCCGCCGACGGCCTCGCGAAGTGGGGCGCCGATGCGCCGACCCTGATCGTCGTGGGCACCGAGGAGGAGGCCGTGGCCAAGAGCTATCGCAACATCCCGGGCGTCACCGTTGCGCTCGCGACCGCCGCGGGGGTCGCCGATGTCGTCGGCGCCTCCTCGCTGGTGATCACCGAGGCCGCCCTCGAGGAGCTCAAGGGGAGGGCCGCATAATGGACCCCCGTCAGGTGATCATTCGCCCCGTCGTCTCCGAGAAGAGCTACGCCCTGATGGCCGAGGGCAAGTACACCTTCCGCGTCCACGAGCGGTCGCACAAGCTGCAGATCGCTCACGCGGTCGAGGAGATCTTCGATGTCCACGTGAAGGCGGTCCGGACCTCGAGGGTGAAGTCCAAGCCGAAGCGGCGCGGGCTCCACAACGGGCGCTCCCGCTCGTGGAAGAAGGCAATCGTCCAGCTCTCGCCCGGCGAGCGGATCGAGCTGTTCGAGGGCGCGGCGGTGGAGGGCTAGGCATGCCGAATCGCAAGACCAAGCCAACCAGCCCCGGCAGGCGCTTCGGCACCTATCCGATGCGCGAGGAGCTCACCGGCGCGGAGCCCACGAAGAAGCTCATCAAGGGCAAGACTTCATCCGGCGGCCGCAACTCCAACGGCCGAGTCACCGCCCGCCATCGCGGCGGCGGGGCCAAGCGCCGGTACCGCCAGATCGACTTCAAGCGCACCAAGGACGGGATTCCCGCCAAGGTGGCCTCCATCGAGTACGACCCGAACCGCTCGGCGAGCATCGCGCTGCTCAACTACGCCGACGGCGAGAAGCGCTACATCCTTGCCCCGCAGGGTCTCCGGGTCGGCGCTGAGGTCGTCTCCGGCGAGGGGGCCGACATCGCCCCAGGCAACTCGCTCTCGCTGGCGCGGATCCCGACGGGAACCGTCGTGCACAACGTCGAACTGATCCCCGGCCAGGGCGGCAAGCTCGGCCGCTCCGCCGGCACCGCCATCCAGGTGGTCGCCAAGGAGGGCCCGATGGTCAGCCTCCGGCTCCCGTCCTCGGAGGTCCGGATGGTTCGCGGAGAGTGTCGCGCGACCGTGGGAACCATCTCCAATGCGGAGCACCAGAACGTGAAGATCGGCAAGGCCGGCCGCAACCGGCACAAGGGCAAGCGCCCGCAGAGCCGTGGCGTCGCGATGAACCCGGTGGACCACCCGCACGGCGGCGGTGAGGCGCACCACACGCCGGGCGGTCACCCCGTGACCCCGTGGGGCAAGCCGACGCTCGGCTACAGGACACGTAAGAAGGGCAAGCGCTCGGACGCGCTGATCGTGCGCGGCCGCAGGCGAGGAAAGAGGAAGTAGATGGGACGCTCGACCAAGAAGGGCCCGTGGGCGGAGGAGCGCCTGATGAAGCGCGTCAACGCGATGAACGAGTCGGGCCAGAAGCAGATGCTGAAGACCTGGTCACGCCACTCGACGATCTTCCCCGAGATGGTGGGGCACACCATCGCCGTTCACGACGGCCGCAAGCACGTGCCCGTCTACATCTCCGAGTCGATGGTGGGACACAAGCTGGGCGAGTTCGCCCCGACGCGGACCTTCCGCGCCCACTCCGGCGCCGGCTCGGCGAGCGAGAGGGATTAACGGATGGCTGACGAGAAGAACACCGAGAAGAAGGACCAGCCGAAGAAGCCGGCGGCAAAGAAGCCCGCCGCGAAGCCGAAGGCCGAGTCCAAGGCCAAGGCTCCCGCAAAGAAGCCGGCGGCGAAGCCGAAGCCGAAGGCCGAGACCGCGAGCAAGGCCAAGGGCGCGGCCGAGAAGTCGACCGCCAAGAAGCCGGCCGCGAAGAAGCCTGCCGCGAAGCCGAAGGCCGAGACCAAGGCGAAGGCCGAGACCAAGGCCAAGGCTCCCGCGAAGAAGCCCGCTGCGAAGAAGGCTCCCGCCAAGAAGGAGCCGGCCGAGACGCCGGTCGTCAACGCCCGCGCCCGCTTCGTCCGCGTCGCCCCGCGCAAGGCGCGCCTGGTCGCCGACCAGGTCCGCGGCCTGCCGCTCGAGGACGCGCTGCCCCTGCTGCGCTTCTCGACTCGCAGTGCGGCCCAGGACATCCGCAAGCTGCTCGAGTCGGCCGCCGCCAACGCGGAGACGAACCACGATCTCGTCGCCGACGACCTCTTTATCAAGGACATCCACGTCGACGAGGGACCCACGCTGCGCCGCTACCGGCCGCGGGCGCTGGGCCGGGCGACGCGAATCAACAAGCGAACCAGCCACATCGCCGTGGCGCTGACGCCGGAGGACTGAGGAGCACCATGGGCCAGAAGATCCACCCAGAGGGCTTCCGGGTCGGCTACATCCACGACTGGAAGTCGAATTGGTACAACGAGAAGGGGTTCGCGGACTACCTGAACGAGGACCTCGAGATTCGCTCGCACATCGAGAACAAGCTCTCGCACGCGGGCCTCTCCAAGATCACGATCAAGAAGGGCTCGGGCGAGGTCGAGGTGGACATCTCCACCGCCCGCCCAGGCATCGTGATCGGCAAGTCCGGCACCGAGGTCGACGCGCTGCGCCGCGAGCTTCACAAGCTCACCGGCAAGCCCGTCAAGGTCAACATCAAGGAGATCAAGCGGCCGGAGCTGGACGCGAAGCTGGTCGCCCAGTCGATCGCCGAGCAGCTCCAGAACAGGGTCGCCTTCCGCCGCGCGATGAAGCGCGCGCTGACCTCCGCCATGAGGTCAGGAGCAAAGGGCGTCAAGGTGCAGGTTTCAGGCCGGCTGGGCGGTGCCGAGATGGCGCGCACCGAGGGCTATAGCGACGGCCGCGTGCCTCTGCACACCCTGCGCGCCGACATCGACTACGGCTTCATCGAGGCCAAGACCACGACCGGCCGGATCGGCGTCAAGTGCTGGATCAACAAGGGCGAGGTCATGCCCGAGGGCTTCCGCTCCGAGCTCACCGACGAGGACGGTGGCCCGCCGTCGGGCGGCGGGCGAGGAGGTCGTGGCTGATGTTGATGCCGAAGCGGGTTCGCTACCGCAAGCAGATGCGTGGCCGGCGGCGCGGCTACTCCAAGGGCGGCACCACCGTCGCCTTCGGCGAGTACGGGCTCAAGGCGCTCGATCGCGGCTGGATCACCAACCGCCAGATCGAGGCCGCTCGAGTCGCGATGACCCGCAAGATCAAGCGAGGCGGGAAGGTCTGGATCAACGTCTTCCCGGACAAGCCGATCACCAAGAAGCCGCTCGAGACCCGCATGGGCTCGGGCAAGGGCAACCCCGAGGGCTGGGTCGCCGTCGTCAAGCCGGGCAAGGTCATGTTCGAGCTGGCCGGCGTCCCGGAGGACCTGGCGAAGGACGCGATGCGCCTCGCCGGGCACAAGCTTCCGATCAAGACCAAGTTCGTCCGCCGCGAGGGCACCGAGCAGCAGTCATGAAGGCCTCCGAGGCGCACAACCTCAAGGACGACGAGCTGGTCGAGCGCATCCGCCAGACGCGGGATGAGCAGTTCGCGCTGCGGCTCCAGCACGCCACGGGCGAGCTGGAGAACACCTCGCGCATCACGTCCGTCCGCAAGGACGTCGCCCGGCTGCTGACGGTGGCCAAGGAGCGCGGAATCGATCTCGAGCAGGAACTGAGGGCCTGATGGCAGACGAAGAGCAGAAGAACGAAGAGCAACAGGAAGAGCAGGCGCCGGAGGAGACTCCGGCCGAGGAGCCGCAGGCGGAGGAGACTCCGGCTGAGGAGGCCCCTGCCGAGGAAACGCCCAAGGAGGATGAAGCCCCCGCAGGCGATGCTGACTCCAACGGTTCTGAGGAGGAGCCAGCCGAAGCCGAGGACGCTTCTTCTGACGAAGCGGCGTCCTCTGATGGCGAAGCCGGGTCGGACGACCTGGAAGGCCTCGACTGGAAGACCCGTCGCCGCCTGGAGCGTTCCCGTCAGCCCGCCGAGGCCCAACCGCAGCAGAGTCCGGAGGAGCGCGCCACCGCCCGCGTCGAGGCGCGCAAGCAGGCCGCCAAGAAGCGCTCCGCCTACCGCACCAAGAGCCGCACCAAGCACGAGGCCGGCACCGGCACGCCGCCCTCCGACCGCGAGTCCGCGGGCCGCAAGACCCGCCAGGGCCGCGTCGTCTCCAGCAAGCCTGACAAGACGATCACCGTCGCCATCGAGGTCGCGAGGCGCCATCCGCAGTACGAGAAGATCGTCCGCCGCTCCCGCACCCTGCACGCCCACGATGCACAGAACGAGGCCGGTGAGGGCGACCTGGTCAAGGTCATCGAGACCCGCCCGATGTCGCGCACCAAGCGCTGGCGTCTGGTCGAGATCCTGGAGAAGGCCAAGTGATCCAGCAGGAATCCAGGCTCAGGGTCGCCGACAACTCCGGCGCGCGCGAGATCCTCTGCATCCGCGTCAAGGGCGGATCCGACCGCCGCTACGCGCGGATCGGCGACACGATCACGGCGACCGTCAAGCAGGCCACGCCGCGTGGCGGGGTCCGCAAGGGCGAGGTTGTCCAGGCGGTCGTCGTCCGCACCCGCAAGCAGCTGGGCCGCGGCGACGGCACCTACATCTCGTTCGACGAGAACGCGGCGGTGCTGATCGACGACAACGGCGCGCCCCGCGGCACCCGCATCTTCGGGCCGGTCGCCCGCGAGCTGCGCGACAGGAACTTCATGCGGATCGTCTCCCTCGCCCCGGAGGTCCTCTGATGGCGAAGATGAGAATCCGCACGGACGACGACGTGATCGTGATCGGCGGCAAGGAACGCGGCAAGCGAGGCAAGGTGATCCGGACCGACCCAAAGAAGGGCTACGTCTTCATCGAGCACCTCAACATGATCAAGCGCCATCAGCGCCCGCGCTCCGTCAAGGACGCCCAGAAGGGCGGCGAGGTCGGCGGGATCATCGAGCGCGAGGGCCCGATCCACGTCTCCAACGTGATGCTGCTCGACCCCGAGGACAACAAGCCCACCCGGGTCAGGATCGCGCGCGCCGACGGCAAGCGCAAGCGCGTGGCCGCGAGGACCGGAAGGGATCTGGACTAGTGGAAGCCGCGACCGCACAGCAGAAGCAGGCGGCCCCGCCGCCGCGGCTGCGCGAGACCTACGAGAACGAGGTCAAGGCGGCGCTCACCAAGCGCTTCGGCTACTCGACGCCGATGGCCGTCCCGACGCTGGACAAGATCACCCTGAACATGGGACTCGGCGAGGCCAAGCAGAACACCCAGATGCTCGAGGCCGCCACCGAGCAGCTCGCGACGATCGCCGGCCAGGCGCCGAGCGTCCGTCGCGCCAAGAAGTCGGTCGCCAACTTCAAGGTCCGCGAGGGCATGCCGGTGGGCCTGGCCGTGACGCTGCGGCGCGCGCGCATGTGGGAGTTCCTCGACCGGCTCACGGCGATCGCCATCCCGCGGATCCGCGACTTCCGGGGTCTCAACGCCCGCTCCTTCGACGGCCGGGGCAACTACTCGATGGGGATCCGCGAGCAGATCATCTTCCCCGAGATCGACTACGACTCGATCGATGAGGTCCGCGGCCTGGACGTGACCATCACGACCACCGCCAAGACCGACGAGGAGGCGTTCGCCCTGCTCGACGGGCTCGGGATGCCCTTCTCCCAGGAGGGTCGTCCCGGCCAGGTGGACGTCGAGGAGGAGGAAGAGGAGGAGCGCCGCAAGGAGGAGGCCCGCGAGCGGGCCGAGGCCGAGGCGGCCGCCCTCGAGCAGCTCAAGGAGGAGAACCCCGAGGCCTACGCCAAGCCGGAGAAGCCCGAAGAGGGCGAGGAAGGCGAGGAAGGTGCCGAGGGCGGCGAAGGGGAGCCCAAGGCCGAGAGTGACGGCGATGGCGGCGAGGAAAAGACTTCGAGCGACAAGGAAGAGGAGTAGATGGCGAAGACGTCACAGAGGGTCCGGCAGCGCCGAGACCCCAAGTTCAAGACCCGCGGGTACCACCGCTGCCGCCGTTGCGGGCGGCCGCGCGCGTACTTCCGCAAGTTCGGGCTCTGCCGGATCTGCCTGCGCGATGCCGCGCACAACGGTTACGTGCCCGGAATGACCAAGTCCAGTTGGTAGGAAAATGCTCACTGATCCAGTCTCCGATTATCTGAACCGAATCCGAAACGGCCTGCTCGCCGACCACGAGGAGGTGGAGATCCCCGCCTCGCGGTTGAAGCGGGAGATGTCCCGCATCCTCAAGGAGCAGGGCTACATCACCGACTTCAACGTCGAGCCCGGCCGGGTCGGTGAGGTGATCAAGATCCGTCTGCGCTACACCGAGAACCGCGACCCGGTGATCAGCGGCATGGACCGGGTCTCGCGCCCGGGCCGGCGCCGCTACGTTCCCAAGGACGAGGTGCCGCGGGTCTTCGGAGGCATGGGCACCACGATCATGTCCACCTCGCGCGGCGTCATGACCGGCCACGAGGCCCGGCAGAGGGGCGTCGGCGGAGAGGTCGTCGCGCACGTCTGGTGAGCAACTGATGAGCCGAATCGGAAGAAAGCCAATCGAGATCCCCGAGGGCGTCGACATCGACGTCAAGCCCGGCGCTGTGGCCGTCAAGGGCCCCAAGGGCGAGCTCAGCCAGCACGTCGACTCCGACATGAAGGTGGCGATCGACGACGGCACCCTGACGGTCGAGCGGCCCACGGACCGCGGCGAGCACCGTGCGCTGCATGGGCTCACGCGCAGCCTGATCGCGAACATGGTCGAGGGGGTCACCGATGGCTTCGAGAAGCGGCTGGAGATCCAGGGCGTCGGCTACCGCGCCAACCTGAAGGGCAAGAACCTCGAGATGGCGCTCGGGTACTCCCACCCCGTCTCGATCGAGGCGCCCGACGGAATCGAGTTCGAGGTCCCGCAGCCGACGGAGGTCGTCGTGCGCGGGATCGACAAGCAGCTGGTCGGCGAGACCGCCGCGCGCATCCGCAAGACGCGCCCGCCCGAGCCCTACAAGGGCAAGGGCGTCCGGTACGCCGGCGAGCACGTCGCCCGCAAGGTCGGGAAGAGGGCATAGCGATGACCGTTCTCTCCAAGCCCCAGAAGAGGCTTCGCCGCCGCCGCCGCGTCCGCGCGCGGATCCGCGGCAACGCCGAGCGTCCGCGCCTGTCCGTGTACCGCTCGAACCGCGGCGTCTTCGCTCAGCTGATCGACGACGATTCCGGCAAGACGATCGCCTCCGCTTCCTGGACCGAGGACGAGCTCCGCAAGCTCGGCTCGATGGAGCAGGCCAAGCGCGCCGGCCAGCTGGTCGCCGAGCGCGCCAAGGCGGCGGGCGTGGAGACCTGCGTCTTCGACCGCGGCGGCTATCAGTACCACGGCCGGGTCGCGGCGATCGCCGAGGGCGCCCGTGAGGGAGGGCTCAAGTTCTGATGGCCGCTGAGACAAACCCGCTACCTTCGTCGGTTCGATGGCTGTAGAGAGCGTTTCTCCAAAGGGGCTCGACCTGCAGGAGCGGGTGATCGAGATCAACCGTGTCGCCAAGGTGGTCAAGGGCGGCCGGCGCTTCTCGTTCACCGCCCTGGTCGCCGTCGGCGACGAGGACTCCGTGGTCGGAATCGGCTACGGCAAGGCCCGCGAGGTCCCGCTGGCGATCCAGAAGGCCGTCGAGGACGCCCGCAAGAACCTGATCCGGGTTCCCAAGTACGGCCAGACGATCACCCACCGAGTGATCGGCCGCTTCGGCGCCGGCCACGTCGTCCTGCGCCCGGCCAGCCCCGGTACCGGCGTGATCGCGGGCGGCGGAGTCCGTGCCGTCCTCGAGCTCGGCGGCGTTCGCGACGTGCTCACCAAGAGCATCGGCACCCAGAACCCGATCAACCTGGTCAAGGCGACCATGTCAGGCCTCTCGATGCTGCGCCGGCCGGAGGACGTCGCAAAGCTCCGCGGCATCTCCATCCGCGAGGTGCTCGGCGTCGGCAACGGCAAGGCCGCCGAGACGACCAACGGCAAGGACGAGGCGCCGGTGACCGCCGAAGCTGTCGCAGCAGAGGTGGAGACGCCCAAGGAAGTTGAACCGCCCGCAGGCGGCGGCGAGACTGAGGCTGTTGAGGATGCGCCCGCCGCCGCCGAGGACGGTTCTTCTGGTGGCGAAGCCGTCCCAAAGGAGACTTCGTAGATGCCCGACATCGCCCTCAAGCAGGTCCGCTCCTCCAATGGCGCTTCCGGCGTCCAGCGCGACACGTTGCGCTCATTGAAGCTCGGCAAGATCGGCAGGGAGGCGAAGCACGCCGACACTCCTCAGCTCCAGGGCATGATCCGCACGGTCAGGCACCTGGTGGAGGTTGAGAATGGCTGACGAGCAGAAGGCCGACCAGGTCGGCCTGCACACGCTGAAGCCAGCTCCGGGCTCGCGTCATCCCCGCAAGCGGCTCGGTCGCGGCAAGGGCACAGGCCACGGCAAGACCTCCGGCCGCGGCCACAAGGGCGCGGGCGCCCGCTCGGGCAGCAAGCGCAAGACGGCCTATGAGGGCGGCCAGAACCCGATCCACATGCGGATGCGCAAGCTGCGCGGCCCGAACAAGAAGATGTCGATGCCCTTCGAGAAGTTCCGGACGCGGACGCAGCCGGTCAACCTCTCCGACCTCGACGCGCGGTTCAAGGCGAACGACGAGGTCACTCCCGAGTCCCTGCGCGAGTCCGGCCTGGCCAAGCGGCGGGACCCGGTCAAGATTCTCGCCCGAGGCGACATCTCGAAGAAGCTCACTGTGAGGGCCCACGCGTTCAGCGCCACGGCCAAGGAGAAGATCGAGGCGGCAGGCGGGACCTGCGAACTTATCTAGATGCTCCAGACGATCCTCAACGCCTTCACGGTCCAGGAGATCCGCAAGAAGCTGATCTTCACCGCGGGGATCCTGGCGCTGTATCGGCTCGGCGCCTACATCCCCTCGCCCGGCGTCGACGCGCAGGCGATCAAGGACGGGGTCAACAACGTCGGGGGCTCCAACATCCTCGGCTTCCTCAACCTCTTCTCGGGCGGAAGCCTCTCGCGGCTCTCCCTCTTCGCGCTGGGGATCATGCCCTACATCACGGCGTCGATCATCCTGCAGCTGCTGACGGTCGTGATGCCCTCTCTGGAGCGGCTCCAGAAGGAGGGTGAGGTCGGGCAGCAGAAGATCACGCAGTACACGCGCTACCTGACGGTCGTCCTGGCCTTCGCGCAGTCGCTCGGCTTCGTCTTCCTGTTCAGCTCCTCGAGCGTCGGCGGGCAGAACGTGATCGGGGAGCGCACCTTCCCGAAGGTCTTCCTGATCGTGGTTACGCTGACGGCGGGGTGCACCGTCCTGATGTGGATGGGAGAGCTGATCACCCAGCGAGGGATCGGCAACGGGATCTCGCTGATGATCTTCGCCTCGATCGTCTCCCGCATCCCCGAGGGAATCACCAAGTGGTGGAACAACCCCGATCAGGTCTTCGTCGTGATGATGCCGTTCATCGCGCTGGCCGTGATCGTCGCGATCGTCTTCGTCCAGGAGGGCCAGCGCCGGATCCCGGTGCAGTACGCGAAACGCGTCGTCGGGCGCCGGATGACATCCGGCGGGTCGACCTACTTACCGCTGCGCGTGAACATGGCCGGCGTGATCCCGGTGATCTTCGCCGCCTCGATCATGGCCTTCCCGCCGACCATCGGCCAGCTCATCAACACCCCCGCGGCCCTCGACTTCGCGGCGTTCTTCAGCCCGAACAGCTGGCACTACGTGGTGGGCGAGGTCTTCTTCATCATCATCTTCACCTACTTCTACACGGCGGTCACCTTCAACCCGGTGGACCAGGCCGACAACCTGAAGAAGTACGGCGGGTTCATCCCCGGCGTCAGACCGGGTCGACCTACCGCCGAATACCTGGACCGGATCCTGTCCAGGCTCACCTTCCCCGGCGCCCTCTACCTGGGCGCGGTCGCGGCGCTGCCGACCATCCTGATCTCTCAGACGTCGGCCAACTTCTTCTTCGGCGGGACCTCGATCCTGATCGTCGTCGGCGTGGCTCTCGACACGGTCAAGCAGCTGGAGGCCCAGCTGATGATGAGAAATTACGAAGGGTTCTTGAAGTAGGAGCCGGCGAGAGTCACCCGTCCCCGCCGCGGGTACAACCCAAATCCAGATGCCAGAGCTGAACCTCATTCTCCTCGGCCCGCCCGGCAGCGGGAAGGGGACCCAGGGCGAGCGTCTCCAGGAGGACTTCCGGCTCCCGTACTACGCGACGGGGGACATTCTGCGAGCCGCCGTCAAGGAGGGCACCGAGGTCGGGAAGCAGGCCAAGGAGTTCATGGACCGCGGAGACCTGGTCCCCGACGGGGTGATCATCGGTGTGATCGCGGAGCGCCTCCAGGGCGAGGAGGCCGCCGATGGCTTCATCCTCGATGGCTTCCCGAGGACCGTCCCGCAGGCCGAGGCTCTCGACTCCAAGATGAAGGAGCTGGGGCGCGACCTCACCGCGGCGATCCTGATCGACGTCCCGGAGGACGAGGTCGTCCGGCGCCTGGGAGGCCGCCGGACCTGTGAGCAGAACCCGAGCCACATCTACCACGTTGACTTCGACCCTCCGAAGGAGGAGGGCATCTGCGACCTCGACGGCGCGAAGCTGATCGTGCGCGACGACGACAAGCCGGACGTGATCAAGAACCGCCTCAGCACCTACCGCGAGAAGACCGAGCCGCTGATCTCCTACTACGAAGACCGTGGCATCCTCAACCAGGTGAACGGCGCACAGTCGCCGGACGAGGTTGAGGAGAGCATCCACGGAATCCTCGCGACGCTTCGCCGCGAGGAAGAGGAGGGGATGTGAGCCGGACATGTATCGCGGCATGATCATCCGCAAGACCTCCGAGCAGATCGACGCCATGGCGGAGGCCGGCAAGATCCAGGCTCGCTGCCTGCGCATGCTTCGCTCCAAGGCACGTCCCGGCGTCACCACCAAGGAGCTCGACGAGGCCGCCGAGAAGTTCATCCGCTCCCAGGGAGCGGTTCCCTCTTTCAAGGGATACCGGGGCTTCCCGGGCTCGATCTGCACGTCCCCGAACTCGATGGTCGTCCACGGCATCCCGGGGCCCTACGAGCTGCGCCGCGGCGACATCCTCTCGATCGACGTCGGGGTCACCTATGAAGGCTGGGTGGCGGACGCGGCCTTCACCATGCCGATCGGCGAGACCCCCGAGGGCGCTGAGCCGCTCCTCACCACCACCAAGGACGCACTCTTCGAGGGCATAGCGCAGGCTGTGAGGGGAAACCACCTCAGTGACATCTCGCATGCGGTCCAGCAGCGCGTGGAGCGCGACGGCCTCTCCATCATCCGCACGCTCGTCGGTCACGGAATCGGGCGTGACATGCACGAGGACCCGCAGATCCCGAACTTCGGGGATCCCGGCAAGGGCCCCGAGCTCGAGATCGGCATGGTCCTCGCGATCGAGCCGATGGTGAACGCAGGAGGCGCCGACGTCCGCATGGGATCGGACGGCTGGGCCGTCTACTCAGCCGATGACTCACTGGCCGCGCACTTCGAGTTCACGGTCGCGATCACCGAGGACGGCCCACGCGTCCTCACCCCCTGGCACCTGGAGTAGGGGTCCAAGGGCAGCAGGTTTTCGGGCGGAGGCAAGGTCGCTCTCTAGCATCAGCGTTCGTGAAGCAACGGGCGTGGGACAACTTCCTCAGCCCTCGGCCGGCCAGTGCCGAGGAGCCGATGCTGCCGCGGGTCATCGGCGTGCTCTACGCGGCCGCCGGCATTCTCGGGCTGGTCTCGATCGTTCTGCCCCATCCGGCGGGCAGCGACGAGACCGGGCTCGCGTTGAACGCGATCGCCGCGATTCTCTTCGGGGCGCTCTTCTTCGCCTTCGCAGCCTCGGTGCCGCGCTGGCTCACGCAGGTCTCGGTCGCCCTCGGCTCGGTGATGATCGCCCTCGCGGTCTACTTCAGCGGCGCGGCGGGGGTCTTCTCGAGCATGTTCGTCTGGATTGCCGCCTTCACTGCGCTGTTCCTGTCGCAGCGGGCGACGTTTCTCCAGCTCAGCTGGCTCCTCGTCTGCTACACGGTCGCCCTCCTCAATGTCAATGACTCCACCGGCTATTCGCCCCTGACGCGGATCCTGCTCACGGGGCTCGGGCTCTTTGCGATCGCCGGCCTGACGTCCTGGCTGGTCCGGCGGCGCAAGCGCGCCGAGGAGCGCACGCGGCAGTTCTTCGACCTCTCGCGGGACATGCTCTGCACGACCAACGCCGACGGATACCTGCTGGAGCTCAACGAAGCCTGGACCACAACCTTGGGCTACTCGCCCGAGGAGCTCCGCTCCCGACCGTACGCCGAGCTGATTCACCCGGACGACCGCGACAAGGTGCGGAGCGAGATGGCGCGGGCATTCGAGGCGCACCCGGCGATGTTCGACTGTCGCCTCCGCGCTGAGGACGGTGAGTGGCGATGGCTGCTCTGGAGCGCGTCCTTCAGCAGGGAGACCGGCCTGGTATTCGCTCGGGCCACAGACATCACGGTCGCCAAGCAGCTGGCCGACCAGCGAGAGGCCCTGGTCGAGGAGCTGGACTCGATCGCCCGGACCGACCCGCTGACCGGGATCCCGAACCGGCGCTGGCTCGACGCCGAGATCGAGCGAGAGATGGCGAGGTCGAGCCGCGATGAACGGACGCTCGGCCTCGCGATGCTGGACCTCGATCGCTTCAAGCAGTACAACGACCAGCACGGCCACCCGGCCGGCGACCAGCTGCTGAAGGACGCCGTCGAGGCCTGGCGCGCGAAGCTACGCACGAGCGACTTCCTGGCGCGCTACGGCGGGGAGGAGTTCGTGGTCCTGGTCCCGGAGTCCACGCCGGCTGAGGCCGAGGAGCAGCTGAACCGGCTGCGCGCCGCGACGCCCGAGGCCATCACCTGCTCGGCGGGAGTGGCGTTCTGGGACGGGCACGAGGACGCCTCCGCGCTGATCGCGCGGGCCGATACGGCTCTCTACGCCGCCAAGGAGTCCGGCCGCGACCGGACGGTGATCCTCGAGGTCAGCGAGCAGTCGCTCTGACCATCAGCCCCCGATGATCTTCGCCTTCTGCGCGGCGAACTCCTCGTCCGTCAGCGCGCCGCTGGCGTGCAGCTGGGCCAGCTTCTCGAGCTGCGCGGTAGAGTCGCCGCCGCCCGCTGCCGGCTGACCGGGCATCTGGCCCATCTGCTGGATCGGCATGCCGCCGATCTGGACGTTCGGCATCGCCGGCGAATCGCCGATGAGCTCCTTCGCGACCGCCTCGCTCGCCTCGTCCTTGGCGATCTGGAAGTTCGTCGGCTGCCCAGAAGCGCCGGCCTGAGCCTGCATCTGCGCGGCGGCGGCCAGGTACTTGTTCTTGGACCCGTCCAGAGGCAGGTAGAGGGTGATCACCTGGCGATCCTCAGGAGTTCCCGAGATGCCGCCCACCACCTGCGAAGCGCTCATGCTCGTTCTGACCTCATCGCGGTTCCACGTCTTCAGCACCTTGCCCGCCTTGAGACTGCCCTTCTTGTCCTTCTCCTCGAGGGCGTGAATCTGGTTCGAGGTCACGGCGAGAATGAAGTTCTCAGGCAAGCCGGCGCCGCGGAGACCCTTCGCCATTCCTCCGACGCTGGGCATCATCCCCTCGCCGAGCTTCGTGCCGAACTTGGCCATTCCGCGGGTGGCGCCGCCCATCCCGGCGGCCTTCAGCTGCTGGTCCTGCGTGACCTGCTCCATATGACATGCCGCTACAACCGAGTCGTTCAGCACCTCAGTGGCGACGCTGACCGCCTGCTCGTTGACCTGCTCAGCCGACAAGCTCATCTCTGCTCCTTCTCCTCAATTGTTGCCCGGAAACTGCTCCCTGATTCGTACTCTATCCACGGTCCGGGAGGCCGGGCAAGCTGCCCCGGCCCTGATCAAATGGTCGAGTCCAGGGGCGTGGAGAACTGCCCTTGGCCAGGCACGACCCAGGCACGCACGCTGCTATCCTTTCGCAGGTCGGTTCACGCCTGGCGTGGCCGGCGTTTTTCACGCCTGTAGGCCCGACTCCTGGGGCCCGCGGGCTCACTCCCAGTCCGATACGACCCCATTGAGAGAAGGGGAATGAAGGTCCGAGCGTCTGTAAAGCCGATGTGTGAGAAGTGCAAGGTGATCCGCCGTGGCGGAGCCGTTCTCGTGATCTGCCCGAACCCCCGCCACAAGCAGAGGCAGGGCTAGATGGCGCGGATCGCGGGAGTCAACCTCCCCCTCAACAAGCGGGCCGAGATCGGCCTCACCTATGTCTTCGGCGTCGGCCGGTCGACGGCCAACGAGATCCTCAAGGAGACCGGGGTCGACCCGAACACCCAGGTCAAGGATCTGACAGAGGACGAGATCATCAAGCTTCGCGACGCGGTCGAGAACCACGAGGTGGAGGGCGATCTGCGTCGGGAGCGCTCCCAGAACATCAAGCGCCTTCAGGAGATCGGCTCCTACCGGGGGCTCCGCCATCGCCGCGGGTTGCCGGTTCGGGGTCAGCGCACCAAGACCAATGCGCGCGGCCGCAAGGGCCCGCGCCGGATGAGCATTGCGGGCCGCAAGAAGGCTCCGCAGCCCAAGTGAGCCACGGAGGAATTCGCTAGATGCCACCAGCTCCGAAGAAGGGTCGCTCGCGCCGCAAGGTCCGCAAGAACGTCACCTACGGCCAGGCCCACATCAAGACTTCGTTCAACAACACGATCGTCACTCTGACCGACCCCGAGGGGAATGTGCTCGCCTGGGAGTCCGCCGGTTCCGCCGGCTTCAAGGGCTCCCGGAAGTCGACTCCGTTCGCGGCTCAGGTGACCGCCGACGCGGCCGCCAAGAAGGGCATGGAGCACGGCCTCGAGAAGGTCGAGGTGTTCGCCAAGGGCGCCGGCTCCGGCCGCGAGACCGCGATTCGGTCTCTGCAGGCCGCCGGGCTTGACGTGACGACCGTCAAGGACGTGACGCCGCAGGCCCACAACGGGTGCCGCCCCCGCAAGCGGAGGCGCGTCTGATGGCCCGCGACACAGGAGCACAGTGCAAGCAGTGCCGCCGCGAGGGACAGAAGCTGTTCCTCAAGGGCTCGCGCTGCTTCACCGACAAGTGCGGCGTCGAGCGTCGCTCCTATCCGCCGGGAGAGCACGGCCGCGGCCGTATGCGCCAGTCCGAGTACCGGAATCAGCTGCGCGAGAAGCAGAAGGCCAAGCGGTACTACCAGGTGCTCGAGAAGCAGTTCGCGAGCTATTACGACAAGGCCAGTCGCCAGGACGGCGTCACCGGCGAGAACCTGCTGCGGCTGCTCGAGTGTCGCCTGGACAATGTCCTGGTGCGCCTCGGGTTCGCGGCCTCTCGCCGCCAGGCCCGCCAGCTGATCGGCCACGGCCACTGGACGGTGAACGGCCGCCGCGTCGACATCCCGAGCTACCAGGTGAAGCCCGACGACGTGATCACGATCAAGCCCAACAGCGCCTCGACCGAGACGGTTCGGGACGCGACGGAGCTCACGTCGGGCGTACCGGCCTGGCTGCAGGCCGATCACGACTCGCTTAACGCCAAGGTGCTGAGGCTGCCTGAGAGAAGCGAGATCTCAGCCCCCGTCGAGGAACAGCTCATCGTCGAGCTGTACTCGAAGTAACCCCCCAGAGAAGGAAGTAGATACCTGATGGAAGCCATGACCACCCTGCCAGATTTCCAAGTGCCCAAGATCGCGGGCGAGGATGCCGAGGAGAACAAGGGCACCTTCACCATCGAGCCGCTCGACAAGGGCTTCGGCTACACGTTCGGCAACAGCCTGCGCCGCGTGCTGCTCTCCAGCCTCGGCGGCGCTGCGATCACCAGCGTTCGCATCGAGGGCGTGGCTCACGAGTTCTCGACCATTCCGGGCCTGAAGGAGGACGTCACCGACCTGGTCCTCAACCTCAAGGACGTCGTCGTGCGCATGCACACCGACGCCGATGAGGTCGAGACGCCGCTGGTCGCCACCGGCCCCGGTGAGGTCAAGGCCAAGGACATCGACCTCCCCGCGGGCGTCGAGATCCTCAACCCGGAGGCGCCGATCGCGACTCTCGAGAAGAAGACCAAGCTCGAGATGTACCTGACGATCGGGCGCGGCCGCGGCTACTCCCCGGCGGACGAGAACAAGTCCGACGACAAGCCCATCGGCGTGATCCCGATCGACGCGATCTTCTCGCCGATCCGCCGCGCCGCGTACTCGGTCGATGCCGCCCGCGTCGGGCAGCGGACCGACTTCGACAAGCTCACGCTCGAGGTCGAGACCGACGGGTCGATCGAGCCGGGCGCCGCGCTCCGCGAGGCCGCCGAGATCCTGATCAAGAGCCTGGCGATCTTCACCACCGCCGACCGCGTGGATGAGCTGCGCGGCGAGGGTGCGATCGCCGCGGTGGACGGCGGAGGCGGAGGCGGCGGCGACGCCGCGGCCGTCCCGGGCGCCGACGGGCTCGACGAGATCCTGATCGAGGAGCTCGAGCTGGGCGTCCGCTCCTACAACTGCCTGAAGCGCGCCGGCATCCAGACCGTCGGCGAGCTCGTGCGGAAGTCGGAGTCGGAGCTCAACGCGATCCCGAACTTCGGTCGCAAGTCGATCGAAGAGGTCCAGGAGACCCTGCGCGCACGCGGCCTCTCGCTGCGGGCGGACTAGGGCCCCTAGACTCCCGGGCCGGAGCACGGCGATGAGGCACCAGCGCAAGAGAGCAAAGCTGAGCCGGGATTCGGCTCACCGCGATTCGATGCTTCGCACGATGTCGAAGCAGCTGATCGAGCACGAGCGCATCCGGACCACTCAGCCGAAGGCGAAGGCGCTCAAGCCCGAGTTCGAGAAGCTGATCACGCTCGCCAAGCGGGGCGATCTCCACGCGCGCCGCCAGGCGCTCTCGGAGCTGCACAACGACAAGTTCGCCGTGCACAAGCTCTTCGAGGAGATCGCGCCCCGCTACGCGCAGCGTCCGGGTGGCTACACGCGGATCGTCAAGCTCGGCCCGCGCCGCTCAGACTCGGCCGAGATGGTCTTCCTCGAGCTCGTCTAGCCAGAGCCTTCGCTCAGAACGAGAATCGTCTCCGGCCTGACGCCGTCGTGCTTCATCGCCTCCGCCGCGGCGTCGGTCTTCATGAACTCCTGGAAGGCGTCCATGTCGGGGATCTCGGCGACGAGCGCGACCTTGTTGGAGCCCTCCGGGTCACGGAACGGCCGCACGGTGATGCCGATGGGCCCGAAGACCTCCTCACGCGTCGGCGAGCTCAGCCAACTCTCGACATCGTCCACTTCATGGGTGATCACGTAGGTGGCCATCGATATACCCCTTCCCGTCGCCTCCGGGCGACTAGCGGCCGGTCTTGAAGCTCGAGCCCGAGCCGCGACGGTTCGGGCCGAGCGCGAACATCAGGGCGAACGTGAAGACCACGATCACTCCAAGTACGACCCACTGGGCCCAGTTCTCGATGGTCGAGAGCGCAACGACGCAGAGCGCGATTCCGACGATCAGCGCGATGATGCTGTAGATCGCGGAGCCCTTCTCCGAGCCTCGGCGGATCCCCTCTCCGCCGGCAAGCAGGTCGCTCCGCTCGTACTGGGAGCGCTGCGTGATGTCCGTGTTCGCCATTCTCTCCTCCTCCGCTGTTGGGCCGAACCCTACGCCTCGAGCCAGACCTGGACCGTGAACGTGGTCACAGCCCTCATCCGTCCCGCCGGTGGGGGTTCACCGCGATCATGAATCCGATCACGGTCACGACGATGGCCCCGAGCACCACCCACTGAGACCAGTTGTCGATCGAGTCGACGGCGATTGCGGCGCCGATGATGCCGAGCACGATCACGATCACCTCGTAGACCTCCATGCCGACCTTGCTCGGGCCGCGGCCGAACAGCTCCTGACGCGCCTCCTCGTGGGAGATCGACGACGGTTCGTCCGAGCCGGGCAGGGCCATCGCTGGGTAGTGTCGCGCACTTATGACGACTGTGCGAATGAATCTCGCCTATCACGGCGCGGGATTCGCGGGCTGGGCGGCGCAGCCGGGCATGCGGACCGTCCAGGGTGAGCTCGAGGAGGCCCTGGAGCGGATCCTGGGATCACCGACACCGCTGACGGTCGCAGGCAGGACCGACGCCGGGGTTCACGCCTGGGGACAGGTGGCGAGCTTCGGGATCGACGGGGACCCGCCGGAGGAGCTGGCGCGGGCTCTCAATTCCCTCACCGGCCCCGACCTGGCCGTGCTCAGCGCCGCGCCGGCCGCGGACTGCTTCGACGCTCGCCGGGACGCGAAGGCGCGCACCTACTGCTACCGCGTGCTCTCCGACCGGATCCCAAACCCCTTCGAGACCGGGATCTCGCTGTTCTGGCCGCATCGCGTTGACCGCGAGGAGCTCTCCCGCTGCGGGGACGCCGTCCGCGGCACGCATGACTTCACCGCCTTCACGCCTACGCAGACCGAGCACGTTCGCTTCGAGCGCGACGTATTGAGCGCCGACTGGCACGAGAAGCCGGCGCTCATGGGGGACGGCTCGGTGCTGGAGCTCTGGATCGAGGCCGATGCGTTCATGCGAAACATGGTCCGCGTTCTGGTGGGGACCATGCTGGAGGTGGGCGGCGGACGCCGATCCTTCGAGGACTTCCTGTCGTTGCTCGAGGGCGCACCGCGAGAGCGGGCCGGAGACACGGCGCGAGCTCACGGCCTCCATCTGGCGAGCATTCGCTACTGATTAGGCTTACCTAACCTGGTAGCCTGACCAATTCGGTCGGGATTGAAGTTCGCCACCGAACCACGTTTTGGGCACATTCGTCATCACATTGAGAGAGGGCTTCGAGGCGGCGCTGATCGTCGGTCTGATCCTCGCCTACCTGGCGAAGACCGGCCAGCGCGAGCAGGCGAGAGTGGTTTGGCTGGGCGTCGCCGCGGCCGCGGCCACCAGCGTGGCGATCGGCGCGACCCTCTATCTCTCGGCCGGCGAACTCCAGGGCAACAGTGAGAAGGTCTACGAGGGCGCCACGATGATCTTCGCCGCCGCCCTGGTCACCTGGATGGCGTTCTGGATGCGAAAGCAGGCCGCGACGATCGGCACGCACCTGCGCGAGCAGGTCAGCGAGTCGCTCCGCGCCGGGGGCGGGATCGGCCTCGCCACCGTGGCGTTCATCGCGGTCGCGCGCGAGGGGCTCGAGACAGCACTATTCCTCTTCGCCTCGACCGAGAACTCGGGTCCGGTGCTCGCCGTCGCGGGCGGGGTGCTGGGGCTGGTCGCGGCGGTCGGCCTCGGAGTTGCCTTCTATCGCGGCGCCCTGAAGCTCGACATCAGCAAGTTCTTCACCTACACGAGCGTCCTGGTGATCGGCTTCGCCGCCTATCTGATCTTCGGCGGACTGCATGAGCTCGCCGAGGCCTCCGGCAGCGAGCTGCTCGAGGTCGCGGCGCCCGTCGCGGCCGTGATCTACGGCTGCAGCCTCGCCTGGGTCTACCTGCGCGAGTCGCTGCGCCAGTGGCGCTCGGGCGAGCCCAAGGCGGAGAAGGCTCCCGGCGAGCCCGCTCCAGCCGAGTCGGGCGCATAGGCCACCATCCCTCGACCTTAGAATCGGTGGTGGGATGCGAGTCCTGATCACCAACGACGACGGAATCCAGGCGACGGGCCTCAACGCGCTGCGACGCGAGCTATGCAAGATCCCCGAGCTCGAGGTTCACGTGATCGCGCCCGATTCCAATCGGAGCGCGACCGCGCGCAGCATCACGACGCGCTCGCCCCTCTGGGTCGAGGAGATCTCCTTTGACGACGGCTCGACCGGCTTCGCCACCGACGGGACGCCGGTCGATTGCGTGCGCTTCGCCGAGCTGGGGCTGATCGGGGAGCGCCCGGAGCTGATCGTCTCCGGCATCAACCACGGCTCCAACCTCGGGGACGACATCACCTACTCGGGGACCGTCGCCGCGGCGCTCGAGGGAATCGTGCTGGACATCCCCGCGATCGCCATCTCCCAGTCGGCCGGCTCCGGCGAGGAGGGCTTTCCCTGGGGCCGCCAGTTCGACTTCTCCGCCTCGGCCGCCTTCTCCGCCGAGCTGGTCAAGCGTGTCGCGCAGGACCCGCTCCCCACCGACACGCTGATCAACGTCAACTGCCCCGCCGGCGCTCCCACCGGGATCGAGGTGACGCACCTCGGCAAGCGTCTCTACAACGACGAGATGCAGCTCGTCGAAGAGGACCCCGAGACGGGCAAGCGGCGGTACCGGATCTACGGCTTCGAGCCGTCCTTCGAGGACGAGGCTGGGTCGGACCTCTCGGCGATCGCGCGAGAGCGCATCTCGGTGACACCGATCCACTTCGACCTCACCGATCGCCCGAGCCTCGACCGGCTCAGGGAGTGGGACTTCGAGGGCATGCTCGCGACCGCCGAGCGGGCGGTCGAGTCAGCTGAGGCCTCCTCACAGACGTGAGCCCTGCCAAGAAGCGGGCCGATGAGTTGCGGCGGGAGATCGCCAAGCACGATCACAGCTACTACGTGCTCGACGACCCGGTCATCTCGGACACCGACTACGACGACCTGCTCCGCGAGCTGCGGGAGATCGAGGAGGCGAACCCCGACCTCGTCACGCCGGACTCGCCGACCCAGCGGGTCGGCGGCAAGCCGCTCGGCAAGTTCAACCAGGTCACCCACCACGAGCCGATGCTCTCGCTGGCCAACGCGCGCAACGAGGACGAGCTGCGGGCGTGGGCGAAGCGGGTGGAGCGCCAGCTCGAGCGACTCGACATCTCCGGGCGGGAGATCCGCTACGTCACCGAGCCGAAGGTCGATGGCCTCGCGATCTCGCTCACCTACGAGAACGGAGTCTTCACCCGCGGCGCGACCCGCGGTGATGGGCGGATCGGCGAGGACGTCACCCAGAACCTGCGCACGATCAAGGCGATCCCCCTGAAGATCGAGGACGCGCCGGAGCTCGTCGAGGTGCGAGGGGAGATCTACCTCCCGATCGCGGGCTTCACCAGGGTCAATGAGCAGCGCGCCCAGGACGGCGAGGCCACCTTCGCCAACCCGCGCAACGCCGCTGCCGGGTCGCTCCGCCAGCTCGACTCGTCGATCACCGCCACCCGGCCGCTCTCGATCTGGTGCTACGGCGTCGTATGGGGTATCGGACGAGGGACTGCGTCTCCAAAGATTGGATTGTCAGGGGAGCCCGAGAGCCATTCGGAATCACTCGACTGGCTGCGCGAGCGGGGCTTCAAGGTCAATGGCGACATCTCGATCCTGCACGGCGTCGACGAGGTCGCGGAGCGCTGCCGCTGGTGGGAGGGGCGGCGCGACGCGCTCGACTTCGAGATCGACGGCGTCGTCGTCAAGGTCGACGATCGCGGCCTGCAGCGCGAGCTCGGCGTGGCAGGCCGCGAGCCGCGCTGGGCGGTCGCGTGGAAGTTCCCGCCCACCACCGCCACGACGAAGCTCAACAAGATCGTCTGGAACGTCGGGCGGACCGGACACCTCCTGCCCTTCGCGATGCTCGAGCCGGTTCACGTCAGCGGCGTCACGGTGAGCACCGCGACCCTTCACAACGAGGAGGACCTGGAGCGCAAGGACGTCCGCGAGGGCGACGAGGTGGTCGTGATGCGGGCAGGCGACGTCATCCCGCAGGTGGTCTCGCCGATCATCCAGCGCCGCAAGAAGGGGGCGCGCAGGCCGAAGCCGCCGAAGAAGTGCCCCCTCTGCGACACCCCGACGGTCAAGCCCGAGGACGGCGTCTTCACGATCTGCCCGAACCGCACGGGCTGCCCCGGCCAGCAGTTCCAGCACGTCAAGCACTTCCGGGGCGCGCTGGAGATTGAGGGCCTGGGGGAGAAGAACGCCTACCGCTTCCTCCAGGAGGGCCTGATCTCCGACGCTGCGGACATCTTCGATCTGACCGCCGAGCGGATCGCCGAGCTCGAGGGATTCGGTCAGATCTCCGCGGAGAACCTGGTCGAGGAGATCGAGGGCGCCAAGAAGATGCCGTTCTCGCGGGTCCTCTATGCCCTCGGCATCCCCGGCATCGGCTTCGTCAACGCCGAGTCCCTCGCCGAGCACTTCGGGACGATGGACGCGCTGCTGGAGGCACAGCCGGAGGAGATCGTCGAGGCGGAGGGGATCGGGCCCGTCCTGGCCGAGCAGATCTTCGAGGAGCTCTCGGAGCAGCGCACCCGCGAGTTGATCGAGCGCCTGCGCAAGGCGGGGCTGCGCATGGAGCTCGATCCCTCCGAGCGCCGCAGGCAGGGCGGCCCGCTCGACGGCAGGACGCTGGTGCTCACAGGGACCCTGCCCAACCTGAGCCGCGAGCAGGCCACGCGCCTGATCCGCCTGGCCGGCGGAAAGGTCGTCAACTCGGTCTCGAAGAAGACCGACTATGTGATCGCCGGCGACAGTCCCGGCTCCAAGCTCGCCAAGGCCGAGGAGATCGGCACCGAGGTGATCGACGAGGAGGGCCTGCAGGAGCTGGTGGGACAGGACGGCGCGTCCACGAAGCGCAGCACCCCTCCGCGGGGCCGCGTCTGAGACGCCCTGCCCGGGTGCCTATCCCTTCTTCTTGTGTCGCTTCTTGCCCAGAGTCAGGTCGATCGGTGCGGTGTCCGAGATCGAGCTCCCCGCGACGACGCTCACGGTGCGCACGAACTTCGCCTTCTTTCTCCTTGCCTTCTTCTTCGGCCTGACGATCTTGCCGAGGGCGCAGTCGGCTGCCGCCAGCGCGCGCCTGGCGGCGCCGAGCTTCTTGCCGGTCAGGGCCGGAACGACGCAGTAACGGACATCGGCGTTGAAGGCGATCACGGCGTCTGCGCCGTAAGGGTTGGTGTAGGGGAGGGCGGAACCGTCCGCGAGTGGGGGGTTCCATTCCGTATAGGTCGCCCCCGGGACGATCTCGGACGCGAACGTGTCCATCGTCCCGGAGCTGTCGAACCCGGCGATCTGGCCCGCCCTGATCGGCAAGCTGGCCGGGAAGGTCTGTGTCGCATTGGTGGTGGGGAACTGCGCGGGACCGGTCCCCGAGCCCATGTAGGTGGTGCCGCCGACCGGCGTCAGGACGCGCAGTTGGAAGGGGCCTCCGGACGCCCCGACGATTCGCCAGCGCACGATCGTCCCATCGCTCGGGGAAGCGAGAGTCTCGCCCTGAGGCAGAACAGTGTTGGTCCAGGTGGAGGGCATGGTCGAGCTCCCCGGCGAGAATGTTCCCGTCAGCGGGGTCCCGATCGTGACCGTCGCGGCCCGCGCCCCTGAAGCAAACAGAGCCAGCGCAGCCCCGAGCGCCAGTGGGAGGCACAACCGAGCCGCCGATGTCATCCGTGACGTGACGGCAGCGATCGTATCGCCTCGCCGTCTCCCCCTAACGCGAGTAGCGGGCGATCAGGGCGGCCATGCGGTCCTGGACGACGTGAGCCCGGTTGACGTTCGTCTTGTTCATCAGCAGCGAGAAGATCACCGCGTGGTCGGCGTCGTTCCCGCCCCGGAAGCAGTAACCGGAGAGGGCGCTGACGCCGTCGAGCGTCCCGGTCTTCAGGTGACAGTTGCCGGCGGCGGCCGTCCCGCGCATGCGGCGGGCGACGGTCCCGGTGCGCCCGGCCACGGCGAGGGAGTCGATCCAAGCGTCTCGGAGCCTCTCCTGGGCGGCCTGGTCGTCCTGCGAAGCCTTCGCGTCGACCTCGATCATCGAATCGAGCAGCTTCACGACCGATGCGGGCGATGCCTTGTTGCGCCTCGTCAGCCCTGAGCCATTCTCGCCGGCGAACTTCGCCCCCCGCTTGGAGGCGAACAGCTTGACCTGCGAGATACCGCCGGCGGTGGAGCCGATGCCGCCGAACTGGGAGCCGACGTCCTTGAGCAGCATCTCAGCGAGGTAGTTGTCGGAGGGGACGAGGGTGTCCTGGACGATCTCGGCCAGGGTCGGAGAGGCGAAGTCGCCGACCTGCAGCGCGCCGGAGGGCACGTTCGCGGGGGTGACGCTGTGTCCGATCGAGACGCCGTCCTTGCGGAGCGCGTCCTCGAAGCGCTGGGCGGCGGTCCTCGCCGGGTCACTGGGCGAGCCGTTGTCGATCTCGAGCCCCGAGAGCCGGCCGACGCTTTCGAAGCTGATCCCATGCTCGGGGATCCCGGTCTGGCCGTCCAGGAAGGAGGCGTCGTAGCGAAGCGGCCCCTGCACGGTGGTCACGCCGGACGCGCGGACGCGGTCGGCGAGCTTGGTCAGCCCGGCCGTGCTCAGCGTCGGGTCGCCGCCCCCGCGCAGGTAGAGACCCTGGCTGATCCCATCGCTGACCGGGTCGCTGGACCAAGAGGTTGTGTGAAGCCGGCCCTCGGGCCCGAAGCGCGAGAGCGCCGTTGAGGCGGTGAAGAGCTTCGAGTTCGAGGCGAGGATGCGCATGCGCCCGCCCTTCCGTGAGAAGAGGACCTGATGCGTGTTCGGGTCGAAGACGAACGCGCCGCTCTTGCCGACCTTGCGGAAGAGCTTGGCGAGGCCCCTCGCGAGCTTGCTGCGCGAGACCGCCGTATGCGCGGTCGCGGCGCCGTGGGCGATCGGCGTCCTAAAAGCCTTGTCGGGCCCCTGCGGGCGTGCCTGGGCGGCTGGCACGGCGAGCGCCAATGCGAGCAGCGCGAGCGTGATCACCCCTCTGAGCCTGAGCATGAACACCATGAAACAGGGGAGGCGGGACAAGGTAGCGGTGCCTAGCTGGCTGACCAGCCCGCCCGCGCTGCAATACTCCGCCTTCTGATGGGGAAAGTCGTCCAGTTCGACGGCCCCGACGGCAGACGCAGCAGCGGCAAAGGGAGAAGGCGTCGCGGTCGGGGCGACAAGACTGCACTGGTGCTAGGTGGCGGCGGGTTCACCGGCGGCGTCTACGAGATGGGCGCGCTGCGGGCCTTCGACCTGCTCGCCGTCAACCGTACGGTCAACGACTTCGACATCTACGTCGGGACGAGCGCCGGCGCCTTCGTGGCGAGCATGGTCGCCAATGGCGTCACGCCGGAGGAGATGTTCCGCGTCCTGGACAAGGCGCTTCCCTCCCCGATCGAGAACGCATCGCTGCGCACGCTGCTCCGGCCGAACTACAGGGGATTCGCGAACCGCCTCGCTCTGCTCCCCCTCAGGATGGCCGCGACCGTGCGCCGGCTCGCCGGGAACATCGGCGAGATCTCCATGGTCGATGTGGTCATGGGACTCGCCGAGGGGCTGCCGACCGGCATCTACCACAACCGCGGGATCGAGCAGTACATGCGGAACGTGCTCTCGGATCCCGACCGCACCAACGACTTCCGCGAGCTCGGCTCCGAGCTGCGAATCACGGCAACCGATCTCGACACCTGCGAGCGGATCGTCTTCGGCGAGGGGGAGTGGGACAACGTGCCCATCTCTCGCGCAGTAGCGGCATCCGGCGCCCTGCCGATCGTGTACGAGCCCTACGAGCTGCGTGGCAGGCAGCTGGTTGACGGCGGGATCGTCTCGACGACCAATGTCGACGTCGCGGTGGAGGCCGGTGCCAAGTTCATCGTCGT
The DNA here is from genome assembly GCA_963815045.1 of uncultured Solirubrobacterales bacterium. GTDB lineage: Bacteria > Actinomycetota > Thermoleophilia > Solirubrobacterales > 70-9 > DASUPK01. The sequence goes on from CAWFET010000002.1 coordinate 61,348, forward strand.
GGTCAATCCGCTCGTCCCCTACGTCAACGACTTCGAGACCAAGATCCCGACCGCCTTCGGCTCACGCGTTCGCCGCGTGTCCGACATGGGCATGCCCGCGATCGGCAACCAGGCCTTCCGCCTGATGGCGCACGCGCGGCTCCACCTCGCCGTCCAGTCCTGGAACGAGCGCTTCCCCGACGTCGACATCATCCTGATCGAGCCCGAGTTCGACGACGAGCTGATGTTCGGCACCTCGATCCTCGATTACTCGGCTCGCCTTTCGATCGCCAAGCACGGGTTCGAGTCGGTCACGGTCAGGCTCGCCCGCGATTACGAGCGCTACAAGGAGATGGCTGCCCGGCACGGGATCGAGATCTCGGCGCGCCGGGTCGAGCGGGTGATCGAGACGGTCAAGGAGGAGGAGAAGGGCATATCGGCCTGGCGCCGCGTCCTCGAGCAGACGACCGGCGCCCTGCTGCGGCAGTCGGATGAGGCAGAGGCCGCGGAGAAGAGCTAGCCGCGGTGCACGTCGCGGGCTGTCGCCTGCGACGTGGGTTTGATCGATAGGTAGTCGACGTCGACATGCTCCGGGCGGGTCACCACGTAGGCGATCGCGTCCGCGACGTCCTCGGCGCTCAGCGGGGTCGTGCCCTCGTAGACCTTCGCCGCCTTGGCCTCGTCGCCGCGGAACCGGGTCAGCGAGAACTCGGTCTCGACCATGCCCGGAGCGACCTCGCTGACGCGGATCGGCCTGCCGAGCAGCTCCAGGCGGAGCGTGCGGGTCACGGCGTTGGCGGCATGCTTCGCCGCCGTGTAGCCGGCGCCGCCGGGATAGACCTCCACGCCGGCCACCGATCCGATCACGACGATGTGGCCGTCACCGGAGCGCTCCAGCGCAGGAAGGAGGGCCTTCGTGACGCGCATGACGCCCATCACGTTGGTCTCGTACATCTGCCGCCAGTTCTCCTCGTCCGCCTCGGCGACCGGCTCGAGCCCGAGTGCGCCACCGGCGTTGTTGACAAGCGCCGAGACCTCGGGAAGCTCCCGAGCCAGCTCTGCGACGGACTCGGGGTCGGCGACGTCGAGGTGGAGCGCCCGGCCGCCGACCTCGCGCGCAACCGCCTCGCAGCGCTCCACGCGCCGCGCCGCGGCAACGACGTCAAACCCAGCCGAGGCCAGGGCGCGGACAGTCGCTTCCCCGATGCCGCTGCTGGCGCCCGTCACCACTGCTACCCCTCGCCTCTCGCTCATCGAAACAGAAGCTACCGCGGCGGCACGCACCCCCGTCCTGGTGGTAGGTTCCCGGGAAGGACCAGGGAGGTCCTGACGAATTGAGGAGAGGAGCGGAATTGCTCGAGGGTCGAGGGAACGACCGTCGCGGGCTCGTTGGGCTCGCCTTCGTGCTGTGCCTGCTGGTCGCGCTGGCGATCGTGCCCGCATCCCCCTCGATCGCCAAGAAGCACGGCAAGGCGGTCTCCCTCAAGTTCAAGGGCGCCCAGAGCGACAGCACCCTGCTCGTCTCGGGGAGCGTCAAGATCGTCGCCAAGTCGTCGAAGCCTCGCAAGGCGAAGCTCTCGGTGACGTCGTTCCAGGGCGGACCGGCTCTGACCGACGTCAAGCGCGTGAAGATCCCCAAGGGCGGCCGGAAGGTGTCGCTCACCCTCAACGCGAGCGGTCGAGAGGTCCTCCAGGGTTGCGCGGCGAGTCGCCTGACAGTCACGGCCACCAGCGGAGGCAAGAAGAAGAAGGGGAAGAAGAGCGGCAAGAAGAAGCCGCTCGGCCGCTCTAGTGCGTCGGTCGCGCAGTCGGTGCCGCAGTGCGCCTCCCTCCGGAACGCCGCGCGCTGCGAGACCATCGCGAGCCCGGGGACGAACTGCCTGTTCCCCTGGCCCAGCGACCACTACACCGTGGCCGACGGGAGCGAGCCCACGGGCCGGCGGGTCAATCTGAGCCTCGACTCGACGCCCGCCAACGTCCACGGTGTCCACATCGATCCCGCCGGCATCAACCAGAGCGATGGCTTCAGTCCCGGTGAGAGCATCGTCACGAGGATTCCCGGGCTCGACAACCCGACCGCCATCCAGAAGACGGGCGCCGTGCCGCTCACGGACATGGATCAGGCCTTCGCGCCGAACCAGCCGATCGTGCTGATCGACGCCTCCACCGGGCAGCGTCAGCTGATCTGGTCGGAGCTCGACTCGAACGCCACCAGTCCGGCGAACACCGATCTGATCATCCGGCCCGGCAAGAACCTGATCGAGGGCCACCGCTACATCGTCGCGATGCGCGACCTGAAGGATTCCGCGGGCAACGTCATCCCCGCGCCTCCGGGCTTCGCCCTCTATCGCGACGGCGTCACGACCGACGTGCCCGCCATCGAGAGCCGCCGCGCACACTTCGACGAGATCCTCGGGACCCTCCAGCAGGCGGGCATCCCCAGGGCCAACCTGTACGACGCGTGGGACTTCACCGTCGCCAGCACCCCGAACATCACCGATCGAATGCTCTCGATCCGCGACCGCGGACTCGCCGACCTGGGCGACACAACCCCGGGCGACGGCAACATGCAGGGCAACGCATCCCAGTTCACGGTCACTGATGTGAAGACCCTGCGCGAACCGTCTCCGGGGGCGGGTCACGAGGACCTCGCGGTCACGGACCCGTCACATGCGAGCCAGAATTTCCGCGAGGTCACCGGCACCTACCAGGTGCCCTGCTTCCTGAGCTCAGGGTGCAGCAACGGCAGCGGCGTGTATCAACCGGGCGGTCATTTCAATCTCGACTCCAACGGAGATCCGCAGCCGAACGGGACGATGACGGCGCGGTTCACGTGCAACATCCCGCTGTCGGCGGTCACCGAGACCACGCCGGGCGTCTGGAACATCGATCACCAGGTGCGACCCTCGATGTACGGGCACGGCCTGTTCGGCGACTACACCGAGGTGCACACGACAGACGTCAGGACGCTGGGCAACGACCACGGGGTGCTGACCTGCGCCACGGACTTCACGGGGATGATGGAGGACGACGTCGGGACGGCGGCCCTGGCGCTGCAGGACCTCTCGAAGTTCCAGCCCCTCCCCGACGGACTGCAGCAGGGATTCCTCAACTTCATCTACCTGGGTCGGCTCCTGATGTACTCGGATGGCTTCTCGAGCAACGCGGCGTTCCAGGACAACGGCGGCCAGTCGCTCATCGACCACGGCTCTGGCCTCTACTACTACGGCAACAGCCAGGGCGGAATCGCGGGCGGCGCGCTCACCGCGGTCGAGCCGGACATCACCCGGACCGTTCTCTACGTGCCGGGCATGAACTACTCGACCCTGCTCACCCGGAGCGTCGACTTCTCCGACTACGCGTCGATCCTCTACCCGTCATACCCGAACGAGTCGGACCGGCCGCTCCTGCTGGCAATGATCCAGCTCCTCTGGGACCGCGGCGAGCCCGACGGTTACGCGAACCACATGACCAGCAACCCGCTGCCGGGTACCCCGGCGCACCACGTGCTGATCGAGATGGCCTATGGAGACCATCAGGTTTCCAACGTCACGACCGCGGTCGAGGCCAGGACCATCGGCGCGCCCCTTCGCTACCCGACGCTCGACCCGGGACGGACTCCGGGGTTCGTCAACTTCTTCCCGGACATCCCGGCCCTTGGCGCCATCCCGGGGCCCGCCGAAGACGGCAACGGGTTCTTCGCCTGGGACATCGGGCCGAAGCGCGCCGGCGGGACGCTCGGCACCGACCCGGCGCCGATCACGAATACCGCACCGGACGATTCCTTCGGGGTCGACCCGCATGACACGGTGATCCGGCAGACGCCGGAGGTCCGCGCCCAGATCGCCGACTTCCTCAATCTGAACGGCACGATCACCGATCCCTGCGGCCCCAACCCGTGCTACGCGGCGGGTTGGACCGGCCCACCCTGATCCGGGGCCTCAGCCTGCAGGGTCGGCGATTGCGGCAGCGGCGTCGCTGATCGCCTCGAGCGACCCGGCCTCGCTGACGGAGGCGATGCCTCTCCGGTCGGCCGTCGCCGCATCCACGGCGCTTGAACCGGCGATCACGTGCACGGAACGGCGAGCCTCTCTGCCTCTCCTCGCGACCTGACCGACGAGCTTCCCCTCGAAGCTCTGCTCGTCGAAGCGGCCCTCGCCGGTGATCACGGCGTCCGCGTCCTCCAGGCGCCCATCGAAGCCGATCACCCCGAGCACGAACGCCGCCCCGGGGACCAGGCGGGCGCCGAAGACGGCCCAGAGCCCGCCGGAGAGGCCGCCGGCTGCTCCGGTCATCGCGTGTCCGCGCGGATCTCGCGGGAGCGTGCCCGCGAGGGCGATCAGGCGCGAGCTGAGCTGAGCGACCTGCTCCGGCGAGGCGCCCTTCTGCGCCGCGAACTCCTCGGCGGAGCGCTCGAACGGCACCGACGTGTCGCAGAGGACCTCCAGAGTCGCCTCAAAGGAGCCGCCGCTCTCCTGGAGGGCCTCGATCGCCCCGCGCCCCCCGTCCACCGTCGCGGTCCCCCCCGCGGCGACCAGGACGCGGCGGGCGCCGGACTCCACCGCCGCGGCGATCAGCTCGCCCGTGCCGGCGCTGCTCGCCTTCTCCGGGTCCAGCCTCGACTCTGGGACGAGGCCGAGGCCGGATGCGGCCGCCGCCTCGACGATCGCCGTCGAGCCGTCGCGGAGCAGCGCGTACCGCGCCTCGATCGGATCACCGAGCGGGTCATGTGCCTGCGCGGTTCGCCATTCGCCGTCCATCGCGTCGAGCAGGACCTCGGCCGTGCCCTCTCCGCCGTCAGCGGCGGGGGAGAGCTCGGCCCGGGCACCGGCCTGCTCGACACCGCGGCCGATCGCCTCGGCGACCTGCTTCGCGCTCAGGGTCCCCTTGAACGAGTCCGGTGCGACTAGAAAGGTCGCCAAGCTCAGAGCCGACTACCCGTAAAGGGACTCGACGTCCTTCTCGAACTTGTCCGCCACGACGTTGCGCTTCACCTTCATCGTCGGCGTCAGCTCGCCCGTCTCCTGCGAGAGGTCGTGGGGCAGGATCTCGAACTTCTTCACCTGCTCGACCCGGGCGAACTTCTCGTTGATCTGGTCGATGTGCTTCTGGATGATCGACCGCATCTCATCGTTGTTGCGGAGCTCGGCCGGATCGGTGGGCCAGCCCTTCTCCTCACAGAGCTTGGCGCACTCCTCCATGTCGAGCGTGATCAGGGCGACCAGATAGGGCCTGCGGTCGCCGATCACCACGCACTGGGAGACGTAGGGGCTCTGCTTGATCTCCGCCTCCAGGTTCGCCGGCGTGATGTTCTTGCCGCCCGCGGTGATGATGATGTCCTTCTTGCGGCCGGTGATCGAGAGGTAGCCATCGGCGTCGAGCTCGCCGATGTCGCCCGTGTGGAGCCACCCGTCCGTGATGGTCTCCCTGGTGGCCTCCTCGTTCTTGTAATAGCCCTGGAAGACGTTGGGCCCGCGAACCAGGATCTCGCCGTCGTCGGCGATCCTGATCTCGCAGCCCGCGAACGCGCGGCCCACCTTGCCGAACTTGAAGGCGTCGGGCCGGGCCACGGTGGCCGCGGTCGAGGTCTCGGTCATCCCCCAGCCCTCGAGGACGAGGATTCCGGCCGCGTCGAAGAAGCGCAGGATCTCGGGGTTGATCGGCGCGGCGCCGGTCACGCAGTTCTTGATGTTGCCGCCGAACAGAGCCCTGATCTTGGAGAGCACCTGCTTGTCGGCGAAGTCGTACTGCTTCTGGAGGAGCCAGCCGAGCGGCTTTCCGGCGCGCTCGCGCTCCCTGACCTTCTTGCCGACCCCGATCGCCCAGTTGAAGACGAGCTTCTTGATGCCGCCGGTCTTCTCGATCTCGCCGGTTGCGGCGGTGTAGATCTTCTCGAAGATCCTCGGCACTGACGGGAAGTAGTCGGGCTTCACCTCGGTGAGGTTCGGGATGATCTTCAGCGGGTCGCGTTCCCAGTACGCGATGTTCCCGCCCAGGTCGAAGCTCAGGAACTGGATCAGCAGGGCGAACGAATGGGCCAGCGGCAGGAAGAGGTAGGTGGTCGTGTCGCTGTCGAGGACGCTCTCGTCGAGCGCCATGGTGACCATCGAGCGGTAGTTGCCGTGGGAGATCACGCAGCCCTTCGGGGGCCCGGTGGTGCCCGAGGTGTAGATGAAGGTGCAGATGTCGTCCGGGGTCACTGACTGCCAGCGCTGCTCCCACTCGGAGTCCGAGCGGCTCGATCCGGCCTCGACCAGCTCCTGCATCGAAACCGCGTCGCCCCCCGAGCCCTCCATGCGGATCACGTGCTCGAGCTTCGGCACCCGGTCACGAACCTCGTCGATCTTGGCGAGCTGCTCGTCGTCCTCGACGATCACCGCCTTGGCGTCGGAGTTCTCGAGGACGTACTGGCATTCGTCGGGCGAGTTCGTCTGGTAGATCGGAACCACCGTCGCGCCGACGCTGAGCGCCGCGAAGTCGAAGTAGGTCCACTCGGGGCGGGTGTTGGCGAGGATCGAGACCTTGTCGCCCTTCTCGATCCCGAGCTCGATCAGGCCGAGGGCGAGCTGGCGGACGATCTCGCCCACCTCTCCGTAGGTCTTGGAGACCCACTGTCCGGACTCGTCCTTGTAGGTGACGGCCTGGAGGTCGCCGTGTCGCTGCGCGGCGAGCGGTGCGAGATCCGCGATCGTCTTGCTCTGCGTGCTGGACTCCGCGGCACTGCCGCCGGCCGCGATCGTTGCGCTCTCCATGAAGAAGAGTCTATTAGGCGGCTGGCTGAGCAGCCAGCCCGGCAGCCGCTTAGGCGGTCGCCTGGCTCTTCTGGGTCTGGAACGCCCGCAGGGAGGATTCGAAGAGGGTCTTGTCGATGCGGCCCTTGAGGACCGGAACATTCATCTCGACGCACTTCGTGAGCACATCGCGCCGCTTCATGTGCATCTCCTCGGCAAGCTCGGTGGGCGTCAGGTGAACGGACATATAAGCCACTCCTCTCCTCGTGAACGCCGTGTCAAAGCCTGAATGCATATATATCGACTCATGCCGACGTGTCAACTATTTCTCCGCAATTAGCTGGGATTTCTAGACCGGATTCGGCACATCGACGAACTCGTGCGCGATCGAGAAGCGCTCGGCCACGAGCTCCCCGAGCCGCCGGATCCCGAAGGTCTCGGTCGCGTAGTGCCCACCCGCCAGGAAGTGGACGCCGTACTCGCGCGCCTCTCCCATCACCGGCTCGCTCGGCTCCCCGGTGACCAGCGCGTCGAGGCCCATCGGGCCGGCCTCGTGCAGGGCGAATCCACCGGCTCCGGTCACGATCCCGACTGCGGAGATCCGCTCGGGCCCGGCATCGAAGACCAGCGGCTCCCGGCCGACGGCCGCAGCCAGGCGGCGGCTCAGTTCGCCTACCTCGATCGGCTCGGCCGCGCGGCCGATCAATCCGACCGCCGAGCCCTTGGCCTCGCCGAAGGGCCGCTCGTCCGGCTCGAGCCCGAGCGCGTCGCGGAGCAGGGCGTTGTTGCCGATCTCGGGATGGGCGTCGAGGGGCAGGTGGTATGCGGCGAGTGAGCAGTCGGCACACAGGAGCGCCCGCAATCTCGACGCCATCGGCACCGACAGGGGGGAGACCCCCTCGCCCCAGAGCAGGCCGTGATGGGTGAGCACCAGCTGTCCGCCCGATTCGATTCCCTGCTCGAGGGTCTCCAGGTTCGCGGACACGCCCGTTGCTATCCGGCTCACCTCCGAGGCGCCCGGAACCTGCAGGCCGTTGGGCCCGTAGTCCTCGAACGAGCCGGCGTCGAGGAGGTCGTCGCAGTAAGCGAGGATCTCGTCGCGGGTGGCCACCGATCGCAGCGTAACTACCATTCCGCCATGAATCCGGGCGAGCAATCCGTGACGCCGGGGACGGATCCCTTCATCCAGTCCCTGATGGAGACCGATCTCTATTCGATCGGCGCCTACTTCTGCGACCAGCATCCGGAGCTGGTCGACGAGGTGGTTGAGCGCAGCGAGGCGATCGAAAGCCGCGGGCTGGAGGTCTGGTCGGCGCAGACCGAGACCCCTGTCGAGGAGTGCTTCCGCACCCTCCTGACCGGGTTGGCCGTCCGTTACTACAAGGCCGTCGCCGGATGAGCGAAGAGGCACCGCGAAGGCGCCCGCGAGTCGTCGGGCTGATCGTGCTGGCCATCGTGATCGGGCTGATCGGCTTCGCGATCGTGAGCATCGCCATCGGGACGGGGACCGAGGAGGGGGGTGACATCCAGATCACCGGGGCCGCCGAGGTGCAGAGCCTGCTGGGCGGGATCCAGGAGGACGGTCCGAGGCTGGGGAACCCCGATGCGCCGGTGACCGTCCAGGTGTTCAACGACCTCCAGTGCGACCCCTGCTCCGACTGGAACCGCGACGTGGTCGTCCCCCTGATCAGCGGGCCCGTTCGCGACGGCGACGTCCAGCTCATCTACCACAACTTCCCCATGACGGAGTCCGGGTTCTTCCTCGGCGCGTATGGCGCTGCCGCCGCCGCGAAGCAGGATTACGAGTGGCAGTTCGTGGAGCTCTTCTTCCGTAATCAGGAGGAGGCCAAGAAGCGCGGCGCCGACCAGGATTTCCTCAACAACGTCGCGCGCGGCGTCGGCATCTCCAGCTTCAACGTCGAGCAGTGGCAGCGCGACATGAACGCAAACGACATCACCTCGACGCTCCAGGCCGACGAGCAGATCACGGCGGAGCGCAAGCTGCCCGTGGGGCCGGCCGTCGTCGTCGGAGGCCCGAACGGCACTCGGCAGCTCACCCAGTCCCCGTCGCTCGCAGAAGTTCAGGCGGCGATCGCCGCGGTGCGGTGACGCGGGAGGTACGAATCGTGAACAGGATTGTTCTAAGCAGCATGTTCTCCGTCCACAGGCGATCCGGCGCCCTGTTGAGCGCCCTTGCGCTCGGGCTCGGCATGGCGGCTTTCGCCTCGCCGGCCGGAGCCGCGGTCGGCTTCGGGCAGCTGCCCGTCGACCCTCCGCCGCCCGACTGCACCACCCCCGGGCTGGACTATCTCCAGCCGAGCGTCACGGGCGGGAACCTCTACGTGGCGAGGGAGGCGGGGACCATCACCTCCTGGAGCACGAACTCGTCCGCTTCGGGGGCGACCTACGTGGTCAAGATCTTCCGCCGCACGACGGATCCGGATTCCTTCCAGGTTGTGGCTCACGCGCCGCCGCACGTGCTCACCACCGGCATCAACACGGTCCCCGTCAGCCTGCCGGTCCGCTCCGGGGACATGCTGGGGGTCAACGAGAGCGGCCCAGCCAACTCGTGCACGTTCAGCCAGCCGGGCGACAACGTCCTCAATCGCGCCGGCGACCTCGACGACGGGAGCTCCGGGCTCTTCACGCCGCAGAACGACGTCCGGCTCAACCTGGCGGCCGTGCTCGTGCCGGACAACGGCTTCACGATCGGTTCGATCACCAGGGATCGCAAGAGGGGAACGGCCACCTTCACCGTGACCACGACGAATGCCGGCACCGTCACGGCTTCCGGGAACGGGATGAAGAAGCGCGGTTCCAAGACCCTCGCCGTGGCCGGCCCGGTCACGTTCTCCGTCGCGACGGTGGGGAAGACCAGGCACAAGCTGCTGCGCCGGGGGAAGATCGCCCTCACGGTCAATGTCAACTTCTTCCCGCCGGGCGGCGATCCATCGACCCAGGCGCTCACCCTGAAGCTGAGACGCAAGAAGCCGCCGGCCCCCAGCCAGTCGCCGTGATCGCCTCTACACTCGGCTGCCGATGAAGCGTCGCGTAAGCGCTGCGGGGCTCTTCGTCCTTGCGCTGGTGGCCCTCGTCGGTATCGGCTGCGGGGGTTCCAATCGGCAGGACGCCGAGACCATCAAGGGAAAGCCCGTGACGGCGGGCCGATCGGTGACGCGGAGTGTGGCCTGGATCGAGTCTCACCGCCACCTGGACTCGCGAGTGCCGGTCGCGGGGACGGATACGCCGGCTCCCGATGCGGTCGGGGCCGCGAAGCAGCTCGCCGATCAGAACGTCCGGGAGAAGCCGGAGCCGGGCGAAGAGGGGGGTCCGCCCAAGACCGCCTCGAGCCGCGCCGTGCCGCTGCAACGAACCGGGCGGTCGGCGATCGACCCCAAGTCCTCGCTGAACGAGGGCACGAGCTTCCTCGGAGCGGACATGAACGACGCCGGCTTCATCCCGCCGGACTCCATGGGCTCGGTCGGCCCGACACAGATAGTTGTGGATCTCAACGGGGTGATCCGGGTGTTCGACAAGCAGGGAAGCCCGCAAGGCCTTGATCTCAAAGACTCGATGTTTTGGAGCACGGAGCTCCGCCCGGGCGCGCAGCCCACTGATCCGGGCGTCGAATACGACCGCAACGATCAGCGCTGGATCATCTCCGCGATCGACGTAAAGACCGGCTCGGATACGAACAACCAGATCATGCTTGCGGTCAGCGACGGGCCGACCATCACCAACAAGACCAGCTTCAGCTTCTATTCGTTCCCTGAGTCGATGCCGCTGGGCGGCACCCACCGGTTTGCGGACTATCCCCAGCTCGGGGTCGACGCCAACGCGGTGTACATCGGGGTCAACCTGTTCACGTCGAGCACCGGCTCGTTCGTCGGGACGCGCCTCTACGTGATCCGGAAGTCCAGTGTGGAGGCCCCCCCGGGACCAGCCGTCGTCACCGGGTTCAACCTCCTGTCGAGCGGCATCGGCCAAGGGATGGACAGCCCACAGCCGGCCACCGACATGGACCCGACCGTCGGCGAAGGGTATGTGGTCGGCCCCGACAACCAGTTCCTGAGCAGGCTCCACATCGCGCGAATCACCGACCCCGGTGGAGCGCCGTCGCTCACCGACACGGCGCTCACGGTCCCATCCACCTCGACCCCTCTCGCAGTCCCCGCGCAGGGCACGACCGGAGGCCTGGATCCGCTCGACGACCGCCTCTTCGAGGCGATGGTCGCCCGCGGGCCGGATGGGAGCGACACCCTCTGGACGGCGCACAACATTCGCGCCACCTCGGCTGGGGCGGGCTCCTCGACCGGGGATCGGGATGCCGCGCGCTGGTACCAGATCGGCGACCTGAGCTCGAACCCGCCGACGCTGGTTCAGTCAGGGACCCTCTTCGACACCGCCGCCGCGAATCCGCGCTTCTTCTGGATGCCGTCGATCGCGATGAACGGCCAGGGACACGCCTCCCTCAACACGAGCACGGCCGGCAACGGCCGATTCGCGGAGGTCGCCTCCTCCGCGCACCTGGCCACGGATCCACTCGGCACCACCGAGGCCTTCGATCTCACGCAGTCGAGCAACAGCACCTACAACGTCGGCGCGGGTTCGCCGAAGAGATGGGGTGACTACTCACAGACGGTCGTCGACCCCACCGACGACCAGACGTTCTGGACCTTCCAGGAGTACGCGAACGCACACAATTCATGGGGCGTCCGCGTCATCCAGCTCAAGGCGCCGCCGCCCGCCACGCCGGCGTCGGCCTCGCCGGACACCGTTCAGCCGGGCGAGGCATCGGTACCGGTGCAGATCACCGGGACCTCGACGGACGGATCCGGGTTCTTCGACACGACAGATCCCGGGCCGCCGTATCCGGACTTCAACCACATCTCGGCCTCGGTCAGCGGGGGCGTCGTGGTCAACAGCGTCACCTACACGGATCCGACCCACGTAACCCTTGACGTCGATACCACCGGCGTGACAACTCCCGGCGCGGTGTCGGTGACGATCACCAACCCCGATGGGCAGTCAACCAGCTGCGTCCCGCTCGTCATCGGCACGGATTCCGAGGCCCCGTCGGCGCCGAACCCGCAGGGCACCACCCCCGGCTCGCCGGGGAACGACACCAGCCCCCTCGTCTTCGGCTCCAACGCGGAGTGCGGGTCGACGGTGAAGCTCTATACGGACTCGAACTGCACCGATCCCGACAACCTCGTCGCGACGGGCAGCGCCACCGACTTCGCCTCGCCCGGACTTCCAGTGACGGTCGCACCCAGCTCCACGACGGACTTCTGGGCGACCGCCACCGATGTCGCCAACAACACCTCGGTGTGCTCCCCGTCGTCCACGACCTATGTCGAGGACTCGGTCCCGCCCCAGGTGAGCGTCACCAGCGGCCCCACCGGGACGACCACGGACACGGCCCCGACCTTCGCGTTCAACGCAACCGACGCCGTCGGCCCGATCACCTTCCGGTGCTCGATCGACACGGGCACGCCGAGCTTCCGCGCCTGCTCCGGGCCCGGCAACAGCGACACGCCCTCGAGCCCGCTCGCGGCGGGGGCGCACACGTTCCGGGTAGAGGCAACCGACGGTGCGGGCAACTCGGCGGTCGCCACGCGTTCCTTCACCGTCCAGATCCCGCAGCCCCCCACCGCGCCGGATACGACGATCACGAAGGGGCCGAAGAAGAAGACCACCAAGCGCCGGCCGAAGTTCAAGTTCACCTCGACGCAGGCAGGGTCCACCTTCCAGTGCAAGGTGGATAGAGCGAAGTTCGCTCCATGCACGTCTCCGTTCCGCCCACCCAAGAAGCTCAAGCCCGGCAAGCACACCCTCAAGGTGAAGGCTGTGGGGCCGACCGGCGTCGCCGATTCTTCGCCGGCCGTGCGTAAGTTCAGGGTGCTCCCCTAGGCAATAAAGCGGTGGCGGCGCCGCGCCGGAGGGGTTAGGCTGCCGCTATCACTCGCCTCGTTCGCATTGTCACGATCGCTGCCGCTGCCCTGGCGCTTGGCGCATCGCCTGCTGCGGCGTCCGTCGTCGTCGGTCAGGTCGGGACCGCGGGCGGCACCTGTGGTGGCCCCCTCGACCTGATCCAGACCGGTGTGGCGGCCGGCAGCTCCTACACGTTCTCCGAGACCGGCACCGTCACGTCCTGGAGCCATAACGCCTTCGTGGCTCCGAGCCAGATGATGACGATGAAGATCTTCCGCAAGGTGAGCGATCCGGACATCTACCAGGTGGTGGCCCACGACGGTCCGCACCCGATCTCGAGCGGCCTCTTCAACACCTTCCCCGCGAACGTCCACGTGGAGGCGGGGGACCTGCTCGGCCTGAACGCGAACCCCGCCGGCTGCGTCTTTCTCGGTACCACCGCGGACACCTTCCTGTCCAGAGGTTCGAGCGATCTCGCCAACGGCCAGGCGGCTCAGTTCAGTCCAGGCACCGGCTCGCGTCTGGACATCTCGGCCGTGCTGGAGCCCAGCAATGCGATCACGGTCGGAGCCGCGACTCCGAACAAGAAGAAGGGCACCGCGACGCTCGACCTCACCCTCCCAAACCCGGGTGCCCTGACGGCGTCGGGAACTGGCGTACAGGCTTCCTCGGCGGGCGGCGCCAACGCCAGCCGCGCCGTGACCGCCGGACCGACACAGGTGCTGATCCAGGCCACCGGCAAGCAGCGCAAGAAGCTGAAGAAGAAGGGCAAGGTGACGCTCTCGGTGGTCATCACCTACACCCCTGAGAACGGTGCGGCTGCAAACCAGACGGTGCCGGTGAAGCTGCAGAAGAAGGTGAGGAAGAAGAAGTAATCGGGGCGCCCGGATTTGAACCGGGGACCTCACCGACCCGAACGGTGCGCGCTACCAGGCTGCGCCACGCCCCGAGGGGCAGAAGGATAGAGGCGCGATAGCGTTGCGGTATGGCCGACAACGCCAAGCTCATCGAGGGGCTCTACGCCGCGATGAACCGCAAGGACGGCGAGGCGATGGCGAGGCTCTACGCGCCCGACGGCAGGTTCCGCGATCCCGCCTTCGGCGAGCTCACCGGCACCGAGGCGGGAGACATGTGGCGAATGCTCACCTCTCGCGCCACCGACCTGAAGGTCGAGCTGGCGGAACACGGGGCCGACGGGGACGAGGGCACGGCTCACTGGATCGCGACCTACACCTTCCGGACCGGCCGAGCGGTGGTGAACGACATCCACGCGCGCTTCCGCTTCCGCGACGGGAAGATCACCGACCACGAGGACAAGTTCTCCTTCCCCCGCTGGGCCCGTCAGGCGCTGGGGCCGGCCGGGTATGTCCTCGGATACCCGCCGATGAGCCTGCTGGTCCGCCGCCGGGCCCGCGCGGACCTCGCCGAGTTTCGCGGCGAGAGCTGATCAGTCCTGTGGGGACTCGGGGCTGCTCGGGTCGGGGTGGTTCGAGTTCAGGTGGGGGAGCAGAAAGCGCACGCCGGCGATCGCCAGAAGGAAGGCAGCGCCGCCGATCCAGAGGATCGGGTCCTCCGCCGAGAAGCCCTCGAGCTTGCTGCCGACGTAGGTGAAGTAGGCCGTGATCGGCGCGTAACCGACCACCGTCGTCCACAAGAAGCGCCACCTGGGAATCCGCGCCGCTCCGCAGACGTAGCCCATCAGGCTGAAGGGCATGATCGGGATCAGCCTGACGGCCAGCAGAACGACCACGCCGCCGCGGTGGACCATCCGCTCCATGCGCTGGAAGCGCTCCTCTCCCGCGATCCGGTAGAGCAGTGGCCGGGCGGCGTGCTTTCCGACCGAATATGCGGCGAGCCCGGAGAGCGTCCAGGCGGCAAGCACGAGGGGGAATCCGACGCCGAAGCCGAACACGTAGCCGACGGCCGCGTCCAGGATCTCGGCCGGGTACCAGACGATCACGTGGACCAGGGCGAGCCAGAACACGAGCAGGGCGCCCGCCGCGTTCCCGTTCAGGTCCTGCCGCACGGCGGCGGTGTCGCCATGGATCGCGTCGCTCATCGCACCGCGTAAAGACGGGATCGCAAAGGCCACGGCGACGCCGAGCAGGATCCCCGCCACCGTCACGGCGACGCCGGTCCAGGTACCTCCGCCGGGCGGCCCGCGGTGCACGATGGTTAGATTAGAAGGACACCGTCACCGAGACCCGAAGGAGGTCAGATGGCGTTCGAGGTCCCAGACCTTCCCTACGACTACAACGCGCTCGAGCCGCATATCGATGAGCAGACGATGCGCGTCCATCACGACAAGCACCACCAGGCTTACGTCGACAAGGCCAACGCTGCCCTGGAGGGCACCGATTGGGCTGACAAGGACGTGAACGAGGTTCTCCAGAACCTCTCAAGCCTGGGCGACAAGGAGACCGCCGTCCGCAACAACGCCGGCGGCCATTCCAACCACACGTTCTTCTGGGAGATCATGAGCCCGGACGGCGGTGGCGAGCCCGACGGCGATCTCGCCGCAGCGATCAATGAGGCGTTCGGCGACTTCGACTCCTTCAAGGAGGACTTCAAGAACGCCGGGATCGGCCAGTTCGGCTCAGGCTGGGCCTGGCTGGTTCACGATGGGTCAGGACTCGCAGTCATATCGACGGCGAATCAAGACTCGCCAGTCTCAGATGGCAACACTCCGATCGTCGGTTGCGACGTCTGGGAGCACGCCTACTACCTGAAGTACCAGAACAAGCGCCCGGACTATCTGGATGCTTGGTGGAACGTCGTCAATTGGTCAAAGGCTGCCGAGCACCTTTCCGCGGCCGGGAGCTGACGCGCTAGCCGCAGCGCCACTCGCGCGGGTGGCGCCATAGGAGGGACCCACGGGCGCGATTACTGAGCGCCCGTGGGGGGTTCCTATGGCGACAGGACCCGCGCGCCTGGCGCTTCGTGGGCCGCTCGAGCAGCAGACGGGAGTGGTTGAAGGTCGCCGCTCTTCGGCGGTACCTGCGCCATTGCGTGTTCTGCCAGGGCCGTGATCGTCAGGCTTGGGTTCACTCCGGGGTTCGCTGGGATCGCTGCGCCGTCGCAGACCATCAGGTTCTTGTAGCCGTAGACCCGATTGCCCGCGTCGACGACTCCGTGCTCGGGGCCGTCGCCGATCACGGCGCCGCCGAGGATGTGGGCCGTGGTCGGGATGTTCAGACTCGACTCCGTGATCCCTGACTGGGCGATGCCGCCGGTCCGCTGGGCGAACCACTCCGCGACCCGACCCGCGGCCGGGATGTAGGTCGGGTTGGGCCTCTCGGGGTCCTGTTCGGTCTGCAGGCGGATGCCTCGCCGCAGCAGCTTGCGCTTCGGCACGAGCCTCATCGCCGCGTCGGTGGTCTGCATGACCAGGAGGATCACCGTGCGACGCGACCAGCCGAAGGGCCAGAGCAGCCGCAGCGTGCGCAGCGGATGACGGAGCATCGCCCCGACCCACTTGAGCGGCCGCGTGACGCGGGTGCCGGGCCCGGTCATGACCGTGAACAGCCTGCTCATCAGATCTCCGCCGTGGCCGTAGGTGACGACCTCGATGTGGGTGTCGGGATCGGGATAGATGCTCGAGGTGATCGCCACGGACTCGGCGAAGTCGCGTTCGTCGTCCGGGGCGGTGACCGCCTGAATCGACTCCGAGTTGCTGCGCACCACATGGCCGACACGATCGCTGAGACGCGGGAGCGAGCCTCGGTGCCGGCAGTCGGCGAGCAGCTTGTTCGTCCCGAGAGCGCCTGCGGCGACGACCACGCCCCTTGCCGTCAGGGTGCTCGTCCTGCGGCGGGTCAGCCAGGCGCCGGCGCGACGGCTGGTGACCCGGTATCCGTCGCTTCCATCCTCCGAGCCGATCGGGGCGATCTCGGTCACCTGCCGCTCGGGGAGGATCTCGACGCCGAGCTTCTCGGCGAACCAGAGGTAGTTCTTCACCAGCGTGTTCTTCGCGCCATGCCGGCAGCCGACCATGCAGCTGCCGCAGCGGACGCAGCCGCTTCGCCGCGGTCCCTCACCGGCGAAGAACGGGTCGTCGACCTCGATGCCCGGCTCACCGAAGTACGCGCCGACGCGCGTCGGCTTGAAGGTGTCGCCCACGCCGATCTCCTCGCCGTACTCGCGCAGGAGGTCGTCCGCCGGCCCCTTGTCCGGATAGGTCGTCACGCCGAGCATGCGCTCGGCGGTGTCGTAGTGGGGGGTGAGCTCCGGTTCCCAGTCCGCAAGGCCGCCCCATTGGGTGTCCCGGAAGAAGGCCGGCCGCGCTCGGTAGAGGGTGTTGGCGTATCCGAGGCTGCCGCCGCCCACCCCGGAGCCCGAGACGATGAAGAGGTCCTTGAAGGCGGTCATCCGGAAGATGCCGCGGAGGCCGAGACGGGGCATCCAGAAGTACCGGCGGAGGTTCCAGGCCGACTTCGCGAAGTCCTCGTCCCGGTAGCGGCGGCCGCATTCGAGGATCCCGACCCGGTAACCCTTCTCCGCCAGACGGAGCGCCGAGACCGATCCGCCGAAGCCGGACCCGATGACGATCCAGTCGAAGTCGAAGTTTCCTGACGTTGTGTCAGACACCGTGTCGGACACTATGTCAGAAACACTAGAATCGGCCGGATGGCGGCGAAGACACGGTCGAAATCCACGCGGAAAAAGACTACCGGGGACACCCCACGGGAGCGTCGTCAGAAGGCCCGCCGCCGGGTGATCGCGAGCGCCCTGCGGCTCGCCGAGAAGAGCTCCTTCCGGGACCTGACCATCGACGAGATCGCCCGCTCGGCGAACGTCTCGCGGCCGGCCTTCTACACGCACTTCTCCGACAAGGAGGAGCTGCTGCTGGCCGCCGTGGCGGAGGTCTCGGAGCAGCTCTACGAGATGGCCGACCGGTGGTGGCACGGGGTGGGCCCGCCGGCGGAGCGCGTCCGGCGCGCGATCGAGGGGGTGGTCTCGGTGTACGCCGGAGAGGCGCTCCTGCTCAGCATTGCGGCCGAGGTCTCGACGTACGACGAAGAGGTCCGGGCCCTCTGGTTCGACATCGCCGAACGCTTCATCCAGGCGACCGAGGACCACATCCGATCGGAGCAGGACACGGGCCTGATTCCCCGCACCCTGGAGCCCCGGTCCACCGCCGAGTCGCTCTTCTGGATGGCCGAGCGCTGCTGCTACGTCTACCTCGGGCGCGGTGAGCGGACGCCCAAGCAGGTGGTCGACGCCCTGGCTCCTGTGTGGATCGCCGCGCTCTACCCGGGCGTCATCCCGGCTGGGCAGCTCTCTCCTCGCCGAGCTTAACGTCAACTCAACGGGCGGGACGGGCCCCAAACCGCATGGGAATGGGGAATTCGGCGCCAGGGGCGACGGTTCCCCTTTGACACTCGTCAAACCCCCTTGACAGTATTAGGTAGACGGCCGTGGCTGGGACGGGGTGCCCCGGGCACGGAGGGTCGAGATCGACGGGTAGGTAGAGGATCCAGTGCCAACAACGAGTGCTGTAGGCCGCATCGCTGCCATCGCCGCTTTGGCCGGCGCGGTGCTCGTGGTCCTGCTGCTGGTCCTCGGCGGCGGCTCCTCCTACACCGTCACCGCCGAGTTCGAGAACGCCTCACAGATCGTCACGGGAAACAACGTCACCGTCGCCGGCGTCCCCGTCGGATCTGTCAAGCAGATCTCCCTCTCCGACGACGGCCAGGCCCTGGTCAAGCTCGAGATCTCCGACTCCGCCTACACCCCGCTGCCCTCAGGCACCCACGCCACGATCCGCTCCCAGTCGCTCTCGGGGATCGCCAACCGCTACGTCGACCTCGCCATGCCGACCCACCCCTCGGGCCAGACGATCTCCTCCGGCGGAGACATCACCCAGGCCGACACCACCTCCGAGGTCGACCTCGACCAGCTCTTCAACACCCTCGACAAGCCCACCGTCTCCCACCTCCAGGAGGTGATCCGCGGCTTCGCCCGCGCCTATGACGGCGTCGGCGCCAAGGCGAACCGCGGCTTCTACTACCTGAACCCCTTCCTCTCCACCTCGCGGCGGGTCTTCGAAGAGCTCAACTCAGACCAGGCGAACCTGCAGGGCCTGGTGGTGGATGCCGCCGGGCTCACCTCCACCCTCGATCAGAAGAGCCCCGAGATCTCCTCCCTGGTGGCGAACCTGAACGGCATGCTCGGCACGATCGGCTCCGAGCAGTCCTCGCTCGCCTCCGCGGTCGGCCAGCTGCCCGACTTCATGCGCCAGTTCAACACCACCGCGGTCAACCTCAGGGCCGCCCTCGACGACGTCCAGCCCCTGGTCAACGCCAGCCGCCCGGTGGCGCGGAAGCTCCACCCCTTCACCAAGCGCCTTCGCGGCTTCGCCCACGACGCCGTCCCCACGGTCAAGAACCTGAACGAGGTGATCAACCGCCCGGGGCAGGCAAACGACCTGATCGAGCTCACCGCCGCCCAGGACCCGCTCGCCCAGATCGGGGTCGGGCCGGTGGAGCGAAACGGAGCCTCTCGCCCCGGCGCCCTGCCGGCCTCGGCGGACTCCCTTCGCAACTCCCTCGACCAGGTCTCGACCCTCCGCGCCTACAGCCCCGAGCTCACGGGGTGGTTCGATGACTTCGGGCACTCCGGCTTCCCGGATGCCTTCGGCGGCATCGGGCGGATCTCGACCACCCTCAACACGTTCAGCGTCGGCGCTCCCTCCGCCGGCGTCCCCTGCAACAGCCTCGTCGAGATCCTGAAGATCCCCGGCGGCACCAGCCTCTGCCAGACCCTCAACCCGGCCGAGCTCACCCAGAACCTGGGGATCAAGGACCTGCGCCGCTGCCCCGGGGCCAACGAGCGCGGGTTCAGCTCCGACCAGCTCACCCAGGGCGGAACCCTCGACTGCGACCCCAACCAGACCCCCCTCGGGCCATGAAGCGCCTCCTGCTCATACTCGCGCTGCTCGCGGCGGTCCCGGCGTACCTCGTCGCCGGCGCCGGCGCGTCCGGGAGCCACACCTACCAGGCGGAGCTCTTCAACGCCTTCGGCCTCGTCAAGGGCTCGGAGCTCCGGGTCGCCGGCGCCAAGGCCGGGACCATCACCAACCTCGACATCACCCCCCAGAAGACGGCGCTGGTCACCTTCGAGGTCGACTCCGGCTTCCCGGAGTTCAAGTCGGACGCCAGCTGCTCCTCGGAGCCGCAGTCGCTGATCGCCGAGTACTTCCTCGACTGCCAGCCCGGCAGCTCCACGCAGCCCCTCACCGGGCCGATCCCGGCGGCCCGCAACAAGACCACCGTCCAGCCGGACCTGGCGCAGAACACGCTGCGCGAGCCGTTCAGGGAGCGGCTCGCACTGCTGATCAACGAGTTCGGCACCGCGCTCGACGGCAACGCACAGAACCTGAACGCCGCGATTCGCTCCGGCGCCCCGGCCCTCCAGCAGCTCAAGCAGGTCCTCAACATCCTCGGCCAGCAGAACACGACGATCGCCGAGCTCAACACCAACGCGGACGCGATCTTCCAGCAGCTCGCGAACCGCAAGGAGGACGTCGTCCACTTCGTCGACAACGCGGGCCGCACGGCCGCGATCTCGGCGGAGCGCTCCAACGATCTGGCCCAGAACTTCCATCTGCTGGACGACTTCCTGGCCCAGCTGAAGCCGACGATGTCCCAGCTCGGCAAGCTGGCCACCTACCAGACCCCACTGCTCTACGACCTGCACGCCGCGGCGCCCGGCCTCAACAAGCTCGCGACGAACCTGCCCACGTTCAACAGCGGCACCGAGCAGTCCCTCACCTCCCTGGGCGGAGCGGCCCACGTCGGCAAGACCGCCCTCGCCAACAGCAAGGACGAGATCGCGGCGCTCGACCAGGCCAGCACCAAGGCATATCCCGCCGCAGACCAGGTCGCCCAGTTCCTCGAGAGCGCCTCCGACCCGAAGAACGCCGGCGAGGAGGACGCCTGCGCGCGCTACGACCTTCGCCAGCAGCCCGGCGAGGCCGACCGTCGCGTCCAGCTCCTTGACCAGAAGCTCAGCGGCGACCCCACCTTCACCGGTCTGCACGGCGACCAGACGGTGTCCTGCAAGTGGGCGAACGGCGCTCCGTCTGGCACCGATCCCAACGGCGGCAACCCCGGCTACTCCGGCTTCGAGGGTCTCCTCAACTACGCCTACATCCAGACGAACTCGCTCAACCTCTTCGACCAGCTCGGCCACGCGCTCGGGATCACCCTGGTCGAGGCGCCGGGCGCGCCGACGAAGTGCGGCTATCAGACCGGGCCAGAGCTTCCCGCGATGGGCGGTGGCAGCACCACCGACCCACGCAACTTCGCGGAGTGCGCGGGCCTGCTCGGCGACCGCCAGCCGGGGATCAACTACGCGCGCCGCTCGGACGGCCTGTTCGGGAACCTGCCGCGCTACGACAACTCCGTCTGCCCGGACGGCAGTGACGTTCCCGCCATCTGCGACGAGAACATCAGCACCCACACCGCCGCGGGCCTGAAGGGAGCGACTCCGGCGCCGGGGCAGGCTCCGCAGCCCCAGCCGCAGTCGGTCACCCCCCAGCAGCAGAAGGACATCCAGAAGATCCTCAAGGGCGTCGACCCGAACAAGGTCCCGGACGACGTCAAGAAGAAGCTCCACGACCTGCTGCCCGGAGTGCCGCTCCCGCAGCTGCCCCAGCTTCCCCAGCTCCCGAGTCTCGGTGGAGCCAGCGGCAGCTCCTCCAGCGGCTCGGCGACCCAGGACCTCCTCAACTTCCTCCTCGGCCAATGACCATGACCGCCCCTACATATAGGGAGCAACTCCGATGAACGGCCGCGCACGCGTGGGCTCGCTGGCGGCTTCGCCGACCATGGTCGGCGCCATCACGACGCTGATCGTGATCGTTGCCGTCTTCCTCGCCTACAACGCGAACAACGGGCTGCCCTTCGTCCCTACGTACAGGGTCTCCGCCGAGATCTGCGACGCCGCCAGGCTGGGGCCGAACAACGAGGTCAGGATCGGCGGCAACCGGGTCGGCGTCGTCGAGTCGATCGACACGGTGCCGGCGCCGCAGAACAGCGGCTGCCAGACCGCCGATGGATCGAGCGCATCCACCGTCGCCAAGCTCAACCTGAAGCTGGACAAGAGCGCCGACCCGCTCCCGGCCGACTCCACGATTCGCGTCCGCTACCGCTCGTCCTTCGGGCTCAAGTATCTCGAGATCGATCGTGGCACCAGCGAGAGCGGCCTGCCGGCGGGCGCGTCGCTGCCGCTCGCGCAGTCGAGCCCGCAGGTCGAGTTCGACGACGTCTACAACACGTTCGACACCGCCACCCGCGCGAACAGCCAGAGGGTCCTGCAGGGCTTCGGCGACGCGTTCGCCGCTCGGGGCGCCTCGCTCAACGAGGCGATCGGCGCCCTGAATCCGCTCTTCGCCAACCTGAAGCCGGTCTCCGCCGCCCTCGCGGATCCGGCCACCCAGCTCGTCCGCTTCTTCCCGGAGCTCGCCGACGCGGCCCGCATCGTCGCTCCGGTCGCCGTCGACAACGCCGAGCAGTTCACAAACGGGGCAATCGCGTTCGGCGCCATCTCCTCCGACCCGACGGCCCTCCGCGACACGATCTCCGGAGGCCCGCCGGCCCTTGAGGCCGGGCTCCGCTCGCTGCCTGTTCAGCGCCCATTCCTGGCGGACTTCGCCGAGTTCTCCCGCCTCCTGCGGCCCGGCATCAGCGACCTCCGCGCCGCGCTGCCGGAGCTGAACCAGACGGTCCTGCTCGGATCGAAGGTCCTGCCGCGCACCGTCCCGATGAACAACGACCTGCGCGACGTGATGTCCAACCTGAACGACCTGGTCGCCGACCCGTCGACGCTGACCAGCCTGAACCGCCTCGGCGACACCTTCAACCTCGTCCAGGACGCCGGCCAGAAGATCGTCCCCGCCCAGACGGTCTGCAACTACTTCACCTACTGGACGACCTACCTGACGAGCCACTTCTCGCTGCCCACTCCGTTCGGCTACGCCGAACGGGTCATCGGCCCGGCGATCGCAGGCTCGTCGGACCCGAACCACCTGCCTCGCAACCCGATGGACAACTACTCGGGCGGCCAGGGCGACGGCCGCTACTCGAGCAGCCCGCTCGTGCCGTCGAGCAAGCAGGGCGTCTTCAGCCCGCTGAACAGCGATCCCATGGCCCACGACGGCATCCCGGTTCTGCACGGCAACCCGTACGGGCCCACGACCACGAACGGCCAGCCCAACTGCCAGTCGGGGCAGACCGGCTACCCGCTCGGCGAGTCGCTGCTCCCGGGTCAGAACCCCAACAACCCCACCTTCGGCCCCTCGAACGTGACCCAGGCCGGCGGCGTCCCGCCCCTCGGCAAGGACGACGTCTTCCTCTCACAGGACGGCAAGCGCTACTTCTGGGATTCGGCCAACAACCCGCCTGAGAACCCATGAACCGCCCGAACCACAACCGCCGCCTCTCCAACTTCCAGATCGGGCTGATCGCGATCGTGCTCACCTTCTTCGCCTTCTACCTGGCGTTCACCAAGACCATCCCGTTCGCCGGCCACGGCTACCAGCTCAAGGCGATCGTCGCGGACGCCCAGAACATCCGCGCCAAGAGCCCCGTGCGGATCTCCGGCGTCGATGTCGGCGAGGTCTCCGACGTGCAGCACGTGACTGACGCGAACGGCAAGGGCGAGGACGCCGCGATCGTCACCATGGACCTGAAGGACACGGCGCTTCCCATCCGCCAGGACGCCACGCTCCAGCTGCGGCCGCGCCTCTTCCTCGAGGGGAACCTGTTCGTCGACCTGCACCCGGGCAGCCCGAGCGCTCCCGAGCTCGACAGCGGGTCCGTCGTCCCCGAGAACCAGACCTCGAGCTCCGTGCAGTTCGACCAGGTGCTCACCTCGCTGCAGGCCCCGGTGCGGCAGGACCTGCAGATCTTCCTGAAGGAGTTCGGTGGCGCCCTCGACAAGTACGGCGGGGCCAAGGGCTTCCAGGAGTCGTTCCGGACCTCCCCCGCGGCCTTCGAATACACGTCGCAGGTGAACCAGGCGCTGCTCGGAACCCAGCCGGGCGACCTCGCCGGCTTCGTCTCCAACCTCGATGTCGTGGCGCGGGAGCTCAACGCCAACAGCAGCGACCTCCAGGGGCTGATCACCAACCTCAACACGGTCAGCGGCGACTTCGCGGCCCATCAGGCTTCGCTGCGCGACGCGATCGTCGAGCTGCCGAAGGCGCTCGCCGTGGGTCGCCCGGCGCTCTTCCATCTCAATCAGGACTTCCCGGCCCTGCGCGCCTTCGCCCGCGAGGCCCTGCCCGGCGTGAAGTCGGCCAACTCCGCGCTCGACTACGCGAACCCCTGGATCGGGCAGCTGCGCCAGCTCATCTCCGAGCGCGAGCTGCGCGGGCTCGTCGAGGACCTGCGCCCGACCGTCCCCGACCTGGCCGCTCTCAGCAGCGACTCGCTTCCGTTCCTCGAACAGGCCCGCGCCCTGTCCTCCTGCTTCAACAACGTGGTGATCCCCTGGAGCAACACCCCAATCCCGAACACCGACAGCGACCCCGCGGCGGCCAAGGTCTACCAGGAGACCGCGTACGGGTTCACGGGCGTCGCCGGCGAGAGCCGCTCGGGCGACGCCAACGGCCAGGAGTTCCGCGTGCTCGGCGGCGGCGGCTCCAACACGATCGCGCCGTTCAACAGCCCGGACGTCGCGGCGCCGCTCACCGGCGTCGTCCCCTACAGCTTCCTCGGAGCGCAGCCTGCCAAGCAGTCCTCGGCCAAGACCCCGTTCCGGCCGGACGTCCCCTGTGAGACCCAGGATCCGCCGGACCTCCACAGCGAGATCGGGCCGGCGCCCGCCTCCAAGGCCAGCGGCAAGAGCGCAACCTCCGCGAGCCCGCGCGAGAACGACCTGACCCAGCGCTACGCGGACATCCTCTCCCAGCTCACCGACGTCAAGCAGCTCAAGGCCGCCGGCAAGACCAACGCGGCACAGCAGCTCCTCGCCAACGTCATGCAGCAGTACACCGGCTGGCAGAAGGACTGGGCCGCGTTCCAGCAGGCCAACGGGATCAAGGCGCCGTCCCCGACCTCCGGGAAGGGAGCCAAGGGCTGATGCGCAAGGCGATCCGAGACCACCTGCGCGACTTCCTGGCGATCCTCGGGTTGCTCACCGTCGGGCTGCTCGCGACCTACATCATCGTCCAGAACCAGCGTCTGCGGATCCCGCTGCTCGAGGAGAAGCCCTTCGAGCTGAAGGCGGACCTGTCGACCGCGCAGGCCGTGACGCCGGGGCAGGGCCAGACGGTCCGAGTCGCCGGCGTCCGGGTCGGCGACATCAACGCCGTCGACTACGAGAACGGGCACGCGGTCGTGACGATGGCAATCGATCGCAAGTTCCTGCCGGTCTACAGGAACGCCACGGTCCTGCTCCGCCCGAAGACGGGCCTGAAGGACATGTTCCTCGAGCTCGATCCTGGAACCAACTACGACCCCAACTCGAACAACGACGAGTACCAGAACGGTGACGAGATCCCGGTCGCCAACACGGCTCCGGACACGAACGTCGACCAGGTCCTCTCGGCGCTCGACGGCGACACCAGGGCATACCTCAGGCTGCTCCTCACCCAGGGCGGGGAGGGGCTGAACGGACGCGGCAAGGACCTCGGCAAGCTGCTCGGCAGCCTCGGTCCGATCAACCGCGGTCTCGCTCGCCTCAACACCGAGGTCGCGAAGCGCAAGACGAACCTCGCGACGCTGATCCACAACATGAACATCCTCTGGGGTCGTGTCGGGGAGGACGGCCAGGGCATCGAGCAGCTCATCTCAGCTTCCAACCAGGCGCTCGGCGCGATCGCGAGCCAGTCGCCCGACGTCCAGCGGAGCGTTGGCCTGCTCGGCCCGACGCTGAGGACGACCCGGGTCGCCCTGGCGAAGACCGACCAGCTGGCCACGATCCTCGGCCCGGCGGTGAACAGCCTGCGGCCGTTCGCCCGGAAGCTGAAGCCGGTGAACGACTCGCTCGCGAGCCTCGCGAAGAACACCTACGACCCCGTCAAGCAGGAGATCCGCCCGTTCGTCGTCAACGCGCGCCAGCCGGTGCGCGACATCCGGCCCGCCGCGAAGAACCTGGTCCAAGCGACCCCCCGCCTGACCACCGTGGGCTCGAAGCTCAACGAGCTCTTCAACATGGCGGCCTACAACCCGAACGGTGCCGAGGCCCCCGGCACCCCGGGCCGCGACGAGGGGTACCTCTACTGGCTGGGCTGGCTGGCGCACGTCGGCAACAGCACGTTCAGCTCGCAGGACGCACACGGCGTCTACCGCCACGTCTATCTGGTCGCGACCTGCAACACCGCGAAGTCGATCCTCGCCTCGAGCCCGCTCGCCCCGGTCGCCACCGGGCTCGGACAACTGCTCGGGACGGTGTGCCCGCCATGACCCGGCCCGACGGAGAGGTGATCTAGGTGCAGAAGCAGGCTCCCTCCGCAGGGCGGATCCTGGTCGCGGTCGGCTTCACGCTGTCCTGTTTCGGCCTGCTGCTCTTCCTCTGGGTGACCTTCGGCGGCCCAGTGCCCTTCAAGCCCGAGAGCTACCGGTTCACCGCCGACTTCCCCGAAGCGATCACCCTGCAGAAGGAGGCCGACGTCCGGATCGGCGGCGTCTCGGTCGGCAAGGTCAAGGACATCGGCCTGGCGCCGGAGAGCGAGTGCCACTCCGACCCGACGGTCTGCAACACGACCCAGGCGACGATCGAGATCGATCCGCAGTACGCCCCGATCTCCTCGGACGCGAAGGCGATCCTCCGCCAGAAGACGCTGCTCGGCGAGACCTACATCGAGATCACCAGTGGCAGCCAGGTGCAGCCCGGCCAGACGAGCGGCGACGTTCGTGATGCGAGGGCGCGCGGCAGCGCGACCCGTTATGTGCAGAGCTCGATCGACATCGGACAGGTGTCGGGCGGCGACGCCCCGCAGCCGATCCCGGAGGGCGGACACCTTGCGCAGACTCAGGTTCAGGACGAGACCCAGATCGACGAGATCTTCCAGGGCTTCGACAAGCCCACCCGTGACGCGTTCCAGTCCTGGATGCAGAACGCCGGCCTGGCGATCAACGGGCGCGGGCTGGACCTGAACGACGCGTTCGGGAACCTCGGCCCGTTCGCCTCGGACTCGAGCGACGTCCTCGGCACCCTGCGCCGGCAGGAGCAGTCGCTCCGCACGCTCGTCCACGACACCGGAGATGTCTTCGGCGCCCTCACCGCCCACGACCAGGCCCTTGCAGGAGCGATCGTCGGCGCGAACAGGACCTTCGGCGCGCTGGCCTCGCAGAGCCAGGCGCTCTCCGACACCTTCAAGATCTTCCCGACGTTCGAGAACGAGGGCCGTCTGACCCTCGATCGCCTCAAGACCTTCGCCGTCGACGCGAGACCCGTGTTCCACGACCTGAGGCCGGTCGCTCGCGATCTGAGCCCGACGCTGCGCGACGTGCGCCACCTCACTCCGAAGGCCCACAAGCTCTTCCAGAACCTCGATCCGCTGATCAAGGTTTCGGCGACCGGACTGCCCTCGCTGAGCAGCTTCGTGCACGAGGTGCGCCCGGTGATGGACGGCCTCGATCCGTTCCTCGCGAACCTCAACCCACTGGTCCGCTGGCTCGACTACCAGGCGCCCGTCGTCACCGACTTCCTCGGGAACATCCCGAGCGCGACGGAGGGCTACCTCCCGACCCAGGCGGGCCAGAGCGCGCCGCTCCACATCTCGCGCCAGATGCTGATGCTCACCGCCGAGTCGCTCTCGATCTATCCGAAGCGCCTTGCCAGTAATCGCGGCAACGGCTACCTGCAGCCCTTCGCGATCGGCAACCCGTACTCGAGCAGCCAGTCCGAGATCTTCCCGAACCACGACTGCAACAACACCTTCGGGGGCCAGCAGGTCCTGCACGTCCCGCAGGGGCAGACGCCTCCGCCCGGCGGCGCTCCGCAGTCCGAGAGCGGCCAGTTCCCGCTCTCCTCGGTGGTCAATCCGGTCTCGCCCAATTTCGTGGCCCCGAACTCCGACGTGAACGCGAACCCGCTGCCCCCGGGCGGCCCGTCCGCGTACGCGGCCTGCACCGTCGCGCCGGACTTCCCGTCCCTCTTCGGCGGCGGGAAGATCCCCGAGGTCCTGCCGGACAACTAGCGGCCACCAGGCCGCTGCGCTCTGGAGCGGAGGGCGAAGCCCGTAGCGACTCATGCTGGGCGGCCGCTTGTGGCCGCGATCTGATGGCGAAGCCGTCCCGAGAATAGGATCGAGTGCCATGCCCTACTTCAAGGACGCGCAGGAGGTCTACGACACGATCGGCAAGCTCTTCGCTGGGATCGCCGAGGACCCCGAGCTCGGGCCGAAGTTCAGGAAGGCGAACACGATCCTCCAGTACGACTACCGCGAGCCCGATTCGACGATCACGCTGCGCCTCAAGGAGGACGGCCCGGCCGACGTCGACTTCGGCGAGACCGACATGGAGCCCGAGGTCGTGATGAGCATGGATGCCGACACCGCCCACCGCTTCTGGCTGGGGAAGGTGAACGTCACCACCGCGCTCGCGCGCGGCCAGATCAAGGCGAGCGGACCGGTCGCGAAGATCCTCAAGCTCGTTCCCCTGACCAAGCCTGTGTATCCGCGCTACCAGGCCCAGCTCGAGGCCGATGGGCGCGAGGACCTGGTCAACGTCGATTGAGCGCGAAGGCCGACGCGGAGCAGTGGGCCGGGATCGTCTCCGGCCTGGCCTCGGAGCGAGGGCTCCGCTATGAGCCGATCGGCGGCATCAATCCCAAGGAGGGCCCCGTCGCCCTCTGCCCCGGAGGGACCAACCGCCTCACCGGCGAGCTCAGCGACGGCTTCTTCGGCTCGTCCTGCGACGCCGACGAGCACGAGGAGGGAGGCTTCCTCAGCAAGACGGTGGTGCCGGGCGCCGCGATCGTCAAGGCTCACATGCCGGACCTGGCGACCGTGGTCCCTGTGTTCGACGTCGAGTCGATCGAGAAGACGGCCACTGACACCGTCGACCGGTTCTCCCGGAGGCGGGTCGAGTTCGAGAGCATCGACTTCAACAAGCGCTTCATCGCCACCGTGCCGAAGGACCACGACCCGGTCGCGCTGCGCGAGCTGTTCAGCCCCGGCTTCATCGACTGGATCACCCAGATCCCGGCGGAGGTCGACTTCGGGATCACCGAGCAGCAGCTCTTCTTCCACTGGCGCCTCCGTGGGCGGACCAAGGACGAGCTCAAGGAGTGCCTTCGGTCGGCGGGCGGCATCTTCGACCGTCTCCATCGCGAGATGGAGGAGAACAACCTCGACATCTACAAGCCGGGGCCCTGGAACGCCGGGCTCGAGCCCTTCCCGCCAAAGATCGGGTCCTAGCGCTCCTTGAGCCGCTTGCGGTAGGTCCGGTAGAAGCCGGGCCCCTTCTTGATGAAGTCCCGGAAGCGGTTGAAGCGGCCGGGCGGCAGCTCGAACCCCCCGACGATCCGGCGCGGAACCAGACGCCATCCGCCGTCGGATGGCTCGACGGTCCCCCGCACCTGCATGTTGCGCTGCCAGGTGAAGTCGGGCGAGTGCTGGTGCACCGTGAGGCAGGCCCGCCCCTCGAGCAGCGGCAGCCCGGCCGGCATCCCGTCGATCGAGATCGACTTCGACGGAGGGCTCGCCGTGAAGGGAACGCGAACCGAGATCGGGAACCCGTCCGGGCCGATCCAGCTGAGCACGCCGGTGTCGTGCTCAGAGAGGAAGTCCATGCGCTGATCCCAGGCGGGCGGAGCCTTCGGGAGCGTCCCGTGATCCGCCACGGGCTCCTCGGTGTGGCCCGAGCGGACCTCCTCCAGGTGCGCATCGTGGATCGCCGGCTCCTCCTCCAGGTCGCCCTCCGGCCAGACGAAGACCCGCTCCGGCCGAACCTTGATGTAGAGGCGCGCGTAGTACCAGTTGAACATCGGGCGGATGGGCTTCGGCGGGTTCATCTTCTTGGTCGCCGGCAGCTTCACTCCCGATTCCCGGATGTAGCGCTCTGCGTTCGCCTTCAGGTCCGCGTCGTCGATCGTGGCCGTGCCCTGGACCAGCACCCCCAGGCCGCTGTCGATCCCCGACCCGGTCGGGTCCGAGAAGAGCAGCGAGACGCTCGGGTGGGCCCGGGCGTCGTCGGCCTTCTTCGGATAGCCGAGGCCTGTGGTCACATCGATCGTCGGGCCCCCCTCCTGGTAGTAGGGGGTGACCGGCCAGGTGATCGGCTGCATGGCTGCGTCGACCGTCGTGAGCTCGCAGGTGATGAAGCGCTCGAAGGCTTTCCGCGCCTCGGGCGGAAGTGTGCTCGTCATTGCCCTGGATTCTTACGCGAACTACGGGCCGAGCGGAACCTGGCTCGGATCGCAGTCGATCCTGCCGCCCTGGGTGAGCTGGTCGCTGGTCAGCCCACCTGCCCTGATACGGTCGCCGCGCCGACCTGGCCCTAGCGGAAGTGAGAGGTGGCGAGGATGGATAGGTGGATGGACGCTTCTCCGCTGTTCCGGGAGCGACCGCGCTCGACTCAGGTCCTTCTCGCCCTGGTCGTCCCGACCGCGCTGGGGGCCGTGGCAGGAATCCTGCTCGGCGTGTCCGCCGCGGCGTACTGGGTGATCGGCGCGATTGCCTTCGTCGGCGGAATCCTCGCTGGCTTCGAGCACGCCGACGGCTGGGACGGTGCGGCCCGCGGCCTGGTCGGGGGCACGCTCTACGGCACCGGGCTGCTGCTCGCCCATGCGATTGCCGGCACCGATGCGAAGGTCTCGCTGCCCGGCTTCGCGCCGGTCTTGGCGGTCTTCACGGCGATCATCGGAATTCTCCTCGGCGCCCTTGGAGGAAGGATCCGAGGCAGCGCGATGCGGCGCAGGGGGCTCGCGGCGCCCCCGACTCGCCGAAATCCCGCCTAGGGCAGCTCGTCGGGCAGCACGATCCGCCGGTCGCCGCCCTCACCGACGACCTCGGGCTCGACGGCCTTCACCTCACGGCGCCGCGCAGCCTCGAGCGCCTCCTCGGCATTGGCGAAATCGACGAGCGACTCGAGGTGCTTGATGGTCGGAAAGACGAGTGGCAGCTCTCCGGCGTGGTGGCGGTCGAGGGCGTCCTGGGGCCCGAACCATCCGGCGTCGACCGTCTCGGAGCCGTCGGGCTGGGGCGGTGAGTGAGCGGGAGCCAGCGCCAGGTAGAAGCGCGTGTCGAAGCGGATCGGGACCACCCTGGGTGTGATCCAGCGCGAATAGGCGACCATCTCCTCGGCCGGGACCTCGATGCCGGCCTCCTCCGAGAGCTCTCTCGCTGCGGCCACCCTGTGCGCCTCCTCACCGTTGCCGTCGGACTCATCGACCGCGCCGCCGGGGAAGACCCAGACGCCGGGCATGAAGCGGGCCTCGGGATTGCGCTGCACGAGCAGGATCTCGAGGCCTCGCTCGGCGTGCTTGCCACCCCGCCGCAGCAGGATCACGGTGGCCGCGGGCCTCGGCACGGCGGGTGCCTCGCCCTCGTCACGCAGGCGCCCTCCCCCCGCCTCGGGCAGCTCGCTCAACGTTCTCCCCTCAGATCGACCTCCACCTCTCGCGAGCCTACTCGTTACATTCCCGGCCCATGGCCGCGGAGACCACGACCAAGCAGCTCTTCATCTGCACCTCGTGCGGGTTCATCTACGACCCGGACGAGGGCGATCCCGATGGCGGCGTGCCGCCCGGGACCTCGTTCGACGACATCCCCGACGACTGGTTCTGCCCGGTCTGCGGGGCGCGGAAGTCGGACTTCGAGCCTTACGAGGAGTAGTCAGGCCGCTTCGAGCAAGGCCGCGTCCAGGCGGCCCTTGGCGCCGGTGTCGAGCTCGGCGACCGGGTAGGCCGCGCGGATCGACTCGGCGACGACCTGCACCAGTCGCCGCAGGTCGTGCTTGGAGATGGAGAGGGGCGGCATCAGGACGATCACGTCTCCCAATGGCCGCACCAGGACGCCCCGGCGCCGTGCCTCGAGAACGACGCGGTGACCGAGTCGCAGCTCCGGGTCGTGCTCGCCGAGGTCGATGCCGACCATCAGACCCCGCTGCCGGACCTCCTTCACCTCGCGCATGCGCTCCACCTGCGCCAGCCAGCCGGAGAGCAGGCGGATCTTCGGCTGGAGACGGACGAGGGTCCGCTCGCGCTTGAACAGCTCGAGCGAGGCGATCGCCGCCGCGCAGGCGAGCGGGTTGCCGGTGTAGGTGTGGCCGTGGAAGAAGGTCTTGTAGTCGGAGGTGGCGCCCAGGAAGGAC
The DNA here is from genome assembly GCA_963815045.1 of uncultured Solirubrobacterales bacterium. Lineage (GTDB taxonomy): Bacteria > Actinomycetota > Thermoleophilia > Solirubrobacterales > 70-9 > DASUPK01. Next base: position 93,260 of record CAWFET010000002.1, read on the forward strand.
TCGTAGATCCGCTCGGTCGCGAGGGTCGCGGCGAGCGGCATGTAGCCGCCCGTCAGCCCCTTGGCGACGCAGAGCAGATCGGGCGAGACGCCCTCCTGCTCGCAGGCGAACATGGTTCCGGTGCGGCCGAAGCCGGTCGCGACCTCGTCGCAGATCAGGAGCACGCCGTGGCGGTCGCAGAGGCGCCGCACTGCGCGCAGGTAACCGGGCGGGTGGGTCAGCATGCCCGCCGCGCCCTGAACGAGCGGCTCGAGCACGACCGCCGCGACCTCCTCCTCGCGCATCGCCAGCAGCCGGGTGATGTCGTCGATGTCACCCGGCTTCGCATGGTGGACGTCGAAGAGGAGCGGGCCGAAGGTGGAATGGAAGAGGGGCATTCCGCCGACCGAGACCGACCCGATCGTGTCCCCGTGGTAGGCCTCCTCGAGGCAGATGAATGATGTCTTCCGGACGTGCTGCCCGCCGCGGTGCTGCCAGTGCTGGAAGGCCATCTTGAGCGCGACCTCCACGGCGGTCGAGCCCGAGTCGGAATAGAAGACGCGGTTGAGGCCGGGGGGAGCGACCTCCACCAGGCGGCCGGCCAGCTCGGCGGCGCCGGGGTGCGAGAGGCCGAGCATCGTGGAATGGGCGACGTGGTCGAGTTGCTCCCGGACCGCATCGTCGATCGCCGGATGCCGGTGGCCGTGGACGTTGCACCAGAGGGAGGAGACGCCGTCCAGATACCGGCGGCCCTCGGAGTCGATCAGCTCGGTCCCCTCCGCCGACGTGATCATCAACGGCTCCTCCGCCACCCAGTCGCGCTGCTGCGTGAACGGGTGCCAGACGTGATCGTGATCGAGCCGGGCAGCCTTTTCCATTCGCCGGAGGCCAACATATGATCGGCGCCGGATGGACTCCCGCTTCGGCATCACCGAGGACAACCGCAAGTGGTGGACCCTCGGCGCGATGTGCCTGTCGATGTTCATGATCATGCTCGACAGCACGGTGGTGAACGTGGCCCTGCCGTCGATCCAGAAGGATCTGCACACGACCGTCGACCAACTCGAGTGGGTCGTGAACGGCTACACGCTGAGCTTCGCGGCGCTGCTCGTCACCGGCGGGCGCCTCGGCGACATCTTCGGGCGGCGGCTGATCTTCATGATCGGCGTCTGCGTCTTCGCCATCTCGTCGGCCACCGCGGGGCTGGCCCAGGACCCGACCATGCTGGTCGTCTCTCGGATCGCGGAGGGGGTCGGCGGCGCCCTGATGATGCCCGCGACCCTCTCGATCATCACCGACGCCTTCCCGGTGGAGGAGCGAGGCAAGGCGATCGGAACCTGGGCAGGGATCTCCGGCCTCGCGCTCTCGTTCGGCCCGCTCGCCGGCGGCTTCCTCACCGAGGACGTGAGCTGGCGGGCGATCTTCTACATCAACCTGCCGATCGCGGTGCTCGCGCTCCTGGCCTCACTCTTCGCCGTGCGGGAGTCCCGCGACGAGAAGGCGGAGCGGAGCGTCGACTACCTCGGCGTCGTCCTGCTGGCGGTGGCGCTCACGTCATTCGTCCTGGCCCTGATCGAGGGCAACGATTGGGGCTGGGGCTCCGCCCGCATCATCGGGCTGCTCGCCATCGGCGTCGTCACGACCCCGATCTTCCTGTTCGTCGAGTCGCGTGTATCGGCGCCGATCATCGACTTCAACTTCTTCCGCTCCCGCAACTTCATCGGCGCCAACACGGTGGCGACGATCATCAGCTTCGCGATGATGGGCAGCTTCTTCTTCCTGGCGATCTACCTCCAGGACCTGCTCCAGTTCTCCCCGCTCGCGACCGGCGTTCGCTTTCTGCCCACCACCATCGTGATCGTGATCGCCGCCCCGATCGCGGGCCGGGTGGCCGACCGGATCGGCTCCCGCTGGCCGATGGTCCTAGGGCTGGCGATCACCTCGGTGTCGCTCTTCCTCTTCGCGCAGATGGACGCCTCGACCGGCTACAGCGACCTGCTGCCCGCCTTCATCCTGCTCGGCCTCGGAATCGGCATGACCATGTCGCCGATGTCGACCGCGGCGATGAACGCGGTCGACGTCGACAAGGCCGGCGTCGCCTCCGGGACGCTCCAGATGTTCCGCATGATGGGCGGGACCATCGGAGTTGCCGCCACCGGCGCGATCTTCCAAGCCAAGCTGGGCGCCTTCAATCCCGCCCTGCTGGCACAGGGCGGGGTCGCCGAGGCAACCAAGTTCACCGATGCGCTCGGCGCGGCGATGGCGATGGGGGCGGCCGTGACGGCGGTCGGGGCGGTGATCGCGGCGGTCGTCATCCGTGGCAAGCCGAAGCACGAGCTCGCTGCCCACGGTGGGCCTGAGTTGCCGCGACCTGTCGCGCTCTAGCGATCGCCGACAAGGCAGGTAATTGGAATGAGGTTTCTGTGATCCAACTCACAGATCTTTGCGGTTTCGCAAAGGTTGCAAACGTGTAACCTTTTCTTCAGTGGAAGCAGCGACGAGAGAACCGAAGACCGCACGGCCCGTTCGCGATGACCTGGCACTCAAGCTGAGTGCCCTCGTCGTTCGCTGCATGGGCCCCCGCGGCAACGAGGTCTTCAAGGTGATCGACGAGAGCGGCCTCACCTTCGCCCAGATGAAGGTGCTGGTCGAGCTCCAGGTACCCGACGAGGAGTCCCGTACGGTCACCGCGATCTCCGAGGAGCTCGGCATCTCAGTGGCCTCCGCCAGCCGGGCCACCGACGGGCTGGTACGGAAGAAGCTCGCGACGCGGGTCGAGGACCCAGATGACCGCCGGGTCCGCCGGCTGACGCTCACCTCGAAGGGACGCAGCCTGGCCGACCGCATCATCTCCGCCCGCCTGGCGACCCTCCAGGACTTCACCGCCTCGCTCGAGTCCGGTGAGCGGAAAAAGCTTGAGTCGGCCCTCGACGCGCTCCTGGAGCGCCCCGAACTGGCCGAGATCTACGCCAATCATGAGAGGAAGGTGGGGCGATGACTCGCTACCGGCACCTGATCACGGACGACAACCGCAAGTGGTGGACGCTCGGCGCGATGTGCTTCGCGCTGTTCATGGTGATGCTCGACAACACCGTCGTGAACGTCGCCCTACCGTCCATCCAGCGCGATCTGCACGCGCAGATCTCGTCACTGGAGTGGGTCATCAACGGCTACACGCTCACCTTCGCCGTCCTGATCGCAACCGGTGGCCGTCTCGGAGACATCTTCGGCCGCAGGCTGATGTTCATGACCGGCGTGATCATCTTCGCGATCACGTCGGCCACGGCCGGGATTGCGCAGGACCCGGCGATGCTGATCGGCAGCCGCGCGATCCAGGGCATCGGGGCCGCGCTGATGATGCCGGCGACGCTCTCGATCATCACCAACACGTTCCCGGCCGCCGAGCGCGGCAGGGCGATCGGCATCTGGGCCGGCGTCTCCGCGCTGGCGCTCTCGATCGGTCCGGTGGTCGGCGGCGCACTGACTGAGTACGTCAGCTGGCGCGCGATCTTCTTCATCAACCTGCCGGTCGCGGCGGGTGCCATCGCCGCCACGATCTTCGCCGTGCGCGAGTCGCGCGACGAGACCATCGACCGGCGGGTCGACTACCCGGGCATCTTCGCTCTGACCACCGGCCTCACGGCGATCGTGCTGGCCCTGATCGAGGGAAACAGCTGGGGCTGGACCTCGACCTCGGTCCTGGCCCTGCTGGCCGGCGGCGTGATCGGTCTGGCGATCTTCGTCGCCATCGAGCTCCGGGTCTCCGCGCCGATGGTGGAGTTCGCCCTCTTCAAGACCCGCCAGTTCATCGGATCGAACCTGGTGGCCTTCATCATCACCTTCGCCATGATGGGCACGTTCTTCTTCATGGCCCTCTACATGCAGGACATCCTGGGCTACAGCGCTCTCGAGGCTGGGGTCAGGTTCCTGCCGACCACCATCGTGATTGCGGTGGTCGCGCCGATCTCCGGCCGGCTCGCCGACAGGCTGGGGCCCGCGACCCCGATGAGCGCCGGCCTGGCCGTGCTCGCCGTCTCCATGTTCCTGTTCGCTGGCATCAACACCGGCACGACCTACGCCGGGCTGGTCGTCCCGTTCGTCCTGATGGGACTGGGGATCGCTCTCGTGATGTCGCCGATGTCAACCGCCGCGATGAACGCGGTCAGCGCGCAGAAGTCCGGGGTTGCCTCCGGCGTGCTGCAGATGTCGCGCATGATCGGCGCCTCGGTGGGAGTCGCGGCGACCGGAGCCATCTTCCAGTCCCAGCTCGGATCGGGATTCGATCCGGCGAGCCTGGCATCTGCGCCGGAGCAGGCACGCGCAACCTTCGTCGACGCTCTGTCGAGCGCGATGCTGCTGGCGGGGTTCGTCGTGCTCGCCGGGCTGGTTGTCTCGCTGACGCTGGTTCGCGGTGCGCGCGCGAAGCGTGTCGACGCGCACGAAGCCGCCGAGGAGAGCGCGGCCGCGCTCCCGGAGGCGACTGTGGCCGAGGACGCCGTCCCGGCCGGGGCGCGGTAAATGGTCGCGGCCACAGGCGGCCGCTAGGCGGCTCTGAGGCTGCTCGTCGCTCGCGGCGTGCCGACGCCCGGACGGAGAGCCGGCCAGGATTCAGGATTGGTGAGGTCGAGGCGCGGGAGCGTCTCGACTTCGACTGATCCGAGCCGAGCGATGGTGCTTAGGTTGGAGCGCTCCATCGCCGATGGCTCGGCCGGCCACGGCGTCACGACGACGGCGGCGACCTCCAGGCCGGCGGCGCGGACGGCCTCCACGGTGAGCAGCGTGTGGTTGATCGTTCCGAGGCCGGGTGCGGCGACGACCACGACCGGCAGCGCCAGGTCGCGGGCGAGGTCCCTGATCAGATAGCTCGCGGACAGGGGGACCAGGAAGCCGCCGACCCCCTCACAGACCAAAAGGTTCACGTCCTCCGTTGCCGCGAGCGCCGCGCCGCGCAGCCGGTCGGGATCGATCCGCTCCCCTGCCAGCTCCGCCGCCAGGTGGGGCGAGACCGCCGGCCCATACCGATAGGGCGCGATCTCCTCGTCGCCCTGACTCGAGCCTGACGCGAGCCGGAGCAGGACGTGATCCGGCAGATCGGCGGCGCTCGCCCAGGTTTCGGGGGAGAGCGGGTAGTCGTCGAGGCCGCTGACGGCCGGCTTGAAGGCGGCCACTCGCGCGCCATCGCGACGCGCGGTCGAGGCGATCGCCGCCGCCACGACGGTCTTGCCGACCTCGGTGCCGGTGCCGGTGACGAACAGCCCACGCACTCAGGCGGCCTGCTTCAGTGCCGTTGCGGGGAGCTGCACGTCGGACGACGCAAGGCCGAGCTCTCGGGCGGCAGCGCCGACGGCACGGGCGGCGTGACGCAGATCGGCGACCCGGTGGGTGGCCATCACCGTCAGCCGCAGGCGGCAGGTGCCCGGCGGAACCGTGGGAGGGCGAATGGCCTGGGCGAAGATGCCCTCAGCGAGCAGACGCTCGCAGAGGGCCATCGCATCGCCGGCCTCGCCGATCACGAGCGGGACGATCTGCGTGTCGGAGCCGATCGGCTCCAGACCCTCGGCGCGAAGGCCGTCGCGCAGGGCGGCCGCGTTCGACTGCAGGCGCTCCACGCGCTTCGGGCTCTCGGCGAGCAGCTCCAGGGCGGCAGAGGCGGCCGCCACGGCGGGCGGTGGGGGAGCGGTCGAGAAGATGAAAGGCCGGGCCGTGTTGATCAGGAAGTCGGTGAGCTCACGCGATCCGCAGACGTAGGCGCCGTAGCCGCCCAGCGCCTTGCCGAGGGTTCCGACGATGAGATCGACCTCACCGGTCAGCCCGGCGGCCGCGACCGAGCCCCTGCCATCCGGCCCGAGGCAGCCCGTGGCGTGAGCCTCGTCCACCATCAGACGGCAGGCGTACCGGCCGGCGAGGTCCGCGAGCTGCGCGAGCGGGGCGACGTCGCCGTCCATCGAGAACACGCCGTCGGTGGCGATCAGCGCTCCGCGGCCCGCTGCGCGGCCCAGCCCCCATTCGAGGTGCTCCGTGTCGCGGTGCCGGTAGACGAAGGTCTCCGCGCCGGCCAGGCGGCAGCCGTCGATGATGCTCGCGTGGTTGAGCTCGTCGGAGAAGACGACCTCGCCGCGGCCCGCCAGCGCGGCGATAGCCCCCGTGTTGGCCAGGTATCCCGAGCCGAACAGCAGGGCCGACTCGGTTCCCTCGAAGTGCGCCAGCTGTTCCTCCAGCTCCGCATGGATGGACATGGAGCCCGAGATCAGGCGGGAGGCGCCGGAGCTCGTTCCCAGCGCGAGCGCCGCGTCCGCGGCCGCGCGCCTGAGACGCGGATGGTCGGCCAGCCCGAGGTAGTTGTTGGAGCAGAGCAGCAGGACGGGCCGGCCGTCGAGCAGAACCTCGGCACCCTGCGGCCCGTCCACGATGCGGAGCCGGCGGCGCAGCCCGCTCGAGTCGAGCTCGGCGAGGCGCTCCTGGATGTCGAGCACTAGTCGCCCCAGCCCGCCGGCTGAGGCTCCTGATCCTCGGATGGGCGGGTGGGGTAGGCGGGCACATTGCCCTTCTTCTTGACCACCCGCAGCTGGGTGGACGGATCCCAGAAGTTCGCGTCGGCCTGGCGGTCGATCAGCTCATCGATCGGGGTCTCGGGCGTCTCTCCGTCGAGCCAGCCGGAGCGGTTGTCCGGGCGGGGGTTGGCGCCGTTGTCTGGCTGGCGTGCGACGTTCAGCCCGAGCTCCTCGAACATCTCCCGGTCCTCGGCCGGCTCGACGCCGAGCGTGGTGAGGAAGTTCCCCATCATCACGCCGTTCAGCCCGGCCTTGACGGCGAGTGGAGCGAGATCCTGCAGGTTCTCGACGCGCCCGCCGCAGAGGCGGAAGAGAGCGTCCGGCAGGATCAGGCGAAAGATCGCCACCCACTTGACGACGTCCCATGGGTCCATCAGCTCTCGCTCGCCGAACTTCGTCCCGGTGCGCGGATTGAGCAGGTTGATCGGCACGGAGTCCGGGTTGATCTCCGCCAGCTCGAAGGCCATCTCGACGCGCTGCTCGGGCGTCTCCCCGAGGTTGAGGATGCCGCCGACGCAGGTCTCGAGGCCCGCCTCCTTGACGGCGTCGATCGTTCGCACCCGGCCCTCGTAGCGGACCGTGGTGGAGACCTCCGGGTAGTACGACTTCGACGTCTCCACGTTGTGGTGCACGCGCTGGATGCCGGCGTCCTTGAGCTGCCTCGCGCGCTCGGCCGACATGTGGCCGATCGAGGCGCAGCGCTTCAGGTTCGTGTGCTCAGAGACGAGGCGGGCGCCCTCGAGGACCTTGGCGAAGTCGCGCTTGGAGAGGCCCTGGCCCTGGGTGACCATGCAGAAGCGATGGGCCCCGGCCGCCTCCGCCGCCCTGGCGTGCTCGAGGATCTGGTCGGGCTCCATCATCGCGTGCATCGGGGTATCCGACTCGGCGTACCGCGACTGGGCGCAGAAGCCACAGTCCTCGGCGCAGCCGCCGGACTTGGCGTTGACCAGCGAGCACATGTCGGTGGAGTCGCCGAAGCGGTCCTGGCGGACCTCCCAGGCGCGCTCGACGAGAGCGCCGATGTCCTCGTGGTCGGTCAGGGCGCCGAGCTCCAGCGCCTCTTCGAAGCTGATCAGGGGCGGCACGTCCGAAAATTTATGAAGACGACCGGACGACCCGGCTTCGCCGTCAGAACGCGGCCACAAGCGGCCGCCCGGCACAAGTCGCTACGGGCTTCGCCCTACGCTCCAGAGGCGAGCGGCCTGGTGGCCGCTAGTCCCAGGTGAAGTCCCGGACGATCTCCGCGTCGCCCTTCGCCCGCGGGCTGAAGGCGAGGAGGACGAGATCCTCGTCGCCGCCCTCGAAGGCGCGGACCACGGAGGGCGAGATCCGGACCGCGTCGAGCGGGCCGAGGTCCTCCACCTCGTCGTCGAGCTTGACCCGGCCGGTCCCGGAGATCACGACATAGATCTCCTCCATCTCACCGTGCTTATGGGCGAAAGGCTGGCGCTGCCCGGCCTTGACCACCTGGTAGGAGATCCCGCTCGTCTCGGAGCCGAGGTCCTCGTGGGCGAAGCGGGCCTCGAGGGAGTCGGAGAGACCGGCCTCGGCTGCGGAGTCCTTGGACTCGCGGAGGTTCTTGATCGAGTAGTCGGCCATCCCTGTTCGAGCCTATACCTTGGCCTCGTGCTCGGAAACCTCGCAGTCGCGGCGCTCTCCGTGGTGCTGACGGCCTCGCCGTCCACCGGCATGAGCGACGACCAGCTGGCCGGAGCCCGCGTGGTCACCGGCTTCTCCGGTCACCATCCGCCGAAGGCGTTGCGCCGGATGATCTCGGCGGGGGAGGTCTCCGGCGTGATCCTCTTCGACGGGAACGCCGGCGGCGTGAGGTCCGTGCGACGCCTGACCTCCGAGCTCCAGGCGATTCCCCGGCCGACCGCCGCGCCGCCGCTCCTCATCACGGTGGACCAGGAGGGAGGGCTGGTCAGGCGGCTGCCGGGGCCGCCGAAGCCCTCGGCTGAGTCGATCGGCTCGCGTGGCGCCGCCTTCGCGGAACGCCTCGGACGTGCGACCGGCCAGAGCCTCCACTCGATGGGCGTCAACGTCGACCTCGCACCGGTTCTGGACCTCGGCAGGCCGGGACGGGCCATCGAGAGCGAGGGCCGGACGTTCGCGCGTACACCGGCCGCCGTCTCCGAGATCGGAGGCGGATTCGCGCGGGGTCTGGCGGCTGGAGGCGTTGCCGCCACCGCGAAGCACTTCCCCGGGCTCGGCGCCGCTCGCGTCAACACCGACAACGCGGTGCAGAAGATCCGGCTGCCCGCGGCGAAGCTCCGGAGTGCCGACGAGCAGCCGTACGTCAGCTTCATCCAGTCGGGGGGAGCGATGGTCATGCTGAGCACGGCGGTGTATCCCGCATTCTCCGGCAAGCCGGCTGCGCTCTCGCGCGCGGTCGCCACCGGCGAGCTCCGCGACCGCCTCGGTTTCCAGGGCGTCTCCATCACGGACGCCCTCGGCTCGGTGTCTGCGCGAGCCATCGGCGGAGCCGCCAAGACGGCGGTGGCGGCGGCCCGCGCCGGCACGGACCTGACCCTGTTCACCGACGTGAGCGACGCCGCCAAGGCGCAGCGGGCCCTCGCCCGCCTGCTCGCGGACGGCTCCCTGGATCGGGGCGAGTTCGAGGCATCGGTGGACCGAGTGATGTCGTTGCGAGCGACGGCTTCGCCATAAAGCCGCGGCCACAAGCGGCCGCCCCACATAAGTCGCTACGGGCTTTGCCCTCCGCTCCGAAGTGGAGCGGCCTGGTGGCCGCTACGCCGCGTCGCGGAGTGCTTCAACCTCGCGCGCCTGCGCGAGGCGGCTCAGGCCGCGCTCCTCGAGCTGCTTGACCTCGCTCGGCTTCAGCTCGAGCCGCCGGGAGGTCTCTCGCAGCGGCGTCGGCTCGTCGCCGTTGATGCCGTAGCGGAGCTGGATCACCTTCCGCTCGTCCTCGGGGAGCTCGTCGACAGCGTCTCGCAGCGTGGCGTCCGCGAGGCTCAGCTGGACCTCCTCCGCGGGGCCGCTGCGCTCGTCCTGAATGAACTCGCCGAGCGATGATGCGTCTTCGTCGCCGACCGGCCGGTCGAGGCTCGTGACGACCCTGGTCAGGTCGCGGATCTCCTCGACCTGGGCGGGCTCGAGCTCGGCGGCCTCGGCCACCTCCTCGGTGGTCGGGTCCCGGCCGAGCTTGGTCGCGAGCTCGCGCTCGGTCCGCATCACCTTGCGCTCGCGCTGGGCGACCTGGTTCGGGACGCGGATTGTGCGCTCCTTCGACTCGAGCGCGCGCTGGATCGCCTGGCGGATCCAGAAGGTCGCGTAGGTGGAGAACTTGTAGCCCTTGCGCCAATCGAACTTCTCAGAGGCGCGGATCAGGCCGAGAATGCCCTCCTGGATCAGGTCGAGGAGGTTGAGGTCCTGGCGCATGTAGCGGCGCGCGTTCGAGACCACCAGCCGCAGGTTGGAGTTGATCAGCCGCTCCTTGGCCTGCAGGTCGCCACGCTCGACGGCCTGAGCGAGCTCGATCTCCTCCTCCTTGGTGAGCAGCGGGTACTTGCGCATCTCGTTGAAGAAAAGCTGGAGGGCATCGGTTGTCTGCTCCGCGAGCTCGCCGTTGCGGTAGCCCGCGGGCTCCGCGGCCTGCTTGCCGCAGTCGTCCTCGATCGAGAGGCCGGCGGACTCGATCCGCTCGTGCACCGCGTGCTCCTCTTCCTCGGTGAGGTTCGACTGCTGGACCAACGAATCAACCTCCGACAGATCGACACAGTCCACCGCGCGGCCGCCCTCGATCAGGGCCGAAACGCGTTCCTCGACGCCTGGGTCGAGCTCTACTGCGGTGGGGTTCATTTCCTCAGCCATGGTTGCCCTCTCTACAGGGTGTCAAACGAGGCAAATCGTTAGTGTGGCCGCCTCAGTCCGTTTCCAGGGGGACTCGGGCCGAAAACGGGAAGCAGGCACCGACATGGAGGTCCGTTGAGAGGTCTGGCATCGATAGTCGCGGGTCGGCGCACCAAGTGGGTGGTGCTGGTCGTCTGGATCATCGCCGCCGTCGTGATGTCCCCACTCGGCTCAAAGCTCTCGGACGTCACCACGGACGACACCGAGTCATTCCTGCCCTCGAACGCGGAGTCCACCGAGGTCGTCCGGACCCTCGACCACGAGTTCCCCGCCAAGGAGACCGCGCTCGCACTGGTCGTCTACCAGAACAAGGACGGTCTGACCCCGGCGAACTTCGCGAAGATCCGCTCGGACGCACAGAGGATCGAGGCCGAGCCGGCGAGGATCCCGCTCGTCAAGAGCCAGCCGCCCGTCCTCCCCGCGCCCGTGGGCCCCACCTCGAAGCTGGTCTCGGCCAACAGGCAGGTGGCCTACGCCGTCTACACCTTCCCGACGGACTTCGACCACGAGTCCGACTGGGGCAAGGCGATGCGCGACATCACCGACTCCGGTAACGGCGACTTGAACGTCTACGTCACGGGCGACGTCGGGTTCAACACCGACGCCGACGAGGTCTTCAGCAATCTCGACACCAAGCTGCTGCTGGCGACGACGATCCTCGTCCTCGTCCTGCTCGGCGCGATCTACCGCTCGCTGCTGGTTGCGATCTCGCCGCTGATCGTCGTCTTCCTCGCCTACCAGTTCGCGACGGGCCTGATCTATCTCTTCGCCAAGTCCGGAGCGACGGTCTCGTCGAACAGCACGGGGATCCTCGTCGTCCTGATGTTCGGGGTGGGGACCGACTACTGCCTCTTATTGGTCTCCAGATACAGGGAGGAGCTCCGCCGGCTGGAGAACAAGCACGACGCGATGCACAGGGCGGTCTGTCGGGCCGGGCCCGCCATCCTGGCGAGCGGGCTGACGGTAACGCTGGCGATGCTCGTCCTCGTCTTCGCCGAATCGGGCAACACCAAGTCGCTGGGGCCCGTCGCCGCGATCTCGGTCTTCTGCGCGATGCTGGCCGGCCTCACGGTGCTCCCCGCGCTGCTGACGATCTTCGGCCGCAGGGGGTTCTGGCCGAGGCGGAGCATCGTCGAGTACGACCCGGAGCATGCGGAGAGAGCGCACACCGGCCTCTGGCGCCGCTTCGGCGACAAGGTCCTCCGCCGGCCGGGCCCGGCACTCGCTGTCACGGCGGGCGTCTTCCTCCTCGGCGCCCTCGGCCTGATCGCCTACAAGGTCGACTACTCGAGCACCACCTTCTTCAAGAAGTCGGTGGAGAGCGTGCAGGGGTTCAAGGTGCTCGGCGAGGACTTCCCCAAGGGGACGCTGTCGCCCACCACGGTGCTGGTTGAGCGGCAGGGCGGACCACCGACGGACCGTGACATCGCTCTCACCGCGGCCAAGCTCAAGACCGTCAACGGGGTCGCCGCGGTGTTGCCGACCAATCAGGTCTCGACCAACGGGCAGATCAGGGTCGTCGACGTGATCCTGAAGGGCGACCCGAACGACGTGTCGGCGCTCGACCTGGTTCCGAAGATGCGCGATTCGGTGGCCAACGTCGCCCCGGGCGTCACCGCTCTCGTCGGCGGTGGCACCGCCATCAACTACGACTACAACAAGGCCACCGAGCGGGACCTGAAGGTGATCGTGCCGCTGGCGCTTCTGGTGATGGCGATCATCCTGGGGATCCTGCTGCAGGCTGTCGTCGCGCCTCTGGTGCTGCTCGCCAGCGTGGTCCTGTCCTTCGCCTGCACCCTCGGGATCTCGATCCTCTTCATCCGCTTCGTCGTGGGCGACGCGGGCTTCGACGCATCGATCCCGACCTTCGCCTTCATCTTCCTGGTGGCGCTCGGGATCGACTACACGATCTTCCTGATGGCTCGCGTGCGTGAGGAGGCGCGCAAGTTCGGCACCCGTGAGGGCATGCTGCGAGCGATCGCGGCGACGGGGCCGGTGATCACCAGCGCCGGGGTCATCCTGGCCGGCACCTTCTCGGTCCTGATGACCCTGCCGGTGACGTTCACCTTCGATCTCGGCTTCATGGTCGCGCTGGGCATCCTGCTCGACACCTTCATCGTGCGGACGATCATGGTCCCGGCCGCGGTTGAGCTGATCGGCGACAAGATCTGGTGGCCGTCGACCGCGCAGGGCGGTGGACGGGTGCTGCACGAAGACACGGGCGAGCAGCCCCTGCCGGAGCCGGAGCCCTCGGAAGCCGGCTAACGGCCCTTCCAGGCCGGCTTGCGCTTCTCGGCAAAGGCCGCGATGCCCTCGCGGAAATCCTCCGAGCCGAAGCATGACTCCCTCAGCTCGATCAGCTCGCGCTCCTGCTCGGGGGTTAGACGCGAGAACGAATTGAGCGTGTCGATCGCGTGCTTGTTGCCTCGCATCGAGAGCGGGGCGTTGGCCGCGACCTCGGCGGCGAGGGCGACCGCCGTGCTCTCCAGCTCTGCGTCGTCGACCACCTCGTTGACCAGGCCAAACGTCTCGGCTCGCTCCGCCGGATAGTTGCGGCCGGTCAGGAACAGCTCCTTGGTCCGCGGCACGCCGATCGCGTCGATGAAGCGCTGCAGGCCCGTGTGGCCGTAGATCAGGCCGAGCTTGGCGGGCGGCATGCCGAGCTTCGCGCCGCGGGCGCAAATCCGCAGATCGCAGGTGAGGGTCAGCTCCAGGCCGCCACCGAGCGCGTGCCCGTTGATCGCGGCGATCACCGGCCAGGGATGGGCCGCGATCGCCTCCAGGGCTGCGTGGAACGGATGGGCGACCAGCGCCTCCGCGTCCCGCTCGAAACTCTCCGACGGGATTGCGGCGATGTCGTAGCCGGCCGAGAACGCCTTGCCTGCGCCGGTGATCAGAACGCAGCGCATCTCGATTCCTCGGTCGAGCGACGGCATCGCCGCGGCGATGCCGTCGAGCAGCTCGTGGTCGAGCGCGTTGCGCGAGTCCGGTCGGTTGAGCGTCAACCGCGCCACCGCGTCGGCGGGCTCGTCGAGCAGCAGCTTGCCCCCGGCCAGTTCCTCGGGACTCAAAACGGCTGACTCCTCCGCTTCGCGTCCGGGTCGCCTCGCATGAAGGCTATTCGAGGACGACGAGGACGTCGCCCTCGGAGACCGACTGGCCCTCCTCGCAGCGAATCTCGGCGACCTTGCCGGGGTCCTCGGCCTCGACCGGCATCTCCATCTTCATCGACTCGAGAATGACGACGGTGTCGCCCTCGTCGACCTGGTCGCCGACCTTGACCTCGATCTTCCAGACTGTGCCGGTGATGTGCGCCTCTACGTCAGCCACGCGCCGGGACAATAGTCGGCGGTGACGCCGGAAACGCCGCGCGTCGCGATCGTGGCGGCGCAGAACGAGGTGGATCGGATCGGGGCGGCGCTCGATGCCCTCGCCGAGGCGATCCCCGGGGCCCGGCTGCTGGTCGCCGACGACGCCTCGAGCGACGGGACGCAGGAGGAGGCGATGCGCCACGGCGCGTGGCTGGTTGGCCGCCGCCGCCCGCATGGCAAGGGAGGGAACGTGACTGCCACGGCCGAAGCGGCGATCGGCGAGTTCCCCGCCGAGGCGACCGTCCTGCTCTGCGATGCCGATCTCGGCGCCAGCGCCGGTGAGCTGCTCGCGCTCCTCGAGGCGGTGGAGGATGGCCGCTGCGACCTGGCGGTGGCTGCGTTCGCCGAGCCGGAGGGAGGCGGCTTCGGGTTCACGCTCGGCTACGCGCGCCGAGCGATCGAGCGGCTCACCCAAGCCAGCCTGCGGGCCCCGATCTCCGGCCAGCGCGCGATGCGGATCTCGACGCTCGCCGAGTTGACGCCATTCGCGGACGGCTGGGGGCTCGAGACGGGGATGACGATCGACGCGCTGCGGGCCGGGTACCGCCTCGAGGAGATCGAGCTGCCGCTCGAGCACCGGGCGACGGGCCGGACGCCGGCCGGCTTCCTCCATCGGGCTCGCCAGCTCCGCGACATCCGGCGAGCGGTGCGAAGCAGGTCCGGATAGCGTCCCGTTCGATGATCCTGGCCATCGACCAGGGGACCACGGGAACCACCTGCATCGTCTTCGACGAGCAGGGACGCGAGCGCGGTCGCGCCTACAGCGAGTTCGAGCAGTACTTCCCGAGGCCCGGCTGGGTCGAGCACGACGCGGCCGAGATCTGGGACGTCACCCACAAGGTCGCGGTGGGGGCGCTCGCCGACGCCGCGGTCCAGGGGTCCGACCTCAAGGGCATCGGGATCACCAACCAGCGCGAGACGGTGGTGGCCTGGGATCCGAACACCGGCGAGCCGGTCCACCGCGCGCTCGTCTGGCAGGACCGGCGGACGGCGGCTCGCTGCGATGAGCTCCGTGAGGCCGGAGGCGAGCAGTTGATCCGGGAGAGGACCGGCCTGGTCATCGACCCGTACTTCTCCGGCACCAAGATCGAGTGGCTGATCAAGAACGCCGAGCTGCCCGAGGGCACCGTGTTCGGGACGATCGACTCATGGCTCGCCTTCAAGCTCACGGGCAGGCACCTGACCGACTACTCGAACGCCTCGCGGACGATGCTCTTCGACATCCGGGGGCTGGCCTGGGACGTGGAGCTCTGCGACCTGCTCGGGGTCGACCCGAAGTCGCTGCCGGAGCCGGTGCCCTCGTCGGAGATCTACGGAACGAGCTCGGTCTTCGGCGGGGAGGTCCCGGTCGCCGGCATCGCGGGGGATCAGCAGGCGGCGCTCTTCGGCCAGGCCTGCCAGCGTCCGGGGGAGACCAAGAACACCTACGGCACCGGCAGCTTCGTCCTGCTCAATACGGGGACCGAGGCGGCCGAGCCGGGTGAGGGCCTGCTCGCGACCGTCGCCTGGGGACTGGGCGGCGAGGTGTCCTACGCGCTGGAGGCCGCGGTGTTCGTGACCGGCGCGGCGGTCCAGTGGCTGCGGGATGGGCTCCGGATCATCACCCGCGCGGCGGAGACCGAGGACCTCGCGGCATCGCTCGACTCGAACGACGACATCTACTTCGTCCCCGCCCTCACCGGTCTCGGCTCGCCCCACTGGGATCCATACGCGAGGGGGACGATCGTGGGCCTGACGCGCGGCGCGACCCGGGCGCACCTCGCGCGGGCGGCACTCGAGGCGATCGCCTACCAGACGGTCGACGCGGTCAGGGCGCAGGAGGCCGCGGCGGGCGAGATCGTTCCGGCGCTGAAGGCCGATGGGGGGGCCGTCGGCAACGCCTGGCTCATGCAGTTCCAGGCCGACGTCCTGGGGGTGCCGGTGATCGTCCCCGAGGTCGCCGAGACGACCGCGCTGGGCGCCGCCTACCTGGCCGGGATCGCCACCGGCATGTGGACCGCCGATCAGGTGCGCGAGATGTGGCGGGAGGCGGCCACCTACGAGCCGGCGATGGCCGACGCCGAGCGCGACCGGCTGCTCGGCCGCTGGCGGGAGGCCGTGACCCGGGCACGAGGCTGGGCGACGCCCGAACAGCGTGATCCGAGCGCGTAACCCGGGCGTAGCCATCGGGTAGAAATCAGCACGTGCCGCCGTCTCGGACGGCGTTTTTTGTGATCACAGGGCGGAAGAAATGGCGAACGTCAACCCCAAGGACATGAAGCCGCAGGTCTACAAGGACCCGCGCCCGGCGGAGATGTTCGACCAGTACCACCGCGCCGCGCGGAAGGGCGTCGGCTGGATCTACGACTTCGTCCGCGTGATCCTGACCATCCCGACGATCCTGCTCTACCGGACGCGCGCGATCGGGGTCGAGAACGTCCCCGCCACCGGCCCGGCCATCCTGGCGCCGAACCACTTCAGCCAGATGGACCACTTCTTCGCCGCGGTCTACCTGCCGCGAAAGACGCAGTTCATGGCCAAGTCCCAGCTCTTTGCGAATCCGATCTTCAAGTACATCTTCAAGCACGGCGGTGTCTTCCCCGTCAGGCGCGGCCACCACGACGAGGAGGCGTTCATCACCGCGAACACCGTCCTCGACCGTGGCGGCACCATGCTGATGTACGCGGAGGGCGGCCGCTCGCGGAGCGGTGACCTCGGTGAGCCGAAGCGCGGAATCGGCAAGATCGCGCTCGAGTCGGGCGTGCCCGTCGTTCCGGTCGCGATACACGGGTCCGCCCACGTTCGCGGTTGGAGGCGGTTCCGCTTCCCTAAGGTGACCGTCCAGTACGGCGAGCCTGTCACCTTCCCGGTGAAGGCCGACCCGACCCGGGACGAGCAGCAGCAGGCGGCCAACCAGGTTTTCGACCGCGTTCGCGCGATGTACGTCGACCTGGAGGAGAACGGCCGCCGCGACGTGCTCAAGCGCCTCCGCGAGGGCCTGCCGGCGGCGACGCCGGGACCCAAGACCGCGCGCCGCTACTCCTCGTAGCGAGGCTCGAGCTTCTCC
The DNA here is from genome assembly GCA_963815045.1 of uncultured Solirubrobacterales bacterium. Classification (GTDB taxonomy): domain Bacteria; phylum Actinomycetota; class Thermoleophilia; order Solirubrobacterales; family 70-9; genus DASUPK01. The sequence continues at coordinate 110,080 of CAWFET010000002.1, forward strand.
CAGAACTCCCGGTCATGGCCCGGGACGATGAGCGCGTACGGGTAGGTGCGCCGGTAGGCCTGGAGCTCCCGCAGCGAGCGGCGCCAGTTGTGCTCGTCGGCCATCATCAGCGGCTCCGTCCCGCCCTCGAATTGCCTCCAGTCGTAGGCCGCATCCCCGACGACCACGAAGTCCCGTCGCGGCAGCCGCAGGATCACCGAGGTGTGACCGGCGCTGTGCCCCGGCGTGTACGCGAGGCGCACCGACCCGTCGCCGAAGAGGTCGAAGGTCCGCCCGAACGGACCGTATGACTCGACGAACTCGCCGTCGAAGTCGACGGTCGCGTACTCGAAGGCGAAGTCGTAGTGAGAGGGGTGGTAGCCGCGCAGCAGCGGCAGCCGGCCGGTGGTTGCGGCCTCCCACTCGGTCGCGCTGAGCACGAACTGGGCCTCGGGAAAGGCCTCGATGGCGGAGGCGTGGTCCTCGTGGAGGTGGGTGAGGACGACGACGTCGATGTCCGATGCCTCGAGCCCGCGCCTGCGCAGCTGCGAGACGACATCCTCGCCCTCGGCGACCTTGTAGTGGCGGCCGGAGAACCGCCCGAGGTTGTCCCGCGGATCCCTCACCACCGACGGACTTAACCCAGTGTCGACGAGAATGTTCCCCGCGCTCGGGTGCCGCGCCAGGTAGGCAGGGACGGGGCGAGACTCCCATTCCTCGGGCTTGGAGCCGATCCCGAGGGCCCGCAGGCGCTTGATGATCCCGCGCCCGCTGCTGTTGAAGAACGTGGCCGGCCAAAGGGCCTCCCCGGTGTGGAGGGGCTCCACGATGACGGCGGCGCCCTCGGTGCCGCCCGGCAGCGGATTCTCGAGCGGGATCGGCTCGGCGTTCACGCTCACGCGAGCCAGCTTATGCTCACGGCCCGTGAGTTCACGAATCTTTGCGCCCGGCCTGCTGGACGGTCAGATCTGCGTCGTCTCGGGCGCGGGCACCGGCCTCGGCAAGGCGACCGCGCTCGAGCTGACGAGCCTCGGCGCGACGGTGATCGGCTGCGGGCGTCGCGAGGAGCCTCTCCAGGGAATGGTCGACGAGGTCGCGGCCGGCGGGGGCAGGGCCGAGTTCGAGGCCCTCGACATCCGCGACGACGAGGCCGTCGACGCCTTCATGGACGGGATCGTCGAACGGCACGGGCGCATCGACCTGCTGGTCAACAACGCCGGCGGCCAGTTCCTCAGCCCGGCCGAGGCGATCAGCCCGAAGGGCTTCAAGACCGTCATCGAGCTGAACGTGCAGGGCACCTGGCAGATGACCCACGCCGCCGCGACCAAGGCCTTCATCCCGCAGGAGAGCGGCAAGGTCATCAGCATCACGGTCTCCCCGCACATGGGCTTCCCGGGAATGGTCCACACCGGCGCGGCGAGGGCGGCGGTCGAGAACATGATGCGGACACTCTCGGTCGAGTGGGCGCGGTTCGGGATCCGCCTGCTGGCCGTGGCGATCGGGCAGTTCGACACCGAGACGCTGCGGACCAAGTACCCGAAGGCGATCGTCGACAACGTCGCCGGGACCGTGCCGCTCGGGCGGCTCGGGACGGAGGACGAGATGGCCTGGCTGATGGCCTACCTCGCGTCGCCGGCGGGGGACTTCTTCTCAGGCTGCGTGCTCACCCTGGACGGCGCGCGCGACAACTGGTTCGGGGAGTGGCCTCCGGGGGGTGCGGCCGGCGAGGGGGGCGAGCCCCTCGCCGAGGAACGCCGGAGCGACTAAACGGGTTGCTCCTCGCCTACGGCTCGGAGCACCCTCGCATTATTAGGAGTACATCCCGGTGAACTGACCGCCGGTGACGTTGATCACCTGGCCGTGGATGAAGTTTGAGTACTCCGAGGAGAGGAACGCGATCGGGCCGGCCGCGTCGGAGGGCTCTGCCGGGCGACCCAGCGGGATGGTCATCCGCGCCATCTGGCGCATCTGCTCCGGGATGCCGAGTGAGACCTGCTCCTCGCTCTCGCCGGCGGCCTCCATCGTCTCGCCCTTCTCCTTCGCCTGAGTGAGCCGCGTCTCGACGAAGCCGAAGGCCACGGCGTTGCTGTTGATCTTGAACTGGCCCCACTCCTTGGCGATCGTCTTGGTCAGGCCGGTGAGACCCGCCTTGGCGGACGAGTAGTTCGCCTGGCCCGCGTTCCCCATGGTGCCCGAGATCGAGGTGACGTTGACGATCTTGCGGAAGACCTCCTGGCCCGCCTCGGCCTCCTTCTTGGCGGCCTCGCGCCAGGTGGGGGCGATGGCGCGGATCACGCGGAACGGCACGATCGTGTGGATGTCGAGCATCGCCTGGAACTGCTCGTCGGACATCTTGTGGACCACGCCATCCCAGGTGTAGCCCGCGTTGTTGACGATGGCGTCGACCTGCCCGAAGGCGTCGAGACCCGCCTGTACGAGCTGATCCGGGATCCCCGGCTTGGTGAGGTCGCCGGCGAAGACTGCGGTCTCCCCGTCGATCTCGCTCGAGGCCTGCTCCGCGACGTCGCCGTCGAGGTCGTTGATCAGCACCCTGGCTCCCTCGCTCACGAACAGCTCGGCGCAAGCCCTGCCGATGCCGCGCGCGGAGCCGGTGATGATTGCGCTCTTTCCGTCAAGCATTCCCAACTTGGTTGCCTCCTCTAAGTAGTGAAGGTCGGGGATTCTTACCCAAACCGGTAACTGGCGATCCCATGGGCGACCACGCCGCCGTCCGGATCGGTGACGCTCACCTCGCAGAAGCTGAGCCTGCCGCCGCGCCGGGCGACGTGCGCCTCGGCTCGGAGGTCGACGCCGGTCGCGGCAGCCGCGAAGTTGATCGAGAGCGAGACCGTGGATCCCGCGACGCTCTCCGGCACGTCGTCGGTCGCCCAGGCGGCCGCCATCGCGGCGGTGTCGATCAGGGCGCCGATCGCCCCTCCGTGCACCACCTCGCCGATCGTCGCCAACTCGGGCTTGAACGGGAGCTCGAGCACCGCCTCGTCCGTTCCGAGGGAGACGACGCGGATCCCGAGCTGCGCCGCGTGCGGCGAGTTCGGGATGAACTGCTCGATGATCTCGCGGCGGGTCGGCGTCTCGGCCACAGCGGGAACGTACGCGAGTCAGAGCCCGAGCAGCGCCGGGCCGAGGGAGAAGGCCGAACGCGGGTTCACGTGGTGCTCTTCCTCGAAGCGGTGCTGGAGGCGATCGTCGAAGAGCGCGAGCAGGAGCTCCTCTCGGCTCGAGCCGAACTGGCAGGCCGCGCGGTCGAGCGCCGCCAGCGACTGATCCTGCAGGAAGCCCGTGATGCCGCCGGTGTCCGGGAGGTTCCGGTCCTGGCAGGGGTCCCGGATCGGCACCGTCTCCTGGCCCTTGGCCGCGAAGACGACCCCGTAGCCGGCGAGAGCCGCGATCGAGGCGACGGCGGCCGTCGCCAGCGCCGGCCGGGCGAGCGCAGCTCCGAACCCCTCGGAGAGCAGGATCAGCGCCGCGAGGAGAGCCATCACCGCCGTGACGATGAATGTGGGGCGGAAGGCTTGCCGGACGGCTCCTGTGACCACCTCGTCGAGCTTGTCGCCGAGGCGGTTGAGCTCCGGCACATCGCCGGAGCCGACATCGGAGCGGGCGCTCTTCACCGAGTCCTGGAGCTGTCCGCGCGGATCGTCCGTATTGAGGCTGCCGAAAAGAGCGGGGGCGATCGCAATCTTGTCCTCGGGCGGCAGGTGGGCGTCGAGGACCGCGGCCGTGCCCTGCTCGCGGGCGGAGTCGATGGTCGAGGTGAGGTTCGATGAGATCAATGGGGCCAGTGCCGCCAGCGCGATGGCGATGCCGGCCGAACGGATCGAGAGCAGCCTGGCGACGTCGTGGCGGGTGCGCTCGGGCATCAGCTCGCCGGAGAGGGCCGGCAGCGCCATGCCCATCCCGGCGCCCGCCAGGATCTGCGGCACCACCGTCCACCAGGCGGAGGCCGCCGGGAGCAGTGCCAGGCAGCCGACGCCGCCTCCGACGAGCAGACATCCCGCGATCGCACGGGTCTGCGGGCTCCCTGGCATCCGCGAGGAGAGGATTGCCGCGACGGGCAGGACGCTGACGGCGAGGGCCGCGGCAAGGGGCTCGATGCTCCAGCCCGAGACCAGCAGCAGGACGACCAGGAAGATCACCGCCGTGAGCGAGGCGGAAAGCAGCCCGAGCGCCAGCGACTCCCTGAGCTTGAACGGCCCTGTCGGGCGGTCGGGGTCGCGGCCATCGTCGGGGGCCACCCGCTCGCTGCGCGCGGCCAGCAGGGCGACTGCCATTCCCGGCAGTACGAGCGGCGCCTGGGCGAGGAAGATAGCCCGCCAGTCGAAGAGCTGGGTGAGCGCGCCGCCGAGCGCCGGACCGACGGCGATCCCGAAGACCGACGCGGCGACCCACATCCTCCGCCCGGCCCCGGGCCTGCCGGCGTCGAGGAGCTCGAAGGAGCCGACCAACAGTGCGGCTCCGCCGAGAGCCTGGACGCCGCGGAGCACGAGCAGCAGCCCGAGCGAGTCGGACGCACCGCATCCCAGCGAAGCCGCGCAGAAGAGCCCCAGTCCGGCTGCACCGACGTGGGCGTCGCCGAAGCGGCGACAGAGCCAGGCGGCGGGAAGCAGGGCCAGCGCGAGAACGGCCGTGTAGACGCCGAGGACCAGCGCGACGCCCTCGACGGTCGCATTGAGCTCGACGAGGATCGAGGGCAGGCCCAGGGTGACGATCGATGCGTCCGCCAGGGCGACGCCCGCAGCGAGGGCTATGAAGATGCGCCTCACGGCGCAAAGCTAGACGATCGATTCCAAATCCCCGCACACCCGGATGACGTGCCTGGCACTTCGCATCTCCGCGTCCTCGGGCTTGCCCTTGGCACCACCAAGGGCTGAGCCCTGCGTCCTTGAGCTGCTCGGCCAGACGCGCCACCGAGCGCACGCGGATTTGAACTCGACCGTCTAGCGCGAGGGCCCCGCCGGTTCACCGGCAGGGCCCAGGCGCTTGGGGATCGGCGGGGGAGAAGGTCCCGCCGGGCTCAGCCCTCGGCCTCTCCGGTGGCGACCCTCCGGGGCAGGGAGGGCTCCACGCGGAGCAGGCGAGCGGGCCAAGTGGGGAGCCACCAGTTCCAGCGGCCCATCAGCGAGATCACCGCGGGCACGATCAGCGCCCGGATGATCGTGGCGTCGATCAGGATCCCGGCCGCCAGCCCGGTCGCGAACATCTTCACGCTCGTGTCCGGTCCCGACGCCATCGAGGTGAACGCCAGGAACAGGATCAGCGCGGCGCTGGTCACGAGCCTGCCGGTGCGGCCGATTCCCTGGACCACCGCGACGTCCGTCGACCCGGTGCGGTCGTACTCCTCCCGCATCCGGGAGAGGATGAACACCTCGTAGTCCATCGAGAGGCCGAACAGGAAGGCGAAGATGATCAGCGGCATCCACGACTGGATCGAGCCTGTCGCCTGGATGCCCCAGATCGCCTCCGAGCCGTGCCCGTCCTGCCAGACCAGCACGAGCACGCCCCATGCGGCGGCCACGCTGAGGATGTTGAGCACGACCGCCTTCAGCGGCAGCAGCAGCGAGCGGAACGCCCTCGCCAGCAGGATGAACGTCGTGATCGCGATCAGGGCGATCATCAACGGGAACGCCCCGTAGACGGCGTCGATGAAGTCCTGGTTCGCGGCCGGTCCGCCGCCCACCCGGACTGCCGGGCCGGCCGCATGGGCCGTATCCCGCACGCCGTTCAGAGTGTCGTGCCCTTCGCTCGTCCCACTATCGGGGATCGGAATCGCCTCGACGATGTGCGTCCCGCCGCGATTCCACGATGGATCCGTCGGAGCGACCGCTCCGTGGATGCCGTCGACCTTGTTCAGGTCGTTGGCGACCGTCGTCGGGTTGGTCCTGCCCTCGACCAGGATCTCGTGCGGCAGGATCGAGCCCTCGCCTATCCCGGCGCTCTCGAGCTGCTTCAGACCCTGCTCCGCCGGGCCGCTCTTCGCGATCGTGTTCGCGTCGGCGGCTCCGAGCTGGAGGTTCGTCGCTGACAGCGCCAGCGCGAGGATCACGGCCATGCCGGCGCCCGCGGCGACCCAGCGCCGCCGCGAGACGATCTCCGCCCAGCGTGTCCAGGCCCGGCTGGCCTTGTCGTCGGTTCGCCTGTGCGGCCAATCGAGCTTCGCCCCGGCCTTGGCCAGGATGACCGGCAGGAGCGTGATCGCCACCAGAGTCGAGACCAGCGGGATCAGCATGCCGCCGTACCCCATCGAGCGCAGGAACGGGAGCGGCAGGGCGATCAGGGCCAACAGCCCGATGGCGACGGTGATGCCGCTGAACACCACGGCGCGGCCCGCCGTCTCCATCGCCCGCTGCACGGCCTCGTCGCCGGTGTGTCCGTGGGTTCGCTCCTCACGCCACCGTGAGACCACCAGCAGCGAGTAGTCGATCGCCACTCCCAATCCGACGAGGGCGACCAGGAACTGCACGATCGGCGAGACGTCGGTGAACGTCGTCAGGCCGAGCAGCAGCAGGAAGGTGGTCATGATCGAGCAGATCGCCATCCCGATCGGCACGATCGCCAGGAAGGACGCGAAGACGAAGGCGAGCACGATCAGCGCGCCGAAGCCGCCGATCACCGCCTCCAGGAGGACTCCGGGCCCATCGCCGCCTCCGGTCGACTGCTGGAGAGCGTCGAAGCCGGTCACGTGGACCGGCGCTCCGGCGACCGTCATCCCGGCCACGGCGTTCTTCACGTCGGTGGCCGCATGCGGGTTGTCGCCGAAGCTCGAATTGGGGTCGGGCTTCGGGTAGACGATCGCGAACGTCGTGTGGCCGTCGTCCGAGACGAAGGCGTTGTCGCCGGTGGAGGCGTACGACGCGACGCGAGAGCCGGGCAGGGTCTTCGCCAGGGTGTCATCCAGCTTGGTCAGGTCACGCTTCACCTGCGGTGAGTCGACCGACTGCCGGCGGCCGGAATCGTGACGACAGGCAGCAGGGGAGAGGTGTCCCCGCCGGTGCCGTTGTACTTGGCGGCGATCGCCTCGTTCGTCTCCCACCCCTCCTTGTTGGGCACGGAGAACTTCTGGTCGAGCGCCTTGCTCGCGGGTCCGGCGGCCATGACCCCGGCGATCGTCAGCAGAATCCACGAGACGACGACTGTTCGTTTGTGGGCCAGGACCCAGCGGGTTAGTGATGCCACGAAAGGTTCCCTCCTGTGTTCGTTGCGGTCGATGCCTTACAGACGGTTGCGAGGCAGCAGCATGGACACCGCTCGCGCGTCCTTCAATTGGGGATGACCCCTATTCAGCCCCAAACTCATCTCTAGGTATGTGACGGCTGACCACCGGAATCCGTGACATCGAGCTCGCCGTCCCTAAATCCGACCTAGACAGCACGATCGGTCGTTATCGCCGTCAGGGGCTCGGTAGTGCGCCTGCACCCGGACGACCAGCCCCTGCGGGTCGAGCATCATCACCTCGGCGGCGCGCCTGTCCTCGACGCTCACGTAGATAGCGTGACCGAGTCGACGCCGACCAGGAGCTCGAGAGGCTCGAAGCGCAGGTCCGGGAAGCGCTCCAGGCCGCGGGCGAAGTAGGCCCGGAGATCGTCCTCGCCGTGAACGGTTCCGCCGGGGTCGTCGTTCAGCGCCGCGACGAACGGCGAGACGAACTCGACGTCGTCGGCGTAGTGGCTCAGGATCGCGTCGAGGTCGTGTGAGTTCCACGCCGCGTACCACTCATCCGCGAAGCGGCCAGCCTGCTCGTCGCTGATCACGCGCCGGACGCTACAGCCCGAGCTGCTTGCCCAGGATCTCCTTCATCACCTCGTCGGTGCCGCCGCCGATCGGGCCCAGGCGGGCGTCGCGGTAGGCGCGCTCGACGCCGTATTCGCGCATGTAGCCGTAGCCGCCGTGGATCTGGATCGCCTCGTCGGCGACCTCGCACATGGCCCGCTGGGTGAAGAGCTTGGCCTGGGTCACCTCGCGCAGGTCGCGTCCTCGCCGGCCGCGAACTTCCGCAGGCAGTTGTAGGTCATCGCCCTGCCGACCTCGATCTTCACCGACATCTCGGCGAACTTGTGGCGGATCGCCTGGAAGCGGCCGATCGGGCGGCCGAAGGCCTCTCGCTCCTTGGCGTACTCCAGCGTCATGCTCGAAGACCTTCTGCATGCCTCCGACGGCCCCGAGCGCCATGGTCAGCCGCTCCCACTGGAAGTTGGCCATGATCAGCTTGAAGCCCTCGTTCTGCTCTCCGAGCAGGTTCTCGTCCGGGACCTCCACGTCGCTGAATGAGAGCTCGCCGGTGTCCGAGGCGTGCCAGCCCATCTTCTCCAGCTTCGAGACGACCTCGTAGCCCGGCATGTCGCGCTCGAGAACCAGGAAGGAGATGCCGTGGTGGCCGCCCTCCTCGGTCGTCTTGCAGGCGCAGACGAGGAAGTCGGCGCGGACGCCGTTGGTGATGAAGGTCTTGGCGCCGTTGACGACGTAGCCGCCGTCCACCTTCTTCGCCGTCGTCCGGATCGAGGCGACGTCGGAGCCGGCGCCCGGCTCGGTGATCCCGAGCGCGCCGATCAGCTCGCCCTTGATCCCGGGAACCAGCCAGCGCTGCTTCTGCTCCTCGGTGCCGAACTTCCAGCATCGGCGGCATGGCGATCTCGGCATGAGCACCGAGGCCGGCCGCGACCCCGCCGCTGCCGCCCGAGCGGGAGAGCTCCTCGACCCAGACCGCGTCGTGGACGTAGTCGCCGCCCTGGCCGCCGTAGCGCTCCTCGAACTTCAGGCCCAGGAAGCCGAGCTCGCCGCAGCGGGCATAGAGCTCGCGGGGGAACTCGCGCGCCTCCTCCCACTCGTCGACGTGCGGGGCGATCTCCTTGGTGACGAATCGCCGCACCGACTCGCGCAGCTCCTCGTGCTCCTCGGTGAAGGGCGGGAGCTGCGCGCGGTTGCCGGTGTCCTTGATGACGTTCACGGGGTCGCCTTCCTCGGCGGCTCCAGTCCTCCAGCATCGTGTAGCCGCGGCCCTCGTGGTCGAAGCCGAGCAGGTCGCCCTGCGGGTTCTTCTTGCCTCCGTGGTGGTAGGCGCGCACCTCGGCGATCTTCCCGTCGCGCATCAGGAACCACTCGGTGCCGCGATCGAGGCGCTTCTCGCCCGACTTCGGGTCGCGCCAGGTCATCGTCCACTCGATCACCGCCTCGTCGCCCTGCTCGATGCCGTGCTCGATGTACCACTGGCCGTCGATCATGCTCGACGCCCATCTCGGAGTTCTGCCCGATCCGCTCGGCGCCCTCGTGCGGGCCGAGACGCGTGTAGTAGTGGACGGCGTCGTCGGTGAAGTGCGAGGCGACCAGCTCGGCGTCGCCGGTGTTGAGGGCGTCGTAGTAGGAGCGGATGTGGTCGAGGTTGCTCATGCGCTCAGTCGATTCTCGCCGAAGCCTGTCGATTTCGGCTCGGCGCGTTCGTCGTCAGGTTGAATGCGGCGAAAGGCGCCGCCGGAACCAAGGAGGAAGACATGAAGTACCTGCTCACTTTCGTCCGGGACCAGGACCGGATGTACGAGGGAACCGAGGACGACATGAAGGCGGCCATGGAGGCCTGGAACGAGTTCGATCGCGAGGCGATCGAGGCCGGCGTGATGATCGCCAACGAGGCCCTCGAGCTGCCGAAGACGGCCAAGACCGTGCGCTTCGGCGAGGGCGGCGAGCCAGCCGTGACCGACGGCCCGTTCGCGGAGACCAAGGAGCAGCTCGGCGGCTTCTGCCTGATCGACGTCGACAGCCTCGAGGAGGCGATCGGCTGGGCGAAGAAGGTCCCGCTGCGCCCCGACAGCGTCGTCGAGGTGCGGGCCGTAATGGATCTCTCGCCGTACGGGTACGTGGGCGCGACCCCGGGACCCATCAGGGCGAAGGCGGCCTAGAGGCCGTAGCTTCGCCCGATCACCTCGAGCATCACCTCGTCGGTGCCGGCACCGATTCGGTTGAGGCGGGCGTCCCGGTAGGCGCGCTCGACCTCGTACTCCTTCATGTAGCCGTAGCCGCCGTGGATCTGGATCGCGTCGTCGCAGACCTCCTCGATGATCCGTGAGGCGTAGAGCTTGGCCTGCGTGATCTCGCGGACCGGGTACTCGCCGTTGGAGAAGCGCCAGGCGGTCGCGTAGACCATCTGCTTGGCGGCCTCGATCTTCACCGACATCTCGGCGAACTTGTGGCGGATCGCCTGGAAGCGGCCGATCGGGCGGCCGAAGGCCTCGCGCTCCTTGGCGTACTCGAGGGTGCGCTCGAAGACGCGCTCGGCGCCGGAGACGCAGCCGATCGCGGCGACCAGCCGCTCGCCCTGGAGCTCCCAGCTGATGTGGTAGAAGCCCTTGCCCTCCTGGCCGAGCAGGTTCTCAGCCGGGACGCGGACATCCTGGAAGGAGAGCTCGCCCGTGTCCGAGGCGTGCATCCCCATCTTCTCCAGCTTCCGGGAGACGGAGAAGCCCTCGGTCTCCTTGCCGTCGGAGTCGCGGATGTCGACGATGAACAGGCTGATGCCGTCGTGGCCGGCATCCGGATCGGTCTTGGCGACGAGCACGATGTAGTTGGCGCGCAGCGCCGTTGGTGATGAAGATCTTGGAGCCGTTGATCACCCACTCGTCTCCGTCGCGCTTCGCGGTGGTGCGGATGCCCGGCGACGTCGGAGCCGGCGCCCGGCTCGGTGATCCCCAGCGAGCTGATCAGCTCGCCCTTGATGGAGGGGACCAGGTAGCGCTGCTTCTGGTCCTCGGTGCCGAGCAGGTGGATCGGCGGCGTCGCCATGTCGGTGTGGACCGCCATCCCCATGTTGAGCCCGCCGCAGCCCGAGTAGCTCATCGCGTCGGCGCGGACCAGCGAGTAGAAGTAGTCGCCGCCCTGGCCGCCGTACTCCTCCGGGTAGCAGAGGCCGATGTAGCCGAGCTCGCCGGCGCGATGCAGGACCGAGTCGGGCCAGAGGTTCTCCTCGTACTCGAAGCGGTGGGGGGTGAGCTCCTTCAGCACCCAGGACTTCATCGACTCGCGCAGCTCCTCGTGCTCGTCGGTGAAGATGAAATGCTTGCGGCTGGCGCCGTGATCGGGCTTGATGACGCTCGAAGTCGCGGTGGCCACTGCTCGTTCTCCTTCTCGTCAGGGATGGAGCGGGGCGTGTTCGGCGCGCCCGCAAAGTGAATAGTAGGACTTCCTACTTCCTACTGCAACGCGCGCGCATGAAGGGAATTTCCCAGGATCAAGTATCGAACTAATGCGGATGTATCGGTACCCGATCCTCCATAGAGTCGGGTGGACGGATGTACTAAGAAGCGAGTAGGCGCTTGGAATCCCCACGCGTGGCACCGCCGCCGACAGACCAGGTTCATGCGGATCCGATCCTGAACGGCCGATCCGGACGCGAGCTGCCCCCCGGGCCCGCAGGCTGCCCGGCTCGGTGCAGACGCTCCGCTGGATGTACCGGCCGATCGAGTTCATGGAGCAGTGCCGCCAGAAGTACGGGCCGATCTTCTCGCTTCGGCTCGGGCCCGCCTCCAACGTCTTCGTGATCAGCCGATCCGGCCGCCGCCAAGCAGGTGCTCACGGCCGACCCGCAGCACTTCCGGGCCGGCGACACGAACGGGATCTTCAGGGACGTGGTCGGCAACCACTCGATCCTCGTGATGGACGGCCCGGAGCACATCCACCACCGGCGCATCCTGCTCCCCGTCGTCGGGCGCCACGCCGAGCGATACCGCGAGCTGATCGCGGGCATCGCCCGGGATCGCGTCGCGACCTGGGAGCCCGGGCAGGGAGATCCGCCTGCTCGGCGAGATGGAGGCGATCTCCTTCGAGGTGATGATGCGGATCGCGATGGGGACCGACGGGAGCAGCGACCGCGAGGCCAAGCTCCGCACCCTGATCCCGCAGATGATGGATCGCTGCGAGTCCCCCTTCACCCTGATCCCGTGGTTCCGGCACGAGCTGGGCGGCGTCACCCCCTACGCGAGGCTGATGCGCTTCATCGACGGGATCGACGAGATCCTCTACGAGACGATCAGCGATCGGCGCGCCGATCCGCTGACCGAGATCCGTGACGACGCGCTCTCGCTGCTGGTCAGGGCCACCTACGAGGACGGCACTCCGCTCGAGGACCGCGTGATCCGCGACGAGCTCCTCACCCTCCTGATGGCCGGCTACGAGACGACGACCGCCGGGCCTGACCTGGTCGTTCGAGCGCCTGCTGCGCTCGCCGGACAAGCTGGAGCGGCTGATGCGCGAGATGGAGACCGGGGACCAGGCCTACCTGATGGCCGTGGTCAAGGAGGCCCTCCGCCGCCGCCCGGTGATCCCCATCGCCGCGCGCAAGGCCCTCGTCCCGATCGAGCTTCTCGGCTACAGCCTGCCCGCCGGATCCGTCCTGATGGTCGCGATCTACCTGATCCACAGCGACCCCGAGATCTACCCGGAGCCGAAGGAGTTCCGGCCCGAGCGCTTCCTCGAGGACAGCCCGAAGGGCAGCGAGGGCGGAGCATGGATTCCGTTCGGCGGAGGGGTCCGCCGCTGTCTCGGCGCCTCCCTGGCCCAGTACGAGATGGCGGTGGTGATCCGCACCGTGCTGGAGGAGGCCGAGCTCGAGCTCGTTCAGGAGTCCGACGAGCCGGTCGCTCGCCGCCGTTTCACCCTCTCACCCGGCAGGGAGGGACAGGCGCGGGTGCGTCGAATCTTCACCTGGGGTGAAGTCACCGGCCGGTTCGCGCAGGTTCCGTGCACCCAAACCGATCAAGATCAGTCAGACTGAGATAGCGGAATAAACCGCCGCATACGCGCAATATTTGGTGTATTTCGTTCGGTAGCGAAATTCCCTGAATACTGGGCAGGAGAAGTGTCCATTTTGCGCCGATACTCTTAACCGCGATGGGCTTAATCGCAATGGGAGGAATGGTTCCGACGCTCGAAGAGGGCGAGCGAAGCAAGCGCCGAGACCGCCGGCTGCGCGCCAACGAGCCCAGGAACCTGCTGTCGGGCCCGGCGGCCAAGCGGCCGATCGCGCTGGCCCAGGCCTACCTCGCCGCGGGCGCCTGCGTGACGGGCACGCTGGCCGTTCTCCTTCCCGCATCCGGACTACTTCAACGTCACCAATCTGCTCCTGATCCAGGCCGCAGCCGCGGGCTGGGCGCTGTTCATGTTCCTGGGCGCCGGCCGGATCCCGATCTGGCTGATGCGCCTCGGGCCGGCGCTGGCGACCGTGCTCACGACAGCGGCCGTGATCTCCAGCGGCAACAGCATCAGCGGCTACGCGCTGATGTACCTATGGGTCGGCCTGTACGTCTTCTACTTCCCGCTCTCCCGCGTGGATGCCGCCCTCAACGTCGTCTGGGCCGGGCTCAACTACGCGTTCGCGATCCTGGTCACGCCGATCCCAGCGGGTGGGGAACACACGGCGATCAGCCACTTCGTCATCACGACGGGCACCCTGATCACGGCCGCGACGCTCCTGACCTACCTGCGCTCGCGCGTCGAGCGGCTGCTCGGCAGGCTCACCGATGCCGCGCGAACGGATCCACTCACCGGCCTCCCAATCGGGTCGCGCTGCACGAGGCGGTGGATCGAGAGATCGAGCGCGCCGCCCCATACAACCGCCCGCTGAGCGTGGTTGTCATCGACCTCGACCGGTTCAACCGCGTGAACGAGCGTCATGGCATCGGTGCGGGAGACCGGGTCCTCTATAACGTCGCGACCCTGCTGGAGCAGCGGACCCGCCTGATGGACGTCGTGGCCAGATCTGGGGGGGAGGAGTTCGCGATCTTGCTCCCGGAGATGGATCAGCACACGGCCTTCCTCTTCGCCGAGGACGTCCTCAAGGCGATCCGGAAGACCTTCGTCAAGCCGCAGGTCGAGATCACCGCCTCGGCAGGGGTCGCGAGCTTCCCCGAGCACTCCCGAGATCTGGCCGGCCTGCTCTCCAACGGCGACCGGCCCTGCATGCCGCGAAGGCGCTTGGCCGCGACCGGGCGGTGATCTACAGCCCGGAGGTGACCGGCGTGCTCGGGGCCGTCAGCGGGCGCCGCAACGTCGAAGCTCAGAGCCACCTGGCCACCGTCCTCAGCCTGGCGGAGGCACTCGACCAGCGTGACTCAGGTACCGCCAAGCACAGCCAGACCGTGGGTCGCCTTTGCGAGATGATGGCCCAAGAACTTGGATTCGATGAGGATCGAGTGGAGCGCATCAGGCTCGCCGGGATCCTCCACGACATCGGCAAGATCGGCGTTCCCGACTCGATCCTCTGCAAGCCCGGCCCGCTCACCACCGAGGAGATGGACCAGATGAGGCGGCATCCGGAGCTCGGGGCGCGGATTCTCTCCAGCCACGAGCTGCGATGACGTTCGCGCATGGATCCTGGCTCACCACGAGCGTCCGGACGGCACCGGCTATCCCAAGGAGCTGACGAGGGAGGAGATCCCCGTCGAGGCGTCGATCCTCGCGGTCGGGGACGCGTACGAGGCGATGACCAGCGACCGCGGTCTACCGGATGGCAATCGGCCCGGAGAAGGCCCGTGAGGAGCTCATCCGCTGGTCCGGCAAGCAGTTCTCGCGCCCCGTGGTCGAGGCGTTCCTACGCGCCCTGGACCGCGAGAGCGTCAGCGTCACCTGACGCTGGGCCTGGCGAACCGCGCCAGCCACCTCGGCGCCCACCAGGCGCCCGTACCGAGCAGCCGCAGCACGGCTGGAAAGAGGAAGGCCCGCACCACGGTTGCGTCGACCAGCACGGCGACGGCCGCGCCGATCGCGACCTCCTTGACGTAGACCAGGTGTGAGAACGCGAAGGCCCCCATCGCAACCGCGAAGAACAGCGCCGCCGCGGTGATCGTTCGGCCACTGGCGGCCATGCCGTCCGCGATGGCCACCTCCTCGTCGTCGGTCCTTTGCCTCGCGGCCTTGATCCGCTGCAGCAGGAAGACGCCGTAGTCGGTCGACAGCCCGAAGACGACCGCGAACAGAAGAATCGGCATCGACGTGTCGAGGGCGCCCGGGCTCACGTAATCGAGCGTGCCCTCGAGACGGCCGTCCTGGAAGATCAGGACGAGCACACCGAACGCGACGCTCACCGTGAGCGTGTTCATGAGCAGGGCGACGATCGGCAGGGCGACCGACGCGGTCATGATGAACAGCACCAACCCGGTCGAGACAAGGATGAACGCGAGAGCCAGCGGCAGGTGCGAGCCCAGGCTGTGACGCTCGTCCGTCAGCTCGGCAGGCGGGCCGCCGACAAGCGCGGCCGATCCCCATTTCGACGACCGCACACTCTTGACGAGGTCGACCGCGGTATCGGAGTACCCGTCCACGCCCAGCTGAGCGTCGACCCTGTATAGCCTCGGCTCCAGGTGCCGGGGGGTCCACCTGCACGATTGCGGGGTCGGCGTCGAGCTTCCGTCGCGCGTTGACGGCGCTCGCCCGCGTGGGAATCACCACTACCAGCCGGTCCGCCGGGTCGAAGGCAAACCGCTTCCCGATCAGCGTTATCGACCTGCCGGGCGCTGGAGGTCGCGGGAAGGATCTTGGCGTTCGCCTGGGTCAGCTCCACACGGAGGAACGGCAGGCCTGCCACGACCATCACTGTCGCCGCGACCAGGGTGACCGCGACCGGGTAGCGCAGCACGAAGCGCGCCAGCCGGTGCCAACGATGGGTGCTGGGAGCTCCCTGGAACCGGCCGAAGGCTGAGAGCGTTGACCCTCTCGCCAAGGAGGCCCAGCACAGCCGGCAGAAGGACCATGCAGACGAGCGCCGATGTCAGCGCGACGAGGGCGCCTCCGATGCCGATCGAGTAGAGGAATCGCTGCGGGAACACCCACAGGGAGATCAGAGAAAGGGCGACGGTCACGCCGCTGAACGCAATCATCGGCCCAATCGCCGCCGTCGTCTCGACCAGCGCCTTCTCGGTCGAATCTGTGCCCTCGAGCTCCTCTCGGAATCTGGTGACCAGGAAGAGGCTGTAGTCGATCGCCAGACCGAGGCCGAGTCCGGTGACGATGTTGATCGCGAACGCGTCGATTTCCATGACGGCGGTCAGGACGTTGAGCAGGGCCAGGCTCGTCAGGATCGAGAGGCCGCCGACCACCACGGGCAGCAGGGCCGCGACCAGGCCTCTGAAGACGAGGAGCGAGAGCAGCAAAAGGATCGGAAGTGCATAGAGCTCGATCCGCCTCAGGTCGTCCTGGGTGATCTCGGTCAGCTCGTCGACCGTCACGGCGCTGCCGCCCACCGAGACCCGCGGGGAATGCGCGAATCGACCGCGGACGTCGGACGCCGACCTGGCTCATGTCGCTCACGTTCGAGGAGATGAAGCCGCCACAAGCGCCGCCGTGCCGTCGCTCGACACGAGTCGCGGGTCGGACGCGGGCGTGACGATCCGCCTGATGCCGGGCACCGCTCGAAGCCTGGCCGCAGCGACCGCGTCGCCGCGACCTGTGGGCTGCCCGGCTTCGGCTGCACCAGCAGTTCGACGTCGGGAACGGCGCGTTGGCCGGTCGCATCCTCGATCTGCGTCGTACGCCTTCGAGCTCTGAGAGGCCGGATCCCGGAAGCCGAAGGGCTTGACGTTGTCGAAGACGGAAGCGCCTCCGAGCGCGCTGACGACGGCGACGAGTCCAGCGAAGATCGTCAGCCCTCTCCTCCTGCGATAGGCAAACTGCCCCAGCTTCCGCACTACGCCGATCCTATGCGCGGTTCCGGGTAAGTGGCTAGGGGATTTTCCGTACTGGCGCTCGGGGAATTGCCGTAAGCACAGTAGGCAGTAGGACGTAGCACTTCCCATTTCTTCCACATTCCACTAGGGTGGCTCGCCCGATGGCCGACGAGTTGCTCTATGAGGTGAAGGACGGGGTCGCGACGGTGACCCTCAATCGTCCCGACCAGCGCAACGCCCTGAACGGTGAGCTCCTCGCGGGGCTGGTCGATGCGATGAAGACTGCGAAGGACGACGAGGCGGTTCGGGCCGTGGTCCTCACCGGGGCCGGCGACAAGGTCTTCTGCGCCGGAGCGGACCTCGGGGGCTTCGCGGCCGAGGCGCCGCTGGTGCAGAAGCACTTCGCGTCGGACCTCTTCCTCGAGTTCTTCCGGCTGATGCCGCGGCTCGGCAAGCCCTCGCTCTGCGCCGCCAACGGCCACGTGCTGGCGGGCGGCATGGGGCTGGCGCTCTCCTGCGACCTGCTGATCGCCAAGGAGGGGGCGCGCTTCGGGACTCCCGAGATCAACGTCGGCGCCTTCCCCTACATGATCATGTCGGTCATCTACCGCAACGTCCCGCGGAAGAAGGTCAACGAGATGATGCTCCTCGGCGAGCAGATCTCGGCGGAGCAGGCGGTGGAGTTCGGGCTCGCCAACAAGGTGGTCCCGGAGGGCGAGTTCCAAGCCGCGGTCGACGAGTGGGCCGGCAAGCTGGCGTCCAAGAGCCCGGTGCTGATGCGGCTCGGCCACGACGCGATGTACAGACAGCAGGACATGGCGCTCGACGATGCGCTCGAGTTCCTGCGCTCACAGCTCTCGCTCACGTTCTCGACAGAGGACATCCAGGAGGGCGTGAAGGCCTTCTTCGAGAAGCGCGAGCCCGAATGGAAGGGGCGCTGATGGCCGACGAACGGACCAGGGTTGCCAAGCCAAAGGCACCCAAACCCGCCGCCCCCGGACGCGAAGCGGAGGAGGCGGCGGCTGATGCCCCGGAGGCCCCCGACATCGTCGAAGCCGGCGAGGAAACCGGGATGAAGGCCCTCACCGAGGAGGTCCACGAGCGTCGGGCCAAGGCGAAGCTCGGCGGCGGCGAGGAGAAGATCGCGAAGCAGCACGAACGGGGCAAGCTCACGGCGCGCGAGCGGATCGATCTGCTCTGCGACGCGGGCACGTTCGTGGAGATGGGAATCCACGGCCGCCCCCACTTCTCACAGCGGAACATGGAGGGCAAGGAGGCCCCCGCCGACGGCGTGGTCACCGGCTGGGGTGACGTCGACGGCCGCACCTGTTGCATCGCCGCCTACGACTTCACCGTGATGGCCGGGGCGATGGGGATGACCGGAGAGCTCAAGGTCGGCCGCCTGCGCGAGATGGCGCTCAGCAAGCGGATGCCGTTCATCTGGCTGCTTGACTCCGCCGGGGCCCGCATCCAGGAGGCCGCCGGCTCGCTGTTCGCCGGCTCCGGCCACCTCTTCCAGGAGGAGGTCGTGATGTCGGGAGTGATCCCGATGGTCGCGGCGATGCTCGGTCCGTGCGCGGCCGGCACGGCCTACATCCCCGCGCTCTCCGACTTCGTCCCGATGGTCGTCGGCCAGGGCGCGATGGCGCTCGCCGGCCCGCATCTCACCAAGGCCGTCACCGGCGAGGACATCTCGATGGAGGACCTCGGCGGCGCCAAGGTCCACTGCCGGAAGTCGGGTGTCGGCGACCTCGAGGTGAAGGACGACGAGGAGTGCATCCAGGTCGTCAAGGACTACCTCTCCTACTTCCCGGCCAACTGCGAGGAGAAGCCGCCCATCGCGGAGGCGAAGGATCCCGAGGACCGCATGTCCGAGAAGCTGCTCGACATCGTGCCCGAGTCGCCGCGGCATCCGTACGACATGTACGACGTGATCCGGGAGATCGTCGACGACGGCGTCTACTTCGACATCAAGCCGAAGTTCGCGAAGACGATCATCACCTGCCTGGCCCGCTTCGGCGGCCAGCCGGTCGGCATCGTCGCGAGCCAGCCGAAGCAGCTCGGCGGCATCCTCGAGAACGACTCGGCCGACAAGGCCGCCCGCTTCATCAACCTGTGCGACGCCTTCAACATCCCGCTGGTCTTCCTCCAGGACGTCCCGGGCTTCATGGTCGGCTCGAAGGTCGAGCACGCCGGGATCATCCGCCACGGGGCGAAGATGCTCTACGCCGTGTCGCGGGCGACGGTGCCGAAGGTCACCGTCATCGTCCGTAAGGCTTACGGCGCCGGCTACTACGTGATGAACGGCAAGGCGTACGAGCCCGACCTGATCGTCGCCTGGCCCTCCGCCGAGATCTCGGTGATGGGCGCCGAGGGCGCGGTCAACATCATCGGCCGCTCCGCGATCGAGGCTTCCGACAACCCCGAGGAGACCAGGGAGAAGATGCTCGAGGCGGTCCGCGAGCAGATCGACCCGTACATCCCCGCCGGCAGCGCGATGATCGACGACATCATCGACCCGCGGGAGACGCGCCCGACGATCATCCGCGGCCTGCGGATGGCCGCCGGCAAGCGCGTAGACCGGCCCTGGAAGAAGCACGGGGTGATGCCGGTATGACCGAGGCACCATTGGATATCGCCCGCCGGGGCTATGAGTGCTGGGCGGCGGGCGACTTCGACGGGATGCTCGAGCTGGCGACGCCCGACTTCGAGTTCGTCCCGGCCATCGCGGCCGCCGTCGAGGGCGGTTCGATCAAGGGCCGTGACGCGGCCCGCCGTTTCTGGGCCGACCTGGACGAGACATGGGAGACCTTCCGGATCAGTGCCGATGAATTACGCGAAGCCGGCGGACGGGTGCTGGGGATTGGACGGCTCACCGCCAAGGGCCGAAGCAGCGAGCTCGAGCTCGACCAACCGATCTACACGGTCCTCTGGTTCCAGGGCGATCGGATCGCGCGAATGCAGAGCTTCCTCGAAGAATCCGCAGCTCGAACCGCGTTCGAGGAGAGCACGCCAGCATGAGCGTGGCTCGCGTCATCCTCGCCAACGAGAACGTCGCCTACGCGGGTGTGGTCAGCTTCGACGGTCAGGTTTTCGAGGCGCTCGGCTTCGCCGACACCACGGCCTACCGCATGCCTATCGAGCTGATCGACGAGGTGGAGCTGAGCGACGACTACCTGAGCGTGTTGAGCAACCCCGCCAAGGGCGATTCGTACGGCATTCAGCTACCGATCAAGCCGAGCGACGACGAGCTGGCCGCGCTGCAGGAGCTGGTCGCCGCGGTCCAATCCGCCATCGACGAAAGGGGAGGCGGATGAGCCGCTTCGAGGATCCGGTGATCATCAGCAACTCGATCTCGGGGGCGATCGCCAACCGCGATCAGTGCCCGGCGATCCCATACACGCCGGAGGAGTACGCGGCCGAGGCGCGGCGCGCGGTCGACGAGGGCGCCTCGCAGATTCACATCCACGCGCGGACGCCCGACGGCACGCCCTCGTACGAGATCGAGGACTTCCAGGCGATCACCGAGGCGATCAGGGCCGAGGTCGACGACGTGATCATCAACTACTCGACCGGAGCAATCGGCGTCCCCATCGAGAAGCGGCTCGAGTACCTGCGTGCGCTCCGGCCCGACGTGGCGGCTCTGAACATGAGCTCGATGAACTACGCGAAGTACTCGCGGCGCCGCAGAGACTTCGTCTTTGCGGCCGTCTTCGAGAACAGCTTCGACACCATCACCCAGTTCCTGACCGAGATGAACGAGCTCGGCATTCAGCCGGAGCACGAGTGCTTCGACGCCGGCCACGTCGCGAATCTCGACCCCTACCTCGACATGGGGCTGCTCGAGCCGCCGCTCCAGATCTCCCTGGTGATGGGGGTGAACGGCGGGATCCGGCCGAACGCCCGCAACGTCGCCTTCATGTCGGAGCAGATTCCCGGCGGGGCGGACGGGCCGAACAACTGGCAGGTGATCGGCGTCTCGCGCGATCAGTGGAAGCTGCTCGCGGCCTCGCTCAACCTCGGCGGCAACGTTCGTGCTGGCCTCGAGGACAACCTCTATCTGCCGAACGGCGAGATGGCGAAGTCGAACGGTGAGCTGATCGCCAAGGCGCGCCAGATGGCCGAGGACGTCGGCCGCCGCGCGGCCACAGTCCAGGAGGCCCGCGATTTGCTCGGTCTCCCCGGCATCAAGGCCGGCTCCTCCGGTTCGCGTCCGGGGCCGGCTGAGGTGGGATCCCCGTGAGCCGGCCGCTCGAGGGAGTCAGGATCCTCGACCTCACCCGCCTGCTCCCGGGCGGCTTCTGCACCCTGCTGCTCGCCGACCTCGGCGCGGACGTGATCAAGGTCGAGGACACCGGCCAGGGCGACTACGTCCGCTGGGCGCCGCCGTACTACGGCGACGAGGAGCACACGCCGCTCGGCACCCGCTCGGCGATCTACCTCTCGCTCAATCGCAACAAGCGCTCCGTGCGGCTCGACCTCAAGCAGGAGGGCGGGCGCCAAGCCCTGCTCAAGATGGCGGAGTCCGCCGACGTGCTCGTGGAGAGCTTCCGCCCGGGCGTCCTCGACAAGCTCGGCGTCGGCTTCGACGTGCTCAGTCAGGCGAATCCCGCCCTCGTCTATTGCCCGATCACCGGCTACGGCCAGGACGGGCCGAATCGAGACCGGGCCGGACACGACATGAACTACCTCGGGCTGAACGGGATCCTCGGCCTGACCGGCGAGGCCGGCGGGCCGCCGATCCAGTCCGGCGCCCAGATCGCCGACCTCGGAGGCGGCGGGCTGATGGCAGCCGTCGGGATCCTCGCCGCCCTCCAAGAAGCGCGGCGGGGCGGTCAGGGCCAGATGGTCGATATCTCGATGACCGACGGCGCCCTCGCCTGGCTCGCGATGGAGGCCGGCCGCTACTTCGGCTCGGGCGAGGTGCCTGAGCGGGGCAACATCATGCTGAGCGGGGGAATCATCTGTTACCGCCCCTACGAGGCCGCGGATGGCTGGGTCACCTGCGGCGCGCTCGAGCCGAAGTTCTGGGCGCGCTTCTGCCAGGCGGTCGGCCGAGAGGACCTGATCGAGAAGCAATTCGAGAAGCCGGGCTCCGACGCCCATGCGCAGGTCGCCGAGATCTTCAAGACCAGGAGCCGCCCCGAGTGGAAGGCCTTCAACGACGAGCACGACGCGATGATCGAGCCGGTCCTCGACCTGGATGAGGCGCTCGAGTCCGAGCTCGTCCGCGAGCGCGAGATGGTGGTGAGCTACGAGCAGCCCGAGATGGGGGAGGTCAAGCAGCTCGGCTTCCCGATCAAGCTCTCGCGTACGCCCGCGAGCATCGAGCTGCCGGCGCCCGCCCTCGGGGAGCACACCGAGGAGCTGCTCTCCGAGGCCGGCTACTCCATTGAGGAGATCCACGCGCTGGAGGAATCGGGCGCCGCCAAGGGACCGGATGCGAGCACGAAGCAGGAGCAGTTCCTCGCATGAGCGCGGCGCAGGCAAAGAACGAGGAGATGCTGCGGATGGGGGAGCTGGCCCGCGCCTCCGGCGTCTCCGCGGCGACCATCAAGCACTACCTCCGAGAGGGTCTGCTCCCGGAGCCGGTCAAGACTTCGCGCAACATGGCCTACTACCCGGCCGAGTTCGTCGACCGGATCAAGATGATCAAGCAGCTCCAGGAGGAGCGCTACATGCCGCTGCGGGTGATCAAGGACCTGCTCGAGGAGGATCCGGACCGCGCGAGGGCGCTGATCGAGCTCGGCGACAAGCTGCTCGAACACGCGCTGGCCGGCGAGAGCGAGCGGGTCAGCGCGGCCGAGGTCCGCCACCGCTACGAGGTCCCGCAGGATGTGCTCGACCGTCTCTCGGAGCTCGAGGTCCTGACACCGGACAAGAAGGGCTACTCGCCGACCGACCTCCGCATCATCGAGGCGATCAGCCGCTTCCGCGCGGGCGGCTACGAGGAGCGGATCGGCTTCACCGTCTACGACACGCTTCGTTACAAGGAGGCGATGAGCGACCTCGTCAAGCAGGAGGTCGACGTCCTCATGGAGCGTCTCGCCGGTGAGATGGACGCGGACGAGGCGATGGCGCTGATCGAGGCGGGCAACCAGCCGCTCAACGACCTGCTCGCCGCGATGCACACCAAGGCGCTGGTCGCCGAGCTGGAGGCTCGGCGCGGGGCCGAGCCCGACTCGAACGGCAGCGGCGACAAGTCCAAGTAGGAGCGATGGCGAAGCTCGCCGCCGTCATGCTCGTCGTCTTCGCGGTTCTCACGTTCTTCGTGCGGGTGGCCATCCAGCTGCGGCGCACCGGCGGGACCGGCCTGATCGGGCTGAGGAAGGGAGCCGGTCCGCCGGAGTGGGCCAGCGGCCTGCTCTTCATCGGCGGCATGGCGATGGCCGTCGTCTCGCTGGACTTCGTTCTCAAGGACGACCTGGACCCGATCGGCGCCCTCGACGTCGACGCCCTCCACGTGCTCGGCATCGCCCTCGCTGCGCTCGGCGGCCTCGCGGTCTTCGCCGCCCAGCTGGGGATGGGCGCGTCCTGGCGGATCGGCGTCAGCGACGACCAGGGAACGGAACTGGTCACCGCCGGCTGGTTCTCGATCTGCCGGAACCCGATCTACGCGGCGATGGTCGTGGGCTGGACGGGTTTCGCGCTGATGGTCCCGACCTGGCTCGCCTTCGGGGCCGTCGTGGTGATCACGCTCGGTCTCGAGCTGCAGGTGCGGTTCGTCGAGGAGCCGTACCTCAGGCGGACACATGGCAGTGAATACGGGCAGTACGCCCGGCGGGTGGGGCGCTTCGTGCCCGGGGTCGGCCGGTTCCGTTAGATCGGGCCCGTTGGTGAGTTTCCGTCCCACGGGGGACGGTTTCTCACCAACTCAGCTGTTTTCGAGCAGGCCCATCGAGTCCAGGGTCCTCCGGACTCCTTCATCGAGGGGTGTGGTCTTCCACCCGAGCTCACGCTGCGCCTTCGACGAATCCGGCCGGGCCTGCCAGAGGATGTATTCGAGCTGCCCCTTGGGCAGTAGCGGGGGCCTCCGCGTCAGCCGCGAGAGCCCGGCGCCGGCCGAGGCCACCGCCTTCGCGACCGGGACGGGCATCCTCGGGGGGATTCGCCCCCGGCCGGCGATCCTCTTTGCCGTCTCGGCCAGCTCGCGGAAGTCGGCGTAGCCGTCGGCCAGGATGTAGCGCTCGCCGTCCTTCCCCTTCTCCGCGGCCAGCAGGTGGCCGGCGGCGACGCCCTCGACGAACGCGTAGCCCGTGCCGCCGGGCGGCACGGCGGGGAGCCGCTTGCGGACGACCGGCTCGAAGACCTCGTTCTCGAACGAGGGCGTCGTGGATGGGGTCGGGCCATAGACGCCGGAGGGGTTGAGGATCACCACCTCCATGCAGTCGCGCTCGGCGAGCACGAGCTCCTCGGCGTGCTGCTTCGAGCGCTCGTAGGCCGTGCCCTTCGGGTAGTCGGCCAGCATCGTCTCGTCGAAGCGCTCACCGGTCTCGGCGTGGAAGACGTCGTGGGTGGAGGTGTGGACGAAGCGCCGCACACCGGCGCGCTTGGCGGCGGCG
This sequence comes from uncultured Solirubrobacterales bacterium, assembly GCA_963815045.1. Taxonomy (GTDB): domain Bacteria; phylum Actinomycetota; class Thermoleophilia; order Solirubrobacterales; family 70-9; genus DASUPK01. Next base: position 134,282 of record CAWFET010000002.1, read on the forward strand.
GCCATGTGCCCGCTGCCGATCGCGTTCACCTGGTCAAAGACGGACTCGTCCTTGACCCACTGCTCCGGCATTCCGGCGGCGTTGAAGACGAGCTCGCAGCCCTCGACGGCGGCGGTCAGCGTCTCCGGATCGGTGACGTCGCCGCGCACCGGCTCGATCCCCGCCGGCAGGATGCTCGCCGCCCTCTTCGGGTCGCGGACCAGCGCCCTGACCTGCTCGCCGCGGTCGAGCAGGGCTGACGCGATCGCATGTCCGACCTTTCCGGTCGCGCCGGTGACCAGAGCCCGCATCGGCCCATCCTATGCGGGCTCGGCGCCTCCATCCGAGTTGGTGCGCACGCCGCCAGGACCTCTTCCGCGAACTTGCCTCTGCGGGGCAGCGGCTTCCGGAGCACTCCTTCCCCCTTTCCGCCGATCGCGTTGTTGGAAACGTGCGTGAGGTCGCACAACTGAACGCATCCGGGCGAGGCGGCCGCTAGATTGACTGGTCAGTCAGCCGAACCCGGACACACCCCTCGGACCGGGCCGCGGGCAGGAGAGAAATGCGCGCCGCCGCCGTACAGCTCAACTCCACTGACGAATACGACCGCAACCTCGAGGTTGCAGAGCGCCTCGTTCGAGGGGCAGCCGCCGAGGGTGCGGAGCTGGTCGTGCTGCCCGAGAAGTGGACTGTGCTGGGTCCTCCCGAGGCGATTCGCTCCTGCGCCGAGCCGCTCGACGGCCCGGCGCTGACGGCCGCCGCCGGGTGGGCGCGCGAGCTGGGAATCCACCTGGTCGCCGGGAGCTTCCCCGAGATCGTGCCCGAGCAGGAGAAGCTCGCGAACACCTCCGTGATGTTCGGTCCCGACGGCGAGCGCCGTGCCATCTACCGGAAGATCCACATGTTCGACGTCGAGGTCGGGGACGTGGAGTACCGCGAGTCCGCGATCGAGCAGGCGGGCGATCAGGTCGCGGTCGGCGAGGCCGGCGGCGCCATGGTCGGGCTGACCATCTGTTACGACCTTCGCTTCCCCGAGCTCTACCGGATCCTCGCGCTGCGAGGTGCGCGCGTGATCAGCGTGCCCGCCGCGTTTACCGAGCGGACCGGGCGAGACCACTGGGAGGTCCTGATCCGGGCCCGGGCGATCGAGAACCAGGTCTTCGTCGTCGCCGCGGGCCAGATCGGCCTCGCGCCGCCTCACTACCGGAGCTACGGCCGCTCGATGATCGTCGACGCGTGGGGCGTCGTCATGGCGCAGGCCGCCGACACCGAGTGCTTCGTCTCCGCCGACCTCGACTTCACCATCCAGGACGAAATGCGGAACAGCCTGCCCTCCCTCCGACACCGCCGACCGGACGCCTACCGCTGGCCCGAGGACGGCGGCCCCGAAGGCGTGCAGGCGTCGATCGCCGAGCCGGCCACCCCGACCGGAGCGCCCTGATGGCCCAGGCCACGGCCCCCGACAAGCGGCGCGCGATCCTGGACGCAGCGATCACCGTCTTCGCGCGTCAGGGATTCCACAGCGCCCGTGTCTCCGACGTGGCAGCGGAGGCGGGTGTGGCCTACGGCCTCGTGTACCACTACTTCGACTCGAAGGACCAGATGCTGAACGAGCTCTTCTCGGAGCGCTGGGCTCTGCTCGTGGAGGCGAGCCAGGAGGTTCGGGGGAGCGATGCCCCGCCACGCGACAAGCTCGCCGGCGTCGCCAACTTCATCATCGAGTCCTACCGGCACGAGCCCGAGCTGATGAAGGTGATCATCGTCGAGGTCACCAGGGCCGCCAACTCCTTCGGGCGCACCCATCTTCCGGAGATCCGGCAGGCCTACGACCTGGTCGCGGAGATCGTTTCCGATGCTCAGCAGGCCGGCGAGTTCCGTGACGATGTGGACCCGAACTTCGCCGCGATGGTCTTCTACGGCGCCATCGAGCAGCTGCTCACCGGCTGGATCTTCGGGTCGATCCCCTCCGCCGACGAGGACTACGAGCGAGCCAAGCGGCTCGTCGTCGAGACGATCTGCGACGGCCTCGAGCCGAGGCCGGTCGGCGACGCGGTCGCGGGCTGACCCCCATGTGGGAGGGACTGGCAAGGACTGAGCGCCAGGACCGGGTCCTGCACGGGACGGCGAAGTTCGCGAACGTTCTGCTCGGCATCGTGCTGCTGCCGCTGTGGCTCTTCGGCCAGCTCGTGGGCGGGCGCATCCGCGACTACCTGATGGCGCTCGAGCGCCGCTCCAAGCGGCCGCTCCCGGTGCCGCCCGAGCGTGAGCGCTCGATGGACGCGCTGATGCGCGATCTCGAGACCATCCCCGAGCACCTGCGGCACTCCGACTTCGCGGAGCTGCGGAAGGGGCTCGCGGACATCTCCAACTTCGTCGTCGCCCAGAACCGTGAGGGCGCCGTGATCGGCTACCGCTACCCCGGCCAGTTCAAGGACCACATCGTCGAGGGGGCCGACGGCGAGCGGATCGCAGCTTCCATCGCACTGCAGGAGGCCGCGCGGCCCTCGCTGATCGTCGTCCACGGCCTCTTCACGAACAGCCGCTTTGACTACGTCCGGCAGATCGCCGTCCGCGCCTTCTACGAGTGGGGCTTCAACGTCGCCGCCCTCGACCTGCGCAGCTTCGGGATGACGGAGCTCACCAGCCCGGCTCCCTCGACCGGGGGCTGGAAGGAGGGGCTCGACATCCTCGCCCTGGCCACCTACATGAAGGAGCTCGGCGGCACGAGCGTCGGCGCGCTGGGCATCTCCCTGGGCGGAAGCTCGGTGCTCAACGCGTGTGACCTCCAGGAGACCGCCACCTCGCTCGACGGCGGGATCCTCGCGGTCTCCCCGCCGGCGATCCCGAAGCTCGCCTGGGAGCGCCTGTCCGAGCCCGTGCCGCGCGGCCATCCCCGCTACCCCCTTCACCGCGCGTTCGAGGCGGCGCTGATCTCCCGGGTCCGCTCCGGGCGCTGGCCGCCCGAGGCGGAGGACATGATGCAGGCGATGGAGGTCGTCTCGGCGCCGTACTACGGAGTCGACGCCGAGGAGATCTGGACTCATTCCCGCGGCATCGACCACGTGCCCGGCGCGAAGGTGCCACTCCTCGTTCTCCACCCCGAGGACGACGGGATAGTCAAGGTCGAGCACGCCCGCATGCTTCAGCAGGCAGCCAACGGCAACGACCTGGTCCGGGTCTGGATCCTCCGCGCAGGCTCCCACGGCCTCCTCGAGGCGGCGGATCCGCGCTGGACCCATGCCGTCTACAGCACGTTCTTCGAGCGCTGGGCGACCTACGCCGAGCGCACCGGCCCGCAGGCCAACGGCCGGAGCGCCGACTTGGTTTACTCCTCGCACGAGCCCGGGTAGCCGCGACCCCGGGGGAGGAGATCAAGGAATGGACAGCGAAATCTTGAGAAGACTGATCTGGGCGGCCCTCCTGGCGGCCACCGGCGCGCTTGCGACCGTCGCCGCCCACCGGCTCTCCGAGGTCATCTGGCGGCGCGTCTTCAACGAGGAGCCGCCCGAGTGACCGACGGCGAGGGCACCCGGCCGACGCAGACGCCCCCGGCCCCGCCGGACGATCAGCGCTCGGTCGAGGACATGACCGTGGGCGAGCTCGTCTTCGAGGTATCCGATCAGGCTTCGACCCTGATCCGCGAGGAGATCGAGCTTGCCAAGACCGAGGTCACGGAGAAGTTCAACAGCCTCCTGCGCGGATCCGTCGCGGGTCTGGTCGCGGGCGTATTCGCCCTGCTCGCCCTGGCCCTCGCAATGAATGGCTTCGCCTGGCTGCTCAATGACCTCGTCTTCAACAACCCATGGGCCGGCTTCTTCGTCGAGGCGGGGATCTTCCTGCTGATCGGCATCGCCGGCGGGCTCTTCGCCTACCGCTCCTTCAAGAGCGCCGCGCCCCCGACGCCCGACATGGCGATCGAGGAGGCGAAGGAGATCAAGGCTGCCTTTGAGGGACACAACGGAAAGGAGGACGCACCTTGAGCACGCCCACCGGCCAGGCCGTTTCGTCCGTGGGGAACGGGCGTCGACCGATGCCTCCTCCCGGTACCCGCTCCTCTGATCAGATCCGCCGCGACGTCATCCAGCGGCGCCAGGACCTCTCGCGCTCGGTCGAGGCGCTGCGGAACCGCTGGGTTCAGGCCACGGATGTCAAGCGGCAGATCCGCGAGCACAGCACCGAGCTCACCGTCGGCGCTGCCGTCGTCGGCTTGCTGATCGGCGGAGTCATCGCACTCCGCCGGCGCTCCTAGAACTCCAGCAGCGACCTGGGCACGCCGCCCACGCCCAGGAGCCCCGGTCCGACGTGGGCCCCGATCACGGGGCCGACCTCCGATGTGAAGACCGGCTCGTTGCCGAAGATCGGCCTGCACGCTTCGACCAGGCGCTCGGCGTTCTCGGGGTCCTGGACGTGCTGGACGACCCAGCCGTCCGCGCCCGCCTCCTGGCGCTGGCGCGCGTAGTCCACCATCCGCTCGAACGCGCGGCTTCGGGTGCGCACCCGTTCGATGGGAGTGATCTCGTTGTCGAGCGTGAGGATCGGCTTGATCTTCAACGTCGTGCCGATCCAGGCGCGGGCCGCGCCGATGCGGCCTCCGCGGCGCAGGTAGTCGAGGGTGTCGACCGCGAACCAGATCTTGAGCGCCCTGCGGGCCTCTTCCGCGTGGTCCTTGGCCTGGGCGGCGCTCTCACCGTTCTCGGCGGCGCGCGCCGCCGCCAGCACCATCAGGCCCATGCCACCAGCTCCCGTCAGGGAGTCGCAGACCACGATGCGCTCGCCTCCCTTGCCATCGGCGGTCAGCCGCTCCCGCGCCTGCATCGCCGATTCGTAGGTGCCGGAGATCCCGGACGAGAGGTGGATCGAGACGATCTCCTTGCCCTCGTCCAGCAGCGGCTCGTAGACCGAGATGAAGTCCCCGACCGAGGGCTGCGATGTGGTCACCGTCTGGTCCGAGATCCTCAGGCGCTCGTAGAAGGCGTGCAGATCGGCGATGTCGGACTCGCGTTCCTGCTCCCCCTCGATCCCGACGTAGAGGCTGACGAGCTTCACATCGTGCTGCGCGAGCAATTCCGGCGGCAGATATGAGGTCGTATCGGCGACGACCGCGGTCGAGGGCATTGGGGCGTTCTACCATGCCCGCGGATGTCGAAGACCCTCGTCACCGGCGCTACGGGCTTTGTCGGTCTCCACGTCGCCCGAGAGCTGGCTCGCCGCGGCGACGATCTGAGGCTGCTGGTCCGCAAGCAGAGCAACACGAAGCCCCTGGAGGGCGTCGAATTCGAGCGCGCGGTCGGCGACGTCACAGACCGCAAGGCGGTCCGGAAGGCCATGAAGGGAGTCGAGCGCGTCTTCCACGTCGCGGGCACCACCTCGATGCGCAGCCGCGCCCGCGACCGGGTGTTCGAGGTGAACGTGGAGGGGACGCGGAACGTGATGGAGGAGGCGCTCCGCGCCGGCGTCGTCAAGGCCGTCCTCACCTCCAGCTCGAGCGCGGTCGGGGCCGCGAGGAAGGGTGAGACGATCGACGAGGACCAGCCCTTCACCGTCGGCCGGCTGGGAATCGCCTACATCAACTCCAAGCACGAGGCGGAGCTGGTCTCGATGCGCGCCGCGGCCAAGGGCCTGCCCGTCACGATCGTCAATCCCTCCTTCGTGCTCGGGCCAGACGACCCAAATCCGAGCGGCACCTCGAACGCCCTGGTCCGCCGCCTCCTGCTGCGCCGGATCCCCGGCTACCTCGACGGCGCGATCAACATCGTCGACGTGCGCGACGTCGCCAGGGGGCACGTGCTGGCAGACGAGCGTGGGGAGGACGGCGAGCGGTACCTGCTCACCGGTCGCAACTTCACCCAGCAGCGGCTCTTCGCCGACCTCAGTCGCATCGCCGGAGTGCCGGCACCCCCGCTGCGGATGCAGGGGCGCATGGTCCTCGCCGGGGTGGAGATGATGGAGCTCGCCGGCCTCCGGCTGCCCACCTCCGCTGACGAGGTCCGCTCCGGCACCCAGTGGTTCACCTACCGCAACGACAAGGCGCGCAAGCAGCTCGGCTGGGAGCCCCGCCCGCATGAGGAGACGCTCGAGGACACGGTCCGTTGGCAGCTCGAGGAGCTCGGAAAGCGCGCCGAGGGACACCGGCTCACCGACCTGGCGCTGCGCGGCACCGGCCGAGCCCTGAGCCTGATTCCCTTCACCTGATGAGCGAGCCCCGCCGTGTCCTCTATCGCTGTGGCACCCCGACGAACTTCCTCTGTCCCTGCGGCGCCGTCGCCCGGCGCATGAAGAAGCTCGGCCTCGAATACCGAACCGAGCGGGTCCAGCGGAGGCGGTCGCAGCGGCCGGAGATCGTCGAGCTGACCAAGATGCCCTACGTGCCCGTGCTGGTGGACGGCGACGAGGTCGTCAACGACTCGCGGCGGATCCTGCAGTACCTGGACTGGCGCTACGGGGAGGAGACGCCCGCGGCCCGAGCCGCCTCGTCCACATCGGCGAACGCCCGGAAGTAGCTGATCCGCCCGTTGCGGACGCGACAGTGATATCCCCAGCGCTGTTCCCATGGAACCGAGGCGCCCGTGGATTCTCCCGCGTACCGGATGATCGCCAGCAGTCCGTCTGTGCCTGCATGCACCTCCTCGACCGTCAGGTCTCCTCCAAGAATCTCCTCGTAGCCGGCGAAGGCGTCGCGCACGGAATCTCGGCCGCGGTACGCGGTGGAGCCCGGCCAGTTCTCGTCCTCGACGTACTCGACTTCCGGATCGAACCACTGCTCCATCAGCGCGTCGCGCTCCGCGATGGGCGTGCCGCGGGCGTCGGACATCGCCTCGAAGGTGCCGCGCACGACCGCCTCCTCGCTGGGCATGCCGGAAGTATTTCGAACCCGAGGGGAGCGCCGTCTACAATCCATCTCGATGAGTGAGTCACTACAGCCCATCACGCTGACCGACAAGGCGGCGGGCAAGATCAAGGAGCTGCTGGGCGAGCAGGAGAACGGGGCCGAGCAGGCACTGCGCGTCGCGGTTCGCGGCGGCGGTTGCTCCGGCTTCCAGTACGCGCTCGCCTTCGACGCGCCCAAGGAGGAAGACCACCGCTTCGAGAACCAGGGCGTCGCGGTTGTCGTCGACAAGACGAGCATGCAGTTCGTCTTCGGCTCCGAGGTCGACTGGGTCGACGGCCTGCAGGGCGCCGGCTTCGCGGTCAACAACCCGAACGTCGAGGCTGCCTGTGGCTGCGGCTCTTCCTTCCAGGTGAAGGAAGACACGGCCGAGAAGGCCGCCGCGGTCTAGCTCGATTCGTCTGCGCGGCTAGCGCTGGATCTGGATCGGCGGGCTCTGCTGCGGGTTGTCCGCGACGAACTCCTGCTTCGCGGACGGGCGCTCCGGCTGCTCGACGCCGAGCAGCGTCGCCAGCTCGCCGGACTCGTCCATCTCCTCGATGATGTCGCAGCCGCCCACCAGCTCGCCGTTGACGTAGAGCTGGGGGAAGGTCTGCCAGTCGGAGATCTCGGCGGTCACCTCGCGCAGAGGCTGGAGCGCTGGGAGGACGTCGACCGCGCCGTACTCGACGCCGTATGACTCGAGCACGTTGACGACCCGCATTGAGAAGCCGCACTGAGGCGCCTCCGGGTTGCCCTTCATGAAGAGAAGGACCTTGTTCTCCCGGATGAGCTCCTCGACCTTGTCCTTGAGAGTGGGTTCAGTCATCGCGACCCATCGTAGCGAGCGCCTACTCCGGGACCGACGTCTTGACCGACAGCGCGTGGATCGATCCGTCGTCGAAGCGGGTCTGAACGGCCTTCTTGACGAGCTTGTGCTGCTCGATTCGCGAGAGGCCCTCGAACTGCGGCGCGCTGACGGTGGCGCGCAGGTGATCCTTCGTGCCGGTCTCATCGACGACCTCGACCTGCGCGCCCGGCAGGGAGGCCTCGATCATCAGGCGGACTTCATCTGTGGAGATCGCCATCGCCGGATGATTCTAGGAGGCCGGCGAGCGCGCGCTCTATGACCTCGATCCGGCCGCGGCCGCGGTGGTCGGCGGTGATGAAGGGGCTGCCGATGAACAGGGAGAAGGCAAGCAGGCAGCGGGCCTCGGCCTCGTCCTCGTCGTGGCAGATGGCATCGAAGAGCGAGCGCATGTACTCCATCCGGCGGTTGTCGACCCGCTTCACGCGGCGCGCGACCGCTTTGTCGCGCCTGGCCCAGTCGCGGATCGCGAGCTCGGCCTTGAGCAGGCCGGGGCCGGAGGTGGCGATCGCGAACAGCCGCTGCAGGCGGGCCTTCGGATCGTCGGCCTCCTGATCGACCCGCTCGATCACGTCGTCGACCATCGTCCGCTCCCAGGCGTCGAGCATCTCCTCGAGCAGGGCTTGGCGGTCGCCGAAGTGCCCGTAGAACCCGCCCTTGGTGACTCCCAGCGATCGGGCGAGGGGCTCGATCCGCACGGCATCGGGGCCGCCGGTGGCGAGGGCGCTGAGGCCCTCGTCGATCCAGCGAGCGCGGGGGGTGAGCGTCGGTGCAGGCATCGGATATATACGCTACCGTATAGATCGGATGCGACTCCCAGAAACCGCACACACCTCCCGGCCCTGGCAGATCCACGAGATCGCCCCCGACTTCCGGGTGGAGGACGTCTGGGCCCTGCCCACCCCGGGCGGCCCCGACGACTTCCATCTCCTGATCGAGCGCTTCGCCGATACGAACACCTCCGAGAGCTCATCCCTCGCTGTCCGCGCGCTGTTCGCCCTTCGCTGGAAGCTCGGAGAGCTGTTCGGCTGGGATGACGACGAGGACGGTGTCGGCGGCCGGGTCCCCTCGCTGCGGGACAGGCTGCCCGACGACCTGCGTGACGCCGATCGAGGCCCGGAGGTCAGCGGGCTCCCGTTCAGCCCGCTCTATCTGCTGGAGGACGAGTGGGCGGCAGAGATCGCGAACCGCACGATGCACGGGGTGATGCACGTCGGCTGGGTCCCGGACGGCTCCCGCGGGCACCGCGGCCAGATGGCCGTCCTGGTGAAGCCGAACGGGATGCGCGGCGAGGCCTACATGGCCGCGATCAAGCCGTTCCGGTACCTGCTCGTCTACCCGAAGATGCTCCGCGACATCGAGCGGCGCTGGCGGGAGCCGAGCGACCCGACGCCGGCGCACACCTAGCGTCGCCTACGAGTCGATTCGCGGCAGGGCCGCAACCCTCGCGTCGCGCGCGACCCGACCGACCTCGCCGGGGACCTCCGCCAGCTTGACGCGCAGCGCGTAGTCCTGCGGCTCTCCGAGCGGGGTGAAGAAGTTGTCGTAGTGGGTCGGGACCACGATGGAGGGGTCGAGTTTCGGGAGGATGCGCTCCCAGTAGCGCGGGGTGACGCTGCGGCCGGCGACCCCGGCGAGGAAGAGGTCGACCGGGTCATTCCCCAACTCGCCGTCGTCGAGGTTTGCGCTGCCCTGGTGATAGAGGGAGGTGCCGGCGACGTCGATCCGGATGCCGAAGACGTCGCCGCACCTGTAGCTCGTCGGCGAGAGCCCGTGGAGGTGGTCGCAGGTGAGCTCGCCGTCCATCGGGACCTTGCGGCCGAACAGGAGCTTCGAGTGCCGGCTCGGCACGAATCGCACGACGAAAGGCCCGAGCTCGTAGGGCCTGTGGGGATCGACGTCGACGGCCAGCTCGCCCAGCCCGTGGAGTCGCATGAGGTGCGCCAGCGAAGCCGACCCGTATGCCCGGGTCCCGAAGCGCCTGGCCAGGAAGGGCGCATCGACGGCGTGATCGAAGTGGGTGTGGCCGACCAGGACCCCGGCGACCTCGCCGGGCGCCTTTGCGTAGCGCTCGATCATGGCCGGATCCGGGAGGGCCCGCCGCCGCATCAGGAATGTCCGCAGGGGGACCCGTGAGAGGTACGGGTCGATGAAGAGGGAGATGCCCTCGTAGGTCAGGCGGTAGCCGGAGACTCCGAGCCAGACGATCTCGAGGCCTTTCGGCAGCTCGATCGGGAGCCTCTCCAGCTCCCGTGCTGCGTCGGCGTCGTCCATGCGAGGGTCAGGCGGCGGTCTTCGCGGCCTTCGAGGCCTCGACCATCTCGGCTGTGCGGCAGAACTTGACCCGCGGGCGGCCGTGCGGCTGGCCCGCCGCGACCTCGGCGGCGTCGATCGCCTGCCAGCCCTCGAAGGTGACGTGATCGGGCTTCCGCTCGGCAAGAAGCGCCTCGATCGAGCCGCGGTCCGCGGCCAGCTCGGCCTCGGGGACCTTGCCGGCCTCGACGTCGGCGAACAGCTCGTCGACCGTCTCCTGGGCGTCCTTCTTGTTCGTGCCGATCACTCCGGAGGGGCCGCGCTTGATCCAGCCGACGGCGTAGAGGCCGGGAGCCTGGTTGCCATCGCCGTCGTGGACTCGGCCGACCTCGTTGTGGATCAGGCCGCGGCCCTGGTCGAAGGGGATGCCCTCGATCGGGATGCCCTTGTAACCGATCGAGCGCAGCACCAGGCCGCACTCGATCGTCTCCCGCTCGCCGGTGTCGACGGCGCGAATCCGGCCGTCCTCTCCGCGCTGCAGCTCGTTCTTCCCGATCACGATCCGCTCGACCTTGCCGTCGCCCTGAATCTCGATGGGCGAGCGGAGGAAGCGGAGGGTGATCTTCTGGGGCTTGCCCTCGGGCTCGCGGCCGGAGAAGTCGGTGAAGATCTCGACGTTGCGTCGGTTGGTCGGGTCGGCGTCGTCGGAGTCGAGCCACTCGCGACTGATCTCATCGAGCTCCATCTCGCCCGCGTCGATGTCGATGTCGGCATTCACCATCTCGCCGAGCTCGCGGACCTCGGGGTTGGTGAAGGCGGCCTGCGCGGGGCCGCGTCGGCCGAGCACCAGGATCTCCTTGACGTTGCTGCCCGAGAAGGCCTCGATCGCGTGGTCCGCGGTGTCGGTCTCGGTGAGCTCCTCGCGGGTCAGCGCGAGCATCCGGGCGACGTCGGCGGCGACGTTGCCGTTGCCGATCACTACGACGCGCTCGCAGGAGAGGTCGAACTCGTGATCGGCGTAGTCGGGGTGGGCGTTGTACCAGTTGACGAACTGGGTGGCCGGATGTGACCCGGGGAGGTCCTCGCCGGGGATCCCGAGCTGGCGGTCGGTCGCGGTGCCGTAGGCGAAGACGACCGCGTGGTAGCGCTCGCGGAGCTCGTCGACGGTGACGTCCTTGCCGACCTCGACGTTGCCGAAGAAGCGGAACTCGGGCCGGGCCGCCGTCTTCTCGTAGACGCGGATCACGGACTTGATCTTGGGATGGTCGGGGGCGACACCGAAGCGGACCAGGCCGTACGGCGTGCAGAGCCGGTCGAACATGTCGACCTCGGCGTGTGTTCCCTCGTGCTTGAGGACGTGCTCGGCCGTGTAGAAGCCGGCCGGGCCCGACCCCACGATGGCGACGCGCAGCGGTTGTTCCTCAGTTCCGATCACAGCGAGCGGGAAAGGGTAGTGGGTGGGCTACGCAGGGGTGACGGCAGTCGCGGCGGTGCCGTCGAGTGCGTCGAGCGCCCGCCCGAGGGACATCGAGACGCAGGTGAAGATCGGCGTGTCGCGCAGCGTGTAGGCGCTCGATTCCGTCGGGCGGAGCTCCTGGACCAGGTCGAGGAACTCGCCCGGGTCGTCGCCCTCGAATGAGACGACGAACTCCTGGTCGTCGATCCCGAAGGAGTAGGCGGTGTTGATCGTGATCTCGGGGAAGCGGCGGCCGACCTCGATGTGGCTCTTCATGATCCGCTGGCGCTCCTCCATCGGCAGGCCGTACCACTCGCGCTTCTTGTCGAGCGGGTAGATGAAGAGGTACTTGCGGTCGGACACGCAGATCTCCTGCCGGGACTCGCTGTCGGAGTAGGGCGACGGCTTGGTCATCGCGAGATAGGAGTACGGGATGGACGCCCAGCGGGCTAGGCCGCTCTGGCTGAGGACCACGTGGAAGGTGTGGATGTCCTCGAGGTTCGGGCTCTGGCTGAGCAGCATCAGGTCGGTGTCGCCGCGGGTGCCGACCGTCGAATACGCTCGCAGCGAGCGGTCCTCGGCGAAGTCCTCGCAGGCCGCCAGGAACTCGGCCTTGTCGGTCGCCCGCTCCTCGGGCAGGCGCCGTCGCCAGGCGGGGTCGAGCTTGAAGAACGTGAACTTGACGAACGTGCGGCCGGCCACGAGACGAAGGTTAGTGACCGCCGCTCTGCTGGCCGGGGCACTGACGTGCGGGTGCGCGCCCCCGGCGGCGGGCCTCGGAGTCGAGGAGCCAACGATCACACGCCTCCCGCCCGACGTGATCGTGATGGTGCTGCCTCCGGACACCACGGTCGGACAGCTCGCCGCGGCGGGTCTCTCGCCGGGTCTGATGAGCACGGGTATCGGCGAGGTGCCGCCGGAGCAGACCTATCTCGACATCTCGCAGGGGAATCGGGTCGACGACAACCTCTATGACCGAGCGCTGCCTCCCCTCCGCGGTTTCCTGTTCCGGGTGCCCCACTGGGAGCACATCGTCCAAAGAGCCGACAGCGCCCCGGCGGAGATCGTTCCCGGGCTGCTGGGGTCGAGTCTGTTGTCCGGCGAGATCCGCTCGGATGCCACCCCCGCCGCGGGATCCGCTGGGTTGATGGCCGCGCTCCGTGACGGCGCGGTGGGGGCGTCCAACTTCGGCAGCTTCAGCGTTCTTGCCTCCGGTATCGGCGAGGTCGGCAAGCAGATGACCCACATGTCGCGTGACGGGCTCTTGATCGCATTGGTGGAGCCGCTCCGTGGCCGCCAGGTCGTGCCGATCGGAATCGCCGGAGAAGGGTTCAAGGGGAACCTCACCTCGGATTCGACCCGCACGGACGGCTACGTCCTCTCCACCGACCTCGCCCCGACGGTCCTGCGGCGGTTCGGCCTGCACATTCCGGATGCAATGGACGGGGAGCCGATTCGCACCACTCGGGAAGTGGATCCGGGCGCCCTCGAAGAGCTATCCGACCGGATGCAGGCAATACCGGATCGGCGGGCGCCGGTGGTGATCTGGAGCCTGGTCGCCTGGATCGTCGTGGCGGCCCTCGCCGGGGTGGTCGCGCCCAGGATCCGGCGCCGCGCATCCGCCTGGCTGGCCCTGTCCTTCGCCTACATGCCGCTGACGCTGCTCGTCGGCGCCGCGATCGAGCCGAGTGTCGTGGCGGAGGGTCTGCTCGTCGGACTCGGCGCGGGCGGGCTGGCGGCGGTGACGGTGGCGTTCGTCCGGGGTTGGTGGGCGCTCGTGATGGCCTGTGCGATCACCGTGATCGCGTACGCGATCGACGTGATGACCGGGTCGGAGCTGACGAAGCTCTCGCTGCTGGGTCCCAATCCGATCTTCGGGGTCCGCTTCTACGGCATCGGCAACGAGCTCGAGGCGCTGATTGCGGTGATGGTGCCCGTGGGTGTGGGGGCAGCGCTCAGCGCGAAACGCGGCTGGGGAAGGGGGGCCGGGATCGGCGCTTTCCTCGGGGTCGGAGGCGTCGCGGCCCTTCTCTTCGCCGCTGGGCGGTTTGGCGCCGACGTTGGCGCCGCGATCGTGCTCCCCGTTGGCGCGGTCGTTGCCGCGGCGTCCCTGAGCGCCGGGACCGTGGAGATCTATGGTCGATATACGACCATCAAACGCCACGGTCTCGTCCTGGCCGTGGTGATCGCGGTCTCGCTTCTGTCTGTCGTCGCCGTCGTCCTCATCGACCTGGTTTCCGGCGGGAACGCGCACCTGACTCGCTCGGTGCTCGACGCCGGCGGTGCCAACGACCTCGCCGACATCGCGCAACGCCGCCTGGAGCTTTCGGGCAACGATTTCGCCCAGGCTGCCGGCAATCCCCTCTTCTGGCTCCTCATTGCCGGTGTATGCGCCTGCATCACGCAATGGCGCCGGGTCGACGCCTGGCTCAAGACGGCGCCGCCCGCCCGGGCGGGCTTTCTCGGTGCCTGTGCCGCCGTCGCCACCGGGGTCCTCGTGAACGATTCGGGCGCGACCTTTCTCGTGCTCGGAAGCCTCGCCCTGGGCGCCACGCTCGCCTTCGCCTGGGCCCAGGCAGGCACGGATCCGTAGTTCCCCGCGTAATGGGTGAATGCCGGGCGGGTAAATCAACAGGGTGTGACTTCCGCCACTAAGCACAACCAGCACTACCGGTACCCTGGCCCAATGCGCATTGCGCTTGCGTCGCCCTATTCCTGGACCTATCAGGGAGGCGTGAACAGGCATGTTGAGGCGCTGGCGGAGCAGTTCATCGCCCGAGGAGATCACGTTCGCGTGCTGGCCCCGTGGGATCCGCCGGACAGCATCAGCCGCCGCCTGCACCGCTCCCACCCCGAGCTGCGGGAGGCTCCGGACTACCTGATCCCGCTGGGCCGCACGGTGGGCGTCGGCGCGAACGGGGCGGTCTCGAACGTCTCCGTCTTCCCGGAGGGCCCGATCTCGCTTCGCCGGGAGCTCAAGGCAGGCAACTACGACGTCGTGCACGTGCACGAGCCGCTGGCGCCGCTGGTCGGCTGGGACGCGATGGTCTTCCGCGACGCTCCCGTCGTCGGCACGTTCCACGCCTACTCGACCAAGGGCTTCCCCAATCACGTCGCGAGCCTGCTCGGCGCCCGTCGCCGCATGAATCAGCTCTCCGCCCGCATCGCCGTCTCTGAGGCGGCCGCGTGGACCGGCCGCCGCTGGTTCGGTGGCGAGTACGCGATCGTCCCGAACGGCGTCGACATCGAGGCCGCGCCGCAGGGACCGAAGAGCGCCAGCGACGAGCTCCGCCTTCTTTTCGTCGGCCGCGCCGAGGAGCGCAAGGGCCTGCCGGTCCTGCTCGCCGCCTTCCAGGCGCTCGTCGAGCACGTGCCGTCCCGGCTCACCATCGTCGGATCCGACCCAGAGGAGATCTCACGCCGCGTCGGCGACCCCGACCTGATGAACCACATCGACGTCCTCGGCAAGGTCTCGGATTCGATTCTCTGGCGGCAGCTCGGCGAGGCCGACCTGCTCTGCGCCCCGTCGCTGGCGGGTGAGAGCTTCGGGATGGTGCTGATCGAGGCGATGGCGGCCGGGACCGGCGTGGTCGCGTCCGCGATCGCCGGCTACAGCGACGTCGTCACCAACGGCGTCGACGGAATCCTCGTGCCTCCAGCCGATCCGCAGGCGCTCGCCGAGGAGCTTCAGCTTCTCGCGCATGAGCCCGAGCGGATCAAGGCGATGGGCGAAGCCGGCCGCCGCAGCGCGGAGCGCTACGCGTGGCCGCGGATCTCCGAGGAGGTCACCGAGGTCTACGAGAAGGCGATCGACCCCGCCCCCGCGGCGATCTGGCCGCCCGAGGCCTACGCGAGACGGACCGGGATGGTGCGGATGGACGGCGGGCCGAAGCGTCCCGCCAGGCGCCTGCCGTCCCTGGAGCCCGCCCTCCAAGACTCTCGGAGCCGCGGCAAGCGCGTCGCCCGCAAGGCCGGCGTGGCGGTCGCCAGCATCCTCGGCCTCGGCCTGACCGCGCTCGCCGCCCGGCGAATCGGCGTCGACCAGGTGGCGAGCAACATCATCGACTCCGACGTCAAGTGGGTCCTGATCGCCTGTGCGCTGATGGTGGGCGCGATGTTCGCCCGCGCCGCTTCCTGGGTCGCGATCACGCGGGCGGCGCTGCCCGGGTTCCACGTGCGCCGCCGTGACGTGACCTCGGCGACGATGATCGGAGTCCTGATGTCGGCCACGTTGCCGGCCCGGCTCGGCGAGCCCGCCAGGGCGATGGTCCTCTCCCGCCACATCGGCCGGATGCGCGAGACCTTCCCGGTCCTGATCGGAAGCCTCGTCGCGCAGACCGCCCTGAACATCCTCGCGCTGGTGCTACTCGGCGGGATCATCGTCTCGACCACCGATCTCTTCCAGGCGAGCACGCAGAAGCTCTTCCTGGTCTCGACCGCTCCGCTGGTGGTGCTGCTGGCCGTGCTGATGGCGCCGTCCGTCGTCAAGGTGAACGGACAGGGCCGGATCGCCCGCGCGGTCCAGGCGGTCCGCGGCGCGCTGCAGCAGGCTCGCAAGGGCCTCACCGTCTTCCGCGACCCGCGCCGAGGCTCAATCGCCGCCGGCGCACAGCTCTTCGCCTGGTTCCTGCAGCTCCTCTCCTGCTGGGCTCTGTTCGCGGCCCTCGGGCTCGACCATCAGGTCGCGATCGGCGCCGCGGCTGCCTGCCTGTTCGCGGTCAACGTGACCGCGGTGGTGCCGGCCACGCCGTCGAACATCGGGATCTTCCAGCTCGCGATCATCAGCGTGCTTCATCAGGGCTTCGGCATCAATCCCGCCGACGCGCTGGCCTACGGCGTCATCCTGCAGGCGGTCGAGATCGCGACCGCCGTGGCGCTCGGCGTCCCCGCGCTCGTGCGCGAGGGTGTCAGTTGGTCCGACATGCGCGTCCGGGCCATGGCGGCCGCTCCGGTGCAGCTCTCCGAGCGCCCACGGGCGCGCGAGCGCCGGCGCGAGGGCGAGCGCGTCTCGGCCTAGCTCCGACGTTCGCTCCCGCGGCTGCGCGAGAATGAGCGCGTGGTGGCGAGGAACGCCCTTTGCCCCGTCCTGATTCGTCGCGACGACGAGCTCGCCGTGCTGGAGGACGCGCTGCTGGCCGCACGCCGTGGCGAGAGCCGGTTCGTCGCGCTCGCCGGCGAGGCGGGAATCGGCAAGACCAGGCTGGCGCGGGAGCTGGCGCGGGAGGCCCGTGAGCTGGGCTGCACGGTTCTCGCCGGTGCCTGCAGCGACGCCGAGCTGACGCTTCCGTATCTGCCCTTCGTCGAGGCGATCGGCAACTACCTCGATGACGCCGACGCGGATCGCCTCAAGCAGGAGGTGGGGCCGGGGGTTGCGGAGCTCGCGCAGCTCTTTCCGCGCCTCTCGCCGGGGGCCACGCCCGAGCAGTCCGCCGACGCCGGGCAGGCGAAGCTGCGCCTGTTCGAGGCGATCGTCTCGCTGCTCGCCGTGCCGGCCCGGGAGAGCACGCTCCTGCTGGTGATCGAGGACGTCCACTGGGCGGATGCGTCGACCAGGGAGCTGCTCGACTATCTCGCGCGGCGGCTCACCGATCTCCCCACGGTGATCCTCGTGACCTACCGGCGCGATGAGCTCAACCGCCGCCATCCCCTGATGCCGGTGCTGCAGGGCTGGCGGCGGTCGGGTGTGGCGGACGTGGTCGAGCTCGAACCTCTGTCCTCGAATGGCATCCGCGACATGCTGGCCGCGATCCTCGGCGCGGACGAGGTGGACCCCGAGCTTCACGAGCTGATGCTCGAGCGCAGCGAGGGCAACCCGTTCGTCCTCGAGGAGATGCTGCGGGAGGCGGTCGAGGGCTCGACCACGCCAGGCTCGGACGGCCGCGACCTGACGACGACGCCGTTGCCGGAGACGGTCAGGCACGCGATCCTCCTGCGAGTCCAGCGGCTCGGCGACGAGCAGGTCGGGATCCTCGAGACCGCCGCGATCCTCGGCCGGAGCTTCGACGCGGGGACGCTGCTCGCCGTCTCGGGAGAGCCCGAGCCGGTCGTGCACGGCGCCATCGATGCCGCGATGGCGCAGCAGCTGCTGGAGGAGGTCCCGGGCCATCCGGGGCGCTGTCGCTGGCGCCACGCTCTCACCCAGGAGGCGATCTACGCGGAGATCGTCACGCCGCGCCGGCAGGCGATCCACTCGCAGGCCGCTGACGCGCTGGCCGGGGCCGAGGCGACACGGGCCGTCGACCTCGCCGGCCACCTGCTCGGGGCGGGCAGGTTCGAGGAGGCGGTTCCCATCTGCCTGCGCAGCGCGGAGGAGGCGGAGGGAGCGCTCGCCTTCGGCGAGGCGATCTCGGTGCTGGATCGAGTCCTGCCCCACGTCGGCGATCCGCTCGAGAAGGCCCGGATCCTCTGCCGGATCGGGCGGGACCAGCAGCGAAACGGGGCGCCCGCCAGCGGCGTCGGGTTCCTGACGAGCGGCATCGAAGAGCTGGAAGGCCTGGGCGAGTCCCTCGAGGCGGCGCGCAACCGGCTCGTGCTGGGACGGTGCCACTGGGAATCCGAGCGGCCGGATGCGGCGAGGGCCGAGTACGAGCGCGCCCTCGACGTCCTCGAGCCCGCCGGTCCGTCCGCGGACCTATCGATGGCCCACCAGCGCCTCGCCGGGATGAGCGCGTTCGAGCTGGACTACGAGAGCTGCCTCGAATCGGCCCAGCAAGCGGTTGCGATAGCCGAGCAGGCGGGGGCGCATCTGGAGCGAACCTGGGCACTCGGCTTCGTCGCGCTCGGGTACATCGACGGCGCCCAGCAGGATCGCGGCCTCGCCCTGATGGACGAGGTCTTCGAGGAGGCGCGGGCGAGCGGCTATTCGCAGATCGCGAGCAATGTCGCCTGGAACAACATCTGGACTCGGACGCACATGATGCTCTCGGGCTTGGAGGACTGGCTCGGGCGGCTCGAGTCCCTGCCGTTCTACGCGCGGTTCGGTGACCGCTCCGGTGATCTGCTCTGCAGGAGCTACATCGCGGGCGTCCGTGGAGAGCTCGAAGGCGCCCTCGCTGCCGCGCAGGCCGCCGCCGAGCGCCACGCGCGGTTGGGCTTCGGGAAGATGGAGTGGCGCGCTCGAATTCAGGCGGCGCAGATCCTCGCCGAGCTCGGGCGGCCCGAAGAGGCCGCGAGCGTGCTGCCGCCCGCGTCGACGAGGACGGAGCTCCAGGACATCGTCTACGACGCCGGCGCCAGGATCAGGACGGCGACGGCGCTCGGCCGGACCGATGATGCGCTCGAGGTCGCCGAGGAGACGAGTGAGAACGCCGGGATACTCGCCACCTACAGAGAGACGCTGGCGCTCGCCGCCGAGGTGTTCGCGGCGGCCGGCCGGCTGGATGAGGTGGAGCGGCTCGCAGGGGCGGCGCGAGCTCGTCCCTCCGAGGCGGGCGCGGCCTACCTCGATCAGATCGACGGAACGCTCGCTCTCGCTCGAGGCGATGCAGAGGCTGCGGAGTCCCACTTCACCGCGCTTGTCGAGGCGGCGGCTGAGGCCGGCTACCCACTCGTGGTGCTGCGTGGCCGGACGCAGCGTGCCCTGGCGCTCTCGGCCGAAGGCAGGTCGGAGGAGGCGGCGGCGGAGCTGCGGGCGGCCGTCGATCACGCCGACCGGATCAAGGCCAGGTTCATCGCCGATGAGGTGCGCGAGGCCGGCGCCGAGCTTGGGGTGGAGCTTCCACCGCCGCCCGAGCCCGTCGCCGAGCCCGTCGCCGAGCCCGTCACGCCTCACGGCGAGCGCCTGGTGACATCCCTGTTCGCCGACGTGCGGGGCTACTCGGAGCTCAGCTCGACCCTGCCTCCCGAGCTGCTCAGCGAGCGGGTGCGAATGCTCTACCGGCTGGCGCGAGTGGCGGTGGGACGGCGCCAGGGGATGATCGACAAGTTCGCCGGGGACGCGGTGATGGCGACGTTCAACGCATCTGGCACGCACCTCGATCACACGGCAGACGCCCTTGAGGCGGCGCTGGCGCTCCGGGACAGGGCGGAGTCGATCGATCTTCCACTCGGCATTGGGATCTCCGTGGGGCCGGGGATGCTGGCGCGAGGGACATCGGACGACAACATCGCGGTGAGCGGTGAGGCGACCAACCTCGCCGCGCGGCTCCAGGCTGCCGCAAGCCCGGGTGAGATCCTGCTGAGCTCCGAGGCTCACCGCCGATTGGCAAGCTGGCTGGGCGAGCACGGCCTGACGGCGACCGAGGATCGCCTGGAGCTCAAGGGGTTCGACGGCGCTCAGCTCGTCTACCGAGTGACGGCCGGCTAGAAGACGATCGTCTTGTTCGCGTGGACCAGCGTGCGGTCCGCGAGGTGCAGTGCGACCGCGCGCGCCAGCACCGTGCGCTCGATGTCTTCGCCAAGCCGGGTCAGGTCCGGAACCGAGTCACGGTGAGAGACCCTCGCCGTGTCCTGCTCGATGATCGGTCCCGCGTCGAGCTCCTCGACCACGTAGTGGGCCGTGGCGCCGATGATCTTGACGCCCGACTCGTAGGCCTCCCGGTGCGGGTCCGGGCCGGCGAAGGCCGGCAGGAATGAGTGATGGATGTTGATCAGCGGTACGGCGATCCGATCGAGGAAGCCGCCGGAGAGAATCTGCATGTAGCGGGCGAGCACCACCAGGTCGACTTCCCCCACGAGCAGCTCGAGCAGGGCCTCCTCCGCCTCGGGCTTACCGTCGGGCGGCACGGGCACATGGTGGAAGGGAACGCCGAAGGAGCGCACGTCGTCCTCGAGGTCCGGATGATTCGAGGCGACCAGCACGACGTCAGCGTCGAGCGACCCGCGCCGCCAACGCCAGAGCAGGTCGAGGACGCAGTGCTCATAGCGTGAGACGAGGATCGCCATCCGCTTCCGATCGCCCGGATGAGACATGCGCCAGCGCATCTCGAAGCGGTCAGCGATCTCCTGTTCGAAGGCCGCCTCGAGCCGATCGCGCTCGAGGTCCATGTCGGAGGTCGCGAACTCCATGCGCATGAAGAACCGGCCGCCCTCGGGGTCGGTCGAGTGCTGGTCCGAGGAGACGATGTTGGCCCCATGCTCGAAGAGGAAGCTCGAGACGGCCGCCACGATCCCGGGCCGGTCGGGGCAGGAGATCAGCAGACGGGCGGTTCTGTATACAGAAACGCCGTCCTGTGGCTCATCCGATGGGGAATTCTCGCCTGAGGTAGTCATTTAGGGTGACAAGTTGTATACAGTTTGTGCCTAGCACTGCTGCGGCGCAAGCGATTCGAGGAGGAAGAGATGATCGACGCGGGTGGCCCGGCCCCCGACTTCACGCTCTCCGATCAGGATGGCGAGCCGGCCAGCCTTTCCTCGTTCCGCGGGCACTGGGTGGCCCTGTACTTCTACCCCAAGGCCGACACGCCAGGCTGCACGGCGCAGGCCTGCGGTGTCCGCGACCACTCCGCGGATTACGAGGCGGCGAACGCGGTGGTCCTCGGCATCTCGCCCGATCCGGTCGACGAGCTGCGGGCCTTCGCGGACAAGCACGGCCTGGCGTTCAGGCTGCTCTCGGACGAGGGACATGAGGTTGCCGACGCCTACGGCGTCTGGGACGAGCTGCAGTTCGGCGACCTGAGGGTCTGGGGCAATCGCCGCTCCACCGCCCTGATCGATCCGGACGGCCGGATCGCGACGGTCTTCCCGGACGTGAAGCCGGAGGAACACGACCGGCTGCTGCTCGAAGCCCTCGGCGAGCTCGGCGCACCCGCCGCGAGACAAGCGTGATCAAGGAGGAAGAGATGAGCACCACCAACGGAACCACCACCAAGGGAAGCCACAACGGCGACATCCGCGAGGTTCCCGAGACCTTCAAGCTGGCGGACTGGCCGAAGAACTGCTGGTACGCGGCCGCCTACGACGTTGAGCTCAAACGAGAGCTGCTCGGCCGCCGGATCGGCGGCCACAGCCTCGTCATGTACCGGCAGGAGAGCGGCGAGCCCGTGGCGCTTGAGAACGCCTGCTGGCATCGGCTGATGCCCCTCTCCGAGGGCAAGATCGAGGGCGACAACGTCGCCTGCGGGTACCACGGACTCGTCTACAACCCGGAGGGCCGCTGCGTCTTCATGCCGTCGCAGAAGACGATCAATCCGGCCGCCCGGGTGCGGCGCTATCCGGTGGAAGAGCGGCATCGCTTCGTCTGGGTGTGGACGGGCGATCCGGCCCTCGCCGATCCGGACCTGATCCCCGACATGCACTGGAACGACGATCCGGAGTGGGCCGGCGACGGAAAGCTGATCCACCTGGAATGCGGCTACAAGCTGATCGTCGACAACCTGATGGACCTTACGCACGAGACCTTCGTGCACGGGGCGAGCATCGGCCAGCGATCGATCACGGAGGTTCCCTTCGAGGTCACCCACGGGCCGAACTCAGCGACGGTGACCCGCTGGATGATCGACGTCGAGCCGCCGCCCTTCTGGCGGATGCAGCTCGGATGGAAGATGGAGAAGGAGCCTGCGGAGGTCCCCAACGTCGACCGCTGGCAGATCATCCACTTCCAGGCGCCAAGCACGATCGCGATCGACGTCGGGGTGGCGCCTCACGGCACCGGCGCTCCGGACGGGGACCGCTCACAGGGAGTCAACGGCTACGTGCTCAACACGATGACCCCCGAGACCGAGAAGACCTGCCACTACTTCTGGGCCTTCGTGCGGAACTACAAGCTGGAGGACCAGCGCTACACCACGATCATCCGAGAGGGCGTGACTGGCGTCTTCGGCGAGGACGAGGTGGTCCTCGCGGCGCAGCAGAGGGGCGTCGACGACCACCCGGACAAGCAGTTCTACAACCTCAACATCGACGGCGGGGCCATGTGGGCCCGCCGGCTGATCGACAAGATGATCGCCGAGGAGGGCTCCGACGAGCGCTATGCCGCATCCGCTCGGGAGGCTGAAGAGGAGGCCGGCACCTCCACCCGGGTGGAGGCGACTGAGGCGGACGCCGAGCGCCTCGGAGTGCGCTGAGCGCGGAGTGGTCTGGTGACCATCGTCGCCGCACCCGAGCTGTTGGCCGAGCGCGGCAGGCACTTCGGCGAGGCGCGGATTCGCGCCGCACATGACGTTGCCAATGACGTCCGGATGATCGAGATCGAGCCGGCGGCGGGAGCCCGCCCGTATCCCAGCGGCAGTCACCTCGACATCGCCGTCGAGGTCGACGGGCTGCCGGACGTGCGCTCCTACTCCCTGGTCGGAGAGGGGCCCGTCGACGGGGCCTACCGGATCGCCGTCAAGGAGATTCCGGACAGCCGCGGCGGCTCCGTCTTTGTGCGCGCGCTCGAGCCCGGCACGGAGGTGCACGTCTCGGAGCCGAAGAGCCACTTCGAGTTGCAGTGGGGGCGCGCGGAGTACCTGTTGGTTGCCGGGGGGATCGGGATCACCCCGATCGTCGGGATGGCTCGTGCGCTCGAGCGCCATGGCCGGCCCTTCCGGCTCCTGTTCGCCGCGCGCACGCGCGAGCAGATGGCGTTCCTCGACGAGCTCTCCGAGCTGCTCGGTGACCGCCTCGAGCTCTTCGTGTCGGCGGACGGCGAGCGGCTGGATCTGGGCCGGGAGATCGACCGGCTGCACCCCGACGGCGAGCTCTACCTCTGCGGCCCGGTGCGGCTGCGCGACGCCGCGATCAGGGAGTGGCGGGCGAGGGAGCGCCGGCCGGACCGGCTGCAGTTCGAGACCTTCGCGTCCGGCGGGCAGTTTGCTCCCGAGGAGTTCGTGGCCCGGGTCTCAGATCAGGATCGCGAGATCAGGGTGCGCGCGGACCGCACCCTGTTGGACGCGCTCCAGGACGATGGCATCGACGTGATGTGGGACTGCCTGCGGGGGGAGTGCGGTCTCTGTGCCGCCACCGTCCTCGAGTGCGAGGGTGAGCTTGACCATCGAGACGTCTTCCTGAGCGAAGAGGAGAAGGCGGAGGGCGGGGCGATCATCACCTGTGTCTCGCGCGCGGTGGGCGGCGCGATCACGATCGACACGGGATTCAGGCCCGACCCGGAAACAAACCAATAGACTTGACTTTCTCGCGGCGCTAGGCGAAGGAGAAGAGAAGATGGCAAGCGCGACGTCCGAGGTGGGCGCGTTCCCGAGCCCATTCTCGATCGAGACCCCGCAGGGATGCGAGGGCTGGGAGGAGATGTACCCGTACTGGTCGCTCTTCGACGAGCACCGCAAGGAGGCGGACGAGAACCGCCTCTGGTTCTGGAACTCGATGCACTTCCCCCTGCCGATGCCGGCCTTCGACATCGTCGAGACCGACCACCCCTACGCGGCGTTCGCGGGCTGGCAGAACCGCGCCTTCGCCGTCCCGCCGGTGATGGGCGTCGACTACCGGATCGTCAACGGCTACGTCTACATCTCCCCGAATCCCGTCACCGACCCCGAGGAGATCGGCCGGCGGGCGGAGATATTCCAGGAGCGGGCGGGTTACTACTTCTCCAACTGGGACGAGCTCTACGTGGGGTGGCGCGAGAAGATGGAGGCACTCAACCGCGAGGTCGAGGCGATCGAGGTGCCGAGTCTCGACCAGTACGAGGACGAGGAGGTCCTCCACACCGACCGCAAGCTCTCGAACATCGAGCTGCTGGACGCCTACCGTCACGCGCTCCACTGCGCGGAGCTGATGTGGCAGCACCACTTCGAGTTTCTCCTGCTCGGGTACGGCGCATATCTGACCTTCGCCGAGTTCTGCCGCGAGCAGCTGCCGGACATCCCCGACCAGCACATCTCGCAGATGGTCGCCGGGGTGGACGTGGACCTGTTCAAGCCCGATGAGGAGCTGCGGCGGCTGGCGCGTCTGGCGATCGAGACGGAGGTCGCCGGCGCGTTCCAAGAGGGACGCACGCCCGACGAGATCAACGCCGAGCTGGGCAAGACCGACGAGGGCCGCTCGTGGATGGAGGAGCTCGAGAAGATCAAGGACCCCTGGTTCAACATGGGAACCGGCGACGGGCTCTACCACTACTTCGGCAGCTGGAACGACGACCCGAGCATCCCGTACGCCTCCCTGATCGGGCACATCGCCGCGCTTCAGGCCGGAGAGGAGATCGACCGACCGACCGAGGAGATCGTGAGGGAGAGGGACCGGATCGCCTCCGAGTACCGGGGGCTGATCGACGAGGAGGCGCAGCCGACCTTCGATGAGCTGATCGGCCTGTCGCGCAAGGTCTTCCCCTACGTCGAGGAGCACAAGTTCTACTGCGACTACTGGTTCCAGTCGCGCTTCTTCAACAAGATCCGCGAGTTCGGGGCGCTGCTGGCCGAGCACGACTTCCTCGCCGACGTCGAGGACATCTTCCAGCTCTCCCGCCATGAGGTCATGGAGGCCCTGGAGGAGCTCGGGCTCACCTGGGCGACGGGCGGGGATGCGCTCGGCCCACATCGCTGGCCGCCGATCGCGGAGCGCCGCAAGGAGCTCCTGGAGAAGCTCGGAGAATGGACGCCGCCGCCCGCCCTAGGGGCGATGCCGGAGGCCGTCAACGACCCGATGATCGTGATGCTCTGGGGCATCACCAAGGAGCGCCTCGAGGCGTGGGCTCGCGCCCAGGACGGTGATGGCGCGGAGCTCTCCGGCTACGCGGCCTCCCCGGGCGAGATCGAGGGACCGGCCCGGGTGGTCAAGGACCTGGAGGGCATCTCCGATGTCCGCGCGGGCGAGATCCTGGTGTGCACGATCACCTCGCCGTCGTGGGCGCCGATCTTCAGCAAGATCAAGGGGACCGTCACCGACATCGGCGGGATCATGTCCCACGCGGCGATCGTCTCGCGCGAGTACGGGCTACCCGCCGTGGTCGGGACCGGGACGGCCACGTCGCGGATCAAGACGGGCCAGATGCTGAGGGTCGACGGCTCGACCGGCGTGGTGCAGATCATCGACGGCAACGGCGATGGCGGCTGAGCGGATTCGCGCGCTGGCCGAGCTGCGCCGCTCCGACGAGGAGCGGTTCGGCGCGAAGAGCGCAAGCCTCGGGGAGCTGATCGGGGCGGGCGTCCCGGTGCCGCCCGGGTTCGCGCTGGCCGCGGAGACCTACCTGGCCGCGGTCGAGGGTGTCGACCTCACCGGTGACGCGGAGAAATGTGCCGCTGCGATCCGCGCGACGCCGCTGCCGGACGAGCTGCGCGAGGAGCTCGCCGCCCGCTACGAGGAGCTCGCCTCCGAGGCCGGCGATCCGAGCCCGCCCGTGGCGGTCCGCTCGAGCGCGATCGGCGAGGACTCGGAGGAGGCGACCTTCGCCGGGCAGCAGGAGACCTATCTGTGGGTGCGAGGCATCGATCAGCTCTACGAGGCCGTCCGCGACTGCTGGGCGAGCCTGTACAGCCCTGAGGCAGTCAGCTACCGCGCCGAGATGGCCGCGGAGCACGCCGTGCCGGCGATGGGGGTGACCGTCCAGCTGATGGTCGACGCCGGGGTCTCAGGCGTGATGTTCACCTGCAATCCGCTGAACGGCGACCCGAGCACCGTGGCCGTCAACGCGAGCTGGGGCCTGGGGCTCGCCGTGGTCGGCGGGGAGGTGACGCCGGACGAGTATCGGGTCAGCAAGGTGACGCGGGAGGTGCTCTCCAAGTCCGTCGGGCCGAAGCAGCTCGAGTATCTGCCCGACCCATCGGGCAGCGGTGCCACCCGGGCCGAGGTTTCAGCCGAGCGCCAGGCCGAAGCGTGCCTGGACGAGGAGCAGCTCGGGCTGCTGGCGGACGTCGCCCGGAAGATCGAGGGCCACTTCGGGGGCCACCAGGACATCGAGTGGGCGATTGCGCGGGGAGGGGGCGAGCTCTACATGCTCCAGGCGCGGCCGGTGACGGTGAAGCCCGTCAAGTCCGATCAGGCCCAGCCTCCGCGCTCGGCGATGGACCTGGTGATGGGCACGTTCGGTGCCGGCAAGAGCCGATGAGCGGCGAACTCGTCGAGATCGTCGACACCACCACCCGCGACGGCAACCAGAGCCTCTGGAGCGCCACCGGCCTGACCACGCCCGACGTGCTCGACATCGCACCGACCATGGACCGCGTCGGATTCCGGGCGCTCGACTTCACCTCCAGCACCCACATGTCGGTCTCGGTCCGCTTCCATCACGAGGATCCCTGGGAGCGAATTCGCCTCGTCAGCCAGGCCATGCCGGAGACTCCCCTCAACTTCATCACCACCGGCATGCGCTTCATCTCCTGGACCCCTGCCGGGGAGGACGTGATCCGGCTCGTCTTCCGATGTGTCGCCCGCAACGGGATCAGGCGATTCCAGATCGCCGAGCCGTCGAACGATCCCGAGGCGCTGATGAGGCTCGCGCGGATGGCGAGGGAGGAGGGAGTCGAGGAGGTGGTTGTCGGGCTGACCTACTCGATCAGCCCGGTCCACACCCACGCGTACTACCTCGAGCGCGCCCGGGCGGTGTCCGGCTCCGAGGACATCGACCGCCTCTACCTCAAGGACCCCGGGGGCCTGCTCACCACCGACGCGGTCCACGAGCTGATTCCCGGATTCATGGAGGCTGGCGCTCCGCGGCCGGTCGAGCTGCACAGCCACTGCACCATCAGCCTCGGCCCGCTGGCATACGTCGAGGGCCTGAAGGCCGGAACGCGCACCCTGCACACGGCGGTGGCCCCGGTGGCGAACGGGACCTCGAATCCGTCCTGCGAGAACACCCTCCACAACCTGGAGGCGGAGGGCTACTCGCATGGCCTCGATACGGAGGCGCTCGCCGAGGTCTCCGAGCATTTCCGGAACCTCGCCCAGCGCAAGGACCTGCCGCTCGGCAGGCCTGTCGAGTACGACGCCGCCTATTACCGCCACCAGATGCCCGGCGGCATGGTGACCACCACCAAGCGCCAGCTCAAGGAGATCGGCAAACCCGAGCTCTTCGACGCCACCCTCGAGGAGGTGACCCGGGTCCGCGCGGAGATGGGCTATCCGATCATGGTCACGCCGGTCTCGCAGTTCGTCGCCACCCAGGCCGTGATGAACGTGATCTACGACGAGCGCTGGAGCAAGGTCTCCAACGAGATGATCCGCTACTTCCACGGGCACTTCTTCGAGCCCGCGGCCCCGGTCGATCCCGAGGTCGCGGACAAGGTGCTGTCGATGCCGCGCGCCGCGAAACTGAAGGACGTCGAGCCGCTCAGCCTGGAGGGCGCCCGCGAGCGCTTCGGAGAGGGGATCTCCGACGAGGAGCTGCTCCTTCGCCTGACCATGCCCGCCGAGCAGGTCGATGCGATGGTCACCGAGGGCGCCGCCCACTGATGCAGCTCGAAGACGTCAAGGGGTTCGTCTTCGACGTCGACGGGTCCCTCGTCCATCGCGGCGCCGACTTTCGATCCGAGCCGCTGCCCGGAGCCGTCGCGGTGATCGAGGCGATCAGGGCCTCGGGCCGCCCGCTGGTCCTGTTCACCAACGGCAGCCACCTCGACCCGGAGACGTTCGCGGCGGGACTGCGAGAGGACGGGCTGCCTGTGCATGACGACGAGCTGCTCACACCGGTCGTCAGCACGATCTCCTATCTGCGCCATCACCTGCCGGACCGGTCGGTGATGGTCTTCGGCTCGGACGAGATCAAGCGGCGGATGGAGCGGGAGGGCATACCCCTGATCGACACCGACGAGGCGGAGGCGGTGTTCGTCGCCCACGTGCCCCAGGTGGACATGGACGAGCTCGAGACCGCGGCCCGGGCGGTGATCAACGGTGCGCCGCTGCTCACCGCCAACTACGGCCCGGGCTTCTGGGGAGCGAAGGGCCTGATCTTCAGCCGCGGGGCGATGACGGCGGCCGCGATCGCCAAGGTGACCGAGGTCGAGCCGATCGTGGTCGGCAAGCCATCGGAGGTCGCCGTCGAGGCGACCATCGAGCGTCTCGGCGTCCCATCGGAGCAGCAGGTCGTGATCGGCGACGACCTCGACATGGACATCGCGCTCGGACGCATGGGCGGTTCGCGGACGATCCTCGTCCGCAGCGGCATGAGCGGCTCGCTCGACCTGAACGGCGTGCCCGAGGCGAAGCGCCCGGATGCGGTGATCGACGGGGTCGAGGAGATGCTGCCGTGGCTGTGAGGGCGACCGACCCCGCCGACCTCGGCGTCACCGAGGCGCGTCTCACTGCTCGGCGGGGGCTCGCTGTCCTCGCTCGAGCTCGTGGAGGCATGCCTGCGCCGGATCGCCGAGCGAGACGGAACGCACAGCCACGAGGGCGATCCGGACTCGATCAACGCCTGGGTCCGGGTCTACGAGGACGACGCGATCGCCGCCGCGAAGCGCGCGGATCAGATCCCCGCCGGCGAACGCCCGCCTCTGCACGGGGTGCCGGTGGGCTTGAAGGACGTCTATGCCGTGGCCGGCAAGCCGCTGACCGCCTCCAGCCGTGCCTACGAGGACGTCCCCGAGCGGGACAGTGCCGTCTGGGCGAGCCTGAAGGCGGCGGGGATGGTCCTGCTTGGACATCTCCATACCCACGAGTTCACGGTCGGGGGCACCACCGACCAGGTCGGCAACCCCTGGGCGCTCGATCGGACGGCGGGCGGCTCGAGCGGCGGCTCGGCGGCGGCGCTCGCCGCCCGGATGACGCCCGCGGCGACCGGGACGGACACGGCCGGATCACTTCGCATCCCCTCGGCGATGTGCGGGACCTCGACGATCAAGCCGACCTCCGGGACGACCTCGTTCCGGGGAGCCCTCCCGCTGGCGCCGAGCTTCGACCATGCCGGCCCGATGGCGCGGACGATCGCCGAGTGCGCCGCGCTGCTCGCGCCGATCACCCGGCTGAGCGGGGGGCCATCGGAGGACGGCCTCCGCGGCAAGCGGCTGGCGCTGTCGCCGCGGCTCTCGCTTGTCGATCTGGACGCCGACGTGGCAGCCGGGTTCGATTCCGCGCTCGGGGCCTGCCGCTCGCTCGGGGCCGAGGTCGTCGAGGTGCCGGCGCCGGCGGCGGAGCTCGACGTCGGCGGGCCCCTATCTCAGCATCCTGTTCGCCGAGCTGGCGGCCTGGCATCGCCGCCTCGCCGATCGTCGCGACCTCTATCGCCCTGCGCTTCGCGAGTGGGTCGAGGAGGGAGAGAGGCAGGCGCACCTCGGCGATCGACTACTGGGAGGCGCAGATCCAGCGCCGCGAGGACACCGACGCATGGCTCGATTGGTTCTCCGAGCACGGCGTCGACGCCGTGATCGAGCCGACGGTCCCGGTGGTGGCGTGGAACGCGGCGACGGGTACGACCACTGGGGCACCGATGCGGAGCTGATCTCGCTGACGAGCTACTGGAACTGGACCGGCTTTCCCGCGGCGTCTCTGCCTGCCGGGGTCGGGTCGGCGAGTGGCCTCCCGGTCGGCGTCTCGCTGATCGGCCCCGAGGCGAGCGACTGGGAGCTGCTGGGAATGGCCGCCGCCCTGCAGGCTGAGCTCGGCGTCCCCGAGCCGCCCTTCCCGCCGCCTGAGCATGCCCGGGCGGGATCGACGGATGCCTGACCTCCAGCCCGACGTGATCGTCGTCGGCGGGGGTTCCGCCGGAGCCGCGGCCGCTCGGAGGCTGGTGGACGAGGGCGTCAAGGTGCTGCTGCTCGAAGCGGGAGGCGGAGACACGAATCCGGCGATCCACGATCCGACGCGAGCGCACGAGCTCTGGTTCGCGGATGAGGACTGGGCCTATACGACGGTTCCGCAGGAGCACGCGGACGACCGGCAGCTGCACTGGCCGCGGGGGAGGGTGCTGGGCGGATCGAGCAGTCTCAACGGGATGATCTGGGTTCGCGGCACCCCAGCGGACTGGGACGGCTGGGCCCAGCTGGGCTGCGAAGGCTGGTCCTGGGATGACGTCCTGCCGATCTTCCGCCGGATGGAGGACTTCGACCGCGGCGCCTCCGAGCTGCACGGCGAGGGTGGCCCCGTCCACGTGATCTCCGACTACGAGCCGGCTCCCGTGCAGGAGGCGATCGTGGCCGCAGCTCAGGAGATCGAGATTCCGTTCAACTCGGACCACAACGGACTCGAGATCGAGGGGGTGTCCTACACACAGCTCTCGATCAGCGACGGCATCCGCCAGAGCACGGCCACGGCTTACCTGAAGCCGGTCGCGGGCGACGAGAACCTCGAGGTGGTCACCGGAGCGCATGCGCGCCGGCTGCTGCTCGAGGGCGATCGCTGTGTGGGGGTCGAGTGGATTGGTTACGACGGCGCAATCGAGAGCGCCAGAGCCGCCGAGGTGATCGTCTCATGCGGCACGATCGAATCGCCGCCGCTGCTGATGCGATCCGGGATCGGTCCGGCCGAGCACCTGCACGAGATCGGGACCGACGTCGCAGTAGATCTCCCCGGCGTGGGCCAGAACCTGCACGACCACCTGCTCTCACCCGTGATCTTCAGCGCCGAGCGCGAGATCGGCCCGCCGACGCCTGGTCTGTTCGCCGCCCAGAGCCACCTCTGGGCCCGGAGCCGGCCTGACCTGCCGGGTCCCGACCTCCAGCCGCTCCACTTCATGGTGCCGCTCTACGAGGAGTGGATGGAGGGGCCGGAGAACGCCTTTTCGCTGATGGCGGGAATGATCCGCCCGGAGAGCCGTGGATCGATCCGCCTCACCGGACCGGAGTTGGACGACGAGCTTGCAATCGACCCGAAGATCTCTCCGCCCCCGCGGACATGGCGAGCATGGAGGCGGCGGTCACCCTCTGTCGGCGAATGGGCGCCGCACCGGCGCTCGGGGAGTGGGGCGCTCGGGAGCTCTACCCCGGGCCGAGCGTCACCTCCCAGGAGGATCTCCGTGACTGGATCTGCCGCTCCGCGATCACCTACCACCACCAGGTCGGCACCTGCAGAATGGGGGTCGACGATCAGGCCGTCGTCGACGCCCGGCTGCGCTTGCGCGGGATCGACGGCCTGCGCGTCGCCGACGCTTCGATCATGCCGGTGGTCACCTCGGGCAACACGAACGCCCCGTCAGTCCTGATCGGCGAGCGAGTGGCCGAGTTCGTCGTCGAGGACCAGGTGGCGTCGGCGTCAACCGCCGCTTCGTGAGTTGACCGAGGAGCGCGGCGGCTGCCTCGCGCAACCGGGTGGCGATCTTCATCGTGGTGGGGGCCCTGACGGGGATCGCGCCCCTCTCGATCGATGCCTACATCCCGGGACTGCCCGAGCTCACCTCGGATCTCGGGACCAGCACCTCGACCGGGCAGCTCACCCTCACCGCTTTCCTGCTGGGCCTCGCCCTCAGCCAGGTGGTCGCGGGGTCGATCAGCGACAACGTCGGCAGGCGCACCCCGGTGCTGGCTGGCCTGATCGCCTACGTGGTCTCCTCGCTGCTCTGTGGGCTCGCGCCCAACATCTGGACGCTGATCTTCCTGCGCCTGGTGCAGGGCGCGGCGGCGGGGGTTGGGTTCGTGATCGCGCGGGCAATTGTTCGAGATCTCTACACGGGCTCCGCGGGCGCCAGGGTGTTCGCCCGGCTGGTCCTGATCAGCGGGGTCGCCCCGGTCGTCGCCCCGATCATCGGCGGCCAGGTGCTCCGCTTCACCAGCTGGCGGGGGCTGTTCGTCGTGTTCGCGGTGATCAGCGCGGTGATCCTCGTGGTGGCGAACATCTTTCTTGTCGAGACCCTTCCCGACCATCTGCGGCACGAGCCCGGCATCCGAACCAAGCTCCGTGTCTTTCGGCGGCTGATCTTCGACCGGACCTTCCTGCCCTATGCGCTGGTCGGGAGCCTGGGGTTCGCCGCGATGTTCAGCTACATCGCGGGCGCGCCGTTCGTCCTCGAGGACATCCACGGGCTCTCACCGCAGGAATTCAGCGTGGCCTTCGCCGCGAATGCGGCCGGGCTCGTCGCGCTCTCGCAGATCAGCGGGCGGTACGTCGAGCGAGTCGGACCGAGCGTGCTGCTCCGGGCCGGGGCGCTGATGAGCGCGGCCGGCGGCGTCGTCACCCTGTTGTCGGTGGTCCTCGATGCGGGCCTGACTCCCCTCTTGGCCGGCCTGTGGCTGATGGTGAGCGCGATCGGACTGATCGTGCCGAACTCGACAGCCCTGGCGCTGGCCCACCAGGGCGAGAGGGCCGGAGTGCGTCGGCGCTCTATGGCCTCGGCCAGTTCGGCCTGGGAGCCGTCTCGCGCCGCTGGCCGGCGTCGCCGGGAACCATGACGCGCTTCCAATGGGAATCACGATCGCCGTCTGCGGCCTGGGCGCTCTGCTGATCTACGAGGTGTGGTGCGACCGGGCCCATTGGAGCCGGCGCTCGAGCCGGCGCCGTAGCCTCAGCGCATCAGCCGCCCACCATTGACCAGCAGGGTCTGACCGGTGACGAACCCGCTGTCATCGGAGAGGAGGAAGGCGACGGCGCCGAGCAGGTCACCCGGCTCGCCGACCCTCCCGAGCGGTGTCGCACCTGGGTCGTAGCCCCCCGGCGTCATGCTTCGCGATCCCTCGGTCGGGACGAAGCCGGGGGCGACGGCGTTCACCCGGATCTCCTCGTTCCCGAGTTCGCGCGCCAGCGCCCGGGTGAGCGAGACCAGGGCGCCCTTCGAGGAGGCGTAGTGGGCGATGCCGGGAGAGCCGGTGAAGGCGGTCTCCGATGTCAGATTCACGATCGCGGCGCCGTCGGACTCTCGCAGCATCGGCAGCATCGCCTTCGCACAGAGCCAGGGGCCGCGAACGTTCACCGCGAGGACCCGGTCCCGCTCCTCGACGGCTATCTCCCAGAAGGGGCGCC
Organism: uncultured Solirubrobacterales bacterium; assembly: GCA_963815045.1. Classification (GTDB taxonomy): domain Bacteria; phylum Actinomycetota; class Thermoleophilia; order Solirubrobacterales; family 70-9; genus DASUPK01. The sequence continues at coordinate 167,396 of CAWFET010000002.1, forward strand.
GCTCGAGATCCACGACGGCCGCGTTGTTGACCAGGCCGTCGAGCCCTCCAAGCTGGTCGCGGGCCGCATCCGCGAGCTGCTTGACGTCGGGCTCGGAGCTGACGTCGGCCTGGACGAGTTGGACTCCGACTCGCTCCAGCTGAGCGGAGCTGCTCCACAAGATCTTGTCCCCAGCACCTGGGCCCCCTCGCCCCGCAAGTGCAGCGCGAGCTCGAGCCCGAGGCCCCGGGCGGCGCCGGTGACCAGAACCCGTCCGCCCTCGAGCTTCATCGAGCAACGAGCGACGGTGCCTGGATCGCGAGGTCGCGCGCGATCTCCTGAAAGGCGTTACAGCTCGAGCCGCGGCCGGTGCCGGGCGCCGGAATGCAGGGCGGAGGAGCACATATAGACGTTGTCCACGAGCGGCCTGTAGGAATCTGAAGCCCGCGATCGGCCGGAAGCGCCCGAGCTGCGAGGCGATCATGCTGCCGACCGAGTAGCCGCCCTCGACCATGTCCGGGCGATGCCGCTCGATGTCGTCGGGGCGCGTACACGCGCGCGCCGATCACATTGTCGCTGCGTCATGTTGGGCGCGTAGCGCTGCCAGTCGCTGAGCAAGTTGTCCATGAAGCGGTCCTTGACATCTCGCCAGGCGGAGTCCGAGAACAGACGCCGCGGCGCAGAAAAATCCTCGACCCCGACGATGTGGCTTGCCGGCCGGCGCGCGCGTCGGGTCCCAGATGCTGTCCGCACCGAGTGAGCACGTACGGCCGTCGGGCGAAGCCCTCGATGAAGATCTCCGGCTGGTAGCGGTGGCGTAGGTAGTCGGGGTCGCTTGGGGCCCCGATAGAGCCGCGGCTGCTCGGCCGACGCCGGGATTGCCCGTCTCCGCCGTGTATTGCGGCGGCTCGTGCATCGCGACGTTGACCCAGAGCAGCTGGCCGCGGTCGTAGTGGATGTTCCCGATCCGCCGCGCGCAGATCCTGGTCGACGTCCGAGGTCGCGCAGCAGGCGCAGGACCGTCTGCGGCAGCGCCGAGGTCGCTGACCACCAGCTCCGCATCGATCCCGGATCCGTCAGCCAGCTCGACCCCCGCGGCCCGGTCACCTTCGACGACGATGCTGATCGACCTCGGCTGAGGCTGCAGATACTCGACGCCCATCTTCCGGCCGGCGGACATCAGGGCGTCGCGTGATCGCCTGGCTCCCGCCCACGGCGATCGCCGCCGGCTCGAAGGAGAGCATGAGGGGCAGCACGTGGACCAGTCCCTGCAGCCCCGGGACGTCGTCGGGGAAGCAGCCCGTCGAGGTCGTCGCGGCGCGCATGAAGAGCATGCGCATCTCGGTGCTTCGAAGAAGTCGAACGCGAGCTGTCGCAGGGTCATGAGCTGGTGCACGGGCTCGATGCGGCTGTCCCGGGACGTCGAGCAGCTCCTCGAGCGGATCGGGCGTTCCCCAGGGCGGCGGCACGCTGAAGCGATGCGTGCCGGAAGGCGCGCTTCCAGTGCCGCTCGTATGCCTCGAGAAGCGCCAGGTACGTCTCGGCGTCTCGCAGGGAGAGACCGTCTCGATCTGCTCGAAGGTCCGCCGGATGTTCTCCTCGCGAGCGCTCCTGCTTGCCGGTGGACGCATCGACGACGCGGGAGGCGGAGTAGCCGATGAAGGAGGAGCCGTCGTCGAAGATCATTCCCTCGTTCTCCTCGGGGAAGACGTACCGGAGTCCCTCCGCGCGCGAGGTTGAAGTCCCGGTAGGCGGGGTGCCCGTAGAAGCGGGTCCAGTGGCTGCAGTGATTCATCAGGTAGCCCGGGGGCCGGGCCCTCGCTGCGTGCAGGCTCCGCCGCCGAAATGGGGCGTCCTCTCCAGAACGCAGACGCTCTGTCCCGCGCGCGCGAGGTAGCAGGCGATGATCGTCCCGTGGTGCCCGCCGCCCGACGACGACGGCGTCATAGCGCGCGTCGCTCAAGTAGACGATGGTGACGACGCCCTCGCCGCCGTCGACGCGGATCCGGTCGCCGGTCTTGATTCGCGCGGTGGCGTTCCCGGTGCCCACCACCGCCGGCATGCCCGTACTCGCGGGCGACGATCGCGGCGTGGGACATGATCCCGCCGATGTCCGAGACGGCCGCGGCGACCTTCCCGAACACCGGCGTCCAGCTCGGCGAGGTAACCGGGGCGACGAGGATCTCTCCCTCCTCCAGGTCACCGATGTCGCGGACGTCGAGGATCACCCGAGCGGTGCCCTCCACGACCCCGGCGGAGCCGGCGAAGCCGCTCAGCGATCCGCTTCCGGTGCTCTCCGCGGCCGCCCACTCCTGCACGCGCTCGGTCGTGATGCCCCAGAGCATGATCGTCAGCGGCTCGGTGATCGCATCGGGAACCGCCCCGAGGGCCGGAGGCGGCGACCAGGCTCGCATCGCCTCCATGATCCGCTTGCGCTCGGCGACGATCGGAGGCCAGTAGCCGGGACCGCGCGCGGTCCGATCCGGCCGCCCACGCGAGTCTCAGGTCGATGAGGGCATCCGAGACCTCGCCGCGCTGCAGGTAGAAGACGTCCTCAGCGTCGTCCAGGAACCCGTTCCGCGCGAGCAGGTCGCCGAACTCCCGCACCTTGTTCCAGAAAACGGTGTGGTACCAGTGCTCGACGTAGAAGTTGTGGCTCTCCACATAGGGGAAGACCGTGCGGGAGAGGCCGAGGGCCTGGTCGAACGCCCCGCGAGCCTCGTCGTCCGGAAGGAGTGCTCGGTACTCCGAGGCAACCCGGTCCCGCTGCGCGCATCACCTCGTCGAGGGGCCGCTCGATGTCCTCGCCGGCCTCCAGCCGCTCGATGTATGAGCGCACACCGGCAATCGGGATGGCGGGATCGTCGATCCACGAGCGGTGGTGGTGGTAGAAGCCGTTGCCGTTGGAGTAGTTGAACCAGGGCGACTTCGTCTCGTCCCAGTCCGCGAGCCATGCGTCTCCCTCGTCCTTCCCGGAGAGGGCCGCGCGCAGCGCCGGCTCGTCCGATGCCGCCGTGACTGCGTCCGCGATCCCGTCCTCGACCGCCCGCCGCGCCAGGCGCTTCAGCTCCTCGTCGGGGCGGAAGAGGACCACGTCGATGCCGGAGACCATGGTCGCGATCGTCTGATCGGAGATATCGGGGAACGACCGCTTGCAGAGCTCGTAGAAGACGAGGTATGCCGCGTAGCCCAGGTTGAGGAACTCGAAGTGGTACTGCCAGATCCGGTCGACGCTCTCGAGCAGGCGGTCGTACGCGACGAGCAGCGTGTGGCTCGACCCGAGGCCTCGAGCCTCGGTGACGACGGCCTCGTCCTCGACGTCCGGCAGGTCGGGCACATCGAGCGCCTCGATCCCGCTGATCTCGTCCTCGACCTTCTGCTGCCAGCGGCCGTAGAGCTCATCCCAGTTCTGGAAGTAGAACCCCGCCCGTTTCTCGAACTCCTGCGCGCGGCGCCCGATCTCGGCCTCGTCGGTCACCGGGTTGGCGCTCATGTACACCCACCCGTAGAGGACGCGGTGGTCGATGCCGAGCGCGGGGGGCACCAGGAAGATCCGGGAGTTGGCCTGGCCGAGGGCGAGGTACGGAGAGTCCGCGGTCACGAAGTCGAAGGGAAACATCGGCTCGGGGAAGTGCATTCCGTCCCGGAACCAGCCGCGCCGTTCCTCGTTCTCGCGCCTCTCCTCGCTGAACAGCGCGTAGTACGGGAACATCGACTCCCAGCCTTCGCATCCCTTCGGGACGGGTATCTCGAACGGGCTCAGGAAACCCTGCACACCGGTCTCGGCCGCAGCTGACATCTGCACTCCTCCTCCGTGGCCTCTCCGTGACACGGACGTTATGGGTCCGGCGGTCATCCGATCAAGACCGGATCCCAGCGCCTGTGAAAGGCGGTGCCTATCATGGCCAGATGGAGTTGCGGCAGCTCCTCATCCTTCGTCGCCGTCGCCGAGGAGCTCCACTTCCGCCGAGCAGCCGATCGCCTCCATCTGGCGCAGCCAAGCGTCAGTCAGCAGATCCGCACGCTCGAGGCGGAGCTGGGCGTTCAGCTCTTCCAGCGCAACCGCCGGGGTGCCACTCTCACCGCCGCGGGTGAGGCGTTCCTGCCGGAGGCGCGCGGCCTGCTCGAGCGCGCCGATCAGGCTGCGGCACTCGCTCGCTCGACCGGCGCCGGCGAGCGGGGCCGGCTTCGGCTCGAGCCTGACCCGGTCGCTGACCGGGGGCATCGCCGGCGCCATCGTCGCCGAGTACCGCAGGCGATATCCCGCCGTCGACCTCGAGCCTGAGCGTCGGCAACACGATGCTCCACGTGAGCAGCTGCTGCGAGGGGGACATCGACGTGGGCTTCGTCCGTCCTCCGCTCGAGCAGCCCGCCCTCGAGGAACTGGTCCTCGGCAGGGAGCCGATGGTCTGCGTGCTCCCAAGGGGCATCGGCTGACGAAGCGGACGACGGTGCGCCGAGCGATCTCCGCGAGCGAGCCGCTCGTCTGGTGGCCCGAGAGCCATGGGCCCGGTGCCTGGCAGGAGGTGCGGCGCGAGGTCTACGGCGATCCGCCCTGGCGGCCGATCGACCGGACCGAGCCCGAGGAGGAGCGGATCGTCTCGGCGGTCGCCGAGGGCGCCGGGATCTCCTTCATCATGCTCGAGCGCTCACGCAGTCTCCGCATTCCGGGGGCGGTCTACCGCCGGTTCGCCTCTCCGGAGCCGACCATGGGAATCGCCCTCGCCTGGCGCCGGGACGACGCACTGCCCACGTTGCAGCGGCTCCGGGAGGTGGCCGCGGGCGCCGTCTGCGCGCCGGCGTTCGCCTAACGCGCGGAGTGACGGCGGTCGACCACCCGGACCGCCTTCCCCTCGCTCCGGGGCACTCCGCCGGGCTCGACGATCGACACCGGGATCCGAATTCCGGTGTGGTCACGGAGAAGGACCTCGAGGCGCTCGGTGAGGCCCGCCCGGTCGATCTCGGGATCGGCCGGCTCGCACTCGACGCTCACCTCGTCCATTCAGCCGGGCGTTCGACGATCAGGCGGTAGTGGGGGCCGACCTCCTCGACGCCGAGGAGCAGCGTCTCGACGGTGGACGGGAAGAGGTTGACGCCGCGGATGATCAGCATGTCGTCGAGCCTGCCTCGCAGAGCGGCGATGCGGGCCAGCGTTCGGCCGCAGGCGCAGGGCTCGGTGGTCAGCGAGCCGATGTCGCCAGTGCGGTACCGGATCAGGGGCTGGGCCTCCTTGAGCAGGGTGGTGAAGACCAGGTCCCCGTCCGCGCCCTCGGGCAGCGGCTCACCGGTCTCCGGGTCGATCACCTCGACCAGGAAGTGGTCCTCCTGGACGTGCAGGCCGTCTCGTGCATCGAGGCACTCCGCCGCGACCCCTGGTCCGCACATCTCGGAGAGGCCGTAGAAGCTGACCGCGCTGATCCCGAGCTCGCGATCGAGCTCGGTGCGCATCTCGTCGTCCAGGGCTCGCCGCCGAACAGGCCGAGCTGCAGGGCGAGGTCATCGGGGTCGAGCCCGGCGTCGCGAACCGCCTGGGCGATGACCAGCGCATAGGAGGGCGTGGCGCAGAGCACCTGACCTCCGAGGTCGGAGAGCAGCATCGCCTGGCGCGCCGTGAAGCCACCGGAGACCGGGATCACGGTCGCCCCGATCCGCTCGCCGCCATAGTGGAAGCCAAGCCCGCCCGTGAACAGGCCATAGCCGTTCGCGTTGTGAACGACCATCCCGGGGCGGACGCCGGCGGCAGTCATGCACCGCGCCATCAGCTCGCTCCAGGCGTCGAGGTCCGCCCGGGTGTAGCCGACCACGGTCGGCTTGCCGTGGGAGCCGCTTGAGGCGTGCACGCGCACCAGGTCTTCTCGCGGAACCGCCAGGAGCCCGAACGGATAGGCCTCGCGGAGGTCCTGCTTGCTGGTGAACGGGAGCCGGGCGACGTCGTCCAGCGAGGAGATGTCGCTCGGGTCGGCGACGCCGGCCTCGTTCAGGCGGGTGGCCAGCAGCGGCTGCGAGGAGATCGTTCGCTCGACCGTGCCGCGGAGCCGCTCGAGCTGGAGCTCCCGGAGCGTCTCGCGAGGCCCCGTCTCGACCGGGTCCCAGACCATCACCTCAGAGCTTGCGCTCTTTGGCATTCCAGTGCTCCTCGAGGTTGTCGACCAGGGCCGGACTGAGGTGGCAGTGGGCCTGCTCCTTCGAAAAGGTCGCCATGTAGCGGCGGAAGACATCGAGCGGCTCCTCGCCGACGCGGAGGGCGCGGCGGTTGGCGGCCGCGTTGATCAGCCCAGAGCTGGTCAGTGCCTCCAGGCGTGCGGCGATCGCCTCATCGACGGCATCGGGCTCGACCACCTCGTCGCAGAGGAGCTCCGCGGGCGGGACTCCGGCCTCGAACTCCCGTCCGGAGAGGATCGCCTGCCGGGCCAGGCGGTCGCCGACCGATCGCGGCAGCCGCAGGGGTGACGCCCCCGGGATGATTCCCTCCTTGCGTGCGGGCAGGAAGAGCCGGCAGCCGCGGGCGGCGATCACGTGGTCCATGACGTGAGAGAAGCTGGCAGGCGCCGCCGATCGCATATGTCTCGGCGGCACAGACCCAGAGCTTCTCGGTCGTCTCCTCGGGCTGATCCGGGCGGTGCTCGGGTCCCGACAGCCCCCGGTAGATCTTGTTGACGTAGCCGAGGTCGCGCGTGATGAAGAACAGGAAGGGGAGCTGTCCGAGATAGAGCCTGGTCAGGTTGAGCCCGGAGCCGAAGATCCGCGCCCCCGCGTATCGGGGGTGGTCGACGACACCGCCCCGCATCACGCCGATCTCGATCTCGGGGTCGAGAAGGATCAGGTCGACCGCGCACTCGGTGGCCCGGAGCGTCGTGTCGTCCTCGGCGTTCAGGTGGCGGGGGTTGCGGATCTCCAGGTGGCCCGCGCTGCCCTCGCGGCGCACGTGGACAGTGCCGAGATCGGCCGAGCCGGTGGCGCGGAAGTCGTCGAGGCGCTCGAGCGCCTCGGCGGTGGGCTGGAGCATCGCCCAGACGAGATGCGCACCGGCGCGAGGCGAGGCCAGCACGTGCGAGAGGAAGAGGCCCTGCGCGATCTCGATGCCCTGCTTGTCCGCCAGCCTTCGATCGGACTCGGCGGCCAGCTGATCGCGGCCCGGGACGAGACCCGGGTGGCGCTCCGCGGCGGCGTCGAGCAGCTGATCGTCGCGCAGCGCCTTCGAGAGACCATCGGTGAGCTCGTCGTAGATCGCCTCGGCATTCGAGCGCAGGAAGCGATCCCGTTCCTCGTCGGTCCAGCCGGTCGTCTCCGAGCTAAGTGTCAGAAAACCTGACAATATCTCAGTTCGAGCGTGATGGCCCGCGTGGAGGAGATCGGATCCGTGCTCTGGACGCCGCCTGCGGACGTCCGTGAGACGACCGCAATCGGGCCGCTACCTCGACTGGCTGAAGGAGGAGCGGGGGTCGACCATCGCCGGCTACGAAGAGCTCTGGCGCTGGTCGGTCGACGACCTGGAGGGCTTCTGGGGGTCGCTCTGGGACTTCTTCGAGATCCGCGGCGCACACGCCGTACGAGCGGGTGCTCGGCTCGCGCGAGATCCCGGCGCCGAGTGGTTCGCCGGGCTCGACGGCTGAACTACGCCGAGCACATGGTCGGCGCGACGAGGACGCCGACGCGTGGCGGTGCTGGCGCGGTCGCAGACCCGCGCGGACTTCGAACTCACCTTCGGCGAGCTGCGCGAACAGGTCGCGCGGGCCGGGCGGGGTTGCAGCGGCTCGGAGTCGGCCCCGGCGACCGGGTGGTCGCCTATCTGCCAACGTCCCGGAGACGCTGGTCGCGTTCCTGGCCGCGGCGAGCCTCGGGGCGATCTGGGCGACCTGCGCGCCGGAGTTCGGGCCGCGCAGCGTGATCGACCGCTTCGGCCAGCTCGAGCCGAAGCTCCTGCTCGCGGTCGGCGGCTACGGCTACGGCGGGAAGCAGATCGACCGCCGCGCCGAAGTCGCCGAGATCCGCGAGCGCGCTGCCCAGCCTCGAGCACATCGTGCACGTCCCGTGCGCGGCGGGCCCGACGATCGCTGCCGGACGCGCTCGAGTGGGACGAGCTGCTCGCCGAGCGCGGGCCGCTCGATTCGACCCGGTCGCCTTCGACCACCCGCTCTGCGTCCTCTTCTCCTCCGGCACGACCGGACTGCCGAAGGCGATCGTGCACCGCCACGGCGGCATCCTGATCGAGGCATGCAAAAACCAGGGCCTGAGCTGGGACCAGCAGCCCGGGGACGGGATGCTCTGGTACACCACGACGGCCTGGATGATGTGGATGGCGCTGGTGGACGCGCTGTTGTTCCGGGCTCGATCGTGATGCTCGACGGCAATCCGATGTACCCGGACCTCGCCGGCAGTGGCGGCTCGCCGAGCAGACTCGGCCGACCCTGATGGGCGCCAGCCCGGCTTCCTGATGGCCTGCCGCGAGGGCGGCGTCGACCTGCGCGACATGGACCTCTCCAGCATCCGCCAGTTCTGCGCCGCCGGCTCGCCGCTTGCCGCCGAGGGATTCGACTGGATCTACGAGCAGCTCGGCTCCGACGTCCTGCTCAACGTAGGCAGCGGCGGCACGGACGTCTGCACCGGGATGGTGCAGGGCGGTCCGATGCTGCCGGTGTACGCGGCGAGATCTCCGGCTGCTGCCTCGGCGGTCGCCGTGGCCGCCTCGACGAGGCCGCTCAGCCGGTGGTCGGCGGGCTGGGCGAGCTGGTGGTCCGGCGCCGATGCCCTCGATGCCGATCGCGGTTCTGGGGCGACACCGACGGCTCGCGCTACCGAGCCGCCTACTTCGAGCATTTCCCGGGCGTCTGGCGTCACGGCGACTGGATCGTGTTCACCGAGCGCGGCAGCTGCGTGGTCACCGGCCGCTCCGACGCCACCCTCAACCGCGGCGGCGTACGGCTCGGAACCGGGGAGTTCTACTGGGTGGTCGAGGAGCTCGCGAGATCCGGGAGAGCCTCGTCGTCCACCTCGAGGATCCCGAGGGCGGAGCGGTGAGCTGATCCTGTTCGTCGGGGTCGCGCGAGGCAGCGAGCTCGACGACGATCTCCGCGCGGATCCGACGAGCTCGCCACCCCCTGTCGCCCCGCCACCTGCCCGACACATCTGGCGGTCCCCGCGATCCCGCGAGACCTGACCGGAAGAAGCTCGAGCTGCCGGTGAAGCGGATCCTGCTCGGCGACCGCCCGAGGAGGTAGCGAGCCGCGACGCGCTCGCGGATCCGTCAGGCGCTGGAACCGTTCGTCGCCTACGCATCGGGGCGCGGCTCCGACCGTAGCGCTACATCACGCGCTAGGCGCCCTGTCCACGCGAAGAGGTGTGATTTTCAAAGCAGTGCTGCTTTTCGTCCAAAGCGGAACTCATGAACTAGTCAGATAGCCCGGCGGCTTCGAGGGCCTCGGCGTGACTCCTCCAGGTCTGCGCTTCGACGCACTTTCCATTACGCCATGTGTGGATGAAGGCGACCTCATGATCAAGCTCGACGCCGCTCGCAAACCTGATCGAAATGTGACCGAGGCCGAGCACCTGGTCGCCGAGGTCGTGAACCTCGGGGTACTCCACGTGGCTCTCTTCGGAGAACTCCGCCAGATCTTCGAAGTACTGACGGATCCCTGCGCGGCCGCGGTAGGTACTGCGTCCCCCCAGGTCCCTTTCGAGCGCGGGATTCCACACGCCGTCGGGGTCCCAGAGCGCGACTACGGCTTCCACGTCGCGCCGGTTCCAGGCGTCATACGCAAGCAGGGCCAACTCCACGTTTTCCTGCGACATCGCCCACGCAGTATCCCGCGGCGGGCTGAGGGTGTCGCTTTCCATGCAAAGCCGCCGCTTTTCGTCCAAAGCTATTTCGGGACTCACCGTCCGCAGCTGAGGCTCCCGCTTCCACGCGAAAGGGAGGCGCGACAAGACGGCGCTGCCACTCCCGAATCCGAGATTCCGTCGTAGTCTCCCGCGACTCCAGACGACGAGCGAATGAGAACCCGGCCGGCTTCGAACGCAGGAAACCGGGCGATGGCTCAGGAGGACGTGATCAAGGCGATCGTCCAAGACAAGTACGGCTCACCCGATGTCCTGGAGCTCAAGGACGTCGACAAGCCGGTCGCGAGAGGAAAACGAGGTGCTGGTGCGAGTTCGCGCCGCGGCCGTCAATATCGGCAACTGGCACCTCCTCAGGGGCATCCCTTACGCGATGCGTCCGGCCGTCGGGCTGTTCAAGCCTAAGCACGAGATACCGGGACTCGATCTGGCGGGGCAGGTTGAAGCGGTCGGCGCGAGCGTGAAGCAGTTTCAGCCAGGTGATGAGGTTTTCGGCTGGTGTGACGGCGCCTTTGCCGAATACGCGTGTGCTGAAGAGGACAACTTGCTGGCGAAGCCGGCCAACCTCACGTTGGAGCAATCCGCGGCCGTTGGAGATTCGGCCTTCACCGCCCTCAATGCCGTTCGCGATCAAGGGAAGGTTCAGCCGGGGCAGAAGGTCGTGATCAACGGCGCGTCGGGCGGCGTTGGCACGTTCGCCGTCCAGATCGCCAAGTCGTTCGGAGCGGAGGTGACCGGCGTGTGCAGCACGAGGAACGTGGACATGGTCCGGTCGATCGGCGCGGACCAGGTCATCGATTACACGCAGGAGGACTTCACCCAGGATCGACAGCGGTACGACGTGATGCTCGATCTGGTGGGGAACCGTTCATTGTCGGACTGCCGCGGGCGCTGAACCCCCAGGGGACCTACGTCCTGGTTGGGGTATCGGATATGGGCCGTTGGCTCGGACTCGCTCGTCAGATAGGTGCTCTCGTCGTCGCCGTTCGTGCGCCAACGGATGCGCATCTTCATTACGAGGCATACCAGGGATGATCTGGTTGTCTTGAAGGAGCTCGTCGAGTCCGGAAAGGTGACGCCGGTCATCGATCGGCGCTACAAGCTGAGCGAGGTTCCCGAAGCTCTCCGATCCAGGGGAAGGACACTCCCAAGGAAAGATCGTGATCGCCGTCTAACGGCGGATCGGACGTGCCCGGACGCCTGTTTTGCGTGAGCAGGAAGCGTAAGCGGCGGGGTCCCGAGACTCTCGAAGAGTGCCGGTGGCACGCGATTGCGAGCGCGAGTCGTCAGACCGCCCGGTCCGGCGTGGCGCTGATGACTCGGCCGGCGGTGTCAGTCCGACTCATCGCGGGCACGCCCGTAGCGCTCGTAGATCGCCCGTAGACCGACGGTCCTGGTCTCGATCAAGTCCAGCGCGATTTCTTCGGTGACGGGCGGCAGGAACGGCGTGCCGCCACCGACGGCGACCGGGTGGCGGAGCATGCGCAGCTCGTCGACGAGGTCGAGCTCGATCGCCGCCGCGGCGAGGCAGGCGCCGCCGATCGAGACGTCCTTGTCGGTCGCGTCGAGCGTCGCAGCGGCTTCCTCGGCCAATGACGCCTCGGCGAGCCGCGCGTTGCCCTGGACGCTGTCGAGCGTGCTGCTGAAGACGATCTTCGGGATCGCGCACCAGAGGTCGGCGAACGCGGCCGCCGCTTCTGCTGGAACTGGCGCTCGAGGATCTCCGAGCTCGTCGTCGCGCATCGACGGATCCGTCTCCCACGGCAGCATGGTCTCGTAGAGCCTGCGGCCGAGCAGATAGCCGCCGAGCTCGCGTACCTGCGCGGTGTGGAAACGAAACCGCTCCTCGTCAGGGACCGTCCAACCGAACGCGCCCTCGCGGTCGGCGATGAAGCCGTCCACCGAGACGTTCATCGAGTAGATCAGCATGACCGCTCCTTCCTTCTGCATGGTGCTCCGCCGCAGCTAGGGACCGATCGCGAGACGAAAACTCATCGTCGTGGGCAGTACAAGCGATCGTACGCGGCGGAAGCGCCTGCCTTGCGCGAAAACCGAGTGCCGGGTCGAAATGCGCTCCTTTCCATGCAAACCGCTGCTCTCGTCCAAAGCAGCACTCTTCAGCCTGATCGCTGCGGGTCGCCTGCGCTCCCGGCCAACTCCAGTCGCGGACACTTGGGCTACAAGGCGAGTGGCGGGGCGGGGCTCCCAAAGGGCTCCAAGATCTCTCTGAGCCGAGGGACCCCAAACGCCTCCCACCACGCGAAGTCGGGCGTCCCCCGACTACAACCTTTCTCTTCTCTTCTTCTTCTTCTTCTTCTTCTTCTTCTTCACCTTCAGGAGTCCTTGGCGGGCGTGGCGTCCACGCTGCCGTCCGCGGCCCTGGCGCGCACCTCGAAGGAGTGCCTGCCGCGGTGGACGACGTAGGTCGCGGGGGAGGTGCAGGGTGCGAACGGCTCACTGTCGATTTTGCATTCGAAGCTCGCGCCGACCCCGGTCGAGGTGAACTGGAAGCTGGCCGTGTTGCTTCGGGTCTTCTTCTGCGGCTTCCGGATGATCCGCGTATCGGGCGCCGGGCCCGGGGCGAGGCGACCCTCGCCGCTGACATTGATGGGGAGGACCGGTTCCGGCGAGTTCCCGGCTATCGCGAAGATGGACCCTTGGTAGTCGTGCACGGAGGACGGCACGAACATCGCCGTCAGGGTGCAGCTCTGGCCCGGGTTCATCTGCAGCTGGGTGCACTGGTCGCTGGTGATATCGAACTCCGCGGGACCGACGACGAAGGCCTGCTGAACGCCACCCACGAAATCGCCGGTATTGGTGATCGTGATCTGTTGGCTGCGGGCCGCTCCCAGGGTCGTGGGTCCGAAGTCGACGCGCCGTGGCGTTGGCACCAACTCGGGGCCTGCGAGAGCCTGGGCGGAGAGGGGGATGACCAGCGGGTTGGGCAAGCCGTTGCTGGGAATCTCGAGCTGGGCGCTGAAGCTGCCGGGGCCGTTCGGGGGGTTGAAGCTGACCCCTACGTGGCAGATCTGGGTGTCTGTCAGCGTGAATCCGCTGCAGGCATCGCCGTTGAACGAGAACCGCGCGGCGTCGGGCCCGGTGATCGCCGCGTTCCCCACCGCCGTGTCGCTGCCGGAGTCGCTGATCTCGAAGTTGTTGAACTGTGAGCCAAAGAAATACGGCTGGGCGTTGTAGTTTGAGCTCGGGGGCGAGGAGGCAGAGTCCCCGCCTGGGCCGTCACTGGAAAGGCCACCAGCGCGAACGCTGCAATCAGCCCAGCCAAGAGGGGAACTCGACCGGTGTGGGTCTGCTTCATTTGTCTCCTCAGTTCGCTTTGGGTGCCGAGAACGCCCGACACCGAGGCATGGCCTCTTGCGTCGCCGGACTACCTCGCATCTCTTGTTTCGGCAACAAACCTGGTCGGCCTGCCCGTAGTGAGTACCTCGTTGGTCCCGGCCGCCGATCCGGATCTTTCCATGCAAAGCGGCGGATGGAAATCGCACCTCTATCGGTGAAGGGGGGGCTATCCGCTAGGCGCTCTCCGCGATCAGCCCCTGAAGAAGTCGGTGTCCGCCTTCTCCAACTGGCAGAGCTCCAGGTAGTGGCCGAGCTGGGCGGTCGTGTCCACGTAGGCGAGCCGGGCGCGGTCGGGATCAGGATCATGTACTCGAATGACAGCCCGTGCTCGCCGAGGAGCTTCTCGACCCCGGCCCACGGCTCGTCGCCGAGCGGGACCAGCATCGCGAGGTGATGGAAGCCGAGCACGCCTCATCGCTGGGGAGGAAGCGCCGGTAGAAATCGACCTCGCCGGAGACCGGCTCGATAGCTCGATGATCATGCCTCCGCGGGCCCCCATCGCGACCCGCGGCTGCCATTCGACCAGCTCGCCACCCTTCATGAAGGTGGCTCCCTCCACCGGCACCTCGGTGGAGTTCTCGATTCCGAACAGCTCGCGCAGCTCCCCCATTCCGCGGTTGAGATCGGGGGTGACGTGCAGACCTGCCATACGTTCGCGAAGAGGTCGCCGATAGCCTCGATCGGCCGCGGATCGGTGAAGAGCCCGGACGTGGGACGTGGTGCGGCCGTGCTCACGCCGGCACCGCCTCTCGCACGCTGATGCAGTGTCAGCGAGCTGGTCGATCCGGGAGAGCTGCGGATGATGGCCCGAGTCCAGCTCGACGACATCGGTGAGCTCCCGGTCGCTGACCATCCGGCGCTGCAGTCCGGGGGCACGATGCGGTCCGCGGTGCAGAGCACGTAGGTGCGAGGAATCTGGTCGAACTCGCGGGTCGAGCGAGACGGGCTCCGTGAGCGGAGCGAAGGGCTGCGAGCCGGTCCTGCTCACCGCCCAATCGCTCACCTCGGGCAGGCAGTCCGCGTCGAGGCCGCGCAGGTCGACTGCGGCAGGGTCCCGACCGGGGGGTCGCCCGAGACGATGACGGTCTGCTGCACGAGGTCATCGGCCCCCTCGGGGAGGCTCGTCAGGTCGACCAGGCTCTGGCCGTCGCCGGGCAGGAAGGCCGCCACGTAGACGAGGCGCTTGACCCCTTCAGGCAGGCGTGCGGCCGCCTCCGGATGACCATGCCGCCCATGCTGTTGGCGACCAGGATCGATCCGCCGTCGGCATCCAGCAGGTCGCAGATCCGGTCCGCATAGGCGCCCAGCGTCACCTCTTCGGCGGCGTCAGGTCGTCGCCGGCTCCCGGCAGGTCCGGCGCCACCGACGAGTGCCCGAGCTCCTCGAGCCGCTCGGCGAGCGGCCCCCAGATCCAGCCACCGACGAACGCTCCATCGAACCAGCACGAATCTCACGCGGGCACCTCCTGGCGGGCAAGCTGGTCGATCGCGCGGACGAGCTCATCGGGCACGGAAAGCTGGGGAGAATGATCGGACTCGAGTTCGAGCACGGGATCGGCGGCGCGCTCCTTGATCATCCGGCGCTGGAGAGCGGGCATGTTGACCTGGTCCCGGGTGCAATGGATGTAGCTGCGAGGGATGTTCTCGTAGCCGTCGATGAGATCGGCGGGATCCAGCATCGGGACGGCCGGCTGCGGCCTCTGCATCCCGGCCGCCCACTTGGCGATCTCCGACGGCGCCAGGTTGTCGAAGGCGATGATCGAGTCCTCCTCGGAGAGCTCGGCGATCGGGGGCTCGCCGGAGAGGACCATTGTCGCCTGGACGTGGTCACCGTTCCCCTCGGGGAGCTCGGTCGGGCCGACCAGGCTCTGGCCTCCCCGGGAAGAAACGCGGCGACGTAGATCAGCGACGCGACGCGGCCCGGGCAGCGCGAGGCGGCCTGGGTGACGGCCATGCCGCCCATGCTGTGCCCAACCAAGCGGCCTGCTCGGGGCTCGCCCCGAGCAGGTCGCAGGTCCGCTCGGCGCAGAGGTCCAGGTTGATCTCCTCGAGCGGAGTGTGGTCATCGCCGGCGCCGGGCAGATCGAGGGTCTCGACCTTGTGGCCCGCCGCTTCCAGGGGTTCCACGACCTTTTCCCAGATCCGGCCCCGCCCCATGCGCCGTGAACCAAGACGATCCTCGCCATCTCTCCTCCTAGCTCATGAGGTCAGGACAATCTTTCCGTGCAGCCCGCCGCCTCCACCAGGCGGTGGGCCTCCGCGGCCTGGTCGAGCGGGAGCGCCCGATCGACCCGGGTGCGGAACCTCCCGGCGGCGACGGCATCGACCAGCTCGCGCAGCGCCTCACGGTCGTGATGAACGAGAAACGACTCCTGGCGGATCCGGCGGTCCGGGGGGGCCTCGGGCGGGCGCCGGGTGCTGACGATCGCCCCGCGTCCTTGACCGCCGCGAAAACCGCCTCGCCGAGCGGCACTGCATCGAAGATCGTGGGCACCGGATCGATCGCGCCGAGATCCATTCCGCGCGGCAGGACCTCGGCGGCCCCCAGGGTGTGGGGCCACCGCTCATCGTTTCTGCCGGCCTGGGCGATCACCCGGTGCCCGGCTTCGGCGGCGAGCTGCACCGCGAAGCTCCCGACCGCACCGCTCGCGCCGGTGACCAGGAGATCGCACCCGTCCCGCGGATCGAGCAGCTCGAGCCCCTGACGCGCGGTCAGCGCGTTCAGCGGGATCGTGGCGGCCGTCTCGTAGTCAAGTCCGTCGGGCAGGGGCACCAGCCACTCGGCCTCGAAGGCGACGGACTCGGCGTACCCGCCCACCGACCCTCCCGACTCGTACCAATGAGCCATCCCGACGACGCGATCGCCGGGTTGAAAGTCCTCGACGCCCTCGCCCACCCCTGTCACCTGACCGGCCACGTCCCAGCCGAGCACGAAGGGCGGGTCGGGGGGAGTGACACGCCCGGCGCCCTGACGCGCCCCGAGGTCGGTCGGGTTGACGTTCGCCGCCCGGACGCGCACCACGACCTGCCCTGGGCCGGGCTCGGGGTCGGGGCGTCCGCGACCTGCAGCACCTCCGGCCCTCCGAGCTTCGTCACCTCCACAACCCTCATCCCGGTTTCAGCCGGCGCCGTTCTGATGGGGAAGCAGCACCGCCCGCCCCGTGATGTCGCCCTCGCGGAGCCTGCCGAGTACCTCGTTCACCTTGTCGAGCGGATGGGTCTCCGTCTTCAGGGTGATCTTGCCGCCGCGTGGAGCTGGAGGACCTCCCAGAGGTCGGTCCAGCTGCCGACCAGGTTCGCGACGAGTGTCTGCTCCTGGCCGACCAGGGCGGCGGATGGGACTGTGATCGTTCCCCCGAAGCCGATCATCGAGTAGGTGCCCTGGAGGGCGAGCATGCCGAGGCCATCGGCGTGGGTCTTGTCGATGCCGACGAAGTCGAGCACCAGATCGGCTCCCGGCCCCGGTCAGATCCCGCACGGCGTCCACCGCGCCGTCGCTGTCGAGGGCCTGATTCGCGCCGAGCTCGACCGCGAGCTTGCGTCGATCGGGATGTGGATCGACGGCCACGACGCTGCTGCGAGCCGAGCTCGCGCGCGAGTTGCAGGCCGATGTGGCCGACCCCGCCGGCGCCGAGGACGACCGCGGTCGTGCCCGGCAGCATCAGCGGTGCGACCCTCTTCAGCGCGTGGTACGCGGTGATCCCGGCGTCGGAGTGCGGCGCGACGTCGACGGGTCGATCCCTTCGGGCAGCGGGACGATCTCCCGCTCGCCGACCACCAGGTACTCAGTGAACCCTCCATCGAGGCTCAGCCCGGTGAATTCTGATGAGCGCAGTGCATGTCCAGGCCACGGCTGCAGTTGACGCAGACGCCGCAGCTGTGCGGCGGGTAGAGCAGCACCGGGTCGCCGACCTTGACCGTGGTCACCAGGTCCCCGACCGCATCCACGTGGCCACCGTTCTCATGGCCGAGCACGCGGGGGACGTCCATCCCCGCCGCGCCCAACTCGCCCTCAATGGCGTGCAGATCTGTCGAGCAGACGCCCCGCGGCCTCGATCTTCACCCGGACCTGGTTGGCGCGGGTGATCTCGGGCTCGGGTCGGTCCTCAAGCTCGAGTGGATGGTTGTACTCGTGAAGTACCGCTGCCTTCATGCCGTGACCTCCGCCGCCTGTGGGCTCAGATAGTCGTTCGGGTCCTCGTCCAGGTGCTGGGCGAGCCGGTCGGCGAGGGCCATGATCGTCAGCGAGGGGTTCACCGAGAGGGTGCGCGTGAAGAGCGAGGCGTCGCCGACGAACAGCCTCTTCGCGTCGTGCGACTCGCAGTTCTCGTCGACCACCGATCTCTCCGGATCTGACCCCATGCGGCAGGTCCCCTGCACGTGCGTGCTCGCCGGCCCGGTCCAGGCGACCCGCGTTGCTCCGGCGGCCTCCATCACGCGCCGCCCGAAATCGATGTCCCTTGTCCATGCGTTCCAGCTCAACCGGATCGAAGTGGGCCTCGAAGCTCTCGGAGCCGTCCTCGCCGACGAGGACCCGGCCGTTGTTCTCGTCGTTGGCGAGCACGAGGATTCCGTTCCAGCGGCGGTACTGCCGAACCGCCTCCACCAGGCGCTCGCCCCACATCGGCCCGTCCTCGTCCGAGATGCTGGTCGCGAAGCCGATCGGGTCCTGGATGGTGGACGCCTCGAGCACGAAGCCGCCGTCCTCATCGCGCATGAAGTCCATGCAGTGAGAGGTGATCGGGTAGACGCGGTGGGCGTCCTGGACCTCGTCGAAGAGGCCGAAGACGAAGGAGGCGGGGTGGAGGCCCAGATTGCGCCCGATCCACCCGCTGCTGGGCGAGCCGCCGCTCGCCTCGGGCAGCCCCGAGCGGATCAGGAGCTGGGGCGTGTTCAGGGCACCCGCGGCCACCACCACGGCACCCGCCTCGATCGTGTGGGACCGGCCGTCCGCATCGGCGTATTCGACGCCCGTGGCCTCGAGCCCGCCGTTGCGCTGATCGAACAGGACTCGCTCCACCGGCGAGCTGGACCGCAGGTCGAGCTTGCCGACCGCCGTCGCGTCGTGGATGTAGGTGTTCATCGTGTTCTTGCCGGCGTTGGTCGGGCAGCCCTGCAGGCAGGACCCGCACTTCATGCAGTTGACGTCCGTGTAGGAGTCGACCGGCTCGAGCTCCGAGCCCAGCTCGCGGAAGCCGGCGTCGAGCGTCCGCACGCACTCCGGCCAGTCGGCGCGCTCACGGACCCCGAGGTATCTCTCGACCCGCTCGTAGTGCGGGGCGAGATCGTCGACCCCGAACGGCTTACCGCCGTCGCCGACGAGGCCGCTCGCCTCGTGCCACTTCGCGAACTCGAAGTCGTGGGCGCGGAAGGAGACCTTGGTGTTCATGGTGGTGGTGCCGCCGACGCAACGGCCGCCGAAGATCGGCACGGTTCCGCCGGCGCCGCCGTCGACCATCGCCATGCGGAGCGGCCACCAGAAGTCGTGGGCCGCCTTCGCCTCCCAGCGGACGAAGTCGGCGGCCGTCAGGTGGGGGCCTGCCTCGAGCAGCACCACATCACGCCCCCGCTGCGCGAGCTCCCCGGCCACCACGCCGCCGCCCGCCCGGATCCCACGACGACGACGTCGACGTGTTCGCTCATCCGGGCACTCCCATGAAGGACCAGTCGTGCTTGATCCGATCGGCGAGCGGGAAGCGGAAGTCGATCTCCTCCCACGCGCCCGGCCCCCTGGCGCCGGGGGCGACGAAGTCGCTGTAGTGGGCTTCGATCGCGAAGGCTCGGACCATCTGGAACTCGGGGGTCATCGCGACCTCGGCGACGCTCTCGGGTCCCCTGCCGGCGACCTCGGCCAGCGCGTCGATCGCCCCGAGGAAGGCCGCTCGCGTCCCGCCGTCGACCATGGCGAGCTTCGCGTCGATGTAGGCGGCCGGCTCGCAGCGCTCGGAACCGGGCACGATCGTCTCGCACAGAGCCGCCAGTGCCGAGGCGCGGCCCTCGTCCAGGATCAGCCAGCTCCTCTCCGCCACGTTCCGCACCCTATAGGCAGGGAGCTAATAAAACAAGCTATTTGACAGATACCTCGGAGCTCTCCGGCGTTGTCGATCCGAACTCCAGGATCTCAACGAATTCGATCTTGGGTGCGACGCCGTCCGCGCCCCGTCTCCCTGACGACGAGGTCCTGATCGAAATCCAGGCCGCGGGCCTTCTCCTCGTCGTCCCACTCGTCGACGTTCCTTGCCTGAAGGCCGCCGGTCGTCGAGCAGTCGAAGCTGATCGACGAAGGCCGGGCATGCCCCCGAACGTCCTGGGCGTCGGCGTAGCGAACGCGGCGCTGACGGCTCAGCGGATGCGATCGGCGCTGTGCGTGACGGCGGTCACCTTGCGACGATCACCGGGGCCCACCACAGCGGCATCGAGATCTGTCGATCGAATGATCGCCAGGATGCTGGGATCCCTACATCGTTCAAGTGCCGAGTGCACCCCGGGCGGCCGCGTAGACCTCATCGGCTCCCGGCAGGTAGGCGTCCTCAAGCGGTGGGCTGAGCGGGACCGGCTCGAAGGGCGCACCGACTCGCTCGACTGGGGCGTCCAGGAAATCGAAGGCGGCCGCCTGGACCTCGGCGGCGATCTCGGCGCCGAAGCCGCCGTGCTCGACCGCCTCGTGGGCGACGACCAGGCGGTTCGTGCGCCTGACCGAGTCGACGATCGCATCGAGATCGAGCGGCACCAGTGTCCGCGGGTCGATCACCTCGGCCTCGATGCCGTCGGCGGCGAGGCGGTCGGCCGCCGCAAGTGCCTCCCCGACCATCCGCGAGAGGGCGACGATCGTCACGTCGCCGCCCTGGCGGGCAACCCGGGCGTTGCCGATCGGCACCGGCTCGAGACCGGCGGGCACCTCCTCCTTGCGGAAGTAGAGGTTCTTGTGCTCGATGAACACCACCGGATTGGGATCGGCGATCGAGCTGATCAGCAGCCCGGCGGCGTCCGCGGCGTTGCTGGGCATCACCACCTTGAGCCCGGGGATGTGGGCCACCCAGGCCTCCAGGCTCTGCGAGTGCTGGGCCGCCCCTCGCGAACCCGCTCCGCCCTGGGTGCGCAGGACGAGAGGCACCCGGAGCTGTCCGCCGGACATGAAGTGGGCCTTGGCGGCCGCGTTGACGAGCTGGTCCAGGGCGAGCGTGAGGAAGTCGATGAACATGATCTCCAGCACCGGCCGCTTGCCCGATTGGGCCGCGCCGATCGAGACGCCGCAGATCGCCGCCTCGCTGATCGGCGTGTTGATCACCCGCTCGGTGCCGAACTCCTCGGCCAGGCCGGCGGTCACCGTGTACGGACCGCCCTCGGCGACGTCCTCGCCGATCACGAACACGTCGTCGTCGGCGCGCATCGCCTCGGCGAGCGTCCCGTTGAGGGCCTTGACGAAGGACATCTGGCCCCCCTCGGGCACCGGGCTCAGGTCCGGCGCAGCCGCGCGGGGCCCGTAGACGAGCCCCATCGCGACCTCGGGCCCGGGGAATGGGCCGGCCCGGCCGAACTCGACGGCTGCCTCGACCTCCTCTCGCGCCTCCGCCTCGATCTTCGCGGCGCGCTCCTCGTCGAACCAGCCCACCTCGGCCGCGGCGCGCTGAAAGCGCTGTATCGGGTCCTTCTGCTGCCACTCCTCGTCGGCGAGCGCCTCGCGGTACAGCGCAGGGTCACCGACGTAGTGGCCGCTCAGCCTGTGGGTGAGGCACTCGAGCAGCATGGGCCCCTCGCCCTTTCGCGCCGCGGCGAGGAAGCGCCCGAAGGCCTCGTGGACGGCGCCGACATCGTTGCCGTCGACGGTCTCGCGGGTGAGCTCGTAAGGGGCGACCACGTCGCTGACGCGCTCGACGTTGGTGTGGGCGGAGCGCGGGGTGAACTCCGCGAACCCGTTGTTCTCGCACACCAGGATCAGGGGCAGGCCCCAGAGGGTCGCCAGGTTGATGGTCTCGTTGAAGTGGCCGGCCTGCACCGCACCGTCGCCGAAGAAGATGACGGTGGCCCTGTCGCTGCCGTCGAGACGGCCGGCCAGAGCCGTGCCGAGGGCGATCGGGATGTTGCCGCCGACGACCCCCGTCGCGCCCATCAGGCCATGTTCGGTGTCGACCAGGTGCATCGAGCCGCCCAGGCCATGGCAGAGGCCGTTGTCGCGGCCCATCAACTCGGCCATCACCCGGTCCATCGGGGCGCCCTTGGCGAGGGCGTGGCCGTGGGCCCGGTGGCCGGAGTAGACGTTGTCGTCGTCGCTGAGCTGCGTGCAGACACCGGCTGCGACGGACTCCTGGCCGAGGCTGAGGTGGATCAGGCCGTAGACCTCGTCAGCCTGCTTCAACTGCCCGACTCGCTCCTCGAAGGCGCGGATCCGCCACATCGCGCGCAGCAGATCGAGGGCGGTGTCGCCGTCGAGCTGCGTCACGCAGCGACGGGCTGGAACTGCGACATGGTGGCCTCGAACGCGTGCCGGTACATCTCGTCGATCGGCTCCGCCCGGAGCTCATCCGAGAGCACCTCGATCCCCCAGGCATCGTCGTAGCCCATCTCCTGCGCCGCGCGGATGTAGCCGCGGATGTCGAACTCACCCTCGCCCGGGAGCTTGCGGAACCTGGTGGTCTCCTCGATGCGGTCCTCCATCCACTCGCGCCTGCCGTCGCTGAGCTCCATCCAGGTCAGGTACTCGAGCGGGATCCGCTTCAGGTCGTCAGGCGCAATCCCGAGCTTCGCCATGTGCCAGGTGTCGATCACCAGGCCGCCGTTCTTCGCGCCGGCGCCCTCGACGACCGCCAGAGCGGCGTCAAGGTTGTCGACGTTGACGTCGAAGGGCATGAACTCGTAGGCAATCACCGCGTCCGTCAGCTCGGCGGCGTGGGCGCAGAGCTCCGCGTAGCGCTCGGTCAGCTTGTCGAGCTCGCAGGGAACGCCGGGGATGTTCCCGACCTTGACGTGGTGGGCGCCGAGGGCCGCGGCGCCTTCGAGCAGCAGGTCCCGGAGCTCGTCCGATTCCTTTCGGCCGTCGGTGCCCTTGTCCTCGAAGAAGCCCCAGATGAACTCCAGCTCCAGGTAGCGCAATCCGTTGTCGTCGAGCAGCTGCTTGATCTCCGCGAGGCTCCGGCTCTCCTCTTGGTGGACGAGGTCGGCATGCCAGATGCCGATCCCCTTCATCCCGGCCTTGGCCGCCTCTGCGCAGCGGTCAGCGAAGTCGAAGTTGCTCCATTCCTGACCCTGGTGCGGCTGGGTGGGGCCCGCGGTCGTCCAGTACGCGCCCATCAGCTCGACGCCGTTGTCAGTCGCCATGCGTCACTCCTCCTTGCCGCCCTCACCGGGCATCACGTTGATCTCGATCTTGACCCCGTTGGGGTCCTCGAAGAACAGCTGGCGCATCCCGATTCCCGGAACCGTGTTCCGCACGGCCTCGACGCCGGTCCTCTCGAGCCTCGCCACCGCCTCGTCGTGGTCATCCTCGGAGAAGGCGAGATGGTCGAGGGCGCCGGTGCCCTGCGCCGGCGGCGACGCCGCGATCCCGGTGGTCTCGGAATGCGCCGTGAAGGCACCCCGGTCCGCGACGTGCACGCAGGGCACCCCTCCGGCGTAGAGCCAGTAGCCGGGGAACTCCAGGGGCGGCCGGTCGCCGACCTCCAGGCCGAGGGCATCGCGATAGAAGTCCCGCGTCCCCTCCATGTCCTCGGTGAGCACCAGGACGTGGTCGAGCTTGGTCAGCGCCATCGCGAGCTCACCACCGGCGCCGCGCGACCGCGCTAGGCGGCCGCGGCCGGAACCTCGCCGACCACCTGGCGCGCCGCGGAGACGATCTTCTCCGCGGTGGGGGAGATGTACTCCTCCTGGACCTGGTTGGCGGCGACCGGCGCATCCGTCCGTGCGACCCGGGCGACGGACGCCTTCAGGGATTCGAGGCCCTTCTCGCTGACCATCGCGGCGATCTCGGAGGCGACGCCGCAGTTCATGCGGCCCTCGTCGGTGACGATCAGGCGGCCGGTCTTGGCGACCGACTCGAGGATCGTCTTCTCGTCGAGGGGGACCAGCGTCCGGAGGTCGATCACCTCGGCGTTGATGCCCTCGCCCGACAGCTCCTCGGCCGCCCCGAGGGCGATCGAGGTCATCATCGAGCAGGCGACGATGGTCACATCGCTGCCCTCGCGGGCCACGTTGGCCTTGCCGAACGGGATCTCGAAGTCGCCGTCGGGGACGTCGTCCTCGGCTCCGTAGCCGAAGGCGTGGGTGAGCACGATCGTCGGGTTTTCGGATTTGATCGCCGTCGTCAGCAGGCCCTTGACCTCCTTCGCCCCCGAGGGAGCGGCGATCTCGATCCCCGGCAGGTTCCAGTACATGCCGAACGGGCTCTCGGAGTGCTGGGCGCCACCGCCGTGCAGGAGGCCGTGGCTGATGTGCAGCGTCACCGGCACGCCGATCGTGCCGCCGGACGAGGTCCGCGCGGTGGAGATCTCGTTGGCGATCGAGGAGATCGCCGGATAGGTGAACGAGGCGAGCCCGAGGTGGGCGAACATCCGGTGCCCGCACATCGCCGCGCCCGCGGCCATCGCCGTGTAGGCGGCCTCCGAGCAGGGTGGGAAGAGGATGCGATCTCCGTACTGCTTCTGGAAGGGCTCGAACTGCATGCCCTCCGGGCCGATCCCGAGCACCTCGTTGCCCATCACCACGAAGTTCGGGTCCTCCTCCATGTACCTGCCCAGCACGTCGAGCATCGCGTCGGCGTAGTTCTTGGTCGGCATCGGGTCCTCCTTACGCGAAGACGTGTTCGAGGGCGGATTCGGGCGTGGGGCGGGGGCTCTCGAGCGCGAACTCGCGCGCCTCGGCGATCCGGGCGGTCTGCTGCTCGTCGATCGCCGTCAGCTCCTCCTGGGTGATGTCGCCGGAGGAGAGCAGCTTTCGCGCGTAGATCAGAACGGGGTCATGGTCGCTGTACCAGTCGGCGTGCTCGCCCGAGATCGCGGAGTCATCCCACGCCATCGAGATGTCGAGCTCCCCTGTGGTCATCTCTGGCCAGAGCGGCTGGCTGCCCGCCCACCGCTCGGTGACCGCGTGGATGAAGTACGGGCCCTTTCGCGCGCGGCAGTGCGCGACCGCCTTGAGGGCGAGCTCGTTGACCGCCTCCAGGTCCCGCCCGTCGACGGTCTCGACCGGGATTCCGAAGGTCTTCGGGATCGTGGTCAGGTCCTTGACCGCGGAGACCGAGGTCGGGAAGCCGCCACCCGCGGAGCCCAGTGCCCCCTCGCTGTTGTTCTCGCAGACGAACAGCACCGGAAGCTCATAGAGGGCTGCGAGGTTGAGGGATTCGTAGGCGATTCCCTCCTCGAGGGCGCCGTCGCCGAACAGCCCGACGGCGATCGCGTCGCCGCCCTCCTGCTTCAGCGCGAACGCCGCTCCGTTGGCGAGCGAGATGCTGCCGCCGACGATCGACGAGGTCGAGATGAAACCAAGGTCCGGATCGCTCATGTGCAGGGTGCCGCCGGCGCCCTTGTTGAGGCCGGTCTCGCGGCCGAGGATCTCGGCGAGCGCCCGCTTGGGGTCGGAGCCCCGGGCGATGATGTGGCCGTGGTTGCGGTGGTGGGTGGCGAGCTTGTCGTCGTCCCCGAGTGCCTCCATCAGGCCAACCCCGGTCGACTCCTGGCCCACGTATAGGTGGAAGTGGGTCATGAAGGCATGGTCGTCATGGAAGAGCCTGTTGACCTCCTCCTCGAAGCGGCGAATGGTCAGCATGCGCTCGAGCGCCCGGCTCTGGCGCTCCTTGTCCCAGCTCTCTGTCATTTCTTTCCCTCGCCTCTGTTGGTGGTGCTGGCCCGAGTCAGGTAGGCCGACTGGAGCAGCTCGGGCTTGCGCTTCAGCTCGCCGGCGGTGCCGGAGAACTCGATCTTCCCGTGGCCCATCACGTACGCCTCGTTCGCCATCCCCAGGGCGATCGTCGCGAACTGCTCGATCAGCAGCACGCCGATGCCCTCCGCCGCCAGCTTCTCGATCGTCGGGATCAGCCGCTTGACGACAACCGGGGCGAGCCCCAGCGAGAGCTCGTCGATCAGCACGAACTTCGGCTTCGAGACCAGCGCCTGCGCGAGCACGAGCATCTGCTGCTCGCCGCCGGAGAGCGACCGGGAGCGGGTGCCAAGCCGGGGCTTGAGCTCGGGGAACATCTCGAGCGCATAGCCGAGGCCGGCCTCGGCCCCTCCCTTTGGCAGCGAGTAGGTCGCGACCCGCAGGTTGTCCTCGACGGTGAGCTCGGAGAGCAGCCGCCTGCCCTCCGGGACGACGGCGACGCCGGCGGCGCGTATCTTCTCTGGCCGCGTGTGGCTTAGGTCGGTTCCGTTCAGCCTCACCGACCCCGACTCGGGTCGCAGGACTCCGCTGACGGCGAGCACCAGGCTTGACTTGCCGGCGCCATTGGGTCCCAGCAGCGCGGTCACCTCGCCCGGATCGACCCGCAGTGAGACATCGCGGACCACAGGCCGGCCACCGCGGGCGACGGTCAGGTTCTCGAGGGTGAGGACGTCGCCCTTCTTCTTCGCTTCGACGGGCTTCTCAGCGGGCTTCTTCGATGCGGTTGGGCTCATATCTCCTCCGCTCCGAGATACGCCCGGATCACATGTTCGTCGCGCAGGACCTCAGCGGTCGGGCCGGTGGCGATCAGCTTGCCGAAGTCGAGTACCGAGGTGAGCTCGCAGCAGGCGGAGACCAGGTTCATGTCGTGGTCGACGAGGATCACCAGTGCCCCGATCTGCTCGGGGATTTTCCGGATCACGCCGCCCATGTGCTCGGTCTCCTCGTCGGGCAGACCGGCCGCGGGCTCGTCGAGGAGCACCGCACGCGGCTTGCCCACGACCGCCCGGGCGATCTCGACCAGGCGCCGCTCACGCGCCCCCAGCGTTCCGACCTTCGTCTGCGGATCCAGGGCTCCGAGCCCAACGAAGTCGAGAGAGCCGAGCACGTCGTCCCGACGGGACGTGCCGCCGTTGTTGCTCGAGTGCTCCTCGACCATTGCGACGTTGTCGTAGAGCGAGAGCTCCTCAATCGCCTGCTCCGTCTGGAAGGTTCGCCGCAGGCCCCAGCGAGCGCGGCGGAAGTCCGTCATCCCCAGCAGGTTCTCGTCGAAGGCGGTGACCGTCCCGCCAGATGGCTTGACGAACCCGCTGAGCACGTTGAAGAAGGTGGTCTTGCCGGCTCCGTTCGGGCCGATCAGGCCGCAGGTCCCGCCGGGGAAGGTGACCGTCATCTGGTCGATCGGCTTGACCCCGCCGAACCGCACCTCCAGGCTCTCGACCTTGATCATTCCGAGCCCGCCGTGCCCCCGGCTGCCCGCGCCCCCGGGCTGCCCACCGCTCGCCAGATCAAGCGCCCCAGCTTCGCCATGTCCTTGGGGAACTGGTCGACCAGGCCCGCCGGAGCGGTGGTCAGCACCTGAATCACGCCGAGGCCGAAGAGGATCGTCAATAGGTCAGGAGGCAGCCCCCAGTTGTCGAGGAGGGCGGGAAGCAGCTTGATCAGCAGGCCCGCGACCACTGCGCCCCAGAGGCTGTAGATCCCGCCCATGAGGACGACCGCCAGCAGGATGATCGAGTCCTGGGTGGGGAAGGTGAGGTTGTAGAGAGTGCCCGAGCTGCCGGCCAGCAGGGCGCCGGCGATCCCTGTCATGAAGGACGCGAGCGCGAAGGCCCACATCTTGTAGAGGCTGATGTTGACCCCGGCCGCGAGAGCCGCCGGCTCCGACTGGCGGATCGTCGCCCAGGCCCGCCCGGGCTTGCCGCGCACGTGCCAGAGGGCCAACAGGAACATCAAGGCAGCCCAGATCACGCAGTAGCGGAAGAAGGCGTGGTCGCCCGTGGCGATGCTCGGACGCCGTATCTCCTGGGCGCCCGTCGTCGCGTTGGTGTGACCGAGGAAGCCGCCGCCGCCGTTCGGGAAGTCCGTCGCCGCGATCACCACCGTGATCGCTCCGGCGAGCATCAGGGTGATCAGCGCGAGGTAGAGGCCGCTGACCCGCAGCGCCGGTAGCCCCACCAGCGAGCCCAGGACCATCGTGATCAGGCCAGTCATGATCGTGACCACCGGGAAGGGAAGTCCCGTGGCGAAGAGCAGCCGTGCCCCGACCCACGCACCGAGCGCCAGGACGGCCACCTGCCCGAGGGAGACGAGGCCGACGCGGCCCATCAGCAGGCCGAGCCCGAGGGCGACGATCGTGTAGATGACGACGCTGGTGGAGACGTCGACCCAGTACGCGCTCAGCATCGAGGGCAGAAGCAGGAGCACGAACGCGAGCAGCACGGCGATCACCACGAGCCTGATCCGCTCGCCCATGTCGAGGCGGTTGATTGGCCCCATGGGCCGATCGAAGAAGCCGGTGGCGGGAGCCTCAGCTTCGCCCATTGCCAAGTCCGGTTCCGCTGAACGAGATCTCACGCTTGCGCGAGATCACCAGCAGCGCGACCGCGGCGAGCACGAACGGCGCCATGTTGCGGTATTCCGAAATCGAGGTGATCGGCGTCGCCATGGCGCTGACCAGCCCGACGACGAGTGCAGCGAAGAATGTGACGACCAGCGACCGCAGCCGGGCGATGAGGGCGGCCGCCAGCGATGAGATCACCAGGAAGGTCAGGCTGACCGCGTCGAGTCCGACCAGGTCAGAGAGCAGCAGGCCGGAGATCCCAGAGAGAAGGCCGGAGACGAGCCAGGCCTGCGCCTCCACCCATCTCACCGGCACCCCCAGTGTCGCGGTGATCTCGCGATCGTTGGCAAGCCCGCGCATCGCGGTACCGAGCTTCGTGTACTTGAGGAAGGCGCCGGTCCCGAAGACGACGAACACTCCCAGGCCGAAGGCGATCACCTGTGTCCAGGTGACGGCCACCTGGCCGACGTCGAAGGCATGGGTCGAGGTGGGCAGCACCTGCGAGCGGGCCTTGTCGCTCCAGATCCACGACATGGTCCCCAGCAGGATCAAGGCGAGGCCGAGGGTGGCCGTGGCCTTCACAAGCGCATCGCGCTTGGCCAGGGCCGGCCCCAGGATGACGCCGTAGGTGAGCGTCACGGCTGCGCAGAAGAGCACAGCGACCCCATAGGAGGGCCACTCGGGCCACAGCGAGTTGTTGATCAGGTCCCACGCGATCAGGGCGCCCATCGCTCCGACCGCGCCGAAGGCCAGGTTCAACACCCCCGTGGTCCGGTAGAGAACCACCATCCCGGCCCCCGACAGGGCGTACACCCCGCCGAGGGCCAGGCCGGTGACGATGAAGGGCTGGAAGTCGTGCCAACTCGGCATCTAGTGACTCACAGCCCCCTTATCAACCTGCTCCGCCGGTCAGGCTCGGATCCGCCTGCTGAATCTGGCGAACCTTCGCGATATCCGGCTCATCCCCACTGATGTCGAAGCAATCCTCCTTCTGGACCATGTGGCCGTGGTCCGGCGTGGTGGTCCAGTCGACATTGTTCGGGATGTGGAGTGGTGCGTTCTTCCCGAAGTACCAGGGCCGGCACAGGATGTCGGTCTTCTGGTTCTTCAGGTTGAACACGGCGTTGTTCACGCTCTGCAGCGTGTAGGGACCCTGAACCGTCTCCAGGGCGTTGGTCATGAACTCGCCCATCAGGTATCCCATCTGGCTGAAGCTGCCCAGACCGCCGGTCACCGCTTGGCCGTACTGCTTCATGACCGAGCGATAGCGCTCTGAGTCGGGACCGTTGAAATCGGTCACGTTCAGCTCGGCGTTGACGAGCAGCTTGCCGTCCCACTTCGTCCCCAGCGCCTGCGCCAGGAAGTCCGTGTTGCACGGCGTCGAGCAGCCCCACGCCTTGACGCTGTCCTCGAGGCCCTGCTGCTGGGCGGCCTGGAGGATCTTCAGCGCCTCGGGCGGCGTGAAGTTGAGGACGACGGCCCCGTTGGAGCCGGCCTGCTGGGTCAACCTGACTGCGACCGAGTTGGCGTCCTGGATCGGCACGTTGTCGGTCGATTCGCTGATCGGGACACCCGCCGCGTCGGCGACGATCTTCGGGCCGGCCGCGATATAGCCGGTGCCCGGGACGTTCGACTGATCGAACGCGATCTTGTCGACGCCCTGGCGGATGACCGCCTGGACAGCGCCGTCCGAGCTGTAGCGCGGGCCCATGTTCACGGGAGCGCTGTTCGGCGTCGACCAGCACGACGGAGCAATACCGGCGTTCAGGACCGCAACGCCCTTCTGCTCGTAGTAGCCGTGGTTGACGTCGCACTCGATCAGGCTGAAACCGCCGGCCATGCCGACGACACCGTCGGTCTCGATCAGCTTCTTCGCCAGCGCCGCATCCTGCGCCGGGTCGGTCTGCTCGGTCTCCGCGATGTACTGAATCGGGTGACCGTTCACACCGCCGTTCGCGTTGACGCAGTCGAAGTACGCCTTGGCAGCATTCTCGCCGTCGGTGAAGTCCGTACCGGGCTGCTTGGTGGCGATTGCCCCGATCTTGATCGGACTACCGGTTGGCTTCTGGCCGTTGCCGTTGCCGCACTTTGGATTGTCTACGACTGATCCGCTGTTGCTGCTTTTGTTTCCGCTGCCGCCGCATGCTGAGACGACAAGGGAAAGGCCGGCCGCGACCACAACCAACGTGGTGACGGAGCGCCCTCTCTTCGAGCCCAAGTACCTCTTCACCGATCTCTCCTCCTCTGGTACCGGCCGCCGGTCGGTTCCGGCGATCCTGGCGTGATCCTATACCAAACAAGTCATTGCGTTTGGTTTGTTTTCACTTCCCTAATTTGACCTCAAATCGAGCAATCGGGAAGCGTTTTCCTTGAGAATCAGGGGTTTCACCGCCTCGTCGATCTCGAGGCGCTCGAAGTCGCCCAGCCAGCGCTCGGGCGTGATCATCGGGAAGTCCGAGCCGAACAAAACCTGCCTCTTGAGCAGAGTGTTCGCATAACGCACGAGCTGGGGCGGGAAGTACTTGGGCGACCAGCCGGAGAGGTCGATGTAGACCTCGGGCTTGTGCATGGCGATCGAGAGCGCCTCGTCCTGCCAGGGGAAGGAGGGGTGGGCGAGCACGATCCGCAGCTCGGGGAAGTCGGCCGCGACATCGTCCACGTAGATGGGGTTCGAGTACTTCAGCCTGATGCCGCCGCCGCCCGGCAGGCCCGAGCCGATGCCGCTGTGCCCGGTGTGGAAGAGGGCGGGCACCCCGGCCTCGGCGATCACCTCATATAGGGGGTATGCGGCGCGGTCGTTTGGGAAGAACGCCTGGAGGTTCGGGTGGAACTTGAAGCCGCGGACGTCGTGGTCGGCGATCAGCCGGCGGGCCCGCTCAACCGCGTCCGGTCTCGACGGGTCGACGCTCGCGAACGGGATCAGGACGTCGGAGTACTCCGCAGCGCCCTCCAGCACCTCCTCGTTCGGCACCGGGGGGCGCCCCGATTGCGATTCCCAGTCGACCGTGAAGACGACGGCGGCCATCTCGCGCTCGCGGTAGTAGCTGCCGACGTCGTCGATGGTCGGGGTGCCGCCGCCGTCGCGAAAGTACTTCGCAGAGGCCTGCCGGAGCTCCGGCGGAATCGGATCGTGGCCGTCGCGGGAGACCTCGACGTGGGTGTGGACATCGATCGCTTTGACCGCATCCAGGTCGATCACGGCTGACCGTCCGCGGCGAGCTCGGCGAGTCCGTCCCGGAGGACGGTGGAGCCCGAACCGTCCACCATCTCGAACCTGGCCAGCCGGCCGTCCTCGTTCCAGACCCGGGTGGTGAGCTCGTCCCCCGGCTGGACGGGCCGTGAGAACCGGACGGCGAGGCGACGAACGTCGGCGGGGCTCTCATCGCCCCGCGAGGAGAGCACCGCTCGGCCGGCGAAGGCCATCATGCAGAGGCCGTGGACGATGATCCCCGGCAGCCCCGCCGCCTTGGCGAACTCCGGATCGAGGTGGATCTGGTTGCGATCGCCGGACGCCTCGGAGTAGCGGGAGGTGATGTCCTCGGCCAGCGGGTAGGTGACCTCGGCGGCGGGCTCCGACTCGACGAGCTCCTTCGGCATCCGGTGGTCTGGCGCCTGCTCGCCGCCTCCGTCGTCCCCGACGATCCCGCGGTAGAACTCGGTCACGTACTGCTCGTTGAGCAGCCGCCCGTCCCCGTCGCGCGTCTCCGTCTTCAGGATCACCGTCGTCCCCGACTCCTTCGGGTGGACTCCGACGGCCGCCGCCCTGGCGTGGAGCTCCATCCCGGCCTCGATCGGCACGGAGATCAGGATGTCCTGGTCGCCGTGCACGACCTGCTTGCGGGCTTCCTCCGGGGCCATCCGGCGCGCCGCCTCCTGGAGGACCTCCCAGACGGGGACGATCGCGTAGACCGGCGGTGCCACCCGGCCGCCGAGCGCCAGCGCCCCCTCGTCGTCGGTCGCTCGCGCGTAGGCGGAGATCGCCTCCTCGGTGGCCGGCGTGACGAGCTCCTCGGTCCAGCGCCCGAGCGCCTCGAGTTCGAAGTGCACGACCCTCTATCAGAAGGGGTAGCTGGCGGGCTCTGGTTGCTCGGTGATCCAGCGCACCTCAGTGAACTCCTCGACGCTGAAGTGGCCGCCGAAGCGACCCCCGTTGCCGGAGGCCCCGCGGCCGCCGAAGGGCGCCAGCGGATCGTCGTAGACCGTCGAGTCCATGATGTGGACCAGTCCGGTGTCGAGTCTGTCGGCCAGCTCACGCCCCCTCTCGTGCGAGGACGTGTAAACCGCGCCGGAGAGCCCGTACTCGGTGTCGTTGGCGATCGCCACGGCCTCGTCCTCGTCGGAGAAGGTCATCACCGGCGCGACCGGCCCGAAGATCTCCTCGTTCCAGGCGCGCATGTCCCGGCTAACGTTGGCGAGCACCGTCGGCGGGAAGAAGGGCGGATCGCCCTTGCCGCCCGCCTTCAGGTCGGCCCCGGCCTTGACGGCGTCGTCCACGATCTCCTGGACGCGTTCGATCTGGCGCCGGTTGATGATCGGCCCGAGGGCGACCTCCTCCTTGCCCGGGTCCCCGACGGGGAGCCGCGCCGCCCGCTCGGCGAGCTTGGAGATGTACTCATCCGCCACCGACTCGTGCACGAGGTGCCGTCCGGAGGCCATGCAGATCTGGCCCTGGTGGAAGAAGGTCCCGAACGACCCACATGAACTCGCCTTCTCGATGTCGGCGTCGTCGAGGACGATGAATGAGCTCTTCCCGCCGAGCTCGAGGGCGACCCGCTTCAGGTTGCCGCCCGCGAGTGCGCCGACCGCGCGCCCGGCGCGGGTCGATCCGGTGAAGGACACCATCCGCACCTCGGGTGCCTCGCAGATCGCCTCGCCCGGCTCGACTCCGCCGGGGAGAACCTGGAAGACGTTCTCCGGCATCCCGGCCTCCTCGAAGGCACGGGCGAAGGCCAGCCCGCCACTGACCGGCGTGTGGGGATCGCACTTGAGCAGCACGGTGTTGCCGAGCGCCAGCGCCGGCGCCACCGAGCGCATGGCGAGGATCATCGGGAAGTTCCACGGCGAGATCACGCCGACCACCCCGACCGGGAGGCGCTTGGCCATGCTGAGCCGGCCCTGCTCGTTGGGGAGCACCTCGCCGATGGGCCCGGCGGTGAGAGCGCCGGCCGCCCGGAGCTCCTTGGCCGCCTCGCCGACCTCGAAGGCCGCCTTCTGGGGGACGCCGCCGCCCTCGTGGATGAGCCACCACTCGATCTCCTCGCGCGCGTTCTCCAGCGCGTCGGCCGTGGCGTTGAGGATCGCCGCCCGCTCGGGGCCCGGGGTCGCGGCCCACGCGGGCTGCGCCTCGGCCGCCAGCTTCGAAGCCTTCAGCACGTCATCTCGGGCGGCGCTGCCGACCGAGGCCAGGTGCTCGTCGGTGGCCGGGTTGTGCACGTCGAGCCGATCGCTCGTCTGCTGCCAGCCACCGCTGTAGATCTTTCCGTCGAGGACGTCGTCGGTGATCAGGCTCCCGGTACGGACCTCGGTATGCGTCGCAACCTCCATCGCCTTCTCCTCTCTGAGTACCTGCTCTGGCGCTCCCGGCGCTGCGTGTGTATCTTGCCTCACCGCAATCCTGTATGCAACAGGAGAGGAGTGGACACTAGTCGACGCGAGGGAGCTCGCGCTGTGAGGGCGATGAACAGCGATCCTGCATACAGAGACGGCGAGCCCACCTCACAGACGACGCGTGCCCTGCTCAGCCTCCGCGACCTGCTGCTGAGCGGCGAGTTCCCTCCCGGCACTCGGATGTCCGAGCTGCCCTTGGTGGAGCGGCTCGGCGTTTCGCGCACCCCGCTTCGCCTCGCGCTCGCCAACCTCGAGCACGAGGGGCTGCTGGAGAACCTGGAGGGCGGGGGGTACGCCGTCCGGGAGTTCACGATGGCCGAGATCCACGATGCGATCGAGCTCCGCGGGGTGCTCGAGGGAACCGCCGTTCGATTCGCTGCGGAGCGGGGAGCCACGGACGACCAACTCGATCAGATGAAGAGCCTGAGCGCGGAGATGGACCCTCTCGTCCACCGCTCCGACGTCGATTCCTTCTGGGCGTACGTGGAGTGCAACCGCGCCTTTCACGAGCTGCTCCTGGAGGCCGCGAACAGCCCCATCCTCGACCGGGCGCTCGAGCGGATCCTCTCGTTGCCCTTCGCCTCGCCCAGCGCGCTGGTCCAGGGGCAGGCGGAGCTGCCCGAGTCGCGGGAGATCCTGGTGATCGCTCAGGCGCACCACCGCGGCCTGATCGAGGCGATCGAGCGGCGCGAGGCCGTTCGGGCCGAGGCTCTCGCGCGCGAGCACGCGCGAATCGCCCTGCGGAACCTGGAGATCGTCCTTGACAACCGCCACGTGCTGGACCGCATCCCCGGCGCGTCGCTGATCAACCTCGCCGACCACGCCAAGGACTGACGAGGAGAGAGAGGAGGGCCAGATGCCGAGCAACGGATTTCACTGTGAGGTCGTCGGCAGCCTGCTTCGCCACGACGAGCTCAAGCGGGCGATGGAGCAGGACGAGCGGGGCGAGATCGACCCCAAGCAGCTCGAGTCACTACAGGTAGAGGAGGGCATACGAAACATCGCTCTGCAGGAGGAGGCGGGCATCGAGGTGCTCACGGACGGCGAGGTGCGCCGCCGCTTCTGGTTCGACCCGCTTACGGACAGCCTCTCCGGATACAACCCGGAGGTCCCCGCGCCGGTGATGTTCCACGGCTCCGGCGACAAGCCGGAGGGCCCGCCGCCGAAGCTGCCGGCCGTCACGGAGAAGCTCGGCATCCGCCACAACCTTCCGCTCGAGGAATACAAGTTCGTCAGCGCCAACACCGACCGGCCGGCGAAGGCGACGCTGGCCGGGATGACCTACGCGAGCGTGCTCTGGGTCCCCGGCTACTCGGACAAGGTCTATCCGGACCGCGAGGCCTACATGGACGAGGTGATCGAGCTGATGAAGCAGATCGTCGGCGAGTGCGTCGAGGCCGGCTGCGACTACTTCCAGCTCGACTCGCCGCGCTACACCCATCTGGTGAGCGAGGAGGGGCAGGAGAACCTGCGCAACCTCGGTCTCGACACGGAGACCTGGCTCGGCCAGATGATCGAGCGCGACAACCAGCTGATCCGGGCCTTCCCCGACGTCACCTGGGCAGTCCACCTCTGCCGAGGCAACCACCGGTCGATGTGGTCGGTGGAGGGCGGATACGAGAGGATCGCCGAGCAGCTCTTCAACGACCTGGAGTGCGACCGGATCTTCGCCGAGTACGACTCGCCGCGGGCCGGGACATTCGAGCCGCTCCGGTTCGTGCCGGAGGGCAAGACGGTCGTCCTCGGATTGATCACCACCAAGGAGCCGGAGCTCGAGGACGCCGACCAGCTCAAGGCCAGGATCGAGGAGGCGTCTCAGTACATGCCGCTCGAGCGCCTCGCGCTCAGCCCGCAGTGCGGCTTCGCCTCCACCCTGCCGGGCAACCTGGTCACCTTCGACGACCAGAAGGCCAAGCTCGAGCTGCTCGGCAAAGTCGCCCACGAGGTCTGGAGCTGAGATGGCGTCTCTGCACAGTCCACTCGACGACGAGCTGAAGCGCTCCGGTGCCCACATGACCGAGCGGGAAGGCTGGCTGGTGGCCGCCGACTTCGGTTCGCTGGCCGGGGAGATCGCGGTGAGCCGAGCCACCGCCGGGCTCGCCGACGTCTCCAGCATCAGCAAGTTCGAGGTACGAGGCCCGGCGACGGCGATCGCCGACCTCTACCCGTCGGGCAGGGAGCTGCGCCCGGGCCGCGCCCTCGAGGCGGCGGACGCCTGGTGGTGTGTCGTCACCCATGACTCCCTGCTCGTCCTCACCTCCCCGGGCAAGGCGTCCCGGGTCCGCACCGAACTCGAGGAGAGGACCGATCTGCACACGCGGATCGCCGACGTCACATCGGAGCGCGTTGCCGTCTGCCTGACCGGCCCGTTCGCCCGGGAGGTGATCGCTCGCGCCGGGGCCACGCCGGCCGGTCCGGGTAGCGTCCGGATGGAATCGGTCGCCGGCGTACCGACGCTGGTGGTCCATCAGTACGAGAGGCAATGGCTGCTGATGGCTCCGGCGATGGACGCCGCCGTCCTCTGGCACACGCTGACCGAGGCGGGCTCGCCTTTCGGCCTTGCGTATGTGGGAGCCGACGCACTGCTGCACCTCCACGCGGCCGCGACCAGCTGAGAGCTGGTCGCGGCCGCACTCCCATGCGACCCGGCCGATCGGTCGTCTCCGGCACGGCGCTGATCGTCGCCGGCGTGCTGCCCGGGTTCCTGACGGCGAGCCTGGCCCCGCGGATCCGCCACGACTTCTCCTTCGGCGACTCGGTCCTTGGACTCGCGGTCGCCATCTTCTACTTGACCTGCACCATGAGCTCGACCCCCGCCGGGCACCTGGTGGAGAGGATCGGGGCGCGGCGGGGGATGCTGCTCGGCGCTGCTCTCACCGCGCTCGGCTGCCTGGCGATCGCCCTGTTCGCCGATTCGGCCGCGGCGCTGATCGCGATTCTGCTGGCGGCCGGGCTCGGCAACGCGATCGGGGGGCCCGCGGTGAGCGCTCTGCTGCGACGCACGGTCGATACCGGGCGGCATGGCCTCGCCTTCGGCGCCCAGCAATCCGGCGCCTCGATAGGCGCGCTCCTCGCGGGTGTGGCGCTGCCCGCCGTGGCGATCCCGTTCGGGTGGCGATGGGCCTACGCCGTGGCGGCGGTGCTGGCCATCGTCGCGGTCGCGCTCGCCCCTGCTCCCGGGCCGGGAGAGCCGCCGAGCCTGGCGGCGCAGCCGGAGCCCGCCCCTCATCACCTGACCTCGATTCGCGCCCTGGCGGTCGCGGCCGTCCTGGCGAGCGCCGCCGGCGTGGGCTTCATCGCCTTCCTCGTGACCTACTCGATCGACCAGGGGATCGGCGAGGGCGCTGCCGGCCTCCTGCTCGGCGCGGTCAGCCTGACCGCGACGATCAGCCGAGTCGGGCTTGGTCTGTTCGCCGATCGCTCCGGCGGGGACGCCCTCCGCCTCACCTCCCTGGTGCTCGCTGGGAGCGCGGCGGGCTACCTCCTGCTGATCTCGGGCGAGCCGGTATTGATCGTCCTGGCCGCCCTGATCGTCGGCAGCATCGGGTGGTCGTGGCCGGGCACGCTGACCCTGGCGGTCGTGTCTCGCCGCCCGGATGCTCCCGCCTGGGCGGTGGGAGTGATGATGTCGGGCCTCTTCGCCGGTGCGGCGGGCGGCCCGCTGCTCGTCGGCCTGCTGGCCGAGCACGACCATTTCGCCGCGGCCTGGTCGCTCTGCGCCGGGCTCGCCCTGGCCGCCGCCGCGACGATCGCGTTGACCCGCCGCTTCGAGCGGCTGGCGGTCGCGCCCGGAGATCTCGATGCGCGGGGGGCGAGTTGACCGGGCCACTAGGGTTGGCAACCGGCAGCGACGGAGTGAGGAGTGGGCATGGATCCTGAGAGCAGCTCGCGCACGCAGGTGGGGATCGTGGGTGCCGGTCCCGCCGGCTTGGTCCTCTCCCACCTCCTCGCCCGCGAGGGCATCGAGTGCGTCGTGCTCGAGGATCGGAGCCGCGAATACGTTGAGAAGCGGGTCAGGGCGGGCGTTCTCGAGCAGGGGACCGTCGACCTGCTCACCGAGCTGGGCCTGGCCGACCGGCTGCACCGCGAGGGCCTGGTTCACCAGGGGATCGAGCTGCGCTTCGACGGCCACGGGCACCGGATTCCCTTCGAGGAGCTCGCCGAGGGCCGGGCGATCACGATCTACGGGCAGCAGGAGGTGGTCAAGGACCTGATCGCGGCCCGGCTCGACGCCGACGGGCCGCTGCTCTTCGAGGTTGACGACGTGACGCTGCACGGCATCGACTCGAATGAGCCGAGCATCAGCTTCACCCACCAGGGCACGGAGAAAGAGCTCCGCTGCGACGCGATCGCGGGCTGCGACGGCTTTCACGGTGTCTGCCGTCCGTCCGTCCCGGACGGCGTCCTGAGCCTCAACCAGCTCGACTATCCCTTCGCCTGGCTCGGGATCCTGGCGGAGGTCGCGCCCTCGACCGAGGAGCTGATCTACGCGCCGCACGAACGGGGCTTCGCGCTGCACAGCCTGCGCTCGCCCGAGCTCAGCCGGCTCTACGTCCAGTGCGATCCCGAGGACGCCCTCGATCAGTGGCCCGACGACCGGGTCTGGGAGGAGCTCCACCTGAGGCTCGCCCGGGACGATGGCTGGTCCCTGAAGGAGGGGCCGGTGGTGGAGAAGGCGATCGCCCCGCTGCGCAGCTTCGTCGCATCACCGATGCAGTTCGGGCGGCTCTACCTGGCCGGGGACGCGGTGCACATCGTCCCCGCCACCGGGGCGAAAGGGCTGAATCTGGCGGTTGCCGACGTCCAGATGCTCGGCGAGGCGCTGGCCTCCTACCTGAAGGGCGGCGATGACTCGCTGCTCGATGCCTACTCCGATGCGTGCCTGCGCAGGGTCTGGCGCGTCCAGCACTTCAGCTGGTGGATGACCTGGATGCTCCACCGGTTTCCGGGGGACGACGGGTTCATGAGGGGGCTGCGCCGGTCCCAGCTCGAGTACGTCTGCTCGTCACGAGCCGCCGCGGCGACGCTGGCGGAGAACTACGTGGGGCTGGGGCGCGTCTGGTGACGGAGGTTGAGCGCCTCTTCGACGTGCGTGACGCGCGCGTGGTCGTGACCGGAGCGGCCAGCGGGCTCGGGCTGGCGATGGCCGAAGTCATGGCCGAGGCCGGCGCCCGGGTGACGCTCGCCGACCTCGACGCGAAGCGCCTCGGGGAGGAGACGGCGCGGCTGGCGGAGGCGGGCGGACAGACACGCTCCTTCCAGGTGGACGTCTCGGATCGCGACCAGGTCCAGGCCCTGATCGACGATGTCGTCTCGGAGCAGGGTGGCGTCGATGTCCTCTATGCCAACGCCGGCATCTCGCTCGAGCCGGGGATCACCGATCCGAAGGGAGGCATCGCCGCGATCGAGACGGAGGCCTGGGAGAAGGTGCTCGGGGTCAACCTGAGCGGAGTCGTCTTCTCGATGGGCGCCGCCGCCGAGGCGATGAAGAAGCAGGGCAGCGGCAAGATCGTGGTCACGGCCTCGAATGCCGGCCTCAAGGTCGAGCCGCTGGTCGGCTACTCCTATGCCGCGACCAAGGCCGCGGTGATTCATGTCGTTCGCCAGGCCGCCGTCGAGCTGGCGCCGTACGGGGTGAACGTGAACGCGATCGCCCCGGGGCCCTTCCGCACGAGGATCGGCAGCGGCGAGCTTCCCGACGAGCGGATCGAGGGGATCTGGGCGGACCTGATCCCGGTGGGCCGGATGGCGGAGACCGACGAGCTCAAGGGCCTGGCCCTGATGCTCGGCTCGCCCGCGGCTAGCTTCATCACCGGCGCGGTCGTGCTGATCGACGGCGGCGCGATGCCCTCCTCCTTCCGGGACGAGATCAGGCTGGGCTAGCGGCCGATGCAACGCCCCGTTTTCGCCCGAAGAAGCGCCTAGACTGGTTCCTTGGGTCGAGCACTCGTTCGATCAAAGTAGTGCCCCGCGTTTTCGCAGTCGTTGCCTCCGGGCACCCTCCGCGTTCGCAGTGCACCAGCACGGAGGTACCGAGATGGCTACGGGAACAGTGAAGTGGTTCAGCGACGACAAGGGCTTCGGGTTCATCACACCGGATGACGCCGGCAAGGACGTGTTCGTCCACCACAGCGCGATCCAGGGCGACGGCTTCAAGTCGCTGGCCGAGGGCGCAAAGGTGAGCTACGACGTCGAGCAGGGCGACAAGGGCCCGGCGGCCTCGAACGTCCAGGCGGGCTAAGGAGAAGAGGCATGGGCTCAGGCGGCAAGCGGAAGACCACAATGGCGAAGCTGGACCGTGAAGGCAGGCTCCGGGAGCGTCGGCTCGAGAAGCAGGGCAAGAAGGCTGCGCGGAAGCAGGCGGCCGCCGACGCCCAGCCCGACTCCGCGACCAGCTAGATCAGCAGCACCCCGTCCGTCGGACCTCATGTGGGGGAATGCGTGATCGCGCGGTTTGAGCCAATGGACCAAATCATCTAGGTTGTTGGCGTGCTTGCTGCGGTGACTCGGGGAGTTGGCGAGATGGAGGTCCTCGAGGTGCCAGAGCCGCCTCCGCCCGGGCCGGGCGAGGTCATCGTCCACCCCGACGCGGTCGGCATCTGCGGCTCCGATTTCCACTTCCTCGCCGGCGAACTCCAGATTTTCGACGGGTCTCCATATCCACGGATCCAGGGCCATGAGTTCAGCGGGACGATCGAGCAACTTGGGCCGGACGGCAGCGGCCGCCTTGCGATCGGCGACCGCGTGGCGATCCTGCCGATCAGCTCCTGCGGCAAGTGCTATCCGTGCCGCGTCGGGCGCGGCAACGTCTGCGACAACTTCAGCCTGATCGGCATCCACACCGATGGAGGCCTGCAGGAGCGCCTCCGGGTCCCCGAAGCCCAGGTCTTTCCGATCGCCTCGGAGCAACCGGCCGTGGCCGCGCTCGCGGAGCCGGTCTCGATCGCCGTCCGCAGCATCCACAGGTCTGGGATCTCGGAGGGCGAGCGGGCGGTGATCATCGGCGCCGGGCCGATCGGCCAGGCCCTGCACCTGCTGGCCCGGGAACGGGGAGCGACGACACTGCTCGTCGATCGCGTGCAGAGCCGTCTCGACTTCGGCGCGACGAATGGGGCCGAGGCGCTCCTCTGGGAAGACCGAGACCAGGTCGTCAAAGCCTGTCGCGAGTGGAGCGGCGGCGAGGGCCCGCCGCTGGTCCTCGATGCGACCGGGGCCCCCGATCCGATTCGCGCCGCCGTCGACATGGCCTCGTCGGCCGGTCGGGTCGTCGTGGTCGGCATGTCGGGCGAGGAGGTCCCGATTCGGATCGGGACCTTCACCGAGAAGGAGATCGACATGCTCGGTGTGAGCTGCTGCGGGGGCGATGAGTTCAGGGAGGCAATCCGCTTCGTTGAGCGCAATCGTGAGCCGCTCGAGCGCCTGATCAGTCGGCGGTTTCCGCTCGACCAGGCGCCGGAAGCTGTCGGATACGCCATGGAGAATCCCGGCGAGGTGATGAAAGTCGTGATCACCAGTTCCTGACAAATACTCTGACTTATCGATAATCTGGCGTGGAGGCGCCGAAAATGTGGAGATCCCCGTGGGAGTGACTAGGAGGAGGATGTGACCGCCGATGGCTCTGGGGTCGGCGTGCGACCCGCCGCGTCCGAGCAGGACGAGCGGCTCGCCGAGCTACTCGACGTCGTGCTGGAGACCAATCCCTTCCAGCAGGCCCGCGTGCAGGAATTGGGTCTGGGAACGCGCCCCAGCCTCTCGGAGCTGCGCCCGCTGACCAAACGCGACCTCGTCGCGGACCAGGAGCGGCACCGTCCCTTCGGCACCAACCTCACCTATTCGCTCGACCGCTACACCCAGCTCTTCCAGACCAGCGGCACCACCGCCCACCCTCTCCGAGTCCTCGAGACTGCGGATGACTGGAGCTGGTGGAGGTCGCGCTTCGCACAGACGATGACCGCCGCGGGCCTCGATGGCTCGGACCGCGTGGCGCTCGCCTTCTCCTTCGGCCCGCATGTTCAGTTCTGGGCCGCCAAGGAGGGGCTCCAGGAGATCGGCGCGATGGGTGTTTCGCTGGGCGGCATGGGCTCGGTCCAGCGCCTCCAGACGATCGCCGAGGTCGAGGCGACAACCCTCTGGTGCACGCCGACCTATGCCCTCCACCTGTTGGAGGTTGCCGTCGAGCAGCGCCTCGAGTCGACCCTGGAATCGGTCGAGCGGGTGCTCTGCACCGGCGAGCCCGGCGGGTCCCTGCCCGGTCTGCGCTCCCGGATCGAGGAGGGCTTCGAGGCGGTCTGCATCGATCACGCTGGGCTCACAGAGGCGGGGCCGTTCGGGGACCCGTGTGTCGGCGGCCACGGATTGCACATCGACGAGAACGAGTTCATATGCGAGATCCTCGATGCGGACCTCAACCCGACGCCGCAGGGGGAGCGCGGCGAACTGGTGATCACCCCCCTGCGCCTCACCGGCTTCCCGGCGATCCGGTACCGGACCGGCGACTCCGTGATCGCGACGGACGAGCAGTGTCCCGACGGACACCCCGGGCGCTGGCTGCCCGGCGGGATCGTCGGCAGGACCGACGACATGGTTGTGGTGCGCGGAATGAACGTCTACCCGTCGGCCATCGAGGAGGCGGTGCGCCAGGTGAGCAGCACCGGGGAATTCCGGATCACCTTCTACACCGAGCGCAGCGGCATGGACGAGGTCAAGCTGGAGGTCGAGCTGACCGACGGCCCCGACGCGCGGCGGCTGCAGGAGAGCATGCGCCAGCAGCTCGGCCTCCGGGTCCGCGTGGTACCGATCGCCCCCGGCGTGCTGCCCCGCCAGACGGGCAAGTCTCGGCGGGTGGTGGACGAGCGAACCCCGAGGTGGGTTGCATCGTGAGCGCCCAGCGGGCAGGCGCCGGCTCCCGCCCGAGGCCGCAGGCCCGCCAGATCAGAGGAGCGAGCGAGCAGGTCGCCGTTCAGATCCAGCACTACGTGCAGAACGAGGGCCTCGCTCCGGGCGATTTCCTCGGCCGCGAGGAGGACCTGGCGGCCGAGTTCGGGGTCAGCCGCCCGACCCTCCGGGAGGCGCTCAAGCTGCTCTCCAGTGGCAACCTGATCCGCGCGACGAAGGGGCCAGGCGGCGGCATCTTCGTCGCCCACACGGCCGAGCAGGGAATGGGCCGCAGCCTGAGCGACGCGATCGCGATGATGCTCGAGACGGAGGCCGTCAGCCTGCACGAGCTGCTCGACGCGCGCCTGTTGCTGGAGGTCCCGCTTGCGGGCCTGGCCGCGTACCAGCCCGAGGATGAGACCCTGACGCGGCTCCGCGGGGCGGTGGACAGGGCCGCCGCGGATCCGGACAACGTCGAGGTCGTGTCGGAGACCGACGCGGAGATCCATCAGACGATCGCCGCCGCCGCGGGCAACCGGATGATCCAGGCGCTGACCAACTGGATCTTCGAGGTCCTCCAGCCCTCGCTGATCGAGGTCCTGCAGCCCGCCGTCGTGCACTCGGCGCTCGTGGAGCAGCACGAGGCGCTGGTTTCAGCGATCGAGAAGGGGGACCCGGCCCGTGCCGAGCGCGCCATGAAGGATCACCTCCTCTACCTGCGCGACGTGCTCGGCATGGTGCAGGAGGAACCGCAGGAGCCGCCGCAGGCCGTGGGGGAAGCGCGTGGCTGAGGTGGTGGCCTTGGACGAGGCGGTCGCCGAGCTCGTTCACGACGGCGACAGCGCCGCGCTTGAGGGCTTCACCCACCTGATCCCATTCGCCGCCGGCCACGAGATCATCCGCCAGGGACGG
Organism: uncultured Solirubrobacterales bacterium; assembly: GCA_963815045.1. Lineage (GTDB taxonomy): Bacteria > Actinomycetota > Thermoleophilia > Solirubrobacterales > 70-9 > DASUPK01. The sequence goes on from CAWFET010000002.1 coordinate 210,389, forward strand.
CGCGATCTGACGCTGATCCGGATGACGCCGGATCTGATCTACGACCAGATGATCGGCGCGGGTTGCGCGCGCAAGCTGATCTTCTCCTGGGGCGGCAACCCCGGCGTCGGCTCCCTGCGTCGGTTCCGCGACGCCGTCGAGCACAACTGGCCGGCGCCGCTCGAGCTCGAGGAGCACAGCCACGCGGGCATGGCGGCTCGCTACGCCGCGGGCGCCTCCAACCTTCCCTTCGGGACGCTGCGCGGCTACACGGGCACCGAGCTCTTCGATCGCGCCCGGGAGACCGTCGCCGAGATCACCTGCCCGTTCACCGGCGAGGCCGTGGTCGCCGTCAGGGCGCTGAACCCGGACGTGGGGATAGTCCACGCCCAGCGCGCCGACCGTCAGGGAAACGTTCAGATCTGGGGCATCGTCGGCGTCCAGAAGGAGATCGTGTTGGCCTCCACGCGCTCACTCGTCACCGTCGAGGAGATCGTCGAGGAGCTCGAGCCCCGGCCCGGCGCGATCGTCCTGCCGACCTGGGCAGTGGGCGCCGTCGCCGAGGCGCCGCACGGCGCGCACCCCTCCTACGCCCACGACTACTACGACCGCGACAACGGCTTCTACCAGCGCTGGGACGAGATCAGCGCGGACCGGGACTCCTTCCGGGCCTGGATTGAGGAGCACGTCCTGCACGGGGCGGGCGTCGCATGATTCGCGTAGCCCCCGTTAACGCGAGGGCGCGCGAAAGCGCGACCCGTGAAATGTCGGAGGAGGCGGAGCGTTGATGAAGGTGGAAGCCGCGGTCTCGGCCGACGAGATGATGACCGTGGTGGCCGCGCGGGCGCTGACGGATGAGACGGTCTGCTTCGTCGGGATCGGCCTGCCCAGTACCGCCGCCAACCTGGCCCGCCTCACCCACGCCCCGCGCACCGTGCTCGTCTACGAGTCCGGCACGATCGGCTCGAAGCCGAAGAACCTGCCCCTCTCCATCGGGGACGGCGAGCTGGCCGAGACCGCGGACGCGGTCGTCCCGGTCCCGGAGATCTTCGCCTACTGGCTGCAGGGGGGCAGGATCGACGTCGGCTTCCTCGGCGCGGCGCAGATCGACCGGCTTGGCAACCTGAACAGCACGGTGATCGGCGAGTACGAGCGGCCCAAGGTGCGGCTGCCCGGCGGCGGTGGCGCGCCCGAGATCGCGGCCATGGCCAAGGAGGTGATCGTGATCATGCGACAGTCCCAGCGGAGCTTCGTCGAGAAGCTCGACTTCCGCTCATCGGTCGGCTACGGCGACGCGCCGGGGGACCGCGAGCGCCTCGGCATGCCCGGGCGCGGGCCGACCGAGGTGATCACGGACCTGGGTGTGCTCCGGCCGGACCCCGAGAGCCGGGAGCTCACCCTGACCCAGATTCATCCCGGCGTCTCGGTCGAGCAGGCGCGCGCGGAGACCGGATGGCCGCTCCAGGTCTCGGAGGCCGTGGAGGACACCGAACCGCCCACCGACGACGAGCTCCGAGTCCTGCGAGAGCTCCGGGCGACACTGGAGGCACCCGCATGATTCATCGATCAAGGAGGAGACCAAGATGGCATCGGAGCTGACGCGGAACGGCGAGGTGATCGGCTACCGGCACGACGACCTCGAGGTGGATCCTCCCTATCTCTTTCCGGACTACGTCTCGACCCGGACCAGGGCGCCGAAGCGCCCGCTGGTGCCCCTCGCCCACACGCTCTCCGAGGTCACGGGCCCCGTCTACGGCGACGAGCGGATCGGCGAGCTCGACAACGACCTGACGCGGCAGTACGAGGGCGAGCCCCTCGGCGAGCGGATCATCGTCCACGGCCGCCTGCTCGATCAGGACGGCAAGCCGGTGCGGAACTCGCTGATCGAGATCTGGCAGGCGAACGCCGCGGGGCGCTACCGCCATGACGGAGATCGCCACCCGGCTCCGCTCGATCCCAACTTCGCCGGTGGCGGCCGGACGATGACCGACGGCGAGGGACGCTACGAGTTCATCACCGTCAAGCCCGGCGCCTACCCGTGGAAGAACAATCCCAACGCCTGGCGCTCCAGGCACATCCACTTCTCGCTCTTCGGCCCAGCGTTCGCGACCAGGCTGATCACCCAGATGTTCTTCCCTGGCGACTCCCTCTTCTTCCAGGACCCGATCTTCAACTCGGTGCCCGATCCGAAGGACCGCGAGCGGATGATCTGCCGCTACGACCACGAGCGGACGGTCCCCGAATGGGCCCTGGGCTACGAGTTCGACATCGTCCTGCGTGGCCGCGATGCCACCCCGATGGAGGACTAGATGCCGGCTCTGACGCCATCCCAGACGATCGGCCCGTTCCTGGCGATACAGGTCCCCTACGAGGGCGAGGAGCGGATGGTCCCCGAGAACGATCCCGACGCGATCCACCTCCACGGCAGCATCTACGACGGCGAGGGCGAACTCGTTGACGATGCACTGGTCGAGATCTGGCAGGCCAATCGCGCCGGACGCTATGCCCATCCCGAGGACGGCCGCGACGACCTCCCTCTCGAGGAGGGATTCACGGGCTTCGGGCGCTGCGCGACCGACGGCGAGGGCCGCTTCGAGTTCATCACCGTCAAGCCCGGCCCGGTGCCGGGCCCCGGCGGCCGGATGCAGGCCCCGCATCTGGACGTCTCGGTGTTCGCGCGCGGGCTGCTGAAGCGACTGGTGACGAGGATCTACTTCCCCGACGAGGCGGAGGCCAACGCCGCAGACCCCGTGCTCTCGCTGATCGAGGACGAGGCCGAGCGCCAGACGCTGATCGCGCAGCAGGAGGACGGGGCCCTGCGCTTCGACATCCGCCTGCAGGGCGAGGGCGAGACCGCCTTCTTCGTCGTCTAGCTGGTGCCCGGCGAGCCATTCAGCCGGCTCTTCGTCCCCGAAGCCGTCGCCGAGACGACCTCCGGGGAGGCTTGGCTGGCGGCGATGCTGGACGTTGAGGGCGCGCTCGCCGAAGCCGAAGCCGAAGCGGGGCTCGTTCCTGACGCAGCGGCGAAGGCGATCCGGGCGGCGTGCGATCCGGGCGGTTTCGACATCGAGCGCCTCTCCGCGGATGGCAGGGGTTCGGCCAACCCCGTCGTGCCGCTGGTCGCGGAGCTGCGAGAGAAGGTCGGCGGGGACGCCGCGGAGTCCGTCCATCGCGGCGCGACCAGCCAGGACGTGATGGACAGCGCCGCGATGCTGGTCGCGAGCCGCGCACTGGGGGTGATCCGGCCGGAGCTCGACGGCGTCGCGGCGGCCTGCGCGGAGCTCGCCGAACGGCACCGTGAGACGCAGATGGCCGGCCGGACCCTCCTCCAGCAGGCCGTGCCGGTCACCTTCGGCCTCAAGGCGGCGGTCTGGCTCGACTCCGTCGTCTCCGCCCGCGAGCGGCTGGACTCCATTTCGCTCGCGGTGCAGCTGGGCGGTCCTGCCGGGACCCTCGCCTCCCTCGGTCCCGGCGGCGAGCGCGTCGTCGGCCTCCTGGCGGCCCGGCTGGGACTCGACGAGCCCGCGCTGCCGTGGCACGTCTCACGTGTGCGGATCGCCGACCTCGGGGCGTCGCTCGCGATCGTCGCCGGCGTTCTGGAGAAGATCGCCCTGGACGTGGCCCTGCTCTCGCAGACCGAGGTGGGGGAGGTGGCCGAGCCGTCTGGCGGGAACCGTGGGGCCTCCTCGAGCATGCCCCACAAGCGAAATCCAGCCGGCTCGGTGGTCGCGATCGCCTGCGCCCGGCGGGTCCGCGGCGACGCCGGCGTCCTCCTCGCCGCGATGCCGCAGGAGCTCGAGCGGGCGGCTGGGGCCTGGCAGTCGGAGTGGGGGCCGCTCAGCGACGCCCTGGCCCTGACCGGCGGGGCCGCGACGGCGATGCGCGAGGCTCTCGAGGGCCTGGACGTGCGTCCGGAGCGCATGCGGGAGAACCTCAAGCTGCTGCGGGCCGAGCTCCCGGACCCGGAGGCCGGCGAGGACGTGGGCTCAGCGGGAGCTTTCGTCGATCGCGCCCTGTCACGCTACGGGGAGGGATCGTGAGCGTGGAGGTCGAGTACACCCTGGAGGGTCCCGGCGATGCCCCCGTCGTCGCCTTTTCCAATTCGCTTGGCACGACGGGGACCATGTGGGACGCGCAGGCGGCGGCGCTCTCGGATCGCTACCGGGTGCTGCGCTACGACACACGGGGGCACGGCGGAACGCCGGCTCCGCCCGGGCCCTATTCGGTGGCCGAGTTGGGCGGCGACCTGCTCGCCCTGCTCGACCGCCTCGAGCTGGAGCGGGTCTCCTTCTGCGGGCTTTCGATCGGCGGCATGACCGGGATGTGGCTCGGGGTGAACGCCGGCGAGCGAATCGACCGGCTGGCGATCTGCTGCACGGCGATGACGTTGCCGCCGCCCGAGATGTGGACCGAGCGCGCCGCGCTGGTCCGGAACGACGGCATGGGGGCGGTGATCGACGCGACGATGGAGCGCTGGTTCACGCCGGCCTTCCCGAAGCGACGCCCGGAGGTGGTGAAGCGGATCAGGGAGCTCTTCCTGGCGACCAACCCCGAGGGATACGCCGGATGCTGCGAGGCCCTGGGCGACTTCGACATGACCGGCGAGCTCGGGGCGGTGCGAGCCCCAACGCTGGTCATTGCCGGCGAGGAGGACCCGGTCGGGACGCCCGAGCGCGCCGCGGCGGTCGCCGCGGAGGTCGTCGACTCGCGACTCGTCGTCCTTCCCGAGGCGCGCCACCTGGCGGCGGTTGAGCAGGCCGATGTGGTGACGAAGGAGCTGGAGCGGCTCCTCGACGGGGGGGTGGCGGGGTGAGCGACCGGTACGAGCGAGGGATGAAGGCCCGGCGTGAGGTGCTGGGCGACCACCACGTCGACGGCGCGATCGACAGGACCACCGAGTTCACCAAGGACTTCCAGGATCTGATCACGCGCTATGCCTGGGGCGAGATCTGGACCAGGCCCGGGCTCGATCGCCGGATGCGCAGCGCGATCACCCTGACCGCCCTGATCGCGCTGGGGCACTTCGAGGAGCTGGCCATGCACGTCCGGGCGGCGCGCCGGAACGGGCTCAGCGACGACGAGATCAAGGAGGTGCTGCTGCAGTCGGCGATCTACTGCGGCGTGCCGGCGGCCAACCACGCCTTCAAGATCGCCAGCGACGTTCTGGAGGAGGAGAGCGAATGAGCCCGGCGGTCGCGATGATCGGGCTCGGCGAGGCGGGCTCCGCGATCGCCACGGATCTTGTCGCGGCGGGAGCATCGGTCCGCGGCTGGGACCCGGTGGCGGCGACCCCTGGCGGCGTCGAGGCGGCGAGCGGCGCAGCCGAGGCCGTCGCCGGTGCGGACGTCGTGATCAGCGCCAACTCCGCCGCCGTTGCGCTCGAGGTGGCGGAGTCCGCCGCCCCGGCGCTCGGCGAGGGCCAGGTCTTCGCCGATCTGAACACGGCCGCCCCGGCCCTGAAGCGCGAACTGGCCGAGGCCGTCGGGCCCACCGGCGCCCTGTTCGCGGACGTGGCACTGATCGGACCGGTTCCCGGGAACGGGCTCAGGACCAGGGCCCTGGTCTCCGGCGACGGCGCCGGGTCCTTTGCCGAGACGCTCGGGCCCCTCGGCATGCCGGTCTCCGTGGTCGGAGCGGACCCCGGCGCAGCGGCCGCGCGCAAGCTGGCGCGGAGCGTCTTCGCGAAGGGGCTGGCTGCGGCGATCGGCGAGTCGCTTGCGGCTGCCGAGCAGCTCGGCTTCGAGGAGTGGCTCTACGCCGATCTCGAGCGAACCCTGGAGGACGCGGACGGGGCGCTCCTGCGGCGGCTGATCGAGGGCAGCCGGATCCACGCGAAGCGCCGTGTCGAGGAGATGTCGGCGGCCGCCGAGATGCTCCAGGAGGCTGGGGTGGAGCCGCGAATCGCCTCAGCCAGCGAGGCCTGGCTCCGGTCCCTCGCGCGCGAGTCGGAGGCCGGAGCCGCGCGATGACCAAGCCGGTCGGTGATCTCGCCCACATCGGCCACGCCGAGCTGCTCACCCCGGAGCCCCAGCGCTCGCTCGAGTTCTTCACCCAGGTCCTCGGAATGGAGGAGGAAGCGCGCGAGGGGCAGTCCGTCTACCTGCGGGGGTGGGGCGACTACCAGCGCTACTGCCTGAAGCTCACCGAGTCGGCGGCGGCCGGCCTCGCGCACATGGCGATCCGCGCCTGGAGCGAGGAGGCCCTGCGGAGCCGCGCCGCCGCGATCGAGGCGGCGGGGCGTGGGGTCGGCTGGATCGACGGCGACGTGGGGCACGGCCCCGCCTACCGCTTCACCGATCCCGACGGGCACCCGATGGAGATCTACTACGAGGCCGAGCGCTATTCCCCACCCGAGCATCTTCGGCCCTCACTGAAGAACCAGCCGCAGCGCTACACGGGCCGCGGCGCCGCGATCAAGCGCCTCGACCACGTCAACCTGCTGGCAGAGGACGTGCGGGCCAATCGCGACTTCGCGGAGGAGGTCCTCGGATACCGCCTCTACGAGCGGATTGAGCTCGACGATGGCAGCGAGACGGGCGCCTGGATGAGCCTCTCGATCGCTGCCCACGAGCTGATCTACGTCCGGGACGCCTACGGCGCCCGCGGCCGGCTGCACCACCTCGCCTTCTGGGTCGACACCCGCGAGGAGGTCCTCCGGGCCGCCGACGTCTTCCTCGACAACGACATCCACATCGAGGCGGCGCCGTCCAAGCACGCCGTCGCCCAGGGCTTCTTCCTCTACGGCTTCGAGCCGGGCGGCAACCGCGTCGAGGTGACCACCGGCGGCTACTTCGTCTTCGACCCCGATCCAGAGGCGACGGTGTGGTCCGAGGCCGAGCGGGCCAAGGGCCAGGCCTGGGGCGTGAAGACGGTCGAGAGCTTCCACACCTACGGGACGCCGGTGGTTGAGGAGCCGGCAAAGACATGAGCGCCACCGGCCAGGCGACCGAGGCTCCGTCGGATGCCGCGCGCGAGCTGGTCCGCGGCGCGTACGACCTGCACGTCCACATCTGGCCGGACGTGGTCGAGCGCCGGATCGACGACATCGGCCTGGCCCGGCGCTTCGCGGAGCTGGGGCTCGCGGGCTTCGTGCTCAAGTCCCACTACAACTCGACAGCCGAGCGGGCCTCGGTGGTGCGGGAGGCCGTGCCCGGCGTCGATGTGCTCGGGGCGATCGTCCTCAACCAGGCCATTGGCGGGATCAATCCCGTCGCCGTTGAGATCGCCGCTCGGGAGGGGGCGCGCAAGGTGTGGCTGCCGACCGTCGACTCGGAGAACGAGCGCGCGCACCTCGCCGCCGCCGGGCCCGACACGAAGCTGCCGGTCTGGTCGAAACTCGAGTTCGAGCTGCGCGAGAAGGGGATCGGGGCCGACCCGGTCGCGGTCTCCGACGACGACGGCGAGCTGCTTCCCGAGACCCGCGACGTGCTGGCGCTCGCCGCCGAGCACGGGATGGCGCTCTCCACGGGCCACATCTCGGGGGCCGAGGCGCTCACCGTCGTCGAAGCTGCCCTCGCGGCGGGCGTCGAGAACGTGGTCCTCACCCACCCGGACTATCCCGGCCAGGCGATCTCGATAGACGACCAGGTCGAGCTGGCCCGGAAGGGCGCGATGATCGAGCGCTGCTTCACGACGCCCTACACGGGCAAGTGCAGCTGGGAGCAGTGGATCGATGGGACCCGCGCCGTAGGGCCCGAGCGCACAGTTCTCTCCAGCGACCTCGGCCAGGTGAAGAACCCGCCGGTCGAGGACGGGCTGCCGCTGATGGCGGAGAAGCTGCTCGAGGCCGGCTTCACCGAGGATGAGGTCCGGACGATGGCCGTCGACAACACCCGCCTGCTGGCGGGGGCGGAGGCGCCGTGAGCGAGAACGAAACGGGTCGCTCCTCGCCTTCGGCTGCGGAGCGCCCTCGCGTAATGGCCATCGGCGCTCACGCAGCGGACTTCCTCTGGCGAGCCGGAGGAGCGCTCGCCCTCGCCGCCGAGCGGGGCGGCACCGCCAGCGTGATCGCCCTCTCCTATGGAGAGAGGGGCGAGGCGGGGGAGCTCTGGAAGGAGGAGGGCCAGACGATCGAGAACGTGAAGAAGGTCCGCCACGCGGAGGCCGAGGCCGCCGCGCAGGCACTGGGCGCAGACTTCCGCTGCTTCGACCTCGGCGACTATCCGCTGGAGGTGTCCGGAGAGGGACTGGAACAGCTGGTCGACGCGATCCGTGAGCTCGCCCCCGACGTCCTGATCACGCACACGGACCGCGACCCGTTCAACCCCGATCACCCGGTCGCCTTCCACGCGGTGGAGCGCGCCCGCGCGCTGGCCGCCGGCGCGGGCGTTGCCAGCGCATTCCCGACGATCAAGCCGCCCCGGTTCTTCCTCTTCGAGCCGCATCAGCCCGAGCTCTGCAACTTCACGCCGAGCGTCTTCCTCGACATCACGCCGGTGTTCGAGAAGAAGGTGGCGGCGATGGCGGAGATGCGCTCCCAGCAGTACCTGCAGACCTACTACGCCCAGCGCGCCGAGCAGCGCGGCAACCACGCCCGCCGGGTCTCGGGCGACTCCGAGATCCGCCAGGCCGAGGCCTTCATGCGCGTGGTGCCGAACGCGGTCGCCGAGCTGTGAGCACCGCCCGGGACCTCTCCGCCTACACGGAGCTCGGCGAGCTCGGCGCGGCGACGGTGTTCGAGGCGTCCGGGCGCGAGGGCCTGATCGACCTGGACCTCCACCAGGTGATCCCCGGCTCGCGTGCCACCGGCCCCGCCCGGACGGTCCGCTGCGCGCAGGGGGACATCCTCATGGTCCACGTCGCGATGGACCGGCTCGAGGCCGGCGACGTGCTCGTCCTCACCATGCCCTCGCCCGCGCCGGTCGCCCTGCTCGGCGAGCTGCTCGCCACCCAGGCGAAGGTGAAGGAAGCGGCCGCGGTGCTGATCGACGCCGCCGCCCGCGACACCGACGATCTGCGCGAGCTCGGCCTGCCGGTCTGGGCGCGCTGGATCAGGGTCCAGGGCGCAAAGCGGGAGGAGGCCGGCGCGATCAACGAGCCGGTCCAGGTGGGCGGGGCACGGATTGAGCCCGGCGATGCCGTGGTTCTCGACTCGGACGGGGCCGTGGTCGTGGGGCGCGAGCGCATCGGCGATGTCCTGGAGGCCTCCAGGGAGCGCGCGGAGAACGAGCGGGAAAAGCGCGAGCAGTTCCGCTCCGGGGTGCTTTCCTATGACCTGTACGACCTGCGGAGGAGGTTCGAGTGACGATCGAGCTCAGCAAGGACGCCCGCGCCAGCCTCGACGCGATCTGCGACACCTTCGTCCCGGGAGAGAACGGCCTCCCATCGGCGACCGACCTACATGTCCCCGACGTGATCCTGGGGGCGATGGGCGCCAACCCGAGCGCCGACGCCCGCGACGGGTTCGCGGGCCTGATCGAGGGATGGGACTCAGGTTTCGCATCGCTCCCGAAGGAGGAGCGCGAGCAGGCCCTGCTGTCCTGGTGCGACTCCGATGACGTCACACGTCGGGCCGCCTTCCAGGCCCTCCGCAAGCTGACGATGGTCATGTACTACTCGCTGCCCTGGGAGGGCGAGGGCAAGAATCCCGTCGACGAGGCGATCGGCTACCCGGGCCCGCACGGGAAGCTCCCCGACGCGCCCAAGAAGAGGATCGAGCCGCTGGCCATCGGCGAGGACACCGAGCTCGACTGCGACGTGGTCGTGGTCGGCTCGGGCGCCGGAGGCGGGGTGGCCGCCGCGGTGCTCGCCCAGGCCGGACTCGACGTCGTGGTGGTCGAGGCGGGCGGCTACTTCAGCGAGGAGGACTTCGACGGCGCCGAGCTCGACGGCTACGTGCGGCTGTACCTCGGTGGCGGCGGCGTGCCGACGCCTGACCAGAGCATGGGGCTGCTCGCAGGCTTCTGCCTCGGCGGCGGCACGACCGTCAACTACACCTGGTGCTTCCGCCCGCCGGACCACGTCCGCGAGGACTGGCGCGACCGCTTCGGGCTCGAAGACTGGATGGGGGACGACTTCGACGACAGCCTCGATGCCGTCTGGGACCGTCTCCGCGTCAACTCCGAGAACAGCATGCCCTCGCTGCGCGACGAGCGCTTCCGCGAGGGCCTCGCCAAGCTCGGCTGGGACTCCCAGGTGATGCAGCGAAACGCGGTCGGCTGCAGGGAGGAAATCTGCGGGCAATGCCATTACGGCTGCCCGATCGGCGCCAAGCAGTCGACGCTTGTGACCTGGCTCCAGGACGCCTACGACGCGGGCGCTCGGATCGTGGTCAACGCCCCGGTCGAGAAGGTGCTGATCGAGGGCGGCGAGGCGAGGGGCGTCGAGGCCACCACCGCCGACGGCCACAAGCTCACGGTGCGCGCCCGGGCGGTTGCCGCCGCCGCCGGAGCGATCAACACGCCCGCGCTGCTGGTTCGGTCGGGTCTCGACAACCCGAACGTCGGCAAGAACCTGATGATCCATCCGGTGCTGCTTGTCTGGGCGATGTTCGAGCAGGAGGTGCTGCCCTGGACCGGCGTTTTCGGCTCGACCTTCTGCGACGAGTTCCTCGACATGGGCGAGGGCTACGGCGTCAAGTACATGCACGCCTCCGCGCATCCCTCGGACCTCGCGGTCTTTGCCCCCTGGCGCGGGGCGAGCGATCACGCCGAGCTCATGCAGAGCCTGCGCTACACGGGCGGCTTCGGAGCCCTGCAGCGAGCCCGCGACGCCGGCGAGATCGTGGTCGGCAAGGACGGCCTGCCCACCCCGGTCTGGAGCCTCTCGGACTTCGACCGCGACGTGATGCGCAAGGGCCTCGACGGGATGTCGCAGATCCTCGAGGCGGGTGGCGCCCGGCGGATCTACACCTCGCACGCCGGCTGGATCTCCTACGACCCGGGCAACGGCGGGCGGGAGGAGATGCTGAAGGCGGCCGATGACTACGGCTGGGGGCCCGCGCAGGTCACCCTCGGCTCGTTCCACCTGATGGGCACCGCCCACATGGGCACCGACAGGCAGACGACGGTCTGCGACCCGACGGGCGAGGCCTGGAACGCCAAGAACCTCTTCGTGGTCGATGGCTCGGTGCTCCCCACGGCCCTCGGGGTGAACCCGATGATCACGATCGAGGCCGCCGCCCACAGGATCGCCCGCGGGGTGGCGGCGAAGCTGAGTTAGCGGTCTGCGGCGTAGTGCTCGGCCGGCTTGCCCGACGGCTCGTCGCGGGTGCCGGTGATGGCGGCGTCGATCAGGGTCGGAGCGCCTGAGGCCAGGGCCTCGGAGACGGCGGCGGAGAGCTCGTCCGTGCTCCCTGCCGACCGGGTTTCCACGCCGAGGGAGCGTCCCAGTCCGATGAAGTCGATTTCCGGGTCGGTCAGGTCCATGCCCACGTAGCTGTCGCCGCCGCCGGCGACCACCCTGTCGATGCCGCGCTTGCAGGCCGCGTACTCGCGGTTGTTCATCACGACCAGCACGAGCGGCACGTCGTAGTGGGCAGCCGACCAGAGCCCCTGGATCGTGTACATCGCCGTGCCGTCGCCGACCACGGAGACGACCGGATCGTCGGGACGGGCCATCTTCACGCCGATCCCGGCGCCGAGCGCCCATCCCAGGGCCCCGCCGACGGAGTGGTGATAGCTGCCGGGACGGCTCGCGGCGAAGGCGCGCCGGACCTCGAGCCCGGTGGTGATCGCCTCCTCGAGCATGATCGTGCCGTCCGGCAACCCGGCGACCAGGGCCTCGGCCGCGGCGGTGGGATCCATCCGCTCTCCGTTCGAGGCCGGGGCGCTCGCGCTGGGAGCCTGATCCTTCCTGGCCGCCTCAATGCGGGCCTCGGCCTCCGGGCAGCGGCCGCTGACGATTTCGGTGATCGCCCGCACGGTCGGCCCGATGCCGCCGTGCAGGGCGATCCGCGCCGGGTAGTTGCGGCCCAGCTCGGCACGGTCCTCGTCGAGCTGGAGGATCTGGGTTCGCTCTGGGATCGGCAGGGAGTCGGTGTAGTAGTGGGCCGAGAAGGCGTGGCTCCCGATCAGGAAGACGACGTCGTGCCCGGAGAGCTTCTCCCGGATCAGCGCGTCGACCGGAGGAAGCATCCCGGCCGACAGTGGATGCGTCGCCGGGAAGTCGACGCAGTCGTACATCGGCTCGTGGAACACCGTGGCGCCCAGCGCCTCCGCCAGCGCGACCAGGTCGTCGACCGCTCCCGCGCGCCCGACGCCGTCGCCGGCGACGATCGCGGGGGCGCCCGCGCCGAGCAGTGCCTCGGCCAGCTCATCGGCTCCCTCGGCCACCCCGAGTCCCCGGACCTCCGTCCGCTCCGGGAGCGGCTCGTCGAGCTCCTCCTCGAGGACATCGACCGGGATCGAGACCATCACCGGCCCCGTCGGCGCCGTCTGTGAGAGGAGGAAGGCGCGGCGGATCAGGGTCGGCAGGTCCTCGACCTGGTTCACCTCGACCGCGTCCTTGAAGGCGCCCTGGGCGAGGGCGAGCAGGTCGCCGCCCAGCATCGGGTCCTGGATCAGGTGGCGCCGGTCCTGCTGGCCGACGGTGACCACCATCGGGGTCCGGGCCCGCCTGGCGTTGAGCATGTTCGCGAGCCCGTGGGCGAGCCCGGCGGCGATATGGAGATTGAGGAACGACGGTCGCCGCGTCGCGCGGGCGTAGCCGTCGGCCATCGAGACCGCGGTCCCCTCGTGTAGCCCCAGGTAGTAGTGGAACTCGGGCACCTTGGCGAGCTCGTCCATGAAGGGCAGCTCGGTGGTTCCCGGGTTGCCGAAGACGCGGTCGACGCCCTCGCTCTGGGCCAGCTCGATCAGTCGCCGCGCGGCCTTCACGCCCACCTAGATCGGGTAGTGGCCCGGCTGGCTCATCACCATCGTCCAGTGCAGGTCGGTGAACTCCTCGAGCGCCGCGCTGCCTCCGAACCGGCCCCAGCCGCTCTCCTTGACTCCGCCGAACGGCATCTGTGCCTCATCGTGGACCGTGGCCAGGTTGACGTGGCAGATCCCGCTCTCGATCCGCCGCGCCACATCGAGCGCGGTCGGGATGTCCGAGCTGAAGACTGCGCCCGAGAGGCCGTAGTTCGTGTCGTTCGCGGTCCGAATCGCCTCCTCGACGTCGTCGTAGGTGAGGATCGGGACGATCGGCCCGAACGACTCCTCCGAGTAGACGCGCATCTCGGGAGTTACCTTGGTCAGCACGGTGGGGTGGAAGCAGGGGCCGTCGGCCTCCCCACCGGTGGCGATCTCCGCGCCCTTCGACTTGGCGTCCTCGACCAGCTCGGTGACGTGATCGACCGAGGCCTTGTTGATCAGCGGCCCGATCATCGTCTCGGGGTTCGTCGGGTCGCCGACGGTCATCGCGCTCGCCTTCTTCACCAGCCCATCGGTGAACTCGTCCGCGACCTTGCCGTCGACGATGATCCGCTCGGTCGCCATGCAGATCTGACCGGAGTGCATGAAGGCGCCGAAGTTCGCGGCGTTGACCGCCTCGTCGATGTCGGCGTCGGCCATCACGATCATCGGCGCCTTGCCGCCCAGCTCGAGCAGGCACCTCTTCAGATTCGCGCCGCACTTCTCGGCGATGATCTTCCCGACCTTGGTCGAGCCGGTGAAGTTGATCCGCCGGGTGCCGGGGTGCGCGATCAGCGCCTCGACGACCTCGGGGGCGTCGGCGGGGTCGTTGGTCAGGTAGTTGATGACGCCCTCGGGGGCTCCGGCATCCACGACGCAGCCGACGATCTGGGCGTGGGTCCGGGGACAGAGCTCCGAGCCCTTCAGGATCACGGTGTTGCCGTAGGCGAGCGGCGTCGCGATGGCGCGCGTGCCGAGGATCACCGGAGCGTTCCAGGGAGCGATCCCGACCACGACGCCGGCGGGCAGCCGGCGCGCGATCCCCGTGGCCCCGGGGATGTCGGAGGGGATCACCTGCCCGACTGCGGCATATGCCTGTGCCCCGGCCTCGCGGAGCATGCCGCTGGCCAGTTGGCAGTTGAACATGCCCCAGCCGAAGGTGCCTCCGGTCTCCTCGGTGACGATTGCGGCGATCTGCTCGGCGCGCTCCTGAAGCAGGTCGGCCGCCTTGGTCAGAACCTCCCGGCGCGCAGCCGGCGGTCCGAAGCCCCAGGCCTCGAACGCTCCCTGCGCCGCCTTCACGGCCAGGTCGACGTCCTCGGGGCCGGCCGCGGCCGCCTGCCCGACCACGTCACCGGAATACGGGTTGGTCTGCTCGCACCGCTTCCCCGACTTGGATGCCACCCATTGACCGCCGATCAACAGGTCCTGCTGCTGCTCCACCGCGACCGCCATGGCCACTCTCCTCGACTCGATCTCCGCGGCCGGCGGGCGTCCCGCCGGGCCGCCGCTCAAAAAGTCATATTGTCATACGTGAAGCGCGAGGTCCTTAGCCGGTGATCGGCTCGGAGGCCGGATCGGCCTCCTCGGCCTCGACGACCCCGTCGGCCGGCTCTCGCTCGGGAGGCAGCTCGCCACCGCGCTCGGTGCCGGCGATCACCTCGTCGGGCGCCGTCGCCTTGGGGATGAATCCCGACTTCATGCCGAAGTAGACGGCCTGCGGGTGGTGGGCGATGATCGCCACCGTCGACTGCTCGGGCATCACCGCGAAGCCGTCGGACAGCGTCATCCCGATCTCCTCCAGGCCCAGCAGCCTCCAGACCTTCTCGTGCTCGGACTGGTCCGGGCAGGCGGGATAGCCCCAGGAATAGCGGCGGCCCTGATCGCGGTCGATTCCCAGGCTCGAGCGGGCCTCCGAGTGAAGCCACTCCGCGAGCCCCTCGGCCGATTGCACGCCCAGCCCGTGGACGTAGAGCTGCTCCGCGAACTCGCCGTCCGCCTCGAGCTTCGCCATCAGGTCGGTGACCTCGGGGCCGACGGTCACTCCCTGGAGGGCGACCACGTCGCGCTCTCCTTCACCGAGCTCGTCGAGCGGCCGGAAGAAGTCGGTTAGGCAGATCCGGTCGTGCTTCGGCTGGCGCGGGAAGACGAGCCGCTCGAGCTCGCGCTCCGGGTCCTGCGGATCGAAGACGATCAGCTCGTTGCCGTCGGCGGCGCAGGGGAAGTAGCCGAGCCGGACCCGCGGGTGGAGGTAATCCTGCTCGCGCCACATCCGCTCGAGCCTGGGCGCGAAGCCCTCCTCGCCGTCGTGGCCCTCGACGATCTGCCGCCACTCCTCCCCCTTCCTCCCGCGGCCACCCCAGTGCAGCTTGAAGAGCACGTGACGGTCGAGGTGCGGAAAGACGTCATCCAGGTCGACCGTGACCTCGCACGCTCCCCAGAACGGTGGCTCGGGGATGGGGGCGTCGGTGCTCGCCGCGGAGCGCACGCTGTCGTCGGTTGTGGGCGGGGCGTCGTCGACCTCGACCGGCTTCTCGCGCAGCTCCTGGGCCTCCGAGCGGATCCGTTCCACCAGCGACGAGCGCGCCTCCTCGTCGATCAGGGCGTCCATCGTGTCGAGCCCGGCGAAGGCGTCCTTGCAGTAGAAGACGCCCGCCGCATAGACGTCGTCGGATTCCTTGCCGCCCGGATAAAGGATGCGGCGCCCGAAGTCACGGTTGATCGCCGCGCCGCCGATCAGCACCGGGAAATCAAGCCCGCGTTCATGCAGTTCCTGGACGCACGTCGGCATCTGCCTGGAGGTGGAGACGAGCAGAGCCGAGAGCCCGATCGCGTCGGCCTCGTGCTCGACCGCTGCGGAGATGATGGTGTCGACGGGGACCTGCTTGCCGAGGTCCACCACCGTGTAGCCGTTGTTGGTGAGGATCGTGTTGACCAGCGACTTGCCGATGTCGTGGACGTCGCCGAACACCGTCGCGATCACGACCTTGCCCTTGGTGTGGCCCTCGATTCGCTCGAGGTAGTTCTCGAGCTGCGCGACCGCGCGCTTCATCACCTCGGCCGACTGCAGGACGAAGGGCAGGATCAGCTCGCCGGCGCCGAACTTGTCGCCGACCTCCTTCATCGCGGGCAGCAGCACCTCGTTGAGCGTGGGGACCGCGCCGATCTTCTCCACGGAGCGGTCGATCCAGTCCTCGACGCCGTCCTTCTTGCGGTGCAGGATCATCCAGTGGAGCGCCTCCTCGGGCTCCATCCCCTCGGTGGGGTCGCCGGCCGCCTCCTCCGCCTCTTCGCCCTTCGACTCGAAGTGGGCGATGAACTTCTCGAGGGCGTCTTCCGAGCGATTGAAGACCAGGTCGTCGGTGAGCTCCCGCTCGGTCTCGTCAATCTCGAAGTAGGGGGTGATGTGGTTCGGGTTGACCATCGCCAGGTCGAGCCCGGCCTCGACGCAGTGATGGAGGAAGACGGAGTTCAGGACCGCGCGCGCCTTCGGCGAGACGCCGAAGCTCACGTTTGAGACACCCAGGGAGGTCTTGACGCCGGGAATCTCCTCCTTGATCCGCTTGATTCCCTCGATCGTCGCGATCGCGGAGGGGCGCCACTCCTCATCACCGGTGGTGAGCGTGAAGGTGAGCGCGTCGAAGATCAGGGCCTCGGGGTCGAGGCCGTGCTCGTCGCAGCAGAGGTCGCGGATCCGCTTGGCGACCTCGACCTTGCGGTCGGCGGTCTTCGCCATGCCCTCCTCGTCGATCGTCAGCGCGATCAGGGCGGCGCCGTGTGCCTTCGCCACGGGAGCGACGCGGTCGAGCTTGTCGCGTCCGGCCTCGAGGTTGACCGAGTTGACGATCGCGCGGCCGGGGATCCGCTCCAGCGCCGCCTCGATCACCTCGGGCTCGGTGGAATCGACCTGGATCGGCGAGGGCTGGGTGAGCGAGATGCGCTCGACCACGGTGCCCATCTGGGCGTCCTCGTCCTGGCGCTCGGTGAGGGCGACGCAGACGTCGAGGACGTGGGCACCGCCGGTCACCTGGTCCTCGGCCACCTGGATCAGGCCGTCATAGTCATCGGCCAGCAGCATCTCCTTCGCCGCGCGCGAACCTTGCGAGTTGACCCGCTCGCCGACCAGCGTGGGACGTGGCTCCTGGACCAGCGGGGTCGAGGTCATCATGCTCGACACCTCGACAAGGCCGTGTTCGGGGCGCGGACCCGGGACGCGGCCGTCGACCCGCTCGCGGATCGCGCGAATGTGGTCGGGAGTGGTGCCGCAACAGCCACCGACGATGCCGACGCCGTAGCGCTCGACGAACTCGCCGAGGGTCGCGGCCAGCGGCTCCGGCTGCTCCGGGAAAATCGTCTCGCCCTCCGGTCCCTGCAGCGGCAGGCCGGCGTTGGGAATGCAGTGGACGGGCAGGGGGGAGGTCTCGCCGAGGAAGCGGATCGCGTCGCGCATGTCCTCCGGCCCGGTCGAGCAGTTGAGCCCGATCACCTGGACGTCCAGGGCGGAGAGCGTGGTCAGGACGGCCTGGATGTCGGTGCCGAGCAGCATCTTGCCGCCCTGCGGCAGGAGCGAGACGGAGGTCTGGATGGGGACGCTCCGGCCCGTGAGCTTGAACGCCTCGCGAGCCCCGAAGATCGCGGCCTTCACCTCGAGGATGTCCTGCGCCGTCTCGATGATGATCAGGTCGGCGCCCCCTTCGACCAGGCCGCGGGCCTGCTCGGTGAACACCTCGACCAGCTTCCGGAAGGAGATGTCCCCGAGCGTCGGGTCGTCGCTCGCCGGCAGAAAGCCGGTCGGGCCGATCGAACCGGCCACGAAGCGCTCCTCGCCGGCCGCCCTGCGGGCGATTTCGGCGGCCTTCGTGTTGATCTCGAGCGTGTGCTCGCCCAGGCCCCACTCTTCGAGCTTCAGGCGGCTGCCCTGGAAGGTGTCGGTCTCGACCACCTCGGCGCCTGCGTCGAGCATCGAGCTGTGGACGCCCTCGATCACGTCGGGGCGGTTCAGCACCAGCGCCTCGTGGCACTTGCCCTCGAGGCCGCCGTAATCCTCCTGCGTCAGGTCGAATTGCTCGAGGGTCGCGCCCATGCCGCCGTCGAAGACGACGACACGCTCGCGGACCGCCCCCAGGTAGTCACGCTCAGGCATGGCCGAGGAGGGTAGCTGGGTAGGGTTGGGTCCAGTGCCGCTCTCAAACGTCTCCGGCTTCCCCCGAATCGGCCGCAATCGCGAGCTCAAGTTCGCGACCGAGGGCTACTGGCGTGGCGAGCGCTCCGCGGATGAGCTCGCGGCCACCGCGAAGACGATCCGGGTTGAGAACTGGAAGCTGATGCAGGAGGCGGGGATCGACCTGATCCCCTCCAACGACTTCTCCTATTACGACCAGGTGCTCGACACGATCGCCCTGGTGGGCGCGGTCCCCGAGCGATACGGCTGGGCAGGAGGCCAGGTCGACCTGGACACCTATTTCGCGATGGCCCGGGGCCGGCAGAGCGACGACGTCGACGTCACTGCGATGGAGATGACGAAGTGGTTCAACACCAACTACCACTACATCGTCCCCGAGCTCGGGCCCGAGACGAGGTTCTCGCTGTCGAGCTCCAAGCCCTTTGACGAGCACGCCGAGGCCATGGAGGAGGTCGGGATCGACACCGTGCCTGTGCTGATCGGCCCGGTCAGCTTCCTGATGCTCTCGAAGCCGTCCGACGGCGTCGACGAGAGCTTCGACCCGCTTGGCCTGCTCGAGCCGCTGGTCGAGGTCTACGGCGAGGTGATCGAGAGGCTCGCCGAGCAGGGCGCCACCTGGGTCCAGCTCGACGAGCCCTGTTTCGTCGAGGACCGCGGCGAGCACGAGCTCGACGCGCTCCGCCTCGCCTACGAGGAGCTCTGCAAGGTGCATGAGCGGCCGCGCATCGTCGTGAAGACGTACTTCGATCATGTGGGCGACGCCTATGGCGTGCTGCGCGACCTGCCGATCGAGGGCGTCGGCCTGGACTTCACGGGCCGCGTCCACGGCGACGAGCTCGGGCCGGACGTACACGAGCACGGCGGCCGCCACAACGCCGAGTTCGTCGCGGAGCTCGGGGGGCTCGAAGATCAGTGGCTGTTCGCTGGGATCGTCGACGGGCGCAACGTCTGGATCAACCACCTCGAGCACTCGCTCGACGCGCTGGAGGGCCTGCGCGATCGCTGCGACCAGCTCGTCGTCTCGACCAGCTGCTCCCTTCTACATGTCCCAATCGACCTCGAAGCCGAGCCCGACGACGGCGACGCCGACCTGGATGCCGAGATGCGCTCCTGGATGGCCTTCGCCGTGCAGAAGGTCGGCGAGGTGGCGACCCTCTCCCGCGGTGTGGCCGGCGGGCGCGAGGCGATCGCGACAGAGCTGGACGAGAACGATCGCGCGCTCGACTCCCGCCGGGACTCTCATCGCACCCGGAATCCGGATGTCCGGGCGCGGGTCGAGGCGCTGACGGAGGCGGATGCGCGGCGCGACACCCCATTCGCTGACCGCAAGCAGCTCCAACAGCAGAAGCTCGGCCTGCCCACCCTGCCCGCGACGACGATCGGCTCCTTCCCCCAGACCGACGAGATCCGCGTCGCCCGCCGCCAGCTTCGCGAGGGTGGAATCGAGTTGGCCACCTACGAGGAGCGGATGCGTGCGGAGATCGACCGGGTGATCGGCTTCCAGGAGGAGATCGGCATCGACGTGCTCGTCCACGGCGAGCCGGAGCGCAACGACATGGTCCAGTACTTCGCCGAGCAGATGCTCGGCTACGCCTTCACCGAGAACGCCTGGGTGCAGTCATACGGCTCGCGCTACGTGCGGCCGCCGATCATCTTCGGCGACATCAGCCGGGCCGGGCCGATGACGGTGGAGTGGATCGCCTACGCGCAGTCGAAGACCGAGAAGCCGGTGAAGGGAATGCTCACCGGACCGGTCACGATGCTCGAGTGGTCGTTCGTCCGCGACGACCAACCCCGCTGCGAGACCTGCGAGCAGCTGGCCCTGGCGATTCGGGACGAGGTGGCCGATCTCGAGGAGGCCGGGATCCCGATCGTCCATGTCGATGAGCCCGCGATCCGGGAGGGCCTGCCGCTGCGCCGCGATCGCTGGGACGAGTACCTGCAATGGGCCGTCTACTCCTTCCGGCTCGCGACCGCGGGGGTCGCCGACGAGACCCAGGTCCACACCCACATGTGCTACTCGGACTTCGGCGACATCATGGACCGCATTCAGGAGATGGACGCCGACGTCACCCTGATCGAGGCGGCCCGCTCGCGGATGGAGCTGCTCCATCACTGGGAGCGGACGGGCTTCACCCACGACATCGGCCCGGGCGTGTACGACATCCACTCTCCCAGGGTGCCGAGCACCGAGGAGATGGCGGAGCTGCTCGACGAGGCTGCTCGCGTGCTCCGGCCGGGGCAGCTCTGGGTCACCCCGGACTGTGGCCTGAAGACGCGGACCTGGGAAGAGGTGGAGCCGAGTCTCCGCAACATGGTCCAGGCTGCGAAGCAGCTGCGCGAGGCGCTTGTCCCAGCGTCGTAGCGATGTCGAAGGAGAACATCGAGATCGTCGCTCGCGGGTACGCCCTGTTCTCGGAGACCGGAGAGCTGATCGAGGAGCGCACCCACCCGGACTTCGTCTGGGACATGTCGACCTTCTCGGGCTGGCCGGAGCGGCAGGTCTATGCGGGAACCGACGGAGCCCGGGAGTTCCTCGCCTCCTGGACCGAGCCGTGGGACGACTGGGAGCTCGAGCTGGAGGAGCTCATCGAGGCCGGGGATGACGAGGTCCTTGCGGTGGTGCGCCAGCACGGCACCTCCAAGACCACCGGTCTCGAGGTCGACATGCAGTTCGCCCAGCTCTGGACTCTTCGGGATGGGAAGTACACGCGGATGAGGATGTACGCGGATCTGGCCGAGGCGCGGCGAGCGGCGGGGCTGCCCGAGTAGCCCATCCGCAGGCTGCGGACGTTTCGCAATCTGTTAACGACTCTTTAGCGCCGTGTTAGCGGTTGCTCGCATACTTGTTCCTCACCAAGACTCGAATGAGAAGGGGAATGACATGGAAGCCAATGGAGTGCAGGGACTGCAGGTGGGTGGACGCGAGCCGAAGGCGCTGCTGATGAGCGATGGATCTCGGCTGGCCCTCGAGGACGATGGGCCCGGCGGGCGGGCCGACTGGATGCTGCTCGGCGATGACGGCGCCGCCGAGAGTGAGCTGAGCGTCGCCGACGCAATCCGCGTCGCCGGCGATCGGCACGCCGACTACGTCCGCATCAGGACCCGCTCGGAGGTCGCCTGGCTGCGCCTGGTCTCGGAGTGGTTCGAGCAGGAGGCGCGCCGTCTCGACGGCGAGCTCTCCGCGGCGGGTTAGCCCCGCCGCTTGCCCAAGCGCCGGCGCCAGTCGCGGGCGGCGAAGAAGGTGCTGATCTTCCGCAGCTGCTGCCGGCGCTTCTCGGTGTAGGGGAAGTAGAGGGGCTCGCGGGTCTGGCCGAAGCGGCTGATCACGATCGACTCGGGACGGACGAACTTCTTGATCCCGTACTCGCCGTGGCGGAAGCCGATTCCCGAGTCCTTCCAGCCGCCCATTGGGACGTCGGAGGCCAGGAAGCCGACCAGCACGTCGTTCACGTTGGCGGTGCCCACTTCGAGCCGGCGGGCGACGGCCTCGGCTTCGCGCTTCGAGCCGAACACCGAGGCGGCCAGGCCGTAGCGGGTGTCGTTGGCGAGCCGGACGGCCTCGTCGGCGTCGCGGACCTTCATGATCCCGACGACGGGCCCGAAGGTCTCATCGCGCATCACCTTCATCGAGTGGTCGACCTCGGTGAGCACTGTGGGCGGGTACCAGTCGCCCGGGCCCTCGCCGCGCTGCCCGCCGGTGACGACGTTCGCGCCCGCGCTCCGAGCGTCCTCGACGTGGTCCTCGACGACCTGGGTCTGGGGCGGGAAGGTCATCGCGCCGATGTCCTTGCCGTGCTCGCGGCCGTCCATGCCCTGGTTGAGGTTGCGGACCTCCTGCGTGAAGCGCTCGACGAACTCGTCGTAGACGGGTTCCTCGACGTACAGGCGCTCGACCGAGATGCAGACCTGGCCGACGTTGGCGAAGGCGCCCCAGGTGGCGGCGTTCGCCGCCCGCTCGACGTTGGCGCTCTTCAGGACGATCATCGGATCCTTGCCGCCGAGCTCGGCGCTCACCGGAGTCAGCGTCTCGGCGGCACGAGCGAGGACCTTCTTGGCGGTCCGGTCGGAGCCGGTGAACTGGACGAAGTCGACCTCGTCGACCAGTGCCGCGCCGGTCTCGCCCGTGCCGTTGACGACGTCGAAGACGTCGGGACCGCCGATCTCGCTCTTCCAGGCCTCGATGATCTCGATGACGCCGAGCGGCGTGATCTCGGACGGCTTGATGACGACCGCGGCGCCGGCGATCAGCGCCGGGATCGCGTCGCCCAGTGAGAGGATCAGCGGGAAGTTCCAGGGGCTGATCACGCCCACCACGGGATACGGCCGGTACTGCACCTTGAGCTTCTTGATCTTCATCAGGGGCGAATGGGCGGGGACCTTCTCGTCGCCGATGAACTTGTGGCCCTTCTTGCCGTAGAAGTTGATGAGGTCCGTCAGGTACACGGACTCGCCGGCGGCCTCGCCGCGGACCTTGCCGGTCTCGCCCTGCATCGTGTCGGCGATCTCGTCCTGGTGGTCGAGGATCCAGTCGCGGAGCTTGTAGAGCCACTGCGCGCGGCCCTTGATCCCGAGCTCCTCCCATGCCGGCTGGTTGGCGCGGACGCGGGCGACGGTCTCCGCCACCTCGGCGGGCCCGTCCAGGGGCACATTGGCGATCGCCGATCCGTCGGCGGGGTTTGTGACCTCGAAGGTCTCGCTGGAGGTCCGAGCGCTTCCGTTGACGGTGTCGATGGCCATGCGTCTCTCCTCGGTAGAGCGGCGGTGGGAGCGGACTCTAGCGCGGACTGGCTGCCCAGCCAGTCGCATCTCGACCGCTTGGAGCAACCCCTGCGCCCGATTTTCGACAGAAGGCCAAAGACTGCGTGCCTGGGCACGCCTACGGTGCAGATCGACAGCTGTCGCCGGCCTCCGGGGGGAGTCACCCGTGAAGAAGATCGAAGCGTTCATCCGCCATGAGGCGTTCGAGCCCATCCGCTCAGAGCTGCTCGACAAGGGGTTCCCGTCGCTCTCGATCTCCGAGGTCAAGGGCTCGGGCCGCCAGAAGGGGCTGGTCGAGGCCTACCGGGGCTCGACCCCGACGGTCTCCGTGCGGCCGAAGCTGAAGCTGGAGGTGGTGGTGGACGACCGGGACACGGGTGCGGTCGTGGAGACCGTCATCAGGCACGCCCGATCTGGCGAGATCGGCGACGGCAAGATCTTCGTCCTCCCGGTCGAGGAGGCCATTCGCATTCGCACCGGCGAGGAGGGCGAGGTGGTGCTCCAGGCCCACTCCGAGGAGGAGATCGCCGCCGGCGCGGCGCAGGACGAATGACGATGCGCGAGCTCAGCACCCGGATGATCGAGGCCGTCCTCGACGGCGAAGGGCTGCAGGGTGTCGCCGAGCTCGCCGCCGCCGAGGCGGGCAGCCCGGTGGTCATCGTGCTCCCGCCGCGCGGCCTCGCGGCGCGGGCGCCCGGCGGGGGCGAGCTCAACGGCCTGGCCGAGTACGCCAAGGCGCGCGTCGCCGAGACCGAGGCCACCACTCCCGATCCGATCGCCCTCGAGCGCACGATCGAGGCCGGCGGCAGCACCGTCGGGATCGTGCTGCTGCTCGAGGCCGACCGCGATGCCGGCGACGAGACGGTTCTCGTCGATCGGGACGAGGTCCTCAGAGCGGCCGCCCTGGCGGCGCTCGCGGAGGTCGCCGTCGCCGATGCGCGCGAGGAGGCCGAGCGCAAGATGCGGGGCGGCCTGATCGAGGAGCTCCGCTCACGGGAGATCGACACGGGCGAGACGACCAGCAAGGCCGCGCGGCTCGGTTGCGATCTCGCCCGCGGAGCGATCGCGCTGGTGGCCGAGATCGAGTCAGCGAGCCCGAGCCATGCGACCGCCCTGGTCGAGGCCGAGTACGACGGATCGCTCGCCGAGCTTTCCGACGGCCGGCTCTACGCGATCCTGCCCGCGCGGGGCGGCGACGACGCACCCGAGAAGACCCTCCAGGGCGCGGGCCGCATCGCCAACCGGCTCCGCAAGCACGGGACCGTCGCCGTGTCCTCCTTCTATCCGGATCCGGGCGAGCTCCACCGTGCGATCAAGGAGGCCGAGCTGGTGCTCGACGTGATCACCCGCGAGCCCGAGATCGCCGAGGCCCTCGAGGAGGGGATCGCGGCGAGCGGCGTGTATCGCCTGCTGTTCAGGGCCCTGATCTCGGATCCCGACGAGGTCCGCAGCTTCTATCGCGACACGGTCGAGCCGCTGGTTCGCTACGACGACCAGTACCGCTCGGACCTGCTCGGCACCCTCGAGGAGTACCTGGCGAGCGACTGCAACATGAACGCGACCGCGCGGGCGATCTTCGCCCACCGTCACACGGTGGCCTACCGCCTCGACCGCGTGAAGGAGCTCACCGGCCTCGACCCGCAGATCTCCGAGGACCGCGAGCGGCTGGGCCTCGGCATCAAGGCGTACCGGATCCTTGCGCCGGCTCTGCCCCGCTAGCGGCCATCAGGCCGCGGTCTGATGGCGAAGCCGTCGATCTAGACTCGAAGAGTGCGGACGCGGCTGGTGGCAGGCACTGTTGGTACGGCGGCTCTGATCGTCGCGATCGGCTGCGGCTCGGGTGGCAAGCCGGACAGCTCGAGCGCGACGGTCACGCCCGCGGGCCACGCGAGCGCCGCGAAGAAGCACGGGCATTCCGCGAACTGGCCGACCTACCACGCGAACCTCGCCCGCACCGGCGTCGACACGACCTCTCCGGGCGTCTCCGGCTTTCACCGCACCTGGACCCAGCAGTTCGACGGGCAGGTCTACGCAGAGCCGCTCGCCCTCGGAAACAGGGTTTACGTCGCAACCGAGAACAACACCGTCTACGCGCTCAACGCGGCGACCGGCCAGGTGGCCTGGAAGCGCCACCTCGGCACGCCGGTCCAGGGATCGACGCTGCCCTGCGGCAATATCGAGCCGGTCACCGGGATCACCGGTACGCCCGCGATCTCCGGGGGCACGATCTACGCGACCGCCTTCCTCAGCGGCTATCGCCATGTCCTCTTCGGTCTCAGGCTGCGCGGTGGGAAGGTGGCCCTGAAGCGGCCGATCGATGCGCCCGGATCGGACCCACGGGTCCATCAGCAGCGATCCGCCCTCTCGGTGTCGAGGGGCCGCGTGTACGTGCCGTTCGGTGGCCTGGCCGGCGACTGCGGCGACTACAAGGGCCGCGTCATGTCCGTCCGGACGCACGGCAAGCCCGGGAAGCGGACCTTCACCGTCGGGGTCCACCGCGAGGGCGCCATCTGGGCCCCGTCGGGCGCGGCCATCGACCACTCCGGCTCCCTCTTCGTCGCGACCGGCAACGGCGACGAGACCAGCGGCTTCGACTTCGGGAACTCGGTGATCCGCCTCTCGCCGAAGCTCAGGCAGACCGGGTTCTACCGGGCGCCCAACTCGCCGCAGCTGAACCAGACCGACACGGACCTCGGCTCGGTCGGTCCGACCCTGCTCGGGGGCAACCGGATGTTCGTGATCGGCAAGGAGGGGCTCGGCCTGATTCTGTCCACGACCCACCTCGGCGGGACGGGGGGCGATCTCTTCAACCAGGCGATCTGCACCGGCGGCGGCGCCTTCGGAGGGCTCGCGTACCGGGCGCCATTGCTCTTCGTCCCCTGCACCGACGGCCTGCGCGCTCTGCGCATCAACGGCAACTCGTTCAGCCCGGTGTGGCATGCCGGCTCCTCGGCCGGCCCGCCGATCGTCGCGGGCGGCGTCGTCTGGACCATCGACAGCGACGCGACCCTGCACGGCTACGCGCCCGACAGCGGCGCCCCTGTCGCGAGCGTCGACCTCGGTTCGGCCACCCATTTCCCGACCCCCGCGGCCGGCGGTGGGCGCCTGTTCGCTCCGGCGGACAGCCAGGTGATCGCCTTCGCCGGCGTCTAGCCCTGCACCGGTTCGCGGTGCGGGACCAGCCGGTACACCGAGCCGAGGGTGGCCTTGCCCTTGCGGGTTGGGCCCCGGAGGGTGAGCACGTAGACGCGGCGTGAGTTGTCCTGGCCGATCGAGTACACGAACCGGGTCCCGAGCCTGAAGCTGCGCTGCTTGCCTGCGCGCCGGCCTGTTCTCGGCCGGAACCCGTAGAGCTTGCCCGTGCAGTAGTCGCCGAAGACGTAGTCCCCGAAGATCTCCCGGCCTCGGATGCGTGCGAGGTGTGGATCGCGGACCAGATAGCCGCCGGCCACCAGGCAGCCGGGCCGCTGGCGATAGGCGAACGCCGGGAGAACCGTGTGGCGGCGGGCCACTCCGCCCGCGAAGGGCGCGAAGGCCTCGAATGCCGGCCAGCCGAAGTTCGCCCCGCGCGACCGTGCGATCGGCAGGTAGTTGATCTCCTCGTAACGATCCTCGCCCGTGTCGGCGATCGCGATGTTGTGAGTGACCCGGTCGAAGGAGAGCCCGCGCGGATTCCGGAGCCCGTAGGACCAGATCTCGTCGCGCCCGGGCCTGTTCACGAACGGATTGCCCACCGGGATCCCGTAACCGGAGGAGCCCGGGTCGATGCGCAGCACCTTGCCGCGAAGCACCTCCAGGTTCTGCGCGACCCCCTTTGGATCGCGCGGCGGGCCGCCGTCGCCCGTCGCGATGTAGAGGTGCCCGTCCGGCCCAAAGGCCATCAGCCCACCGTGATGCGCCGGCGTCGGCTCGGAGATCCGGAGGATCGTCCGGCCCGAGGCCGGGTCCGCGAGCAACGGGTCGCCGGCGCTGCGGTGGAACTGAGCCACCACCAGGCTGCGCTGCTCGCTGTAGGCGACGTAAAACAGCCCGGTGCGCTGGTAGTCGGGGGAGAACGCGATCGACGCCATCCCGGGTGTGCCCTGCGCCCCGTGGGACGCGACCCGGTCGGAGAGATTCAGGAACGGGCGACGCAGCAGCCGGTCATCTGAGAACACCCTGATCGCCCCGCCCGCCTGTGCGATGAACAGCTGCTGTCCCGCGCCGGGCGGCTGGGTCAGGAAGACCGGGTTCTTCACCCTCGCCAGGCGCTGCGCGGTCACGAACTTCGGCCCGAGATCGCGGGCGGCCTCCCGGTTCGCGATGCCCACGATCCCCGCGCCGACTGCGACGAGGGCAGCGACCAGGGTTTCTATGCGGCGGCGGTTGACTTTCGGCATCAGCTCAGCGGCGCTTCGGAACGAACCGGTATACCGGTCCGTCCAGCGAGGTCGCGTAGAGCGCGCCGCCGGCGCCCTCGCCGAATGAGCTCAGGTCGCGCACCCGGACTCCGGTCCGCCTGTCTCGGCGGGCACCGCTCGGATCGGGGATCAGGGAGCGAATCCTGCCGGTGCAGAAGTCCCCGTATACGTAGCGGTGCAGGAGCGAAGGCACTCGCGCGTCGCGGACGACGTAGCCGCCGATGATCGAGCAGGCGCCCCCGGAGTGGCCGTAGGCCTTGATCGGCTTCACGGTGGGGCTCGCGGTGGGAGGGTGCGCTCCCGGAAACGCCGCGAACCCCTCGAAGTCGTTCCAGCCGAAGTTGGCGCCGTCAGCCGCGGCCAGGGTCAGGTAGTCGATCTCCTCGAAGCGGTCCTGGCCGACGTCGCCGATCGCGATCCGCGGCTGGGCCGGATCGGTGGTCAGATCGAACGAAAAGCGGTAGGGGTTGCGGAGCCCGAGCGAGTAGATCCGGACGGCGCCGGACGTTGGATCGATCTGCAGCAGCTTGCCGAGCCGCGAGCTCGGGTTCTGGGCGTTGTCCGCCTGATCCCCCTCGCCACCGCCGTCACCGGTCCCCGCATAGAGCAGGCCGTCGGGCCCGAACTGGAGCTGACCGCCGTTGTGGTTCGAGTGATTGGGGTGGGGGACGACCAGCACCGGGCGGAGCGTGTCCGGCGAGGCGTGCAGCCCCGTCGGATCAGCGCGAAGCTCGGCAATCTCGATGTCCCCCGTCCGGTTGGTGAAATAGACGTAGAGGAGCCGCGAGGTCGCGTAGTCGGGGGGAAAGGCAACCGAGAGCAATCCGCGCTCCCCGCCCGAGGTGACCATCGACGTGATGTTGAGGAACGTCCGTCGGCGCCTGCCCTGGGCCAGGCGTATCCGCCCGCCCTTCTCGACCACGAAGACGCCGCCGACGCCCGGAGCGGTTGTGAGGGACGTCGGGCTGTGAAAGCGGCCGATCCGCTTCAGCTTGACCCGCGGTTTCGCGTCGGCGGCCGGTGGTGAGGCCGCCAGCACTCCGGCGATCAGGAGCGCGAGTGCAGCTACTTCCCGCCGAGCTCTGACTTCTGCTCCTGGTTCCCCGCCTGGCCGACGATGTCGCTCGGGTTGATCGGCACGACCTTGCCCGAGTCATCGACGCGCGTCTGTGGTGGTGCGGTGGAGATCCGAACCACGAACTCGCCCTCCGGGACGGAGCCATCCGGGGTCACGGCCTTGGCCTTGCCCTCGAGGCCGGCGGCGACGCGGTAGTGGACGGTGTATGTCCCGCCCTGAACCGCCGTCAGGTTCCAGACCATGCGCCTGGTGGCGTTCGGCCGGAGCTCGCCGAAGGCGTAGGTGTCGGTCTGCGCCGCCTCGGCGCCGGCCGGGAGGTCCTGACCCTCCAGCTTGGGATAACCCTCCTCGAGGATCCAGACCGGACGGAAGGGGATGGCGAGCCCCGCCTGCTCCGAGCGCACCGAGAAGCTGCCCTGCGCCTGCGGCAGGTCGGCCGTCGTGTTCGTGCTGGTCGTCCCGGTGGTGGTCGTCGATTCGCCGGTGCTCGTGTTCGAGCTGGTGAAGATGGTGATCGCGAGGTTCGGGATCGTCTGGTCGCCGGAGTTCTCGACCGCCAGGGTCAGGTTGGCGTTCTCGGCGAGCTTCTGGTTGCTCGGGAAGTCAGCGCTGACGATGGAGACGGGGAAATTCCCCTCGGGCTCGTTCGCGTCCTGCCGGGTGCCGCCGCAGGATGCGACGCCCGCTGCCAGGAGCATCCCCAGAACCCCGATCCCGATCCGTTTGCGGGCCTTCAGGGGACGGGCTGTTGGAGCGCTCTCCTCCAAAGGCGCGGGCAACATACCACGCACCCTACCCCCGCCAATCCGGCTCCGTCTCACCAGTTGCGGGGATTTCTTGGCCCAAAGTTACGCCTGACGGTTGTGGGTGGCGAATGGCGGCCTCATCACATAATCTGTCCGGGCAGTGCGGGGCCGCGCCCCCATGAGGGGGGAACGGCTCCGGAGGAGAGCTAAATGGTCAGATCCATAGCCGATAGGGCGTTCCTCCCGGCCAAGTCTCTATTCGAGCAGGTCGGGGACATGATGATCCTGACCGCGAAGACGGTCGTCTCCGCGATCCGTCCTCCGTACCCCTACGGCGGCGAATTCATCGGCCAGTTCCTCTTCGCCCTCCAGCTCTGCTGGTTCCCGATGATGATCTCGACCCTCGCCTTCGGCTTCGGCGCGCCGGGGCTGCAGGCCGCCAACTTCCTCTCCCTGTTCGGGGCGCTCGACCGCCTCGGCGGGTTCTTCGTCCTCGCCTCGATCCGCGAGTTCGCGCCCACCGTGACGGCGGTAGTCGTCGCCGGCGTGGCGGGCACAGCGATCACCGCGGACCTCGGGGCCCGGAAGATCCGCGAGGAGCTCGACGCGCTCCAGGTGCTCGGCGTCGACCCGATCAAGAACCTGGTCGTGCCCCGCTTCCTCGCCCTGATGTTGATCACCGGCCTGCTGGACATCTATGCGCTGATCTTCGGCATCGTCGGCGGGCTCGGCGCTGAGGTGCTCTACAACGAGCCGCTCGGCGGGTTCTTCGCGACGCTCTTCAACAACGCGTCGGTCACGGACCTCTGGGGCTCGGTTCTGAAGTGCACGATGTTCGGAGCGATCATCGCGATCGTCTGCTCCTACAAGGGGATGACTGCGTCCGGAGGCGCCGAGGGAGTGGGCCGCGCCGTCAACGAGGGGGTCGTGGTCGCCTTCATGGGCGTCTTCGCGTTCAACTACGTGTTTACCCAGACCCTGCTCGCGACCCATCCCGAGCTCCAGGTAATCAAGTGAACGCGGGCTGGCTGGCGGTCCCGCGGGGCTGGCTCAACTCGATCGGCGAGATCTTCGGCTTCTCGGCGCGCGTCGCCAGCCTCGTATACCGGGGCCGGGTCTTCGAGTTCTTCGGCGAGGCCCTGCGCCAGACCGGCATCCTGATCCTCGGCTCCACGCTCGTCATCTGGGGCCTCGTGTTCATCCTCGGTCTGCAATGCGGAATCGAGGGCGCCTACTTCAACCGCTCGGTCGGAGCGCCCGCCTATGCGGGCGTGTTCGCGGCCTGGTGCGACCTGCGCGAGGTGATTCCCTATGGCTTCGGATACATGCTGTCCGCCAAGGTGGGCACGGGAATCGTCGCCGAGCTCGGCGCAATGAGGATCTCCGACGAGATCGACGCCCTCGAGGTGATGGGCGTGCCGCCCGTGACCTTCCTGGCGGCCACCCGCCTGCTCGCGGCCTGGGTCGCCTTCCCCTTCATGTACCTGGCCGCCGTCGGGATCGGCTATTTCGCGAGCTGGCTCGCGGTGGTCGAGCAGATCGGCGACGTCTCCTCCGGCGGCTACTTCCTGATCTTCTGGATGTTCCAGAACCCTCCCGACCTGTTATTCAGCCTCATCAAGGGCATGACGATGGCCACCGCCATCGTTCTCGTCGGCTGCTACTACGGGTACACGGCATCCGGAGGACCGGTGGGCGTCGGCACAGCTACGGCTAAGTCGATGGTGCTCAATATCGTGCTCGTCCACATCATCGGAATGATGGGAACCCTGGTCTTCTGGGGGGCGAACCCGAGGGCGCCAATCGGCGGGTAGCCGAGGGCCGTTGCCTAGACTTTTTGTGAACTTCCAAGGAGGAGGCGTGATCGGTGGCTGAGAAGAAGAAGAGCACTTCGCGGAGCAAGAGCACCACGACCAGGCGCTCGAGCTCGAGTCCGTCGACCACCAAGCGCGCCACCACCCGCCGCAAGGCGCCGGCTCGCACCAAGGCGAAGGCCCCCGAGGCCGAGGCGGTCGAGGAGGGCGATCCGCTCGAGGCGCAGGGCTACGGCGAGGAGGACTTCTCCGGGCGCGACTACATCATTCCCGGCGTCGACGCTCAGGATCCCGACCCCTACAAGTGGCACACCGGCACCAAGCGCGACCACGGCGGGGAGGACGCGATCGAGATCATCGACCTCGTCAAGCAGTTCGGCCGCACGCGGATCCTGAACGGCTGCAACCTCGGCATCCCGGACAACATGATCTCGATGGTCCTCGGGCCGTCGGGCACCGGCAAGTCGGTGCTGATCAAGCACATCGTCGGGCTGCTCTACCCGGACGCCGGCGACGTGCTCGTCCACGGCGAGTCGATCCCCAACATGACCGACGACGAGCTGTTCGAGGTGCGGAAGAAGTTCGGGTTGCTCTTCCAGGACGGGGCGCTCTTCGGCTCTATGAACGTCTACGACAACACCTGCTTCCCATTGCGGCAGCACACGGACAAGGGCGAGGAGGAGATCGAGGAGATCGTCACCCGGCGCCTTCGCGAGGTCGGCCTCGCCGAGGCGATGTACAAGATGCCGAACGAGCTCTCGGGCGGGATGCGCAAGCGCGCCGGCTTCGCCCGGGCACTGGTGCTCGACCCGGCCATCGTCATGTTCGATGAGCCCGACTCGGGCCTCGACCCGGTCCGCACCGCGCTGCTCTGCGAGCTGATCCGCGAGATCCACGAGGAGAACGGCGGCTGCTACCTGGTGATCAGCCACGACCTCGGCACTGCCCGCCGGATCGCCGATTTCATCGCGGTCCTCTGGAAGGGCCGGATCGTCGAGTCGGGCCCCTCTGACGAGCTCTTCAACTCGCGCAACGAGTTCGTCAACCAGTTCCTGAACGCAGACGTCAAGGGCCCGCTCGCGATGGATTAGGCGACGCCCAGGACGCCGCATCTCTGCGTCCTCGGCCGTGCGTCTCGCTCACGCACTTTCAAGTGCGCTCGCTTCGCCGCCCGGCCTGCGTCATTGACCTGCGACGTCCTGGACGCCGCTGGTGAGTCGAGTCCGCTCAATTAGCGCGGCTCTAATAGTCGCTCCGTAACCTCCCGCCTGTGAAGGGGAGAGGACTCTTCGAGCGGGTCGCAGGCGTGGCCGTGCGCTGGCCGTGGCTCGTGATCGCGCCGATCGTCCTGCTGACGGGAGCCGGCATCTTCGCCGCGACCCGGCTCAACACCAACGCCGGTACCGACACGCTGGTCAGCAAGGGGTCGTCGGAGTATCAGGCCACCCAGGACTTCCATCAGAAGTTCGGCGACGAGCCCGTGATCGTGCTGGCGAAGGAGGACCTGCGCAGGCTCGTGCTCACCAAGGACCTCGAGCCGCTGTTCGAGCTCGAGGAGTGCTTCGCAGGGGGGACGCAGCTGGCCGCCTCGCTGCCTCATCAGAAGAAGCAGCCGCTCCCACCAGTCTGCGACGAAATCGCCAAGCTCCATCCGAGTCAGTCCGTCTTCGGTCCCGGGACGTTCCTTTACCTGAGCGTCGCCGGCATCCAGGAGGCGCTGCGGGGCCAGATCGGCGGCGCCAGCGCTGCGGCGCAGCAGGCGGGACGGCGCGCCGCGGCCGCAGCGGCCCGGCGGGGGGCCTCGACGGCCGAGCAGCAGCAGGCGGCCAACGCCGCCGCCCAGCAGGTCCTCAGCCAGTTCCAGGGCCAGCTGATCCAGGTGGCCCTGCAGTACGGGATCACCTCGGTCCCGCGTCTGGACGATCCGAATTTCGTCGGCCGCGTGGTCTTCGACCAGTCGAAGCCCGCAGGCACCCCCAAGGAGCGCTTCGGCTACCTCTTCCCGAACCGGAATGCGGCGCAGATCATCGTCCGGCTCAGGCCCGACATGACGGACTCCGAGCGCCACGAGGCGATCGGGCTCTTCCGCAAGGCGGTCTCGGATCCCCGCTTCAAGCTCAGCGACGGCAGCTATCTCGTCACCGGCGCTCCGGTCGTGGTCGACGCCGGCGCCCGCGAGCTGCGCAACCAGACGCTCCTGCTGCTGGGAGTGGCGGGGCTGGTGATGGCGCTGACCCTCCTGCTGATCCTGCCGCGTCCCCTGCGCCTCCTGCCGCTGGCGGTGGCCGTTGCCGCTGGAGCGATGACGATGGGGCTCGTGGCGCTGTTCGGAGGGTCGCTCACCGTCGGTGCCATCGCGATGCTGCCGGTACTCGTCGGCCTCGCCGTCGACTACGCAATCCAGTTCCAGGCACGCTTCAACGAGGCCAGGGCCGAGGGCGCGCCGCCCGGCCGCGCCGTCGCCCTCGCCGCGGGGGGCGGAGGACCGGTGATCGGCGCGGCCTGCGTGGCGACGATCGCGGGCTTCGCGGCCTTCGCTCTCTCCCCGAGCCCTCTGGTTCGGTCCTTCGGCCTACTGCTCGTGATCGGCGTCGCCCTGGCGTTCGTCGTGGCGCTCACCGGCGGGCTCGCCGCGCTCGGGCTCTCGGCGAGGCGAGGGCAGCCCGTCGCCCCGACGCAGTCCGGCGGCCCCCGGCGGTTCGCCGGGACGGCCGCGCGCCTGCAGTCGATCGGCGTCGCGGCGATCGCGCTTGCGCTCGCCCGGCCCGGGCGGGTGCTCACGGCGGGCGCACTGCTCGCGGTCTGCGGCTGGGTCGCGAGCGCCGGGACCGGGGTGGAGACCGACATCCGCGATCTCGCGCCGCCTCACCTCGCCGCGCTCGAGGACCTGAATCAGCTCGAGAAGGAGACCGGGATCTCCGGCGACGTCAACGTGACGATCCGGGCACAGGACCCGACGAGTCCGGCCGTGATCTCCTGGGCGGAGGGCTTCCAGCAGCGCGTCCTCGCGCGCCACGGATTCTCGGGCTCGAATCCGAGCTGCGCGGACGCCCAGATCTGCCCGGCCCTCTCGTTGACGGACTTCTTCGGCGGAGCGAACGCATCGTCGAGCGGCTCCTCGTCGACGGGCCAGAGCGCCGGCAACGTGCACGCCCTGGTCCAGGCGCTCCCCTGCTTCATCTCGCAAATCGTGATCAGCCATCGCGGTGAGTGCAACCCGTCGGCGGGCACGACGCCGATCGGCGACACGGCGGACATCGCCTTCGGCATCCGGGTCCAGCCGCTCTCCGACCAGCAGAAGCTGATCGACGACATCCGCTCCCAGGTCAACCCGCCCGACGGCCCCGGGCCGCCCCCGGGAACGAGCGTCGAGCTGGCCGGCCTCCCGGTGCTCGCCGCTGAGGCGAACACCGACCTCTCGCACAGCCGCTGGTGGCTCCCGCTCGTCGGGATCCTTGCCGTCGGGGTGGTTCTCGCCCTGATCTACCGGTCCGTCCGGCGCGCCATCGTCCCCCTGATCCCGGTCCTGATGGCCACCGGCTGGTCCGGCCTGGTCGTCGCCGCCATCGGGATCTCGCTCAATCCGATGTCCGCGACCCTCGGCGCTCTCGTGATTGCGATCGCGACCGAGTTCAGCGTGATCCTCTCCGCGCGCTACGCGACCGAGCGAGGCGCGGGCCAGTCGGTCGGCGAGGCGCTGCGGCGCACCTACCTGCGCACCGGCGCGGCCGTGCTCGCCTCCGGCATCACCGCGATCGCGGGCTTTGCGGTGCTCGCCATCGCGGGGCTGCCCCTGCTCGACGACATCGGGCTGATCTCCGTCGCCCCCGTGCTGCGGGACTTCGGGCTCGTCACGGTGGCCGATCTGCTCGTCGCCCTGGCGGGTGTGATGCTGGTCCTGCCGGCCGCCATCGTCTGGGCGGAGGAGGGCTTTCCGCTTCCCTCTCGCGCACCGGCGGCGGTCGCACCGAGCCAATCCGTTCCGTAGGGGACCATTGAGCCGTGGAGAACGGCGCTGGGAGAGACGGAGGGCCCAAGGGAGGCCAGGGTGAGGGGCCCCGTCGCACGACGATCTACTCGCTGATCGTCGGGATGGTGTTCATCGCGCTGATCGCCATCGCCGGCATCAACACGATCTCGACGAAGAACAAGGGTGTGCTCGGGGCGAGTAACGAGGGCGACATGCCGCTAGCCCAGTTCGCGGTTCCGAACGCGCGCACCGGCGCGAGCGGGGACGCCAACATCGCGCAGGACGACTGCGACGCGGCCCGGATCCCGTGTCCCCCGGACAGCCGCCGGACACCCGCCTGCCGCGTGGACGTCCCGGGCGCGCTTCGGGTTTGCGACTACTTCGACAAGCCGCTGGTGCTCTCGTTCTGGTTCACGCGCGGAGGCGACTGCGAGAACCAGGAGGATGTCTTCGAGCGCGCGTACAGGCGCTACGGCGACCACGTGAACTTCCTTGCGATCGATGTTCGCGACAGCACCTCCGAGGTGCAGAAGCTGATCCGCGACCACGGCTGGACCCACCCCGTCGGGCTCGATCGCGACGGCGCGCTCTCCAACCTCTACCGAGTCGGCGGCTGTCCGACCTTCGTCTACGCGTATCCCGGTGGCATCTTCCAGGCCACCTCCATCGGGCGGTTGGACGATCAGCAGTTCTTCGCGAAGGTGGATGCGCTGGTCGCCGCCTCGAAGAAGCGAGCTGCGACGGTCCGGTGACGGCGGAGCTGCCGACAAGCGGCCCCGGACGCGGCGCAGAGGAGCCGCTGCCCGACGAGTGGGAGGTCGCCCCCGAGCCGGGCTGGGTCGCCGCCGCCCTGGCCGAGGAGTTCCCGGGTCTCTCCATCCTCTCGACCGCGATCGAGACCACCACCGGGCGAAGCCCGGAGGCGCTGAAGGAGCGCCTGCGCTTGCTCAGCGACCGGATCGCGGGGGCGCAGGCGATCCAGCTCCGGCAGCAGGCGATCCCCTGGGCCTACCGGGTCTTCTTCCGCCACATCGGCCTCGATCCCGACACGACCCGGACTCCGATCGAGCAGCTCATCTTCGAGCGCATGCACGACGGCCGCTTCAAGAGCCGCAACAGGGTTGACGACGCCCTGACCATCGCCATGGTCGAGGTCGGCGTGGCTCTCCGTGCCTTCGACGCCGATCGTGTCGAGGGGAGGATCGGGCTCCGTCTCTCGGCGGCGGGGGAGGGGTTCGAGGGCCGCGCCTCGCCGCTGCCGGAGGGAACGATCGTCGTGGCCGACGAGGAGCGGGCGCTCGGCGTCCTCTTCGATCGGACGGCCGAGGGAAGGGGCGTGAGGCGCGGCACCGGACGCGTGCTCCTCGCCGCCATCGGAGTGCGTGGAGTGCCCGACATTGCGCTCGAGGAGGCGCTATGGGTGGCGGGGAGCGCACTGCGGGCGTAGACTGAGCGGACTCGTCGAGGAGAGGGCCGATGCCTGAGGAGTTGCTCGAAAGACCCGACGTCCCCGAGGTTCGGATCGCGCCGGAAGAGTCGCTGGTTCCTCCGCATCCGCCCGAGGGCCTCGACACCCTCCTCTACGAGCACGACGAGCGGGACTCCCGCGCCGACCTCCGTCGTCAGATCGCCGCGATGGAGCTCGCGCTCGCCCGGTTGTTCGGCTCGGCGTTCCCCCGCAAGGGCATCGACTTCTCCGTGCCGGGTTTGGGTGGCCCACGACTGCTCTCCGTCGACGAGCTCGAGAAGGTCAGAGATGGACTCGCCGCCCGGATCCAGGAGGTGAGGGCCGACCTCCACGACCATGCCGTCGTCGAGGAGGGGAACCGAGAGCTGATCGAAGAAATGCTCGCCGACCCCGCCTCGCACAAGTGGGAGCGCGTCTACAACGAGGACATCGGCGAGCCCGGCTGCAAGAACTGGCACGCCAAGCCCAAATGGGGCGTGCTCGGCATGCTCCTCGGCTGGTGGCGCGTCAAGATCTCCTCCGGTTGCCCGTTAGCCGAGGGGATATGACCCCGGGGTCAGGCTTAAGCCTGACCCCGGACCATCATCCCCCCTGAATGCCCACCAAACGCCAGAGACGCAAGCGCCGCAGGCGGCAGTCATCGACGGGCCCGGCGCCCGTTCCCGCCCCCGCTCCGGCATCGCCACCGCGTAAGCGCAGCGGCGATGATCGCCCGGCGGCGCCATGGGGCTCGTTCCCGCTCACGGAGATCGTCATCTTCGTGGGGGTGCTCCTGCTGATCGTGGGGTTCTTCATCCCGCCGCCGCAGGGCTTCGTGATGATCGCCGTGGGCCTCGGACTCGCATCGCTGGCGGGACTCGAGCTCTCCATCCGCGAGCACTTCGCGGCCTACCGCTCACACACTCTGCTGCTCTCGGCGGCGATCGGAGTACCGGTCTTCGGCGGCCTCTTCCTGGCGACGAAGCTGAGCCCGGCGATCTGCGTGGCCGCTGCGCTCGTGGCGTTCGGGGGCGCCGCCTGGCTCTTCGCGTCTGCCTTCCGCAGCCGCTCCGGCGGCGCCCTCTACCGCCTCAAATGATGGATCGCCCGCCGCGGCGCGGCGACTAGTTCAGCCGGCCTTCCAGCTTCGCCTCGAGGGCCGCCGTCAGGATCCGGCGCTGCCGCTCGGTGAGACTGCCGACCTTCTTGCCCTCCCCCAGGGCGGCCGAAGCCAGCAGCTTGCGTGAACGGGCGCGACCCCAGCGGCGCTGGCTGCAGAGCAGCTCACTGAGGCTCATGCTCTCGGCCTCCCACGGGCACTCCGTGACCACCTCGGTGACCGAGCGGTGGCCGGCGGAGATGTCCCTCTTGAGAGCAGCACGGGCGAGCCGAACCTCGTTCGCGCGAGCCAGGGCCTCCATGCACTGCGCGGTACCTCGTGGTCTGGGTTCGGCCTGCGGCTCGACGACAGTCGGCTCAAGACGACGGGGGGCGACAGGGGCGATGGCGGGCATCGGGCTGGCAGGGGCAATCGTCGAAGCAGCGGACATCGGTTCTCCCTCCTGCTAGGTCAGGAATAGTTGGCGGGCTTGGTTGCGGCCGGCAGCCCCAGTCGCTCTTTCGAGCCGGGGGAAGTGGACGGTCCCTCTCCTCAATCTGATCCCGTCCGCTCCCTGCCCCGGAAGCGCTCGGCGAGGCGAAACCTACACACCTTGCGCGCCGACGGTCAACACCCGAACGATCTTCCCGTTCGCTAAGAGCAGATGTTTTGTCGAGCGACCCCAGCGGTGTCCATCCGAGATGGACAGGGCCGCCGCCTGACCGGACTGAATACCCCGTCCGATCGATCCGAAACAGGCCGGCTAGGCCGCCGGCAGATCCGGGAAGCGCGTCTTGACGTCGGCGATGATCTCCAGCGCGCGATCGAGATGGGCGCGTTCATGGGTCGCCATCAGGCTGGTCCGCAGCAGCGCGCCACCCGGAGGCACGGCGGGATGAAGAGCAACGTTGGTGTAGACGCCGGCGTCGAACAGGGCCTTCCAGAGCAGGACTGCCTGCCAGTCCTCTCCGACGATCACGGGGACCACCGGGGTGTTGGCCTCGGTGCCGTCTGGGAGCGTGCCAGGCTCGACGACCTTCAGTCCCAGGTCCCGGAATCCCTGGCGCAGATATGCGGCGTTGTCGAGCAGCCGGGCCATCAGCTCGGCGCCCTCGGACCGGATGACGCGGAGCGCGCCAAGGGCGGCGCCGACCGCCGCGGGGACGGCCGAGGCGCTGAAGATGAAGGAGCGCGAGGAGATCCGCAGGTACTCGATGACCTCCTCGGAGCCCGCGATGAAGCCTCCGCAGGAGGCGAGGCTCTTCGAGAAGGTGCCCATACGCAGGTCAACTTCGTCCTCGAGGCCGAAGAGCTCGCAGGCGCCGGCGCCCCGCTTGCCGAGGACGCCGACCCCGTGGGCCTCGTCGACCATCAGCCGGGCGCCGAAGCGCTTGCAGAGCTCGACGATCGGCGGCAGGTCGCAGACGTCGCCCTCCATCGAGAAGACGCCGTCGACGACCACCAGGGTCCCGCTCTCCTCGGCGGCGGCTCGCTCGAGCATCGTCTCGAGCTTGTCCATGCGGTTGTGCCGGAAGGGACGGAGCCTTGCTCCCGAGAGCTTGCAGCCGTCGAGGATCGAGGCGTGATCCCCGGAATCGCAGATGACGGTGTCGCCGGGCTCCAGGATCGCGCTGATCGCGCCCAGGTTCGACTGGTAGCCGGTCGTGTAGACGATCGCGTCCTCGGTTCCCATCCACTCCGCGAGCTCGCGCTCGAGGTCGACGTGCATCGGCGTGGTGCCGTTCAGCAGGCGCGAGCCGGTGACGCCGGTCCCGAACCTCTCGAGGGCGTCCCGAGCCGCCTGTTTGACGCGCTCGTCGGTGGTCAGCCCCAGATAGTTGTTGGAGCCGAGCATGATCGTCTCGCGTCCCTCCATCTCCACGACGGGCCCCGCCTGGGACTCGAGGATGCGGAAATAGGGGAGGAGGTCGCCCTGTTTGGCGGCTTCGAGCTGCTCGACGCGGTCGTGCGTCCGGGCCTTCTCGAAGACGTCCACCGGGGTCTTGGTGGAGTCGGACATGCTCCGGAAGTGAAGCAGGTGTAGGTTCCGCAGCCGTGCCAGGCACCATTCAAGTGCGGCCCGTGCAGGGCAAGGGCGAGCTGAAGACGTTCATCAAGCTGCCCTTCCGACTCCACGAGGGGACTCCATGGGTCCCGCCGCTCATCTTCGAGCGCCTCGAGTTCCTGAATCGGGACAAGAACCCCTACTTCAAGCACGCCGAGGCCGAGTACTTCCTGGCCTGGCGTGACGGTGAGGTCGTCGGCCGGATCACCGCCCAGGTGGACCGCCGCTGGGACCAGTTCCAGGGCGGCAGCGACGGCCAGTTCGGCTTCATCGAGGCCGAGGACGATCCGGCCATCTTCGAGGCGCTGCTGGGCGCGGCGGAGGAGTGGGTGCGAGCGAAGGGCCGGGACCGCCTGGTCGGCCCGATGGACTTCACGACCAACGACGAGGTGGGCCTCCTGATCGAGGGCTACGACCGGCACCCCTACATCCTCGAGCCGTGGCACCCGCCCTATTACAGGGAGCGCATCGAGGCGCTGGGCTACGGCAAGACCATGGACCTCCTCATGTGGAACCTGGAGATGGGCGAATTGAAGGAGGGGGATGCGTTCGCCGACGCGATCCACGCCGTCGCCGACAAGGTCGAGTCGGAGCACGGCATCACGGTTCGCAACATGAACAAGCGCGACCTCGAGGCCGAGATAGGCCGCTTCATGGAGGTCTACAACTCGGCCTGGGAGAAGAACTGGGGCTTCGTCCCGATCACCGACGAGGAGGTCGCCTTCCAGGCCAAGAACCTGAAGCAGATCCTCGACCCGCGCTGGGCCTTCATGGCCGAGCGCGACGGGGAGATCATGGGCGCGGCCCTCAGCCTCCCCGACATCAACCAGGTCACCAAGAAGATGAACGGGCGGCTCCTTCCCTTCGGCTGGCTGCGCTTTCTGCTCGGCAAGCGGAAGATCGACCGCGTTCGGGTCTTCGCCCTGGGGGTGAAGCCCGAGTACCAGCACACCGGGATCGCGGCCCGCTTCTACGTCCGCCACATCGAGACCGCGGCGGAGGTCGGGGTCACCGGCGGCGAGGAGGGCTGGATCCTCGAGGTGAATGAGCCGATGAACCGCGCCATGGAGGGCATGGGCGGGACGATCGTCAAGCGCTACCGGCTCTACGAGAAGCCCCTCTAGCGGCCGCTCGTGGCCGCGACCTCATTCTCGCTCGTAGGTCCCGACCAGCTGCGCCGTGGCGAGCACGTGTCCGTCGAGGGCGACTTCGAGCTCCTCGCGGGAGGCTCCGGCCTGGAGATCCAGGGTGGTGTCCAGGGCGGTGAGCTCGTGGAAGTAGCGGTGAGCGCCGTGGCCGGCCGGGGGCGATGGCCCCATGTAGCCGTTCCCGCCCCTTCCGTTGGCACCCTCGGCGGGCGCCGCTTCGCCCTCTCCGAGGCCGCCCGGTTCGGGATCGATGTTCCAGGCGACCCAGTGGGTGAAGTCGCCCGAGGGGGCGTCGGGGTCGTGGACGATCAGCGCCAGCGAGCGCGTCCCGTCTGGAAGGAAGCTCCACGCCAAGGGTGGTGAGACGCCGGCTCCGTCGCCGGTGTACTTGGTGGGGATCGTGGCGCCGTCGGCGAAGGCCGTGCTGGTCAGCTCGGGATTCGGCATGTGTGTCTTGGGTTCCCGTCGCAGCTTCCGCGAAAACCAAATCGGATGGGTCTTGACCCGCCTTTAGGATGAGACCGATGAGCGAGCAGCCGCAGGCGACTGAGGAAGTGATCGAGGCGGAGCCGGTCCGGCCGCTGCCGGTCCGCTCGGAGGGACGGACGATCGAGATCTGGGGACGCGAGGTCCCCTTGGCGGTGGCCGCCGGCGGCGCCGCCGCGGGTGTCGCCGTGATCGCCGTCGCGCGCGCGGCCCGCACACCCCGTTCGGCTCGCCGGGCGCCGCGGCGCGGGCTCTTCCGCCGCCGCGAGAAGGTCGTCTCCAGCCGCAGCTTCCTGGTGGACGTGCACGTCCTCGGGCGTTAGATGACCGGCTCCATCGAGGAGCGGGTCCTGCCGCGGTCGCCCTACCGGCTGCGCCGGCAGGGAGGCAACGACGGCGTCGCCCGCTCCAGGGCCGGGGTGGTCGAGCGCCTCCTCCACGTCGGGCGGTGCCCCGTCCGGACCAGGGCGTGGCAGACCCGGGATGGCTACGTGCACATTCGCGCCGAGCCGATCGACCCGCTGCTGGTCGAACATCCGGTCGCGCCTGCGGCGGAGGCCCGGCCGGCGGAGGAGCACGAACTGGAGGTCGCGATCGAGCGCGTCCGCTTCTCCCTCGCCGTGGAGGACGACATGGACGAGTTCTACGCCGCCTTCAAGCACGATCCGCTGCTCGGGCCCACGATCCGCCACAAGCCCTGGGTGCGGCCGCGCCGCTGCGCCTGGCCCTGGGAGGCGCTCTGCTGGGCGATCACCGAGCAGCTGATCCAGGTCTCCAGGGCGGGGGAGATACAGCGCCGGATCGTGCGGCGCTGGGGGCCGCGGACGATTCCCTCGTTCGCCGACTGGCCGCTCCGCGACGTCCCCTGCGCGAGGGTGATCGAGGGCCGCGCCCCGGCGGAGCTCGCCTCGATGGATCTCAGCCCCGGCCGTTCGGTGGCGATGATCCATTGCGCCAGAGAGGTCGCTCGCGGGCGCGCCGATCTCTCGGACCCGGATGCGGACCGCAGGTTGCTCGCGATCCCTGAGATCGGCCCCTGGACGATGCAGGTCCTCGGCTACCACGGCCGGGGCGATCCGGACTCGCTGCCGGCCGGGGATCTCGCCTACGTCAAGCTCGTGGGGCACCTGGCCGGGCTCGGCAGGCGCGCGACCGCCGAGGAGGTCGGGGAGTACTTCGCCCCATACGCCCCGTTCCGCGGGCTGGCCGGGACCTTCGCCCTGGCCGGATGGCACAAGGCGATGGGCGCCGGACCGCCCGCCAGGCTCGCGGCTTAGGGCAACAGCTCGTTGGTGAGCACGTCGCTCGTCCGCGGCGCGGACGAGATCAGGTCATGCTCGGACATCCACTCGGCGTACTCCCGCCACTGACGGGGGTCCATGAATCCATAGGGGCGCCCTCGCGTCCCCGCCAGCAAGGGCAGCGTCGCGTCGACCTCGTCGCGTGTCTGCATCGGATCGAGGCCCTTGCCGGCCGTCAGCACCGCGTTGGACGCTTCCTGGGGATGCGCGATCGCGTACCTGGTTCCCTGGGACAGCCCCGCGATGAACGCGCGGATCGCGGCCGCATGCTGCTCGACCGTGGTGCGCCGGGCGACCAGGACTAGCTCGTCGTAGGTCGGGACTCCGAGCCGGTCCACTGGCACGATGCGCGGGTCGAGCCCTCTCTGCTGGAGGTCCACTCCCTCGATGTTCCGGAAGCCGCCGAGGATCGCGTCGACCCTGCCGCCGATCAGGGTGGGCAGCAGATTGAGCCCCACGTTGACCTCCTTGGCCGCCGAGGAGCCGAGGCCCGCGAACTCCAGGATGGTCTGCAGGTAGTCGGTCTGGTACGGGATTCCCGCTGTCCCCACCGTCTTCCCCTGGAGATCGGCACCGGTCGCGATGCCCGCCTTCGGCAGGGAGATGAGGGAGGTGAGGGGCTGGTCGACGATCGCGCCGACCGCCTGAACGTCGAGCCCCTTGTCCTGCGCCAGCAGTACCTCGGGCTCATAGGAGACCGCCAGGTCGGCGCGGCCCGCGGCCACCTCCTTGATCGGCGCCGCGGGATCGGATGGGACCTGCGGCTGGACGTCCAGCCCCCGGGCCTTGAAGAACCCCCGATCGAGAGCGCTGTAGATCCCGGCGTGGTCCGGGTTGACGTACCAGTCGAGATCGAGGGTGAACTGCTGCGGGTTCGACGGTGAGCCCTGGGAGGGCTCGTGCCCTCCGCCGCAGGCGGCCAGGCCCAGCGTGAGCACGGCGGCGATCAGGGCGGCGAGAGCGGTTCGGTCGGTCATGTCC
The DNA here is from genome assembly GCA_963815045.1 of uncultured Solirubrobacterales bacterium. GTDB lineage: Bacteria > Actinomycetota > Thermoleophilia > Solirubrobacterales > 70-9 > DASUPK01. The sequence goes on from CAWFET010000002.1 coordinate 253,679, forward strand.
GGGTCACCCCCCGTGCGTCCCAGGTGATCACCTTTCGCTCGACAAGCGAGACGATCGCGAAGAGCAGGATCGCCATCACCGACAACAGCGTGATCGCGGCGAACATCCGGGCCGTCAACAGGCTGCTCGACGCGATCAGGATCTGATGGCCGAGCCCAGACCCGGCGCCCGCCCATTCCGCGAAGACCGCGCCGATCACCGCGACGGCGATCGCGATCTTCGTGCCGCTGAAGAAGAACGGCAGAGCGGAGGGGAGCTCGACCCGGGTGAGGATCTGGCCTCGGCTCGCTCCCAGGGTCCGCATCATCGTGATCAGCTGCGGATCGACGGAGCGCAGGCCGTCGAGCGTGTTCACGGTGACCGGGAAGAAGCAGACGAGCGCGATCAGCAGGACCTTCGGCCCGAGGCCGAAGCCGAACCAGACGATCAGGATCGGTGCGATCGCGACGGGCGGGATCGTCTGCGAAGCGACCAGCAGGGGGTAGAAGGCGCGGCGAAGCACCTCGGACAGGTGGAGGATCACGGCGAACGCGAGCCCGGCCACCAGGGCGCAGAGGAAGCCGAGCAGCACCTCGCGGAGCGTGACCCAGGAGTCGTCGGCGAGCAGCGACCGGTCGCGCCACAGCGACGTGGCGATGTCGCTCGGCGCCGGCACCAGGAAGTCCTCGATGTTGAGCGCGTTCGAGATCCAGTCCCATTGGGCCGCCAGCTCCCAGGCTCCCAGGAGGATCAGGATGACGGCGACGGGGGCCAAATAGCGTCCGGCGGCCCTCATCGCGCCGCCTCCGCCAGGCTGCGCAGCGCCCGCTCCTTGAGCTCGGTGAACTCCGGCGAGGTCACCGCGGCGGCCCGGTCGGCGGCGCGCGGCGTCTCGATCTCGATCCGGTCCGCCACCGATGCCGGCCTCGGGGTCAGGACGAGCACCCGGTCCGAGAGGTAGAGCGCCTCCTCCACGTCGTGGGTGACGAGCACGACGGTGTGGAAGTCGGCGCCCAGCACGCTCGCCAGCCAGGACTGCATCTCGGCGCGGGTGATCGCGTCGAGCGACGCGAACGGCTCGTCGAGCAGCAGGACCGGGCGCCCGGCCATCAGCGTGCGGAGGAAGGCGACGCGTTGGCGCATGCCTCCCGACAGCTCGCCGGGTTGTGTCTGCTCGAAGCCGGAGAGGCCCAGTCGCTCGAAGTGACTCCCCGACTCGGCGCGTGCCTCGGCCCTGGAGGCGCCGGCGAGCCGCAGGGCGAGCGCGGCGTTGTCGACGGCCGAAAGCCAGGGGAGGAGCAGGTCGCGCTGGGGCATGTAGGCGCAGCCCCCGAGCCTCTCGGCGGGATCGGTGCGCCCGCCGACCGAGATGGTGCCCGCGTCGGGCTCGCGCAGGCCCGCCAGCAGCTCGAGCAGCGTGGTCTTCCCGCAGCCCGACGGACCGACGATCCCGACCACCTCGCCGGGCTCGACCTCGAGGTCGAGTCGGTCGATGACCCGCAGCTCGCCGAAGGAATGGGCGAGTCCGCTCACACGGACCTGACGGCCTTCGCGGGCCGCGTCCTGGGTGCCTTCGCGAGCTGTCGTCAGCATGCTCCCTCCGCGCGCATTACCGCACAGGTTCAAAGGGTCAGCGGAGGAATCGTTACCGCTATCTCAGCCCGCCCATCCCGCGAGCCCCCCTGTCGGGTTCAGATGCGAGTCTACGGTGTCGACATGGAGGTCGAGCGCAAGTTCCTGGTGCCCGTACCGCCGGATCTCGGCGGGGTGGACGGCGATGAGATCCATCAGGGGTACCTGGCGATCGGCTCCGACGGCGAGGTTCGGGTCCGCCGCAAGGGCGATCGGCTGATGCTCACCGCGAAACGCGGGTCCGGGCTGTCGCGACAGGAGGCGGAGATCGACCTGGATCGCTCCAGCTTCGACGAGCTCTGGGCGCTGACCGAGGGGCGGCGGCTCCGCAAGCGGCGCCACGTCATCCCGCACGCCGGCCTGGAGATCGAGATCGATGTCTATGGCGGCGATCTCGAGGGCCTGGTGGTCGCCGAGATCGAGTTTCCATCCGAGGAGGAGGCGAAGGCGTTCGAGCCGCCCGGCTGGCTCGGCGAGGAGGTCACGGGCGATCATCGCTACCTGAACGAGACCCTGGCCACCGCGGGCGCTCCGTCTGCCCGGTTCCTCTCTCACTGAGGGTTATCGGCGTTTTCACATCTGCTGCCGTTAGATCCGCACCCATATGGGCAGTAGGTCCACATGGCGACCACCCGCGACAAGACTGCTGCTCTCGCCGCCGCCGGCACCGCCGCTGCCGCCGCCGGCGTCGGGATCAAGAAGCTGCGTGACTCGGATGGCGACGCCGCCGACTCGACGGCCTACCGTCTGCTCGAGGGCGAGCCGGTCGGCCCCGGCATCCGGCGGGTGCTGAAGGCGCAGGTCGATGACGCGGTCGCACAGCTCCGCGGCGAGGCCGGCAACGAGCCGGCCGATGCGATCCACGAGGCCCGCAAGGACATGAAGAAGATCCGCTCGGCGCTTCGTCTCGTTCGCGACACCATCGGCGAGGACGAGTGGAGGCGCGAGAACGACCACTACCGCGACGTGGCCCGGAGGCTGAGCGCCCACCGCGACGCCGAGATCCTGGTCGAGTCCCTGGACGGCCTTCGCGAGCGCGTCGGAGGCGCGGCCCGCAAGCGGTCCGAGGACCTGCGCGAGCAGCTCGACGCCGAGAACCGCGCCGCCCACGACGACGGCACCATTGAGCGGACGATGGCCGGGGCGGTAGCCGAGCTGATCGCCCTCCGTTCGAGCCTCGACGAGCTGAGGCTGGACGGTGACGGCTGGGGAATCATCGCCTCCGGGATCCATCGCAGCTACCGGCGCGGCCGCAAGAGGCTCCGCGCCGTCGAGGAGGACGCGAGCGTCACCAACCTGCACGAGCTCCGCAAGCGGGTCAAGGACCTCACCTACCAGCTGAGGCTGATCCGGGAGGCCGACCGCCCGATGATCGGCGCGCTCGCCGATCACGCCCACGACCTCTCCGATCACCTCGGCGATGACCACGACCTGGCTCTACTCCGGGAAGAGGTACAGCGCCGCCGGGGCGCCTTCGCCAGCCCGTCGGACCAGCGCCACCTGCTCCAGGAGATCGACCAGCGCCGGGGCGAGCTCCAGTTCGCCTCGATCTCGCTCGGCGAGCGGATCTACGCCGAGCGGCCGAAGAAGTTCACGAGCCGGCTGTCGAAGCGCTGGCGAGCCTGACGCGAGCTCTCAGAGCTCACCCGGCGGGGCCGCCCGATAGAAGTACGGGCCCATCCCGGCCTGGTTGATCGCGAAGATGAAGCCGATGATCGCCTCCTGTTGTGAGGCGTTCTCCAGGCCGCCGGCACAGATCGGGTCGAAGCCGGCGTCACGGTTGAGCTGCTCCGTGATCTCGGCGGCCTCCTCGTCACCGCACCAGAAGTTCCCTGGTGGCTTGCTCGCCTCTCCGATCTGGTCGTAGATCCTGGCGAAGTTGATGTTGAAGCTCTTCGCCGTGGGCCCCTTCGTCTTCGACTTGATGAACTCGGCATTGGAGGCGAATCCCGCGGGGGGCTCCGTCCCGACCAGGTTGGTCGCGTCGATCACGACCTTCCCCTCGATGCCCTGCACGCTGTCCAGGGCCTCCGCGACGGCGCCGCCGGGCACGGCGATCAGCACAGCCTCCGCATCGGAGACGTCGCCTCCGTCCTTGCCGATCCGGGTCAGCTCATGGCCAGCCTTCTCCCAGAGGTCCGCCAGGCCACCGCCGACGTTGCCCTTGCCCACCACAGCGATCTTCATCTCCGCCCTCCTCGCCAGGGGATAGTTGACTCCACAACAACCTAGCGCACGGGCTCAGTCGGCTGTGCGGGCGGCGCCAGCGAGGGTGTTGACGAAGTTCTCGAGGTGCTTGGTGGTCCAGCACTCGAAGGCCCCGTCGCAATAGGGCTCGTAGGCTGCCATCACCGAGTCCCCGTAGTTCCAGTACAGCTTCGGCTCCGGGTTGAGCCAGAAGGTGCGGCCGGCATGCTCGGCGATCGTGCCGAAGGTGGCGGCGTGCGGCTCGCGGCCGTTCGTGCGCGCGTCCCCGAGGACGATCACGGTTGAGCGCGGGCCCAGGTCCTCGGCGATCTCCTCGCCGAACTCGAGCCAGACGCGGCCATAGTCGGTGTAGCCCGAGACATCGGCGACGCCACCCTCGGAGGAGATGCTCTCCGAGATCTTCCGGAAATCGCGTTCGTGCTCGAAGATGTCGGTGACCTCCGAGATCCGCTCGATGAAGACGAAGCTGCGCAGCTTCCGGAACGAGTCGTGCAGCGCGTGCAGCACCGAGAGGAAGAAGACGCTGGCGCTCGACACCGACGTCGAGACGTCACAGAGGACGTAGATCTCCGGCCGCCGCGGCCGCTTCGGCCGGTAGCGGAGATTGAGCGGCACGCCGCCGGTCTCGAGCGAGGCCCGCATCGTGCGGCGGACGTCGACGTGACGGCCGCGCCCGCGGCCTCGCTGCTCGTGGCCCAGGGTTGCGATTCGGCGCTTGAGCTGGGCGACGGCCCGGTGGACGGCGGTCAGGTCCTGCGCGGGGCTGGTCGGCAGCGTTCGGTCGAGCTCGGCGAGCGGGCGGGACGGGGGAAGCTTTCCGGTGCGCTCGATGGTCGCCCGCTCGAGCTCGCGGCGCAGGTAGCGCTCGAACTGCCGGATGTTGTCCGGGTCGAGCGCGGGGGCATCGTCGTCGTTGCGTCGCCCGCCCGCCTGGAGGTCGAGCGCCCTGCGGATCCGCTGCACGTCCACGCCGATCACGCCGGAGCGCTCGCCCTGACGCCCGAACGCGGTCATCGCGAGACGGGCCAGGTCGCGCATCTCGCCGTCGTTGCCCTCGAAGATCGCGCGGCGGATCGCCTCGCGGAGCTCGTCCAGGTCGATGCGGTCCCCGGAGCCCTCGAAGCGCTCGTCCTCGATCCCCTTCTCCAGCGCCTCGGTCTCGGCCGCCCGGAAGAAGTGGCGGTCGAAGAGCAGCTCGAAGATCCGCCGGTCCTCCTGGGATTTGGCGATTGTCGCCGCCAGCGACTCGCGGAAGTCACGCTGGTCGGTCCAGCTCACCTCGTCGAGGGCGGCGAAGGCGTCGAGGATCTCCGAGGTGCCGACGGCGACGCCCTCCGAGCGGAGGTCCTCGAAGAAGGCGAGCAGGCTGCCCGCGGTGGAGGACACGCTCAGCTCCCGGAGGAGCCGGGCGGCGTCAGGCCGCCGGTCACGCCGTTGCCCTCGAGCTTCACCGAGACTCGCTCGGCGACGAGGTCGATGTCCGAGCGGTGCTTGACCAGGATGCTCATCGACTGCTCGAAGGTCTCGCGGTCGATGTCGTCGGCCCCGATCAGCAGCAGGGTTCTCGCCCAATCGATGGACTCCGCGATCGAGGGCGGCTTCTTCAGGTCGAGCGCACGGATCATGTGGACGATCTCCACGAGACGGCGGGCAAGGCCCTCGTCCAGGTCCGGCGCATGGAGGCGGACGATCTCGAGCTCGCGGTCCACCGACGGGTAGTCGAGCCAGAGGTAGAGGCAGCGGCGCTTCAGCGCCTCGGTGAGCTCGCGTGAGTTGTTGGAGGTCAGCACCACGATCGGCTGGGTGCGCGCCTCGATCACTCCGAGCTCGGGGATCGAGATCTGGAAGTCGGAGAGGACCTCGAGCAGCATCGCCTCGAACTCCTGGTCGGTCTTGTCGATCTCGTCGATCAGCAGCACGACCGGGTCCTCGGCGCTGATCGCCTCGAGCAGCGGCCGGGTGAAGAGGAAGTCCTCGGAGAAGATGTCGCCGCGGGTGCGGGCCCAGGAGCCCTCGGACGCGGACTCGGCCTCGCCGGATGCCTCCGCCTGGATCCGGAGAAGCTGCTTGCGGTAGTTCCACTCATAGAGGGCCTTGGCCTCATCGAGGCCCTCGTAGCACTGGAGGCGAATCAGCCGGCGATCGGTCGAACGGGAGAGCGCCTTGGCGAGCTCGGTCTTGCCCACCCCCGCCGGTCCCTCGACCAGCACGGGCTTGCCGAGGCGCTGCGCGAGGAACGAGACGAGCGCGGCGGCCTCGTCGGCGAGGTATCCGACCTCGCCGAGTCCCTCGCGAACCTGGGCGACTGACTGGGGCTCGGAGTCCGGCATCTGGGGGATGATAGATACCGCCTCATGCTCGCCATCGCTCTGCCCGACTCGCTCGGCCCCTACGCCGTGCTGCTCGCCATCGGATTTCTCGTTGGCTGGTACGGCCACGGCGCTCGCAGCAACTGGATCATCGCCTTCGGGATCGTCGTGATCCTGGCCGCGATGGGCCTGCTGCAGCTCGCGATCGCCACGCATAACGGAAGGGCACCGACCGGGTTCTGAGCATGGGCGCCCTCGACGACCTCGACCTGACCAAGAAGCTCTCGCGCGAGGAGGAGGCCGAGGGGCTGGAGAGATGCCAGACGCGCCTTGCTCAGCTCCGCCTGACACTCGGCGGGCTGATCGGCAAGGGCGAGCTCGGCCCGCCCGTCTGCGTCGTCTTCGAGGGCGAGGATGCCTCGGGAAAGGGAGGCGCGATCAAGCGCCTCGTCGCTCCCCTCGACCCGCGTCATGTCCGCGTCGTCCAGTTCGCCGCCCCGACGCATGACGAGAAGCGCCATCACTTCCTCTGGCGGTTCTGGCCGTCGCTTCCGGGCTGGGGCGGGATGGCGGTCCTCGATCGCTCCTGGTACGGGCGGGTCCTGGTCGAGCGGGTGGAGAAGCTTGCGACGCGCGAGCAGTGGCTCCGGGCCTACGACGAGATCAACGGCTTCGAGCGGACCCTGGCCGACGAGGGCACGATCCTCGTCAAGTTCTGGCTGCATATCTCGGGCAAGGAGCAGCTGAAGCGATTCAAGGATCGCGAGAAGGATCCGCTGAAGGCCTGGAAGCTGACCGACGCCGACTGGCGCAACCGCGAGAAGCGGGACGAGTACAAGCAGGCGGTCGAGGACATGGTGGCCCGAACCAGCATCGAGCCGCACGCGACCTGGCACCTGATCCCTGCCGAGTCGAAGCGCTACGCGCGGGTCGCGGTGATCGACACGGTGATCGAGGAGATCGAGGCCGGCATGCGCCGCCACGGCATGGAGCCGCCGGAGCCGATCGAGGAGTGAACGCGGTCAGTCAGGCGCCTGCGGGCGCTTCGCCCGCTCCCGCGGCCTCATTCTCAGCCCGGCCGCGACGATGATCAGCGCGCCGGCGAGGGCGACGAAGATCGCGTAGTGCAGGTCGTACGGCTCATCCCGGCCGCCGAGTGTGAACGGCGGGCGGTCCAGCATCCGGTAGACGACGATCGCGGCCGCCCAGATGCCGGCGGCGACGAACAGCGCCCATTCGCGCAGCGGCCGCGGAGGCACGTAGCCGCCGCCGCCCTGCAGCGCCAGGAAGGTCGTCGCCGCGGCGATCAGCAGCAGCGCCCCCTCAGCCCAGCTGAAGCCGCCGACGCCGGTCAGGACGAGGTCGTTCGAGATCGGCGACTGGTACCAGGGCAGCAGCAGGCTGAAGACCATCACGGCGCAGCCGATCACCGCGATGCGCTCGTTGCCGCCCAGGCCACGCAGGTCACGGAACAGCTGGCGGGGGATCGACCTCCATCCCCTAGAGCGGCTCGCGGCCACCGTAGCCAGTCTCGAGTTCGTGCCAGTAGGCCACGTCGTCCTCGCCCAGCTCCCAGCACAGGTAGACCTCGCGCTCGTCCATCAGGGCGGGGAAGTCGACCAGGCCGCGGTCGATGTCCCGGAGGACGATTCCGGACTGCTCGATCGTCTCCAGCAGGCGCCTGACCTCGAGGAAGGCCACCCCGACCTGCTTGCCCTCCTCGCCGCCACCGTTGCCCGAGGCGGCCTCGGAGAGCGCCTCGTGGGCTTCGGTGTCAGTGAGGTCGTCCTTTGCGTCGCGAAGCCGGTCGAGCAGAGTCGTCAGCTGGGGGAGGAGGGCGTTCGCCTCCTCCCTGGTGAAGTGGCGCTCGTGAACGAGGCCGGTGCCCTCCTCGCTCACGCTCCCGCTGCAACCTTCGCTGAGAGCCGCTCGCGGAGCAGGGCCGCGTCACCGTCGCCGATCGTCCGAAGCTGTCCCTGGAAGGCGAGATGCCAATGGTCGAGCGGCCACTTGCGGATGTGCTCGAGCTCGGTGACGAGCTCCTCGGCCGGGACGAAATCGTCCTCTGGGAGAACGAGGATCGGCTCGGCCTCCACCCGCCATGGGTAGGGCTCGGGTCTATGCGGCGGCGATGTTTGTGGCCGCCGTTTACGCGGGCCCTGGGGCCAGATCGGGCTGCGGTCCTCGAACATCTCGGAGCGCACCCGCGCGATCCCGCCGAACGCCTGCACGCCGGTGACGTAGAAGACGATCTCGTCGCCCGGCTCGAATTCCTCCGCCTGGCGGCGCCTGCGCTCCTTGAAGCCGATCACGTCGAAGCCGCGCTCCACGTTGATGCGGAAGTTCTCGAGCGACCCGGTGAGGATCCAGGTCTTCGCGCCTTCCTCCGACATGGCGCGATTATCTCCTATGCGCTGACCGTTTCGCGGGCGCGGGCGGCGAGCGCGGGGGCGCCCAGCTCCTCGTACTCGGCCGCGGCGTCGTCGAGCAGCTGGGTGGCGGCCTCCTGGTCGGACTCCAGCAGCAGCCGGCCCTGGACCACGAGGCAGCGCGTCGCGTCGAGGGGACGGCCGAGCTCCTGCCAGAGCCGGCGGGCCTCGTTGATCTTGGTGGCGGCCCCCTCGGCGTCATCGGCGCAGGCGCCGGCGGCCTCGGCCGTTGCGGCCTCGCCCACCGGATAGTGCAGCCGGCCCGCTAGGCGGTCGGCCTCCTCGGCGGCGGCACGAGCCTGCTCGGTGCGCCCGGCCAAGGCAAGCACGACGGCGCGGGCCGAGATCGCCTCCACGGACTGCGCGATCAGGCCGGCGCGCTCGCAGATGTCGAGCGCCCGGGTCAGCTCGGTCTCCGCTCCGGCGAGGTCGCCGCTCTCCCGCAGCGTGATGGCCAGCCAGAAGAGCGCGTTGAACGCCACCTCGGAGCGACCGACCTGTTCGCCGAGCTCATGCGCGCGCCGGAAGGACTTCGCCGCCTCGTCCCAGTTCCCCGCGCGCCAGCTGAGCACACCGCGCATCAGGTCCGGGAAGCAGAGCTTGCCGTAGAGGCCCTCGCGCTCGGCCAGACTGGCGCTCGCCTCAGCGGCCTCCTCGACCGCGTCCCAGTCGGCGTTGTCGACGGCGAGCTCGCCGAGCGAGGCGTGGAGCTCGACCTGCGACGGGAGGTCGCCGACCTCCTGCGCGATCTCGAGCGCCTCGCGGTAGGCGGATGCAGCGCCCTCGTAATCGGCCTCCGAGACCTCGAGGTGATAGCCGAGCGTGAGCAGGGCGCGCACCGCCTCGGCGCGATCCGAGTCCCGGGCCAGGGCAACCGAGCGCTCCAGGTTCTCGCGCGCCTTCTCGGAGTCGCCGATGCGTCCGAAGACTCGGCCGAAGATGCCGTGCGCGCGGCTCGCCGCGCGCGCCTCATCCAGCCGCTCGGCGAGCCGGAGCGCCTTCTCCGAGGCGTAGATGGCGAGCATGTTGTCGCCGGTGTGCATATAGAGAGAGGCCGCCTCCTCGTAGAGGCGCACGAGCTCGATGCATGGCGGCCCGTCCTTGAGCAGGTCGATGCCCCGCTGGTAGTTGTCGATCGACGCGCGGCGCTCGCCCTTGTGCCAGAGGGCCGCGCCGATCTTGCGGTGCAGGTCCGCGACGCGGGCGAGATCCTCCTGTGTTCGGTGATAGTCGAGGCAGCGCTCCCAGACGGCGACGGCCGCGTCGACGCGTCCCATCCGCAGTGCGACGTCGCCCTGCTTCTCGCCGATCCGCGCCACGCTGCCCGGGTCGAGGGACTCGGAGATCTCGAGCGCAGCCGTGTACCGGTCGAAGGCCTCGGCATTCGAGTAGAGGGCCGCCGCCGCGTCACCCGCGGCCTCCAGCGACTCGAGCGCCTGGGTCTGAAGCCCGGCGAGGGCGTCGCGGTCGAGCCCGGCCTCGGATCCAAGTGCCGCGGCGCGCGCGAAGTGCTCGGCGATCAGGCCGATGACGCCGTCGCTGCGCTCGCCGGCGCGCTCCCGGATGAACTCGGCCACCTCGACGTGCTTCCGGCAGCGCACCGACTTCGGAAGCATCGAGTAGGCGACGTCGCGGATCAGGACGTGCTTGAAGGCGTATTCCCGCTCGCCGGCCAGCCTGCTGGCCGCGCTCGGCACGAGGAGGTCCTTCTCCTCGAGAGTCGCGAGGGTCCTGGCGAGGTCGAGCCCCTCCTCCGTGGCGGTCGTCGCCAGCGCGCCTTCCCAGAAGGTCTGGCCGACGACCGAGGCGGACTGGAGCAGCCGGCGCTCGAGCCGGTCGAGGGAGTCGAGCCTCGCGGCGAGCAGAGACTGAACGGTTCTGGGGAGCGCGTCGGCCTCGACCGTCTCCTCCTCGAGCAGGCGGTTGACCATCTCCTCGGCGAACAGCGGGTTGCCCCCGGAGCGCTCGGCGACCTGGGGAACCACGTCGCCCGCGCCGTTGTCGGAGGTCGGCATGAGGGCGGCAACCAGCTCACGGGTCTCGTCCTCGGTGAGCGGCTCGAGCGCGATCGTGGTCGCGTTGCGACGGCCGCCGCCCCAGCCCGGCCGGCGCTCGAGCAACTCGTCGCGGGTCAGGCAGACGAGCAGGAGCGGGGCCCGGACCCAGCGGGTCAGGTGGTCGATCAGGTCGAGCATTCCCTCGTCCGCCCAGTGGATGTCGTCGATCGCCAGAACCAGCGGGCGGCGGCGGGCGATTCCCTCCACCGCGGCGCGCGCAGCCGAGAAGAGGGCTTCGCGCATCCGCTGCGGGTCCTCCACCTCCTCAATACGGGTTGCTCCTGAACGGGGCACCCTCGCATCAAGTTCCTCGGGCGGCTCCAGGCCGAGCGGAATGGCGAGCAGGGCGGCGTTGCGCTCGCCGGCGGCCTCGTCGCCGAGCTCCTTCATCAGCTCGGTGACGCCGGCGCGGAGCTTCTCCCATGCAACTTCGGGGGCGTCGGTATCCCGGATCTCGAACTCGTCGTTGAGGACCTCCGCGAGGGCCCAGTAGGCGATGCCCGATCCGTATGGCGGGCACTGGCCTCGGCGGATCGTGGGCGGATCGTCGGAGTCCGCGAGGTTGGTCATCAGCTCGCGCAGCAGGCGTGACTTGCCGACTCCGGCCTGGCCGATCACGGTGACGAGGTGCGGTCGTTCCTCCCGCTGGACCCGGTCCACAAGCGACATCAGCAGCCCGGCCTCCTCCTCGCGGCCGATCAACGGCGTCTGGGCGCGCCCGGTCGCCTGGCGCGGCTCGGCGAGCACGCCGGTGGCCTCCCAGGCGGGGACGGGTTCCTCCTTGCCCTTCAGGCGAAGCGGCTCGAGCCGCTCGTAGGAGATCGCCTCGCGGCTCGCGCGATAGGTCGACTCGCCGACCGTCACGCTTTCGGGGCGCCCCGCGGCCTGCAGGCGCGCTGCGACGTTGACCGCGTCGCCCATCACGGTGTAGCGGTCGCCGACGGCTCCCGCCATCACCTCGCCGGAGTTGATCCCGACACGGAGCGAGAAGCCGACGCCGTACTTCTCGCGGCTCTGGCGGTTGGCGCCACTCATCGCCTCCTGCATGGCGAGGCCGGCCCTCGACGGCCCGCTGCGGATCGTCCTCATGCGCGACCGGGGCACCGAACACGCCCATCACGTTGTCGCCTATGAACTTGTCGATCGAGCCTCCGAAGCGCTCGATCTCCTCACCCAGCACGCGGAGGGTGCGGTCCACCAGGGCCTTGACGGCCTCCGGGTCCATCCGCTCCGCGGCCGCCGTGTAGCCGGAGAGATCGGCGAAGAGGACCGTTGCCTGGCGCCGCTCCTCCGGAGGCGACTCGGTCGCCGGGGCCGGGCGGGCCTCCTGTTGGGCGGTGGCCGAGAGAGCGCCCCCGCACTCCATGCAGAACTTGGCGCCGCCCGGGTTCTCGGCTCCGCATTCGGGACAGCGCGGCGAGAGCTCGGCGCCGCAGGACATGCAGAAGCGCGCCCTCTCGGGGTTGTCGGCCGCGCAGTTGGGACAGGCTCTCCTCCCCTCCATCGAGATCAGGATAGGACGAGGCAGCGTGATCTGACGCTAAGGAGCTTGCGCTACCCTGCGGCGCCGCCGGAGAGACCTTGACCCGTACTCGCGCCCTGATCTCACTCACTCTCGCGCTCGTCGCGGCGCTGCTGCTCGCCGCGTGCGGGGGCGGCGGCAACAGCGAGGATCCGCAGCAGGTCCTCCAGCAGACCTTCAACAACCCGACGCCGATCCAGAGCGGGACGTTCGATCTCGACTTCAAGATCGAGACCAGCGGCGGCGACAATCCGGGCAGCTTCGAGACGAAGCTCGGCGGCAAGTTCGCGAGCCAGGGCAACGGCCAGTTCCCCAAGTTCGACATCGACGCTTCGGTGAATGCTGACAGCGGCTCGCAGAGCTTCTCGGGCACTGGGGGACTGACCTCAACCGGGAGCCAGGCCTTCGTGAACTTCCAGGGGACCGACTACTCGGTGCCGCAGTCGCTCTACGACGAGTTCACCACGACCTACGCCCAGCTCCAGGGCCAGAGCAGCTCCAGCAAGTCCAACAACCTGTTGAAGACGCTCGGCATCAGCCCGGCGAATTGGCTGACGGACCTGAAGAACGAGGGCACCCAGGACGTGGAGGGGACCAAGACGATTCACGTCTCCGGCTCCGCGAACGTCTCGAAGCTCGTCGAGGATCTGAAGACGATCGCTCAGAGGGCGGGGAGCTCCGTCGGCAATGTGGACACTCAGCAGCTCGACCAGCTCGACGGCATCGTCCAGTCGGGGGACATCGACGTGTACTCGGGCGAGAGCGACAAGCTGCTTCGCCGCTTCCAGATCAGCGTCGACCTGAAGCCGCCGGCGGGCACCCCGGGCGCGCCGGATTCGCTCACCGTCGACATCCAGCTCAACCTCGCCGACGTCAACAAGCCGCAGACCTTCAACGCCCCCGCCAACGCGCAGCCGCTGAGCAGCCTCTTCCAGTCACTCGGGGTCAACCCGGCGCAGCTGGGCAATGCGCTGCGGGGGGACTCGGGACCAGCGGCGCATTGCCGGAATCCGGAGGCTCGACCACCGCGCCGAGCGCTTCGGGCGTTCAGGCGTACGAGCAGTGCCTCTCGCAGGCTTCGGGGTCGGCCGCGCTTCAGAAGTGCGCCGCCCTGCTCGGCCAGTAGCCCCCTACCAGGAGTCCGGCAGGGGCTCCTCGATCTCGATCAGCTCTCCCGGCGGATGTCCCGCCTCGTGGACCTCGGTGCGATAGAGGAGGGGGGCCAGATAGCGGCCGCTGATCTTGTGCGGCGGCCACCAGAGCCGATCCAGGCTGGCAGTTCCCTCGCCGCCGCCCCCCGCGATGTCAGTGCGCATGTGCAGCGAGGCGTCGCCGGTGAGGAGCTGCCCGCGCAGCACCGGCCGGAAGGGCTCGGGCGCGCCCGCGGCACCGAGGCGATGGGCGATGCCCTCGGCCGCGGCGTCGGCCTGCTGTGTGGCCAGGCCGCCCTGCTTGACCGGGAAGTCCGTTCCGTCGCCCGCGGCGTAGACGTCCTCGGCGCCGCGAACGCGCGAGTGATCATCGACCGGCAGGAAGCCGTCATCGTCGGCAGGCAGTCCCTCGATCGCCGGTCCCTCCATCCCGGGCAGGGCGATGACGACGTCAGCCTCCACCTTCCGGTCGCCGGGCGTGAGGATCAGGGAATCGCCCTCCTGATGGGCTCGCTCGCCGGTGACCACCTCGATCCCGCGAGCGCCCAGCAGCTCGCCGACGGCCGAGCTGGCGGCGGCTCCGAAGGCGGCGAGCGGATTGGGCTCCGGGGTGATCAGCGTGATCTCGAACTGCTCTCCGCGGTCACGCGTGCGCCGCTCGGTCATCAGGGCGACCTCGTACAGCGGGAGCGACCAGGTGATCGTGGGCGGGACGACGAAGGCGATCCTGCCGCCCCCGCTCGCCGCCCGATCGAGGACCGGGTCGATACGGAGCGGCTCGGTCGGGTTCGGAAACGTGATCGCCCCGCTGAGGGCGGGGACGAAGCGGCCGCCGACGCAGATGATCAGGTAGTCGTACTCCCGCGAGCTGCCGTCGTCGAGAGCGAGGGTGTGCGATCCGGGATCGACCGATGAGACCGAGCGCAGCAGGAACTCGGCGCCGTTCTCCTCGGCGAGCGGCGCCAGCGCGTATTGCTCCGGCGGGCCCAGCCCGAACGGCTCCTCGACCAGCAGCGGCTTGTAGACGAAGTCCGGGTCCGGGGCGATGAGCGTGATCTGGGCGCGGTCGCCGGCCAGGTCGCGCAGCGCCAGAAGCGCTTCGACGCCCGCCACGCCGCCCCCGACGATGCAGACCTTCGCGGCGCTCTCGTTAGGCTCGCTCACGGTTTGAGTCTATTCACCAACCCCAAGAGGCTTCTCGGGGCAGACGGCTGGCCCTACCTGCTGTCGCCGCTGATCGTGGCCGCGGTGATCGTCGACCTGGCGGGTGCGCCGGCCACCGTCATCTTCTTCGTCTCCGCGGTGGCGCTGATCCCGCCCGCGGCGATGATGGGGCGGGCGACCGAGGAGCTCGCCGAGCGCTCCGGCAACGTGGTCGGGGGGCTGCTCAACGTCACGTTCGGGAACGCCCCCGAGCTGATCATCGCCCTCTTCGCGCTCGGCAAAGGCCTCCAAGAGGTCGTCAAGGCGTCGCTGGTCGGCTCGATCCTCGGCAACATCCTCCTGGTCATGGGAGCCGCGATGCTGGTTGGCGGTCTCAGCGGGGGGCGCACGCGACGGGTCCAGAAGTTCGGGCAGACGGCGGCAAGCGTGCAGTCGACGATGCTGCTCCTCGCGGTCGCTGCGCTGATCATGCCCGGCGTCTTCGCGCTGGTCGAGGGCGATGGCCTGCCACATCCGGGCGACGCGATCGTCAACTACGGAAGCACGCTCGAGCACCTCTCCCTGGCGGTCGCGATCGTGCTGATCTTCTCCTACGCCGCAGGCTTGCTCTTCTCCTTGAAGACTCACGCTGCCCTTTTCAATCCCCACGAGGATGAGTCGACGATCGAGGATCGAGGGGACTGGAGCACGAGGCGCTCGGTGATCGCCCTGGCGATCTCCGGGGCGCTGGTCGGCGTCCTCTCGGAGATCCTGGTCGGCTCGATCGAGGAGACCTCCCGCGCGATCGGGCTCTCCGAGTTCTTCATCGGCGCCATCGTGGTCGCCATCGTCGGCAACGCCGCGGAGCACTGGGTCGCGGTACTGGTCGCCTACAAGAACAAGATGAGCCTGGCGGTCAACATCGCGATCGGCTCGAGCGCCCAGGTGGCGCTCTTCGTGGCGCCGGTCCTCGTTCTCTGCTCGTTTTTCATCGGACCCGGGCCGATGCCTCTCGTCTTCAACGGCCTCGAGCTTGCCGCCCTGGCGATCGCGGCGATCATCGCCAACCAGGTGACCCAGGAGGGAGAGTCCACCTGGTACGAGGGGCTGCAGCTGCTGCTCGTATACGTGGTGATCGCGCTCGCCTTTGCCTACGCCTAGCTCAGGCCGATGAATTTCGCGCTCCTCGCCGCGAGCTTCGCAGTGATCCTGGCAGGGGCACTGCTCTTCACGAACGCCGTTGAGTGGATCGGCCATCGCCTGGATCTCGGCGAGGGTGCGGTGGGAAGCCTGCTCGCGGCCGTCGGGACGGCGATGCCGGAGACGCTGATCGCGGTTGTCGCCCTGATCGAGGGGACGAAGAACGAGGACGTCGCGATCGGCGCGATCGTGGGCGCTCCATTCCTGCTCGCCACCCTCGCGATGGGACTGGTCGGGCTGACCGCCTACGTCTACAGAAGACGGCGCCCGCAGGGGGTCTTCCTGGAGGCCGACGTCCGCACGCTCGATCGCGATCTCGTCTTCTTCCTGGTGTTCTTCGCGCTTGCCCTGGCGCTGGGTCTCGGCGCTCCAAGCGAGGTCCGGATCCCGGCTGGGCTGGCATTCATCGCCGCATACCCGGCCTACGCATGGCTCACCCTCGCCCGGGGCGGTGAGGCGCAGGCGGCGGAGACGCTCAATCCGCTGATCATGGCGCGCGGATCCAGCGGGCAGCCGGCCGAGCCCACCATGGCGACCGCCGTGACCCAGTTCCTGATCGGGCTGGCGGCGATGGTGGGTGGGGCACACCTCTTCGTGGAGGAACTGCTCAACGTCGCCGGCGACCTCGGGGTCGAGGCGATCGTCCTCTCGCTGATCCTCGCGCCACTCGCGACGGAGCTCCCGGAGAAGGTGAACAGCTTCTTCTGGGTCCGCGAGGGGAAAGATTCCCTGGCGCTCGGGAACGTCACCGGTGCCATGGTGTTCCAATCGACGATTCCCGTCGGCATCGGGCTCCTGTTCACGGACTGGGACCTGGCGGGAAACGCCGCGGTCTCCGTGGGGCTCGGGCTGGCCGGCGGGGTGATCGCCTACTGGGCGTTGCGCCTTCGAGACCGCTTCGAGCTGCTGCCCGGGCTCGCTTGGATCGGCCTGTATGCCACCTTCATCGTGGTGGTCGTCGTCTAACTGCTCCGAGGAGTGAGCGGTGCTCAAGTTGGCGTTCGGCTTTGCGCAGGCGTGGACGAAGAGCTCTGGCAAGAAGGCCAACCGGCCTTCCGGTCTGAGTCAGCCCAGCTCGTAGGTGAGGGTGAGGGTGTGGTTGCCCTCCTCGTCGGCGAGCATCGTTCCCTCGCCCGAGATGCCCTCGAGCTCACCCGTGCCGCTGCCGGGGACGATCGTCCCGGTGTTGGTGACGCCGGCCGGGCCCATGATCCCCGTGTGCTGGAAGACGAAGGTTCCCGGCTTCCCGCCGAGCGTCCCGCTGATCTTGTCGTGGCCGACGTAGCCGCCGCCCCCCTCGGACTTGGCGATCATCAGCTCGGCCGTGCTGGAGCCCTCGAGGTCTCCGCTGAAGGTGCGTGAGATGTGGACGCGGCTCAGCTCGACGCCCTCGGCCTCGGCGTAGCCCTCCTCGTCGTAGCGGTCGTTGCTGAAGGGAGAGGAGGCGTTCACGGGCGCGACGCTACTGCTTCAAGCAGGCTCGAAGTCAAGTTCCCGGAGGGCATCCAGCACGACGTCATCGTGCGTCTTCGGGGAGGCCTTCGGGATCACGTGCGCGACCTTCCCGTCCGGGTCGATGATGAACGTCGCCCGCTGCACGCCCATGTAGGTCTTGCCGTACATCTTCTTCTCTCCCCAGACGCCGTAGAGCTCGGCGACCTCGTGGTTCTCGTCGCCGAGCAGCGTGAAGTCGAGATTGAACTTGTCGGCGAACTTCCTCTGCGCGGTGACCGTGTCGGGCGAGACCCCGACGACGCGGGCGCCCGCCTGCTCGTAGTCGGCGCGGTGGTCTCGGATGCCGCAGGCCTGCGTCGTGCAGCCCGGAGTGTCGGCCTTCGGATAGAAGTAGAGGACGACCGGCTGGCCGCGCAGCTGGCTCAGCGTGACCTCGTCGCCGTTCTGGTCGGGCAGCGTGAAGTCCGGAGCGCTGTCCCCCTCGGCGACCAAGCTCTACTCCGCCTCCGGCTCCCCGGCGTCCTCGCGCCCCGGGTCCTGGCCCTCTTCGTCCTCGTCGAGCTCCTCGTCGCCCTGCTCGAGCGCGGTCTCGGAGACCGATCCCGCGGAGCCCGGGTGGTAGCGGGTCTGGAATTCCTCGAGGAGCTTGTCGCGCTTCTCCTCGTCGACGGGGACCTCGTCGGAGATCCGCACCCAGTCAGCCCCCTCGTAGGCCTCCATGTTGAAGACCTCCTGGTCGATCGAGGCGGAGTCGTCGACGACCACGACCACCTCGGTCTGGGGGTTGAAGTAGGTGCCCGGGACATCGGTGATCTCCTCGAGCTCCATCACTCGCTTCTCTGCGTCGCTTGCTTCCACGGGCGGCATCTTATTGACCGAGGTTCTCGAGTTCCCTCAGCTGGCGCTCGATCTCCTTCTCGACGTCGAGAGGCTTCTTGCCCTGCCGCTGGCGGCGCTCGTTCCTGGCGACGACCAGCTGGCGGATCTCCTCGCGGAGCCCCGCATCGGCGGCCAGCCCGGGCCCGCCCGACTCGGAGGCGAGCAGCTTCTCGACCTCGGCGTCGACGTCGAGCGCCTCGCGTCCCTTGGCGACGCCGCGGTCCGAGCGCGCCTGGATCATCTGACGGATCTCCTCCTCGCGGACCTCGGCCGAGACCGCGTGGATGGGTGCGCCCGAGCTCTGCGGGAAGTCCTGCTCCAGCGAGAGGGGTCCCTTGCCGATCTGACTGAGTGCGCCGCCCGCGCCGCGCGCGAACACGATCGCACCCACCGGCAGCGCCACGAGCACCACGACGATCAGGACGATGCCGACCTGGAACGTGGCCAGAAGCATGCGTTCAGGTTAAGCCCGCTACTCGTAGTGCACGGCCTGCATCACGTCGATGCGGGATCCCCGCCTGGCGGGGAGGACGGCCCCGATGATTCCGACGACCACGGCGAGCACGAAGAACACGATCAGCTGCCCGACCGGCACGCGGAAGACGAGGCCGAGCTCGCTCAGGGACGCCGTCAACAGCGCTCCGAAGAGCAGTCCCACGACGATCCCGAGAACCCCCCCGATCGCCGCGGTGATCGCGCTCTCGTAGCGGACCATCCTGCGCACCTGGCGCCGGGTCGCGCCGATTGCGCGCAGCAGGCCGAACTCCCGCGTGCGCTCGTGAATCGAGAGGAAGAGGCTGTTGGCGATCCCGAAGAGCGAGATCACCACGCTCATCGCGAGCAGCGCGTAGAGGAGGTAGACGATCTGGTCGGTCTGCTTGCTGACCTGATCCTTCAGGCCCTGCTGGGAGCTGACCTTGGCGACCGGGAAGCGCTGCAGGCCGGCCTCGATCCTCCCCTGAACGGCGTCCGCGTTCGCACCCGGCTGGGTGGAGACCAGGATCAGGAACGGATCCTTTGCGGTCGAGACCGACTCGAGCGTCGGGCGGTCGACCATCAGGCCCTGAAGCAGCGTCGGGTCGCGATATTCCCCGATCACCTTCAGCGTCAGCCTGCCCCCGGACGGCGTCTGCGCGTTGAACGTGTCGCCCACGCCCAGGTGGTGGGCCTTGGCGAACTGCTCCTCGACGACCGTGTTGTCGCCGTGCAGCTGCGAGAGCGTCGAGTCGGAGCCGTCGATCCAGTCGAACTTGTAGCCGGCGGCGATCCGGGTCGGTTCGACGCCGCCCAGGTCGTCGTAGAGAAGGTTCGAATGCTGTCCGTTCACCTCGATCTGGTCGTAGAGAACGCCGCTGGTCGTCTCCACGCCCGGCGTGCGCGCCGCGATCTCCTGAACGCGCCGCGGCACCGGTTGGAACCCACTGTCGGAGCGGATCACGATCTGGGCCAGGATCAGCCGGTCGATGGAGTCGTTCAGGGAGGCCTTCAGCCCCGCTGCGAAGACCGCCACGAAGACCACCAGCCCAAGGCCCACCATGAGGGCGGCCGAGGTGAGTGCCGTCCGGCCCGGGTTCCGCTGTGCGTTCTCGCGGGCGAGCTGCCCGACCACGTGGAACGAGCGCTCCAGCGGGAGACCGATGGCCGCTGCGATCGGCCTCACGATGTAGCGGGCGACGAGCGCGAGCCCGATGAAGAGCAGCACCGCCCCGCCCGCCATGCCGAGCAGCTTGCTCGTCGCCGGGCCGGAGCCGAACAGACCGAAGAGCAGAAGCAGCAGGCCGCCGAGCGTGACCACGGCCGAGAGGTAGGGGGCGAACCGCGACGCGCGCGAGGGCTCGATCCGGGCGCCCTCTTCGAGCGCCAGCGCCGGCGGGATCCGCGTGGCTCTCGTCGCCGGTCCGATCGCGGCGAGCATCGTGATGCCGATGCCGACCGCGAGGGCGACGATCACCGTCCGGGTGGTGAGATGCAGGTCGGAGGTGGGGATGCCCGTGCCCGCCGCCTGGAAGAGGGCGCCGATCAGCCGGGCGAAGCCGAGCCCGCCGAGGAGGCCCAGGACCGAGGCGAGCACCCCGATGGCGAGCGCCTCGATCGCGACCGAGCGCAGCACCTGTCCGCGGGTCGCCCCGAGGGTCCGCAGCGAGGCGAACTCCCGGGTTCGTTCCGCGACCGAGATCGAGAAGGTGTTGAAGATGATGAAGGCGCCCACCAGCAGCGCCGCGCCGGAGAACGCGAGCAGCGCCGGGCCCAGGAAGGAGTTGATCGAGTTCGAGACGTCCTTGGCGTTCTCTTCCGCGTTCTGCTGGCCCGTCTGCACCTTCACGTCGGCGGGAACGACCCGCTGGATCGCGTCGACCAGGCGCTCGGGGGAGACCCCCGGCCTGGCTGCGACGGAGATCTGGTTCACCTTCCCCCTCTGGTCGTACCAGCGCTGCAGGTTGGCGAGCGTCGTCATCGTGAAGCCGTAGCCGCCCGCGGATCCCGAGCCGCCGAAGTCAACGAGCCCCACCACGTTGACCTGCACCGTGCCGTGTGCGGTCTCGAGGCCGATCCGGTCCCCGACGTCGATTCCGTTTCGATCGGCCAGGTCCTTGCTGACGGCGATCTCGCCCGGCGCCGCCGGCTCGCGGCCCTTCACGGCGCTCGTGGGATCGAACGGCTGGGGGGCGGTGCTGAAGACGAGGTTGGGCCCGCCGAACTGGGTGATCTCCTTACCGTCCTTGACCAGGGCGCCGAACCCCTGTCCGGCACCCGCCGCGGAGCTCACCTCCGGCAGCCGTCGTACCCGATCGACGAGCGACTGTGGGATCCCCTGCTCCTGCGAGAGGCCGCTGTTGAACTGCGTTTTGGGGCTGAGTACGGCGTCCGTGCCCTGGTTCGCCGTCTCATTGATCTTCGCGAAGGCGCCCCGGATGCCGTCGGTGAGGACGTAGGTGCCCGAGATCATCGCGACGCCCAGGAGCACGGCGATGGCGGTCAGGATCGAGCGGAGCTTTCGCTCCGCCATGCCCCGCAGCGCCAGCTTGGTCACGCCAGCGTCCTGAGGTGGTCGAGGATGTCGTCGATGCTCGGCTTGCGGTGACGGTCGACGATCTCACCGTCGGCGAGGAAGAGGACTTCGTCGGCGTTCGCCGCGGCGGACGCGTCGTGGGTGACCATCACCGTGGTCTGGCCGTAGTCGTCGACGGCCTTGCGCAGGAGGGTGAGGACCTCATGGCCCGCCCTGGTGTCGAGATTGCCCGTTGGCTCGTCGGCGAAGACGACCTCGGGTCGGCTGAGCAGCGCCCGCGCCACGGCGACCCTCTGCTGCTCGCCGCCGGAGAGCTCGGAGGGGCGGTGGGAGCGCCGGTCCTTCATGCCGGTGGTCTCGAGCAGCTCCTCCAGCCAGGCGGAATCCGGCTTGCCGCCGCCGATCCTGACCGGCAGCGTGATGTTCTCCTCGGCGGTGAGGACGGGGAGGAGGTTGTACGTCTGGAAGACGAAGCCGATGCGCTCGCGGCGCAGGATGGTCAGGTCGTGATCGGAGAGCCGGTCGAGTCTCTCCCCGGCCAGCTCCACCCAGCCGCCCGTGGGGTGATCCAGCCCGGCCAGGATGTGCATCAGCGTCGACTTGCCGGACCCCGAGGGCCCCATGATCGCCGTGAAGCTTCCCCGCGCGAAGTCGACGCTCACGCCCCGCAGGGCCTCCACGGCGGTCGGGCCCTCGCCGAAGCGGCGCACGAGCTCATGCCCGGCCACCACCGTGGCCTCCGCCTCCGCCCTGCCCTCCGTTCTCGCGGCTTCCATCGTCTGAGTCATAGCGGTTCGACGCTGCGGGCCGGCCGGTGACCTGGCACCGGTGTGCACACCGTTTGATGGCCTACCGGGCACTCGCGCCTGCCACCCCGCCCGGGCGTCCTCGTGTCACCCAGACACGCCACAGGTAGAGGGCTACCAGGCCTGATGCCGCCAGAGCGATCGCTCCGTCGAGCCTGGTCGCGTTGATAGCGAGGACCATCGTCACCAGAAAGGCGCCGATCAGGTTGAGCGCGAGGGCGCCCCGGCGGCCATCGCGATAGGAGAGCCGCGCACAGCCGATGGTCGCCGCCAGGAAGCTCGCGAAGACGGCAACCGCGTAGAAGGCGACGAGGTGCTGCTCCCTGCCGCCGGCAGCGACCAGGATCGCGGCCGCGACGAGCACGACCGCGATTCCCCATTCGGGGATCAGGAAGCGATTCACCCGAGCGAAGCGCTGGGGCACGAGACCCTCGCCGTCCCGGCCGAGCATCGCCAGAGCCTTGAGCACCCCCGATCCCGCCAGGTAGGAGGAGGCGGCGGCGGAGAGCAGCAGGAGGGCACTTGACACCTGGAATGCGCCGAAGAGCGCTCCTCCGCCGGTGGAGTCACGGGCAACCTCGGCGAGCAGGGTGGAGTCGGAGGGTGGAAGCCCGGTACCGAGGCCGGCGGCCAGGGCGGCGAACGCGATCGTCAGGAAGCCCACGATTCCGACCATGAGCCAGAGCGTCAGGCGCCCGAAGCTGCGGCGCGAACGGTCGTCGAGCTGCGGAAGCTGGGCGATCGCGTTGGACGGTGCCTCGACTCCCGTGGCCAGCGCCATCCCGAGCGGAATCGCGAGCAGGACGGGGCCGATCGCGGCCGAGAAGAGGAGAGGCGTGCCACCTCCCGTGTGATGGGCATCGGCGGGATGGAGGGTGTCCAGACTGGCGACGCCGGCGACGATCACGCAGAGCGACAGCCCGACGAAGGCGAGCGTTGCCACCGCAAACGCGACCCGGCCAGCCTGACCCAGCAGGACGCCGCCCGCCACGATCGCCACCAGCGCCAGCGCGAGCGGTGTGCGGAGCGGTTCGAGATCGGGCGCGTACGCAATCAGTGCGGAGGCGCCCGCCGCGCAGCTCACCGCGACCGTGAGGGTGAAGTCCACCAGGAGCGCGCCGAGCGGGATGAATGCCCACCCCTCACCGAATGCGTTGGCCACACCCTCGGGACCTCCACCGCCGCTCGGGAAACGGCCGATGAGGTCGTGGTACGTCGCGGAGATCACCGCGATGACCGCGATGATCGCGGCCATCGTGGGCACGATCTCGGTGAGGTTGCCGTCGAGCGACCTGAGGGCCGACTCGATCGCGTAGGCGACCGAGGAAACCGGATCCGCCATCACCGTGAAGGCGAAGGCGATGAACAGGGATATCCGTGCGTATCTGCCCATGGCGATGAGTCGATCCGGTACCCTTTCAGGGCTGGCTGACTGACCAGTCAATCAGTCGAGAGAAGACTTCCAACGGGACGCGTCTCACGCGTGCCCTCGCATCCGAAGGAGCACTATCAGTGGTTGATCTCACCCTCACCGACGAGCAGAAGGACCTGCGCGAGCTCGCGCACAGCTTCGCCGAAAAGGACATCCGCAAGGTCGCGTGGGACTACGACAAGGATGGGACCTGGCCCCAGGACATCGTTGACAAGGCCTGGGAAGTCGGGCTGATGAACACCCATATCGCCGAGGAGTACGGCGGTCCCGGCCTCGATTTCCTCTCCGGCTGCCTGATCGAGGAGGAGATGGGCTGGGGCTGCTCGGGCATCGGCACCTCGCTGATGGCCAACGGCCTCGCCGCGACCCCGGTCGCGCTCGGCGGCTCCGAGGAGATCAAGAAGGAGTACCTCGGGATGCTCACCGAGGCTCCCAAGCTCGCCTCCTTCTGCCTGACCGAGCCGGACGCCGGCTCCGACGTCTCCGGCATGAAGACCACCGCGGTGAAGAAGGGCGACAAGTGGGTCATCAACGGCTCCAAGTGCTTCATCACCAACGGCGGCTACGCCGACTGGTTCACCGTCTACGCCAAGACCGACAAGGACGCCGGCCATCGAGGCATCTCGGCGTTCGTCGTCCCGAAGGACGACACGGTCACGGTCGACAAGAAGGAGGACAAGCTCGGACAGCGCGCCTCCAACACGGCGACCATCACGTTCAGCGACACCGAGATCCCCGAGGGCAACCTGCTCGGCGAGGAGAACCACGGCTTCAAGCTCGCGATGATGACCCTGGACCGCACGCGTCCGGGCGTCGCCGCGATGGCCGTCGGCATCGCCCGCGCCGCGCTCGAGTTCGCCATGGACTACTCCAAGGAGCGCGTCCAGTTCGGCGTTCCGATCGCCATGCATCAGGCGGTCGCCTTCCTGATCGCCGACATGGCGACCAAGGTCGAGGCCGGCCGTCTGCTCACCTGGCAGTCCGGCGTCCTGCTCGACCAGGGCAAGCGCAACACCCTCGCCGCCTCGCACGCGAAGCGGTTCGCCGCGGACTCCGCGATGGAGGTCACCACCGACGCCGTCCAGGTCTACGGCGGCTACGGCTTCATCAAGGAGTACCCCGTCGAGAAGCTGATGCGCGACGCCAAGATCATGCAGCTCTACGAAGGCACCTCGCAGATCCAGCGCCTGGTGATCGCCAAGGAGCTCCTCATGGGCCGCCAGGCCGACGAGGAGACGCCCGAGGCGAAGGCGATCCGCGAGAAGGCCGAGCGCGCGTCCTCGGAGAGCCAGCAGGAGCAGGCAGCCGCGACCGTCTAGCCGTTCAACCGGATCACCACTCCTCACGAGCGCCCCGGTGACCCCGGGGCGCTCGTCGTTTCAGGGCAGAATCAGCCCATGCCCGACGCGGAGAGGCTCAGCGACCGTCTAGACGCCTGGTTCGGCAGCCGTGAGCCGAAGACCATCGGCAGCCTGATCGACCTCTTCGAGGAGAAGAGCTTCGCGGTCCTCTTCGTTCTGCTGCTCGCAGTTCCGGCGCTGCCGCTGCCGACGGGCGGCGTCACGCACGTGTTCGAGGTGATCGCGATGCTGCTCTCGCTGGAGCTGATCGCGGGCAGACGGCACGTCTGGCTGCCCCAGCGCTGGCGCCAGAAGGAGATCGGCGAGCAGATGCAGGGGACGTTCACCAAGTCGTTTCTGCCTCGCCTCCGCTGGATCGAGGATCACTCCCATGCGCGGCTCGGCTTCCTGCTCAGATATCGGTTCGCCGGCATGGTCTACGGGATCGTCATGCTGGCCCTGTCGGTGACGGCGTTCTTCGCGCCGCCGTTCACCGGCCTCGACACGGTCCCCTCCCTGGGGGCCGTGCTCGTCAGCCTCGGCGTCCTCCTCGAGGATCCCGTGCTCGGCATCCTCGGCTTCGTGATCGGGGTCGCCGGCATCCTGATCGTCGTGTTTCTGGGCAAGCAGGTGGTCGACCTCGTCGGCGGGCTCTTTTAGGCGTCTCGGTTGATCGTTAGGGTGCGGCGCGTCGATGGAGGCCTCAGCCCAGGGCTACCAGCGCTACAAGGTCCTCTGGCCGCTCGTCCCGGCCATGGCGATGGTGATGATCGACTTCACGATCGTCTCCATCTCGGCGACGACGATTCAGCGGGACGTCGGCCTGACCGAGACCGGCGAGCAGTGGCTGGTCACCGCCTACGCCCTGGCGACGGCGGCGTTCGTCGCCCTGGGGGGCCGCCTGGGCGACATCTTCGGACACCGCCGGATCGTGGTGATCGGCGTGATTCTGTTCGCGTCGGCCTCGCTGATGTGCGGGCTGGTGCCCGACACGGGCATCGCCGAGACCTGGCTGATCGTCTTCAGGGCGATTCAGGGCGCCGCGGGAGGCCTGCTGATCCCGTCGGCGACCGTGCTGGTGCTGGACGCGTTCCCCCCGGAGGAGCGAGGCAAGGGCCTGGCGACCTTCTTCATCGTCGCGGGGCTGTTCACCGCGATCGGCCCGATCGCCGGCGCGTACCTGACCCAGTTCTGGACCTGGAGGGCGATCTTCTGGATCAACGTGCCGGTGGCGATGCTCGCCCTGGCGGAGATCTACTTCGCAAAGCTCAGGGACATCAAGAACCCGGCCCGGATCGACATCCGGGGGGCGGCGCTGATCGTGGTGGGAATGTCGTTATCCGTGCTGGGGATCCAGCAATCCACGGTCTGGGGCTGGGGTGATCCGAGGACGATCGGGTCGATCGTCGTCGGTGTACTGCTCCTGATCGGCTTCGTGTTCGCCGAGCGGAACACCGAGGATCCGCTGATCGACGTACGGGCGATGGCGGCCAACCGCCCCTTCGCCGTCGACAACATCCTCACCTTCCTGATCTTCGGCCCCTGGCTGGCCGTCTTCTTCTTCGGCAGCGTCTACTTCCAGGTCGCTGTCCATCAGGATCCGACGGAGGCCGGCTTCTCGATCCTGACGATGTTCTATTCGTTCTTCGTCGCGGCTCGGATCGGCGGGAAATGGATGGACAAATGGGGTGCGAAGAAACCGGTGGCACTCGGCTTCGCGGCGGGTGCGGTCGGGATGATCCTCTGGGCCTCGGAGCTGGACGGGCTCAGCCGCAGCGCCACGCTGGCGGGCATGCTCGTCACGGGCGCCGGCTTCGGCCTCGTCTTCTCCCCCCTCAACGCCGACGCCCTGAACCGCCTGCCGGATGCGATGAGGGGCCAGGCGTCCGGGATCGTTCAGACCTTCCGCAACTTCGGCTCCGCGATCGGCATGGCCGTGATGGGGACGATCATCGCGAGCGCCTCCGACGCGGTCGGGGCGAAGGGCCTCGACGACTTCATCGACGCGATGAAGTCCGCCTGGTACGTCGGCGCCGGGATGCTGATCGCCGGCTGGATCATCTGCCAGCTCTTCATGCCCGGAGGCACTCAGCAGGACATCGAGTAGCGCCTAGCCGGGGCAGGCGCCGGGCGGCTGAGGTCAACAGCGGAAATCCAGGCGTGCTGGTTACGACTAAGTAGATCCGTAGACTCGGCCCACGATGGCCGACGAAGACCCGGCGAAGCCGATCTCCGAGGCGGTCGCCCAGGCGGCGCGGGCGGGCGCCGAGGGGGTGGTGGAGCGCCAGTCCCACGGGCGCGGCCGCCCCTCCGACGCCTTCGGCGGTGACATCCGGCGCCGCGACGTCTTCCCGCTGCTTGTCCTCCATCTGGTGGCGCGCGAGCCGACCTACGGCAACCGGCTGATCGAGTCGATCGAGGAGATCACCGACGGGACGATCTCGGTCAACCCCAACACGATGTACCCGTTGTTGCGTGAGCTGGAGGGTCAAGGTCACATCGAGGGTCGCTGGGAGCTGCCCGACCGCCGCACCCGCCGCTTCTACTCGATCACCCCGGCCGGCAGGCGCGAATACAAGCGGCTTCGAGCTGAGGTCGAGCCTTTCCTCGACACGGTGATCCGCTCGGTGTCCCTGGTCAGGGACGAGGTCTACGGCGACTAGCCGGACGCGCGTGCGGCGTCAGAGCTCGCGCTCGTAGAAGAACATCACCGGGCCGTCGGGGCTTCCCTCGCGGTTGGTGAAGCCGAGGCTCTCGTAGAGGCCGCGGGCGGCGGTGTCGTCCGTGCTCGTCCCGAGCTCCATGTGGGTCGCGCCCTCGCCCCGCGCCATGTCCAGCGCCGCTTCGAGCAGGGCCCTGCCGATGCCCTCGCCTCGCAGGGCGGGAACGACGTAGAGCTCCTCGAGATAGGAGTGAGCATTCGGCCCCGCCGAGTAGACCCACGGCCGGTAACGGATCTGGGCGAAGCCGTCCGCTCCGTCTCCGGCGAGCAGCACGGTCATGTCGCGGTTGCGAATCAGATCCTCATAGCGCTCGGTGAGCGCCTCGACCCCGGGGGAGGCCTCGTCGAACTCCTCCTGGAAGTCGTGAAGCAGCCGGGCGACTGTCGGGGCATCACCGGGGGTGGCGCGGCGAATCTGGTGGGACGGCATCGGACCGAGACTAGGACCTTTCCCGCCCGGGATCGCACCCCTGGTTCGACGCATGAGTGGCGCTGGGAGCCACCCGCCTCCTCACCTGTAGGCGCCGCTACCGGCTCGTCGGCGGGCGACCCTCAGCTTGCTCCTGCGCCGCCCCAGGGGCGCACCCCGGCCGGGAAAGGTCCAATAGCCTGTCGTTGACTGGCCAATCAACCAGGAGGACTCCTTCCCCATGTTCGTCTCTAAGGCCGCCGTACTGGGCGGCGGCACGATGGGCGGCGAAATCGCCCAGGTAATCGCCAACGCAGACATCCCCGTGGTCGTCAAGGACGTCGAGCAGAAGTTCGTCGACGCCGCGCTCTCCAAGTCGCGCGAGGTCACCAAGTCACAGCTCGACAAGCTCGTCTCCAAGGAGAAGCTGACCCAGCAGGCCGCCGACGCGCGCCTCGACGAGGTCATGGGCCGGATCACAGGCGCCACCAGCTACGACGAGTTCGGCGACGTCGACTTCGTGATCGAGGCCGTCCCGGAGCGGATGGAGATCAAGAAGTCCGTCTACCGCGAGCTCGACGAGGCCACTCCGGGGCACGCGATCCTCGCCTCCAACTCCTCGTCCCTCTCGATCACCGAGATGGGACGCGAGACGCTGCGGCCCGACAAGGTCGTCGGCTTCCACTTCTTCTTCCCGGCCTCGATCATGCCGCTGGTCGAGATCATCTCCGGCGAGGACACCTCGCGCGACACGGTCACCACGGCCTTCAACTTCGCCCAGGCGATCCGCAAGCAGCCGATCACCTGCGAGGAGGTCCCGGGCTTCGTCGTCAACCGGATTCTCAACTCGGGCGTCGGCGAGGTCTGGCGCGAGCAGGAGGAGAAGGGCCTCTCGATCAAGAAGGTCGACGAAGCGATCGCGGGAGCGAACGTGACCCCGATGGGGCCGTTCTTCCTGATCGACATGCTCGGCCTCGACACCGTCCTGCACGTCGCCGAGTACCTGAACGAGTCCTACGGCGACCGCTTCTACGTCCACAAGGGGATGCAGAAGCTCGTCGCCGACGGCAAGCTCGGAGCCAAGTCCGGGGGTGACGGCTTCTACTCGAACGGCGAGCCCAACATCGAGGGCGACGCCGAGCCCAACGGCGAGGAGCTCGCCGACCTGCTGATGCTGAAGACCTTCAAGGAGGCCTGCAGCGTGCTCGAGGAGGGCATCTGCACGGTGCGCGAGATCGATCTCGGCATGATGGCCGGCGCCGGTCTCGACCCCAGGCGGGGGCTCTTCCCGCCCTTCTGGAAGGCGGACCTCGAGGGCCTCGACACCATCCTCGAGCGAATGGAGAAATACGAGGAGTCGCATGGCGAGCGCTTCGCGCCGCCGCGGATCCTGAAGCGGCTCGTCGCACAGGGACGGCTCGGTCTCAAGTCGGGCCAGGGCTTCTACGCCTATCCGCAGACCGACGCCGAGGGCACGGTCAAGCTCGAGAAGCGCGGCGATGTCGCGATCGCGTGGCTCGCCAACCCGCCGATGAACGCCATCTCGCCGCAGGTGATCCAGGATCTCGGGAAGGTCTGGGAGGAGGTCAAGGGCGACGACGAGATCAAGGCGATGGTGGTCTACAGCTCGCTGCCGGTGGTCTTCTCCGCCGGCGCCGACATCAAGGCCTTCACCTCGATGGACGAAGCCGGCGGGGCCGAGTTGATCAACACGGGCCACGCGCTGCTGCGTGAGCTCGGCCAGAACCGCGTCTCGACCGTCGCCGCGATCAACGCGATCGCCTACGGCGGCGGCTGCGAGCTCTCGATGGCCTGCGACTTCCGCGTCGCCGCGGAGTCGGCCGTCTTCGGCCAGCCGGAGATCAACCTGGGGATCATTCCCGGGTTCGGCGGGACCCAGAGGCTGCCGAGGCTCGTCGGCCCCTCCAAGGCCCTGGAGATGAACCTGACCGGCGACGCCGTGCTGGCCCCGGAGGCCTCGCAGTGGGGCCTCGCCGATGCGCTGGTCCCCGACGAGGAGCTCCTCGACACGGCGGTCGCCTGGGCGAAGAAGCTCGCCGGCCAGGCTCCGCTCGCCGTGGAGCAGATCAAGCAGGTCTCCAACAAGGCCGACCTGGATGACGGCATCGAGGCCGAGAAGCAGGGCTTCGCGACCGCGTTCCTCTCCGAGGATGGCAAGGAGGGAATCTCCGCCTTCCTGCAGAAGCGCAGCGCGAACTGGAAGGGCAAGTGATCGTGGGACGGCAGCGGCGGCCGCGGGGGGCGGCCTCTCAGACACTGACAGCGTTTTGATGTCTTCGAGTCCGCCCCCCGCGTCCACCGCTGCGGCCGAGGAGCTCGCCGGGTTGATTCGTCAGTCGAAATGCACGGTTGCCCTCACCGGAGCAGGGATCTCTGTGCCCTCCGGGATACCCGACTTCCGGACCCCCGGCGAGGGGATCTGGGAGAAGGTCGATCCGATGGAGGTCGCCCACATCGACGCCTTCAGGACCGATCCGGCGCGCTTCTGGGGCTTCTATCGCCAGCGCCTCCAGATGCTCGGCGACAAGGAGCCGAACGGCGCGCACGAGTCCATCGCGGAGCTCGAGCGGCGCGGGCGGCTGGAGGCGGTGATCACCCAGAACATCGACACCCTCCACAGCAAGGCCGGGTCCGAGCGGGTCATCGAGGTTCACGGCTCGATTCGCACCTCGACCTGCCAGGGCTGCCAGGCTCAATTCCGCACCGAGTACATCGAGCCGCTCTTCGGCGACGACGGCGCGGCCCGCTGCTCGGAGTGCGGGGCCGACGTGAAGCCCGACGTCGTCCTGTTCGGGGAGATGCTTCCCGCCGATGCCATGGCGGAGGCGGAGTCCCTCGCGGCGCGGGCGGACCTGATGCTCTGCATCGGGTCCTCGCTGGAGGTCTATCCGGTCGCCGGGCTTCCCTCGGTGACGATGGGGGGCGGCGGGCGGATCGCGGTGATCACGAAGGGCCCGACGCCCTTTGACGAGGATGCGACCGTCCGGATGGACGGCGACGTCGTCGCGGACCTCGAAGCGGTTCTCGCGACGATCTAGGCTGCGCTCGGCTCCCGGGAGCGACGCGCCGGCCGACCCCGCACGTGCCTGTGGTACCACGGGCGGCCGTGGAGGCGCTGGTAGTTCCAGGTCATCGCGGCGATGGCTCCGCGCTTGTGCAGCCAGAAGCGGTCCGGTGGCTGCCTGACCGGATCGATGCGCCTCGGCTCGACGTCCGCGATGGCGAAGCCCTCGCCATCGGTGCGGTCGATCGCGTCGAGGATGCGGCCACGCTCGTCGGTGATCATCGTGCCGCCCTCGAAGTGGCCGCGGTAGGTGGTCGGGAGCCATGGCATCGCGCAGTTCAGCTCCCCGGCGTGGGCGGCGTGGATGACCGGTGCGCCGACGTAGAGGGCGAAGGTGGCGGCGGCATCCACGGCCCGGCGGTGGTTGGCCGTCTCGAGCCGGGCGAAGAGGGACCTGGGCGGCCAGTTCTGCGACATGCTCCACCAGCCCGAGCCGGTGAGCGCGAGGTCGATCCGGCCGCGCAGGCGCCTGACGGTCTGCGTCCGCATCAGCTCCCAGCAGACGGCCGCGCCCACCACCGGGCCATCCGTTTCGATCACGCCGTCGTCGGCGCCGCCGACGTAGAAGGCGTTCTCCCACATCGTCGGCAGATCCTTGTCGTGGCGCCCGGCGATCTCACCATCTGCCGTCGCCAGGAAGAAGGCGTTGCGGACCTCACCGTCGGCGTCGCGGCACAGGAAGGAGCCGCCGACGAGCGCGCCGTGGCGTCGCGCCAGCGACCGAAGCAGCTCGGTCGCCTCGCCGTCCGGCGCCAGAGCCGCGCCGGCCAGCTCGGGCACGAAGCCGATGCCGGTGGTGAAGAACTCCGGCAGGACGATGCACTCGGCTCCCGCCGCCCCGGCCCGGTCGGCCAGGCGCTCGGCCGACTCGAGGTTCGCGTCCACGTCCGCAAGCCTGGCCTCGAGTTGGATGGCGGCCGCCCTCACGGCTTCGAAGTATCGCCCAGCCTCTCCTCGATCGCCGCGAGCTCCGCCATGAGCTCCTTCTGTCGGTCACAGGGCTGCTCCTCCAGGGCCGAGCGGGCAGCCCTGAGCCCGTAGCGCGCCTCGGCGCGCCGGCCCTGCTGCGCGTCGAGCCGCGCCCGGAGCATCAGCGTCTCGGCCGGGTGCACCTCATCCCGCCCCGCCAGCACGGCCGCGACGCGAGATTGGGGGTCGACGTCGTCGAGACGGCCGCGACGGGGGCGTGCGAGCTCCCTGGCCTCGGTCCAGCGGCCGTCGGCGAGCTCGTCGCCCGTGCCGTGCCCGAGGCGCACGGCGAGCGCCTTCGTGGCCCCGACGTCCTGCACCAACGGGTCACGCGCCGCGGCACGCAGCGCGTCCAGGGCTCGGTTGACGATCCGGGTCGCGGCCCTGACCTCATCGGGGCCCTCGCCGCCGCTGCCCATCATCCGCTTGAGCCAGTCGGATCCCGCCGCCGGATCCTCCAGCCGCTCACCGGTGACCGTGACCCGCGTCACCGGCGTCTCCAGCAGCTCGCCGGGGTCGACGGGCTTGGAGCGCCTGCCGGTTCGGCGCCGGGGCCGCGGGGCTCCCAGCTCCTCGACGATCAGGACGCGCTCGCGGTCGCCATCTCGGACCAGATACCGGCCCTCGGGCAGGCCGAGGCGGCCGGCGAGCTCCAGCTGAACGAAGGTGGCTCGGGTGGTCGTGGGCTGCGGCGTGGGTCCGGGCTAGTCGCCGGAGCTGCCGCCCTTGGCGGGCAACGCGGCCGCGGAGGGCTTCGACGGCACCTTCGGGTTCTGGATCTGGCCGAGGCGCTGGATCAGTCGCTGCCACTGCTCGGGCTTGAGGATCTCGCCGAGCTGCTTGATCGAGCTGCCACCGGTCGTGAAGGTGTAGCCGACGTGGATGTGGTTGTAGTGGTCGGGCAGGATGAAGGTCGGCGGGCCGAGATCCATCAGGGAGATGATCTGGGCGGGCCGCATCGAGCCCTGCAGGAGTAGCAGGTCCTTGATCACGGCCTCCGTGATCGTCCCCGGCCCCTGGTGGCCCGTGATCGGGATCCCGTTGACCGCCGCGATGTCGACGGCCGAGCCGTAGGAGTGCGCGGACACGTTGCCCGACGAGGTCAGGTAGGAGTGGCCGCACTTCAGCGAGGTGATCGTGAGGCGGTAGCCCTTGGCGACCAGGTACTCCAGCACCGCGAGGACACGCCGGTCGATCTGACCGGTCTGGATGTCGTTGCGGCCGCAGGAGTAGATCGAAAGCGCCGGGTCGTTCAGGACCCGCTGCTCGAGCGCGCCCTTCGACATCAGCAGGACCTGGCCGACGGTCGGGTTGTCGGTGAATGGGTTCTTGTCGGCGGCGCGGTAGATCGCCGTCGTCTCGAGCAGCTTCCAGCCATCGAGGATCGGCTTCGGGTCGATGGTGGGAGCGCCGCGTCCAGCGGGCCGGATCGCGAAGTTGACGTGCGGCGGCTGCGCGTCGGGCTGGCCGACTCGGCCGATGACGGTGCCGCCGGTGACCTTGGAGCCCTTCTTCAGCGGCTTGAGCGCCATCGTGTTGGAGTCGAACTGGACGCTTGAGGAGAGCGCCGACTTGAAGGTCTCATAGCCGGGGACGCTGCGGCCGAGCAGGTGGTCGAGCTGACCGGTGACGCTCGACTGGTCGGCGTTGCCCGACCGGTGTGGCAGGGCGAAGATCCGCTGGCGGCTGTTCTCGGAGTTGGCCGCGGCGCTGTGTGCGACCGACTTGTGCACCTTGCCCGATCCGCCACCGGAGTTGTCGCCAGCCGATGCCGGGGTGTTCGGCGCCGAGTCCTTGTTCGGAGTCTCGAGCTTGAAGTCCTTGGAGGAGAGGCCCTGCTGGCGGGGCACCGGGTGCGTCTGGGCGACCGAGCCGAGGTGCGCGTAGGTGAACTGGTTGCCGTAGGCGTCCTGGAGGACCACGAACTTGCCGAGCTTCGGGTTGTCGCCGATCTTCTTGATGACGCCGTCGTTGACCGCGACGACCGGAGCGTTAAGGCTCGAGTAGATGTTGATGCTTCGGCGGCTGGCGTCCGAGCTGACGACGTCGGCGGCGTTGCCGGCGGTCTTCCGCTGGGTGTTGGAGCGGGCGAGGGCCGCGGCGTCATTGATGTCGTCCGCGTAGCGCGAGTCGGCGGCGACCGGGAAGTGTGCGCCTTCGGTGAGGCCTGTGAGCGAGCCGACCAGGGCGTCCGGCAGCTTGCCGTACTGGTTGGCGTAGAGGAGGACCTCGTCGACGTACCAGTCGGCGTGGTTGTAGGCGAAGATCGCCTGGCGGACGTTCTTGTCGCCGCCGGCTGCTCTCAGGTAGCGGGCCGCGGCGCAGATCGCGTCGACCGGGTTGTATGGATCCTTCTTGCCGTCGTTGTTGGCGTCGACCCCGTAGGCGGCCCAGGTCGAGGGGATGAACTGCATCCATCCCTCGGCGCCGGCGGAGGAGACGTTCAGGTTGGTTCCGAAGGCGGTCTCGATCTTGTTGATCCCGGCGAGGACCTGCCAGGGGATGCCGTACTCGGTTCCACAGGACTGGTAGATCGGGAGGAGGAACGGCGGGATCTCGAAGGAGTCGATGACGAAGTTGGGAACGCCGATCGGGGCGGGCCCGAACTGCGCGACGGTCAGGCTCGGGTTGGTGCTTGCCGGGGAGCCATCCGGGTTGCGGAGGGTGGGGTGGGTGATCTTCCCCTTCTCCGCCGCGGCGATCTGCTTGGCGCCCTGGCCCTTCTTGGCCTGCTTGCCGAACAGGCCCGGGGTCTTGCCGCCGCCGTTGTTCTTCTTGCCGGCCTTGCCGCCGCCGCTGCCACTCGAGCCACCGCTCGTGGTGGTGGTTCCACCGCCGCCCGTCGTGGTGGTGCCGCCCGAGCCGCCGGAGGTGGTGGTGCCACCGCCGGAGCTGCCGCTCGAGCCGCCGGAGGTAGGGGCGTTGTACTCGGAGGTATCGAGGGGGCCGCTGCAGCCCGGGTCGGCGAGGTCAACCAGGCCGTCGCCGTCATCGTCGTTCAGGTTCGAGCACGCCGGGAGGACGCCGTCGGTCGGGGAGTTCACCTGGACGTTCCCGACGGTGATCGACGTCGCAGTTCCCGCAGCGACAATCGCCAGCGCGGCGCCGAGGGCGATGATTACGAGAAGCTTTCTGGTCATTTGGCTAACCGATCCTGCCCGCGAAACCCTGAGGGTCTGCCGGTCGCGACCTCCCCACACCCGCAGGCACGGCGGACGCTACTGACTCGCCCAGTCCTTTGCAACGGGGAACCGTCGTCCCTAACGCCAAAAACATGCCCAAAACATACTTGACCGAAACGGTAGACAATTGTGTGCATTCCATGCCTGACCAAACAACCCCGCCCGGGCCCATCCGTAGCGGTACCGTGCGTGAACGATATGGACGAGAGCGGCGGCGAAGGCATGCGTGATCGGACCTCCTCGCGAGGCGAGGGCACGCTGGGCGACCTCGCCCAGCTGCTCGTCGACAACCCCTGGATGAACCAGGCGCTGCAGGTCGCCCTCGGCGCGCGGGAGCGCGCCTCACAGGCGGGCGCTCACGCGATCCGGAACCTGAACCTGCCCACCGGGAACGACGTCGACCGCCTCGCAAGGCGCCTGCGCGCGGTCTCCGAGCGGCTCGAGGAGGTCGAGGACCAGCTCGATGTGCTGACGCGCGAGGTTGCCGAGCTCCGCCGCGAACGCGAGGCGTCGCGACCCGGAACCTCTAGTCGGGGTTGAGGGCGGCCGCGGCCAGCGCTCCCATCCGCTCGACCGCCGTCGCCAGGTCGTCGTCGGCGATTCGCCTCCGGCTCTCGCCTTCGAAGGTGTCCGACACCACCAGCGCGCAGGCCGTGGCGACTCCGAGTCGCCGGCCGAGCACGAACAGCGTCGCCGCCTCCATCTCGACCGCCACGGCCTCCCGCCCGCGCCACGCGTCCGCCCGCGCGCGAGGTGGGCCCCCGTGGTCCGGATCGCCGTCGTAGAAGAGGTCGCTGGTGACGATGCGCCGGGGGGCGCTGCCATTCGCCAGGCCCGCCGCCAGCCTCGCGGTCAGCTCCTGATCGGGCTCCGCGATCTCGCTAGCGCCCAGCGCACGGCTCGCGCCGTCCTCCGCCAGGGCGTCCTGTACTACCACCAGGTCGCCGTGCCCGAGCCCGGGATCGAGCGCGCCGCAGGTTCCGACGCGTATCGCCCGCCGGACGCCGAGCTCGGCGAGCTCCTGAAGGACGATCGCCGCGCTGGGGCCGCCCATGCCGGTGGACTGAACGCTGAGCGGGTGCCCGGAGGGGGTCTCGCCGGTGTACCCCCAGAGCCCACGGGCGTGATTGCTCATCTTCGGCTCGGTGAGGAGCTGCTGGGCGAAGGCGAGGGCGCGCCCGGGGTCGCCGGGCAGCAGGACGTCCGGGGCGTACGGCGTGCTCGGCCTGAGGTGGTGAGGCACGCCGCGAGCATATGGGCGGCGTGCGGGAGTAGGCTGCCGTCATGAGGGTGCCCGTGCCGGAGAAGCCTTCCGAGGCGCTGCGCGCCGCGATCGAGCGCACCTTCGACGCGACCGCCGGCTCGGCCGCGAGCACACGCGACCGGGCGGTCGATCTGCTCGACGAGGCGGCGAAGCGCGGCAGGGACGTCCGCGACCAGCTGGGCAGGATCGAGTCGTCCGTGCGCGGCAGGCGAAAGGGTTGACCTCAGGTTGAGCCTTAGATGATGACCGCCGAGGCTCTCACCAAGAAGGAGCTCAAGGACATCCTCAACACCGTCCTGCGCGAGATCGACGGCGATCCCGACGACGGCCCTCGGCTCCGCGCCGCCGCGGCACCGCTGCGCATCGAGTTCCCCGATCTGAAGCTGGCCGTCAACGTCGCCCGCGACGATGGGGGGCACCACTGCCTGAGCTGGAACTTCTCGCAGCGCAGCAGGACCCATCCGAAGCTGCGCCTCAGCATGGAGTCCACAGTCGCCAACCGGGTCTTCCAGGGCCGCGAGAACCCCGCCATCGCGATCGCGCGCGGGCGGCTGCGAACCAACATCGAGGACGCCGGCGCCGCCCTCCGTTTCTTTCCCGCGGCCAAGCCGCTCTTCTCCAGGTATCGCCAGCTGGTGGCGGAGAAGTATCCGCACCTCACCGTCGAGTAGCGACCGAGCTGGTGCCCCTGTCCAGCGTCATTGACTTGGCTCGGTATGAGCGTAAGCTCGACTCCATCGAAAAGACTCGGGCCGGAAGCGGATCCCCGGCTCGCAGATCCCCCGGCGACTGGGATCAGCGACGGGACACCGCGAGGCGCATGAGCGCCGCTGGCCGACGAAGCGGGCCCAAAGCCCGCAGGCGACGGGGTCCTGGGACCCCGTCGCTGCTTCCGGGGGCATGAACGATCAGAGCAACACGATCTCGCTCGCGGAGGCCAGCAAGATCGCCGGTGTCTCGTCGTCGACGCTGAAGCGATGGGCCGAGGACGGCCTGGTGCCGGTCAAGGACGGGCAGTGGACGCCGGCCTCGGCGGCTCAGGCCCGCGTGATCGCGCGGATGAGGGAGCGCGGGTATTCGGTGGATGCGATCCGCGAGGCGGCCCGCGGAGGGCGGCTCGCGTTCGGCTTCGCCGAGGATCTCTTTCAGGTCCCCGAGGGCCACTACACCAGGGAGCAGGCCGCCGAGCTGACCGGGCTCGAGCCCGAGCTGATCGACCGCCTCATGACTCTGCTGGGGACCCCGATGGGAGCCGATGGGATGCTCAACGAGCAGGACCTCGGAGCGATGCGCCACTGCGCGAACGTCCTCGCTTCCGGCTTTCCACTGGTGGCCTTCCTCCAGCTCGTCAGGGTCTACGCCCAGTCGATCCGGAAGGTGGCGGATGCGGAGGTGCGGCTCTTCCACCTCTACATCCACGAGCCGCTGATGCAGGAGGAGCTGCCGCCGCTGGAGATCGCGGAGGAGATGGGCGAGCTCGCCGCCGATCTCATTCCCGTCACCGGCCCGCTGATGGAGTACATGCACAACCGCTACCTGCGCTTCTACATCGAGCAGGACGTGGTGGGGCACATGGAGGCGGACATCGGGGGCGCGGGACGCGGCCTGGCGCGCGTCTCGATGACGTTCTGCTTCGTAGACCTCACGGGGTTCACCCGCTACACCGAGGAGGAGGGCGACGAGGAGGCCCTCGACATGATCGAGCGCTTCGTGGACACCGTCGAGGCGACCCTGCCGAATGAGGCGACGATCGTGAAGACGATCGGAGACGAGGTGATGGTGGTCTCACCGGAGCCGGCGACGTTGACCGAGTGGGCGGTGGGCTTCCTGACCCTCTTCCAGGAGCGCCCCCAGCCGCGGGTCGGTCTTCACCACGGGGCAGCCGTGTTCAGGGACGGCGACTACTTCGGCGGGGACGTCAACCTTGCCCATCGCGTGGTGACCAGGGCGCTCGGAGGCGAGGTGCTGGTTACCGAGGCGCTCGTCAAGGCCATCAGGGAGTCGGACTTCCTCAGCTTCGACCCGATCGGCGAGGTGGTCCTCAAGGGCTTCCCCGACGCCATCTCTCTCTATATAGCCCGTCCTGCGATGGAGGACTAGCGTCGCTTCTTGCCGGCCTTGCCGGCCTTGCGGGCCTTGCGCGCCTTGCGGGCCTTGTGCTTCTTCTTCTTGCTCTTGCTCTTGCCGCTGAAGACGCGGTTCCCGTACTCACTCGAGACCGTGACCCCGGTCAGGTCGGAGCTGCTGAGGGGCGTGCCGGGGAGGGCGGCGACGCCGAGCTCGCGGAACGAGGGCCGGAGCAGGTTCTCACGATGGGGCGGGCTGTTCATCCAGGCGGTGACCAGGGCCTGAGGCGTGCTCAGCGGCCCGGTGCCCCAGACCAGGTTCTCGCCGACGGTCCAGCTGCGGGTTCCCCTCATATATCCCGTCGACTCGATGCGGTCCATGAAGGTCAGACCCGCCGGCGAGGTGTGCTCGAAGTACCCCTCGTCGATCATTTCGTTCGAGTGGCTGAGCGCCGCGGCTCGGAGGTCGGTGTTGGACGAAACCGGCTGGAGCCCGTGCGAGACCCGCTGGTCGTTGATCAGGCAGGTGATCGAGCCCTCCATCTGCGCCTCGCTGAGACCCGTGACCTGGGTGCCGACCGGGCCGCAGTCAGTCGCGAAGGCGGACGAGCTGGCAACCAGTGCCCAGGCGGCCAGGACGGCGATGAGGCTGAGGATGTTTCTTGGTCTCGACACATGTTCCGCATCGAGTTCTCAGCGTTTCTCTGCACGCAGAGGGCAGAAGATCAGCCGCGCGTCCTTTAGCGCGGGTGGGCGATCCCTGGACCTTTCGCCGTTGCGAAAAGTGCGTAGAAATCAGTTGCGAGAGCCGAGATCGACCGTGTACGTCCCCGCGTTGTGCCCGAAATGCGGGAAGGGGGCGCCCTTGGTCATGCCCAGGCCGATGTCGCGGAAGCCGCCGAGGAGGACCCTGCGGTGCTCGGGGCTGTGCATCCACTCGGCGACGACCCTCTTCGGGCTGCCGAGCCGCTTCGGGCCCCACGCGAGGTTCTCTCCGATGGACCAGACGCTGGCTCCGGACAGGTAGCCGGACGCGCGGATTCGGTGCGCGGCGTTGCCATGCGAGTAGGAGTTGTGCTTGACCATCGCGACCGTGTGGCCCTGCGCCGAGGAGTCGAGGGCCGCGTTCTCCTGCAGCGCGCCCCTGCCGGCATGGTCACGACGCTCATTGATCAGGCAGAGAAGGGCCTGCCTCGCTGCCTGCTCGGTCAGGTTCGCCGGTGACTTCGCCTCACCCACGCACGCGTCGGCCGCGGCGG
This sequence comes from uncultured Solirubrobacterales bacterium, assembly GCA_963815045.1. Taxonomy (GTDB): domain Bacteria; phylum Actinomycetota; class Thermoleophilia; order Solirubrobacterales; family 70-9; genus DASUPK01. The sequence goes on from CAWFET010000002.1 coordinate 293,187, forward strand.
CGGGGCCGAGCCCGATGGCGGCCGTCAGCATGAGGGTTTTGAGTAGTCCTGTCCGAAACACGAGGGCGGCTGTATAGCGGTTTCTAGAATCCTGGGTATGTCGGACGCCACCGGACTCCCGGTCCTGGCCCGTGCGGTCCGTGCAAGCGGCCTCGTGGCGGACACCTCGTGCGGCGTCGTCCTCGTCTCTGGAGGGGCGGATTCCGCCGCCACGGCGGCCGGGCTCGCGGAGCTGGTGGGGCCAGATCGCCTGCTCGGTCTCCATCTCAACTACGGGCTGCGCTCCGGCTCCGACGACGACCAGGCGACCTGCGAAGAGCTCTGCCGGATGCTGGGGATCGAGCTGGAGGTGGAGCATCCCGAGCTCGCGGAGGGCAACCTTCAGGCCGAGGCGCGACGGGTCCGCTATGCGGCGGCGGAGCGGCTGCGACTCGCCCGCGGGCTCGACTGGGTGGCGACCGGCCACACCCGGACGGATCTCTCGGAGACCGTGCTTTACCGGCTCGCGACTTCGCCGGGCCGCCGAGCGCTGCTGGGGCTGCGGGCGCGGCGCGGTGACGTCATCCGCCCGCTGCTCGGTCTTGGCCGCGACGAGGCGCGGCGGCTGGCGCGGGAGGCGGGCCTTCCCTTCGCCGACGATCCCAGTAACGCCGAGCCGGTCTTCGCCCGCAACCGGATCCGCAACGAGGTGCTTCCCGTTCTGCGAGAGATCGGCCCGGAGGCGGAGGCGACGATCGCCGAGACCCACGCGGAGCTCGCGGAGGAGGCGGAGACCCTGGATCGGCTCGCCGCGGAGGCCCTCGCATCGGCCGGCGCAACGGTGGCCGGGGCAATCGACCGGGACGCTCTGGGGGAGATGGACCCGGCGATCCGCCGGCTGGTGCTGCGGGCGATGGCCGAGCGGGCGGCCGGCCGGCAGGTGCCGCTCGGTCGCGCGCGCGCCACCGAGATCTGGCGTCTCGTGCAGCAACCTGAGGGAGGCGTGATCGAGCTCGGGGGTGGACTCGAGGCGCACGCCGAGCACGGCCATGTCCGCTTCACCTTGGGCGAGGCCGAGGAACCCGGCGAGGGCGTCCTGACCGTCCCGGGGGTGTGCCGCTTCGGCTCATGGGAGGTCCGGGCCGAGCTCGAGCCAGGTGTCCCGGCCGCAGGGGGGCCGGACCTGGCGGTACTCGACCCTGCCGCGCTCGGGGCCGCCGTCACCGTGCGGGCCTGGCGGGAGGGCGACCGGATGCGGCCACTCGGCCTGGATGGGACCAAGTCGCTCCAGGATCTGTTCACCGACCGAAAGGTGCCGCGGTCGCTGCGACACCTCCTGCCCGTGGTGGAGTCCGGCGACCGGATCGCCTGGATCGCGGGAGTCGCCGTCTCCGAGGAATTCGCGGCGAAGCCGGGCGCCCAGGAGTCAGCCGTGCTCAGGGCGTCCCAGGCCGGTCCATAGACTCCGCTCCATATGGGAACCGACGACGAGATCGGGGACGTCCTCGTCTCAGAAGAGGACCTGCAGCGGCGGGTCGCCGAGCTCGCCGCCGAGGTGAGCCGGGACTACGAGGGGCGCCCGCCGTTGCTCGTGGCGATTCTGAAGGGGGCGGTTCCGTTCCTCGCCGACCTGATGCGCCATCTGACGATCGACTGCGAGCTCGACTTCATGGCGGTCTCGAGCTACGGCTCCTCGACCGACTCCTCGGGTGTGGTGCGCATCCTGAAGGACCTGGACGCGCCGATCGCCGACCGCGACGTCCTGATCGTCGAGGACATCATCGACTCGGGTCTCACCCTCCATTACCTCCTCCGCAACCTGCGGGCGAGAGAGCCGAAATCAATCGAGGTCTGCGCGCTGCTCACGAAGCCGGAGCGAAGGCGGGTGGACCTGCCCGTCCGCTACGTCGGCTTCGAAATCCCGAACCGGTTCGCGATCGGCTACGGGCTCGACCATGCGGAGCGCCATCGCAACCTCTCCTACGTGGCCGCACTGCGGGAAAACCCTCAAGACCGCTGAAGCTACGCTGGTACTCTCGCGATAGATCCGGGCGCCCAAATTCGGCGTAAACCCCGGGCAGAGGGACATCAATTTTGAGACGTTTTTTCCGCAGCGCTGCCTTTCCGATTCTGATCGTCGTCGTGCTGGCGTTTTTCGCCCAGCGGCTGATCAGTCCGGGCTCCGGCCATGAGACGCCGGACTACACGACGTTCGTGCAGCGGGTGAACAGCGGGCAGATCGAGTCCGTCACCTGGAACACGAAGGACAACACGCTCAACGTCAAGCAGAGGGACGGGACGAGCTACGACGAGGCCTACCCGGACTCGGATTCCTCGCAGGCGCAGCTGCTCAACAGCCTGGAGCAGCACCAGGTGAAGACGGAGATCAAGGGCAAGGGCGGCTCGAGCCTGCTCTCGCTGCTCACCTACATCCTGCCCTTCCTCCTCTTCTTCGCCTTCTGGATCTTCCTGATGAACCAGATGCAGGGTGGCGGCTCGCGCGTGATGAGCTTCGGCAAGTCGCGTGCGAAGCGGATGTCCGTGGACGCGCCCAAGATCACCTTCCGCGACGTCGCAGGGGCCGACGAGGCCGTCCAGGAGCTCCACGAGATCAAGGAGTTCCTCGAGAACCCCAAGAAGTTCCAGTCGCTCGGCGCTCGCATCCCGAAGGGCGTGCTGCTCTACGGGCCTCCGGGCACCGGGAAGACGCTGCTCGCCCGCGCCGTCGCGGGTGAGGCCGGCGTTCCCTTCTTCTCCATCTCCGGATCGGACTTCGTCGAGATGTTCGTAGGCGTCGGCGCCAGCCGCGTCCGCGACCTCTTCGAGCAGGCCAAGCAGAACTCTCCCTGCATCATCTTCATGGACGAGATCGACGCTGTCGGCCGCCACCGCGGGGCCGGCATGGGCGGCGGCCACGACGAGCGCGAGCAGACGCTGAACCAGCTGCTCGTCGAGATGGACGGCTTCGAGATGAAGGACAACATCATCCTCATCGCCGCCACCAACCGGCCGGACATCCTCGACCCGGCGCTGCTGCGGCCGGGACGCTTCGACCGCCAGGTCGTCGTCGACCGCCCGGACCGCAAGGGCCGCAAGCACATCCTCGAGGTCCACACCCGCGGCAAGCCGCTGGCGAAGAACATCGACCTCGACACGCTCGCCGGGCAGACACCAGGCTTCACCGGCGCGGACCTCGCCAACCTGATCAACGAGGCCGCACTGCTCACCGCGCGCTCCAACAAGCGCGAGATCACGATGCTCGAGCTCGAGGAGGGGATCATGAGAGTGATCGCCGGCCCCGAGAAGAAGAGCCGCGTGATGTCCGAGAAGGAGCGGCTCGTCACCGCGTATCACGAGCTCGGGCACGCGATCGTCGGGCACCTCCTGCCGAACTCGGACCCCGTCCACAAGGTCTCGATCATCAGCCGCGGCCAGGCCCTCGGCTACACGATCTCCCTGCCGACCGAGGACAAGTTCCTCACCACCCGCGCCGAGCTCAGCGACACGATGGCCATGACCCTGGGCGGCCGCGCCGCCGAGGAGATCGTCTTCGGCGAGATCACCACCGGGGCCTCCAATGACCTCGAGAAGGTGACGGAGACCGCCAAGCAGATGGTGATGCGCTTCGGCATGTCCGAGCGCCTCGGCCCCCGCGTCTTCGGCCACGACCGCTCGCAGCCGTTCCTGGGCCGCGAGTTCTCCGCCGAGCCCGACTACTCCGACGAGGTCGCCCGCGAGATCGACGACGAGGTCCGCCGGATGGTCGAGGACGCACACCAGACTTCCAAGGACATCCTCTCCGAGCACCGCGAGCAGCTCGACACGATCTCGCGGATCCTGCTCGAGCGCGAGACGATCGAGGCCGACGAATTCATCGCCCTGCTCGAGGGCAAGCCCGAGGACGAGGTCTTCGCCAAGGACGAGGAGGAGGCCAAGCCGCCGGAGGCTCCGGCCGTCGAGGAGAAGGGGACCGCTCGCGAGGGTCCCAAGCCGCGTCCGCGGCCGCGCCCCGGCCTGGCCGGTGGCGGTGCCGAGATGCGCGACAACCGCTCGTAGTCCGGTATTCACGGGCGCATCGGCGCGCGGGTCCTGTCGCCACGAGGAATCCACGTCCTGTGGTACGGGCGTGTCCTCGGACGTGGATTCCTCGCGCCGCCACCCGCGCGAGCAGCGCCGGAGATACTTCGGCTATGAGATTCGTCGCGATTGCTTTGGTGCTCGCAGCCTTCATTGCCGGATGTGGCGGGTCGTCCGGTGCCAGCCAGGCGGACAGGGACAAGGCCGTCGCCGCGGCCAGGTTCATCTACGCCGGCAAGGCCAAGGAGGATCTGAGCGCGGGGCCGTGTCTCTCGGAGGGGATTCCGGGGTTGTCCGACTGGGTGGTCGACGTTGTGCATGAGCCTCGTCAGGCCGTTGACGACCGGCCCGCGAACCAGTGTCAGAGCTATCGCGATGGGGACACGCATCACTTCGTCGAGCTGACCCCGACAGGGCAGCTGATCCGGGCGGAATAGGGGCGATCGTGGACCGGCCAAAGGTGATGGGGATCGTGAACGTGACCCCCGACTCGTTCTCGGACGGTGGCGAGTTCCTCGACCCCGAGCGGGCGATCGCGCACGGGCGGGAGCTGGCCGCGGAGGGGGCGGACGTCCTCGACATCGGCGGGGAGTCGACTCGGCCAGGGGCGCGGGCGGTCGCCGCGGGGGAGGAGCTTCTTCGGGTCCAGCCGGTGATCGAGGGCCTGGCGCGGGATGGGATCTCGATCTCGATCGACACCTCGAAGGCGGTGGTGGCCGAGACCTCCGTGGAGGCCGGCGCCACGATGGTCAACGACGTCACCGCGCTGCGCGCTGACCCGGAGCTGGCGGACGTCTGCGCCGAGGCCGGCTGCGAGCTGGTTCTCATGCACATGCTCGGCGACCCGCGGACGATGCAGGAGAACCCCGTCTACGACGACGTCGTCGACGACATCAAGGCCTTCCTGGCCGAGCGCATCGAGTTCGCCGTCGCCAGGGGGGTGCGGGAGGAGCGCATCTGGGTCGATCCCGGAATCGGATTCGGCAAGACGGTCGAGCACAACCTCGAGCTCCACCGCCGGCTCGGCGAATTCGCCGACCTCGGACGGCCGATTGCCTTCGGCTCGTCCCGCAAGAGCTTCATCGGCAAGCTCACCGGCGCGGCGGTCGGCGAGCGGCTGGGGGGGACGATCGCCTCGAACGTGATCGCGTTCGCCAACGGCGCCCGCATGCTTCGCGTCCACGATGTCGGCCCGATGCGCCAAGCCCTCACCGTTGCCGAGGCGATCCTCTTCTAGCGGAGCCCCTTCCCGGCCGCGGCCGACTAGCGCAGCGGCCGGCCGATCCGCCAGAGCTCCCGCCCGTGGCGCCGGTCCTTGGCGGTGAAGTAGAGCGTCTTCCCGGCCACCGCGAGATCGTGGAGCTGCGTCCCACCGCCGCGACTGCCCGTGCCTGGAATTCGCCGAGTCGTGGTGGGCTTCCCCGTGGTCTGCCAGAGCTGGCTGTCCAGGTTCTTCCCTCGCCCGGCCACGAAGTAGAGCGCGCGGCCGGCGGGCGTGAGCTGCTGCGGGCTCACGGACTTGCGGAGCACGGGGGTCCCGTTGCCGGAGACGGTTCGCCAGATCCGTCCGGTGCGGGTGAAGAACAGCTTGCCCCTGAAGGCGGCGAGTTCGGAGGCGAAGCCGGCGGAGGCGATCGAGACAGTGCCCCCCGCCGTGCCGTCGCTGCGCCAGATCTGCTGCGCAAGCCCGTCGGGGGAGGCGACGAAGTAGAGGTTGGGGCCCACCGCCGTGAGCTCGTGCGGGAGGCTCGCGCTCTCCGCGGCCGGAAGCCTGGTGTTGATGTCCCTGACGAGGAAGGTGCCGGGAATCGACCCGTCACTGCGCCAGAGCTCGAAGGAGTGGGATGGGTCCGAGGCTCCGAAGAAGAGCGTTCCGTTCAGGTCGGTGAGCTCGTAGGGACCGGTCTCGCCCGGGCCGACGACCATGGTGCCGGCCGTAGTGCCGTCGCTGTGCCAGAGCCTCAGGGGGTCGCTCCCGGCGGCTCCGGCGAAGAAGAGACCGTTCCCGGAAGCGGTCAGATCCTGTGCATCGACGAGCTCCTGCAGCAGGGTCGTGCCCGCGTCCGTCCCGTCGCTGCGCCAGAGGCCGCGGCGGGTGCCGTCGTAGGCGATCAGGTAGAGGGTCTGGCCGACGCCGGTCAGCCAGAAGCCACCGCTCCCCACCAGGCCGGGGTTGATGTCCTTGACCAGCTGCGTGCCCCCCGCGGTTCCATCACTGCGCCACAGCTCGGCTCCGTGGATCCCGTCGTCCGCCGTGAAGTAGAGGGTTCCGCCGACGTTGGTGACTGAGAAGACCTGACTCGACAGGGGGCCCGGCCGGATGTCCTTGACCATGCGGGTCCCGCGGGCCGTGCCGTTGCTGCGCCACAGCTCGTACCCGTGCCTGCCGTCGTCGGCGCCGAAGTAGACCAAGCGGCCGACGGCGGTCAACTGCGCGCCGGTGGGGCCGAGGAGGCTGTTCGGGATGCTGCTGCTCCGGCCGGGCCGGATGTCCCTCACCGGCACCGCGCGGCTTCGCGATGCGGCGAATGCGGGCACCTCGCTCGCCGCCACGGCGGCGGTGACCAGCAGAACCATCAGCAAGGCCAATGGACCCCCGGTGAGGCGGGGGCGCCTCGATTGGCAGTGAGGTCTCGTCGCAATCATCGGCCGTACGAGCGTAGGCGCCCGCGGGACACCTCGTATCGGTGTCGGGGACTGCGATCGGGTCGGTGGTTACCACCTACGCGTGGCTGTGGACCGCACGGATGAACCGCGGAGCCAGCCATTCGAACATGAGGCATGCCCTCAAAGCGGGGAATTCTTCGGCTGTTCGCGGCCGCGGTGCTGGTCCTGGCGGCCATGCTGCTCACCGGTTCGGCCGCGGCGCAGCCGCGGAAGGGGCACACGTGCCCGCCCAAAATGAGCCGGTGCCCCCTCAATCTCGGCAAGCCTCACGCCGTCGTGCCCGGAGTGAACGATGATTGGCATGTCCGCCCCGGCGAGCTCGGCGACGTCTCGCGCATCGGCGGACAGCTGATCCGCTTCCCGTTCGTCTGGGCCACCGTCCAGCCCGATGGGCCCAATGCCTGGGACTGGACGGCCTACGACCGGATCTTCGACGCGGCTCGCGCACATGGGCTCCAGGTCATCCTCGAGCCGGGGGTGGCCCCCTGTTGGGCTCACCTGCAGACGCCTTGCCCCCCAGGGCTGACGCCGCCCGAGCCACCGGACGCCCTTCATGAGCGGGAATGGCAGGACTTCATCCGGCGAGCCCTCGAGCGCTACGACAACATCGTCGCCGTCGAGGTCTGGAACGAGCCGAACATCAGCAGCTTCTGGCTGGGTGGCCCCGACCCGGCGCGATACGCCGCCGTGCTCCAGGCGACCTACACAGTGGTGAAGTCTGTGAGGCCGAGTCTGCCGGTGCTCTTCGGCGGGGTCGCCGCCTTCACCCCGAACGCGCCTCTCGAGACCGGCTACATCGACTTTCTCCGGAAGGCCTACGCCGCGGGTGCCGGGGGGTACTTCGACGCCCTGGCGCTGCATCCGTATCCGGTTCCGTACAACCGGCCCGATTACCGCGAGCGGGTGCTGGGCGTGATCGCGCGAGCCCGAGCGGTCGCTCGCCGGGCGCAGCACATCACCATCCCGATCTGGATCACGGAGGTCGGGCTCACGACGGCGGGGCCGGGGGCCGTCTCCGAGAAAGCCCAGGCGGTCCGGTTCGGCGCGCTCTACAAGCTCCTCGCACGCGTTCCCCGGTTGCCCGTCGTGGTCCTACACCGGTATTTCGATCAGCCCGGCGCCGGGAACCCGGAGAACGGGTTCGGAGTCGTCCGGCCCGACCTGTCCGAGAAGCCGGCATACGCCGTGACCCGGTGGGATTTCACGCACTTCGCAGCCCGGCAGGGCCCTCATCGCGCCGGGGGGCACAAGCTCCTCCCGGGCGCGCCGCCCTAGCCGTCGACGAACTCGCGAAGCAGCCTGTTGACCTCGTCGGGCCGCTCGTACGGGACCCAGTGGCCGGCGCCGGGAACGATCTCGACGCGCAGGTCGGGGACCCATTCGCTCAGGCCACGGGTCAGTGAGGGCAACAGGGCGGAGTCGCTCTCCCCCCAGATCACGAGGGTCGGGACCTCCACGGTCTGCGAGGTCATCCTGCCCGCGTACTCCTCGGGCACCCCACCCGCCGCGACCTGCTCGCCCATGCGGGCGGCCCGGTAGTAGTTGAGCCCTCCGCGGAGCGCGCCGGGCTGCGACCAGGCCTCGTGATAGCTGGCGCGATCCTCGTCCGAGAGCTGAGCACCGGCGCCCCCGATCCGGAGCATCAGGTCGTCCATCAGCGCGAAGTCGTTCGCAGACATCATCTCCTCGGGTCCGGGCGAGGGCTTCGAGAACTCGAGCATGTAGTTGACCGCCTGACGCTGCTTGGGGCTCTCCCGCAGGTCGCGGTTCCACGTGAACGGCGGGGGCGCGTCGATGACCACCAGGCGCTCCAGCATCTCCGGGTATTTGAGGGCGAAGGCCCAGGAGACGATCCCGCCCCAGTCATGTCCCACCAGCGTCAGGTCGGTGAGCTCAAGCTGCTCGATCAACTCGCGAACGTCGGCGAGCAGGTGGCGCATCCGGTAGGCCTCGACCTCCTCGGGCCGGCAGGAGAGGTTGTAGCCGCGCATGTCGGGGGCGTACACGGCATGGTCCTCGGCGAGGTCCTCGAGCTGCCGCCGCCAGAGGAACCAGAACTGCGGGAAGCCGTGGAGGAAGAGGATCGGCTTGCCCTCGCCGCGGGTGACGTAGTGCAAGCGGCACTCGGCCAGGTCCGCGAACCGGTGCTTGAGCTCGCTGGAGGCGATCACGCGCGACAGCCTTTCACGATCGTCTACTTTGGCGAGCGTGGACGAGCACGACGACGCGGCGCAGCCGTCGGTCGAGGTCGAAATCCGCGGCCTCTCCATCTATACGCACCACGGCGTCTCGGACGCCGAGCAGGAGGTGGGCCAGCGGCTCGAATTCGACCTCACCTTCGACGTCCCGGATTGCGACGCGGTGCTCACCGACCGGGTGGAGGACACCGTCGACTACTCGGAGGTATGCGACATCGTCGCCCTGGCCGCGACCGAGAAGAGCTATCGCACGCTCGAGCGGCTCTGCCAGGTCGTGGCGGGACGCCTGATGGAGCGCTTCGACTGCGAGTCGGTGCGAGTCCGCGCCGCCAAGCCGGAGCCGCCGCTGCCGTACGTCGTCCAGGAGGCGGGGGTCGAGGTGACCCTCGAGAAGTCACTGGATCGCGAGCCCGACGACGAGGAGGGAGTCTGAGGGTCGGCTACCTCGGGCTCGGCTCGAACGTCGGCGACCGCGAGGCACAGCTCCGCGGGGCGATCGACGGGATCAGGGCTCACGATGTTGCGGTCGAGGCCGCGTCGTCGACCTACGAGACCGAGCCGGTCGGGGAGATCCTCGACCAGCCCGACTTCCTGAATGCGGCGGTGCGGATTCGCACCGGGCTCGAGCCCGAGGAGCTGCTGGCCGTCTGCAAGGAGATCGAGGCGGAAGCGGGCCGAGACTTCGGCGGGCCGCGTCACGGGCCGCGGCCGATCGACGTCGACCTGCTGCTCCTCGGCGACGTCGAGCTCGTAACCGACCGGCTTACGCTGCCACATGCGGAGGTGACCTCGCGGCGGTTCGTTCTGGCTCCCCTGCTGGAGCTCGACCCCGGGCTGCGTCTTCCCGACGGCACGGAGCTGCGGGTCGCGCTCGAGGGGCTCGGCCCGGGACAGCGGGTCAATCGCGTGGGCTCGCCTCTTCTCTAGTCGCGCAGGCCCTGGAGCCACTCGGCCGGGAACACCGGCGGCATGCGGCCCGGGAAATCGGGCACGACCCGGAGGGCGAGCTCGCCGGCGGGGCGCTTCTCGATCGCCGGACGCAGGTCGTCGAAGGTCATCAGCAGCCTGAGCGTGGGGGCGATCTGGAAGTCCGCGGCATTCGGCCGCTCGCCGCCCATCACCCCGTCGGAGATCCAGCCGTCGATTCGGTCGAGGTCCCCAGGGAGGGCCGCAAGATCGGCGCGTACGTTCTCATCGGTCGCGTCGTTGAGCTTGGCGGCCGCCCAGACGATGGGGCCACCGGTCTTCACGGCCAGGCCGACCGGGATCCCCAGCCTCGCACCCTGCGAGTAGCTCTCCATCGGGGGCCGGTTCTTCCTGAACGCCCACCAGCTCAGCTGACGCGGGTTGTGCTGGAAGGTGTCGCCCCAGGCCTCAGCCTCTTCGACCTTCGCGCGCTGACCGGGGTCGGAGGGGAGGAGCGGCGGGTCCGGCTGGATCCGGTCGAGCTCGCGCGCGATCTCCTGCGATCCCTGGAGCCGGCTGCCGTCCAGCTTCAGGGCAGGCACCGTGTTCCCCGGGAACCGCAGGGCCCGCAGGGCGCCCTTCGAGATCACCGGCATCAGGTCGAAGCGCTTGTATGGGATGCCCTTGCGGTCGAGCATCAGCATCACCGAGCGCGACGGATGCGAGCCGGGAATCACGTAGAGCTTTGCGTCCCCCATTGCGGCGCATCCTATTGGTGTCGCGATAATCCCGCCCATGCTGCTCGCGATCGACGTCGGCAACACCCAGACGCACATCGGCGCCTTCGATGGGGAGGACCTGCGGCGCGACTGGCGGCTCGGCACCGTTCCGAGCGCCACCGCCGACGAGCTCGCCGCCACGATCTCCCATCTGCTGGCGCTGGATGACCTCGAGTTCGGGTCGCTGGACGGCGCGATCGTCTCGACCGTGGTCCCTCAGCTCGGGCCCGAGTACGAGGCCCTTACAGAGCGTCACGTGGGCAGCCCGTGCCTGCTGGTGGGGCCGAGCCTGAAGACCGGGATGCCGATCCTCGTCGACAACCCGCACGAATTGGGCGCCGACCGCCTCGTCAACGCCGTCGCCGCACACGCCAAGGTCGACGGCGCCTGTGTGGCCGTCGACTTCGGCACCTCGACGAACTTCGACGTCGTCTCCGGGGCCGGCGAGTACCTCGGCGGCGTGATCGGCCCCGGGGTGGAGATCTCGATGGAGGCCCTCACCTCGCGCACGGCCAAGCTGCCCCGGATTGACCTGTCGACGCCGGAGGGGGCGATCGGCAAGCACACCACGGCCGCCATCCAGGCCGGATTCGCATACGGCTTCGCCGGCCTGGTCGACGGGATCAACCGGCGCCTCGCCGAGGCCCTCGGCGAGGATGCGACCTTCATCGCCACCGGTGGGCTCGCGACGACCATCGCTCCGCACTGCGAGACGATCGACGAGGTCGATCCCCTGCTCACCCTCACGGGCCTCAGACTGATCTATGAACGCAACACTTAGATCGATGCAACCGCCGCTCACATCCCCCTTCCGCATCGGCGACGTCGAGATCGCCAACCGTGTGCTGCTCGCGCCGCTGGCCGGGATCGGCAACTGGTTCGTACGTCTGCAGGCCCGGCGCCATGGAGCCGGCCTGGCGGTCTCGGAGATGGTCTCGAGCTTCGGCCTCCACTACCGCAACGAGCGCACGCTGACGGAGCTGCTTCGCCTTCATCCGGAGGAGCACCCGGTCTCCGTCCAGCTCTTCGGCCAGGAGCCCGACGTGATGCGCTCCGCGGCGGAGATCGTCTCCGGGGCCGGGGCGGACCTGATCGACATCAACATGGGCTGCCCGGTGAAGAAGGTCTGCAAGACGGGGGCAGGTGCGGCGCTGCTCGGCGATCCCGACCTCGCTGTTGCGATCGCCACCGCGGCGCGGGAGGGCGGTGGCATCCCGGTGACGGTCAAGCTTCGCTCCGGGCTGGCGCGCGGCGGCCGCGAGGGCTTCGACCTCGCCGTCCGGTTGGCGGAGGAGGCGGGCGTGGCCGCCATCGGCTTCCACCCCCGGGCCGCGGCCATCCAGCACAAGGGACAGCCCGACTATGCGCTGGCGCGCGAGCTGGTCGAGCGCATCGACGTGCCGGTGATCATCTCCGGCGGCCTGGACAGCGCCGAGGCGGCGCGCCATGCGTATGAGGCATCCGGTGCCGACGCGGTGATGATCGCCCGGGGGTCGCTCGGCAACCCCTGGATCTTCGAGGAGCTCACGGGTGTGCGAAGCGAGCCGGCCACCCGCGACGAGATCGTCGCCGAGCTGCTCTGGGTGATGGATCGCGCCGAGGAGCACCTCGGCGCCGGTCGCGCGGCCCGCTACCTGCGCAAGTTCTATCCCTGGTACCTGGAGCGGCTCGAAGCCGACAAGGCGACGACCGCCGCGTTCCAGGCGAGTGCAAGCCTCGAGGAGGCCCGCGCCCTGATCCTGGATCTCTCGGCCCCGGTCGCGGCCGCCGCGTGAGCTCGTGAACGAGCGGGTCACCGCCTGGCGCGATCGCGGCGCCGACGAGGACTTCCGCGACCGGCGCATCCACCTCTACCGGCAGGGCGGCGATGGCCCGCTGTTGCTCCTTCTGCACGGCTTCCCATCGAGCTCCTACGACTGGAGGCTGTTGCTCGACCGCGAGACCGAGCACTCGATCCTGGCGCCCGACTTCCTCGGCTTCGGGCTCTCCGAGAAGCCCCGCGACCACACCTACACGCTCCACTGGCAGGCCGACATGGCGGAGGAGCTCGTGCGCCGGAGCGACCACGACGGCCCGGTCTTCTTCCTGGCCCACGACATGGGCACCTCGGTCGCGAACGAGCTGATGGCCCGCGACATCGAGGGCAGGCTGGAGATGGACCTGAGCGGCGGATTGCTCCTCAACGGCTCCATGGTCCAGGGGGCCGCGAGCCCGACGCTGGGACAGAGGATCCTGCGGAGCGCGGTGGGCGGCCTCTTCTCGCGTCTCTCGAGCGAGCGGTTCTTCCGCCAGCAGTTCGGCTCGATCTTCTCGCCGGACCACCCGCTGACGAGAGAGGAGGCGGAGGACCAGTGGGAGCTGATCTGCGCCGGCGGCGGGCGCACGATCAACCACAAGACGATCGCGTACATGGAGGAGCGGTTCAAGCACGCCGACCGCTGGCACGGCGCCATCCGCGACTGGGAGAAGCCGCTCTCCGTGGCGTGGGGGATGCTCGACCCGGTGGCCACCGAGGCGGTTCTCGACGCCATTCTCGCCCTGCGCCCGTCGGTTCCCGTGACGCGGTTCGAGGATCTCGGGCACTACCCGCAGATCGAGGACCCGGGACGGGTCGGCGCCGCTCTGCAAGCGGCATTGGCCGCCTGACCCAACCTCTCGACCGCGCAAAAAACCGGCGCTATACTGTCGCGCTTCGCCCGGACCCTCGTGATTCAGATCACGGCGGTGCGGGCTCATTTTTCGCCGTATAGCAGGGGTTTTGTGCGGCGTCCAATCCACTAGGGCTGAAGAATCGAGGAGAGTTGGCGCGCGAGACATTGATCACCCCAGAGGGGCTCGAGAAGCTCAAGGAAGAGCTCGAGCACTTGGAGAACGACAAGCGCCGCGAGGTCGCGGACCGCATCAAGCAGGCGCGGGAGTTCGGGGACATCGCTGAGAACTCGGAGTACGACGACGCCAAGAACGAGCAGGCGATGCTCGAGCAGCGGATCGCCTCGCTTCAGGACAGGCTTCGCCGGGCCGCGGTCATCGACAAGAAGCACATCGACACCGAGACGGTCGGCGTCGGTGCGGTCGTCCACGTCAAGGACCAGAAGTCGGGCAAGTCCCAGAAGTTCCAGATCGTCGGTTCCGCCGAGGCCGACCCGATCGAGCACAAGCTCTCCAACGAGTCGCCGATCGGCAAGGCGCTCGTCGGATCGAAGAAGAACGAGGTCGTGACGGTCGAGACGCCTCGCGGCCCAAAGAAGAAGTTCAAGGTCACCAAGATCGAAGCGGCCTAGCGGCCACCAGGCCGCTCCACCTTGGAGCGGAGGCCAAAGGCCGAAGCGACTTATGTGGGGCGGCCGCTCGTGGCCGCGACCTGATGGCGAAGCCGGACAGATAGGCTGCGCGCGATGGCGGAGGAACACCGCCCGGAATCTGATCTGCTCGCCGACCGGCGGGCGAAGCTGGAGCGCCTTCGCGAGGAGGGCATAGAGCCGTACCCGCACGTCTTTCCCGACCGGACCGAGATCGCCGCCGTCCGGGAGTCTCACCAATCGATCGAGGCGGGTGAGGAGACCGATGACCGGAATCGCGTCGCCGGCAGGCTCACCGCGCGCCGGGGGCACGGCAAGGCCTCGTTCCTCGACCTGAAGGACGGCACGGGACAGATCCAGATCCAGGCCCGGGTGGACGAGCTCGGCTCGGATGCGTACGAGGGACTTCTCTCGCTCGACATCGGCGACATCGTCGGCATCGAGGGAACCGTCTTCGCTTCGAAGCGAGGCGAGCTGTCGATCCGGGCCGACGCCTGGGAGCTGCTCTCGAAGAGCCTGCGCCCGCCCCCCGAGAAGTTCCACGGGCTGGAGGACGTCGAGACCCGCTACCGGCGCCGCGAGCTGGACCTGATGGCGAACGAGGAGACGCGCGACCTCTTTCTGAAGCGGGCGCGGGCGATCGCCGAGGTGCGGCGCTGGTTCGACGAGCGGGACTTCGTCGAGGTCGAGACGCCGGTGCTCCAGCCCCTTTACGGGGGAGCGCTCGCTCGCCCGTTCACGACCCACCACAACGCGCTCGACCGTGACCTCTACCTGCGGATCGCCACCGAGCTCTACCTGAAGCGCCTGGTGGTAGGCGGGATCGAGAAGGTCTACGAGCTCGGCAAGGACTTCCGCAACGAAGGCATCTCGCACAAGCACAACCCCGAGTTCACGATGCTCGAGTGGTATGAGGCCTACGCGGACTACAACGACATCGCGGAGGAGCTCGAGGGGCTCGTCTCGGCCGTCGCGCAGGCCGTCCTGGGCAAGACCAAGATCGAACGGGAGGGGGAGACCATCGACCTCTCACCGCCCTGGCGCCGCGTCACGCTGCGCGACGCGATCAGGGATGAGACGGGCATCGACGTGATGGAGCACCCATCCCGCGAGGAGCTCGCGAAGGCGATGGGCACCGAAGCGGACCCGGAGGAGGGGTGGGGCAAGCTGGTCGACGGCCTGCTCTCCAAGCAGGTCGAGCCGAAGCTGATCCAGCCGACCTTCATCGTCGACTACCCGGTCGAGCTCTCCCCCTTCGCGAAGCGCCACCGCTCGGAGGAGGGACTGGTCGAGCGCTGGGAGGCCTTCGTCGGCGGCATCGAGATCTCCAACGCCTTCACGGAGCTCAACGACCCCGACGAGCAGCGCCGCCGCTTCGAGGCGCAGGCCGAGGAGACGGCCCGCGGCGACGAGGAGACGCAGCCCTACGACGAGACCTTCGTCGAGTCGCTCGAGCAGGGAATGCCGCCGACCGGCGGGGCCGGCCTCGGCATCGACCGGCTGGTGATGATCCTGACCGGGGCGAAGAGCCTTCGGGAGGTCCTGCTCTTCCCGGCGATGCGGCAGTAGGGCCGAGACAACGGCGCCTAGCTCTTCGTCGCCTTGGCCTCGGCGTCCGATCCGGGGTCGTCGTCCGGCTCCGCTTCGCTGTCCTGCTCGTCCTCGTCCGAGTCCTCCTCCTCCCGCTCGTCCTGCCCCTCTTCCTCAGCGGGTTCTTCGTCCTCAGCCGGTTCTTCGGGCTCCTCCTCGTCCTGGGACTCCTCGGCGTCGGCCGTCGCCGTCGATCCCTCGCCGTCCGAGAGCCGCTTGACCAGCAGGTATCCGCCGATGAACGGCAGTGAGATGAGGGCGAGAGCGGCGAGCATCGCGGGCCAGGCGATCACCACGCCGAGGCCCGCGCCGGCGCCGTTCTGGCCCGTGACGTAGATCGCCCAGCCGATCCAGGCGAGCACCAGGATCGCTCCGGCGGCGATGGCGACGGCCAGCCACGGATTCGAGCGCGCGCGATCCA
The DNA here is from genome assembly GCA_963815045.1 of uncultured Solirubrobacterales bacterium. Classification (GTDB taxonomy): domain Bacteria; phylum Actinomycetota; class Thermoleophilia; order Solirubrobacterales; family 70-9; genus DASUPK01. The sequence continues at coordinate 309,103 of CAWFET010000002.1, forward strand.
CGGGCGGCAAGGTACCGATCCCGATTGCGAGACGGGGCACGGAATGCGGAGCACTACGGTGCGGACCCCGGGGTTTGCGCGGTGGTCGCGCGGTGCCCGGGCGCAGATGCTTGACGGATGGTCAGGAAGACCGTGGCGCCGGCGTTGCTGGCGTTCTGCATCGCAATCGGATTGCTCGGACCGGCCGCCGCGCCCGCGGGCGCGGCGGACTGCCCGAACATGGACACGCCTGCCGCCGAGCTCTCCCTGCCGGACTTCGACGCCTCGATGTTCTGCACGATCAACCAGACCCGCATCGCCAATGGCGTGCAGGCGCTGCACCCAAATCCCCTGCTCCGCCGCGCGTCGGCGGCGTACACGAATTCCCTGCTCGTGGGCCGCTTCTTCTCCCATCACGGGGATTTCGCGGGCCATCCACACGCCTCCACGCCGGTCGGTCGCCTGCGGGAGATCGGCTACATCCGGCCGGGCTACGTCTGGATGGTGGGCGAGGACCTGCGCTGGTCGACGCCGGAGACGAGCTCCGCCGCGGACATCCTCCAGATGTGGCTGAACAGCCCGATCCACCGCTTCTACCTGCTCAAGCCGAAGTTCGACGAGGTCGGGGTGGTCGGTGCGCGGGGAACACCCCTCGACCCGAACCTCCCCGACGGGGTCACCGTCGCCGCCGAGTTCGGATTCCGGAAGGCGCGCTGATGGTTTCCACGCACCTTGCAGGGACTTCCGCACCCGTGCCTGAGTACTGCCTGGCCGGACAAACCCCCTGGCTATACTTTGGCTTCGCCGTCCCCGACAGAACCGGAGGTCAAATCAAGGAATCGGCAGGCAGGAGCCGATACGGATTGGACCCCCGGATTGTTTGCGTCCCCTGACCCATACGACCGCTTAATCGGAAGCCAACTCGGCGACCGCAACGTAAGACCAACCGAACTGCTTGATAGACCAGAGAGCGACTGAATGTTCGAGAGATTCACAGAGAGAGCCCGTCAGGTAGTCGTCCTCGCCCAGGAGGAGGCGCGGACTCTCAAGCACAACTACATCGGCACCGAGCACATCCTGCTCGGCCTGCTCCGTGAGGAGGAAGGTCTGGCAGCCAGGGTGCTCGAGTCACTCGACATCACGGTCGAGCGCGTGCGCTCGCAGGTCGTCCGCATCGTCGGCTCCGGCGAGGAGGTCACCGCCGGCCAGATCCCCTTCACGCCGCGGGCCAAGAAGGTCCTCGAGCTCGCCCTCCGTGAGGCGCTGAGCCTGGGCCACAACTACATCGGCACCGAGCACATCCTGCTCGGCCTGGTCCGCGAGAACGAGGGCGTCGCCGCGCGCATCCTGCTCGACTTCGACGCCGACTCCGAGAAGATCCGCAACGAGGTCATCCGGATGCTCTCCGGCCCCGGCGGGCGCCGCCAGGGTGCCGGCGGGAGCGCGGGCGGCGAGGGCAAGAAGTCCTCGAAGCTGCTCGACCAGTTCGGCCGCAACCTCACCAAGCTCGCCGCCGAGGGCAAGCTCGACCCGGTCATCGGCCGCGAGATCGAGATCGAGCGGATCATGCAGATCCTCTCCCGGCGCACGAAGAACAACCCGGTGCTGCTGGGCGAGCCGGGCGTCGGCAAGACCGCCGTGGTGGAGGGCCTCGCGGCCCGGATCACCAACGGCGAGGTCCCCGAGCTGCTCAAGAACAAGCAGATCTACACGCTTGACCTGGCCGCCCTGGTCGCCGGCTCCAAGTACCGCGGCGAGTTCGAGGAGCGCCTCAAGAAGGTGATGAAGGAGATCACCCAGCGCGGCGACATCATTCTCTTCATCGACGAGCTGCACAACCTCGTCGGCGCGGGCGCCGCCGAGGGCGCGATCGACGCCGCTTCGATCCTGAAGCCGGCTCTCGCCCGCGGCGAACTGCAGACCATCGGCGCCACCACGCTCGACGAGTACCGCAAGTACCTGGAGCGGGACTCGGCGCTCGAGCGGCGCTTCCAGCAGATCAAGGTCGAGCAGCCCTCCACCGAGGAGACGGTGAAGATCCTCGAGGGCCTGCGCGAGCGCTACGAGCAGCACCATCGGGTGAAGATCACCGACGAGGCGCTCGAAGCAGCCGCGGAGCTCGCCGACCGCTACATCTCGGACCGCTTCCTGCCGGACAAGGCCATCGACCTGGTCGACGAGGCCGCCTCCCGCATGCGCATCAAGTCGATGACGCAGCCCCCTGTGTACCGCGATCTCGAGGAGGAGATCGAGACGACGCGGCGCGAGAAGGAGGCCGCGATCGACGCCCAGGAATTCGAGAAGGCCGCCAACCTGCGCGACCAGGAGCGCCGCCTCACCAACAAGAAGAAGGAGCTCGAGCACGAGTGGACTTCCGGTGAGGGTGGAGAGCGCCCGGAGGTCGGCGAGGAGGAGATCGCCGACATCGTCGCGATGTGGACCGGCATCCCCGTCTTCAAGCTCACCGAGGCCGAGTCCAAGAAGCTCGTCCGCATGGAGGACGAGCTGCACAAGCGCGTCATCGGCCAGGAGCCGGCGATCACCGCCGTCTCCAAGGCGATCCGCCGCTCCCGCGCCGGCATCAAGGACCCGAAGCGCCCGGCCGGCTCGTTCATCTTCCTCGGCCCCTCGGGCGTCGGCAAGACCGAGCTCGCCCGCACGCTCGCCGAGTTCCTCTTCGGCGACGAGGAGGCGATGGTCCGGATCGACATGTCCGAGTACATGGAGAAGCACGCCGTCTCGCGCCTGGTCGGCTCGCCCCCGGGTTACATCGGCTACGACGAGGGCGGCCAGCTCACCGAGGCCGTGCGCCGCAAGCCGTACTCGGTGCTGCTGCTCGACGAGATCGAGAAGGCCCACCCCGACGTCTTCAACATCCTCCTGCAGATCCTCGAGGACGGCAGGCTCACCGACGCCCAGGGGCGGACGGTCGACTTCCGCAACTCGATCGTGATCATGACCTCGAACATCGGGGCGCAGGACATCGCCCGCAACACCCCGCTGGGCTTCGCCATCTCGGACGAGACCGGCGTCACCTACGAGGACATGAAGTCGCGGATCATGGGCGACCTGAAGAAGGTCTTCCGGCCGGAGTTCCTGAACCGGATCGACGAGGTCATCGTCTTCCACAAGCTCGCCAAGGACGAGATCATGGAGATAGTCGACCTGATGATCGAGCGGGTCCGCACCCAGGTGGCCGAGCACGAGCTGCAGCTCGACCTATCGAAGGACGCCAAGGAGCTGCTCGTCGACAAGGGCTGGGATCCGGCGATGGGCGCTCGCCCGCTGCGGCGGGCCATCCAGCGCTACATCGAAGACCCGCTCGCCGACGAGGTGCTGAAGGCCGGCTCGATGACGCCCGGTTCCACCGTCCAGGTCGACCGCGACGCGAAGGGCGACGAGCAGGATCACCCGCTCAAGCTGAAGATCGTCAAGCCGCGCAAGAAGCCGGCGAAGAAGGCCGAGCCGGAGAAGGTCGGAGTCGGCGCCAAGAAGGACGGCGACGACGACTCGGACGACGGCGCCGACCCCGAGAGCTCGGGCGACGGCGACAAGTCCTGAGCTAGCGCGCCGCGATGACCTCGTCGGCGGCCGCGACCGCCTGATCCACCTGCTCCTCGACGAGCTCCAGACCGCTGTCCCAGAAGCCCGGATCCGTGAGGTCGACGCCGACGATCGCGCCGAGCTCCTCGGGTGAGCGCGAGCCACCGGCGGTGAGCATCTCGAGGTAGGCGGGGACGATCTGCTCGCCGCGCTCGGTGTAGAGGTGGTAGACCGAGAGGGCGAGGAGCTGGCCGAAGGCGTAGGCGTAGACGTAGCCGGGGGTGCCGATGAAGTGGGGGACGTAGGACCACCAGGAGCGATAGCCGTCGGTGACTTCGACCGAGTCCCCGAGCAGCTCGACCTGCGTCTCGGCCCAGAGCTCGCCGATTCGCTCGATGGCGAGCTCGCCCTCGTCGCGCCTGGCGGTGTGGACCCGGTCCTCGAACTGGTTCATCGCGATCTGGCGGAAGACGGTCGCGATCTGGCCCTCGACCGCCTCGGCGAGCAGGCTGAGCCGCGACTCCGGGGTCTCGGCCCGCTCCAGCAGCCTGCCGAAGGTGATCTCCTCGGCGAACACCGATGCCGTCTCGGCGACGGTCAGCGGAGTGTCCTGATGGAAGACGCCCTGCTCCCGGGCCAGGGTCTGATGGAGGCCGTGGCCGAGCTCGTGCGCGAGCGTCATCACGTCGCGGCGCTTGCCCGTGTAGTTGAGCAGCACGTAGGGGTGAACCGAGGGGACGGTCGAGGCGCTGAAGGCGCCTCCCCGCTTGACCGGAGTCGGTGGAGCGTCGATCCAGCGCTCGGCGAAGAAACGCGTGACGACCTCGGCCGCCTGATCCGAGAACGAGGAGAAGGAGTCGATCACCAGCTCCCGCCCGGCCTCCCAGGGCACCTCCTCGTCGTCCGAGGTGACCGCGGCCATCCGGTCGTAGTCGGCGAGGCGGTCGAGCCCGAGCAGCTTCGCCTTGGTCTCGTACCAGCGCCGGGCCAGGTCGTAGCGCCCCTTGACCGCCTCGACCAGGGCCTGAACGGACTCGTCGGATGCCTCGTTGGAGAGGTTGCGGGCGGCGAGCCAATTCGGGTACGAGCGCAGCCGGTCCTTGATCGCCTTGTCCTGGAGAAGGGTGTTGAAGACGTAGGCCCGCGTCCGCAGGCCGGGCTCGAGGGCGGCGGTGACCGACTCGGCTGTGGCCCGGCGCACCGCTCGGTCAGGGTCAAAGAGCGTTGACAGAGCAACGTCGAGGGAGACCGGCTCGTCCTGTCCGTCGAGGTCGACGCGGATCGCAGAGGTGAGCTCGTCGAACAGGCGGGTCCAGGCGCCGCGGCCAGTGACCGAGAGCTCTGTGGCGATCGTCTCCTCGGGCTTCGAGAGCAGGTGCGGGCGGTAGCGCCTCTCCATGCGCAGGTAGTGGCTGCAGAACTCGAGGCCCTCGGTCTCGAGCAGCTCCTCGGCGCGAGCGTCCGGGACCTGCACCCACTCGAGCTCGAAAAAGAGGAGCCTGGTCTGGATCGCGGTGCCGCGCTCGCTCACCCGCTGGAGCAGCGCCCCGGTGGCCGGGTCCTCGGTGTCGGCGGCGAACCGGAGATGAGCGAAGTTGGCCGCGCGCCCGGCGAGCTCCGAGATCTCGGCGAGGCTCTTCATCGCCTGGACCAACCCTGGGCCGTCGAGCTCCTCGACATGGCCCTCGTACGCGCGAGCGAAGGTCTCGGCCAGCTCGTCGGCCCGGTCGAGCAGCGCGTCGACCGCGGTGCCGGCGTCCTCGTCCGGACGCTGCTCGCCGTCGAGCAGGTGGGAGAGGTCCCACCGAACCTCGCCCAGGGCGGTCGTCGCAGCCTCTGCCATCGGGCCCCAAGCTACCCGGTCGGCTCGACCGGCAGCGGGAGCCCGTCGCTACGGTGTGACCATGCTCAGCCCCGGCAGAGTCGCGATCGGCAGCTGGAGCGGAGGTCGCTATCTCCGGTTCGGCCAGCAGGTCGATCCGGAGCGGCTGGAGGCGGTGCTGCGGCCCGGCGAGGGGATCGACACAGTGCTGACCGCCGACGTCTACGGCGGGGGCGAGGCTGACTCGCTCACGGGCCGGGCCATCGGGGGCGTGGGCCGGGACGACTTCTGCCTCGTCGGCGCGGTCGGCCATGACTTCTACGAGGGCGAGCGCGACGGCCCGAAGGGCTTTCCCCGGTTCACCGATCCCTCACTGCGGGGACCGGACGAGTACGCCGGCTACCTGCGCATGGCGGCCGAGCGGAGCTTGGAGCGGCTCGGCCAGGATCGCTTCGATCTCCTGCTCCTCCACAACCCGGACCGCACCGGCTACGAGAGCGAGGAGGTCTGGAGGGGAATGGCCGCCCTCCGCGACGCCGGGCTCGCCGATTCCGTCGGCGTCGCGCCCGGCCCGGCAAACGGCTTCACGCTGGACGTCGTCCGGTGCTTCGAGCGCTTCGGCGACGTGATCGACTGGGCGATGATCATCCTCAACCCGTTCGAGCCGTGGCCGGGGGAGCTCTGCCTGGGTGCCGCGGCGAGCAACGACGTCCGCGTGATCACCCGGGTGGTCGACTACGGAGGAATCTTCTGGGACGACGTGACCCCGGAGACGAAGCTCCCACAGGGCGACCATCGATCCTTCCGCCCGGAAGGCTGGATCGCAGAGGGGCGCGCGAAGCTCGACCGCGTGCGGCCGTTCGCCGAGGCGGCCGGGCTCACGCCCATGCAGCTGGCCTGCCAATGGAACCTCGCCCACGATGCCGTCGAGTGCGTCGTCCCCACCCTGATCCAGGAGGCCGGAGAGGGCGCACGCCCGATCGAGGAGAAGCGGGCCGAGCTGGCCGCGCTCCCCGAGGAGCAGCGGCTCGCCCCCGAGCAGGTCGAGGAGATCCGCGCAATCGGCGACAACTCAGGCTGCATGGCGCTCAAGGGGGCGACCCCGGATCACACCGGCGAGGAGCGCCCCGACCGCTGGCCGGTGACCCCCGAGCTCGACGCCATGGCGGGGAAGTGGGGAATCGACCCCGAGCGGGATTTGCGGAACCTCGCAGCGGAACCCGCCCGCTAACCTCGTTCGGGCCGGAGGATGACAGCAGTGCTGACAGCGATCAGGAGAGTTCTGGTCGGCACGGGCTCCACGGCGTTCACGCTCATCGGCGCCCTGTTGATCGGCTTCGGCGTGCCGCTCTTCTGGATCTTCGTCGCGTCGAAGTTCTACGGGAAGACGGGAGCTGTGAACGGCCCGGTCGCCGCCTTCATCGGCACAGGGATCCTGGTCTCCTACTACGGGCTGCTGCTGATCGCCTCCTATGTCCGGGCACGCATGATCCAGCGGCGGATCGGACCAGGTGGCCGGGGGCGGCAGGATCCCTGGAACCGCAGCATGCGCGACACCCCGTACAAGCCGGGGGAGCACCAGAGCGATCCGGTCGAGCGCCTCTTCGTCGCCACGGCGATCGTCTCGATGATCGCGTTCCTGATCTGGTTTGCCTTCTTCGCCGGGGCGCCGTTCCCCAGCAGTCCCGGCTGACGCTCAGCGCGTCGGCTCGAGCCGGAACTCCGGCTCGCGGGGTGAGGCCGAGAGCAGCGGCTGGCGCTCATCGCTGCGCGAGCGCTTCGCCTCGTAGAGGGTGTTGTCCGCCCTCGCCAGGCAGGCGCTCAGGTCCTCGCCGGCCTTGCGCTTGATCACCCCAGCGCTCCACTGCGCCGGGGAGATGAAGAGGAGCCGCTCGAAGAAGCGGGTGGCCTCCTCCTCGCTCGAGCCGACGAGGAGCACCAGGAACTCATCCCCTCCGAGGCGGGCGAAGATGTCACCGGGCTGAAGCTCCTCGCTCCAGGTTTGTGTCATCGCAACGAGCAGGCGGTCCCCGGCTGCGTGCCCGTCCCGGTCGTTCACCTCCTTGAAGTTGTCGAGGTCGACCAGACCGACCGTCAGTGGAATGTCAGTCCGGTCGGCGAGGGAGAAGGCCCGCTCGGCGGCCGGCGCGAGTCCCTTGCGGTTGAGCAGGCCGGTGAGCGAGTCCGTATGGGCCTCGTGACGCAGCCGGGCGCTCTGGCGCCCGATCGTCTCGGAGGCGACGATGATCGACGCCGTCATCAGGATGAATGCCTCGGCGGGGACGCCGTGGCTGTTGACGACCAGCGCCACGCCGAAGGAAACGGCGATCAGTGCGAGGTGCAGGCGGGCGGCGAGGCGCGAGAAGAAGAAGGACACGTAAACGCCCATCCAGATGTAGTCCGTGGCGGTGACCACGGTCGAGACGCCGGTGGCGGCGCGCGCGATCAGCACGGAGATCGCCAGCGTGCCGCAGGCCACGACCAGGTGCAGGAACCAGCGCGGTACGCGATCCGCCATCAGCCAGAGGAGCAGCGAGGCCACGGACGCGAGCGCGGCGACCACGCGGAAGAGGTCGACAGGCGCGTGGGAATTGGAGGGGAACAGCGCCGCCGTGGCACTGGTCAGTGCTCCGGCCAACATGATGAGGGCGAGCGCACGCACCGCGGGGGTGAGCCCGCTGCGCTTCCATGCGCCAACCAACCAGCCGCTGGGAGGCATGCCGTTTCATCGGCGCCCTGGATGAATTTCTTGACCCCCTTGCCTGGATCGGTCGCTTTGCGTGTCAAATGCCGCGCGAGGCGTCATGGCCCATCCCTAGCCTGAAGGGGTGGCGGCGAAGGGCTCTCAATACCGATGTTCGGAATGCGCCCACGCCGCGCTGACCTGGACCGGGCAGTGCGCGGGCTGCGGAGCCTGGAACACACTCGAGCAGGAGAGCGCGCCGGCCGCGCGGGCGAGTCGCGGCGGTCGGGCGAGGCGGGCGACGGCCGCCGCTCCCAGGCCGGTACCCCTGCGCGAGGTGAAGGCGGAGCGCTCGGCCCGTCTGGGCACCGGCATCGCGGAGCTCGACCGCGTCCTCGGCGGAGGGCTGGTGCCCGGGTCCCTGGTGCTGCTCGGCGGAGCTCCGGGCATCGGCAAGAGCACCCTGGCCGGGATGGCGCTCGCGAACATCGCGGCAGCGGGAAACGAGGTCCTCTACGTCTCGGGCGAGGAGTCCGCCGCCCAGGTGCGGCGCCGCGCGGAGCGCCTCGGGGAGGCGGCGTTGTCCGTGCCGATGCTCGCGGAGCCCTCGCTGGATTCGGTGCTCGCCGCGCTCGAATCCGAACGGCCCGCGGCCTGCGTGATCGACTCCGTGCAGACCCTCGCCATCCCCGACTCTGCCCCGGGCAGCGTCGGAGCGATTCGGGAGGCCACATCGGCGCTGCTCGAGACCGCGAAGCGGCTCGACGTCACGCTGATCCTGATCGGGCACGTCACCAAGGAGGGCTCGCTGGCGGGTCCGCGGGCGCTGGAGCACCTCGTCGACTGCGTGCTCCATTTCGAGGGTGAGCGAGAGCGGACCTTCCGCACGGTGCGAGCCCTCAAGAACCGCTTCGGGGCGACCAGCGAGGTGGGAGTCTTCGAGATGAAGCAGGGCGGCCTGATGGAGGTCGTAGACCCGTCGGCGCGCTTCGTCGGGGAGGCGCGCCCCGCGCCCGGCTCGGTGGTGCTCTGCGCGATGGAGGGAACGCGCCCGCTCCTCGTCGAGGTGCAGGCGCTGGTGGCGCCGACCGAGATCGTTCCTCCTCGCCGCACGGCGACCGGCGTCGACCGCAACCGGCTGGCGCTCGTCCTCGCCGTCCTCACCCGCCACGCGGGCATCTCCCTCGGCACCGCCGACGTCTTCGTGAACATCGCGGGCGGCGTCCGCATCGACGAGCCGGGGGCCGACCTCGCGATCGCGATGGCCGTCGCCTCGGCCCACTCGGGCCGGCCGCTGGAGGCCGACGGCAAGCCACTCGCCTGCTTCGGAGAGATCGGCCTGACCGGAGAGATCCGCTACGTGGCCCACGCGGACCGCCGAGTGGCCGAGGCTCAGAAATTCGGGCTGGGAAACGTGCTGGGCCCGCCGCCGGGAGACCAGGCAATCCAAGGCCTATCCCCGGTCAGCTCACTGAAGGCGGCGCTATCCGGTGGAAGGCGCGCCGATCTCAAGCGGGTTGCGTAGGGCTCCCTCGGGCGGGTGGCGCCGGATTTCACCCTCGACACGCGCTCCTGCGCGTGTCGATGAAATCCGGCGACAGGACCCGCCCGGCGGAGCCGTCGGCGCATCACTTGACAACCGCTAACCCGACCTCTCCACACGGATTTCCCCGCAAAGCAGCTTTCTTTCGTATCTGCTTCCATCAGCCGTGATGGCGTCTTCGCTTCCGGGTGACGAGCTACAGGAGTTGGAGGCGCGACAGGACCCGCGGCTTCTGCGGGCACTCGACATCGTCGCCCCCGGGACCGCGCTTCGGGAGGGGATCGACAACATCGTCCACGCCCGCACCGGTGGACTGATCGTCATCGGAGACCCGGAAGAGGTCTCCTTTCTTTTTTCGGGGGGCATCAACCTCGACATCGACTACACCCCGGCGCTGCTCTATCAGGTGGCGAAGATGGACGGGGCGATCGTCCTCAACGAGCAGGCGACCAAGATCGTCTGCGCCAACGTCCAGCTGATGCCCGACCCGACGATCCTCTCGTCGGAGACGGGCACCCGGCACCGGACCGCCGAGCGCGTCTCCAAGCAGACGGACGCCCTGGTGGTCGCGATCTCGGAGCGGCGCGAGGTCGTCTCCCTCTACCTGGGCGGGATGAAGTACATCCTCCAGGACATCCCGGCCGTGCTCGCGAAGGCCAATCAGGGCCTCGCCACCCTCGACAAGTACCGCGCCCGGCTCGACTCGGTCTCCACCAGGCTCACCTGGCTCGAGTTCGAGGGAGGCTCGGTGCTCTACGACGTGCTCTCCGTGCTCCAGCGAGCCGAGCTGGTGACCAGGATGGCGGTCGAGGTCGAGCGCTACATCGTGGAGCTCGGCACGGAGGGCCGGCTGATCGAGATGCAGCTCGAGGAGACGATGGTCGGCGTCGCCGCCGACAAGGCGGCCCTGATCCGGGACTACTCGGTCGAGGACACCGAGGAGAACCTGTCGATGACCACGGCCGCCATCGCCCGCATGCCGCACCAGGACCTGCTCGACTTCGGCCGCCTCGCCGAGCTGCTCGGCTACGACCGCAAGGTCTCGACTCTCGACTTTCCAGTTTCGCCCCGCGGGTATCGCGTGCTGGGGCGGATTCCGCGCCTGCCGAAGCTGGTGGTGCAGCGGATCATCCAGGAGTTCGGTGGCCTCGAGGAGGTCCTCGCCGCCAGCGACGACGACCTCGAGGCAGTCGAGGGTGTCGGGGCCGGCCGCGCCAAGGACATCCGCGAGGGATTGCGCCGGCTTCAGGAGGTCGACCCGGTCGATCGGTACTTACAGAGTTGACGGCCCCGTCAGGCCGTCTCGACGAAAGGAGAGAGTCATTCCAGAGCTAACAGAGGAGGTAGTAGACGAGGCGTCGGTTGCCGACCTCGAACTCGAAGCGCCAGTGAACATTCACTTTGAGGTCGGCGACAACGTCGTGTATCCGCACCACGGGGCAGGTGTCGTCCTGAAGAAGGAATCGAAGGACATGATGGGCGAGAAGCGGGACTACCTGACCATCAACATCATCCACAACAACATGACGGTGATGGTCCCCTGCGAGAACGCCGGACGCGCCGGACTGAGGCGCGTCATCGATGAAGAGCAGGTCAAGAAGGTGATCGGAGTCCTGACAGACGACGTCTCCGAGATGCCGAAGAACTGGAACCGCCGCTTCAAGCACAACCGCGAGAAGATCAAGACCGGCGACGTCTACGAGCTCGCTGAGGTGGTTCGCAACCTCGCTATTCGTGAATGGGAGAAGGGACTCTCAACCGGCGAGAAGCAGATGTACACCCGCGCCAAGAAGATTCTCGCGTCGGAGTTCATGTACGCCCTCGACAAGGACGAGGACGGCGCCGAGGCCTACTTGGACGAGCTGCTGGAGGAGCGCTTCGGCGCCGCAAAGGCGACCGCCTAGCCAGGCGCGTCCCTCCGCATCGGCCGTGATCGCGGCCGCCGGCTCCGGGCAGAGACTCGGAGCCGGTGGCCCGAAGGCCTTCGTGGAGCTCGCCGGGCGACCGCTGCTCGAGTGGTCGCTCGACGCGTTCCGCGCGGCGAGCACGATCGCGGAGATCGTCGTTGCCGCGCCGCCCGGCGAGGACGACCGAGTCGCCGAACTTGGCGTCGTTGCGGTCGAGGGCGGGGAGCACCGCTCCGAGTCGGTCGCCAATGCGCTGGCGCTCTGCGGAGAGGACCTCATCGTCGTCCATGACGCGGCGCGGCCACTGGCCTCGCCCGGGCTGATCGACGCGATGGTGGAGGAGCTCGCCGCCGAGGGGGACGCCGCCGCCGTCATCGCGGCCACCCCGGTCACCGACACGATCAAGCAGGTTGGCGACGAGGGCCAGGTGGAGCGAACGCTCGATCGCGCCGGGCTCTGGGCCGTCCAGACGCCCCAGGTCTTCCACGCGGACGCGCTGCGCGAGGCGCTGGCGGACCCGGACTCCCTTCCGGCCGCCAGCGACGACGCGATGCTGGTCGAGCGCAAGGGCGGCCGCGTGGTCGTCCACTCCACCTCGCCGGACAACATCAAGGTGACGACGCCGTTTGACCTGCGCGTCGCCGAGCTGCTACTCCGCGAGCGGGGCTGAAATGCGGAACGGGGGCCGAGGCCCCCGTTCCGACAGTCGCTTCGCTGGCGATTCCGGGGATTACGGAATGGCCGCCACCGAGTAGCCGGTGTTGACCAGCGTGTTGGTGCTCGAGCCCCACATGAACACCTCGATAGCGTTCGGGCTGTCCGCCGACGACGGGCAGGCGATCCGCGTGCAGCGTGCGAACTCCGCCGACACCGAACCCAGGTTGAGGTTCGGCGTGACGACGATCGCGCGATTGCTCACGTCCGTCCCGAAGTTGACCACGGCTTCTCCCGTGGGCCCGGCGGTGATGGTGACGCCGCCGGATTGGGCGGTGATGTCCGAGATCGACCCCAGGTCCGTCTCCGCCCAGATCGTCTTCGCCGACGAGCTGAGCTTGCCGGGGCTGACTGCACCGCCGGCGATCTTGCTCTCGGTCACCGCGTTGCCGGCGATCTTGCTCTCGGTCACCGCACCGCCGGCGATCTTCCTCTCGGTGACAGCGTTGTTCTTGATGTTCTTGGTTTTGACGGCGTTCTTGCCGAGCTTCACTGCGGCGAAAGCAGTCCCGCCGACAGCCAGGCAGAGCGCCAGAACCGCCACGACCATCGCCGGTGACGGCCGCCCCACGAATCTCTTCCCCATGTCCCTCTCCTTAGCTGATGGAGGCGAATAAGAGGGTCGCCCCCGGGATCCCAGAAAGAACCTACCCCGGATCGTCTGTCAGCGTGGCTCCGAGTCCGCGGCTAGGCTCGCCGGACCGTGAAGGGCGAGGGAAAGCGGGCGCTGGGCGGCACGGCGCTCACCGTGGCGGCGCTCGGGGTCGTCTTCGGCGACATCGGCACCAGTCCGATCTACACGATCCAGACCGCCTTCAGCCCGAGCGACCCGCACCCGATCCAGGCGACCGCCACTCACGTCTACGGGATGGCGTCGCTGATCTTCTGGGCCGTGACGATCATCGTCACCGTCAAGTACGTCGGACTCGTGATGAGCGCGGACAACGACGGCGAGGGCGGGATGATGGCTCTGATCGCGCAGGTACGGCAGCTCGGTGACGGAGTCAGGGGCAGGACCAAGTTCGTGCTGGCGGGTCTCGGCGTCTTCGGGGCCGCCCTCTTCTTCGGCGACAGCATGATCACGCCGGCGATCTCGGTCCTGTCGGCGGTCGAGGGGACCAAGACGATCTCATCCTCGATGGACAGTCTCGTCATCCCGATCACGTTGACGATCATCGTCATCCTCTTTCTCGCGCAGAGGGTCGGCAGCGGGGCGGTCGGCAAGGTGTTCGGCCCAGTCATGCTCATCTGGTTCGCCACCATCGGGGTCTTGGGCGTTCGGGGAATCACGATGCACCCTGCGGTGCTCCAAGCGCTCTCGCCGAGTTACGCCTTCGACCTGCTCTTCCACACCGGCTCGACGGGCTTCTTCGTCCTGACCTCGGTGGTTCTGGCGTTCACCGGAGTCGAGGCGCTCTATGCGGACATGGGGCATTTCGGGCGACCCGCGATCACCAGAGCGTGGCTGTTGCTGGTCTTCCCGGCCTGCATCCTCAGCTACCTCGGACAGGGCGGGCTGATCCTGCACGATCCCGGCGCGATCGGGGCGCCCTTCTTCAAGCTGATGCCTCACGCGGGCCTGATCCCGCTGGTGATCCTGGCGACGATGGCGACGGTGATCGCGTCTCAGGCGGTGATCTCCGGCGCGTTCTCGATCGCGCATCAGGCCGCGCAGCTCGGGTACCTGCCTCGCCTCCGGGTCGTGCACACGTCGCGGCGAGAGTACGGGCAGGTCTACGTGCCGATCATCAACCGGCTCCTCCTCGTCGCGGTGCTGGCGCTGGTGCTCACCTTCCAGTCGTCGGCCAAACTCGCCTTTGCCTACGGCACCGCCGTCACGGGGACGATTCTGGTGACCACCGTGCTGTTCTTCTTCATCGTCCGCCATCGGTGGCGACGTCCCCTGTGGCTGACGCTGGGCGGCGCCGCGTTCTTCCTGACGATCGAGTTCGCCTTCTTCGCGTCCAATCTGACCAAGATCGGCCACGGCGCCTGGCTGACCCTTGCGATCGGCGCCGTTCTGTTCTTCGTGATGGTCACCTGGTACCGCGGGCGGAAGCTGGTGACCGAGGAGCGCTTCCGCGTTGAGGGGCCGCTCGGGGACTTCGTCAAGGAGATCCGGAAGAGAAAGCCGCCGGTGACGCGCGTTCCCGGAACGGGGGTGTTCCTGAACCGCGGCAAGGAGACCGCGCCGCTCTCGATGCGTGCCTGCGTCGACCACCTTCACTCGCTCCCCGAGAACACGATCATTCTCTCGCTCGAGACCATGCCGATCCCGAGGGTCAGGCCCAAGGACCGCCTCGAGGTCGACGACCTCGGCTACCGGGACGACCGCCTGACCTTCGTCCGCGCCAAGCACGGCTACGCCGAGGAGTACGACGTTCCGAAGCTGATCCGGCAGATCGCGAAGGCGGGGGTGGAGTGCCCCGTCGATGCGCGCCATGCCTCGTTCTATCTTTCGCGGGTCGAGCTCAAGGCGACCGACCGCCCCGGGATGCGCCTCTGGCGCAAGCGGCTGTTCCTGGTCACGGCGTTGATCAGCGCCGAGCCCGCCGACTACTTCAAGCTGCCGCGCGGGCGAACGGTGACGCTCGGCTCGGAGATCGAGTTCTAGCGGCGGACGAGCACGTAGACCAGCGCGAGCACGAAGGTGAGCTGGCCGACGCCGAGGGACGTGCCCAGGTTCTTGGCGCCGAGGAGCTCGGCGAGCCCGACTCCGAGGGCGAACGCCGCGACCACGATGGCGACCTTGACGACCACCGGCGGGACTCTAGACGGCGGCCCCCACGGGCCTCGGTGGGTACCTTAGGCGCGTGCTCACCGACTATCACCTGCACCTGCGGCCCGACGAGGTCGGCGCGGCCGAGCAGTACTTCACGCAGGAGAACGTCGATCGCTATCTCGCGGCCGCCGAGGAGCAGGGGATCGAGGAGCTGGGGGTCTCCGAGCACATCTACCGCTTCAAGGAGGCCCTCGAGCTCTGGGGACATCCGTACTGGCACGACCAGGCCGAGGACGACCTCGCCGCCTATTGCGAGTTCGTTCGATCCACGCCGCTGCGACTGGGAGTCGAGGCGGACTTCATCCGGGGGGCCGAGGACAGGATCCAGGGGATGCTCGAAGGACACGACTTCGACTACGTGGTCGGCTCCGTCCACTTCCTCGGTGAGAAGGGAGCGGTCGACGACCGCCGCTACGACGTCTGGGAGTCGTTCTCCGACGCCGACTCCCTCTGGAGCACGTACTTCGAGTGGCAGGCCGAGCTCGTGCGCTCCGGCCTCTTCGACATCGTCTCCCACCCGGACCTGATCAAGATCTGGGGCGACGATCGCCCGGCCCCCGATCGAGATCCGCGCTTTCACTACGAGCCATTCGTCGAGGCCCTGGCGGCGTCCGAGATGGCGGTCGAGGTGTCCACCGCGGGACTGCGCAAGCCCGTCGGCGAGATCTATCCGGCGCGTGCGCTGGCCGAGATGTGCCTCGAGGCGGGTACGGAGTTCGCGCTCTCCTCGGACGCGCACACCCCGGACCAGGTCGGCTTCGGTTATGACACGGCGATGGATTTCCTCGAGGGGCTCGGCGTCGAGCGGATCTGCGTCTTCGAGCGGCGGCAGCGGCGCCTCGAACCGATCGGCCGGACCGGGCTCGATCCGGAGGAGCTCGCCGATCGCGAGGGGGCGGAGGGCTGATGCCTCTCCGCGTCGGCTTCGGCTACGACAGCCACCGGTTCGGCGACGGCGATCGAGTGCTGATCGGAGGCGTCGAGATCGAGCACGACCGCGGGCTGACGGGACATTCGGATGCCGACGTCCTCACCCACGCCCTGATCGACGCCCTGCTCGGCGCGTGTGGCCTGGGCGACATCGGCGAGCTCTTCCCCGACGACGACGAGCAGTGGCGGGACGCCGACTCGATCGACCTGCTCCGCATAGTGGTCGGGCGGATGTCGGGCGCGGTCGCGAACGTCGACGTGACCGTGATCTGTGAGGAGCCCAAGCTCGGTTCATACAAGGCCGAGATCTCCTCGCTCCTGACGGGCGTCCTCTCGGCGCCGGTGAACATCAAGGCCTCGACCAACGAGGGCATGGGGGCGATCGGCAGGGGCGAGGGAATTGCCTGCATGGCGGTCGCTTTGGTCGACACGGGCGACGAGATCCAGAGGGCATAAGCTCTTCCGGGATGGCGCAGGACCGGCTGAGAGAGGGACTCGCTGGCATCGCCTCGCGGCTGCCGGCCGCGTTTGGCGACGCCGTCTTCGGGCTGCGGACCTTCAACGACGTCGGCCTGGTCCGGCCGATGCGCCCGGACAAGCTGGCGCGCGTGGCCGAGCGCTACCTCCGCCTGGGAGCCTCTCCGGCTCTCGGCTCCGCCTCCAATGCGATCACCGTTCCCGACCACATCGCGATCATCGACGAGGCGGGCAGCCTCACCTGGGAGCGGACGCACCGGCGCTCGAACGCCCTGGCACGCGCCCTCCGGGACGAGGGGGTCGAGGAGGGCGACGGCGTCGCGATCATGTGCCGCAACCACCGCTACTTCATCGAGGCGACGATGGCGTGCGCGAAGCTCGGCGCGGTCGCTCTCTACCTCAACACCGCATTCGCCGGCCCGCAGCTCTCCGACGTCATGGAGCGTGAGGATCCGGCGGTTCTGATCTACGACCAGGAGTTCACCGACCTGCTCTCCGGGGTGGCGAAGAACGTCCGGCGGTTCGTCGCCTGGGAGCAGAAGGAGGGGACTGACGAGACGACGCTCGAGCAATTGATCTCCGGCTCTCACGGCGACGAGATCGAGCCGCCATCCGAGCAGGGCCGCTACATCATCCTGACGTCGGGCACGACCGGGACCCCGAAGGGGGCGCAGCGCAGCCAGCCCGAGGGGCTGAGCGCCCTGGCCGCCCTCTTCTCCAAGATCCCGCGCCGCTACGGCGAGACGGTGATGATCGCCGCGCCGCTCTTCCACTCGTGGGGCTTCCTGCACTTCATGCTCAGCCTGCCGACGGCGGCGACCATGGTCCTCCGCCCGAAGTTCGACCCCGAGGACACGCTGCAGGC
This sequence comes from uncultured Solirubrobacterales bacterium, assembly GCA_963815045.1. Lineage (GTDB taxonomy): Bacteria > Actinomycetota > Thermoleophilia > Solirubrobacterales > 70-9 > DASUPK01. The sequence goes on from CAWFET010000002.1 coordinate 326,348, forward strand.
AACCGCTGAACACCGCGCGCGGGTCCTCGCCGTGGTCCCGGTGATGATGCAGCGCATCCTGGCCCTTCCCGACGAGGTCAAGCGCCGCTACGACCTCTCGGCCCTCGAGGTCACCGCCGCAAGCGGCTCCGCGCTCCCGGGCGAGCTCGCCACCAAGTGGATGGACCAGTTCGGCGACAACCTCTACAACCTCTACGGATCGACGGAGGTGGCCTGGGCGACGGTGGCGACGCCCGAGGACATGCGCGCCGCGCCGGGCACCGCGGGCCGGCCGCCACGGGGAACCGTGATTCGCATCGTCGACGAGGACGACAACGACGTGAAGCCCGGCGACACCGGGCGGATCTTCATCGGCAACCAGATGGCCTTCGAGGGCTATACGGGTGGAGGGGGCAAGGACCAGCTCGGCGACCTGCTCTCCTCCGGCGACGTCGGGCACTTCGATGACGGCGGTCGGCTCTTCATCGACGGCCGCGACGACGAGATGATCGTCTCCGGCGGCGAGAACGTCTTTCCCCGCGAGGTCGAGGACCTGCTGTCGGATCATGAGGCCGTCCACGAGGCGGCCGCGATCGGCGTCGAGGACGAGCAGTTCGGCCAGCGGCTGCGCGCTTTCGTCGTCAAGGAGGACGGGGTCGACGTCGGCGAGGACGAGCTCAAGGACCACGTCAAGGCGAACCTGGCCCGCTACAAGGTGCCGCGCGAGATCGTGTTCGTTGAAGAGCTTCCGCGTAACGCGACGGGTAAGGTCCTGAAGCGCGAGTTGGCGGAACACCAGCCCGCCGACTGACTCGACCACAGGAAGGGCGCGCAGCTTGTCGGACACGGAGAGCTTGGAGCCGATCGGTGACGCGGAAGGGCAGGGCGCAGGGTCTCCCGCTGCCGCCGACGAGATCCGCGCCGAGATCGACGAGGCCCGCGCCGCCACCGACCGGTTCCGCTCCAAGGCGTCCGAGCTGATCTCGGAGCTGCGTGACCGTGAGGGGCGGGCCCGAAACGACGCGATCCTCGCCTCGGCTGCCGCCGAGGAGGCCCGAGTGCGTGCCCGGGAGGCGATCGAGCACGCCAAGCAGATCGAGGAGCGCATGACCGCCAAGGCCCGCGAAGCGATCCGAAAGGCGGCGCAGGCCGCCGCGGGCGCCGAACGCCGCTCGACCGCCCTCGAGACCTCGCTGGCCGACGCGCAGCAGCGCGTACAGGAAGCCGAGGAGCGGACGGCTCAGCTCCAGGCTCACGCCACCGCCGCGCAGCAGCGGACCCAGGACCAGCTCGGCAAGCTCGAGGAGGCGGTGAAGCGCGCCGAGGCTCGCGCGATCGAGGCCGAGCAGCAGCGAGACGCCTCGAGGAAGAACGCCGAGGAGGCGATCGCGCACATCCAGGAGGAGGCTCGTGAGCGCGCCGAGGCTGCGATCGCCGACGCCCAAGAGCGCGCCGAGAACGGCGCCAGGGAGGCCGTCGAGCGGGCGGAGGAGGCCGAGGATCGGCTCGGCGACCTGCAGCGTCGCCTCAACGAAGCCGAGCAGCGTGCGATCGCTGCCGAGGAGCGGTCCGAGGCCGCGACCGAAGGCGAGAAAACCGAGGTCGAGCGACTGCGGCGCGAGATGGACCGGAGGATTCGCGAGGCGGCCGAGGAGGCCCGCCGCGAGTCCGAGGACCGGGTGCGCAGGCTGGCTGACCGGGTCGCCAAGGAGGCCGAGGCGCGCGCCCGGGCGGAGGCCGAGGCCACGCTCAGCCAGGAGGCCGTCAAGCTCCAGCGCGAGGCCGACGAGCGGGTCGAGGCGGCTCGGCGCCGCGCGGAGCAGGAGGTGCAGGAGAAGGTCGAGAGGGCGCGGAGCGAGGCGCTCACGGGCTCCGTCCCTGACGAGCCCGAGGTGTCCGACTCACAGGCGGGCGAGGACACCGCACCGGCGATTCCCGACGGATCGCCTCCCGGCGAGCCCGCGGGCACCCGCTACGTCCGCGGGCGCCGGTTGCGCACCTACTAGGCAGCGTCGACGCTGAGCTCTGGCCCCTTGGCCCTGGCGGCGCCGGGAACCGTCCCATTGCCGTTGATCCGGACCTGGAGCCGGCGGGCCGCGCGACCGAGGCGCTTCGCCGCGCGCTCAGCGGTCGAGGCCTGGGCGTGGCCGATGAAGTCATGGACCAGAGCGTTCGCGTCCATGGGGTGCTCCACCTGCGGCACATGCCCACACTGGTCGAGGACGACCTGCTTGGCGTTGGGCAGTGCATCGCGGACGTAGCGGGAGAAGGCCAGCGGGACGAGCGGGTCCTCGTCTCCCCAGACGAACAGTGCCGGCGGCTCCAGCTCCTGGAGGCGGGTGTAGAAGCCCTTCGGGCCGTTGGGCTCCTCCAGGTAGATGTGCCGTGCCGAGGCGTGAAAGGCCACGCGGGCGTTGACCGAGCGATAGGTGCGAAGAAATTCCTCGACCGCGACGTCTGCGGCGGAGGGATGGATGCGCTCGGGTCTCGAGAACATGCTCCAGAACTGCTGGCGGACGAGGACGTCGCCGAAGGTATGGGGGATCGCGGCGAGCTCCGGCCGCAGGAGCTTCACCAAGGGCACGAAATGCCGGCGCCGCCGCCACGCCATCGACGGGCAGAGCAGGCTGAGGCTGCGGACCCGGTCCGGCTCGCGAAGCCCAACCTCGATCGCGACCCTTCCGCCCAGCGAGTTGCCGACCAGGTGCGCCCGGCCGATTCCCTGTGCGTCCATGAAGCGGGTCACCGCCCGCGAGAACCAGGCCGCGTCGTAGGGCGCGCGCAATGGCTTGGACGACGAGCCGAAGCCGGGCAGGTCGATGGCGTGAACCGTGTACTCCGGCGTCAGAGCCGAGACCGTCTCGAAGAAGCTGGTCTTGTTGCTGCCCAGGCCGTGGATCAGGATCACGGTCTCGATGCCGTCGCCGGCGGTCAGGGACGAGATCTCGGCCTTGCCGGCCTGAACCTTGTGGATCCGGAGGAGCGGAGGCCTGCCGTTGGGAAGCCTGAAGAAGCCCTCGAAGGCGACGGCGAGGTCGAGGTTGCCGCGCGCCCAGAGGCGCCGCGAGCGGAAGGCGTCCATTCCGGAGAGCTGTCCCTCGCGCAGCTCCAGCCAGGTCGCGGCGTCGGTGCCGATGACGACGTCGGGGTCGTTGCCGGGCGCGGCGCTGACCTCGCACCCGGTCTCGTCCATCTCGACCTCCCAGCTCAGCCCGAGGTCGTCCAGCTCGATGCGGAAGTTCGCGCGGAACCCGGGATCGGCTCCCAGGTAGCGTTCGGGAAGCGACGCGAACGCATCCTCCACTGCGCGAAGGCGCTGATGCTCAAGCGGTGCCTGAGTCAAGGCCGCCTCAGGGTACCGCCCCGAACGGTTGTTCCCGGTCATTGATTTTGTCCTCTTTTCCGGAATCAGCGCGGAATATGCGTAATTCGGCGCCCGAATAGCATCCGCGGGCATGGCAGGCATCCGCATCCAGGACACGCTGAGCGGCGAGACCCGCGAGCTCGAGCCCCGCGAGGGCGGGCAGGTCGGGATCTACGCCTGCGGCCCGACGGTCTACGGGCGGATCCACATCGGGAATGCCCGCCCCTTCGTGATTTTCACTCTGTTGAAGCGCTTCCTCGATCACGAGGGCCTCGACGCAAAGCTCGTCATCAACGTCACCGACATCAACGACAAGATCTACGACGCAGCGCGCGAGGCCGGCACTCCGTCGGACGAGTACGCGAAGGAGATGACGGCCGCCTACATCGCCGACACCGAGGCTCTTGGCCTCGGCCGGCCCGACGCCGAGCCGCTGGCCACCGAGACGATCCCCGAGATCGTCTCCCTGATCGAGGCGCTGGTCGAGGCCGGCCACGCCTACCAGGCGAACGGCGACGTCTACTTCCGGGTCCGGAGCTTCGACGGCTACGGCAAGCTCTCCAACCGCGAGCCCGACCAGATGGACCAGGGGGAGGAGGCGGGCACCGCGTCGCTCAAGGAGGACCGCCTCGACTTCGCCCTCTGGAAGGGGCAGAAGGAGGGCGAGGACACCGCGTGGGATTCGCCCTGGGGCAAGGGCCGACCCGGCTGGCACATCGAGTGCTCCGCGATGTCGGAGAAGGAGCTCGGCCCCGATTTCGCGATTCACGGCGGCGGCATCGACCTGGTCTTTCCCCACCACGAGAACGAGATCGCCCAGACCGAGGCGGCGCGCGGCGTCCCCCTCGCCGAGATCTGGATGCACAACGGGATGGTCCAGATCGACGAGGAGAAGATGTCGAAGTCGGTCGGCAACATCTTCCAGCTCTCCGAGGCCATCGACCGCTACGGCGGCCAGACCGTGGTCGCCTATCTCGGTTCTGGGCACTATCGCCAGCCGCTTGCGTTCTCGGGCGAGCAGCTCGCCGAGGCGGCCGCCCGGGTGGACCGGATCCGGAACTACCTGATGGACGCGCCGCAGGGCGAGCCGGATGAGTTCCTGGCCGACCGGCGGCAGGCGTTTCTCGACGCCCTCTCCGACGACTTCAATACGCCGCAGGCCTGGGCCGTCCTCTTCGAGATCGTCGCCGAGGGAAACAGGCGGGAGCTGCCCGGGGCCCGCGGCGTGTTGGCGGAGCTGCTCCCCCTGCTCGGCCTCGAGTCGCTGCTCGAGGGGGATGAGGAGGCGCCGGCCGAGGCGCAGCAGCTGCTCGCCGAGCGTCAGGAGGCGAGGCAGGGCAAGGACTTCGAGCGGGCCGACTCGCTCCGCGACCAGCTCGCGGAGATGGGCTGGGAGGTCCGTGACGAGGCGGGGGGCGCCCGGCTCGTCCGGCGCCGCTAGCGGTGACCGACCGGGAGCGCATCTACGGGCGGCGACCGGTCGCCGAGGCCGAGCGCGGCCGGCGCCGCGTCCATCGGATCTGGCGGGCGCCGGAGACGGCGGCGGAGGAGCTGGAGCGGCTCTGCGGATCCCGTGACCACCAGGGGATCGTGGCCGAGGTCGACCCCTATCCCTACGCGGACTCGAGTCGCCTGTTCGCCGACGACGACGGACAGGGGCTGGTCGTGGCCCTCGACCAGATTCAGGACCCCCACAACCTGGGCGCCGTCTGCAGGGCCGCGGAGGTGGCCGGGGCGGCCGGGGTGGTGATCCCGGACCGTCGGTCGGCCTCGGTCACTCCGGCCGCGTGCAAGGCCTCGGCCGGCGCCGTCGAGCACCTGCCGGTCGCACGCGTCAGGAACCTGGCGGACTGGCTCGGCGAGGCCAAGGAGGCGGGCGCCTGGATCTACGGCGCGGATGCGGACGCCGAGAAGCTCTACACCGACGTCGAGTGGACGGGCCGGGCGGTGCTCGTGCTCGGATCGGAGGGGAAGGGCATCAGGCAGCGGGTCGCCGGCGCCTGCGACGAGCTTGTCTCGATCCCGATCTCCGGCAGGGTCGGGTCGCTCAACGCCTCGGTGGCCGCGGCCGTGATCCTCTTCGAGGCGCGCCGCCAGCGCGCCGGCTAGCCGCCGGGCAGCTCGGCCGCGTCGAACGCGTCCATCGCCCGGAGCTCCGACCGCACCAGGGCCTCGCTCCGCAGATGCTCGATCTCCTGGTATTCGGGTGACGAGACCATGTCGATGAACGCCTGGCGCGTCGGATAGGAGACGACGAGGACCATGTCCCAGGAGCCCTCGCCGATCAGCTGCTCTGCCGGCCGGCCCGCGAAGACGGGCTTGCCGCCGGCCCGCTCGAGCAGGGGCGCCACGGCGGTGCCGTACTCGGCGTAGCGCTCGGCGCCGCCGTCGGGCACGAACTCGAGCAGGTTGAGCATGTAGACCGGGCCCTCGGATGCGCGGCTCGCGAACGCAGCCATCGCATGCTGGTCAGGGGCGTCGATGCCCTCGCGTCGCTCCATCGGCGCGGAGCCTACCGGGCGGCGGTCAGGCGGCCAGCTCTACGGCCTGAGCCGACTGATCGGCCAGCGAGACCAGCTCGTCGAGGATCTCGGTGTAGCTGTCTCGTGTCTCGGTTTCTGCGAGCCGGCCATCCTCGGTGAAGGCCGCCTCATGGGCGTGGGGGATCGGCAGCTCCAGGTCGAGTACGCGGGCGCCCGACGCGCCGAGGACCTTGCGGAGCTCGGCCTGGGACCAGACCGCCCCGAACATCCCCGTGCTCGCGCCGACGACCGCGACGGGCTTGCCCCAGAGGACGTTCTCGCTCTTCGGCCGGGAGGCCCAGTCGACAGCGTTCTTCAGCTGCCCCGGGATCGATGAGTTGTACTCGGGCGTCGCGAACAGGATCGCGTCCGCATCCTCGATGGCCTCACGGAATCTCCGGGCCCCGGCGGGGCCCGCGCCGACGTCATCGTCCTCGTCGTAGGGCTCCACCTGCTTCAGACCCTCGAAGAGCTCGAGCTCCACGGACGGCGGCAGCAGCTCCGCCGCCGCCCGCAGGAGCGCGGTGTTGTGGGAGTCGCGACGCAGGCTTCCTGAGATCGCGAGCAACTTCATGGCTACGCCTCTTCCTTGATGAGCTCGAGGTGGACGGACAGCGTGACCTCGTCGCCGAGGGTCTTGCCGCCGCCGGGGAGCTCCATCTGCCAGTCGAGGCCGTAGTCGTGGCGGTCGACCTTGGTCTCGAGATCGAGGCCGATGCGGTCGTTGCCGTCAGGGCCGGGCGCGGGGCCGCTGAGCTCGCCACGGGCGACCACCGGCTTGGTGGTTCCCCGGACTGTCAGCTCGCCGTCGACGACGACCTGGCCGTCCTCGGCGGTGATTCCGGTCGACCGGAACGAGATCCGCGGCGTCTTCTCGGCGTCGAAGAACTCTGGGGAGAGCAGGTGGGCCTGGAGGTTCTCCTCCTTGACCTGGACGCTTCCCACGGGCACGTGCCCCGAGAGCTCAGGCCGGCCGGCGGCGTCGCTGAGCGTCGCGTCGAACTCGCCGAAGCTGCCGCGGAAGGTCCCGACGACGTGCTTGACGGCGAACCCGACGTGGGAATGCACCGGGTCGGATTGCCAGGTGCCGGTGGGAATGGTTGACTCTGCTTGTGCTGTGGTCATTGAACGCCTCCTTGTCGAGAGCTACACTTATTTGACCTGTCAAACAGTTTAGCAGAGAAACTTGACTCCACAACAGTTGAAGACTCAAACACGTTCGTCCACCGATGCGTTCGGGAACCTGATCAGCGCGCACGCGGTGCTCGTCCGCGAGCTCAGCGCCGCCCTCGTTGCTCGCCACGGGCTGACCGTCAACGACTACGGCACGCTGTTGCTCCTCTACCGGGCGGGCGAGGAGGGCATGAGGCGAATCGACCTCGCCAACGAGCTGAATCTCTCGCCGTCGGGCATCACCCGCCTCCTCGATCGCCTCGAGGAGCAGGACCTCGTCGGCAAGGGCGAGTGCAAGTCGGATGCGCGGGTCAGCTACGCGATCCTGACCGACGCCGGACTGGAGAAGCTCCGGGAGGCTGCTCCCGGGCACATCGAGGACATCGAAAGCAGGCTCGGCGCCGTGCTCAGCGACGAAGAGATGAGGACGCTCGCGGAGCTGCTCGGCCGCCTCGGCAAGGCCGAGGGCGGCGAGTGCGCTCCAGACTGATCCGGGCCCGGCTCTAGGGCGCGGGTGGCTCCGGTGCCTGCGGTGGCTCCGGTGCCTGCGGTGGCTCCGGTGCGTCCAGCGGGGCCGGCGCCTCCGGTGACGCCGGTGACGTGGCCGCTCCGGCGCCGCCGCCGAGGTCGAAGAAGAGGATGCTCGCGACGAGCGCCGCGACCGGCGCAGTCACCACGTTCGCGGCGGCCTGCAGGATGACCCGGCCGACGTCCCCGATCGCCGCGCCGATGATCGAGGCGACCAGGCCGACGGCGAAGACGATCAGGAAGGCCAGCACGATCGCGCCGAAGACCTGCCACCCGTCGCCGCGCACCAGCTCACGGCTGCGGCCGAACGCCTCGAAGACGCCCTTGTCCTCGACGACGATCGACGGTGAGATCACGGCCCAGATCGTGATCAGGATGAGCCCCGGGACGATGATCAACACGAAGCCGATCGCGATCGCGATGCCGGCGAGGATCCCGTTGAGGATCAGGGTCCCGACGTACGGCGCGGCGTGCGAGAAGAGCTCTCCGACGCTGAAGTCCCGGCGGCCGTCCCGGACGTCCTGGACGAGCTTCACCACATAGCCCGTGTAGAGAAAGCTCGCCGCCAGTCCGATCAGGATGCCGAGCAGCGCCAGGATGAGGCTTCCCGTGACCGCGAGCAGCCCTTCGATCACGCCGGCGATCCCGATGACGATCAGCGCGCCACCGAGCAGCGCCCCCGCCTGGTCCTGGTAGGTCTGGAATGCCTCGCTGATGACACGACCCGGCTCGACCCGGTGTGCGCTCGCCTCCATCTCTCCTCCTTGGTTCGGCCCGGCCGCACGCCGAGCGGGACACGGATTACCAGCGCTCGCGGACGGATGCCGCTTTTCGGACCCCTCCAGGCACGGATCCTGCAAGCCGAATTGCATCGGCTCCGAACTGTGGTTGACATTGGGGGATCCGCGAGTAGGCTGCTCCGCGAGTAAGGGTGAACCTCAGGTCGAGCCTGACGGACAGCACCCGGACCGAGGCGCCTCAGGGGAGGAACTGGGCGCCACAGATCCCCCCAAGAGGAGGTTGCTGTGGCTGTTCCTACCCCAAGCACCGAAGAGCACGCGGTCGTCCCCGCAAGAGCCATTCCCGAGGGCGCCCGCACCACCACCGGGCCAGGCCCGGACGATGAGTTTCTCGTCGCTCTCGCCAAGAACGGCAGGACCGACGCCTACGACCAGTTGGTCCGCCGCTACCGGCGATTCGTGCGGGTCAAGTCCTCGTCCTACTTCCTGCTCGGCGGCGATGCCGACGATCTGATGCAGGAGGGGATGCTGGGGCTGTTCAAGGCGATCCGCGACTACCGCCCCGAGCGCGAGGCGAGCTTCCGCGGCTTCGCGGAGCTCTGCATCACTCGCCAGATCATCACCGCGGTCAAGACCGCGACGCGCAACAAGCACACCCCGCTCAACCAGTACGTCTCGTTCAGCCAGACACCGGCCGCCGCCGGGCCGGACTCGGAGACCACCCTCGAGGAGGTCCTGCCGGGCCCGTCCGTCCGCGATCCCGCCAACCAGGTGATCTCCGGCGAGGAGCTGGAGAGCCTGGTCGCATGCCTCACGAGTGTCCTGTCCGAGCTGGAGAGCCGAGTCCTGGCGCTCTATCTCGACGGTCACTCCTACGAGGTGATCGGCGAGCGGCTCGACTGCGACACCAAGACGGTCGACAACGCGCTGCAGCGCGTCAAGCGCAAGGTGGGCATCCACCTCGACTCACGCGCGGTGAAGATCTAGAACACCTTCCTCTGAGAACGGCACGGCAGCCAAGCGGCCGCTCCGAGAGGGGCGGCCGCTTTATTTGCGGCGAAGACCCTTGGCGAATCGGCCGGCGAAGCCGCTTGAGGCGACCGTCTTGGCCAGCTCGCGCGGCTCGACCTGGTCCAGCAGCGCCCTCAGCTCCTTGCGCTGGCGATCGGAGAGGTTCGACGGCCGCCCCTTCGACGCCTTGACGATCTCGACCATCCGCTGCCGGTCCTTCTCGCTGAGCCGCGTATTGACGTGGTTGCGGATGGCGAGCACCACCTCGGTGGCCGCGAGCAGCCAGGCTCCACGCGCCAGCCAGCGCCCGCGGTCGGCGGCGGCGCCGGGATCTTCGACGGCCTTGCGGAGATTCGCCACGCGGGCAGTATGCCCGACCTTCCGTCCACCAATCGGATCGACGTCGACGATGGGCGACTACGACGACCCGGATTCATAGGGCGCTCAGTTCGGGCATACCCTTTCCGGGTCGCCCGGATAGCTCAACTGGTGGAGCACCTGATTTGTAATCAGGAGGCTGTGGGTTCGAGTCCCACTCCGGGCTCTTGTCCATCGCTGACCTGAAGCCGCCCGGGCCGGGGGAGTGGATCGACTTCGCCGACGACCGGCGCCGGGTCCTGCTCTACGGCGGGCCGCTGACCGATCCGCTCGGCACCCTCGCCGATCAGGGCTGGGACGAGTTCGAGCTGCTCTCGACCGCTCGGGCGCTGGCGGACGCCGGCGGTCTCGGTGAGGCTGCGGCGCGCACCCATCTGATCGCTTCTGGCGGAGTCCCCGAGGCCTCGGCGGCGATCGTCGACGAAATCGGCGGCGATCGCCTGGTCGCCCTCGGCGGCGGCCGGGTGATCGACTCGGCCAAGGCCGTCGCCGCTGTCCGCGGAGGGGAGGTCGCGGCGATCCCGACGACGCTCTCCGGCGCCCCGCTGACCGCGATCCACCGGCTGCCCGAGGGACGGGGCGCCGCCATGGGGGTCAGGCCGACGCTGGTGATCGCATACGCGGACGAGATGACCAGCGCGCCGGAGCCGCAGCTTCGCGCCACGGCGATGAACGCCTTGGCGCACGGCGCCGACTCCCTCTACACGCCCCTGGCGGACGAGGCCTCCCGAGAGGCGGGCCTGCGCGGCGCCGAATTGATCGCGCGTGCTCTCGACCAGACCCGCGGCGAGCGGGACCGCACCGGGCTCGCGCTCGGTGCGCTGCTCTGCGGGATCGCCGTCGACCGGGGCGGGATCGCGCTGCATCACGTCCTCGGGCAGACCACCGTCCGGGTGCTCGGCACCCCGCACGCGGAGACCTATGCGGCGCTCCTTCCCCACACGATGGAGGCGATGCGCTCGCGGGCACCGGAGCAGATCGGGGCCCTCGCCTCGGCGCTCGGGACCGACCCAGGAGGGTTGCGTGAGCGGATCGGCGAGCTCGCCGGTCACCGGCGCCTCAGCGAGCTCGGAGCCGATCGGTCGCGCCTGGACGAGGTCCTCGACGTCGCCATGCAGCGGGGCGAGCTGGAGCACATGACGCCGGGCGAGGTCACGCGCGAGGACCTCGCCGCGATCCTCGACGCCGCCTGGTAGCCGCGGCCGGTCGCGCCCTGCCTGTAACTGCCCGCCATGCTGGGGTTTCGATCTGGGCATGGACGAGGAGAGGCTGCTCGCCTACCACCGCTTCACGCGTGAGCACGGCGTCAACCGCCCGCTCTATTTCCTCGCGCGCCTGATCCTCGTCCCGTTCTTCCTCCTCTACTTCCGCCTGGTGCGCATCGGGCGAGAGCACGGCAAGGTCAAGGGCCCGCTGATCGTGGCGGCGAACCACCGCAGCTTCCTCGACCCCTTCGTGATCGGTGCCTCGCTGCCGTGGAACCGGCCTCTCCACTACGTCGCCAAGATGGAGCTCTTCGACAAGCGCTGGCAGGGCTGGATCCTCAACCGCCTCGGCGCCTATCCGGTTCGCCGCGGCCAGTCCGACGAGCAGACCCTGATCACCTCCCGCGAGGTCCTCGAGCGGGGCGGCGCCGTCTGCATCTTCCCCGAGGGCACGCGGCATCGGACCGGGTCGCTGGCCCGGCCCAAGCGGGGCTTCGGGCGGCTCGCACTCGAGACGGGCGCGGCCGTCCTTCCCGTCGCCGTCCATGGCACCGAGCAGGTCCGGCGCGGCTGGAAGATCCGCCCCCGGAAGGTCAAGGTCCGCACAGGGCGTGCGCTCACCTTCCCGCGCACCGAGGATCCGTCGCCGGCGCTCGCCAATTCGGTCGGCGCCCGCGTCTGGCCGGTGATCGAGCTGCAGTGGGAGTGGCTCGGCGGTCTGCCCCCTCTGCGCAAGGCCGCGGTGATCGGCGCCGGCAGCTGGGGCACCGCGGTGGCCGTCCTGCTGGCGCGCGGAGGCCTCGAAGTTCAGCTCGGGACCCGCACCTCCGAGCGGGCCGACGAGATGAACGAGACCCGGACGAACGAGCAGTACCTCCCCGGCGTGCACCTGCCCGACACCCTCACCGTCAAGCGGGCGGCCGACATCGAGCTCGCGGGCATCGACCTCGTCTGCCTCGCCGTGCCCTCGGCCGCCCTGCCGCAGGCCGTGGGCGCGATCGGCGACCGGGTCGGTCAGCGTGCCTCCGTCCTGCTGCTCAGCAAGGGGATGGTCGCCCCGATGGCCGCGCTTCCCTCCGAGTACGTCTCCGAGCGCATCCGCGCTCGCGCCGTCGCCTCGCTCGGCGGGCCGGCCCACGCCAAGGAGGCGGTCTCGGGCACCGCGGCCCTCGTCCTCGGCAGCCGCGACGCCGATCTCCGCGACCAGCTCGGCAGCGTCTTCGACGAGGCGGGGCTCGTCTGCGAACGCTCCGAGGACATGATCGGAGTGGAGGTCGCGGGCGCCGCCAAGAACGCCGCCGCCCTCGCGGGCGCGGCGGCGCGGGCGCAGGGAATGAACGCGGCGGGAATCGCCACGGCGCAGGTCTGGCGCGAATGCGTGGCCTACGCCCGTGCACGCGGCGCCCTGCACGAGACGTTCGCCGGCATCGCGGGCGTCGGCGACCTGACGGCGACGATCCTCGCCGAGGGCAGCCGCAACCGCCGGGCCGGTGAGCTGCTGGGCGAGGGAACCCCGGCCGAGCAGATCCCGGAGATCATCGGCCAGGCCTCCGAGGCGCTCGACTCCGTTCCGCTGATCACCGCGGCGGTGCGCCATGCGGGGATGGACTGTTCCTCGCTCGAGGGGCTGACCGGCCTGATCGCCGGTGAGATCTCCCCCGCGGAGTGGATGGCGCGCGTCAGGCAGGCCGAGCGTGCAAGGCGGGAACCGGTTGCCGGAGGCCGGGCGGCATGATCGCCCCCGCGAGTACGCTTGCCGTGTGTCGGATTCCGAGCAGGTCGCCGCGAGCAACGGCGCGCCGAGGGAGTCGAAGGCCGAGCTCGATCGCGCCTTCGAGGAGCTCTACCGCGATCACCTGCGCGACGTCTACTCGTACTCGTACTACCGCGTCGGCAATCACCACGACGCCGAGGACGTCACCGAGCAGGCCTTCCTCCAGGCGTACCGGCACTTCGAGCGCGCCCGGCGCGAGTCGAACGGCCGCCCGCTTCGCCCCTGGCTCATCCGCATCGCGCACAACCTCGCCTCCAACTACCACCGCGACCGGGCCCGGCGCCCTCAGCGGGTCCTCGAGGAGTCGGAGCCGATCGCCGCGCCGCATGGGACCGAGCGGATCGTCGAGGGACGGGAGGAGCTGAAGAGCGTGATGGACCACCTCCAGCATCTGCCCGACGATCGCCGCGACGCCCTGATCATGCGGTTCGCGCTCGGCATGGACAACCGCGAGATCGCCCGGTCACTCGGCCGGTCGGACGGCGCGACCAAGGTCCTGATCCACAGGGCGATCAAGCAGCTCGAGGAGGAGATGAGCGTCAATGGCGGCTGAGACCCCGGGCGACGTCGAGAACCTGCTTCGCTCGGCCCTCCGGCCGATCGAGCCTCCGGAGAAGCTTTCCGGGCGGGTGGAGGAGACCCTGAGCGCTGTCACCGAGGCCGCCGCCGAAGAGCTCTCCGCCTGGGCGGACGAGCTCTCCGAGTCCGAGCTCCGCTCCCTCCGGGACCCACGCAACTGGGTGCGCCCGGCCGCCGCGATCGCAGCAGGCGGAGTCGCGGCGGGGGGCCTGGTCCTGGTCGAGTTGCGCCGCCGCGGCGGCAAGAGGCCCTCGCGCTTCTCAGAGCTGGCAGACCAGGTCTCGGATATCGCCGATCAGGTCCGAGATCAGGTCCGCAGCCGCCGCGACTAGCCGAGCTCTACGTCGCCGCCGCCGCCCGGCCCACTGGACGAGACGCGAAGTACGCGATCACCCCGGTGATCCCCAGGATCAGATGCAGGACGTTGTCCTCGTTGTTGACGGGAACGAGCTTGATCAGCACGTCGTCTTTGGCGACGAAGGTGATCCCGCCATCGCCCGTCGCGATGAAGCCGAGGACGCAGAGGACGATGTAGAGGACACCGACGAAGAGCGCCGCCCCGCGCGCCGCGGATCCCGCGCAGACGAGCAGCAGCGCCCCGATCGCGATGTGCACGACGTTGTGCCAGCCGTTCACCGAGAGCACGCCGAACACGTCGTCGGCCCTGATCGAGTCCCCGGTGGCGAAGCTGGCCTCATAGAAGAATCCGATGATCCCAGCGATCACCAGGACCGCACCGACCAGCAGGCAGTACAACCTGGCGGGACTTGCCTCATCCATCGCTACCTCCTTGCAGCCGTGATCCGTTTACGTGAACCGCTCGTAGCCATGTTCGTGGGAGGACGCCAACCAGATCATCCCGAGTCGCGCCGATGACGCGCGCTGAGGTCCAGCGCCTTGCGGACGAGGACCTGATGCCCCTCGTCGCGCGCGAGGACCCGCTGGCCTTCGAGGTCTTCTATGACCGGCACGCCGGAGCGGCGTATTCACTCGCCTACCGGATCGTCGGCAGCCGGACGGCGGCCGAGGACGTCACGCAGGAGGCCCTGCTCTCGATCTGGCGGAGCGGAGCCCGCTACGACCGCGCCCGCGGCAGCGTCCGCTCCTGGACCCTCGGGATCGTCCGCAATCGGGCCATCGACTGGCTGCGCAAGGAGTCCGGCCGCTCGCCGAAGCTGGCCTCCGGCGGCGAGGAGCTGCTCGAGCGCACGGCGTCAGATGAGCTCACCGAGGCCGAGGCGCTCCGCCGCGAGACTGCCCAGGAGGTCCGGGGAGCGATCAAGGGCCTGCCCGATGACCAGTCGAGGGTGATCCAGCTCGCCTTCTTCGGCGGCTTCAGCCACTCGGAGATCGCGGAGATGCTGAACGAGCCACTTGGCACGGTGAAGGGCCGGATGCGCCTCGGAATGGACAAGGTCAGGGCGACCCTGGCGGAGGGCTGGTGATCGGCGACCACCCGGACAGAGACGAGCTGGTCGCGTACGCGCTGGGGGCTCTGGACCCGGGGGAGACCGCGGAGGTCGAGGCGCACGCGCCGACATGCGCACGCTGCACGCGGGAGCTCGAGGCACTCGCTCCCGCGGTGGCGGTGCTCGGCGAATCGGTGGAGCAGCTCGAGCCGCCGCCGGAGTTGCGCGAACGCGTCCTGGCGGAGGTCCACGCCGATGTCGCCCGGACCGCGGAGGTCCGGGAGCCGGCGGCGCCCCCGCGCCGGCGGCGCGGCTGGCGCGGGCTGCTGACGCGCCCTGCCCTCGCCGTCGGAATCGCGATCGTCGTGGCCGCCATCGGCGGCTACGTCATCGCCGGCAACGGCGGCGGAGAGGGGGGAGGCGCGGAGACCGTCCCGGTCGTCGCGCAGCAGGGCATCGGCGGCACGATGGCGGTCGGCGAGAACACCTCGATGCTCGACCTGCACGGCCTCCACCAGCTGAGCGGGCGAGAGGTCTACCAGGTGTGGGTGGCCAACGGGAACAGCGTGCGGCCCTCGTCCAACTTCATCCCCGATGAGACCGGCCGCGCGATGACCGCGGTCGACGGCCATCTCAGCTCGGGCACGAAGGTGATGGTCACCAAGGAGCCCCATCCCGGCCGCACCGTGCCGACGCCGCCGATCCTGCTGAGCGCGACGATCCAGTAGCCGGGACGAAGAGTCCGCTGGTCTAGGCTGGCCGGGATATGGAGGCGACCCAGACGCGCCAGACGTGTTACCGCCACCCGGACCGGGAGACCGGCGTGTCCTGCTCGAACTGCGGCAGGCCGATCTGCCCGGAGTGCATGACCTCGACCTCGGTGGGGATGCGCTGTCCGGAGTGTGCCCGGCAGACCACCAAGGTCCGCGTCGGCCAGGGCGCCTTCAGCCCCACCGCGGGGAAGATGCCCGCGACGATTGCGCTGATCGCGATCAACGTGATCGTCTTCCTGGTGGAGCTGGCCGGCGGCGGGGCAGGTCAGTTCAGCGGCGGGGGATCGGTGATCCACGACGCCGGCCTACACGGGCCAGATGTGGCGAACGGCGACTGGTGGCGAATCATCTCCGGCGGCTTCCTGCACGCGGGATTCCTCCACCTGCTGCTCAACATGTACGTCCTCTACGTCGCGGGCAGCATCCTCGAGCCCGGTATCGGCACACCGCGCTTCCTCGGCATCTACTTCGTCTCGCTGATCGCGGGCTCGCTCGGTGTGTTGATCCTCGATCCGAACACCTTCACCGTCGGCGCCTCCGGCGCGATCTTCGGCCTGATGGCAGGCGTGATCGTCGTGGCGCGGGGGAGGGGCGTCGAGCAGCTCGCGCAGCAATTCGGCCTCTTCATCGTCCTCAACCTGGTGCTGACCTTCTCGATTCCGGGAATCTCGATCGGAGGGCACATCGGCGGCCTGATCGGCGGGGCCGTCGCCGCCCTTCTGGTGATCTTCGTGGAGCGACGGATGAGCGGCCGCCCCGGATACACCCTGGAGATCGCCGGGATCCTGTTCTTGATCGCGGCGACGTTCGCCGGGGCGCTAGCGGTGGCGGGTTAGCCCGCGGATCCGTCCGGTAACGGCGCCGGCCACCTCGAATCCTGCGCCCAGCGCCCGGCGCGCCACGCCCAGGCCGAGTCCTGCCGCCCGGCCCGCCAGCTTGACGGGGAGCTCGACAATTGAGCCGTTCTCCGCAGGGGCCCAGTCCTCGGGTTCTTCTCGGGCCGGCGGGGCAGCCTTCGGCGGCGGCTTGATGCCGACCTTCTCGGCGAGTGCGTCCTCCCTCGCCCGGTCGTCCGGGGACTTCGCCTTGGCGCCGTTGCTCGCCTTGGCCCGGCGCGCGGAGGCGGCCCGCCGCTCGGCCTCCCTCTTCAGATCCTCGACCGAGCCCTTCAGGGTTGTCTTGTGGGCCCGGCGGGCGACCGGCCCCGGGAGCGGGATGCCGACCTCGAGCCCGAGCTTGTAGGTCGCCCGAGTTCGCTCACCTCCCAGGTCCTCGAACAGGTAGTGGCCGTCGGCCCCGTTGATGCCGTTGCCCTCGACGAAATCCCATTCGATCCGGGCCGGCTCGTCGTAGCTGTAGTCGAGCGTGTAGTCGACCTTCCGGACCTTGGCGTCGACGAAGAGGCGGACCTTCTTTCCCCGGCCCTTCTCGTCCCAGTCGAGCACCTCGGTGTCGACGACGGCGCCCTGCCAGGAGGGAAAGGTTTCGTAGTCGATGATCGCCGCGAAGCAGGTCTCGATCGGGGCATCGATCTCGACGCTGTGCTCGGCCCAGTTCAAGCCCATGTCGTCTCCTCCACGCGTTCGAAGGCAACACCGTCCGGGGCGTCAACCCTATCCGGGTGGAGCAGGTGGGCGAGGAGCTCGGTGCCCTCGACCAGCCGGGGACCGGGTCGTGAGAAGGAGGCCGCGGCGTCGACCGTCCAGACCTGCTGGGCGCCGATCGAGGCGATCTCGGCCGCGTGGCCGTCGACCTCCGAGAGGGCCCGAGCCGCGTCCCAGCCGCATGGCATCGCGACGACGATCTCGGCGCCCGAGCGGGCGATCTCGTCCCATTCGGCGGTGCGTGACTTCTGGCCCGCGACGCCGAGGACGTCCTCGCCGCCTGCGATCTCGATCATCTCGGGCACCCAATGGCCGCCGATGAACGGCGGATCGAGCCACTCGAGGGCCAGCACCCGCCGGCGCTCCTCGTCTGCAACGGCCGTGCACACCGCATCGAGCCGGCGATCGAGATCGGCGCGGAGGGCGATGGCTCGATCGGCGACCCCCGTCGCCTCGCCCAGCCGCGGGACATCCGCCAGGACTTCGGCGAGATTGGAGGGATCGAGCGAGATGACACGCGGCCGGCTCGGGAGCCGGCCGGCGACCGCGACGACGTCGTCGTAGGAAACCGCGCAGACCTCGCAGACGGCCTGGGTGACGATCAGGTCGACGTCGAGCTCGGCGAGGGCGGGCTCATCAAGCTCGTAGAGGTGGCGTCCCTCGCCGGTGAGCCGCCTGACCTCGGCATCGATTTCGCCCGCTGAGAGCCCCTCGGGGACCAGGCTGCGGGTCAGATGACGCTTGCCCACCGCCTGCGGCGGGTAGTCGCACTCGTGAGTGACGGCGACGACTTGCTCGCCAAGGCCGAGGGCGAATAGCATCTCGGTCGCGGACGGGACCAGGCTCGCGATTCGCACCCCACGAATATGGCACTTCTCAGCGACGAGCAGATCAAGGAGGGGCTCAAGGGCCTCGAGGGCTGGCGGCAGCGGGGCGAGTACATCGTCAAGAGCTTCGATCGCGGTGACTTCAAGGGGTCGGTCGAATTCGTCGACTCGATCGTCGGGCCGGCCGAGGAGATGGGCCATCACCCCGACATCGCGATCTCCTGGAGTCAGGTCGAGGTGGCGATCTCGACCCACTCCGAGGGCGGCATCACCGAGAACGACTTCGAGCTCGCCAAGCAGGTGGAGGCGCTCGCCTAGCCGCTGCCAGGCCGCCGCTTGCAGCGGCGACCTGATGGCGAAGCCGTCCGTTTCCTCCGCTTGCGGCACTTCTTCCTGTGCCTGACCGCGCCGGCCACGCCACCTGAGGCGAGCGCCGGCCCGTCAGGCGAGACCTGCCCGACCGGCGGCGGTGCGCCGCCCGCGTAGATCTGGGCCCGCTCCTCCGGCGTGTCGACCTTGGCCGCGCAGGCCGGATCCGCCGGGATGTCGCCGACGACGTAGGCGCCGCCACCTCCCTGGTCGAAGTAGGGCTGGAACTGCTCGGGGATCGTTCCGGGAGGGAACGATGCGGGCTGCCCGAGGAAGCGCAGGTTCTGGATGTTCACTCCACCGGCGCCGATCGCCTTGTCGAAGAAGTACTGGCCGTCCCAGTGCCAGAGCTCGGGCTGCTCGCCCTGGACGATCGAGCCCGTCCAGTGGTCCGACTGGTAGTAGAAGCACTTGTCCACCGCGGCGGCAACCCGGGCGGGCTCCTTGGTGAGGAAGTCGACGATGCCGAGGTCGGTGACGTTCTGCTGGGTCTTGTCGAACTCCACGCAGAACGGATCGGCGCCCGGGTCCGGGAAGTCCGTGCCCGTGCCAACGTCCTGAATCGTGCAGTTGAAGGGGCTCGAGCCGTCCCAGGGGGCTATCGGTCCCGCCGGTTGATCGGCCGCCGCCGGCGCCGCGCCGATCAAGAGCGCCGCGACCGCGATCCCTGTCGCCCGTCTCCACATACCCGGCGCCGACAGTACCCGGAAGTGGGGTCCCGGTGCGCCGCTTCCTGGTACGTTCGCCGCCGGGGTATGGAGGACGGGCGACTGATCCGCGGCGCGGTGAGCGCCGAGCTTTCGAGGCGGCAGTTCATCCAGCGCGCGGGCGTTCTGGGGGCCGGCGCCCTGATCGCGAGCGCTGTTCCGCTCGCCGCCAGGATGGCCATCCCCGGCCAGGCGAAGGCCGACGTCGCCTACCAGGACGCGACGATGCAGGCCTTCTACGACACGCTGATTCCGGGCGCCCGGCGAGCGTCACCGATCTCGGGAACGAGATCCATCCCAAGGCGATCGCCGGGGTGGATCCCGATCCGGGCGCGGTGGAGGCCGACGCGCTGCTGCTGGGACAGGATGCGCGGCTCGGCTTCACGGCGCTGGTCGTGCCCTTCCTGGCCGAGCTCGAGGCGTTCGCGCTGCTCCAAGGCGGCGACTTCCTCGACCTCGCCTACGAGGCGCGGGAGAGGGCCTGCCTGACCGGGCTCGCCTTCTCCAATCCGACCCGAGCCGTCTGGGAGGCCGCCGCCGCGGTCGCCTTCACCGCCTTCTGCGCGGCCGCGACCCAGGTCAACCCGACCTCGGAGACCGCCTGCGGCTACCGGGTCATGGGCCACCCGGGGATAGCTCCCCAGGGCTACAGGGACTTCTCCTACGGCATCACGCTCAGCCGAGAGTCGACCGAGAGGGGCTATCTGCCGTGAGCGAGCGCGTCGACGTCTGCATCGTCGGGTCCGGGTTCGGAGGCTCGATCGCGGCCTGGCGCCTGGCCGAGCTCTACCGGGCTGCGGGGGAGGATCCGAGCATCGTGGTCCTGGAGCGCGGCATGCGGAAGGGACACACGGACTTCCGCCAGTCGATGGATGTCGGCCACCTCTCCGATTGCTACACGCTGATTCAGGGCGAGGGGCAGAGCGGGGTGACCAAGGGGTCGAACGCCCAGGTGGTGGCGGCCAACCTGGTCGGCGGCGGGTCCAACCTCTACCTGGCCGCCTCGCTGCGCGCGCCGACCGAGATCTTCGACCGGCGGGACCACCGCCCCGATGACGGCCCCGACCGCCGGATGTGGCCTTCGGAGATCAGTCGCGGCTCCCTCGATCCGTTCTACGGGCGGGCGGAGGCGGGGCTGCGGGTCAATCAACCCGCGTGGGACCAGATCTCGAAGTCCGGAGGGCTCTGGGCCGCCACCCTCGATCGCGCGGGACACACCTGCGACAGGGTGCCCGTCGCGATCAACCAGGAGCGCTGCGTCGACGCGAAGTGGTGTCACACCGGCTGCATCTTCGGAGCCAAGAACTCGCTGATCACGAACTACCTGGCCTCCGCCGAGGACGCCGGCGTCGAGGTCCGCCCGCTCGTCGAGGTCAACGAGATCCGCCAGTCGAGCCTGCGGCCCTATCGCTACCTGGTCAAGGCCAAGCGGATCGATCCCGATACGAAGTCCGAGAAGGACTCGATCGAGGACATCGAATGCAAGGTGCTGATCCTCGCGGCCGGGGCGATGGGCACTCCGGTGATCCTGATGCGCTCGAGGCAGAGCGGCTCGCTGCCCTCCCTGTCATCCCACCTCGGCAAGCACCTCGGCGTGAACGGCGACCACATCGCGGCGATCGAGTACGACGACGAGTCGAAGGTCCGCGATCTCCTCGGCCTTCCCGGCTACGCCGACTTCTTCAAGGGCAAGCCGATCACGACCATGAGCTACGACTGGTACGCGGGGCGTTCCGGGCACGAGCACGACGGCAGCCGCTTCACCCTCCAGGAGATCTTCCTCTCGCAGCTCACCAACTTCCTCTACGACGACGGGCGGGGAGATGGGGAGGACCCGAGCTTCTGGGGCCGCGAGAAGAAGCGCTCGATCGCGACCTGGAGCCGCCACATCGAGATCCTCGCCATGGTCGAGGACACCAGCGACGGGACCTTCTACCTGCCGCCCCCGCTGGGCGGGGACTTCGTTCGCACCGGTCCCGGCCCCGTGGGGATCGGGCTGTTCGACTACGACCTCTCCGACCAGTCGATTGCGGTCCGCGAGGCGGCGAACGAGGCGATCAGGGGCGTCCTCAAACAGGCGGGGCTCGGGCGCTTCCTCAAGCTCACCGAGACCCGCGGCGCTTACTGCGCCCACCCGCTCGGTGGCTGCCGGATGGCCGACTCGGCCGACCTCGGGGTCGTCGACCACCGCTGCGAGGCGTTCGGCTACGAGGGGCTCTTCTGCATGGACTCCTCCGCGATCCCGACGAGCCTCGGCGTGAACCCGTCGTTGACGATCTCGGCGGTCTGCGAGCGCGCCGCCTCCGAGCTGATTGCGCGGTCGGCCGACTTCGGCCTACCGGCGGCGCCTCCAGGCTTCGACTCGGCCACGCCGCGGGAGATCGTGGGCGACCGGGTCGTCGCGCCGGACAACGATCCATCGGTGCCGGCCGGCACGGCCGGGACCCCACCGCCGCCCGCGGGCGGGGTGGCGGGCGCACACCACAAGCGCAAGCATCGCAAGCGGCGTCGCAAGCACCGGAAACACCGTCATCGCGTCCGGTAGCCTTGGCTCGTCGCCTGTGACCGACGACGACCTCCCTCGAAGTACGAGCGCCCTCTGGGGCGTCTGCGATCCGGCCCCGGGCCGGTTGCCTGAGCCGGGACGGCCGCGATGACCGCCGCCCTGCTCGTCCTGCTGCTCGTCCTGATCGCCATCAACGGCGTCTTCGTGGCCGCCGAGTTCGCGCTCGTGCGATCTCGCCGCTCGCGCCTCGAGCAGCTCGCCAGCGAGGGCACGCGGTCCGCGACCCTCGTGCTCTCACAGCTCGATCAGATCGATGAATACCTCTCGGCCTGCCAGGTCGGGATCACGATGGCCTCCATCGGCATCGGCGCGCTCGTCGAGCCGGCGGTCGCCTCCCTGATCAAGCCAGCGTTCGGAGCCCTCTCGCACGGAGTCGCGGTGACGATCTCCGTGGCGATCGCCTTCGTGCTCGTCACCGCGCTGCAGATCTCGGTCGGCGAACAGGTGCCGAAGCTGCTCGCGATCGCCCGTCCCGAAAGGACCGCGCGGAGGCTGTCCCGGCCGCTGCGCTGGTTCCGCAGGTTCAGCGCGCCCTTCACGGTCGGGCTCACCTGGATCGTGAACGGCGTGGTGCGGATGTTCGGGGTACGTCCCGGCGAGCTCGAGGAGCAGCCCACCTCCGAGGACCTGCAGGTCCTGATCTCACAGTCGGCGGTCGGCGGCAAGCTCGATCCGGGCGAGGCCGTGATGCTCCGCGGCGTCTTCCACCTGCACGAGCAGGAGGCCCGCGAGGTGATGACGCCGATCCCGGCGGTGGTCACCGTCGACCACTCCTCCAACGTCTCGGACGCCCTCAACCTCTGCATCTCATCGGGGCACAACCGGCTCGTCGTCGTCGAGGACGGCAACGCCGACCGCGTCCGCGGGATCGTCCACGCCCTGCGGCTGGTCCGGCTGATGATGAACGAGGGTCCCGAGGCGAAGATCGAGTCGGCCGTCAGGGACGCCCTGATCGTCCCGGAGACGAAGCCGCTCGACGACCTGCTCACCGAGCTCCAGAGGCAGCGCTCCTCGGTGGGGGTGGTGGTGGACGAATACGGCCGGACCGTCGGGATCGTCACCGTCGAGGACATCCTCGAGGAGGTGGTCGGGGAGATCGAGGACGAGACCGATCCTCTCGCCGGCTCCCTTCGCCAGCTCGCGAACGGCGACTGGTACGTCCGGGGCCACGTTTCGCTGGGCGACCTCGCGGATCGCGGCATCGAGCTGCCGGTGGACACCGACGCCTACAACTCGGTCGGCGGCTATGTCTTCGGAGAACTCGGCAGGCTTCCGAAGCGGGGCGATCTGATCACCGCCGACGGCTTCGAGATCCGGGTGGAATCGGTCCGCGAGAACCGCATCGAAGCGGTTCGGATCCATTCCCGATCCCAGTAAACCCCAGGTTGCAGGAGTTTCTCCCTTCCGTCCGTTTACGGCTCTAGCTTCACGGCAATCCAGAGAGTCATTAGGAGGCTCTATGTGGGTCGTCCGGTTCAGCGACAAGCAACTTGAGGTGGTCAGGGCGGTGCTCCGCTCCGAAGAGCACCGGGGGCCGGCACTGGAGGGCGCGCTCGAGGCGCTCGACCTGGCCCGATGGGATGACCTCCCCGAGGCCCAGCTTCCCTGGTCAGAGGTGGAGGCGGAGGCGAGCAAGCAGGGCGTCTCGGAGGCCGATGTGATCTGGGATCGTTCCGGCCGCCATGACGAGCCCGCCGTACCCAAGATCTCTACGAAGTCCCGCGTCAAGCGCAAGGGCAAGCAGGCCGCTTAGCTTCGCCGTCCTCGCGCTGGCGGGGTTCGCCCTCGCCGGCTGCGGTGGGTCCGGAAGCTCGTCGGACCAGCCCACGTTCGAGATCGCCCGCGTGATGCCGCTCGTCCGCCAGCAGGTGGATGTGGGCCCGCGGCCCGCGGGCTCCCCGCAGCTGCGACGGCTTGCCGGCGAGCTGAAGCCGATGCTGCCGAACAGCAGCTTCGAGCCGTTCCCCAGCAAGGGCCCGCAGCAGCCGCTCCGGAACATCGTCGGGGACATCCCGGGCCGTTCCCCCGCGATCCTGATCGGCGCCCACTACGACACGCAGTACCGGCCGAAGGGCTTCGTCGGCGCGAACGACAGTGCGGCGGGAACAGCGGCGCTGATCGAGTTGGCCCGGACGCTGCCGTTTGAGCTGCCCGCCGGCCATCCCGAGATTCGCTTCGTCCTCTTCGATGGGGAGGAGGCCCCGCCCGGCTGCCCGGACCGCGACTTCCAGTACTGCGCACTGCGCGGCTCCCGGGCCTACGCGGCGGCTCACCCCGGCCAGGTCGGGGACATGATCCTGCTCGACTACATCGCCAACCGCGGCGCCCGTTTCCCGCGCGAGACCAACTCGAGCCCGGCCCTCTGGGCCAAGCTGCGGCAGGCGGCTCAGCAGGTCCGGACCGAGGATCTCTTCCCCGACACCACCCAGACGCCGATCATCGACGACCACATCCCGTTCCTCCAGATGGCGGTTCCGTCGATCGACCTGATCGATTGGTCATACCCGTACAAGAACGGAACGCAGGACACGCTCGACAAGCTCGACCCGGCCGTGCTCAACTCGGTCGGCAGGACCGTCGCCCAGCTGGTCATCGACCTCAGCGGCGGTCAGTCGTAGTCGTAGAAGCCCGCGCCGGACTTGCGGCCGAGCTTCCCCTGGTCCACCAGGGCAATCAGGCGGCCCGGGGGGCGGTGGTGCTCCTCCTCTGAGTCGGCATAGAGCGCCTCCCCGATCGCGACCGCGACGTCGTTCCCCACCAGGTCGAGCAGGGCGAGCGGCCCCATCGGGTAGTTCGCGCCGAGCGTCATGCAACGGTCGACGTCCTCCGCCTCCATCCCCGTCTGCTCCATCAGCCGGACCGCGTCGAAGAGGTAGGGGAAGAGCAGGCGGTTGACGACGAAGCCGGGCTCGTTCGGGACCTCGACCACCGTCTTCCCGATCGACTCGCACCAGCCGCGGGCGCGCGAGCGGATGGCGTCGTCGGCGCCCTCCGGGATGCAGAGCTCCACCAGGTCCATGCGGGCGACCGGGTTGAACGGGTGGAGGCCGAAGGTCCGCTGGGGGTGCCCTCCGCCCGACGCGATCTCCTCGAGCGAGAGTGAGGAGGTGGTGGTCGCGAGGTCCGCGTCACCGGCCGCCTCACCGGCCGTCCTCAGCAGTTCGATCTTCGGCTGAAGCTCCTCGACGATTGCCTCGATCACCACATCGCACGAGCCGAGGTCGCCGGCCTGCGTGGTCACCTTGATCCGGTTGGCGTCGGCCGCATCAAGCTTGGCGCAGAGCGAGGTCGCCTGCTCTTCGGCCTTCCAAGCGGACGCGTCAGACCGCGCCAGCAGCAACACATCGGACGCCGTGCTGGCGCAGGCGGCGAGGCCGCAGGCGATGGTCCCGCTCCCCGCGATACCCGGTCGCTCATATGTCTCAAATGTCGCCATGCGGGAGGTGTGTATCACGCGCGCCGTCGCCTCAGGCGCACCGGTGCGGCTTTCTACGGGGTCGCACGGGTGCTCACCACCGTGGTTGGAACCCCGTCCTTCCTCGAAGCTCAACGGACCATTACCGAGAGGAAGGAACGCAGATGAGATCCAGGACATGGCTGCTGGTCGCGGGTGTGACCGCGGTCGCTGGGCTCCTATTCGCGGGCTGTGGAGCGAGCAAGGGCTCGGATGTCCCCACGAGCGCTGCCGCAACTCCATCGACCACCACTTCTTCGGGGCAGGCGCTCACGGTGAAGCTGGGGGACTACTCGTTCACCCCCTCCAGTCCGACGGTGAAGGCCGGGCCGGTCACGATCACCGCCCCCAACGACGGGCAGATCCTGCACGAGCTGGTCGTATTCAAGACCGACAAGAGCGCCGGCTCGCTTCCCGAAAAGGGAGCCGAGGTCGATGAGGATGGCCTCGAAGCCGGCGGCGCAACCAACGAGGGCGAGATCCAGGACGTGGCGCCGGGCCAGACCAAGAGCACAGACTTCAAGCTGGCTCCCGGCACCTACGTGATGATCTGCAACGTCCCCGGGCATTACGCCCAGGGGATGTACGGGACGATCACCGTCAACTAGCCGTACATTCGCGGGGTGGCGAGCCGGCGAGTCGAGTGGGTTCTCCGCCAGGTGGAGACCTGGAACTCGGGTGACCTCGAGGCGTTTCTCAGCGAGCTCCCTGCCGCCTTCGAGTTCACTCCGGATCCGAGCTTTCCGGACGCCGGCACATACCGCGGCGATGAGGTGCGGCGCTGGATGCAGGGATGGGTGGAGACCTGGCGCGACAACCGGCTCGAGGTCCTGAAGCTCGTCGAAGACGACCGGACGGTCCGGCTGGAGTCCCGCTGGCACCTGGCGGCGCCGCAGGGCGGAGGGGAGATCCCGGTGAGCGACTTCGACGTGGTCTTCTGGTTCGATCCCGACGATCGGCCTGTCCGGATGGCGGCCTTCTTCGATCGCGGCCGGGCCCTGGAAGCGGTGCGCGGACCTACTGGCTGACTGGCCAGTCATTGCGTGTATGCTTTTTCGGGCAAGGCTTGGTTGCTTGAAGAAACCGACTTAGGAGGCACGTGGTGGCTGAGAACGGAAAGTTCAGTGGACGAGAGGTAGTGATCGTGGAGGCCGCCCGCCTGCCGGTCGGGCGCGGGCACGAGGAGAAGGGCTATTACAAGGACGTCCACTCCTCGAGCCTGCTGGCGAAGACCTACGACGAGACGATCAAGCGCGCCGGCATCGAGCCCTCCGAGGTCGAGGACGTCGTCGCCGGCTGTGTGCAGCAGTTCGGTGAGCAGGGCATCAACATCGCGCGCAACGCCTGGCTCGAGGCCGGGCTGCCGATCGAGACGCCCGCCACCACGGTCGACCGCCAGTGCGGCTCGGCCCAGCAGGCAGTCAACTTCGGCGCGGCGCTCGTCGCCTCCGGCGTCCACGACGTCGTCATCGGCGGCGGCGTCGAGCACATGGGCCACATCTCGTTCGCCGACTCGGCCGACGTGATGAAGGAGCACGGCTTCGCCTTCTCGCCGGCCCTGATGGAGCGCTACAACCTCGTCCCGCAGGGCATCTCTGCGGAGATGATCGCCGACAAGTGGGAGATCCCCCGCTCCGAGATGGATGAGATCGGCCTCCGCTCCCACCAGCTCGCCCACCAGGCGACCGAGGAGGGCCGCTTCGAGCGCGAGATCATCCCGTGGAAGAACAACGGCGACACCTACGTCACCGACCAGGGCATCCGCCCGCCGTCGGAGGACTCCGCCGAGAAGCTGGCCTCGCTGAAGCCGGCCTTCAAGGAGGACGGCAAGATCACCGCCGGCAACTCCTCCCAGGTCTCCGATGGCGCCGCCGCGGTGATCCTGACCACGCCGGAGAAGGCGAAGGAGCTCGGCGTCACGCCGAGGGCCAAGATCGTCGATCAGACGACCGTCGGCGTCGACCCGGTGATGATGCTCACCGGCCCCATCCCCGCCACGCAGAAGATCCTGAAGCGGAACGGGATGAAGATGGACGACATCGACCTGGTCGAGATCAATGAGGCCTTCGCCTCCGTGGTCGCCGCCTGGCGTCGCGAGCTGGAGCCCGACATGGATCGCGTCAACGTGAACGGCGGCGCGATCGCCCTCGGTCACCCGCTCGGCTCGACCGGCGCGCGCCTGATCACCACCCTGCTCCACGAGCTGGAGCGCTCCGACAAGGAGACGGGCCTGGTGACCATGTGCTGCGGCGGCGGGCTCGGCACCGGCACGCTGATCCAGCGGGTGTGACCCGATCTCACAGTTGAGCTGCCCGCGGGCGTTGAGGTGCTGATGGCCTCGAGGCCCGCGGGCGCGCATGCCCGCAAACCAGCTCTGAAGTGGACGGCTGATGACCGGGCCCTGATGCGCGCCGACAAGGTGCTGAGGCGCGTGATGGAGGAGCGCGGGCCAATCGACCCCGCGATCGACCGCCGCGGCTCGAGGCCCGATCCCTTCGAGGCGGTTGCCAGGGCGATCGTCGGACAGCAGCTCTCCACCAAGGCCGCGCGCTCGATCTGGGAGAAGCTGCTGTCCCAGTTCGACGGCAAGATGCCGACGCCCGAGGCGCTGCTCCGCAAGCGAAAGCCGACGCTCCGCAAGGCCGGTCTCTCCAACGCGAAGGTCGAGTTCCTGCGGGACCTCGCCCAGCGCGTCAAGGACGGCCGGCTCGACTTCGACCAGATCAAGGACCTGCCGGACGAGGACGTGATCGCGGCGCTGATCGAGGTGAAGGGAGTCGGCCGCTGGACCGCCGAGATGTTCCTGATGTTCCACCTGGCCCGCGAGGACGTCGTCTCCGCAGGAGACCTCGGCATCCGCCGGGCGATCCAGATCGCCTACCGGATGGAGGACCTGCCGGGGCCCGAGGACATGGAGCGCGTCTCGGACGAGTGGCGTCCGCGCCGCACGCTGGCCTGCCTCTATCTGTGGCGGTCCCTGGACAACACGCCCGTCGAGCAGCCGGACGAGTAGGGTCGGCGCCGCGAATGCCTGCTCTCGACCGGATCTCAATCGCGGCGATCGGGGATACGCCCAGCGATCTCGCCGAGCAGGCGAGCGCCGCCGAGGCCGCGGGCATCGACTGCGTCTGGACGCCGGAGCTCTTCCGGAGCTCCGTCACCCAGGCGACGTGGCTCGCGGCCAAGACCGAGAAGGTCGACGTCGGCACCGGCATCTCCTGGGCCTTCACCCGCAGCGCGTTCATCCTCGCGGTCAGCGCCCTCGACATCGACGAGATGGCGGGCGGTCGCTTCCGGCTTGGCCTCGGCGCGGGAGTGAAGCGGCTCAACGAGACCTGGCACTCGGTCGACTACGGCAAGCCCGCCCCGCACCTGCGGGAGGTGATCGAGGCGACTCGCCTGATCATGGAGAAGGCCTCGAGCGGCGAACCGATCCGCTACGAGGGCGAGTACATGGACATCGACATCAAGGGCTGGGTCAGGCCGCACAAGCCGGTGCGGGACCGGGTCCCGATCTACGCAGCCGCCATGCGAGAGGGGATGTGCCGGATGGCCGGCGATGTCGCCGACGGGCTGATCGGCCATCCGATGTGCCCGGTTCGCTGGCTCGACGAGGTCGTCATCCCGAGCTTCGAGACCGGCCTCGAGCGCTCGGGCCGCCAGCGCTCGGACCTCGACTTCATCCCCACGATCACCACCGTGATCGACGACGACGAGTCGCGCGCTCTGGACGCCGCCCGCCGCACCATCGCCTTCTACTCGACCGTTCGCACCTACAAGCCGCTCTGGGAGATGCACGGCTTCGCGGAGGCGGCGGAGGCGGCCGGCGATGCCTTCCGCCGCGGCGACCTCGCCGCGGTGCCGGAGCAGATCCCCGACGAGATGGCCGATGCCTTCACCGCCGCCGGGCCGCTCGACAAGGTGCGCGAGCGCGTCGCCGAGGTGGCCGAGCGCGGCGACGGCGTGTTCCTCACCCCGGCGACCTACTTCATCCCGCCGGAGCAGATCGGCGAGTACCAGCAGAAGATCATCGAGGCCTTCGGGCCGAAATAAGGCCCTGGATCGGGTCGGATCAGAGGGGCTTCTTCTTGGCCTTCTTGATGCAGCTCGCTCGCGCCCGGCCCTTCTTCTTCTTGCACTTCTTGAGCGCCGCGGCGCGCTTGCCCGTCGGCCCGGGTGGGGATGTCACCCCGGTCACATCTCCGCCTCCGCCTCCGCCACCGCTGGGGGGCGGAGTGGAGTTGGCGACGAAGGATGCAGTGACCGAAGTGTTTGCATTCAGGGTCACCTGACAGGTGCTCGTCCCCGTGCACCCGGCGCCCGACCAGCCGCTGAAGCTCGAGCCCGAATCGGGGGTGGCAGTCAGCGTCACCACCTGGCCTGATGCGAAGTTCGAGGCACAGGTCCCACCGCAGTTGATGCCAGCCGGTGAGCTGGTCACGGTGCCGGCGCCGGTTCCCGACTTGGCGATTGAGAGCTCCACGGGAGGGGATGCGCTTCCCGTCTCGACGGCACCGATGTCACAGGGGAACCCGCTCCCACCACCGGGCCGCGGGAGCCCGCGCTGATCGACATTCACCGGGCACGGAGACGGAACGCCGCCGATGGCGCTGCTGCCGGGGCCCGGCAGCATCGTCAGCGTCGGACCGCCGTTGTCTAGAAGCGCACCGAGCATGGGATTTCCGTTGGCGCCCGGACACGAGTTGTCCGGGTAGCTGATGTCGTTCCCGAGGCTGAAGAGGTCGTCGCGTTGATCTCGCGGGTACCACTGGATGCAGTTCACGTCGAGTGTCGGGTTTCCGTTGCTGGCGACCAGGGTGTTGAGAAGCTCCACAGTGTGTCCACCGGGGTTGGTGCCGCCGTTCATCGCGATTCCGGCTCCCTGGCCCCGGATGCCCGGGATTGGCGTGCCGGTGTTGGCTCCAGCGGGTCCGCCCGCCCCGAGCCCGTTCTGCGCGACCGTGACGTGTTTGAGCAGAACCGTGTTGCCAGAGTTGTTGGCTCCCACGGTCCAGATGCCTCCGCCATAGCCGCCATAACCTCCCCGGCCGCCGCCGAGCCCGGTGGCCCCGCTGTATCCGGCGCCGCCCGCGCCGCCGTTACCGGTGAAGTTGCCGGCGAGCGTGACGTTGGTCAGGGTCGTCTGACCTGTCGTCGGGGTAACCACGAGCAGCCCTCCACCGATGCCTGCCGAACCGCCATCGCCGCCGGGTTGCGCGTCCCTGAAGGTGCCGTTCTGATTCTGGCCGGGGTTGCCGGAGGCTCCGCCCATGCCGCCCGCGCCCGTGTTGTTGCCGCTGATCGTGGACGCGGTCATGGTCAGCGTTCCGGTGCTCGCGATGCCACCGCCGCCGGCGGTGTTCTGATAGTCGAATGGGCAGCCGGAGCAGGAGATACCGGAGGCCCAGCTGCCGTTGCCGCCCGCGCCCCCGGCGCCGCCGTTGCCGCCGCCGAAGATGATGTCGGGGCCCGGGGGGTTGGGACAGGACTCCCAACCCGCGCCGTTTCCGCCATTGCCGCCGGCTCCGCCCAAGCCGGTGAAGTTCTCGCTGACCGTCGAGGTAGTGATCGTGGCGTTGCCCTGATTGAAGATCCCGCCGCCCCAGCCGCTGTAGCCACCCCGGCCTCCCGAGGTGCCCGCGGAGTTATGGGGAGGGCAATTGACGCCCACGCCGCCGGCGCCGCCCGCTCCGCCGTTGCCGGTGCCGTTGCCGGTGATGGTCGACGCGGTGATTGAGAGGAAGGCGTTGGTGCCGTTCCAGACGCCGCCGCCGTACCCACTCTGATTGCCGCTGCCGGCGTTGCCCCCGTCGCCGGCCGAGTTCGCGCCGCCGCCGCCGCCGCCGGTGAAGTTGTCCGTCACCAGCACGTGGTCGAGGGTCAGCGCGCCGTTGTTGTTGTTGAGAATGCCGCCGCCGTTGGCCCCGATGGTGCCGCTCTGACCGGGGCTGGCGCCGACCACTCCGCTCGCGCTCAATCCTCCGGACACCTTCAGGTTCTTCAGAGTCGCGCCGCCGAACGACGCGATCTCCATCACCCGGTAGGGGACGGCGGGCGTGGCGGCTGCGTCGATCCAGGTCTGACCCGGATCGCTCGGGTTCGCGCCGTTGATCGTGACGGTCGGGCCCTGGGCGAAGACCAGCTCGCCGAGGGTCGGGTTCAGGACGTAGTGGCCCGTGGGCAGCGTGACGGTGTTGTCGCCGCTAGCCCGGGCGCAGTCCCCACCGACGGTGTTGCTGGTGGCCGAGACGATGGCCTCGCGCAGGGAGCACGACAGATCCCCGGACGTGTTCTCGTCGTTGGTGGTGTTGACGGTCATCGCCGCCGACGCCGCCGATGCAAATGACAGGACGGCGACGCCCACAACCGCGAATGAGACGAGACAGCGCTTCAACGGACTCCCTGCCGGCGACCCTTTCAGATTTCAACCCCGGATGGCAATAGGGGATTTGCCGCAGACCTAGTCGCCGAGACCGTCTACAAAGCCCTTGAGCTTCGCCGGGTCGCGCAGCGGCGCGCCGTGGCCGAAGCAGACGAGCTCCGGCTCCAGGGCGGCGAGCCGGCGCGCGGACTCCCGGTTGCGGGCCGGATCCGGCGTCAGGGCCGGCTTCGGCTCGTTCAGCCCCGGGATCCCCGTGTACTGGTCCATGTTCGCCAGCACGTCGCCGAGGATCAGCACGCGGTCCGACTCGCGCCAGAAGGCGACGTGGCCAGCCGAGTGGCCGGGGACGTCGAGGACCTGGAATCCGGCGACCTCGTCGCCCTCCCCGATCGTCTTGTCCACCTTGTGGCCGGGCCCGTGGAAGATCCGCCAGAAGAAGTGCGCCATGAACTTGTCAGGCTGGCGCTCGTCGATCACCTTCGGGTCCTCCGCCGCCGGGACGTCGAGCTCCGGGCACCAGAACGGGACGCCGAGCCGCTCGCAGACCTCATGGCTCGCGCCCTGATGATCGGGATGGGCATGGGTGAGCGCGTGGGCGGTCACGTCGTGCCCGTCGAGCTGCTTGAGGATTCGCCCGGTCGACTGCCGGCACCCGGCGTCGATCAGGACGTCGCCAGCCAGATAGGCGTTGACCGCCCAGGGAAGCCCCGGCAGGCACTTGATGTGCCAGACGCCCTCGGCGAGCTCCTTCATCAGTGGGCGACTCCCGTGCCGCCCCGCGGATCGCCGCTGTGCTGCGCGAGCTCGTCGAGGCGGGCGATCTGGATGTCTCCCTCGCGGCGCACCGGATCGTCTTCGGGCAGGCCCTCGATCAGCTTCCGGATCCGGTTCCGCACCTGGAGGGCGAAGTGCGGGGTGGAGGGCCCGGCGAGAGCCCGGATGTCCTCGACCGTCACCGCCCTCGTGAGCCTGTCGGGACGCTCCGCCTCGCTCATTTCTTCTTCCCCGTCTTGGGTTGCTTCGGGACCGGCTCGCTCTCCGGGCCGCCGGGCTGTGCGATGCCGCCGCCGGTCCCCTGGCTGCCGGCGCCCGCGCCGATCGGCGCAAGCTCGGCGAGCTCGTCGATCTCCGCCTGGACCTGTCCGCCGATTGCCGTCGCGTCTCCCATCAGCCAGATGTGGTTGTACACGGCCCGAGTCGGATCCGCCTCGTAGCCGGGCTTGATGTCGAGCAGAAAGCTTCTCAGCTCGGGCGCCAGGGCATCCGCCGTGTCGGTGATCAGAAGAGGCCCCCACTTCCCGCTCGAGGCGAGCGACGCGGCCGCGGCCGCATCGAGCGGCCGGTCCGCGTTCGCAAGCTCCATGCCATGGCCGGGATCGTTGATGTTCCATCCGAACGTGCCGTCCGAGTACCGCGCGAAGAAGATTGCGTTCGGAATCGCGCCGGTGGCGCCGACCCTCTGGACCGTCGCCGAGACCCGGCCGATCTGCTGGATGGCGTCCTTGGAGATCACCGACTCCGGCCCGATCACGTAGACGGCGGCCGAGGCGTGACGGCGCAGCGCCGCGAGCGTCGCGGCGGGAACCTGGCTCCGTCCGGTGAACAGGACCGGATCGCCCGAGCGGGCGGCCCAGGCCGCGGCCGGCATCGCGTATCCGGCCTGCTCCGAGCTCACCACGAGGATGTGCTGCGGCTCCTGCTCGGTGAGCCGCTGGCGGAGCTGGTCCATCGAGTTGGCGATCTCGGCGGGCGAATCCCCGGGAAGGTCCTGCGAATTCAGCCCGGAGGGCACGGAGGCGCCCCCCGCCGAGTAGGCCTGCACGTCGCCAGATGCGCCTCCGCCCTGCGGGTTGAGCTGGGCCAGGGCCTGCGTCGTCGCATCCGGGACCGCGCCGTGCTGGCTGATCAGGACCGGGAATCGCAGCGGCGGGCCGGCGAGCACGGAGGCGGCGATCCCGGCCTGCCAGCCATCGTCGGGAACCAGGGTCACGGCCTCGAGCTTTGGTGACTCGGGGGCCGACGGATGCGTGGCGAGCGCGGCCGCCGCGGCGTCGTCGATCGGGTCCGGGCCGCTGATCCTGGTGGTGTTGCGGGTGGCGACCAGCGGATAGCCGAGCACGCCGACCGGGGCCTCCTGCGCGTTGTCGGTGGCGACCGCGATCGTCACCTCGCGCGTCTCGCCGTTGCCGCCACCGCCGAATGGGTTGACGGCGACGAGCAGCGCCACGAGCGCGACCAGCAGGATGCCGCCGCCCGCCAGCAGGAACCAGCGGTCGGCCCTGGCGGGCAGGTCGAAGCGCAGCCAGTCGAGCGCGTTCTGGATCGGGCGGGGGAGGCGCACGGCGGCGAAAGGTACCCCCAACCCATCGACCTTCCTTCTCAGGCGTCGCTCTGCGACCCCCGATAAGGAAGGTTGGTGTCCGATCGCGGTAAGTGAAAGGTTCCACTTCCGGTTGGGGTAAACTGGCTGACTGACCAGTCAATCAGTCTTCTCTTTTCGGAAAGGCAGGCCGCTCGCAAATGGATT
Source organism: uncultured Solirubrobacterales bacterium (assembly GCA_963815045.1). Lineage (GTDB taxonomy): Bacteria > Actinomycetota > Thermoleophilia > Solirubrobacterales > 70-9 > DASUPK01. The sequence continues at coordinate 360,219 of CAWFET010000002.1, forward strand.
TCGCGCTCACCGAGGAGCAGCAGGAGCACCGCGACTACGTCCGCAAGTTCTCGCGCGAGGTCATCCGCCCCGTCGCCCGCAAGCACGACGAGGAGGAGTCGACGCCCTGGGAGGTCATCAAGGAGGCCCGCAGGTGGGGCCTGCAGGGCATCGAGCACATGCAGAAGATGGGCGCCGATCCGGGCGGCCAGTTCGGCGTGATCACCGCGGAGGAGATGCACTGGGGCTGCGCGGGCATCGCGCTCGCCGTCCAGGGCTCCGGCCTCGCCGCCGCCGGCATCGCCGCGTCGGGCACTCCCGCCCAGATCGCCGAGTGGGTCCCGCAGTGCTTCGGCCTCGGTGACGAGATCGCTCTGGGCGCCTACGCCGTCACCGAGCCGCAGGCGGGCTCCGACGTGAAGAGCCTGAAGACGACCGCGAAGCTCGACGGCGACGAGTGGGTCCTGAACGGCACGAAGGTCTTCATCACCAACGGCGGCATCGCGGACGTCCACGTCGTCGTCGCGACCGTCGACCCCGAGCTCGGCCACCGCGGCCAGGCCTCGTTCGTGATCGGCAAGGGCACACCCGGCCTGCGCCAGGGCAAGAAGGAGTCCAAGATCGGCATCCGCGCCTCCCACACCGCGGAGGTCGTCCTGGAGGACTGCCGGATCCCGGTCGAGAACCTGCTCGGTGGGATGGACAAGCTGAACCGCAAGCTCGAGCGCGCCCGCTCTGGCCAGAAGGGCGGCTCCTCCAATGCCCTCGCCACCTTCGAGATGACGCGCCCGATCGTCGGCGCCTCGGCTCTCGGCATCGCACAGGCGGCGTACGAGTGGACGCTGGAGTACCTCGGCGAGCAGACCGTCGACGGCGGCAAGCCCGCCCTCGAGGAGCAGCGGATCCAGCAGGTCCTCGCCGACGTGGCGACCGAGATCGACTCGGCCCGCCTGCTGGTCCAGCGCGCCTCCTGGATGGGGCGAAACGGCATCCCGATGACGGGCGGCCAGGGCTCGATGTCGAAGCTCAAGGCCGGCGACGTGACGATGTGGGCGACCACCGCGCTGATGGATCTGGTCGGTCCCTACGCGCAGACCACGGATTGCCCGCTGGAGAAGTGGTTCCGCGACGCGAAGATCTACCAGCTGTTCGAGGGCACGGCCCAGGTGCAGCGACTGGTGATCTCGCGGATGCAGGCCCGCACCTACCAGGAGCGCTTCGCCCAGGCGGCCGAGGCCGCCAAGCAGGCCGTGAACGGAAACGGCGCCTCGGCCAACGGCTCTCACGCCGAGCCGGAGCCCGCCGCCACGCCGGCATAAACGCCGGCCACAAACACCGCCGCCCGATCTACCGGCTGCAACCGGGTCTGCAGAGCCGACGCCTCGCGAAGGCCAACATCTGTCGCTCTGATGACGGGATCCAAGCGGCTCATGCTGGCGCTCTCGGGCGCCGTGATCGTCTGCGCGTACGCGCTCTGGGGCGGAAGCGCCTCGGGGCAGAGCCTGGAGCGGAAGCTCAACTCCACGCAGAACAAGCTCTCGCACGCGCGGGCTCATGCCGGCGTGCTCACCAGCCGCATCAGCCATGAGTCGGACCAGCTTCAGCAGCTCACCTCCCAGGTCGCGGATCTGCGGAATCGCGAGGCGGCCGTGGCGGCGGATCTACAGCAGAAGCAGGCCGAGCTCGACTCGGCGCAGGCTCGTCTCGACGCTCTGAAGCAGCGCCTCCACGATGCGATCGGGATCCTCGAACAGAGGCTCGTCGCCATCTACGAGTCCAGCCAGCCCGACCTGATCACCGTGCTCCTCCAGGCGCATGGCTTCGACGACCTGCTCGCCCGAACGCAGTACCTGGAGACGCTGCAGCACCAGGACAACGACATCGTCGCCCGCGTCCGCGAACTCCGCAATGAGATGCAGGTGACGGTCAACACAGTCCGTGATGCTCGCGACGAGATCGCGGCCCGCAAGCATGAGCTCGACGTCACGACGGCCAAGCTGAAGCAGAGGACCGCGGAGCTCGCCACCGCTCGCCGCAAGCAGCACTCGACGCTGCAGAAGGTCCGCGGTCAGCAGAACGACCTCGAGGGCAACCTCAGCGACATCTCGCAGAAGATCGCGGAGCAGCTGGGCGCCGGCACCGGCGCGCTGCCCGCCGGACCGATCCAAGCGGGAAGCCACGGGCTGATCTGGCCGGTGAATGGACCGATCACCTCGGGCTACGGGCCGCGGAACATCGGCAACGGCTACGAGTTCCATCCCGGAGTCGACATCGGCGTCCCGACCGGGACCCCGATCCGAGCGGCCGCGTCCGGCACGGTGACGATCGCCGCACCGACCGGCGGCTACGGGAACTACACCTGCATCGATCATGGCGGCGGCCTCTCCACCTGTTACGGCCACCAGGAGCGGTTCCTGGTCACCTCAGGGCAGCAGGTCGCCCAGGGACAGATCATCGGCCTGAGCGACTGCACGGGCTACTGCTTCGGTCCGCACGTCCACTTCGAGGTGCGGATCAACGGCCAGACGACGGATCCACTGGCCTACCTGTAGCCCCCGGCGCCGCCCCTTCCTAGGTTTTCGGTAGACGCGGCGGAATCTGAATAGGACAAATGGCTACCCCGGTATTGGGGTTACTAAAGCCGTTCCAATCAGAGACGATGACCGTAACGTGAGTGCGCGCGAGTGGCGTGCCGTGCGAGAGGGGGAGACTCATGCGGCCACCAAGACATCAAACAGCAAGACCCCCGAGAGCTTCATAGTCGGAGTCGGAGCTTCGGGCGCTCTGCTTGCGGGTGCCGCCATCGTCTTCGTGACGCTGGTCGGTCTCGTCTCGTTCAATGTCTGGCCCACGGGAAATGAGACTGCCGCGGGCATCAACGTCGAGCTCAGCACCGCGAACCCGTCCGGCTCCTCGGCCGGTCAGGCCACGCCGGTGAGCGCGGCGGCGGGCCAGGTCGCCTCGACTTCGGTGAACGGAGGCCCCGCCGGCGGCGGCGCGGCGGCCCCCAAGACCGGTGGAGGCAACGGCGGCCAGGGCGGCGGCAACGGGGGCCAGCCCCAGGGCGGCCTGGTCAACCCGCCCGCGACGACCCCGCCGACGACTGACACCGGTGGGAGCGGCGGCTCCGGGACCGACACCAGGGTCCCGGGGACGGCGAGCAAGAGCCCCTCGCATCCGGTTCATCCATCGCACCCGGACAGCTCTCACGGCAACGTGGGCGGCGGGACGAACGGCAAGGAAGACCCGAACTCGGGCAATGACAGTCACGTCGTGACGGGCAAGGGGCCGATCGCAAGGCCGCCTCGCCCCTCGAGCAGCACTCCGGGGAGCACCGACTTCTCCGACAGCGGCCGGGGCCACAGCTCCGGTCACCACGGCCACTAGCCTCGACGCTTCGGGTGCCGTTCTTCGACGCGAAGCCGCGTAGCTGGGAGGCCTATCTCGCCGGGATCGGGGCGAGCGGGGCGCTGATGGCGAGCGCGTTCGTGCTCTTCGTGATCCTGGTCGGCCTGGTCACCTTCAGCGCCTGGCCACATCCCGGCTCGCTTTTCGGCGACGACGGCGGTCCCGATGTCGCGCTGCAGGAGACCGCCACTCCGCCCCCGGCGCACCGAACCGCCCAGTCCGGAGGGCTCAACCTGGTGAAGGTGGTAGGCGCAGGCACCGGCCGCAGCACCGCAGGTTCGCCGAACCAGAACCAGCCGAGGGTCCATGGCGGCGGATCCGCCGACGGGCTGATTCCGGGTGGCGGCTCGGACACCAACGGAGCCCGTGGCGGTCAGCCGCCGGGAGGCGAGCCGGCACCGCCCTCGGCGCCCAGTCGGAGCAACCCCGTCAGCCAGGCCGTATCGGGCGTCGGCAACACCCTGCAGAGCGACACCGACAGCCTCGGTGACAGCCTGGGCGGCAGCAGTTCCCCCGGTCTCGGGGGCGTGGTCGGCGGGCTCGGCAAGACGCTCAACAACACCCTGCAGGGCCTGGCCGGCAACCACTAGCCGCCGGCGGCAGCCCGCAGCTCGCGCTCCAGCCAGCGCAGCGCGACGCCCTGCAGCTCGGCGTCGTGCTGAACCGTCGTGTGCGCCCCGCCCGGGGCGATCATCAGCTTCCGCGGCCCGCCCGCCCGCTCGTACAGCTCCTCCGAGTGATCGCTCGGGATCTGCGTGTCCCCCTCGGCATGCATCAGGACGAGCGGGCGCCCGGCGATCCGCTCGACCGCCTCACCGACGTCCTGGGCCAGGAGCCATGCCTCCAGGTCGACGGGATCTCCGGCTCGCATGTCGAAGCGGCCGCTTCGCACTCCCCGCGCGAGATGGTCCTCTGCGGCGGGGCAGATGGCGATCACGCCGGCGATCTCGGGGGCCGCCGCGGCGGCGCAGATGGCGAGGAAGCCGCCGAGGCTCGAGCCGCGCACGGCGACCCGGCCCTCGTCCACCCCGGGTTGGACCTCGAGCAGGTGCACCATCGAGATCACCGCATCGACCGCCGCTCCGGTCATCTCCGGCTCGGATTCACCATGGCCGGGGAGGTCGAACGTCAGGGCCGCCCAGCCGCTCGCGTTCGCCATGCGTGCGAAGTCGGCATGGTTCTCCTTGCGGGACCCGGCCCCGTGGACGACCACGACCCCCGGGAAGGGCGGCTCGTCATCCGGCAGCCAGAGCGCATAGGAGAGCCCGTTGTGGGTGTCCTCGCGGTCGGGGCCAGGGGGCATCGACCGGTCCATTGCGGGCATTCTGCTCGTTCCCGTCAGAATTGCCTCTCCCATGAACGTGGAAGCCGAAAGCTCAGGGCCCGTGACGGCCACCGACCCCATCGCCGCTTCGCCGGTCTATCCGGCCGGCTCGCGCGTGAACGAGCTCGGACATCTCGAGGTGGCGGGGTGCGACGTCGTCGAGCTCGCCGAGCGTTTCGGCACCCCCGCCTACATCTACGCGGAGGACGACATCCGGCGACGCGCGGAGGAGTACCTGCGCGCCTTCGCCGAGCGGACGAGCTCCTATGAGGTGATCTACGCGAGCAAGTCGCTTCCCTGCACGGCCGCCTACCGGCTGATGCGCGACGCGGGTCTCTCCGTGGACGTGGCCTCCGGGGGCGAGCTTCACATGGCGCTCGCCGCCGGATTCGATCCAGCCAGGATCCACATGCACGGCAACAACAAGACCCAGCATGAACTTCGGTACGCGTTCGACTCAGGGGTCGGCCACCTGATCCTCGACTCGTTCGATGAGATCGAGCTCGCCGACCGTCTGCTCGACAGGCCGCAGAGGGTCCTGATCAGGGTGACGCCGGGGATCAAGCCGTCGACCCACGACTACGTGCAGACCGGCCAGCTCGACTCGAAGTTCGGCTTCGGCCTCGCGGACCGTCTCGCCGAGCGGGCCGTGGAGCGGGTGCGCGGGTCGCAGAACCTCGAGCTGGTCGGGCTCCATGCCCACATCGGATCCCAGATCTTCGAGCTCGAGCCCTACGTGAAGGCGATCGAGGTGATCGCGGAGTTCTGCGACTCGGTCGACCTCGCTCCCGAGCTGCTCAATGTCGGGGGAGGGCTCGGGATCGCGTACCTGGACTCGGACGAGCCGCCGTCGATCGAGGACTACGTCGACGTCAAGGTGCGCGGCGTCCAGCGCGTCTTCGACCCCGCGCCGCGGGTCCTGGTGGAGCCCGGCCGTTCGCTGGTCGGCAATGCCGGCGTGACCGCCTACCGCGTCGGGACGGTGAAGGAGATTCCCGGGGTCCGGACCTACGTCGCAGTCGACGGGGGAATGTCGGACAACCTGCGCCCGATGCTCTACGGCTCGCGGTACGAGGCCGTGATCGCCGACCGGGCTGCCGAGACTCGCGACCGGCCGGCGACGGTCGCGGGTATGCACTGTGAGTCGGGTGACGTCCTCGTCCGCGATGCCGAGCTGGCCGCCCCGCAAGTCGGCGACGTGCTCGTCACTCCCGCCACGGGCGCGTACGGTCACGCGATGGCGAACAACTACAACGGCGTGCCGAGGCCGCCGGTGATCTTCTGCCGCGACGGCGAGGCGAGGGTCGTCGTCCGGCGCGAGACCTGGGACGACCTGCTCAGCAGGGACACGTGATGGCAGACACGGTGAACGTCGGGATCCTCGGCCAGGGGACCGTGGGCGGTGCTTTCAGGCGCCTGCTCAACGAGCGAGCGGGCATGGTCGAGGAGGTCTCGGGCCGTCGCCCGAAGGTGAGCGGCGTCCTCAGTCGTGCCAAGGGTGACTTCGACCGCATCCTGTCCCGCAGCGACATCGTGGTGGAGCTGATCGGCGGCATCGACCCGGCGCTCGACTACGTCACCCGCGCCCTGCGGGAGGGCAAGCACGTCGTCACCGCCAACAAGCAGCTGCTGGCCCAGCATGGGGAGGAGCTGGTCGAGGCGGCTCGCAAGGGCGGCGCGCAGCTCCGCTTCGAGGCCGCGGTCGCCGGCGCGATCCCGGTGATCCGCGTCGTCCAGGAGAGCCTCGGCGCGATCCCGATCGAGAAGGTGTTCGGGATCGTCAACGGCACGACCAACTACATCCTCACCGAGATGACCCGCAGCGGCCTCTCCTATGAGGAGGCATTGGCGCAGGCTCAGGACCTCGGCTACGCGGAGGCGGACCCGACCGACGACGTCGGTGGCGCGGACGCCGCGGCGAAGATGGCGATCCTCGCCCGCCTCGCCTTCGGCGCCCCGGTGAAGCTCCGGGACGTCCCCTACGAGGGCATCGAGCGGATCAAGCCCGACGACATCGCCTACGCGAAGGAGCTCGGGCTCTCGCTGAAGCTCCTCGGTGTCGCGGAGCGGATCGGCGAGGCCGAGATCAGCGTTCGGGTCTTCCCCTGCTTCCTCTACCCGGGCCATCCGCTCTCCCCGATCGAGGGCCCCTTCAACGCGGTGATGGTGGAGTCACCCGCGATCACTGAGATCACCATGTCCGGCCCCGGCGCAGGCGGCCTGGAGACCGCGGCCGCCGTGCTCGGCGACGTCGTCTCCGTGATCGGCGGCGGCTCGCCGCTCTTCGAGGAGAACGCGAGGTTGCGGATCGCGAAGGACGTGGAGATGGCGTTCTACCTCCACCTCGAGGTCGACGACGAGCCCGGTGTGCTCGCCCGGGTCGCGGAGGTGCTCGGCGACAACGGGGTCTCTGTCCGTAGCGTCGTCCAGCGCGGCCTCGGCGGCGAGGCCCAGCTGATCATGGTCATGCACCAGGTCAGCGAGAAGAAGTTCGCCGCGGCCCTGCGGCGGATCGCCAAGCTCAGGTTCCTGCGCTCGCCACCTCGCTCGATCCGCGTGATCGAAAAAGAGTTCGGCTAGATGCCGACCCCCCTGATCGAGCGCTACCGCGATCGCCTGCCCCTCGAGGAGGGGGATCCGATCGTGACGCTGAACGAGGGCTCGACGCCGCTGATCCACTCTCCCCGCCTCTCCGAGCGGGTGGAGGCCGACGTCCACCTCAAGTTCGAGGGCGCCAACCCGACCGGCAGCTTCAAGGACCGCGGAATGACCGTGGCGGTCTCCCGCGCGAAGGGCTCCGGGGCCGAGGCGATCATCTGCGCCTCCACCGGCAACACGGCCGCGAGCTGCGCCGCCTACGCAGCGCGGGCGGGCATGCGCGGCGCGGTGATCGTCCCCGAGGGGAAGATCGCGATCGGCAAGCTCGCTCAGGCGCTGATGCATGGCGCCCGGGTGATCGCGCTGGAGGGGAACTTCGACCAGGCCCTGGAGATCGTCCGGGAGATCGCCAAGAAGCACCCAGTCGAGCTGGTCAACTCCGTCAACCCCTGGCGCATCGAGGGGCAGAAGACGGCCGCCTTCGAGACCTGCGACGAGCTGGGCCAGGCGCCCGCCGCCCTCGCCATCCCCGTCGGCAACGCGGGCAACGTCACCTCCTGGTGGAAGGGGTTCCAGGAGTACGGCGAGTCGCCGGTCCTCTACGGCTTCCAGGCGGAGGGCGCGGCGCCCCTGGTGGAGGGGCATCCGATCGAGAACCCGGAGACGGTCGCCTCGGCGATCCGGATCGGCAATCCCGCCCGCTGGGAGGAGGCGATGAACGCCTTCACGGCGTCCCGCGGCCGCGTCGCGGCGGTCTCCGACCAGCAGATCCTCGAGGCGTACCACTGGCTTGCCTCGAGCGAGGGTGTCTTCTGCGAGCCCGCATCCGCGGCGTCGGTGGCGGGCCTGCTGGCCCACGGGCTTCCCGTGGCCGAGGGAATGGACAAGCCCGAGACGATCGTCTGCGTGCTCACCGGCCACGGGCTCAAGGACCCTGACACGGCCCTCGGCAAGGCGCCTGCTGTGAGGGGTTGCAAGGCCGATCTGTCCAGCGTCGAAAAGGCGGTATTTGACTAGCCGTGTCAATGGCTAGGCTGGCCCCTGTCGAGTCCAAGGAGAGGCATGACGAGCTTCGTGCTTGCCAGGGGGACCCGACATAGGAGAGCGCCGCATCGATCGCGCTCGTCGCGACGGCGCTGACGCTCGTCGCATGGATGGGTGCGCCGCGAGCCCACGCCTTCATCTACTGGAGCAACTTCGGCAACGCCGACCGGACGACGATCGGCCGCGCGGACAGCGACGGCCTGAACATCAACACGGACTTCATCACCGGCGCCGATGCGCCGTGCGGGGTCGCCGTGGACGACAACCAGCTCTACTGGTCGAACTACAACTCAACGGGCGGCCCAAGCTCGATCGGGCGCTCCGACCTGGACGGCGGCAGCGTCAACCAGTCCTTCATCGCCCTGTCGGCGCCGGCGGTCTGCGGCGTCGCGGTGGACACGGACAACCTCTACTGGTCGGCGACCGGCCACGGGTCCGGGGGCGCCATCGGGCAGGCCGGCCTCGACGGCCTGAACGTGAACGAGTCCTTCATCGGCGGCACCCACGGGCCCTGCGGAGTCGGCATCAACTCGAACAGCATCTTCTGGGCGAACAACGGCAACGGGACGATCGGCCGCTCCGACCGGAACGGAGGAAGCGTCGACCAGAGCTTCATCACCGGCGGCTCGGAGACGTGTGGCGTCGACGCGAACGAGAACTACGTCTACTGGACCAACTTCAACGACGGCACGATCGGCCGGGCGCAGGTGGACGGCAGCGGCGTGGACCAGACCTTCATCACCGGCGCCAACAATCCCTGCGGCGTCGCGATCGATGCCGATCACATCTACTGGGCGCAGTTCTCCGACGGGGGTATCGGCCGCGCCGACCTCGACGGCGGCAACGTGGACCAGAACTTCATGCACTTCCCCGGCAATCCCTGCGGGATCGCGGTCACCCACACGCTCCCCCCACCGCCCCCGCCTCCACCTCCGCCTCCGCCACCCACGCCGACGGCCGCCCCGTTCAACGACTTCGGCTTCAAGAAGGTGAAGAAGAACTCCAAAACGGGGACCGCGAAGCTCGTGCTCAACCTGCCGGGCGCGGGCAGCGTTGCGATCGAAGGGCAGGGCGTGGAGGCGGTGACGAAGGATGCGACCGCGGCCGGGCTCCTCCCGGTCACGATCCGGGCGACGGGCTCCGCCAGGGCCCGGCTCGAGTCCGATGGCAGGGTCCGGGTGTCCGTCGTCGCCACCTTCACCCCGTCCGGCGGAGACGCCCACTCGAAGAGCAAGCGCATCACCCTGCTGCTCAAGCTCTGACCCTCGGCTCATAGGTCTCCGCTGCGCCGGATAGCCTGCGGCCATGACCGCGCGGCGAAGGCTGGTCAAGGTGCCGGCCTCCTCGGCCAACCTCGGCCCGGGATACGACGTTCTGGCCGCTGCCCTCGCGATGCACCTCGAGCTCGAGGTGGAGGAATCCGGGACCTTCTCGGTCGAGGCGGACGGGCTGGCGGTGCCCCTCGATCGCTCGAACCTCTGCGTGCGTGCCTTCGAATCCCTGCGGCCGGCGGACGGAATCGCCTTCCGGATCAAGAGCGAGATCCCCCTGGCCGCGGGGCTCGGCTCGAGCGCCGCGGCGATCGTCGGCGGGCTGCTCGCGGCCGACCATCTCTACGAGCTCGCTCAGGAGCCGGAGGACATCCTGATCAGAGCCGCCGAGATGGAGGGACACCCCGACAACGTGGCCGCCGCTCTCTACGGCGGCTTCGTCGTCTGCGCCCAGGACGACGGGGCCCTGACCTCGACGCGCCTCGATCCGCCCCAGGGCGTCGAGGCGGTGGTCGTGATCCCGGGCGAACAGGTGCCGACCGAGGAGGCCCGCAAGGCGATCCCGGATCTGGTTCCGCTCGCGGACGCCGTTGCCAACGTCTCCGCGGCCTCGGAGCTCGTTCTGGGCATTCAGCGCTCGGACCTGACGCTGATCGGGCGGGGACTGACCGACCGCCTCCATCAGCCACACCGGGCACATCTGTATCCGCGCTCGATGGAGATCGTGGCGGAGGCCCCGCGGATGGGCGCCATCGGCGCGACGATCTCGGGCGCCGGCCCGACGGTGCTCGTCTGGACCTTCTGGCAGAGCACCGGCGAGGTGATGAAGGCCCTCAACGAGCGCGTCGGGGACTGGGCGGAGGTCCGCCGCGTGCCGTTCTCGCCGATGGGCGCAGACGTGCCGGAGCTGTGAGCGGCGAGAACGGCAGCTCGATGTCGCTGTGGTCGGAGGACTCGTTCCTCTCGATCGCATCGAAGGGATCCGTGCTCTCGATCGGCTCGGTCGGCTCGTTCGCCTCGATCGGCTCGATCGGCTCCGCCGGTTCGGCGTTCTCGGTCGCCTCGGCGGGCTCAGCCGGATCAGCGATGTCCTTCGCTTCCGCCGGGTCGGTGCTTTCCGCGCAGGCTCGCGACTCGATCCTGGGGGAGCCCGGGCGAAGCGAGGCGGGGCTGCTGGCGGCGGGAATCCTGGTCGCCTGTGGGGCGGCGATCGCCGGCTGGGCGATCTGGCGCCGCTGATGCGAGGGTGCTCCGAGCGCTAGCGAGGAGCAACCCGTGTGATGAAGAAGACAACCGGAAGGGACGACCCCGCAGCGTCCGGTAGGCCGCGGGGCCGCCCTTCCGGATCCCCGATTAGGTGGTAGTCGTCCCCGTCTCCGTCTCAGTGCTCGTAGACGGGATAGTCGTGGTGGTGCTGCCAGGGGCGAAGCCGCACTTCTTGCCCTTGTTGTTCGGCTTCGGCTTCTTGTGGTGACGCTTGCCCTTGGCGGGGCATGGCTTCTGGTTATGCGGAACGCCGCCCTTGTCGGCGGAGCTCAGAACCGGAAATGCAGCTGCAAGTCCGAGGCAGGTCACGAAGACCGCCAGCTTTCGCGTTCTCAGCTTCACGTCGTCATTCACCTCCATGGCAATTGACTCCCCACCTGCCTAAGCGCCGGGAAGCGCCGGAGGGTTACTCCCTATTTTTCGGTCAATCGAGGAGGCCGACCTGGCGGAGGATCGAGACGGAGTCCGAGTAGACGTCCTTGCGCTTGATCAGGCCGTCCTCGTACGGGATCACGTCGACCCCGCGCCATTCGATCCTCTCGCCGGTGGGCTCGGCGACCAGGTCGCCGCGGCGCATCGTGTTGGTGTGCGTGGCGCTCGCCGTCCACTCCTGCGTGACCACGCCGTCGCGCACGTAGAGCCTGCGGGTCTCGAAGCGGAGGTCCGGCCAGCTCTCGAAGATCGCGGCGATATGGCTGCGGACCTCCTCCGGGCCCTCCGCCGACTCCCCGGCGGTGTGGTTCTCGAAGACCATGTCCGGCGCATGCATGGCCATGATCGCGTCCAGGTCGTGGGCGTTCCAGGCGTCGTTGTAACGCCCGATCGCATCCTCGAGACTCTGAGCCGAGTCGTCTCCCACGCGGAGAGGATATGTTCGCCTCCCGGGAGAGACAAGGGGAAAACCGGACGAGGAGGAGAGATGGCCGAGGGCTACACGATCAAGAGCATCGACCAGTTCGAGGAGATGGAGGGGAGCGGGGGAGCCACCTGGCGCCTGGCCCGCAAGACCCTCGGCGCCAAGTCGTTCGGCTTCAACGTCGTCGACATCGCGGCCGGCGGCGAGATCCCCGCGCACGACCACAGCGGCGACAACCAGGAGGAGGTCTTCATCATCCTGGAGGGGAAGGGCACGATCGTCACGGACGGCGAGGAGCACGACGCCCCGGCCGGGACCTTCTGCCGCCTCGCGCCCGAGGTGAACCGGACGATTCGCAACGAATCGGATGCGAACGTGCGCGCGCTGCTGATCGGCGTCCCGGTCGACAGCGGCTACGTGCAGATGCCCTGGGGCTAGGCGCGCCGGGCGATCAGAGCCCGGGCTTGACTGTCATGTCGAGCACGACCAGGATCAGCAGGAGGAGCTCGATGCGCGAGACGACGAAGATCCTGGCGATCCTGCGCCGATATTCGGGGTCGTCGGGACTGCGCTCCGCCGCCAGCTTGCTGAGCCGGCCTGACTCAGGCCCGAGATAGCCGGCTCCGGCGACGAAGGAGAGCAGCCAGACCACGAAGCCGAACGTGACCCAGCCCTGCCCGAAATCCCAGGCGCCGCCCGACTCGTGGAGCAGAAGGAAGCCGAGAACGATCAGGGTCAGCGAGGCGGGGATGAGGACGCGGGTCCCGTACCACTCGATCTCGCTGGCGAAGTAGGCCAACCGATCCCCGCCCGCGCGCTGGGCGCGAAGCACGAAGATCTGAATCGCCGTGTTGCTCCCGATCCACACCACGGCGAACAGGATGTGGAAGGCGAGGAGCCACTTGTAGGTGTCGCTGCCGACTACACCGAGAAGCATCGACGCGGCAGCCTAACCGTGGCTGCCGTCGGAACTGATTCGGTTTGGGGCGAGGCTCAGGAAAACTCTTCGAGCGAGCGCATCTGGCGCCGCAACTCGTGGTCCCGCTGGCTGGTGGGGACACCGGACTCGCCGGTCACCGCCTCGTTGTGGCTGACGTCCACGATGGCCCGGAAGCGCTCCGTCTCGGAGCCCGGGCTGGACGGCTCCCCGACCGCCTCCTGTCCCCTCTGTGTCTTGTTCTGCTGCTTCATCCTTCTCCGTCGATTCTTGCTGCGATTCCCCAATTCCCTGCTTCGCTCTTAGTTGTACCAGTTGTGAGCGTTCGCTAACCCTATGTAGAACCGCTCACCAGGCTGAAAGTAGCGCTGCAGCAGGCGGGAGTTACGCGAGCGTGTCCGAGCGAAGCGACGACAACCCGTTTGATGGTTCGGCTTTCGCTATTTGCGGAGAAACCGGGAAAGGCGGCCTTCGGGAGCGGCGCGGGGCCGAGTGGTGCCCTGCCTATAATCCTGCGCTCCGTCGATCCAACCCCGTCGCGCGCCCGCTCGAAGAAGGCGCGGAACCGGAGTCAAATTGAAGAACTCGTCCCCCCAGCGTGAGCGCTTCTCACCGGAGCGCGCCTACCGGCCACTGGTCTCTCCCCCGAGCGTGGAGGACAAGGACGCGTGTGCGATCTACGCCTCCGTCCGCCGCGACGCGACGCCGAGCCACGAACCCGTCACCCTCGCGCTCGAGTCGCTCCAGAAGATGCTGCACCGCGCCGGCAACGTCGACGGTGAGGGTGACGGCTGCGGCCTGCTGGTCGACATCCCGACCAAGATCTGGGCCGAGGAGGTCCGCCAGGGCGGGCACAACCCCTCGCTCGCCCTCGATGACGCTTTCGCTGTGGCCCACGTCTTCGTCGAGCGCTCACAGGACCTGGAGAAGGTCCGCCACGGCGCGCGCGAGCTCCTCGGCAAGGCCGGCTTCCGGATCCTCGCCGAGCGGGTCGGCGCCGTCGACTCCGCGGCGCTCGGCCCGACCGCCCGCGAGGAGGAGCCGCAGTTCTGGCAGTTCGCCGGTCTGGTTCCGGAGGCCTCCGACGCGGACCGCGCCGTCTTCAACCTGAAGATCGCCCTCGAGGAGAAGCTCGGCGTCCACGTCGCCTCGTTCTCGGGCAGGACCGCCGTCTACAAGGTGATGGGGAACCCGAAGGTCCTCGGCTCCTACTACGCGGACCTCTCGGACGAGCGCATGGAGACGATCGGCGCGTTCGGCCACAACCGCTACTCGACCAACACCTGGCCTTCATTCACCCGCGTCCAGCCGTTCGGGGTCCTCGGGCACAACGGCGAGATCAACACGATCGAGCAGCTCCGACAGGAGGCGCGGATGCTCGACGTGCCGATCGCCGAGGGCAACTCGGACTCGCAGGATCTGAATCGCACCATTGAGACCCTGGTCCGCCGCCAAGGCCTCTCGCTGGCCGAGGCGATGGAGATGGTCGTGCCACCGATCGTCGCCGAGATCGCCGGCCTCCCCGAGGAGCTCCATTCCTTCTACATGTACCTGCGCCAGACGATGGGGCCGTTCGCGCAGGGCCCGGTCGCGCTGATCGCGCGCCACATGGACGAGTGCGTCTTCTCGGCTGACGCGATGGGCCTGCGCCCGCTCTGGCAGGTCGAGACCCCGCACGACTTCATCTTCAGCTCAGAGCCGGGGGTCGTGCCGGTCCACGAGATGATCTCCGAGCCGCAGCCGATGGCGCCGGGGCAGAAGTTCCTGGTCATGATCGACCGGGAGCGGAAGCGGTCAACGCTCCATCCGCACACCGAGATGCTGCGCAAGGTGCGCGAGCGGTGGATGAAGAGGACAGGCGTCGAGCAGGTCGCGCCGTACGACCGCGCCCTCGAGACCGGGGGGCCGCTCGAGGGCCCCGAGATCCCGGGATACACCGACGCCGGCCCCGAGGACCCGGTGCAGGTATCCGACCGGGTGCTCGCCGGGTTCGGCTGGCAGCGCGATGACGTCAAGCTGGTCCAGCAGATGGCCGACAACGGCGCCGAGCCGATCGGCTCGCTCGGCTACGACGGCCCTCTGGCCGCGCTCTCACCGGAGCGGCAGAACCTCGCCGACTACTTCAAGGAGACGGTCGCCGTCGTCACCAACCCGGCGATCGACCGCGAGCGCGAGATCGAGCACTTCTCGACGCGCGCCATCTTCGGCCGCCGCCCGGTGCTCGCCGACCCGGGCGAGGACAGCCGGACGATCGAGACCGATTTCCCGGTGATCCTTGGCGGGCACCACGACCTGGCCCCGCTGCCCCACAGCTCCTACCGCCGGATCGCCCACGAGCAGGGCACCTACGTCCTCGAGGACCTCTGGGCGGCCTTCGGCGATCGTGCCAAGGCGATCGACATCGCGCTGCTCGAGTCGGAGACGACCCAGGGCGCGATCGAGCGCCTGCGCCAGGAGGCCGTGCGCGCGGTCACCGAGGGCGCCGAGCTCCTGGTGCTCACCGACCGCACCGTCTACGACGGCGACCGCCGCTACATCGACCCGCACCTCGCCACCTCCGCGATCGACCAGGCGCTGAAGCAATTCGACGTGGGGAAGGGGGACGTGAACCTCCGGCGGCGCTGCTCCCTGATCCTTCGCTCCGCGGCGATCCGCAACGTGCACGACGTGATGATCGCCATCGGCCTCGGCGCGAACGGGGTCTGCCCGTACGTGATGGTCGAGGTGATCTGCGTCGACGACTACGAGAACGACGTCAACAACCTCTGCGCCGCGCTCCGCAAGGGCATCGAGAAGGTGATCTCGACGATCGGGATCCACGAGGTCCGCGGCTACTCCCGGCAGTTCTCGTCGATCGGGATCAAGCCCGAGCTCGCCGAGATCTTCCAGACGGACGCCTTCGCGGCGACCGATCGGGGTGGCACCGGCTTCGCGCAGCTCGATGCCGACACCGACGCCCGCCACCACATCCTCACCGGCGACGAGGACTCGAAGCCGGCCAAGACGTTCCGCTTCTACCCGAAGGTCTACAAGGCGGCGATCGCGGCGGCCAACGGCTCTGCGAGCTTCGAGGAGTACTCGCAGAAGGTCCGGGAGCTCGAGGAGCAGAGCCCGATCTCGATGCGCCACATCATGGGCCTGAAGAAGGAGCCCGACCGTGAGCCGGTCGATCCCTCGCAGGTGGATGCGTCGGTCGGCCACCACGACTATCCCGTCGTGATCAGCTCGATGAGCTTCGGCTCCCAGTCCGAGCCGGCCTTCCGCGCCTACGCCGAGGCGGCCAAGGCGATCAACATCCTCTGCATCAACGGGGAGGGCGGGGAGATCCAGGACATGTACGGCAAGTACCGCAAGTGGCGCGGACAGCAGGTCGCCTCGGGCCGCTTCGGCGTCTCCGCCGAGATGCTCAACTCCTCCTACGTCGCAGAGATCAAGATCGGCCAGGGCGCGAAGCCCGGCGAAGGCGGGCATCTGCCCGGCAAGAAGGTCTCGGAGAAGGTCGCCGCGGCGCGTAACGCGACCCCGGGGACCGACCTGATCTCGCCCTCCAACAACCACGACCTCTACTCGATCGAGGACCTCGCGGAGCTGATCGACGAGCTCAAGACCGTCAACCCCGACCTGCGGGTCTCGGTGAAGGTGCCCGTCGTCCCCAACATCGGGACGATCGGCCTCGGCATCGCCAAGGCGGGCGCCGACATCATCACCCTGAGTGGCTTCGAGGGAGGCACCGGCGCGGCGCGCCAGCACGCTCTCCGGCACGTCGGCCTGCCCTCGGACATCGGCACCCGTGCCGTTCACCGCGCCCTGATGGAGGCCGGGATTCGCAACCGGGTCGAGATCTGGGCCGACGGTGGCTACCGGCACGCCACCGATGTCGTGAAGCTCCACTGCATGGGGGCGAACCGGGTCGCCTTCGGGACCCTGGCGATGGTCTCGCTCGGCTGCACGATCTGCCGCGGCTGCCAGCTCGACACCTGTCACGTGGGAATCGCGACTCAGATCGAGACCGTCGAGCAGGCCCAGGAGCACGGCCTGAAGAAGTTCACGCCGCAGGCCGTCGGCTCGGCCGCCGAGAGCTCGGCACGGTTCTTCCAGGCGATGGGGGAGGAGGTCAAGGCCGTCGTCGGCTCGCTCGGCTACGACCGCGCCCAGGACCTGGTCGGCCGCTACGACCTGCTCGAGCAGATCTCGCACCACGACAAGATCGACCTCGCGCCGCTGATCACCCCGCTCGAGGAGTTCCTCGACCTGGAGCCGCTCGACCTGCCGGTCGAGGAGGAGGCTCTGGTGGAGGCACGCGCAGAGGCCGGTCTCGTCCGCGCCAAGCCGATCCGGATGCAGCCAAAGCAGGCGTCGGCCGAGATCGCCCAGGTCGCCGAGCGGGTCTTCGACGGCTCCTGCGTGACCGTCGAGTTCCCGCGCCGCACCGATGCCAATGATCGCGTCCTGGGGGCCGAGCTCTCCGGCGCGATCGCCCGCGCCCGGATCTACGACGGCGCCCCCGAGGGCACCGAGAACGACGAGCTCGCCGAGCTGGTCTTCAACGGGGGCAGCGTCGCCGGCCAGGGCTTCGGCGCGTTCAACGAGTGGGGCGTCACCTGCAGGGTCGAGGGCGGTGCCCAGGACGGCGTCGGCAAGACCATGCTCGGCGGCACGGTCTCGATCCTGAAGGGCAAGAACGCCGACGGCAGGCGCGTCAACGGGTCGGTCGGCAAGTCGTTCGCCTACGGCGCCCAGCGCGGCCGTCTGTTCGTGCAGGGCTCCGCCGATTCCCGCTTCTGCATTCGCCTGTCCGGCGCGGACGTGGTCCTGGCCGGCGAGCCGGAGCAGCCGGTGGACGACTCCGCGGGATGCGTCGTCGACCGCGCCAACGCCAAGGGATTCGCCTTCGAGTACATGACCTCCGGCCGGGCCGTGGTCCTCGGCGATATCGGCCCGTGGGCTTGCGCGGGGATGACCGGCGGCCGCGTCTACGTCCGCGTCGACGAGGGGCTCAACCTGACGCGCGACGGGATCCAGAGCCGCCTCGGCGAGGGCGCCAAGGTTGCGCTCGAGGAGCTCGACGCCGAGGGACAGCTCGACATCGAGGATCTGCTCGGGCACTACGCGAGCGAGCTGCGGACGACCGATCAGGCCGAGGAGGCCGAGCGGGTGACCGGGATGGCATCCCAGGCCAAGCAGAACTTCCTGATGATCATCCCGCAGAAGGTCCAGGCCGATCCGTCGATTTCGACCGAGTAACGGGCCGAGCTTCTCGACTTAGTAAGTTCCGGTCATGGCCGAAGGCCCGGTTCTATTCGCATTCGACGGCTCGGTGCAGGCACGCCACGCAATCGCGGTCGCGGGCGAGCAGCTCAAGGGCGATCGTCCCGCGGTCGTCCTCTCGGTCTGGGAGCCGATCGAGGCCATTCCGTTCTGGGGCGCGCCGACCTCCCAGGTGCCGGCCAACCTGACCGAGCAGGTCTCCAAGGGGGCCGAGAAGGCGGCGGGCGAGGGCGCCGAGCTGGCGAAGAAGGTGGGCTTCGATGCCGAGCCGGCCATCGCCGAGGGCGCCCCGATCTGGAAGGCGATCGTCGACGCCGCCGAGGCGCGCGGCGCCTCGCTGATCGTGATGGGCTCCCACGGGCGAAGCGGCGTCAGCCTGGTCGCCATGGGCAGCGTCGCCACCTCGGTGGCGCACCATTCGAAGATCCCCGTCCTGATCTGCCGCCAGGCCGGCTAGTCGTCGCCCCCGTCGCCCCCGTCGCCGGTCGAGGGACCCGGCACGGTGACGGTCGCAGTGGGCACGGGGCCGGTTGTGCTCGTGGTGGTTGGATGCCGCCGCGCGGGCTTCGGCAAGGGGGATAGGGCCCGCCCGGCGCTCGGAGGCTCGGAGGAGATCCCGATGTCCGTGCTCACGGCGCGGGTGGCCAGAAAGGCGATCGCGGCAGCGACCAGCAGGCCGAGCAGGGCGAGCAGGGCCCAGCGCACGGACGAGGCGCTCATTCGCGCACCGGTCCCGCAGCGACGACCGGCGTCCTCGGCAGGTCGAGGACCGCTCGCACGCCGCCCCCCTCGCGATTCTCGATCCGGACGGAGCCACCCCATTCCCCGGCCAGCTCACGAGCGATCGCCAGACCCAGCCCGGTGCCCTTCGTCCCGGCCCCGGCGCTGCCGCGGTGGAAGCGCTCGAAGACCGCCTCCTCCTCGCCGGGTTCGAGCCCCGGTCCGCGATCGCGCACCTCGATCCGCCCGGGCGCCGTCGCGACGGTGACCTCCGAGCCCTCGGGTGAGTACTGGATCGCGTTCTCGATCAGGGCGTCGAGAGCGCGCTCGAAGTCGACACGGACGCAGACACAGGTTCCGGCCTCCGCGCCGGCTCCGAGGTTGAGGTCGACTCCGGCCTCGGCCGCTGTCTTGCGCCACCGGTCGACGATGCGCTCGGTGGCGGCTCCGGCGTCGAACTCCTCGACCGGGCTCTCGCGCTCCCCGGCGCGGCTCAGGATGAGCAGCTCGTCGACTATCTCGGAGAGGCGGTCGACCTCCCTGATTCCCGCATCGATCCCCTCGATTCGCTCGTCGCCCTCAGGCAGCCCCTCGCGGATCTCCTCGAGCTCCAGCCTGATGCCGGTAAGCGGCGTACGCAGCTGATGCGAGGCGTCGGCGACGAACTCCTGCTGGCCCCGGAGCATTCGGGAGATGCGCCCCGTCATCCGGTTGAAGGAGCGCGCGAGCGAGCGCTGCTCGCTGCTTCCCTCGACTGCGGCGGTGGTGCTCAGGTCGCCCTCCTCGACCCGGCGCGCCGCCTGCTCGAGCCGTCGAATCGGGTTGGAGGTCTCCCTCGCGATCAGCGCTCCGGCGAGGATCCCCAGCCCGAGGACGAGCCCCCCGAGGAGGATCAGGCTGACGATCGCCTTCCGGGTGGCTCGATGGACCGCCTCGACGCTCTGGGTGACACGCACCGCGCCGTCGATCCGGGGCCCGTTCCGAACGGGCACGGCGGTGGCCAGGATCTGGGTGCCGAGCGTCCGGCTGTCGCGGATCTCCTGGACCGTCCGCCCTCCAAGTGCTCCGGCGATCTCCGGCCGGGAGCTGTACATGGCGCCGATCTCCGCGGGCCCGGTGCTGTCGGCGACCACCCGGCCGGATGGGTCGACAACGAGCACCCGTCCGCGCTGGCTCGCCGCGGCGCTGTCGACGAGACGGCGCAGCGTCCGGTACTGGCCGTGCTCGAGCAGCTCGGGGGCGGACGCGGCGACCAGGTCTGCCTGGTTCTTCGCCTGGGCCTTGACCTCCGAGTCGACACGGTCGCCAAGGCTGACCGCCAGGGGGACCCCGAACGCGATCAGGGCGAGCAGCAGCAGGTACGCCACCGCGATCGTCAGTCGAGTGCGGAGGCTTATGAACCGCTCTCCGGGTCGATCAGCCGGAAGCCGACGCCGCGGACCGTCTCGATGAATCGAGGGTTCGCGCTGTCGTCCCCGAGCTTCTGTCGAAGCGTGCGGACGTGGACGTCCAGGGTCTTGGTGGAGCCGAACCAGTTGACGTCCCAGACCCTCGCCATCAGGTCCTCCCGGGTCACCACCTGGCCCGCGGCGGCCATCAGCTCCGACAGGAGGTCGAACTCCTTGCGGGTCACAGGGACGGTCTCGCCGGAGAGCTGGACCGAGCGCGCGGCGGGATCCAGGCGGAGCTCTCCGACCTCCACCGGGCCGTCGGGCGCAGCCGAGGTGCCTCGCGCCCTACGCAGTACGGCGCGGATCCGCGAGATCAGCTCCCGTGAGCTGAACGGCTTGACGACGTAGTCATCCGCGCCGAGCTCGAGGCCCAGGACGCGGTCCATCTCGGTGCCGCGGGCGGTGAGCATCACGATGGGTACCTCGGAGCTCTTGCGCAGTGTGCGGCACACGTCGGAGCCGTCGCCGTCGGGGAGGTTGAGGTCGAGCAGGACCAGGTCCGGGTCGATGCGATCGGCCAGCTTCAGCGCCTCGGACGCGGTCTGGGCGACCACCGGCTCGTAGCCGTTGCGCCGCAGAGCCTTTGAGAAGGGCTCGAAGATCGCCGCTTCATCCTCGACGAAGAGAATCTTCTTGGGGGGTAGCGGCTCGGCCACGTGGCCAATGTAACGCCGGGATCCGCCGCTCCCGGCCCGCGCCGGGGATCCTTTCCCCGCGCTTTACCCGCGCTTCTCCTGCCCGTAAGGGGCCGCTTTCGATCATGCGCTCCAACCAACGGGCAAGGAGCGAATGCGAATGAACGACTGGAGAACGAAGATCGCCGTGCTCGCGGTGGTCCTGGGCCTCGGCGGGCTCGGCGGCTACGCGATGAGCTCGAACCGAAAGGCCACGCAGACGGCCGCCACGACGACCACGCCGGCCACCAAGGTGATCAGGCGGACGATTCACAAGAAGCCGAAGCATCGGCGAGCGGCCGGCACCCCGGGCGCGGCGGCGTCACGCAGCCTGACCAGTGCGCCCGTTTCGAGCGGATCGAGCGGCTCGTCCTCGAGCCCGCCGGTCTCGACCGGCTCCAGCGGCTCCGGCGGAGGCGGCTCGGTCAGCACCGGGACCAGCGGCTCCGGCGGCGGCGGCGAGAGCGAGGGTGGCGGCGGCGAGCGCGAGGGCGGCGACTGAGCCGCTCCGCCCACGCCTTTCCCGTCCCTTTGCCCGCGCTTCTCAGGCCATTTGACGGCCGGATCGCACACTGGATGGGCAATTCAGAGAGGTCCGAAGGAGACCCAAGATGAGAGGAATCAGAAAGAAGATCGCGACCGGCGCCGTTGTCCTGGCGCTCGGCGTCCTCGGCGGCGTCGCCTGGGGGAGCAACCCCGCGGCGCACAACGCCACCCCCGCAGCGATCGTCTCCACAAGCCATGCGGGCTCGACGACGCGGCCCGTCACCACCGGCACGAGCGGCGCCACCGCCACTCCCGTTGCCACTCCCGTGGCGAACACGCCGCCACTGCCGAGCCTCGTTTCGACCGGGGGCCGGAGCCATGACTAGGCGCCGGCCCTCGGCCTGGCCGACGGTGATCGGGGCCATCGCCCTGTTCGTCGTCGTGTTCCAGCTGATCGCGTTCCAGCCCACAGCCGGGCAGCTGAACACCACGGCCGCGAGCGTCAAGGCGAAGCCCGCGAAGGTCGCCGTGGTGGCGCAGCCCGCCCCGGCCCCGGTGGTGAGCTCGACCTCATGAACGGATCCCAGACACTCGCGCAGCACGGCTGGTGGCTGGCGAGCCGCGCCTCCGGAGTGGTGGCGCTGGCGCTGGTCACGATCTCGGTCGCGATCGGCCTCGCCATGGCCGGCAAGTTCGCGAAGAAGCCGGGCGCCAACAAGAAGCTGGTCGCCATCCATGAGCAGACCGCGCTGGCCGGCCTGGTTGCCATCGGCGTTCACGGCCTCACCCTGCTCGGCGACCCGTGGCTGAACCCCGGCCTCTCGGGGATCGTCGTCCCCTTCACGATGGCCTACAAGACCTTCTTCACGGGCCTGGGAATAGTCGGCGGCTGGCTCGCGGCCCTGCTCGGACTGAGCTTCTACGTCCGCCGCCGGATCGGCCCGGCCTTCTGGCGGAAGGCGCATCGCGCGACGATCGTCGTCTACTTCCTCGGCGTGATCCACACGCTGGGCGCCGGGACCGATGCGTCGAGCCCGTGGCTGTATTGGCCAATCGCCCTCACCGCGCCCGCGATCGGAGCGATGTTCGTCGCCCGCATGGCCCACGGAATCCGCAAGGGCCGCGAGCGCAAGCGGGCGGCGGCCGAGCGGCGCCGCGAGCGCCGGCTCTCCCGCCCGCGCCCGGCACTGACCGGCGCCATTGCGGAGGAGTCGATATGAGCGACGCCGGAATCGTGATCGTCGGAGGAGGGCTCGCCGCGCAGCGCTGCGTCGAGACCCTCCGCCGGCGCGGCTCGGATGACCGGATCACGGTGATCTGCGGCGAGCCCGAGCGGCCCTACGACCGGCCGCCGCTCTCCAAGGGGCATCTGGAGGGCGAGCTCTCCGACGAGGAGGTCGCCTTCAGGCCCTCGGGCTGGTACGACGACAACGCCGTCGAGCTGGTCATGGGGCGGCGAGCCACCGGCCTCGACGCCAAGCGCCATCTCCTGAAGCTCGACGACGGCAGCGAGCTCGAATACGGGCAGCTGGTGATCGCAACCGGCGCGGCGGCCCGCAGGCTGCCTCCGCTCGAGGGCTACTCGAACGTCCACTACCTGCGCACGCTGGCCGATGCCCGCCGGCTGCGCGAAGAGCTCCGCGACGGTGCCCGCCTGGCGGTCATCGGCGCGGGCTTCATCGGCCAGGAGGTCGCCTCCACCGCCCGCAGGACGGGCACCGAGGTCACGATCGTCGAGGCATTGCCTGCCCCTCTCACGGGCGTGCTCGGCGAGGAGGTGGGCCTCTGGCTGATGAAGATGCACGACGAGGAGGGGGTCGACGTTCGCCTCTCCACCAAGCTGAAGGGCGCCCGTGGCAACGGCTCCGTCGAGGAGCTGGTCCTGGAAGAGGGTGAGTCGCTCGCCTGCGACGCCGTCGTGGTCGGCATCGGCGTGCGCCCGGACGCCGGCTGGCTCGAGGGGAGCGGCCTTGAGACGGACGGGGTCCTCACCGACCACGCCGGGCGCACCGCCCTCCCGGACGTCTGGGCGGCGGGGGACGTCGCCAGAGCCTTCGACCACCGCCACGGCGAGCACCGCCGCAGCGAGCACTGGGACGCGGCCGCCCGCCAGGGGATGGCCGTCGCCAGAGCGATCACCGGCGAGCAACCCGGCCCGCACCCCCTACCCAGCTTCTGGAGCGATCAGTACGGGCTGCGGATCCAGTACTTCGGGCACGCGGAGGGATCGGACGACGCCCATATCGAGGGCAAGCCGGGCGACCGCAACTTCGCCGTCGTCTACACGCGGGAGGAGCAGCCGGTCGGCGCCCTCGTCGTCGGGCGGCCCAAGGACTTCGCGCGCCTCCGCAAGGAGATCGAGCGGACCTACGAGAAAGCGACCAATGGAAAGGAGCACCGATGAGCTACATCCCCAAGGTCGATCGCAACGCCTGCAGCGCCCACGGCGACTGCGTCGACATCGCGCCCGAGGTCTTCGAGCTGGGCGACACCGCCGAGGTGATCGGCGGCGGCCCGGACAAGAAGATCCTCAAGGCGGCCAAGGCCTGCCCCGCGCTGGCCATCGAGGTGATCGACTCGGAGACCGGCGAGGTGGTCTACCCGTGACGGCCGCCTGCGGCTCGGCCGGTGGCGTCACGCACCGGCCGAGCCTTTGCCATCTCTTAACTCGGCCATTGGCATTCGATTACTCGCGCGGCCGAAGAATGCTCGGACTCGCTGCCGTCTATAGGGGGAAGAAGGATCGAATGCTTTGAGAGACCTCAGGACGAGGATCGCTGCCTTCACCGTTGCCCTGGGGCTCGGTGGGCTGGGCGGATACGCGCTGAGCTCCACCCGCAGCCCTGACGTTCCGGCGACGACCCTTGCCGGAACCCACGTCATCCGGCGCACCGTTCACGCGAAGCCGCGTCCGGTCGCGCACGGCGCCGGGCCGGGACACGCACGCTCCCACGCCGCCACGGGATCGAGCGGAAGCGGATCCTCCTCATCCTCCTCCTCGCCGGTTTCGAGCGGCTCGAGTGGATCGAGCGGCTCGGGCTCCGGGCACCATGGGTCCTCCGGCCACTCGCCGGTCCATTCCGGGAGCAGCGGCTCGGGCAACCACGGCTCGGGCAACCACGGCTCCGGCGGTCACGCGCCCGTGAACACGGGAAGCAGCGGCAGCGCCGGCAGCGGCTCCGGCGGCAGCAGTGGCCCTGTCGGCACCGGCACGAGCGGTTCCGGCGGCGGTGGCACCGGCAGCGGCGGCGGGGGCGGGGCCGAGCAGGAGAACGGGGGCGGCGATGACTGATCGAAAGGCGGCGGCCAGGAGAAAGCCCCGGATCCTGCCCACGGTCCTCGTTGCGCTGGCCTGCTTCGCGGTCGTCTTCGAGTTCCTCGCCCTGCAGCTTCAGTCGGGGCGCGATCCGGCCCTCGGCAATGCGTCGGCGGCGCCGGCTCCGGCGAAGGTGAGGCCGCGAAAGAAGATCATCATCACCAAGGTGATTCCCGCCGGCACGGGGGCCCCCTCCGGCCAGACGACCTCCAGCTCCGGCGGCTATGCGGCACCGGCACCGGTGGTGAGCTCGACCTCATGAGCTATCACGACCTCACCTTCGACGCGATGGGCTGCGAAGTTCGGCTGCTGATCGGGGATCCGCTTCCGACCTCGCCACCGGCGTGGGAGGCGGCCCAGCGGGCGAGGCTCTTCATCGAGCTCTTCGACTCGGCCCTCTCGCGCTTCAACCCCGACAGCGAGCTGACCTCCTTCAACGAGGATCCGCGCGAGACGGTGCCGGCCTCGCCGTTGCTCCGCCAGGCTGTGCGGGCCGGCGTCTGGGCCGCTCAGCGCAGCGGTGGTCTGGTGGACCCCACCCTCGGTGGGGCGATCGTCTCAGCGGGATACCGTGAGTCGCGCGCCGGCGTGGCGCCGGAGCCGATCGCGGATGCGCTGGCGAGCGCTCCCACGCGACGCCCGGCCAGGCCCAGGGCGGAGGCGGAGTGGTCCCTGCTCGAGATCGATGATCAGGCGGGCACGATCCGCCGGCGGCCTGGGGTCGTCTTCGACACGGGCGGCTCGGGAAAGGGCCTGGCGGCGGACCTCGTCGCCGAGCACCTGCGCGGCTACTCGCGCTTCGTCGTCGACTGCGGTGGTGACGTCCGGGTGGGCGGCTTCGGGGCGAAGCTCGACCCATTCGGAGTTCACGCTCGCCATCCGATCGACGATGAGACCGCTGCGATCTTCGGCGTCTCCGAGGGCGGCATAGCCACCTCCGGACTGGACATACGCCTGTGGAGGCGAGAGGACGGCGGCTTTGCCCACCATCTGCTCGATCCCAGCACCGGAGAGCCGGCCTGGACCGGCCTCGTGGGCGTCACGGCCCTCGGGGGGACCGCGCTCGAGGCCGAGACGCTCTCCAAGGCGGCATTGCTGAGCGGCCCGGAGCTGGGTCGCGAGCTGCTCGCGGAGCACGGCGGCATGCTGGTCCACGACGACGGGCACGTGGAGATCGCGGGCCCGCGACAGGCCAAGCTGGTCGGTCGCCGAAGCGTCCTTCCGGACACCGTCGCCACCGCCGCCTGACCGCGATGGAATCGCCCGCCTTCTCGGACCACGCCTGGTGGCTTGCCAGCCGCGCCTCCGGGGTGGTCGCCCTTCTGCTGTTGACCGCATCGGTGACGCTCGGGCTGACGATGGGCGGAAAGCTCGCGCGCCGGCCGGGTGCGGGGAGGACGCTGCTGGCGATCCACGAGCAGACCGCGATCACGGCTCTGGTCGCCGTGGCGGTTCACGGCGTGACCCTCCTCGGCGACTCCTGGCTCAACCCGGGCCCCGGCGGCATCGCCCTGCCGTTCACCATGGACTATCGCCCGCTCTGGACGGGCTTCGGCATCGTCGCCGGCTGGCTTGCCGCGCTGCTGGGTCTCAGCTTCTACGTCCGCCGCTTCATCGGTGCCCGCCTGTGGCGGAGGGCACACCGGCTGACTATGCTCGCCTTCGGGCTCGCAGTCGCCCACACGCTGGGAGCCGGAACCGACTCGACCGCGCCCTGGCTCTTCTGGCCCGTGGCCGCGGCCGGAGCGGGGGTGGCGGGGCTCTTCGCCGTCAGGGTCGGCGCCTCGATCCGGCGCTCACGCCGGCGTGCCGCGCACGGCCGCGATTCCCTGGAGGAGCTGAAGCCGGTCACCGTCACCTCCTAGAGCGGTTCCTGCGAATCTTGGCGTCTCCCTCGGGTATGACGCCGGAACCGACCAACCAGGATGAGGCAGGGCTCGAATCCGCGACGGCCGAGGAGGCTGTTGCCCGCCTCGAGGACGTCGCGCGCGTCACCGAGGCGACGCTCGCCTATCTCGACCTCGACGACCTCCTCGCGGAGCTGCTCCAGCGCGTCACCGACATCCTCAACGCCGACACGGCGGCCGTGCTGCTGGTCGAGGACGACGGGAGGACGCTTGCCGCCAGGGCGGCCAAGGGCCTCGAGGAGGAGGTGGAGCGCGGCTTCCGGCTGCCGGTCGGGCGCGGGTTCGCGGGTCGCGTGGCTGCCACGCGCGAGCCGGTCGTGATCCCGGACCTCGACAACTCACCGGTGACGGTGGTCAACCCGCTGATGCGCGAGAAGGAGGTCCGCTCCCTGCTCGGCGTGCCGTTGATCGTCGAGGGGGCGGTCATCGGCGTCCTGCACGTCGGCAGCCTGACCCAGCGCGACTTCTCGGACGCGGATGTGCAGCTGCTGCAGCTGGTGGCCGACCGCGTGGGACTCTCGATCGAGCGGTCCCGGCTCGCGGTCCAGGGGCGGATCGCTCAGACCCTTCAGCGAAGCCTGCTGCCGCGCAGCCTGCCCCGGCTGCCCGGCCTCAGCATGGCGGCGTGGTACCTGCCCGCCGCGCAGGAGACGGCGGTCGGCGGCGACTGGTACGACGTGATCGAGCTCGGGCACCGCCAACTCGGACTGACCATCGGGGACGTCGCGGGGCATGGGATGGCCGCCGCCACCTATATGGGCCAGCTCCGCAGCGCCGTTCGCGCTTACGCGCTGGATGCCCACAGCCCAGCGGTGGTCCTCACCAAGGTCGCCCGGTTCGCCGACGAGGAGCGATCTCGAATGGCGACGATGATCTACGCCACGATCAACCTGGACACCTGGACCGTGGATTGGGCGCGGGCGGGGCACCCGTACCCGCTGCTGATCGGCCCGGACGGCCCGCCCAGGTTCCTGACCGACGCGGGCGGGCCTCCCCTCGGCGCCGGCGCCGGCGTGGAGTACGACCAGGAGCGCATCACCCTGGCCCCGGCTCAGACATTGCTCCTCTACACGGATGGGCTGATCGAGCGCCGGGGGCGGACCCTCTCGCAGGGCGAGGCTGCCCTCGCCGATGCCGCGGTGGCGGCCCCCGATGAGCCGGAGCTCATGTGCCGAGCCGTGCTCGACAGCCTCACGGAGGGGATCGAGATCCCTGACGACATCGCGCTGCTGGCCGTGAGGGCGGTCGGCCTCCACGACACCCTCGACGTGGAGGTGCCGGCCGAGGCCGAGCAGCTGGCGACCGTGAGGCACCTGATCAGGAGATGGGTGGCGGCCAACGCGGGAACCGATGACGACTGCGCCGCGTTCGCTATCGCGGTCACCGAGGCCTGCGCCAACGCGGTCGAGCACGCGTACGGGCCGGGCGACGCGGCCATCGATCTGCGCGCCGTTCTGGAGGACGGTGAGGCGACGGTGACGATTCGCGACCGCGGCGGGTGGCGCGAGCCGCGTGGAGGCAACCGCGGCCGCGGCATCCCGATCATGGAGGAGTTCATGGATGATGTCGCGATCGAAACTGGCGAAGGGGGAACGATCGTGAAGCTGGTGCGGCGGTTTGGGGAGACCGGATGAAGCCCGAGCTCGCGAGGCTCTCCTTCGAGAGCGAGGGAGACGTGGAGCTCGCCCGGGTGGCGGGGGAGGTCGATGCCTCGAACGTCGACGAGCTGACCAAGCAGCTGCTCGAGGCGGTCTCGAACAACGTCAGGGCGCTGGTCCTGGATCTGACCCAGACGAGCTACATCGACAGCTCGGGAATCAGCCTGATCTTCGACGCCGTCGCTCGCATGAAGAACCGGCGGCAGCAGCTGCGACTGGTGGTCCAGCCGAAGTCGTTCGTCAGCGAGGTGCTCGCCGCCGTGTCCATGTCGGACTCCGTCCCGATCGACCCGGAGCTGGACGCTGCGCTTCGTGCGGTCGGCTAGGCGCCGGGCGTTTCGATGACACTCAGGGTGTAGCGGCCGATCTGAAGCTCGTCGCCGTCGGCGAGCGGACTCCAGTCGACGGGCTCGCCGTTCACGCAGATGCCGTTCATCGACCGGTCGTCGAGCACCCGCAGCTCGCCCTCGGGCGTCCGCACGATGACCGCGTGCCGTCGCGAGACGGTCGGATCGTCGAGCCGGATGTCCGCCGACCTGCTGCGCCCGATCCGCGACCAGCCGTCGGAGAGCTCGATGACCCTGCTGCGCCCGTCGGCGAACATGGCCAGGTATTTGCCCGGCTCGGAGATTGACTCCCGGACGCCGTCGAGCCATTCCTCGGGCCTCGCCGTGGGGCGGGTGATGGCGATGTTCCTGAGCGTCGGCTGTTCGAACATCGATGAGCGCCGGAAGTCCGTGCCGCCGCAGTTCGGGCACTCCGGAATCGATTCCGCAGGCTCGAAGGAGACGGGGAACGAGCAGCCCTGGCAGACGAAAGAACCAACTCCGCCGGCAGGCTCGCCCGCGTGGTGGACGTCGTCCTGACTTTGTCCAATCAGCGACATCGGGGGTGGCGCCGATACTACTCCCGGTACTGCGTAATGGCTAGTCATTTTTGGAGCGTGGTACGGAAAGTCCACCATTTCCAGGGGCGACTGGACGTAAGCGGGATGACACGGCTGCTCCCGACTAGAATCGCGCGCCCGTGGGGCCGATTTCCCTCACCATCTCGATCGACGCCCCGCGCGAGCGGGTCTTCGACGTGATCTGCGATCTGGGCCTGCGGGAGAGCTGGATTGACCACTTCGCGAGCGAGTTCCGCCTGGCGCGCATCGAGGCGCAGGGGCTGGGCGCGGCGGCCAGGTTCCGCGTGGACGCGCCCGCGGGCGTTCGCTATATGGAGACGGTGATCGCCGAGGCGGATGGGCCTTACCGGATCGTCGAGCACGGGCGTGGCGGCCGTCTGGACCGCACGCAGATCCGGACGGTCTGGGAGCTGGAGGAGGGACCGACGACCACGGTCACGCTTACGTTCTGGACCGTCCCGTCCAGCGCCTTCGACCGGGCCCGGGAGGTGGGGCGCTCGCGCTGGTGGAAGCGGCGCTGGCGCAGAGCGCTGCGCCGGCTGCGTGAGCAGGTCGAGTCCGGGGCGGCTGCCCCCGCACCGAGGTTGCGGGCGGGGATCGGATGCCGGCGGCGATTTAAGTCGGTGACCGAGGGGCGGCGCCGGTATGCCTGCGGATAGACTGCGCGCCCTCATGCGCCGCAAGGGAGCCCTCGCACTCGTGCTGCTGCTTGCACTCGCCGTCGCCGGCGTGTCGGGTTGCGGCAACGACCTCGGCAAGGAGGCGAGCGAGGGAGAGCCGATCCAGCTCGGCGACCTCAAGTACAACGTGCAGGAGACGCGCTTCCTCAACCCGTCCCAGCCAGACGACAAGGAGTATCTCGCCGGGCAGCAGCTGCCGACCCCGGCGGGCAAGCTCTACCTGGGCGTCTTCCTCACCATCCACAACTCGGGCGACAACCCGGTCCGCGTGCCCACCAACGCGGGGATGAGCGTCGTCGACACCACCGGCGCCGCCTACCAGTCGATTCCGAGCCACACCGATTTCGCGGCTCCCCTCGGGAGCCTCTTGCCCCCGGGCGGCGACATCCCCGGGGCGGGTACCGCGGCGGCGAACGGACCCACGCAGGGAGCACTCGTCCTCTTCCTGGTGAACCAGGACCTCAACGAGAACCGGCCGCCGAAGCTCGAGATCGACAGCCAGGGCGAGACCGGCGAGATCACGCTCGATATCTAGGGCGGGCGACGCCGGGTCCTGGCTGAGGTGCGAGCCTTGCAGGTAGCCCGCCCGCCTGATGCGGAACGGGAGAACCCGGCCGAATGCGCAAGACCCAGCAACAGGCGATCCTCATCATCGGCGGCCTAGGCGCGGCCCTCGCGCTGGTCCAGCTGCTCGGAATCGCGGGTGGCGTCGTGGGCGCCGTCCTGATGGTCCTCTGCACGATCCTGACGGCGCCCGCCGCTCCCGAGCCCGATGCGGGCGGCCTCAACTGGTGGGCGCTGATCGCCGGCGGCACCCTGCTCGCCGTCATCGGCGTCCCCCTGGGCCTCGCCCTTGAGGGCCCGGGCGGAGTCCTCACCGCGATCGGCGGAGGGACGGCGCTGGTGGGCGTGGCGTTCGGGTATCCGTAAGCGGCTACCAGGCCGCTGTACTCAGGAGCGGAGGGCGGAGGGCGAAGCGACTTGTGATGGGCGGCCGCTTGTAGCCGCGACCTGATGGCGAAGCCGTCCCGCGACCCGCTACAGAGCCGAGCCCAGGATCGCCCGCGCGATCGGCGCCGCGGTCGTGCCCCCGTCGCCGGAGGCATCGATCAGCATCACCGCGATCGCCAGCTTCGGCTTGTTGGCCGGGGCGAAGGCGATGAACCAGCCGTCGATGAGCTGCTCCTCCTGCGCGCCGGGTGGTGCAGGAGGCGCGCCCGGCTTCGGCCCCAGCTCGGCGGTCCCGGTCTTGCCCGCGACCTGGACGCCCGGGAGCGCAGCCTGTACACCGGTCCCCTCGGTGACCACCGCGCGCATCAGGCCGGTCAGCACGCGGGCGTTCGCCTTGGAGGTCACGTCAACCGGCTTCGCTGCACTCTTCAGGTTCGGGTCCTTGACGATCGGGGTGGGGTCGCGCACGCCGCCGTTGGCGACGGTCTGGGCCACCGACGCCATGCCGAGAGGGGTGGCGAGGACCTTGCCCTGGCCGAAGCCCGTCACCGAGAGGTCCGTATGGGTCGACTCGGCATTGAGCTCGTCCGCCGACGGGATCGTCATCTTGCTGGGCTGCGTTGCCGCCGTGGCGTGCGCGTTGTAGAGCGTGACCGGCTGGTTGTAGCCGTAGTCCTCGGCGGTGTTCACCAGGTTGTCGGCGCCGATCTTGACGGCCAGAGGGGCGAAGACGGTGTTGCAGGACTTGGCGAAGGCCTGGACGAAGCTGCCGCCGCACGTCTCGTTGTGAGCGTTGGCGACGACCCGGGCTCCCGCGACGGGATCGGGATTGATCTGCGTCACGACCGGAAAGTTGTCGCTCAGCTTGACGTCGTGGTTCTCGAGGGCCGATGTGGCCGTGATCACCTTGAACGTCGAGCCGGGCGGCTGGGGGGAGGAGTACGCAGCCCCGGCCATCGCCAGGACGTTGCCGTTGCGAGCGTTCAGGACCACCACCCCGCCCGACTGTCCCCCAAGAGCGTTGACGGTCGTCGACTGCAGGCGCGGGTCGATGGTCGTATGGACCGGGATGCCCGGGGTGCCGTGCGCCGTGGCGAGGACGCGGCCCGCCGTGCCGGCCGGCACGTCGGGCAGAGGCGTCCCCTCCTTGACCGCCAGGAGCTGGCCTCCCGGCGTGCCCGAGAGGCGGTCGTTGAAGGCGAGCTCGAGCCCGCTGGTCCCGGTGTCCTGGTTGGTCGGGTACCCAGCCTTCTCCAGCTTCGCCCGCTGATCGGAATCGGGCGCGCCGGTCTCCCCGGCGACGTCGATCGCATCGCTGCCGAGCGGCGACGACCGGTCGTCTACGGCGCCCGTGGCCAGCGGTACGCCGTGGCGTGCCAGGATCGGCGCGCGATGTCCGACCGTGAGGCGCCGTCCCACGCGCTCGTCGGTGGCCAGGCCGGGGAAGGTCAGGCTCGGATTCCAGGCGACCTTTCCTCCGTCGATGGGCAGCCTGAGGATTCCATCGACCTTGCCGAACAGCCGGGTGCCGACTCCGACGTTGACGTCGACGACATTTGTGCCATTGACGCTCTTCGGCCCGTTGGCGCCGCCGGGGTCGATCGAGGTCGCGGTCGACGCCTCCTGGGCGCCGAGGTAGGCGCTCTGCAGGTCAGCGGCCGTGTACTGGGCCTGGGCGGAGTCGGAGAGCTCGTCGTGCATCGCCTGGAAGTCCTGGTGCGCCCAGTCATTGACGAACCGCTTGGCCATGTCCTGCTCCGGGCTGCCCGCCGAGCTGATCACGCCGAAGATGAATGCGATCAGGGCCACGACGCCCAGCGGCAGCGCACGCTGGCGCAATCGCCGCTGGCGCTCCGTGAGCGGACCGCGCTGTGCCCGCGGCGACCTGGCCGGTCCACGTGGCGGCTGGTTCTCCCGATCGTGGGTCCGTGACCGTGTCACGGGCGGATTCACGTGCGCAAAGTTAGTCGCTCGTGCGCTTGTATTCGGGAAACCGTGACCGGCCTCGACTGGTTGATCGTCGCCTTCGCGCTTCTGATGGGCTTCTGGGGCTACCAACAGGGGCTGATCGTCGGCGTGCTCAGCCTGGGCGGCTTCGCGATCGGGGCGTTCCTCGGCAGTCGGCTCGGCCCGGCTCTGCTCCCGGAGGGATCCCACTCTCCCTACGCGCCCGCCACGGCGCTCGCGGGCGCTCTCCTGATCGGGGGGATCGTCGCCGTATCGCTGGAGGGGATCGCACTGGGCCTCCGCAGGCGGCTGCTCGGTCAGCGCGGCCGCCGGCGCGGCGTCGCGATCGCGGAAGCGTCGGGTGGCGCCGTGCTGCTGGTGGCGCTCGCGCTGGGGATGGCCTGGCTCTTCGGGGCGGTGGCGCTCAACGCGCCGGGCGGGAAGAGCCTGCGGACGGCCGTGCAGCGCTCGGCGATCCTGCAGGCGCTCAACGACGCGTTCCCGCCCTCGAGCTCGCTGATCAACGTCCTCCACCGCATCGATCCGAGGGTGGCGGTCAGCGGCCCGAGCCCGGACGTCGCCCCGCCCGACTCGAAGATCGCCAAGGACCCCGACGTGCGGGCGGCGGGGAACAGCGTGGTCCGGGTGCTCGGGACGGCCTGCGGACTGGGAGTGGAGGGCTCCGGCTGGATCGCCGGTCCAGATCTGGTGGTCACCAATGCCCACGTCGTCGCCGGTGAGAGCGACACGACCGTGACCCCGGCGGGGTCGAGCACCCAGCTCGATGCGGTTCCCGTGCACTACGACCCGGAGAACGACCTCTCCCTGCTCCGCGTGAACGGACTGGGCGGCACGCCGCTCTCCTTCGCCTCCGATGTGCAGACCGGCACAGCCGGAGCCGTCCTCGGCTATCCGGAGAACGGGCCCTTCACGATCGCTCCGGCGCGCGTCGGCATCACGGGTCCGGTCCTGACGGAGGACTCCTACGGCCGCGGCCCGATCACGCGAGAGCTCACCGCGCTCCGCGGCGAGGTGCGGAGTGGCAACTCGGGCGGCCCCCTCGTCGACGGCGCGGGCCGGGTCATGGGCACCGTCTTCGCGGCGACCACGCAGGGCAAGCCGGGCGGCTACGCCGTGCCGAACGACGTGGTCGCGCACGCTCTCGGCGACTCGACGGGCGAGGTGAGCACCGGAGCCTGTACCGGCTGACCCTCGTTTGGCGGTTCCTTACGATCGGTAAGCTTGGGTTGCAGTGAGATCGCAGTCCGGCGCTGGCCCGTCCAGGGGGGAGGCCAAGCCAAGACAAGTCTGTCGGCATTACCACGGCGCGGTGGAGTTGATCGGCCGCCGTTGGGCGGGCGCGATCCTCTATGCGCTCACCGACGGCCCCCTGCACTTCGCCGAGATCAAGGAGGCGGTCCCCGGGATGTCGGACCGCCTGCTCTCCTGCCGGCTGAAGGAACTGGAGAAGGCCGGTCTCGTCCAGCGCGAGGTGCAGCCCGGCAACCGGGTGCGGGTCAGCTACGAGCTCACCTCGAAGGGCCATTCCCTCGAGCCTGCGATGGGCGAGCTCCGCGACTGGGCCCGGCGCTGGCACCGGGCCTAGCGGCCGCCAGGGCGGCCGCTTGTGGCCGCGATCTGATCGCGAAGCCGGTCTACCAGTCCCGCGGATTCCCCTCCGGGATCCGATCGATCACCAGCTCGGCCTCGAGGCGGTCGACCGGATACGGGGTTGTCGCGAGATAGTGCTCCAGCTCGCCGGGCCCGAGAGACCCGAAGCCGCGCTCCACTGCGGCGGCGTAGGTGGCGAGGATGATCGAGTCCGGCGGCGGCTGGGGCGCGAAGTGGAACTCCATGGCCGTGTAGGTGACGATCCGCTCCGGCAGGCCGTCGCCCTCGATCGACCCGGTCACCTCCACCCGGTCGTAGCGGGCCTCCCTGACGTCGAGCCGGCCGAGCTCCTCCTCGGTGAGCTCGAGGACAACGCCGTTGACGGGCCCGGCCTCGTCCTCGCCCTCCTCGACGTTGAGGCCGAGGATCCACTCCGGCCGCCAGCCGCCGGCGCACTCGAAGGTCTTCTCGCAGGTCAGGTTGTCGCGGCGCTGGGAGAACCGCCGCTTCCAGTCCCGGAGCCGGGCCGGGCGAAGCTCGCCCGCCGGGCGCCCGAGCGTCATCGAAGCGCTCTCGTGCAGCACGAGCGAGCCGTAGCCGAAGAGGCCGAGCCGGCTCACGATCCCTCCAACAGGCTGAGCTGCGGTTCGCCGTCATGTATGTCGGTCGGCTGGTCGCCCCCCTCGGCCCTCCCCTCGCTGGGTTCGATGGGCGGTTCGCCGTTCTCGCGCATCTGGTCCGCTGTCGCGTGGCTGCAGAGCCGCTCGCGGGCGGGGCAGTCGAGACAGAGCGCCCGGTGCGGGCGGTTGGTCACCTCGAAGTGGCCGGCCGCGAGCCGCGACAGCAGCTCCTCGACTCGTTCGCGAGCCTGCTCGAGGCCGCGCGCGTCGTGGACCTCGCTGAGCTCAGGATCGGGGCGCTCGAGGAAGACATAGGCCGTCTCGACCGGAGTGCCGCGTGTGGCCGCCGCCAGCGCGTAGAGGTCGCGCTGCACCGAGTAGCGCCCGACGATCTCGGCCGGGTCGCGACCCTCGAGCCGGTCGGTCTTGTAGTCGACCACCAGCGCCGAGCCGTCGGGCCGCTCGACGAGCAGGTCTATCGAGCCTCGGATCATCGTGCCCCGGATCGAGAGCACGAACGGGACCTCCGCGCTGACCGTGGCATCGCCGATCCGCTCGCGCAGCGGCGAGCCGAGGAAGGCGCCAACGAGCGCGAGCGCCATCTCGACCTCCCGCTCGTTCCCCTCAAGGCCCTGCTCGCGCAAGGCGCTTGCGGCACGGGTCGCATCCGGCGCGCGCCAGCGGTTGCGCGCGCTCCACTCGAGCAGGGCGTGGACCGCGACTCCCGGCCCGAAGCGGCGCCGAATCTCCGGGCCTGGCGAGGACTCGTCATCCTCGCCCCCCGAGGCCACCTCGGGCTCGCCGATCCCGAGCACGCGCTCGACGTAGAAGCGGTAGCCGCACTCCCTGTATCCGGAGAGGGCCGAGTAGGAGAGACCGCCGATCAGGGCGGGGGGAACATCGGGGCGCCCGAGCGGCGGTGCCTGCCCGGAATCGGGTTCGGGCCGTCCCTCCGCGGCGCGGGTGACGAGCAGTCCCGCGCCTGCGCCCGGGCCGGGCTCGGACACGCTCAGCCGGATCCTTCCCGCCGGGAGGCCATCCGCCGCCGGTGGGACCTCGAGCACCCGGTCCGTGACGTCCGCACCAAGCAACCTGTGGATCAGCTGCAGCGCGATCGGCTTGCGTTCGAGCCGGTCCGGTTCCTTCTTCGCG
The DNA here is from genome assembly GCA_963815045.1 of uncultured Solirubrobacterales bacterium. Taxonomy (GTDB): domain Bacteria; phylum Actinomycetota; class Thermoleophilia; order Solirubrobacterales; family 70-9; genus DASUPK01. Next base: position 396,250 of record CAWFET010000002.1, read on the forward strand.
TTCTTCGGGTTGAAGGTCCCGCTCAGGATGAGCCTCCGCTTCGCGCGGGTTGCGGCAACGTAGGCGAGGCGCGCCTCCTCCTCGGCGTCGCGCTCCGTCGCCAGCTCGGTCAGGTCGTAGTAGTCGTGCAGGCGCTCGGCAGGTCGACCCAAACGCCCCAGCTGGACGCCGACCCGCGCGAGCTCATTGCCCTCCGGTCCTTCCTCGCCCGGGCGGACTCTGAGCGGGGACCAACCGAGCTGCAGATTCCGGCCCAGGTCCGCGACCGCGACCACGTCGAACTCGAGGCCCTTCGCCCCGTGGACCGTCATCACCCTGACTCCGGCGTGTCCCTCGGCACGCGTGGCGGCCTCGGCCTCGCGGTCGCGGCTTCGCGCGCGGGTCTCGAGGTAGGTGAGGAACCCGCCCAGGTCGGGTCCTTCGCTCGACTCGAACTCCCGGGCCAGCCGCATCAGCTTCCGGACGTTGGCCCAGCGAGCCGGTCCGTCGACACGGGAGAGGGTCGCCAGGTCGTAGCCGAAGCCGGTTGCCGCGCGTTCGATCAGCGCCTCGAGCCCTCCCTCGGCGCCGCGGCGGCGCAACTCGCCGAGCTCGCCTGCGAAGACCCGGAGCCGCTCGAGCTCTTCGGCGGGGATCAGCGCCGCCGCCTCCGCCTCCGCATCGCCCTCGCTCGGGGCGCCCTTCTCGACCAGGTCCCTGATCGCGGGCCAGATGTGGCGAGCCCGGTCACGACCGTCATCACCCCGAACGGTGGCGGTGCGCCGGAGCAGCCAGAGGGTGTCCGGAAGCACCGCGCAGGCGGGTGAGGCGAGGGCGCCGAAGAGCGCCTCGTCGTCGAGCGGATTCGCGATCACGGCCATGAGGCAGCGCAGGTCGTCGATCTGCTGCTGGGACCAGAAGCCGCGACCGCCGACGACGTAGGGATCGAGTCCGGCGTCCGCGAGCGCGGTCTCCAGCGCGGCGACGTGGGTGAAGGCCCGCATCAGCACGACCATCTCCGCGGGATTCTCACCGGCGTCCACGAGCTCGCGGAGCCGACCGGCGAGTCGCCGGGCCTCCGCCACCTTCGATCCGGAGCTCGGATCGTCGGGAAGCCGGGGCAGCTCGGTCGCGTCGTCCTCCCAGCCCTTCTTGTCGTCGACCGTCAGCAGCAACTCGACGACGTCTTCATCCGCCGAGGGCGGCTCGACGAACGCGCTGAGAGGCTCGAACCCCTCCAGCAGCGCGCCGCCGATCGCGTTCGTCGCCGCGATCAGGCCCGGGGCAGCGCGGAAGTTGCCCGTCAGCGGGAGGGCCTCGCCGTTCGGCTCCCCGCCGTCGGCGAAGCGCCGGTGCTCGCGCCGGTAGACCTCGATGTCGGCGTGACGGAACCCGTAGATCGACTGGAACTCGTCGCCGACCAGGAACAGGCGGGTCTCGGGCCCCCGGAGCTGCTCGATGAGCCGCAGCTGAAGGGCGTTGGTGTCCTGGAACTCATCCACCATCAGGTGGCGGAACTGCTCGCGGTAGCGGTCGCGCAGGGGCTCTGACGAGCTCAGCAGCTCCACGGCCTTGAGCTGGAGGTCCTCGAAGTCGAGCGCGGCGCGCTCGGACTTGAGGGATTCATAGGCCTCGCCGAAGCCCACCACCAGGGCGCGAAGCTGCTCATACGCCGGGCCGAGCACGTGAGCCGCCACCGCAGCCTGCGCGCGCCGCAGGGCGTCGGCGTAGCGCGCGCAGCCGTCGCCCTTGAAGGCCTTGGCGGTGGAGGTGACCTCCAGTGCCCGGAGTCGCTCGAGCAGCTCGTCGTCCGGCGTGGCCGCGGGGTCCAGCTCCATCGCTCGCGCGATTCGCTCCCGGCTGGCGAGTGCCTTGCCGCTCGCCTCCGCGCATTCGGTGTGTGCCTCGGCCGCCGCCTCGACGAGCGCCGCGAGCGGCGCGGCGGTGTCCGGAGGCTCGAGCTCCGGCAGGGCGGGTGCCGGATCTCCGTGGCTGCGCAGCTCGTCGTATGCGCCGCGGGTCATCTCGAGCAGGGTGCGCCGCCGGTTTGCGGCGGCGAGCTCGAGCGCCTCCGGATCGCCGCTCCCGACCAGCTCCTCGAGCGCCGAGTCGAAGGCCCGCGAGGCGAGCCGGTCCGACTCCGCCTCGTCCACGACCCGGAAGCGCGGGTCGAGCCCCGCCGCCGCGGGGTGGGAGGCGAGGACCCGGCGGCAGAAGCCGTGGATCGTCGAGATCCAGGCCCGGTCGACGGCGTCGAGCGCGTCGGCGAGGGCCTCGTGCTCGTCTCCCTCGGCGGAGCGAACCCGACGGGCGAGTTCCTCGCGGATTCGGTGGCGGAGCTGGTCAGCCGCCCGCTCGGTGAACGTGAAGGCGAGGATCCGCTCGACGCCGCCCTCCGGGTCGAGCGCAGCGGCGCAGAAGCGATCCACCAGGACCGTCGTCTTCCCGGTCCCCGCTCCCGCGCGCAGGAAGATGTCGTGATCGCGATGCTCGACCGCGGCCGACTGCTGATCGGTGCGCGCCGGGCTCATTCCTCGTCCTCATCGGGCGAGAAGGGCTCCTCGTCGGGGAGTCCACGCTCCCGCCGGCAGATCGGCTGGAAGGTGCAGTAGTCGGGACAGCTGCCCCCGATCGGATCGCGGATCACCCTGCCCCCGTGGATCGAGCCGATGATCTCCTCGGTCTTCTCGCGCGCCTGGTCGAGCACCGACTCGAAGGCGTCGTCGTTCAGGTGGTCCCTATCCCGCGGGCGCAGGCCGGCGAGATCCTCCGCAACGGCCTTGCGGAGGACACCCTTCGGCCGCCGGGCGTCGTCGCTTCGGCCCCCGAGCGCGCGGTAGACGCCACCCGCCAGCTCGAGCCCCCACAGCTCCCTGGCGGCGAGCATGTAGAGCTGGAGCTGGAGCTTGCCCCGGTCGAGCATCCCGGCGCCCCCGTCGACCTTCGCTCCGGACTTATAGTCCTGCACGAGGGCCTCGCCGGACGGGCCGAGATCGATCCGGTCGATCTGCCCGTGGACCCCGCCGCCCGAAAGCGACAGCGGTCCCTTCTCGCTTTCCTCGAATCCGAACGCAGCTTCGGTATGGGCCGGCCGGAATGCGGCCGGTGTGGCCGCCTCGTCGGCGAGGAAGGCCAGCACCAGGCCCTCGACGCGGCGCAGAGCGGCCCCCGTGTCGGCGTATTCACGCGGCAGGCGCCCAGCGCCCATCTCCGTGATCAGCTCCCTGGCCCTGGCCTGCCAGACGGCGAGTGACGCCGGGGTGGGGCGTGGCTCCTCGCCCGGGGGGTCGTCGTAGATCGCCTCGAGCACTCGATGGGCGATATGACCGCTGGTAAGCGGCTCCTCCTCGGGACCGATCCCCTGCGGGCTGAGCTCGTGCCGAATGAACCAGCGGTAGGGGCAGACGGCGTACTCCTCGAGCGTCGAGGGGCCGAACAGCTCGATACCGCGCATCCGCTCGAGCACCGGTTCGAGTTGGAGAGGTCCCGGCCGGAGTCGGCCGTTCTCGGCGCGGGGACCGATCGCGGCCTGCGCCCGAGCGAGCTCGACCTCGCTGGGGGCGGACCCCGGGGCGAACACCGACTCGGCCAACCCTCGGCCGGCCGCCTCGGCGACGATCGCCTCGTCGCGCTCCTCGGCGCCCTCGGGCAATTCCGGGGCGAGGAGCGCCCTGATCTCGTCCACGAAGGGCGAGCGCGAGGCCGCCCCACCCTCCTCGTCGGCGCTTCGCCAGGAGAGCCAGAGCTTCTCCTTCGGGCGAGAGAGGCAGACCGAGAACAGATAGCGGTCCTCCGCCTCGGCGTTCTTCCGCGGCGGCAGCGCGAGCGCGGCGCGAGAGTCATCGGAGAGCAGCGGGCCGCCGGTGTCGCGGCGCGGAAACTCCCCGTCCTGGAGCGAGCAGATGAACATCTGGGAGACGCGGCGCGCCCTCGCCCGGTACGGGCTGATCACGCGCACCCGCCCTTCGGTCGGCCCTCGCCACATCGGCAGACGCAGGTCCGAGACCGCGGCGATCACGTCGGCGGGGGAGAGGGCAAACTCGAGCTCGGCGAGCTCGGCCAGCGCCTTTTCGATGTCCCCGCCCGCCCGCAACTCGAGGGCGCGATCCTCCTCGGCGATCTCGCCGCGCCGGCGGATCGCCGACTCCGCGATCCAGCGCGCCTGCCGTCCAGCCTCGGCCAGCAGCTCCACACCGGTTTCCGCCTGCCGCAGCTTCTCGATCCCGGGGAGTCGGCGGCCGCCGTTCTCGCCCTGATCGGCCCAGGCCGCGATGACCTCGTCGGCCGTCCGCATCCGGCCTCGCAGGATGCGGCGCTCGAGCCAGTCGACGCTGGATGGGGAGGCGATTCCGGGGACGCGCATGTAGGCGAGCACGTCCTCGGCCCGTCTTCGGCCGACCGCGGCTTCGAGCAGCGCGATCAACCCCGCACCGGTGACCGTCCGCGGCGCGGCGAGGTCCGCCTGCACTGCCGCTGGGATCTCGAACCGAGCGAGTACGCGGCGATAGAGAGGACCGGCGGAGGCAGGCTCGCGGAGCACGATTGCGATCTCGCCCGGCGGCACGCCGTCGTCGAGCAGCCGGGCGACCTCGCCGCCGACGGCCTCGGCCTCCGCCAGCTCTCCCGCCGAGGCGAGCAGCGCCAGACCGCCGTCGTTCTCGATCAGTTCGTCCTCGCCCGTCCCGGATCCGAACCGACGCTCGAGCTCGAACAGGGTGCCGCTCGCCGTGAACCGCGGTTCTGGCTCGAGCGTCTCGATCTTTGCGCCCTCGATGTCGCGCAGCTCGGCGAACAGGGCTCCGCGCGCTGCCGTGAGCGCCTCCCTGTCTTCCCAGGGCAGTGCAACAGTCACCGGGGCGTTCGCAGCGAGCGCCCGCACCAGCTCGAGCTGCTCCAGGGTCAGGTCGTCGAAGCCGTATAGAAAGACCGGGCGCCCCGCCCAGCGATCGGGATTCCGGCGGAGGGCGGTCGTGATCGCGGCAGCCGAGGAGTGCTCGTCGTCTCGGCCGAGCTCGTCGCGGATCTGCGTGTAGGCCTCGTAGAGGCCCGCGATCTCGGTCTCGTACGTCCCGGCGTCCACTGCCCTCGCCCGCAGGGTCCCCGGGTCGACGAGCGCGGATTGAAGCTCGCCGATCAGCTCCTCGAGCGCCGCAGGGAAGCCAGGCCGTCCTGCCGAAGCCTTGAGCAGCCGAAGCTGTGCGCGCGATGCGGCCTCCCGCGCCAGCCTGCGCCGCTGGGTTCGGCTCAGCGGGGGTCCGGTCGGCGCGTCGGTTTCCCTCGCAACCAGCTCGAAGAGCCGGTTGAAGGTCCCCACGCTCGCCCCGATCACCGCGTCTCCGCGGCGGGTGAGCTCCTGCTCGAAGCGCTCGACGTCATCGACGGTGGGGACGACCAGGACCGGGTCGTTCCCGGACGTTCCGCGAAAACCGTCGAGGATCGCACCCGTCCGGCCCGAGTTCGGGGGCCCGATGATCAGCTTCAACGCCATTCGATCCAGCATAGGCGCGGCGTCGGCGCGGCTCCAAGGGCTTCACCGGCCCGAATACCGCATGGATTTGCGCATAACGCGCGGAAACCCGAGCCGTGTTTTTTCCGCCGGGGGCGACTCTACCTTGGCCTCAGATCAGCCCTCCAGAGCCGAAACAGGAGGCCCACCGAAATGACACTCTGCTTCGTAGACCCAGCCGACGCCATCAGGGCGATTGCCGACTCAGTCGGGCGAGAGGCACGCCGCCAGCTCCTCGGGGAGGCGGTCCGCGCCTGGGTCGATGAGATCCCCGACGAGGAGCTGCAGGAGCACTACGCCAAGGCGATCTCCGAGCTCGACGAGCACGACATCTCGATGCTCGCCGCCTGGCACGGCTCGATGGAGGTCGGCCAGCCGGTGCCCAACCGGGACTTCCTGATGGGCGCCTTCGACTCGCTCGGCGACAACCGCCGGGAGGCCCTCAAGCTCGCTGCCGGGTTCCGGGGCGAGGAGGCCTTCGAGGAGGGGATCTCCGAGGAGCGCGCGCTGGACCTCGTGCTCGAGTGGCTCTCACCGCCCCGCCTGATGGAGCTCTGCCGAGAGGCGACCGAGCTCTACATGTGGGACCGGTACGGCTCGGACAACTGAGCCGTACCGGCGGTCGCGGAGTGGACTAAGCGCTTACTTGAAGCTGAAATTCGCCACGTGCTTGGTGCCGTCGGCGAGCTTCACGACCAGCTGCCGGCAGGAATTCGCCCAGCTCTTGTCCGTCTTCCAGGCGTAGGTGTACTGGCCGGTGCCTGGGTCGTAGGTGAGGCCACTCGACCCCGCCGCGAGCGTGGACTCGATCCCGTCCACCTCCGCGTTGGCGTCGCACGCAATGGCCTGCGACTTCGGGTATCCGCTGGCCAGCACCCCGAGGCCCTGGTCGCCATGAAGCGTGAACTTGACCGGGACGGTCTGCCCGGCCTTCACGGCGTTCAGCACCGATGGATTGCCGACCGGCGAGAAGAAGCCACCGAAGGCGTACGTGGCCAGCACGGTCGCGGATGTCCCCGGGGCAACGGTCGAAGTCACGTCGCCGGTGGTGACCGTCACGTTGGTGTCGCCGGTGTTCTGAACGTCGAAGGTGCCGTCGCCGTTGTCGCTGACCTCGGCCTGGGCTCCGGCGGGGACGGTGATCGTCGTCAACGGACTGACGACCTTGACCTCCCCCTGAGTGACGTCGAGGATCGTGCTCCCACAGGTGAGGTCGGCCTCGGTGCCGGCGGCGAACAGGTGCGTGTAACCGCAGGCATCGATCGTGGCGCTCCCGCTTCCAGCGCCGACACTCACGTGGACCCCCTTTGAGGGATTGGAGGCATTGCTGATCGCGACCGGCAGACCCGCCCGGTCGGTGATCGACCCGGATGTGCCCGTGCCGTCGTCAAATGCATTCGATGACGTGGCGGGCTGGGTATCGACGGAGTCGGCGATGCCGTCCAAGTCAGTATCCGGATCGCCGGTGTGGCAGGACTGCGATGACGTCGCCGACTGCGTGCTGTCGTCCCAGAAGGTGAGATCAGCGGCGAAGTTCCAGGTCTGATCGGCATCGCCGCAGCGGGCGATGGCGTAGTGCACTCCGGGCACGGACTCCTGGGGGAACGTGAGGTCGAAGTGCCCCGTGGCCAGCCCCGGCGTGTTGGGCCAGTTCGTGATGTCGATCTCGCTGCCGAAGTCGGCGCCACGGGTGGAGGGACGAATGGTTCCCGGAAGCACGACGGTCAGACCGAGCGGGTCGGACCGGACGTGGAAGTAGATCTGAGGATTGCCGCCCGAGGGCGCGGCGTTGAACGCGGTGACGACGAAGGAAAGCGGTGCGCCTGAGGTGACGATGGTGGCCGTGCCGGAGCCGACCAATGCGGCGGAACAGGCCGTGGTCGCGTCAGCCGTCGAGGCGTTCTGTATCTGGCTGAGATCGCATGTCGCGAGCCCACTCGGGTCGAAGGCGATGTCGTCGTCGAAGTGGATGACGACCTCCTTGGGAGGCAGCGGAGTCGAGTAGGTCGTGTCCCAGCTGAACGCCAGGCTGGCCTCGCCGAAGCTCGATGGGGATTGCGTGTCAGGGCTCACCGCGGCGTTCACCGTCTGGCCTGTCACCCCGCCCGGCGGGGGCGGCGGGGGCGGCGGCGGCTCCGTCCCGACGTGGATCGTCACGGTTGCCGTGTTCGAGAAATCTGCCCCGTCGTACGCCCGGTAGGTGAAGCTGTCATCGCCGGGAAGACCGGCGTTGTTCGTGTAGGTGGCACCTGACAAGGTCCCGTGCGTGGGGCCGGAGACGACCGAATAGCTGAGAGAGTTGGGGCCGTCGCTGTCGGTGCAGCTTGGGCTGAGCCCAATGGACCCACCGGGCGCAACGGTGACAGTGGCGTCAGGACACACCGGTGCGGTGTTCGCAAATGCCGATGGGGCCGCGAGGGCCCCAGCAACCATTGCCGCGGCCACCACTCCGACCAAGGTCTTCAATCGAGTCCCGGCTCGACGTCCCGTGCTCTCAGCCACTGCGTCCTCCTCCATCGCTGCGGCCCCCAACTTCGAAATGCGAGCGTACGGGCGGTCCGACCCAGTCACATCCGTAGTTCTTGCGGTAATCGGGAGATCACCGACTTCCGGGTATGCGTGAGAAGAAGCGGCGCTGGGGGGATGTTGCCTAGAGCCCGAGTGCCGAGCGGATCTCCGGGATCGCCTGGTCGTTGTGCTGGTAGTGCACCGCTGACATCCCGAGCTCTCGCGCCGCCGCGCAGTTGACGTCGACGTCGTCGATGAAGAGGCACTCCGCGGCCGGGACGCCCTCGAGGCGCTCCAGCATCAGTTCGTAGATCTGAGGGTCGGGCTTGCGGCAGCCGACGAAGCCCGAGTCGACGACGACCTCGAAGATCTCGTCGACGGGCAGCATGGCCCGCCACAGCGGCTCCCACTCGCGAACGTTGTTGGTGAGCAGTCCCATCCGATGGCCCGCTGCCTTTGCCTCCCGCATCAGGTCGATCATCGGCGGGTTGGGGTGGAGCGCCTCGAAGTAGATCTCGCTGAAGCGGTGTAGCTCGGGCCGATGGCCGAGGGCCGGCTCCAGCTCGTCGCCGAGCTTCCCCAGGAAGTCAACCTCGGTGAGGTTCCCCGTTTCGAGCTCGTACAGGGGGTGCTTGCCGTCGGCCTCCTCGATCCTGCCCATCGCCTTGGCGAGCTCCTCGAAGGGGATGCCGGTCTCGTCCTGAACCGCGGAGAACGATTGAACGAGCGGCGTCGTGAGGACGCCGCCGAAGTCCGAGATGACCGTGCTGATCGACCCCCGCATCATGCGCGCCAGAGCAGGTAGCTGCCAATGCCCTCGACGCCGTTCGTGTGGCAGCGGAAGAGTCCGGCCCAGAAGCTCCCGGTGCCGAGGCCGCCCAGCAGCGATCCCGAAATCCTGGTGGCGGCGGCGCGGCTCGACTGATCCGCGTCCTCGGGCCAGAGCTCGAGCCCGATGCGCGTCGGTTGCTCGCCGGCGTCGTATTGCGTGGAGATCAGTGTCTCCTCGTAGTGGGATCCGCTTTCCGCCGTGAGCAGCCAGCCGAACGCCAGCTCGTCGTCGTGCCCCTGCGCGCCGGGCAGTCCCCTGGTGGTCGCGATCACCTGGGAGTCGGGCGCACCGCCGATCGCCAGGTGACGCAGGACCGCGGCCCCCTCCAACGGCTCCCCGACCCACTCCGAGATCTGCCCCGCGCATTCCGCGGTCCGGTTGCCCCCCTTGGGGCGCACCTCGGCGACGCACGCGGTGGCCTTGAACTCGACCGGGTTCTCCGGGTCGGGATGCTCGACCAGCGTCCGCTGTGGGGCCAGCGTCGCCTCCACCGTGTCGGTGTCCGCGGTGATCTGGACGGTGGTGGTCTCCAGGTCCTGCTCGAGGGCGAAGCTCGCGCGCCGCACCTGACCGCCGGAGAGCAGCAGAGCACCGGGCTCCCCGAGGTCCCAGGCCAATCCGCCGAGCCCTGACGGGAGGTCTCCGAAGCCGCAGACGAAGGACTTCATCCGCCGAAGGGCTCCCGGCCCGGCGGGAGCTCGTCCTCGTCGCGGATCTCCTGTCCCGTGCCCTCGATGTCATCGGGACGCCTGCCGGTGTCCGGGCGCATGGGCGGCTCCTCCCAGTCGAACATGTCGCCGGGATCAGGGTTGCGCGGCGGTGGGCCCGACGGCCCGGCGCCTCCGGGAGCCGGTCCCCGGCGCGGAGGCCGGGAGGCCCGTCCCACCGACCAGACCGTGGCGCCCATGGCCATCCGCCTGCGGACGATCCGGGACATGATCCCGCGCACGATCGCTCGCGTCGGCGGGATCAGCAGCACCAGCCCGAAGATGTCCGTGATGAACCCGGGGGTTATCAACAGGGCGCCTCCAAGGATCACGAGGATTCCGTCGAAGACCTCCTTGTGAGGGAGGCGGTTCTCGGCGAGCGCCCGATTGAACTGGATCCACGCCGCCCTGCCCTGGTGGCGGAGGAGCATCGATCCCAGCAGTGCGTCCAGGAGCAGCAGGAACAGGGTGGGAATCAGGCCGATCGCGCCGCCCACCTGGATGATCACGTAGAGCTCCGCGAGCGGGATGAGAATGAAGAGGACGACGAGCAGGAGCACGGCTGGGAAGGCTACTCGTGGCGCCGATCCGGCAAGCCCGGCGGCTGGTCCTTCTATCCTTTGGACGATGGCAACAGAGACGACAAGCGAAGAAGACGTCTACGAGGCGCTCGAGGAGGTCATCGACCCCGAGCTGGGGCTCGACTTCGTCTCCCTGGGACTCGTCTACGACGTCGAGATCGAGGGCGCCGAGGCCTTCATCACCTTCACGCTGACGACGCCGGCGTGCCCGATCGGGCCGCAGGTCTCAGAGCAGATGCGGGAGTTCGTCGGCCAGATCGAGGGGATCGACAAGGTCCACCCGAAGATGGTCTTCGACCCGCCCTGGTCCCCGGAAATGATGTCCGAGGACGCGAAGTTCGCGCTGGGGTACTGACGGCAGGAAATCCCTGTTGGGGGCGGATTCTTGATCCTTGCCCCTTCGGGTCGGAACCCGACCGCGCACCGGGCGCACCCAGATTCACCCTTGGCTCATTTGCCACCAGTGTCCTAGCAGTGGTCACCTCGAATTGGCAAGAGCGAGCGCTCCTACAGTTCGGGGTGCCTTGACTCCCGGAACACCGCAGCCAGACTCGCCGCGGAGGTTTGGCACCTTTCGCTCTGCTGCTACCGCCGTCGGGGTATCGGAGCCGTACGTCCTCGTCGGCCTGATCCTCTTCGCACTCGCGCTCGGCGGCATAGTCCACATCTTCGAGCCAGGTGAGTCGGGCGACCTGATTTGGGCCGCGGCGATCGTCTTGACGTTGATCCCGCTGACCTGGTCGGTGCTGCGGACCCTGATGCACGGAGACGTGGGCGTCGACGCGATCGCACTGGTGGCGATGGTCGGCGCGCTGGCACTCGGCGAATACCTGGCTGGCGCGGTGATCGCCCTGATGCTTAGCGGCGGGAATGCCCTCGAGGCCGCCGCCGGCCGGCGCGCACGACGGGAGCTGACGGCACTGCTCAAGCGCGCTCCGCGGATCGCCCACCGCCGCCGGGACGAGAAGATCGAGGAAGTCCCGGTCGAGGAGATCGCGGTCGGGGACCGGATCGTGGTGCGCGCCGGCGAGGTCGTCCCGGTCGATGGAGCGGTACAGAGCAAGCGGGCGGTGATCGACGCCTCGACGCTGACGGGGGAGCCACTCCCGGTCACGCACGGCCGGGGCTCGACCGTCTCAAGCGGCACGCTCAATGCTGGCGAGGCGTTCGATTTGCGGGCGACGAGAACCTCGTCCGAGAGCGCCTACGCGGGCATCGTCGCCCTGGTGAAGGACGCGGAGCAGCAGAGAGCTCCGTTTGTCCGAATGGCCGATCGCTACGCCGCGATCCTCCTGCCGGTGACGCTCGTAATCGCCGGTGCGGCATGGGCGCTCAGCGGCGATCCCGTCCGCGCGCTGGCGGTGCTCGTCGTTGCCACCCCCTGCCCGCTGATTCTCGCCGCACCGGTTGCCCTGATCTCGGGCGTCTCGCGGGCTGCCCATCACGGGGTGATCGCAAAGGGCGGGGGCACGATTGAAAAGCTCGGCGAGGCAAGGACGGTGCTGCTCGACAAGACCGGGACGCTCACCCACGGGAGACCCGAGATCGAGCAGGTGAAGGGCACCGACGGACTGGCGCCGGAGGAGTTGCTGCGGCTGGCCGCCTCGGTGGACCAGCTCTCAGCCCACGTCTTGGCCGAGGCACTCGTTCACGGGGCCGAAGGTCGTGGGCTCGAGCTCGAGTTTCCCGAGGAGGTGGTCGAGGAACCTGGCCAAGGGATCGAGGGGGAGGTCGGCGGGCATCGCGTGGCTGTGGGCAGCGACGCATGGCTGCGCCAGCGCGGCTACTCCGGAACGGCCACGGCTGAGCGGCTCTTGGACGACTCGGCCGAGCCCGGTTGGGCCAGAGTCCTCGTTGGCGTGGACGGCCGACTTGCCGGCGCCGTGTTGATGGCAGATCACCTCCGTGATGACGCAGGCGATCTGACGAAAGAGCTCCGGGGCGCCGGCGTGGAGGAAGTCGTACTTGTCACTGGCGACCAGCGGGCGGTCGGGGAGGCGGTCGGTGAAGCAGTGGGCGTCGATCAGGTCTTCACCGAGTGCTCGCCCGACGAGAAGATCGAGGTCGTGCGCCGAGCGCGCGAGCGCTCCGACGGGGGCACCGTCGTCATGGTCGGTGACGGGGTCAACGATGCGCCGGCGCTCGCACTGGCCGACGTCGGCATCGCGATGGGCGGCGTTGGGGCGACCGTGTCCTCGGAGACCGCGGATGCAGTGATCGCCGTTGACAGGGTGGATCGCGTCGCGGATGCGATCCGGATCGGCCGGCGCTCGCTGACGATCGCGCGCCAGAGCGTGGTCGTCGGCCTCGGCCTGAGCTTCATCGCGATGGGATTCGCCGCCCTCGGCTACATCCCGCCGGTGGCGGGAGCGCTGCTTCAGGAGGGGATCGACGTGGCCGTGATCCTGAATGCGCTGCGTGCGCTGAAAGGTCCCAAGGGATAGCCCGAGGAGTGCCGGCGCCACGCGAAGGAGACGCGATTCGTATGCCGTTCTGGCTCCCCGGATCCCTTTGACAACTCTTAACGCGGGTCTTTCCGGTGCTTTGGGCGCAGCCAAATAGCGTCGTCCCGAACAAAGGCCATCCAAGGTCACAAGGAAGGAGGCGATCAAGGTGTCAATGGGACTGGTAGTCGTACTGAACGTGGTTCTGGGTGCTGGACTGCTCGTTCTCCTGTCGGCCGTAATGCTGCTCCCGTACCGTCTGCGGGCGGAGCCTCGCGGCCCCCGAGCTCCACGAGCCGAGCAGGCGAGCCGACGCAGGCGCGCCGAGTCCACGGGCCGGCGCAAGCGCGCGGGAACCGAGCCCGCCTACTCGCGTTCGTAACAGATGTTGCCAATCGGCCCCGGGACGCCGGGGGCCCGATTGGTGCATCGGTGCATCGTGCAATGGGAAAGCACCGCGCGAGGGCGGGGGCTAGGCGCGGCTTCTGTTGCGAGGGGATGCCAAGGGAAGGGGAAGCTCCACACAAAGGCTGGGCAACAAACGGGTTCTCCCGAGCCTGCTTCAGCTGATCTTTCGGAAACCCTTCTCCGGGCTTTCAGGAACGGGCGGAGGATCGGTCCCACAAATCCCCGGCACTGGAGGGATCAGATGAACAGCGAGCAGGCCGACCGAAACGACCAGTACCTCGCCGCCCAGATACGACTCGACGCGCTGCGTGCCTGGCGGAGACCGAGGCCACCATCGCGGGGCGTCGCGAAGGAGCGTACTGGCGCTCGGCCGGTAAGAGGCGGTCTTGCCCGCCGACGCCTCCCTGAAGGCGCTCTCGCTGCCTGACGGCTGAACCCGCTGCTCATCAAGCCGGAAGGCTTCACAGGCGAGCGGCCCGTCAAGATCCGGTTGTTGCTCGAGCGGCATTTCCACACGATGGGGACCGAGATCCGGTTGCTGGTCGGAGCTCGGGTGGACGACGATGATCCCGAGCCCGCTGTGGTTGCGGCCGCCGTCGAGGAGCAGATCATGGAGTTCGATCGTGAGCTGTCCCGGTTCCGTCCGGACAGCGAGCTCACTCGACTCAACCGGGATCCTCGAGAGGTGGTTCCGGCCTCCCCGCTGCTCCGTACGGCAGTGGCAGCGGGGCTGTGGGCGGCCGAGCGGACTGGCGGCCTGGTTGACCCGACTTTGCTGCCTCAGCTCAAGGCGGCGGGCTACGCGGACTCACGCAGCGGCGTCGCCTCGGAGCCGCTCGAGGCAGCCCTGAGCGGCGCTCCCTCACGTCGGCCGGCAGGTCCCGCCCCCGACCCGGCCTGGCGCTCAATCGAAGTGCTGGACGCGGAGGGCGCGATACGGCGACCCCCAGGGGTGACGTTCGACAGCGGCGGCACCGGCAAGGGCTTGGCCGCCGACCTGGCGGGCAGGCGCCTGGCCGGGTACGCGCGCTACGCCGTCGACTGCGGGGGCGATGTGCGGGTGGGCGGCAAGCTCCCCGACAGCGAGCCGGTCGAGCTCCAGATCCGCCATCCGCTGAGCGATGCCACCGTCGAGTCGTTCACGTTCAAGCGAGGTGCGGTCGCCACGTCCGGGCTCGATGCGCGCCTCTGGCGCCGCCCCGACGGTACCCATGCGCACCATCTGATTGACCCGTCCAGCGGTGAGCCCGCCTGGACCGGACTGATCTGCGCGGCGGCGCGTGCCCCGACCGCGCTCGAGGCCGATGTGCTCGCCAAGGCCGCCCTGCTCAGCGGCGCCGAGGGCGCCGCCGCGATCCTCGGGGAGCACGGCGGCCTCATCGTCAGAGACGATGGCAGCGTCGAGCGCATCGGCCCGCTGCACGATTCGCCACGCATACGAATCCAGCCGCCCTGACGTGCCTGCCCACGCCCGGGCGCACGGCGGCCTCGTGGGCAACTACCGAGAACAGCTCGTGGGGGCCCGCTGATGCGGCGGGCCTGAGTGGCTCTTACAGTCGGCGAACGTGAGCGGAATCTCCACCACCACCCACCACAGAGGAGTGAGAGATGACGTATGTACCGCAGGTCGATGAAAACGCATGCGCTGCGCATGGCGATTGCGTCGACCTTGCCCCGAATGTGTTCGCCCTGAACGACACCGCGCACGTGATCGGCGACGGACCGCCGGACCTGATCATGAAAGCCGCCGAGGCCTGCCCTTCGACCGCGATCACGGTGACCGACCAGGAGACCGGCGAGCAGGTCTATCCCTGACCTGGTCACTCGTGCCACCGCCCCGAACAGTGATGATCGCCGCGGCAAGCTCATTCGCCCTTGCCCTCCTTGTGGGGTGTGGCGGCGATAGCCGGCGGGCCGAGAGCGAGGGAGGCCAAACGGCCCTCGCAACCCCGGCGACCCAGGGGTCCACTACCCCGACGTCCAATCCGGGACCGCTGGCAGTCGCGAAGGTCACGGACCCGGTGCGGCGCGCCTACATCGCGCAAGTCGACCAAGTCTGCAGCCACCTCGATCCCGAGCGCAATTCGGCCAGAGAGCGCGTCGCGGGTTCGGCGGACGTCCAGGGGGCGACCAAGGCCTACGAGGACTCAATCGCCTCGGGTGAGGCAGAGCTGCGGCGAATCCAGGCTATCCCGCCCCCGCCGGGTGAGACCCAACTGCTTCGCACCAATGTCTTCAACGTGATCCGCCGGCAGTTGGCGCTGCGGGGCGAGATCCGAAACGCGCTTCCCTCGCTGGACGTGACACGGCTGGAGGCTCTGCAGGGCCAGCTGGACGACCTGAGCCGAACGGTGACCGCTTTCGCGCGCGGCTACGGCTTCAGGGTGTGCGGAGAGGACTAGGGACACAGATGCCGGAGCCGCCCACAATCCCCGAGCCGCCCACCGTTCCCCCCACCCCGCCGACCGACGGGCGTGCGGCTGCGCCGGGGCCTCGCGCGCCTGGAGCGCAACGGCAACGCCGACCGCTGCCGAGCCCGCTCGCGGTGATCACGGTGAGCCTCGGCATGTTCTTCATCGTGCTGACACTGCTCGCGATTCAGGTTCGCAACGGCCGGGACCCTGCGCTGGGTCCGGGGCCAGCGGTGCCCCAGGCGAGCCAACCGCTCGCCAAGGGCTCACAGGCCCAGCAGGCGACCCAGGTCGTCAGCCGAACTTCGCCCGTGCCGCCATGAGCGTGCCCGGTCCGAGCACAGCCCTGGCCACGCCCACGGGTCCGAGCCTGAGGGTGCGGATCGCCGCCATCGCCGTCCTCGTCGCCCTCGCCGCCCTTGCCGCCTACACGGTGTTCAGCGGGCCGACGCGAGTTTCAATCAGCGGGTCGCACGGGGCCAGCCCCAACGGTGTCACCCCTCACACCGGCGAGCCAGAGCGCGAAGGTGAAGGAGGGCGAGGTGACTGAGCCGGACCCGGCCAACTATCCATGGTGGCTGGCGTCTCGCTCTGCCGGGATCGTCGCGTTCGTGTTGATCGCGAGCGCCGTCATCCTCGGACTTGTTCTCGCCTCTCGCTTCTCCTGGCCTCCCGGGGTGAAGCGCAACATGGTCAAAGTCCACCAGCAGGTCGCGCTTGCGGGACTGGTGGCAATCGGCGCGCATGGCGTCCTCTTGCTCGGCGACAGCTTCCTCAACCCGGGCGTCATCGGGATCACGATTCCCTTCACCCTGAGCTATCGGCCGGCATGGACGGGCCTCGGCATCCTGGCCGGCTACCTGGCGCTCGTGCTCGGGCCGACGTTCTACCTGCGGCGCCGCATTGGTGCCCGCCGCTGGAGGCGGATCCACCAGGCCACAGTGCTTGTTTACGTCCTGGCGGTGCTGCACTCGCTCGGATCGGGGACCGACGGGGCCAGCCTCTGGTTCACAGCCATCGTCGTTGGCAGCGCGGTGCCGATCCTTGCTCTGCTCCTCCTCCGCTACGGGCGTCGTACGCGGGCGCCGGCTCGACCCCCGATCGGCGCTCGGGCGAATGTCGCGGCGAATCCAGCGCCTTGAAGCACGGCACCAAAGGGCGCCGCTGTAGTTCAACCTGGCGGTCGTGCGCTGGGGAATCGTCGGAGTAGCGAGTAGGGCGGAGCGAGATCAAGGCCCGCTCAGCAGCCGAACGCCCACCAGGCGTCGTGCCCCGAGCGGTTTTGTCCTGAATCAGGACATTCACAACAAAATTCGAGGCTAGTTCCTCCGAAGCCTTGACAAAACCCATCGAGTGGATAAGGGTTCGGCGCGCGTGGAATCGGCGGACTCCGGATCCCTGCGTTCCCTCCGTGAGCTCAATCGCGGCCGCGTCATCGACGCGTTCCGCGGCCGGGGCACCGCCAGCCGCGCCGAGATCGCCCGCGCGACCGGGCTGTCGCGCTCCACGGTCTCGAGCATCGTCTCCGACCTGATCGCAGCGGGATTGCTCACCGAGCAGGCGGAGGCAACGGGCGTCGCTCACGGCGAGGCTGGGGGAAGGCCGCCGGTCCTCCTCTCCCTGAATCCGTCGGCCGGCCTCGCCGTGGGCGTCGACTTCGGCCACACCCATCTACGCGTGGCCGTGTCGGACCTCTCGCACGAGGTCCTCGCCGAGTCCTGGCAGGAGCTCGACGTCGACCACTCCGCCGAGGAGGGACTGGACGCCGCCGCGAAGCTGGTGGACGAGGTCCTCAACGAGGCTAAGGCCGAGCGCAAGGGCGTCATCGGCGTGGGGATGGGTCTCCCGGGCCCGATCAACCGGATGACCGGTGCCGTGGGCTCGTCCTCGATCCTGCCGGGCTGGGTCGGCGTCAACGCGGCGATGGAGATGGAGCGCAGGCTCCGTCTGCCGGTGAGGGTCGAGAACGACGCGAACCTGGGCGCCCTGGCGGAGTTCGTCTGGGGCTCCGGCCGCGGCTTCGCGGACGTCGTCTACATCAAGCTCTCCTCGGGCGTCGGCGCGGGCCTGCTCTTCGGCGGCCGCTTGCATCAGGGGGCCGGAGGCACCGCCGGCGAGATCGGCCACATGCCGGCCCAGAATGGGACGGCGATCTGCCGATGCGGCAGCCGTGGCTGCATCGAGACGGTCGCCTCCGCCCGGGCGATCGCGGAGCAGGTGGGGGTGAGCCGGGGCGAGGACGTATCGCCGCGTGACCTCCTCCGGCTGATTTCGGACCGAGATCCCGCGGCGAGTCGCCTGGTCGGCGAGGCCGGCCGTGAGATCGGAGTCGCCCTCGCCGGGCTCTGCAATCTGGTCAACCCGAACTGCGTGATCATCGGCGGCGACCTGAGCGCCGCGGGGGACCTGATCACCGAGCCCGTGGTCGAATCGATCCGCCGCTACGCCATCGCCAGCGCCGCGGAGGAGGTCAAGGTCGTGGCGGGCGTCCTGGGAGAGCGCGCGGAGCTGCTCGGTGCTCTGGCCCTCGTCCTGCATGCAACCGACGGCGTGATCGGCGCAGGGCCGCCCGCGCAGGTGGCGGCATGAATGTCCAAGACGTTGGAGCCGGGTTCGGTTTCCTAAATCAAGAAGAGAGGAACAACAGTGGAGGTGGTACGTGTGACTAGATCCAATCGTTGGGCCCGAGGTGCCGTGCTTTCGGTGGCGGCGCTTGTGATCGGGCTCGGGCTCGCCGCCTGCGGCGGCAGTAGCGGCGGCGGAGGGCCGAAGGTGGCCCTGCTGCTTCCGGAGTCGAAGACGACTCGATACGAGGCCCACGATCATCCGGAGTTCGAGGCCGCACTGAAGACGGCGTGCCCGGACTGTGAGCTCATCTACAACAACGCGAACCAGGACGCGTCGACACAGCAGTCCCAGATGGAGTCGGCGCTCACCGATGGGGCCGATGTTGTGGTCCTCGACCCGGTGGACTCTGCGTCCGCCGCTTCGATGGTGAACCTGGCGAAGCAGCAGAACGTTCCGGTCGTGAGCTATGACCGGCTGATCCTGGACACGCCCGACGTTGCCGCGTACGTCTCGTTCGACAACGTCAAGGTGGGCGAGCTCCAGGGCAGCACCCTGGCCAAGAAGCTCGCCAGTGACGGCAACCCCACCGGGCCGATCGTGAAGATCAACGGCTCGCCGACCGACAACAACGCGAAGCTGTTCGGTCAAGGTGCGGACTCCGCGCTGAATGCGGCGAACGTCCAGGTCGCCAAGGAGTACGACACCCCGGATTGGAGCCCCGACAAGGCCCAGTCCGAGATGGATCAGGCGATCACGGCGCTCGGCAAGACCGGGTTCAAGGGCCTGTACGCCATGAACGACGGCACCGCGGGTGGAGCGATCGCCGCGATGCAGGCCGCAGGCATCGATCCGAAGACGATTCCGTCGACGGGTCAGGACGCCGAGCTGGAGGCCGTCCAGCGCATCCTGACGGGTGACCAGTACATGACGGTCTACAAGGCGACGCGGCCTGAAGCCGAGACCTCCGCAAAGATCGCGGCGGCCTTGGCCCAGGGCAAGCCGATTCCGACCAGTGGTCTCCTCGTCAAGCAGACGAAGACCAACAACGGTGCGGCGGACATCCCGTCCTACCTGCTGACGCCGGTGGCGGCGACGAAGGACAACCTCGCCTCCGTCACGTACGGCGGCCAGCCGCTGATCGGTTCGGACGGATACTGGACCGCCGGCGACGTCTGCACCCCGGAGTTCCAGTCGGCCTGTCAGGCGGCCGGGATCGGCGGGTAGAAGAATGAGCCCCGAGCGTGAGGAGATGAGAAGGTGAACGAGCAGAAGCAGAGCGGCAACGGCAAGCCGGATCATCTCCTCGCGCTCAAGGGGTTCACCAAGACCTTTGGCCCCGTCCAGGCCCTCTCCGACGTCGACTTCGAGGTCGACGGAGGAGAGGTCGTCGCCCTGGTCGGCGACAACGGGGCCGGGAAGTCGACCCTGATCAAGGCGATCGACGGAGTGCAGCCGCCCGACTCCGGCCAGGCCTACTTCGAGGGCAAGCCGGTCAAGATCAGCGATCCGAACTCGGCGACCAAGCTGGGGATCGCCACGGTCTTCCAGGACCTGGCGCTCTGCGACAACCTGGACGTGGTCGCCAACCTCTATCTCGGCCAGGAGGCGGTGGGCAACGGCGGCATCCCCTTGCCCGTGATCAACGAGACCGAGATGGAGCAGCACACCAACGAGCTTCTCGACGAGCTCTCCGTCACCACGCTCGGCAGCGTGCGGACCGAGGTCGGCAGCCTCTCCGGAGGCCAGCGCCAATCGGTCGCGATCGCCCGGTCTCTGCTCGGCGAGCCGAAGGTCGTGTTGCTCGACGAGCCGACCGCCGCCCTCGGCGTGGCCCAGACCGCGCAGGTGATCAGCCTGATCAAGCGCCTTCGCGAGCGAGGACTCGGCGTGGTGGTGATCAGCCACAACCTGGAGGACGTCTTCGAGGTCGCCGACCGGATCGTCGTGCTGAGGCTGGGCAGGCGGGAGGCCACCTTCGACATCAAGACGACGACGCGGGAGGAGGTCGTGGCGGCGATCACCGGCGCCTCGGCCGAGATCGACTTCACGAAGGAGGGCAGGTGATGGAAAGCGCCACCCCGACCGCCGACGGCGCCGACTCTGGCGAGAGCAGGGTCAGGTTCATCGCGCGCCTGGCGCGCGGGGAGCTCGGCTCCCTGCGGGTATTCCTGACGATCGCCCTGATCTGGGTGATCTTCCAATCCCAGAACGATCGCTTCCTCTCCGCGATCAACCTCACCAACCTGACGCTGCAGATCGCCGCCATCGGGACGATCTCCGTCGGCGTCGTGCTCGTCCTGCTGCTCGGGGAGATCGACCTCTCGGTCGGCGCGGTGAGCGGGCTCGCCGCAGGGGTGATGGCCGTGCTCCAGGTCAAGCACGGCTGGAGCCCTGAGCTCGCCATCCTCGCCGGTCTTGCGACCGGCGCCATCATCGGATTCTTCAACGGATTCATGGTCACCTTCTTCGGGATCCCGTCGTTCGTGGTGACCCTTGCGGGACTGCTTGCCTGGCAAGGGGCGCTCTTATTCGTGCTCGGGGACACCGGGACGATCAACCTGCCGCCCAGCACGATCACCGACCTGGCCGGCAAGTTCTTCTCAGCCGGCGTCGGCTACGTCCTCGCGGCGATCGTCACCGGGGCGACGCTGGGCACCGGGCTGATGGAGTTACGCCGGAGGCAGAAGGCGGGCCTGGAGACCGACCCGCTCGGCGGAATCGTCATCCGGACCGTGGTCGTCGGCATCGCGAGCTTCGCCGCGGTGGCGATCCTGAGCTCGGACCGTGGCATCCCGCTGTCGGCGCTGATCCTGGTCGCCTTCTGCGGCTTCTTCGCCTGGCTGACGACGCGGACTCCGTTCGGCCGCCACATCTTCGCGACTGGCGGGAACGCCGAGGCCGCGCGGCGTGCCGGCATCCCGATCAATCGCGTGCGGATCCTGGTCTTCACGATCTGCTCGACGATGGCGGCGGCGGGTGGCATCCTGGCTGCATCGCGGCTGATCGCCGTCAACCAGGCGTCCGGCTCGGGCGACGTCCTGCTGCTGGCGATCGCGGGCCCCGTGATCGCGGGCACCAGCCTGTTCGGAGGCCGCGGCTCGGTCTGGTCGGCGCTGCTCGGCGCCGTCGTGATCGGGTCGATCTCGAACGGGATGGACCTGCTCGGCCTGAACTCCGACGTCAAGTACATGATCACCGGCGGTGTCCTGCTCGCCGCGGTGACGGTCGACGCTCTGGCCCGCCGCCAGCGCGAGCGGACGCAGGTGACGTAGGCCGACTGATACACGCCGAGCCGATTCCTACCTAGAGTTGTTCACATGGGTGGTATGAGGCGGGCAGCTCTGATGACCGCTGTGCTGGGGGCGCTGGCGCTGGCCGCGACGGCGGCCGCTCGGTCGAGCGCGCCGGCCGGCGATGGACGCGCGGTGGTCCTGGTCCGGACACCGGACCTGCCAACAGGCGGCGGGACCCTGGCGAGGCAGCGCTGGCACGAGCTCCGCTCGGCCTCGAGCGGGATCCTCGGCCGGGTGGCGGACCGCGCGGGCCTGCGCGTCGAGGGCGCCGTGCCGGAGATCGGGATGCTGAGCGTCGACCTCGGGCCCGGCGGGCTGCCCGCCCTGAAGCGCGAGCTGGCCGCCGACCCGCGCGTGGAATCGGTGAGGCCGGACCCGCCGGTCCAGCTCCGCTATTCGCCGAACGACTTCGCCTTCACCCACACGGATGTCCACGCTCCGAATGGCGACCTCACCCAATGGAACCTGGTCCGCGAGGGCGGCCCCCGCGCCTGGGATCTGTCCCGGGGCACCGGCGCCGAGGTGGCGATGGTCGACTCCGGCGTGGACGGCGCGCACCCCGACCTGAGCGGCCGCATCGCGGGTGCCGCTTCGTTCGGGAGCAGCTCCCCGGCGACCGACCAGATCGGCCATGGCACCCATACCGCCGGGCTGGCCTGCGGCGACGCCGACAACTCCTTCGGGATCGCCTCGATGGGCTTCGACTGCTCTCTCTACATCGCCAAGATCCAGTTCAACGGCCCGTGCTCCAACGTCTCCTCCGCGATCACCGCCGCCGCGAATCGCGACAGCGACGTGATCAGCATGAGCCTGGGAGGCTGCGACAGCGGCCTCGTGCCGGCGCTGAGCTACGCGCAGAGTCGCGGCTCGATCCTGGTGTCCGCCGCGGACAACAACCCAAATCCGACCGGCTCGTGCGGGCTGCTCGGGTCGAACGACTGCATCTATCCGGAGGAGTGGCTGCAGCCCAACGGCAGCGGCCCGAACGCCGGGTTCGACCGTGGCCTTGTCGTCACCTCCGCGAAGTACGACGGGACCCGGTCCTCCTTCGCCGAGGCGACGAATCGCGTCTCCGTGGCGGCGTTCGGATCGGCATCGAACTCGATCGGCGGGCAGCAGGGGATCCTCTCGAGCTGGCCCGCGAACAGCGTCGATGACGATTCGACCGGCGGCAGGACGAGCCTGAACGGCGATAGCCGCTTCGCCTATCTGGTCGGGACGAGCATGGCCACGCCGCAGGTCGCCGGCGTGGCCGCCCTGATCCGCGCCGTGAAGCCCAACATCGCGAACACCAGGGTCGTCCACCTGATCAAGGCGACCGCCAGCCACTGCGGTAGCTACGGCGACGGAATCGGCTGGGGCGTGATTCGTGCAGATCAGGCCGTGGCCGCGGCCCTCGACCGAGACGTCGCGGCACCGGCGTCGCGCATCAAGCGGGCCGCCCATGACCATGGCGCGCTGGAGCTGAAGATCAAGCGTTCCGACACGTCCGGAAGCACCGGTTGCGTGAAGCTCCCCAAGGCCGGCGTCAAGAGGGTGGTCGTCTTCGCGTCGGTCAACGGCCGTGCCTACCACCGGATCGGCAAGACCACGGGAGGAAAGCTCTCGTTTCACCCCCGGAGCGGTCGCCGCTACCGCCTCTTCTCGGTCGCGATCGACAACGCCGGCAACCGCGAGGCCGCCCCGCGCAAGCCGGACCTGAAGCTCCGCCGCTAGCCGCTAGCCGGGCAGGTCCGCGCCGGCGGCGAGATCCGCCTGGGCGCGAGCCTCGGCCGCCTCGGCGGCATGGAGGAGATCCGTGAGCGACTCGGAGAGACCGGTGGCGAGCATCTCGAGATCCTCCATCGCGTCGTAGTCCCCGAGGAGGCCGAAGTCGATGCCGCCGTTGTAGGACATGATCGCGATGGCGAGGGCGTGGTTCTCCGGCAGGAAGGCGACCGGGAACACGTCCTGCAGCTCGCGGCCGAGCACGTACAGCGGGATCTGCGGGCCGGGCACGTTGGTGACGATCAGGTTGAAGAGACGGGTGGAGAAGTTGATGCGGGAGGCCTGCGCCAGCAGCGTGGGTGGCGCGAAGTCGTTGAAGCGCGAGATCACCTCAGCCCCGAGGGCCTGCTTGGACTCCTTCAGGCTCCCCATCGCGCGCTTGACCGCGTCGAGCCGCTTCACCGGGTCCTCGATGTAGACGGGCAGCGGCCCGCGCATCGCGGCGATTCGGTTGCCCAGCTGCCCGTGCTCGTCCTCGGCGCGAATCGAGACCGGGACCAGAGCCCGCAGCTCGAGGCCCTCCGTCTTCAGCCCGCGGCTCCGCAGCCAGCTGCGCAGGGCGCCGCTGACGACGGCGAGGACGACGTCATTGACCGTGCCGCCGAAGGTGTCCTTGATCCGCTTGAAGGCGCCCAGCTCGGCGCGGCTCCAGGCGAAGCGGCGGTGAGATCCGATCGCGGTGTTGAGCGGCACCTCCGGCGCCGGGTTGGTGAAGTTCCAGGCGACCTCGCCGAGGGCCTCGCCGGCCTCGACCACCTTCCGGGTCGTCCTCATCGGATGACTCGCGGCGCGGACCGCACGGCGAGCCAGCTTGAAGGGCGTCTCGCTGAGCTCGGCGACGCCGCGGGCGGCCAGCTCGGCTGAGGAGGGGGAGGGCTGGGGGACCCAGTCGCGGTCCGGCTCGATCGGCTCGGGGACGGGCTTCACGTCGAAGAGGACGGTCGCGATGTCGACTCCCGAGACTCCGTCGACCAGGGCGTGATGGGTCTTGGTCACCAGCGCGAAGCGGTTCTTCTCGAGCCCCTGGATCAGCCAGAGCTCCCAGAGCGGCTTGGAGCGGTCGAGTCCCTGGGAGAAGAGCCGGCCGGCGATGTTGCGGAGCTGCTCCTCGGACCCCGGCGCGGGCAGCGCCGAATGTCGCACGTGGTAGGCGAGGTGGAAGTGCGGGTCGTCGACCCAGAACGGCCTGCCGGTCTCGATCGGCGGGAAGGCCAGCTTCTGGCGGAAGCGCGGCACCAGGTGGAGTCGGCTGCGAACGTGGTCGAGGAAGTCGTCGTAGATCGGTGGCGGCCCCTCGAAGATCAGGATCGCGCCGACGTGCATGTGCGCGCTCGAGGTCTCGTTCGTCAAGAACGAAGCGTCGATCGAGCTCAATCTGTCCATGTGCCCCTGTGCCATACCCGAGGGCGAGAGGGTACCGGGCTGGGGGTGGTCCCCGCTACCCTTTCCTCGGGCGTCATGTCCACCTCCGGAAACACCCTCCCGGGACCCTCCAAGGTCCTGCTCGCGGCGCCGCGCGGCTATTGCGCGGGCGTCGACCGTGCCGTGCAGACGGTCGAGCACGCGCTCGATCTCTACGGCGAGCCGATCTACGTCCGCAAGGAGATCGTCCACAACAAGCACGTCGTGCACGAGCTCGAGAAGCGTGGCGCGATCTTCGTCGACCAGGAGACCGAGGTGCCCGAGGGAGAGATGGTTGTCTTCTCCGCACACGGCGTGGCGCCCAGCGTCCACGAGAACGCCAAGAAGCGGCAGCTGCGCACGATCGACGCAACCTGCCCACTGGTCACGAAGGTGCACGTCGAGGCACGCAAGTTCGCGGCCGAGGGCTACACGATCGTCCTGATCGGACACGAGGGCCACGAGGAGGTCGAGGGGACCACCGGCGAGGCGCCGGACCGGACGGTTCTGGTCCAGACCGAGGAGGACGTGGACACGCTCGAGGTCGACGACCCCGACCGCATCGCCTACATCACGCAGACCACGCTCTCGGTCGATGAGACGTCCTCGATCATCGCCGCCCTGAAGAAGAAGTTCCCGAACGCGGCGGGGCCGAAGACAGACGACATCTGTTACGCGACGACCAACCGCCAGCAGTCCGTCAGGGCTCTGGCCAAGGAGTGCGACCTGGTCCTGGTGATCGGTTCGACCAACTCATCGAACTCGAACCGGCTGGTCGAAGTGGCCCGCGAGCACGGCGCCGACTCCTATCTGATCGACAACCACCAGCAGGTCGACGAGGACTGGCTCAAGGGTGTCGAGACCGTCGGCATCACCTCGGGCGCCAGCGCGCCCGAGGAGCTGGTCGAGGCGCTCGTCACGTTCTTCCGCGAGCGCGGCGCCGACGACGTCTCCGAGCTGAAGACAGTCGACGAAGACGTCCGCTTCATGCTCCCCGGCGAGATCCGCAAGGAGCTCCTCGCCTCTCAGGGCACCCCCGCCGCGAACTGAACCGAGTAGATCAGTAGTCCTGGATCGGGTTGCAGTTCGAGGGCGTGCCGCTCTGTGCTGTCGTGAGCGGTCAGCTCCTGCAGTCCCGAATGAGTGACTTCGATCGGTATCCACTCCTCGCCGTCGACCCGGATCGAGATCCGGCCCTCCCCGTCGGTCGCGGCGTAAGCGCCACCCGCTTCGTACTCGAGGGCCAGGGACGGGTCGCCCTCGGTGCTCGACCAGGGCTCCTCGGTCGAGCCGCCGGGAAACACCTCCGCGGTCGGCGCGATCACCTTCACGTCCTGGACGTCGGAGGGGCGGACGGGCTCGAGCAGCGCCGGCCAATCTCCCTTGCCGTTTCTGTCGGGGAGCGCGTCCCGGATCTCCTGCTCAGTCGCCGCGTAGTCCCCCTCGCCCAGGTGGTACCAGCGCAGGGCGCCGCCCTGCCCCCAGAGGAAGAGCGCCGGCCAGCCGTGGGGCTCGTACAGCTTCCAGAGCGCGAACTCGCGGTCCACGGCAACCGGCCAGTCGAAGCCGAGGCGCTCGGTGGCGCTCGCGACGGCGTCCACGTCCTGCGTGAACGGGAAGCGCGGCGAGTGGACTCCGATCAGCGCCAGCCCCTCGTCGCGGTAGCGCTCGTGCCAGGCCCGCAGGTACGGGAGGGTCCGGATCGAGTTGAGCTGGGCGAAGTCGAAGAAGTGGACCAGGACCGGCTGCGCGGCGGTCAGCCGGTCGATCGACTCGATCGATCCGCCGACCCAGTCGAGGCCGGTCGGGATGGGGGGGACGGCGATGTCGGGCCGGGGGGGACGCAGGCGGTGGAGGGTATGCTCCCGGCGTCCCCGATGAAGAGCGAAGGAGTGGTTGGTGTGAGCGAAGCTGTCTGGGAGCGGATCGAGGAGAGTCGGGCCCGCAACAACGTGCTCGAGCATCCGTTCTACCTGCGCTGGTCGGCCGGAGACCTGAGCCGCGAGGAGCTGGCTCGCTATGCCGGTCAGTACCGCCACGCGACCGAAGCACTGGCCCGCCTCTGCAGCCAGGCCGCCGAGACCGCCCCCGACGGACACCGGGCCGAGATCGAGGCTCACGCCACCGAGGAGGAGGCCCATGTCGGGCTCTGGGATGACTTCGTCGAAGCCGCCGGTGGAGAGATCGGCGCCGAGCCGACCGCCGAGACCGCGCAGTGCGTGACCACCTGGACCTCGCCCGACGGCCACCTCACCCAGCTCGCTCGGATGTACGCGATCGAGAGCGGCCAGCCGGAGATCGCGCGTGTCAAGCGAGAGGGGCTCGCTCGCTTTTACGGCATCGACGGCGGTTCCGGCAGCGAGTACTTCCGGATCCACGAGGCGGCCGACCACGCTCACGCCGCGGAGTCCCGCCGGCTGATCGAGGAGCAGATGAGCCCCGAGGACGAGGACGCGCTCGTCGAGGCGGCCGAGTCGGCGTTCCAGGCGAATTGGCGATTGCTCGACGGCGTCAGCTGAATCCGAGCGCGATGCGCGGACGTCGCCGGTGGATCAGCGACCGCGTGCTGGGAATCGCTCTCGGGATCCTGCTCGGGCTCGCGGTGGTCGTCCTCTTCCTGTTCCTGGGCTCGCGGAACACGATCGATGAGCCCTCGCTCTCGGGCGGGGCGACCACCCAGACCCAGTCGCAGCCGGCCGCGCCGCCCAACAAGGCACCAAAGCCGTAACGTCCTTGACCGTGCGATCTGTGATGCGCACCGCTAACAGGGTCCGGCTGGCGAGCATCCTGGCCGTGGGAGCCTTCGGGCTCCACCAGCTTCGCTACCTGATCGCCGCCGGTGGGGCGACCGAGGGACACCGCTACATGGCGGACCTGCTGCCGCCGATTGCGGTCCTGGTCCTCGCCGCCCTCCTGACCACCCTGATCCGCGGAACCGAGGGAGCGGCCTCCGATCGGGTGCCGCTGGCACGCCGCGTCGTGGTCTTCGCCGGCGCGCTGCTCGCCATCTTCGTCGCGCAGGAGATGATCGAGGGCCTGCTCGCCGCGGGTCATCCGGTCGGACCAGCCGCCGTGCTGGGCGGCGGTGGCTGGATCGCGCTGCCGCTCGCCCTCCTGATCGGCTCGCTGTCCGCTCTGCTGATCCGAGCGCTCGAGGGAGTCGAGCGCGCGATTGCGGTCCACGCCGAGCGGCCGCGGCGCTCCCGCGCGCCCACTGTCCGCGGTCGCGCCCTCCCGGCACGTGGTCTCAGCCTGGCACTTGCGCCCCTGGCCTTCGGCCTGGCACGACGGCCGCCTCCGCCGGCGCCTGCCTGAGCAGGTGCCAATCCGCGCCCGTTTCGCCCTGGTTTAGGCAGCCAGGGCACGGTGCGCACATCCAAGGAGGTACTTCCGAATGCAATCGCGAGCTGCACGGCTCGGCCTGATCGCGGCGGTCGTCGTCGCGGCTGTGGTCGTCTTCGTCGTGCTGAAGAGCAACAACAGCGACAGCAGCAGCAGCACCGCCAAGGGCGTCCAGACGCTCAGCGTCGACGCCAGCGGCAATCCCATCGGCGGGGTGAAGACGCTCACCTACAACAAGGGCGACCAGGTCGAGCTTCGAGTGAACCTGGCGAAGCCCGAGGACGCCGTGCACGTCCACGGATACGAGATCGAGAAGCCGGCCGAGCACAGTCCGGTCTCGTTCTCGTTCCCGGCGAAGCTGGACGGCGTGTTCGAGATCGAGGTCCACAAGCTGCACGAGTCCGGAGACGCGCAGATCGGCGAGCTCCACGTGAATCCATGAGGGCGGCGGGACGAAAGGTCGCGATCGGCGTCGCGGTGGGGACGCCGATCGCCGTCCTCCTCTTCCCCGAGGTGGCGTCGGCCCACGCCCTGGTCGGACGCAAGGACCTACCGGTCCCGGCCTGGCTCTTCGCCTGGGGGGCGTCGCTGGTCCTGATCATCTCCTTCGCGCTGCTCTCCGTCGCCTGGACCACGGCCCGGCTCCAGGAGGAGAGCTGGAGGCCGCTGCCTCGCTGGTCCTCGCGCGCGGTCCTGAACGCCGGGACGCAGGTGGTCTGCGGACTGATCGGAGTGGGGCTGTTCCTGGTCGTGCTCTACGCCGGATTCAGGGGCATCGAGGACCCGACCCAGAACTTCTCGATCGTCTTCGTCTTCTACACGTTCTGGCTGGGCCTAGTTCTCCTCAGCGTGCTCTTCGGCGACGTCTTCCGCGCCTTCAACCCGTGGCGAGCGATCGGGCGGACGGTCTCGGGCGGCTTTCGCCTCGTGGCCGGGCAATCGGCTCCCACGCCCTTCACCTATCCCGAGAGGCTAGGCCGCTGGCCGGCGGTGCTCGGCGTCCTGCTCTTCGTCTGGCTCGAGCTGATCGCCGGGGGCGGTGCGTCACCGAGCCCAAACGACGTGGCGGTCGGCACGCTGATCTATACGGTCATCACCTTCGCCTGCATGGCCCTCTTCGGGGTGGAGGAGTGGATCGAGCGCGGGGAGGCATTCAGCGGCTACTTCGGCATGTTCGCCAGGCTCGGGCCCTTCGAGGCCCGCGACGGGAAGGTCGGCCTCCGCAAGTTCCTGACGGGCGCGCCTCAATGGGCGGCCGTGCCGGGCGCCGCGGCGCTCGTGCTCACCTCGATCGCCGTGACCAGCTTCGACGGCGCCCAGGAGGGAGTCCTGTCGGGCGCCATCACCTGGACGTTCGACCGCTGCAGCGACATCGGCTTCAGCCTGCCCAACTCCTTCCGGATCGCCAACAGCATCTGGCTGCTGATCACGCTGGCCGGCGTCTCCGGTCTCTACTGGTTGGGCGTCACGGGCATGCACAGCGTGCGCAACTCGCCGCCGGTGAAGCGGCTCGGGCGCTCATTCGCTCACACCCTGATCCCGATCGCCCTGGCGTACCTGGTGGCCCACTACTTCAGCGCCTTCCTCTACCAGGAGCAGGCCCAGTTCACCTACATCCTCTCCGACCCCCTCGGCCACGGCTCCGACCTGTTCGGGACCGCGGGTGGCGGGATCAACTACGGGATCGTCGGGTCGAACACGGTCTGGTACGTCCAGGTGGCCGCTCTGGTCGTGGGACACGTCGTGGCTCTGACCCTGGCCCACGACCGGGCGCTCAAGACCTACGACAACGTGCGCGACGCATCCCGCTCGCAGTACTTCATGCTCGCGGTGATGGTGGGCTTCACCTGCTTCGGCCTGTTCCTTCTCTCTCAGGCCAACGCCTAGCTAGAGCAAAGCCAATGAGGATTCCGACGATGAGGATCGCCAGCTCCCACGGCAACTCCGCCGGTGTGAAATGGGCAAGTGGCATTGCCCGGAGCCTACCGGCGACGGGCTGCCACACTCCAGTGCGATGAGCGCCGTCCCGGTCGCCCACCTCGGCCACTGGTACCTATGGATTCCCTACGTGATCCCGGTCTTCGTGGTCCTGGCGGCCTCGCTGCATGCCTTCCGGCAGCAGCGCCGGGAGGACCGCGATCGCGAGAGCGCGGAGGAATCCAAACCCTGAGCGCTACTCGACGGGAGCGTCGAGAGCGTCCCAGTCGTCCTTGCTGGCGAACTTCGTCAGCTTGGTCCCCTCGTTGACTGCTCTGAACGCGTAACGCACCTGGGTCTTGCCGTCCTTGCCCTGACGCTCATACGTCGTCTTCTTGACATCGGACTCCGGGATCTGGACCTTCTCTCGCTTCTTGACGTCATAGAACTCGATAGCCATCTCGGGATTCCTCTCTCTTCGTCGTGTTTTACGGCGACAGGCGAGGCAAAGCATGGCCGTGCCGTCGGACGCGCCTGCGTGCATACCCCGAAAATCGGGTCTCAGGCGGGCAAATGGGCCTTCGCGGCGGCCTTTGCGGCCCGCGGCAGTCTGACCGTGCGGCCGCCGACGAGGCTCGCGCCCATGCGGTCGAAGATGCGGGCGCGCAGGACCACTCCCGAGACTCGGGTGGCGGTGGCGGCGCTTGCGTAGGCGAGCCGCGAGCGCTCGATTCCCGCCATCCGGCGGATGTAACGGGGGGTGATCGCGACGGCCGCCGAGGCCATCGTCCGCAGGGAGGCCTGGTGGGGGAGGAGCTCCCGCGTCATGGGAGGGTCGACAACCAGGTGGATCGCGTCCTGTGACGCCTCGCTGACGCAGAGCCGCGGGCGCATGAAGTCGAAGAAGTCCCTGTAGGCGGTACGCGAGGCGGGAACCAGGTCCGCCGGGAGAGCCATCAGCTCGGCTGCGCGAACCTGCTCGGCGAGATAGGCATCCTGCTCCTCGTCGCTCAGCCTGCCCCCGTAGGTGCGGTAGGCGGCCAGGAACGAGTGCACCTCCACGCAGTGGACCCAGAGCTTCGTCTCCGTGTCGTCGGCGCTGTAGGGGGAGTCGGTGACCGGGTCCATGCCCTTGACCCGGGAGTGAACCCTCCTCACCATCGCCCCCGCTCGCTCCGCGGTGGGGGAGTCGCCGTAGACGACGGTCGCCACGTACTCGGCGGTGCGGCGAAGCCGGGAGAGCGGGCGGGCGAGGTAGTCGCTGTGCTGATCGATGCCGGCCATCGCCAGCGGGTTGAGCGACTGGATGATCAGCGCACGCAGGCCGCCGACCAGGAGGACCGGGCTCGAGTGGACCCGCCAGCTGATCGACTCCGGCCCGAAGAGGCCCCAGTCATGTGGCCCGGCCGGCACCGGAGTGCCGCCTGGGCGGGCGGAGGAGCCGAGCACCCGCTCGGCCGGGCTCTTCGCGACTCCCTGGGAAATCAGCTGCTGCTCCACCGGACTCACCCCTTGACTTGCGACGGCGTGAACCTACGCCCCCAAAAGTCCCTGCGCATCCGTACTTTTCGCCCCTGGAATAACGGGGAAACCCGAACGCGAAGCCATCTGCGCGCGGGGGCGGGGCTTCAGCCGCCGATCAGCGAGATCCCGAAGATCACCGCGAACCCGAGGAGCGTCAGGCCGACGCGGTCCCACGAGGCGTGCTCGTGAGCCTCCGGAAGGAGGTCGGTCGCTCCCATGAAGAGGAAGAAGCCCGCATAGAAGGCGAGGAGATATCCGAGCGTGGCATCGGGGACATTCAGGAGCGCTCCGACCGTTACGCCGACGAGAGGTGCGACCGCGTCGGCGACGAGCCAGCGGATCGCCTGCCTGCGGTCCTGCGATTGATTGAGAACGAAGCTCACGGTGTTGAGGCCGTCGGCGAAGTCATGAGCCAGGACGGCGACCAGGACGAGTACTCCGGTGGAGGTGTTTGCGCCGAACGCGAGGCCGACCGCAAGGCCGTCGATGAAGCTGTGCGCCGAGAGGCCAAAGGCACCGAACGTGCCCACCTGGCCATGCGCCTTGGCGTCGGCGGGCTCGTCCCGGTGATGGAGGACGAGCACTCGCTCGAACATGAAGAAGGTCAGGAAGCCCGCGCCCATCAGCGCCCCGATGGCCGTCGAGTCATTCGGGAGCAGGTCAATCGCCTCCGGCAGGACGTCGAAGAGGGCGACCGCGACCACGATTCCGCCGCTCAGGGCGATCACCGTGGGGAGCGAATGGGCCATGCGCAGCGCGAGGAATCCACCCGCCATCGTGGTGATCACCGCGAAGGCCGTCAGCGGGATCGCGATCAGCTGGTCGGCGGCTAGCGGCAACGCGAGCACTCCCCGTGGATGACGAGGTCGTGACCGCTCATCGAGTGCTTCAGGTTTCCGGCCAGTTGCTCGAGCTGCTTCTCGATCCGGTCGTCCTCGAACGGAGTGACACGACCGCAGCGATCGCACACGGCGTGGTGGTGATGCTCGCCGCCTGGCACGACAGGCTCGAACCGCGCCCCACCATCACCGACCTCAACCCGCTGCACGAGGCCCATCCCGTGGAGCAGCTCCAGCGCTCGGTAGACGCTCGCGATGCCGACATCGCTGCCCGACTCGTGCAGCTCCTGCGAGATCTCGTGCGCCGAGAGGCAGCAGTTCTGGCGGGCAAGCAGCGAGACCACCGCCCCGCGGGCGCCGCCGGCTCGGTGGCCGCCCTCATCCAACGCCGTTCGCGCCACCAGTTCCCAGTCGGTTGCAGGCCCGTGAGCCACGGGCTGAGGCTAGCAGCTAACTGAGAGTGATTCTCATTATCGTCAGGCGGGAGCGACCTGGCGCTCGCCGAGAATCTCGCCGAGCCGGCGCTCCAGGGCGACCGAGACGGCGGCGCGCACTGGACCGGGTTCGAGCCGCTCGACCAGTGCCTCGAGGAAGCCCTCGATGATCAGGCGCTTCGCCTCCTCGTCGGAGAGCCCGTGGGAGCGCAGGTAGTGGAGCTGCTCGGCGTCGATCTGGGCGACCGCGGCCGCATGGGTGCAGCGGACGTCGTTGGCCTCGATCTCGAGGCCGGGGATCGCGTCGGCGTGAGCCTGCTTCGAGAGCAGCAGGTTGCGGCTCTCCTGGAAGGCGTCGGTCTGCTGGGCGCCGGGGTCGACGCGGATCATCCCGCGCCAGACCGCGGTCGCGGACTCCTCGAGGACGCCGCGGAAGGCGAGGTCGGAGGTGGTGTTCTCGGCGGCGTGCTCCTGTGTGGTGTCGAAGTCGAGATGCTGGGTGCCGTTGCCGGCATAGGCGCCGGTGACGCGGGCGCTCGAGCCCTGGCCGGCGAGCCTGGTCTCCATCCGGACCTTTCCGCGCGCCGAGCCGAAGCCGAGGGCGACCCAGTCGAAGTTCGCGTCGCGCTCCACCTCGGCGCGCTGTGTGCCGAAGACCCAGCCGTTCTCGCTCAACCCCTGGGCGGTGACGTAGCGCAGGTTCGCGCCGGGGCCGACCCAGATCTCGGTGACCGTGTTGAAGAGCGAATCCGGATTGGAGTCCGTCGAGAGCCACTGCTCCCACACCTCCGCCTCGGCGCCCTCCTCGAGGACGATCAGGGTGCGGAAGGAGAGGGCGGTGGCCTCGGCGTCCTGCACCGCGGCGATCAGCGCCGGCGCCTCGAGGCGCTTGCCCCGCGGGACGTAGACCAGGGCTCCGCCTCGCCAGGCTGAGTCGTTGCGCGCGACGAACGGGTCGTCGCCCGGTGCCAGTGCTCCGAGCATCTCGCGCAGGTGAGGAAAGCGCTCGAGCGAGCTGTCCAGAGAGGCCACCAGCGGCTCGTGGGGACGCCCGTCGCCCTCGACGTCGACCGAGCCGCCCTCGAGGGTCGCGCCATCGACCTGGACGACCAGGTGGTCGGCGCCCTCGGGCGGGTTGAGGACACCGTCCGCTCGGGAGCGGGCCTCGGGGTCGCCGCCGTCGGCAGGCGCGTAGGCATCGAGGTCGAGCCCGGAGAGGTCCGTGAACTCCCAGCCGCGCGTCTTCTGCGTCGGCAGCGGCGGTGCCGCGCCGCCGTCAGCCAATCGAACCCTCCATCTGCAGCTCGATCAGGCGGTTCAGCTCGACGGCGTACTCCATGGGGAGCTCCTTGGTGATCGGCTCGATGAATCCGTTGACGATCATCTTGGAGGCCTCCTCCTCGTCGAGGCCGCGCGACTGCAGATAGAAGATCTGCTCCTCGCCGACCTTCGAGACCGTCGCCTCGTGGCCGACGTCGACATCGTCCTCGCCGATGCGGATCGTCGGGTAGGTGTCCGAGCGCGACTCCTCGTCGAGGAGCAGCGCGTCGCAGACCACCTTCGACTTCGACTCAGACGCGCCCTTGGCGATCTCGAGCAGGCCGCGGTAGCTGGTGCGGCCCTTGTCCTTGGAGATCGACTTGGAGAAGATCGACGACGTCGTCTTCGGGGCGGCGTGGATGATCTTGCCGCCGGCGTCCTGGTGCTGGCCCTCGCCCGCGAAGGCGATCGAGAGGATCTCGCCGTGCGCCCGCTCGCCGAGCAGGTAGATCGACGGGTACTTCATGGTCAGCTTCGAGCCCAGGTTGCAGTCGACCCACTCCATCGTCGCGTCCTCGTGGGCGACCGCCCGCTTGGTGACGAGGTTGAAGACGTTCTGCGACCAGTTCTGGACGGTCGTGTAGCGGACCCGGGCGCTCTTCTTCGCCACGATTTCGACGACCGCCGAGTGCAGCGAGTCCGTCGAGTAGGTCGGTGCCGTGCAGCCCTCGATGTAGTGGACGTCGGAGCCCTCCTCGGCGATGATCAGCGTCCGCTCGAACTGGCCCATGTTCTCGGTGTTGATCCGGAAGTAGGCCTGGAGCGGCATCGCGACCTAGACGCCGGCGGGGACGTAGACGAAGGAGCCGCCCGACCAGACGGCCGAGTTGAGCGCGGCCAGCTTGTTGTCGTTGGGCGGGATGATCGTCGCCCAGTACTCGCGGACCAGGTCCTCGTGCTCGCGGAGGGCGGTGTCCATGTCGGTGAAGATCACGCCCTGCTCCTCGAGCTTCTCGTTCACCTGGTGGTAGACGACCTCCGACTCGTACTGGGCGCCGACGCCGGAGAGGAACTTGCGCTCGGCCTCGGGGATGCCGAGGCGGTCGAAGGTGTTCTTGATGTCCTCGGGGACCTCCGACCAGTCACGGCTGTTCTTCTCCGAGGCGCGGACGAAGTAGTGGATGTCGTTGAAGTCGATCTGGTTCAGGTTGCCGCCCCACTGCGGGGTCGGGCGGGACTCGAAGTGCTCATAGGCTTTGATCCGGAAGTCCCGCATCCACTGCGGCTCGTCCTTGTACTCGGAGATCGACTCGACGACCTCGCGGGAGAGGCCTTTCGGCGACTTGTAGGCGTAGCCCGACTCGGGGTCGTGGAATCCGAACTTCTCCTTGTAGTCGGCGTTGATGCCGGCGAGCTCGCGCTCTTCCGCGGGGCGCTCGTACAGCGGTCTCGGGGGTGGCCATCTAGGGAACCTCCAGCTTGACGGTGTCGTCCACGATCGTGACGGGGTAGGTGGTGACCGGTTGGTAGGCGGGGAGGGTCTTGGGACGACCGGACGTGAGGTCGAACAGGGACCCGTGGCGTGGGCACTCCACGGTACAGGCGCCCGCGTCGAAGCTCCCCTCCGCGAGGGGGCCGTCGTCGTGCGAGCAGCGATCCTCGATCGCATAGAGGGAGCCGTCGCAGTTGAAGACGCCGATCTTGGCGCCGTCGGGCGCGTCGACCAGCTTCATCTCTCCGCTCGGCAACTCGCTCGCGGCGCAGACGTCGATCTGTTGTTTCGTGCCTTCAGTCACTTATTCCTACTCCGGAAGTCGGATTTTAGCTACGGCCGCGCACTCGGCGGCGGTAGGTTGCCCGTGCCTTGGCTCTCGTCCTGATCATCGTGGGGATCGTCGTATTGCTGCTCCTGGCGGCCCTGCTGCTCTACAACCGGATGGTGTCCCGGCGGAACGCCGTGGACAACAGCTGGGCCCAGATCGAGGCCGCCCTGCAGCGCCGCCACGACCTGATCCCGAACCTGGTCGAGTCGGTCAAGGGCTACGCCGAGCACGAGAAGTCGACCTTCGAGGAGGTCACCAAGGCCCGCAGCGGCGCGGTCGCCGCCAAGGCGCCCGGCACGCAGGCCGTCGCCGAGGACATGCTGACGGCGGCCCTCGGCAGGCTGATGGTCGTCGCCGAGCAGTACCCGACGCTGCGCGCCACCGAGAACTTCCAGCAGCTCCAGCAGCAGCTGTCCGACACCGAGGACCAGATCCAGATCACCCGCCGCGTCTACAACGACACGGTTCAGACCTACAACACGATGATCCAGCAGTTCCCGGCGAGCCTCGTCGCCAACCAGTTCCACTTCGAGCCGCGACAGTTCTTCGACGCGCCGAAGGAAGACGAGGCGACACCGGAGGTGAGCTTCTCGCAGGACGGCGCGACGGGGGCAGCGGCGGAGAAGCCGAAGTCCTGAGCCTCGCGATGCGCAGGACGTCGATCATCGTGCTGGCGGTGCTCGCCGCTCTGGTGGCGCTGCCTTCATCCGCCCTCGGCAGCGCGGACGTCACCAACGCGAACGTCACGCTGGCCCTGGCCCGCGATTCGAGCGTGCTCGTGCGAGAGCGCCTGACGTTCGACTACCAGGGCACCTACCACGCCTCCTATCGCGACATCCCGCTGGCCAACGGGGCGACGATCGACCCGAACAGCATCAGCGTCCGCGAGGGCAACCGGATCTATGTGCCCGGCGGCTGCACGACGTTCGGCTGCACCGATCGGACCGGCCGCTTCGGCGTGACCACGACGCCGGATGGCAGCGGCGTCCGGATCGTCTGGCACCACAACGCCAGCAACCAGCGGCGGACCTTCGTCGTCAGCTACCGCCTCGACAAGGTCGTCGACGCGTATGACGACGTCCTCGACTTCAACGCGCGGGTCTGGGGCGATCAGTGGGACTTCAGCCTGGATCACCTCACCGCCCAGCTCCGCAGCCCGCTGCTCGATCCGGCCAACAAGACGTACGCGGTCTGGGCCTCGCCGCGGTCGGTGGAGGCGAAGACGATTCGCGGCTCGGGCGTCGCAGGCCTGACGGCCTCAGACGTGCAGGCCCATCAGTACGTCGAGCTGCGGGTGACCGTGCCGCGGCCACCCGGGCTGAACGTGGACGGGGCCAAGACGCACTCCGGAAACGCGTTCCCGGGAATCTCCGCGGCCGAGCAGAAGGCGACCGACGACTTCAACAAGCCGTGGAACAAGTTCAAGCGCTTCGTCGCCCACCACGCCGAGCTGCTCGCCGCGCTGATCACCGCCTCACTGCTCCTGCTCCTGGCGCTGATGCTCTACCTGTCCCGCGAGCACCCGACCTCGACGGGGAAGTACGTCCCCGAGCCGCCCGACGATGCCGGTCCCGCGCTGGCATACGGGCTCGCGCACGAGGGCGGGGACTCCAACAACACGGTGCTCGCGACCCTTCTCGACCTGGTCGAGCGCGGCTACTACGACACGAAGAACGCAACGACGGACGACGAGAAGCTTGACCTGGCGATCGAGAAGTCGGCCAAGCGCCCGAAGGCCAAGCTCGAGACCTACGAACAGGACACGATCACCTTCTTCGATGAGTTGATTGGGGACGAGACGGTTGCGCTGAGCGACATGAAGGACCGGATCCCCGAGCACAGCGCCACCTGGCGATCGCGCTGGGAGAACATGACCGAATCCCTGAACAAGGCCGACTGGGGGCAGCTCACCTGGGACCGGAACCTGAACCCGCTCAGCCTGCTGGTCGCGCTGATCGGCGGCGTCCTGGTCGGCGCCATCTGCCTGATCCAGAACGACATCGAGCATCACTGGTTCGTCGCCGCTGCGATCGGCGCCGTGGGCGTCGCGATCGTGGCGCTCTGGCCCGCCAACCGGCTGAAGCGTCTGGCGGCGGAGTACCGCGAGCGCTCGGCTCAGTGGGAGGCCTTCCAGCGCTGGACGCATGACTTCCCTCGGCTGGACGACGATCCGCCGGCGACGCTGAAGCTCTGGAAGCGGATTCTGATCTACGGCGTCGCCTTCGGCACGGCCGACCGGATGATCAAGTCCGGCCGCATCCCGGAGCCCGTGGTTCAGAGCGCCGACGGCTCCTGGGCCGGCGGCTACCTCACCGGCGCGTACATCGGCTCGTCCTTCGACGGCAACAGCTTCGGTTCGGGTTTCTCCTCGCAGGTCGCACCGGAGTCCTCGAGCAGCGGCGGAGGCGGAGGCTTCAGCGGCGGAGGCGGAGGCGGCTTCGGCGGTGGCGGCGGAGGCTCCTGGTAGCTACTCGAGGCCCGCGGCCCTCAGGGCCGCGCCGCGGTCGTAGAACTCCTGGACACGGATGCACTTGTCCTCGTCGTTGAAGCTGAAGACCTGGGCGATCATGTCGGAGATCTGGAGGCCGGTGATGTCGTTGCGCGCCCAGCGATGGGCGATGACGACGATGTGGTCACCGCCGTCGATCAGCTCCTCCGGCGCGAACTTGAGCTGTCCGACGGCGTTGCGCCAGCGGGTCCAGAACTCCTGCACTCCCTCGAGGCCCTTGTAGGTCCCCGGGAAGGGATCGCGCTCGGGAGCGATCCATTCGACCTCGGGGCTCATGTGCTCGAGCACCCAGCGCGGGTCCTCGGCGTTCCATGCCTCGAAGCCTTCCCTGACCAGATTGACGCGATCCACCGCCATCCGACAGGCAGAAGCTATTCGATGCCGGCCGATGCGTAATCGGCGATCGCCATGACCGTGAGCTGCGGGTTCACCGTCACCGAGGAGGGGAAGACGCTCGCGTCGCAGACGTAGAGGTTCTCCATCCCGCGCACCCGGAAGCGCTCGTCGACGACTCCCTTCGCGGGGTTCCGGCTGACGGCGTTGCCGCCTTGTGGATGCGAGGTGTGCAGGCCGATGTCCGTGTTGTCGCGGACGACGTCGTCGAGCTCGTTGACCTGATCGAGGCTGTCGTAGGAGATGGAGCGAAAGGTCATCGGCATGACTCGCAGCGCGCCGCTGGCGAAGTGGATTCGGGCGGCGAGCTT
Source organism: uncultured Solirubrobacterales bacterium (assembly GCA_963815045.1). Taxonomy (GTDB): domain Bacteria; phylum Actinomycetota; class Thermoleophilia; order Solirubrobacterales; family 70-9; genus DASUPK01. Next base: position 435,007 of record CAWFET010000002.1, read on the forward strand.
CGTGCCCTTGAGCAGCAGGCGGAGGTCTGACTCCGCCGGCTCGTAGTCCAGCTTCATCCCCTTGCCGCGGAAGCCGGGCTTGACCGTCGCGTTCGACTGCGATCCGACCACCACCCCGATGCAGCTGAGATGCGAGTAGCGCCGCATGTTCTCGTAATGGTCCGAGAACCAGCCCGGCATGAGCAGGGCCTGGGTTCCCACGGGGTTGAACCAGGACTCGAGGATGAGCTGGTCCTCGCCGGTGGGGCGGTAGCCATGGGTGATCTGGAGGCCGTCGAAGGAGTTGAGCTCCTCCTCGAAGTCGGCGGTCAGCGGAGCGCCGACGTTGAAGGAGAGCCCGGTGCCCACGCGCGAGCCCCCGAGATTGCTGCGCTGCAGCAGCAGACTCGACGCGAGCGCTCCTCCCGCGACGACGACCGTCTTGGCTGCGACCCGCAGCGCGCGGCCGTCCGAGAGCCTGCATCGGATCTCGGTCGCTCGCTTCCCGCGGGTGCGAATCGACTCCGCCAGGCACTCGCTGAAGATCCGGACCGCGCCGGGGAAATCGCTCTGGGCCCGGGGCAGGACGTTGTCGAGCGCCGAGAGCTTCTTGCCGTAGGCACAGCCGATGTTGCAGTAGCCCGAGCCGAGGCAATCCTTGATGTTGGCGTCGACCACGCCGCCGTCGCCGTCCAGGCCGAGCGCCTCGATCCCCTCGGCCATCTTCGTCCCGCCCTTCTGAAGGCGCTTGCTGCCGTCCTGGCTGTAGACAGGCAGCCACTCGCGCAGCCGGGCGAACGACTCGTCGAAGCGCCTGGGATCGATCCCGGCGTCGAGGCCGTCGGGGTCGTTCCAGCGCTCGAGCGTCCGCGGCGGGACGTCGTAGCAGACGGCGTTGTTGATCACGGTGCTGCCGCCCACGCACTTGCCCTGCAGGACCTGGAAGCGGGTGTCGGTCGAGAGCTGGAGCCCACCGTCCGCAAACAGGTTGGAGAACTGGACACGCTCGTCCTCGGTGAAGTCCCTGGGGTCGACGTGCTTGCCTCCCTCCAGCAGCACCACCTCGCGGCCACGCTCAGCCAGCCGGTGGGCAAGGATCGCCCCCGCGGCGCCGCTGCCGACGATCGCGACGTCGGCGGTGATCCGGTCCGCGTCGACCTCGTTCGGCGAGTTGACGTCGAGCGTCGCCAGCTCGCCGACCTTCTTCATCGCCTTGGGGAAGCGCTTGCGCTGGGAGAACGGCACGTATCCGGTGGAGGGAGCGCTGCGGGGGTCCGCGTAGTAGCCGATGATCGCCAGCTGCTGGGTGGAGGAGAGAAGCGTCTGCACCAGCCTCCGGAGCTTGCCGGGGAGACGGCGCTCCACCACGTCGCTGATGAAGCAGCGCTCGATGAACGCGAGCCGCTTCTCGGGCGCCATGAAGGCGAAGGGGGGCCGCAGCCGTAAGAGGGGATAGACCGTGAGCGCCGAGAGGACGAGCTTCGACTTCCACTTCTCGTGCGCCGTGAAGGAGTAGAGGTAGTCGTCGATTCCCTTCGCCACCTGCTCGGGCGTGAGCGCCTCGTCCGGGCCGATGACGAGCACCTCGGCCATCGCCATCGCGGTGTTGTGCTGATGCGGCCAGAGGTAGCGGAGCCCGTACCGCCCCTTGACGGCCGAGCGATGGAGCCAGGCGAGCACGACCACCACGGCGCTCGCAGCCGCGGCCCAGATCAGGAGCTGCAGCGTCGGGCTGAGGCTGGTACCGAGCGGAGCGCCGAAGGTGTTCGCGACGCTGTCGTGGTTGCCGAACGCGAGCATGGCCAGCAGGGCGACCACGATCAGCACGTGCCCAAGAACCACCAGCTGGGTGGCCCAGCCGTTTCGGCGGACGTCGCCGGCGGCGACGAAGCAGAGGACGGCGAAGAGACCGTCCTTGGCGAACGAGTTGGCGACGAAGGGGAACTCGGCGGAGGCGAACAGGCCCAGCACCGGATAGAGCAGGGCCTGGACGAGGAAGAAGACCGTGAAGAAGCGGAGCGCCAGCTCCAGCCGCCGCTCGGGAGCTGTCAGCTCAGGAGCCTGCACTCGTCGGATCGCCGCGCACTGCGCTCAGTGCCGCGCTGCGGTCGTAGTACTCCCGGACGCGGATGCAAGTCCCGTTCTCGAAGTCGAAGACCTGGATGACGCGATCCGAGATCTCGAGGCCGCTGTGCTCGCCCCTGCCCTGGCGCCGGGCCACGACGACGACCGACTCCCCCGCATCGATCAGCTCCTCGATCTTGAAGTTGAGCTGCCCGACGGCGGCGCGCCATTGAGACCAGTAGTTCTCGACGCCCCCGTAGCCGCGGTAGGTGCCAGGGTCGGGGTCGTCTTCGGGCGTGATCCACTCCACCTCTCGGGACATGTGCTCGAGCACCCAGTCGCGGTCGCCCGAGTTCCAGGCGTCGTAACCCTGCCTAACGAGCTGTACGAGCTCCTCCGACATCTCCCCGATTCCTCCTTCTAAGTGAGTATCCCACCGATACGGCATTAGGCTTGATCGGGATCGGATCTGAGAGGGGAATGCCATGAGGTCGATTGGGAGACTCGCACTGCCGGCGATTGCCGTCATCGCCGCGGCCGCCGTGGCCGTCCCGGCCGGTGCCGGGCAGTCGGCATCGAGCAGGGTGACCCTGAAGGTCGCCGGAGGCCCCCCGTTCCACGGCCGCGTGATCAGCAAGAATCCGGCCTGCGTCGCCAACCGGAAGGTGCTGCTGATCGAGGTCGCCCCCGACCGCGCGCCGATCGACTACGCCGACAACCGCACCAACGGCAAGGGCAAGTGGGTCTTCAGCTCCGAGTTGCAGGGAGCGACGGCGGTGCGGGCGAAGGTCACACAGTCGAAGTCGAGCGGCGTCACCTGTAGGTCGGCGTCGTCGCCCGCGAAGGGCCTCTAGCTAGACCGCGCCGGCCTCGGCGGGGTCGCCCTGCTCGCCCTCGTCCTCCCAGTCGGCCGGCTTGCCGAGGCTCGCGCCCTTCACGACCTTGAGGCCGAGCATCGCGCACTTCATCCGAGTCGCCGAGATGTCGATGCCGAGCAGGTCGAGCACGTAGTCCTTGGGGAGCTTGAGGATCTCCTCGCGCGTCATCCCCTCGAGCTCGTCGGTGAGCAGGGAGGTCGCGGCGGTTGAGATCGCGCATCCCTGTCCCTCGAACGAGACCTCCGCGACCTTGCCGTCGCCGTCGAGCTTCAGGTAGACGTGCTGCTCGTCGCCGCAGAACGGGTTGTTGTCCTCGAACTCGAGATCGAACTCGTCCAGGCGGCCGAAGTGGTGCGGCCGCTTGTAGTGCTCGAGGATCTGGTCGCGGTAGAGCTCGTCCATCAGAGCTCGAAGACCCTTCTGACGTCGAGCAGGGAGTCGATCAGGCGATCGACCTCGGCGCGGGTGTTGTAGACGGCGAAGCTGGCGCGGGTGGTGGCCGGCACCCCGAGCCGCTGCATGAGGACCTGTGCGCAGTGGTGTCCGGCCCTGACCGCGACGCCGTGCCGGTCGAGGATCTCGGAGATGTCGTGCGCGTGCACGCCCTCCATGCCGAAGGAGACGATGCCGCTGCGATCGTCGCCGGCGGGCGGCCCGAAGACCGTCAGCCCGGGCACCTCCGCGATGCGCTCGAGGGCGTATGCGGTCAGGTCGGCCTCGGCCGCGTGCATCGCGGGCAGGCCCAGCTCCTCGATCCATTCGATCGCCGCGCCCAGCCCGACCGCCTCCGCGATGGGCGGGGTGCCACCCTCGAATTTGGCGGGCAGGTCGGCCCAGGTGATCAGCTCCTTGGTGACCTTGCGGATCATCGATCCGCCGCCGACGAAGGGCGGCATCTCCTCGAGCAGCTCGCGGCGGCCGAAGAGCGCGCCGAGGCCGGTCGGCCCGTACATCTTGTGGGCGGTGATCGCGTAGAAGTCGGCGCCGAGCTCGGCCATGTCGAGCTCGAGCTTGGGAGCGGCCTGCGCTCCGTCGACGACCAGCAGGGCCCCCGCGTCGTGGACCATCCGGGCGATCTCCGAAATGGGGTTGATGGTGCCCAGCACGTTGGAGACGTGGGCGACCGAAACCAGCTTGGGCCCGCGCTCGAGCAGCGCGGCGAGGGCGTCGAGGTCGAGGCGGCCGTCGTCGGTGATCGGCGCCCAGTCCAGGTGCGCGCCCCTCTCCTGAGTCGCCTGGTACCAGGGCACCACGTTCGAGTGATGCTCCATCTCCGTGATGACGATCCGGTCGCCCTCAGCGAGATTGGTCCGCGCCCATGAGTACGCCACCAGATTGAGCGCCTCCGTGGCGTTGCGGACGAAGATGACCTCGCGGCGGTCCGCCCCCAGATGCGAGGCGAGCCTGTCGCGAGCCCCCTCGTAGAGGGCGGTCGCCTCCTCGGAGAGCGTGTGGACGCCGCGATGGACGTTGGCGTTGTGCTCGCGCCAGTAGCGGTCGAGCGCATCGATCACGGCCAGGGGTTTCTGCGAGGTCGCCCCGTTGTCGAGGTACGCCAGCGGCTCCCCATGGACCTCGCGGGCGAGGATCGGGAACTCGCCTCGGATCTCTTCGATGGGCCGAGGCAGGGCGGGGGCGGATGTCGCCGTCGGCTCCATCGTCGGAACCTAGGCGGCCGCGCCGGCCTCCACCTCGTCCTTGATCCAGCCGTAGCCCTTCTCCTCGAGCTGTACGACCAGCTCTGGGCCGCCCTCCTTGACGATGCGGCCGTCGTAGAGGACGTGCACGGCGTCGGGCTTGATCAGGTGGAGGATGCGCTGGTAGTGGGTGATGATCAGGACGCCCATCCCTGGGCCGGCGAACTTGTTGACGCCCTTGGCAACGACCTGCAGGGCGTCGATGTCGAGACCTGAGTCCGTCTCGTCGAGCACAGCCATCGCGGGCTGCAGCATCGCCAGCTGGAGGATCTCCATCCGCTTCTTCTCGCCGCCGGAGAAGCCCTCGTTCAGGTAGCGGGAGGAGAAGTCCTTGGGGATGTTGGCGAGCGCCATCGCCTCCTCGGCCTCCTTGCGGAAGTCCTTCAGCTTCACCTGCTCCTCGCCCTTGGCCTCGCGGTGAGAGTTGACGATCATCCGCAGGTACTTGGCGACCGTCACGCCCGGAATCGCGACCGGGTACTGGAAGGCCATGAACAGGCCCATGCGCGAGCGCTCGTCAGGAGCGGCCTCGGTGATGTCCTCGCCCTTGAAGGTGATCGTGCCCTCGGTCACCTCGAGGCTCGGATGGCCCATGATCGCGTTGGCGAGGGTGGACTTGCCGGAGCCGTTCGGCCCCATCAGCGCGTGGATGCTGGCGCTGTCGACGTCGAGGCTGACGCCCTTGAGGATCTGCTTGCCCTCGGCGGTCACGTGCAGGTTGCGGATCTCGAGCTCTGCCAATTGGTGCTCCTGATTCTGGTTGTGAGTTGTCGCTACGCCGCTACGTGCGCGGTGGCCTTGGGGCTGGACTCGGGCGCGTGGTGGTCGGAGAAGTCGACCAGCTCGGCGAGCGTCGTGCCCAGCAGGGCCTTGGTCACGCCGCCCTGCACCCGGGTCCAGAGAAGCTTGGTTGCGCATGCCCGGTCCCCGTCCGACTCGTGCGAACAGGACACCTTGCCCTCCGGATCGGCCTGGAAGCACTCCATCGGCGCGATCGCGCCCTCGAGCGCCTGAACGACCTCGAGCATCTCGATCTCATCCGCAGGCCGCCCGAGGCGATAGCCGCCGTGGGCGCCGCGCTGGCTCTCGACCAGCCCAGCCTTGCGCAGCTTGGCGACCAGGTGCTCGAGATAGGACAGGGGGAGGTGCTCGGATTCGGCGACCGCGCTCAGCGCCACCGGGGCGCCGTCCTCCTGGCGGCCCAGCTCGACCATCAGGCGGACTCCGTATTCGGCTCGGGTGGAGAACAACATCGCCGCTAAATCCTAGCGGAGAGGTCGGTTATGCAGCCGGCGTCTCACTCGGCGCCGCCAGCGGTGCACGCGCCCGTCCGGTGCCCGATCCACGGGCGGCGCCAGGAGCTGGCCGCCATCGACCCTGATCACCTCGTCGGTGACATGGGTGAGCCGGTCCGCGAGGGCCTCGATGACCCTGGCGACATCACCCGGTTGCGCCAACCGGCCGAGCGGGATTTCCTCTGCCCTGCGGTCCACGATCGACGAATCGCCCGCCCGGGCGATGTCGGCATCGAGCGCCGGGGTGTGTGTCGTGCCCGGTGCCACCGTGTTGATGCGGATGCCCAGTCGGCCCAATGGGGTCGCGAGAGCGTGCATCATGCCGATCAACCCGGCCTTGGCCGCGCTGTAGGCCGGCGCGCCGAACCCGCGCAGAGCGTTGACCGACGAGCAGAGCGCGATGCTTCGGTCTCCGTCCACCTGATCGAGCCGCGGCAGGGTGGCGTGGACGAGCGTGAACTGGGCCGACAGGTTCAGCGTGAGGGATGAGTCGAAGGCTGCCGTGGCGGCTGCGGCGTCCGGTCCGAGGAGAATGTCGTGCTCCTCTGGAAGCACGCCTCCGGCCAGGCCGACGACGTGCCGGAGCTCGAGGCCGTCGAGCAGTTCGGCGACCGCGACGGCCAGCTCCGCTGGCTTTCTCACATCGACGACCCGCCCCCGGTACCGCTCGGGGCGAAGCCCCTCGACCGATGGAGAGACGTCGATGCCGGCCACCTCGTAGCCACTCTCCAGAAACCGGTCGACGGTTGCGGATCCAATGCCACCGGCCGCTCCGCTGATCAGAACCGCGCCTTTGCTCACGCCGCGATCCTATGCGCGCGTGCTGGGCACGGCGGAATCCCGTGTCCTCGCGACCACGCCGCGAAGGACATCGCGGAAGCGGGCATAGTCCCGCGCCCCGATCTCGCCCGAGTGGCGGGCCTCTATCCCGGCGACCACCTCGTCGCCGAGCCGCAGCTGCTCCAGGCCTCGCTCCGTGGGGACGATCAGCTTGGCTCGCCGGTCGGCCGGGTCAGGACGGCGCTCGACGTAGCCAAGCTCCTCGAGCTCATCGACCAGGCGGCCCACCACCTGCTTGTGGCGGCCGGATAGCCGGGCCAGCTCGGTCGCGCGGATGCCGTCCTCGTCGAGGTAGGCGAGCACGGCTCCATGGCGCGGGCTCAGATCGTCGTACCCCGCCGCGGCCAGCCTCGCGAACAGCTCTCTCTGCAGCGAGTAGGTCAGCTGGCTGGCGAGCACCCCCAGGTCCGGGTTCCATTCCTGCCGCTCCCGTCTCCGTTTTGTGGTGGTCACGAATGTGACGGTAACAGATACTGACGATTCCAGACTGGGACCAACTCTTATCGCCCGTTGAGCCGCCTTCGTATACTCGGCCGACCACTTCAGAAGGAGAAGACTCGCGATGACAACCACACGGCAATCGAATTGGGGCGCGGCGCTCCGCACGACCCTGCTCATGGCCGGCCTGGGCGGTCTGCTCGTCGTCATCGGCGCGCTCGTCGGCGGCCCCAAGGGCGCCGCCGGCTTCCTGATCCTGGCGCTGCTCTTCAACCTGGGCGCCTACTGGTTCAGCGACCGCATCGCTCTCGCGTCTGCCCGTGCCAAGCCGGTCTCCGAGGAGGAGGATCCGCGGCTCTACCAGATGGTGCGCGACCTGACGACGCGGGCCGGGCTCCCGATGCCGAGGCTCTACGTGATCCCGCAGGAGCAGCCGAACGCCTTCGCGACCGGCCGCAATCCAAAGCACTCCGCGGTGGCCGTGACGGCCGGGATCCGCAAGCTGCTCACCGAGGACGAGCTCCGCGGCGTGCTCGCCCACGAGCTCGGACACGTCCGCAACCACGACATCCTGCTGCAGTCGGTCGCGTCGGCGATCGGCTCGGCGATCACCTGGATCGCCTACATGCTGCTCTGGGTCGGCGGCGACGACGAGTCGCCCCTAGGGGCGATCGCGGCGATCGCCATGGTGCTGCTCGCGCCGCTCGCCGCCGGGATCATCCAGATGGCGATTTCGCGCCAGCGCGAGTTCTCGGCCGACGCCACCGGAGCCGAGATCTGCGGCAACCCCGAGTCGCTGGCCTCGGCGCTGCTGCGTCTCGAGTCCGGTGCGCAGGCGATGCCGATGCAGGTCAACCAGGCGACCGAGCCGCTCTACATCGTCAAGCCCTTCAAGGGCGGCGGCATGGCGTCCCTGTTCTCGACGCATCCGCCGATCGAGGAGCGGGTCCGCCGGCTCCGCCAGATGCGCCCGACCATCGGTTAGGCAGCGAGAAATGGCGTATCGAGTTCTGAGTTCGGGGGACGCCTTCTGGCGTCCCTCGAACCAGATGAAGGTCGACAACACGGATCTCGCCAAGCAGCTCGAGACGGAGGCGCTCGGCGCCCGCTTCTGGCGGCTCCGCCCGGGTCAGGCATCCACGAAGCACCGGCACTTCGAGATGCACGAGCTCTACGTGCTGATCGAGGGCGAGGGCCGCGTCCGCGTGGAAGACGAGGTGCTGACGATGCGGCCGCACGACGCCCTTCTGGTCGAGCCGGAGCACGTCCGTCAGCTCTTCAACGACACCGGCGCAGATGCGCTCTGGCTGGTCGTGGGAGCGCCGAGGGAGGGCGTCAGCAGCACCCTCGAGATGAGCGAGGAGCAGCTCGCCGCGATGTACCCGGACGGACCGAAGGCACTGCCGCCCGAGCTGGGCGGCGGGACCTTCTCGGGTTAGATCTCGTCGCGAGCCCTGCGTCGCTGCAGGCGCTCGCGCATCACGGTCACGTACTCGCTCCGGGAGTCCTTGCGGCGCCGCCCGATGTTCGTCCGGTGCAGTCGCCGCCGGAGCACCACCTCGGGGAGCATCTTCTCCCGGAGGCCGGCGTCGGTCGCGCGGGAATACCAGTCGACGAACTCGGCGACCTGCCATCCGGCGGCGAAGGGGCCGGCTCGCCTCAGTGCGGTGCTCCGGATCACCATGGTCCCCTTCAGCTTTGCCGGCGTGGGGCGCTCCGTCGCGCGGAGCTCCGCCCTCTCCGCCTCGCTCAGATCCGGGCTGATGAATTCCTCGACCTGACCGAAGACGACGTCGAGCTCCGGGTCGTTCTCGAGGGCTCCGCACTGGAGCTCGAGCTTCCGCGGGGTCCAGAGGTCGTCGGCGTCGAGGAACGCGATGAGCTCGCCGTCGACGGTCCCGAGAGCCGCGTTCAGGGCGACTGACTGGCCGAGCGGCTCCTGCCGGATCATCCGGACGGGGTCGTCGTAGCCCTCGACGATCGCGGCCGTCCCGTCCCGAGAGCCGTCGTCCACGACCACCACCTCATCCGGTGGCATCGACTGGCCCAGCATCGAGTCGATCGCATCCGCGATGTAGAGCTCGCCGTCCCGCACGGCCACGATCGCGCTGATCCGGCTCATCGCCTCGAGACCGTCCTCATGGTTCCTCGCTGGAGCGCTGCCTGGCGGCGGACTCGCGCATCGCCCGGAGCAGCTCGTGGTGGTAGCGCTCGGGCGCCGTGTGGGAGAGGTTCGATGAGTGGAACCGCTTGATCAGGACGACCTCGTCAATTATTCCCAGCTCGAGCCCGGCGTCCTTGATGCGAGCGAACCAGTCCACGTCCATGGAGAGCCGGTAGGACTCGTCGAAGTAGCCGACGGACTCGAACACCTCGCGCCGGACGAGGGCGTTGCCGGGCATGGGCCCGATGTGGTCGCCCTCAAGCAGGTTCATTCGGAAGCCCGGCGGTGGTGGCTCACCCGGCATCAGCTCGAACTTGACCCTGCCCAGCGACCCGGCGAGCTCCGGCCTCTCCTCGAGCAGACGCGACTGGGTCTCCAGGTTCCCGGGCAGCCAGTAGTCGTCGCCATCCAGGAAAGCGATCAGGTCGCCCGAGCTCGCCCTGACCGCCTGGTTCCATGCCTGCGCCAGTCCATCGCCCGTCTGCCGAATCAGGGTCACCTCAGGGTAGGAGCCGGCTATCTCCGGCGACCGGTCGGTGGAGTTGCCGTCGATGACGATCAGCTCCTCGGGCGGGCGGCTCTGCCCGAGGATGCTCTCGATCGCCTCGGCGAGGTACCGCTCGCCGTCCTTGACGGGCAGGATCGCGCTGATCACGAGACCATCAGCTCCTGCAGGTACGGCGCGACCCGCCGCCGCGGGCAGCCCAGCGCCTCGGCCCTGGTGAGGAGCCCCGCCGCCAGGGCGGCCTGTCCGTTGGCGGCCATGTAGAGCCCCGACCACAGGGCCAGCAGCCGGTCCTCCGGATAGTGGCGGGCGTAGTCGACCAGGCCGCCCCCGCCGATGCCCACCGGAGGCGTGCACCGGCCGATCTCGAAGTCCGCATCGGCGGGCGATGCGTCCGCGTGCCCCATGCTCGACCGGAAGGCGGCGGCCTCAGGCCCGAGGCCGCGCACGAAACGAGAGGCGCCCTCGATCTCGGGGGCCGGAGCGGGGAAGAGCGCCGCCTGCTTCCGCTTGGGCTCCTTCAGCGCCCGGGCGAGGACGGCGCGCCAGAGCGGGCCGACCGCCTCGGGGGACCACTCGCGCTCGGCGTGGTCGTGCGCGTTGGCGCCGAGGCGTTCGCGCTCGGCGGGGTCGTCGTGGAGCCGCTCGATGGAGCGCGCGTATTCGGTCGCATCCCGTGCGATCAGACCAGTGTGGCCATGGTCGACCAGCTCGTCGAGCCCGGCGTGGGGCAGCACGACGGGAGGGACACCCGCGTACATGGCCTCCTTGACCACCAGCTCGGAGCTGCCCGAGCAGTCCCGTCGCAGCGGATAGCCGAACACGTCGAAGCTCTCGAGAACCGGACCGATTTCGCGGACGTGGGGGTGAAACTCGAATCGATCGTCGACTCCGAGCTCGGCCAGCTGGCCGGGCAGGTAGCGGACCGCGTCCCCGCTCCCGTAGACGGCGAAGCGGACCTCGGGGATCCGGACGCCGGCACAGAGCTCGGCGAACTCGTTCGGCATCTTGCTGAAGCCGACGGTGCCGAGATAGCCGACCACGAATCCATCGTGGGCGGCGGAGGGGCCCGCATCGATGCCGTCCCAGCCTCCGACCGGCGGGATCATCGGCAGGTCGGGCTCCCCCTCCACGCCGAGCGCTGCGGCCACGGCCCGTGCGTTGAGCGCGGACGTGGCGACCACCAGGCCTGCGGCGCCGGCCAGCTCCGGCGGCAGCACCTGCGGCGACGTGTGTCCGGCGACATGAGACCAGAGGAGCAGGCGCATCGCCGGCAGGTCTCGTTCGAGGAGCTCCTGAAGCTCGGGCGTGTTCCAGAAATGGAGCTTCACCAGATCCGCAGCCTCCATTTCCTCCATCAGCCGCTCGGAGGTAGGGGCGTTCAGGACGTCGATCCCGGCGGCCGCAGCGCTCTCGAGCATCCAGGGATCTGCCGGTCGCAGAGATGCGATTCGCGCCTTCGCATCCGCATGCTCCGAGGTGGCGGTGGCGGCTGTCACCGCGGACCGGCCGCCGCCGCCGTGCCCGAGCACGGGGATCACGTGCAGTACGGAAGCGGTCAGGGCGCCACCCGCTCCTGTTCGCGGGCCGCGCGGAGCCGGTCGAACAGCTTGGGGATCACGCCGCTGTACAGGGCGCGCTCGCTGAAGTCGTCCGCGGCGGCGTTCCGCTCGACCTCCGCGGGATGGGTCAGCGGGAAGCCGATCTCTCCGGTGGGGAGGTCCCCCAGGAACGCGGCGTGCTCCGGGCCGGTGTGGGTCGCGTCCTCGCGGAAGCCGAGGTTGGAGATCAGGTTCTGGTTCGGCACGGCATGCAGGCCGCCGTGGACCCAGTTTGCAAACAGCCAGGCGTAATCCCAGGTGTGTCGTTCGCGGTAGGTGCGGTCGAGCAGGTGGGACCAGTACGCGGCGGCGTGCGGGGCGTCGATCAGCCGTTCGAGCCAGTCCGACTCGCGCAGCTCCGGCCACCGCTCCATCTCCGGGTCGTCGAGCTCCCATGCGCGGCGCCACCCCGCCCATCCCCAGATGTGGGGGTAGCGGGAGAAGTAGTAGCTGTCCGCGCTCGCCGGGCCGTCGAACTGGAAGTTGCTGCCCGCGATGGAGAGGACCCGCTCGTCGTCGCGATAGCGCTCGAGCAGCTCGTCGCAGAAGCGGAAGAAGTCCGGATGGGGGAGGGTGTCGTCCTCGAGCACGATCGCCTCCTCCTCCAGCCCGAAGGCCCAGGTGAGGCCGGACTCGACCCTCGTCTTCTGGCCGAGGTTGCGGTCGGCGAACTCGGTCGACACCTCGCAGTCCCAATCGACGCGTTCGGCCAGGGCACGCGTCTGCTCACAGCGCTCGGTCTCACCAGGGACCTCGTCCCGCGGGCCGTCGGCGACCAGGAGGAGGCGCCGCGGCCTTGCCTCGCGGATGGAGTCCAGGACCATGGCGGTCGTGTCCGGGCGGGCGAACATGAGGAGGACGACCGGCGAGCGGGTGCGCGAGGATCGCCTGGCAGGGGGTCTCGGCTGGGCCGGCGGCGAGAGGAGCTCTTCCATCTCCTCGGCGGCACCCGCGAAATGGAGCCCGTGGACCTCGGTCAGGGCGTGGTCGACCGCCTCGGATGCCCGCGGGTGGCGCGGATGGTCGATCAGGAACGGGTAGCGCTCCGCCTTGTAGAGATCCCACAGCCGGTTGAAGCTCGGATCGAGCCACCAGACGAGATCACGGTCGAGCAGCTCGAACGAGAGGGGGCGCATCTCGAAGTTGAGGTTCGGCCCCGGGTCCTCGTGGTCGTCGTAGATCTCCCTGAGAACGTCGCGGTGGTGTTCCGGTGAGATGACCAGCAGGCCTCCCTGGACGATGTGGTCGAAGCTGCCATCGAGTCCGGCGGCGCCGTAGTAGCGGTCCATCGGGATGCCGTGGATGTGGTCGCGAAGCGCCTGAGAAGGCGCCCAGAGCTCGTCCACGGCTCCGACCTTCTCGGGCGGCACGCCATCCGTGACGGCCGGAGCGCCGTGCCCGAAGAGCAGGTCGGCGTCGGCCCAGATGATGCGCTCGTAGCGCTGGGCGAACGGCTGCTCAAGAACGAGCAGCTTCTGCCATGACGGCGAGCGGGCACGGGCCCGGTCAGACGAATCGAGCGGCTCGTCGATCCGGATCAGGTCATAGCCGTGCCGCTCGGCATACGCGCTCCAGTTCGCCTCGCAGAGCCGCCGCCAGCGATCGGTCCACTCGTCGCCGACGGTCAGCGTGACGATGGTCCGGTCGCTCAAGCCTGCTCCAGGATTCGTTCAACCGCCGCGGCGACCCCCGCCGGATCCGTTCCCGCGTCGAGGCGATAGGCGGGAAGCGCCCGAACCAGCGAGCTGAGTCGCGACATCGTGGCGGCGCTGGTTCCCGGCAGCTGCAGCATCGTGCTCGGCGCGAGTCCGGCCAACGCCTCGGGCCTCGTCGCCCGCGCGAAGGTGGTCTCCTCCCTGCCGGTGATGGATGGGATGACCAGCGCGCGAAGCGGAGCTGATCGCATCACCTTCTCGGGGAGGTTCGAGTAGATGTCCAGCAGCGCCTTCGGCTGTGTGGCGGTGGGCATCTCCTCGATCAGCGGATCAAGCCAGGGCATGCGAGCACGGGTGGCCCTGTCGACCTTGGCCGAGCTGTAGAGGCTCGAGAGAACCGGAGGGTCTCCCGGGGTCACCAGGCAGTAGTCCTCGCCGAGGTGCCTCAGTGAGGACGGCAGGCAGGCCAGCGCCGTGCTCGACTTCCCGGCGCCGGCGTTTCCCACGATCAGCACGGCGCCGTCCGGACGGCCGACGGCGGCCGAGTGAACGAGCTGCACGCCCTGACGATCGAGCCAGAGGTGAAGCAGGGCCCTCAGGGGGGATCCGTGGTCGGTCATCTCGAGCTGATCCGCGGAGTTGGTCCAGAAGAACCCGCGATCGCGCTCGGCGTCGAGGACGTGCAGGGACTGCGTGCCCCGCTGGAAGACGGCATAGAAGCCGTCCTCGAAGTGGCCTCGGATCCGGCCGTGCTGGCGGTACGCATCGAGCCCCCAGGCGGGCTTCGGGGGCTCGCTCGCGGTCGAGGCGCTGTCCCAGAGGAGGACGGTCAGCGCGGGCGCGGCAACCGGGTCGATGGCGAGATGCGAGAGCGGAAAGGACATCCGCTTCTCGAGCGCGGGCCCGGCGAAGCGAAGCCTTACCGGCAGTCCGGCGAGGTCGTAGAAGCGGTCGCGAAAACCGCCCGCCGACTCGGCGGCGTCCGCCGAGCAGCGAGCGAGCTCCTCCGCCCAGGCTGCTCGGTCCGGCGCTCCCGATTCGGTCGAGGGGGGCGAACCGGAGGGCTCAGCCGCGGCTCGGCCAGCCCGCGTCATCGACCTCGTGCACCGGATCGAGCAGGAGGAGCTCCTGCATGTCCGTGTACGCGCTCAGTTTCGGAGGCGAATAGGCGCGGCCGTTCCCGTTGGGCGTGGCAGCGGCGCCCCCGTTCGAGCTGGGTGCATTCCCATCGGGCAGCGGAGTGATCAGCCTGCGCTCGATGAGCTCCGAGACGATCGCGTCGACGGCACTCTCGGCCTCGCTCGAATCCACGCCGTAGCGCGTGGCGAGCGAGCCCGGAATCGAGTCCCGGTCGGTGCCGCTCCGCAGTTCCTCCCAGACGAAGGTGCCCGACTCGTTCAGCGCGTAGTAGGTGCCGCTCTCGAGGTCGACGATCGTCGCCTCCCCGTCAAGGGTCTCCGCCACAACCGGCGGACTGTTGATCCGAAAGAATCGTCCCAAGTCCTTCTCCTCCATCCCTCCATCGTGGACTCCAAGGCCCGACTTTAGCGCCCGAGCCACGCCCTGCGAGCGTTGGTTCTAGCCTGTCGCTCGATGAGTTCGGAGGAGGGGCACGGACGTTGAGTGTCGCCGCATGGCGGTCGTTCGCGCGCCTGCTCGGCGGCTCGCGCCGGTTGATCGTCATCAGCCTCGTGATCGCGGTCGGGCAATCGCTGCTGCTGATCCCCATCGCCTTCCTGGTCCAGCGGGCGTTCGACGTGACGATTCCGGACGGCGACACCAGCGGACTGATCCTGCTCGGGGCGGCGATCCTCGTCCTGTTCATGTCCAGCCTCCTGCTCGGGATGCTGACCCGGCGGCTGGCTCTGATTGCGACGCGCGATGCCATCGCACGGCTCCGCGTGCAGCTGACCGAGAAGATGCTGATGGCGCCACGCGCCTACTTCGACCGGGCCGATCTGGGCACGCTGCACGCCACGATCGTCCAGGACACCGAAAGGCTCGAGGTGATGACGATCGCCCTCGTCTCGGTGCTGATGCCGGGCGCGGTCGTCTCGGTGGGCCTGATCGCCACGCTGTTCGTCATCGCGCCCCTTCTCGCGGTGCTGCTGGTGGTGGTCGTGCCGGCGATTCTGATCGTCGGCCGGGCGCTCAACCGCCGGGTGCGCGAGGGAACCCGGCGCTGGCAGCGGGCCATCGACGCGTTCAGTGCCCAGACGCAGATGACGCTGCGGTCCGCGACCCTCATCCGGCTGCACGGCGCGGAGCGATCGGAGCTGGAACGCCGGCGCGACCAGATCGACGAGCTCGCCGAGAAGCGCCAGGCGATGCTCTGGGCCGTGAACGTCTACTCGCAGATCACGGCGATCATCACCGCTGCCGCCGGTGTGGTCGTCCTGGTCGTGGGAGGGGTGCTGGTCTCCGAGGACTCGCTCAGCCTGGGAGACCTGATCTCCTTCTATGCCGTCCTCGGGCTCCTGCGGACGCAGCTGCTGAGCGGCGGCATCGCATTGCCGGGGGTGGTCGCCGGGCGAGAATCGCTCGCACGCCTGGAGGCGATCCTCGAGGAGGACACACCTCCGGCCTACACGGGAAGCGGGCCGATCGACTTCAGCGGCTCGGTGGCTCTGCGCGGGGTCAGCTTCGAGTACGTACCGGGCCGTCCCGTCCTCAGGGATGTCGATCTCGAGATCTCGCCGGGAGAGGCCGTCGCCCTGCTGGGGCCGAACGGGGCGGGGAAGAGCACGATCATCAGCCTCATCGCCGGCCTGTACGCGCCGCAGAGCGGGGAGGTCCTGGTCGACGGCCGTCCGCTGGCCGAGGTCGATCTCACTCAACTGCGCGCGCGCATCGGGGTGATCGAGCAGGACTCCGTGATCTTCCCGACGACGGTCGCCGAGAACATCGGCTTCGGCCGGCCCGATGCCGATCGCGAGGCGATCGAAGCCGCAGCCGGGAGAGCCGGCGCGGAGGAGCTCATCTCCTCTCTCCCGGAGGGCTACGACGCGCTCGTGGGCGATGAGGGCGTTCTGCTCTCAGGCGGCCAGCGACAGAGGATCGCGCTCGCACGGGCGCTGCTCGGCGAGCCCGCACTGCTCATGCTCGACGAGCCGACGACCCATCTGGACACAGCCGGTTCCCGGGACCTGATGGAGACCCTGCACGAGGACCCCGATCGTCCCGCGATCCTGATCGTCACCCACGATCCGCTCGTCGCGGCCGCGGCCGATCGCGTCGAGCACCTCCGCGACGGCCGCCTGCAGCCCGCCGCCCGTGGGGATCAGGGCACCGGGCCCGCGCTCAGCATTCCCGCCCGCCCCGGCGCCGAACAGGCATGAGCCGGCCGGACTGGATGCCGACCCCGAACGAGGAGCTGCTCCTCGACGCCGCCCTCGCGGGCCCGGACGAGGCGGCCGCGGCCTGGCGGCGCTGGCGCTCGGGCACGACGCCGGCCGCAACCGATCAGATCGCCTTCCAGGTGCTTCCCCTCGTCTGGCACAACGTGCCCGAGATCGACCCGGAAGACGAATTCGTCGCGATCCTGCAGGGAGTCCGCCGTTACGCGTGGATCCAGAACGAAGTGCTGCTCCAGCTCGCGCGTGACGTGGTCGGGGATCTCGACCGGGCAGGAATCGACACGCTGGTCCTCAAGGGGGTCGCCCTCAGCAAGCTCTACTACCCGGAGCCCGGCACGCGGACGATGACGGACCTGGACGTGCTCGTCCCTCGAAGGGCGGCCGACGCGGCGATCGATGTCCTGCGC
Source organism: uncultured Solirubrobacterales bacterium (assembly GCA_963815045.1). Taxonomy (GTDB): domain Bacteria; phylum Actinomycetota; class Thermoleophilia; order Solirubrobacterales; family 70-9; genus DASUPK01. Next base: position 451,886 of record CAWFET010000002.1, read on the forward strand.
CGGCGCATGGAGCCGAGCGACCCCCGAGCCGAGAGGCGCGTCTCGGTGCAGCACGCGATCTCCTTTCACGACAAGGATGAGCGAGAGCTCGATTTGCACTGGTACTCGCTCTATCGCCCGTCCAATGACGACGCGTTCTGGGCCGCGGCGCGCCCCCTGGATCTCGGTGGGGTGACCACCAGGGCGCTCTGCCCGACCGACCAGCTGCTGCACGTCTGCGCGCACGGGGCCTGGTGGCACCGCGACCCGACGCTCCGCTGGATCGCGGACGCCGCCCTGGTGCTGCGGGCCGAGGAGGGAATCGATTGGGACCGGTTCCGCCGCCAGGCGGCCGAGCGGGACCTCAACCGGAGCGTCGCCGATGCGCTCGACTATCTGCGCTCCCGGTTCGGTGCGCCGGTCCCCCGCGAGCTTCCGGGCGAGCTGCGGCGCGCCCCGGCCTCCCGCGTCCAGCGGATCGCCTCGCGAACCGTGATGAACCCACCGACGCGAATGCCGGAGATGGTCCGCTCCCTGATGTTCCACTGGGAGCTCAACCGCCGCCTTCGCGCCCTGGAGGGAAACGGCACCCGGCGGAGCTTCCCGGACCATCTGCGCATCTTCTGGGGATACGAGAGCTATTGGGACTTCTCGCGCTACGCGGTGCGGCGGGCGCTGGAGGGCCGCCGCGGGCGTGCTCCGCAGTGAGATCACCTGGCTATACTTTCTGAACCAATGAAACCCGATCAGGATTTGGGATATTTGAGAACATGAGCTCCGTGGAGATGCCCCGCAAGTACGTGCCGCCGCCCCTCGAGCTGGTCAAGAGCCGGGTCGACGAGCTGCTCCCGCCCGCCGCCAAGGAGGAGATCGACGGCGGCGCGGTGGTGATCGACGTGCGGGATCCCGAGCGCTTCGAGGCGGGCCACGTCAAGGGCGCGATCAACGTGCCCTCCGGCGAGAGCGCCCGCGACGCCCATGATGCCGCTTACGTTGAGGCGGTCGAGAAGGCCGGCGCAGGCCCCGACGATCGCATGGTCCTGGTCTGCGGCGAGGGCAATCGCTCGGCGCGCACGGCGGACGCGTTGCAGAACGAGCACGACTTCAAGCACGTGGCCTCCGTCATCGGCGGATCGAAGCTCTGGAACGAGCTCGGGTATCCCGTCGAAGGAGAGATCGCGATCGGCGACGAAGAGGCCGAGACACACCTGGAAGGCGAGGAGGACACAACCTGATGGCCAGCATCGAGACGATCGAGCAGGTCAAGGAGCGGATCGAGGAGGTCGATCCCGCCGAGGCCCAGGAGGAGCTGAAGGCGGGCGGCGTCGCTCTGATCGACACCCGCGAGCCCTACGAGAACTTCGAGGCGCACATCGACGGCTCCGAGCTGATCCGGCCGGCCGACGTCATCGATCGCATCGAGGAGGTCGTCCCCGACCACTCGCAGCGCGTGCTCCTCTACTGCGCTTCGGGCAACCGCTCGGCGCGTGCCGCCGACGAGCTCCGCGAGCTCGGCTACGAGAACGCCGCGTCCGTGCGCGGCGGGATCAAGGCTTGGGAGGCCGAGGGCCTTCCGGTCGTGATGGCGGAGGGCATGACCCCCGAGCAGCGCAACCGCTACTCGCGCCACACCCTGCTTCCCGAGGTCGGCGTCGAGGGCCAGCTCAAGCTGCTGAACGCGAAGGTGCTGCTGCTCGGCGCCGGCGGCCTCGGCGCTCCGACGGCGCTCTATCTGGCGGCGGCCGGGGTCGGGACGCTCGGCCTGGTCGACGATGACGAGGTCGACGAGTCGAACCTGCAGCGCCAGGTGATCCACAACACCGAGCGCATCGGCAAGCCGAAGACCGAGTCCGCGCGCAAGACGATCGAGGCGCTCAACCCGGACGTCAAGGTTGATCGAGCACCGACTGCGGCTCGACGCCTCGAACATCATCGACATCATCTAGGACTACGACGTGATCGTCGACGGGGCGGACAACTTCCCGACCCGGTACCTGCTGAACGACGCGTCCGTGCGGCTGCGCAAGCCGGTCGTCTCCGCTTCGATCCTCGCGTTCGACGGGCAGATCTCGACCTTCGTCCCGTTCGAGGGACCCTGCTACCGCTGCCTCTATCCGACGCCGCCTCCGGCCGAGCTCGCACCGAGCTGCGGCGCCGCCGGCGTGCTCGGCGCGATGGCCGGCGTGATGGGCCTGCTCCAGGCGAACGAGGTCCTCAAGCTCGTGATGGGCATCGGCGAGCCGCTGATCGGCCGCCTGCTCCTCTACGACTCGCTCGGGACCCGCTTCACCGAGCTCAAGGTCCGGCGCGACCCGGAGTGCCCGATCTGCGGCCCGAACGCCCAGGAGATCCCGGAGTCGGAGATGGGCAAGTTCCCCGACTACGAGCTCTTCTGCGCGGGCTAGCCGCCACCAGTGGCGAAGCCAACCAGCCAGTAGCTTTCCGAATCCAGATGCCGACGATCAAGGTCCCACCAGTGCTGCGCCAGCAGACCGACGGCGAAGCAGAGGTCAGCGTCGACGGCGCGACCGTCGGCGATGCGCTGCGCGCACTCGCCGACCGGTATCCGTCCACGAAGGACCAGCTCTTCTCCGAGGAGGGCGAGCTCAACCGCTACGTGAACGTCTACCTCAACGACGAGGACGTGCGGGTGCTCGACGGGCTCGACACGTCGGCCGCCGAATCGGACACCGTGGTGATCCTGCCCGCGATGGCGGGCGGCTGCGCCACCGGTTGACCGCCTGCTCGACGGCACGTTAGCCTCACCCCGTGGGGAGTCGTGCGGTCGCCATCGCCGTTGTGCTTGCGCTTGCCTGCGCAACGGCTTCCGCGCAGCCGGCCCCGCCTCGCGGGAAGCCCGCCGCCAACGCGGCGCGGAAGTGCAAACACAAACACAGACGGGCCTCGGGGAAACGGTGTCGGAAGGCGCCGGTGCCCCCACTGGCGGGTTTCGGCTCGGCCACGGCGGCGACGAACCCATCGGTTCCCGTCTCCATCAGCTCCAATCCGCCGCTCTTCCCCGATTTCGATCCGCAGATCCACGACTACACGGTCCGCTGCACCGGCGATCCCGTCACGCTCAGCGGCTCGTCGACGGCCTGGCCCGTCGGCGAGAGCGTGTCCGTCGACGGGCACGCTCCGTTCCGGGCTGACTTCGACCAGGACGTCCCGCTCTCGCCGAATCAGGAATTCGAGTTCGACACGACCTCCCGGGCGAACCACGAGTCGTATTTCGTCCGCTGCCTTCCCTCCGACTTCCCGGAATGGAACTACGAGCGCTCGAGAACGCCGAACCAGCCCTTCTACGTGATCGCCCTCCGGCGAACTCCCACCGGCGCCGCGATGTACGTGGTCGTCTTCGACGACCACGGCGTTCCGGTCTGGTGGCATCCGGCGACGATCGACCTGGGAAATGCATTCGCCCTCAGCGACGGGACCCTGAGCTGGGCTCGCAGGGACCTGAGCGGGTACGAGATCCACAGCCTCGACGACACCTCGACCCGCACGGTCTCATTCCAGGGCTCGACGACCAATGACCACGACATGCAGCCGCTCCCGAACGGGGACTTCCTGGTCATCTCCTACAAGCTGCGGGCGACGACCGAGGATCTGACTCCGATAGGCGGCGCACCGGACCAGACCGTGCGCGACGCCGCGATCCAGGAGGTCGACCCGAACGGCAACGTCGTCTGGGAGTGGAACAGCAAGGACCACATCGGGATCGATCAGATCGCTCCGAATTGGCGCAACCAGGTCGCAACCGGCGCCGCGCCACACGACCTGCTGCACCTCAACTCGGTCGAGCCGGACGGCCACTCGCTGGTGATCTCCCTGAGGTTCACCAACGCCGTCTACAAGATCAGCCGCGCCACCGGCGATATCGAATGGAAGCTCGGAGGAACGACCATTCCCCAGAGCCTGACCGTGACCGGCGATCACCCGAGCTCGCCGATCGCCGGCCAGCACGATGCGCGAATCCTTCCGGACGGGAGCCTGACGGTCCATGACAACGAGACGGCGTCCGGCCTGCCGCCTCGTGCCGTCCGCTTCGCGATAGACGAGACGGCGGGAACGGCGACGCAGCTGGAATCCGTCGAGGACCCCGACATCGCCGACGCCTCATGCTGCGGGAGCGCTCGGCTCTCCCCCGAGGGGAGCTGGCTGATCAGCTGGGGCGCGCGATCGCAGGTCACCGAGTTCGCGTCCGACGGCGACCGCAACTTCAAATTGACGTTCGGCCCCAGCCTGACGGGAGCGCCGTTCTCTTACCGGGCTTTCCCCGTTCCTCCCGGCTGGCTCACCGCGGCCGACCTCCGAGCCGGGATGAGCACGATGAATCCACGCTGAGGCGCGGCCCTAGGGCTGGCCGCCCGCGGCGCGCGCAAACGCCGGCCATGACGGCTTCGCCGCGCCGCTCGCGGTGAACAGACCCGCCGAGGCGCAGAGGAAGCACTCGCCTGCGGTGTTCAGCGGCAGGTCCTCCCAGGTGAACCAGTAGACGCGGGAGATCTTGAAGGTCTTGCGCTGCTTCGCCAGCAGGTGGAAGGAGGAGGTCAGCATGTGAGCCTGTCCCTGCTCGCCCTTCTGGAGCGGGCCTCCCTGCGGCGGCGGCGCAGTGGGCGATCCGGAGCCCCAGCCGAGCTCGGTGAGCACGAGCGGGGTCTTCTTGTCCTTGTGCTCCGCCATCAGCTTTCGAGTTCGCTGCAGTTGGTAGCGGATTCCCTTGATGTTGCCCGAATAGGGATGGATTGCGACGGCATCGAACTTCGACTTGATGCCCTTGATCTTGTAGAGGCCATCCAGGAACTTCCAGAGCGACTGAGACGGCTTCGGCGGGGTGCCGAAGAGACCGGCGAGGTCGATCCGAGCTCTCCGATCGCGGCTGTGGATCGCCGCCGCGGAGATCTTCAGCAGCTTCCCGTATCGCTTCGGAGAGGGGCGCGGCCGGAAGAAGGTCGTCGAGTTCGGCTCGTTCCAGATCTGCCACTCGCGAATCGGGAGCTTTGGAGGGTTGTAGGCGTCGCTGGTATCGGACCAGAAGGTGCCGTTCGGTCCGTAGCGATCGACGGCCGCCGTGACGAAGTTCCGCCAGCCGCTGCGGCCAGCGGCGGTGCGCAGCGGGTCCGCGCGGTCGCAGAAGCCGTTCGGGATGCCGCGGCAGTCGGCTGCCCACGTGGGAGTGCCGTAGATGAAGGGCAGCAGCGGAAGGCCGGCCTGAGCGGCGCCCGCCACTATCGGGTCGACCCGCGACCAGTCGTAGTGGCTGCCGTCGACGCTCTGCACCTGCCGCCAGTAGATGAGGAAGCGGACCCCGCCGGCGCCTCCCCGCGCCATGGCCTGGAACTCGGACGGTTGGGGGATCGAGGACGCGACCACTCCGTAGAAGCCACGCGGCGCGGCCTGGGCCGGCTGAGCGCCCGCGGCGACGGTCGCGGTGGCGGCCGCGACGGCGACCGCCGTTACCCAGGCGCGCCGTCTCACCTGTCTGTGTGGCGGCCGCGTCTGGTGAACCAGGCGAGCAGCGTGATCGCGATGAGCGCGGCGATCAGCAGCAGCCCCGAACCGTCGCCGACCGCCGAGAAGGCCGCTGCCACGACACCTCGCCCGTCGGAGCTCACCTGCGCCGGACTCCTTCCGGACGGCTTTGGAGCGCCGAGCTGCCGGGATGTTGCGATCTGCTCGAGGGTGACGCCGTTCTTCATCGACGTGAGGCGGTGTGCGACCGCCGGTGAAAGCTCGCCGGGGTTGACCGTCGGCGCGGTGGTCGGATGGCTGTCTCCCTGGGCGGTCGGGAGTCGCAGCGTGTACTCGTCGATCGCCGGCTGCGTCGCCAGCGCCGTGGCGGGCGCGAGCACGATCGCGAACATGGCGGCCAGTGCGACCGCCCCCTTCCAGATACTGCTCATAGACTGCCCAGCCTCCTGCCTCATCTTCAAGACGGACAATACGGGGTCCCGCGCTGAGGCGTGAGTACTCATCAGTGGCGGCGATCGCCGTCGCCGTGGTCGCGCTGGCGCTCGCCCACGGGGGGTATGGGGCGAAGCTGACGGCGGCCGCCACGATCGTCGTCTGGTGGCTCGTCTTCGCCGCGATCTGGGTGCGCCGGCCTCCGGAGGGCCTGCCTCCCGGGTCCGCGCTGGCCGCCGGCTGCTGCCTCGCCGGGATCGCCGTGCTCAGCGCGATCTCCACCGGATGGGCCTCGGACGACGGCCGAGCGATGTTCGATGCGGTGCGCGCCATGGGCTACACGGGACTGTTCGCCCTGGTGGTGATCGTCACCCGCCGCTGGCAGGGCCGCCGCTGGCTGCAGGGGATCGCTTTGGGGTTCGGGCTGGTCGCGGTGATCGCCCTCGCGACGCGGTTCATCCCGGGCCTCCCGGGCGGCGATGAGCAGCTCGCCGGGCTCATCCCGAGTGCCCGCGGCAGGCTCAGCTACCCGATCGGCTACTGGAACGGCCTGGCCGCCTGCATGGCGATCGGGGTCGTGCTGCTCGGGTGGTGGGGGGCGACCAGCCCGCGGCGGGACCTGCGGGCCGCAGTCACCGGACTGATCCCGCTCTGCTCCCTGGTCGTCTACCTGGCGTCGTCGCGCGGCGGGGTGGCGGCCGGCGCGGTCGGAATCGGCGCGCTGCTGGCCTTTTCGCCCAGGCGGGCCCGAATCGTGGCGGGGTTGGTGCCGGCGGCGATCGGCTCCGGTCTCCTGATCTTGATCATGAGCCGGCAGCACGAGCTTCTGGACGGCATCGAGGGCTCGACGGCCACCGACCAGGGCACGAAGATGGTGCTCGCCTCGGTCGCCGTCTGTGCCGCGGTGGCCGCCGTACGCTGGGCTCTCGACCGGCCGATCGACGGCCTGCAGGTCTCCCGGCGAGTGGCGCAGGTGTCGGCGGCCCTCGTCGCGATCTGCGCGATCGCCGCTCTGATCGCGGTCAATCCGGCGCACAGGCTCGACGAGTTCAACAATCCCCCCGGCTCCGGCTCGTCACCGGGCGCCGGCATCGTCGCCAGCCATCTCGCCAGCGGCAACGGCAGCGGCCGCTACCAGTTCTGGGACGCGGCGATCCACGCCTTCCAGGACGAGCCGCTGAGGGGAGTGGGCGCCGGCGGATACGGGCTCTACTGGAACCAGCACGGGACGATCGCTCAGACCGTGCGCGACGCCCATTCGCTTTTCATCGAGTCGCTCGCCGAGCTCGGCATCCTGGGCTTCGCCCTCGTCGTGGGCTTCCTGGGACTCGGCCTCTTCGAGGGAGTCCGCCGGGCGTTCGGCCGGGGCGGAGGCAGTCGCGAGCTGGCCGCAGCCGCGCTGGCCCTTCTGGCCACCGGGATCACCTCGGCGGCAATCGATTGGACCTGGGAGATACCGGTGGTCTTCGGCCCCGTGGTGATCGCCGTTGCGCTCCTCACTGCGAGGGGGACGATGGTCGCCTATCCCCCCGCGGAGGAGGGGCAGCGCGAATCCGGGACGCGCGAGTTCGGCTGGGGAGTGGCAACCCTGGTCGCGGGCTGGCTGGCGATCTGCACTGCTGCCCTCGTGTTCGGCGGGCAGCTCGAGCTGGAGCGCAGCCAGACCGCGGCGGCCGACGGCAGGCTCGCCGATGCGGCCCAAAACGCCCGGGATGCTGGGGCGCTCGAGCCATGGGCGGCGGCGCCGCCTCTGCAGCTGGGGCTCGTCGAGGAGCAGGCAGGGAACCTGCCCGAGGCCCGCACGCAGCTCGAGAGCGCGGCGGGGAAGTCGCCGCAAGACTGGACGACCTACGTGCTGCTGGCGCGGGTCGAGACGAAGCTGGGAGATCTGGCCGCCGCACAGCGGAGCCTGGCACGCGCTCGCGTGCTCAATCCGCACGCTCTCTCGTTTCCCGCTCCTCCCACCCAGTAATCGGTGTTCGGAGCTTCGTCGAATCGGGTTGCACGCCGCCGATTAAGCTGCAAGCGTTCGGGTCAGGGGCAGGCACGCCAAGGGAGTGGTGATTCGACCATTTGAGGAGAACAGGCGTTGGGTGAGCGAGCCGACGATCGCGCGGTCCGTCTCGGCGACCGCCGGGACGCCGGCAGAGGCCACCTCCCCGGCCGACACAGTGGCTGCTGCGGCCAGGGCCGATGACGTCCTCCCCGGACAGAGGGTGCGGTGGTGGCGAGATGCGCTCCGGCGGCGCCTGCTCGCGGCGGCCGACCTGGCGGCGACCCTGCTCGCGATTGCGGTCGCGGTTCCGACGCTCGCATCCGGCCTCTGGCTGCTGGCGGCCGCGCCGATCGCGATCCTCATCGCGAAGCTTCTCGGCCTGTACGACCGCGACCACCGCGCCATCCGCCACCTGACGATCGACGAGGCGCCGGCGGTCGCCGTCTGGGCGGCGATCGTGACCGCCGGGATCGCCCTGCTCAGTCCTCTTCTCCCGGGCGAGCACCCCTCGACGACGCGGCTCCTGGCCGCGGGATTGGTCGCGGGCCTGGCGAGCCTCTTGCTCCGCTCGCTGGCGAGAGGGGTGTGGCGGATGACCACCACGCCGGAACGCACGGTGGTCGTCGGCGAGGGCGACCTCGCGCTCGGCATCTCCCGCAAGATCAGGCTCTTCTCGGACATGCATCTCTCGCTTCCCGACGAGGATCCCATTCCCGTCGAGACCCTCGAGGATGACCCCCGGGCCTCCGGCCGCCTCGCCGCCGCCTTCGACCGGGTCGTGGTTGCCTCGACGGCGATCAGGCAGTCGACGATCGGCGACCTGGTGGCCGCCTGCCGGGCGCACCAGGCGAAGCTCAGCGTGGTCTCGCCGCTGCGGGGCCGCGCGGTTCCGGCGCTGCGCATCTCGCAGGTGGCCGAGCTGCCCGTCTTCGAGTTCAACACCTGGGACCCGCCGCGGTCGACGCTGCTGATGAAGCGCGCCTTCGACCTCGTGGTCTCCGCCGTGGCGCTGCTCCTCCTGCTGCCCTTCCTGCCGCTCGTGGCCATCGCGATCAAGCTCGACAGCCGGGGACCGATCTTCTTCACGCAGATCCGCACGGGCGAGAACGGTGACCCGTTCCGCATGTACAAGCTCCGGACGATGACCGCCGACGCCGAGGAGCGCCTTGGCGAGGTCGTCCGGCTGGAGGAGCTCAGCGAGCCGATGTTCAAGGTGTACGGCGATCCACGCATCACCCGCGTCGGGCGGCTTCTGCGGAGGTTCAGCATCGACGAGCTCCCGCAGCTCTTCAACGTCCTGAGGGGGAAGATGAGCATCGTCGGACCGCGGCCCGAGGAGATCGCCGTGACCTCGATGTACGGCCCCGAGCACCGCTTCCGCCTGGCCGTGAAGCCCGGGCTGACCGGGCCGATGCAGGTCTACGGGCGCGGGGAACTGACCTTCGGCGAGCGGCTCGCGGTCGAGCTCGAGTACATCGAGAACCTCTCGATCGCTCGCGACCTGAGGATCCTGCTGCTCACCATCCCGACCGCCATTCGCGGCACGGGCGCCTTCTAGCGTCGCCCGAGGCTCAGGTCCCGCCGGCCGCCTGGGCCCGCTTCGCAGCCTGCTCCTGGATGCGGATGCGTTGATCGATGTACCCGTTGTCGGCTAGCTTCCACTCTCCGCCTTGTCTGACGAGGCGGAAGACGATCGGGACCTCAGTGTCTGACGTATTTCGGCGGACCTGACCGCTGAAATCCAGGGGCAGCGTCTGCAGGATCACATAGAGCTTTGCGGTGTCGTGGGTCAGCTCCGAGTCGACTATGACAGGCCGCGATGCCGAAACAGAGGGATAGAGGGACGTGAGCTTGCTCAGCAAGTCGCCCGACTTGACGTTGGCCGCGAAGAGTGCCTTCGCGGATTCGATGTCGCGGAACTGGATCGCTCGCCACCAGTTGTAGAGCGCCCTGGCCGGCGATCCCGGCGAGAACCGGTTGATGTCACTGGAGGTGAGCACCATGGCACGCACATCTCTTCCCTGTGGGAGCGATGGCGTAGTCGAACTAGCACTGCTGTCGCCTCCTCCGCCGCAGCCGCTGAGCGGAATCAAGCACAGCGCGATCAGCGAGACTGTTGCCAATGTTCGCTTCATGCCGAGTTGAGGTCGGTTGCCGATCCGGGCAATAAAGCACAAGCGGAGGCAGACGGTTGTCGGCTAGCCGCGCCTGGCTACCGTGGCGGCCGCTCCGCCAGCTCGAGCGCTCGCCGGGCACTGTCGCCGCAGTCAGGAGCTCCGGGGTACTTCTGCTGATCGCGTGTTCCGCAGCTGCACTGGCGGTCGGGCTCGGCTCGCCGCCCCCCGCCGATCGGAGTACCGCGCAGGTGGTCATCTCCCCCCTCGAGAATCTGACGCTGCAACGCGCGGGCCTTCCCGATCAGCTAGCCGAGGTTCCGACTGGATTCCTTCCCAGTGCTGGTCAGGTGGGCGCGGGCGTGATCGAGGCGTCTGGAGACAGCGAGCGGGAGGCGGTGTCGAATGCACGCTCGGCCGCCTTCGCGTACATCGCCGCCGCGACCCAGAAGCAAGACCTGATCCTGCACGATCTGTCAAAGGCGCGAGCGGTGGGGAGGGCTGCGGCTGCGCGACGGGAGATCCTGCGCAGTCCGGCGAGATACCAGGTCGAGGTGCCCGGCTCCGTGCCGACGGATACGGAGCTCGCGAAGGGGGCACGGGCGCTGCTCGTGGGTGTGCTGATCGCGCTGCTCCTGGCGATCGTTTGCGGCGCCCTGGTCGCGAGGACGGTCGGCGAGGCCGGGGATGGCGTCGCGGCCCTCCGTCGCCCACTTCCGGAGGCGCCAGTGCTCGCTCTCGGAGCAGGGCTTTCGGCGGGTGCCATCGCAATCTGCGGCGCCGCGCCCGCGGGGTTCTACACGGCCACCCTCTTCTGCCTTCTCGGCCTCTGCTCCCTGTCCTACGCCGTGATCGGCGGAACGCACGCGATCCGCGTGCTGATTGCGTTCGTGATCTGCCTTGCACCCTTGCGGGGGCTGCTACTCAGCCTGGCCGGGCAGGCGCACATGCGTGACAGCCTGCTGCTCGTCAACGCGATGCTTCCCGCGCTGATCGCCGGAGCGCTCGGAGGACTGCTCGTCGTCAGGGGTCCACGCATCCGTTTGCCGCGACTGCTGGCGTTGACGGCCAGCGTCCTGGTGGCGGTGTGCGTGCTCGGCGTTCTCACCCAAACGGTCGGGCCCAAGCTGTACGTGATCGGAGTGGTCCAGTACGCCCTCTATCCGACACTCGCACTGATTGCGTGGAACGTGCTCGAGCCGAAAGACCTCAACCGGCTTGCTTGGATACTGGCCGGTTTAGGGGCGATCGTCGCGATGTCCGTCTTCATCGAGGCCGCGCACCTGGTTCGCTTCGTCGAGGCTGCGGATCCGGGTGGCGCCCCATCCCTCGGCGGCGCTCGGTACGGCGGCGTCACGGGCAGCTACCTGCATGCCTCCCAGTTCCTCGGCACTGCTGCAATCGTCGTCCTCGGACTTCTGCTGGCGAGCACGTCTGTTCGCAACACGCGCTCGCTCGCCGTTCTACTGACCATCATCCTCGGTGGTATCGGCCTCACCTACAGTCGGGGTGGGTTCGCGATCTTCGCGCTCGGAGCGATCCTGCTGTTCATCGCCTCCGACGCGCCGATTCGGCGGCGCCTGGCCATCTGGTGCTCGGTTGCAGTGATCGTCGCACTTGGCGTGTACAGCATCACCGGGAAGTCGCCGACGCATCTCGTCTCCAGGATCGCGTCTGCGACCAACATCGCCGGGGACCCAGGAAACAAGGATCGGTTCCACTCCATGGGCGAGATGGTTGATCGTTGGCGAGGCGCTCCTTTGCCGGAAAAGGCACTCGGTGTCGGCCTCGCGGCGACGGGAAACGCTCGCCAGCTGACGGCGAGTGCCCCGCAGCCCGCCGAGAGCTATCCGCTCAAGCTGCTGGTCGAGACGGGGGTGCTCGGGTTCCTCCTCCTTGGGGGGCTCTTCGTCGCGGGCGCTGTCCAGTTCGTGCTGGTGATCCGCCAGCGCGGAGATCCCGTTACGCGGGGGGCCGCCGCCGCCGGCGTCGGACTCTCGGCCCAGGGGCTGATCTATCCGACCCTTGAGACTCAGCTGCTCGCGATGACCTGGTGGCTGCTGCTCGTCGTCTGTCTGGCGGCCGCTCGGACCTGGTTCAGCGGCGAGTGGCCGGGTCCACGGTCCGCGGAGCGCTGATGCCGGCGGGACGGGGTTCGCCTAGCCGCCCGGCCACGTATCCCGAGATCTTCGCCAGGTCGCCGATGATCACGATCACAGGGATGAGGATCCATGCCACGATCAGACCGAGCGTGCCGGAGCCGGGGCGAATCCTCCAGACGCGTCGGTAGAACTTAAAGAGATAGGCGATGCCGAGAAGGGCGAGGACCGCGACCGGGATCAGGGTTTCGACTACGACGGCGAGGGCGAGGAGAGCGGCACCAACCAAGTACGAGGTGAAGCGGACGAGGTGGCGCCGTGGCCACAATCCAGCGTGGCCATCTCCGCGCCCGTAGAAGAAATACTGGCGCCCGAAGGCTCGCAGCGTCGGTCGCGCATCCCAATCGACGATCGCCGAGGAGCTGAACTCGAACTGCGCCCCGGCGTTCCGGAGCTCCAGATCAAAGACGAGGTCCTCGCAATGGTCGAGCCACTCCGGGTACTTGCCGGCTCGGCTCCACCATTCCTTTCGGAAGGCGAGTGAGCGGCTCGAGGGTAGAAAGCGCGCCGGGTCGATCTCCTCGATCTGAGGGGTGATCACCCTGGCGAGGATGCGCTGGAACAGCGTCCGGCCTCCTGGATGAAAGAACCCGCTGCTCACGCCTACCCCGGACCCGTTGCGAAGCGGAGCCGTCAGCTCGGCGAGCCAGTCCGGCCTCGGCCTCGTCCCGGCGTCTGTGACGGCGACGATGGGTCCAGCGGCTTCCGCGATCGCCACGTTTCGTCCGCCGGCAATGTTCAACTGACCGCCTCGGATGACCCGAATGGGTACTTTTGCGCGGTGAGCGATCTCCTCGAGCCGCTCAACCGTGCCGTCCTCCGATCCACCGTCCGCGACGACGATCTCGGATGGCGGATCGGTCTGGGAAAGCAGGGACTCCATGAGCTCTCCCACTGACGTGGCTTCGTCGCGGACGGTCATTGCAATGCTGATCTGTTCTCCCAACGCGACCCCTCAGGTTGAAGGATGACCGCCGAGACTCAGCCCAGCAACGGGCGGGCCGGTCGAAGTTCACCAGTTGTTTCGCTTATTAATAACGTCCCCGCACCGGTCGTGCGAGGCCTGAAGCGACTTGATCCGGTGAAGAGGGGGGTCTCGAGCCTGGTCGGGCGCCTCGTCCCGGAGCAGGAGACGCCGGTGGTGATCCGATCCGGCCCTGCTCGGGGACTGACGGTCGTGATCCGCCCGCGCGAGGAGAAGTTCTACTGGGCCGGGACCCACGAGCCAGGAGTGCAGGACGCTCTGGTCGATCAACTGGGGCCTGGGCTCAGGTTCTGGGACGTCGGCGCGCACTGCGGCTTCTTCTCCAGCCTGGCGAGCCGCCTGGTGGGCCTCGAGGGCGAGGTGGTCTGCTTCGAGCCCTGCGATGAGAACCGCGCGAGGTTGAGCGAGACGGTGCGCCTGAACGAGGCGGGCAACATCCGCATCGTCCCCTGGGCGCTCGGGCGCGAGCAGCGGCGAAGTCCTGCTCCAGGAGCTCGAGAGCGATCAGGCGAGCATGAAGTGGGGCAAGGTCCAGGAGGGCTCGGAGGGCAAGGCCATCCGGGTCCCGCAGCGAACACTCGACGAGTGTGCGGCGAAGCTCGAGCCGCCGGACCTGATCAAGGTCGACGTCGAGGGGGCCGAGCTGGAGGTGCTCGAGGGCGCGAGGGAGCTCATCGCCGGGCGGCGACCGGCGATGATCATCGAGTTTCACGATGCGCTTGCGCTCGAGCGCGGCGAGAAGATCCTGGCGGATTACTCGAAGTCGCAGCTCGGCCGGACGCAATGGCTGCTCAGCTCGCGCTGAGGGGACCGGGCGGCTCGTCCTGAGGCGGCTCGGAGGGATCGTCCGCAAGGGCGGACGGGCGCAGGCGCAGATAGAGCGCCATCGCCGCCCAGCCCAAGCCGATCGATCCGGCGAACACCCACGCGGCCGCGTACGGCTGGCTCCAATCGACCGCCAACGAGCAGAGTGACCTCGACCGCGGCCGCCACCACGTATCCGATCGAGTAGACGCGGGGCGCCCCCCAGCCCATGACCCCTTGGCCCAGAGCCGAGAACCCTCCGAACAGGACCATCCCGACGCTGAGCCCGACGAGCGCGCTTGCGCCCGCGCCGTAGGCGTCGCCGTAGAACGTTTCCAGCAGGAAGGTACGGCCGACGATGAGCACGGCCGCGATCCCGGCGCAGGTCGCGACCAGCATCCAGGTGGTCCATGACATCAGCCTGACGGCGCGGGCCCGCTCCCTCGAGGCGCGAAGCTCCGCGACCCGCGGGAGAAGTGCTCCGGTGAATCCCACGATCGGGACCATCAGGACCTGGGAGAGGTTGCGGGCGGCTCCGTAGGTGCCGATGTCGTACCTCCCAAAGGTGTCGCCCACCCAGATCTGGTCGGCCGAGTTCCAGATCAGGAACGCAATCGTCCCCGGCGCCAGAGGGGCGCCGATGGCCCAGAGCCGTTCGAGCGAGCGACGCGCGATGCGCAGGGAGCGCTTTCGAAGCAGCGGGTGCCGCGCCTCGAAGACGAAGATAGGGATCAGGCTGCTCGCACCAAATATGCAGAGAGCAGCGGCTGGGGAGGGTTCCGTGGTCGATGTCAGCACGGCGAACACGACGAGCTGCAGTGCCGCACCGCTTGCGTAGGTTGATGGCCGCCCGCAGGAAGTCCCCCCGGCCCCGCGCGATCGCGTAGTAGACCTCGAAGGCGCTCAGCCCTGCGAGCACTGCCAGCAGACCGCGCACGTTGGCTGCGTCGGTCAGGCCGACGGCTACTGCAAGGCCGCTGAGCGCCATGGCGGCGACCAGCGCGCCGAGTGAGACCGCTAGCCCGCTTCCCAGCGTCTCGAGGGTGGCTGCGGGATCGCCCCGGTCCGCTCCGAGCTCTCTGCGGATCGCGATGCCGACGAGCTGAACGGGTGCCAGAGCGACCGTCGCCAAGGCGATCGTGTACTGGACGACCCCGAAGCTGGAGGGTGTGAGGGCGTGCGCAGCGAGCAGGTAGAAGCCGAAGCTCAGTCCCCGGGCGAGCCCCTCGGCGAGCGTGAGAGTCGCCATCGGCCTCGCCTCTCGCCACCGGGCGCCCCGTCCGGTGGACCTGGCCAGTTCAGCCGACGCGATTCCCGCCGACTCTCCTCAGGGCTGTCCGTACGAAACCCATGCAAATCGAGAACGCCAGCTTCAGGTAGATCCCGGCGTAGACGGCCAGATTGGTGACGAGGCTTCGTTGGGCGCGTAGTGAGCGCGATAGAAGCGGTACATGCCGTAATGAAAGGCGTAGTTGAGCCGGGGGGCGCGAATCGGGCCGCTGGTCCCGGCTTTCACGTGCATGACGGTCACGCTGGGCTCGTACCAGACGTCCATCCAGCCTCGCCGAAGCGCCAGCAGAGATCGAGGTCCTCCATGTACATCCAGTAGCCCTCATCGAAGAGCCCGACGTCGTCGAGCGCGGCCCGCCGGATCAGCATGAACGCTCCGTTGATCGCATCCACGGGCCCGGATTCGTGTTCTGGGGCGCGATATTCGGCGAGCGTTCCGCCCTCGAGCGAGCGGCCGATTCCCGTGAAATGGCCGAGCGCGCTCAGTGGGGTGGGGAACGATCGTGCCGAGGCGTGATCGAAACTTCCGTCCTCCTGCTCGAGGCGTGGTCCGCACATCCCCACCCTGGGGGCGTCGTCCATCAGGACGAGCAGTCGGTCCAGGGCGCCGGGCAGGATGCGTGTATCGGGGTTGAGGACGAGGACATACTTCGATCGACCGGCTTTGATGCCCAGGTTGGTGGCCGCGCTGAAGCCGATGTTCCCCTTCGAAACAGTCAGCTCCACCTCCTCGAAGTCGCGCATGACCATTTGGGTCGTCTGCGCGTCGGCTCCGTTGTCGATGACCTGCACTCTCATTCCTCGGCTCGGAGAGTTCTCCCGGAGTGAGTCGAGGCAGCGTCGCAATAGCTCGGGCGAGCGGTAGGTCACGATCACCACATCGAGGGCAGCCGGCTCGTCGGGTTCATCACGAGGGGCCCGGCCAGAGACTGGCTCCGGCGGGCTTACGGCGACGCCGAGCATGGGGCGGGAGGCTACTGAGGAGAGCCGCCCGTGAGGGAGGTGAAGGAGCGCCAGGATTGCTTTGCGATGAGGCCGCAGGCGAAGAGGCCGGTGTGCTCGAACCGATGCCGCCGTGGACTCCGCGCCACGAGTACCAGCCGACGCCGGGGATCTGGTACCGCGTGCGGTTCCGCCAAGGCGGCGGTCACGGCGATCGCCCTGCCGATGCTCGCCCGCTACGACTATCCGGTCGTGCCGAACGGGCGTTAGAGGAGCGGGAGCCCGCCGCCGCCCGGCGACCCCGTCGAGCCGCTGCCGGCCGTTGCCGTGGCCGAGCCGCCGGTGAGCCCCACGAAGGCGTTCCAGGCGGGCTTCGGACGGAGGCCGGAGGTGAAGAGTCCGGTGTGCTGGAACCAGATGCCTCCCGGGACATCGCGCCAGGAGTACCAGATCACTCCCGGGATCCTGTAGCGCTTGCGCTCGTCGGCCATCAGGCGGTAGGTCCGGCGGAGATAGGCGGCCTGTCGCTTCGCGGAGACCGTCAGAGCCGTCTTGGGACCGGCGGTTGCCCAGCCGATCTCGGTCAGCCAGAGCCTGGCCTTCCGGTCCCGGTAGCGAGCCATGGTCCTGCGCATGTCCCTGACGCGGGCCAGGGCCTGCTTCGGCGTCGTCGAGTACGGGTGCAGCGCGGTCGCGTCGAAGAGCGGCTTGGCCCGGTTTCGATAGACACCCTGCAGGAAGCGGTCACCGGTCATTCCATGCTTGACCTGGGGGGTGGGGAACAGTCCCGCGAGCACGATTTGCGCCTGCGGATCACCTGCCCTGATACCGGCGTGGAACTTCCTCAGCAGCCGGACATACTGCTTCGGATTGGGCTTGCGGGTCCAGAAGCTGGGCGAATTGACCTCGTTCCAGAGCTGCCACCAGTCGACCTCCAGCCGGGGGATCGCCGGATGCTGCTGCCAGAAGGTCCCGTCGTGGCCGTAGCGGCCCGCGGCGGCCTCGACGAAGCGCCGGAAGTCGCCCAGGTGGGCACCCAGAGGCGGCAGATTGGGACGCCGCGCGACCCACGGGGGCGACCCGTAGACGGTCGGCAGCACCCTGATCCCATTCGCGGCGGCGTCCCCGATGACCTGGTCGTAGTGGCTCCAGTCGTAGCCCTGCGGACCCGATGGCTGGACCGCTCCCCAATAGAAATTGATGCGAAGCGTGCCCAGGTGCCCGTCGCCCATCCTGTTGATCTCCGAGGTGCTGGGGTCGACCGCCGGGATCACTCCGTAGAAGGACCGCGGCACCGCATGCGCCGTCGCCGCGCAGGCCAGCGAGGCAAGAAGGCCGGCAAGGGCCAGGGTCGCGCGAACCCTCATCGTTGGCGTCAGCCCGGGTTGCCGCCCGTCAGCGCGGTGAAGGCGCTCCAGGACGGCTTCGGGTCGAAATCCGAGGTGAACAGGCCGGTGTGGAAGAACCAGATGCCGCCCGGCACGTCGCGCCACGAATACCAGATCACTGCGGGGATGCGGAGACGGCGCCGGTTCGCCGCCAGCATTCCGAACGACTTGCGCAGGTACTTGGCCTGTCGCTGGGGGCTGACGGTGAGCGGCGTCGGATTGCCGCCGCTCGCCCACCCGATCTCGGTGACGAAGAGGGACGCCCGCTTGTCCTTGAAGCGGTTCATGATCTTGCGGGTCTCCTTCACGGCCCCCAGCGCGCTGGCCGGGGTGGTCGCGTACGGATGTACCGACGCCGCGTCGAAGAGGGGCTTGGCGTGCAGGCGATAGAGGGCGGGAAGAAAGCGGTCGAGGTCGATGCCGTGCTTGATCCGCGGGGTCCGGAAGAGCCCCGCGAGTAGGATCTTGGCCGACGGGTCGCCGCTCTTGATGCCGTTGTGGAAGACGCGCAGCAGGGCGACGTACTGCCTCGCGTTCGGCCTCGAATACCAGAAGCTGGGCGAGTTGACCTCGTTCCAGAGCTGCCACCAGACCACAGGCGTCTTCGGGATATCCGGGTGCTCGGACCAGAAGGACCCGTTGGCGCCGTAGCGAGCCGCGGCCGCGGCGACGAATGCCTGGAAGTCGTCCATGTGCGCGCTGTCCGGGGGGTAGTTGGGCCTGTTCGCCGCCCAGGCGGGGCTGCTGTAGACGGTCGGCAGGACGCTGATCCCGTTCCTGGCGGCCTCGCCGATGATCGGGTCGTAGTGGGCCCAGTCATACGCCGCGCCCTCTGTGGGCTGGACCGCTGCCCACACGAAGTTGATCCGCAGCGTCCCCACGTTGCCGGCGCCCATCCGGGCGATCTCAGTGGAATCCGGGTCGTTCGCGGGGATCACGCCGTAGAACGAGCGCGGTGCGGCGCTCGCGTGTGGGGCGAGGGCGAGGCAGATGAGCAGGGTCGTCGCGAAGACGAGGCGTCGCAAGTTCAATCTCCTTTACCTACGGCGCGTTGTCCGTCTTGGCGATTTCGCCCCGCACCCTCGGCTTGGCCGATCCTCGGCTCGTGCGGGCCATCATGCGCCGGCGGACAGCCCAGATGATCAGGACGATCAGCGCCACCGCGAGCAGGATGAAGACCGGGCTGAGCAGACCGCTCCCGGAGGAGCCGCCCGAGTCCGAGGAGACCGGTACGGCCGCGCTCCGATCGGGCTTGGACTCCTTCTTCTTTTTCGCCTTGGGCTTCTTCGCGCCCTCGTGGGCGGAGGTGGATGTGGGGGTGCCGGTCGTCCCGCCGAATCCCGTTCCCGTCGTATCGGTCCCTCCGGATCCGGAGCCCGATGAGTGGCTGCCGGAATCGGGCACCTTGGGCAGGTACTCGCTCCCGGCCGGGCTGGCCAGGGCGGAGGGCGCGAGGGCGACCGTGGTCGCCGCCGCGGCGAGCAGATAGATGACTGTCGTACGGGCGGTCATTCGAATGGGCCGGGGGGCGAAGATACTGCCTTGCCCCCCAGACTGACTGGGGGCGGCATGTTCTCAACGATTCGACAACACACGAGCGCGGGACTGGTTGCGGCGGCGGTGATCGCCGCTTCGCTTGCGCATGGGCTCTTCGACCCCACGGGCTACGCGGCGGCCTCGATCCTGATCTGGGCGACGGTCATCGCGGGGTTCGCCGGCCGGGCAATGCCACAGCGCGCGGTGGGGATGCCAGCCGTCGCCGCGGGCGTCTGTCTCGTGGCGATCGCGGCCCTCGGGTTCCTCTCGGTCAACTGGGCAAGCGACCAGGGCCGGGCATTCGAGGAGGCGGTGAGGGTCTCGTTCTACGCGGGTCTCTTCGTGCTCGCCGCCTGCACGGCCGGCGTGCGCGGACGGGACGAGTGGCTGGCGGGGCTGACCATGGGCCTGGCGGTGGTCTCGGTGATCGCCCTCTTCGCCTACCTGCAGCCGGGCAGCCTGGGCTCGCGCAGCGACATCCCGGGCTCCGCCGGCCGGCTCTCGTACCCGGTCGGGTACTGGAACGGAGCCGCGTCGGTGCTGGCCATCACCACGGTCCTGCTCGCGTACGCGGGAGCCTGGGCGTCCGCCCGCCGGCTGCGGATCGCCGCCACGGGGTTGATCCCGGTCGCCGTGCTCGCGATGTGGCTGACCGGCTCCCGGGGTGGTGCGGCCGCGGCGGTCGTCGGGCTGATCGTGCTGGTCGCGGCGTCGCCCGACCGCGGCCGGCAGCTCGTGTCGATCGCCATCGGGCTCGGCGGCGCACTCGTGCTGGTCGTGGCCTCGGAGGCGATGCCCTCCCTCACCCGCGACATCCCCAACGCGGCCAGCCGCAGCGAGGGAGACCTGATGTCCGTTCTCTCGATCGTGGCGGTGGGCGTCACCGCGGCGGTCTCGAGCCGGCTGGACGGCGTGCGCCCGGCTTTCCGGCTCTCGCGCCGCGTCGCCTTCGTGGTCGGGGTGGTCGTTGCGCTCGCCGTCGTGGTCGGGGTGATCGCCGCCCATCCCGCCGCGCGCTTCGACGAGTTCAAGGCCAAACCGCCGACCGAGCACGGAGTGGCGGTCGGGGGGCCCGACCTGAGCTCCAACGGGCGCTGGCAGTTCTGGGGCTCGGCGCTCGACGCGTTCGCCAGCGAGCCGCTGCGCGGTGTGGGAGCGGGTGGATTCGAGAGCTGGTGGGGCGTGCACGGAGACGTGCCGCTGTTCGTTCGCAACCCGCATTCGCTCCCGCTCCAGTCCGCGGTCGACTACGGGATCCTGGGGATCGCCCTGTTCGCCGGCTTCTGCGCGGCGCTCGGTGGTCGGCTGCCGGCGGCGCCTCATGGCCCGCGAGGTGGGTGATGCCGACGTGCTGGTGGCCGTGATCGTCTGCGGCGCCCTGGGAGCGGTCTTCGACTGGACGTGGGAGATCCCGGCGGTCTTCGGCGCGACGGTGGTCTGCGCGGCCCTGATGCTCTCCTCCGCGCAGTCCCCGCGCAGGCTGCGTGGCCGGGTCTGGGGCGGCCTGGTGATCGCGGCGGCCGTGGCGGCGATCGTCGGCGGTGGCGTGGTCGTTCTCAGCCAGCAGGATCTGAGGCTGAGCCGCGAGGCCGCCGCCGACGGCCGGATCGACGACGCGATCGAGCATGCGAAGGCCGCGAGGTCGGTCGAGCCATGGGCTGCCGATCCGTACGTCCAGCTCGCCCAGCTGGAGGGCCAGCGGGGCGACCTGGATGCTGCCCTGGCCTACATCAAGCAGGCCGAGAAGAGGAACTCCGAAGACTGGCGCTCCCGAGTGATCGAGGTCGGGTTACAGGAGAGGGCAGGAAACGTCAAGGCGGCGCAAGCCGCTTACATCCAGGCCCGTCGGATGACACCCCTGCCGCTAATCAACGTCGTGTTCCCCTCCGTGATCCAGGGATGACCGGAGACGAGCGGCGCAGCGACGCCCACAATCATCCGACCGCCACAGTGATCGTCCCCACGGTCACCCCTGCCAAGGCCGGGGAGCTCCTTGCGGTCCCTGGAGGCGACGGGACGGGGTTTCGAGACGATCGTCGTGGACAACGGCACCGGCTCCGCGGAGCTCGTGCGCGCGGCCGCTCGGCTCGACGGGGCGCGGGTCCTCGCACTCGATTCGAACGCCGGGTACTCGCGGGCGGTCAACCTGGCGGCCCGCGAGGCGCAGGGCGAGGTGCTCGTCCTGCTGAACGACGACAGCGTCGTGGGCCCCGGGTACGTGGAGCGGATCGCGGCCGCCATCGACCCGGCGCAGGGATACGTGATGGCAGCCGGGGTGATGTGCGACGCCGGATCGCCGGACCTGATCGACAGCGCGGGGGTGGAACTCGACTGGACGCTGCTCGCGTTCGACTACCTGAACGGCGAGCCGGTCGAGATCCTGGAGGGGCCGGTTGCCGACCCGATCGGGCCCTCGGGCTCCAACGCCGCCTACCTGCGTGACGCCTTCCTCGAGGTCGGCGGCTTCGACGAGCGGATCTTCGCCTACCTCGAGGATGTGGACCTGGCTCTGCGCCTGCGGCGCGCGGGCGGGTTCTGCAGGCTGGCCAAGACCGCGCTGGGCGTGCACGAGCATTCGGCGACGCTCGGATCGGGATCGCGGCGCAAGGACTACCTGATGGGCTACGGCCGTGGCTACCTGCTGCGCAAGTGGCACGTGATCACGCCGCGCCGGTTGCCGGGGATCATGGCGCGGGAGCTCTATCTCGGGCTCGGGCAGACGCTGATGGACCGCAACCTCGGGGGCTTCCAGGGCAGGCTCGCCGGGCTGCGAGCGGGACAGGCGACCGAGCCGTATCCAGGCCCGCTTCCCAACCCGCCGACGCTGCTCGGCACCCTGCGACGCCGCTGGCGGCGCCGCTCCCGCCTGCGGGACAGGTAGCCCGGAGTCGCTAGCTCTCTCGCTGCGGGTCCGGCGGGATGGCGATGTCGCGCGGGAGCACCCGGTTCGGACGCCTCCTGCCGGCCGTCCACATCGAGACGGCGCGTCGACGGAGCAGCGCGTGACCGTAGAAGAGCTCCCGGTCGAGGGTCTCGTCGTGACCCCACAGGCGCCGGGTCCTGCGGCCCAACAGCCAGGCGAGGCTCGTGATGCGGTCGTCCGCGGAGAGCAGCCGCCGCAGCGTCCGTCGCTTCGCCGGGGCCATGCGCGGGCCACAGCGCAGCCGGAGCACCTCCGCGAGCAGGAGCTGCTGGTACCAGTCGTAGTAGTAGACGACGCGCGAGCCACCGGTCGGGTTGCGGAGCCGTTCCATCAGGTGGGCGCGCACTGATCGCGGCCGGCGGTTCGCCTGCGAGTGCCCGATCACGGCCCCCTCGTGTTGGACGTAGTCGTAGAGCGGCTCGCCCAGGTAGGCAAGCTCCCCCCGGGCCATCGCAACCAGCGCGATCCAGTGATCGTGGAAGGCCCGCGCAAGGCGCGGCGGGAACGGCAGGGCGTCCTCCAGCACCTCGCGGCGAAACATGGACGCCGCGCCGGTGACGGTGTTGGCCAGCAGCAGCGAGGTGAAGTTGGTGTGGTTGTTGCGGCGCTCCGTCCAGTAGGAGGGCCGGACGAGCTCTCCCTCCGGGCTGACGATCCGGGCGTCGCTGTAGATGAGTTGAGCCTCCCCGATGCCGGCGATCAGCCGTCCGAGCTTCTCGGGATGCCAGCGGTCGTCCTGGTCGCAGAAGGCGACATAGTCCGCTGAGGCGGGCGCCATCGACAGCGCCCGCTCGAAGTTCCGGTAGAAGCCGAGCCGCTCCTGGCTTCGCGAGACGGCGAACCGCTCATCCCCCTCGACCTGAGCGAGCAGCTGCGCGAACGCCTCGTCCGACGAGAAGTCGTCGCTGATCACGCAGATCCAGTTTCCGTGCGTCTGGGAGCGGATCGAATCGAGCTGGCGGCGGAGGAGCTCGGCGGGCGGCTCATACGTCGCCATGCAGATCGCCACGCGCGGGCCGGTGAGCCTGGGCGGCTCGGGCGCGGGGGCGTCCGCGGGTGCGGCGAGCCCGGGCTCCGCATCGACTGCCCCCACGGGGACCGCGCGCTCGGTGCCGTCTGCGAGGCTCAGGATCAGCTCCAGGTCGAGTCGAGTCGACTCGGCCGGCGGCGCGACGTCGAGGAGGGCCACGAATCCGCTTCGGTACGCGTGCGCCCTCGCCGGATCGCTGGCAGCGAGGCTCTCGTACACGTCGTCGCGGGGGAGACGGAAGCGCTCGACAGGCTGCGTGCTGCCACCGACCCTGACGGCGAGCCCGCGCGTCCGCGCGGCGCGGTCGTAGCAGTGTCCGGCGAGGACGAACGCCGTCCCGCGGCCGACCGCCAGCCGCTCGGGCGGCCCGATCTCCAGGCGGGCCACCGTCGAGTCAGCCACGGCTCGAGCGGGTGGCGGCCCTGCGCTGCAGTCTGCGCCCGTATTCGTAGAGCTCCATGTCGAGCCGATTGTCCTCGGCGATGCGCCGGCGGAACGAGTCGGGGACCGCGGTGGGCGTTGTGACGTTCTCGTGCACGGGCGGCCCGAGCCGCCAGCCGAAGCGCGTCTCGAGCCGGCCGGCGAAGGCCTCGAGGTCCTCCTGCAGGCCGAAGTCGTCCATCCGCCGCAGGGCCCGCTTCGCTGCCCGCAACCGGCGCCGGCCGAGGTCCTTGGCGGTCATCATTCCGTCCGTCATCTCAGCGGCTCGCAGGGACAGCATCTTCACCATGTGGTTCGAGATGAAGTGCTTGAAGTTGCCGGGGTCCTCGTAGATCTCTTCGAGCGACAGATGGTTGTCCGCGGGGGTGGTCGCGCGATGGTGGCGGAGATAGCTCAGGGTCCTCTCGACCGGCTCGCGGAGGACGGTGAAGGTCCGGAAGTCGGCGTCGAGCAGCTCGGTCGTGCAGAGGGGAAAGTGCCCGGTCACGACCCGGATCTGATCGCGCCGGATGGTCCAGCGCTCCAGCAGCACAGGGACCATCAGCTGGGGTGACACGGACGCGGGGTCGCCGTCCGTGGCATCCGGATACACCGCCGCGTCGCCGAAGTGGCGCTTCAGGCGACGGTAGAGGGAGACGCCGCCCGTCTTC
This sequence comes from uncultured Solirubrobacterales bacterium, assembly GCA_963815045.1. Classification (GTDB taxonomy): domain Bacteria; phylum Actinomycetota; class Thermoleophilia; order Solirubrobacterales; family 70-9; genus DASUPK01. The sequence goes on from CAWFET010000002.1 coordinate 476,030, forward strand.
TGCATGTGGACGAAGAAGAACCGCTCGGGCTCCGTCGGGGCGTCAGACGGCAAGCGGCGAGTACTTCGAGGGCGACGCCGAGGCTCCGAAGAACCAGCTCTCGATGGCCCAGCGGCTCTTGCGCATCTCCGGCTCGGCCGCGGTCGAGTGGAGGAACATCTCGTCGAAGAGCAGCACGTCGCCCGGCTCGAAGATCGGGCGCAGGACGCCGACGTCGGCGGCCGTCTCCTCGGCGACCTGCTCGGAAACCGACCACTCGAACATCGCGCCCTCGGTCCCGGTCGGGACGATGTGGTCGAGGCGGCGTGGGACCACGTCCATCCCGGGAGCCTCGTCACCGCAGCGCGAGAGGGAGAGCCACACGTTGAGCGCGCGGACGTCGCCCATGAAGGCACCGTCCTGGTGCCAGCCGCGGCCGGCGCTCGGGTCGACTCGACGCAGCGTGCACTTCTGCACCGAGATCAATGGCGGCTCGTTGAGGTAGCCGCGGATCGCATCGCTCAGGCCGGCACGGTCGAAGGTGTCGAGCATCTCGAAGAGGAGGTGCGGCGAGTCAGCGGCCCAGAGGCCGCCGCCGCCCTCGATCCAGTCACGGCTGAGCGACGCGCGGAAGGCGGGAGCGGGGACGAACTCGCTGTAGAAGCTCCGGTCGCCGGCGGCGCCGGGCGCGCTCATGTCGCGCGCCTCGAAGGCACGGTCGATGTCGCCGGCCAGGGCGAGGGCGGCGTCCGGGTCGACGAGCCCGCGGACGAGCAGGCAGCCGTCCCTGAGGATCCCGGCGCGGACCAGCTCCGGCGTGAGCTGCTCCCGGCTCACGCCCGCCAGCTCACCGTTGCGGTTCGGGAGCTGATCGAACGCCGGCTCCGGATACGGGACCCCGTTCGCGGCGGCGTCGTGCTGCCTGATCCCGGCGGCGTGGCGCAGCTCGACCAGGCGGATCTCCCGCTCGGCCTCCGGAGCTTGCCGATTCGCCTGGGTCAGCTCCTCGATCTCGGCCAGAAGCTCGGCGGTGGTGCGTCCCGCTGCCACCTCGGGCTCCCTGTCCGCGACCGTCGCGGCCGTCCTCTTTCGCCAAAACATCACGCCGGAAAGGCTAGTCAGTCCTGGCCTTGCCCGGCACCCCGACCACCGTGGCCCCGGCTGGGACATCGCGGAAGACGGCAGCGTTTGCACCGATCGTGGCGCCCTTTCCGATCGTGAGCTTTCCGAGAATGCTGGCGCTCGCGCCCACCATCACCTCCTCCTCGATCGTCGGCCCGCCGATGTCCCCGGAGACCAGACCGATGGAGACGAAGGGCCCGATGACGACGCCGGGACGGATCTCGGTGACCCCGTCGATCACGACCTGGCCATGGAGGAGATGGACGCCCGGGTGCATGACCACCGGGTCGCCGATCGTCACCCCGGCGATCATGATTGCGAAGCGGTGGCAGATCCGCGGGAGCACCGGAACGCCCCGGCGCTGGAGCGCAGCCTTGGCCCTGTAGACCGACTGGGCGAGGAACGCGTCGCTCGCCCAGCAGAGGCGGAGGATCTGGAGGAGCGTGTCGAGGCCCGGTTGGAGCTCGAAGCGCTCCCCGCGATGAAGCAGCGCGACGCGGGCATCCGCCACCAGGGCCTGGCGCAGGCCGGGGTGGCGCGCGCGCACGTCCTTCATCATGGCGTTGGCTACCGGGTTGTCCGACTTGAACATGCGAGCGGGAGCGTAGCCGGGGCGTCCGCCGCCTAGACTCCGCCGCGGCCGGCAGGAGCCCGGCCGCCCTGCGCCATGGCGATGAAGGTCACCTCCTACTACCACCGGACGAACCCGGACGAAGCCGGCTATTCGCTCGGCAACTTCTACGAGCTCTGGTCCGCCTGCTTCGAAGCGGCCGGCGTTCGGTCCGTGATCGAGGTCGGGGCCGAGCGCGGGAGGCTGACCCAGGAGCTGCTTCGCTGGGCCGCGCCCAGCGGCGCCCGCGTGACGGCCATCGAGCCCGAGCCGATCTCGGACCTGCTCGAGCTGGTCGAGGAATACCCCGACCTCGAGATCGTCGAGGAGACGAGCCTCGATGCGCTGAACGCACCTGCCCATCGCCGACGCGATCGTCCTGGACGGCGACCACAACTACTACACGCTGAGCGGCGAGCTCCGGCTGATCGCGGAGCGGTCTGAGCGCATGCCCCTGCTCCTCTTTCACGACGTCTGCTGGCCGCTCGCCCGCCGCGACCAGTACGCGGCACCCGACCGGATCCCGGCGGAGCACCGCCATCCCTACGGCGAGGACATCAAGCTCGTCCCGGGGAACTCCGGCACGGCCGAGCGCGGGCTGCCATTCGAGTGGGGCGCGCTGGAGGAGGGTGGCCCGCGCAACGGGGTGATGACCGCGATCGAGGACTTCATGGCGGAGCACGACGGCCTGCGCCTGGCCGTGATCCCGATCTTCTTCGGCTGCGGGCTGCTGTGGCCGGAGAGCGCCCCCTGGTCCGATGCGGTGCCGGAGATCGTCGGGCCGTGGGACCGGAACCCGATCCTGGAGCGGGTCGAGAAGGCGCGGATCGCCCAGCTGGTGCAGCGGCACTCGCGCGAGCAGGAGATCGACGAGCGCTTCGAGCGTTCGAGCAAGCTGGAGGAAGCGGTTAGGCGGGTGCTCGCCTCGGGCGCCTTTTCGGCGGCCGAATGGCTGTCCGAGCTGCGCCGGCGCGGTGGGCCGGCCTTCTCACGCCGTGAGCTCAGCGATCTGATCGCCGAGAGCGAGGACGCGCGGCGCTAAGATCAGCGCTGACGGTTCGGCAGCGGGCCCGGTGAGTTGCCGTTCGGCGACGGCTCCTCGCCTCGCCTGACCAGCGACTTCATCCAGCGCAGCGGCTTGGTCAGCCTCCAGCTCGCGCTCGACTCGACCTGCCTGAGCTGCCGCTCCATGTCCGCCACCGCCGCCTCCCGGGTGAGCTCGGCGGCGTTCGCCTGCATCAGGGCGGCGTCGCGCCGCGCCTCGGCCCAGCGCGCGCGCTCCTTCCAGTCGCCGGGGATCGTCTGGGCGGGCGAGAGCTTCCCGTCCCACTTCTCGGCCACGCGCATGTGCGCCGCGATCCATCCCTCGACGTCGCCGATCAGCTCGAGCGAGTGGTGGTGGATCACGCGGATGTGCTCGGTCATCACCTTCTTGCCGGCGGCCCGCACCTGCTGGCAGACGTCGAAGTCGTAGCCGTGCAGCTGTCCCAGCGACTCGTCGAAGCGGATGTTCTCGATGAACCAGGGCGGCAGGACCATCATGAACCCGTCGATCACGTCGACCTCGCCCGTCCTGGCCTCGGGCGGCGCCTCGTCCCAGTTGAAGGTGGAGCCCACGATCTCCCCGCCGCCGTATTCCTCATACACATGGGAGAAGGAGGCGAGGGTCACCGAGCCGTCCCACCAGGCGATGTTCCGCACACCGATCGCGCCGGCGCAGCCGAGAATGCCGAGGTCCGGATGCTGCAGCGCACGCCTGACCTTCACGCAGAACTCCGGGTCGACGATCTCGGCGTCCTGGTGGACGAGGACCAGGGCCTCGAGGTTCTCGAGCTTCGCGGCCTCCTCGATCAGCAGGTTGTAGTTGCGGAAGATCGAGGCGTCGCCGAGGCCGGCGGAGCCGAGGGCGAGAATCTCCGAGTCCTCCTCGGCGACGAGCTTGATCCCGGGCGCGGCGAAGGCCTCGTACTGGGCGTGGTCGGTGATCGGGCAGCCGAAGGCGATCATCTCGAGCGGAACATAGCGGCGACGGCTATCTGCGGGCCAGCAAGCCGATCGACGCGATCCGCCGCATCGGATAGTCCTCGTAGGGCAGCGCGCCGCGCCAGCGCTCGTGCGCCTCGGCCGAGACGAAGTAGGCCTCGGGGTCGGATTCGAGGCGCCGGATCAGGTCCCCGAGTCCTTCGACGCTCAGCCCGAGGCCGCGAACGGCCTTCTCCAGGCGCTCACGGTGGGCGTCCGCGCCCCAGCCCGCGAGCACGTGGTCGACGGCGTGGATCGAGCAGCCACCCGGGGCCAGGGCCGCCGTGGCGGCGCCGATCACCGTGTCCATCGATTCGGCGGGGATGTGCTCGAGCACGGAGACGGAGTAGATCCCGGCGACCGGGCCCGGGAGCCCGTCGGCCGGCGGGAAGCGCTCGCGGATGAACTTCACCTCCGGGTAGTCGCGCGAGAAGCGCTCGAACTCCACAGGGCCCTGGTCGCTGCCGTCGTAGGGATCGACCACGGTCACCGAGTATCCGAGCCTGGTGAGGAGGCCGGCGACCAGCGGCTCGCCGGCCCCGATCTCGATCAGCCGGCCGCCGCGCTCCACCGTGCCGAGAATGGCCTTCACCATCCAGCAGCGCTGCAGGTCCTTCATGTCCCCGCTAGCCCTCGCGAGCCCGCCGAGGTTGTCGAGGCTGTCCGCGAAGTCGCGGACCGTTCCGTAGCAGAGCTCCTCGACCGGGAACCGGCCGCGGTACAGCTCGTCGAGCTCCCAGAGGCGATCCTGGGGGATCCCCTGGCTCATGCGGCCACCGGCGCACGGCTCGCCAGCCGCTCCCTGTAGAAGCCGGCCAGGCGCCCCGCGTTTCGAGGCCAGCTCAGATGCTCGAGGGCGAACTGGCGCGCGCCGTGACCCAGCCTTCGGGCGAGCTCACGGTCGTCCATCAGCTCCTCGATGCGCGCGGCGATCTCGAGTGCCGTCCCCTCGCGCAGGAGCAGGACGTTCTCCCGATCGGTGAGGTCATTCCCGAGATTGCAGGCGGGCATCACAACCGGCCGGCCCATCGCCAGGAACTCCGGCAGCTTCGACGGGAGCCGGTAGCGGTTGAAGTCGTCGGGTGCGCCCGGCTGGACGTAGGCATCGGCGAGGGCGAGATGGCCCGGGATCTCGCGCCAGGGCACGTCGCCCAGGTCGGGCTCGCGATGGCGGAGAGCCTGGAGGGTCCTCGGATCGACCCCCCCGAGCCGCGTGCCGCCGAGACGGACCAGCCTCACGGGCCGGCCTCGCCGCTGCAGCAGCTTCACCGCGAGATACAGGCTGAACAGCTCCCGCAGGTTGGCCCAATGCCCGACTCCGTGGTAGACGAGGACGAAGTCGTCGGGCCGCAGCCCGAGCTCCTCTCGCGAGAGAACGGGGGACAGGTCCGGCCGGAAGCGCTCGTGGTCGACACCCGGCCGCGCCAGATCGTGCGGCCGTCCGGCGAAGTTGAACTCGTTGAGCTCCTCGGTGATCACCGTGACCCCGGCAGCGCCCTTCATCAGGCGCGGGTAATGAAGCGGGTGGATGAAGTCGTCGGAGCAGAGCTCGTCGAGGCGCGCGGGCGGCAATCGGCGGAGCCGCTCGTAGGGCAGTCTCAGCGCGGTGGAGAGCAGGTGCTCCTCGTTGTCCTCGAGGTGCACGACGTATGGAGCGCCGAGGACCGAGGCCGCGCGTTCCGTGGCCCTGCGGACCACCTCGCGCGGCGTCCAGGCGCAGATCATGGTCTCTTCCGGATCGCGTAACCAGTCCCGCAGCCGCCGGTCGAGCCGCTCGTAGTTGATGCACTCGAAGCTCGGCTCGCCGATGGTCGCGATCCGGTCCACCTCACCCTGGCCGCAGAGGACGACCTCTATGCCCTGCGCCGTCATCTCCTCGCCGAGGTGGAACGCCTGGATGACGCTGTTGACGTGGAGCTTCCCGAAGTGGAGGAAGAGGACCCTCACCCGATCGCCTCCCGCATCGCCACCGCCTGCGGGTCGCCGCTGAACGGCGAGACGCTGTAGTCGGCCGCCTCCCGGAAGAAGCGCCGGCTGTAGTACGGGTCGCCTGCCTCGAGGGCGTCGTAGTGGCGGTCGACGAAGAGCGCGCGATCGATCACGTCGAAGTCCGAGCGCCGCTGCGCCTCGGTGGTGTGCACGACTCCTCGCGGCTCCGGCGCGCAGACGACGCTCTGGCCCAGGTCCCCGATCCGAAGGCAGAGGTCGAGATCCTGAAACTGGCGGGAAAACGCCTCCTCGAAGCCGCCCAGCCGCTCGAAGGTCGAGCGGCGGAGCAGCATGCAGTCCATGCTGACCGCGGAGACCTCACGGGCGCAGCAGAGCGAGCCGTAGTAGCCGTCCGCGTCCGCGTCGAAGCCGCGCATGACCGGGGCGGCGGGGTCGTAGAGGCCGGTTGCATAGCCGGCGGATTCGACTCGCCCGTCGGGGCGGGTGAGCATCGGGCCGACAGCGCCCACCCCGGGCAGCAGCGCATAGAGGAGCAGCTGCTCGACCCAGCCGGGCTCGACCATCTCCGTGTCCTCCCCGATGAAGGCGATGAACTCCCCGCCGCCGCGCCCGGCGGCCCGGTTCGCCTGTTCGGCCGGGTGGAATGAGCCGTCGGCGTCCCTGCGTGATGGCACGACCACGTCAACGGCGGGGGTCGCTGTCAGGGGTTGCGCTCGCAGTTGCAGCCGGTGCGGGATCTTCGGGTGGGGGATCGCCTGCGCGGCGATTCCGCGCCGGCGAAGGTGGGCGTTCACCGCGCGGGCCTGAAGCTCGGTCACGCCCTCCTTCGCATGCTCCGAGAGCGCGATGCTGCCCGGGATCGCCCGCCAGTGGTAGAGCGTCTCCGGGATGTGGTGGATCCGGTCGGTGCGCTCGGAGAGGCGCAGGACGAGCTCGAAGTCCTGGATGGTGTCGTAGTCCGAATCGAACCCCCCGGCCTCCGAGATGAGCTCTCGGCGCACGACGAGCAGGTGACCGACGTACATCGCCCCCAGCGCATAGACGGGCGACCAGCCGGGCTTGTGGAACGGATCGACGAGCGCGCCGTCTGCGGTGATCTTGTCCTGGTCGGAGTAGGCGACGTCGAATCCGCGCTCCGAGAACTCGCTCGCCACCCGCAGCAGGGCGTCGGGTGTGAGCTCGTCGTCGTGGTCCAGGAAGGCGACGAGCTCGCCGTGGCAGAGCTCGACACCCTGGTTGGATGCGGCCGAGATCCCGACGTTCTCGGAGAGCAGGCGCGCGGTGATCCGAGGATCGAGCGACACCGCCCGTTTCACGGCCTTGCGGGTTTCAGCCCGGGTGGACCCGTCGTCGAGGAGGACCAGCTCCCAGTCCGGATAGTGCTGGGCGCGGACCGATCCGATCGCCCGCTTCAGATAGCGCGGCTCCACGTCGTACACCGGCATCACCACCGAGATCAGCGGCCGGCTGGGGAGCGTCGCGAGCTCCGCCGCGACCGCGGAGCGGTCCCTATCCCTCACGCCGCAGCAGCCTGCCCATCGCGCGGAGCGGCTTCGTCAGCTTCCAGCTCGTCGTCGCCTCGTACTCCGCCGCGAGCAGCATCGCGGGCGAGCCGGCGCCGCCGCGCGCCCACTCGCGGTCGGCCTCGACGAAGGCGCGCCGCATCAGCTCGCGGTTCATGTCCTCACGCAGCCTGTCCAGCTCGTCGCGGAGCCGCGCAGCTTCGGCGCGCGCAGCCGCCAGCTGATCGTCTGCGTCCTCGTCGGGCATTGCGCCAATCGTAGGACTAGGCCGGGCAGACCGTGGCCGTTCCGCGCCCGCTCAGCTGGATCGTCCAGGGCACGGATGAGCGGTCGGCCGGGATCCGGATGAGCTCCGCCTGTCCGGCCGGGAGGTTGCCGAGCGAGACCGGGAACGATGCCCTCGCGTAGCGGCGCAGGCCCGCCGCGACGCCGCCGCCGCTCGCGCGAATCACAAAGCCGCCGGCGGGGACCACAGCGGTCGGCCCCTTCGAGGCGGTCACCGCGAGGCATCGCCGCGCGGTCCCCGCGCCCGCCGCTGCGAAATGGATCCCGAGGGCGGCGCCCGAAACCTTGTCGGCAGCCACCCGGCCCACCTCCGGCGCCGTGGCCAGCTCGGACGGCGAGTAGGCGGGGGATCCGTAGGCGTTCACCGCGGACAGGTAGGAGCGGGCGTCCAGCAGGCCGAGGTAGTCCACATCCGAATTCGCGAGCGTCAGCTGGAAGTCGGGATCGACTCGGTCGCGCGCCAGCTCCAGCCCGGCGAGGCCGCCTCGAGTCTTCTGCGCAATCCCCGCAAGCCCGTGTGCGGCATCCCGGAGCCTCGTGTAGTTGCTCAACGCCGCGGAGACGGCAACGGCAAGGATCCCGATCGTGGCCCAGCGTCCGATCCGCGTGCCGCGACCCAGTTCCGCTGCGAGCAGCGCCAGCCCGACACAGCCCATGTACTGGTAGCGGCCGACGGTGGGGAGCCCGAACTGCGAGGCGTTCAACCCGGTCAGCGCCCAATAGCCGAGCAGGATGGCGAGAACGGTCCAGAGCCGGTCCGGCGGCCGCCAGATGCGCCAGATGCGCCAAACCGCCAGGCACCCGGCGAGCACCAGGAGAGGGCGCCCCCAGGCAAGGGCCGGCGTCTCGGTCACCCCGATCGGGCGGCTCAGTCCGAGGTAGACGGAGATGCTCGAGCTCAGGCCGTCGAGCACGTAGGTCGGGAGATGCGTGAAGTTGTCGAAGGAGACGAAGGTGTTGGCCGTGTGACCCCAGCCCAGGTACCAGAGGGCCCAGAGGACCGCCGGGATCACCGGCACGAGGGCGCGCTGGACCCGACGGGGAGAGAGGGCGACCTCGACCGTCGCTCCCGCTACGAACGGGATTCCCGCGTCGGAGAAGAGCAGGCCTGCCACGAGCAGCACGGCCGCGGCGATGTCCCAGCTCCGCTCCTGCCGCTCCAGGCAGAGCAGGGCGGCGAGGCCGCACGCAACGGAGCCGAACCAGGTCAACTGGTACGGGAAGAGGAGGTCGTCCCAGGACGGCCCCAGGAAGAGGATCGGGAGTATCGCCGCCAGCGCGAGCCACGCCCCGAGTCGGGCCCTGACGTAGAGGAAGAGGAGCACGACGCTGACCAGGAAGGAGAGAACGGCGACGAGCTGGAACGGCGCCGGCGAGTTCATCCCCGAGACACCCAGCAGGACCTTGTAGATCAGGACCGGGATCGCGACCAGGTGCTCCACCGCCGGGTCGAGGAAGGTGCCGACGCTCCAACCGCGCCGATGGAGCAGCAGCTCCCATTCGTCGCGCCAGAAGGTGATCTGGCGGAGCCAGTGCCACAGGAGGCCCCCGGAGAGCACGATCGCCCCGGCGGCCAGCACGTCCGGCAGCCGGCGATCGTTCAGCCATCGCGTTCGGGGACCCGTGCTCACGAGTGGCGGATGGTTATCAGGTATCGCCGGCCGCCCGGGGGCTAAGCTGCCGCCGATGCCGACGCTCGACCGAGCTCACGGTCAGGCTGGCGCGCCTCGACAGCCCGGTCGCGAGTTCGGCTCCGGCGCGTTCCTGGCTTCGCTGGCCCTGGCGGGATCCTTTGCGGCCCTGGGGCTGAACAGCATCTCGATCTCCCGGATCGAGGGCGCGGACGGGGCCGGCCTGATCGCGCTGTCCACGCAGTTCGTATTCCTGGCGACCTTCGTCGCCGGCGGCGGGCTCCGGACCAGCATCGCGTATCGGGTCGGCGGCGGCCTCTGGTCGCCCCGCAGCGCCGTACGGGGCGCCCTGATCGCCTCCCTCGGCCTGGGGCTGGCGGGAGCGGCGGTCGGGATGGGCATCTACGGGCTCCTTCGCCACAGCGCGCTCGCCGACTTCAACCTTGCCATGGCCGCATCCCTGATGGGCGCGCTGCCGTTCGCGCTCGTCTGGTGGATCGTGCCGGCCATCCCGCTCGCGCAGGAGCGCTACGAGGCCTACGCCCTGCTCACCGTCACAGGACCGGTCAGCGTGCTGCTGCTCTGCCCGGCGCTCGCGCTCGCCGCGGGTGAGACCGGCGCTGTGATCGGCTTCGCCGCCGGCTATGTGGTGGGAGGCGTGATCGTGGCGGCCTGGGCGGTGCGACATGCTCGGCTGCCGGAGTCCGCTCGCGGCCCGGAGCACGGCGTGCGGGAGGCAGGCGGGTTCGGAGCGCGGGCCTGGGTCAACGACCTCTTCCAGCTGATCAACGTGCGGCCCGACCTCTTCATCCTCAGTGCCTACTACGGCGTCGCCGACACCGGCGTCTACGCCGTGACGGTCTCGATCACCTCGCTGGTCTGGATCGTCTCGCAGCCGCTCGCGTCCGTGGTGCTGCCGCGCAACGCGATGGTGACCGCCGCCGCCGATCCGGGTCTGACGCCGGTGATCCCGACATCCAGCCAGGGCACTGCCGTGCGGCATTCGGTGCTGGTCTCGATCGCCGCCGCGATCGCCGTGGTTCCGATTCTCGCGCTCGCGCCGCTCGTCTGGGGGCCCGGGTTCGGGCGGACGCTCACGCTCGGGCTGATCCTGCTGCCGGGCGTCGCCCTGCTCGGCGTTGGCCGTGTGATGGTGGCCGCCTTCACGGGCGCCGGGGCCGCCAACGAGGCCCTCCTCGTCGGCCTCGTGAGCTTCCCGCTCACCTTCATCGCGTTCCTGATCGTGATCCCGGACCACGGCTCGACCGGGGCGGCGATCGTCTCCTGCTGCTCATACATCCTCGCCTCGGCCCTGGCCGCCTACCTGTTCCTGCGCGGACCGGGCCACACGGTGCGCTCCTCGCTGGTTCCGAGGGCGGACGACCTCCGCGACTACACCCGCCTGGCACGGCGCGGACTCGACGCGCTCGGACGCAGGCGTTTCGGGGTTAGCCAGTAGCCTCGCCCCGGGATGACTGACCCAGCAGGAAAGCGGGCGAATGCGGTCCGTGATGCCCCCCTCGCCATCGAGGCGCGCGGAGTCGAGAAGACCTTCAGGATTCCGACCCACCGGATCGACTCCTTCAAGGAGCGGGTCGTCCACCCGTTCGCGCGCCCCACCTACCGGGAGCTGAGAGCGCTGCGTGGCGTGTCGTTCGACGTCCATCGTGGAGAGTTCTTCGGCATCGTCGGGCGCAACGGCTCCGGCAAGAGCACGCTGCTGAAGATCCTGGCGAGCATCTACCGGGCGGACTCGGGGTCGATCAGGATGGCCGGCCGGGTGGCCCCGTTCATCGAGCTCGGTGTCGGCTTCGACGCCGAGCTGACGGCGCGGGAGAACGTGACCCTGAACGGAGTGATGATGGGCCTCTCGAGGAAGGAGGCGGCGCGGCGGCTCGATTCCGTCCTCGACTTCGCCGAGCTCGGCGAGTTCGTGGACCTGAAGCTCAAGAACTACTCCTCCGGAATGCTCGTGCGCCTTGCCTTCTCGGTGATGATCCAGGCGGAGGCCGACATCCTGCTGATCGACGAGGTGCTTGCCGTCGGCGACGCCGCCTTTCAGCAGAAGTGCCGCGACGTCTTCGCAGACATGAGGAGCGGGGGTCGCACGGTCGTCCTGGTGACCCACGACATGACCGCCGTGCAGCGCTACTGCCACCGGGCCATGCTGCTCGACGAAGGGGGGCTCACCTTCCTGGGCGACCCCGAGGAGGCGGGCCGCCAGTACCTCCGGATGAACTTCGCCAAGCGGACCGTGTCTGTGAGGGGAGATCGCGAGATCTCGGTGGTGCCGGACTTCCTCGCCCGCGTCAGCGATGCGTGGCTGGAGGACGCGAGCGGCGAGCGGGTCACGAACGTCGAGGCGGGTCAGCCGATCAAGTTGAACGCGGTGATCGAGGCGCGCCGCGACCTCCCGAACCCCAGCTTCGGGATCCATTGCAACAACGCCGACGGCGTCCACGTCTTCGAGCTGCACGAGGTCCTTGCGGGCGGGAATGGCGGTGCGCACCTGGCGGCCGGCGACCGCGCTCGGATCACCGCCACGATCGAGAACCCGCTGATGCCGGGGCGCTACGCGATCGTCTGCTGGGTGGGGGTCCTCCGCAACGAGGAGGAGACCGCGCAGCAGGCCATCAAGCTCCTGGATTTCGTGGTCTTCGGCGTCGCCAAGGGACAGGGGTTGGTCGCGGTGCCGGGAGAGGTCGGCGTCCAGGTCGAGCCCGCCTCGGCTCCGTCCCCGGAGACGAAGAGGTGAGCGCCGACGCCGAGCGGATCGAACTTCGCCCGGTCAAGGGCCCGTCGGCCCTCGGCGGCGGGCGAAAGCGGTTCACCGAGCTCCTCTACCTCGTCTCCGTCACCCAGTTCAAGAAGACCTACTTCGGCACGGTCCTCGGCTACGTCTGGTCGCTCCTGCGTCCGCTGCTCCTCTTCGGTGTCCTCCTCTTCGTCTTCACGAAGATCGTCCGGGTCGGCTCAGGCGTCCCGCACTACCCGGTCCTGCTGCTGATGAACGTCGTCCTCTTCGGCTTCTTCTCCGAGTCGACCGGAGCGTCGGTCCTCTCGGTGGTCAGCCAGGAGGGAGTGGTGCGGAAGACGCAGTTCCCCCGTCTCGTCATCCCTCTGGCGGTCGTGCTGACCAGCGTGTTCAACCTCGCCGTAAACCTGGTCGTGGTCCTCGTCTTCATCCTCGCCTTCGGCGTCTCGCCACAGTGGACCTGGCTGCTCTTCCCGCTGATCATCGCGGTCCTCTTCGTCTTCGCCACCGCGGTCTCGCTGCTGCTCTCGTCGCTCTACGTCCGCTTCCGAGACACGGCGATCATCTGGTCGGTCGTCGCGTCGGCCCTCTTCTACGCGACGCCGGTGATCTATCCGATCGAGATCGTGCCGCAGACCTATCGCAACCTGATCTTCCTCAACCCGCTGACGCCGATCTTCGAGCAGGCGCGCAAGTGGATCATCGATCCGGGTGCACCCAGTGCGGCGAGCGCTGCCGGCGGCTGGACGCACCTGCTTCCCTCGCTCGCGATCTTCGTCGGCGTCTGCGTGCTCGGCGTCTGGTACTTCAACCGCGAGGCGCCGAGGGTCGCCGAGGAGCTCTAAACGGGCCGGCGGGCGAACGCCCAGACCTGGACCGGCAGGTCGGGCTCGTTGCGAAGCGAGTGCCACCAGCGGAAGGCCGGCCAGCTGTCGAAGTTGCCGGTCACGCAGTCTCGGTTGCCCCAGGACCACGCGCCATCGACCTCCAGCCCGCCGCGCTCCAGGACGGTGCGCAGGCCTCGTGGCGTGAAGCGCCAGTAGTCCTTCATGTCGTGCAGGGCCTGCAGCTCGTGGACGCGGACCAGGAACGGGGTGGAGACGATCACGTGCCCACCGGGAACGCACAGCTCACGCAGGTTCGAGGCGGCCAGGAACGGGTCCGGGACGTGCTCCAGCACCTGCTCGCAGATCACCACGTCGAAGCGCGCCGGCTCAGCGACCGGCTGGATCAGGTCGAACTCCGGGTACATCAGGCTGGTGTACTCGCGCCAGGCCCGATCGGCGTGCGAATTGCCGCTGATCTCGGCGGCGCTCAGGCGCTCGGGGCCAAGCGCGTCCAGATGGGCGGCGATGGCGTCGTTCAGGACGATCCGCTGCCAGTGTTCCCGAGGGTCGACCGTGTGCGGGTATCGGATGGGATCCGGGAGGCGACGCCCGCGGCGCGCCAGGTTTCGCAGGCGGGCGCCGGTGGTGCGGATCGGATTCCGGCGCGACTCGAGGTTGCTCAAAAGAGCCCCCTGAAGCTCTCTGGGATCCGCTCGACCACCATCTCCACACCGTCCTGCTCGAAGCCGCTGTCCTGGTAGAACCAGTGCTCGAACTCGGAGTCGCCGGTCGGCCAGTTGGCGACGCCGAGTCCCTCCTGGCGATCGAGCTCGCTCCACGCACGGCCCTGGCGCGAGAGATGGCGCTGGCGGCAGAGCTCGAAGTCCATGCGGTGCAGATGGACCAAGCGCAGGTCCGGGTCGTAGTTGAGCTGCCCATCCGAGCGGTGGTGGAAGCCCGGCTCCCATGACATCGGGCCGGTGGCCAGTGCGGGCTTGTTGAACGCGCCGTTCGCGTACCAGTACCCGCGTTGCTCGAGGATGGGGCGAGTGAGGTCGATCGGCTCCTCGCGATCGATCATGTGGATCAGCTCGTAGCCGATGGAATCCACCCACCAATCCTCGAGCTCGTCCATGTAGACGCCCAAGGTGCCCCACTCCGGGGTCGGCGTGATGATCTCGTCGACGTCTGCCACCAGGACGACGTCGTAATCGCCTTCGATCAGCTCGTGCTGAAGCGCTTCGACCGTCCGCACCATCCACGCGTTGTCGGCCCTGTCGTGAGGAGCCGGGATCCGCACGAAGCCATCGCCATCGGTCGAACCGTCGGTGCTGTCGTTGTCGAGAACGTAGAGATCCTCGGGAGCGAAGAAGCGGGAGTAGTAGGAGAGCCAGATCGGCAGGAAGACCGGCTCGTTATGGACGATCGTGATCGCCGCACGCCGCTTCTTAGAGCCGAGCTGGCGCAGCCGGCGCCGGTGGGCCCGATCGGTCCTGATCGGCTCCCAGAACTGGCCGAGCGGCGGCCTGACCCCTTCGTGGACCTCCGGAATCCGTGGCGACACGGCTGGGGATGCTAGGTGCTCGTCATCGGCGAACCGCATAGAGCAGGCGCATCGGCGTGCCGGCCATCGTCGGGTCCTGGTCGATAGTGACGTCGAAGCCACGGCCGCGAAGCATCCCCGCCGCCTCCTCCCGCCCGGGCGCCTCCAGATGAAGCTCGGCAACGACTTGGCGAATTCGGGGCCAGTCCCGGGGGTGGATCCCGGCGAGCACCTCAAGCTCAGCCTTCTCGACGTCGATCTTGAGCAGGTCTACCCGCTCGATCGACTCCACGGTCAGCGCCTCGGAGAGGGTGCGCAGCTCGCATTCGAGAACCCGTGGTTCGAAGCGGCCGTCGAGACGTGACTCGGCTTCGTCCGGAGAGATTCCCAAATTGAGCAGTGCCTGCTTGACCGTCCGATGCTCGGCCGCCGGGTCGGCGTGCAGCCCGGAGACCGCCCAGTCGTTCGGATAGAACGTGATCTCTGTCCGCTCGGTTTTCGCACCCAGGCCGTAGGCGTGCGGGATGCAGGCTGGGAAGTGGCGCATGTTCTCGCGAAGGACCTCGAAGATCGGCGGGACCGGCTCGAAGCTGTGAACCTGACCCGCTCCGCACTCCTCGGCGAAGAAGGCGGCGGCCACCCCGATGTTGGCCCCGACGTCCATTACGACATCGCCCTCCCGGACCTCGACCCCGTGTTGCAAGTAGGACCTCGACCCGACGATCTCCTGGAGCTGGTACCAAAGCTGGGGAGGATCGGGGTGCGTGAGGACTTCCTTCAGCTTGTCGATGGTTGACAAATCCGAACCGGCGGTCATTTGACTCGAACGCGCGTCACGCATCCCCGTGGGCCGGGGCACGGCGACTCCGCGCGAGCGGAGGCCCCTGGCCGGTCTCGGACGAGGTCGCCGGCGGCTCCTGGGCGCGGCGCCCGAAGCGGCGCGCCCAGCGGCGGACCGGCTGTTCGACCAGCCTGGCCGAGAGG
This sequence comes from uncultured Solirubrobacterales bacterium, assembly GCA_963815045.1. Lineage (GTDB taxonomy): Bacteria > Actinomycetota > Thermoleophilia > Solirubrobacterales > 70-9 > DASUPK01. The sequence goes on from CAWFET010000002.1 coordinate 491,261, forward strand.
TAGCCGTAGGCGACGGAGACCGGAACGACGATGGCGGTGAAAAGCAGCAGGGCGCCGAGCGTCCCGTCGTGCGGCAGGTGGGTCCACCGGAAGAGCGCCCACACCACCGGGATCTGGATCAGGTAGACGCCGTATGAGAGGTCGCCGAGCTTGCGGACCGCCGGCGAGGCGAATGGCGACCTCCATCCGGACATGCTCAGCGCGAGCATCGCCACCGCGATCGCCCCCACATACGCGATGAAGAGCGGGACGTTGCGCTGTCCCTCGAAGGCGGCCGCCACCGGCGAGCCGCCGATGGCGTAACGGCCCGAGAGGTAGGCGCAGATCGCCATCACCCCGATCGCACCCACCAGGGCCCAGCGGGCGAACGAGACGAGCCGCGCGGCGTCGAAGCGGCGGGGCAGGTTCACGTAGGCCCAGGCCGCCGTCATGCCGGCGCCGAAGGCGAACGCCCAGCTCGGCAGCTGGGCGTACGAGGCCAGCCGCAGCTCGCTGGCTCGACCGGGTCCGACATCTGCGCCGAACAGCCCCGCCAGGCCCGAGACGTGAGCGAAGGCCAAGCGCCAGCCGATCGAGATCGCGGCGGCGAGCATGAGCCCGACGAGCGGACGCCGGTAGTAGGCGGATGCGATCAGCGGCAGCAGGATGTAGAAGCTGATCTCCAGCGTCAGTGACCAGACGGGTCCGTCGATTCCGAACCCCAGCGCAATGTGGCGATCGAACAGCCTGGCCCAGGTGTCCTGGCCCGTGAAGGTGACGATCAGCTCTCCCACGTGAGGCCTGGGGGCACCCGATGCCGCGAGCAGAATCAGGACGATCACCATGGCCAGCCAGTACGCGGGCAGGAGCCTCGCCGCTCGCCGGAGCGCGTACCCCCCGACGCTTCCAAGGTCGCCGCCTCGCGCGACGGTGGGCAGGAAGACCACGAAACCGCTGACCACGAAGAGGATCGTGATCAGCCAGGCTCCCACCCCGGCCATCAGGCGGTCGCCCCAGTCTCCCGCCGATGCCGTGGACCACGGCCGCCGCCAGGATCAGGTGGGTTGCGAGAATCGCGAAGATGCCGAGGGCGCGGTAGCCGTCGAACTCCGGGACGACCGGGATTCCGCGCGCGGACCGTTCCTGCTTGCCCGGGTCGGCGAACGGCGGCGGCGCGTGCAGGTGGTGCTCATGCGGCTCCGGCGGCGGGCCGGTTGCGGCTGTGGGTGCGTCGGTCACCGCCTAAGTATGGAAGGAAAGCCCCGGGCTCGGCACGAGCGCGCACATCCTGATCGAGCCCCCGGGGGGAACCAGGAGCCGCCAGGGGAGCCATCGACCGATCCGCTGGAATGCGGAGGTCGGCCGCCGCGGCGCCCGCGGGCGGGGAGAGCGCCACGGCCGGCCGGTCGGCGAAGCGGCCGAGCAGGGGGGTTCTCCCCCGGTTTCGTCTCAGATCCAGCCACGCACCGCCACTCGGCACGGTGACCTCGCCGGAAGCGCGCCGGCACCGCTCGGTCCGGGGCGGCCGCGGGGAGGGCGTCATCGTGAGCCCGAGCGCGTCGACCAGGGTCGCGTCGGCCAGTCGTCGAAGCTGCTCGGGCTTGCCGGCGATCGTGGACGCCTCGTAGCCGCCCCGGCCGAAGGCGCGGACCGCAGCGAGGTAGTCGGATGCGTCCGGTGAGAAGGAGTTGGGCTTGTAGCCGGGTCGCACGTTCGGCCCGGCAAGCTCGACCATCGACCATTGGACGCGGTATTGCTCGGACTGCCGGCTGAATCCCCGCGCGCCGTCGTGCAGGCGGTCAAGGTTGGGCCACAGGCTGATCAGGAGCACGGCCGATCCCGCCCAGAGCACCCAGCCCGGAAGCTTGAGCGCGCCGGCGAGGGCGCCGAGCGCGATCAGGAGGAAGAATGCCTCCGGATACAGATACCGGGACTCGTTCGGCACCCGCAGGAAGCCCGCCGGGGACAGGCGGGTGGTGGCCATCAGGACGATGAGGCCGACGAGGGCCGCCCAGAAGGTCGGTGGCAGGCGCTTTCGCCCGTACCCGACTCCGCAGAGAAGCAACACGCCGAACGCGACGGCGGCGATCTTCGCGGGTGCCTGAGCGTACGAGGGTTCCTGGAGCAGCCCGAACAGGCCCGATACCGCCGCCGTCAGCGCCACCCACGATTGCCGCACGAATACGAAGACGTCGGCCGGCCGGTTCGGGACGAAGGACGGCAGCTCCGGCGGTCGGATGAACAGCCACCAGATCGCGAACAGGACACCCGGCACGGCGACCAGCCAGAGGCGCTGCCAGCCATCCCGGGAGCTCAGGAGCACGATCAACGCGCCGGAGGCGGCGAATGAGATTCCGATCGGATGCGATCCGAGCGAGATCGCCAGCAGGACCATGGCAGCGAGATCACCACGCCGGTCGCGGCGCTCGAGCGCCAGCAGCATCCCCAGGCCGGCGGCGAGCGCGATCTGTGAGGGAATCCGGATGGGCGTCGCGATGACCTCCCAGCCCTCCCCGAAGAAGAGCATCAGGATCGTCGGCGGGAGGGCGAAGCGATCCGGGAGCCATCTGCGCAGCAGCGCAAACAGCAGGCCGGCGCAGAGAAGCGCGAGCAGGATGCCGGTGATGCGGTACGCGACGTACGAGTGCATTCCGAATGCCTCGAAGAGCCCCTTGTAGAGGAGCAGGGGAAACGCGATCAGGTACTTGTTGGGCGGCGGGTGCAGCATCGCGTGCCCGAGCGGCTCCGTGGCGAGGCGGGCGCCGTACTTGAGGTCATCGGAGCTGAACCACTGGCCCCTGCCCCAGTAGACGAGCAGGGCGACGGCCGCGACCATCGCGAGTCCCAGGACGACCAGGGCCACACCGTTCGGCCGCGTGAGGGGCCGGAGGCGAGAACCCATCTCAGGGGGTGCCCCCGGTGAGCCTCGTCAGTGCTCCCCACGAGGGCTTCGGATTCCCGTCGAGCTCGAAGAGCCCGCAGTGGCCGGGCCAGAGCGGACCCGGCGTGTCGTTCAGGGAGAACCAGATCACTCCTGCGAGGCCCAGGCGTTCACGGGCCTCGGCCGCGAGCTCGTAGGTCTGAGTGAGGTACGCGGCCTGGCGCTCCGGTCCGACGGTGAGGCCGGAGGGCCGCCCTCCCGAGGCCCAGCCGACCTCGCTGATCCAGATGTCGCCGTCCTCGTCTCCCGCGCGGTTCATGACGTCGCGGAGCTCACCCGTGCGCGCCAGCGCGTCCTGGGGGTTCGCGGCGTACGGATGAATCGCCGCCGCGTTGAAGAGGCCCTGAGCGTTGCCCCGGTAAAGCGCGTCCATGAAGTCGCTCATCGTGATCCCGCCTCGCGGCGTGGGGAAGAGGCCGCCGAGCACGATCCGGGCGGCCGGGTCGGCGTCGTGCGCCGCCGCATCGAAGCCGCGGAGCAGCTCGAGGTAGGCGGAGGGATCGGGCCTCGGCTTCCAGAAGAGCTTCGAGTTGGGCTCGTTCCAGACCTGCCAGTCCGTGACAGGGAGCTTCGGGGCCTGTGGATGGTCCCGCCAGAAGGTCCCGTCGCTGCCGTAGCGGCCGACCGCGGCGCGCACGAAATCCTGGAACTGGGGCAGCCGGTCGCCGAGGGGCGGGTACTCGGGGCTCGGTTCCGCCCAGGTGGGGGAGCTGTAGACGGTCGCCAGCACCCGGATCCCGTTGCGAGCGGCACCCTCGATGATCGGGTCGTAGTGGCTCCAGTCGTATGCGCCGCCCGGCGAGGACTGGACGGATCCCCAGGCGAGGTTGACCCGCAGCGTCCCGACCCGGCCGCCTCCCATCCGGTCGAGCTCCGCCGCTCCAGGCAAGGGCTCGGCGCTGATCACCCCATAGAAGGAGCGGGGAGTGGACGACGCCGAGCCGCCATCGCTCCCGCCGCCTCCGCAGCCGGCCAGCGCCGCGGCGAGCAGCAGCCCCGCGATCGCGAGTCGCCGTCTCAGTGCTCCAGCACCTGGCCGAGGAACCGCTTGGTGCGCTCTTCCTTCGGACTGTCGATGAGCTGCTTCGGCTTGCCCTGCTCGACGATCACGCCCTGGTCCATGAAGATCACCTCGTCCGCGACCTCGTGGGCGAAGCCCATCTCGTGCGTCACGACGAGCATCGTCATGCCCTCCCTGGCCAGCTCGCGCATCACATCGAGCACGTCCTTCACCAGCTCCGGGTCGAGGGCGCTGGTCACCTCGTCGAAGAGCATCAGCTTCGGATCCATCGCCAGCGCCCGCGCGATGGCGACCCGCTGCTGCTGGCCGCCCGAGAGCCGCGCCGGGTATTCGTCGACCTTGTCACCCAGTCCGACGCGCTCGAGCAGCTCCGAGGCTCGCCGGCGAGCTTCGTCGGGGCTGCGCCCCAGCACGATCCGCTGCGCCAACGCGACATTGTCGATCGCGCTCATGTGCGGGAAGAGGTTGAAGTGCTGGAAGACCATTCCGATCTTCGCCCGGGAGGCGACGACCTCGGAGTCCCTGAGCTCGTGCAGCTTTCCCCCGACCTCCCGGTAGCCCATCAGCTCGCCGTCGACCCAGATCCGCCCTGAGTTGATCTTCTCCAGGTGGTTGATGCAGCGCAGGAAGGTGGACTTCCCCGATCCCGAAGGGCCCAGCAGGACGTAGACCTGGCCCTGGTCCACTTCCAGGGAGATTCCCTTGAGCACCTCGAGGCGCCCGAAGCGCTTGTGGACGCCTTCCGCCTTGACGACGGGTGCCATCAGCGCGCGCCTCCGGACTCGGCGGCGCCCCGGTTCAGCAGCTCGTCGGGGTCTGCACGGCGACCGAGCCACCCGGACCGGATCTGCTCGAACAGCGACATGGGCTCGTTCCGGCCGCGGCCCCGGCCGAAGTGGCGCTCGAGGAAGAATTGGCCGATCGATAGGACCGTCGTCATCGCCAGGTACCAGATGGACGCCACGAGCAGCAGCGGGATCTGCAGGAAGTTCTGGGCGTAGATCAGCTGGACCACGTAAGTCAGCTCAAGCACCGCGATCACGCTGACCAGCGACGTGTACTTGAGCATCGAGATCGTCTCGTTGCCGGTCGGCGGGATGATCACCCGCATCGCCTGAGGCAGGACGATGCGCCGCAGAGTCTGCATGCGCGTCATGCCCAGCGCCGTCGAGGCCTCCGTCTGGCCCTCGTCGACGGAGATGATCCCGGCGCGCACGATCTCCGCCATGTAGGCGCCCTCGTTCAGGCCCAGGGCGAGCATGCCAGCGATGAACGGAGTGATGAAGTCGTTCGCATTGAGATGGATGAACGATGGGCCGAAGGGGATGCCGAGGTCGATCGTCGGATAGAGGGCCGCGATGAAGTTCCAGAACAGGATCTGGATGAGGACCGGCGTTCCCCGGAAGATCCAGATGTAGAACCAGCTCGATCCGCGAATCAGCCCGTTCGGCGAGAGCCGCATCACCGCGAGGATGACTCCCAGCACGATCCCGATTGCCATCGCGAGGAGCGTGAGCTCGATGGTCTTCACGACCCCGTCCAGAACCTGCTGGTCGAAGAGGTAGTCCCCTACGACGCTCCACTTGAAGTTCGGGTTGTCGATCGCGGACCGGATCAGCGACGCCGCGATCAGCGCGACGATCGCCGCCGCCACCCAGCGGCCCGGATGACGAACCGGGATCGCCCGAATCTCTTCGGGCGATCCCGGCTGAACCGCTTCCTCGCTGCCAGATGACGGAGTCACTGGCGAGACATTCTCTTCCTAGCTGGTCGCTCCGTTGATCTGCGGGTTGCTGATCGCCGCGTCCGGCAGCTGCCAGTAGTCGAAGATCTTCTGCATGGTGCCGTCGTCATACAGAGCCTTCACCGCGTCGAGGGTGGGCTGCGCGAGGGCGCTGCCCTTCTTCAGTGCGATCCCGTAGGGCGCGACGCCGTAGGCGGAGCCGAGCTTGAACTGGCCGTTCGACTGCTCGACGATGTACGCCGCGACCGGCGAGTCCGCCATGCCGAGCTCGGCGCGGCCACTCGAGATCGCCAGGTTGGCGCCGTTCTGGTCCGGATAGACCTGGACGTCGACATTGCACTTTCCGGCCTGTCCCTGGGCGTCCTCCTGCTGCGTGGTGCCCTTCTCGACCGCGACCGAGTGATCGCAGAGATCAGCCAGGCTCTTCGGGTCGAGGTTGGCGTTCGCGGCGGAGTAGAACGACGTGCCCGCCTGGGCATAGGTGACGAAGTCGTTCGTCTTCTGGCGGTCCAGTGAGTCGGTGAACGACGAAATGCCGAGGTCGTACTTGCCGGCGGTGAGGCCAGGCAGGATGCTGTCGAACGGCGTGTTCTCGACCTTGGGCGTGAGCCCCATGATCTGTCCAAGAGCCTTCGAGATGTCGGCATCCGCGCCGATCACGGTCGTGTTATTGCCCTTGGCGAAGAACTCCATGGGCGGATAGGTCGCATCCGACGCGATCGAGAGCTGGCCGCTCTGGCTGACCGCATTCGCCGCCGCGCTCGCGATCGCATCGTCCTTCGCGACATTGATGCCCGGGGTTGCGGTCAGCTCGCCCCCGGCCGCGGTCGTGCCGGTGCTGCTGCTGCTGTTGTCGTTGTTGCTGCTGCCGCAGCCCGCTGCCACCATCACGGCGGCGAAAGCGATCACTGCGATCAGCGCTGAAAGTCGGGATCTCATGTCTTCTCCTCCCCCTAATGGGGTATCGGGTACGTCTCGCACCCTATCCGAGCGCCGTTAACCGGAGACTGTGTCCGATTACTTCACTTTCTGAAGTATGCTTTCCGCCTAGATGAGCACCGAGCCGCTCCTCAATCGTCCCTGCGGCGGCCACTTCGAGAACGTTCTCGAGGCGATCGGCAACACGCCGCTGGTCGAGCTGCCGCGACTGACGCCCAAGCCCGGCGTTCGCCTCTGGGCCAAGCTCGAGGGCCGCAACCCGACGGGGTCCGTCAAGGACCGCGTCGCCAAGTACATGATCGAGGACGCCGAGGAGCGCGGCGCGATCGAGCCGGGCCACACCCTGCTCGAGCCGACCTCGGGCAACACGGGCATCGCCCTGGCGATGATCAGCCGTCGCAAGGGGTATCCGCTCAAGGTCGTGATGCCGGACAACGTCACCGAGGAGCGCACCCAGCTCCTGCACATGTACGGCGCGGAGATCGTCTACTCCGAGGGCGCCAAGGGATCGAACGGCGCCGTCGAGCTGGCGCTCGAGATGGCGGAGGCCGACTCGTCGTACTACATGCCCTACCAGTACGGCAACGAGGCCAATCCGCGTGCCCACTACGAGGGCACCGCGAAGGAGATCCTCGACGAGCTCGACGAGGTGACGGCGTTCGTCGGCGGCCTCGGGACCGGCGGCACCCTGATGGGTAACGGCCGCCGCTTCAAGGAGGTCAACCCCGAGACCAAGATCGTCGCCGCGGAGCCGATGCAGGGGGAGCTGGTTCAGGGCCTCCGCTCCCTCGACGACGGATTCATCCCCCCGATCATCGACCTGAGCCTGCTCGACCGGAAGATCATGGTCTCGAACATGGACGCGATCGTCTGGACCCGCAAGCTGCTGCACGAGGAGGGGATGTTCGCGGGGGTTTCTGCCGGAGCCATCGCCTACGTCGCCCACCGCATCGCCGGTGAGCTCGACGAGGGCAACGTCGTCTTCCTGGTCCCGGACGACGGCTGGAAGTACCTCTCCTCAGGCGTCTACACGAAGCCGCTCGAGGAGCTCAAGGACATCGACGCCACCGTCTGGTGGTAGCCGGCCTTTCGTAGGCTTCGCGCATGGCTGCAGACCCCGAAGCGCTGAAGCGCGTCGTCACGCGCGTCAAGAAGCTCACGAAGGACTTCGAGCCTCCGAGCTTCGACCACGTCCCGCATCCCGATGCGGCTCTCTTCCTCTCGGCGATCGACCATCAGACTGGATACACCGAGCCGCACATGGTGGACGGGGAGGGCCCCTACGAGGGCAGCGACCTCCTCTGGGCCCTCGGCCTGCGCGCCGAGCGGCGCGCGCCTGGCGCCCTCACCGCGCGCTCGCTGATGGGCGTGCCCGCAGAAGCCATCGCCGCGGTCTTCCGTGGCGGTCCCCAGGACAACCTCCACGACCCCGAGCGCCGCGCCAAGCTCTGGGACAACCTGGCCAAGGGCATGCTCAAGGACTACGCCGGCCAGTCCGAGCAGCTGATCGACGCCGCGGGCGGGAAGCTCGGCGGACAGGGCGGCGCTCTCTTCCGCCTGAGCGAGTTCGACGCGTTCGCCGACCCGCTTCGCAAGAAGGCCTTTCTCGTCTGCAAGATCTGGGAGCGGCGCGGCTGGCTGGAGGTCTCCGACCCCGAGAGCTGGGAGGTCTCGGCCGACAACATCCTGATGCGCCTCGCACTCCGCTCTGGCCTGGTGCCCGAGGGCGACGTCGACGAGGTTCGAGAGGCGACCCGGGAGGCGTTCAAGCAGGTGGCGGAGCAGGCGAGGGTCTCACCGCCGGTCCTCGACGACCTGCTCTGGCAGAAGGGTCGGGACGATCCCGACCTGCTCGGCAACGAGGCCGGCGACCTGACCGAGCCACCCCGCCGCGAGGGCGTCGTCTTCTACTGAGCAGCGGCTCGGCGGGTCAGTCGAGTCCGCGCTGCCGCCGGGCCCAGGCGTAGAAGGCGCCTGGTTCCCCCATGATCGTTGGGGTGGGATTCTCCCCTTGGTACTTCTCTCCACCCGGGATGATCCTGCGCAGAGCCAGCCCCGCAAGCTCCCGCTCGATCAGCAGCCGCTCGCGCTCGATGCGCCGCACGTAGGTCCGCTGCTCATGGCTGGGCCGCTCCCGGTAGGAGTTCCTGCGCATGACCGAGGGGAACTTGAATGCGGTCAGGGCGGGTACGCGGATCATTCGGCGGGCGGCGCTCTGGCTTCTGCCGAGGAAGTTCATGTCCGGCGGGCCCTTGCCCTCCTCCCAGGTTTTCCAGCCCCCGATCCGGCGGCCCAGGTCGAGTTCGTGCACGATGGAGGTCGGAGGGACGTGGTTTCCGAGCCGAATGTTCCCCGGCTCCACGTCCGTCCCGCTGAGCCGCCTCACTCGGCTCCCCGGCGGGCCGAGCACCTCAGCGAGACCGAAGGCGATGTCAGCCGACCGACGCTGCATGTGGGAGACCATCGTGGCCAGGTGCTTGGGGTGCCAGACGTCGTCGTGTCCCTGGTAGGCGACGAACTGCCCCTTGGCCATCTCCAGCCCGGCGTTGTTGGGGACCGCCTGACTCCCGCTGTTCCGCTCCAGGTTGCGCCAGCGCACGCGCTCGTCGCCGAAAGACGCAACGACCTGCTCCGAGTCGTCGGTGCATCCGTCGCCGACCACCACGAGCTCCAGATTGGAGTGGGTCTGCCAGAGCACGGAACGGATCGCGTAGCGCAGGACGCTGCTCCAGTTGTACGTCGCGATCACGACGCTGACCAGAGGGTCTCCCTCGACGATCGGGTCCGCGTGGGCGTTTCGGAGGATCTCGCGAGAGAGGGAGGCGCGCGCCCTGATTGCCCTCAGAATCGATACGGGACCGCGTCGCTGTCCTTCGGCAGTGCCCACTTGTCGGGGTCCTCGTGGTTGTACGGCTTCGTCGGGCAGTTGACGAAGAGGGCGTCGGTGTTGCCCACGTTCTGCACCGCGTGCCAGACGTTCGAGGGGATCACCAGGTTTCCGCGGCTGTTATCGCCGAAGAAGAGCTCGTTCAGCATCCCGCGAGTCGGCGACCCCTCGCGGTCGTCATAGAGGACCACCTTGACGGTCCCCAGGGAGAAGAAGAGCCGGTCGTTGTAGGTCCGGTGGAGCACGAACCCCTTGACCTGGCCGGGCCTGATGGTGATCTGGTAGACGTAGACGAGCGGCTCGTCGCTCAGGCCCCAGGCCGGGTTGAAGATTTCGGTGAGGGTCCCGCGCTCGTCCGGGTGGGTGATCGAGCGGTGCGTTACGACCCCCTCGATCAGTCGCTCGATCGGCTCGCTCTTCTCGGTGACCGTCTGCTCGAACTGCTCGGCGTCCGACAGGCTCGGCACGTGGGGTGTGGACTTCTCGGCGTCTCCGCCGTTCGTCGTCACTCTCCCATGTGGGGCTCCCTCGATACGAGCATGCTAGTCGCGCACGCGCGGCCTGTGCAGGGCCTGCGACGCCCGTCCACTAGCGTTTCGTCGATGCGAGTCTCCCGCCAGATCTACGAAGACCTGATCGCGCACGCGCGAGAGGACGCCCCGAACGAGTGCTGCGGCCTGATCGGCGGCAACGACGGCGTCGCCAAGACCGTCTACCGGGCGCGCAACGCCGAGGCCAGCCCCCTCCGATACAACCTCGACCCCCAGGATCAGTTCCGGATCATGACCGAGATGGACGAGAGGGGGGAGGAGCTCGCGGGCATCTACCACTCGCACACGGCGAGCCCGGCCTATCCCTCCCAGACCGACATCAACCTGGCCGCGTATCCCGGCGCGCTCTACCTGATCGTCTCGCTGGCGGAGGGGGAGGAGCCGCTCCGCGGGTACCGGATCGAGGACGGGACGGTCGACGAGGTCGAGCTCCAGGTGGAGTGAACGACACGCTCGTCTGCCCGCGCTGCGCCCTCCCTCACCCGGGCAGCGAGCGGTTCTGCCGCAACTGCGGAATGCCCCTCGTCTATGCGGGCTCCCGCGAGGAGGAGCCGGTCACGGAGGCTCACGAGCGAGCGCGAAAGGTCCGCCCGCAGTACGCCCGCGGCGACCTGGTTCGCGTCACCGGCGCCAGGAACATGGCCGACGGGGAGCTGATCCAGTCCATCCTGCTCGAGCACGGGGTCCCCTCGATGCTGCGGCGCGCACGTGGATTCGACGTGCCCGACTTTCTGGCGGCGGGGCCGCGGGACGTGCTGGTCCCCGAGTCCGGCTACGAGACCGCGCGCGAGGTGCTCGCGGGGACGGACATGCTCACCGCGGAGGCTGAGCCGGGCTCAATGCCCGGCATCGGGTCGCCAGCGCGGCTCGCGCTGGGCCTGATTGTGGCCGTTGGAGTTGCCGCCGTGATCGTCTATCTCTTCTATCTGGCGTTCGGGTGAGCGTCTCCGCCGCGTGGTGGGGTCGAAGCCGAACTCGGGCGGCGTCCCGAGCTCGAGGTCGAAGTCCGGCCGCTCGAGCGCATCGCTCAGGGAGGACGCCTCCGGCGAGTCGGACTGTGGGTAGAGGATCTCGTCGAGGTGCATCCGCCAGGCCCGCTCGATGTCGCGCATGCGGGCCTCGAAGGCGAGCTCCAGGTTCCCCTGCGGCCCCTGGCGGTGAAGGCGCGAGGCCATCCGCACGCACGCATCCGGGCCGGCATGGCGGTCGAGCAGATCGAAGACGGTGCCGCCCAGGATCAGCGCGTCGCGCCGTGACGGCGGGAAGGACGGGCGGTCTCCCTCGCGGAGCCGGGTGATGACCGCGGCCCGATAGAGGGAGGTCTGGCCGGCGAAGTACTGGGCGGCCCCCTCGACCAGCCAGGCCCAGCGCAAATACGTGATGAACCGGCGCGGCGTCCACATCGGGGGCAGGGCGGTGTTGTTGGCGGCGAGGACGATCTGGCAGTACATCCGCTCGGCCGTCCCGCGCAGCGCCTGCAGGGAGTCCTCGCCTGCCGAGCGCCGCTCCATCCAAGAGTCGTTCAGGCAGTGGATCTCGCGGTCCATCGGCCATCCCGCCAGGTAGCGACGTCCGGCCGGGGCGGCCGACCAGCGCACGGCCGGCAGCAGCGGATGCGCAGCGGAGAGCCAGGCCGGGTTGTCGTGGAGGATGATCGTGACGTCCCCGGGGACGTAGTCGAAGCGATCCTCGAGCCGCAGGCGAAGGTCCTCGAGCGCGTCGAGCACCCGGTGCGCACAGGCGAGATCGGCGTCGTCGTGACGCGAGGTGAAGCTCAGCGAATCGGTCTCGATCCAGGTGATGGATCCAGGCTACTCGCGGCCTCGGGCGCGCTCGCGCTCCAGGCTGAGCTCCGTGCGGACGCCCATTCCCTCGAGCGCCTCGTGTGCCTCCTCGAGGCTCGCCGCGGGCGAGACGGCGGTGGCGAGCGGCACGGCCGAGGCGGCGGCCGGCACCGGATCGAAGAAGAAGGTGAGCGCGCCCAGGGGAGTGAGCTCGACGCTGCGGCGCCCGCCGCGGATGGGGGTCGGCCCGCGCTCGCCGCGCGCGCACCGCACCGCCATCAGGCTTGCCTCGGTGGGGACGACCTCGGCCGCCTCCTCGACCAGCTCGCACGCTCGCGGCGTGAGGCCCCACGCACCGAGCAGGGCGTCGGCCGATTGCAGGGCGGTGATCCGCTCCAGCACCTCGTCGGGGGTGAGCTCGCCGTCGCAGCCCGGCCCGTAGACGGCGCCGATCACGTCGGTCGAACGCGCGAGGAAGAGGCCGGCGGCGAGCACGATCGCGTCACAGAGCGGGCTGGCGAGGCCTGGCTCATGGCCGTGAGCCAGCACGTCGCCGCCGACGTCGAGCAGGACGACCGCGTCGCAGCCGAGCTCGCCGGCCGCCTCGGCGAGCCCCGTGGCCAGCGCCTGGGGTCCTTGGGTGATGTCGAGCAGCAGAACAGGCCGGCCAAGATGGGTCGCCATCTTCGACTCGGAGAACTCGACGTCGTCGAGGGTCGTGGTCCCGCCCTCGGTCAGCACGGCGGATGAGCCGCACGGGCGGCCCCCGCGAATCTCCTCGAGCGAGCGCGGGCCGGGCCGGGGGTCGATCGGCGAGCGCTCCCAGGCGACCCCACCCAGGACCCATTCGGTCCCGAGCGAATCGAGCAGGTCAGTGACTCCCAGGGCGCCGACGACGTCCCCGCCGCCGCCCATGCCGATCAGCAGGGCGCGCTTGGAGTCTCTGAGCGCTTGGAGAGCCGCGGCCGTTCGAGCCTAGGCGAGAACCAGGTCGCCCTGGACGATCTCGCGGATCGCGCCGGCGGCCCGCTCGAACTCCTCGTCGGCCATCACCGGCGTTCCCTCGAAGGGCAGATCGCGATCGATCTCTACCCACGAGCGGCAACCGTGGTGCTCGTCCTTGACGCGCACCGTGACGGGCCGCGGGATGCGGTGGACCCGCAGGAGCAGGACGTGCAGCGGATGAGTCCGCTTCCACGCCAGGCGCTTCTGGGCGTAATCCGAGGTCCAGATGTGGAAAGGCGTCAGCGCCTCGACCACACGGTGATCCTCGGTCGTGAAGTGATCGACGATCTCGGCCCAGCTGCGGATCCTCACCCGGTCGGGCTGGGGAATGCCGCCGTCCTGGAGCAGCGCCCGCGGGGGCGGCTCCTCGTCGGGCCACACGCCCTCTTCAAGGGCGCGACGGAGCTCTGGATGATGGGACTCGCGAACCAGGTCGTTCCGCTGGTGGTCGAAGGTCGGATACAGGAAGAACTGGTCGTGCTCGACCTCGAAGTGCTTCTCGTCCTCGCGGATTCCGCCCTTGCGGAGGGCGACGAGCTGCTCGCCCTCGGCCAGCGCTCGCACGGTCACGGCCCACTCTTTCAATGCAATTGGCATAGGGAATTAGGGGGTAGTCAATCTGGATTCGGATGCGGGGGCGGGGCGCAGGATTCGTGCCGGAGCCCCCTCGGGGCCGCGCAGTCTAGAGGACGCATTCGGCTTTGACAACCCTTGTGCCGCTTTGTCACAAAGTGAGAGGCTTAGTTGTAAGTGCCAGATAGCCCATTCCCATGCGGTGCTTGTCCTGGTTGACCGGCCAATCGACGCAAGATGCGCCATTCGCAAACGCCCGCTAAGAATTCCGTTCGGGGCCGTACGCACCGCCCCCGGGCGTCTCGATTCGCAGCCGGTCGCCCGCCGCGAGCTCGCCTTCGGTCTTCGCTGCAACCGGCTCGCCGTTCAGCAGATCCCGTCCCGGCGCACCCGGCTCGCCGCCCTCCCGCCCGTGCGGCGAGTGACGCCGGCGCTCGCCGATCAGCGTGAAGCGCATCGGTTCGGTCGCCTCGAGCTCCCGCACGATCCCGTCACCGCCCCGATGCAGGCCCGCGCCTCCGCTGCCCCGCCGCACGGACAGCTCCCGGACGATGATCGGATAGTCGGTCTCGAGCGCCTCGATCGGCGTGTTGAGCGTGTTCGACATCGCCACGTGCTCGGCGCTCGGCCCGTCGGCGTCCCGGCAGGCGCCCTGCCCGCCGCCGATGGTCTCGTAGTAGGTCCAGCGCTCGCCCGACAGGGTCAGGTTGTTCATCGTGCCCTGGCCCTCTGCGGGCACCGGCGCGAACCTCGCCAGGGCCGCGAAGACGAGGTCGGCGACCCGGCTCGAGGTCTCGACGTTCCCGCCGACCACGGCCGCGGGAGGCCGCGCGTTCAGCAATGAGCCTTCCTCGGCGCGCACCGAGACGGGCCGCCAGGCGCCTGCTGACGGTGGCGCATCCGGGTCGCAGACCACACGGACGGCGTAGAAGCAGGCCGCCTTGGTCACCGAGAGCGGGCAATTGAGATTGCCGGCCACCTGCCGGTCGCTGCCGCCGAAGTCCAGCTCGAGGGAGTCGCCGCGGACCATGGCGCGGACCTGCAGCCGGATGTCGCCGTCCCGGCCCTCGAGGACGTCCTCGGCGGTGCTCTCGCCATCGGCCATGGCGGTGAGGGCGGCGCGGGTGCGCCGCTCCGCGTAGGCCAGGATCTCGCCGGTCGCCTCGCGAAGCAGCTCCGTGCCGTGGCGGCCGGCGAGCTCGCGGAGTCGCCTGATCCCGGTCAGGTTCGCCGCCCGCTGAGCCCGCAGGTCCGCGAGCCGCTGCTCGGGATTGCGCATTCGCCCGGCGAGCTCGCGCAGCGTTCCGTCATCTGCCCGGGTCGGGGGGATCACCACGCCCTCCTCGTCGAGCGTCACCGAGAGCGCGGGCATGCCGCCGGGCGTCGGGCCGCCGATGTCGGCGTGGTGCGCGCGCGAGGCGGAGAAGCCGAGCAGCTCGTCTTCGTGGAGGACGGGGGAGATCAGGGTGATGTCCGGCAGGTGGGTGCCGCCGCGATAGGGATCGTTGAGGATCCAGAGGTCGCCATCGGCGTGCTTCTCATTCACCACCGCGGCGACCGCGTCCGGCATCGACCCGAGGTGGACGGGTATGTGCTCCGCCTGCATGACGAGCTCGCCGGCGGCATCGAACAGGGCGGTGGAGCAGTCGTGCCGCTCCGTGATGTTCGGGGAGTGCGCCGAGCGGATCAGCACCGCGCCCATCTCGTCGCAGGCGGCGCGCAGCGCTCCGGTCATCACCTGGAGGGCGACGGGGTCGAGCCGCGATCCGCTCATCCCCTCACCGCCGTGACGGTGCCGCCCGCGTCCACGCTCGCGTCCCAGCCGGGCGGCAGCACCAGAGTCGCCTCGGGCAGTTCGAAAACGCATGGGCCGTTGGCCTCGACGCCCGCCTCGGGCTCGCCCCGCAGGACTCGCGTCGTCATCCACTCACCGCCGAAGCGGGCCCGGCGCTCGCCCTCGGCCAGCCCCCCGTTCGCGGCGGCGCGGGGGCGGGGCTCGGGGCCTGGCTCGAAGGCCGCGACGCGGATCGTGACCAGCTCGAGCTCGCCCCCCGGGTCGCGATACCCGTAGCGGGTCTCGTGCTCGCGGGCGAAGTCCTCGGCCAGTTGAGCCGGGTCGGGCGTGGGCGAGCCGGGGATCGGGAGCTCGAACGCCTGGCCTCGGTAGCGCAGCTCGTAGGTGACGTCCAGCTCGGCGTCCTCCATGCCCTCGAGCAGGGGCTCGCTGAGTGCCTTCACCTCGGCCGCGATCCGCTCGGCCCCGAGCTCGTCGCCGGCAAGCAGGACCGTCCGAGCGGTATCTCGCCGTCGTCCCGCGGCGATCAGCCCCAGCGCCGAGAGAACGCCGCTGGCCCGCGGGCAGACGATTCGCGTGATCTCCAGCTCGGCGGCGAGCGCGGCCGCGTGCATCGGTCCGGCGCCGCCGAAGGGAAGCAGCGCGTAGTCCCTGGGATCGATGCCGCGCTCGACCGTGACGACGCGCAGGGCCCGGATCATCTCCTGGTTCGCCACCCGGATGATCCCCTCCGCGGTCTCGATCTCGTCGAGGCCGAGCCCGGCCCCGAGCTCGGCGATGCTTCGGCGGGCGGACTCCTGATCCAGGGCGACGCCGCCTGCCAGCTCCGATTCCGGCGAGAGATAGCCGAGCAGCAGGTTGGCGTCGGTGACGGCCGGCTCGGAGCCGCCGCGGCCGTAACAGGCGGGCCCGGGCTCGGCCCCCGCGGAGCGAGGGCCGACGCGAAGCGCGCCCCCCGCGTCCCGCCAGCCGATCGAGCCACCGCCGGCGCCGACGGTGTGCACGTCCACCATCGGCAGCTGGATCGGGCGGCCGTCGATCTCCCGCGAGTCGGTGCGGCGGACCTCGCCGTCGTCGACCACGCAGACGTCGCAGGAGGTTCCACCCATGTCCAGCCCGATCGCGTCCGGTGTGCCGGCCGCCTTCGCCAGGAGCGCCGAGCCGACCGCCCCACCGGCCGGGCCGGAGAGGACGCTCCACGCGCCCGCCGCGGCGGCCTCAGCTGCCTCGGCCGTCCCGCCGGACGAGCGCATGACCTCGGGCTCCGGGAGGCCTCGCTCCTGGCACGCCCCGGCGAGGCTGGTGAGATAGCGGCCCAGGAGGGGGGTGAGGTAGGCGTCGATGACGGTGGTCGAGAAGCGCTCGTACTCGCGGAAGGCGGGGAGGACCTCGTGCGAGGCGGAGACATGCTTTTCGGGGAGCGCCTCACGCAGGGCGGTGGCGATTCGCCGCTCATGCGATGGATCGCGAAACGCGAACAGCAGGCAGACGGCGATCGACTCGGCGTCGCTGCCGCGGAGCGCCTCGACGAGGCGCTCGATCTCCTCGTCGGCGAGCTGCTCGATCGTCCCCTCGGCGCCCGTTCGCTCGGCCGCCTCGAACCGGTCGCCCGGATCGACCAGCGCTCGCGGCTTCGGGCGGCAGGGGTGGTAGAGGCTCGGCCGGTTCTGCCGGCCGATGTCGAGCAGGTCCGCGAAGCCGCGCGTGGCGACCAGGGCGGTGCGGGCGCCGCGCTCCTCGAGCAGGGCGTTCGTGCCCACCGTCATGCCGTGTGTGAAGCCCTCGACGCCGGCGGGACCGGAGCCGGCGCGCGCGAGAACCTCGTCGACCGCGGCGATCACGCCGCGCGACTGGTCTTCGGGCGTGCTCGGGACCTTCGCCGTGTGGAGGCGCTCGCCGTCCAACAGGGCGGCGTCGGTGAAGGTGCCGCCGACGTCGACGCCGAGAAGCATGACCGTGAAGTTATCTGGGGACGGCTTCGCCATACAGCCGCGGCCACTGGCGGCCGCCCCAGATAAGTCGCTACGGCTTCTCCTCCGCTCCGAAGTGGAGCGGCCTGGTGGCCGCTAGGACGCTTGGGCACTCCCGAATGCCAGAGGGTGGACCAGCGCAGGCATCCACGACCAGCGGTCGCGCTCGACGGCCTCGACCTGCAGCGGGCTCTCCTGCAGCAGGTCCACCGTCGGCCGGTTGGCGTGGCAACCCGCGGCGAATGCGTGCCACGGCCGGTGCAGGCGGTCCTGCCAGCGGGCGAGGCGCCGCGTGTCGGCACGGACGTGCTCGAGGAAGAGCAGCTTGCCGCCCGGCTTCAGCACCCTGGCGGTCTCGTCGATCGCGCGCCGCGGATCGTCGACCGTGCAGAGGACGAGGGTGGAGACGACCGTGTCGAAGCTGTCGTCCTCGAAGGGGAGCTCCTCGGCGGTCGCCGGGAGCACCCGGCCCTCGCGGTTCGCCCTGCTCAGCCGCCGCTCCAGCTTCGGGATCATCGGGGCGGCTGGCTCGGTCAGCGTCAGATCGTCGATCTCATCCGGGTAGTACGGGAGATTGAGCCCGGTCCCGGCGCCCAGCTCCAGCACTCGGCCGCTGGCATCAGCGAGCAGTTCCCGTCTCCGCTGCGCCATGCCGGCTCGCTCGCCGACCCACAGCAGCGGGTCGTACAGGGCGCTGAATGCGTGTTCCCAGAGACTCATCCTGACTCTCCTTACTCGCGTTAACTGGACGTAGGTGAACTACGCCACTCCGAGAGCCCGGGATGTGTGCGATCGAGCACAGCGGAGGCCCCGGGGATCCCGGGGCCTCGACGCCGTCTCACTCCCCTTTATGCAGCGGCTGCTTCGACCTCGCGCGTCTCGAAGGTCTCTTCGAGATGCTTGTGCGAGGGGCAGTAATCCATCCCCGGCAGCGGCTCACGCTGGCACGGCGTGCCCTTGCGAGTGCTGGCCAGACAGTTTCTCTCCTGGCCGTCGAGCGTCACGTCGGCGGGCAGTGAGTCGAGGAACTCCTCGACCAGCCCGATATGCCGCTCGATGACCATGAATACGCGGACCTGCTCGGCAAGAGCGAAGTACTCGCGGACTTCGGTGAACAGGGTCTTCGCCGGGCGGGCGAAGTAGCGGCGGTCCGAAACCAGGCGCTGGATGGTGGCCTCGCAGGCCTCCAGCAGCTTGCGTCGTGCCGCGAACGTCCTCTCCACACCCCCGGAGGTGTCGATGCGAGGAGCCAGGTCCCTGTAGATGGAACGACTGAATTGATACATCCGTGATCTCTCCTATCCCCCCTGAAGCCTCGTCCTCGGGCTCTTCCTGCCGTCGGACCCTCCAGGCGGTGCTGATTGAACCACGGCATACCCAATTTTTGGGTTAAGCACTGATTAAGCACTATTAAGTAGGCAGGACCTGCCCGGCCACGCCTGGACGCGCGTCCTACTCCCAGGTCTCCCAGCGCAGCTCATCGCCGCGGCAGAGGATGTGGCGGCCGTCGAGCTCGGGATCCAGCTCCGGGAACTCGAGGCGGCGATGTGAGCCGCGGGATTCCCGCCGCTCCAGCGCGAACCGCGCGATCAGGCGCGCCAGCGGATATGGGTCGTCGAGCAGCTGCTCCAACTCCTCCTGGCGCCTGAGTGGACCGGCGAGCCTCCAGACGGCCTCCCGGGTCTCGACCGTGGGCGGATTGAATCTCCACTCAGGCACGGCTTCGCCATCAGCGGCGGCCACAAACCCCGCCGCCGGATCTACGGCCGCCACAGAAGCCGCGGCGGCCGCTCGCGCGCCGAGCACGAAGCACTCCGTCAGCGAGTTGGAGGCGAGCCGGTTCGCGCCGTGCAGGCCCGTGTCGGCGCACTCGCCCACCGCGAACAGGCCGGGAAGCGAGGAGCGCCCGTCGAGGTCGGTGGCGATCCCGCCCATCACGTAGTGGGAGGCCGGCGAGACCGGGATCGGCTCCTTCGTGGGATCGAAGCCGGCTTCGCGCAGGGCCGCGAAGACGCTCGGGAAGCGAGCCTCGCTCAACTCCCGCATGTCGAGAAGGACGTGGTCGGCGTCGTCGCTCTTCATCCGGTCGAGGACGGCCAGGGTGACGGCGTCGCGGGGAGCGAGCTCGTCCGTGAAGCGCTCGCCGTCGGCACCGAGCAGCGTCGCGCCCTCTCCGCGGACGGCCTCGGTGACGAGCATCCCGTCCGAATCGGTTCCGGGCGCGGACAGAGCGGTGGGGTGGAACTGGCAGAGCTCGAGGTCGGCGAGCTCAGCGCCCGCGGCGTGGGCCATCACGGGGCCCGCTCCGATCGCTCCCCACGGGTTGGTGGTCCGCGCCCAGAGGGCGGCCGCTCCGCCGGTGGCGAAGATCGTCGCCTTGGCGTGGAGCGGCTCCCGATCGGTGAGCACGCCGTGGCAGCGCTCACCGTCGCTCCAGAGCGCGACCGCCGACGTCTTCTCGATCACGTCGATCCGCTCGTCGCGGGCCGCGAGCTCGGCGAGCCGCTCGGTGATCCGGCGACCGGTCGCCGCCCCGCCCGCGTGCACGATCCGCCTGCGCGAATGGCCACCCTCCAGCGCGAGCGACAGGCTCTCGTCCGGAAGCAGGTCGAAGTGGACGCCGCGCCGCTGAAGCTCCCTGACGATCCCCGGGGCCTCGTGCGCGAGGAGCTCGGCGGCGGATCGCCTGCACGCGCCGCGCCCGGCCGCGACCGTGTCCTCGACGTGCTGCTCGGGCGAGTCATCGGGCCCGATCGCCGCCGCCAGGCCACCCTGCGCCCAGAAGCTCGAGCTCTCGCTGAGCGGCTTCCGCGACACCATCGCCACCCGCGAGCCGGCGTCGGCCGCGGTCAGCGCCGAGTAGAGGCCGGCGGCGCCCCCGCCGACGACCACGACGTCGAATCGGTCGTCCGGCGTCATCGCGCCGCGAACCGTACTGTGCGCTCATCTCGGGGCTCTATCTGCGACACCCCAGCTCCTTCCGCCACGACACCGGCGGGCACCCGGAGAGCGCCCGGCGCCTGACCGCGATCGAGGAGGCGATGGCGGAGCGCGACTGGCTCGGCCTCGAGCGGGTCGAGGCTCCCGCGGCGACCCGCGAGCAGCTGGAGCGGGTTCACACCGCCGCCCACGTCGACACGATCGAGGCCTACTCGGCCAAGGGCGGCGGGATGATCGACCTCGACACCGTCGCGAGCGAGGGCTCGTGGGAGGCCGCGCTGCACGCCGCGGGCGGGGCGATCGACGCGACCGAGCGCCTGCTCGCCGATGGCGATGGCGGCTTCGCGTTCTGCGGGCTGAGGCCGCCGGGACACCACGCGGAGAGCGACAAGGCGATGGGCTTCTGCCTGTTCAACAACGTTGCCGTGGCCGCTGCCCACGCGATCGCGGAGTGCGGCGCCGAGCGCGTGCTCATCCTGGACTGGGACGTCCACCACGGCAACGGCACCGAGGAGATCTTCTACGGGTCCTCCGACGTCCTCTACTCGAGCATCCACCAGAGCCCTCTGTATCCGGGGACCGGCGCCGCCACAGACCTCGGCACTGGAGATGGGGAGGGCTACACAGTCAATCTCCCGGTGCCGCCGGGCAGCGGGCCGGACGAGTTCCTGGCGCTCACCCAGCACGTGATCGCGCCGATCGCACGCGAGTGGCGGCCGGGCCTGCTCTGCATCTCGGCGGGCTACGACGCCCACCATGACGACCCTCTCGCCAACTGCGAGCTCGACGACGCGTCCTACGCGGACATGGCGGCCACGATGCGAGACCTCGCGGGAGAGCTCGGCGTGCCGCTGCTCATCTGCCTTGAGGGCGGCTACGCGCTGGGGGCGCTGGCGCGCGGCGTGGTCGCGACGCTGGACGCAGTCGCGGGCGGGAGCCCGCCGCGGGAGGCTCCGGTCGGGCCGGCGGTCGCGTACCGGGAGCGGCTGACGCGCCACTGGCCCGCTCTAGCGGCCACGGAATAGCCGGAGCTCCCTCTCGGTCTCGGCGATCTCGGCGGCCAGGCCCATCAGGAAGTCGGTGTCGATCTCATCTCGCTGATGCATCTCGAGCGCGATCGCCCCGAGCCCTAGGAGCTGAGCCTGATGCTGCTTCTCGAGCTCCTGCAGCTCTTCGGTTGTCGTTGAGGATCCGTCCTCAGGGATATTCGGTCCGCGGCGGCCCGCGTCTAGCAACTCACGGACGTCCCCGGTCGGTCATGCGGTGAGCTGCGGCTTGATCTCGGTGAGCAGCTTCTTGGGAATCCCCGGGACGGTTTCGAGATCGTCGACCGAGTCGAAGCCCTCCTGGCGCTCGCGATAGGCGATCACCCGCGTCGCCTGGGTGACCGACATGCCGACGTCCCGGAGTTGCTCGAAGGTCGCCTTGTTGACGTCGAGAAGGCCGGAGCCCCGGCGCGAGCGGGTGGTCTTCGCCTTCTCTGCCGGCTTGGCGTCCTTCGCCTTCGCCTTGGGCTTCGGCTTGGTGGAGCGCGCGGCCGTCTTCGCGCCGCCGGATGTCTTCGAGGCGGAGGCCTTGGTGGTGCGCTTCGCCTGCGCCTGCTTCTTCGCCGCGGTCGCCTTGGCCTTGCGCTGCTCGGCGGACTTGGCGCGGGCCTCCTTCTTCTCGGCCGCCTCCTTCTCACGCTTTGCCTTGCGGTCAGCCGCATCCTTCTCGCGCTTGGCCTTCTTCTCGGCGGCCTCCTTCTCCTCGGCCTCCTTCTCCTCGGCCTCCTTGGCTTCGGCGGGGGCCTGTTCCGCAGCGGCCTCCTCCTTGGCGGCCGCCTTCTCGGCCCGCCTCGCCCGGCGCCGCGCGAGGAATCCCCGCGGCTCGGCGGACGCCTCGACCGCCTCCTGCTCGTCGGTCTGCTGCTCGTCGCCGGCGGCCTCGGGCTCCTCGGGCTTCTTCGGCTCCTCGGGCTTCGCCTCTTCGGGCTCCTTGGTCTCCTCGGCCTCGGTGACCTCGTCCGGCTCGGGCTCCTCGACCTCAGCCTCGGCGCTCTTGGGCAACTCGATTCCGACCGAGGCGGCGTGCGCCTGGGCGCCGCTCGCCCGGTCCATCACGGACTTGATGCGGTTCTCCAGCGCCCGGAAGCGGCTCTCGCGCTCCTCGGTCGCCTTCTTCAGGTCCTCGTCGGCGACCTCGCCCAGCTTGCTCTCCGCGGCCTCGGCGCGCGTCTCGGCCTCGCGGAGCTGGTGCTCGGCCGACTTCAGCGCCCGTCCCGCCTCCTCGAGCTCCAGGGCCAGCTCCTGCTCGCGCTCCGCGAAGCGCCGCTCGGCCTCGTCCTCGGCCTCCCGGCGGGCCTGGGTGACCGCGCGCTTGGCGCGTCCGTCGCCCTGCCGTTCGAGCTTGTCGATCTCCTTCTGGAGCCCGCCGATCTGGCCGCGGACCCAGTCCGCCGCCGCGCTGCGGGCGTCCGCCTCGTTGTCGAGCCTGGCGCTCTCGGCCTCCTCGACCTTCTTCTCCGCCCGCTTGGCGCGGTTCTCCGCCTTCTGCACCAGCTGATCGCGTGAGGAGCGTTCCTCCTCAAGGTCGCTGCGGAGCGAATCGAGCTCCTGCCGGAGGCGGCGCTCGGTCTCCTCGCGCGCGGTTTCGCCGGTGACGCGGACGCGTTCCTCAGCCTCGGCCCGCAGGGTCTCCTCCTGCTCGGCGAGGCGGCGCTCGGCCTCCTTCTCCACGCGTGCCTGGGTGTCCGCCTCGACCTTGGCGAGCGCGGCGGCGATCTTGGCGTCCGATTCGGCCTGCAGGCGCCGGAGCTCCTCGTCCAGGCGCTCCTCGGTCTGCTGCTGGAGTCGCGACTGCTCCTCCGCGAGCTTCGCCTCGGCTCCCTCGACGCGCTCGCCGGCGGCCTCGATCTGCTCCGCGATCTCGTCGAGGCGCCGCTGGGCGGCGTCCGCGGCCGCGGTCGCGGCCTCCCGTTCGCCTCGCAGGGACTCCTCGCGGTTCTTCAGCTCGGTTTCGAAGCGGAGCTCCGCGGCGCGGCGGGCGGCGTCGATCTCCTCGCGCGCCCGTTCGTCGGCGTCGGCGCGGATGTCGGAGATGCGCTTGGCGAGCTCCTGCTCGAGCTCGCGCCGGATCCCACGCTCGATCTCGGCGCGGGCCTCCTCGGGCGGGGCCTGTTCGACGGCCTCGCGGCGGGCCTCCTCGACGGCGGCCTGGATCCGGGATTCGGTCTCGGCCTCGAGCTTCTGGATCTGGCCCTCGAGCTGCTCGGTGCGCTCCCGCAGGCGCCGCTCGGCGTCCTCGCTCGCCTGGCGCTCGGCCTCGGCTCGGGCCTCGTCATCGCCGCCCTCCGCGCCCTCGGCGCTCTCCGCGCGCTCGAGCCGCTCAAGCGCGTCCTTGAGCGCGGCCGCCGCCTCGTCGCGCTCGGCGATCAGCTCCTTCTCGCGCACGAGCATGCGCCGCTCGAGCTCCGCCTCCAGCTCGCGGCGAACATCGGGGCGCTGCTCGCGAAGCCAGTCGGCGCCCTCCTCGGGCGCCCTGGCGTCGGTGACGGTCACGTCCTTGCCGGCGCGGGCCTCGGCCTCCTCGAGCCGGCGCTGGACCTCCTCGAGGGACCTCGCCGCCCGCTCGCGCTCCTTCTCCAGGTCCTCCTCGAGAGCGAGGATCTCCGCGGTGGCTCGTTCCTCGGCCTGGCGCCGCGCCGCGTCGACCGCCTCCTTCATGTGCTCGTCGCGCTCGCCGTTGGCCGGCGGGTCGCCCTGCTCGCTGGCGGCCGGCGGGGCCGGGGCGTCCTCGGCGCCCATCACCGGCCGCATCACGGGAGTCCGCTTGGCGGCGGGCCGGCGCGGCCTCTCCGGGCGCGGTGCATCCGGGCGCGGGCCGGTGTCACCGCGCATCGCGGTCTCGAGCTCGGCCGCGCTGCGCTCGAGCTCGTCGAGCTTCGCCGCTCCCTCGCGAACGACGTCCGTGTCCACCTCGCCACGGTGGTACATCTCGAGGACGCGGGCCCCGAGCTCTCGCACGCCTTCCTCGGTGCGGCGATGGAGCGTCTCGAGACGCCACTTCATCGCGCCGCGATCCTCCGCACCGTGGCCGGCGCCTTCGTGTTGGCGCTCGGTCATCGCGGCGTCACTTTACGCGACGTGCAGGCCGGAGCGCGATTTCGGCGCGCGGCCGTTTGCCTTCGGCGACACGCGCGTCTGGTCCCGTTCGATGCCTCCGTCGAGGCTTCCGGAAACGAGTGAGGAGGAGGTTGTCGATGAGAGAGCTTGTCATCCGCCGCCTGGTCGGCCTCTCGACCCGGAGCGGCCAGGGAACCGTCGAATACGTGGGCCTGATCCTGCTGGTCGCCCTGCTGATGGTCGGCATGGTCGCCGCGATGAAGGGCTTCCAGGGCAAGCAGGGGGTGGAGCTCGCCCAGACGATCGTGGACAAGATCCGCGAGGCGGTCGGTCAGGTTTCGTTCAAATAGGGGGCGTCGGTTTGGGGGCGGTCGTTTGATGGCAGACTGGCGCGATGGCCGCCAGTCGCAGCTACGACCGCGCCCCCGCCGACCTTCGCCCGGTGACGGTGGAGCTCGGCTTCGTTCGCACGGCTGCCGGGTCGGCCCTGATCAGCCAGGGCGAGACGAGGGTGATCTGCACCGCGTCGGTGCAGGAGAGCGTCCCGCGCTGGATGGAGGGGAAGGGCCGCGGCTGGGTCACCGGCGAGTACGCGATGCTCCCGGCCTCCACCGGCGACCGGAAGGCCCGCGACATCAGCCGCGGCAAGCAGGACGGCCGCGGGGTGGAGATCCAGCGGCTGATCGGGCGGTCGCTGCGCGGAGTCGTGGACTTCATGGCGCTCGGCGAGCGGTCGGTCTACATCGATTGCGACGTGCTGCAGGCGGATGGCGGCACCCGCTGCGCCGCGATCACGGGCGGCTACGTCGCCCTTCAGGACGCGCTGGCGAAGCTGGTCGACGCCGGCACCCTCGAGACGCTGCCGCTCAACCAGTCCGTCGCCGCGGTCAGCGTCGGGATGGTCGATGGCCGCGCGCTCTGCGATCTCGACTACAGCGAGGACTCGACCGCCGAGGTCGACGCGAACGTGGTGATGACCGGCGACGGCGGCCTGGTCGAGGTGCAGGCCACGGCGGAGCGCACCCCGCTCTCTCGTGCCTCTCTGGACGACCTGCTCGCGCTCGCGGAGGGCGGGATCGCCAAGTTGCGCGAGGCGCAGGAATCCGCCCTCGGCTCGCTTCCCGCCTGTTTTAGCCCGGATCACGGATGATCTGAGGCGGCGATGTCCGCTCTCGTTCTGTCCACCCGCAACGACCACAAGCTGCGCGAGCTTCGCGAGGCCCTGGCGGGCATCGAGATCGACCCGCTGCCGGAGGAGGTCGTGCTGCCGCCGGAGACCGGCGACACCTTCGCCGAGAACGCTCTGGGCAAGGCTCGGGCCGCGCACGCCGCCACCGGCCGCACCGCGATCGCCGATGACTCGGGCATCGAGGCCTACGGCCTGGACGGGCGTCCAGGCGTGCGCTCCGCCCGCTACGCCGGCGAGGACGCGACCGACGAGCAGAACCTCGAGAAGCTCCTGACCGCGGTGGGTGAGCAGGGCGATCGACGGGTGGCGTATGTCTGCGCGGTCGCCCTCGTCACCGACGACGGGACGGAGTCGCTCTTCGAGGGCCGCTGCGAGGGGATGCTGGCGGAGGCGCCCCGGGGGACCGGAGGCTTCGGCTACGACCCGGCGTTCGTGCCGGACGACACCGGCGCGGAGGACGAGCGAACCATGGCCGAGCTGGCGCCGGAGGAGAAGCACGCGATCAGCCACCGGGGCCGGGCGGCGCGGAAGCTCGCGGAGCATCTCGGCGTCGAGGTGAGCCGATGAGCCCGGCGGGCACCCCGGCAGCGAGCCGCATCACGAAGCCGCGCGCGGCCGCGGTGTCGATCGCCTCCAACTCGGTCCTGATCGCGCTGAAGCTCGCCGCCGCGGCCATCACCGGATCGGTCGCGATCCTGAGCGAGGCGCTCCACTCGATGATCGACCTGATCGCTTCGGTGATCGCGTTCATCTCGGTCCGTCGCGCGGACGAGCCCGCCGACGTCGACCATCCCTATGGCCACGAGAAGCTGGAGAGCCTGGCCGCGTCGATCGAGGGGATGCTGATCCTCGTGGGCGCGGGGCTGATCGTCTACGAGTCGGTGCACCGCCTCACCACCGGCGCGTCGGTCGAGAAGCTCGGGGTCGGCATCGCTGTGATCGGCTTCTCTGCGCTGGCGAATGCCGGCGTCTCTTCCTTCCTCAGACGGCAGGCGAGGCGGCACCATTCGCCCGCCCTCGCCGGCGATGCCTCCCACCTCGGCACCGATGCGCTCACGTCGGTCGGGGTCCTGATCGGCCTGGCGCTTGTCCAGATCACTGGTGTCGAGGCGATCGACTCGGCGGTCGCGATCGCCGTCGCGATGGTGATCGTCTTCGCGGGCGTGCGGGTGCTGCGGCACTCCGCGTCGGCTCTCGTCGACGAGGCGCCTCCCCCCGAGGAGATGGACCGGGTCGAGGCCGCGATCGCCCGAGCCAGATCCGGAACGCCCGAGATCGTCGGGTACCACAAGCTCCGCGCGCGGACCACCGGTCGCCGCGCCTACATCGACCTGCACGTGCAGTTCCGGAGGGGCACGACCCTGGAACGCGCCCACGAGCTCGCCCACGAGCTCCGCGACGCGATCGAGTCGGACCTCGGCAACGCGGAGGTCCTGATCCACGTGGAGCCGGAGAGCTCCCGCCGGGATCCGGCGGAGTCCCCGAGCGCCTTCAGGGCCGGCTAGGCAGCAGGTTCACCGCAGCCGCGAGGCCCACGGCCCCGACCACGATGCTGTAGCCGGTGTAGCCGCCGAGCGCGAGGAGGATCACCGAGATCCCGCAGACGATGACGACGGTGAGCCAGGAGCCCTGCTGCAGAGTCACGCTCGCTATTTTGGCGTAGTGCCCCCCGTCGACGCCCCGACCCTCACCGATCCCGGTGAGACGGTCGCGTATCTGCAGGAGATCTCGCCGGAGATGCGCGGCTGCGCCGTCCTCTCCGAGGGCGGGGAGGTGCTCGCAGCGAGCGGGAACCTCGAGCGCTGGGGCGAGACCGGCCGCGACCTGATCGCCGCCGCCGATGCCGCGGGCGGCGAGTCAGTGGCTCACGCGCACATCGCGACCGGGGACGGAGAGGCCTTCTGCGTCCGGGAGGCGGGACTGATCGCCGTCGCGGTCGCCGACCGCTTCACGCTCTCCTCGCTGATGATCTTCGACATGCGGAACGCGCTCCGCAAGCTGGCGGCGAGCCCGGGCCGATGACGACTAAGCCCCATCGCCTTCTGCTGGAGCGGGTCTCCGGCTACGCGGACGAGGCCGCCGCCTACCTGCGGCGCCGCCGCCACCAGCGCAAGCCATTCGCAAGGACCTACTACGCGGGCGGCCGCAGCTCCGCCTTTACCGCCGACTCGGACGAGGGCCGGACGCTGTTCCTCGCCGCCTCGCGCCTGATCGAGGCCGCCGGTCCCCCGGGCCGGGCGAAGAGCTCCAAATGACATTGGTCGACGAGGGCCTCGCCGGGCGCGTCCTGGAGCGGGCGCTCTCGCGGGGCGGCGACTTCGCCGAGCTCTTCTGCGAGGACCGCCGGGGATTCACCCTCTCCATAGACGAGTCCCGGGTGGAGCGGCCGCAGTCCGGCAGCGAGCGGGGAGCCGGCATCCGCGTCGTCGAGGGCGAGGTGACGCGCTTTGCCCACGTTGACGGGCTGGCGGAGGAGGACCTGATGCGCGCCGCGGACGGGCTTGCCTCGGCGCTCGACGGCGACGCGACGGACCCGCTGGCGCTGAAGGCTGCCGCTCCACCGAAGCTCCAGGAGATCGAGGTCGACCCGGCGGGCGTCCCGGCCGATCGCAAGGCGGAGGTGCTGAGGGAGCTCGACGAGCGGGCGCGCTCGGCCGGGTCCGAGGTCGCGCAGGCCTCGGCGAGCTACAGCGAGGGCCGCCGGCAGGTCGCGGTCTTCAACTCGGAGGGTCTCGAGGCGAGCGACGACCGCACCCGGGTACGGCTCGGGGTCCAGGTGGTGGCGCGGAAGAACGGAACGGTCGAGACCGGCTTCGAGACGCTCGGCGAGCACCGCGGCTTCGAACTCCTCCAGGGCGATCCGGCGCGCATCGCCGACGAGGCGGCGAAGAAGGCGCTGACGCTGCTCGGAGCCGGCCCCGCCCCCGCCGGCGAGATGACCGTCGTCGTCGGCGGAGGATTCGGCGGCGTGCTCTTCCACGAGATGACGGGGCACGGACTCGAGGCCGACGCGGTGCAAAAGGGCGCCAGCGTCTATGCCGGGAAGCTCGGCGAGAAGGTCGCGGAGCCGCTGCTCACCGCCTATGACGACGGCGTCATGCCGCATGAGTGGGGGACCGGCGCGATCGATGACGAGGGCACGCCCTGCCGGCGGACCGCCGTGATCGAGGAGGGAAGGATCACCTCGTACCTCTACGACCGGCTGCGGGCCCGCCGAGATGGCGTCGCCTCCACCGGCAACGGACGCCGCGCAAGCTTCCGGGACCTGCCGATCCCCCGCATGACCAACACCTACATCGAGCCCGGCGACGCGGAGCCGAAGGAGCTGATCTCGGAGGTCGAGAAGGGCTTCTATGCGGTCTCCTTCGGGGGCGGCCAGGTCGAGCCCGCGACCGGCGACTTCGTCTTCGGCGTCTCAGAGGGCTATCTGATCGAGGGGGGCAGGGTGACCAAGCCCTGCCGGGGGGCGACCCTGATCGGGAATTGCCTCCAGGCGCTCACGCGGATCGACGCCGTCGGCAACGACTTCGAGATGAAGACGGGCTTCTGCGGAAAGGCCGGGCAGACGGCGCCGGTCGGCACCGGCCAGGGGCATGTCCGGATCAGGGGGATGACGGTCGGCGGGACCGCCGTATGAGCGACAGCTCGGTCGAGCTTGGAGGACGCGGCGCGCCGCGCCGTCGAGGCGGCCACCTCCGCTGGGGCGACCGACGCCGAGGCATGGAGCGAGGGCTCGCGGAGCCGCGAGGTGCGCGTCCACGCCGGCGAGGTTGAGAGCCTCACCGAGGCGAGCGGCCGTGGCGTCGGGATTCGCGCCTGGATCGGGACCCGCACCGGCTACGCCTACGGGACCGACCTGTCCGAATCGGGCCTTGCCGAGCTGGCGGAGGCCGCGGTGGTCGCGGCGCGGGTCGCCGATGAGGACGAGAACTCGGCCGCGCCCGAGCCGTCCGGCGAGCCTCCCGAGATCGAGGGGCTGCGCGATCCGGCGGTCGCCGGCACCGGGACCGCCGAGGTGATCGATCTGGCAAAGCGAATCGAGCGGGTCGCGCTGGATCGCGACGAGCGGGTCACCGGCGTCGAGGAGGTCGTCTACGTGGACGAGGACGGCGACGCCGCGATCGCCACCTCGCGCGGCGTCTCGGGCAGCTTCGGCTCCTCGGTCGCCTACTCGTTCCTGCAGGCGATGGCGACGCAGGACTCGGAGGTCCAGACGGGTCTCGGCTTCGGCGTCGGCCGCTCGCCCAGATCGCTCGATGCCGAGGAGATCGGGAGCGAGGCGGGCGACGAGGCGGCCTCGATGCTCGGCGCGACCAAGCCGGAGTCCCGCACCTGCCCCGTGGTGCTCTCGGAGCGGGTCACCGCCAGCTTCGCCGGATTCATCGGCGGAGCGCTCTGCGCGGACGAGGTGCAGCGCGGCCGCTCTCCCTTCGCCGACCGGCTCGGCGACGAGGTCGCCTCCGCCGCCTACGTGCTGGCGGACGACGGGATCGATCCGGGCGGGCTCGCCACCGCGCCGTTCGACGGCGAGGGGACCCCGCGCGAGCGGACGCCGTTGATCGCCGACGGCAAGCTGCTCGCCTATCTGCACGACTCCTACACGGCCCGCCGCGGCGACGCGCGGTCGACGGGCAATGCCGCCCGCGCGTCGTATCGCTCGCCGCCGTCGGTGAGCCCATCCAACCTGGTGCTCGAGCCGGGCGAACTGACTCTGGAGCAACTTCTCGACCGGGCCGGCGATGGCGTCTACATCACCGAGGTCGCGGGCCTCCACTCGGGCGTGAACCCGGTCACCGGCCGCTACTCGGTCGGTGCTTCGGGCCGGGCGATCAGCGGTGGCGAGCTCGCCGAGCCGCTCCGCGAGTTCACCATCGCCGGCGACCTGCTGGGCACGTTGGCCTCCATTCAGGCGGTCGGCTCGGAGACCCGCTGGGTCCCGTTCGGCGGCTCGGTCAAGACCGCCCCGATGCTGGTCGGCGAGATGGCAATCGGCGGGGCCTGAGCGGCCACCAGGCCACTCCATCTTGGAGCCAAGGGCGAAGCCCTGAGCGACTCATGAGGGGTGGCCGCCCGCGGCCGCGACCTGATGGCGAAGCCGCTCCTCGCGAAACATGGAGAGCGCGTGCTTACCCGCGGGGTGCTCGCGAAACTCCCGAACGACCGCCGCCATCGCCACCGGCAGCTCCTCGGGCTGGGGCAGGGGCACGCCGTACTCGGGTGGCATCAGGACGGAGGCCGACAGCGCGCCGAAGGTCAGGTCGGCGGCGGTGAACCGGTCTCCGCAGAGATATCGCCGGCCGTCGCTCAACCGCTCCGCGACGGCGTCGAAGGTCATCCGCACCTGCGCCACGGACCGGGATGCCGTATCCGGCGTGATGTCGAGGTAGCGGTCGATCACCCTCGAGACCACCGGATAGGCGAGCGGCAGGGCCCGGCGCTCCCATCTGGGGACGCCGGTACAGGCGTAGGCGATCGCGAGATCACGACGTCCGCGCATCTCGTTGTACATCCACCTTCGTCCATTCGGTCCCAGGTTCGTGTCGAAGTCGCGCTCGAGCGCTCGAACCTCCGAGGCGGCGTCCGGCTCGGCCGGGTACAGCCGCCGCTCCGGCGGCGCCTCGGCATCGGCCTCGTCGACGATCTCGGCCGAGTCGGCCAGCACCCGGTCCCCGCAGACGAGCACCGGGGCCGTCCTCCCGCCCCCGGCTCGGCGCACGGCGAGCCAGTGGACGAGCTGCAGGTGCGCCTGCTCCCGGTAGGCGATGCCCGCGCGATCGAGCGCCCAGCGAGCCTTTTCGCAGTAGTGGCTGATCGGAATCGTGATCAGGACATACGGCTCGCGCGCGGTCATCTCGACAGGATCATCCTCGAATGCCCTGTTTGGCCTCAGCGGCCGCTGTTAGGCTCGCCGCGAACTCCAATCACCAGGAGGCGATGACGTGACCAAGGCAGAGTTCCTCGACGTGCTCGCAGGCGACAGCAGGATCGGCAACAAGAAGGAGGCGGGCCAGGCCGTCGACGCTGTCCTGGACGCCATCACCAGCGTCCTCCAGGGCGGGGGTGAGGTGAACTTCACCGGCTTCGGCAAGTTCGCCGTCGCCGAGCGTGGCCCGCGTCAGGGTGTGAACCCGCGCACCGGAGAGCGGATCTTCATTCCCGGCGGCAAGGTGCCGCGCTTCTCCGCTGGGTCCGGACTGAAGAAGAAGGTCAAGGGCGGCTAGCCCGGCCCCCTTCGCGGACAGGCTCGCGGCGCTCGTGGAGGAGCGCCGCAGCCAGGTGTGCCTGGGGCTGGACCCCGACCCGTCAGCGTTCTCTCCCGACGACGCCCCTGGCGCGTCGCTCACGGATGTCGCCGATCGGGCGGCGGCGGCGGTCTACGAGCACTGCCTCGGGCTGATCGAGGCAGCCGGCCCGGCCTGCGTCGCGGTGAAGCCGCAGCTCGCCTGCTTCGAACGGCTGGGGGCGCCCGGCTGGCGTGCCCTCGATCAGGTATGCAGGGCCGCCCAGCGAGCCGGGCTGCTGGTGGTGGCCGACGGCAAGCGAGGCGACGTCCCGTTCACCGCGAAGGCCTACGGCCAGGCACTGGTGGGCGAGACGGAGACGCCCTGGGGTCCCGTCCCCGGGCTCGGCGCTGACGCGTTCACCGCCAATCCCCTGCTCGGCGAGGACGAGATCGAGGTCCTGGTGGAGGCCGCCTCCGAGGCGGGCGCCGGGATCTTCCTCCTGGTGCGGACGTCCAACCCCGGGGCGGCGCGGCTGCAGGACGCCCAACTGGGGGACCGTCCCCTGCACGAGGAGCTGGCGGCCTTGGTCAACGAGAGCGCACCGAAGCTCGCCGGATCCTCCGGCCTCTCGGGCGCCGGCGCCGTGGTCGGCGCCACGGCGCCGCAGCACCTCGGCCGCCTGCGCGAGCTGATGCCCGACTCCGTCTTCCTGGTCCCGGGGATCGGGGCGCAGGGAGGCAGGCCCGAGGACCTGGGTCCGGCGCTTGCCTCCGGCAGGCCCGCCTCGGTGCTGGTGGCGGCGGCGCGGAGCATCGCGGGGGCCGACGATCCGGCGGCTGCGGCGGAGGAGCTGCGGCAGGCGGTCTGGAGTCTCGTCTAGGTAGTCGGCAGTACCCTGTCGATCCCTCGAATGCCGGACTACAAGCCGAATCAATTCGTCCGCGTGTTCGCCGTGCTGGCCCTGATCGCCGCCGTCGTCCTGGTGGTCGCCGTCGTGGCGACTTCCGGTGGCGGGGGAGGAGGCGGGGGCAAGAACGGCGGCTCGCAGAAGACCCACGTCAGCAAGGAAGGGCGCCGGGCGATCCGCAAGGGCGTCTGGATCGTCCACGCGGGCGACACGCTCGGCGCCATCTCGATCAAGACCGGCATCGATGAGACGCAGCTCCAGGCACTAAACCCAAATCTCGATCCGCAGACCCTGCTCGAGGGCCAGCGGATAGCGTTGCGCTGACGGTGCTCGGGATCTCCGGCAGGCGGGGCGGTTCGTCTGTGCGCGCGTGCATCGCGCTGCTCCTCGCGATCCTGCTGATCGCCCCCGCGTCATCCGCTGTCGCGTCGAGCGCGCCGAAGCTCGACGCGAAGGCCTGGATCCTGATCGACCCGCGCGATGACGCGGTCCTGGCGAGCAAGGCGCCGAACAAGCACCTGCCGATCGCCAGCACCACCAAGCTGATGACTGCGTACCTGGCGCTGAAGAACCTGAAGCCGAGCCAGATGGTCAAGGTGCCGGTGTACCACCCGAGCGCCTCGGCGGAGGTCGAGCTCGGCCTGCGGCCCGGAGAGAGGATTCGGGTGCGCGACCTGCTCTACGGCCTGCTCCTGCCGAGCGCCTCGGACGCCGCCGAGACGCTGGCGGTCGCCGTGTCCGGGTCCGTCCCCGCCTTCGTCAATCGGATGAACGAAGCGGCCCAGCGGCTCGGGCTGACGGACACCAGCTACGCCAATCCGATCGGGCTCGACGACCCCGACAACTACTCGAGCGCGCACGACCTGGTCACGCTCGCCTCGATCCTGCTCCGCGACAAGCTGTTCGCTCGGATCGTCAACACCCCCGCCGCGACGCTGCAAAGCGGCGATCACCCGCGGACAGTGACGAGCCGGGACACGCTGCTCAACTCCTACCCGTGGATCAACGGGGTGAAGACGGGGCACACCCTGGGCGCCGGGTACGTCCTGGTCGGCTCCGGCACCCAGGACTCGACCACCCTGATCTCGGCCGTGCTCGGCACTCCGAGTGAGGCATCCCGCGACGCCGACACGCTGGACCTCCTCCAGTACGGCTTCTCGCTCTACCACTCGGTGCAGCCGGTCAACCGCGGTGAGCAGCTCGCCGATCCGAAGCTCGACTACCGCAGCGACCACCTCGAGCTGGTCGCCCAGCGGGCGCTACCCATCAAGGTGCGCCAGGGACAACACGTGACCACCCGCGTCAGCGCGCCGGACGAGATCAGCGGAGCGGTGAAGCAGGGCCAGGTGCTCGGGCACGTCACGGTGAGCGTCGACGGCAAGCCCGCCGCCGGCAGCCCCCTGGTCGCCGCGCACGCCGTCGGGGCGGCCACGACCTTCGACAAGGTCACCTCGGCCATCAAGAATCCGATCGTTCTGCTTGTGGTGGGGGCGATCGTGATACTTCTAGGTGTGCTGCTGATGAGACGACGGCGCGGGGCGAGCGAGCCGAAGGTGGCAGCGCCCCCGCCTCGCGGAAACGGCAGCCGGCGTCAGGCTCCGAGACAGAGAACCCCGGAAGAGAGGCGCAAGATGCACGAGGAGAGAATGGCCAGGAGGCGCCAGAGGTCGAAGCGGGACGGAGGCACCGGATGATCCTCACGGTCACCCTGAACGCGGCGATCGACCGCACCGTTGCGGTCCCAAGCTTCCGGCAGGGCCACCGCCATCGCGCGGTCGAGGCGAGCACCGTCGCCGGCGGCAAGGGCGTCAACGTCGCCCGTGCGCTGAAGCTTCTCGATCGGCCCGTGATCGCCACCGGGCTCGCCGGTGGGCCCACCGGCGCCCGGCTCATGGAACGCCTCGCCGAGGAGTCCATCCTCACCGACTTCACCTGGATCGCCGGCGAGTCCCGCACGAACCTCGCCGTGGTCGACCCGACCTCGGGCGAGCAGACTGAGATCAACGAGCGCGGGCCGGACGTCAGCCCCGAGGAGCTCGAGCGGTTCCTCGAGAAGCTGCTCTATCTCGCGCGCGGCGCCCGCATCTGTGCGATCGCCGGCAGCCTGCCGCCGTCGGTCCCCCCAGCCTTCTCCGCCCGCATCGTCGAGGAGCTCAAGGCGATCGGCGTCGAGACCATCGTCGACACCGAGGGCGAGCCGCTGCTCGCCTCGCTGCGCGCGGGCCCCGCGGCGGTGACCCCCAACGCCCGCGAGGCCGAGGGCGCGGTCGGCCACGAGTTCAACGACCGCGAGGATGCGCTCCTCGGGCTCGCCAGCCTGGTCGAGCTGGGCGCCGGCGACGCGGTGATCACGCGGCCGGAGGGCTGCGTCGCATCACTGCTCGGCTCGGACGACCAGCGGCACGCCTACGAGGTGACCGCTCCGTCGGTGGAGCCGGTGGCCACGGTCGGCTCGGGTGACGCCTTCCTCGCGGGCTTCGTCGCGGCGCGTTACGACGGCCGAACGCCGGAGGAGTGCCTGCGCTTCGCGGTCGCCTGCGGCGCCGAGTCGACCCAGCATTTCGGCGCGGGGAGCATCGACCCGGCCGAGGTCGAGCGCCTGCTGCCGGGCGTCGAGGCGCGCGAGCTCGAAGCGCCGGCGACGGTCTAGCGGCTCCGCCGCCCGATCGGCGGGTTCGCCAGGTCCCGCTCGTCGAACTGGCGGACGGTGCCCTCGGTGGCGTACTCGTAGAGGCAGAGGCTGAACACCTGCTGCACCGCCGCCGAGATCGCCATCACCGCGAAGAGGAGCAGGCCGCCGACGGCGACCAGCGCGGCGCCCATGGTCGCGGAGCCGCCGCCGATGACGGCGAAGCCGATTCCCAGGAGCAGGGCCGCGGGGATCGCGATCAGGACCGTCCAGGCCGAGATCGTGATCGAGCCGCTGATGCTCTCGCCCCAGCGCTTGCGGATCACGCGCACGGATTCCTTGAGGGCGGTGACCGGTCCGGGCGTCGGCGACTGGATGGCCAGGATCGGTACGACGAACAGCGTCGCCAGGCCCCACGCCGCCCCCACCAGAGCAGCCGCGATGCGGCCGCCGCCGGGCAGGCGTGACGAGAGCTCGGCGAGCAGGGCGCCGACGCCGGCCGCGAGCAGCGACCAGAGGGCGATCTTGCCGACCCGCTTCCGGGATTCGCCGATGGCCTCGCCGAAGCTGAGGTGCCGGCCGTCGAGCGCGGCGTTCGCGGCGCTCGCCAGGGCGACGTTGAAGAAGACGCTGAGGAAGGTGGAGGGGTAGAGGGCGATCAGGATCGCCAGGAGCACCTTGCCCTGGCCGGTGCCGTCCTCGGAGTAGCCGCCGATCAGCGTGAAGACTCCCAGCCAGATCAGCGCCGACGTCATGCTCAGCAATGCCAGGGCCACCATCGCGCGGTCCTGTCTGACCAGGCCCCAGGCGGTCTTCGTGAGCCGCCAGCTGCGCCGAATTCTCCCCTCGTGCTCCATGTTCTTCCTCCTCCTTGGGAGATCAGATTCTACGGCGGCCCCGGCGCGACTGGACGAGGGTTTACCGCTGTTATCCTCAGTCGGGCGTTGGTGTGTGACCTCCGAAACGCCGCTAGCACCGCATTTCCGGCCCCGCGACGCGGGGTTTTTTCGTCCGCGAACGAACGTAGGGTGAGGCAATGGAAGTAGAGATCGGCCGCGGCAAGAAGGGCCGCAGGGCATACGGCTTCGATGACATCGCGATCGTCCCCTCACGGAGGACGCGCGACCCCGACGACATCGACATCACCTGGACCCTCGGTCCGTACCGCTTCGAGCTGCCGCTGCTCGCCTCCGCGATGGACGGCGTCGTCAGCCCCAAGACCGCCGGACTGATCGGCCAGCTCGGCGGGCTCGGAGTCCTCAACCTGGAGGGCATCTGGTCCCGCTACGAGAACGCGGACGAGAAGCTCGACGAGATCGCTGCGGCGCCCAAGCCGGTCGCCACGCGGATCATGCAGGAGATCTACGCGGAACCCGTCAAGGCTGAGCTGATCGCCAAGCGCGTCGAGGAGATCAAGGCCGCCGGCGCGGTCGCCTGCGGCTCGCTCACTCCGCAGAAGGTCGACGCCTACTACGAGACGGCCCTCGAGGCCGGACTCGACATCCTCGTCATCCAGGGCACGGTGATCTCGGCCGAGCACGTCTCGACCCAGACCGAGCCGCTCAACCTGAAGCAGTTCATCGCCGACCTCGACGTGCCCTGCGTCGTCGGCGGCTGCGCGTCCTACAACACCGGCCTCCACCTGATGCGGACCGGCGCCGTCGGCGTCCTGGTCGGCGTCGGACCCGGCGCCGCCTGCACCACCCGCGGCGTCCTCGGGATCGGTGTGCCGCAGGCCACCGCCATCGCCGACGTGGCCGCCGCCCGCGGGCAGCACATGATGGAGACGGGCAACTACTGCAACGTGATCGCCGATGGCGGCATGCGGACCGGGGGCGACATCTCCAAGGCGATCGCCGTGGGAGCAGACGCCGTGATGATCGGCTCGCCGCTGGCCCGCGCCAAGGAGGCACCGGGCAAGGGCTTCCACTGGGGCATGGCGACCTTCCATCCCTCGCTGCCGCGCGGCGCACGCGTCACGACCCACCAGGACGGCACGCTCGAGGAGATCCTCATGGGCCCCGCGCAGGAGAACGACGGCACCTTCAACCTGATGGGCGCGCTGCGGACCTCGATGGCGACCACCGGCTACGCCGACATCCCCGAGTTCCACCGCGCCGAGGTGATGGTCGCGCCGGCCCTGATGTCCGAGGGCAAGCAGCTCCAGCGCGAGCAGTCGGTCGGCATGGGCTCCAACGGGCGCGCCACGGTCGCTGCGGCGGTCGCCGTCAGCGATGACTGAAGCGGCTAGCGCCGCCTCCGACGACACCCAGGCTCGGGTCCATGTTCCCGAGCGCACCGTTCCCGGGTCCGAGCCGGAGCTTCGCGAGGTCTCCAAGTCCGCGCCCGCCCAGGCGACGGAGGAGGTCCTCGTCCTCGACTTCGGTGGCCAGTACTCCCAGCTGATCGCCCGCCGGATCCGCGAGTGCGGCGTCTTCAGCGAGCTGCTGCCGCACGACACGCCGCTCGAGCGGATCAAGGAGCGGGGGCCGAAGGGCCTGGTGCTCTCCGGCGGGCCCGCCTCCGTCTATGCCGAAGGGGCTCCGGCCCTGCGCAAGGAGCTGCTCGACCTCGGCATCCCGGTGCTCGGCATCTGTTACGGAATGCAGCTGATGGTCCACGAGCTCGGCGGGCGAGTGGAGCAGGCCCCGGCGGGCGAGTTCGGACGCAGCCAGCTCACCCTTCGCGACGGCGGCGGCACCCTGCTCGAGGGAACGCCGGCCGAGCAGCAGTGCTGGATGAGCCACCGCGACACCGTCTTCGAGCCGCCGCCCGGCTTCGACGCGCTCGCCTCCAGCACCGAGTCGCCGGTCGCCGCCTTCGAGTCAACCGAGAAGGCCCTCTACGGGATCCAGTTCCACCCCGAGGTCGTCCACACGCCGTACGGGACGGAGATCCTCACCCGCTTCCTCCGCGACATCGTCGGCGCCAAGGAGAGGTGGTCTCCCGCCTCAGTGATCGAGGAGCAGGTCTCCGCGATCCAGGCCCAGGTCGGCGACGCCCGCGCGATCTGCGGGCTCTCCGGCGGAGTCGACTCGGCCACGGCGGCGCTGCTGGTCCACCGCGCGATCGGCGATCGCCTGACCTGCGTCTTCGTCGACCACGGGATGATGCGCAAGGACGAGGCCGAGCAGGTCGTGTCCGCCTTCCGCGAGGAGCACGGCATCCAGCTCGTGCACGTCGACGCGGCCGACCGCTTCCTGGACCGCCTCGCCGGCGTCGACGACCCGGAGACGAAGCGCAAGATCATCGGCGAGGAGTTCATCCGCGTCTTCGAGGAGGAGTCGAACAAGGTCGAGGACGCTCGCTTCCTCGTCCAGGGAACGCTCTATTCCGACGTGATCGAATCGGGTGGCGACGGCCGAGCCGCGGCGACGATCAAGTCCCACCACAACGTCGGCGGACTGCCCGAGGACATGGAGATGGAGCTGGTCGAGCCGCTGCGGATGCTCTTCAAGGACGAGGTTCGCGCGGTCGCCGCTGAGATCGGACTTCCGGAGCGCTTCGTCTGGCGCCAGCCGTTCCCGGGCCCCGGCCTCGCGATCCGCGTCGTCGGCGGCGAGGTCACCCGCGAGCGACTCGAGATCGTCCGCGAAGCCGACGCCATCCTCCAGGAGGAGATCCGCGCCGCCGGTCTGTACCGCGAGCTCTGGCAGTCCTTCTGCGTCCTGCCGGTCGTCCGCTCGGTCGGCGTGCAGGGGGACGAGCGCTCCTACGCGCACCCGATCGTGATCAGGGCGGTCACCTCCGACGACGCGATGACCGCCGACTGGGCGCGCCTGCCCTACGACCTGCTGGAGCGGGTCTCCAACCGGATCATCAACGAGGTCCGCGGCGTCAACCGCGTGACGCTGGACCTGACCTCGAAGCCGCCCGGCACGATCGAGTGGGAATAGCCGCACCGGCGAGGAATGTCGGAGGAGAACGTCAAGGCGATCAGGGGCGGATTCGCAGCGCTGGGCCGCGGCGACCTCGACGCGCTCGTGGAGATGTACGACGAGGACGCCGTTTTCGAGACGCTCCTCCTTGGCACCCATCACGGCAAGGAGGCCATCCGCCGGATCTACCAGGAGAACCTGGACAACCAGGACGGCTACACGGTCGAGCCGGTCGAGATGATCGACGCGGGCGACAAGGTGGTCACGGTGGTTCAGAGTGGCGGCGCCGGGCCGGTCAGCAAGATCTCCCTGGATGACCGGTTCGCCTTCGTCCACACGATGAGGGACGGGCTGATCGTGCGAGAGCAGACCTTCCGGAACAGGGAGGAAGCGCTCGAAGCGGCCGAAGTTTCGGACTAGCGGTTGCGCGCGCCTCCGCCCGGCGGATAGGGTGGGATCGGGTTCGACGGCACGAACTGCCATGAGCCCGGTACGGGGGGCTATTCGGAAGCACGACGCTTCCCGAGGAGGTTGAGCAAATTGATTCTGCTTACGACTCAGGTTGAGGATTTCGACCAGTTCGTGGAGATCTTCTCCACCAAGGGTGCTGAGAAGCGCAAGGAACACGGGTCCAAGGGCTCGACCGTCTATCGGGATCCGAACGAAGAGAACCGGGCCTGGGCGATCTTCGACTGGGACGAGGATGGCTTCAAGGCGTTCGTGTCTGACCCGGAGGTCCCGCCGATCCTGCAGGAGGCCGGCCATAAGGGCACGCCACAGTTCGCGGAGCTCTCGGGGAAGTACGAGGCCTAGCCCCGACGCGGCGCGCGGTTAGCCGCGTAGGGTGCGGAGGCGATCGAGATCACCTCTTCTTCGCGCCCCGCGGCTTCCCGCCTCGCTCGTAGGAGCCGATGTCGGGCTTCTTGTACCGCTTGAAGTTGCGCTGGTCGTAGGTGTCCGACGTCGTTACCGGAACGTCTCCATGGTTGATCGCCCTGGAGCCCTTCCCGAGGGCGATGGTCTTGGTCGGGCCGCCGTTCTTGGCGAGCTTCCCGAGGTTGAGCCTCCCGCCGAAGAGATCGGCGGCGGAGCCGAAGCCCTGGCAGCCGACGGGATTTCCGATCAGGTTGTGGCCCAGCGACTGGAACGGGTTTCCGAACCCGGTCGCGCAGTCGGAGGGCTGGGGCCCCCCGGGCATTGCGACCGTGTTGAGGGCGATCAGGCTGTTGTGGACGCTGAAGACATCCTTGTCCTCCTCGTACGCCCCGCCGCCTAGTCCGTAGCGCTGGGCCCCGGATTCGAGTGCCGTGTTCGCCTGATTGCGGGCGATCGTCACGTGGTTGATCGAGACGGTCGCGTGGCTGCCGAAGCCGACCGCGGCGTCGGTGGTGCCGATTCCGCCCGCGTCCCGGCCGGCCTTGTTGTTGGCGAGCGTCGAGTTCTCCATGGCCAGGCTCACTCCGGGCCTCGCGCTCGGGGCGTTGATGCCGATTCCTCCTCCGCTTGCCGACGCGGAGTTGCCGGAGACGGTCGAGCTGCTGATCTCTGCGGACTGCGACCCGGCATCGAAGGCGACGCCGCCGCCGAATGAACCGGAGCGGTTGCCGGTGACCGTCGTGCCGAACATGACCACCCGCGACCACCATTGGCTCGGATCCTGGGTGACCGCCTCCGGTGGGATGGCCGAGCCCGGGATGAAGAGACCCCCGCCGGCGCCCCTCGCCGAGTTGTCGCCGAGGTAGGTGTGGCTGAGCCAGGCGGTGCAGTAGCTGAAGACGCCGCCGCCGTTCCCGCCTGCGCTGTTATGCGTCGCGCGATCGTTCCAGAACATCAGGGAGCCCCCAAGGCTCGAGCAGGGCCCGATGTAGTAGATGGCGCCGCCGTCACTCGCCGCCCTGTTGCCCTCGAAGCGGCTCTTGCGGACCTGGCCCGCACCCGACCCGAAGCTGAAGTAGATGGCACCGCCGCGGCCGTCCGCCGTGTTGTTGATGAAGCGGCTGCCGGTGACCACGGGCCTGCCGAGAACCGCCCCGCCGTTGCCGTTGTCGCCCGGGATGGCGGGAGCGTGTCCCTTCCGCAGGATGACCCGGTCCAGGACCGGAGAGCCTTGGATGACGCGATCGATCCCGTTGGCGTCGATCGTGGCCGGATGGCCGTGGCCCTTGGTCCGGATCGCGATCAACGCGGTCAGGTCCAGGTCACCGGTGAAGGCGGCATCCTCGCCGGCACCGCTCCGGGTGAGCACGTAGCGCCTGCCGGGACGAAGCACGATCTTGCCTCCTCCCGATCCGTTGGCGGCGATCACGGCCTCGCGCAGCGAGCAGTCCTTCTTCCTGCAGCCGTTCGGGGCAGGGTCGTCGGTGCGGGTCGGGTGGTAGGTCGCGCCGGACGCGCTCGAAGCTGTCGCCGCCAGTGCCGCCGCCAGCAGCCAGGCGGCCGGCAGGCTTCTCATCACGATGGATGCACGGCTCTTTCGATGGTTCATTCGAGTTCCCTCATTGCTCTAACCCGAATTTAGGCTCGAAGGCGCGCTCTGGGATCAGCGCTGACAGCGTGAGCCGGAGTCGGTGCGGAACACCGATGCCCTGCGTAGGTCGGCTGTTTCCGTCAGCTCGTCTGGCCGAGCACTTCGCGGAGACCGGGGAGGTCATCCGAGCCGAAGACGATCCGGTTCTGCGTGGCGACGTAGACCAGGTCGAGGTTGATGCCGGCCTTCGCGATCTTCCGGGTGAGCTCCGCGAGGACGCCGGGGCGGTCCTCGGCATCCACCACGACCACCTCGCGCTCCCTTGTGACGGCGAGGTGGGAGATCGCCAGCGCGTGTCTCGCGGCCTCAGCATGAGGGACGAGGATGTGAAGCTCGGCCCGCTCGGCGGGGCCCACGCAGGTGACCGCCGCGATGTTCACGCCAGCATCGCTGATCGCCGCGGCCACGTCCGCAAGCGCGCCGGGGGTGTTCTCGATGTCGATGTCGAGATCGATCGCCAGTGCGAGATCAGCCTACTCAGCCGCGTCGTGGAAGAGCCGCTTGCTCGCCGAGTACTCGCCGGGCGGCGGCTTCGGCTCGGTCTGGAGCGGGCCACCCGAGAACTTGTCCCAGGAGCGCAGGTGGGGGAGGGGATCGGTGCGGCTGCCCCCCGCGAACCAGCGGCCCTTCCAGAGCTCGAAATGGAGGTGGCAGACGCCGCTGTCCGATCCGGTCTGGCCGACCGAGCCCAGGCGCTGGCCCACACGCACCCGCTTGCCGGTGCCGACGCGCGAGCGGCCCTTCATGTGCCCGTAGACGAAGTCGAAGCGAGTCCCCCTGCCACCGAGGACGACGTAGTTGCCGTAGCCCTCCGAATAGCCGGCCGACTTCACCACCGCGTCGTGCGCCGCGACGATCGGTGTCCCGCAGTCGGTGATGATGTCTTGCCCCAGGTGGATCGTCCCGTTCGAGCGCTTCACGTCGAAGCCGGTGACGGCGAGATTGCCGTAGTTGTGCGGCCCCCGGAGCGGGTAGCGGTAGCGCTGGGTCGCCGATGCGGGCGACGCGAGCAGCGCGGCGGCGATCGCTATCGCGAGGCGGTGAGGGCGGCTCGGCGGAGGGGCATGCCTTGCTCAGAACACGGCAAGGTGCCGGTTGTAGCACCCGACCGCGGACGGACTTACTTCGAGGAGTAGCCCTGGTAGGTCCGCAGGTACGGCATCGGGTCAACCGGATGGCCGCCGCGGTACCACTTGCCGAGCCAGAGCTCGAAGTGGAGGTGACACGCGGTCG
The DNA here is from genome assembly GCA_963815045.1 of uncultured Solirubrobacterales bacterium. Lineage (GTDB taxonomy): Bacteria > Actinomycetota > Thermoleophilia > Solirubrobacterales > 70-9 > DASUPK01. Next base: position 534,080 of record CAWFET010000002.1, read on the forward strand.
CGTCGCCGGTCTGCCCGACGATTCCGAGCTGCTGCCCGGGCTGGAGGATCTGGCCCTTGGTGACCGAGGCGCGGGCCGCGAGGTGCGCGTACATGTAGTCCTGGTGGAGCTTCTTGTTGCGGATCACCACGTAGTTGCCGGCGGCGCCCTGGAAGCTCACCCACTTGACCTTGGCGCGGCTGACCGAGACGAGCGGGGTGCCGCAGGCGGCCATGATGTCCTGGCCTTGGTGGGTGTGTCCCTTCCGCGGCGCGCCGATGCCCTGGCCGAAGGTATGCGGGCCGGCGACCGGGAAGATCATCGAGCCGGGGGCAGCGGGCGTCGTGGTGGTCGACGGGTCGGTGGTGGTGCCCGGAGCTCCGACGCCGCCGCTCTGGGCGAACGCCGTCTGGGATCCGACCACCGAGAGCGCCAGCGCCGCGGCAGCGATCAGCGCCACCCTGCGGGGCTTGGGGCGAACCTGCTTGTCGTTCGACACGCTTGGCACTCTCTCTGCGGCCTACGGAGTTAGCTGGCGGGCTCGCGCCGAGAGCGGCGCTACGAACCAGTTGGTTGCGATTCGCCCCTGGGGTGTGAACCCCTTTGGGTCCTCCGTTCCCCCCGAACTGCGTCAGGGGAACTTGGCCTTGCTGGCGCGGCAGTATAACCAGAGGACCGGGGGGCACCCCCCCGGTCCTCTGGTGTCAAACCGCACTACCGCTACTGGATGTAGCCGTCCTCCTTCAGGTACTGCGTCGCCACGGCTGCTGGATCCTGCTTGTCGATGTCGACGCGGGCGTTCAGCTCCTGCATGACCGGCAGCGTCAGGCCCTTCTGGACCTTCTCGATCGTCGCCTGGTAGTCGGGCCCGGCCTTCTGGACCGTGGACTGGTCGGTCACCCAGATCGGGTTGCCGGCGGGGAAGATCCCCTTGTCGTCCTGGAGCAGGACGTACTTGTCCGGGTTCGCCGAGAGCTGCGCGTCCGAGGTGAAGACGATCGATGCGTCCGCCTGGCCCTTGTCGAGCACGGTGTAGCGGAGCCCGATGTCCACCGGGTTGAACGACTTGAACTGCAGGCCGTAGGTGTCCTGCAGCCCGACCAGGCAGTCGGAGCGCTCACGGCACTCCGGCGAGCCGTACAGGGTCAGGTCCTGCGACTTGCCCTGGAGGTCGGAGATCTTCGTCACGCCGAGCTCGTCGGCCTTCGACTTGAGCATGCCGAACGCGTTCGAGTCGGCGAATGGCGTCGGGGCGAATGCGGTTTCGCCCTTCGGCTCGAGCTGGGCCTTCGCCTGGGCGTAGGCCTCCTGTGCATTTGCCGGAACGGTCTTGGCGCCGAAGATCGACTCGAGCAGGGTGGAGGTGTACTCCGGGTAGCCGCTGATCTCACCGTCCTGGAGCGCCTTGTAGGCGATCGTCTCCGAGCCCAGGTTGAGGTTGGTGTTGACGTCGTAGCCCGCGGCCTGCAGGGCCTGGGCGTAGATGTTCCCGAGGATGTACTCCTCGGTGAAGTTCTTCGAACCGACGGTGAGCTGGATCCCCTTGTTCGCCGGGTTCGACTTGATCAGGTTGGCGGAGTTGCCCCCACTCGTCCCGGTGTCGTTGTTGTTATCGCTGCCCCCACAGGCCGCGATACCGAGCGCGAGCATCAGCGCCGCAATCAGCGCGAATCCTGCCCTCACTCGCGAATGACTCCTCATCACGTGATCCTCCTCTTCACGGGGCTCGCAGCACCCCCTGGAATGGACCGAGTGATCCTATGCGGCCGCACCGGCGCGCGCGAGCTTCAGCCCGCGGGGCGTCAGCAGCCACTGCAGACCGGCGAGCGAGAGCTCGAGCGTCAGCGTGAGGAGGGCGATCAGGATCGCGCCGGCGACGACGCCCTCGTCGCCGTAGACGTTCCTCCCGAGGATGTAGTCGCCGAGCGTGCTGACCCCCGCGAGGGAGGCGAGCGCAACCGTGGCGATGATGTTCACCGCGGCGGTGCGGACGCCGGCCATGATCGTCGGAACCGCGAGCGGAAGCTCCACTCTGAGGATGATCTGCAGGGCGTTCATACCCATTCCGCGCGCGGCCTCCACGGCGTTTCGGTCGACCTGGCTCATCCCCACATATGTGTTGGTGAGGATCGGTGGGATTCCGAGCACCGCGAAGGCGATCGTGACATTGCCGAGCCCGACGCCGATGAACGCCGCGACGAACGCGATCAGGGCGAGCTCCGGGACCGCGCGGCCGGCGTTGCCGATCGCGACCGCGACGGTCTCGCCTCTTCGCAGGTGGCCGAGGATGACTCCCGCCGGGAGTGCGATCGCCACCGCGGCGAAGAGCGCGTAGAAGGTCACCTTGATGTGCTGGCCGACCAGGTGAAGCGTCTGGTCCGGGCCGCCGACCTGCACGCCGCCGGTCCGGGCCGGCTGCTGGTGCAGGATGAAGTCGATCGCGTCGGGGAAGACGCTCAGGAACCCGAGGTGAACGAACGAGCCGCTCATGTCCTCACCTCTCGGGATCGCCGCCATGGGGCGAGGAGGCGCTGGCTGAGCAGAAGCAGCAGGTCGAAGCTGAGCGCCATCAGGATGGTCAGCCCGCCGGCGATCACGATGTTCGTCTTGAAGGTGATCTGCTGGTAGAGCGGGCCGCCGAGCGTGTCGACGTTCGCGAAGACCATCAGGCTGGCGATCGCCACGGTCGAGACGGTCGCGATCCGGAGCCCGGCGATGATCTCCGGCACCGCGAGCGGCAGCTCCACCCGCCAGAGCAGCTGGCGGTCCGTCATCCCCATGCCGCGGCCGGCCTCCTTGCTCTCGGCCGGGACGTTGGCGAGCCCGGCGACGATGTTCCGGTAGATGATCTGCAGCGTGTAGACGCTGAGGACGATGATCGCCGTGGTCCAGCCGAGGCCCGTGATCGGGAGCAGCAGGAAGATGAACGCGAGGGAGGGGATCGTGTAGAGCACCCCGGTCGCGCCGGTGAAGGTCGGGACGAGGAAGCGGCGATTGTGGGAGAGCAGCGCCATCGTGAACGCCACCGTGAACCCGATGGCGACCGCGATCAGCACGAGCACCAGGTGGGTGAACAGGGGATGGGTGTAGCGGTCGAAGTTGTCGATGGCCCAGCCGAGGCAGAACGCCTTGTTCTGGGCGACGCAGCTCGCGTTGCCGCCCGTCCGGTTGTGGATCTCGACGGCGCCGACCAGGGTCCCCGGGTTGGCGAGCGCGGCGGTCATTCCCCGAGCGGCCTCTCCACGGCGGCGTGCTCCTCGACCTTCGCCTCCGGGGAGGTCAGGAACTCCGAGATGATCTCCACGGAGAGCACGCCGGCGATCCGCCCCTGCGCGTCGGCCACCGGCGCGTACTGCGTCTCGGTCTGAAGGAGGTCCGCGAGCGCGTCGCGCATCACGTCGTCGGCATCGAGGATCGGCTCGGGGCTGGTGTCCGGCTTCTGCGGGACCGTGTCGCGCTGCAGGTCTGTCTCGGAGAGCCAGCCGATCGGCCTCCGCTCGGAGTCGACGACCAGCGCATGGGGGACCTCTGCGCCCTCGAGCTTCCTCCGCACCTCGGCGCTGTCCTGTCCGACGTACGCGAGCGGCGCCTCCCAGAGGTTGATGTCGCGGACCCTCATCAGGGCGAGCCGCTTCAGCGCGCGGTCCGCGCCGACGAAGTCCTCGACGAAATCGTCGGCGGGGTCCATGAGCAGCTCGGCGGGGGTCGCGTACTGAGCGAGGTGGCCGCCCTCCTTCAGGATCGCGATCCGGTCGCCCATCTTGATGGCCTCGTCGATGTCGTGGGTGACGAAGAGGACCGTCTTGCGGATCTCGGCCTGGAGCCGGAGGAACTCGTTCTGAAGCCGCTCGCGGTTGATCGGGTCGATCGCGCCGAAGGGCTCGTCCATCAGCATCACCGGCGGGTCGGCCGCGAGGGCGCGCGCCACGCCGATCCGCTGCTGCTGGCCGCCGGAGAGCTGGCTCGGGAACCGGTCACCCAGCTCGGGATCGAGCCCGATCACGCCGAACAGCTCGCGGACCCGCTTCTCGGTGCGGTCCCGGTCCCAGCCCAGAAGCCTCGGGACCGTGGCGATGTTCTCCGCGATCGTCCGGTGCGGGAAGAGGCCGGTCTGCTGGATGACGTAACCCATCTCGCGACGGAGCTCGGTCGGGTCGCGGTCCCGGACGGAGTCATCGCCGATCAGGATGTCCCCCTCGGTGATCTCGACCGTGCGGTTCGCCATTCGCATCGCCGTGGTCTTGCCGCAGCCCGAGGGCCCGACCAGCACGCAGATCTCGCCGGCCGGGATGTCGAGCGACAGGTGGTTGATCGCGGGCTCGGTCTGGCCCGCGTACTTCTTCGTCACGTCCCGGTAGGAAACGGACGCCGCTTGGTGCCCACCCTCCACTGTCGGCGATCCTACCCGTGCGATTGCTCGCGAAGCCCGCTTGAACCTGGCTATCATCCGCCGGCCGCGAGGCTCCACAAACGGGTTGCGCTAACGCGCACCCGGGGCGCGGCTCTTTTTATGGCCACAGCGACTGCGATGAAGACCTATCAGGCGAACGCCCAGGACCGCACGCGGGACTGGTATGTCGTCGACGCCGAGGGCAAGACGCTCGGCCGCCTGGCGACCCAGATCGCGGACGTGTTGCGAGGGAAGCGCAAGCCGACCTACACGCCGCACGTCGACGTCGGTGACTTCGTCGTCGTCGTCAACGCGGAGAAGGTCGCGGTCACCGGCAAGAAGCGAGAGGACAAGCGCTACTGGCGCCACAGCGGATATCCGGGCGGCATCCGCTCCCGGACCCTCGGCGAGCTGCTGGAGCAGCGGCCCGAGGAGGTCATCCGCAAGGCGGTCAAGGGCATGGTCCCGCGCAACCGGCTGGGCCGCCAGCAGCTCCGAAAGCTCAAGGTCTACGCCGGACCCGAGCATCCCCACCAGGCCCAGCAGCCCAAGACACTGGAGATCGAGACTTGATGCAGGACGACGAGCAGCAGAACGACGCGCCGCAGGGCGAGGAGCCTCAGGCCGAGGAGCAGTCCCCGGCAGAGGAGCAGCCCCAGGCCGAGGAGCAGCCGCCCCCCGAGGAGGCCCTCGCCGAGGACGCCGCCACCGGTGACGACACGCCCGCCGAGGAGGCTGCCGCTCCCGCCGAGGAGCCAGCCGCCGAGCAGCCTCAACCGGCTCAGCCCGAGGGGAAGCAGAAGAAAGAGGACGTCGTCCCGGGCGCGGAGCTCGATCCGATCGCGATCGAGCCCGAGCGCGAGCTCGACGCCGAGGAGCGCGCCCGCCGCGAGGCTGAGGAGGAGGAGCGCGCCCGCCGTGAGCGCGAGCTGATCGGCGAGGACGAGGAGGCCCCCCTTGCGGCGCAGCCCGCGAAGCTCTCCGGCGATGCCAGCTACTCCGCGACCGGCAAGCGCAAGAGCTCGGTCGCCCGCGTCATCCTCCGGTCCGGCGACGGCAAGATCGAGATCAACAAGCGCCAGCTGGATGAGTACTTCCCGCGGGCCTATCTCCAGTCGGTGGCAAAGCAGCCCCTGGTCCAGAGCGGCTACGAGGGCAACGTCGACGTTCGCATCCGGGTCCACGGAGGCGGCATCTCCGGACAGGCCGCCGCGGTCCGCCACGGCATCGCCCGTGCGCTGACCGAGGTCGATCCCGCGCTTCGCCCCGAGCTCAAGCGCCGGGGCATGCTGACCCGCGACGCGCGGGTCAAGGAGCGCCGCAAGGCCGGCCTCAAGAAGGCCCGCAAGAAGCCTCAGTTCAGTAAGCGCTAGCGTCCGCCGCGCGTGGCGGAGAGGAGATTCTTCGGGACCGATGGGGTCCGGGGCCCCGTGGGCGAGTTGCTCACCCCCGATCTCGCCGTTCGGCTCGGCCGGGCCGCGGCGCTGCGCGACGAATCCGAGCGCCCGCAGGTCCTGATCGTCCGCGACACCCGTGAGTCCGGTCCGATGCTCGAGGAGGCGCTCGCGGCCGGGGTGGCGGCAGGCGGAGGGGACGCGATGCTGGGCGGCGTCCTCCCGACACCCGCCGCATCGGTGCTGACCCGGCGACTGACTTTCGACCTGGCGGCCGTGGTATCCGCCTCCCACAACCCGTTCGCGGACAACGGGATCAAGTTCTTCAACTCGCGCGGCACGAAGCTCGACGACGACGTCGAGCTCGAGATCGAAGGGCTGATGGATGAGGAGACGGCGGACGACGTGGGAGGCGTGCGGACCCTCGAGGGCGCGTTCGACGACTACGTGCGGGAGCTCCGGACCGCCTTCCAGCTCGATCTGTCGGGCATGCGCGTCGCGCTCGACTGTGCGAACGGCGCCACCTTCCGCGCGGCGCCGGTGATCTTCCAGGCGCTCGGGGCCGATCTCGTGCAGACGGCGGTGGAGCCGGACGGCCGCAACATCAACGCCGACTGCGGGTCGACTCATCCGGAGAACCTGATCGAGCTGGTCCGCTCCTCGGGCGCCGACATCGGCTTCGCCTATGACGGGGACGGCGACCGGATCGCCGCCGTCGATGGCAAGGGCCGGCTCCACGACGGCGACGACCTGATGGCCCTGATCGCGCTCGATCTCCAGAAGCGTGGCGAGCTCGAGGGCGGCGTGGCCGTGACGGTGATGACCAACTACGGGTTCATGACCACGATGGAGAAGGCCGGGATCGAGGTGGTCCAGACGCAGGTCGGCGACCGCTACGTGATCGAGCAGCTGCTCGAGCGCGACTGGAGGCTCGGCGGCGAGCAGTCCGGCCACATCGTCTGGACCGACTTCACGCCGACCGGCGACGGCATTGCCGCGTCGCTGCTCACGCTCCGGGCCCTCGGCGAGCGCCGCCTCGAGGACGTCGAGCCGTTCGAGCGCCTGCCCCAGAAGCTCGAGAACGTCACGGTCAAGGATCGCGGGGCGATCGAGGGAGCCGAGGAGGTCTGGAGCGCCGTGGACGAGGAGAACGCGAAGCTCGAGGGACGGGGCCGGGTGCTGGTCCGGCCATCCGGCACCGAGCCGCTCGTCCGTGTGATGGTCGAGGCTCCCGACGAGGGCGAGTGCGAGGCGATCTGCAACCGCCTTGTCGAGCTCGTCAGGAAAGTCCTTTCCTGATTCGGCTGCGAAGTTTGTGGCAGCCGGTTATGGCGAAGCCGTCTGCCTCTACCCTGTAGTCCCCTTATGTGCGGCATCGTCGGATACGTAGGTGACCGACCGTGCCGGGACCTGCTGATCGCCGGACTGGAGAAGCTCGAGTACCGAGGCTATGACTCCGCCGGCATCTCGGTGCTCTCGGACGGCGAGATCGACAGCGTGCGCGCTGTCGGCAACCTGGCGAACCTGCGCGCCGCCGTGGAGGAGCACTCCTCGAGCGGCAACGGCTCGGTCGCGGTGGCGGCGAAGCCGGGGACCATCGGGCTCGGCCACACCCGCTGGGCCACCCACGGCCGGGTCACCGAGGAGAACGCCCACCCGCACGGCGACTGCGAGGAGCGGATCCACATCGTCCTCAACGGCATCGTCGAGAACCACGCCGAGCTGCGCAAGGAGCTGACGGCCGAGGGACACGAGTTCACGTCGGAGACCGACGCCGAGATCGTCGCCCACCTGATCGAGCGCCATTACGACGGCGATCTGACCGATGCCGTCCGGAAGGCCTTTGCCGACCTGCGCGGCCACTACGCGTTCGTCGCCATGCACAACGATCACGAGGACACCCTCGTCGCGGCGCGCAAGGAGTGCCCGCTGATCGTCGGCCTCGGCGAAGACGAGAACTTCATCGCCTCCGCGATCCCCGCCTTCCTGGCTCAGACCCGCCGCGCCCTCGGCATCAAGAACGACGAGATCGTCACCGTCCACAAGGGCGACGTGACCGTGATTGACGCCGGCGGCAACGTGGTCGACGGCCGCGAGCCGATCGAGGTCACCTGGGACGAGGACGCCGCCGAGAAGGGCGGCTACGACACCTTCATGCTGAAGGAGATCCACGAGCAGCCGGACGCGGTCGCCGAGACGATCACCGACCGGCTGCCGGGAGTCGACGGGGTCGACCTCTCCGACGTCGAGCTCGACGACGAGTACCTGAAGGGGATCGAGCGGATCGTGATCGTGGCGTGCGGGACCTCCTACCACGCCGGCCTGGTCGGGCGATACGCGATCGAGCAGTGGGCGCGCGTGCCGGTCGAGATGGACATCGCCTCCGAGTACCGGTACCGCGACCCGGTGCACCGGCCCAACGACCTGGTCATCGGCATCACCCAGTCCGGGGAGACGGCCGACACGCTCGCCGCGATGCGGCTCGCGCGGGAGGGCGGCTCGAAGGTCCTCGCCATCACCAACGTGATGGGCAGCCAGGCCACCCGCGACGCGGACGCCGTGCTCTACACCCGCTCCGGGATCGAGATCAGCGTCGCCGCCACCAAGACCTTCGTCAGCCAGGTCGCGGCGATGTACCTGCTCGGCCTGAAGCTCGCGGAGCTTCGCGGCACGATGGAGGCCGAGCGCCTGCGAGAGCTGGTCGCGGAGCTCAAGACGCTGCCCCACAAGATCCAGGAGACGATCGTCTCCTGCGACGAGCGGGTCAAGGCGATCGCTCGCGCGGAGGCCCACCAGCGTTTCTTCATGTACATCGGCCGCCACATCGGGCTCTCCGTCTGCCTGGAGGGCGCCCTGAAGCTGAAGGAGATCTCCTACATCCCGGCCGATGCCTATGCGGCCGGTGAGATGAAGCACGGCCCGATTGCGCTGCTCGACGAGTCCACGCCGGTGGTGGCGGTCGCGACCGACAGCCCGGTGGTGGAGAAGATCCTCTCCAACATGGAGGAGGTCCGGGCCCGCGGCGCCGACGTCATCGCCGTGGCGACCGAGGGGTCGAAGAACGTCGAGGACGTGGCCGACCAGACGATCTTCGTGCCGCGCACCGATTGGATCGTCCAGCCGATCGTCGCGATCGTGCCCCTCCAGCTGCTCGCGTACTACATCGCGCGGGAGAACGGCCTGAACGTCGACCAGCCGCGCAACCTGGCCAAGACCGTCACTGTCGAATAACTCGTCGAGTGGACGCGCTAGGGTTCCGCGCCTCGTGAGTTCCCGCCGATTCACCGCGCTTCTCCTTGCCTGCGTGGCGGCCCCGGCCGCGATCCTCGCCGGCTGCGGCGGCGGTGGGAGCAGCAGCGTCGACGTCGGCCCGGCCGCCGCGGTCCCGGCCAACACGCCGATCTACCTCGACGCCACCGTGAAGCCGACCGGCAGCGCCCAGTCGAACGCGAACGCGGCGCTCACCAAGATCCTCGGCACCTCCGACCCGGGCGCCAAGGTCGTCTCGCTGATCAACGATCAGAAGACGAGCACCGGGCAGCCGGTGAACTACCAGACGGACATCGCCCCGTGGCTCGGCCAGAAGGTCGGTGTCTTCTTCACCACTCTGGGACAGAACTCGCAGGGCTCGTCGGTGATCGAGACCACCAACCCGAGCGCGGCCCTCGCCTTCGCCCAGAAGGCCAACGGCACGAGCGGCCCGCCGAAGACCGTCGACGGGGTCTCGGTCCAGACCTCCCAGGACGGGAGCACGGCATACGCGACCGAGGGCAACTTCCTGTTCGTCGGCGACGCGGCCGGCGTATCGGCGGCCATCCAGGCCGAGAAGGGCGATTCGCTCGGAGACGACAGCGACTTCAAGGATTCGATCGACGGCCTTCCCAGCGATCGCCTCGGCACGCTGTACACGGTCCCGAAGACCTTCATCGACGCGCTCGGGAGCCAGTTCGACGCGGCCAGCAAGGCCGCGATCGAGAAGAGCGCCGGCGACAATCTCGACCAGCCGGTCGCGGGTGCCCTGACGGCCTCGGCCGACTCGGTCCAGCTCGAGGCGACCGGCGGCAGCAACGGCGTCGACACGCCCGAGAGCTCGCTGATCGGCGCTGTGCCCGCCCAGTCCTGGCTCGCGCTCGGCATCGGGGACCTCGGGGACAACCTGAAGCAGAGCATCGAGCAGCTCAAGACGCAGCTTCCCAACTTCGCGACCGTCCAGCAGCAGATCGAGCAGACCACCGGCACGTCGCTCGAGCAGCTCACCGGAGCGCTCGGAGACGGGGCGATCTACGTCCAGGGCACCACCCAGTCGACCCTCACCGGAGCCCTCGTCCTGCAGTCCAAGGACCCGCAGCTCACCGGTCGCCTGCTCGGCCAGCTCCAGGGGCTGCTGCAGCTCGGCGGAAAGATCAAGCCGCTGCAGCTCTCCGGCGGCGGCACCGGCTTCCAGATATCGGATCCGAGCCTCCCCCAGCCGGTCGAGATTGCGCAACAGGGCGACAAGATGGTGATCGGCTACGGCGCCGGCTCCGCCGAGGCGACCCTGACACCGGCCCAGACGCTCTCGGACGACCCCAGCTTCTCCGCGGCACAGGGCCAGGTGTCGTCGCTCGGCACCGATCTCTTCGTGAACCTGCAGTCGATCTTCGCGCTGGCCGAATCCTCGGGCGCCAAGTCCGATCCGAACTACGCGCAGGCCAAGCCATATCTGAACGCGCTGAGCTACGTCGTCACCGGCTCGGGCGCGAGTGGCGACAAGGCCGAGTTCAAGGCGGTACTCGGCCTCAAGTAGGCCAGTCGTGGTTCCCGCCGTCGGCATCGACCTGATCGAGATCGACCGCCTGGAGCGCGCCCTCGAGCGCCGTCCGCGACTCGCGGACCGCCTCTTCACGGAGGGCGAGCTGGCTTACTCACGAGCTCGCGCCAGGCCGGGCCGCCACCTGGCGGCGCGGTTCGCGGCCAAGGAGGCTGTGATCAAGGCACTTGGCCAGGGTGTGCCACCGCGTGAGATCGAGGTCATCGCGGGGGAGCCGCCGCGGGTTCGACTCCACGGGCGTGCGGCACAGGTTGCGGGGGACGCGGAGATCTCAATCTCACTGACGCACTCAGGGGATTCGGCCGCAGCAGTCGCGATCAGCGCGTGAGTGCGCGCGGGCGCATCGCGCTGGCGATCACGAAGCGGACACTGCCGCGGCGGATGAGCGCAGACCCGGTGGCCGAGATGCCGGACGGGCTGCATGTCGCAATCTGCGGATCCGGGTCGCCGCTCCCGGACCCGAAGCGGGGCAATCCGTGCGTCGCCGTGATCGCCGGCCGGCGGGTGTTCATCGTCGATGCCGGAGAGCAGGCATCCGAGACGCTCAACCGCATGGCGATCGATCCGGGCCGGATCGAGGCCGTGCTGTTGACCCACTTCCACTCCGACCACATCGGCGGCCTCGGCAGTCTCGCGATCCAGCGCTGGGTCGCCCAGGGCTCGAGGGACAGGATGCGGATCGTCGGGCCGCCCGGAGTCGAGCGGGTGGTGGCCGGCTACAACGAGGCATTCGCGCTCGACAACGGCTATCGCACCGCCCACCACGGCGAGGAGGTCGCCCCGTCCGCCACCGCGGGGTTGACCGCGGAGCCCTTCGACTTCCCGGACGGCGCGGACTCCGCGGTCCTGCTCGACGACGACGGCCTGAAGATCACCGCGTTCCGCGTTGACCACTCCCCGGCCGAGCCGGCGGTCGGCTACCGGTTCGACTATGCGGGCCGCAGCCTCGTGATCAGCGGCGACACCAGCTACTCCCAGGTTCTCGTCAAAGCCGCGGCGGGTGCCGATCTGCTCGTCCACGATGCACTCTCCCCGGAGCTGACCAAGCTCGTCGGGGATGCCGCCGGCGCCGCCGGATTGACCGATCGAGCCAAGATCTTCGCCGACATCCCCGACTACCACGCAAGCCCGGCCGAAGCGGCCGATGCGGCTCGGGAGGCCGGAGTCAAGGCGCTCGCCCTGACTCACATAGTTCCCCCGTTGCCGCTGAAGTCACTGGAGGGCCCGTTCCTCGGCGACGCGCGCGAGCGATTCAGCGGCCCGCTCTGGATCGCGCGGGACGGTGACCTCTACAGCCTGCCCGTCGCCGGGGGTCTCGACCGCTCCACCATGTTCGGCCGCGGCCCGGGCTCCTAGACGGCTTCAGGGCCATACCGCGCAGCGCCGCTAGGCTCACGCCGATGGAGGACTGGCTCGATCCATGCCTGGATGCGGAGGAGATGCGCGCCACCGACGGCTGGGCGATCAAGGACCAGCGGGTTCCGTCCCTGGAGCTGATGGAGGCCGCCGGCCGCTCGGTCGCGGAGGCGGCCGCTCAGGCAGCGACCTCGAACCGGGCGGCGATCGTCTGCGGAAAGGGGAACAACGGCGGGGACGGGCTGGTCGCGGCGCGTGCCCTGCGGGAGACTGGCTTCGAGGTCGACGTCCTCCTGCTCGCTCCTCCTGACGAGCTCTCCACCGACTCGAAGGCCAACGCCGACCGCTTCGACGGGGCCCGGCTTCTCGACCCCGGAGAGCTGGCCGGGGCGATGCGCGGCGCGGGCGTGGTCGTGGATGCGGTCTTCGGCACCGGCTTCGCCGGCAGCCCGCGCGGACCGGCGGTCGACGCCATCGAAGCGATGAACGGCGCCGATGCTCCGGTGGTCGCGACGGACATCGCTTCCGGGGTGAACGCATCGTCCGGCGAGGTCGAGGGCGTGGCCGTCTCGGCGGATGTGACGGTGACTTTTCATGCCCCGAAGCTCGGCCACTGGATCGCGCCCGGCAAGGATCACGCGGGGGAGCTCAGGGTCGTGCCGATCGGAATCCCGGATGGTGCACCCGTTGAGCCGGCGGCGGGCCTGATCGGACCACGGGTCCTCGAGTTGGCGCCGCCGCGGGCCTCCGCCTCGACCAAGTTCAGCTCGGGACAGGTCCTGGTCGTCGGCGGCTCCCGCGGGCTCACGGGTGCGGTCTCCATGGCCGCCCTCGCGTCGATCCGCGCCGGTGCGGGGTACGCGACAGTGGCGGTGCCCGCGGACCTCGAGCAGATCTTCGAGATCAAGCTGACCGAGGTGATGTCGATCGGCTGCGCGAGCCGCGACGGCCGCCTGCGGCCCGCCGCCTCCGAGCAGATTCTCGGCGCCGCCGAGCGTGCGGCCTGCGTGGTGCTCGGCTCCGGCATGGGGCGCGAGCAGGGCACCCAGCGCCTGATCGGTGAGCTCACCGAGCGGATCGAGGCGCCCCTCGTGATCGACGCCGACGGGCTCAACGCCTTCGCGGGGCGGATCGAGAAGCTCGCCGAGCGCAAGGGCCCCTTGATGCTCACCCCGCACGCGGGGGAGATGGGCCGGTTGCTCGATCGGGATTCCAAGGAGATCGAGGCGAAGCGCGGCGAGGCCGCGCGGGAGGCGGCGTCCCGGAGCGGCGCGATCGTCCTGCTCAAGGGCGACGACACCATCGTCACGGACGGGAAGCGATTCGCGGTCAACGCCATCTCCAGTCCGCAGCTCGCCACCGCCGGGACGGGCGACGTGCTCTCGGGCATGATCGCCGCCCTGATCGCCCGGGGGATGGAGCCCTTCGCCGGCACATGCGCCGCCGTGGTCGCCCACTCGCGAGCCGGACGAGCGGCGGGGGACCGGATCGGTCACGACTCCGTGATCGCCGGTGACGTGATCGAGTCGATCCCGGCGGGGCTGTCGCTCTGAGCCCGCCCGAGAGGATCACGCGAGCCCTGGCGACCATCGACGCCGGCGCCGTGGAGCGCAACTGTCGCACGCTGAAGGAGCGGGTCGGCGACGGGGTGGAGCTCTGCGCGGTGGTCAAGGCGAACGGCTACGGCCATGGCGCGGCCGTCTGCGCGGCGGCCGCACTGCGAGGCGGGGCCACCCGTCTCGCCGTCGCCGCAGCCGCCGAGGCCGAGGAGCTTCGGCTGCACTTTCCCGAGGTGCCCATCCTGGTCATGGGAGCGCTGACCGTCGACGATCTCCGGGTCGCCCTGGCGGCGCGGGCGGACGTCGCGGTGTGGCGCGAGGGGTTCAGGGACCTGTGCTCACGCGTGGCCAAGGAGGCGGGCCACATGGTGGGGGTCCACGTCAAGCTCGACAGCGGCATGGGCCGCCTGGGCGAGCGCGATCCCGGGAAGCTGATCGAGCTCGCCCGGGCGTGCGCCGACGACCAGCGCCTCGACGTCGCCGGCGTCTGGACCCACTTCGCGACCGCCGATGAGGAGGGCGACGACTTCATGGCCGAGCAGCTCTCCGCCTTCGCGCCCGTGGCCGAGCAGGTCCGCGGGCTGGCGCCGGATTGCATCGCCCACGCGGCGAACAGCGCGGCGACCCTGCGCGACCCGGCGACTCACTTCGACATGGTCCGCTGCGGGATCGCCGTCTACGGGCTCGATCCGTTCGGGCGTGATCCCGCCGAGCAGGGCCTGGAGCCCGCGCTGGAGCTGCACTCCTACGTGGCCGACGTGAAGCGTTTCGAGCGCGGCGCCAGCGCCGGATACGGCAGGACGTGGCGGGCGCCGCAGGACACCTGGGTCGGGGTCCTGCCGATCGGCTACGGCGACGGAGTTCGCCGTGGCCTCTCCAACAACGCCGAGGTGATCGTGGGCGGGCGGCGTTATCCGCTCGTGGGGACGGTGTCGATGGACAACATCACCATCGATCTCGGATCGCACACCGCGGTCGAGCCGGGCGCTCCGGCGGTCCTGATCGGGTCCCAGGGGCCGGAGCGAATCCTGGCCGAGGAGCTCGCGACCCGCCTCGACACGATCAACTACGAGGTGACCTGCGGGGTCAGCCAGCGGGTGCCCCGCGAGGTGATCGAGTGACTGCCGCGATTGAGGACGCGCTCGCGGGCGCCGCCTCGATCGCCGCCGCCCGCACGGCACTCGAGGAGCGGCCGGGCTCCGTCTGGATCGTCGGCGGCGCGATCCGGGACGCGCTGCTCGGCCAGCCGGTCGCCGACGCGGACCTGGCGGTCGAGCGTGGCACCGAGGAGGACGCCGCCCGTGCGATCGCGCGGGTGGCCGGCGGCACGGCCTTTCCGCTCTCGGAGGAGTTCGCGACCTGGCGCGCCGTCGCGCCCACCGATGGCTGGCACGTCGACGTGTCCGCCCTGCGGGCTGATTCGATCGAGGGCGACCTGCGCGCCCGCGATTTCACGATCAACGCGATCGGCCTGCCGCTGGCCGGAGGGGAGCCGATCGACCCGACCGGCGGCTTCTCGGACGCCGAAGCCCGGACGCTGAGGGCGGCATCGGAGGCGTCCTTCGAGGACGACCCGCTTCGCCTGCTCCGCGCCTGCCGGCTCGCCGCGGGGCTGGACCTCTCGCCGGAGGAGAAAACGAGCGAGCTGGCCCGACGGCACGCCGCTCACGCCGCCGACCCGGCGGGGGAGCGCCAGTTCGCCGAGCTTCGGGGGATCGTCTCCGGCCCGCGCCCGCTCGCGGGAGTGGGCCTGATGGAGGACCTGGGCGTGCTGCCCGTGGTGCTCCCGGAGCTCGAGGCGCTGCGCGGCGTGGCCCAGAACCCCAACCACCACCTCGACGTGCTGGGCCACACGATCGCCGTGCTCGAGGAATGGCTCGGCGTCGAGGCGGACCTCCCCGGCTTCGCGGGAGACCTCGCCCCGGACGTGCAGCGGTTCCTCGACGAGCCTCTCGCCGACGAGCTCACGCGGCGGGACGCGCTCCGCTTCGGAGCGCTCTTCCACGACCTCGGCAAGCCCGAGACCCGCTCCGAGGGCTCGGGCTACGTCACCTTCATCGGGCACGACGAGGTCGGGGGCCGGATCATCGCCACGATCTGCCGGCGGCTGCGCACCAGCCGCGGGCTCAGCGGGCACCTCCAGGGCCTGGCGCTCCATCACCTGCGGCTCGGATTCCTGATCCACCAGCGGCCGCTGTCGCGCAGGGCCATCTACGACTACCTGGTCGCGACGGAGCCCGTGGCCGCCGACGTCACCCTCCTCACGGTCGCCGACAGGCTCGCGGCCCGCGGTGAGGGCCCGCTCGCCAGCCCGGAGATGGTCGAGGCCCACCTCGACCTCGCCCGAGAGATGGTGGGGGAGGCGCTCGTCTGGCACCGCGAGGGGTCGCCGCGGCCGCCGCTGACCGGCGACGAGCTAGCCGATGAGCTCGGCCTCTCACCGGGCCCGGAGATGGGCCGCCTGCTCGAGGAGCTTCGCGCCGAGGCCTTCGCGGGGGAGATCACCAGCCGCTCGCAGGCGCTCGAGCGCGCCAGGCAGCTCAGCTAGCCGGGCGAGTCGGCGACCGGGAAAGGGCGACCCGTACCCCTGCGCGCAGTCCGCGCCGCTCTTAGAGGTGGAATCACGAATAGCTAGGAAGGGAAACACCTGCAATGAAGAAGCTGATTACTGCCTGTGCTGTCTGCGCGATGGCCGTTGGTTTGGTCGTCGCACCAGGTGCGCTGGGCAAGAAGAGCACCAAGAACGTGGGCGGGACGGTCAGCGTGAATGTCACACCGAGCACCTTCACGACCGGAGACTCCACCGTGACGACGGCGACGGTAAGCGGGAACGTTGCGTCGAACAGCAGCTGCCGCAAGGACCGCACCGTGCACTTCGCATACGTGAACGGGACGACCGTCACGCCGCTCGCCGAGACCGCGGTCACTCGCCCGAACGGCAACTACACGGCGACCGTGCCGAAGCCGACCGACACCAACCCCCCGACGGCCTCCGTCGTCCTGCGGGCAACCGTCGACCAGATGACGCGAAAGGTCGGGAGCAAGAAGAAGGGCAAGAAGACCAAGAAGGGTCGTGCCTTCAACTGCATGTCGATCACCGGTGACAGCGCGCCGCTGACCATCGCACCGGCAGCGCTCTAGACAGTTCGCGAATCGGCATCCAAGTGCCATCGAGTGGCCCGCCTCGGCGGGCCACTCGTGTGTTTAGGGATAGCCTGGCGCCCGCATGCCCGATGACTGCCTCTTCTGCGGCATCGTCGACGGGTCGATCCCCAGCGAGACGATCGACTCCGACGAGCGCACCGTTGCCTTCATGGACATCAATCCCGCCACGGCGGGTCACGCTCTCGTGGTCCCCAGGGCGCACTCCGCAGACCTGCTCGAAATCGGCCCGGACGACCTGTCCGCATCCGTGCTGGCCGCGCAGCGGCTGGCGAGGCGGATGAAGGACACGCTGGGCGCCGACGGGATCAACCTGATCAACGCCTGCGGAGCGGCGGCCTGGCAGACGGTCTTCCACTTCCATATCCACGTCGTGCCCCGGTACGAGGATGATCCGCTGAAACTGCCCTGGATCCCCGAGCCTGGGGATTCGGACGAGATCGCGAAGATCGCCAACCAACTGCGAGGAGATGATGGCTGAGACGACGACCCAACCGATCAGGCTCGAGCGCGACGGCAACGTCGCGTCGATGGTGCTCTCGAACCCGCCGCTCAACCTGTTCGGGGACGACGCCTGGGGGGCGCTCGTCGACTGCATCGACGAGGTGGAGAAGTCGGGCGCCCGCGCACTGGTCTGGCGCGCCGAGGGAGACATCTTCACCGGCGGCGTCGATGTCAACAGCTTCAAGCGCGTCCAGGAGGAGGGGAGCGCCTCGGACTCGTTCGGCTCGCTGATCCCGGTGGTGCGCAGGCTCGAAGACCTGCCGATCCCGACGCTTGCACTCGTCCACGGCCTCTGCCTGACGGCGGGCCTGGAGATCTCGCTCGGCTGCGACATGCTCTGGGCCACTGAGTCCGCCCGCTTCGGCCTCGTCGAGGCGGTGGTGGGCCTGACGCCGGGCGCCGGGGGCACGCAGCGAATGGCCGAGCGCGCCGGCCCGGCCCGCGCGGCGGAGTTCGTGATGAGCGGCGGCCTCTACGACGCCCCGACGCTCGAGCGCTGGAACGTGGTCAACCGCGTTGTGCCGGATGACCAGCTCCTCGAGAAGGGCATGAAGTTCGCCCACAGGCTGGCGGACGGCCCCACGGTCGCCCATGGGGCCACGAAGAAGATCATCCGCGGCTATCGCGAGGGCGGGGTGAACGGGGCGGATGAGGTCACTCCGGGCGTGTTCGCGGACCTGTTCGCCTCCGAGGACCTGAAGAACGCGTTGGCCAGCTTCCTGAAGGACGGCCCCGGCAAGGCCACATTCGAGGGGAAGTAGCCCCAGGCGCTACCCTGCCCGGTCGCATATGGCGAAGGAAGAGAAGATCGAGATGGAGGGCGAGATCACGGAGGCGCTGCCCAACACGATGTTTCGCGTCAAGTTGGACAACGACCACGAGGTCCTCGGCCACATCTCGGGCAAGATGCGGCGCCACTACATCCGGATCCTCCCCGGGGATCGGGTGAAGATCGAGCTCTCGCCGTACGACCTCGACCGCGGCCGCATCACGTACCGGTACAAGTAGATGCGAATCAGGGCCATCTCACTCGCCGCAGCCGGACTGCTCTGCGCGATCCTGGCGGCGACGGCGCTTGCGGGCCCCAAGACGAAGCGGGTGTCGGTGATCGTCAACGCCACCAGCGCCCAGATCGTCAAGGGCTCCAAGCAGAAGCAACTCCAGGTGAACGCCCAGCTCGACTCGTCGTTCGCCCGCTGCGAGCGCCAGCGCACGGTTCTCCTCTACCGCTCCGCCAACGGCGCCCTCTCCGGTCCCCCGATCGGGCGAGCGACCAGCCAGGGTGGAGGAGACAAGGGCCACGTGACGATCACGGGCATCAGCTCCACCAAGATCAAGCCGACGGACGAGTTCCTCGCGATCGCCGCCCAGCGGAAGGTGAAGATCAAGGGCAAGTCGTACGTGTGCAAGCGCGGCGTCTCGGCGGCCTTTTCCGCAAACTCTGTCTAGACGGCCTGCCAGGGCGTAGGCTGGATCCTCCACCAACCGGAGGAGGAGAGAGATGAGGGCGGGAAGATTGATCGCGGTGCTGGCAGTCGCGCTGCTGGGTCTCGGCCTGTTCAGCGCCGGTGCGCTGGCCAGCAAGAAGAAGAAGAAGACGACGGTCATCTACTTCAGCGGCAGTCCGAAGTTCAACAGCAGCGGCAAGGTGACGGTGAAGGGCGCGCTCAACACCGTCAAGGCGTGCCGGATCTCCCGTGCGGTTCGGCTCCAGCTGCTCGATTCGACCGGAACGGTGATCTCGACGCTGGACGGCTCGAGCACGGATTCGAACGGGAACTACTCGGTCTCGGGCCAGCTGCCGAATGGCCTGCCGGCCGGAACGGACTCGGTCCGCGTCAAGGCGCTGAAGGAGACCGCCGGGAAGTACGTCTGCAAGGCGGGCGTCTCGACACCGGTCTTCACTCCGGGGACGAAGTAGACGCGAGGGTGCGCCGCAGCGAAGCGAGGCGCAACCCGTTTGATGACGAAGCGGATCTATAGATACGACCCGGCGGCTGCCGGGTCGGGTTCCGCGAGCTCCGCGATCAGCGAGGACCAGCCGAACTCCTTCGCGCCGAGCCCCTCGCCCGAGTAGGGCTCGTAGAACTCGCGCAGGCGCTCCTGCGCGACCGCCTGGCTCAGCCGCTTCGCCATCTCCATTGCCTCGGCGTCGTAGCCGAGGCGGACCAGGCCCAGCCAGATCATCCAGGCCGAGTTGATCCAGGTCGGGCCGCGCCAGTAGAGACGCCACCACGGGCCCTTCCACTTCCGCGGTTCGAAGGTCGGCTCCTCCACCGAGACCGACGTGGGTGGGAAGGGCAGCCAGTACCTGCGCTGGTCCAGGAGGTGCTCCTCCACCAGGCGGCGGCCGATCTCCTCGGGCAGGTCGGGCAGGGCGAGGGGGGCGAGGGCGGACCAGGTTGAGGTCCGGATCCGGCGATCGCCGCCGGCCACCGGATCGGTCCTGTCCGAGTGGGCCAGGTCGCCCCGCGCGAGGTCGAGGAAGAGCCCGCGCCGCTCGTCCCAGAGGCGCTCGACGATCCGGGGAGTGATCGAGGGTTCGCCGGCCGCCAGTCGCGCGAGGCACCAGAGCACGTTGGAGACGACCTCGCAGAGCAGCGGGCCGCCGGCGCCGAGCACCCGGCGCGCGTTCCAGCCGAGCCGGCGGTTGCGCGCGATCAGGAAGGGGAAGAGGGGCCGGGCGTGGGCGCGCAGGCCCCAGACCGCGTCGAACTTCGGCGAGGAGTCAAGTCCGGACTCGTCGGGCTGCACGATCCAGAGCAGGCCGTCGCCGTCGAGGTCACGGTTGGCCTGGAGCCAGCGGTGATGGGCTGCGATGCGCGGCTCGTCCCGGGGGTCGCCGACCGCGATCCGCCACGCCCAGGCGAGCAGCGGCGGCTGGATCGTCGAGGTGTTGGCCGCCCTCTTGGAGGTGACGTTGTAGGTCCAGCGGCGCTGCCAGTCGACATGGCCGTGCCAGAAGATCGTGTGCCCGATGAAGCCGTCCTCGGTGCCGCCGGCGAGAAGGCTGCGGAGCTCGCTCTCCGCTCGGGTGCGGTCGAAGCGGCGCCAGACGATCGCGTGGAAGCAGGAGTCCCAGTACCACTGCCAGGGGTAGTGCCCCGGGCTCGGGCGCGAGTAGCCGTAGTGGACGCCGTCGCGTTCTCCCTCGATCCAGTTGCCGCGCAGGGTCTCCTCGGCGATTCCGAGGACCTGGCTCGTGAGGTCTTGGGTGATCGGCTTCGCCATCAGACGGGTTGCGTCTCGCTTCCCTGCGACGCACCCTCACACAGTCATGCGGCGCATGCCGCGCAGGGCGAAGAAGCTGAGCACGGCGGCGAGCCCGACCAGCGTCACCAGGCCGGGCCAGGTGTCGGACCAGGTCACGGTCCCGACGAAGCCCTGGCGCGCCGCGTCGACGACTTGGGTGACCGGGTTGTACTTCGCCACTGTCTGCAGCCAGCCGGTGAGCAGGCTCTGGGGCGCGTATGCGGTCGTGGTCAGGACGGCGAGCAGCATCCCGATCTGCATCAGCGGCGCAGCCGACTGGGTCTTGAAGCGGAAGGCGAGGGAGGTTCCCCAAGTCGCAGCCACGACGGCCATGCCCATGACGAGGAAGAGCGCCAGCAGCAGCCCGACGAGCCCCGGCCAGTGCACGCCGACCGCGAAGCCGACGGCGAGCAGGAACGTCGCGGGCAGGAGGGAGCGAAGGCTCGCCGAGAGGACGAGCCCGGCGAGCAGGACGGGGCGCGGAGCGGGGGCGGCCAGCAGCCGGTCGAACCAGCCCTGCTCGATGTCGCGAGCGAGGTTCACGCCGGTCGCGGCGCCCGTGAAGCCCGCCCCCTGCAGCATGCTCACCGGGATCAGGAAGCTCTGGTAGCTGGAGGTGGTGAAGCCCGGGAGCAGGGTGAGGCTGCCGAAGACGCTCGTCAGCCCGAGGAAGAAGATCGCGGGGGCGAGGATTCCCGGGATCGCCGCGCCGGGCACTCGGAAGATCTCGTTCAGGGCTCGGCGGACGAGGGCGAGCACCATCGCGGTCCAGGTCCGCCACCTCTCCCGCAGGTGTCCCATCAGACGCCTCTCCGCACGCGGCCCTGGAGCGCGAACCGGCAGAGCGTGAGCCCGATGGCGCCCACCACGATGACCGCGCCGATCGCCTTGAGCTGGGTGGTCAGATGCCAGCCGTCGATCACCGGCTCGCGGATCCCGTTGACGATGAAGCTGAGCGGGTTGTACTGGGCGACCCACCCCGCCGGGTCGAGCATCAGGTTCGCCGGGAAGAACGCGTCCGAGAGAAAGAGGATTACGAAGACGAGCGGGAAGATCCCCTGGACCACGCTGGCGCTGTTCGTCTTCAGCGCGATCGAGGCGCCGATCGAGCCGAACGCGAGCGCGGAGACCGAGGTGAGGAAGACGATCCAGATCGCGGCTGGGAGGCCCTCGTCGAACGACGCCCCGAAGATCAGGCCGAGCAGGATGAAGTAGACGGCGATGATGGCCCCGAGGACCGCCGTCGCCACAAGCCTGCCGAGCACCACCGCGTACCGAGAGATCGGCGCCGCGAAGAGGCGGTCGGTGAAGCCCATCTCGATGTCGATCGCGAAGGCGATCGCGCCGGAGTTCCCGGTCATCATCACCGACTGCACGATCGCGCCGGCGAGCATGAAGGAGAGAAAGTTGTTGACCGGCGGGAACCCGGGGAGGTGGACTGCATTCCCCGCGCCGGCGGTCTGGATGGCGAGCAGCGCCGTGGGGAAGAGGATCAGCGGCGCGGCCAGCTGGGGCCGGCGCAGGGTCTGCATCACGGACCGTTTCCCGAGCGCGGAGACCACCCGCGCGTTGGTCGTGAGGCTCTCGATCATTCGGCGATCGCCTCGGTTTCGCCGGTCTCGTCCTTCGAGGCGCCCTCGAGGTGCTGGCCGGTCTTGTTGACGAAGACGTCGTCCAGGCTGGGTTGGACGAGGTCGAGCGACTCGACGTCGAGCCCCGCCTGGTTCAGGGCAACCACGATCGGCCCTACCTCGGAGGTCCCGTGCTCGAGCTCGACCATCAGGGTGCCGTCACGCGCGGGCAGGGGCCGGCCGAACCGCGCCAGCACCTCCTCGGCCCGGGACTCCTTGCCGGCCTGCTCCACGAGCGATAGCTCGAGGTGCGGCTTGCCGACCTCGGCCTTGAGCGCCGTCGGAGTGCCCTCGGCGACGAGGCGGCCGCCGGAGATGATCCCCACGCGATCAGCGAGCTGGTCGGCCTCCTCCAGGTACTGGGTGGTCAGAAAGACGGTGTTCCCCTCGGCGTTCAGCTTGCGGACCTCCTCCCAGATCGCCCTGCGGCTGACGGGGTCGAGGCCGGTGGTCGGCTCGTCGAGGAAGAGGACCTCTGGGCGATGGATCAGGGCGGAGGCCAGGTCGAGCCGCCGGCGCATCCCGCCGGAGTACGTCCCCACCCGCCGGTCGGCGGCCAGGGTCAGCCCGACCCGATCGAGGAGCCACTGGCCGCGCTCCGCGCCCTCCGACTTCTTGATGCCGTGCAGGGTCGCCTGGAGCTGGAGCAGCTCCCGCCCCGTCATCAGCGGGTCGAGGGCAGCCTCCTGCAGAGCCACGCCGATCTTCCGCCGAACCTGTCCGGGGTCCTTCGCCACGTCGAACCCGGCGACGATCGCCCGCCCCCCGGTCGGCTGGAGCAGCGTCGTGAGCATCCGGACCGTGGTGGTCTTGCCCGCGCCGTTCGGTCCCAGGAAGCCGTAGATCTCCCCCTCGGCGACGGCGAGCTCGACGCCGTCGACGGCCCTGATGCCGCCCTCGAATTCGCGAGCAAGCTGCTGCGTCTCGATGGCGGCCACGGTCAGGGGACGATAACCGGCGGCCTGGACCGGGCCCGGAGCCGCGTCACAGAAGCCCTCGGGCCGGGTGGAGGCCTCCCGCCGGTCGCCAACCACGATCCCGCCAGGATCAGCAGGAGCCCGGCGATCGCCCCTGCGCCCGGGCTTTCACCCAGAATCGCGACGCCGAGAGCCACGGCCACCACCGGGTTGACGTAGGTGATCACCGAGGCCCGCCCCGCGCCGACCTCCCCGACCAGGACCATCAGGATCACGAACGCGGTCGCCGTGCAGACGATCCCGAGAACGACCACCGATGCCAGCGCGTCCGCGTGGGGCATCGAGCTGGGGATGGTGAGCAGTCCCGCGGGGGTGAGGAGCACGCCGGCGATCGCGAGGCTTGCGGCGATCGCCGCTCGCGGGTCGTAGCCGACGAGGTGCCGTTTCATCACCATCGGCCCGATCGCGTACCCGAGGGCGGCGACCAGGATGGCGGCGGCGCCGAGGAGCGCGTCGGAATTCGTGCTCAGGTCGATTCCCACGAGCGCCACCACGCCGGCCAGTCCGAGGAGCATGCCGACCAGACGAGTCCGCGTCGGCCGTTCGCTGTGGTCGAAGCGGAGCGCGAGCAGCGCGATCAGCAGGGGGACGGTCGCGATCAGGATGGCGGCGATCGATGAGTCGACGTGCTCCTCCCCGAAGGAGATGAGCGGGAACGGGATCACCATCTCCGCGAGCGCATAGGCGAGCATCCACGGGCGCGGGCCGCTCCGGAACATCTCCACGCTCTGGCGCGGCACGATCGCGAACAGCAGCCCGGCGCCGAGCACGATCCGCGCCCAGGAGAGGAAGAGCGGCGAGATGCCGCCGTCGACGGCCACCTTGATGAACAGGTACGGCACGCCCCAGATCAGTGAGAGCGCCGCGAACGCGACCCAGGCCGTGCGATTCACGCGGCGGCCTTAAGGCTCAGGCGACGGCGGCCGGCCGGAGTTCCACGAACTCGCGGTCCGTGGCGCGCTCGAGCGCCTCGGCGGCGTCGAGCAGCAGAGCATCCGAGCCCCACGTGCCGAGCAGCTGGAGGGCCGCCGGCATCCCTCCGTCCAGGCCGACCGGGACGCTGACGCCCGGAACACCCGTGAGGTTGGCGAGCACGCCCTGGCGCGCGTTGCCGGCGTCGGCGGACTCGACGCCCGAGGGCAACTCGATCAAGGGCTCGCTGAGCGAGGGCGCCACGGCGGGAACCGTCGGCCAGGCGAGCACGTCGATCCCCTCGAACAGCGCCGCAAGGTTTCTCCGAACCTTGGCGCGCACCCTGAACGCCCGCGCCGTCAGGCTCAGCGGCAGCAGGGCGCGCAGCTTGAGGACGCCGCGGTTGATCAGGCTCAGCTCCGGGCTGAGCTCGTTCAGCACTCCGGGGACCAGGTGCGCCGCCTCCTCGGCCTGGGCGACGAGCAGCGACGCCGGCAGGATCAGGTCGAGATCGGGAAGCTCCACCTCGATCACCTCACCGCCGGTCTCGCCCCGCAGGGCCTCCAGCGCCGATTCGCAGGAATCGCGTACGCCCGGCGCCGAGTCGGTCCAGTAGGGATCCCGGATGACGCCGATGCGGAGACCGCTCGGCTGGCCTGCGGGCAGCTGCTCGCCGAAGAGCGCGGAGGCGAGCAGCCGAGCGTCCGCGGCGTCCCGGCAGAGCGGCCCGGACACGATCGTCTCGGTGTTCACGATGTGGTGGCCCTCCATCGCGGAGCGGCCGAAGGTGGGCTTCAGGCCCGTGAGCCCGCAGTACGCGGCCGGATAGCGGATCGAGCCGAGGCCATCAGCGCCGACGGCGCCTGAGACCATCCCGCCCGCTACCGCCGCCGCCGGCCCGCTGGAGGAGCCGCCCGGGCAGCGCTCGAGGTCCCAGGGGTTGTGGGCGGCACCGTAGACGGAGGTGTTGCCGGTGCTGCTCGACCCCAGCTCGTGCATGTTCGCGATGCCCGCGATCACCGCTCCGGCGTCGCGCAGGGCCCGGTAGGGACCCGACTCGCCGGGCTCGAGCGTCACTCCCGGCACCGAGGCGGCGCCGACCGTCTCCGCGCGCCAGGGCAACGGCCACTCGTCCTTGATCAGGACCGGGACGCCGCGCAGCGGGCCGTCGGGGGCCTGCTCGAGCATCTCGCGGGAGCGGTCGGGGAACGTCGCGACCACCGCGTTGAGGTCGGGGTTGCGCTCCTCGATCCGGGCGAGGCAGGCGTCGAGCAGCTCACCCGCATCGAGCTCGCCGGCCGCGATCTGGGCCGCCTGCTCGCGAAGGGGGAGATCCAGCCCGCTCATCCCGGCGGAGGCTGTGAGAGGTCGGCGTGCAGCTCGGGCTCGATGCCGTCGAGGTCCGTGTCCCTGAGCAGCTCCATGCCGGGCTCATAGATGGACCAGACCCCGGTCATCACGGCCCGTTCCTCCTCGTCTGCGGCGATCCCGAAAGTCTCCAGGGCCCCGTTCAAATAGCTCTGGAATGCGGATTCGCCCTCCATCGCGGTGAACCCTACTGGTCCCGATTGCAAGGAAACCCCGCAACCCTCCCCCAAAAGGAGTGTTCAATGAAGCCCATGGGCCAGGAAGCTCACGCATCAGCACGCCTGCACAGGTGGAGCGTCGCAATGGCTGTCGCGGTGTTCTGCGCTGCGCTCGCGGCCGTCATCGGCACCGGCATCGCCGGGGCCGCTCCGCGCGTGATCGTCCTCGGCGCGGCGACCCCCGCCGTGCCCTCCTGCCCGACGAACTGCCAGGCGATCGGCAAGACCACGGGATTCCAGACGAACATCACCGGCACCAGGAACCCGTTTGTCGTCTCGGTTCGCGGCCGGGTCGTCGCCTGGTCGATCAAGACCGGCGCGCCGAGTACCAAGCCGAACCCGAACAACAACAACCAGAGCGACTACGACTTCTTCAGCAAGACGTTCGGGGGGGCGCCCAAGGCGAGGATCGCGGTGCTCAAGCCGATCATGAAGTCGATCAAGAAGGGGAAGCCGATCTACAAGCTCAAGTCGCAGTCTCCGGTCGAGGACCTCTCGAGCTTCCTCGGGCAGACGACGACCTTCACGCTCGACACCCCGCTGCGCGTCAAGCCGAACAACGTGGTGGCGCTGAGCGTCCCGACCTGGGCCCCGGCCTTC
Source organism: uncultured Solirubrobacterales bacterium (assembly GCA_963815045.1). GTDB lineage: Bacteria > Actinomycetota > Thermoleophilia > Solirubrobacterales > 70-9 > DASUPK01. The sequence continues at coordinate 560,192 of CAWFET010000002.1, forward strand.
GCGATCAATCAGAGCGCGAACACGAAGTGGGCCGCCAGCCGCAAGAAGGGCAAGTGCAACAACACCAACGACATCCTGGCCGGGACGCCGCAGGACGCCCTCGGCACGCAGCGCTCATATGGGTGCGTCTACAACACCGCGCGCCTGCTCTACTCGGCGACGGTGGTCGCGGACCCAAACCAGTCCGCACCGAAGAAGCCGGGCACGAAGAAGTAATTCAGCCGCACGCAGACGGGTTCTGCTTGCACTGCTGCTCGAACGCCGCCTGAGGGCTGCCCTTCTTCGGCGGGATGTCGTTCGTCTGCGAGTCGGGCGCCTGTGGGTTGATGGTCTGGCTTCCCTGCGTGGTGACGGTTTCGCTCGAAGTGCTGCTCGTCGGCGCGATCGTCGAGGTGGCAGTGGGGACCGGCGAGGTTATGGCCGGGATCGAGACTGTGTGGGTCGTCGTCTCGCCGGAACTGTCGCTCCCGCATCCGGCGGCGATCAGCCCGATGGCGAGGGCCAGCGGGATCAGCGTCAGGTATCGACGGCTCACGAGCCGTCGAGGGCCGGCTGGCGCAGCCCGCAGTACGGGCAATCGCTCACGTCCAGCCCGATCAGCTGGCGGCAGCGACGACACGTGCGCAGGTTCTCTGGCGCCCGCACGAGGGCGGACTCGGAGGGAGCGAGCGGCAGCGTGGCAGCGGCGACCCGCATCTCCTCGCCGGATTCACGATCGACGTAGACGCCGTCGGGCTTCACCTTGGCGACGGCCTCGCGGCCCGATGCTGGGGCCCTCAGCCGATAGGTCTGCTCCGGATTCTGCATCGGCGCGCACCTTACCGGGCCGCCCGGAATACGGTGCCCACATGCGCGTGCTGATCTTCCACGGCTACCTGCTGCGCGGCACCGGCTCCAACGTCTACAACGCCAGCCTTGCGCAGGCGCTCGCCGCCCAGGGCCACGAGGTCCATCTCCTCTGTCAGGACCGCAGGGCGGAAGAGCTGGACTGGGTGCGCGGGAACGACAACATCACCGTGCACATCCCGGACATCGGCGGCCTGCTGCCCGTCTACGTCCTCGACCGCTACGAGGGCTTCGAGGTGAAGACCTTCCCCGACCTGACGGACGCGGAGCTCGACCGCTACATCGATTCGAACGTCAGGGCCGTCCGCGAGGTCGTCGAGACCTTCGGAGAGCCGGATGCCGCCCTGGCCAACCATCTGGTCATGGGGCCGGCCATCCTCGCCAGGGCGGGTCTGCGCTTCGCCATCAAGGTCCATGGCTCTGACATCTCCTACACGGTCCGCCCGCATCCCGACCGCTTCGTCCCATACGCGCGGGAGGGCACGGACGCGGCGGCCGGGATCCTCGCCGGCTCTTCCCACACGGCCCGTGCCCTGTTCGAGACCGTGCCGGATCCGACCCTGCCGGAGCGGACGCGGCTCGGGCCACCCGGCGTGGACGTCCATCGCTTCCGGCCTCACCCCGACGATGAGGCGCTCCGCGACCTTCGCGCGCTGGCGGACGACCTCGCGGCCGAGAAGCCGCAGGACCCAGACGAGGCGGACTCGTTCGGCCGCGACGGCCCCGCGATCGCCGCTGCTCTCCGCGATTGGGGGGAAGGCGACCCGCGCGTGCTCTTCGTCGGCAAGCTCCTGGTCAGCAAGGGGGTCGACCTCCTGGCGGCGGCCTGGCCCATCGTCCACCGGGCTCGCAGCGCGGCCGGCGCGCCTGCCCCTCGGATCCTCTTCATCGGCTTCGGCGCCTACGAGCAGGGCCTGCGGTCGCTGATGGATGCCCTGGGCGAGGGGGATCTCGACGCCGCCCGCGTCGTCGCGGATAGGGGCCGCGGCCTGGAGGGGGGCGAGGAGGAGCCGCTGCCGATCCTGTCGGGCTTCCTCTCGGACCCACCCGACGGATATGCCGATGCCGCACGGGCGGCGGCGGGATCCATGCTGATCGGCGGCCGCCTCGAGCACGATGAGGTCGCCGACGTGATGCCGGCTGCCCACACCTTCGCGATGCCGAGCACATGGCCCGAGGCCTTCGGGATGGTCCCCGCAGAGTCGGCCGCCTGCGGCGTGCCGCCGACGGCCGCCGATCACTCCGGGATGCGCGAGGTCGCGCAGCTGCTCGCCGAGGCGCTCCCGCCGGATCTCGGCCGCCTGCTGAGCTTTCCGGTCGGTCCGGGTGGGATCGGCGAGCTCGCCGACCGGCTCGAGGGCTGGCTCGCTCTGGAGCCCGATCGCCGCCGCGAAGCCGGTCTCGCTCTCTCCGATCGGGTCGATCGATTGTGGAGCTGGGAGGGCGTCGCGCGGACGGTATTAGCAGCTTCCGCGGGTCATCTCGATGACCTGCCGAGGGTTACAGGCTGAGTCCTGAATAGAATGCCGCCCGATGCGCGGCCTACCAATAGGCAAGCTGATCGCGGCGGTGATCGCCCTCAGCGTCGTCACCTCGGTGATCATGCTGATCCCGAACTGGGACGGCGAGCAGGCGTCGACTGCTGCGCCCAAGATCGACACGCTCCTCGACGTGATCATCGTGATCGCGTCGTTCGTCTTCTCGATCGTGATGGTGATGATGATCTACTCGATCTGGAAGTGGAGGGCCAAGCCGGGGGACGAGTCCGACGGCTCGCCGATCCACGGCAACACGCGTGTCGAGATCGCCTGGACCGTCATCCCGACCGTGATCGTCCTCGGGCTGGCGGTCTACTCGTGGATCACTCTCGACAACATCGAAGCCCATGACCCGAACCGCATGGTCGTCGACGTCTACTCCCAGCAGTACGAGTGGCACTTCGACTACCCGGAGACGGGCACGACCTCACGCGAGCTCCACGTCCCGGTCAATCGCCAGATCGAGTTCCGGATGCACGCGCTCGACGTCATCCACTCCTTCTGGGTCCCGGAGTGGCGGATCAAGAAGGACAACGTTCCGGGAATCACGACCCGGGCATACATCACCCCGACCAAGACGGGCGACTTCACCCTCGTCTGCACCGAGCTCTGCGGGATCGGCCACGCGACGATGCGTGCGCCGGTGGTGGTCGAGGACTCGCAGGCGGCCTGGCAGCAGTGGGCCGCGAAGCAGCCGCCGATCAAGTCCGACGAGCAGGCCGGGGAGAAGCTGCCGAACGGGCCCACGACACCCGGGGTGATCAAGCAGTGACCTTAGGAACGACTGGGATAATCCCGACGATGGAAGGATGGCGGGAATGATTGCGGCCATGTTCAGGAGGCCAGGCTGGTGGCGGGCGCTGACGTTCACGATCCTCGGCGCGGCGTTCGGATACGGGCTCGTCGTCGTCCTCAGGCTGATCTCGGGGCTCCCGGCCACCCAGACGCAGCAGACCGGCTACCCGCAGGTGATCGTCGCCGCGATCACGGGGCCGCTGGGCTTCCTGATCGGGATCGGCTGCTTCGACTACTGGTTCCGCTGGGCCATCGGCGCGCCGACCTTCCCGGTCGAGCGTGAGCACGAGAACCACGGCGCCTACAGCTGGCGCGACTACTTCAAGGTCAACACCGACCACAAGGTCATCGGGATCCAGTACCTCTGCACGACCTTCTTCTTCTTTTTCGTCGGCGGGCTGATCGCGATGATCATGCGGGCCGAGCTGGCGCAGCCCGGCACCCAGATCGTCGACCCCAGCACCTTCAACAGCCTCTTCTCGACGCACGCCGCGCTGATGATCTTCGTCTTCGTCATCCCTGCCTTCGCCGGGATCGCGAACTACGTCCTGCCCCTGATGATCGGCGCGCCGGACATGGCGTTCCCGCGCCTCAACGCCCTGAGCTTCTGGATGCTGCCCGTCGCCGGGCTGCTCTTCCTCGGCAGCTATCTGGCTCCGGGCGGCGCCTTCGACGCCGGCTGGACCGGGTATGCGCCCCTCTCAACGGGTGCGCCGTTAGGCCAGTCCTTCTTCAACCTCGGCGTGCAGTTCGCCGGCGCGTCGTCGATCGCCACCGCGCTCAACTTCCTGGTCACCATCGTGACCATGCGGGCGCCGGGGATGAACTTCTGGCGCCTGCCGCTGCTGGTCTGGGCGAACCTCTCGACCTCGCTGCTCGTGGTCGCCGCGACGCCCTTCATCGCCGGCGTGCAGTTCATGGTCCTCTTCGACCGCATCCTGCACACGAACTTCTTCCAGGCGGCGTTCGGCGGGGACGTGATCAGCTACCAGCACATCTTCTGGTTCTACTCGCACCCGGCCGTCTACATCATGATGTTGCCTGGCTTCGGGATCATCAGCGAGGTGATCTCGACCCACTCGCGGAAGCCGATCTTCGGCTACCGCCTGATGGCGCTGGCGCTGATCGGGATCGTGGTGCTCTCCTACTCGGTCTGGGCGCACCACATGTTCGTCGCCGGCATGTTCAGCTGGCTGCGGGTGCCGATGATGATCACGACGCTTCTGATCGCGGTGCCGACCGGCATCAAGATCTTCTCCTGGCTGGGGACGCTCTTCGAGGGAGTGATCCATCTCAAATCGACGTCGATGCTCTTCGCCCTCGGCTTCATCGCCACCTTCACGATCGGAGGGATCTCCGGCGTGATGCTCGGGATGATCCCGATCGACATCCACGTCTCGGACACCTACTTCGTCGTCGCGCACATCCACTTCGTGCTCTTCGGCGGATCGGTCTTCACGATCTTCGCCGGTGTCTACCACTGGTTCCCGAAGATGACCGGGCGGATGTACGACGAGAAGCTCGGCCGGATCCACTTCTGGCTCACCCTGGTCGGGATGCTCGGTACCTTCATCCCGATGCACTGGATCGGCATGGAGGGGATGCCGCGCCGCGTAGCCGACTACTCGGCGCAGTTCGGAGACTGGAACCTCTTCATCTCCATCTGTGCCTTCATCCTCGGCGCCGCCCAGCTGATCTTCCTCTACAACATGATCGTCAGCTGGCGCTTCGGGCCGAAGGCGGGCCCGAATCCGTGGCGCGCCAAGACCATCGAGTGGCAGGTCTCCTCGCCGCCGCCGGTCTTCAACTTCCCCGAGATCCCGCGCGTCGTTGGGGGGCCATATGAGTACGGCGTTCCCGGAGCGAGGCACGTGATCATGCCCGGCGAGGAGGCCGAGATCAAGCAGCCCGAGAGAGCCGGTGTGGGGGCGCCCACGTGAGCGAGGACACCTCGACCGAGCAGGGCACCGCGACGATCACGGACGTCGGAACCCCGCAGGAGCACGCCTCCGAGGTCGTCGCCAAGCGCGAGATCGCGACCTTCGGCGATCCCGATCCGCCTCCGTCACGCGATGGCGTCAAGCGCGTTCTGGCGTTCCTCAACGAGGTCGCCGGCGGTCGCAAGCTGCTCACGGCCTGCCGCGAGCTCTCCGACGCCGGCGCGGACTACTTCGCCGTGGTGGCACCGCAGAACCTGCCGATCGTCGGCCAGCTGGTGGACACCGAGGAGCGCCGCGACGCCGCGCAGAGCCGCGTCGACGTCACCCAGGCCGTCCTCCGGGAGTTCGGCATCGAGTCCGAGGGCGCCGTGCTGGACCCGGACTCCCTGCTCGCCCTGGACGACGCGGTGCGCGCCACGCAGCCGGATTACATCCTGCTCTCCTGCCTGTACGAGACTCGCTACGGGCTCATGCGCAAGGACCTGGTCGAGGTGGCGAAGTCCCGCTACGAACGGGTCGAGCACATTCCGGTGCGAGTCGACGACGATGCCGTCCGCTGGGACCTGACCCACACCCTCGTCGTCGCGACCCAGACCGTGAACAGCAAGGACCTGGTCGACCGGCTCGCGGAACGCGCCAAGGACCAACCTCATCGCTACACGTTCATCTGCCCGAGCTCCGGCGCGATCAGCCGTGAGGAGGTCTGCTCGCGGCTGGCGGCGACGCTGGCCGAGATGTACCGAAACGAGATCGACGCCACCGGCCAGCCGATGAGCCCGGACCCCTTCCACGCGGTCAAGAACGCGATCGAGCACTACCGGGTCGACGACATCCTGATCTCCACCCTGAAGGGCGAGCAGTCGAAGTGGCTGGAGGAGGGCCTGATCGAGAAGGTCCAGGGGGTCACCGACAAGCCGGTCGAGCACATCGAGGCAGGGACCGAGCCCGCCACGTCGAGCGCCGCCGCCACGCCGGTCGGCGCGGGAGCTGAGGGCTGATGGAGTCCGCATCGGTTGCTGTCGGCCCCGCGGACGAGCATCACGCTCATCCGCCGGAGGCCAACCAGAGCTCGCGAATCGACAAGCAGACCCTTGGGATCCTGCTCTTCATCGTCTCCGAGGTGATGCTATTCGGGGCGTTCTTCGCCTCGTACTTCTTCCTGCGGGTGGTCGCCAACGATGGCCCCTGGCCGCCGGATCCGTTCGAGCTGCCGGTCGCCGTCGCGGGGATGAACACCGCGATCCTGATCTCCTCGAGCTTCACGATGCACTGGGCGCTCGAGTCGATCCGGAGGAACAATCGCCGCGGCCTCAAGATGGGCCTCGCCATCACCTTCCTGCTCGGCCTGACCTTCCTCTTCATCCAGATCAATGAGTACGTCCACATCGGCTTCAGCGCGCGCGACGACGCCTTCGGCTCGATCTTCTACGGGCTCACCGGCCTGCACGGCGCTCACGTCACGGTCGGCCTGCTGCTGCTCGGCATCGCGAACGTCCGCGCATGGCGCGGCCACTACGGCCCCGAGGCGAAGGATCATCTCGGCGTCGAGGTGCCGGGCATCTACTGGCACTTCGTCGACGTCATGTGGATCGTCGTCTTCACCACCGTCTACATCCTCTAGCTGCGCAGCATGGAGGCGGTCCGCTTCGCGTTCCCGGGACCTGAGCGGGACCGGCTGGTGGACGCAGTCCTGAAGGGACGGAAGACCGCAACCTCGTCACTCCTCGCCGAATGGCTGCTCGATGACCAGGAGCTGCCGGCGGTTGGCGATCGCCGGGAGATGCTCGACTCGAACGACAGCGCGGTGGCGGTCATCGAGACCACCGCGGTCGACGTCATCCGCCTGGGGGACGCGGACCTTGCCCTGGCTCACGAGGAGGGCGAGGGCTTCGAGAGCGTGGCCGAGTGGCGCCTAGCCCATGAGCGCTTCTGGGCCGAGGACGTGATGCCCAGGCTGCCCGCGAACCTGGCCGGTCCACTCAATGACGACGCCAAGGTCGTCGTCGTGCGGTTCCGGTTGGTGCCGCGCGGCGACTAGCCGGTCAGCGGGGCGGGCACGTCGTCAGTCGCGAGTTGCCCGATCAGCACCTCGACGAGCTCAGGATCGAATTGCGTGCCGCTGCACCGGCGGAGCTCGGCGATGGCGTCCGCGCGGCTCTTCACATCGCCGTACGGCCGCGGCTCGGTCATCGCGTTGTAGGCGTCGCAGATCAGGATGATCCGCGAGCCCAGCGGGATCTCGTCTCCGGATAGACCGTCGGGATAGCCACTCCCGTCCCAGTGCTCGTGGCTGGAGCGCACGAGCTTTGCCACCTCGCTCATCGCCGGAGCCGCCTCGAGCACCCGCTGCCCGATCACCGTGTGCTTGTGCATGAGCTCCCACTCCTCCGCGCTGAGCGGCCCGGTCTTGTGGAGGACCGAATCCGGGATCGCCATCTTCCCGATGTCGTGGAGCTCCGCCGCTCGGACCAGGACGTCGCGCTCCTCGCTCTCGAACTCGAGATCGCGCGCCATCAACGCCGCCAGCCGCGCGACACCATGGAGATGCACGTCCAGCGTCGGCTCCCGCTCGCGCAGCACGCCGAGCAGGACGCCCCTGGTCTGGCTGATCGCCGAATCGGCTCTGCGGCCCTTCTGCGCGTACATGCGCCGGTCGGCGATCCTGAGGGCCTCCGTCGCGTCCTGGGCCTCGCTCGGGATCCGGACCATCCCCCAGGACGCCGTGATCGAGAATCCCTCGCCCCGGTCGGTGAGAGCCGACTGAGCCGCATGGGCGATCGCGTCCGCCTTCAGGCTGTTGGTGAAGGCCAGGACGCAGAACTCATCACCGCCGAGCCGGTAGGCGGCCCCGTGCGGCTCCAGCGCGGCCGAGAGCTGGATGCCCAGGCGCCTGAGCAGCGCATCGCCCGCGGGGTGGCCGAAGCTGTCGTTGTAGGCCTTGAAGCCGTCCAGGTCGAACATGACCAGGATCCGCTCGGATTCGTCCGCCGACGCGAGGGACGTCTTCAGCGCCGCCATCAGGCTCCGCCGGTTGCCGAGGCCCGTGAGCTCGTCCGTGGTCGCCTCCAGCCTGGTGGCCTCAATCATCCGCGTGTTCTGCGCGAAGGTGATCGCCAGCCGCACCAGGACAGCCGCCAGCGATGCGGCGCCGAGCACCACAGCGATCAGGCCGACCGAGGTGAAGCTCGCGACGACGAGCAGCGCGATGACGGCGGTGGCCAGCGCGACCGGGATGACGATGCTGCGTCGCGGGGGTCCCTCGGGGGCCGCGGTCGCGGGTGCACGGATCCAGGCCGCGGTGCCCAGCAGCAGGAAGGCCAGCGGCCAGCCGATGCTCGCGATGTCGAGCGCCTCGGTCGCCTGCCCGCCGACCCAGAGGTAGATGACGTCGGAGATCCCGAAGAGCAGCAGAGCGGCGGCGATCAGTCGCCAGGTGCCGCCCGTTCGCCATCCCGACACGGCGAAGCTCGCGGCGATCATTCCGAGCAGCACCAGGTCCATGCAGGGGTAGGCCAGGTTGACGGCGACGCCGAAGGCGGTGCCGCCGAGGGCGTCGAGAACCGGCGGGAAGATCAGTGCCGCGGCGATCGCGGCGACGGCGAGGGCGCCGATCAGGGCGTCGACCCAGGCGAGCGGCTCGGCGCTCGCAACCCGGGAGCGCAGCAGGAGGGCGAAGGCGACGAAGATCAGCGGGTACATCGCCAGGAAGAGGGCGTCCGACGGGGACGGGAACGGAGCGGGGTCGGCGTAGTAGAGGACCACGGAGTAGTAGGTCTGGCCGAGCCCGAAGGACAGAAGTCCGGCGCCGAGGAGCAACCAGGACAGCCGCTCCTCCCGAAGGGCGGCGACGCGGGCCAGGACGAGGGCGGCGGCCCCGAGGAGGATCGCGTCGTAGACCCAGCGCCCGAACGCGTCCTGCAGTTCGCCATCGCCCAGCGGGCGGAAGGTGACGACGGCATACGCAGCCAGCGCGACGAAAAGCAGGCCGAGCGCGATTGCCGCCGACCTGCGTCCCCCCGTGTCCCGGCTCACGGGTCGATCTTTCATTTGCTCTTCCATCGACGGCCCCGGCGACGGGCTTTATGCGAAAAATCGATGACTCCGCCGGCAGCACGAAATCGACCAGCTTGGGAAGATCGCGGACATGAGCGACGCCTCCACCCGGCCACCTCGCAACCCACTGCGAAACGAAGCGGACATGTTCCGCGTGCTGATCATGTTCGGCGTCGCGGCCGCGGTCGTCATCGCTGTGGCGCTCCTGATCGGCTCACTCGCAGGAGCGATCGTCGGGGCGATTCTCGTCGCCATCGGCCTCTGGCGGACCTGGCAGCTGATCGGGGACTGGCGCCGCTACGACGCCGACGGCGACGAGCGCTAGCTACTTGCCGCCGTTGGTCGCCTGCTGGAGGTACTTGGCGAGCGCCGTGAGCTGATCCGGGGTGAGGGTCTGGCCGAAGTTCTGGGGCATCACGTTCGGCTGGTAGCCGGGAGCGATCACGGCATTCGGGTCGCTGATCGACTGGGAGATCTGCTGGACGCTCATGCCCTTCAGGACCTCGTCGAGGTTCGGCCCCGTGGTGCCGGTGGTGCCGGCCTGGGCGAGCGTGTGGCAGCCGCCGCAATTGGTGGCGAAGAACTGCGGTGGGGCGAAGACCGGTGCCTGGATGCCGGGCACGCCCGCGACGCTCGCGACGTACGCGGAGACGTCGTTCAGGTCGTCGCCCTCGACGAGCTTCGGAGGCATGTACACGTCCGTCTGCTGGACGGCGGCCGGGCGGGGGTTCTCGACCTGTGCCTTCACGACACCCTGGATCGTGTCGTCATCCATGCCGTTGGCCCGCGCCTGCTTGAAGGCGTAGTCGAGGTTGGGGCCGATGTCGCCGTTGGTCCCGGCGCCGGTCAGCGTGTGGCAGCTCCCGCACTTCTGCGTGAAGAGCTGCTGCCCCTTGTCGAGGTTCGCCTTGGGGCCGAGGTCGCAGCCGGTCAGCCCCACGACGGCGGTCGCGGCGGCGATGGTTGCGATCAGCCAGATCGCGCGTCCCTTGTGCCTGAGGTCCTGCATCGGGCGCGGGAATCCTATCTGGCGAGGCCGACCGGCCTACCCGTGCCCAGGCGTGGGATAAGCTTGCGCCGAACGGCACTAAGCGGCCGTTGTGGCCGCGACCTGATGGCTAAGCCGAAAGGAGCATGGGCGTGGAGGTTCGCGAGGGCATGTCGAGTGTGGTCCTGGCGGTCGGCCCCGGCCACACGCTGAGGGAGACCGCGACGAAGATGACGGAGAAGGGCACCGGCGCCGCCCTGGTGTTCGACGACGAATCCCCGGCCCCGCGGATCATCACGGAGCGAGACATCCTCAACGCGGTCGGCACGGGCAAGGACCCCGATGCCGAGAAGGTCGCCGATCACATGTCGGAGAGCGTCATCTCCGCCGAGCCCACCTGGAGCCTCGAGCAGGCCGCCGAGGAGATGGTGCAGCGCGGCATCCGCCACCTCGTGGTCGTGGACCGCGGAGAGCTGGTCGGGGTCCTCTCGATGCGGGACATCGTGCGCTGCTGGACGCAGGTCGGAGCGACCGCGTCGATGTCGCCTCCGTAGCCACCACCCACCTCGTTCGCCCGGTTCGGGTATAGGCTGCGTGCGGGGCAACACCGCGCCGGACCGTGGTCCGCGGAGCCGGCCCGGAGACTGAAGGGAAAACAAATGGCGGTACGCCGGGAATTGCGCTTCTTGCCCGCACTGCTTCTCCTTCCGCTCACCCTCGCCGTGCTCGTCTTGGCGCCGGCCTCCGCGTCGGCCCACAAGCGCGTCCTGCGGGTGGGCACCTACAAGGGGATCAAGGGCAAGTTCAAGACGATCCAGGCTGCCGTCAACAAGGCGAGGCCCGGCGATTGGATCCTCGTCGGCCCCGGCGACTACCACGAGCGCTACGACCAGGTCACCGGCCCGGCCAAAGAGGGCGCGCCACCGCCTGCCGGCGTTCTGATCACCAAGAAGGGACTGCACCTCCGTGGGATGAGCCGCAAGAAGGTGATCGTCGACGGCACCATGCCGCACAAGGGCAAGCACTGCAGCTCCGACCCGGCGGTCCAGGACTTCGGCGTCAACACGCCCGACGGGCCCCAGGGCCGCAACGGAATCGTCGTCTTCAAGGCGAACCACACGCGGATCGACAACCTCACCGTCTGCAACTTCCTGGTGGGGAGCAGCGGACAGGGCAACGAGATCTGGTGGAACGGCGGTGACGGCTCCGGTCAGATCGGGATGGGCCCGTTCAAGGGCTCCTACCTCAGCACCACGTCGAGCTACTACGGCGGCGACGACACGGCGGCCTCGTACGGCCTGTTCACCAGCAACGACAGCGGCAGCGGGAAGCTGTTCCAGACCTACGCCAGCAACTTCAGCGACTCCGGCTACTACATCGGCGCCTGTCAGCAGGTCTGCAACCAGGTTCTGGACCACGCCTGGTCGGAGTACAGCGCGCTCGGCTACTCGGGGACGAACTCGGGGGGCTGGCTCATCGTCAAGAACTCGGAGTTCGACAACAACCAGGACGGGTTCGATACCAACAGCCAGAACAACGACGACGCGCCCTCACCCCAGAACGGCGCCTGCCCGGGCAGCGGCACCAGCTCGATCACGCACACCGGCTCGTGCTGGGTCCTGATGAACAACTACATCCACGACAACAACAATCCGAACGTCCCGCGGGTCGGGGCGGCCGGCGCTGCGCCGGTCGGCACCGGGGTGTCGATCTCGGGCGGCCGCAACGACACGGTCATGAAGAACCGCTTCGTCAACAACGGATCGTGGGGACTCCTCATCCTTCCGTACCCGGATGCCGATACCCCTCCGCCGGTCGCGCACTGCGAGGGCGGGATCGAGACGGGTGGTCCGTTCGGATGCCTCTACGACGACTGGGGCAATGCGGCGAAGAACAACACCTTCAAGGGGAACGGCTCCTTCGGCAACGCGACCAACGGAGACATCGGCCAGATCACGTTCACGGACGGGAACCCGGTCAACTGCTACTCGGGGAACTCCTTGCCGGACGGCACCTCACCCGCCAACCTCCAGTCGACTCAGCCGGCGTGCGGGCCGACGGCGCCGGCCAACCCGAACGGTGACCTGGTGACCCAGGTCGAGTGCGCGGCGATGCTGTTCGGGACGCCCTGCGGCCCCAACGACCACTACCCGCGCCGGCAGTCGGTCGTCATGCACAAGCTTCCGAACAAGAAGCTCAAGAACATGCCGCACCCGTGCAAGGGCGTGCCGCGGAACCCCTGGTGCGGGTAGGAGCCGGGCTCTAGTCGGAGGGCGGCCTGGTGGCCGCCAGCGGAATCGGCGCGGTATCCGTCCGCTGCCGGTTCGGCATCCGCGCGATCTCCCCGCGGTTGGCCCGCAGCCAGCCGATCAGCGAGAAGAGCGCGATCACGCCGCCGATCACCGAGTAGGGCCACCATGCGTAGAGGCCCACCACGACTGCGGCGAAGCCGAACGCGAAGAGCGCCGGGAGGACGCTCGGGCGCGGCAGGTAGATGACCTCTGTCGGCTTCTCGGGCTGGCTCATCGCAGATAGAGGATGGCGACGTAGAAGGCCAGTGCGAAGACCAGCAGCGCGAGGGACCCGGCGACCATGCCCGCCCGGATGTTCGCTCGTGAGCGTTCGCGATCCATGGGCGGGAACACTATCCAGTCCGGCTTCGCCATAAAGCCGCGGCCACGGGCCGGCTTCGCCATAAAGCCGCGGCCACAGGCGGCCGCCCCACGTAAGTCGCTACGGGCTTCGCCCTTCGCTCCAAAGTGGAGCGGTCTGGTGGCCGCTACAGCGCCCGGTCGAGCGCCATCGCCACGAAGAGCAGCGCCAGGTAGGCGAGGGAGCTCAGGTAGAGCCGGCGCGCCGCCGGGCGAGACGGATTCGCGAGCAGCGCAAGAGCCAGGCCGATGAATCCGGCGCCGAGCACCAGCGCTGCGATCAGGTACGCGGTGCCGAACAGCCCCGTGATCACGGGGCCGATCGTGATGGCGACCAGCAGCAGCGCGTAGTAGACGATCTGGTGGCGCGTGGTCGTCTCCCCGCGGACCACGGGCAGCATCGGCACGCCGGTGCGGGCATAGTCGTCCGAGATCAGCAGGGAGAGGGCCCAGAAGTGCGGTGGGGTCCAGAAGAAGACGATGGCGAATGGCCAGAGCGCGTCGAGGGTGAGCCCTCCGGTGGCGGCGGCCCAGCCGACGAGAGGGGGCATCGCGCCGGCGGCGCCGCCCAGCACGATGTTCTGCGGCGTGCGCGGCTTCAGCCAGAGCGTGTAGACGAAGACGTAGCCGAGCAGGCCGGCGGCCGCCAGGGCCGCTGTCAGGGCGTTCACGGTGATCCAGAGCTGGGCCACGGCGACGACGCCGAGGGTGGTGCCGAAGATCAGGCCTCGCGCGGGCTCGATCCGGCCGCTGGCCAGCGGCCGGCCCTTGGTCCGGGCCATCCGCGCGTCGCGCTCGCGCTCGATGTACTGGTTGATCGCTCCGGCGCCGCCCGCGGCCAGATAGCCGCCCAGGCAGGTCCAGAGGATGGTGGAGAGGGCGGGGCCGCCCGGATCGGCGACGAACATCGTGGCCACGCAGGTGAGCAGGAGCAGGGAGATGATCCGCGGCTTGGTGAGCGTGACGTAGTCGTTCGCCGTCTCGATGGCGGCCCGCATCGTCCTCGCGCGGGCGTCGCCGGGAGTGACCGAGACCTGCTCGCCGCCGGGGCGCTGCGCGGGTCGCGCGACGCGGTCGGGGCCGGTGCCGAGGTGCACGCTCATACGGCGGCCGCCGACGCCTCAGCCCGCGGAGCTCTCTCAGGCCGTGCGTCCTCGCTGGGAAGCCAGGCGAGCTTGTAGGCGATCGAGATCACCGTGGCCCAGAGCAGCGTGCCCGTTGCCAGGTGGGCGACGATCAACGGCCCGTGCTCGCCGAGCCAGACGTTGAGCGCGCCCAGCGTGAACTGGCAGAGGAGCAGGATCGCGGCCAGCAGCAGGAGCCGGTCGCGCGAGCCCCGTGCGAAGGCGACAGACAGCAGGACGATGACCGCGATCGTCGCCAGGTAGACGAACACGCGGTGGGTGAGGTGGATGTCGGTCAGCCGGTTGTTCCCGAACGGCAGGAACTTCCCGGACCCGCACTCGGGGAACATCTTGCCGCAGGCCAGATGAGCCCCGGCGATGTTGGGCCCCACGTCGTTGACGCCCTCCTCCTCGGTGCCGGCCATATAGCCGCCGGCGACAATCGCGCAGAGGAGCAGGACGGCGGCGGTTCCCGCGAAGGGCTTGAGCCCACGGACCGGTGGCCTGGCCGCGCCGGCCTCGACGGCGGCGTCGGAGCGGGCCTTGAAGCTCAGCCAGAGCAGCAGGCCGAGCAAGATCATCGCGGTGCCGAGGTGGGCCGCCACCAGCTCCTCGGCGAGGCTGTGCTCAACGGTGAGGCCGCCCAGCCCGGCTTGGATCAGGACGAGCACGCCGGCGATCAGCGAGCCGCGAAAGGCCCAGTTGTGGCCGTCCCGGAGCCCCTTGTAGGCACGCCAGCAGAGGAACCCGATCAGGATCACCACGATGGTCGCCAGCAGCCTGTGAGAGAACTCGATCACGCGGTTCTCGTTGCCCACGAATGGGATGACCTGGCCGCCGCAGAGGGGCCAGCCCTTGGTGCCGCTGCCGCCGGGGCCGCAGCCCAGGCCGGATTGGCTCACGCGGACGATTCCGCCGACGACGATCAGCAGAAAGGTGACAACAGCGGTGAGGTCTGCCAGGCGGCGAAACCGGCGGAGCTCGTCCCCGCCGCCCCCGGCAACGGGTCCGGCCATGGCGTCAGGCTACCGGCTCTTTGGTCTCCGCCGGAGCGGGACGCGACGGGTCGCGGCGGTCCACCGCCTCGCGGATGTCTCGCAGCGGCTCGTGGCTGCGGACGTCCGGGACGACGTCGAAGTTGTGCGGCGGCGGGGGCGAGGTGGCGAACCACTCGAGCGTCTCGCCGCCCCAGGGGTCGTGTCCGGCTCGTGTTCCGCCCGTGACCCCCACGTAGACGTTGACGAGGGACAGCACGATGCCGAGCGCCAGCACGAACGCCCCGATCGTCGCGATCAGGTTGAGCGCGTTCAGGTGCTGAGCATTGATTGCGTCGCTGGCCTCGAAGAACTTGAAGATGTCGACCTGCTGGCCCGCGACGCCGGCCAGGAAGAGGGGGATGAAGGTGACCTGGGCCCCCAGGACGATCAGGATCACTGAGGGCTTGGCCAGCGCCTCGCCCATGGTGCGGCCGGTCATCTTCGGGAACCAGTAGTAGAGGGCCGCCAGGCCGCCGAGCACCGGCCCGCCGACCAGCACGTAGCCGCTGGCCGCGGTGGAGGCGGTCGTGTCGGCGAGCAGCCAGTTGACCGGGATGACGCTCTGGATCAGCTCCCCGACGAGCCCGAAGGTCAGGGTCGAGATCGATGCCAGCGCGAACATCATGGGCGCGCGCATCCGGATGACCCCGCCGGCGATCGTGCCGATCCAGTTCACCAGGATCACCCCGATGGGGATGGTCAGCAGCAGCGACATCAACATCGCGCCGTACAGCCACCCGATCGGGATTGACGCGCTCATCATGTTCTGCATCCAGGCGAGCAGGCCCAGCGGCATGATCGCCGCCATCGAGATCATCAGCGCACCGCGCGAGAGCAGCGGCTTGCCGGAGAAGACGGGGAGGATCTCCGAGATGGCCCCGAACGCCGGCAGCAGGAAGACGAGGTAGCAGCCGGTGAAGAAGATCCAGCTCAGGTGCTGGTAGAAGATCGGCGCGCCGCCCTCCCCGGGGTCGAAGAAGACGCCGCCGAAGTGCCGCTCCATCTCGAGCATGACGAGGGCCGCGAGCATCGCCGAGCCCGCGACGATCATGGTCCAGCTCGAGACGGCGCCCGAGAAGGTGAAGGTCGGCAGCCGCCGCCAGGCGAGCCCGGGCGCCCGCAGCTTGGAGATCGTCACCGCGAGGTTGATCGACTGCAGGACCAGGCCGAGGACCGTGAGGCCGACCGCGGTGATCCAGACGTCGACGCCGTTGTTCGAGATGAACGCGGTGTCGGAGAGCGGCGGCCACGAGTTGAATCCGGCCTCGGGCGGCGTGTAGGCGAAGCACGCGTACAGCAGGGCGCCTCCGAAGATGTACAGCCACAGCGAGAGTGAGGCGAGGCGGGGGAAGGCGAGTGAGCGGGCGCCGATCTGGAGCGGGACGACGTAGGTGTACAGGCCGAATGCGATCGGCAGGCCGAAGAGCACGACCAGGGTCGCGCTGCCGACCGAGAGCAGGCGGTTGAAGGTGACCGGCTCGATCAGGTCGTTCTCCGGGACGCCCAGCTGCAGGCGCATCAGCAGGAAGGAGACGATGCCGAGCACCAGGAAGGAGAGCGCCGCGCCGATGTAGATGCGGCCGATGTCCTTGTGGTCCGGGCTCATCACCATCTCGAGCCAGCGCGGGCGGGACGGCGCCGGGCCGTCGGTGACGAGCTCGGGCCGGTGTGGGGCGATGCTTCTTCCATTGGTGCCCATCAGCCCTCCCCGTTCGCCTGCTGGACGAAGTTCTGTGCCTGCTGGATGCCGGCGGCCTGCTGCTCGAGCCAGGCCTGATAGGTCGGCACGTCGACCACGTGGACGCGGGTCCGCATGACCGCGTAGCTGGCGCCCGAGAACGCGTAGCTGGCGCCGTCGTAGTCGCCGGTCTCGTCGGCCTTGAACCAGGTCGTGTTGGTCTCGCCCGGCGTGGCGTCCATCTTCGGGCTCAGCCCGGGGACCCACCAGCGGTGGACGACGTCGGTCGAGCAGAGGTGCAGGATGACCGCGGTGTCCACGGGCACAACCAGCTGGTAGTAGGAGTAGGTCCCGTCCGGGTACTCGTAGCGCCAGATCCACTGCTGGCCGCAGACGTTGATCTGCAAGGGCGCGGAGGAGGCGGCGGTGACCGGCAGGTCGAGCGAGCGCTGGGCGGTCAGGCTCGAGGTGGCCTGGAGCCCGTTCGGCCCGGACGCCTCGACCTTCTTGGTGTCGTGGGTAAGCAGGACCCCGAGGACGAAGGCGACCACGACGATCGCGCCGAAGACGCCGGCGGTCGCGAACTGCGCGGGGCGCCGGACCACCAGGCGCCGCGGCTCGCGTCCGCGGGCCGACCGGAAGCGCATGACGACGCCGATGAGCGCGAGGTTGATCGCCACCAGCAGGACGACGCCGATGGCGAGCATCACCCAGTAGAGGGTGTTCATGTCCTGGGCGTTGGGCGAGTGCGCCGCGTGGGGTCCGATCAGGGCAAGCAAGGCGGCGTGAGTCTATTAACTAGTCCCCCGGCCCGGCGGAGCGGCGGACTCTCGCCCAAGAGTCCGCCGCCGCCGACGCGGGTTGAAATCAGGTGGGGATCCCGCCCCCGCCCCCGCCGTCACCGGCCGTGCCGCACTGGCGCAGCGCCGGCGACTGGTCGGCCGCGTGGTCAAGACCGCGGGAGTTGTCGTTGCCGACGCGCATCTGCGAGCCGCGCAGGAAGGCGGGCGGCACCGGATCAACGATCCCGCCGGAGACCTGGTACCCGCCTCGGTGGGAGTTCTCGGCCTCGTTGCAGACCGTGCTGGCCTGGCTTGCGGGAGCGAGCGCGCCGAGGTAGCTGGCGGCTAGAACCCCGGTGGTGATCAGAAGCTTCTTCCCGGTTCTCACTGTGACCTCCGTGTCGTGTTCGCGGCCTCGAGCCGCGCTCCCGATAAGAGTCGATCCCGCACGCGGCGCTCTTGAGGGCGTTGGACGCTCCGCCCCGGCGAATGGACGGACGAACATGGCGGCCACGACGGCCAGTAACGTCGATTCGCCGGGGAGATGAGAGCGGTACCGAAAAGCTGCATGACCGCGGCGCTCGCCGTCGTGAGCGCGCTCGCGCTGGCCCCCTGGGCCTCCGCGCAGTCGCCCGGCGCGCCGGGCGCCGGCGACCCGTACTTCCCGCTGATGGGCAACGGCGGCTACAAGGTCGACCACTACGACCTCAACCTGGCCGTCCGCCCCAAGCCTGACAAGGTCAGGGCGGTCGCCACCATCGGCGCCACGGCCACCCAGGCGCTCAGCTCCTTCAACCTCGACCTCCGCGGGCTGAGGGTGACCTCGGTGACCGTCGACGGCACACCCGCCGGGGTCACGCGCCACGACGGCGAGATGACCGTGACGCCCGCGGCTCCGCTCGCCTCGGGCGCCACCTTCACCGTGGCGGTCGCCTACAAGGGCCGCCCGCAGCCGATCGGCGGGGTGGGGTGGATCAGGACACACGACGGGACGACCGTGTTCAGCGAGCCCAACGGCTCACCGGGTTGGTTCCCCTGCAACGACCACCCGTCGGACAAGGCGACCTACTCGTTCACGGTGAAGGTGCCGCGCCGCTATCGCGCGGTCGCAAACGGGCGGCTCGACTTCGTCCATCGGCACGGCAAGGCGACCACCTTCGCCTGGCACGAGCCGGAGCCGATGGCCACCTATCTCTCCACCGTGACGATCGGCCGCTTTCCGATCAAGCGCTCGACGATCGACGGCATACCCAGCTGGACGGCGGTGGCCCCGGGCCAGGGAGAGCGGTCGCGGCGGAGCCTGCGGAAGCTGCCGCGGACCATCGACCTCTTCGCCTCTCGCTTCGGCCCCTATCCGTTCTCGAGCGCGGGATCGATCGTGGTGCCCGGCAAGTCCGAGACCGCTCTCGAGAACCAGACGCGCCCGGTCTATCTCGGCGCTCCGTTCCCGGACGTCGTCGCTCATGAAACCGCCCACCAGTGGTTCGGGGACGCGGTCTCGGTCGCGCAATGGCAGGACGTCTGGCTGAACGAGGGCTTCGCGACCTGGGTCACCTGGATGTGGGAGACGCGGGGCGCGGACGCCCGCCTTCGGCGGATCTTCCACCGGTACTTCAAGAAGCGGCCGTTCGGGATCCGCGGCTTCTGGAAGCTCCCCCCGGGAGCGCCGGGACCGAAGAAGCTGTTCTCCCTCGCCGTCTACTACCGCGGAGGGATGACTCTCGAGGCGCTGAGAGAGAAGGTGGGAGACGAGGCCTTCTACGCGACCCTTCGCGACTGGGTCAGCCAGCACGCCTACGGCAATGCGAGCACCCAGCAGTTCATCGCCCTGGCGGAGGCCGACGCCGGAGTCCCGCTCGACCACTTCTTCGACGCCTGGCTGTTCGAGCCGCGCAGGCCGAAGAACTTCTAGACCGCCGGCTGGGCGGTTGAATCAGCCGCCCCGCGATGCGAACATACGTTCGTGTCAGAGGAAGCGTCGATCCTGCATGCCGACGCCGACGCCTTCTTCGCCGCGGTGGAGCAGCGCGACGATCCGAGCCTGCGCGGCCGCCCGACGATCGTCGGGGCGGGTGTCGTGATGGCGGCCAGCTACGAGGCCCGCGCCTATGGGATTCACGGTGGGATGGGAGGGCGCCGGGCGCGACGGCTCTGTCCGCACGCCGCGGTGGTGTCGCCGCGCTTCTCCGCCTATACCGAGGCGAGCAGGGCCCTGTTCGACCTCTTCGAGGAGACCGCACCGCTGGTCGAGGGGCTCTCGCTGGAGGAGGCGTTCCTCGACGTGCGGGGCCTGGAGCGGATCTCGGGGACGCCGCGCCAGGTCGCCGAGCGGCTGCGGCGGCTGGCGCGTGAGCGGGTGGGGCTGGCGGTCACGGTCGGCGTCGCGCGGACGAAGGTGCTCGCCAAGATGGCCAGCCGCGCGGCCAAGCCCGACGGGCTGCTCGTCATCGATCCGTCGCGCGAGTCGGCATTCCTCGAGCCACTCCCAGTGGAGGCGCTCTGGGGTGTCGGCGACGCGACCGCGGAGAAGCTCCGCGCCCACGGCATCACCACGATCGGGGAGATCGGTCGCCGCGATCCCACCGAACTGGCGATGTTCCTCGGCCCCCACGCGGCGCATCACCTGCATGCCGTCGCTCACAACCGGGATCCGCGCCGGGTGCGCCGGGGCAGACGGCGCCGCTCGATCGGGACCCAATCGGCGTTCGCGGGAGGCGGACGATCCCGATCGGATCTCGATGCACTGCTTGTCACGCTGGTCGACCGGGTGACGCGCCGGGCGCGCGCTTCGAGCTGGGCCGGCCGGACGGTGACCCTGCGCTTCCGCTTCGGCGACTTCTCGCGGGCCACCCGCTCTCGCACGCTCCCGCATCCGACCGCGGGCACCGGCGCGATCCTCGCCGCCGCCCGGACGCTGCTCGCCGCCGCCCGCCCGATGATCGAGCGTCGCGGAATCACGCTGCTCGGGATCACGGTCGCCAATCTGAGCCACGAGGCGCAGCTCGAGCTGCCGCTGGATCCCCAGGACGATCCGGCCCTCGACCGCGCCGTCGACGAGATCCGGGAGCGCTTCGGGAACGATGCGATCAGGCGCGGCTCGACGCGACAGTCGGCGCCGCGGCACTTCACGCAGGTCTGATCGGCGCCCGACGGTTAGGCTCCCCGCCGATGGCGAGCGTTCGCGAGGTCACCTTCGATCTTTTCCGCGAGCACGGGATGACGACGATCTTCGGCAATCCCGGCTCGACCGAGCTGCCGATGCTCGCCGAATTCCCCGACGACTTCCGCTACGTCCTCGGCCTGCAGGAGGCGGTGGCCGTCGGGATGGCGGATGGATTCGCGCAGGCCTCGGGCGGACCGGCCCACGTCAACCTCCACACCGCGCCGGGGGTCGGCAACGGGATGGGGGCGATCTTCAACGCCCAGGCCAACCACTCTCCGCTGGTGGTGACGGCCGGACAGCAGGTCAGGGCCCACATCACGATGCAGGCCAACCTGACCAATCGCGACGCGACACGGGTCGTCCATCCCTTCGTCAAATGGAGCTTCGAGCCGCCGCGGGCGCAGGACGTGCCGCATGCGCTCGCCCGGGCGATCCACACCGCCTCGCTCGCACCCAAGGGCCCCGCCTTCGTCTCGCTGCCGATGGACGACTGGAATGCCGAGGCCGAGGACGCCTCGGGCGCGGTCGTCGAGCGGACCTCCGAGCCGCGCACCGGCCCCGATCCCGACGCGATCAGGGAGCTGGCGAAGCGGCTCGAGGGAGCGAGCAACCCGGTACTGGTCGCCGGCCCCGACATCGACGCGAGCGGCGGTTGGGACGACGCGATCGCCCTTGCCGAGCGCCAGAAGCTGCCGGTCTTCGCCTCGCCCGCGCCGGGCGGCGGGCGCCTCGGCTTCCCGGAGGGCCACCCGCTCTTCCAGGGCGTCCTGCCCCCGGCGATCGGCCCCGTCGCCGAGACGCTCAAGGGCCGGGACCTGATCCTGGTGATCGGCTCCTCGGTCTTCCCGTACTACCCCTACATCCCCGGTCCTCTCCTCCCGGAGGGCGCCTCCCTCGTCGCGATCACCAGCGACCCCGACGAGGCCGCTCGCGCACCGATGGGCGACGTGATCCTCGCCGACCCCGCGCTCGCCATCCGCGCGCTGCTCGCCGAGGTTGGCGAGGCGAATCGCGCCGAGCCGGACCCGCTGCCCGAGCCGAGCGCCGGCGAGGAGACAGACCCGCTGACGCCGACGATGGTCCACAACACGCTCCGGCAGGTCTTCCCGGACGACGGGATCATCGTCCTCGAGTCGCCGTCGAGCACCCTCGCGCTGCGCAACCAGCTCCGGATCTCGAAGCCCGGCAGCTACTACTTCGGCGCGGGCGGCGGCCTCGGCTTCGGCCTCGCGGGCGCGATCGGCGTCCAGCTCGCCCAGCCGGACCGCCCGGTCGTCTGCGTGCTCGGCGAGGGCTCGGCGCAGTACGCGATCACCGGCTTCTGGACCGCCGCGGCCTACGACGTCCCGGTCACCTTCCTGGTCCTCCGCAACGAGGAGTACTCGATCCTAAAGTGGTTCGCCGACGTCGAGGAGGTGCAGGGCGCGCCCGGCCTCGACCTGCCGGCGCTGGAGGTCGCGAAGGTTGCGGAGGCGTACGGCGTCGCATCGAAGGCCGTCTCCGGCCGCGACGAGCTGCACGCGGCGCTGGAAGGCGCGATCGGATCGGGCAGGCCCGAGCTGGTCGAGGTCCCGGTGGCGCCGGGCATGGCGCTGTTCTAACCGGGTTTGTCGAGTTCTTTTCGCATAGCGAAAGGAAGTCGACAAATGCAGCCATGACCCGCCTCCTTCAGTGGCCACCGTTCATCGCAGGGGTCCGGTTAGGCTGCGCCGATGGATCTGCTGGCGCCGGATGTGAGCCGGATCGCGCCGGAGGGGAGTGAGCCCTCCAAGGATCGCGCGCCCGACGAGCTCGCCTCGGGAACGCCCGAGCCGCTGCGCTCGGAGCTGATCGAGCTGCTCGGGCCCGACCGCGTGCTGACCAGGGTCATCGACCTCATCCGTTACGCGTCCGACGCGAGCCCGTACCGGTTGCTGCCGAAGGCGGTCGTCATGGCGCGGGATGCAAATGACGTCGCCAAGGTCCTCGCCTACTCCCGCGCGTCGAAGGTGCCCGTCACCTTCCGAGCCGGCGGCACCAGCCTGAACGGCCAGTCCCAGAGCGACGGGATCCTGGTCGACGTCCGCCGGCACTGGACCGGGGTGGAGGTGCTCGACGACGGCGCGCGGGCCCGCGTCAAGCCCGGCACCGTCCTCGGGCACGCCAACCGGGCGCTCTGGCCCCACGGGCGCAAGCTGGGACCCGACCCGGCCAGCACCGACATCGCCTGCGTCGGCGGCGTCCTCGCCAACAACTCCGGCGGGATGCGCTGCGGAATCGTCGCGGACTCCTACAGCACCGTCCGCTCCCTGACCTTCGTGTTGCCGTCGGGGACGGTGATCGACACGGCGGCGCCGAACGCGGCGGAGCGGTTCGCGGAGGCGGAGCCCGAGCTGGCCGAAGGACTGGCCGAGATCCGGGACGAGATCCGAGCCGACGACGAGCTCAGTGAGCGGATCCGCAGGAAGTTCCAGATCAAGAACACGACCGGATACCGGCTCTGCGCCTTTCTCGATGCCGATGAGCCCGTCGAGATCTTTCGCCGCCTGCTGATCGGGTCGGAGGGGACGCTCGGGTTCATCGCCGAGGCGGTGATGGAGACGGTGCCGAAGCCCTCGCGCACCACCGTCTCCTGGCTCCACTTCGACGGGATCGAGTCGGCGACTGAGCCGGTGCCGGCGCTGGTCGAGGCGGGGGCGAGCGCGGTCGAGCTCATGGTCGCCCCCGCCCTGATGGTCGCCGCTCAGAACATCGCCGGAGCGCCGCAGGACTGGCTCGAGCTGCCGCCGACCTCGGCCGCACTGCTGGTTGAGTTCGGCGCGGAGACCGATGGCGAGCTCGACAAGCTGGTCGCCGGGGCCGAGGAGATCCTCAAGGAGCACGAGCTGATCAGGCCGCCGGACTTCACCCGTGATGAGGAGCGGGTCGAGGTCGCCTGGACGGTCCGCGAGGGCCTGCACGGCCTGATCGGCCGCTTCCGTGCCCCAGGCACATCGCTGATCATCGAGGACGTCTGCGTGCCACCGGAGCGGATCGCAGAGTCCGCCCGCGACATCCAGGCGCTGCTCGGCGAGCACGGATTCCTCCCCGGTGTGGCGGGCCACACATCCGCGGGGAACCTCCACTTCATGCTCACGCCGGACTTCTCCAAGCAGGAGGACCTCGAGCGCTACGAGGCCTTCATGGAGAAGCTTGTCGAGCTGATCCTCGAGGTGTACGACGGCTCTCTGAAGGCCGAGCACGGCACGGGCCTGAACATGGCGCCGTACGTCGCGCGGGAATGGGGAGAGAAGGCCACCGCGTTGATGTGGCGGGTGAAGGAGCTGGCCGACCCGGATGGCGTGCTCGCGCCCGGCGTGCTCCTCAACCGCGACCCGGAGGCCCACCTCCGGAACCTGAAGACCACTCCGGAGATCGAGGAGGTCGCGAACACCTGCGTCGAGTGCGGCTTCTGCGAGCCGGTCTGCCCGAGCCGCCACCTGACCACGACGCCGCGCCAGCGGATCGTGATCCGGCGTGAGATGGCGCGCCAGCCCACGGGCTCTCCGGTGCAGCGGGCGCTGGTCGAGCAGTACGAGTACGACGGCATCCAGACCTGTGCCGCCGACGGCACCTGCCAGATCGCCTGCCCCCTGGGCATCGACACGGGCAAGCTGATCAAGGGATTCCGCGCCGAGGAGCACCCTCAAAAGGCGCAGCGCCAGGCGGCCAGGGTGGCGGAGCACTGGTCGTCGGTCGAGAAGACCGCCCGGGCCGGGCTCCGCGCCGGATCGGTCGCCGGCCCCTTGATGCGCGGCGCCGCCGGAGCCGCCCGCTCGCTGTTCAGCGACGAGCTCGTGCCGTCCTGGCCGCGCAGCATGCCGCCGCCGGCCCCCGCGAAGCTGCCGCGCACCTCGCGCGACGGCGCCGCGGCCGTCTACATGCCCGCCTGCGTCAACCGCATCTTCGGCCCGTCAACCGAGGACGGAGGCCTGCCGCTGCCCGAGGCGATGGTCGCGGTCTCCGCCCGGGCCGGCATGCCGGTCTGGATCCCGGACGACGTCGCGGGGAAGTGCTGCTCGGTCCCGTGGGCGTCGAAGGGCTACACCGAGGGCGCCGAGCTGATGGCAGACCGCACCGTCGAGGCACTCTGGCTCTGGACCGGGGAGGGGGAGCTGCCTGCCGTCATCGATGCCAGCTCCTGCTCCCATGGCCTGGCGGAGGAGGCGAAGGAGCGCCATCCGGAGCTGGAGATCCTCGACTCGGTGGCCTGGGCCCAGCGCCTGCTCCCCAACCTCGAGGTCAAGCAGCGTCTCGGCTCGGTCGCGGTGCACCCGACCTGCTCGACCCGTCACATGGGCCTCGAGCGCCAGCTCCGCGAGATCGCCGCCGCGATGGCGGAGGAGGTGGTCCAGCCGATCCGGGCGACGTGCTGCGGGATGGCGGGCGACCGCGGCATGCTCCACCCGGAGCTGACGAGGTCCGCGACGGCCGAGGAGGCCGCCGAGCTCGCCGGATCGAACCACGACGCGTATGTGTGCAGCAACCGGACCTGCGAGATCGGCCTGGAGGAGGCGACCGGCGCGGCATACGAGTCGTTGCTGATCCCGCTCGAGCGGGTCACGCGCCCCTAGGCGGTCGGAGTCGACTGTCTCAGAGCCGAGACCGGCTCGGGCCTGCCCAGGTGGTAGCCCTGGGCGAAGTCGACGCCCAGCTCGCGGACCAAGTCCATCGTCACCTGGTCGGTGACGAACTCCGCGATGGTCTTGATGCCGAGGCCCTGGCACGCCTGGACCACGGCCCTGACGATGAGCTGGTCGGTGCGGCTGTTCGGCAGCTCCTTGACGAACTCGCCGTCGATCTTCAGGTAGCTGATCGGCAGGTGCTTCAGGTAGTAGAAGGACGCGTAGCCCGCCCCGAAGTCGTCGAGGGCGAACCGGCAGCCGACCTTGGCGAGGCTCTGAGCGAAGGCCCGGGCGTGGTCCATATCGGCGACAGCGGCGGTCTCGGTGACCTCGAAAATCAGGCTGGCGGGATCGATCCCGCTCCTGGTGAGCTCGCGCCTGACCTCGTCCGGGAACCGGGCGTCGCCCATCGTCTGGCCGGAGAGGTTCACCTCCAGGGTCAGCTCCCGGCCGTCGGCGTTGTGGGCGGCGATCAGGCGGACGGCCTGCTGGGTGACCCAGCGGTCGATGCCGCCGATCAGCCCGAAGCGCTCGGCGGTCGCGAGGAACTCGCCGGGCACGACCAGGCCGCCACCGTCGTCCCGCATGCGAAGGAGGATCTCGTGTTGGGTGGCCTCGCCTTTCTCGAGGTTGACGATCGGCTGGCTGGTCAGGACGAAGAGGCCGCGCTCCGTGGCCTGGCGGACGCGCTCGGTCCAGGCGCGGCGCTCGTCCATCTCGCTGCGCCCGGTCGGGTCGTATGCGGAGACCCGGTCCCGCCCCGTCTCCTTCGCCGTGGACATCGCGGTCTCGGCCTCGGCCAGCAGCTCCGCGCCGACCACCTGCCGCTCGTCGAGGGAGGTCACACCCGCGCTCAGGGAGATCCTGATCCCCTCGCCGTTGATCACGAAGGGATGGCGCCGGGCGATCCCGAGCAGCTCGTCGGCGAGGGTGATCGCCTTCGTCCGGTCGGCCCCGTGGATGAGGATGCCGAAGACGTCGCCGCCCACCCGGGCGAGCACGTCCGTCTTGCGGAGCCGGCTGCTGATCAGCTCGGCGAGCCCGGCGAGCACCTCATCTCCCCCCGCCGCGCCGAGCGACTCGTTCACGTACTTGAAGCTGTCGACGCCGACCGCGATCACCGAGCCGCCGCTTCCGTATCGTGCGGCGAAGTCGACGTGCCTGGTCAGGGCGTGCTCGAAGCTGACTCGGTTGGCGAGCCCGGTGAGGGAATCCTGCTCCGCCATCTGGCGCAGCCGGGCCTCCTCGCGCTTGCGGTCGCGGATGTCGTGTCCGACCGCCGCGAGGGAGCGGACCTGCCCAACCCGTACCTCGCTCAGGGAGAGCTCCATTGCCACGCCCGAGCCGTCGGGCTGGCGCGTGACCACCTCGCGGCGCTCGCCGAGCTCCTCCGGCTGCTCGCCGTCGGCGAAGCGGCGCAGGAGCGCTGCGTACTGCTCGCCGTAGGGCTCCGCGAGGAGCGTGGGCA
Source organism: uncultured Solirubrobacterales bacterium (assembly GCA_963815045.1). Classification (GTDB taxonomy): domain Bacteria; phylum Actinomycetota; class Thermoleophilia; order Solirubrobacterales; family 70-9; genus DASUPK01. Next base: position 586,898 of record CAWFET010000002.1, read on the forward strand.
GGGCGGTGCCGGCGAGATCGGAGATCGGCAGCCCGAAAAGGCGTTCGGCAGCCGCATTCGCGTAGGCGATCGAGCCCCGCTCGTCGACCAGCAGGATCGCGTCAGGGAGGTTCTCGAGCAGGGCGATGGTCGGCGTGGTGCCGCCGTCTTGAGCCGTGGCGAGGCCGGTAGCGCTCACACGGGATTATCGGCACCACGCATGAGCTGGCTTTAGACTCGCGCCTCCTTGCCCGGCAGTGCACCGAGACGTCCATCGCCCTGGCGCCCGCTGGTGAAGGGCGCCGCCGCCGCTGCGCTGGCGGCGGCCTTCGCGGTCCCGCTGATGCGGAAGAAGCGCCGGATCCCGCCGGCGGTGACGACGGCGGCTCTCGCGGCGGGCCCGCCCGCCCTTGCGGTCCTGCGACCCCGGACCAAGCTGCGTGACGCCGGCATGTACGCGCTGCAGATGTGGATGTTCGTGCTGGGCCACGAGCTCCCCTACGACGACCCCGAGCGGGCCGAGAGCCGCCTGCGCGTCGGCTACCCGATCCGGGTGGACCGGGTCATCGGTGCCGGCGAGCTGCCCAACGTCAGGCTGCAGAGGGCCCTGGGCGGGCTCGGCAACAGGAATGTGATCAACCGCTTCCTCTGCTGGGTCCACTGGACCTGGTTCTTCGAGCCCCATTCGGCGCTGACCTACATCCTCGCCCGCGACCAGGAGCAGTTCGCGCGGTCCGCGAGGCAGATGTCGGCCGTCTATGACCTGGGCTGCATCGTCTACGCGGCGGTCCCCACCGCGCCGCCGTGGTGGGCGTCGGAGGAGGGGCACACCGACGCAAAGATCCGCCGGATCATGGTCGAGGTCGGGGAGGAGGAGTGGGGGAAGGCCTGGCCGGTCCTCTACGACACGCTCGGCGGCAATCCATGGGCCGCGATGCCATCGCTCCACTTCGCGACCTCCCTGATGGCGGCGATCCTGCTCTCCGAGATGGGATGGCGTGAGGGGATGGCCGGCTGGGCCTACGCCGGGACGCTTGGGTTCGCGCTCGTCTACCTCGGCGAGCACTACGTCGTCGACCTGCTCGCCGGGGCCGCCCTGGTGGTGGCGATCAGGCGCGGGGAGCGCTATGCCGAGCCGGTCGCGAAAGCCGTGAGTAAGGCGTTGCAGCGCCTGGAGCGCGTGGCGAGCGACTAGCAGGCTTTGCGAAGATCCCTCAGGTGAGGGAGGAGCGCCCGCAGAGCGCTTCAGGACATGACGAGTCCGCGCGCGAGATGCTCGCGGAGTCCGAGCCGAGCTTCTTTGCGAACCCGAAGCGCCTCGTCCAGACCGGCGTCGCGGTCGTCCTGCTGCTGGTCGCGATCTACGTCCTGATCCCGAAGCTCTTCGACCTGCAGGACGCCTGGGGGAAGGTCAAGGAGGGGGATCCGCTGTGGATCGCCGTCGGAGTGCTCTTCTGCATCGCGATGTTCGCCGCCTACGTCGCGCTGTTCCGCGGCGTCGTCGGCGAAAAGGTGATCCACCTGGAGTGGGGCGAGAGCTACCAGATCACGATGGCGGGGCTGGCGGCCACCCGGCTCTTCTCCGCCGGCGGTGCGGGCGGCATCCTGCTCACCTACTGGGCGCTGCGCAAGGCGGGCATGGAGCGCCGCCAATCGGTCTGCCGCATGGTCGCGTTCCTCGTGGTCCTCTATTCGGTCTACCTCGTTGCGATAGTCGTCTTCGGGGTGCTGCTGCGTACCGGTGTCATGTCGGGCGAGGCGCCCCTCTCCGGCACGGTGATTCCGGCCGCTCTCGCAGCCCTCGCGCTCGTCCTTGGACTGCTGATCGCTCTGCTCCCCAACGACTTCGAACGCCGAATCGAGCGCCACACCTCCGGGCGCTTCAGCAGGATCGCCAAGCGGATCGCCACCGCCCCGGCCACGTTCGCGCAGGGAACCCGGACCGCGATCGCCTTCGTCCGCCAGCCGAGCTCCGGCGCGATGGCATTCGGCGGCGCGGTCGGCTTCTGGGGCGCGAACATCGCGATCCTCTGGGCGAGCTTCCACGCCTTCCACGCCTCGGTCCCCCTGGGGGTGGTGATCCAGGGGTTCTTCCTCGGCATGGTCGCCAACCTCTTCCCGTTCGCCCCGGGAGGCGTCGGAGCGGTCGATGCGGGGATGATCGGCGCGTTCGTGCTGTTCGGCGTTCCCAGCTCGGAGGTCTTCCCCGCGGTCCTCACCTACCGGGTGATCGCGTTCTGGCTGCCGATCCCTCCGGGGATCGTCGCGTTCTTCCAGCTCCGCAAGACCGTCAACCGCTGGGAGGGGGAGGGGCGTAACGCCACGGGGCCTGGCGCTACTATAAAAAGTGAAGTGAGAACGCCGAACACACCGATAGCCTCCCGAATCGAGGAAGCGTGAGCGAGACAACCGAAAACGGCAAGGTCGAGAACCTGATCATCATCGGCGGCGGGCCCTCGGGCTACACCGCGGCGCTGTACGCCGCCCGCGCCGAGCTCGAGCCACTTCTCATTGAGGGCTTCCAGTGGGGCGGCCAGCTTCAGAACACGACCGACGTCGAGAACTACCCGGGCTATCCGGAGGGCGTGATGGGGCCGGAGATGATGAATCAGTTCCGCGCCCAGGCCGAGCGCTTCGGCACGCGCTTCATCACCGACGACGCCACCGAGGTCGAGCTGACCGACGGCGGCATCCATACCGTCCGAGTCGGCAAGGACGAGTACAAGGCGAGGGCCGTGATCCTCTCCATGGGGGCGGAGCCCAAGCGGCTCGGGATCCCGGGCGAGATGGAGCTCGGCGGCCGCGGCGTCTCCACCTGCGGTGTCTGCGACGGCGCCTTCTTCAAGGACGAGAACGTGGCCGTGATCGGCGGCGGCGACTCGGCGATGGAGGACTCCATCTTCGTCTCCAAGTTCGCCAAGGACCTGAAGATCATCCACCGTCGCGACGAGTTCCGCGCCTCGAAGATCATGCAGGAGCGTGCGCGAAGCAAGGACAACATCGAGTTCCTGACCCCGTACAAGCCGCTCGAGTTCGTCGCGGGCGAGGACGGCAAGATCGCCAAGATCCGCCTCGAGAACTCCGAGTCCGGGGAGGAGTCCGAGATCGAGGTCGGCGGAGCGTTCGTCGCCATCGGACACCGGCCGCGGTCGGAGCTGGTCGAAGGCCAGGTCGATCTCGATGACGAGGGTTACGTGGTCGTAGAGGAGCCGTCCACCAAGACCAAGCTGGATGGAGTCTTCGCGGTCGGCGACCTCGTCGACCACACCTACCGGCAGGCGGTCACCGCCGCCGGCAGCGGCACCAAGGGTGCCCTCGACGCCGAGTGGTACCTGCGCGACATGCCGCCCGACCCCGAGGAGCACTGGGGCACCAACACGGGCGCCATCGTCGAAGCGGTCGAGAGCGCCTAGAACCGGCGCCGTTTCAATGTCCCGCGGATAGTCTCCTCGGATGTTTTTGGGGAGGCTCGCGTTCCGGTGGGGTATCGGCGCCGTCGCGCTCGCGGCTGCCCTGCTCGCCGTGCTGCCTGGGGGGGCGAGCGCTGAGACGCGCTTCTCGGTCGCGGGCGAATGCTTCTCGCTGACCTCGGCGAGCTCGGGTGCTCCGGCTCCCGGTGGCGGCCAGCTTCGCTTCCAGGCCTCGGATTTGGGCAGCTACCTCCTCTACACGCAGGCCGCCCAGTTCCTCGCCGACGGCGGCGGCACGGTCGGACCGACGGCTCAGCCGAGCCCGGCCTCCGACTGGGTGATGGAGGACGCGGCAGGCGGCGGCTTCACCTTCTCCCCGAAGTCCGATCCGAGCAGGGTCATGGCCGTCTCCGGTGGCCAGCTGGTCACCGTGCCACGCAGCGGTGCAGGTGACGCGACCCGCTTTCAGGTAGTCGCCGCGACCGGCTGCGCCGACTATCCCGAAGCCGAGCTCAGGGTCGTTCTGGAGTGCCGAAACCTGCACCGGGGCCGAGCACGACAACCAGATCGATGGAGGAGTGCCCGCGGGTCCCATCGCCGACTTCCTCAACTCGCTCGGAGTGCCGCCGGGGACCCTGCCCGCGTATCCGCCGGCGCCGCACTGCAACACCCGGGGACTGACTGCGCTCGGCGCTCACACGGTCGACGCGATGATGAACAAGGGGATGATCGTCAACCCCGACCACATGAGCCAGAAGGGTGTGGACGCGACACTCAAGATCGCAGAGGCGCGCCACTACTCGGGCATCATTTCCCCGCACGGCTGGATGGACCCGCGCAACTGGCCGCGCATCTGGGCGCTCGGAGGGATGGCCTTCCCGAACTCGGGCTCGGCGCCGGACTTCGTCAAGGAATGGCAGGAGTACCGGCCGAAGCGCACCCCCTACTTCTTCGGGTGGGGCTGGGGCGCCGATCTCGGCGGCCTGGCGGAGCAGGGCCTGCCGCCCGACGGGAGCGCCCCCAAGGTCAATTACCCGTTCCGCTCGCTTGACGGCTCGACCACCATCGACCGCCAGCGCACCGGCCAACGGACCTTCGACTACAACACCGACGGCGTCGCCCATTACGGCCTGTACGCGGATTGGACCGACGAGGTGCGCAGCCTCGGCGGCCCGCAGATTGTCGACGACCTGCTCAACGGCCCGGAGGCCTATCTCGAGATGTGGGAGCGGGCCGAGGGCATTCCGGCCACGCACTGCCTGCCCCGGCGCGCGAAGCTGCGCGCGAAGGGCATCGGCCGGATTCGCCTCGGCGCGGACGACCGGGCTCTCCTGAAGAGCGCAGGACAGCCGCTGACGCGGACCCGCGCCTGGACCTACTGCGTCGACGGGGCCAGGGCGAGCTCTGCCAAGAAGCGGAAGAAGAGGAAGGCCTCCGGTGGCGGGACGACCGCCGTCCTCACGCCCGCGGGCAGGGTGGCGCTGATCGCGACCACCGCCAAGGGCCATCGGGTCCGGGGCATCCATCCGGGCTCGCCCGCCTCGTTGCTCCGCGGACACGCCCGCCGCCAGGGCAAGGGCATCTGGGCGGCCAAGCTCGGAAAGAAGACCCGAGTCGCCTACGTGGTGAAGGGGAAGCGCATCCGCACCGTGGCCATCGCGGGCCGCGGTGCGAAGCGCCGCACGCAGCTCCGGGCGTACCTGAAGCTCGTGCCGAAGACGGGCTTCGCTTCCCGCGGCGCCCTGATCGCGAGCAAGGCGAGCACCAAGAAGATCACGGCGGGGAACTCCAAGTCGCTCGTGCAGACCCACGAGCACGGCAGCAACCTCTTCTACTGCCAGATCGGTCTCTAGCTCCCACCCGGTCGGAGTACGCTCCGGCTGTGGAGCTGGCCACAGCTGACAGGCCGACGATCGCCGCTCCGGCGGAGGGCCTGCCGCCGGGACCCGATTGGTCCGTGATCCGGTCCACCCTGCGCTGGTGGCGACGGCCGCTCGAGACCCTCGAGTACTGCCGCGACCGCTACGGGGACATGTTCACCTACCGGCTCGCCCACGAGGGAACGTGGGTCTTCATCTCGGACCCCGAGGCGGTCAAACAGGTCTTCACGGGCGATCCGCGGCTTCTTCACGCCGGCGAGGCGAACGTGGTCCTGCTGCCGGTGCTCGGCGAGCACTCGGTCCTGCTGCTGGACGAGCCCGAGCACATGAAGGAGCGGAAGCTGATGCTGCCTCCCTTTCACGGCAAGCGGATGAAGGCCTACGGAGACGTGATGACCGAGATCGCCGGCGATCAGATCGATCGCTGGCCCGCCGACCGTTCGGTGCGGATGCGACCCCGGATGCAGGCGATGACGCTCGAGATCATCCTGCGGGCGGTCTTCGGAGTGGGCGAGGGACAGCGATTGACTCGGCTGCGCGATGAGCTGCGTCGCACCCTCAACCTGCTGGCGAGTCCCCGTCGAGTCCTCTTCCTGGTGTTGCTGGGCCCGAAGCGTGTCCGGCGCTTCGGCCCGTTTCGGCGCCACCTCGAAAGGCTCGACCGGGTCCTGCTGGAGGAGATCGCGTCTCGCCGCGAAGCCACCGATCTCGCCGAGCGCGATGACATCCTCTCGCTGCTGCTTCAGGCCAAGCACGAGGACGGTCGGCCGATGGGTGACCGCGAGCTCAGGGACGAGCTGATGACGCTGCTGGTCGCGGGGCACGAGACCACGGCGACCGCCCTCTCCTGGGCGATAGAGCTGCTCTCCCGCCACCCGGAGGTGCTGGAGCGCCTCGAGGGGAGCGTGGCCGTCGGCGAGGAGGCCTATCTGGACGCCGTGATCAAGGAGACATTGCGGCTGCGTCCCGTGATCGCCCTCGTCCTCCGAAGGCTGGTTGAGCCGATGGAGATCGGTGGGCGGCTGCTTCCGGCCGGAGCCAACGTCGCTCCTTCGATCTACCTGATCCACCGCGACCCGGAGATCTATCCGGAGCCCGAACGCTTCCGCCCCGAGCGCTTCCTGGAGGAGCCGGCGGGGACCTACACTTGGATACCGTTCGGCGGTGGCGTGCGCCGCTGCCTGGGCGCCGCGTTCGCCGAGTTCGAGATGGCGGTCGTACTCAAGGAGCTCATCGCCCGCCGTCGGATTCGGCCAGTCGGAGATCGGCCCGAGCACTCGGTGAGGAGCACGATCACCAACGTTCCGAATCGCGGCGGCGAGGTCCTGCTTCCACTGAGGTGAGCCGGTGCCTCAGGAGGCGAGCTCGCGCAGGGCCGGCGCGGGCCGGTAGGCCTCGCCGCGCAGCTCGCGCAGCTCCTCCAGCACGCCGAGGGAGCGGCTCCAGCCGAGGCGCTCGCCCCACTCGAGCGGCCCGATCGGCCAGTTGTAGCCCAGCCGCATCGCGGTGTTGATGTCGTCCGCCGAGGCCACCCGCTCGCCGAGGGCGAAGCAGGCCTCGTTGGCGATCGTCGCGCCGAGACGGGTGAGCACCCCCGGGGCGTTCTCGCCGGCGACCTCGATCAGCTGGTCCTCGTCGAAGATCGGCCGCTCGCCCGGGAAGTCCGGGTCGCGCGGGCGGTGCGGCGTGCCCTTCTCGTATGTGTAGAAGCCTCGCCCGGTCTTCCGCCCGAGCCGCCCCGAGGCCACCATCCGCTCGTGGATCGGGGTTGGGCGCCAGCGCGGCTCCCCGAACGACTGCTCCCAGAAGGACTTGGCGACCGTGAAGTTGACGTCCAGCCCGATCAGGTCCATCAGCTCGAACGGCCCCATCCGCAGCCCGGCGCCGAGCCGGACGATCCGATCGATCTCATCGTGTGGCGCGACGCCCTCGCCGAGCATCCGAAGCGATTCCAGGAAGAAGGGCCGCACGCAGCGGTTGGCGACGAAGCCGACGGAGTCGCGGGCTCGGATCGGGGTGCGGCCCATGCCCTTGGCGACCTCGGTGGTCAACTCCAGCGCCGGCTCGCCGCTCTCGTCTCCCGCCACGACCTCGACGAGCTGCATCAGGGCCGGCGGGTTGAAGAAGTGCATGCCGACGATCCGCCCCGGCTCGGGCACGGCCGCGGCGATGGCGGTCACCGAGAGGGAGGACGTATTGGTCGCGAGAACCGCATCGGGCCCGCAGACCGCGGCGAGCCTCTGAAACAGGTTCCGCTTCAGGTCGAGGTCCTCCGGGGCGGCCTCGATCACCAGGTCGGAGTCCTTGAGCGCCTCGATGATCGTGTCCGTCTCGATGCGGCCGAGCGCGTCGACCGCCTCCTGCTCCGACCAGCGCCCTCGCTCGGCGCCGCGGCGGAGCGCGGAGCGCAGCTGCTCGAGGCCTCGCTCGAGCGCCCGGCCGTCCAGTTCGTAGATGACGGTGGGGTGGCCGCCGAGGGCGGCGATCTGCGCGATCCCGGCGCCCATGGTTCCGGCGCCGACGACGCCGACCCTCGTCACGAGCCGTCGGCGGAGGGGGGCGTCATCGCGTTGATGCCGGTGGCGTCGCGCCCGATGATCAGCTTGTGGATCTGGGAGGTCCCCTCGTACAGCGTGGTGACGCGAGCATCGCGCAGGTAGCGCTCGACCGGATAGTCGTCGACGTACCCGGCGCCGCCGTGGACCTGGATCGCGGCGTTGGCGCACTCGACCGCGGCCTCGGTCGCGTAGTACTTCGCGATCGAGGTCTCGACCGTGTTGCGGTCTCCCTGGTCCTTGAGAGCTCCGGCGCGGTAGACCAGCAGCCGGGCGGCATCGCGCTTGACGATCATGTCCGCGATCAGCTCCTGAACGAGCTGGAAGCTCGCGATCGGAACTCCGAACTGCTTGCGCTCCTTCGCGTATTCGACGGAGGCGTCGACGCATCCGTCGCAGATCCCGACGCAGCCGGCGGCGACGCTGTAGCGGCCGTTGTCCAGCGAGCTCATCGCGATCTTGAAGCCGTCGCCGACCTCCCCGAGCAGGGCCTCGTCGGGGACCTCGACGTCGTCCAGCGAGATCTCGGCCGTGTCGGATGACCGCAGGCCGAGCTTGCCGTGGATCTCCTGGGCGCTGTAGCCGGCGGCCTCCGTCGGGACCATGAAGCAGGCGAGGCCACGGTGTTTCAGCTCCGGATCTGTCTGGGCGAAGATCAGCGCCAGCTCGGCGACGTTCCCCATCGAGATCCACATCTTGTTCCCGGTGATCGTCCAGCCGGAGTCCGTCTTCTTCGCGCGCGTCCGCATGCTCGCCGGGTCCGACCCCGCGTCGGGCTCGGTCAGGCCGAAGCAGCCGAGCGCCTCACCTGAGCAGAGCCGGGGAAGCCATTCGCGCTTCTGCTCCTCCGTGCCCCACTTCTCGACCGAGCCCGCGACCAGAGAGGTCTGCACGGAGACGACCGTCCGCGCCGAGGAGTCCGCGCGGCCGACCTGCTCGACGATCAGGGCGTAGCTCAGGTGGTCCAGCCCGCGGCCGCCGTACTCCTCGGCGACCGGGGCGCCGAGATAGCCCATCTCGCCCAGCATGCCGGCGAGCTCGCGGTCGAACCGACCCGCGCGGTCGTTCTCGCGGACGCGCGGGGCGATCTCCTTGTCGGCGAAGTCACGCGCCGTCTCGGAGATCAGGCGCTGTTCGTCTGTCAGCTGGAAGTCCAAGTCTCAGGTTCAGCTCGAGGCAGGGAGGGCGAGCTCGCGATCGCGAACGGTCTGGAATGCCGCCGCCGCCTCCTTCGTCCGCGGGCCGGGACATTCTGCCAGCTTTGTCTCATTTACCGCGGAGATCGCCTGGACCTCGCGGACGGTCGAGGCGATGAAGGCCTCGCTCGCCCCCTCTAGGTCCGAGAGGGGGAAGGCGCCCTCCTCCACGTCGAGCTCGCGGACGAGCCGGTCGCGGGTGATCGAGGCGAGGATGCCCACGTCCAGGTCCGACGTGCGCAGCCGGCCGTCGCTCACCCAGAAGACCGTCGAGGTCGGGGCCTCGAGCACGATCCCGTCGGGACGCACGAACACGGCGTCGTCCGCGCCCTTGCCCGCGGCGTAGCGGATCGCCTGCATGTTGGCGGCGTAGGAGAGCGACTTCACCCCGTTCAGGATCTGCGTAGGGGAGTAGGTGATCGTCACGACCGCCGCCGACTCGCTCGTGGCGTAAGGCGGGAGCTGCTCCGTGAAGGCGAGATGGCGGCCGCCTCGGGTGACCACCAGCCGCAGCTGTCCCTCGTCCTCGCCGAACTCGCGAAGCAGCGCCTCGATCTCACCCTCGAAGCGTGCGCGTTCCACGGGGAGCTCGATGGCGGCGGCAGAGCGCTCCAGCCTGTCGAGGTGCTCACCGAGCAGGAACGGGCGTCCCGCGTAGAGACGGATGACCTCGAAGACCCCATCACCCCGCAGAAGTCCGTCGTCAGCAGCCGGAATCGTGGCGTCCGCCCTATCGGTAATTCGTCCATCGACGCTGGCGAGCTCGGCTGCTGACACGTGAAACGAGGCTATCGGAGGCCGCAGCGCAACGTGACTGGCGGAGACGGCGTTTCTGTGCGCTAAAACTAGGTATGCATCAGTCGCCGTAGCAAGGCGGATGTATTCGCAAACCGCTCCTCTATCCGGGGGGATCCGGAGGCGGCGAACGGGATGGGTATGTAGTGCGACCAACGCAGAGGTTGTTTGCGTTCAATCGAGGAGGCGTCGATGTATAGGCAGCGCAGAAAGAAGCTTCGTAGAAGGAGACGTAGGACGGTGGCCGTTGTTGCAGCCGCTGTCTCGGTCGCCGTGGTGGCAGTTCCCACACTGGCGTCCGCGAACCCAGTAAATGACCTGCTCCACAACCTGCTCGGCGGTAACGCTGGTTCGGGCGGAGCTGCATCGGGCGGGAGCACCGCTACTCCCGACGCCGGAACTCCGCCGTCGTACACGCCGCCCCTGCATGGCACTGACCCGCACGGTCAGGGGAGCGACGCGACGGTCGATCTGACCCCAGGGACGACGAACCCGCTTCCGGGTGACCCCACCCAGGGCAGCGAGGACGTCATCGCGGGCGACTCCCGAGGCCAGCAGAGCAGTGACGGCACCTACCACGGTCGCGTCACGCTTCTCTACCTGCTGGGATCGCCGATCATCCAGGTGACCAGCGATCCGGGTCAGTCGAATGACGGCCCGCTCCAGCCGTTGCAGGATGGTCTCGACCAGATCTGCTCGGCGTCGAGCAGCAACCTGTGCCTGACGGTTCTGGGCATGCATTCATCGAGCACCGGTAACTCGTCGACGAACTCGTTCGAGGGCGTGGGCGCGCATATCGGTGGTCCCACTGGCGTCAACGCTGACGTCCTGACCTCGAACGGCAACATCTCGAGCGACGGAAGCTGTCAGACGGCGCATGGCGACTCGAGCGTCGCGGGGGCCAACGTCGGTCCGCTGACCGCGGATGCCCTGCAGGGCAACTCCGACAGCTCGGCCTGCAACTCGGGCTCGAACACGGTGCATCAGGACTCGACCGTCGTGAATCTCGCCGGTTCGGGTCTGCCGCTTCCAGCCGCCGGTTGTGCGGATGGCACGGCGAACACCAATTTCACCGCCCTCAGCCCGTTGCTGAGCACGGTGTGCAATGCGGATGACACCAACGGCAGTCAGACCGGTGCCCCCTACGGTGTGCGCGACGCGCTTGACGTCTTCGCGCTCATCACGGGTGACTCCGCTCTGCTGAAGGTGGCAGCCGCCGGTCCGGAGAGCCACGCTGTGGCCCCCGGCGGTGGCACGACCACCCCGCCCGGCAACCCGGGTGGCAACGGCGGCACCAAGGGTGCCGGCGGCAAGGGTGGCAACAACGGTGGTAACGGCGGCGGCGGCAACGGTGGTGGAGCCGGCAACGGCTCGGCGGCCGGCTCGGCCGCGTCCGGTAACGGCCAGCTGGCCTTCACCGGCGCGGACCTGCTCGCCCTCGCTCTGGTCGGCGGCGCGCTGGTCCTCGGTGGGCTCGCCCTGACCACGGCCGGGCGGCGTCATCGCCAGACGGTCTAGCGACGGAAGCGGCAAGGGGGACGCCAAAGGGCGTCCCCCGCCGCGCCGTCGCAGCAGCGAGAAGAAGCCGAGCGCCCGAAAGCGCTCGGCTTCTTCGCGTACGGAGGCAGAACGCCGCGAGGCTGCCTCGAAGCGTGAGGCGAGCCGGAAGGGCGGCGACACCGGATCAACCGCCGGTCCCCCGGCGCAGGGCACGTCCATGCGCCGGGCTCGGCTGCAGAGGCCGGGCGAGCTCTGGGGCAGGCGAAGCGTCGCGGTGGGGGTCGTCCTGATCGCGGCCGCCCTGATCGGTGGGCTCGTCCTGATCTTCGCGGGCGGCGATGGCGGAGACCATTCCGCCGTCAACACCGCCAAGCAGGCTTCCAATCTCCAGGACAAGTTCCTGAAGCACACGGTGGTGGTGGCGGCCAAGGGCATCTCCGTCCGCCGTCCGGCCAACTGGAAGGACTCGAAGCATGGCGGAGTGATCGCCCTGCAGAGCCACGACCGGTGCCTCGCCATGACCCTCTCCGCTCCACAGGGAAAGGGCCAGGCCAAGAGCCTGCGGACCAACTCGCTCGCAGTCCTGAAGCGCTCCTTCGGGAACGCCAAGGTGCTGTCCGCGCCGGATTCCCCTGTTGGCGGGATCCCGACCACCACGGACGCCCTCAGCCTGAAGGATCAGAAGGGCAACCCGATCAGGGTGCTGCTCAGCGTCGGCACCGGCAAGAAGTACGCCTACCTCACCGAGATCGTCGTCCGCGACCCGCGCTGCCAGGGCGACCTGCAGCTCGGGCAGGTCGTCCTCTCGTCGATTCAGTACACCAAGTAGCTACAGGGCTTCGACGACGGCCGCGACGCCCTGGCCGACCCCGACGCACGCTGGTGGGCGGACATGGAACGGGATGCGAAATGGCTGCTTTGCATGGAAAGCAATAGTGCCTGCTCGACTGGGCACGCCTAGGTGTTCTGCACGGACTCCAGACCGAGTGGGGACACCGATGCTGGGTTCAAGCGGGAGTGGGAGCCTGGGGCGTGGAGACGACCAAATGAGACGCCCACTATCCATCGCGCTCGCCTCGCTCTTCGTCGCGGCCCTGGTCGCTCCCACCGCGCAGGCCGCCAGTCGCAGGTACTGGTTCGACTCGTACCTTGCACCCGGGGCTCCGTCCAGAATTTCCGTTTCTGTCTTGTACAAGAACAACAAACGGCATGGGCGCTACACGCCGCGCCAAGCCGATTATGACGCCACGGTCTCGGTTAGCTGCAATCCGCCGGTGACTCAGCGGCCCGATCTGCCCCAGGGCGCCTTTGCCGGCACCGGCTCCTACATCCGTGGCACGCCCGACTACAACCTCATCAAGCTGAGGAAGGGAAGCTTCACCTACACGGACTCGTGGACGGACTCGGGTCCAATCGACACTGGGTACGCACCCGGCAGCATCAACGCCACCGCGACTGGCAAGGTGCTCAAGAAGAAGCCCGGGGTGAGGAAGCAGATGCGGGTGGACGGCTCGGTCTCGGTCCTCGATTACAGCTTGCCCGGCTGGGGCTTGCACAACTGCACGAGCGGCGGGCCGGTCCCCTACTCCGCGACCCCCTGTCGCCCCAGCCCATACCAAATCCCTCCCTACATCAAGAAGTCGCTGCCGGTCTGCTTTCAGGGATAGCCGCTTTGGACGAAAGCAGCGGTCCTGCTTTGCATGGGAGTTAGCACTCCACCCCATCTCGAATCGCGACCCATCGCTCAATCTGTACCCCAGGGCTTATGAAGCTCTCCCCGATTTGAGCGTTGGCCCTGCTGACTCGGATGTAGCCGTCGAGGCGCATTGCCACGGGTATACGCGTCGGTGCCCCGGATCGGAAGTGGGGTTGCTAAAGGGCCTCCACCACCGTCGCTACGCCCATTCCGACCCCGACGCAGAGCGTCGCGATCCCGTAGCGCCCGCCTCGCCGGCGGAGCTCCCAGACCAGGTTCGTCATCAGCCGCGCGCCTGAGCAACCGAGCGGGTGTCCAAGAGCGATCGCGCCCCCGTTGACGTTCAGGCGCTCCTCGTCGATGCCGAGCCCATCGGCGCACGCCAGCACCTGTGAGGCGAAGGCTTCGTTCAGCTCGATCAGGTCGATCTGGTCGAGCTCGAGACCGGCGCGCTCGAGCGCCTTCGGGATGGCCACCATCGGACCGATCCCCATGTAGGCCGGATCGACCCCCGCCACTCCGATCGAGACCACCCGGGCGAGCGGGTCTCGCCCGAGCTCCTGGGCCATCTTCTCGCCGGCGAGCACCAGGCAGGCGGCGCCGTCGTTGAGCGTCGACGCATTGCCGGCGGTCACGGTGCCGCCCTCGCGAAATGCCGGCTTCAGCTTCGCGAGCTTCTCCGTGGAGGTGTCGGCCCGCGGGCCCTCATCCACGGTCATCGTCGTCGGCTCGTCGCGGCGGCTCTTGGGAGGCACCTCGATCGCCGCGATCTGCTCGTCGAAGCGGCCCTCCTCCTGGGCCGTGACGGCGCGCTGGTGGCTCTGCAGCGCGAACCGGTCCTGCTCCTCGCGCGAGATCCCGTATTTCTCGGCGACGTTCTCACCGGTCTCGCCCATCGATTCGGTCGAGTAGCGCTCCGCCATCTTCGGATTGATCATGCGCCAGCCGAGGGTGGTGTCGTAGAGCGTCTGCTCGCCGCGGGGGAGACCCGTCTCGGGCTTGGGCAGGACCCAGGGCGCTCGACTCATCGACTCCACCCCGCCGGCGAGATAGAGATCCCCCTCTCCGAGACGCAGCGCGCGTGAGGCCTGGTTGACGGCCTCGAGGCCCGAGGCGCAGAGGCGGTTGACGGTGACTCCCGGGACGTCGACCGGCAATCCAGCGAGCAGCGCGCCCATCCGCGCGACGTCGCGGTTGTCCTCGCCCGACTGGTTGGCGGCGCCCATGAAGACGTCGTCGATTCGGCCGGGATCGAGGCCGGTGCGCTCGACCGCAGCCGAGATCACGTGGGCGGCGAGGTCGTCGGGCCGGATCCCGGAGAGTCCCCCGCGGTAGGCGCCCATCGGCGTGCGGACCGCGTCGATGATGAAAGCCTCGGGCACAGCGGATGACTGTAGCCTCAACGGTGGGAGATGGTCCTCATAGCCCTCACCCTCGGGCTTCTCGTCTTGCTCTTCCTCATCATGGTCGCGCTCGCGCGCCTGTTCGAGGGGAATCGCGCTGCCGACTTCCTCGACTGGAAGCCGACGCGCTCGCCCGAGGTCGAGGCCCAGAACGAGGTCGACGACGTGCGGCAGATGATCGAGGCCCAGAACGCTCTGCGGCGAAGGCGGGGGGCGAAGGAGATCACCGAGGCCGACGTTCAGCGGCAGGCACAGGAGGACCAGGTCATGCGCGCGCGGGGGCGGGGGCCGTTCGCGCAGGGCGGCGGGACGGGAGACGAATAGCGGTTGGCGAGGGCCCTGATCGTCGGCTGCGGCTGCCGCGGCCGGGAGCTCGGATCCGAGCTCGCCAGGCGCGGCTGGCTGGTGCGGGGGACGAGCCGGCGCCGTGACGGCCGCGAGGCGATCGAGGCGGCGGGGTTCGAGGCCGCAGAGGCGGACCCCGCCAGACCCGGGACCGTGCTCGATCTCTGCGGCGACATCGCCGTGGTGGTCTGGCTGCTCGGCTCGGCGGCTGGGGACGAGGAGGACCTAACTGCGATCCACGGGCCGCGGCTCGAGCGGCTCCTCGAGAAGCTCGTCGACAGCCCCGTGCGCGGCTTCGCCTACGAGAGCGCCGGCACGGTCGACTCCGAGCTCCTCGCGACCGGACGAGGGATCGTCGAGCGCGCGGGGGAGAGGTGGCGAATCCCAGTCGCCCTGCTCACGGCCGCCCGCGACGAGCCCGGTTGGGCGACGGGCTCGGCCGAGTCTGTGGGGGACCTACTGTCCGCCTGAGCCCTGGAACGCGTTTGCCTTGTTGGGCGGGGCGCAGGGACTCTGTGGGGGAACCGGATACACGTTGCCGGGCTCCCCGCATGGGGTCCTTGGAGAGACGGGCCTCGCGCTCTGCTCCGCCGCGAGCTGAGCCGTCGTCGGGGTGGTGGACCAGGGAGCGGCGTCCTTCACGTGGGTGGGGGCCTTGTCGAACAGTCCGACCAGGACGAGCCATCCGCCGATGACGACGACGGCGACCGCCGCCACGGCGACGAAGAACATGATCTGACTGCGCCGCGAGGGACCGTAGGAATGGCCGACGACCTGCCGGCGCTTGTCCTGGCCCATCGCGTCTACGTCCGAGGGCTGATGCCGCTTCGCCTCCTCGGACGGCTCGAACTTCTCGAGATCCTTGATGTTCGCCGCGCTGGGAGCCGTGCCGCGGGTCGCGCGGGACTCCGAGCCGGACGCCTTGCTCCGCTCTGTCATACCCAATAACAACGATACCGCCGGCCAGGCCGTCGCGGGCCGGTTAAGGTCAACCCAGGGGCCAGGCAACCAGTCGGTACCGAGAGAGGCATGCGATGGCCGATTACGCGAAGGACGTGCTCGTGGAGACCGATTGGCTCGCGGAGCACCTCGACGACGACGAGATCCGGATCGCCGAGGTGGACGAGAACCCCGCTCTCTACGCCGAGGCCCACATTCCCGGCGCGATCGGATTCGATTGGAGGAGGGACCTGCAGGACCCGGTGAAGCGCGACTTCCTCGGAGCGGATGACTTCGGAACGCTGATGGGCGGCAGGGGGATCTCGAACGACCACACGGTGGTGCTCTACGGCGACCGGAACAACTGGTTCGCTGCGTACACGTACTGGTACTTCCGCTACTACGGGCACGAGCGGGTCCGGCTGGTGAACGGCCCGCGCGAGAAGTGGATAGCCGAGGGCCGGCCGACCAGCGCCGACCCCTCGGCTCACCCGGTGACCACCTTCGAGGCGAAGGCCGGAGATCCGTCGATCAGGGCGATGCGCGACGAGGTGCTCTCGGCGCTGGACTCAGACACGCGACTCGTCGACGTCCGAAGCCCGCAGGAGTACTCCGGAGAGCTGATCGCGATGGCCGGCTACGAGCAGGAGGGCGCGCAGCGCGGCGGGCACATCCCGGGTGCGGCCTCCGTTCCCTGGGCCCAGGCGGTGAGCGAGGACGGCACCTTCAGGCCGGCGGACGAGCTGCGTGAGCTGTACGAGGCCAAGGGCGTGATCGCCGGCGACGAACCGATCATCGCCTACTGCCGGATCGGCGAGCGCTCGGCGCATACCTGGTTCGTGCTCCACGAGCTGCTCGGGCTGGGCGACGTCAAGAACTACGACGGGTCCTGGACCGAGTGGGGGAACCTCGTGGACGTGCCGATCGAGAGGGACGTCTGAATTTCGGCGGGACAGCGGCCGGCCCGCCGACCGGCCGCCGTCCTCACCTCACGACGCGGTACTTGAGGTGCGCAACCCCGGGTGCCTCGACCGCGCGGAGCTGTTCGAGCTTGAGATCCGGGCCGACTCCATCGAAGAGCCGCTCGCCGCCGCCCAGGATCAGTGGCGAGACGAAGAGCTCGATCTCGTCGACGAGTCCGGCCGCCAGATACTGGTTGATGACGGAGGCGCCGCCGCCGATGAAGACGTCCTGGCCGCCGGCGGCTTCCCGCGCCTGGGCGAGGGCCGACTCGATCCCGTCGGTGACGAAGGTGAAGGTGGTGTCGGAGAGGGTGAGCGGCTCGCGCTCGTGGTGGGTGACCACGAAGACGGGCTTGTGGAAGGGGGGGTCCTCGCCCCACCAGCCGTTCCAGGCGTCATCCGGCCACGGCCCGCCACCGGGAGGACCGAATTTGCCGCGGCCCATGATCTCGGCGCCGACGTTGGCGTTGGCCTCCTCGAGGATCTCGCTGCTGACATTGACGACGCCACCCTCCCTGCCGTGGGGCTCCCGCCAGGCCTTCAGTTCCAGCATCCACGCATGGAGGTCCTCGCCGCCCTCGCCGAGGGGGTTTTCCTCGCTCTGGTTGGGGCCGGCGACGTAGCCGTCCGCCGAAACCCCGATGTGCACTCTCACCTTGCTCATGTGTCTGTGTAGACGCCTCCTGGGCTCGAAACTCATCGGTCATGGCCTGATCCGCTCGAGCAGCAGGCCGAGAATGCGGGCCGTCGCTCCCCAGATCAGCTTGTCGGAGATCTCGTAGGTGTCCGTCTTGATCGGAACGCCGCGGCGGACGAGCCGGCGCTTGGCGTAGGCGGCGACCAGATCGTCGAGCGAGGCGATGAGCACGCTCTCGACCTCGGACGGGTTCGGCTCGAAGCGCATGCCCTCGTCGATCAGGCCGACGAATGGGTGAACCTTGTAATTGGTGACGAAGGTGCCGATCGGGGGCAGGGCGCCGACGACCTCGACGTTGTCCCGCGCAAGACCGATCTCCTCCTCGGCTTCGCGGAGGGCGGTATCGAGCAGGTCCTCATCCCCGTCCCGGCGGCCACCCGGGAATGAGATCTCTCCCGCGTGGCGCTTCAGGTCCGACTTGCGCTCTGTGAAGACGAGGCCCGGGTTCTCCGGCCAGCCGTGCATCGGGACGAGTACGGCGGCCTCGGTGTGGCCGTGGGCGTCGAGCTGCTCGGCGTCGGCGGGCGAGAGCAGCAGCGACCCGAGATCAGATGATGATCTGGACGACTCCGCCATCGACGCTCCATGCCGCACCGGAGGTGTAGGACGCGTGCTGAGAGCAGAGGAAGACGATCGGCCCGACGATCTCGTCCAGCTCGGCCAGACGGCCGATCGGGCGGCCGCGCGCCGCGGCCTCGAGTGCCTCCTCTCTACTGGACAGGGCCTCCATCTCCATCACCTGGTCGAGCAGGCCGCCCTCCTCAGTCCAGAGCTCGGACCTGACAGCTCCGGGAGCGATCGCGTTGATCAGGACCCCATCGGCCGCGTATCGGTCGGCGAAGAGCCGGGAGAGCGAGAGCTCGGCCGCCTTGGCAACGGAGTACTCGGGCGTGCTGCCCGACGGGCGCTTTCCCGATGAGCTCGCGACGTTGACGATGCGGCCCCAGCCGCGGTCGCGCATCCCCGGGACAGCCGCGCGCATCAGGCGCATCGGGGCCATCACGTTGAGCTCCCAGGCTGCGTACCAATCCTCGTCCGGAACATCGTCGAGATCGCGCCGGCGAGCCGTGCCGGCGTTGTTGACGAGAACGTCGAGCTGGCCGAGGCGGTCGCCGGCCTCCCTGACGATCAGGGTCGCCGCGTCGGCCTCCGTGACGTCGGCGACCAGCGACTCGGCTCGCCCGCCGGCCTCCTGGCCGGCCGCGGCGCATTCGTCCGCCGCCTCGAGCAGCGTGTCCTCCGAGCGCGCGACCAGGAGGACGTCGGCGCCCTCGGCACAGAGCATCCGGGCGGTGGCCCGGCCGATGCCGCGGCTGGCGCCGGTCACCACACAGGCGCGGCCTTTGAGGCCCAGGTCCACGACCTAGCTCCGGGTCAGCTCGACCGAGTCGTCGACCTCGACGTCGGCCCCCATCAGCGCCCGGTGGACCGGGCACTTGTGGGCGATCGTCAGGATGCGGTCGCGCTGCTCGTCCGAGAGCTCGGCCGGAAGCTTGATTTCGACCGCGAACTTCGCCGCCGTGTCGGCGGTGGCCTCGGTGAAGTCCGCGCTGACCTCGACCTGGCCGAGATCCCAACCCTTCCGGTCCGCGTACATCTCGATCGTAATCGCCGTGCAGCTGGCGAGAGAGGCCGCCAGCAGCTCGGTCGGCTTCGGGCCCTGATCTGTGCCCCCGCTTTCCTGGGGCTCGTCGGAGATCAGGCGGTGCTCGCGGATCTCGATCTCGTGCTCGTATCCCTTCCGGCGGCGGGCGATGGCACGCTTCATGAGCCCGCGTCCCTTCCTTCGAACATTTGCGGGTTGGGCTCGTCCGCGAACCGGGCCAGGGCGAAGGCGAGGTCGGAGGCGCGGTTGAGATAACGGAGGACCGCGTCGGAGGCGAGGCCCTCGCCGTCGCGTAGCTCGACGGTGCGCCGCTCCGCGCGCCGGATTGCAGTCCTGGCGACGTCGAGCGCGGCGGAGAGCTCCGTGCCGCCGGGGATGACGAAGTGCGGTGGCAGGTCGACCTGGTTCATGTACCGGTCGATGTCGACCTCGAGGGCCTCGACCATCCCGTCGGTGACGCGACTGATCCCGTCCTCGAGCCGGTCGGCAGCCTCCGGAGAGGTCGCGAGCTCGGCGCCGGCGACGAACAGGTCCTGCTGGAGGGAGAGGATGGTCGAGTGCAGGTCGGCGTGGTTCTCAGCCTTGCAGAGGGCGCGTGCCATGCCGAGATGGGAGGTGGCCTCATCGATCGACCCGTAGGCCTCGGTGCGGGCGTTGGTCTTCGGAACCCTGCCGCCGTACCAGAGCGAGGTCGTGCCGTCGTCGCCCTTCTTCGTATAGATCTTGACCACGGGCCGACCATACCCGCTCGGCGTTTTGGGGCTAGCCGAGCGGGTTGAAGGCGATGCCGGTGAGGAGCTTCGGGAAGAAGTAGGTCGACTTCGGCGGCATCGTCTCGCCGGCCGCGGCCACGGCGCGTACCTGGTCGACGGGCGTCGCGCGCAGGACGAACCCCGCCTGGTAGTCGCCCGAGGAGAGCTTCTTGAACACCTCGGCGATGTGCGGCGTGTAGCCGATGCCCCGCTTCGCGGCGATGTCCTCCGTGGTCATCCCGGCGATGCCCTTCAGGACGAGCTCCTCGAGGATCGCTGCGTCCAGCGTCCGGTAGGCCTCGGAATGGCCGGCGAAGATCTCCTCGAGGCGCCCGGTGTCCTTCAGGCGCAGCCTGAAGCAGCGCTCGTAGTGCGACTCCATGAAGCCGAAGACTCCGACGCCGTCGGTGCCGGCCGGATCGAGGTCGGCGACGGGGACCTGCTCCACGTCGAAGATCTTCGTCACCTCGTCCCTGAGCGATTCCTCCGGCACCGGATCGGTCCGGCTCTTGAGCAGCCGGTGGGTGGGGAAGACGGTGAGGCCCGGGTCCTCAAGCGAAACGAGCGCCATCAGCACGTAGTCGGCGTCTCCGCCGGGCCCGACCTCGCGCTGGTAGGCGAGCGAGGTCTCGTAGCGGTGGTGGCCGTCCGCGATCAGCAGCTCGCCCGGCTCGAGCTCAGCGGCGATGGCCTCGTGCACGGCGGGATCGCCGATCCGCCAGACGCGGTGGGTCGTGCCGTCCTCGTCCGTGACCTCGCCCCACGGCTCGTCGCCGAGCGCCGGCTCCAGATGCTGCCAGGCGTCGCCGGGATGGAGCGCGAAGATCGGGGAGAGGTTGTGGCGCGTCGCGCGGGTGAGCCGCAGGCGGTCCTCCTTCGGGCCGGGCTGCGTGCGCTCGTGCGGGCGGATGCCCTCGCCGTAGGGCGCGAGCTTCACGCGCGCGAGGAAGCCGCGGCGCGTCAGCTGGGAGCCATCCGGCGCCTTGTAGTCCTGCTCGAGCGCCCAGATCTGAGGCTCGGTGTCGCGGGTGAGGATTCCCTCGCCGGTCCATTCCGCGAGCAGAGCAGCCGAATGCTGGTACGGGCCGCCGCCGTCCGCATCGCGGGGAAGGTCGAGCTCGACGACGTTGTGCGGCGAGCGCGCCACGAGCTGCGCGCGCTGCTCATCGTCGATGACGTCATAGGGCGGCGCGACTACGTCGGCGAGCGATCCGACCTTCTCGAGGTCGTAGTGGAGCGCCTGAAGTGGAAGTACCTCCGCCACGGGCGCGGAACCCTAACCAGCCGGACGGCGACACACTCCCGTGACATTCAGGGCGCGACTGGGCACTCATTCGCCATTCGACTTCTTCCATGGCATATCCGCTCTACCTTCGAGAGAAGGCGCGTGAGCTTCGACGCGAGAAACACCTTTCCATCGACGAGATCGCCGAACGATTGGCGCTGTCCAGGTCGACCGTCTACTACTGGGTTCGGGGAATGCCACTCGGACGGCGGCGCCGCGACAACCCCCATCCTGGTGCCCGGAAGATGCTCGCTAAGCATCGGGAACTACGCGAGCTGGCCTATGAGCTGGGCCATTGGGAGTTCCCGCGCTTACTGGCATACCCCACCTTTCGGGACTTCGTTGCGCTGTACATCGCTGAGGGCTATAAGCGGAACCGGAACACGGTGTCGATCTGCAATTCCGACGCAGCGGTGATGCAGGTCGGGGTGCTGTGGATGCGGCGCTGCTCCAGGAGGAAGCTCACCTACTGGATTCAGTTCCACGCAGACCAAGACCTTGTGGAGCTCACCGCTCATTGGGCACGGGCTTTGGAGATCTCTGCGGGTGAAATCCATCTCCAGCGCAAGTCGAACAGCGGACGACTCAGCAGGAGGGTGTGGAGGAGTCGCTACGGCGTCATTGCAGCCCGGACGAGCGACACCCTTTTTCGCGCGCGACTGCAGGGATGGATGGATCGACTGCAGGAAGAGTGGGTGTTCGAAGCTAGACTCGCGTCGATCGGGGCGTAGCTCAGTCTGGTCAGAGCGCCCGCTTTGGGGGCGGGAGGTTTCGCTGGTTCGAATCCAGTCGCCCCGACTTTCTTCTCAGACCAGACCTTCGGCCCGCAGCCACTCGGCCGTCTTCCGCATCCCGGCCTCGAGGTCGTGGGCCGGCTCGTAGCCCAGGGCCTCGCGGGCGCGGGCGATCGAGTAGCTGCCCCTGCGAGTGAGGTAGTCGATCGCCGCGGGCGTTGTCTCGTTTCGCTTGCCACGCACCTTCGCCGCGAGGTCCATCGCGCGGGCGAGCTCGCGGACGATGCGGGTGGGCGCTGTCCGCGGTTCGTCGATGCCCAGCATCCGGCAGTAGTGGCCGAAGAACTCGCCGATCGTCGGCTTCTCTGCCCCGGTGATGATGAAGACGCGTCCCTCGGCCTCCGCCGCCGTCGATGCGCGGACGATCCCGTCGACCAGGTCGTCGACGTAAACGGGGCTGTGCAGCCCCCGGCCGCCGTCCGGCAGGATCGCCTGCTTCGTCTTCAGCAGGCGGACGGGCTCGACGGTCCACGGCCGGGAACGCGGCCCATAGACGTCCCCGGGGCGGACGATGGTGCAGGGGATCTCCCCCTCGGCGTGCGCCTCGAGCACGACCTGCTCGC
Source organism: uncultured Solirubrobacterales bacterium (assembly GCA_963815045.1). Classification (GTDB taxonomy): domain Bacteria; phylum Actinomycetota; class Thermoleophilia; order Solirubrobacterales; family 70-9; genus DASUPK01. The sequence continues at coordinate 609,255 of CAWFET010000002.1, forward strand.
TCGCGATCTTGGTGTCGACGTAGTGCACGCCGTTGGGGCGGACCGGGGAGCGCTCATCGACCTCTCCCTCGAAGTCGAAGCCGAAGACCACGATCGAGGAGAGATGCACGAAGCGTTTGGCGCCGGCGGCGATGGCCGCGTCGATCGCGTGCCGGGTCGCAGCGACGTTCGTCTCCCAGTAGCCCTCACCCGAGCTGTACATCCCGACCACCGCGGCGGTGTGGACGACCAGGTCGCAACCCTCCGCGTGTCCCTGCCAGGCGCCCGGATCGGTCAGGTCCGCGGCGAGGTGGGCCTCCTCGCCGATATCGACGACGTCCACGCCGCGCACGTCGCTCCCCATGGCGCGGAAGCGCTCGACCAGGGCCCGGCCGATGAACCCGGCCGCACCGGTGACCAGGACACGACCCGGCGCGTCAGCCACCGTGCTCCACTCGGTCGATCGCGGCGTGGGTGTCCTCGGCGGCGCCGCGGTCCGCCAGGTCGATGCCCGGAGGAAGCTCGACGTGCAGTTCTGCCGAGGGGTCGAGCTCGACGTGCGCCGTCTCGGCCCGGGAGTCGAGCACGTGCCCGCCGCGCTTGCGGTCCTCGCTGATGAAGTGGAGGTGCCAGCCGGCGACCTCGATTCCCTCGGCGTACTCAGGGAAGCGGAAGCCGAGCATCGTTCCTTCGACCTCGGTCAGCTCGAAGACGTGCTGCTCGCCCACCACCTCGGTGAGCGGCCGGTAGGGAGGGTCCTGCCGCGGAACCGATCGAGCCTTGACCAGCTCGAACCGGCCATCGATTCGAACCGCGCAGGAGGCGGCATCGGCGGGGATCCGGCGGTCGATCTCGGAGAGGAGGCGATCGTGGTCGATCGAGCCCTCGAGGTCGAACCCGATGTCGCCCTCGAAGGGCACCATGACGGCGAACGGGGTCAGCTCCTCCAGGGGGATCTCGCTGATGTCGCCATCGACATCGGCGCGGTAGAAGGTCCCGCCGAGGGCGATCATCTCGCCGTCGAGGTGGTTGAGCGTTCCCAGGCCGAGGTTGCCGTGCTCCGCGAGCTCCGCGAAGCTGACGTCGCCCTCGAAGGAGCCGTCGACCAGGGCGCCGATCGTCGAGGCCTGGAAGAGGACGTGCGGGTCGTGCTCGGCGTGCAGGTCGGCGTGTCGCATCGCCTCGACGTGAAGCGAGCGGATCCAGCGCTCGTCGAGGCTCATTCGGGGCGGGCGCTCAACGCGCCGGGTCCAGGGTCCGAGCCGTCTCTGACTTCGGCACGTCGCGAGCGCCGGGGTTCGTTCCGAGCACGCGGTCGGAGATGTTGTTGGTGATCCCGTGCCAGAAGTGCTCGTTCTTGAAGTGGTGGAGCCGGTGGTTTCGCCAGACCGCCCTGTAGGCGCTCGTCCGCGGCCGGTACGCGGTGTGGATCAGGAAGTGCGTCCACTCATAGACGAAGACCATGCAGTAGCCCGCGATCGCGCCGCTCACCATCACGCCGAACGGGACTGGCCCCGCGGCCACCGTGACGATCACCGAGACGAGGCCGATGGTGAGCGGGACCGCGACCAGCATCAGGGAGGCCGCCTGCCACCAGTACAGAAGAACCATGTCGAGGTCGTTCGGATCGCCGTGGTGAGCCCGGTGGGCTCGGGCGGCGACCGTCTCGACCTTGCGGCCGCGGATCCTGATCGGCTTCGCGTGCAGCAGGTAGACGTGGATCGCCCATTCCCCGAACGGATAGATCGCCAGCAGCGCCGCGACGGCCACGGCATCTCGCCAGGTCAGATCGCCGATCACGCCGCGCAGGACGACGAGGGCCAGCACGCCGCCCCCGATCACCCATGGGGACTCCTTGCGCAGGAACTCCCGGCGCGCCTGGCCGAGCGAGCTGACCTGACCGGAACGCATCGAAAGGGAGCCTAGTAGAGTGCCGGTCTACGTAATTCTAGGTAGACGGTCGACCAGGGAGAAATGGGGCGAATGCGGTGAGCGGCAGATTCGGGAAGTCGATTCGCAATCGGCGGCTGACGGCGATTGCGCTCGGAGTGGGGCTGCTGGTTGCGCTGCCGGCGCTGGCGCTGGCGCACGTCGAGCGAGCCTCCTACTGGCCCGATCCGGCACCCGACACCGCGGTCCATCCAGCCGCCGGCGGATCGGTTCCGGCCGTCCGCAGCCTGTTCAGCGCTCTCCGCAAGAAGGCGCCGGGCACCACGCGCGTCGTCTGCTCGCACGTACCGCCCAAGAAGGTGCGCAAGCACGGCACGGTCAAGAGGCTCTCGAGGAACTCGTCGATTAAGGCGCTGAGAGCCGGGCTGAAGCGTGCGAGGTCCGGGGGATACCGGCTTCGACCCTCCCAACCGGTCATCCGGGTGGGCAAGAAGCAGGCCCGAAAGCTGCGCCGTTTCAACATCAAGCTGCTCAGGCGCTGCCGCTACGACTCGATTCAGGCCGCCGTCACGGCCTCCCACAACAACGATCGCGTGGAGGTCATGCCCGGCGTCTATACGGAGCCCGACTCCCGAGCCGCTCCGACCAATGACCCGGCGTGCGCATCCCTGAAGGAGACCAACGACAAGGGCGAGACCGGGGCCGTGTCCTATCGCTACCAGGTGCACTGCCCGAACGATCAGAACCTGATCGTCGTGATCGGCCGCGATCCCGGGCCGAACCCGCCCCCGCAGCCCCCGGCCACTGACCGGCACGGCATCCCGGATCTCGGGCCCTGCATTCGCTGCAACCTCCAGATCCAGGGCACCGGGGTGAGCCCCGACGACGTCATCGTCGATGCCGGCGACCCCTCGCTCGGAGATCACTCGGCGCCCGGGCCCAACCCGCCGCGCTACGTCAAGGACGTGGGCATCAGGGCCGATCGGGCCGACGGCTTCGTCCTCGACAATGTCAAGGTCCGCCACGCGAACGAGCACGACGTCTACGTCACCGAGACCGACGGCTCGCACATCGACCGGGTGAAGATGGACTACGCGGGGGAGTACGGCCTTCTGACCTTCGTCGCCGACCATTCGCTGATCGAGAACTGCGCCGCCTGGGGCAGCGGCGACTCGGGCCTCTATCCGGGTGCGGCCGCCGACCTCGGCGATGCGGTCCCGCCCGACCAGCGCCGCTACGGCACCGAGATCCGCGACTGCGACAGCTTCCACAACTCGCTCGGCTACTCCGGGACCGACGGCAACGCCGTCTGGATCCACGACAACGAGTTCTACGGGAACACCCAGGGCTTCTCGACCGACGTCTTCACCGCGCCCGGCCATCCCGGCTTCCCACAGGACTCGGACCTGATCGAGAACAACGACTTCTACTCGAACAACTTCAACGACTATCTGCCGAGGTGCGGGGCCGGCGAGACGCCGGGTCCGATGGGCCCGAACCAGGGATGCACCGACTTCAGCCCCAGCGTCCCGGTGCCGGTCGGCACGGGGCTCTGGATCGCCGGCGGCAACCACAACATCGTCCGCAACAACCACTTCTGGGACAACTGGCGCCGGGGCGTGATGCTCTACGCGGTGCCCGACCAGCTGGTCTGCGGACCCGGGGTCGGGAGCGTCGACCCGAGCCAGCTGGCCGGCTGCGACGCGACCAAGGTGCCGCCGTCGACCTCCTACAACAACCAGTTCTATGGCAACGTCATGGGCGTCGCGCCCGATGGCTCGAAGCAGCCGAACGGCACGGACTTCTGGTGGGACGGCTTCACCGGGAACACGGGCGACTGCTGGCACGACAACACAGGCGTCAACGGCGACCGGGCGAGCCTGACCAGCTCACCGCCCCAGGCGCCGACCGCCGGGGTCTCTCTTCCGGGCTTCCTCCCCGAGGATTGCTCGACCAGCGTGGGCACCGGCGGCCCCACGCAGGAGGCGGAGCTGCTCGCCTGCTTCGCGGACATCACCGCGGGCACCCATAACTGCCCCTGGTTCTCCACGCCGGCCAAGCCCTAGCGCGCGCCGACCGGGTCCGGGCATGCGGGAGAGGGGCCGACCCGGGGAGCCTCCCGCAGCTCCGCGCGCCGGTCCCTCTTTTGCTTCCCGCTTCGTACCCCTGAGTACGGTTCGAAGACTGAGCGGCATCTTACCCACTTTTACGCTGAGCACAAGTAGGTAGGACGATTATCCATTTTTGTGTACCCATCCTGCCTGTCGATGACGCCGAGGGTCGCCGGTACGCTCCGCTTGCCCGCCCCCGTAGCTCAGTGGACAGAGCGGCTGCCTTCTAAGCAGCGGGCCGCAGGTTCGAATCCTGCCGGGGGCGCTCCGCAACTCTCTTTAACGCCGTGGGTTAGATTGCCCGAGCTTCAGGGGAACTTCGAGAGGAGAAGGATTTGCACGCCCATGCCGTTTCGCTTCGTGTCCGGAGGACAGTCGTCCTCACCGTCATCGGCCTGGCCGCGTTGTTCGTGGTCATCGCCTCGAGCCAGAGTGCCGAGGCGAAGTCGAAGTCGAAGGCCAATGCCAAGGCCGTCAAGGTGGTCAAGGGCCCGAAGGGCCTGAAGTTCTACAAGCCTCCGAAGACCAAGAAGCTGCCGAATAAGCAGGGCCAGCTGATCTGGGCGCGCCCGGCGACCGGCCTCGTGCCGCTGCAGAACGCGCGGTACACGAAGCTCGTCCTCTACTCCTCACGGACGCCGCAGGGCCAGAAGACGGCAGTGTCGGGGTCGATCAGCGTCCCGCGGGGCAAGCCCCCGAAGGGAGGCTGGCCGGTGATCACGTGGGCACACGGGACGACCGGCGTCGCGGACGTCTGCGCTCCCTCGCGGAACAGCGTGAGCAGCCCCGCGCAGCCCTACATCTCGTACATCTATCCGGACCTGAACGCCTGGCTTGCCGCCGGCTACGCCGTGCTGCAGACCGATTATCAGGGCCTGGGCACGCCGGGTCCGCACCCATACCTGGTCGGGACCGCCGAGGGCCGCAGCGTCGTCGACATCGTGGCCGCGGCGCGCCAGCTCGACCCCAAGATCAGCAAGCGCTACCTGATCGCCGGGCACTCGCAGGGCGGCCAATCCGCGCTCTTCGCGGCCGGTCTCGCGCAGAGCTGGGAGCCGAAGCTGAAGCTGCGCGGCACCGTCGCGTTCGCGCCCGCCTCGCACATCCTGGATCAGGAGTCACTGCTGCCGGCGCTCACCTCGCCCAGCAGCCTGACCGCGCTGGCGACGATGATCATCAGCGGTGCCTCGACCCAGTCGACGGCGATCGACGTCAACAAGGTCCTCTCGGACCCGGTGCTCCAGTTCTATCCGCTGCTCGAGAGCCAGTGCCTGTCCCAGCTCGGGCAGTCGAACGAGCTCGGAGGCATCCCGCCGTCGCAGCTCGAGCGCTCCGGTGCAGATCTGAGCGCAGTGAGGCCGGTGCTGGCGGCGATGAACCCGGCGGTGAAGACGGTGCCGCCGGTCCTGATCGAGCAGGGAACGGCCGACACCACGGTGTACCCGTTCCTCACCGACCAGCTCGCCACGGAGCTCCAGGGGCTCGGGGACCAGCTGACCTACACCAAGTACCCGGGTGTCGATCACGGCGGGATCGTGACGGCCGGCGCGCAGCAGGCGCTGTCCTTCTTCCAGCAGCTGCTCCCTCCGCGAAGCTGAGCTGAGTGGATCGCGGCCCCGGGTTCATCCCGGGGCCGCGGCTCGCGCTAGATTGAAGCCACGCGGTGGGCGTAGCTCAGTTGGTAGAGCTCCTGGTTGTGGTCCAGGTGGTCGCCGGTTCGAGTCCGGTCGCTCACCCTCAAGGAAAGCCCCGCGCCAGCGGGGTTTTCGCTTAGTTGAATCCGGCGTCACCTCGGCAGGAGGAAAGGGTGATGATCGGCTCAGTCGGGAGAGGGGGCCGCTCCCCTTCATCGCTGGCGCTCACTTCTTCTCCTCTCACGACCCTGCAATCAGTTCAGCCTAGACCGCTTGCGCTTGGCGGTGTAGATGCCCGGCGTCCCCGGCTAGCGCCCCGGGGCCGGAGCGCTGCTTTCCGTGCAAAGCGAATAGCCGCTTTTCGTCCAACCCGGCGCTTTTCAGTTGACGACCAGCGGCCGCCTTGCATGTCCCTTCACACGAAAGCGGCAAGCGCTCGCCGAAGCTCTTTACCGAGTCTTGCCCAGCGTCACGACGGTCATCCGCCCGCAACGAACTCGCGCAGCGCCACCCTGCCGCCACCAATCAGCGGCTCGCCGTGTGCGAACAAGAGGTTGTCGAAATCGAGGTCGAGCAGCCGCCGAAGCGACTCGCGCAGCCCAGCCCGCACCGGCGTGGGGTCATCGCCCATCAGGAATCCGGGCACGAAGGTAAGCCGACCGCCGCGCGGGCGCGTAAGGCCGTCGGCGAAGGCGAGTGCGTCGCCGTCGGCGATCCGGATGTGTAGCGCGGTGTCGTCCGGGCAGATGGCTCCCAGCTGGTGTGCGGTGATTCCCGGCGCCAGCTCCTCCCCGAACGCGAAGCCCTCGACCTTCGGACCACACTCGAACTCGTGCAAGCCGGCGTTGCTGCAACGAATCGGGCAGCCGAACGCCTCCGCGTAGCGCTCGCTATGGCGGAGATGGTGGCGGTTGGTGAGGACGATTTGGTTCGGGGCCTCTCGCTGCTCGAACCACTCGAGGCCCTCGCGCGGCACCATCGGGTCGAGGACCATCCGGGTGGGCTCGATGTAGTACGAGTCCACGGGCAGCCTGATTCTCGGGTGGATTGCTGTCCAGTGATGGACGCCGGGGAGCACCTCGCGGATCGGCCGGTGCGATGCGAGCTCGAGCACGAGCGGACGGAGGAACTGTGGCCACGCCGCGCCGGCGAGCTGGACGCCGTACCGGGCCTGACGGGTGAGAGGCTCGAGTAGCGCCATCGTCAGGACGTTATACGCGTGCCCAATGCACGACGACAGGTGTTCAAAGCCTTCGGGCTGCGCCCATTTCACGGGGAGCGAGCAAGAACTCCTGCTTCTCGTCCAAAGCGGTGGTCCTGGGCGCGAGGGCCTAGGGGCCGTCCCACCAGTCGCGACCGGGCTGAATCTTGAGCCTGTACCAGCGGTACAGCCCGAAGAGGATGACGACCACAAAGACGACCGCCGCGAACCAACCCATGGGCGACCCGTAGGGGGATCAAGGATGCGACCGCCGCTTTTCGTCCAAAGCGGCTATCTCGCAAGGGGCCATGTTCGCGCCTCACACTTCCGCATTCGCGCGACAGGGAGCAGCGTCGACTCGATCCGGGACCGGCCCAAGGGCGCGCCCTCAGCCCCCCAGCTCGAGCAGCTCGATCCTGTAGTCGTCGGGGTCCCTGACGAAGCAGAGCCGCGAGCCGCCCTCGTGGATTCGATAAGGGGGCTTCTCCGGCTCGATCCCCATCTCCTTGAGATGCTCGAGGGCGACGTCCAGGTCGTCGACCGTGAGTGCTACGTGACCGTAGGCGGTGCCCAGCTCGTAGTTCTCGACGCCGTAGTTATGGGTCAGCTCGAGCTCGGGCAACTCCTCACCGGGCACACCCATAAAGATGTTGATTGCCTCGTCGCGGATCGGCATCTCGCGGCGTTTCTCGAGCCCCAGGGCCTCGTAGAAGGCGACCGAGCGCTGGGGATCAGTGATGCGGTAGCAGGTATGGATCAGCCGCACGGCGCGAACTCTATCCGCGCCGGTCAGCGGCCCATGCCCGGATGCCTGCCGCGGCCCCAGGGGCATTGCTCTGGCCGCGCTCTCGCATCGCGTGAATAGCGAGCGCTCGCTCGAAAGGCGCTCCTTTCCATGCGAGCGCTACTGCTTCTCGTCCAAAGCGGCTACTGCGCCGAGGCCCAGAACTCCCGCTCTGTGACGCGAGCTCCGGTGTTAGAGCTATCGAAGGAACCAATGAGACGCCTGAAGAAGCTTTCCATGAGGCCCCGGACCAGCGGACTGCTGGCGGGCTGCCTGGCCGGTGTCGTCCTGCTGTCGACGACCTCCGCCGCCTCTGCAGTCACCTATCGCCCGACCCGCACTGACGACCCGGCGCCCAACGGCTGCAAGAAGAAGCGGCTGCCAAAGGGCGGATTCGGCCCGAGCAGGGAGAACGACTGCTCCCTGCGCGAAGCCGTAATCGCCTCCAACGCCGCCGGGGGAGGGAAGATCGTCCTTCAACCCGGCACGCGCTACGTGCTCACCCGCCGGGGCGCCGGCGAGAACGCCGCCCTGACCGGCGATCTCGACATCACTTCGGGGCCGTTGATCGTCAAGACCGAGGGCGGCGGCAAGACCAATCCGGCGACGATCGACGCCAACGGCATCGACCGCATCTTCGACGGCTCCCTGACGCTGAACGGCGTCACGCTGCGAGACGGTCATGCCCGCACCGTGGCCGGGGACGCCGGTGCTGGCGGGGCGATCCGGGGCTTCAACCTCGACATCCGCAACAGCCGCCTGATCAAGAACACCGCCGACTATCACCCGAGCAACTCCTTCCTCAACGGCGCCGGCGGCGCCATCTTCGTCAACAGCGGCGGCGAGGTGAAGATCGACCGGACGCGGCTCAAGGGCAACAGGGCCCTCGGCCTCGGAGGAGCAATCTTCATCTCGCAGGGCGCGAGTGCATCCCTGTTCAAGTCGACCGTCGCGCACAACGAATCGTCCGGGTCCTTCGGGGGCGGGCTGGCCATCGACGCGGGCGCGCGCGCAGAGGTCAACCGCTCGACCATTTCCGGCAACCACGCCGGCCGGGCGGGTTCCGGTGGCGGCATTGGCATGTACGCCCCGCTGGACGGACCGACGGCGACGCTCATGCTCGAGAACTCGACGGTCGCCAACAACAGCGCCAGCAAAGACGGTGGCGGGATCGGCTCCGAGGACTTGATCGACTCCGGGAGTCACGCGACCGTGGAGCTCGACCACGTCACTGTCGCTCGCAACCAGGCGTTCACGGGGCTCGATATTGAAGAAGGCGAGCATGCCGGCACGGGTGGAGGGGTCTACACCGCGAGAGGCGACAGCGTCAGCATCCACAACACGGTGATGGCCCTCAACACCGCCTTGACGAGCCGCGGCTCGCTGAGGCCGCCGCGCGCCATCCCGTCCGATTGCTCCCTTCGTTCGTTTCCGGCTCCGTTCCTTTCGCTGGGGCACAACCTGATCGGCAGCGCCGACGGCTGCACCGGCTTCGGCGCCACCGACCTATTCGGCGGGAAGCTGAAGCTAGGCAAGCTCGCCGACAACGGCGGCCCCACCAAGACGATCGCGCTGAAGAAGGGTTCGAGGGCGATCGGCCGCGGGGATCCCGATGCGCTTCGCGTCGATCAGCGCGGAGTCAAGCGAGGCAAGAAGCCCGACATCGGTGCCTACGAGCGGAGAGCAAAGAAGTAGCGAAGGTGATGCTTTCCATGCAAAGCGGCACTCTGCGCGGCGCAGGGTTGCGATGCGGCTCCCGCGTGAAAGCCCGAGCACGGCAGAGCTGCAGTGTCCGGTATTTCCGTAATTCCAAATGAGGTACTACAGGGATACTAAACGGAGCGGAACTGAGCGAACTGAGCTAACCCGAGCCTGCCCGAGCCGACCTCAGCTAACGTTAAACCGGCTGATGAGCGGGAGTTGTGGTCCAGGTGGTCGCCGGTTCGAGTCCGGTCGCTCACCCTCAAAGTCCCTGCATGTGGGCATGTTCGGGTCCGGGTGGCAAGGGGCGCGATGGCGCCCAAGGCGCCCAAGTCTCCTCAACGGGCTGAAGCTAAGGCCCCGTGAGGGCCCGGATTCCGCACGGCAAAGCGAACTTCTGGACAGCTCTGCGAAATGTGTCTCATGCTTCGAAACATGAGACGAACGTCATCAAGGCTGTCTCGTCGCTGCTTGCCGGCGACCGCCTGCTCGATGGCGTCCGGGGCCAGCTGCCGCCGGATGCGGCCAGCCAGGAGCGTGCCGAGGCCGCCGTCATCCCTTGGATGAAAGAGATCGCGGAGGTCATGCCCGACTAGCTTGGGTCGCGGCCTGGAAAGATCAGTGCGTCGCTGCACGCTCGCTTCCACGCGAAGGCAGGCGCGAGTCCAGCTGCAGGCATTGAGGCTCGATCACCGTGTTAGTCACTCGCCGGCTCGTAGATGGCGATCAATACGCCCGTGGTCGTCGCGGTGCTCTCGATCAGCCGTAGCGGCACGTACACGCCCTCGGGGAAGAGCCGCCGTCCGGTGCCGAGCACCAGAGGAGCAATCATCAGCAGGTACTCGTCGATCAGATCAGCGCCCATCAGCGAACGAATCAGCACGCCGCTACCCATGATCACGAGGTTCGCGCCGGAACTCTCCTTGAGCTCCGCCACGGCGGCCGGAACGTCCCCGTGCAGCAAAGTCGAGTTGGGCCACCCGAGTTTCGTCGCGGGGTTGCTCGATGCGACGAACTTGCGAGTGTTGTTGAGCGCGTCCTTGAAGGGGCCGCCCCGGGCGTTCCAGGAGGCCAGCAGTTCCTCGTAGGTCCACCGCCCGAACAGCCACGCGTGATCCCCGCCCATCCGCTCGCCCATCTTGGCGACCGTCATCTCGTCGTAGTACTGGATCCCCCAGCCGCCGCGGTCAAACCCATCCCGCCTATCTTCGTCCGGGCGGCCCGGTCCCTGCATCACGCCGTCAAGCGTCACCCCGTTCATCACGATTACCTTTCCCATCTCCTGTCCTTTCGGTCTTGGCAGCGGTCTTGGCAGCGGTCTTGGCAGCGCCACCCAGATGCGTACCTCCAGCCCGGGTCAGACCACGGCGTCGGCCGCCAGCATCTCGACCAGATCTTCGATGGGACCGTCACCGGCGACCACGTCGAAGAAGCGTTCCGCGAGCCTCTCGCGCGACACGTTCGTGGCGTCGAACCGCACCGGTTCCTCGCATACCCGCCGGCGGGCGCGCGCTGCCAGCTGGCGGCAGTTGGCCTCCGACTTGCCAATGATTCGCGCGATCTCGCTGTGGGCGTAGTCGAAAACATCGTGGAGCAGAAGGGCCGCCCGCTCCACCGGCGAGAGCCGCTCGAGGACCCGCCGGAACGCGATCGAGAGCGAATCGCTCACCTCGACATGGTGGGCGCCCTCCAACTCGACGTCGGCGGTCGCCACCGACTCCGGAAGCCAGTCACCGACGCAAGTCTCATGTCGATTCCGCCCGGACTTCAACTGGTCGAACGCAAGGCGCTTGGCGACGGTGGAGAGGTAGGCCCTCGGAGACTCGATCTGCCCCGCGTGGCGGGTGAGGGATCGCTGGTAGCGGATGAAGGACTCCTGAGCGACGTCCTCGGCCTCGGCGAAGCTGCCCAGCACCCGATAGGCGATCGAAAATGCGAGTGGGCGCAACTCGTCGTATGCCCGCTCGAGCTCCAGCGTCGTCTTGCCTGCACCGTTTGAACCTTGCGACATCATGACCTCGCCCTCGCCTCCGGTCATGCCGTCTCCGAAAAAGCCTCGGGCTGCGGGTGGCGGGGCGCCTGCTCGCTTGCGGCCTGACTCGGCGCCCGGACGGGCTCGAGCACGATGGCAGCGACGGCCATGGCAGCGACGACGAGGCCCGCACCGACGAGGAAGGCGAGATGGAATCCGCTTGTCAGTGCCGCCGCCGTCGAGTGCCCCGCGGCGAGGAGATCCTTGGTCCGCGTCGATGACAGCGTCGCCACGACTGCGAGCCCAAGCGCACCGCCAATCTGGGTCGTGGTGTTGACGAGCCCTGAGGCGAGGCCTGATTCGCCCGGAGTGGCGCTTGACATCGCGAGGGTCATCAGCGATGGAAAGCAAAGACCCGCTCCGACGCCGAAGAAGATCATCACCGGCAGGAGATCGACGGCGTAGGTCGCGTCGGCAGGGGACCGGGCGAACCAGAGCAGCCCTGCTACCACGAGACCCAGCCCGGGCAGCAGCGTCGCGCGTGCCCCGTAGCGCGTGTTGAACTGGGCCGAGAGCCCTAGCGAGAGCGCGCCGATCAGAACCGCTACCGGAAGGAACGCGACGCCGACCTCGAGCGCGTCATAGCCGAGGACCTTCTGCATGTAGATCGCGCCGAGGAAGAACATCCCGAAGAGACCGGCGACCATCAGCGAAACGATCAGGTTGGCGCCGGCTGAGTTGCGGGCCCGGAACACGCGGAGAGGCACCAGCGGGTTCTCCGTACGCGCCTCGCGAGCAACGAAGGCCCCAAGCAGGGCGACCGCAACGATGCCGAGACCGATCGTGTGGGCCGAGCCCCAGCCGTACCGCGACGCCTCGACGATCGTGTAGACGCCGAGCATCAGGGCGCTGACGAGCAGGACCGCCCCTGGGACGTCGGCGCCGCGACCGACGCCGATCGGGCGGTCACGAGCGACCACCCGTGACGCCATGAAGCCGGTCGCGATCCCGATCGGCAGGTTGACGAAGAAGATCCAATGCCAATCGACCGCCTGGGTGATGACGCCGCCAAGAAGCAACCCAATCGAGGCCCCGGCTGCGGCGACGAAGCTGTAGACCCCGATCGCTCTTGCCTGCTCCCGCGGCTCCGGGAACATCGTCACGATCATGCCGAGGATCACCGCCGAGGTCATCGCGCCGCCGGCGCCCTGGATGAACCGCGCGGCGACCAGCACCACCTGGTTCTCGGCGAAGCCGCACGCGGCGGAAGCGGCGACGAAGACCGTCAACCCAAGGATGAAGATCCGCCGCTGTCCGATGAGGTCGCCGAGGCGTCCGGCGAGCAGGAGAAGTCCTCCGAACGCGAGCAGGTACGCGTTGACAACCCAAGCGAGATTCGACTGCGTGAAGCCGAGATCGCCCTGGATCGAGGGCAGCGCGACGGTGACGATCGTCTGATCGAGAACGATCATCAGCATCCCGACGCAGAGGACGACGAGCGCGACCCAACGGGCCTGGTCACTCCGGTTCGCTTGCTTGACAGGATCCTTGGTCTTGGCGTTGGTTGACATGGGATGAGGGTTCCAGTCAGACGGCGCCCCGACCAGCGTGGTAGCTGGCGTCCTCGGGTTCGGTTTACCCGCCACCCGCCGCCCGCCGGAAGGAACGGCTCCGGCGCCAAGCCAGCTAGACGCGTTGCGTGTCGCGCCGGTAAAGGCGGATCGAGAGCGCCGACAGCGCCACCGTCCAGCCCGCGACGACGATCCAGCCGATGGCGCTCCAACCGCCGCCGCCAAGGGCGACGTGACTTGCCTGCACGAGCCAGTAGGAGGGCAGGGCCTGGGCGATGGAGTGCATTACGCCGCCCGTGATCGGAAACCAGGTGCCCCCGAGGAACGCGCGCGCGCAATACGGTCAGCCGTACCTCGGCATGGGGTTAACCGTCCCCCGACGCGTCCGCTCATTTGCTATCCCTGATCTCTGCACTAGTCGATGGCGAATGCAGCAGCGACAGTGACGCGGTGGATCGGGGGTCGCGTGACTGCGCTTCGACGCCTGGACCAACACTCGACCAGGAAGTACGTCGTCCAGGTGCTGCTCACCGCCGCGGCCTACTACGCGGCGGCAAAGCTCGGACTGCAGCTCGCCTACCCGAACGGGGCCGTGGCTGCACTGTGGCCGCCGGTCGGGGTCGGCATCGCGGTGCTGGTGCTGTGGGGGCCTCGCCTATGGCCCGGCATCGTCGTCGGCGAGCTGTTCGACTCGGTCGGGCTCTCGGACCCGATCGGCACCGTCCTCGGGCAGACCGTCGCGAACACCCTCGAGGTCGTGCTGGTTGCCCTCCTCCTGCGCCGGCTGTTCGGCTCTCGCATTGGCCTGACGCGGGTCGCCGAGGTGCTCGGCCTCGTCGCCTGCGCCGCCGTCGGGACCCTCGTGGGCGCCTGTATCGGTACCGCATCGCTGCGCTTGGGGAACGTCATCGATTCCGGTCAGGTGGTCCATGTCTGGCGGACCTGGTGGCTCGGGGACTTTTCGGGAGCCTTGATCGTGGCCCCGGTCCTGCTGACCTGGGTCGTCGGGCGGCCAACGCGGTTCGGACGCCGCGCGTCCGCCGAGGCGCTAACGATCGCGGTCGCCCTCGTCCTCCTCACAGAGCTGCCCTCGCAGACCGAGGTGCTCTACGTCGTCTTCCCGGTCATGATCTGGGCCGCGCTGCGGTTCGGGCCGATCGGCGCATCGAGTGCGCTGCTGGTCGTCGCGTCGCTCACGATTTGGAACACGGGACATAGTGCTGGACCCTTCGTCAGCGACTCGATCACCGACAGCCTCCTCGCGACTCAGCTCTTCCTTGCGGTTGCGGCCCTGACCTCACTCGTGCTCGCCGCGATGACCGCGGAGCGGCGCGGGGCCGCCGCAGCGTTGCGAGCAAACGAAGAGCGCCTGCGCTCGGTGGTCGGCTCGATGGCCGAGGGCCTGATCGTGCGCGACCGCAGCGGCATCATCACCGAGTGCAACGAGGCCGCCGAGCGGATCACGGGCGTCCCCAGCGGTCGGCTCCGCGGGCATCGTCCAGCGGAGGTGATGCCGGCGGCGTTCGATCTGAGCGGGGGTGAGCTCGAGCGTGACCGCCTCTTCGGGGAGAGCGTGTTGCGCGGCGGCGATCCACAGCCGGCGTTCATCGCGCAATTGGCTCGCACAGACCATGAAGCATGGATTTCGGTGAAATCGAGCCCGGTGCTGGGAGAGGACGGCCGTCCGGAGGCGGTGGTCTCAACCGTCACCGATATCACGCAGAGCCATGAGGCGGAGCAGCGGTTGATCGCGAGCGAGCGGGCGAACCGCCGGCTGGCAGCCGAGCAGGCGGCGCTACGGCGGGTGGCGACGCTGGTCGCAGCCGATCCGGAACCGGCGGCGGTCTTCGAACGTGTGACCAAGGAGGTGGCGAACCTGCTGGGGGTCCCGAGCGCAAACATCGTCCGCTACGAGAGTGACGTGCGCGCAGTCCTCGTCGGCAGCTGGACCTCACGGAGCGAGGGCGCCCTGCGGATCGGCACGCACCTGCCACTCGACGACGGGACGGTCGTAGCGGAAGTGAGACGCAGCGGCGAGCCCCAACGAATGGATGACTTCCCTCCGCCGGGCGCCGTCGGCGCCGAGCACCGGCGTGCCCGCGGCCTTCGAGCCGCAGTCGCGGCTCCGGTACAGGTGGCCGGCCAGCTCTGGGGCGCGCTGGTGGCCTCGGCCTACGCTCCTGAGGCTCTCGTTCCCGGCGCTGAGCGCAAGCTCTGCGACTTCGCGGATCTGATCGCCCAGACACTGGCCAATGCCGACGCCCATGAGCGGCTCGCCGCCTCGCGAGCGCGGATCGTCGAAGCGGGCGACGTCGAGAGGCGGCGCCTTGAGCGCAACCTCCACGACGGAGCCCAACAGCGGCTGGTGTCGTTGGCCCTGCGCCTGCGGCTGATGGACGCTTTGATCGAAGTCGATCAGCCAAGGGCAGGGAGGGAGCTCGCGGACGCCTCGGCCGAACTCGCGGCCGCGCTCGATGAGCTCCGCGAGCTGGCGCGAGGCATCCACCCGGCGGTCCTCACCGATCGGGGGCTCGCCGCCGCCGCCGCCGCCCTGGCGGATCGGTCGCCGGTCCCAGTGGAGATCGACGCCATGCCCGACGTCCGGCTCCCTGCCCCAGTCGAGGCCGCGGCGTACTACGTAATCGCCGAGGCGATCACGAATTGTGCGAAATACGCCGAGGCGTCGCGCGTCGGCGTGCGTCTGGAGGTCTCACCGCACCACGCACGGGTCGTGGTCGAAGACGACGGCATCGGGGGCGCGGATTCCGACCGGGGGTCGGGCCTTCGGGGGATTGCCGACCGTGTCGAGGCGCTCCGCGGACGCCTCCATGTGGTGAGCCCTCCCGGTCAAGGCACAGTGCTCGAGGCCGAGATTCCGCTCATCGGGCCGGATGGCGAAGCAGACGCCTGGCCCAGGAGGCCCCCGGTTGCAAGGGATCGCGCCGCCGATCCGGGAGTGCCCGGGACGGACGCCCGAAAACAGCCAGCCGCAAGGCGTCCTGACATGGGAAACCCGATTGTGCCGGATTGGTGATTTTGGGAGACTCCGTCACAGGCTGGCGGCGGGAGGTGGCCGCGAAAGGCACCGATAACAGGCGGGCTGCAGAGCGGCAATATGCCCGGGCGCTCGACGGTTTGGGCCCGGAGGACGCCACCTGGACCATGGAGTGGCTGAGCCCGGAGATCGAGCGCATCTCCGGCTATCCGGCGAGCGACTTCATACAGAGCTCGACCCAGACGCCCGAGAACAGCCGGCCACCTGGTGTCCTGACGGTCGGTTCGGCGTCGGCCGGTTTCCGGAACAGCACCGGTGTCCGGTCTGTGGGTCCGCGACTAACGAGGCCGCAGTGCGGGTAGCCGTATTGCGAATGGCATCGGCGAACGCGAGAATCGCCTGGGCAATGGGCGAGACAATCTTGATCGTCGATGATCATCCGGGCTTTCGCGCAAGCGCGCGCGAGTTCCTTGAGGCCGAGGGCTTCGAGGTGGTCGGCGAGGCTGGCGACGCCGCCTCGGCGATCGCGGCCGCGCGCGATCTCGCCCCGGACGTCATCCTCCTCGACATCCAGCTCCCTGACACCAACGGCGTCGAGGCGGCGAAACAGATTCACCGCCGGGCCGGCAGGCCAGCGATCGTCCTCACCTCGAGCCGCGACGTCTCATACCTGGCCGGGGTCTTTGGCGACTCGCCAGCCTGCGGCTTCATCCCGAAGTCGGAGCTGAGCGGCGCCGCCGTCCGGGCACTCGTCTCATGAGGCCCGCACGCGGCGCGCGAACCGAGGTTCCATGCGGGTAGTCGTCGCGGACGACTCGACACTCTTCAGGGAGGGAATCGCCCGCCTGCTCGAGGACGCCGGCTGGGAGGTCGTCGGCCAGGCCGCGGACGCCGATGACCTCCTGCGAAAGGTCCGCGCGCACAACCCCGATGCCGCGGTCGTCGACATTCGTATGCCGCCGGGCAATGCCGACGACGGCATTCGCGCGGCCCTGGAGATCCGTCAGGAGCTGCCGGGGACCGGCGTCTTGGTGCTGAGCCAGTACGCCGAGGAGGGCTACGCGCTCGAACTCGTTGCCTCGACGGCCGAGGGAGTCGGCTACCTCTTGAAGGATCGCGTGGCCGACGTCGAGCGCTTCACGGACTCGGTTCGCCGGGTCGCCGACGGCGGATCGGCCCTCGACCCCGAGGTCGTCTCGCTGCTCCTCGGCCGCCAGCGCCGCGATGACCCCCTCGCCGTACTCACCCCGCGCGAGCGCGAGGTGCTGGCGCTGATGGCGGAGGGGCGCTCGAACCAGGCGATCGCCGACGAGCTCGTGATCACCGAGCGCGCCGTCGAAAAGCACGTCACCAGCATCTTCTCGAAGCTCGACCTGCTTCCGGCCGCCTCGGATCACCGCCGCGTGCTCGCCGTCCTCACCTACCTGCGGTCGGGTTAGCCGAACCCCGAGGCGCCACCAAATTGGCACTTTCTTGCGCCTCAACCCGTCCCATCACGACGGTGGCGCAATAATTCCCCGCGCAAGGGGGTGGGCGTGACCGCAGGGCCCGATACGACCGAGGCACAGCTTCAGAAGCTGCTCGACGAGCAGGCGGCGCTGCGCCGCGTCGCCATGTTCGTCGCCGCCGCCTCCGAGCCGGCGACCGTGTTCGAGCGCGTGTGCGCAGAGGTAGGTTCGCTGTTCGAGGTCGAGAGCACGAACCTATTCCGCTTCGAGGGTGACGGCACGGCCACCGTCACCGGCCACTGGCCCCTCGGGGCCGCCCCCGTCCTCAGCACGGGCGAGAACGTGAAGCTCGAGGGCGAGACCTCGACGGTCAAGCTCAGCCGCAGCGGGCGACCCGAGCGCATCGACGAATACGCCACCACCTCCGGGCCGTTTGTCGAAAGGATTCGCGCGGCCGGGATCGCATCGTCGGTTGCCGCGCCGATCACCGTCGCCGGCAGGCTCTGGGGTGGGCTCGTCGCCTCCAGCGGCCGCCCGAACGCGTTCGCGCCGGGCGCCGAGAACCGGCTGGCGAGCTTCGCCGAGCTCGTCGCCGACGCGCTCGCCAACGCCGATGCCCGCGAGCAGCTGCAGCGGCTCCTCGACGAGCAGGCGGCGCTGCGACGCGTCGCGACCCTGGTCGCACGTGATCCGGAGCCGACCGAGGTGTTCGAGTGCGTTTGCGAGGAGTTGGGGATGGTGCTCGGGGGCGAGGCCACGAACCTGATGCGCATCGAGCCCCACGGTACGCAGGCGTTTGTGGCCGGATGGAACCCTCCAGGCGTGACCATCGCGCTCCCGGTCGGCATGGAGTTCCCGCTGGAAGGCGACACCGCTCTGCCGCGAATGATGCGAAGCGGCGAAGCCCAGCGGATCGACGACTACGCCGACTTCAGCGGCATCCGTGCCGAGATGATCCGGGCGGCCGGGATCGCGTCGGCGGTGACGGCGCCGGTCACCGTCGCCGGCCGGCTTTGGGGAGCCCTCGGGGCCGTCAGCGACTCACCCTACGGATTTCCCCCCCGCACCGAGGAGCGGCTGGCGAGCTTCGCCGAGCTCGTCGCCCTTGCGCTCGCCAACACCGACGCCCGCGAGCAGCTCCAACACCTCCTCGAAGAGCAGGCGGGGCTGCGGCGGGTGGCCGTGCTCGTCGCCCGCGGCCCCGACCCGACGGCGGTCTTCGAGCGGGTTTGCGAGGAGGTCGGGGGGCTGCTCGGGGCTCGGAGCGCGAACCTGATTCGCTTCGAGGGCGCGGGCAGGGCGACGGTGGTCGGCGGCTCGGGGTTACCGGGGGCGGCGGGTCCCCCCGTTGGCGCCGAATTCCCGCTCGACGCCGACACGGCGGTTGGCAAGGTTTGCCGCAGCGGCCGCCCGGAGCGTGGCGACGACTACACCGAGCTTCGCGGCGACCTCGCGGACCTGCTCCACGAGGCGGGGATCGTGTCGGCAGTCGCCGCGCCGGTCACCGTCGGCGGCAAGCTCTGGGGGGCGGTGGCCGCCGGCAGCGAGCGACCGGATGCCTTCCCGCCGCGCGAGGAACATCGGCTCGCCGGATTTGCGGAGCTCGTCGCTGACGCGATCGCGAGCGCCGACGCCCGCGAGCGATTGCGCAAGCTTCACGACGAGCAGGCGGCGCTGCGGCGCGTCGCCACGCTCGTCGCCCGCGAGCCCGAGCCGTCTGAGGTGTTCGAGCGGGTCTGCGAGGAGGTCGGAACCGTGCTCGGCATCGACGGCACGAACTTGACCCGGTTCGAGGGCGACGGGACCCAGACGGTTCTCGCCGGTTGGAGCGCGCCCGGGGTCCCGGTCTTTCCGGTCGGCGGCGGTGTCCCGCTGACCGGGGACGCGGCGGTTCCGAAGGTGAGCCGCAGCGGTCGGCCGGAGCGAGTCGACGACTACGCCGACGTCGAGGGCGAGCTCGCCGAGAGGATCCGGGCGGTCGGCATCGCGTCCTCGGTGGCGGCGCCCATCACCGTCGCCGGCGAGCTCTGGGGGGCGATCGTCGCGACCACCGGTCGGCGGCGCGCCTTCCCTGAGTACACCGAGCAACGGGTCGCGAGCTTCGCCGAGCTCGTCGCGCACGCCCTCGCCAACGTCGATGCTCGCCAGGAGCTCGCTGCCTCCCGGGCCCGGATCGTCGAGGCCGCCGACTCCGAGCGCCGGCGGCTCGAGCGAAACCTTCACGACGGCGCCCAACAGCGCCTCGTCTCACTCGCGCTCGCTCTTCGGCTGGCGGGCAGGGACGTCGATCGTGATCCCGAGGCGGCGCGGCGACGACTTGAGGGCGCCGAAGCCCAGCTCGGGCAGGCGCTCGAGGAGTTGCGCGAGCTCGCGCGCGGGATCCACCCGGCGGTCCTCACGGACCGCGGGTTGGCGGCCGCGCTCGAGGCGTTGGCGACGGCCGCCCCGCTGCCGGTCGAGCTGGAGGACGTGCCGGCGCCGACGCTGCCGCCGGGGATCGAGGCGGCGACCTATTACCTCGTCGCCGAGGGAGTCGCCAACGCGGCCAAGCACGCCCGAGCGTCCGTCGTCACCGTCCGCGTCGGCCGCGATGAGAGGCGGGCGCGGATCGAGATCTGCGACGACGGCGTCGGCGGCGCCAGTACGCCGTCGGGCGGTGGGCTCAGCGGCCTCGCCGACCGCGTCGAGGCGCTTGGGGGGCGGCTCGAGATCGTCAGCCCGCCGGCGCGGGGCACGAGCCTGGTGGCCGAGATCCCGTTTGCCCCGGTGGCCAGCGCTCGCGAGCGGCGCATCTAGGCCACGTGCTCGCCGTCCTCACCTGCCTGCGGTCGGGTTAGCCGAACCCCGGGACGCCAGCCAGCCCCATTTTCGTGGACGCGCCCCGGTGGCACGCTTGCGGCCATGAAAGGCGACGAGCTCCAGGTAGTAGCGATGACGGCGGTCGAGGTTCGCGAGCAGCTCCGCGCGCTCGAGGCCGAGCGCGCTGCGGCGGTCGCCAACGACGTGAACGGCATCGACGCTTACCGGCATGACCTCGACGTCGAGATCGAAACGTGGCGCCACTACTTCGTCACCGCTGCGGTGACGGAGATGGCGACGCTGCGGGGCGAGCTCGACGGAGCCAATGCCGGCTGACCAGGCGAGACCAGAAGGAGGCCAGCGATGACATCGAAGGCACCGACCACGCCCAATCTCGCCGCGCGCGCCGCGCGCTGGAGTACCGATCGCTGGAAGACAGCGACCGGCGCCTGGATCGCCGTCGCCGTGGTTGCCGCTCTGATCGGTGGAATCGTCGGCACCGCCAAGCTCACCGACTCCGAGCAGGGAACCGGCGAGACCGCGCGCGGCCAGCAGATCCTCGCCGACGCCGGTTTCAACACGCCGGCCGGCGAGAGCGTGCTGGTCCAATCGCCCTCGCTGACGGCGGGCGATCCAGCCTTTCGGCGTGCGGTGACCGATGTCGTCCGCTCGCTTCATTCCCAGCGCCAGGCGACCGACGTCCGCTCGCCCTACGAGGCCAGCGACCGCGGCCAGCTCTCCGCCGATCGCCACTCGGCGCTTGTCCTCTTCAACGTCCGCGGCGATGCGACGACCGCCTCCGATCGCGTCGAGGGCGCGCTCGACGCCGTCGCCCGCGTTCAGCGCTCCCACCCGGGGTTGACGATCGCCGAGTTCGGCGACGCGAGCGCGGTACGGGCGCTGAACGACACCGTCAACCAGGACTTCGCCAGCGCCGAGCAGCTCTCGGTGCCGATCACCTTCGCGATCCTGCTCATCGCCTTCGGCGCCTTCGTCGCCGCGGGGGTCCCGGTGCTGCTGGCGTTCTCGGGGGTGCTCGGCTCGATCGGCCTGTCGGCGATCCTGAGCCACGTCTTCCACGCCTCCGACTCGACCTCGTCGGTGATCCTGCTGATGGGGATGGCGGTCGGCGTCGACTACTCGCTCTTCTACCTGAAGCGCGAGCGCGAGGAACGCGCGCGCGGCCGCGAGCCGCGGGCGGCGCTCGCGCGGGCCGCGGCGACCTCGGGACAGGCGGTCCTGATCTCGGGCAGCACCGTCCTGATCGCGATGGCCGGGATGCTCTTCGCCGGCTCGAAGATCTTCACCTCGATCGGGATCGGGGCGATGATCGTCGTCTTCCTGGCGATGGTCGGCTCGCTGACGGTGCTGCCGGCGCTGTTGGCGAAGCTCGGCGACCGCGTCGATCGTGGCGTCCTTGCGGTGATCGCCGCCGGGGCGCGGCGGGCGGTGCGGCCGTTCGGTTGGCGACCGGCGCTGCTCGACCGGCTCGTCGGCCGGCGCACGTTCCTGCAGCGGGCCAAGGGCGAGCGCAGCGAGTCGCGGCTCTGGGGCTTCATCCTGCGCCCGGCGCTTCGTTTCCCGGCACTCGCCGGGCTCGGTGCGGCAGCGCTCCTGGTCGTCCTCGCGCTGCCGACGTTCGGCATGCACACGCGCCTCAGTGGAATCAGCGACATGCCGAAGGACCTCACGATCGTCCGCACCTACGACCGGGTCCAGGCCGCCTTCCCGGGCGCCCAGACCCCGGCCCAGGTGGTGGTCAGCGCCCCCGACGTCACCTCGCCCGGCGTCCGCGCCGGGATCGCCTCGCTCCGTCGCCGCGCGCTGGCGAGCGGAGAGATGCAGCGGCCGATCGAGACCGCGGTCAACCCCGACCGCACCGTCGCCCGGGTGCGGATCCCGCTCGCCGGCAACGGCGAGGACGCGAGGTCCGTGCACGCGCTCGAGACGCTCCGGCAGCGGCTGATCCCGGCCTCGCTCGGCAACCTGCAACGGGTCGAGACCGCGGTCACCGGCGAGACCGCCGGCACACACGACTTCAACGCGACGAACAAGGCGCGAGCCCCAATCGTGTTCGCGTTCGTCCTCGGGTTGGCGTTCCTGCTGCTGCTGGTGATGTTCCGCTCGCTCGTCGTCGCGGCGACCGCGATCGTGCTCAATCTGCTCTCGGTGGGCGCGGCCTATGGCGTGCTGGTCTGGATCTTCCAGGACGGCCACCTCGAGGGGCCGCTCAACTTCCGTTCCACCGGAGCGGTTGTCACCTGGCTGCCGCTGTTCCTGTTCACGGTGCTCTTTGCGCTGTCGATGG
Organism: uncultured Solirubrobacterales bacterium; assembly: GCA_963815045.1. Lineage (GTDB taxonomy): Bacteria > Actinomycetota > Thermoleophilia > Solirubrobacterales > 70-9 > DASUPK01. Next base: position 631,648 of record CAWFET010000002.1, read on the forward strand.
ACTACCACGTCTTCATCGTCAGCCGGATCAAGGAGCTCGTCGACGGCGGGATGTCGACTCGCGAGGCGGTCGCGCGCGGGATCCACGGCACCGCGTCGACGGTGACGAGCGCGGCGGCGGTGATGGTGGCGGTGTTCGCGATCTTCGCCTCGCTGCGGACGATCGACATCAAGCAGATGGGCGTCGGCCTCGCGGTGGCGGTGCTGATCGACGCGACCGTGATCCGCGGCGTCCTGCTGCCGGCGGTGATGACCCTGCTCGGCGAGCGCAACTGGTATCTGCCCAACTGGCTTCGCCGGCTTCCGCGGCTGAGCGATCAGCCGCGGCTCCCCGCGGCCCGCCCGGCACCCGGCGAGGCGGCTCCCGCTGTCGATTGAGACAGCCGGCCTCGACGCCGGCCGGGGTGATCCCCCACCCCGGCCGGCGTCTCAATGGGGGACCACTCCGGCTCGCAGATCGGCGAGCAGCCGATGGAGGCCCGAGCGGGCCGATGCTGGCGGACGAGTTGGCGCTGGCGGGAATCGACGTCACCATCGTCGAGCGGCGCGCTAGCCAGGAATTGCCCGGCAGCCTCGGGGCAGCTAGCCCGGTCCCTTCCAGCAGTACGTTTCCGAGGTGCCACACGAGGTGCCAAACTGAGCGAAAGCAAGGGGGTCTCGGCTGACCGGATAGTGCGTCAGAGCAGCGAAATCAGCCTAAGCCGACCACCGTCGTACTGGTTGTGGTCCAGGTGGTCGCCGGTTCGAGTCCGGTCGCTCACCCTCCGCGAAGCCCCCGCAATTGCGGACGGTTTCAGTCTTGGGGATGAGGCTGCCGCGGTGGCCGGGGTACCACGGCGGTAGTGGGCCAGCCCGTCTAACGCGTCGGCCGGACAAACCGCTGCTTCTCGTCCAAAGCAGCGCCTTTCGACTGATCCCTGTGCAGCCGACTGCGCTCCTGCTTTCGCGAAGGGAGGTGTGCCGCCGCCGGCCGAAATATTGGAGCGCAGAGCATGGCAAGACGATTGTCAGCGTCTCTCGCTGGGTTCGACAGTCTCAGGACGAGCGGATCCCGGCTCTGCCTCACCTCGACGCAGCAAGTAGATCGCGGCGCCGAAGGCCAGCGCCAGCCCGGCGAGTACCCCGAGCTCGAGCAGGAAGTTGTTGAGTGCCTGACCGGAAGGGATCTGCTCGACCTTGGCCGTGATCACCACGACCCGCCGGACGACCGCGATCAGCCCGATCAACAGGAAGGGCTCAGCGTGGACCTCCCCCTCGTAGAGCACCAGCGCCAGCGTGTGCAGGAGCTCGGCGACGATTAACAGGAGCAGGACCCGGTCGAGTACCAGGAGCCCGATCTGCACGGCGTCGTCGTGGTCGTCGATGCCCGTGACGACGCCGTCGACCGTGCCTACGATCACGAGGATCCCCGCGGTAGCGAGCAGGACACCGACGGCGATGTAGATGGCCTCCTGCACCCAGCCGATGCCCGCGGTGACCACCTCGGGCCGGGAAGGAAATTTCGCTTGTGGCCGAACTGGCCGGGAGGGTTCGGCCATCCTGATCATTATCTGCCCCTGACGCGCTGAGATGTGGACAGCTTCCGCTCCGCGCGAGAAGGGACAGCTAGTGCCGAAGCCGCTCCTTTCCATGCAAAGCGCCGCTTCTCGTCCAAAGCGGCTATTCCGGGAGTCCCCGTCCGAGCAGCCGCGACATCCCCCTTCACGCGGATGCAGAAGCCCAGGCTTGCTCAAGCCGGCTCGCAGACGCTAGGTTTCCCACAACGATCCAGCGAGAGGGAGGATTGAGATGCGGCGACGGTCCGGGAGCATGGTTCAACCGACAGGTCGGGAACGCCGTGCCCTGAGGCGTCTCGCGCTTGCCGCATCGCTTGCCGGGCTCTCGCTGGCCGCGAACGCCCCATCGGCCCCAGCCTCCGTGACGATCGGACAGCTCGCCCCGGGGGTGCCGACAACCACCTGCACCACCATGGACTTCGATGCCCTGCAGGCGAGCATTACCTCGGGCGCCAGCTACCTCGTCCCGGCGGCCGGAACGCTCACCTCCTGGAGCCACAAAGCCATAGCCGCCAGCGGGCAACAGCTGACGATGAAGGTCTTCCGCAAGGTCGCCGACCCGGCGACCTACCAGGTCGTCGGCCACGACGGGCCTCGGAATCTGACCGGGGGAGTCCTCAACAGCTTCCCGACCAAGATCGCGGTGCAACCCGGTGACGTACTCGGGCTCAACACCCGCTCACCGACTGCCACCGCGTGTGGCTTCGTAGCCGCTCCCGGGGACACGATTCTCATCAATGGCCCCGCCCTCCCGGACGGTACCTTGATCCCCGGCCTGCAGGATGGCGACTCGGGTGTCTTCGGCATGCCCGATGACAGCGTGAGACTCAACATCAGCGCCGTCGTCGAGCCCACCAACTCCTTCACCCTCGGCAAGCCGAAGCTGAACAAGAAGAAGGGGACCGCAACCCTCGCTGCCAACGTCCCCAACCCCGGCACGGTCACCTTGGGCGGCAAGGGCGTCAAGGGAGCAAGCGCCGCCCGTGCGGTGATCGCCAAGACAGTCAACGCCCCAGGCATTGTGAAGCTGGTGGTGAAGGCCAAGGGTCAGAAGAAGAAGAAGCTGAAGAACACGGGCAAGGTCAAGCTCCAGGTGGCGGTCGCGTATACGCCGACCGGCGGCGATCCCAGCACGCAGTCGCAGAAGCTGAAGCTGAAGCGAAGGAAGGGTTAGTTCTCACTGTCGTTTCGCGCGAGAAGCGAGCGCCAGCGATTGGGGAAGGGCGACGCATCGCGATGAGCATCGAGCTGCTCGAGCTCGGGGCTGCCGCGCTCGGCGAACTTGCGGAAGAAGAACAAGAAGAAGGCGAACCTGCTGCCCTTGTAGTTCGGCGGGGGGCGCGACCGCGTTGTTGATCGACGGCGCCGAGCTAGAGGCTCCGGCCGCCCCGCTTGACGACCTGCTTCGGCCCGGCCTCGACGCCGGGCCGGTCGACATCGCGGTCGTCTCCTCGCGGCGCTCGCTGACCTGGGGTGAGCTCGACCGGGCCGCGGCCGCGCTCGCCGGTGGCTACCGGGCAATGGGCCTGGAGGCGGGGGAACGCATCGCGTCGCTGATGCCGAACCGGATCGATCTCCTGGTCCACTACCTGGCCTGCTTCCGTGCCGGCCTGATCGCAACCCCGCTCAACTACCGGTACACGGCCCGCGAGATCGATCACGCGCTCGAGGTGAGCGACGCCCGCGTCATCCTTGCCCACGTCGAGCGAGCCGAGGACATCGCCACCAGCGAGCTCGCGGCCGGCCTCGAGCTCGGCACCATCGCCTACCGGGATGCTGAGCCCCAGCATGCGCGCAATGCGGAGCCCGCCGAGGTCGGGCATCGCTGGCGCCACGACTTCGCGGAGCTGGTCGAGCACGATCCCCTCGTCACCGATGCTGAGGAGCTCGATCCCGACGCACCGGCCGTGATCTTCTTCACCTCCGGGAGCACGGGTCCGGCGAAGGGGGTGACGCACACGCGCCACACCCTGCGCTGGATGATCGCCAGCGCGGCCGGAGCCTTCGAGCTCGACTCATCCGACGTCTTCCTGCCAGGTTCCTCGATGTCCCACATCGGCTCCTTCCTCTGGTCGCTCGCCATGCTCTCGGTCGGGGGCAAGGTGGTGGTGGCGCGGAGCACGGACGCCCACGAGCTGTTGCCGCTGCTCCGCGAGCACAAGCCGACGATCCTGGCCATGATCCCCGCCGCGCTCTCGGCCCTGATCCACGATCACGACCTGGAGCCCGCGGACTTCTCCTCGCTGCGCATCTGCCGGGCCGGAGCCGACAAGGTCTCAACCGAGCTGCTCACGGAGTTCTCCGATATGGCGGGCTTCCCGATCGTCGAGGGATACGGGATGACCGAGGTCGGGCTCACAACCCTCAATCCGCCTTCGGGCGAGATCAGGCCCGGCTCGATCGGCAGGCCGATCTGCGGGTATTCGATCGCACTGCGCGACGAGCATGGCGAGCCGATCGAGGGCGGGGAGGTGGGTCGCATCTGGATCCGCACCCGCAGCCGGATGGCCGGCTACTGGCAGGCGCCGGAGGCGACCGAGGAGGTCGTGATCGACGACTGGCTCGACTCAGGCGATCTCGCCCGCGCCGACGAGGATGGCTACCTCTGGTTCTTCGGCCGCAAGAAGCAGGTGATCGTCCACGACGGGTCCAACATCAGCCCCTATGAGGTGGAGGGCGCTCTGGTGGAGCATCCGGCGGTCGCGCTGGCGGGTGCCGTCGGGGTCCACGACGCCGTCCACGGCGAGAACGTGCGCGCCTACGTGACCCTCGCCGAAGGGGCTGAGGCTCCCTCGCGCGCGGACCTGGTCGTCTTCTGCCGCGACCGGATCGGCTACAAGGCGCCGGAGGAGATCGTCTTCCTGGACGACATGCCGCTCAACCCGACCGGCAAGATCGACAGGGTCGGGCTGAAGCGGATGGCGGAGGACCACCTGCACCCGCACGGTCTGGACGAGACCAGCTAGGGCTGCGCGACGGGCACAGGCGCCTCGCCGCCGTCCTCTGGCGTCACGAGGATGGCGCCCTCGCCGGAGGCGTAGGCCTCCTCGCCGTGGTGGACGAGGTCCATGCCCACGGCCTCGTCTCGCTCCACCCCGCGCAGGGAGGTGACGAAGCCGATGGCCCGGAGCAGGACGTAGGTCATGCAGAAGGCATAAGCGGGGCCGGCGAGATCGGCCAGCACCTGGTCGAGCAGCTGGCCGGCGTTTCCGTAGATGAGCCCGTCCGAGATCCCGTTCCAGCTCGCCTGGGCGATGAAGCCGACGGCAAGGATCCCGGTGAAGCCGGCGACGCCGTGCGCCGCCAGCACATCGAGCGTCTCGTCGACCCGGGTCCGCGGCCGATAGAGGATCAGGAAGTAGCAGGGGAACGCGCCGAAGAAGCCGAGGGCGAGCGCCCAGGTCGGGCTGATGAATCCGCCCGCTGGGGTGATCAGGACGCAGCCGACGATGATCGCCGTCGCGGCGCCGATCGCCGTCACCCGCCGGCCCCGGATCAGGTCGAGCATGAACCAGGCGACGAGGGTGGCGCAGGGGCAGAGGAGAGTGTTGGTGAAGGCCAGCACGCTGTTCTCGCCGGTGGAGAACCCGCTGCCTCCGTTGAACCCGAACCAGCCGAACCACAGCAGTCCGGCCCCGAGCAGGACGTACACGGCGTTGTGGGGGAGCAGCGCCTGGCGGCCGTAGTCCTTGCGGGCGCCGACGACCAGCGCCGCGGCCAACGCCGAGAAGCCGGACCCCATCTCGACCGGAACGCCGCCGGCGAAGTCGAGGGTGCCGCGCTCGAAGAGCCAGCCCCCGCCGAACGCCCAGTGCGCCAGGACGGCGTAGACGAGCACCGACCAGAGGGCCGCGAAGACCAGAAAGGCGCCGAAGCGCATCCGCTCGACCACCGCTCCGGAGACCAGGGCCGTGGTGATGATGCAGAAGGTCGCCTGGAAGGCGAAGAAGACGAGGTGAGGGATCGTCAGGCCGTTGACCGGCGCGAAGGTGACGTCGTGCATGCCGACGTAGTTGAGCCCGCCGATCAAATCGCCGGTCCCGTCGAAGGCGAGGGAGTAGCCGACCAGCGCCCAGGTGACCATCGCCACCGCGATGGCGGCGATGCACATCATGAAGGTGTTCAGCGTGTTCTTCGACCGGACGAGCCCCGCGTAGAACAGGCCGAGAGCGGGGGTCATCATCAGGACGAGAGCGGTCGCCATCAGCATCCAGGCGGTGTCGCCGGTGTCGATCCCGGCCGCGGCGATCACGCCGCTCATCAGCCGTCCACCGGCGTCACCGCGGCGTTGTCCGCCTCGCCGGTGCGGATGCGCACCGCGCGCTCGAGCTCGACCACGAAGATCTTCCCGTCGCCGACCTCACCCGTCTGGGCGCCCTCCTGGAGGGCCTTGATGGTCGGCTCGACGAACGGGTCGGTGACCGCGATCTCGAACCGCACCTTCTCCGCGAGCTCCATCTTCACCGTCGTGCCGCGGTAGGTCTCGACGTGGTCGAGCTCGCCGCCATGGCCCTGGACGCGGCTCATCGACATGCCCTTGACCTCGGCGCGATAGAGCGCCTCCAGTACGTCGTTGGCCTTCTCAGGCCGCACGATGGCGATGACGAGCTTCACAGACCCACCTCTCGGGACGAGACAACAGCGCCAGCCGCTGTCGAGCCCGAACCTATCTGCGGGGTCCGACGGAACAGCTCAGCAGGCGAAGAGGCGAACGGTCGATCCGGAGCTGACGGTCGAGCCGCCCTTCGGGGACATGTCGCAGACGTCCCAGTTCGAAGGGTCGAGCACCCCGAAGAGGCCGCCGCCCTCCTCGCTGTAGTGAACGCCGAGGTCGTCGAGGCGCTGCTCGGCGACGTCCAGAGGCTGGCCGACCAGCGAGGGCAGGGTGACGCCGCTCGGCGGCGGGGTTGCGGCGCCCGTGCCCGGCGTCGCCGTGCCCTGGTTGCGCGAGAGCTTCGGGGCCTCGATGGCGCCCACGATGGCGAGGGCGGCGATCGCCACCACGGCGAGGACGAATCCGGCCCTGCGCCGCCCGCGCCCCGGCCGCGGCTGCGGGTCGGTCGGCGGCAGGGCCGGATCGCGCGAGAGCCGGACCGTCTCGGGCAGCGGGGCCGCCTCCCCGGCGCCGACGACATGCTCGGGCTCGGTGACCGCCTCGCCGCGAGTCGCGGCGACCGCGGCGCGACCGAGGTCGCCTGCGGACGGGAACCGGTCGATGGGGTCCTTCGCCATGGCCCGGCGGATCACCGGATCGAGGACGCTCCCGCGGCGGCCCGCCGACGGCGGCGGCTCGTTCACGTGCGCCCACATCTTCGCCGAGCTCTCCCGCTCCGCGTACGGGACCTTGCCGGTCAGGGCCCAGAGGAGGACTCCGCCGAGCGCGTAGACGTCGGTGCGCGCGTCGACCCGCCGCGCCTCGATCTGCTCCGGCGCCATGTAGTCGACCGTCCCGATCACCTGTCCCGTCGCGGTCAGGCCCGTGGTTGCGCCCATCGCCTTGGCTAGTCCGAAGTCGGCCAGCTGGGCGTCGCCGTCCTCGCCCACGATCACGTTGTGGGGCTTCACGTCCCGGTGGACCAGGCCGGCGGCGTGCACCGCGTCCAGGCCGGCGGCGACCTGGGCGATCAACCGGGCGGCCTCGTCGGGAGGGAGCGGCCCGTCGGCCTCGACGAGCCGCCCCAGGTCGCGACCCGGGACGTAGCGCATCGCGACGTAGAGCAGCCCGTCGCGCTCCCCGGCTCCGAAGACCGTGACGACCCGCGGATCCTCGACCGACGCCGCGGTGCGCGACTCGGAGCGAAAGCGCGCCCGGAAGTCCTCGTCGCCGGCCAGGTCGGACCGGATCACCTTGAGGGCGACCTGCCGGTCGAGCCGCAGCTCGGTGGCCAGATAGACGATGCCCATGCCTCCGTGTCCGAGCGTTCGCTCGATGCGATAGCCGCCGAAGGTCGAGCCTTCGCGGAGCGCCCCGGGCGGGCCGCCTCTGGTCGTTCCCTCGACTGACATCCCCCGTCCAGTATCGCTGCTCGCCGACCCGTGGCGGGAGGCGTCTATGCGGCGCTGAGCAGGCCGGGCTCGAGGTCCGCCTCGACCCCCGCCGGCTCGAGATGGTTGACCAGGATGAACGAGTCGGCGACCTGGTCGAAGCGAATCCTGGCCACGGTCCCGCTCTCGGAGATCTCCTGGACCACGCCGGCCACCGAGCTGCCGGGCTTTCTGTAGCAGTGCCGCCAATTGTCTTTGATCTGGGCTATGGCGCCTGGGGTCATGTCGGACTTCTGTGTTCCCTCATCGGCGCCCCCTTTCCTTCCTGCAACCGGAAGATCCGCAGCCCGCATCGGGGTGAAACACGTAGGCTCGGGGCCATGAGCGAACCGATCACGGGCGATCAGCTCCGAGAGCTCCAGCGCCCCCTGAAAGAGCGGTACGGGAGCGACCAGGACGCGGCGCGGATCACCCTCCGGGCGGAGGGCAAGCTGGACGACGACATCGCCTGCTCCGTCGGGACCGGCCAGGCACTGGTGAAGGCGGGCCTTCATCCGGGTACGGGCGGCGACGGCACGCTCGCCTGCTCGGGGGACATGCTGCTGCAGGCGCTCGCCGCCTGCGCCGGAGTGACGATGCGCTCCGTCGCCACCTCGATGGGGATCGAGGTGGCCGGCACGATCCACGCCGAGGGCGATCTCGACTGGCGCGGGACCCTCGCCGTCGACAAGGAGGCACCGGTCGGCTTCATCGACATACGCCTTCGATTCGAGCTCGAGAGCGACGCGAGCGACGAGGAGCTCGAGACGCTGGAGCGCCTCACCGAGCGCTACTGCGTCGTCCTCCAGACGCTCGCCTCCTCGCCGGGCCTATCGGCCTCCGTACAGCGGTCGTGAGCGCCGAGGATCTCGATGCTCCGGACATCCGCGCGCTGTCGCTGATCTCGGCGGCGGGCCGGATGGCGATCGGGATCGGGCTGCTCGCCGTCCCGGAGCTCTCGCTCCGTGCCCTCGGCTTCTCCGACGTCTCGCCGTCCACGGTCGCCGTCGCGCGAGTGGCCGGGATCAGGGACCTCGTGCTGGGTGGGGTGACGCTCGCGGCCCTCGAGGACCGCGACCGGCTGCGAGGCGCGACCGTCGCGAACGCAACCGCCGACGCCGGCGACACGATGGCGTTCGCGCTCGCGGCCCGGTCGGGGGAGAGGGCCGCGGGCCTGCGCGGCGTGGCCGCCGCCCTTCCGGCCACGCTCGCCGGGATATGGGTCGCACGCCGGCTGAGCTGACCTCGCCGCGCGCGAGGGAGGTGCTCGACCGCATCCGGAGGGTCCCGGAGGGCTTCGTCACGACCTATGGCGATCTCTGTCCCGGAGCGCCCCGGTTCGCTGGCTTCGTCCTCTCCGCCTGCGACGACCCCACGGTTCCCTGGCAGCGGATCGTCCGCGCGGACGGTTCGCTCGCCAAGGGGGATCGCCAGCGGACCCTGCTCCGGGCAGAGGGCGTCCCGTTCCGGGGCAGGCGGGTGGACATGGACATCGCCTGGATCCCGGGCGACGAGTTGGCCTGACCGAACGCGCCCAGCGGGAGGAAGCCGGGGCCCGCGCCTGAACTGGGAGGCGGAGCCGCACCGTGATCGTCGATTCCGCCCACTACAAGGACGGCGTGCGCCAGCATGAGGACGCGCTCACCCCTGAGCGCGCCGCCGAGCTCCGGCGATCCGCCGGCCCCGGGGAGTTCGTCTGGATCGGGATCCACGATCCGGAGGACGGGGACCTGAAGCTGCTCTCCAAGCTCTTCGACCTCCACGAGCTCGCCGTCGAGGACGCGCAGCAGGCCCATCAGCGGCCCAAGATCGAGGACTACGGCGATGACGTCTTCGTCGTCCTCAAGACGGCCCACTACCACGAGGATCAGGAGGAGGTCCACTTCGGCGAGATCCACCTCTTCGCCGGGCCCGGCTACATGATCAGCGTGCGCCACGGCCCCGGCAGCGAGCTGCACACCGCGCGAGAGCGGCTCGAGGCGCGCCCCGACCTGGTCAAGCTCGGGGCCTCATCCGCCATCTGGGCGGTCCTCGACAAGGTGGTCGACGACTACATCCCGGTGGTCGATGCGATGGAGGACGACATCGAAGAGGTCGAGAAGGACGTCTTCGACGACGACATCCCGGCGCCGACCAGGCGGATCTACCACCTGAAGCGCGAGGTGATCGAGTTCCACCGCGCCGTCTGGCCGCTGCTCAACCCGCTCGAGATGCTGGAGCAGGGCGGCTTCGAGCGTGTCCCGGAGGAGCTCCGCAGCTTCTTCCGCGACGTCTCCGATCACGCCCGGCGCGTGGACGAGCAGGTCCAGTCGCAGCGCGAGCTCCTCACCAGCGTCCTGCAGGCGAACCTCTCGCTGGTCAGCGTCAACCAGAACGAGGTGGTGAAGCGGATCTCCGCCTTGTTCGGAATCGTCGCCGTGCCGACCTTCATCGCCTCGGTCTACGGCATGAACTTCGAGCACATGCCCGAGCTGCACTGGCGGTTCGGGTATCCGCTGTGCATCGCCGTCATGGCGCTCGTCGCCGTCGCGCTGGTCCAGTACTTCAGGCGCATCGACTGGTTGTAAGTCGTCCTACGATGCGTCTGTGCTTCCCCTAGCTCACCTCGGCGGGCCCGTCTTCGAGCCCCTGCAGGTCGCCGGGCTCACTCTGGTCGCCACGGCCTATTCGCTGCGGATGCTGACCCTCTCCCGCGAGGGTCGACCGGTTCCGACATGGAGGATCGTCTGCTTCGGATCGGGTCTAGCCCTGATCGCCGCGGCGTTCATCTCGCCGCTCGGGCGGATCGACGACGAGCTCGTCTTCGTCCACATGATCCAGCACCTGCTGATGGGAGATCTGGGGGCGCTGCTGATCGTCCTCGGCCTGACCGGGCCGCTGCTTCAGCCGCTGCTCGCGAACCGCTGGCTCGGCTGGATGCGGCATTTCGCTCATCCACTTGTCGCGCTTCCGCTTTGGGCGATCGATCTGTATGTCTGGCACATCCCGGTCCTGTACCAGGCGGCCACGGACCACAGCGGACTCCATGCCCTGCAGCACAGCTGCTTCATCGGCTTCGGCGTGCTGATGTGGATGCCGCTGGTGGGCCCCCTGCCGCAGCCGAAGTGGTTCAGCATCCCGGCGAAGATCGGTTACCTGATCGGGGTTCGCTTCACCGGAATCGTGCTCGGCAACGTCTTCATGTGGTCCAACTCCGTCTTCTATCCGGGCTATGCAGACGGCCAGGCGAAGTGGCACATCTCGGCCGTCACTGACCAGAGCATCGCGGGCGTGATCATGATGGTCGAGGGCGGCTTCGTCACCCTCGGGGTTCTCTCCTGGCTCTTCCTCGAGTGGGCCAAGCAGGACACCGAACGCCAGCGACTGCTCGACCTGGCCGACTCTCGCGGGGTCCCGCTCACCGATGCGCGAGCGGCGCGCGCCGCGGCCGCCGGCCAGGGCGCCCGCCTCGAGGAGCGCATCAAGACCGAGGGTTCGAGCTGACTCTCTCCCAGGCGCGCTTGGCCCCGTAGAGGCCGAGCGCGGCCAGCGACAGGCCGAGATCGATCGAGAACGACGCCAGGCGCCCGGGGGCGCCGGTGTAGAGCCACGCTCCGAGCCGCTCGCGCCGCGTGGTCTCTAAGGTGGTCGGTTCCATGGAGACGACCGTAAAGGAGCTTCCCGACTCGCGGGTCCGCGTCGACGTCGACGTCGACCCGAAGGACGTCGAGACCAGCATCAAGAGGACCGCGGCGCAGCTGGGCGAGGACATGAAGATGCCCGGCTTCCGCAAGGGCAAGGTGCCGCCGGAGATGGTGGTGCAGCGCCTCGGCCGCGAGACCGTGCTGACCCAGGCTCTCGAGTCCTCTCTCGGCGACTGGTACGAGCGCGCCATGCTCGCGTCGGGCATCAACCCCGTCGGCGATCCGAAGCTCGATCTCTCCGACCTTCCGGACGAGGGCAAGCCGCTCAAGTTCTCGATCGAGGTCGCCGTTCGGCCCGGCGCCGAGCTCGGCGAGTACAAGGGCCTGGAGGTCGGCCGCGACGAGCCGGAGGTGCCGCAGGAGGCCGTCGATGGAGAGCTGAAGCGCCTGCAGGAGGGCTTCGCCCGCCTCAACCCGGTCGACCGTGAGGCGAAGGAGGGGGACGTCGTCCTGATCGACTACGAGGGCAAGATCGACGGAGAGCCCTTCGAGGGCGGCACCGCCAAGGACTACCTGCTCGAGCTGGGGGAGGGGCGCGTCCTTCCCGAGCTGGAGCAGGCGCTGATCGGCGCCAATCCCGGCGACGAGCGCACGGCGGAGGTCCCGTTTCCCGACGACTATCCCGCCGAGGAGGTGGCCGGCAAGACCTCCGAGTTCGGCGTCAAGGTGAAGGAGGTCCGCGAGAAGGAGCTGCCGGAGCTGAATGACGACTTCGCCGCGGAGGCCTCCGAGTTCGAGACGCTCGCCGAGCTCCGCGATCACATCTCCGGCCAGATCGAGCAGATCCTCGAGAACCAGATCGGCGAGCGCTTCCGCGAGGCCGCCCTCGACGCCGCTGTTGCCAACGCGAAGGTCGAGCTGCCCGATCCGGTCGTCGAGGCCAGGGCCGCGGAGATGTGGCGCCGCGTCGAGCGTCAGCTTCAGCAGCAGGGGATGGACCCCGAGAGCTACCTGCAGGTCCAGGGGAAGAGCCGGGACGAGATGATCCAGCAGGCCCGCCCGGAGGCGGAGCAGGCCCTCAAGCGCGAGGCCGTCCTCGAAGCGGTTGCGAAGGCCGAGGGCGTCGAGATCACCGAGGAGGACATGCTCGAGGCTCTCCAGATCCCGCCGGGCCACGAGGATCACCACCACGACGAGCCTCCCGTCGCGCTGCAGAAGATCCGCGACTCAGGCCGGGAGGAGCTCCTCAAGGAGGACCTCCGCATGCGCCGCGCCCTGGAGCTGATCGCCGAGCAGGCGAACCCGATCCCGCTGGAGCAGGCGAAGGCCCGTGAGGAGATCTGGACCCCGGAGAAGGAGCAGGAGGAGAAGGGCGAGCTCTGGACCCCAGGGTCCGACTAGTCCCTGTTTAGCCGCTCGAGGCGGCCGCCTGAATCCCTTTGCACCGCTCCCCCGGAGCGCCGGCGGTGTTGTAGGGACATGAGACGCGTGATCACCATCGGCGCAGCGGCCTTCGCACTGGCGCTGCCCGCTCCCGCCCTGGCGGCGAGCCAGCTTCGGCATTTCGAGGGCGCCCTGCCGCCGGTCGGCGTGCCCACCCAGCAGCAGCCCGGTGGGACCCTGCGGCTCGACGTCGTCTTCAAGGACAACCACGGGCGCGGGAAGTTCACCCCGCGCCAGCTCACCGCCGTGAACGTCGACGGGATGCCGCTCACCTTCTGCGCGAACCAGCCGGGCCAGCCCACCTCGCAGGGCACGCTCACCGGCTCCTTCCCGACGCATGCGAAGTTCATGGCGACGGGCCGCAAGCCCGGGCAGGCGAAGCCGAAGAAGAACCGCTACAGCTACAGCACCTCCTACGCCTTCAGCTCGTTCGCGGGGACGATCGACACGAGGGTCTACAAGGTGCAGGGCAAGGGACCGGTGATCTCCTTCAGCACGCTGACCGTCGACCGCATCGACCTTGATCCGGGTCATGAGAACTGCTCTTCGAACGGCCCTCGCGGCGCCTCGGGGACCCAGTGCCGCACGTCGAGCGAGTCGAACCCGCTGCCGCTCTGCCGGATCGACTAGATCCCGAGTGAGGTCTGCGGCTCGGGGTAGGTGACCCGGCCCTTGTCCACCACCGCGGACTCGGTCATCTCGTGGGGCGTCAGCGATCCGTTCGGTCCGAGGTGCAGCACCTGCCATCCCCTCGCCGTCAGGACGTCCGCGAGCAGCCGCCGGTGACAGTGCTGCCAGTCGCCCTCCGCGCACATCACCGCCGCCCTGCGCTCCACGGCCAGGGACTCGAGCATCTCCAGTCCGGCCTGGAAGGAATCGGTGGCCATGTGGTCGGCATAGCCACGGAACGCGCCCTCGGGGACCGCTGTGTTGATCGAGTCGGGCTGGGACTCACGACGGCCGCCCAGGTCCGCGCCCAGCGGCGCGTATCCGATGCCCGCGGCCTTCATCGTTCCGGCGAGTGCGGAGCGGTTGAACTGCGGATAGCGGGAGCGGGGGTTCGCCCGGACGTCCGCGATCAGCTCGACTCCGGCCCCGCCAACCAGCCCGAGGAACTCCTGTTCCTCGTGGTTCGAGTGGCCGACGGTGAGGATCTCCTTCACTCGCAGAGCACCGTGTCCTCGTGGGAGTAGGGAGGAGCGCAGCTGCAGAGGACGACGAGCGGCTCGCCCAATCGCATCCGGCCCGATCCCGAGGTGAAGCGGGAGATCTCCTCGGAGGCGCGATGGAGATGCTCGATCGTCTCGCCTCCGGGCGGCACCGTTGCCTCGGCGAGCGATTGGTTCGAGGCGTTGCCGGGGGCGGGCCCGGCGATCTCCCGCACCGTCGACCCGTCCCTGGTCACGAACGGCTCGCGCTCCTCCGCGCGCACTACCTCCATCTCGCCGCCGACCCTACTGGCGTGGGCGCCGGTTTGCCCGCCTGCGCCGGTCGCTATGCTGCCCCGCTCATGAGTCCCCTTGTCCCAATGGTGGTCGAGCAGACGTCGCGCGGCGAGCGCGCCTTCGACATCTACTCGCGCCTGCTCAACGAGCGGATCATCTTCCTCGGCACCCCGGTGACCGAGGACATCGCGAACCTGATCGTCGCGCAGCTGATCCATCTGGAGTCCGAGGACCCCGACAAGGACGTCTCGATCTACATCAACTCGCCGGGCGGCTCGGTCTACGCCGGCCTCGCCATCTACGACGCGATGCAGTTCATCAAGCCCGACGTCTCGACCATCTGTGTTGGCGTCGCGATGAGCATGGGCGCCCTGCTGCTGGCCGGTGGCGCGGCAGACAAGCGGATGGCGCTGCCCAACTCGAAGATCCTGATCCACCAGGTCTCGGGCGGCTTCTCCGGCCAGGCGACCGACATCGAGATCCACGCCAAGGAGATCATCGACGTCCGCCAGCGGCTCGACGAGATCATCTCCAAGCACACCGGTCAGGATCTGGAGAAGGTCGCGAAGGACACTGAGCGCGACTACTTCATGAGCGCGGAGGAGGCGAAGGAGTACCACATCGTCGACCGCGTCATTGAGCACAGGTAGGCGTTCCGCTCTCCTTCTGATCGCGCTCGCCGCGGTCCTGTTTGTTCCCTCGGCTCTTGCCGGCGATGCGGTCGTCCAGAAGGCGTCGGTCTCGCCCGATCGCGGCTTCACCGACTCGGCCGACGGCGTGCGCATCGACTTCCGGCTGAGCGGCACGGCACCCGCCGACGTGACGATCAGAATCGCCGGCGGTGGCGACGAGGTCCGGCGGATCGAGTTGTCGGGCGTGCAGCCGGCCACCGACAGGACGGTCAAGTGGGACGGCTTGACGAACGGCGGGCGGCTCGTGGCGGACGGGACGTATCGCGTGATCGTCGCCGTCGCGGGCGGGAACGAGAAGGACGCGGGCTCGGTTGAGCTCCACAGCCACTTCTTCCCGGTCCGCGGCCCACACGGCTCGCGCGGCGCGGTGGGGCAGTTCGGTGCGCCGCGGGACGGCGGGCGGGTGCACAAGGGCTTCGACGTCGTCGCGCGCTGCGACACGCCACTGGCCGCCGCCGTCACCGGAACCGTGGTCAAGCGCGCCTACGACGCCCGCCTCGACGGCAACTTCATCGTGCTCCGCGGCCTAGGTGAGAGGCGCAAGTACTGGTACGCCCACATGATCCATCCCTCAACCTTCCGGAAGGGCGACCTCGTCCACGTCGGCCAGATCGTCGGCTTCGTCGGCAAGACCGGAAACGCCAGGACGGTCGGTTGCCACCTCCACTTCGAGATCCACGTCAGCGGCCACCCGGTCAATCCGCTGCCGTACCTGCGGGCCTGGGACCGCTACAGCTAGGGCGTTTCGGCCGAGAGCGCGAACGGGCTGCCCTCGGAGTCACGGCAGATGGCCCAGCGCTCCCCAGGATGGATCACCGTGCCGCCTAGCTCCTGGACGCGCTGAAGCGCGGCGGGAAGATCGGACACGGTGAAGTAGGGCAGCGAGGCGGTGTCTCCGGGACCCGGCCCACGCTGGTGCACTCCGACGCGGAGGTCGCCACCTTCGGTCTCCCAGCCCTCCCCGGCATCGGTGGGTCGCGGCACGAGCTCTGCGCCGAGCACCTCGCTCCAGAACCGCCGGGCGCGATCAGAATCGTCGGCCGGGAACTCGATCAGGGGGGAAGGCACGACTAGCGCTTCTTGATCAGCTTGACCGTTTCGGGCTGAGTGTTCGCGCTTCCTCCGGTCGGCGTGTAGGTGAATGAGGCAGTCACCCGCGCCTTGCCCTTGGCCAGGAGCTTCTTCCGCGTCTTCTTGTTCGGGATGATCCCGAGGGCGACCGCGCCCGCCTCGGAGGTGCGCGACTCGACCTTCAGGCCCTTGCCCCCGACAGCGACCGTTCCCGGTCCGGGGATGTTCACCGTCGTCGTGGCCCGGCCCTTCTTCTTGTTGCGAGTCGTCTCGGCGAAGCTGAAGGCGTTCGACGGGTCGAACTGGGCGCTGATGTTGACCCGATCACCCGGGTTCGAGAAGAACATTCCGGTCTCCCCGTCAGCCGGCGGCGGGGTGGCTCCCGTGAGCGCTTCCCCCGTCTCGCCGGTCACGACGAATCCGCAGGCCGTTGGAAAGTTGGTGCCGCTCGAATCCAGGCCGAGGACGTCGCCCGGCTTGACCTCCAGGTTCACCTGGAAGGAGTTCACCCTTGAGGGGTTGAGCGGATGGGGCCCGTCGTGGGAGACGCCCAGGTAGCTGTTGCCCCCGAGGGGCCGCAGGATCAGCAGGCCCACCTGCTGGGAGCTGGTTCCGTTTGCCGCGGTGCTCCAGGAGGTGATCCGGCCGGGCCCGGGAGCGACATATGAGGCGCCTGACGTGACGCTCGGCTGCGTGTAGCCGCCGGAGCTCGGGCCGCAGTTCTGCGAGGTGGCGCCGCTCGGCATCACCTGCCCCAGGGTGATTGCCCCCTCAGCGGGAGTCGCAAGCAGGAGCGCCGCGGCGCCCGTGACCAGGAACGCTCGCCTCACGCCGCTACTTGCGCTTCCTCTTCAGCTTGATCGTCATCGACTGCGTCTTCGGATCCCCGTTCGTCGGCGTGTAGGTGATCGTCACATTCACCGTCGCCTTGCCCTTCTTGTTCAAGGTCCTCTTCTTCTTGCCGGTCGCCTTGATCAGCAGCTGGGCCGCACCCGCGCCCACGGCCTTGCTGATCACGGCTCCGTGCCCGGATGCCGCCTTGACGCCATTGCCCGAGGCGCTCAGATCGCCGGGATTGGGCAGCGTCAGGTTGAGCGTGGCGGTGCCCTTCTTCTTGTTGCGCTGAGTGGCGTCCACGGTGAACGTGTTCGTGGGGACGAGGTCGGCGTTGAAGCCGAGCTCGTAATTGGGGTAGGTGTACTTCGGCGGAGCCGTTTCACCATCGGCGAGGAAGCCGTTGTTGCCCCACTCGTAGACCATCGAGCCCGCAACATTCGCCTGCCCGACGCTGGAGCTGGAGTCGAGGAGATCCAAACCGATGAGATCTCCCGCGCTGATCGGCAGGTTGGCGCTGAAGGACTGCAGGCCCATCCCGCTGGGTGTCGCGGGGCCACTTGTGCCGCCCCCGGTGAAGTCACTCCCTGCTGGGTGGATAACTCGGAGCGCGTACGGCCCGGTCCCACTCACGATGACCCGGTAGCGGACGGCGGTCCAGTTGGCGGTCGTGCCGTTGTCAGGCGCACTGATCAGCGCCCCGGGCTCGCTGAGCGCGACGTTGGCCTCGGTGGCGGTCCCTCCGAAGGAACTGCTGAACGTGCCTGTGAGGGGGCTCCCCACAGTCACCGTGGCGGCTTGCGCGGTGCCGGCGCCGAGCAGGAGGGCGCCCGCCGCCAACGCAAGCGCAATTCGGGTGGAACGCCGAGCCAGTCGCGGTCTCCCCATCGGGACCGACTTATACCGGTTTAGGTCACGGCAGATTCCGACAGCCGCGCGATCGTGAGCAGCTCGACCTGGCCGGAGAAGCGCTGCGGGTCGAGGCCGGTGAGCTCGCCGATTCGCCGCAGGCGGTAGCGCACCGTGTTCGGGTGCACGTAGAGGGCCTCGGCGGTCCGCGCCACGTCGAGATCCGAGTCCAGGTAGACGCGCAGCGTCTCCATCAGTCCACCGTTGCCGCCCTCGGTCAGTGGCGCCGCCTCCATCGCGATCGAGGCCCGGGTCGAGCGATCGGCTGACGCGACCAGATGCTCGAAGGGGGAGAGCTCGGACAGCGAGACGATCGGCCGGTCGGGATTGGAGCGCCGTAGCGCCTGGTGGGCCTCGACGTAGCGCTGGCCGACCTCGCCGAGCCCGCGGCAGACGCCGCTGACGCCGATCTGCATGCGGATCGCGTGCTCGCGTTCGGCATTGACCCGCGCGACGTCGAGGGCGACCCCGATCGTCTCCGGGCTCTTGCCGCCGAGCGGCAGGACCGCGGCGACCTCGTCCTGGCGGACGACCACCAGTGCGCGCGAGCCGATCGATGCGGCGATCGCGTTGGCCGCCTCGACCAGGGCACGATCGTCCGCACCGGGCGAGTCCTGAAGTGAAGCGACCGCCACCAGCAGGTCCGCATCCCGCTCCAGGCCCAGGCCGAGGGTCTCCGTCTCGGCGTCTTCGGGGAGCCGGCCGGCGAGCAGGTTCTCGAGGAGGTCGCGGCGGCGGCGCTGGATCAGCTCGGCGAGCTGGCCGGACTCGCGCAGGTACGCCTCGGCGACGTGAGTGCTGGCCAGGTCGATGTACTCCATCGCCTCGCCCGCGAGGCGGATGGCCGCCTCGCGGCCGGCCGGAGAGCTCGCGGCCTCGTCGACGATCGCCTGCCAGAGCGTGCGGTGGCCGACCCGGAAGGCCTGGAGCAGCCCATCGAGCGGGATCCCCTGGTGAACCCGCCGGGCGGCGGCGTCGCGCGCGAAGGTGAGGTCGGAGCGGTCGGGATCTCGGCCGGCTCGCAGCGAGCGCATCAGCAGATCGACGTGGAGGCGGCAGTGCTCGCGGACGTCGGACAGGAGCGCCTCCCCGCCGGGCCTCTCGTAGGACCCGATGTCGCCGAGGATCGCCCCCAGCATCGCCTCGGCCAGCTCGCCCTCTCGCAGCTCGAGCGCACCCAATACGCGCTCGATCTCCTCCGTGACGCCGGCCGTCCCGTCGGCAACCAGCTCCATCGCCGTCGAGGCTATCCGAGTTTGTCCCTACCTACAAGTCGGTACCGAGAACTTTGTCGGGCCCCCCAATGACCTCGGGCAGGCCCGTGCCTAGATTCCAGCGCGCATGGAGGAGGTGGGCTTCAGCAGGCGGACGTTCCTGTGGCGAACGGGGAGCCTCGGGGCTGCGGCGACCGTGGCCCTCTACCCGTCGATCGCCAAGGCCGCCGGCGTCCTCGACCCGGTCATCGACGACATCGCCGCGCCGGCCCTGAAGGTGCTCGCGCGCGACACGATCGCCGGTCTGGTCGCATTCGAGGTCCCCGGATCCGACAAGTACTCGCAGGCCCAGGGCGTCACCGATACGCGGCCGGGCGGGATCGATGCGAGGGGCGACGAGCTCTTCCTGATCGACCTCGACGAGTTCCTGCCGTTTCCGGACAGCTACGCCCACGCGCTCGCCGCCTCATTCACCACCTCCGTCTCGGAGATCCCGATTCCGCTCGACCTGCTCGGTCCGCTCGCGAAGCTCGGCGAGCAGTTCGCGGCCCAGATGGATGACGCGCTCCGCTCGCTCACGCAGAGCGACGCCGCGGTGCCGCTCTCCCTGGTGATCGCCCTGATGCTCAACTTCCTCGCCACCCAGGTGAACCCGGGTTCGATCGTCGGCCCGATCCCAACCTCGCCCTTCGCCAATCTCTCCTTCGAGGACAAGGCGAAGGCCTTCGAGGCGCTCGAGGCCGCGGACTCGAACCTGGTGGCGGCGCTGGATGCGAATGCCCCCGAGCCGCTCAAGGCCTCCCTCTCCGGCCTGCTCAAGTTCGTCGGGGGCGCTCTTCAGGAGTTCGGCGCCTATCTCTCCTATGGGGAGTGGGGCGTCTTCGATCCGGCCACCAAGACCGTGAGCCGGCGGCCAGTCGGCTGGGATCTCTCCAGCTACATGCCCGGGCGCACCACGCCGGCCGACGGCTGGGATGAGTTCATCGGCTACTTCGAGGGTCGACAGAGCACCGCCACAGACCCGAACGTCCTCGCTGCGGCCGCGCCAGCAAATTCGGCCGCCACAAACACCGCGGCCGGATCAACCGCCGCGGCCGCCGGGAACGCCTCGACCGGCGGGGTCACGACCAGGAAGCGGAAGAAGCATCACCGGAAGCACCACCGCAAGCACCACGGGAGGAAGAAGTAATGCCCGACGTCATCGTGATCGGAGCCGGTGGGGGCGGTCCCGTGATGGCGAAGGAGCTCGCCGCCCGCGGCCTCGACGTCCTCATGCTCGAAGCGGGTCCCTGGTATCGCGACCCGGAGAACGAATGGTCGAAGTTCGAGCATGACGCCAACGACCCCCTGACCGGCTACTTCCGCTTCGGCCCATCCGACCGGAAGAAGCCGGCCTGGTTCCGCGAGACCCCGCAGAACTCATTCCTGTGGCAGCTCGCGGGAGTGGGGGGCACGACCCAGCACTACTACGGCAACTGCCCGCGCGCCCAGCCGGGCGTATTCGAGGGCTACAGCGGCTCCGACGCCGGCTCCTTCGACGGGCATCGATTCCCGTTCACCTATCAGGAGCTGATCCCCTACTACGAGTGGGTCGAGGCGACGCTGCCGGTGCAGACCGCGGCGATGGGGACCAAGGAACAGCTCTTCTTCGAGGGCGCGCAGGGGATCGGCCTGCCGGTCAACACGACCAAGGACATCACGCAGAACTCCTTCCGCCCCCAGGAGAACGCGATCCTCCAGCCGCAGGGCACGGCGGGCAAGACCAGCGACTCCTCCCAGCTCCTCTACCCGCAGGCCCAGGGGTGCACCTTCTGCGGCTACTGCTTCGAGGGCTGCGTCGAGCCGCGCCACGCGCCGCGCAACCTGAAGGCGAAGCGCTCGACCGACAACTCCTACGCGCCGATGGCGCTGACCGCGGACGCCTGGGCGTCCGGCGGCAAGGCCGTCACCCTCCTTCCAGACTCCTACGTGGACGAGATCCTCTTCGAGCAGCGTGGATCGAGCACCGTTGCGACGGGCGTCCGGTGGCACGACACCAACACGGGGGAGGCCCACACCGAGACCGCACAGGTCGTAGTGATGGCCGGCGGATGCACCGAGGACCCGCGTCTCTGGCTCAACAGCGGGCTGCCCGACCCGAACGGCTGGGTCGGCCGCGGATACACCGATCACTTCTTCGACTGGGTGATCGGCGTGTTCGACGAGTACACCGGCAGCTCGAAGGGCGTGGGATCGTCGGCCCGCTGCGACTTCCCCGGTCACGGGGGTCTCGAGAACGTGGGCCTCCCCCCAGCGCTTCAGGCATTCAGCATGGCCTTCTCGGACTCGGGGGTCCAGGGCTACTACGACAACGGCCGCGGCTTCAGCGGCACGTGGGACGGCAAGACCGGCCGGGTCCCCGGAGACGAGCTGAAGGAGACCCTCGCCGACGTCAACAAGCTGCTCAACGCCCTGGTGATCACCGATGACGACGTCGAGGCGCAAAACCGCGTCGTGCGCTCGTCGCTCCCCGGCGACGAGCAGGGGCCGATCCCGAAGGTGATCTTCAAGCAGCGGCAACGTTCCGCGCGGACGCTGGCGAACCGCGAGTACTGCGCCGATCAGGCCGCGCGCCTCATGCGGGCCGCGGGCGCGAAGAAGGTGATCCGCATGGACTGGCCGCCGCTCATCCTGCACGTCCAGTCGACGATGCGGATGGGGTCAGACTCGGCGGACTCGGTTCTCGATGCCAACGCGGAGGCGCGCTTCGTCGACCGGCTCTTCATCTCCTCGAACTCGGCGCTCGCCAACGGCCTCGGCGGCCCGAACCCGACGCTCACCACCCAGGCGCTCGCGACCCGCACCGCCGAGAAGATCATGGGCAAGTACTTCGACGGCGAGCCGTGGGTCGGTATCGAGACGCCGACCAGCTCGATCGACGACCAGGTCACCCAGGCCGTCATCGACCGCGGCCTGTAGCGGCCACCAGGCCGCTCCACTTTGGAGCGGAGGGCGAAGCCCGTAGCGACTTATGTGGGGCGGCCGCTTGTGGCCGCGACTTGATGGCGAAGCCGTCCTGCAGGCCTTCAGTTCAGCCATCCTGCTGACGATTACTCCGCGACGGCGGCACGGACGGCGACCACCACACGATCGGAGGGCAAGGATGTCCGAGGAGTCAATGGAGAGATCGGTCCAGGAGGCGCTCGCGCGCGAGGGGATCGCTGACGAGGTGCTGGTCGCCGGCCAGTTCATGCCGAGAGGTCACAGCGGCTCGCTGGTCCTGGGAGGCATGGTCGGCGATTCGCTCGGAGGCATCGCCGGCGCCGCCGGTGGCGCGGTGGGCACGGTTGCCGGGATGGCCGGTGCGACCGAGGGGACGGACGCGCTCCGCGGGCTCCCCAGCCACATGGTCGTGGGCGTGACGGCCGACGCCGTCTATGGATTCGCCGGAGCCACGAAGGCGGGTCCCCTCGCGTTCAAGATCTCCCGCGAGCACCTGAAGGCGACGGTCCACCAGCGCGTCGACGTCCGGGTACTCGAGCTCGCCGACGAGGAGAGCGGCGGGAAGATCGAGCTCGAGGGCAATCGCCTGCCGATCACGCACAGCAAGGACGTGATCTCGGAGCTCACGGGCTGAGGTGGGCTAGGCCCCCCGGCTGGCGCGCTTCTTCTGCCGCACCTGCTCGAGCAGGGCCCAGGCATCTCCGACCTCGCCGAGGTGACGCAGCTTGTCCGGGTTGACGACCGAGTTGATCCCCTGGACCTTGCCGTCGGCGATGTCGACTTCCATCGCGCTGAGGACCGCGCCGTTCGCGTCGACGAAGAGGGCGCCGGGCTGACCGTTGACCTCGACCGGCTGAAGGGTGAGGTTGGGGATGGCCCAGCCGGTCTTCGCCCAGTTGCTGAGCGTGCGGGCGACCCGGTTGCGGCCGTGGAGCGAGCGTGCGATCGCCGGAGCCTTTCCGCCCCCGTCTCCCTTCAACACGACGTCCTCGGCGAGCATCGCCTCGAGCGCCTTCATGTCGCCCTGCTGAGCGGCCGCGAAGAAGCGGCCGGCGAGCTCGTCGCGCTTCTCCTTCGACGCTTCGAAGCGAGGCTTTTCCTGGTCGACGTGGCGCCGCGCCCGGGTGGCGAGCTGCCGGGCGTTGTCCTCGCTCTTGCCGATGATCTGCGCGATCTGGGCGTAGTCGTAGTCGAAGACGTCGTGGAGCAGCAGGGCGGCCCGCTGCTCGGGTGAGAGGTTCTCGAGCAGCACCAGGAAGGCGAGGGAGAGCGAGTCGGCCATCTCGGCCTGACGCGCGGGGTCCTCGCGCGTGTCGACGACGATGGGCTCGGGCAGCCACTCGCCGACGTAGGTCTCGCGGCGGGCACGCGCCGAGCGCAGCTCGTCGATCGCGAGCCGCGTGGTGATCGTGGCGATGTAGGCGCGCGGGGACTCGATCCGTTCCTCCTGCTCGAGCGCGGTGTTGACGCGCAGCAGCGCCTCCTGCACGACGTCCTCGGCCTCCGTGACGCTGCCGAGCATCCGGTAGGCGATCGCGAATGACCTGGGACGAAGCTCCTCGAGGAGCTGGTCGTTTGACTCGTTCACTTGCTCACCTCCGCAAGGCCCTCTCGCCAGCTCGGGTGCCTCGGGGCCCAGCCGAGCTCGCGCTTCGCCTTCTCGTTTGACGCACCCCGCACCTCGGTCATCATGACCGCTACGACCTCGCCGGCGAGCAGGCGCCCGAGCCAGCGGGGGACGTGACGTGGCGGCTTCGCGCCGAGCGCTTCCGCGACCCCCGGCAGCCACTCGGTGACCGGCTCGGGGCTGTCGTCGACGATGTTGTAGATGCCGCGCCTGCCGCCCTCGATCGCGGCGACCGTCGCCTCGGCGGCGTCGTCGATCCGCACGAACGACCAGACGCCCTTGCCGTCGCCCACCACCGGGAACTTCCTCTTCTCGAGCAGGTCCGCGACCTCGGCGCCGGGCCACAGCGACGTGCCGGGGCCATAGAAGCCGCCGTAGCGGAGCACGATGCCCTCGGTCCAGTCGGCCCCGGTGACGGTTTCCTCGACGTAGCGGATTGCGTCGAAGCTCTGCCTCATGGCCGGAACCGGGTGCGGGTCCAGCCGGTCCTCCTCGGTCTTCACGGCCGCGCCCTCCCGGGCGTACGGCCAGCCGGCGTAGCTCTGCGCCACGAAGCGCTTCACTCCGACGGCGCGACCGGCGGCCAGCAGGTGGTCGGTGGCCTCGGTCCGCAGGCGATTGGTCAGCTCGAAGTAGTGATCCCAGTGGCGCATGTCAGGGTTGCCGGAGAGAGCGGTGAGCTCGTGGACGATCACATCGGGATTCGCCTCGGCGACCGCGCTCGCGACCTCCTCGGGGTTCAGTCCGTCGGCCACGACGGGAGTGGCCCCCATTTCCTCCACGACCGGGGACTTGGACTCACTGCGCGTCATCCCGGTCACCTGGTGGCCCTTCTCGACCAGGCGTGGAATGAGTTGCTTGCCCAGTGCCCCTGCGGCGCCCGCTACGAAGATCCTCATGATCGGCCTCCTTTCATTCGTCTCTACCCCTAGAGACGGGGTTGCTCACCTGTGCGTGACAGGCGTGTACCGACAACCGAGGTGTGGTCCCCGGGACCCTCGACCGATGTAAACGCGGAAGGAAACCGGCCGCTCGCGGCGTAACGAGATTCCGCAAGGCCGAGGCCGGCAGGCGTCTAAGCTTCCAGCGAGGAAGGAGCCGGCCGGGCGAAGCGAGACCGAGGGAGTATTCCGCTGGCACGTCCCACCGAATCCAACGAGCAGCTCCTCTGCAGCTTCTGCGGCAAGTCGCAGCGCCAGGTCAAGAAGCTCATCGCCGGTCCCGGCGTCTATATCTGCGACGAGTGCATCGACCTCTGCAACGAGATCATCGATGAAGAGCTCACGGCTCCGCCGACCTTCGAGCTCGAGAATCTTCCGAAGCCGCGCGAGATCTACGACGTCCTGAACGAGTACGTGGTGGGCCAGGACGGCGCCAAGCGCGCCCTCTCCGTAGCGGTCTACAACCACTACAAGCGCGTGCAGATGAACTCGGAGGAGCAGACCGAGGAGCCGATCGAGCTGCAGAAGTCGAACATCCTGCTGCTCGGGCCGACCGGCTGTGGCAAGACCCTGCTCGCCCAGACTCTCGCCAAGATCCTCAACGTCCCGTTCGCGATCGCCGACGCCACGGCGCTCACGGAGGCCGGCTACGTCGGCGAGGACGTCGAGAACATCCTTCTGAAGCTGATCCAGGCCGCGGACTTCGACGTGAAGAAGGCCGAGACGGGGATCATCTACATCGACGAGATCGACAAGATCGCCCGCAAGGCCGACAACCCGTCGATCACGCGCGATGTCTCGGGCGAGGGCGTCCAGCAGGCGCTCTTGAAGATCCTCGAGGGCACCACCGCCTCGGTGCCCCCGCAGGGCGGCCGCAAGCACCCGCACCAGGAGTTCCTCACGATCGACACCTCGAACGTGCTCTTCGTCTGCGGCGGCTCCTTCGGCGAGCTCGACAAGGTGATCGAGAGGCGGATCGGCAATCACGGTGTCGGCTTCGGCGCCGAGGTGACCTCCGCCGCCGACAAGGACACCGGCGAGTACTTCGAGAAGGTGCTCCCCGAGGACCTCATGGAGTACGGCCTGATCCCCGAGTTCATCGGCCGGCTGCCCGTCGTCTCCGCGATCCACCAGCTGAGCCGCGACGACCTGATCACGATCCTCACCGAGCCGCGCAACGCGCTCACCCGCCAGTTCCGCCGCTTCTTCAAGTTCGACGACATCGACCTGGTCTTCGCCCCCGACTCTCTGGACGCGATCGCCGACAAGGCGCTCGCCCGCGAGACCGGCGCGCGCGGATTGCGCTCGATCCTCGAGGAGACGCTGCTCGACGTGCAGTTCGAGCTGCCCTCTCGCGGCGACGTGCAGAAGTGCGTCGTCACCAAGGAGACGATCGAGAAGGGCCAGCGCCCGATGCTGGTCACCGACGCCACCGGCGAGCACGAGACGGCGCTCGAGGACCCGGCGCTCGGCGAGCAGACCGCCTAGTTCGAGCTGGATCGGTGTCGCGCTTCGGCGAGGCTCTTGATCGTCTGGAGCCGCCTGTCCCAGGTCGCGGCGACCTCCGCCATCGATCGCGTGACCTCGTCGAGCCGGTTGGGCCGAACCGAGTAGCGAACCTCCCTGCCCTCCCTCCGCGAGCCGACCAGGCCCGCGCGGTCCAACACCGCCAGGTGCTTGGATACCGCCTGGCGCGTGAGCGGCGATTCGACCGCGAGTGCCGTGGCGGTCGCCTCACCGTGAGCGAGGAGTGAGTCGAGCAGCTGCCGGCGACTCGGTTCGCCGACAGCCGCCCACAGCGACTCTTCCTCCGCTCGCTTCACAGCGCCGTCGCCTTCCCCGTGGCGTATCTGCGCAGGCTCTCGAGGTGCACCTTCCAACCGTCGCCATGCCCCTGCATCTGTGCGTCCGTGTCCCGGTCGACGTCCTGGAAGCCGCTTTCGACCACGCTCAGCCGGGTTGTATCCCCCTCGGGCGTGAGGGTGAACTCGACGAGGAGCGAATTCCCCTCGGTCGTCTCGGTGCCCTCCGGATGCGTCCAGCGAAAGGAGAAATGGCGCGGGGGGTCCACCTCGATCACCTGGACCGGGATGACCATCGCCTCGGTCAGGTCCTCGGTGGCCCTCCCGCCTGGGTGCCACGTCAGCGATCCTGCGCCACCGGGCCGCAGGTCGAACTCCGCACCGTCGCTGAACCAGAGGGCGATCTGGTCCGGCTCGGTTACGGCATCCCAGACGATCTCGGGTGGAGCCTCAATGACTATCTCTCGCTTGAGCTGCTGACTGACCAAGGTGAACCGCCTGGATTGAAGTGCAACCGTCGGTTGCACAAGCTACCAAAACGTGCAACCGATGGTTGCGGGACGCTGGCAAGTCAGGTGCAGGTGGGCTCTTCGGCGGGCTGGAGCCGGGTCGCGCCGGCCGGGGTGATCCGGTAGCCGAATGGGGCTGCAATGTCCGGGACGTCGACGGGTTGCCCGTTGACGGTGAGGTCCACCTTGCCGTTGCCGAAGGCCACATCGAATCCCTTGCCCTCGTACGGCCCGATCGTCTGGTCCCTGACGAGGTTCAGGCCGTTGACGAGCGCGTGCCCGCGCTGATCGACGAGGCAGACCCAGACGAGGGCGTGGGTGCTGATCTGGACCGAGACCGGGGCGCTGGTGGTCGTCGGCGGCTCCTGCACGACGATGCTCGTGGTCTGACCACCGCCGTTTGGACCGCCTGGGCCGCTGAACGGTGGGAGGCCGAGCAGCGCGAAGATGATCAATACCACCGCCGCAAGGCCCACGAGCAGCAGGCTCCCGGCGCGCCTGCGGGGGGCCCTGTCGCGGTGGGATTCCTCCGGGAGTGCGACATGGTCCAGGCCCAGGAAGTCCGCATAGGCCGCGAGTTGCTCCTCGGCCCTGGGCTTCGGCAGCTCCTCCCAGCGGTTCTCCTCCATCGCGCGCAGGTCGGGGACGCTGATCTTGGTCACCCGCTTCACCTCGTAGAGGTCGAGTCCCCGCTTGAGACGGGCTTCTCGAAGCGCTTGGCCCGGGTTCATCCTCCGTATTGTTCAGGCCCATGAGCACACGTTCATCCCGTGAGCCGATTGAAGCGGTCAGGCATCAGCTCCGGCCCCTGTTCGACCAGGTGGTCCTGAAGGAGCTGGATCAGGACCGGATGCGGCGATCCGGCCTCGTGGTGCCGCAGGGCATCGACGAGCCGCCGCCCCAGCAGGGGATCGTGTTGGCCGTCGGCCCCGGTCTCGACTGGTGGGAGAACGCCGGCGTCGACATGCCGGTCCAGCCGGGCGACCACGTGGTGTTCCCGTCCTCGGCCGGCGTCTGGGTCGAGATCGACGAGGAGCGCCTGCTGGTCTGCCGCGTCGGCGAGATCCTCGGCGTGCTCGAGTCGCTGCGCGACGAGCAGGACTAGAGCGCCCCGAGCACCTCGGCCGCCGCCCGCTCGCCGGAGCGCACCGCGCCGTCCATGTAGCCGTACCAGTAGTCCGAGGTCTCGGTGCCGGCCCAGTGGATTCGCTTGAAGGGTGCGCGCAGAGCGGTGCCATGGGCAGTCAGCGCGCCCGGCGGTAGATATCCCTCGTAGCAGCCGCGGGTCCAGGCCTCATGGGTCCAGTTCATCTCGAAGTACTCGCGCGGGTGCCGCGCCGGCTCGCCGAAATATGTCGCGAAGGCGTTGAGGACGGCCGCCTTGCGCTCTGCGGCGGGGCGACGCTGGTAATCGCGCGCCGCCGCACCGTCGATGAATCCCAGCAGGACCCCGGGGCTCCCATCCGGAGGCGAGTTGTCGAAGGTCACGCGGACCGGGCCATCGAGAGCAACCGCCTGGCCGGTCAGGCCCGAGTCACGCCAATAGGGCCGGTCATAGACGGCCTGGCACTTGATGATGTTGCCCTGGGGGAAGCGCTGGAGCAGCTGGCGGCGATCGGCTGGGAGATGCGGGTCGTAGTGGATCTGTGCCGTGACTACCGGAGGCCCGGTGACGATTGCCTGCTTTGCGGAGGCGGTCAGGTTCTGGGTGAACACCCGGACACCGTGGCGGTGCTGCTCGATCCGGCGCACCGGCTGCTTGAGCAGAATCCGCTTCTTCCCGACCCGCTTTGCCAGGCGCTTCGAGATCAGTGCCGAGCCACCGATAAAGCGGCTGTCCTGGGCGCCGTCGGGGACGTTGAAGAGACGATTCAGGTCCGGGGCGGTCGACTCGTTGGTCGCCGACGCGATGTAGAAGAGGGTGAAGAGGAGGGAGAGGTCGCTCGGCTCAGCGGCGAAGACCGAGCCGATCCCGGTGTCGAACAGCGCCTGGGCATTCGGGACGTGCATGTTGGCCTGCTTCCAGGTCTCGAGCGTCTGGCCGTCCCACACGGCCGCGTCGGGCGCCGTCCAGGGCGTGGTGACCGGCACGGTGGCCGCCATCTGGTTGAGGTTGTTGACGGCCACGAAGACTTCGCCCACCGCGGTCGGATCCGGCGGAATCGGCCCGAGCGGGCCGCCCGACTGGTACGGGGTGAGGACGCCGTTGGCCCAGTAGACGTTGTTGCCGGTGTTGTAGGTCTTGAAGGTGCCGATCCCGAGCTCGCCCGCGAGCGCCATCAGATGGTCCTGGGTCGGCCCGACCCACTCCCCACCGACCTCGGCGATCTTGCCGTTGCCGATCTTGTGGTTCAGCGTGCGGCCGCCAACTCGGTTGCGAGCCTCGAGGAGCAGAACCGAGCGTCCGCCGCGCAGCACCTCCCGGGCGGCGGTCAACCCGGCCAGGCCGGCCCCGATGACGATCACGTCCGCCCGGCGCCTGCGGCGGCGGTTCTTCGCCTTGCCCTGCTTCGCCTGCTCGGCCGGCTCGCCGAGCGCTCCCTGCGGCAGATAGCCGCCGAGGGCAGCGCCCGCCGCGGCTCCCGCGCCGACTCCGATGAACCGGCGCCTGCTCAGTCGCTCCTGATCGCGGTCTCCTCCTTGAGCCACGACGCTGCAGTCTGCCGATCCCGGCGCCCGGCCGCTCTCTGGCCGCAACTAACATCGCGCCCGATGGATGCCGAGCGCAGGAAAACCCTGGAAGCGACGACCCGCTGGGACCCGGGAGCGGTCGAGCAGCGTGTCTTCCGCGACTGGCTCGAAGGGGGCTACTTCCATCCGCCGGCCGAGGGGACGCCGGCGCAGAACTATTCGATCTCGATCCCGCCGCCGAACGTCACCGGCGCGCTCCACATGGGGCATGCGCTCAACGGGTCGATCCAGGACACGCTCATCCGCCTTGCCCGGATGAAGGGCCGCAACACGCTCTGGATCCTGGGCACGGATCACGCCGGGATCGCGACGCAGGCGGTGGTGGAGAAGGAGCTTGCGTCGCAGGGGACTTCCCGGGAGGAGCTCGGCCGGGAGAAGTTCACCGAGCGCGTCTGGGAGTGGAAGGAGCAGTACGGGTCGACGATCGTGGAGCAGTACAAGCGGCTCGGCGCGTCGTGCGACTACGAGCGCGAGCGCTTCACCCTCGACGAGGGCTACGTGCAGGCGGTCTACAGGGTCTTCACCGAGCTCTACGAGAAGGGGTACATCTACCGCGACCACTACCTGGTCAACTGGGATCCCGGCTTGGGCTCGGCGATCTCCGACCTCGAGATCGAGAACCGCGAGGTCACGGACACGCTCTATGAGATCGCCTATCCGCTCGAGGGCGGTGGCGAGCTCGTCGTGGCAACGGTGCGGCCCGAGACGATGCTGGCCGACACGGCCGTCGCGGTGAATCCCGAGGACGAGCGCTACCGCGAGGTGGTCGGGAAGAACGCGATCCTGCCCCTGGTCGAGCGCCCGATCTCGGTGATCGCGGACGAGCACGTTGATCCGGAGTTCGGGACCGGCGCGCTCAAGATCACGCCGGGCCACGACCCCAACGACTTCGAGATCGGCCGGCGCCATGAGCTCGAGGCGTTCAGCGCCATCGGCGAGGACGGGCGGATCACCGACGCGGCTCCCGAGCGCTTTCGCGGCATGACTGCGGCCGAGGCGCAGGAGGCGGTGATCGCGGAGCTGCGGGAGCGCGATCTGCTCCGCAGCGAGGAGCCGTACCGACACTCCGTTCCCTTCTCTCATCGCTCGGGTGAGCGGATCGAGCCGCTGATCTCCCTGCAGTGGTTCTGCCGGATGGACGAGCTGGCGAAGCCGGCCGTTGAGGTGGTCGAGGAGGGGCGGGTCAGGATCACGCCGGACGGGGCCCTCCGCCAGTACCTGCACGGGATGGAGAGCATCCCGCCCTGGTGCATCTCGCGCCAGCTCTGGTGGGGCCACCGGCTGCCCGTCTGGTACCGGGGCGATGAGACGTACGTGGGCGAGGAGCCGCCGGAGGGCGATGGCTGGGAGCAGGACGAGGACGTTCTCGACACCTGGTTCAGTTCTGCCCTCTGGCCGTTCGCGACGCTCGGCTGGCCGGACGCGAGCACTCCGGAGTTCAAGGCGTTCTTCCCGACCGACGTGCTGGTGACCGCGCGGGACATCATCAGCCTCTGGGTGGCGCGGATGATCATGACCTCGCTCGAGTTCACCGAGCAGGTCCCGTTCACCGACGTCTACGTGCACTCGGTGATCCAGGCGCCGGACGGCCGCCGGATGAGCAAGTCGCTCGGGACCGGCATCGATCCGCTGGACGAGATCTCTGAGCACGGGGCGGACGCCCTGCGCTTCGGCCTCCTAGCGATGACGTCGACTCAGGACGTGCGGTTCTCGCAGGCGCGCGTCCAGCAGGGACGCGACCTGGCGAACAAGATGTGGAACGCGTCGCGGCTGATCCTGATGGAGGCTGTGTCGGCTGAGGGCGAAGCCGTCGCCGCGAGGCCGGCGACGGGCCAGGTGGAGGATCGCTGGATCGCCTCTCGCCTCCAGCGCGCCATCCGCTCTGTCACCGAGTCGGTCGAGACATATGACTTCGCGCACGCCGCGCTCGATCTCTACGACTTCTTCTGGTCCGAGCTCTGCGACTGGTACCTCGAGATCGTCAAGCCGCGCCTCTACGACGGCGACGAGGACGCGTCGGCCACGCTGCTCTGGGCTCTCGAGCAGGTGCTGGCGCTCGCGCACCCGCTGATGCCCTTCGTCACCGAGGAGATCTACTCGTACCTGCCGTCGGCGTCCGCCGATGCGCTGGTGGTGCATGCGTACCCCGAGGCGGACGAGTCGCTGATCGACGAGGCCGCCGAGGAGGAGATCGGTCGCGCGATCGCGCTCACTCGCGCGCTGCGACGCTGGCGTCAGCTGGCCGAGGTCCCGGTGAAGCAGGTCCTGACCGCTCGGGCGAGCGACGGGCGGCCGCACGAGCTGGTCTCGAGGCTCGCCAAGGTGGATTTCTCCGAGGATGGGGGGCAGTCGATGGCGAGCGTCGAGGGGATCGAGCTGCTCGAGACCGAGGGTGTGGATCCCGACGCGGTCGCGGCGCGAATCGATGAGCGCCGGGAGAAGCTGCGCGCGGAGGTGAAGCGCGGCGAGGGCAAGCTCGGCAACGAGGGGTTCGTCGCCAAGGCTCCGGCCGACGTGGTCGATGCCGAGCGCGAGAAGCTCGCCGCCTACCGCGCGGAGCTGGAAGAGCTGGGCGGATAGCGCGCTCCGACGAGATCCTGCGCCGCCGGGAGGTCCTGGGCTGGAAGCTCGGGCTGGAGCGGATGCGGCGGCTGTGCACGCTGCTCGGGATGCCGCAGAACCGGTTCGCGTCGATTCACGTCGTCGGGACGAACGGGAAGACCTCGGTCACGCGCATGACGGCGTCGCTGCTGGAGGCGCATGGGGTCTCGACGGGGGCTTATCTCTCGCCGCACATTCACTCGTGGCGGGAGCGGGTGATGATCCGGGGGGAGCCGATCTCGGAGGAGGCGTTCACCGAGGCGCTGGAGCGGGCGGAGGAGTCGGCCCTGGTCGCCGATCGCGCGGCGGGGGAGGAGGGCCCGGTCACCCAGTTCGAGCTGCTCACAGCCGCGGCGTTCGTCGCCTTCGCCGCGGCGAGGGTCAAGTACGCCGTGGTCGAGGCCGGACTGGGGGGCCGGCTGGACGCCACCAATGTGATTCCTTCGAAGCTGACGGTGCTCACATCGGTGGGGTTGGACCACACCGAGTGGCTGGGGGAGACGCTGGAGGAGATCGCGGCGGAGAAGCTGGCAGTGCTGAGAGATCACACCGAGCTGATCGTCGGGGATGTGGCCCAGGCGGTGGAGCCGGTGATCGCGGAGCAGGTGAAGGCCCGGCACGCCGGCATCGTCCGGGTCGGTGTCGATGCCGGGGGAGATCCGGTCACCTACCGCGACCGGAATCTGGCGCTCGCCGAGTCGGCCGTCGAGCGATCGCTCGGCCGACTCGACCCCGATGCGGTTCTCGGCCTGCAGGGCATCACGATTCCCGGCCGGGCCCAGTTGGTGCCGGGCGATCCCCCGGAGATCTTCGATGCGGCCCACAACCCCGATGGGGCGCGCGCACTGGCCGAGGCCCTGCCGGGTCTGGCCGGTGGGCGGGAGGTCGTCTGCTGCCTGGCAGTGCTCGAGGGGAAGGACGCCGGCGGGATCATCGATCCGCTCGCTGGGGTCTGCTCGCACTTCGTCTGCACGGAGATCCCGTCCGGGGCGATCGAGGGATCGGGGCGGCCCGGGGGCCGCGCGCGGCCGGCGCTCGAGCTGGCGGCGCTGTGCGAGAAGGCCGGCGTGGGCGCCGAGGCGGGCCCCGATCCGCTCCAGGCGTGGGCGCGGGCACGAGAGCTTGCGGATGGGCGGGATGGGGTCGCGCTGGCGGCCGGCAGCCACTACCTTCTCTCCTGCATATGGACAGAGAGGCCCGCTCAGAGCTCCTGACGATGATGGGACTGGTGGCCATCGTCGTCGCGGTGGTGATCCTGGTCTTCTTCGCCTTCGGCTACGTGTTCGGGCTGCTCTTCCTGTAAACGCGCGAAAAAGCCTCTGACTCCCAATGCCAGGCAGGGTTCAACGCCCGTATAAGGAAGTACGTACACTCGCGGCTCTTATCTGCCCATGCCTCTAGGAATCTTCGGACTCAGCGGCACGGCCGGACTGATCGTCGGCCTCGCCATTCTCTTCCTGGTCGTCGTCTATCTGGCGCTGATCTGGTGGACCTACCTCGACGCGCGCAGGCGCATCGAGGATCCGGTGCTGATCGCCTGCGCGACCTTTGCCTCGCTCTTTCCGTACCTCGGCACGGTCGTCTACACGATCCTGCGCCCGCCGGAGTTCCTCGAGGACCGCGAGGAGAGGGAGCTGGAGCTGCGAGCAGCCGAGCTCGAGCTGCGGCAGCGGATCGAGAACTCGTGCCCGCACTGCGAGTACCCGATCGAGCGCTCCTACCTGCGCTGCCCGAACTGCGAGCGGCGGCTGCGCAATCCGTGCCGCAAGTGCCACAAGCCGCTCGATCCGCGCTGGGGGATCTGCCCGTACTGCGAGACCCAGGTCCGCAAGCAGCAGCGTCCCGAGCGGGAGACGCGCCGCACCGAGCGCGCCCGCGCCCAGCGAGCCGCCGGCCAACGCTCGTCCTCGGGCACACCACGCTCTTCCTCCGGCACATCACGCTCTTCGTCTGACGGCCCGACCCGCCGCCAGGACCGCCCCGCGGTCGGCGCCAGGCCGCCACAGCGGCCGAGCAGCTCAAGCCGCTAGCCGCGCTGCATCAATGAGCGGATCGTCCGCGCGACACCGCGCGGGTCGGTTTCGATCTGCCGCCAGGTGAAGCGGAGATGCTGAAGCCCAGCACCGAGAGTCGCGCGTCTCGGGCGCGGTCATCCTCGAATGCGGACCTGGTCCGGTGGGATTCCCAGCCGTCGACTTCGACGATCAGCCGAGCGGCTGGCCAGAGGAAGTCCACCTCGTAGCGGTCGACCGGGGCGGTTCACGGCCGGCAGGGGAAGGCGGTGGTGACGGCAGAGGCCAAGGAAGCGGTGTGCCAGCTCGCTGCGGGCGCGATCGGTCGACCCCTCGCCGTGCCTGACAAGGCCGAGGAACTCACCCTCCCGGATGGCGGCGGCCAATTCGGCTGGGGAGATGAGGGGGCGCAGGTCGGCGAGGGTGCGAGCCGGCGTGGTCACCGGGATCCCGAGGCGGCGGGTGCTGGACGCGGCGATCAAGGTGGTGGAGCGGTGGAGGGCGATTCCGGTGCGGCTTGCTCTTCCGGCCGTTCGCGGGACCGTAATCTCGACGAGGCCAATCTGGGGACGCCGGATTCTCCAGAGCGCCGCGGCGCTTCGATGGCTGAGGACGGCGCCCTCGCCGCAGGCGAGCACCGCTGCCATCCACCTGCCTTCATTGCTGAGCCTCGGATGCCCGACGGCATAAACACCGCGATGAAGACGGTGCAGGCGCCCGGCGGCCAGGCGGCGCGTAACACCGGCTGGGGAGAGTCCAGCCCCAACGAGCTGGCCGGCCGTGATGACGCCGTGCTGCCGAGTGGCGACGCGCGCGACGTCGGCGTCCGGGACCGATTTGTCGGTTTCCTTTCGCAGAGCGAAAAGAAGTCGACAAACGCCTCGATTTCGCCCCCTAAGCGCTGGCGTCCAACCCTCTTCATTGCCGGTTCTCGTCCCGGCGCGCCGCCAAACCGCCGTTCCGTGTAGCTTGCCGCGGCCGTGGCAACAGAACGCACACTCATCCTCGTCAAGCCGGACGCATTCGAGCGCGGGCTCACCGGCGAGATCATCGCTCGCTTCGAGCGCAAGGGACTCCGCCTGGTCGCGCTCAAGTTGATGCAGGCGACCGAGGAGATCGCCAACGTCCACTACGAGGAGCACACCGAGAAGCCGTTCTTCGGCGAGCTCGTCGAGTTCATCACTCGCAGCGAGCTGGTCGCGATGGTGCTCGAGGGGCCGAACGCCGTGAAGGCCGCTCGCCAGGTGATCGGCGCCACCGACCCGGTCGAGGCGGACGCCGGCTCGATCCGCGGTCAGTTCGGCACCGAGGTCACCTTCAATCTCGTCCACGGTTCGGACTCACCCGAGTCCGCCGAGCGCGAGATCGAGATCTGGTTCTAGGGGCCACCAGGCGGCTGTACCTCGGAGCGGGGCGATAGCCCCGCGACTTATGCTGGGCCGCTGCCCGTGGCCCCGATCTGATGGCGAAGCCGGAAAGAATCATCCTCGCGTCGAAGTCTCCCCAGCGGAAGTCACTCCTCAAGTCGATGGGGGTGACCTTCACTGCGATTCCCTCCGACGTCGAGGAGACGAGCGAGGGCGAGCCGCGCGAGGTGGTGCTCGCGAATGCCCTGGCGAAGGGGCTCGCGGTCGCGGCGCGGCGCCGCGAGGGCACGCTGGTGATCGCCGGCGACACCGAGGTCGTGGTCGACGGCCGAGTCGTCGGACAGCCTGGGTTCGAGGGCGAGGCGCGCTGGTGCCTCGAGACACTCTCCGGCCGCTCCCATGAGGTGCTCGGCGGGCTGGCGCTGATCGGACCGGACCGAGTCGACGGCGAGCCCACTGTCCGGACCGGCGTCGAGTCCACCCGCGTCACCTTCGGAGACCTCGGCCCCGAGCTGATCGACCGGTACCTGGCGAGCGGGGAGTGGCGCGGACGCGCCGGCGGGTACGCGGTGCAGGGCCTCGGCTCCGCGCTGGTGGACGGGGTCGATGGCGACGTCTCCAACGTGATCGGCCTGCCGATCAGGCTGCTCCTGCGGCTCGCGCCGGAGCTCGAGGCCTGACGGCCCGCGAATTCGCGCATTTTGGGCTTTTAGGAGCCTCCGCTAGATTGAACCGAAGTCGGACTTGGATGCCCGGATGAGCCTTCTAGCCTCGATAAGCCCTGCTCGCGACATGGCGGTCGACCTCGGAACCGCCAACACGCTCGTCTACGTCCGCGGCCGCGGGATCGTCCTGTCCGAGCCGTCGGTGGTCGCCGTCGACACCAGCAGTGGTGAGGTGCATGCCGTCGGCGCCGAGGCGAAGCAGATGCTGGGCCGCACGCCGTCGACGATCAACGCGATGCGCCCCCTGAAGGACGGCGTGATCGCCGACTTCGAGATCACGGAGTCGATGCTGCGCTACTTCATCAAGCGCGCCAATCACAGCCGCTTCACCCATCCGCGGGTCGTCGTCTGCGTTCCCTCCGGGGTGACCGGAGTCGAGAAGCGAGCCGTCGAGGAAGCCTGCCTCGGGGCCGGCGCACGCGAGGCCTACCTGATCGAGGAGCCGATGGCGGCCGCGATCGGCTCGGGCCTGCCGGTGAGCGAGCCGACGGGCAGCCTGATCGTCGACATCGGAGGCGGCACCACCGAGGTCGCGGTGATCTCCCTCGGCGACATCGTGGTCTCCCAGTCGATCCGGGTCGGCGGAGACGAGATGGACGACGCGATCGTCAACTTCTGCAAGCGCGAGTACCAGCTGCTGATCGGCCACCAGACCGCCGAGGACATCAAGCATGAGGCCGGCTCGGCCGCGCCCCTCAGCCACGAGGTCGAGATCGAGATCCGCGGACGCGACCTCGGCTCCGGCCTGCCGCGCGCCGTCAAGCTCAACTCGGAGGACGTCCGCAAGGCGCTCGACGAGCCGATCGCGCAGATCATCGCCGCAGTCCGCGACACCCTGGACCGCACCCCGCCGGAGCTGGCGGGGGATCTGATGGAGAGAGGCATGATCCTGGCCGGCGGCGGGGCCCTCCTCCAGGGGATGGCGGATCGGATGGCCGAGGAGTGCCAGGTGCCGGCGACACTCGCCGAGTCCCCATTGACTTGTGTAGCCACCGGGTCCGGGCAGGCCCTCGAGGAGTTCGAGGCGATCAAGCGAGCGCTGAAGAACTCGAGGGTTCGGAGGCGGTTCTAGAGACGGGCTGAGAGGGAAACGCGGCCATGTATCTCCTGCAGCGTCCCGAGGACATCCCGCCCCGCCTGAGTGGCCGCCTCAATCTCCGAATAGCCGTAGTCACCGCGCTCGTGGTCGCGGCCGTCGCCACGGTCCTGCTCCGGTTGTGGTCGCTGCAGGTGCTCGACGGCCGGCACTACCGCGCGCTGGCCCAGGACCACGGAGTCCTCGACGTCCGCGTCCATCCGCCGCGCGGGGAGATCCTCGACCGCAACGGCAAGGTCCTGGTCGACAACCGCACGGTGATGAGCCTGGAGATGCGCCCATCGGACCTGCCGAGCGATCCGAGTGAGCGCCGCGCCGAGCTCCGCCGCCTCGGCGACCTCCTCGGGCTCTCCCAGGGCGCCATCCGCCACCGAGTCCGGGAGACGCCCCAGTACGCCGGTTATCCGGTCGTCCTCCGCCAGGGCGTCGACCGCCGCCTGCTCTTCTATCTCCTCGAGAACCGGGACCGGTTCCCCGGTGTCAGCGTCGAGCGCACCTACATCCGTCACTACAGGGACGGCTCGCTCGCGGCGCACGTGCTCGGCATCGTCGGCCAGGTCACGCCGCACCAGCTCACGCGGCCGGCCTACCGAACCCTGAAGCCGGGGGACATCATCGGCCAGGCGGGGGTCGAGTACACCTACGACAAGTTCCTGCGCGGGACGGCCGGGAGCCAGCGGATTCAGGTGGACGCGCTGGGCCGCCCGCGCGGCCAGCTCGGCAGTCGCCCGGCGCGGGCCGGCGACAGCCTGCGCCTGACGCTCGATTCGGACATGCAGTCCGTCGGCGAGGCCGCCCTGCGCGACAAGGGCCTGCCCGGCGCCTTCGTCGCCATGAACGTGCGCACCGGCGCGATCCTGGCCATGGGCTCCTACCCGACCTACGACCCGTCCTTCTACACCCAGCCCCACACCAAGGCGCAGTACGACGCTTTCGGAAGCCGGCCCGGCGACCCCCTCGTGGACCGAGCCGACCAGGGCGGCTATCCGACCGGCTCGGCGTTCAAGCCGATCACGGCGACCGCGGCGCTCGAGGACCATCTGATCTCTCCGAGCACGATCTTCGACGACACGGGCTCGCTCGACATCGGGGGGATCACGCTGCACAACGCCGGCGGAGCGTCGAACGGCCCGGTCGACATGAGCGACGCGCTCAAGGTCTCCTCGGACGTCTACTTCTACAACCTGGGCCTCCACGCGCAGGCGAGCGGCAACGGCGGGCAGATCCAGGACTGGGCGTTCAAGTACGGCCTGGGCCGTAAGCCCGCCGTCGACATCCCGGATGCGACCTCGGGCCTGATCCCGACGCCGGCCTGGCGCAACCGGGTCTTCCGCCATCACTCGAACCCCTACATCGACCGCCCCTGGACCCAGGGCGACAACGTGAACCTCGCGGTCGGGCAGGGCGACGTCATGGTCACCCCGCTGCAGCTGGCCCGCGCCTATGCGGCTCTGGCCAACGGCGGCGCGCTGGTCAGGCCGCACTTCGGCGGTCGCATCGTGGACGTCCACGGCAAGACCGTCAGGGCGATCAGGCCGCCGCCGCAGCACCACCTCCACATCTCCCCCGAGACCCGCAGCGTGATCCTCGGCGGCATGCACCGGGCCGCGGACGAGGCGGGGGGCACCTCGTATGCGGTGATGGGCAGCTTTCCGATCCCGGTCGCGGGCAAGACCGGCACGGCCCAGCGCGACGGCCAGCAGGATCAGTCCTGGTACGGGGTGATCGCGCCGTATGGCGACCCGCAGGTCGTCGTGACGGTCACCGTGGAGCGCGGCGGGTTCGGCGTGGAGTCAGCGGCGCCGATCGCGCGCGCCATCCTCGAGCGCTACTTCAATCAGCGGGCCGGCAGCGTCGACCGGGCGGCCGCGGCCGCCGCGGGGCCGGGCTGATGGAGGCCGCCAAGCCATCGCTCACGATCGCGCCCCGTCGCTCGCGGACCGTCGAGTGGCTCAACCTGCGGCGAATGGACGGCCTGCTGCTCGGGGCCGCCGTGGGCCTGATCGCCTTCAGCGTCTTCACCCTCGCGACCTCCACCCGCAGCGAGATCGCGGGCCGTCCTCTCTTCTTCGTCGAGCGGCAGGCGCTCTACGGGGTGCTCGGGGTCGTGCTGATGCTCGCCGCCAGCCGGATCGACTACACGCGCCTGCGCGACCTGCGGGTGACGATCTACGCCGCGATGATCGGCTCGATCGCCCTCGTCCTGCTGGTCGGGACCGCCGTTCGCGGCTCGAACCGCTGGATCGACCTCCCCTTCTTCCAGTTCGAGCCGTCCGAGCTCGCCAAGGTCCTGCTCTGCGTCTCGCTCGCCGCCTTCGTCTTCGAGCGGGTGAGGCGCCCGTTCGGCCTGCGCCAGACCATCGTCCTGCTGGCGATCGGGCTCGCGCCCGCCGGGCTGGTCTTCCTGCAGCCGGACCTCGGGACGGGGATCGTCCTCGTGGCGATCGCCCTGACGATCGTCTTCGTCGCGGGAATCCCCTGGCAGCACTTCGCGGTGCTCGGCGCGGCGGTCGTCCTGATCGGCGCCGGCGTCTACGCCGCCGGGTCGGCCGCCGGCATCCACTTCCTGCACGGCTACCAGCAGGACCGGCTCACGGCCTTCCTGCACCCGAGCGACGATCCGCGCGACGCGAGCTATCAGGTGAACCAGGCTGTGATCGCGGTCGGGTCGGGGGAGGAGGTCGGCCGCGGAAACGACGCCACGCAGACGGAGCTCCTGTTCCTGCCCGAGCGCCACACTGACTTCATCTATGCCGTGGTCGGCGAGCGCTTCGGGTTCATCGGCGCGGCATTCGTCGTCCTGCTCTACGCGGTCCTCTTCTGGCGGGCGATCAGGGTGATGCGGATCTCGCGGAGCTTCTACGGGACGATGATCGCGGGCGGGGTGGTGGCGATGCTCGCCTTCCAGGTGATCGTCAACGTGGGGATGAACCTGGGATTGATGCCGGTCACCGGGATCACGCTGCCGCTGATGAGCTACGGCGGTTCCTCCGTGCTGGGCACCTTCCTGGCGCTCGGGGTCCTACAGGCGATTCACGTGGATTCAAGAGATATGTAGGTGGGGGGAACTCTTTCAGTGCCGTTGAAGCAAGGCGCTACAAATGCGTGGGGCGCAGGCGCCCGGTCCGGGGCCTGCCTAAATGAACTTGAGAGCTAGGAATTCATGTACCGCAAGCAGGTGCGCCGTCGACGGGCGGTGCTGTTGCTGCTCGTCGCCGCCTCACTGACACTCCTCAGCCTGTACTACCGCGAGGGCAGCTCGGGGGGCCCGCTGCATGGCGCGGAGAACGCGGTCTCGACCATCTTCTCGCCGATCTCGAGCGTCACCGATCGCGCGCTCAAGCCGGTGCGCGACCTGGTCAACTGGTTCCACGAGACCTTCGACGCCCGCGGCGACAAGGCCCGTCTCCAGGACCAGGTGGCGAGCCTGCGCAATCAGCTCGCCCGGCAGCAGACACAGCAGGCAGAGGCGAAGGAGCTCTCCGCGCTCAACGAGCTGACCAGCGGGGGAATCGTGCCGGACGGCACGACGCCGGTGACCGCGCGGGTGGTCGGCCGATCGCCGACGGTCTGGTACTCGACCGTGACGATCGACCATGGATCGAGCGACGGCATCCGGATCGACGATCCGGTCGTCGCCGCGCAGGGGCTCGCCGGCAAGGTCACCCAGACGACCCCGAACACCGCCAAGGTCACGCTGATCACCGATGCCGACAGCGCCGTCACCGCGCGAGTCCAGCCCAGCGGGGCGACCGGCGTGGTCGAGCCGAACGTCGGCAACCCGAACGACCTCCAGCTCGACTTCCTGGAGCGCGGCTCGAACATCGCCCAGGGCCAGATGGTGGTCACGGCCGGCTTCTCCACCGGGACCCTCGGCTCGATCTTCCCGCCGGGGATCCCGATCGGCCACATCACGCAGGCGACCGTCGAGGAGCAGCAGGCCTACCAGCGCGTCCACCTGGCTCCATTCGCCGACCTGCGCGACATGGACTTCGTCAAGGTCCTGACCACGCACTCGGGAGGCTCCAAGTGATCCTGACGCCGGGGATCATCGCCAGGCTCGTCGCCCTCTGCACGTTCATGGCGATCGCGCAGGTCGTCTGCTTCTCGAAGATGGACGTCTTCGGCTCCAGCCCGGACGTGGCCCTGCTCGTGGTCTTCGCCATCGGCGTGCTCGGCGGCAGCCTCACCGGGGCGGTCGTCGGGTTCTCGATGGGCCTGTTGATCGACTGCCTGCTGCTCCAGCAGCTGGGCGGATTCGCCCTCACCCTGCTCTCGGTCGGATACGTGGCCGGCCGCTATCGCGAGACGGTGGGGCGCCCGACGCGCGGCGCGGTCGCGCTGCTCGGCGGCGCGCTCACCCTGCTGGGCGCCCTGGTGATCGCCGCGATTCAGATCGGCACCGGCATCGACGCGAGCGTCAGCGCGATTGTCCTGCGTGATGCGGTGATCAAGAGCCTGATCGGGGCGCTGCTCGCGATTCCCGTCCTACTTCTCGTCAGACTGGTGGTGCGCTCCGCGCTCGTCGACGAGCGACGAGGGGCCCGGCGCGCATCGACGCGAGGGGGCTCCGTTAGGAGCCACCCGTTTAACGAGGATCCCGTGGAGCCCTAGAGCCGTGATGTACCTGCGCACACCCGAAGGTGAGCCCGAGCGGCGGACATCCCCGCTGGCTCTCCGGATCTCGATCCTCACCGGCCTGGCCGTGGCCATCTTCGCCGTGCTCTTCCTGCGCCTCTGGTACGTGCAGATCCTCTCCGGCGACAAGTTCCGGACGGAGGCCAATGACAACCGGATCCGCGAGGTCCGGGTGCAGGCGCCCCGCGGCGACATCCTCGATCGCAACGGCAAGGTGATGGTCGCCAACCGAACGGAGCTCGCCGTCGAGGTGAGCCCCGAGGACCTGCCGCCGGCCGGCCCCGGCCGCTCGCGCGAGATGCATCAGCTGGCGACCGTCACCGGCATGACGCCGGTCGAGATCCACAAGGCCCTCCAGAGCCCCGAACGTGCCGCACCCGGTGGCCCGGTGGTGCTGAAGAAGGGGCTGGGAGTGAACAAGGTCTATTACCTGCGCGAGAACCAGTCGAGCTTCCCGGGCGTCAGCGTCCAGCGCGTCTTCGCCCGCGAGTACAAGGACGGCGACGTCGGCGCGCATCTCTTCGGCAATGTCGGCGAGGTGACCGCCGAGCAGCTCAAGGAGCCTCGCTACTCGGGCCTCCACCAGGGCGACACCGTGGGCCAGTCGGGGATCGAGTACGAGTACGACCGCTTCCTGCGCGGCAAGCCCGGAACCGACCGCGTTCAGGTGGACGCGCTGGGGCGGCCGACGGCGCAGCTCCACGGGACCCCCGCGCAGGCGGGCGACGACGTCCGGCTGACGATCGACCAGGGCCTGCAGAGCTACGCCGAGGGGGCACTCGACTCGTTTGGACTGCCCGGGGCGTTCGTGGCGATGAACGCGCAGAACGGAGAGGTCTTGGCGATGGGGTCGTCGCCCACCTTCGACCCGTCGATCTTCACCCACCCGATCACCGAGAGCCAATACCACGCGCTCACGTCCAGGAAGACGGACGCTCCCCTGGCCAACCGCGCGATCCAGGGCCTCTACCCGACGGGATCCGCCTTCAAGATGATCACGGCGACCGCCGCCCTCCAGGACCACCTGATCGCGCCGAACACGATCTTCAACGACACCGGCTCGCTCAAGATCGACGCGAACCAGACCCTGCACAACGCCGGCCATGCCATCAACGGCCCGGTCGACATGAGCGACGCGCTCAAGGTCTCCTCGGACATCTACTTCTACAACCTGGGCATGAAGGCCAAGGCGTCGAAGGGCGGCGGCATGATCCAGGACTGGGCGCGCAACTACGGGCTGGGGGAGAAGACCGGAATCGACCTGCCGGCCGAGGTCGACGGGCTGGTCCCGAACCCCGCCTGGCGCAACCGGCTCTACCACGAGCACCTCACCGACCGCCCCTGGACCGTGGGCGACAACATCAACCTTGCCGTCGGCCAGGGCGACCTGGAGGCCGACCCGCTGCAGATGGCGGTTGCCTACGCGGCCCTCGGCAATGGCGGGAGGGTCCTGACGCCGCACCTCGGGGACGACGTTGAG
Source organism: uncultured Solirubrobacterales bacterium (assembly GCA_963815045.1). Classification (GTDB taxonomy): domain Bacteria; phylum Actinomycetota; class Thermoleophilia; order Solirubrobacterales; family 70-9; genus DASUPK01. The sequence goes on from CAWFET010000002.1 coordinate 674,929, forward strand.
AGCGCCACGGGGCGCGTGATCGAGGACATCCGCCCGGGTCCGCGTCGCCAGCTCGACATCTCGCCGACGACCCGGGACACGATCATGAGCGGGCTGACCCGTGCGGCGATGGAGCCGGGCGGGACCTCCTATCCGGTCTTCGGGCACTTCCCCTTCGAGGTGGCCGGCAAGACCGGAACCGCGCAGCGGCCGAACCAGCCCGACCAGTCCTGGTACATCGTCCTGGCGCCCGCCAAGAACCCGCAGATCGTGGTCGCGGTGACCCTCGAGCGAGGTGGATTCGGCGCCGATACGGCCGCGCCGGTGGCCGCCCGCATCCTCGAGCACTACTTCAAGCTGCCGATCACCCCCGCGGCCTCGAGCACGACGACCAGCGGCGGCACGCACGAGTGATGCCGGCGGGATCCAACACGGCCTCTACCCTCTGACCATGGAGGCGGCACCACTCACACTCCGCCCGGAGCGCACTCGCCTAGGCGAGCGGCTGGGCTTCGCCTACTTCGACGGCATCCTCTTCGGCGCCGCCGTCGCGCTGATCGCGTTCAGTTGCTTTACCCTCGCGGTCGCGACGCCCAACGACGTGCCCGGCCAGCCGCTCTTCTTCGCCATGCGGCAGGGGATCTACGCACTGATCGGCGTCGCCCTCATGTTCGCAGTGGCCAAGATCGACTACTCCCGCTTCCGCGAGATCCGCGTGGGCATCTACTCGCTGATGATCGGCTCGATCTGCCTCGTGCTGATGTTCGGCGCCGCGGCACGCGGCTCGCGCCGCTGGATCGAGCTTCCCTACTTCCGCTTCCAGCCCTCCGAGCTGGCCAAGCTGCTGCTCGTCGTCGCCCTTGCGGCGTTCGTGATCGAGCGCACCCGCCGCGGCACCCCGACGCGCCAGACCATCCGCATCCTGGCGCTCGGCCTCGCCCCGGCCGGACTCGTCTTCCTGCAACCCGACCTCGGCACGGGAATCGTGCTCGTGGTCATCACACTGACAATTCTTTTCCTCGCCGGGGTGCCCTGGTCGCACTTCGCGATCATCGGTGGCTTGGCGGCTTTTGCCGTCAGCTTCGTCCTCGTGATCGCCCCGGCCACCGGCCTGCCCAGCCCGCTTCACGGCTATCAGCAGGACCGGCTCACTGCATTTCTGCATCCCAGCAACGACCCAAGCGATGCGAGCTACCAGGTCAATCAGAGCGTGACTGCCATCGGATCCGGCGAGAAGACCGGACGTGGAGACAGCTCGACTCAGACCAAGCTCCTGTTCCTCCCCGAGCGGCACACGGACTTCGTGTTCGCCGTGATCGGGGAGCGCTTCGGCTTCCTGGGAGCCGCATTCGTACTGTCCCTATACGCCCTGCTCATCTGGAGAATGCTGCGCATTCCGACGCTCTCCAAGAACTTGTACGGGACCCTGATCGCCGGCGGCATCGCCGCCATGCTCATGTTCCAGATCCTTGTGAACGTGGGCATGACCCTCGGCGTCATGCCGGTTACCGGCATCACCCTGCCCCTCATGTCTTACGGGGGATCCTCGGTGCTTGCCACCTTCCTGGCGATCGGGCTCCTGCAGAGCATCCACGCACAAGCGCGGCTCAATTCAGGTGAACGCAGCAGGGCGCCTATCCCACTGTTGCGCTGAGCCACCTAGAGCACACCCACACCAACACCCAAATGCACGGACCCGTCAACGGCGGTCCGTCGCACTTGTGTGCTCTGCTCGCGCAGAAAGGAACCACATGAAGAAGAACATCCTCGTCAGCGTCGATCGCGGTGAAACCCGCGTCGCCGTGCTCGAGGCGAAGGGCAGCCCCAAGGAGGGCAAGCGCCCCAAGAAGGCTGCCCCAACCAACGAATGGAAGGTCGCCGAGCTCTACGTAGAGCGCCGTGGCCGCCGCTCGATCGTCGGCAACGTCTACAAGGGCAAGGTCGACAACGTGCTGCCCGGCATGGAGGCCGCGTTCGTCGACATCGGCCTGGAGCGAAACGGCTTCCTCCATGTCGACGAGATCGTCCTCCCGGACGGCAAGGCCGTCCCGAAGCGCGGCCGCGGCCGCGGCCGCCGGATCGACGAGCTGATCAAGCCCGGCCAGGAGATCATCGTCCAGGTCGTCAAGGACCCGCTGAAGACCAAGGGCGCTCGGCTCTCCATGCAGCTCTCGATCGCCGGCCGCTATCTGGTCTACATGCCGCAGGGAGGCGGCATCGGCGTGTCGAAGCGCCTGCCCGACGGCGAGCGAACCCGCCTCCGCAAGCTGATCGACAAGGTCGATATCGGCAAGGGGGGCGCGATCGTCCGCACCGCCGCCCAGGGCGCGAAGAAGGAGGACTTCGTTCGCGAGATCTCCTACCTGCACCGCCTCAACGAGGTCGTTCAGGAGCGGGCGGAGAAGTCCGAGGTCGGCCACATGGTCTTCCAGGAGGCCGATCTCTCGATCCGAGTCGTCCGAGACGTCCTCGTCGAGGAGTTCGAGGGCGCGGTGATCGACGACCCCAAGCAGCACGAGCGCGTCACCAAGTTCCTGCAGCGCACGGCCCCCGAGCTCGCGGAGCGGGTGGAGCTCTACAAGGGCAAGCCACCCCTGCTCGAGAAGTGGGACGTCGAGAAGGCGTTCGACTCGGTGCTCTCGCGCCGCGTCGACCTCCCCTCCGGCGGCTACCTCATGATCGACTACGCCGAAGCCCTGACCGTGATCGACATCAACACCGGCAGCTTCACCGGCAAGGGCAAGGGCCGGCTCGAGGACACGATCACGAAGGTGAACGTCGAGGCCGCCGAGGAGGTCGTGCGCCAGCTGCGCATGCGCGACATCGGCGGGATCATCGTCATCGACTTCATCGACATGGCGCGGGCACGGAACCGCGACCAGGTGCTGAAGACGCTGCGCAGCGCTCTGGACGAGGACAGGACCAAGACCTATGTGGTCGAGGTCTCGCCGCTCGGGCTCGTCGAGATGACGCGTCAGAACGTCACGGACGGCGTTCGCGAGATCCTCACCAAGCGCTGCCCGACCTGCGACGGCGAGGGTGTCGTCAGCTCCGAGGAGACCGTGGCGATCACGATCGTCCGCAAGCTCGAGGAGCTGGTTGAGGAGCAGCCCGACCCGGAGGCGTATCTCATCCGGGTCAACCCCAGCGTCGCGGCTGAGCTGATCTCACCCGGTTCGGGCCTCACCGATCTCGAGGAGGAGACCGGCAAGCGCTTCCACTTCGAGGGCGGCGACGCTCTGTCGCTCGACACGTTCCACGTGGTCGAGACGGGCAATCGCGAGGAGATCGAGCAGCGGGCCCTGCCGTTCCAGGTCGGTGAGGAGGTGCTCGTCTCGATCGAGGAGCCGCACATGTACAACGTCGACGACGCCGTCGCGCGCGTCGACTCCTACATCGTCAGCGTCACCGGGGCCGGACCGCACGTGGGTGAGCAGCGCATGGTGCGGATCGAGAGCGTCGGGCGCTCCGCGGCGACCGCTGCCCTGCTCGATTCCGACGGAAACGTGGTGGAGGCCGGTGCCAATGGAGATGGCGGCGAGAAGCTAGAATCCTCGGCCTCCGGCGGGCGCCGTCGTCGCGGAAGCAGAGGCGGCAGGCGACGTTCCCGCACTCCCAGCAAGGACTGACGAACCAGAGACCATGGCCAGCTACGCAGTCATAGAGACAGGCGGCAAGCAGTACCGCGTCGAGAAGGGCTCGACCCTCCTCGTCGATCGCCTGACCGCGAAGGAGGGCGACAAGGTGGACCTCCGCCCGGTCGCGTTCCGCGACAAGGAGATGGTGCTCGGCAAGGACCTCGAGAAGGTCAAGGTCGATGCCAAGGTGGTCGGTCACGAGCGCGGGCCCAAGATCCGGGTCTTCAAGTACCGGGCGAAGAAGGGCTACCGCAAGCGCGCCGGCCACCGCTCCGAGCTGACCCGCCTGGAGGTCACCGACGTGAAGATGCTGGCGCGGAAGCCGGCGGGCACGAAGACCGCCGCTGCACCGGCAGCGAAGAAGGAGGAGGAAGCCGCAGATGGCTCATAAGAAGGGACTCGGATCGAGCCGGAACGGCCGCGACTCCAACCCCAAGTTCCTGGGCGTCAAGGTCTTCGCCGGCCAGGCGGTGAACGGCGGCGAGATCATCGTGCGCCAGCGTGGCACGCGCTTCCGGCCCGGCGACGGCGTCGGCCTCGGCCGCGACCACTCGATCTACGCGACGCGCCCCGGGGTCGTCCAGTTCAGCACCGGCCGCCGCGGCCGCACGATCTCGGTCGTCGAAGCCGAGTAGCCACGCCTGACCCTGGACCGGCTGTCCCGCAGCTTTGGACAGCCGGTAGGTAGGCACGCTCTGCGGGTCGGCGTACCTTGCCGGGCATGGCGGCACCGCTGATCGGCGTCACGACTTCGGAGGTCCGTCTTGCGGAGGAGGTCCATCGCGCGGCGGAGGGGGAGCCGCCGCGCCCGGAGATGGCGCTCGGGCTCACCTATCTGAAGGCGATCGAGCGCGCGGGTGGCGTCCCTGTGGCCATCCCGCCGCTTGGGCCTGAGGCGGTCACGCCGCTGGTCGAGCGGCTCAGCGGCCTCTGTCTCTCGGGTGGACCTGACATCCATCCCTCCGCCTACGGTGCCGATGCGCACCCGGCTCTCGGACCCACCTGGCGGGAGCTCGACCTGGCCGAGATCGCCCTGACGCGGGCCGCCGACCGGCGCGGCCTGCCGATTCTTGCGATCTGCCGCGGTGCCCAGGCCCTGAACGTCGCCCGGCGCGGAACCCTCTTCCAGCATCTGCCGGAGGAGGGGGCCGAGGTCGACCACCGCCCCGGCGACTACGGGCCCGATGTCGCCCATTCCGTCGAGATCGAGCCGGACAGCCTGCTCGCCGAGGCGCTGGGCGCCACGAAGCTCGACGTGCCCTCCTACCACCACCAGGCCGCGGACGAGCTCGGCCGGGAGCTTCGCGCTGTGGCCTGGTCGCCGGACGGCGTGGTCGAGGGGATCGAGGCGATCAACCGCGACTTCCTGATCGGCGTGCAGTGGCACGCCGAGGGCGACACCCCCGAGAACGCCCGGCTCTTCCGCAGCTTCGTCAAGGCGGCCCAACGCCATGACGCGGCCCGGGCCGATCGGATCCCGGTGCCCGCTTAGGCCCGGACCCTGGCAATCGGCCGAAGGGCGCGTTAGGTTGGCGCCGTGATGCGCCGACTCCGATGGTCGGCCGCGTGCCTCGTCCTCACCGCGTCCGCCTCGCTCAACCTCACGGCAAGCGCCGTCGCCGACACATCCCCCGGTCAGCAGGCGCTTGTGGCGGCCTACTCGCCGCACCTGATGCTTCGCGAGCAGACGGATAGGAGCAACTGCAACACGCGCGAGGAGCAGTACGGCCCGCCGACCACGGTGGACGTCGTGCTCGGCAACCCCGCCGTGAAGCTCGTCCACTACGTGGGCGGCAGGGACGTCCCCGTCAAGAAGGCCCCGACGGCGCGTGACGTGGCCGGGCTCGGCGACGACTTCTACCTCGACCTGCCGGGAGATCCACTCGACGTCAGGTGCCCGAAGGTGGGGAGCTACGCAACCGACTTCAAGGCACTGCGGGCACAGGGCAGGGCGCCGGCGATCACCTACGCCCACATCGCCACGGAGCCCGGTTACTCCGGGCTGGTCGTGCAGTACTGGTTCTTCTACTACTTCAACCAGTTCAACGACGTGCACGAGGGCGACTGGGAGGGGATGCAGATCTCCTTCGACGCGGACACGCCCGCCGAGGCGCTGCAGCAGGGCCCTTCGCAGATTGCGCTCTTCCAGCACGCCGGAGGCGAGCGCGCGGACTGGGAGGACAGCAAGGTGCAGAAGGACGGCACGCATCCGGTCGTCTATCCGGCGGCCGGTTCCCACGCGACCTTCTACGACAACGCGATCTACATCCAGAACGGCTCGCACGGCTCGGGCGTCGGCTGTGACGACACGCAGGACCCGAACGTCCGATTCGATCCGCGGCCGGTGGTCATCCCGACCGCGGCGGCGCCGGGCAGCGAGTTCCAGTGGCTGACCTTCCTCGGCCACTGGGGGCAGCGGGAGAAGGGCTTCAACAACGGGCCGCAGGGGCCGACCACCAAGAAGCAGTGGCTCCGCCCCTTCACCTGGATGGGCGGCATCCGCCAGGGCAGCCCGCGACTGCCGGGCGGGGCGGTGCTCGGGCCCGCCGCCAGCACCGCGTTCTGCGGCGCGATCGAGGGCGTGTCCGAGTTCATCAACCTCGAGGCGAAGAGCACGCTCGGCGCGATCGGGCTGGGGATCGCCCTGCTCCTGCTGATCCTGGTGCCGCCCCTGTTCACCCGCTGGCGCCCGGTGGACATCTCCACTCTGCGGCACCAGTGGGCCGTCGGCCAGCTCCTGCGCGGCGCCCGCCAGCTCTACGGCCGGCATTGGCGCACCATGCTCGCAATCGCGCTGTCCGGCTTCGTGATCCTGGCGGCCATTCAGGGGGCGCAATACGTCTTCACGCAGCTCGCCGGCAGCGGCGACGTCCGGATCCATCCGTTCGGACTGACGCTCGAGTTCAACGGCTCGTTCGGGGGATTGGCCTACCCGATCGGCTCCGCGCTCGTCTCCGGAGCGGTCGTCGCCTTCGTCCACCAGCGCGAGCAGGGGAAGGAGGTCGGCGCCCTCGCGGGCTACCGGGAGATCTGGGGCAAGCTCTGGCGCGTCGTCGGGGCCCAGCTGCTGGTCTGGTTCTTCCTCGCCCTCATGGTCGTCACCGTCATCGGGATCCCGTTCGCCGCCTACTTCTACGTCGCCTGGCAGTTCGTTCAGCAGGAGATCCTGTTCGAGGATCGCTCCATCCGGGAGTCGCTGCGCCGCAGTCACGCACGTGTCCGGGGCCACTGGTTGCGCACCCTCGTGGTCACCGCGATCCTCGCGCTGATCGGGGTCGTCATCGGCCCCGTGCTCGGCTTCTTCCTGATCTTCGCCAACCTCTCGGCCGTGCTCGTCAACCTGGTCGGGTCGATCATCTACGCGCTGGTGTTCCCGTACGTCGCGCTGGGGCGGACGCTGCTCTACCTGGACCTCTGTTCGCGCGAGGAGGCGGAGGAGGCCGCGGGGCTCACCCGGCGGCACTGGTTCTCGCGGCCCCGGCCCGCGACTGAGACCGGCTAGAGCCCGTCGCAACCGCATCCGGCTACCTTCGCGCCGTGCTTTTCGATCGAGCCAAGATCCACGTGGAGGGCGGCCGCGGCGGCAACGGCGTGGTCAGCTTTCGCCGAGAGGCGCACGTGCCGCGCGGCGGCCCGGATGGGGGGGACGGTGGGCGCGGCGGCGACGTCGTGCTCGTCTGCGACGCGCAGCGCCGGGACCTCTCCTCGCTCGGGCGCAGCCGGCATTTCCGCGCGGGGCGCGGGGACCACGGCAAGGGAGCGCGCCGGCACGGCGAGCGCGGCGAGGATCGGGTGATCGCCGTCCCGCCCGGCACGGTCGTCCACGGGCTCGACGGCTCGGAGAGCGAGCTGCTCACTGACGGCCAGCGGATGGTGGTCGCGCGGGGCGGTTCGGGAGGCCACGGGAACAAGCGCTTCGCCACCTCGACGCGTCAGGCGCCGCGCTTCGCGGAGCGCGGCCTCGAGGGGGAGGCCGGTGAGATCGAGCTGCGCCTGAAGCTGCTCGCGGACGTCGGCCTGGTCGGGCTGCCGAACGCGGGGAAGTCCTCGCTCCTCGCCAGGCTTACCCGGGCCGACCCCAAGGTCGCCGGGTATCCGTTCACGACCGTCGAGCCCAACCTGGGCACCATCGAGCTCGAGGGCCATCAGCTGGTGCTCGCCGACATCCCGGGCCTGATCGAGGGAGCGGCGGAGGGCGCGGGCCTCGGTCACGAGTTTCTCGCGCACCTGGAGCGATGCCGGCTGCTCGTCCACCTCGTGGAGGTGGAGCCCTCCGAGGGGGATCCGGAGGCGAACTACGACACGGTGCGCGGCGAGCTCGCCGGCTACGGCGCCGGGCTCGATGGCCTGCCGGAGGTCGTCGCATTGTCCAAGGTCGACCTCGTTCCGGACGACGAGGCCGGCCGCCTCGTCGAGGAGTGGGGCGCGCGGCACGGATCGCGAGCGGCGGCCGTGCTCGGCATCTCGTCGGCGACGGGGGCCGGGCTGGACGAGCTCGTCCAGGCGATCTTCGCGGCGCTTCCGGAGAGCGCGGATGTAGTCACGGCGGGTGAGGGCGAGTTCGAGGCCGAGCATCGCGTCTACCGGCCCGGTGAGGAGGAGGGCTTTGACGTGGCGGCCGAAGGCGATGGCCGCTTTCGCATCGTCGGCCGCGGGATCGAGCTGCTGGTTGCGCGTCACGATCTCGAGAACCCGGAGGCGCTCGACTATCTCGAGGGACGGCTGCGGGAGATTGGCGTGATCGCCGCGCTGGAGCGCGCGGGCTTCGAGCCCGGCGACGAGGTGGTCGTCGGCGACCTCGAGTTCGAACTGGACCCGGGATGATTGCGCCATGACCGTGGTCGCAAAACTCGGATCGTCGATCGTCGCCGGAGAGGAGGGCGCCCTCCGCGGAGACGTCCTCGACAGCGTCTGCGCGCAGGTCGCCCAGCTCCACGCCGGGGGCGAGAACGTCGTCATGGTCACGTCCGGCGCGATCGCGCGCGGGATCCGCGTGATGGATCTCCCGGCCCGTCCCTCGGCGATCGACGAGCTCCAGGCGGCCTCGGCGGTCGGCCAGGGGAGCCTGTTCCGCGCCTATGAGGAGCGCCTGGCGAAGGGGGAGGTCCAGGCCGCCCAGGTCCTGCTGACAGCCTCCGACCTGCAGCTCCGAACCCACTACCTGAACGCCCGCCAGACGATCAGCCGGCTGCTCGCCTGGCGGGTGGTCCCGGTGGTGAACGAGAACGACACGACCGCGACCGACGAGATCACGTTCGGCGACAACGACTTCCTGGCCGCCCAGGTGGCGATCATGCTCGAGGCGCGCCTGCTCGTCCTGCTCACGGACCAGACGGGCCTCTACACGAAGGACCCGCGGCGCCACGAGGACGTCGACCTCGTCACGGAGGTGACGGAGGAGGGGCAGCTCTCCGGATACGAGATCGGGGAGCACACCTCACCGTTCGGCCTCGGCGGAATGCGCAGCAAGGTGGCGGCCGCGACGATGGCGGGGGCCTCCGGAATCGGCGCCGTCATCTGTGACGGCACGGCCGACGGGACCCTGCTGGCCGCGGCGGGGGGAGAGCGCACGGGCACGCGCTTCAGCCCGCATGCGCAGCGGGCCTCGAGCTTCAAGCTCTGGCTCAGGTACGCGAAGCCGAGTCACGGCACCCTGAGCGTCGACGACGGCGCCGCACGGGTCCTGCGCGAGAGCGGGAGCAGCCTGCTGCCGGTCGGGATCACCGAGGTCGACGGGGAGTTCGACGCCGGCGATGCAGTCGAGGTGGCCGTCGACGGCGGGACGATCGGCAAGGGCATCGTCAACTACTCGGCCACCGAGCTCCGGAAGATCAAGGGCATGCGGACCGACCAGGTCCGCGAGCTGATGCCACACGCCTCCGAGGAGGCGGTGCACCGCGACTACTTCGTGCTGACCTGAAGGACTGGTGTTCGCAGCCGGACGCTTCTTGTTGACCGGGCGCGTACCTCCGCAATAGGTTCTATGCGTCGGAGGGACCAATCAGGAGGGTGAGATGAGTAAGCGGCAGCGGCGTCGGCAGGAACAGAGGCGTAGGCAGGCAGAGAGGCGAGGTCCAGGCAAGCGGAAGGTCGCCGCGGGCGCGACCGTCGCGATGGGCGCCACGCTGGTGGCGACGGGAAGCGCCCAGGCCGCGACCTTCAACGTGTCGAACCTGAATGACGACGGCCCGGGAAGCCTTCGCCAGGCCATCAAGGACGCCAACACCAATGGGATCGGCTCGGACGACATCGTCTTCGCCTCCGGACTGAGCGGCACGATCGACGTCGGCTCGAGCGGCAACGGCGGCCTCTATGCGCTGACCGCGATGAACATCAAGGGCCCGGGGGCTGACAAGCTCACGCTGCGCGGCGGCGGCGCGAACCTCGACTACGTCTTCTACAGCGGGACCGACAGCAGCTTCTACGGGGCGAGCGCAGGCGACCCGGTCACGCTGTCCGGCGTGACGATCACCGGTGGAAATGCCGCAGGGCACAAGAACGCCAGCTACACGAGCGGAGGGGGGATCTGGAATCAGGACTTCAACCTGACCGTCTCGGCGTCGGTGATCGCCGGTAACTACGCCCAAAACGATGGCGGCGGCATCTTCAGCGCCACGCCACAGGGATCGCTCACGGTCGTCGATTCCACCGTGAGCGGCAACAACGCCAGCTCCGGCGACAGCTCGTATGGAGGCGGCATCATGAGCAACAGTCCCGTGACGATCCAACGCTCGACCGTGTCGGGCAACACCGCCGGCGGCGACGGCGGTGGCATCTACGTTGAGGACCACGTCTCGTTGCCGCTGACGATCGAGAACTCGACGATTGCAGACAACTCGTCGGTCGCGAACGGCGGCGATGATGAGGGCGGTGGCACCTGGAACTACCAGGGTCCGACCGTCATCAGGAGCTCGACCATCACCGGCAACCGCGTCGGCGGCCCCGGGGGCCTCGGCGGCGGCGTCTACACAGGCGCCGTCTACACCGCGGTGATCACCAACACGATCCTCGCGAACAATCACGGCACCAAGGGGAATGACCTCTACCTGCGGGGTGACGGTCAGGTCGGCTTCTCGCTGATCAAGGACACCGCGAATGCGACCCAAACGGGGCATTCGCTGAACCAGACGGGTCCGAACGTGTTCGGCGTCGACCCGCAGCTGGGCGGACTGGCGAGCAACGGCGGCCCGACCCAGACGGAGGCCCCGGCGGCGAGTAGCCCGGTGGTCGACAAGGGCAACGCCTCCGGCCTGAATTCAGACCAGCGCGGCGTGCTCCGGCCGATCGACTTCCCGGCGATCCCGAACGCCGCCGGCGGTGACGGCTCGGACATGGGAGCCGTCGAGCTGCAGCCGAGCAACCGATTCAAGCTCGGCAAGCTGAAGCGGAACAAGAACAAGGGCACGGCCAAGCAGCTGGTGCTTTTGCCCCTGCCGGACGCGGGCACCGTGACGATCAAGGGCAAGGGCCTGAAGACGAAGACGCGCAAGGTGACCGGCGGCAAGAAGGTGAAGCTGCCGGTGATCGCGAAGGGCAAGAAGCGAAAGGCGCTCAATCACACGGGCAAGGCCAAGATCAAGGCCAAGGTGACCTACAAGCCGACGGGGAGTACGGTGAAGACGCTGAAGCGCAAGCTGAAGCTGCTGAAGCGCTGATCGGCGCGAACGACCCCGGCCAGGCGGTGCGCCCCGGTCTCGCGAATTGGCCAGCCAGCCAGTCCGACGTACTAGAGTCCCATTCGATGGGCTCCGGAGAGGAAGCGGGAACGGTGCTGAGCGACGCGCAGCAGGCGATCCTGACCGCGGTCTGCGACACAGTCGTCCCCTCGCTGCCGCGCGATCGCGACCCGGAGGGCCTCTGGGGCCGCAGGGCGAGCGACGTCGGTGTCGACGTCGGCGCGGCGCAGCTGATCTCCGAGATTCCCGATCCGGAGCTTCGAGGTGGGCTCCTGATGCTGCTCGACGCGCTGGGCGGCCAGGGAATCACCCGGGCGCCGTCGCAGGAGTCGAGGGAGCAGATCCTTCGCAACACGGCCCTCGCCGACCCGCGCGCCGCCGCCGGGGTCGCGGCGCTGATCGGGATGACGCTCTTCCTCCACTACGGCGCGCCAGACCCGCAGACGGGTCAGAACCCGAACTGGAAGGCCTTCCGGTACCCCGGGCCGACCTCGCCGCCGCCTCAGGTCGAGAAGCCGCTGCGGATCCATGAGCCGCAGGGCGCTGAGGAGACGATCGAGGCCGACGTCTGCATCGTCGGATCCGGCTCCGGTGGGGCGGTCATGGCGGCGGTCCTCGCGGCGCGCGGACTCGACGTCGTCGTGCTCGAGGCCGCCGGCTATTACAACGAGTCGGACTTCACGCAGCTCGAGCTGCCGGCCTACCAGCAGATGTTCTGGCGGGGCGGGCCCAACCCGACCGCGGACGGGAACGTCAGCCTCGTCGCCGGGACCACGCTCGGAGGCGGCACCACCATCAACTGGACGAACTGCCTGCGCACCCGGCCCGGGGTCCGTGAGGAGTGGGCCGAGCACGGACTCGGCGATGTCGGCGAGTCTGCGTATGACCGCCATCTCGACACGGTCCTGGAGCGCATCAGCGCCAACGACCGGTGCAGCGACCTGAATGGGACTCAGCAGCGGCTGCGAGAGGGGACCGAGGCGCTCGGCTGGAGCTTCGAGACGATCGTGCGCAACACGGACGAGAAGACCTATTCGCCCGAGACGGCGGCCTATCTCGGATTCGGCGATCAATCCGGGAGCAAGCAGAGCGCCGACCGGACCTGGCTCGCCGACGCGCAGGGGCACGGGGCGCGCTTCCTCACCTTCACTCGCGCGACGAGAATTCTCACCGAGGGCGGCCGAGCCGCCGGAGTCGAGGCGGTCTGGCAGACGCCGGATGGGCGCAGCGCCCAGGTGACGGTGAAGGCGCCGCGCGTGGTCGTGGCCTGCGGCTCGCTCGAATCACCGGCTCTGCTGCTGCGATCGGAAATCGGTGGCCCGGCGGTCGGGCAAAACCTGAGGCTGCACCCGTCGAGCGTCGTCGGTGGCGCCTATGGCACCGACCAGGAGGCATGGTGGGGCGCGCCGCAGGCTGGGCTCTGCGACGAGTTCGCGGACACCGGTGAGGGCTTTGGCTTCCTGATCGAGACGGCGCAGTATGCGCCCGGGCTGATCGGCTCGGCGACGCCGTGGATCTCCGCCATTGATCACAAGCAGCGCATGGAGGAGTTCCGCTTCACGGCCAACTTCATCTCGCTGACGCGCGACCGAGGGGCCGGGCAGGTGATGGTCGACGCCAATGGTGAGGCGATGCCGCTCTACTCGGTCACCGATCCGCTCGACCTGGAGAACCTGAAGAAGGGAATCGAGGTTCAGATCCGCCTGCACGAGGCCGCGGGAGCGCACCAGATCGGCCCGCTCGCCGAGGGTGCGCCGACCTGGCGCCGAGGCGACGACCTGGAGGCGTTCATCGCGGCCGTCAAGCGAATCCCGTTCCGCGCCGGCGGCTACAAGCTCTTCAGCGCCCACCAGATGGGGAGCTGCCGGATGGGCGAGGACCCCCAGGCCTCCGTTGCGGGACCATGGGGCGAGCTGCACGACACCAAGGGCGTCTGGATCGGGGACGGCAGCGCCTTCCCGACCTCGTCAGGAACCAATCCGATGGTGTCGATCATGGCGCTCTCCCACCGCACCGCCGAGGCGATCGCTGACGATGCCGGCGCACACGCGGCGCCCGCGGAGTCCGCCGAAGCACAACCCGCTTAAAGAGAACTTCGACCCAGGAGGAATCGAACGTGGCCACTGAGACCGCAGCTCCCGCCTCTGATGAACGGCGCCCACAAACTTCGGCGCCGGGTAGACCCACAGAAGAGATCGTCCGCGACCGCCTCTACATCGGCGGGGAGTGGGTTGAGCCCGCCGGCAGCGACACGATTGAGGTGATCGACTCGACCACCGAGCAGGTGATCGGCCGGATCCCCGAGGGCACGCCCGAGGACGTCGATCGTGCGGTGGCCGCGGCGCGCGCCGGGTTCGAGGCCTGGCGCCAGGTCCCGGTCGAGCAGCGCGTGGATGCCTGCACCGCGATCAGCGCGGCGCTGGCCGAGCGCGCGGATGAGATCGCGGCCCTGGTGTCCGCCGAGGTCGGGATGCCGCTGCCGCTCGCGCGCCAGATCCAGGCCGGCCTGCCGGCGATGGACTTCGGCTCGATGGCCCAGGTCGCGTCGGAGGTCGCCTGGGAGGAGCAGATCGGCAACTCGCTGATCGTGCGCGAGCCGGTGGGCGTCGTTGGCTGCATCACCCCCTGGAACTATCCGCTCCACCAGATCTGCGCCAAGGTGGGCCCGGCGCTGACCGCGGGTTGCTCCGTGGTGGTCAAGCCGAGCGAGGTGACTCCGCTCACCTCGTTCATCCTCGCCGAGATCGTCGACTCGCTCGACCTGCCCGCCGGGGTGTTCAACCTGGTCACCGGCTTCGGCCCCGTCGTGGGCGAGGCGATCGCCGCGCACGACGACGTCGACATGGTCTCCTTCACCGGCTCGACTCGGGCCGGCCGCCGGGTGTCCGAGGTCGCCTCGCAGAACATCAAGCGGGTCGCGCTGGAACTCGGCGGGAAGTCGGCGAACGTGATCCTCGACGATGCCGATCTGAAGGCTGCGGTCGGCTACGGCGTGTCCAACTGCTACCTGAACTCGGGCCAGACCTGCAGCGCCCACACGCGGATGCTGGTGCCCCGGGAGAAGCTGCAGGAGGCCGAGCAGATTGCGGCGGCGGCAGCCGAGAAGGCGACGCCGGGCGATCCGTTCGAGGCCGGCACCCGCCTCGGGCCGCTGGTCTCCGAGGCCCAGCAGGAGCGCGTGCGGAGCTTCATCGAGAAGGGCCAGGAGGAGGGCGCCAAGCTCGTCACGGGCGGCGTCGAGCCGCCGGAGGGCCTGGACACCGGGTACTTCGTGCGGCCGACGGTCTTCTCGGACGTGAAGCCGGACATGACGATCGCCCAGGAGGAGATCTTCGGCCCGGTGCTCTCGATCATCCCCTACGACTCCGAGGACGAGGCGGCCGAGATAGCCAACAGCACGATCTATGGGCTGGACGGGGGCGTCTGGTCAGCCGACCCAGAGCGGGCGAAGCAATTCGCACGCCGGATGCGCACGGGCCAGGTTCAGATCAACGGCGCCACGTTCAATCCGCTGGCACCATTCGGCGGCTACAAGCAGTCGGGCAGTGGCCGCGAATACGGCCGCTTCGGCCTCGAGGAGTTCCTCGAGACCAAGAGCATCCAGCTCTAGGGCCCAACCGTTTCCGGCGGGCGGGTCCTGTCGCGCCGAGAAAAACGCATCCTGTGGTACGGGCGTGTCCACGGATGCGTTTTTCTCGCCGCACCACCCGCCCGAGGGACCGTTTCGATCGAGGGGACCGGCGGGTAACCGCGTCTGAGCAAGCTTCAGACGAAAGGAGCCGATCCAATGGCGAACGAACTCGAGGGCAAGAGGATTGCCTTCTTGATGGCCAATGAGGGCGTCGAGCAGGTTGAGTACTTCGAGCCGCGCAAGGCGGTCGAGGAGGCCGGTGCGGACGTCGACGTGATCGCGACCGAGTCCGGGCAGGTCCAGGGCTTCGAGCACCTCGACAAGGGCGAGACCTGGGACGTCGACGTGACGACGGCCGAGGCCAAGGCGGACGACTACGACGGTGTGGTCCTGCCGGGCGGCGTCGCCAACCCGGACAACCTGCGGACCGACGAGGACGCCGTGCGCTTCCTGCGCGAGTTCTTCGCCGCGGGCAAGCCGGTCGGGGCGATCTGCCACGCCCCGTGGATGCTCGTCGAAGCGGACGTGGTCGATGGCCGCAAGGTGACCTCGTTCCCGAGCGTGCAGACCGACATTCGCAATGTCGGCGGGAACTGGGTCGACGAGGAGGTCGTCGTGGACTCCGGGCTGGTGACCTCGCGCAGGCCCGACGACATCCCGGCGTTCAACTCGAAGATCGTCGAGGAGTTCGCCGAGGGCGTCCACGAGGAGCAGCGGGACAAGGCCGAGGCCGCCTCGTAGGCGTGGCTCAGAAGACGGCGCGCGCCGCACAGGCGCGCGCCTTCGCGGTCAGGCGGAGAATGCCGAGATCGCCGATTGCGGTCGTGAAGTTGCCGATGTGGCTGCTCACGAAGCCGAAGGAGATGCCGGTGTCCGGATCGGCCCAGCCGCCGCTGCCGCCGAAGCCGTAGTGCCCCAGGGCTCGGGGTGCGGGGCTGCCCATTCCGAAGGCGTGGTGGAAGCCGAGCCGCCAGCGCATCCGCACGCCGAGCACGCGGTCCATGCCGCGGGTCTGGACCTTGCCGATCCTCGAGACCAGGTCGGGGGAGAGGAAGCGCTGCCCGTCGGGTCCGAGGCCCTCGTTGGCGAGGGGGACGTAGAGCCGGGATAGCCCGTCGGCGCTCAGCGCGCCATTGACAGCGGGCATCTCGGTGCGCCAGACCGCGGGTTCCGGTCCTCGGCAGAGCTCCTCGAAGCCCGGTGCATGGAGCGCGCGGAAGCCGGCTCGGGTGACCGGGAGCCAGCCGAGGAGGGGAGTCGCCGCGATGCCGAGTGCGGTGTAGATCCGCAGGGAGCTGCCGACCATCTCGGCCGGTCCCGGGTGCCCCTCACCTATTCCGATCTCCAGGCCGTCCGTGCCGAGCGGCTCGGCCAGCTCCGTACGAACCAGATCGCGCATGCCTTTCCCGGTCACCGCTCTGGCGAGGCCGGAGGCGAGCCAGCCGAAGGTGATCGCGTGGTAGGCGGGCCGGCCGGGCGGCCCCTGGCGGGTGGCCGCGGCGAGCCGGCGCTCCATGCCGATGTGGTCCATGAGCTCTTCGGCGTTCCGCGCCACGGCCTGCACGTCGTAGAGGCCCGCTCGGTGGCTGAGCAGCTCCCGCACCGTGACGTGCTCCTTGCCGGCGGCCGCGAACTCGGGCCAGTAGGACGCCACCGGCAGGTCGTGGTCGATCAGCCCCCGGTCGGCGAGCCTGTGAATGACCATGGCGGCGAGACCCTTCGTCGCCGAGAAGCCGAGGGCCTGGGTCTCGGGGCGCCAGGGCCGGGTACGCGCGCGGTCCTCCCAGCCGATTCGCAGGTCGGCCAGGACGCGATCGCCGCTGCGCACCACGAGCGCGCCGCCGCGCGGCCCGCGGGCGGTCAGCGCCCTGAACTCCTCGGCGAGAGGCTCGAATCCCGTCGCAACGGTCCCTGCCATCCGCCCCAGTGTGACGCCGTGGTTACCCTTAATGCATGGCGACTGCAGCCAAAACGGTCACCGAGGTCTGCCGTGATGCGAAGGACGCGTCCCACATGCTCGCTCGCGCCAAGCGTGACGAGAAGGACGCCTGCCTGCGGGATCTGGCCGACCGGATCGACGGGAACGTCCGGGCTCTGCTCGATGCGAACCGGGCCGATGTCGAGGCGGGTCGCGAGGAGGGTCTGAACGAGGCCCTGCTCGACCGCCTCACGCTGACCGAGGCGCGGGTCGCCGAGATGGCCAAGGGGGTTCGCGAGATCGCCGATCTGGATGACCCGGTCGGAGAGGTCGTGGAGGGCTGGACCCTCGAAAACGGCCTGGAGGTTGCGAAGAAGAGGGTGCCGATCGGGGTGGTGGCCGTGGTCTACGAGGCTCGGCCGAACGTCACGGTCGATGCGGCGGCGCTCTGCCTGAAGAGCGGGAATGCGGCGGTGCTGCGCGGATCGAGCAGCGCGGAGACCTCGAATGCGTTCCTGGCCGGCCTGATCGCGGATGCCCTGACAGCCGCGGAGCTGCCGGCCGGCGCCGTGTCGCTGCTCTCGGGCGGCGGGCACGAGCAGCTGGCCGAGCTCGCCACCGCCGAGGGACTGGTCGATCTGATCATCCCGCGCGGGGGTGAGGGACTGAAGAACGCGCTCAAGGACGTCGCGAAGGTCCCGGTGATGTACGCGGCCGCGGGGAATTGCCACGTCTACGTGCATCAGGACGCCGATCTCGAGATGGCGGAGCGGGTCGCGTACAACGCCAAGGTGCAGCGCCCGGGGGTGTGCAACGCGGCGGAGACGCTGCTCGTGCATCGAGATGTGGCGGCCGAGGTCCTGCCGGCGCTGCTGGCGAAGCTTGCGGATGCCGGGGTCGAGCTGGTCGGGGACCAGGCGACCCGCGAGGCGGCCGGATCGGTCGAGGTCGAGGAGGCGACGGACGCCGATTGGGACACGGAGTACCACGGCTTGAAGATGGCGGTCGGGGTCGTCGACTCGCTCGGCGACGCTGTCGATCACATCAACCGGCACGGGACCGGGCATTCGGACGCGATCGTGACCAGCTCGAAGCAGGTGGGCGACGAGTTCACGGATGCGGTCGACTCGGCCGCCGTGTACGTCAACGCGTCCACGCGGTTCACCGACGGCTATGAGTTCGGGATGGGCGCGGAGATCGGGAACTCCACCCAGAAGCTGCACGCGCGCGGTCCGATCGGGCTGCGCGAGTTGACCACGACCAAGTACGTCGTCCACGGCAGCGGGCAGATCAGGGAGTAGAGACGTCGCTCGGATCGGGGTCCTGGGCGGGGCCTTCAACCCGCCCCACGTGGGACATCTACTGCTCGCCCAGGAGGCGCGCTGGCAGCTCGAGATCGATCGGGTCCTTCTGATGGTGACCCGGCGGGCGCCGCACAAGGAGATCGAGGACGATCCCGGGCCGGAGGTCAGGCTGGAGATGGCCGTGCTCGCGGCCGAGGGTGAGGATGGGGTGGAGGCGTCGGCGCTCGAGGTGGAGCGGGATGAGGTCTCGTACAGCTACAGGACGCTCGAGCTGCTCGCCGAGCGGGAGGGGGGGAGTGAGCTGTTCTTCCTGATGGGCGCGGACATGGCCGCCGGGCTGGCCGGCTGGAAGGAGCCCGCGCGGGTGCTGGAGCTGGCGCGGCTCGCCGTGGTGCCGCGGCCCGGTGTGGGGCTTGGGGCGGTGAACTCGGCGCTGGAGCGGCTCGGTGCATCCGACAGGGCTGAGATAGTCGATATGCCACTTTGCGGAGCGTCCTCGACCACAGTCAGGCAGCGAGCGCGGGAGGGAAAGCCGCTCCGGCACCTCGTTCCGGATCCGGTGATCAGGGTGATCGGGGAGAGGGGCTTGTACCGGTGACCCGGGGGAAGGAGATGACCTCGGAGGAGCTGGCGAGCCGGCTGGCCGCGATCGCCGACGACAAGAAGGCGACCGACCTGATCGCGCTCGACGTGCGGCAGCTGGTCGGCTACACGGACTACCTGGTGATCTGCACGGCCCGCAACGAGCGGCAGGCGAAGGCGATTCACGACGAGGTCTACCACCAGCTGAAGAGGGACGGGTGGCTCCCGGCTCGGGTTGAGGGTGAGAGGGAGGCCGAGTGGGTGTTGATGGATTACCTGGATGCGGTGCTGCACGTGTTCACGCCGGAGCCGCGCGAGCGGTACCGGCTCGAGCAGCTCTGGGGCGAGGCCGGGCAGCTGGAATTGGACTTGGCTAGCGGCCACCAGGCCGCAGCACTTCGGAGCGGCGGCGAAGCCGCCGCGACTTAGGTGGGGCGGCCGCTCGTGGCCGCGACCTGATGGCGAAGCCGTCCGGCGCTCTTTCTAGCCTTCCCCTCGTGTCGAAGGAGCGCTTCCGGCGCACCGTGCGCGGTTATGACCCCGAGCAGGTCGACGCGGCCATTCAGGCACGCGACGCTCGGCTGGCCCGCCTGGAGCGGGAGGCGCAGCGGCTCGCCGAGCGGGTCGTGGAGCGGGAGAAACGGTTGCAGGAGTTCTTGAAGAAGCCGATGGCCGCGACCGTGACGAAGGGGATCGAGGAGATCTATGGGCAGGCGCGCCGCCAGGCCACGCGGATCCGGATGAAGGCGCTCGAGGACGCTGTGCAGATGGCGGACCGGGTGACCGAGCTCACGGGACTCAGGGATGAGCTGGGTGCGCGCGTCAACGAGCTTGCCGAGGTGGCGAAGGAGCGGCTGGGGCTGGAGGCCGAGGATCGGCCCGCGGTCGGGACGGAGCCGGCCCAGGCCGGCGTGTACTCCGGGGAGGTCGAGATCGAGGTGGGGCCGTTCAAGGACTTCGCGCAGCTGACCGGGTTCGAGGACGCCGCGAAGGGCATCGACGGCGCGTCTCAGATCAAGGTGAAGAGGTTCTCGGGCGGGCGGGCCTGGGTCTCGATGAGCCTCGAGAGCCCGATCGACCTGCTGAGGGCGCTGGAGGAGACGGCTCCCTTCGACTTCGTGGTTCGCGACACGCGCCAGAGCGGCGTGGTCCTCGACGTGGACGACGGCCAGGCCGGCGAGCACCGCGCGGCGTAGCACTCCCTCTCTCCACACTTTCCTGACGCTCCGCGCGTCTCGCGTCACTCGATCGAGGCGAGTATCGGCAGGTGCTCACCTCCAATGACAAGGGGAACATCGCCGAGGCTGGCGATCGCGTTGGAGGCGACGAAGCTGGGAATTGGTGTCCTTCGGCCGATTGCCGAGCATGGCCGCTATGACCTCGCGTTCGATCTGGGCAACCAGGTCGCCCGCGTCCAGTGCAAATGGGCGACGTTGGTGAACGATGTCATCCGCGTCTACCTGACCTGCATCCAGGTATACGAGCCGCGGGGTACAGGTCCGAACCAGCTATACGCCGAGGAGATCGACTATGTGGCGGCCTACTGCCAGGACCTGGCGTCCTGTTACCTGCTTCCGGTCGGGCTCTTCGCAGATCGATCGGCGGTGCACCTCCGATTACGGCGGCCCAGAAACAACCAGAGGGCGGCTATAAACTGGGCGCAGCAATACTTGCTCTCTGGGGCTGTAGCTCAGTTGGGAGAGCGCCGCCATGGCATGGCGGAGGTCAGGGGTTCGAGCCCCCTAGCTCCACTCCCTCAACCGGCGACGAGGTTGTCGTCGGCGCTCATGAGTTCCGCGAGAAGTTCGGCTACTGGATGGAGCGCGCTGCTGCCGGCGACGAGATCCTGATCACCCGCCGCGGTCGCCGCTACGCCCGTCTCGGTCCACCGGATCCGCAGCTCTCCACCACAGATACCGCCTCGGCTCCAGAGCGAGCACCGGCCCCGGCGGCGGCCGGTCCCGGTACTGCGCGTACTTCGCGCTGAGCGCCGCCAGCCCCTCCGCGGCATCGGCCGCGTCGACGATGCTCACCTCACCCAGCACCTGCACCCAGGCCAGCCGATCCCACTCGTCGGAGTACCGGTCCACCGTCAGGGCCGCCCGTGGGTCCCGCCGCAGAAATCGCACTCGCGCCGGCTCCCCGGCCCGCTTCGGCTTCTCGTCGATAGCGCTCCAGATCCGCCCGCCCGCGACCGCGAACGTCACGGGCAGCACCCGCGGTGCCCCCTCCTCGTCCAGCAACCCCAGCCGCCCGACCCGCTCGGTCTCCAGCAATTCGTTTGCCCACGCAACTAACTCGGTAGGTTGACTGTCAGCCACTGAACGAACTTAGTCGACCAAAGGAGCGCGAATGGAGCTTGGAATCGGACTGCCGAACACAGTTCCCGGGACGACCGGTGACCAGCTCACCGACTGGGCCCGCGCGGCCGAGGACGCCGGCTTCAGCAGCCTCGGAACCATCGACCGCATCGTCTTCCCGAACTACGAGCCCGTGGTCGCACTCTCCGCCGCGGCGGCGGTCACCGAGCGCATCAAGCTGGTCACCGACGTCATGCTCGGGCCGCTGCGCCAGAACCCGGCGATGATCGCCAAGCAGTTCCTCTCCCTCGACGCCTTGGCCGGCGGCGACCGCGCCGTCCTCGGCATCGGAGTCGGCGGTCGCGAGGACGACTACGAGATCAGCGACCTGGACATGTCCGGGCGCGGCAAGTGGCTCGACGACGCCCTGGCGAAGATCCGCGACATCTGGAACGCCGAGGGCGACCTCGAGTCGAAGGTCGGCCCCCGCCCGACCGGCAAGGGCCCATCCCTCATGGTCGGCGGATACATCCAGAAGGCCTTCGAGCGGGCCGCCAGGTACGGCGACGGGTGGACCCAGGGGGGCTCCGGCCCCTCGCAGTTCGGAGCTGACGTCTCCAACCTCGACGATGCCTGGAAGAAGGCCGGCCGCGACGGACAGCCCCGCACCCTGGCCCTGGGGTACTTCTGCCTCGGCCCCGACGCCCAGGCCGACGTCGAGTCCTACGTGAACGCCTACTACGCCTGGCTGGGCGACGAGGCGGTCCAGGGCATCATCTCCAGCGCGCCCAAGGACGCCGACGGCGTCAAGTCCCTCCTGGAGGCCTACGAGGAATGGAACTGCGACGAGCTCATCCTGTTCCCCTGCACGAGCGACCCCGAGCAGGTCACCCTCCTGGCCGAGGCCGCCGGCCTCTAGCCGGCGAGGCGGCGACAGGACTGTTGCGTTAGCAAACGATTAAGCCGGGGTATGGCGCTCAAAGGAACCTCACCACGTAAGCCGCCCGCCGAACCGCGGCGCTGCATGTGAGCGTCGGCTGTTCGGCCGGCAAGGAAGGAGACAGTTAGATGGAATCTTCGAGGCCAGCCTCATCATGGATTCCTGCCGATCCGGGACCCCTCGGGCTTGCCGGATTCGCCATGACCACGTTCGTTCTCAGCATGTTCAACGCGAACATCGTCAGTAACGCCGGGGAACCGGTGGTTCTGGGATTGGCGCTTGCTTACGGCGGCATCGCACAGCTGCTTGCCGGAATGTGGGAGTTCCGCACCGGCAACACCTTCGGCGCGGTCGCCTTCTCGTCATACGGCGCTTTCTGGATTTCCTTCTGGGCGCTGGTGACGTTCTTCGCGAAGGACATCCCGGAGGCTCACGCCGGAAGCGCGATCGGCCTCTATCTCTGGGCCTGGGCGATCTTCACCACCTACATGTTCGTCGCTTCGCTGCGCACCACCGGTGCCGTCGCCCTCGTGTTCCTTCTGCTGTCGATCACATTCATCCTGCTCGGCGCAGGCAACAGCGGTGGCAACGAGAACGTCATCCACTGGGGCGGCTACGTCGGGCTCGCCACGGCGGTCGCGGCCTGGTACGCGTCATTCGCCGCGGTGATCAACTCGACATTCGGCCGGAGCATCGCGCCGGTCATGCCGCTGCAGGTCGCGCGGGGTGAGGAGGTGGACCCGGCAGGACGCTAGACGTCGCAGCGCAGGCCGGGGGCGGCGCCGCATCGCCGGCGCCGCCCACCGGCCTCGGCCTTCGGCGGGGAGTAGCTTTGAACCCAGAACAGACTTAGGAGGAGAGATGGCGACCAAGGTGAGTGGCGAGGACCTGCAGAAGCAACTCGAGTCGATGCTCGACATCGAGAAGTTCCCGCCCCAAGACGACTTCAAGAAGGACGCACTGGTCACCGACGAGTCCATGTACGAGGAGGCGGCCGGCGACCTCGAGGGCTTCTGGCAGCGGCAGGCCGAGGAGCTGATCGACTGGTTCGAGAAGCCCACCCAGACCCTCGACGAGTCGAACGCACCCTTCTACAAGTGGTTCGCCGACGGCAAGCTCAACGTCTCCCACAACTGCCTGGACCGCCACGTCGAGGCCGGCAACGGCGACCGCGTCGCCTACCACTGGCGCGGCGAGGAGGGCGAGGAGCGGGACATCACCTACGCAGAGCTCCTGCAGGAGGTCCAGCGCTTCGCCAACGCGCTCAAGGACCGCGGCATCGGCAAGGGCGACGTCGTCGGCATCTACCTGCCGATGATCCCCGAGGTCCTGGTCTCGATGCTGGCCTGCGCCCGCATCGGCGCCCCGCACAACGTCGTCTTCGGCGGCTTCTCCCCCGAGGCCGTCCGCGAGCGCATGGAGTTCTCCGACGCCAAGGCCCTGATCACCGTGGACGGCGCCCGCCGCAAGGGCAAGACCGCCCCGATCAAGAGCGCCGTGGACGAGGAGGGCATCGGCGACCTCGACTCGATCGAGACCATCTTCGTGGTCCGCGCCACGGGCGCCGACTGCGAGATGAAGGAGGGACGCGACGTCTGGTTCGACGAGGCGATGGAGTCAGCCGACCCGGAGTGCCCTGCGGAGCCTCTGGACGCCGAGCATCCGCTCTTCGTCCTCTACACGTCGGGTTCCACGGCGAAGCCCAAGGGCG
Source organism: uncultured Solirubrobacterales bacterium (assembly GCA_963815045.1). Classification (GTDB taxonomy): domain Bacteria; phylum Actinomycetota; class Thermoleophilia; order Solirubrobacterales; family 70-9; genus DASUPK01. Next base: position 698,608 of record CAWFET010000002.1, read on the forward strand.
TGCTCCACACCACGGCCGGCTACCTCCTCGGAGTCACCTACACCCACCGCTACGTCTTCGACCTGAAGCCGGAGTCGGATGTCTTCTGGTGCGGGGCCGACGTCGGCTGGGTCACCGGCCACTCATACATCCTCTACGGGCCCCTCTCCAACGGCGCCACCGGCGTCATGTACGAGGGCCCCCCGGACTATCCGGACAAAAACGTCTGGTGGGACATCATCGAGCGCTACAAGGTGTCGATCTTCTACACGGCGCCGACCGCGATCCGAGCCTGCATGAAGTGGGGGATCGAGTACCCGCAGAAGCACGACCTCTCCTCGCTGCGGCTGCTCGGCACCGTCGGCGAGCCAATCAACCCCAAGGCGTGGCTCTGGTACTACGAGGTGATCGGCGGCGAGCGCTGCCCGATCGTCGACACCTGGTGGCAGACCGAGACGGGCAACATCATGATCAGCCCCCTTCCGGGACTGGTCGCGGCCAAGCCGGGATCGGCGACCAAGCCGCTGCCCGGCGTCGACGCGGTCGTGCTCGACGAGGAGGGCAACGAGGTCGAGGGCGATCAGGGGTTCCTCGCGCTCCGTCGACCCTGGCCGGGAATGCTCCGCACCCTGTTCAGGGAGGACGACCGCTTCAAGGAGACCTACTACTCGAAGTGGGACGAGACCACCTACTTCGTCGGCGACGCGGCGCGCAAGGACGAGGACGGCTACTTCTGGGTCCTCGGCCGCGTGGACGACGTGGTCAACGTCTCCGGCCACCGGCTCTCCACCGCGGAGGTCGAGTCCGCCATCGTCTCCCACCCGAAGGTGGCCGAGTCGGCGGTGATCGGGATTCAGGACGAGGACACCGGCCAGGCCATCTGCGCCTTCGTCACCCTCGAGGGCGATCTGGAGGGGTCCGACGAGATCCAGAAGGAGATCAACGAGCACGTGGCGCACCGGATCTCGAAGATCGCCCGGCCCAAGCGCATCATCTGGGCCGGCGACCTGCCGAAGACCCGCTCCGGCAAGATCATGCGCCGCCTGCTCCGCGACATCGGCGAGGGCCGCGAGCTCGGCGACGTCACCACTCTCCGCGACCCCGCCGTGATGGGGCAGCTGGAGGGCAAGATCAAGGAGATCCAGGCGCAGGAGAGCTGACCCCCTTTATTGGCAAATTCATCGAGGGGGTCTGGTGAGCGTCCGCGGGCGGGTCTAGGTTCGCCCCATCCGCAAACTCGCGTCGCTCGCATTCCTCGCCGCCCTAGTCCCATCCGCCGCTCAGGCCGCGCCCCGCGCTGAGCCGGCCAAGCTGCCGTCGAGCTCGAGCGGCGCCCTCTCCCAGCTCCGCGGCCGGGCGGGGTGCGTGGCCACCCGTCCGAAGCGCAGCACCAGCTGCGCCGTCGCCCGCGCCCTTAAGGGCCCCGGCCCGTTCATGGGCTCCCGCGCGATCGCGATCAGCCCCGACGGGCGCAACGTCTACGTCGCCTCCTCGACCAGCCGCGCAATCGCGATCTTCGACCGCGACCGGCGAACCGGCAGGCTCACCCAGCCCGCCGGGAAGGGCGGCTGCATCTCCACCGGCGGGGGCGCGGGATGCGCGAAGGCGGCCGGGCTCGCCGGAGCGAACTCGCTCGCGATCAGCCGGGATGGCCGCAACCTCTACGCCACCGCCCGAGCCGCGAACGCGGTCACCTCATTCGCGCGGAACCCGAAGACCGGCGCCCTGCGCCAGCTCCCCGGCGGCTGCATCTCCGGGCTGTCTCAGCCGGGCTGCGCCGAGGGCCAGGCCCTGGTCGCCCCCGATGTGCTCGTGGCCAGCCGCGACGGGAAGAACGTCTACGCGGGCTCCTTCTTCGGCAACGCCGTCGCGGCCTTCAGCCGCGACCCGTCCACCGGCGCCCTCACCCAGCTCTCGGGATCCGCGGCCTGCATCGCGGAGGCGACCAGTGGATGCACCACCGGCGTCGAGCTCGGCTCTCCGGAGGGCATGGCGATCTCCGCCGCCGGCGGCCAGGTCTACGTGGCGAGTGCACTCTCCAACGCCGTGGCCATCCTCACCCGGGATCCCTCGAGCGGCGCCCTCACCCAGGCGACGGACGGCACCGGCTGCATCGTCCAGGCCATGACCACGGGCTGCGTGACCGGCGTGCAGCTCGCCGGCGCGAACGCGGTCGCCCTGGCCCCCGGCGACACCCACGCCTACGTGACGACCCTGATCAGCAACAGCCTGGACTCCTTCAACCGGTCCTCCTCCGGCACCCTGACGCAGAAGCAGGGCACCACCGGCTGTCTCGCCTTCCTCCGCGCCGTCGGCTGCACCTTCGGGCGCGCGATGAGCGAGCCGGAGGGCCTCGACGTCTCTCCCGACGGCCGCAACGTCTACGTGGTCGCCTTCGGGACGGGCGCGGTGGACGTGCTCGACCGCAACAGGGTCACGGGGAGGGTGGCGCAGAAGCCCGGACGGGCCGGATGCGCGGGCCCATCCAAGGGTTGCCGCCCGGCGCGGGCGACCCGCGGGGCCGGCTCGGTCGCGGTCAGCCCGGACGGCCGCTTCCTCTACGTGACGGCCTTCAAGAGCAATGCAGTCGACATCTTCAGGAGGAAGGGATGACCGAATCGCAGGACCGCCGGGACGGCTTCACCCGCAAGGAGCTGCTCCAGACCGGCGCCGGCGCGGCCGCGGGAGTGCTCCTCTCCCAGAGCGGCCTCGGGCGCGCCCTCGCGGCCGCCGAGGCGAAGGGCAGCCCGACGAAGGGGATGAACGTGATCCTCTTCCTGACCGACCAGGAGCGGGCGATCCAGCACTTCCCACCCCGCTGGATGCAGCGCAACCTCCCCGGCATGATGCGGCTGCGCCGGCACGGCCTCAGCTTCGAGCGCGCCTTCACCAACGCCTGCATGTGCTCACCGGCCCGCTCCACCCTGATGAGCGGCTACTTCCCCGCCCAGCACGGGGTCAAGTACACGCTCGAGGAGGACATGCCCGCCTACCAGGGCTATCCGCAGGTGGAGTTGCCGCGGCCCAGCACCATCCCGAACCTCGCCACCGTGATGGAGGCAGCCGGATACAACGTCGTCTACAAGGGCAAGTGGCACTGCTCCAAGCCGCTCCCGAACCAGGACGCAACCCCAGCCGACCTCCAGGTCTACGGCTTCGACCGCTGGAATCCGCCGGACGCGGGCGCCGACCAGAGCATCCCGGAGGCCGGCGGCGGCGTCACCAACAACGATGGCCGCTACATGTACTCAGTCGGCAACCCGGAGGACGGGGCGGAGGGCGTGCTCCAGTACATCTCGAGCGCGGCCGCGAAGCAGCAGCCCTTCTTCCTGGTGATCTCGCTGGTCAACCCCCATGACGTCCTCTTCTATCCGGGGACGACCTTCGACCAGGCGGGCTACGACCACTCCTGGATCCAGGGCGACATCCAGATCCCGGCGACCAACGGTGAGGACCTCTCGACCAAGCCCTCGGTCCAGCAGCAGTTCCTGAACATCTTCAACCTGACCGGCAAGCCGAAGAACAAGAAGCAGAAGCACGCCTACCTGAACTTCTACGGCAACCTGATGCGCTCCTCGGACTACTACCTGACCCAGGTCCTGAACAAGCTCCAGGACGCCGGCCTGTACGACGACACCCTGATCGTCCGCACCGCGGACCACGGCGAGATGGGGCTGGCCCACGGAGGCCTCCGCCAGAAGAACTTCAACTTCTATGAGGAGGCACTGCGCGTCCCCCTCGTCTACTCCAACCCGCGGTTCTTTCCCAAGGCGCGAACCACGAACGCCCTCGTCTCACACGTGGACTTCCTGCCGACCCTGGCGAGCCTGGCGGGCGCCCCGCGCGCGGCGACGGCGAACTGGGAGGGGGTCGACTACTCGTCCCTGGTGCTCAACGACGGCAAGGGAAAGCCGCCTCAGGACTACATCGTCTTCACGTACGACGACTACCAGTCCGGCCAGTCCATGCCGCCCTACCCGAGAGCCCCGAACCACATCATCAGCATTCGCGAGCGCCGCTGGAAGCTGGCGAAGTACTACGACGTCAATCACAAGAAGTCTCCGCAGTGGGAGATGTACGACCTCAAGCACGACCCGCTCGAGATCACCAACCTCGCCTATCCCGGCTTCCAGCGGGATGCGGTGCAGCAGGCGGCGTATGTGCGGCTGAAGCAGAAGCTCGAGCAGGTCAGAAAGACCCGCCTCCACCGCCTGGCGTAGCCGCTCCTAGCCCCTCGCCGCGTTCAACGCCGGGCGCACTGGCCGCGCCAGCTCGAGCCGCAGGCGCCACGGGGCGCCGGAGAAGTTCCGGTTCGAGACCGTGGCGAAGCCCTCCTCGTCCTCGCGCAGCGCCAGGAGCAGGTGCGCGACCCGATCCCCGGCGGGAAGGTCGCCGGCCTCTGCCACCCTGACGCAGAAGCAGTGGACTCGGTGGCCGCTCGGGCGAACGAGGATCGCGCCCTCCTGCCCCACCAGCCATGTCCCCAGCCGCCCGCGCTCGATTGCCAGCCCGGTCCGCGACAGCAGCTCGCGCGCATCGTGCCCGACCAGGTCGCCGAGCAGCCCGAGGGCCCTCCGCTCCGGCGGAGTCTCCGTGCCTCCGATCGGCTTCACGCCCCACGCGCCGCGTTTTGCCTGCAGGTGCAGCACCGCGATCCCGTGTCCGAGGAAGATCGCCGCGACCGGGAAGGTGAGCGGCTGGATCCAGACCAGCAACGCCGCAGGCAGGCTGAAGGTGACGATCACCCCGACGCTCCACAGCGTCCAGACGCGCCCCTCACGGGCCAGGGTGCGCTCGCTCGCCCGCCGCCGCCACGGCATCGCCGCGGCTTCGCTCAGGACACCGGCTTCCATCTACCCTCCGGCGATCGGGCGGCGCAGGATCACAAGGTCGGCATCCAGCGGCAGCTCGCGCACGACCTCGGCCGACCCGTCGGGAAGCGTGGCGCTCGCCAGCATCCCCCGGTCGAGCTCGCGCCGGAACTCCTCGACGGCCGCGCGGTGAGCATCGGTGTCCTCCGAGCTCCAACTGGCCAGCTCCGTGTGCCCCGTACGGTCCAGCCTGATCAACCTCGACATCTGAGCCTCCTTTTGATCCGGCGGCGGTGTTTGGGGCCGCCGATCATGTTCACGAATATACGCCGCTCGTACACTGCCCCGGCGATGGCGGACAGCGAAACAACCGAGCGCTATGACCCCCAGGCGATCGAGCGCAAGTGGCAGCTCGTCTGGGAGGCGGAGAACACCTGGGTCGTCGCGAACCCCGGCTCCCCTGAGTTCGACGAGGCGAAGCCGAAGAGCTACGTCCTCGAGATGCTGCCCTACCCGTCCGGCGAGCCTCACGTCGGCCATCTGAAGACCTACTCGGTCGGCGACGCGATCGCCCATTTCCGGCGCAGGCGCGGCTACAGCGTCGTGCACCCCATGGGCTACGACGCCTTCGGGCTCCCGGCCGAGAACAACGCGATCAACACCGGGGAGCACCCTCGCGAGGCCACCCAGAAGTCGATCGACACCTTCCGCCAGCAGTTCATGCGCTGGGGCATCTCGATCGACTGGACCCGCGAGTTCGGCACCCACCAGCCCGCCTATTACCGCTGGACCCAGTGGATCTTCCTGAAGCTCTTCGAGAGGGGCCTGGCCCACCGCCACGAGGCGCCCGTCCAGTGGTGCCCCAAGGACCAGACCGTGCTCGCCAACGAGCAGGTGATCGACGGGCGCTGCGAGCGCTGCGGGACGCTGGTCGAGCAGCGCAACCTCGAGCAGTGGTTCTTCCGGATCACCGAGTACGCCCAGCAGCTGCTCGACGACTTCGACCTGCTCGAGTCATGGCCCGAGAACGTGGTCACGATGCAGCGCAACTGGATCGGCCGCTCCGAGGGCGCCGAGGTCACCTTCCGCTGCGAGGAGCTCGAGCTCGACTTCCCGGTGTTCACGACCCGTCCGGACACGCTGTTCGGCGCGACCTACTTCGTCCTCGCTCCGGAGCACCCGCTGGTCGAGCGGCTGGCGGCGGGAACGGAGAACGAGAAGGAGGTTCGTGAGTACGTCAACGAGTCCGCTCGCGCGACGGCCGAGGAGCGGGCCGATGAGGAGCGGCAGAAGACCGGGGTGGCGCTGGGCCGTGAGGTGACGAACCCCGTCAACGGCGAGCGCATCCCCATGTTCGTCGCCGACTACGTGCTGATGGAGTACGGGACCGGCGCGATCATGGCCGTGCCGGCCCACGACGAGCGCGACTACGAGTTCGCGAAGGCGTACGACCTGCCGATTCGTAGGGTGATCGAGGGCAAGGATCCCGACCAGGCGAAGGACGACGACGGGCTTCCGTACGCCGGGGACGGCGCGATGGTCAACTCAGGCCGCTTCGACGGCAAGGACAACCGCGAGGCCTACGACGAGATCGTCGCCTGGCTGGAGTCGGAGGGCCGCGGCGAGCCCTCCGTCAACTTCCGCCTCCGCGACTGGCTGGTCTCGCGCCAGCGCTACTGGGGCGCACCGATCCCGATCGTCTACTGCGACGAGTGCGGCATGGTCCCCGTGCCCGAGGACCAGCTGCCGGTGCTCCTCCCCGACATCGAGGAATACGCGCCGAAGGGGAAGAGCCCGCTGGCGGCGGCCGAGGACTGGGTCAACACCGAGTGCCCGAAGTGCGGGGGAGCGGCGCGGCGGGAGACCGACACGATGGACACCTTCGTCGACTCGTCCTGGTACTTCCTGCGCTACCTCGACCCGCGCAATGACGAGCAGTGCTGGGCGCGCGAGGTGGCCGACTACTGGATGCCGGTCGACCAGTACATCGGCGGCGTCGAGCACGCGATCCTCCACCTGATGTACGCGCGCTTCTTCGTGAAGGCGCTGCACGACATGGACCTGCTCGAGGCACGCGAGCCGTTCGCCAACCTCTTCACCCAGGGGATGATCACCCGCGACGGGGCGAAGATGTCCAAGTCCCGGGGCAACACGGTGAGCCCGGCGGAATACGTCGACCGCTTCGGTGCCGACACCCTGCGCACCTACATCTGCTTCATGGGCCCGCCGATCAAGGGCGGAGACTGGTCGGACGAGGGGGCGGAGGGGGTCTTCCGGTTCCTCTCGCGGCTGTGGCGGCTGGGTCGCGAGGTCACCGAGCGGACCAAGGATGTTGCCGCGCCCGATGATGCGAGGGCGCGCGACAGCGCGACCCGTGAGATGGGAGAGGACGCGGCGATTGGTGGCGAACCCCGCGAGCTCCTCGCCAAGGCGCACTGGGCGATCGACAAGGTCACCCGCGACATCGACCCCCGCTTCCAGTTCAACACCGCCATCTCGGCGGTGATGGAGCTGGTCAACGAGATCTACCGCCTCAAGGAGGGCCTCTACGGAGATCCTGTCGGAGCCGCGTCGGTGCGCTTCGCGACCTCGACCGCCGTGTCCCTGCTCTTCCCCTTCGCTCCCCACCTCTGCTCGGAGATCTACGAATGGCTGGAGGGCGCGCGTGTCTGGGAGCAGCCGTGGCCCGAGGCGGACCCAGAGCTGCTCGAGCGCGACACCTACATGCTCGTGATCCAGGTGAACGGCAAGCTCCGCGACCGCATCGAGGTCGGCGCCGACACCGCCGAGGAGGAGCTGCTGGAGCAGGCGAGATCCAGCGAGAACGTCCAGCGGCACATCGACGGGAAGTCGATTGCGAAAGAAGTGGTCGTGCCTGGCCGGCTGGTCAACTTTGTCGTCAAAGGCTGATCTGGTAGAAAGGCCCTGTGCTGGTCAGGCGGCTCGCGGAGGCTCCCACCGAGGAGTGGCACAGGCTCCGCAATCACATCCTCATGGACGCCGGAGAGCTCGGCTCCCGGAACATGTCAGTGACCTGGCTGGCGGTCCCGGCGGGGAGCGATCACACCCTCCACTCGCACGAGGAGTCCGAGCAGGTCTACATCGTCGCCAGCGGCCGGGGCGCGATGACCGTCGCCGGAGACACCCAGGAGATCTCAGAGGGTGACCTGATCCTCGTCCCGCCGGCGACCGATCACTCGATCGCCAACTCCAACTCGGCCGATCTCTGCTGCGTGTCGGTGCAGTCGCCCCCCGTCGCGGTGTCCGAGGTCTTCGGGCGCTCCGGCGTCGGCGTGGCCTCCGAGTACGACGACGAGGACTAGCCCGGTGACCCGCAGGCGGGTCGTGATCGGCGGGCGGGTACAGGGGGTGTTCTTCAGGGACACCGCGCGCCAGCGCGCCGAGGCCGCCGGCGTGGCCGGCTGGATCCGCAATACGCCGGACGGGACGGTCGAAGCGGTCTTCGAGGGGGAGCCGGAGGCGGTCGAGCGGATGGTCGAGTTCTGCCGCCGGGGCCCGAGCAGGGCCGAGGTCAGCTCGGTGGACGTGACCGACGAGGAGCCCGAGGGGCTGTCGGGATTCGAGGTCCGCTGAGCGGCGGCCAAGCCGTCACCGATCCGAGACGAAGGTGGGCTGTCTCGCGCCAACCGTGATGGCAGGTTGCCCCCGTGCCGGAGTTCAGCCGCTCGCAATTGCTGCTCTACGCCGCGATCGCCATCGCCGTGCTACTGGTCGGCGCTCGCTGGATCCGCTCGACCGGTGAGGGGTCTGCGGCGCGCACGGGGGTCAGCTTCGCGGCTGGCTCATCTCACGAAGGGTCGGGCACTCAGGACGTGGTGGTCCATGTGGCCGGCGACGTCCGTCGCCCGGACGTCTACCGGCTGCCGGCCGGTTCGAGGGTGACGGACGCCGTCAGGCGGGCCGGCGGCTTCGCACCGGGAGCAAACCGCGACGCGATCAACCTCGCGGCGCGGCTGAGCGACGGCCAGCAGGTCGTTGTTCCCGGCCCGGGGACGGTCGCGGCGAGCTCGGCGCCGGGCGCGCAGAGCGGCCCGGTCAGCCTCGGCAGCGCGACGGTCGAGCAGCTCGACGGGATCGAGGGCATCGGCCCGGTCACGGCTCAGAAGATCATCGAGTACCGCGACCAGCACGGCGGGCTCTCCTCCATCGATCAGCTGGATGAGGTCTCCGGAATCGGCCCATCGACCATGCAGACGCTCAGGGCCGCGTTGCAGCCCTGAGCGCCCGGGATGCTTCTCACGTCTTCCGTCTAGTGGCCGAGCAGGCGGTCCCACGCGATGCGGTGCGAGCCCATGATCTCCCTCTCGGGCTGCGCATTCCCGCGCGGGACGCTCCCCGCATGACCCTCGGCGGCGTGCATCTCGGCCCGCCGGTGCTCGAGTTGCTGCTCCGTGTCGGCCGGGGCGGGCTGGCGTGCCCCGCGTCGTTGTTCGTGGTTCCTCGTCATCGCTCCTCCAAGTGGTCGAAGCTGGGGTTCACTCACGCGTACCACGTGACCACTGAGTGAAACCGGCGCCGGGCGCATTCGCAGGCGGTCGCCACTGGGTGGGCGAATGGCGCTTCGCGATCCTGGCGGGCGCCTCGATCGGACTGGCGCTCGCGCCCATCGCCGGCGCGGACCCTTCGCCGGGCGTGCTCGGGGCGGTGCCGATCGCGGTGATCGGCCTGGCGGCCGCGCGTCCCAGGCGCGGCGGGATCGCCGGGCCGCCCTGGCTCGCGATCGTGGCCCTGACCGCCGCGCTCTGTGGTCTGTTGGCCGGGGGCGCCCGGCTGCACGCGATCGACGGAGGTGCCCTGCGCGCCCGCCCGGGAGAGCACGTCACGCTGGACGGATTCGTCGCAGGCGTCCCGCGACGGAACGACGGCGAGGTCGACGTGCGCGTCGACTCGCCGCGAGGGCCGGTGCTCGTCGTGGCGCCCGAGCCTGTCGGTGACCTCACGGTCGGGGGCGAGATTCGCGCCGACGGAGTGCTCCAGGCGCCAGAGCCGTGGCGCGCGGCCTATCTGCGCCGGCAGGGGGTCGCGATGCTCCTGCGAACCGACCGCATCGACGAGCGGCCAGGGCGGCGTGGCGGGTTCGAGGGGTGGGTGGATGGGATCCGCGAGCGTGCGGAGGCTGCACTCGGGCGGGGGATGCCGGACCGTGAGGCGGCCCTCGCGCGCGGCTTCGTCCTGGGGGAGGACGACCGCATCGATCATCAGGTGCGCGACGACTTCCAGCGCTCGAACCTGACGCACCTGCTCGCGGTGAGCGGCGAGAACGTGATCCTGCTCTGCGTGCTCGCCTGGCCGCTGTTGGCGCTGCTCGGCCTCCCGCTGCGCCCCCGGCTGATCGGCGCGCTCTGCCTGATCGCCATCTACGTGCCCGTCACGGGAGCTGGGCCCTCGATCCAGCGAGCCGGGGTGATGGGCGCCGCGGGCCTGATCGCCGCGCTGGCCGACCGGCCTCGCTCCCGCTGGTACGCGGTCCTCCTCGCGGTGGCGGTGACGCTCGCGATCAATCCGCGGGCGGACGGCGACGTCGGCTGGCAGCTCAGCTTTGCCGCGGTGATCGGGATCATGCTCTGGGCCAAGCGCCTCGCCGTGTTGATCTCCGGTGGGGCGCGGGGAGGGTCGGCTCGCGTGGCGCTGGCGGAGGCCATGGCGGTGACGGCGGCCGCAACCGTCGCCACCGCGCCCCTGATGGCCGAGGCGTTCGACCAGTTCTCGCCGGCTGCGCTGCCCGCCAACGTCCTCGCGGCGCCGGCCGTCGCACCGGCGATGTGGCTCGGAATGCTCTCCGGAATCGCGGGTCAGCTGCCGCTGTTCCCGGTGGAGCCCCTCAACTGGCTCGACTCGCTCTGCCTCGCCTACGTCGGCCAGATCGCCCACTGGCTCGCGGAGCCGGACTGGGCCCTGCTCAGGGTGCACCTGCGCTCCGTCTGGGCGGTGATCGCCGCGTACGCCGCCCTGATCGCGGGGATGGAGCTGCTGCTCCGCCGGCTCTCTGGGCGTGGTGGCCTGGTGATCGGGAGGCTTCTCGTGCCGGCCGGCGTGGCGACGGCCGTGTTGGGCCTGCTCGTCTGGCAGCCGTTCGGGTCGTCGGCCGCTCCGGCGCCGCCGGCCGCTGACCTCGCGGTGCGCGTTCTCGACGTGGGACAGGGGGACTCGATCCTGCTGGATCCTCCCGACGGCGATCCGGTGCTGGTCGACACCGGCCCGCCGGGCGACGGGGTTGAGGACCGCCTGCATCAGCTCGGGATCTCCTCCCTCGCCGCGATCGTGATCAGCCACGATCAGTCGGACCACTCCGGGGACCTCGGGGAGCTGCTCGGGTCGGTCCGGGTTGAGCGGCTCGTCTACGGGCGCGATGACCCGCGCCTGCGGGCCGCCGCGCTCGGGGCGGGCGCGGAGCCCTACCGCCTGGCGGAGGGAGGCGAGGTCGATTCGGGCTCCCTCCACCTCACCGCGCTCTGGCCGCCGCGCGAGCTGGTCGGCGAGACCGGCGAGGATCCGAATCTCCTCTGCCTGGTGCTGGTGGCGCAGTGGCGGCACTTCTCGATGCTGCTCACGGGGGACGCGGAGGCCGAGGCGGTTCCCATGGACCCAGGCCCGATCGACGTCCTCAAGGTCGCCCATCACGGCTCCGCGGACGACGGGCTGGGATCGCTGCTCGAGCGATCGGTGCCGAAGCTGGCGGTGATCTCGGTCGGAGCCGGGAACTCCTATGGCCACCCGACCCAGGCTGCGCTGTCAGAGCTGCGCGACCACGGCGTCCCGACCATGCGGACGGACGCAGACGGCGAGATCGACATCGACGCGAACGGTTCCCGGTGGACGGCGACCAGCGGTCGGGGATAGCCTTCCGTCCATGGCGGGGCCAGGACGGGCGGCGCTTGCACTCGTGCTCGTGATCGCGCTCGCGGTCGCCGGTGGAGCGGATGCCAAGAAGAAGCACCACCGGAAGCGCGGCTGGCGCACGACCGCCACGCTCACTGAGACCTCGAGCACGCAGTTTGCGGGAAAGGTGGGCTCGAAGCTCAAGGCCTGCGTCGCCAAGCGCGTCGTCACCCTGTACTACACGGACCCCAACACGCTCCAGACCCAGCCGCTCTCCGTGCAGCGGACCGGGGGGAAGGGCAAGTTCCAGATCGACCTGACCAAGCCGGCCTTCACGGGCAGCTACTACGTCGCCGTGGACAAGCGCAAGGTGCGCGCGCAGGGCGCCAAGCAGACCTGCAAGGCGGGACAGAGTCACGCCCTCGCCGTGCAGGGGGCGCCGCTCGCCCCGGGATGACCCCGGGCCCGGCATCCCGAGCCGGGCCTAGACTCAGCCGATGGCAGATCCGGAGATGAAGCCGGCGTACCTGGTCGCCGGGACCGACGAGGCGAAGATCGCGCGGACCCGCAGCCGGCTGCGCGAGCGCGCCGAGCGGGAGGGGGGACCCGGCGCGCTCGAGCTGTTCGAGGCCGGGGAGGGCCGGCGCGCGCCGGACCTCGATGGGCTCATCAACTCGCTTGCGGCGATCTCGCTGATCGCGTCCCGGCGCTATCTGCTCGTCGACGGCGTGGACGCCTGGGGCAAGGCGGACGCGGAACGGGCCGCCGCCGCGATCGCCCAGATCCCGCCGGAGACCACGCTCGCGCTGGTCGCCCACGGCAAGACGCCGGCCGGGTTGGCGAAGGCGGTAGAGAAGGCGGGCGGCGAGGTGCTGGCCTTCGACGTTCCGAGAGAGCGCGAGCTGCCCAAGCAGCTGGTGTCCGACGCACGGCAGCTCGGCTATGACCTCGAGCCGGCGGCGGCGCGGTTGCTGGTCGAACGCCTCGGCCCGCGGCCGATACGCCTTCGCACCGAGCTCGAGCGGCTGGCGCTGTGGGCCGGGGACGGCGGTCAGGTCGGCGTGGAGGATCTCGAGGCCATGGTGGCCGACACCTCGGAGGAGGCGATCTGGACCCTCGCCGACGCCGTGGTGGCCGGCGACGACGCGGAGACCATGCGGGTTGCCGAGGTGCTCGTCGCCCAGGGCGAGGCGCTGCCGCGGATCATCTACTCACTTGCGCCGCGGCTGCGACAGGCGTTCCGCGCCGCGACGGAACTGGAGGCGGGGAGGCCGGCGGGCGATGTGGCCAAGGGCCTGTCGATGCACCCCTACGCCGCGAAGATGCTCGTCTCGAAGGTCAAGGGGCGCACGCCGGAGGATCTGGACGCCTCGATCCGCGCGCTCGCGGATCTCGAGCTCTGGTCGCGCGGGGGTTCCGACTACGCGGAGGGGGTCGCGTTCACCCTGTCTCTGCGGCGAGCGATCGGCCTGGTGCCCGACGACACCGAGCCGCTCTCCTGGGCCCTCGGATGAGGGTTATGCGAGGGGTCCCCGCAGGCGAAGCCGAGGAGACACCCGTTAGGCGTTGGTCGCGGCGGCGATGCTTGCAGCACGAGACTTCTTGCGGGCGCCGGTATTCCGGTGCAGCGCGCCCTTCTGGACCGCCTTGTCAATTCGCGAGACCAGCGTCTTGTGCTCCGAGGCGATCGTCTCGGCGTTGCCCGACTGCACGGCCGCTTCGAGCCGCTTGAAATGAGTCTTTACCGAGCTCCGAAAGCGCAGGTTCTCGACCCGCTCACGCTCGGTGCGGGCATTCCGCTTCTTCTGTGAGGCGATGTTGGCCATGAAAAGACCCGCGAGGCGGGCGGCGAAGAGAATAGAGCAATGACCGAGCACGAGGACGACCTCGGGGACGCACCGTCCCCGCCGGAGCCGTTCGATCCCTCCACGCGGGAGTTTCCGGCGGTTCCCCCGCCGGAGGAGGACGCGACCGGGCAACGGCCACCCGATCCGGGACGCCCCTTCATGCCGCCCGATCTCGAGGAGGAAATGGGCGGCACCCTGAATCTCGACGCGGATCTGGAGGAAGCGCGCGAGCTTGAGTCCGAGCGGATCGAGCGCCGCCACGAGGCGGTCTCCATGGACACCTCGACGTTCATGGCGATCCCGGCTCCGACGCCGTCCACACCCTTCATCCCCCCGGAGTTCGACGAGAAGGAGGGGCGGCTCGGCCGCTCGACGGCGTTCTTCTCGATCGCGACGGCCTTCTCGCGCGTCGCCGGACTGGTCCGGGAGATCGTCGCGGCCAGCTACTTCGGGATCACGGGGCCGATGTCGGCCTTCACGATCGCCTTCCAGGTGCCCAACCTGGTCCGCTCGCTGTTCGCCGACGCCGCGATCCAGGCCGCCTTCGTCCCGGTCTTTACCGAGGAGCTCGAGAAGGGGAACAAGCGGGAGGCCTTCCGGCTCGCCTCGACGCTGATCTACATGGTCACCCTGGTGCTCGGGGCCATCACGGCCCTCTTCATCCTGCTCGCGCCGGTCATCACGCCGATCTTCGCGCCCGGCTTCAGCGGCGAGATCCTCGACCTGACGGTCACGCTCTCGCAGGTCCTCTTCCCGATCCTGATCCTGCTCGGCGCGACCGGGATGGTGGTGGGGGTCCTGAACAGCTACGACCGGTTCGCCGCCTTCGCGATCTCGCCGTTCTTCTGGAACGTCGTGATCATCATGGTGCTGGTCCTGCTCGAGCCGGCTTTCCACGGCAACGACCGGATCTACGCCTACGCGATCGGGGTGCTCGTCGGGACGGTGGTCCAGCTCGCGATCCCGGCGTGGGATCTCCGCCACACCCCGTTCAAGCTGACCAGGGACTTCGACTGGCACATCCCGGAGGTGAAGCGCGTTCTGCTCCTGATGCTCCCGGTGACTCTGAGCCTCGGCCTGATCAACTTCGACCTGCTGCTCAACAGCATCGTCGGGACGCTGGTCTCGACCGAGGCTCCGGCGGCGATCGACAAGGCGTTCCGCATCTACATGCTGCCCCAGGGGATCTTCTCGGTCGCCGTGGCGACGGTGACGTTCCCGACGCTGGCCCGCTTCGCTGCCCGCCAGGAGTGGGCGAACCTGCGGGGGACGATGGCGAACGGGATGCGGCAGATCCTGCTGCTCCTGATCCCCGCCGCAGCGGCGGTCCTGGTTCTGTCGGTGCCGATGACGCGGCTCGTCTACCAGCGCGGCGAGTTCGATGCCCACCAGACGCATCTCGTCGCCCAGGCCCTCTTCTGGTTCGCCTTCTCGCTCCCGTTCAACGGCCTCTACCTGATGCTGACCCGGACCTTCTTCAGCCTGCAACGGCCGTGGATCCCGACAGCGGTGGCCGGATCCAACCTGGTCGTCGACATCATCTTCTCCTTCGCCCTCTACTCGCCGTTCGGCATCGGCGGCGTGGTCGCCGCGACGGTGATCGCCACGATCTCCAGCGTGATCGCCGAGGTGGTGATCCTGCGGCGACAGCTCGTCGGCCTCGAGCTGACCCGCCTCTTCGCGACCGCGGCCCGGGTCCTGGTCGCCGCGACGCTCCTGGCCGGGGTCAGCTACCTGGTCTGGGATGGCCTCGATCAGGCGCTCGGTCGCGGCACGATCGCGCAGATCATCTCGCTCGGCGTTGCCCTGGCAGCCGGGTTCGCCGTCTATGTCGGGGCGGTCCTTGCCCTTCGCGTCCCGGAGGCGAGCCAGATCACTCGTCTGCTCCGCCGGATCTAGGCCGGTCGCGGATCGCCGACCCAGTACCGCGGGCCGGGCCCCGAGCCTGCCGCCCGGTCGCCCGGGTTCGCGAGCTTGCACCGGTCCAGCGAGAGGCAGCCGCACCCGATGCACTCGGTGAGGCCGGCGCGCAGGCGCTCCAGCTCGGCGATTCGATCGTCGATCCGGGAGGTCCAGCCGGCCGAGAGGCGGGACCAGTCGCTGCGGTTGGGGGCGTGATCGTGCGGCAGCTTGGCGAGCTCCTCGCCGATCTCGCTCAGGGTCAGCCCGACCCGCTGGGCGAAGACGATGAAGGCGATCCGCCGCAGGACCGAGCGCGGGTAGCGGCGGTGGCCGGAGCCCGCTCGCTCCGAGGAGATCAGGTCCCGGTCCTCGTAGAAGCGGAGCGCGGAGGCGGCGACGCCTGAGCGTTTCGCCACCTCGCTGATCGTCAGCAGGTCGTTGATCCACCCAGGGAAGCAGGAATCGGGCTTGACTTCAAGTTCACTTGAGCTTGTAGCTTGCTCGGAACACCCACTCCCTGGAGGCCCGATGAGCGACGAGAGAACACCGAGCGAGCTGATCACCGGCGAGGTCACCTCCTGGCCGGGTGTCGAGGCCGGCTACGGCAGGCGCGGCGAGTGGGGCTTCCGGGTGAACGGCCACGAGGTCGGCCATCTGCATGGCGACCACGCCGCGCACTTCAGCTTCGGCAAGGAGGTCGGCGCGGCCCTCCGGGGGCAGGGCAGGGTGGTCGACCACCCGGTCTTCCCCGGCAAGGACGCCATGGCCGCCCGCCCGATCGAAACGGACGAGGACGTCCGCGACGTGATCGAGCTGATGCGGCTGAACTACGACCGCATCGTCGCGCGCTACGGGATCTCCTCGCCCGCTACCGCCTGAGCTCGGTCACCACGTATCGGCTGGTGATCCTGAACGCGTCGGGGTCCTCGTTGGCGTCCACATAGATGCGACGCATTCCCTCGCGGACCTCGTCCGCCCGTCCAGCCTTCTCGAGGACGGGTCGCGCTGCGACCGCGAGCGGGTGGTTCTCGCCCTCGATCCGCATGAAATCGTCGACGGTGGGAGCGTGGAACGGGATCGGATGCTCGGTCACCGAGACGGCGAAGCCGTGCGGCTCGAAGATTGCGGCGAGCGAGGCCTGCTCGTGCCAGCCGAACGGCGGTGACCCGGGCGGCTGGTCGATGATCTCGGCCATCGTCTCGCGGCTCAGGCGAATCGCATCGAAGACCGGCCCGTCGGGGATCCAGGCGGCAAAGACGGCCCGAGCGGTCGGCTTCGCCACCCTCGCGATCTCGGCGGCGGCGGCGGACGGATCCTCGGCGAAGATCACCCCGAAGACGGAGACGACCACGTCGGCCTCGGCGGCGGAGATCGGCATCGAGGCGGCCTCGCCGAGCACGAACTCGGCGTCGAGGTCGCGCTCCTCCGCGGAGGTGGCCGCCACCTGGAGCAGCCGCTCCGACGGATCGACCCCGATCACCGTGGCCCCGCGCTCGGCGGCGAGGAGGGCAGCGTTGCCGGACCCGCAGCCGACATCCACCACCGTCTCGCCGGGTACCGGGTCGGCGGTCTGGACCACCGTCTGCGCTGCGGGCAGAAGCTGCAGTGCGATGCGCTCGTAGGTGCCCAGGCCCCAGTCGACCACGCCGTGACCCTACCCTTCCGGGTCCGCATGGACCGGATCAGGAACTTCTCGATCATCGCCCACATCGATCACGGCAAGTCGACGCTCGCCGATCGAATCCTCGAGCTCACCGGGGCTGTCGACGCGCGGACGCATGTCCCGCAGATGCTCGACTCGATGGACCTCGAGCGCGAGCGCGGGATCACGATCAAGGCCCAGGCCGTGCGGGTCGCCTACACGGCCTCCGACGGCGAGACTTATCACCTGCACCTGATCGACACGCCCGGCCACGTCGACTTCTCCTACGAGGTCTCGCGCAGCCTGGCGGCGTGTGAGGGCGCGCTCCTCGTCGTCGACGCCGCGCAGGGGGTCGAGGCCCAGACCGTCGCCAACGCCTATGCGGCGATCGACGCGGGGCTGGAGCTGATCCCGGTCCTCAACAAGGTGGACCTTCCCGGCGCCGACCCCGAGGGCGTTGCGGCCCAGGTCGCGGACCTGCTGGGCGGCGATCCGGGCGAGCCGCTTCGGATCTCGGCGAAGACGGGGGAGGGCGTCACCGATGTCCTGGAGTCGATCGTGCAGCGGATCCCGCCTCCCGACGGGCAGCCCGAGGCACCGCCGCGCGCCCTGATCTTCGACTCCGAGTTCGACCAGTACCGCGGCGTCGTCGCCTTCGTCCGAACGGTGGACGGGAGCTTCGCCAAGGACGAGCCGATCACCGCGATGCAGGCGCGCACTCAGGCCGACATCGACGACATCGGCTTCTTCACCCCCAAGATGACCCCAGCCAAGGGAATGTCGGCCGGCGAGGTGGGCTACGTGATCACCGGGATCAAGGACGTCACCAAGCTTCGCGTCGGCGACACGCTGACGAGCCGTGAGCGGCCGGCGGCCGAGGCGCTGCCGGGCTACCGAGAGGTTCGGCCAATGGTGTTCTGCGGCCTCTTTCCGATCGACACCGACCGCTACTCCGACCTCCGCGACGCGCTCGACCGACTCGCCCTGAACGACGCCGCGCTCTCCTATGAGCCCGAGACATCGGACGCCCTCGGTTTCGGGTTCCGCTGCGGGTTCCTCGGCCTCCTGCACATGGACATCGTCCGCGAGCGGCTTGAGCGCGAATACGACCTGGAGCTGCTCGCCACGACGCCCAACGTGCGCTACGAGGTGAAGCTGATCAACACCGGTGAGGTCGTCGAGGTCCGCAGCCCGACCGACATGCCCGATCCCGCTTCGATCGAGTCGATCCTGGAGCCCTATATCCGCGCGACGATCATCGCCCCCAACGACTTCGTCGGGCCCGTGATGGAGCTCTGCCAGAAGCGCCGAGGCGAGCACGTCGGACTGCACTACCTCTCGCCGACCCGCGTGCAGGTCCAATACGACCTGCCGCTCGCGGAGATCGTCCTCGACTTCTTCGACCAGCTCAAGTCGCGCAGCAAGGGCTACGCCTCGCTCGACTATGAGCCCATCGGCAACCGGCCCTCGGACCTGGTCAAGCTGGACGTGCTGCTCGCCGGAGACAAGGTCGACGCGCTCTCGCTGATCGTCCACAGGGAGTCCTCGTATGACCAGGGCCGCAACCTCGTGGAGCGTCTCCGCAAGACGATCCCGAGACAGCAGTTCGACGTGCCGGTGCAGGCGGCGATCGGCTCCAACGTGATCGCCCGCGAGACCGTCAAGGCCGTCCGCAAGGACGTCACCGCGAAGCTCTACGGCGGCGACGTCAGCCGCAAGAAGAAGCTGCTCGAGAAGCAGAAGAAGGGCAAGAAGCGGATGAAGCAGGTCGGCGCGGTCGAGGTGCCGCAGGAGGCGTTCCTGGCAGTCCTCGAGATGGATGGCGATGCCAAGTAGCGAGCAGCGCGAGGCCTTGGCGCGGGCCGGCATGGACGCCTTCAACGCCGGCGACGTGGGCCGGATGCTGGCGGCCGTCGCGAGCGACATCGAGGTCTATGCCTCGCCCGAGATGGCGAACGCCGGGACCTTTCACGGCCATGACGGCTTTGTCTCCTGGATCACGGCCTGGACCGATGCGTGGGAGGAGATCTCAGCGGAGGTCACCGAAACCATCGACGTGGGCGACCGGCACATCGTCACCGCGATCCATCAGAGGGGCCGCGGGCGTGAGGGGATCGAGCTCACCATGGGCCTCGCCTTCCTCTTCGATGTCGGGGACGACGGCCTCTGCCATTTCCTCGCGATGGTCCCGACGCCCGAGGAGGCCGTCCGGCTCGCCGAGGAGCGCGAGGCGCCCTAGGCGCTGACCCGGCGGAGCGGCAGCCCGATCCGGGACTCGACCTTGGCGAGCGGGTCCTTGCCGTTCCCCGTGAGCAGGATCACCTCGTCGGCCGGGAAGTCGTGCAGCTCGTCCTCGAGCGCCTGGGCGGGGTTCGAATCCCCGACCGACCCGCTGACCGGCAGCCCGGCGGCGACCAGGGCTCCCGCCGACCTGGCGAGCCGGCCCTCGGCCTCGCGGCGCGCATCGTCCTCGGCCGAGAGCCAGCGGTCGAGCCGGTGGCTCGGCACGGGCACGACCAGCCTGACGTCGTCGGCCGAGCCGGCGAGCTCCGCGATTCGCTGGGCGGAGTCCGGCGTGGCCTCGGCCGCCGCAACCACGAGTACGCGGCGTGCGGCGTCGGAGGCCTGGGCGACCTCAAGCGCGCGGTCGGGCCGTGCTCGCGCGGCGAAGACGATCAGGCAGGTGACGGCGATGGCTCCCACGGCCATCCCAAGGCCGGCGCCCAAGATTCCCGCGGCGGCCATCGCAGCAACGATCGGGACGCAGATCGCGGTGATGATCAGCGGGATGGCGAGGGGTCGAAACCGCATCCCGCCCTCTGAGTCGGTGGTGGTGAGAAACGAGGGCACCTTCCCCATCTACCCTAGCCCGGCGCCGGTCACGCGGCGCGGAATTCGGCCAGGTACGTAGAATCGCGCGTCGCTCATGCCCGTCAGCACCGATGCCATCGGCAAGCAGTGGCCCGCCGCCACCTACGAGGTCGGCGCCGAGAAGATCCGCGAGTTCGCCGACGCGATCGGAGCGGGAAGCGATGTCCACCGCGATCACGATGCCGCGAAGGCCGCCGGCTATCGGGACCTCGTCGCGCCGCCGATGTTCTGCGTCGTCTACAGCGCGCGGGCGATGGGCCCCGCGATTCTCGATCCGGAGATCGGCATCGACCTCGCGACGATGCTGCACGGCTCGCAGGAGTTCGAGTGGGACGAGCCCGTCTGCGACGGCGACGTGATCGAGACGGCGGCGACCTGCAAGGAGATCTACGAGAAGGATGGCAAGGGCTTCTACGTCTTCGAGACCGTGTCCACCAACCAGGACGGCAAGCAGGTCGTGAAGGGCACCTGGACCAACATCGTCAGGGGGGTGTGAACGTGGCCGATCTCAAGGACCTCAAGGAGGGCGACGCGATCCCGGAGCTCAGGGTGACGCCCGACAAGTACCTGCCGCATCGCTACGCGGGGGCCTCGGGGGACTTCAACCCGATCCATATCGACCCGGAGTTCGCCAAGGCGGTCGGCCTGCCCGGCAACATCCTGCACGGCCTCTGGATGATGGCCCAGGTCGCCCGCGGCAACGCGGCGCTCGCGGACGGCGATCCGCGCGCACTCAGGCGGCTCTCGGTTCAGTTCAGGGGGATGGGCTTCCCGGAGCAGGAGCTGGTGGTCAGCGGGACGGTCGCGGAGGCATCCGACGGCCGGGTCGTGGTCGACACGGTCGCCGCGCAGGGCGAGAACCAGGTGATCCGAAACGCCCAGGCCGAGCTGAGCGCGAAGTAGCTCCCTCCGCGTTCCTATCATCAGCTCTGTGCTGACAGAGCGACAGGGCAAGATCCTCAGGCTGGTGGTCGAGCGCTACGTCGATGACGGGCGCCCGGTCGGCTCGCGCGCGCTCGCAAACCGCGACGACATCGACTGGAGCTCCTCGACCGTGCGCGCCGAGCTCGCCAGCCTCGAGGAAGGGGGATTCCTCACCCATCCGCACACCTCGGCCGGCCGCCTGCCGACGGACACGGGCTACCGCTTCTACGTGGAGCATCTGCTGGCGCGGCAGGACACCCTGCCGCAGCCGGCCGCGAACGACCTGGGCATCTCCCGAATGCGGCGAGAGGTCGACAGCGCGATCCGGGACACCACGACCACCCTCTCCCAGATCACCGACCTGGTCGCGCTGGTCACGGCGCCGCCGCTGCACACGGCGACGATCCACCGGATCGAGGTCCTGCGCCTCCAGCCGAAGGTCGTGATGGTCGTGGTGATCGCGTCCAACGGCGGGGTCACCAAGCGCGTCTTCACCTTCGACGACGAGGTCGACACCGGCCTGGTCGAGTGGGCGGCGAGCTACCTGAACGAGCGGCTGGCGGGGCTCGGCCTCGGCGCTCGAATGGCAGCCGATCGCCTGCGCGATCCGGAGCTCGGCCCGGCCGAGACTGGATTCCTGGCCGAGATCTCCAGCGCCTTCACGGACCTCGAGGAATCCGCCGAGGAAACCCTCTACGTCGACGGCACCGCGAGGCTGCTCTCCGAGGAGCACCTCTCCGACCTGCCGCACGCCGACGAGCTGATGCGGGCGCTCGAGCGCAGGGTGAACGTCCTGCGCGCCCTGCGGACCGCCCTCGACCGGCGTTCGGTGTTCGTCTGGATCGGCGGCGAGAACCCGGAGCCGGAGCTTCGCTCGGTGAGTGTCGTCGGCGCCAACTACGGCCTCGGCTACCGCAACCTCGGCTCGGTCGGGATCATCGGGCCGCTGCGGATGGACTACGCGACGGCGATCGCGAACGTCAGGGGCGCGGCCGGCGAGCTCTCCCGCTTCTTCGAGACGGTCTACGACGAGTAGGTCGCGGCGATGGCCAAGCGCGACTACTACCAGGTGCTGGGCGTCGAGAGGAGCGCCTCCGACGGCGAGATCAAGAAGGCGTTCCGGAAGCTGGCGCGGGAGCTCCACCCGGACGTGAACGCCCACGATCCCGAGGCGGAGGAGAAGTTCAAGGAGGCCGCGGAGGCCTACGAGGTGCTCTCCGACGCCGCGCGCCGCCGGACGTATGACCAGTTCGGCCACGACGGGCTCCGCTCCGGGGGCTTTTCGCCCGGGGCCGGTGGGTTCGGCAGCATCCAGGACATCTTCGATTCCCTCTTCGGCGGCGGGGATCCCTTCGGCGGAGGCCCCGCCGCGGGCGCGGACATCGGGGCGGTGGTCGAGATCTCCCTGGAGGACGTGCTCGAGAGCCAGACCCGCGAGATCTCCTTCGAGGCGGTCGTGGTCTGCGAACGCTGCCGGGGCAACGGCGCCGAGCCGGGGACGCCGATCGAGACCTGCCCGAAGTGCGAGGGCGCGGGTCAGATCCGCGAGGTGAGCCGGAGCGTGTTCGGCCAGGTGGTCCGCGCCATGCCCTGCGACCGTTGTGGCGGCGATGGCCGTATCCCCGAGACGCCGTGCGAGCGCTGCGACGGGGCCGGCAGGGTGGCGGAGTCACGGACCTGGGAGGTCGACATCCCGGCCGGGATCGAGGACGGCCAGCGGGTGCGCATCGCTGGCGCTGGGCACGTCGGCGATCCGGGAGGGCGACAGGGCGACCTCTACGTGGAGATCCGGATCGATCCGGACGAGCGCTTCGCCCGTCAGGGAACGGAGCTGATCGCGCGAGCCGAGGTCCCGGTGACGACCGCGATGGTCGGTGGCGAGGTCTTTGTGCCGACGCTGGAGGGCGAGGTCGCCGTCGAGGTGCCGGCCGGCACGCAGCACGGGGAGACGACCGTGCTCAGCGGCCGCGGCCTGCCGCCTCTTCGTGGGGGGCGGCGCGGCGACGAGCACGTCGTCTTCGAGCTCGTCGTCCCGACCGACCTGGACGACGAGCAGCGAGAGGCAGCCGAGCGCCTCGCCGAGACTCTTCAACAGCAGCCGTCCGAGCGCAGATGATCCGCCTCGCGGTTCGCTGCGCCCCGGAATACGCCGAGGCGGTGATGGCGAACCTGCTGGAGCTGGCGCCGAACGGGCTCGAGGAGGAGCGCGGGCCGGGCTGGGTCGAGTACGCGATCTACGGGCCCCCGGGCGAGGTCCCGGATGTGGGCGAGCTTCAGGCGGCTGCCGGCGGCAGCCTGGTCGATGTGACCACGACTTCGGTTCCCGACGACTGGGCCGACCGCTGGGCGGACTTCCATCGCCCGATCGAGGTGTCCGGCAGGATCGGGGTGCGTCCGTCCTGGTGGGATCCCAAGGAGGGATTGATCGACGTGGTCGTCGACCCAGGCCGTGCCTTCGGCACCGGCGGCCACCCGACCACGCGTCTCTGCCTGGCCCTGTTGGTGGAGCTCGAGGAGGCGGGTCAGGCCTCCGGGCCCATCGCGGACTGGGGCACCGGCAGCGGCGTGCTGGGAATCAGCGCGGCCAAGCTCGGCTGGTCGCCGGTCACCGGCTGTGACCGCGAGCTCGCCTCGCTCGAGACCGCCCGCGCGAACGCGGCGGTCAACGACGTCGAGATGGCGATCGAGCGGGTCGACGTGCGGGAGGGCCCGCCCCCCGTCGCTCCCACGGTCGTGGCCAATTTGACGGGCAACCTGCTCCGGGACTGCGCCGGCCAGCTTGCCGAGGCAGGCCACGCCCCAGACACGCTGGTCTGCTCCGGCATGCTGGAGGCAGAGCTCGACGAGGTGACGCAGGCCTTCGCTCCCACCGGGCTGGCGGAATCCGAGCGCCGCATCGAGAACGGCTGGGGCGCCCTGCTGCTGCGCCGAGATACGGCCCGCTGATGGCCTCCGCACTCAGTGCCGACCTGCCGATCGCCGTCTTTGACTCCGGCGTCGGCGGGCTCACCGTGCTCCACGAGTGCCTGGTCTCGCTGCCCGAGGAGGACTACGTCTACCTCGGCGACGACGCCCGCTTTCCCTACGGCGCGCGAACGACCGAGGAGCTGCGCGATCACGTCGCGCAGATCACCCGGTTCCTCCTCGGCCGCGGGGCCAAGCTGGTGGTGATCGCCTGCAATTCGGCCGCGTCGGCCGGGCAGGAGGTGGCACGGGAGATCGCCGCCGAGGCGGGGGTGGAGGTGGTCGCCGTGATCCAGCCCGAGGCGGAGATCGCTGGGGCCCTCACGCAATCAGGGAACGTGGGCGTGCTGGCGACGCCCGCGACGGTGCGGAGCGGTTCCTATCTGCGGGCGCTCTCCGACCAGCACCGCGCGCTGACCGTCACCGAGGTCGAGGCGCCGGACCTCGCCGCCGTGATCCAGCGCGGCTTCCCGTTCTCGGAGAGCGTCGTCGAGATGGTCCGCTCCTACTGCGCGCCCCTGAAGCGCGCGGAGGTGGACACCGTGATCCTCGGCTGCACCCACTACCCGCTGGTTGCTCCGATGCTGCAGCGGACGCTCGGTCGGGACGTGCGGCTGGTGACGGCGGGCCACGCCATCGCAGGCACGGCGCAGCGGGTGCTGGCGGAGGCCGGGCTCGAGAAGGGCGGCGACGAGGAGGGGACCTACCGCTTCATGTGCACCGGGGATCCCGAGGCCTTCCGCAAGCTCGGCACCCGCTTCCTGCAGATGCCGCTCGGGGACGTGGAGCTGGTCGAACTGCCGTGATCGGGGACCTCACCCCGGAGCAGGTCCCGTTCTGGCCCTGGGGGCTGCTCCTCCTCGCCGTGGGGCTGTACGTCGTCTCCGTCGCTGCCCTGATCGCCGCCGGTCGCCGCGAGGACGCACGGGCCCTGGCCCGGTTCATCCCCGACTGCCTCGTCCTCGTCGGGCGGCTGGCTCGCGACCGCCGCGTCTCGCGGCCGCGGCGGGTGCTTCTCTTCTTCGTCCTCGGCTATCTGGCCCTGCCGATTGACCTGGTTCCGGACTTCCTGCCGGGGATCGGGCAGCTCGACGACGCGGTGCTGCTGGGCCTCGCACTTCGCGTCGTCGTCCACGGCGCCGGCACCGGGATCGTCCGCGAGGCCTGGCCGGGGCCCGAGGCCTCGCTCACGCTCGTCCTGCGCGCGGCGGGCCTGGAGAGCAATGGCGGGGCAGCCACGCCGCCGACTACGCTTTAGGCCATGAGCATCCTCGAGCAGATCCAGGAGGACGTGAAGACGGCGATGAAGGCCGGCGAGAAGGAGCGCGTCGGCCAGCTCCGCATGCTCGTCAACTCGCTCCAGGCCGAGGAGAAGGAGGGCAAGGGAGACGAGGTCGCCGCGCTGCAGCGCGAGCGCAAGCGCCGCCTCGATGCCGCTGAAGCCCTGAAGGAGGGCGATCGCGCGGAGCAGGCCGCCGCCGAGGAGGCCGAGGCGAAGCTGATCGAGGGCTATCTGCCCGAGCAGCTCTCCGACGAGGAGCTCTCCGAGCTCGTCGCGAGCGCGGTCGAGGAGGCCGGCGCGAGCGAGCCCAAAGACATGGGGGGCGTGATGAAGGTGCTGATGCCCAAGGTCGGCGGCAAGGCCGACGGCAAGCGGGTCAGCGCCGCGGTGAAGGAGAAGCTCACCTCTTAGTGGCTCGCAGGCAGCTCACCATCGACAACAGTGTCGCGGCCGAGCTGGCCGGTTCGGAGGACGCCGTCCTCCGGGCGCTCGAGGGCCATCTCGATGTCGACCTCTACCTCCGCGGCAACGTCCTCACCCTGGACGGCGACGCGAACGGAGTCACCACGGCCGAGACGGTCGTCGGCGAGCTGGTCGACCTGATCGAACAGGGGCATGAGATCGCGCCTGGGACGATCGAGGCGGTCACCGGCGCTCTCGACAAGCACGAGAGCCCGGCCGAGATCCTCGAGGACGTCGTCTGGCAGCACCGCAACACCCGTGTCGCTCCCAAGACCGTCAACCAGAAGCAGTACGTCGACTCCATCCGCCGGCATACGGTGACCTTCGGGATCGGCCCCGCCGGCACCGGCAAGACCTTCCTGGCCGTCGCGATGGCCGCGGCCGCGCTCTCCCGCGGCGACGTCAGCCGGGTGATCCTGACGAGGCCGGCCGTCGAGGCGGGTGAGCGGCTCGGCTTCCTGCCGGGCGACATCCAGGCGAAGGTCGATCCATATCTGCGTCCGCTGTTCGACGCCCTCTACGACATGCTCGACCCGGAGAAGGTCAACTCCTACTTCGAGCGCGGGACGATCGAGGTGGCGCCGCTCGCCTTCATGCGCGGCAGGACGCTGAACGACTCCTTCGTCATCCTCGACGAGGCCCAGAACACGAGCCCGGAGCAGATGAAGATGTTCCTGACCCGGCTCGGCTTCGGCTCGAAGATCGTCGTCACCGGCGACATCACGCAGATCGACCTGGAGCGCGGCTCGAAGTCCGGCCTGGTCGAGGTCGGCAACATCCTCAACGAGGTTCAGGACATCAACTTCATCCGCTTCGGCGGCGAGGACGTCGTGCGCCACAAGCTGGTGCAGCGGATCGTCGCCGCCT
This sequence comes from uncultured Solirubrobacterales bacterium, assembly GCA_963815045.1. GTDB lineage: Bacteria > Actinomycetota > Thermoleophilia > Solirubrobacterales > 70-9 > DASUPK01. The sequence goes on from CAWFET010000002.1 coordinate 724,999, forward strand.
ACGGCGAGGCCGAGAGCCGTGACCGCCCGGACTCCGACGGGGGCGGCTGACATCGATCTCTCGGACGTCCCCGGCGATCTGCGGCGCGCGGTCGGGGCGGCCCTGCACGCGGCCGGGGTGGACGACGGCCACCTCGGCGTGGAGGTCGTGGGAGAGGGGCGGATGCGAACGCTCAACTACGCGGCCCGCGGCGTGGACGAGGCCACCGACGTTCTCGCCTTCCCGATCGACCCACCTATTACGGGTGGCTCCTCGGCTTTGCCTACGGAGCCCCCTCGCATCATCGACCAGGGCCCGAGGGAGCTCGGCGACGTCTTCATCTGCCCCGAGAAGGCCACCGACGTGACCGAGGCGGCGGTCCACGGAACGCTGCACCTCTGCGGCTTCGACCACGAGTCCGATCAGGGGGAGATGCTCGAGCTGCAGGCCAAGGTCATGGCCTCCCTGCAGTGAGCAGGGCTGGCTTCGTCGGCCTCGCGGGACGGCCGAACGTCGGCAAGTCGACCCTGGTCAACGCGATCGTGGGGTCGCACGTCGCGATCGTTTCGGAGCGCCCGCAGACGACGCGACGCGCAATCCGCGGCGTCGCCACGGATCTCGCAGGCGACTGGCAGCTCGTGATGACCGACCTCCCCGGGGTCCAGCGGCCGCGCGACGCGCTCACCGAGCGGATGCAGCGTCGAGTCGAGCGGGAGATCGCCGACTCCGATGCGGTGTTGTTCGTGGTCAACGCGGAGCAGGGCGTCGGCCCCGGCGACCGCTTCATCACCAAGGCGCTGCTGCAGTCCAGCATCGACACTCCGGTGGTCTGCGCCGTCAACAAGATCGACCGCCTCAACAACGCCGAGACGGCGGCCGTCCTCGCCGAGGTCGGGGAGATGGACGCCGTCGACGAGATCTTTCCGATCAGCGCCAGGAAGGGAAACGGCCTCGACCCCCTGATCGCGAAGCTGGTCGAGCTGCTTCCCGAGAGCCCCTTCCTGTTCCCGCCTGAGCAGCGTTCCGACCTCCCGAGCGAGGTTCTGCTCGCCGAGCTGATTCGCGAGCAGGTCCTGCGCCGCACTCGCGACGAGCTGCCTCACGCCGTGGAGGTGCAGGTCTCTGACGTCGCCTACCGCGAGGATGGGGTGGTTGAGGTGCTGGCCCATGTCTGGGCCGAGACTGAGTCCCAGAAGGGAATCCTGATCGGATCGGGCGGCCGCAAGATCAAGGAGATCGGGACGGCCGCGCGCGGGGAGCTCGAGCAGGAGCTCGGGGGCCGCGTCTTCCTCGACCTCCAGGTACGGGTACGGAAGCGCTGGCGGAAGGACGAGGGCCTGCTCGACCGCCTCGGGATCGAGTAGTCGCTGAACCCGCGCCGTCAGGCGCGCCAGCAGGGGGTTCGTACAATCGCGCGACGATGGTCGTGCAGACCGCCAGAGACGCGGCGAAGGTGCGCTTCGACGAGAAGGGCCTGGTGCCGTGCGTGATGCAGGACGCCCGCTCCGGCGAGGTGCTCACGCTCGCCTACATGAACGAGGAGTCGCTGCTGCTCACGCTCGAGACCCGCGAGGTCCATCTCTATAGCCGCAGCCGCCGGGAGATCTGGCACAAGGGCGCCACCTCGGGCAACGTCCAGCGAGTCAGACAGATTCGCTACGACTGCGACGGAGACGCGCTCCTCGCGCTGGTCGATCCGGCCGGCCCGGCCTGCCACACCGGCGAGCGCTCCTGCTTCTACCGCGACCTGGAGGGCAGCGCCGCCCCCGGCGTCGACGCCCCCGGAGTGGCGGGCGAGCCCGATCTGCTGCCCTACGAGGCGCTGGCGGCCCTCGAGCGCACCCTGGTGACCCGGCAGCGGAAGCGCCCGGCCGGCAGTTACACGGTGGAGCTGCTCGAGGATCCGAGGCTCGCGGGTGACAAGGTCCGCGAGGAGGCCGCCGAGGTCGTCAAGGCGGTCAACTCCGAGTCCGATGAGCGTGTCGCGGAGGAGGGCGCCGACGTGGTCTACCACCTGGCGGTCCTGCTGCTCTCCCGAGGGCTCTCGATGGCCGAGGTGCTGCACGTCCTGAACGGCCGCCGGCGGCCCCGATGAACGCCGTCGAAGCGGCGACCAATCTGCCCGGCCTGGAGCCGGACCTCGACCGCGCCCGTCAGCTGGCGGAGAGCGCCAACGTGGTCCCAGTCCGCTACCGCTTCATCGACGACTGCGAGACCCCGGTCAGCGCCTTCCTCAAGCTGAGGGGGGATGGCCCCGCCTTCCTGCTGGAGTCGGCGGAGCAGGGCCGGCTCGGCCGCTGGTCGTTCCTCGGCTTCCGCCCCCGGTCGGTGTTGCGCTGGTCCGACGGCAAGCTGTTCGAGGACGATCGCGTCAGCGATGCGCCCGACCCGTACGCCGCAGCCGCCGAGTATCTGAGCCGTTACGAGATCGCCGAGCCCGACGAGCTGCCGCCGTTCGCCGGCGGGGCGGTCGGCTTCTTCGGCTACGACCTCGTTCGCACGGTGGAGCCCCTGCCCGAGCCGAATCCCGACCCGATCGGCCTCCCCGACATGGCGCTGATGATCACCGACGTCCTCGTGGCCTTCGACCACCAGCGCCACGAGGTGACGCTGATCGCGAACGCGTTCGTCGAGGACGGCGGCATCGAGGAGGCGTACGCCCGCGCCGTCGAGACGATCGGCGAGGTGCGGGAACGGCTCCGTGAACCAGTCCCAACGAACAGGGTTGCCAAGCCGGTCGCGCCCGTACCCGGCATGCCCCGTGCGGGCTACGCCCGCACCACCGCTGCGCTGAGCGAAGCTGAGGACATGCCGGTTGAGGTTCATTTCGAGTCAAACATGACTCGAAATGAATTCGAGGCGACGGTCTCGCGCATCGTCGAATACGTGCATGCGGGCGACGCCTTCCAGGTCGTCCCGTCTCAGCGCTTCACCTCTCCGTGCCCTGTGGAGGCGTTCTCCATCTATCGCGGGCTGCGCACGGTGAACCCGTCTCCCTACATGTACTTCCTGGACTTCGGCGACTTCGAGATCGCGGGCGCCTCACCCGAGCCGCTGGTCAAGGTGACTGGGGATCGTGCGGAGACCAGGCCGATCGCCGGCACCTACCCTCGCGGCGCCGACGAGGAGGAGGACCGCCTCGCCGCCGAGCGGCTGCTGCAGGATCCCAAGGAGCGCGCGGAGCACGTGATGCTGGTGGACCTCGGCCGAAACGACCTCGGCCGCGTCTGCGAGTACGGCTCGGTGGCGGTCGACGAGCTGATGGTCGTCGAGACCTATTCGCACGTCCTCCACATCGTCAGCCAGGTCTCGGGCAAGCTGCGCTCCGACGTCAGCGCGATGGACGCCCTGCGCTCGATACTCCCGGCGGGCACCCTCTCGGGGGCGCCGAAGGTGCGGGCCATGCAGATCATCGACGAGCTCGAGCCGCAGAAGCGCGGGCCCTACGGCGGGGCGGTCGGCTACCTGAGCTACACGGGGGACCTCGACACCGCGATCTACATCCGCTCGGTTGTGGTCAAGGACGGGCTCGTCCACGTGCAGGCCGGGGGCGGGACGGTCGCGGACGCGCAGCCCGCCTACGAGTACAACGAGTCGGTCAACAAGGCGAAGGCGGTCTTCCGAGCGGTGGAGCTGGCCGCGGAGCAACCGGAGTGGCCGTGAGCGCGGAGCGGAGCGGAGCGCGAAGCACGGGTGCGAGGACCAGCGTCCTGGTCATCGACAACTACGACTCCTTCACCTACAACCTCGTTCAGTACCTGGGCGAGCTGGGAGCCGAGGTCGGGGTCGTCCGCAACGACAAGGCGAGCGTGGACGAGCTGGTCAAGCTGAAGCCCGACCGCCTGGTGGTCTCACCGGGCCCCTGCACCCCGGCGGAGGCCGGCATCTCGGTGGAGGCGATTCGCGCCTTCGCGGAGGCCGGGACGCCGGTGCTCGGAGTCTGTCTCGGGCACCAGTCGATGGTGGAGGCGTTCGGCGGCAAGGTCGTGCGTGGGGACCCGATCCACGGCAAGGACGCCGAGGTGAAGCACGACGGACGGGCGGTCTACGAGGGCCTCTCGAATCCGCTCGTGGCCGGCCGCTATCACTCGCTGATCGCCGATCCCGACCTGCCGGACGAGCTCGAGCTCACCTCCAACTATGGAGACGTGGTGATGGGTGTGCGGCACCGCGAGTTGCCCGCCGAGGGCGTCCAGTTCCATCCCGAGTCAGTCCTCACCCCGCAGGGCAAGAGGCTGCTGGCGAACTTCCTCAACTGAGACCGACCATGCCGAACGAACTCCTCACCCGCGCGATCGACGAGATCTGCTCAGGAACCCACCTGACGGCCGACCACACCTCAGCGGCGCTCGCGGAGATCATGGAGGGCAGGGCGGAGCCGGTTCAGATCGGGGCCTTCCTGATCGCGCTGCGCGCCAAGGGCGAGACTGTCTCCGAGCTCGTCGGACTGGCCCGGACGATGCGCTCGCTGGCAGCGCACGTGGAGATCGACGAACCGACCTTGCTCGACACCGCCGGCACCGGCGGGGGCCCGACCACCTTCAACATCTCGACGACCGCCGCGCTGATCGCAGCGGGGGCGGGCTGCAAGGTCGCGAAGCACGGCAACCGCTCGGCGACCAGCAGGTCGGGGTCCGCCGACGTGCTCGAGGCCCTCGGCGTCGACATCGAGCTCGCGCCGGCCGAGGTCGCGACGTGCATCGACGAGATCGGATTCGGGTTCATGTTCGCCCCAAAGCACCACAGGGCGATGGCGCACGTCGGCCCGGTTCGCAAGGAGCTCGCCGTGCGGACGATCTTCAACTTTCTCGGGCCCCTCACCAATCCGGCCGGCGCCTCCGCGCACCTGCTCGGCGTCTCCGACCGCAGCTATCAGGAGATCATCGCGGAGGCCCTGCTTCAGCTCGGCTGCTCGCACGCCCTGGTGGTCAACGCCGACGACGGCATCGACGAGCTCAGCATCGCCTCGCGGACGCGAGTCATCGAGGTCGTCGACGGAGGCACCGAGGAGTGGTTCGTTGATCCCTCGGACTACGGGTTCGAGGCCGCGCCGCTGGACGCGATCCCCGGGCGGGAGCCGGCCGAGAACGCCGCAGTGGTGACGCGCGTTCTGGAGGGAGAGGGCGGCCCGGCCCGTGACGTCTCCCTGCTCAACGCGGGCGCGGCCATCTACGTCGCGGGTGGCGCGAGCGGCCTGGAGGACGGGGTGACGACGGCGAGGCGGGCAGTCGACTCGGGGTCCGCATTCGACGTGCTCGGCCGGCTGGTCACCCGCTCCCGCGAGCTCTCCGGCGCGAGCTAGGGTGTCGCAGACGAGATGAGGATGATCGAAGACCTGGTCGGGTCCGCGCGGGCAGGCGTGGAGCGACGAAGCGCCGAGGTGCCGCTCGAGGACCTCGCGCGGCGGCTGGCGGAGAGACCCGAGCAGCGGCCGTTCGGTGAGGCCCTGACGAGGCCGGGGCTCTCGGTGATCGCCGAGTTCAAGCGCCGTTCTCCGAGTGCCGGCGAGATCAGGCCCGGCGCGACCCCGGCCGAGATCGCCGGAGCCTACGAGGAGGCGGGTGCCGCAGCCCTCTCGGTCCTCACGGACGAGACGCACTTCGGGGGCTCGCTCGCGGACCTGCGAGAAGCCCGCGCCGCCTGCGAGCTGCCGGTGCTCCAGAAGGACTTCATCGTCGACCGCTACCAGCTCTACGAGGCTGCGCTCGCGGGCGCCGACGCGGTGCTGCTGATCGTTGCGGGGCTGGATCCGGACCGGCTGCCCGCCCTCTATGACGAGGCCAGGGAGCTCGACCTCGACGTGATCGTCGAGGCCCACAAGGAGCCGGAGCTCGAGACGGCGGTCGGCGTCGGGGCCGAGGTGATCGGGATCAACAACCGGAACCTCGACGACTTCACCGTCGACGTCCAGACGACCTACGAGCTGATCACCGACGTGCCGGCCGGGACAACCGTCGTCTCGGAGAGCGGGATAGCCGAGCGCTCGACGCTGGACGAGCTGGAGCGGGTCGGGGTCGATGCCGTCCTGATCGGCGAGGCCCTGATGCGGGCCGACGATCCCGGCGCGAAGCTCAGGGAGCTGATCGCGGATGAGGATTCGACCCGCGAGCATCTCCTCCCCTAGTGCGAGGGTGCTCCGAAAGGAGCAACCCGTTTAATTATGGAACCCGAAGGACCGGCTTAGAGACGGTTAAGCGGCGAGCCGCACACTGCTCGCCATGCAGTCGCTGAAGAGGTTTCTCTCCACGAGCTTCGGATCCGCGGTCGCGGGCGGCACCGTCGTGCTGGTCGCCGGGCTGATCCTGATCCAGGCCGGCGTCGTCGACACGAGCAGTGATCAGAGCTCGGCTCCGGTGATCGCGCCCGCTGCCCTGGCCCGACCCGCCAGCAACTCGAACCAGGGCCTCACCGTCCACGACATCTACCAGCGTGATGCCAACGGCGTGGCCTTCATCCGCTCCACGATCGTGCAGAAGACCCAGTCCGCGTTCGGCCTCCCCCAGCAGCAGTCGAGCGAGGCCACCGGATCGGGCTTCCTGATCGACAGCAACGGCCACATCCTCACGAACGCACATGTCGTCGAGGGTGCGAAGAGCGTCACGGTTCAGCTTGGCAACGGCGCCGAGCAGAACGCCCAGGTCGTCGGTACGGATCCCTCCAGCGACGTCGCGCTCCTCAAGGTCGACAACACCGAGGGCGCCAGCCCGCTGCCTCTGGGCGACTCATCCAAGGTCCAGGTCGGCGATCCGGTCATCGCGATCGGCAATCCGTTCGCCCTCGATCGCACCGTGACGAGCGGGATCGTCTCGGCGCTCCAGCGCCAGATCCAGGCTCCCAACGGCTTCTCGATCTCCGACGTGATCCAGACCGACGCGGCGATCAACCCCGGCAACTCGGGCGGGCCCCTGATCAACGGTGATGGCGAGGTGATCGGCATGAACTCGCAGATCGAGAGCCAGAGCGGCGGCAACGAGGGCGTCGGCTTCGCGGTCCCAATCAAGACGGCCGCCGACGTCGCCGACCAGCTCGAGAACGGCGGCCACGTCCACCAGGCTTATCTCGGGATCTCCGGCGGTGACATCACCCCGGACATCGCTCACGCGCTCAACCTCCCCGTCACCCAGGGCGTCCTGATCGAGCGCGTCCTGACCGGCGGCCCCGCGGACGACGCCGGCATCAAGGGCCCGACTGGCCAGGCCACGATCTCCGGCCAGAGCTTCCCGGTCGGCGGCGACATCATCACCAAGGTCGACGGCAAGCCGATCACCGGGATGGACGACGTCATCTCCGTCGTCAACGGCCACAAGCCCGGCGACGAGATCACCCTGACGATCTTCAGCGGCGGTCAGCAGAAGGACGTGACGGTCAAGCTCGGCGACCGCCCGTCCCACGTGCAGGACTCGAACTCGAGCTCGTTGCCCTAGCTACGCAGCCGCGGCGGGGGCCTTCACCACGCCGTGCTGGATCAGGCTCTCACCGGTCTCGGCGATCGTGTCCTCGATCGGGCGCGGTGACCAGCCCAGGGTCGTCCTCGCCCGTTCGGAGGACAGCTCGCTGCGCTTGCCGAGGGTGCCGACGATGGAGCGGATGCCGCCGTCGAACAGGGCCATGCCCCTGACGACGAAGTCCGGGATCGTCCGTGTCGGGACCTTCGACGCGGCCTCGCCGAGACGGTCGCGGAGGATCTCGCCGGCGTCCGACATCCAGAGGAACTTGGTCACGGCGATGAAGCGCTTGCCGCCGGCCTCCGGTGCCCTCATCGCCCGGATCTCCATGTCCGCCACGTCGCGTACGTCCACGAAGCTGAAGCCGAGCCTCGGCATGCCGGGCATTCCCTTGAGCAGCCGCTCGATCGCCTGGATCGAGTAGGAGAGGTCGTCGTTCAGGACCGGGCCGATGATCGCGCCCGGATTCACCACGGCGAGGCGATCCTCGGCGCCACGCTCCTTGACGAGGTCCCAGGCCGCCCGCTCGGCGATGGTCTTCGACCGGACGTACGGCGTCAGCCCGTCCTCGTCCGGGTTGGTCCAGTCGCCCTCGTCCAGGGTCTTCTTCTCGGCGCCCTTGGCCAGGCGCACGGCCGCGATCGAGGAGGTCACCACGATGCGCTCGACTCCATGGTCCAGCGCCTTGCCGAGCACCCTCAGCGTGCCCTCGCGCGCCGGGACGATCAGCTCATCCGGGTCCTTCGGCTGTTTCGGCGGGAAGGGGGAGGCCACATGCAGGACGTAGTCGCAACCCTCGATCACGTTGTCCCAGTGGTCGTCACTGGTCAGGTCGGCCTGGTGGACGGTCAGGTGCTGGCCGGGACCGGTCTGGGACTCGACGGCAGCGTGGACGTCGCGCTCACGGGCGGGGTTCCGGACCGTGGTCCTGACGCGATAGCCGCGCTGGAGCAGGCCGACTATGCACCAGGCGCCGAGGTAGCCGGAGCCGCCCGTGACTAGAACTGTCTTGCCGTCACCCTCTGCCATTGGTCCTCCGTGACCCTAATCGAGTGCTGTGGTTTCGCGAAGACGACCTGGACGTCCCGCAGCCGCCGCTCCCGGAAGCCGGCCTCGCTCATGGCCAGCCAGAGCGTCCAGAGCCGTCGGAACGGCTCGTCGTAGCCGAGTTCGCCGGCGAGATCCGAGTTGGCGATGAAGCGCTCGCGCCAGAGCTCGAGCGTCCGCGCATAGTGGGCGCCGATCTCCTCGAGCCAGATCGTGCTCATGTCGGTCTCCCGCGCGACGGTCCGCTGGATCACCTCCATGGAGGGCAGGCAGCCGCCGGGGAAGATCAGGGTGTTGGCGAAGCTCTTGGCCGCCTTCTCGGTCTCGTAGAGGCGGTCGTCGATCAGGATCGCCTGCAGGAAGAAGAGGCCGTCGGGCTCGAGCAGCTCGGAGCAGCGGCGGAAGTACTCGTCGAAGTACTGCCAGCCGACCGCCTCGATCATCTCCAGCGAGACCAGCTTGGTGTAGGTGCCGCGCAGATCGCGATAGTCCTCGAGCAGGACCGCGACCCTGTCCTCCACGCCCGCGTCGCGAATCCTTCGCAGGGCGCCCTCGCGCTGCTCGTGCGAGATCGTCGTGCTCGTCACTCGGCAGCCGTAGTTGGCGGCCGCATAGGTGGCCATCCCGCCCCAGCCGGTGCCGATCTCGAGGAGGTGGTCGTCGGGACCCAGCTCGAGGGACCGGCAGATGCGCTCCAGGCGGTTCCGCTGCGCCTCCGCGAGGGTGGCCTCCGCGTTCGGGAAGACGGCCGCCGAGTACATCATCGACTCGTCGAGGTAGAGACCGAAGAGATCGTTGCCGAGGTCGTAGTGGGCGGAGATGTGCCGCCGGGCAGCGCGCCTGCTGTTGCGCGGCACCCGCCAGAGCGTCTTCTCCAGGGGAACGAGCAGGGGGTGGAGGCGCCGGCGCCATGCGTCGAGCGAGCCCAGGTTCCGACAGGCGATCCGGAGAACGGCGACGAGGTCGTCGCAGTCCCAGAGCCGGTCGCGGTAGGCCTCGCCGAGGCCGACGCTGCCGCTCAGCAGGGCCCGGTAGAAGCGCATCGAGTTGACCTTGACCGTGGCGGCCAGGTCCGCCGCCGCGTCGCCGAAGGCGAACCTGCGCCCGTCCGGTTCGATCAGCTCCAGGCTGCCGCCGCGCACCCGGGAGAAAGCTCCGTGGGCCAGCCGCCTGGCGGACGACTCCATCGCGGTCATCGACGGCAGCCTACTGCCGGAATGCCCGCTGCCAGGGAGAAGGGTGAATCCGCCTACCCTTGTCGCACGATGAAGGTCAAGGTCTGCGGAATGACGAACCTCGCCGACGCCGAGCACGCGGCGAGCCATGGCGCCTGGGCGATCGGGCTGATCCACCATCCCGACAGCCCCAGATACGTGCGCCCGGACGTCGCCGAGGAGATCGGCGCGGCGCTGAAGCGACGCTGCGAGATCGCCGGCGTGTTCGTCAACTCGACGCTCGACGAGGTGATCGACGCGGCCGAGCGCGAGAACCTGACTCTGCTGCAGTTCCATGGCGAGGAGGGGCCCTCGTTCTGCGTCGAGGCACAGCGGCGCACCGGCGCCAAGGTGATCAAGGCGATGCGCATCAGCAGCGCCGCCGACGTCCAGGCCGCCGAGGCGTTTCGAACCGACTTCCATCTCTTCGACGCCTACTGGCACGGGATCCACGGCGGCACGGGCAGGAGCTTCGACTGGGATCTGGTGGCGAAGCGGCGCTCCAAGGTGCCGATGATCCTGGCGGGAGGCCTGACGGCCGAGAACGTCGCCGGGGCCATCGAGCTGGTGAAGCCCTACGCCGTCGACGTGGTGAGCGGGGTGGAGGCCGAGCCCGGCCGGAAGGACCACGCCAAGGTCGAGGCATTTCTGGTCGCCGCGGGCGTGGAGCAGCCCTCTCAGGTGACGGCGCCATGAGCGCTGCGGTGGAGGAGCGATTCGGCCCCTACGGCGGCCGGTTCGTGCCGGAGACCCTGATCGGCGCGCTCGACGAGCTCAGCGCGGCCTGGGCCGAGGCGCGCGAGGACAGGGACTTCCAGGCCGAGCTCTCGGTGCTGCTGCGCGACTTCGTCGGCCGGCCCACGCCTCTCTATCTGGCGGAGCGTCTCTCCGAGCGGGTGGGCCGGCGCGTCTACCTGAAGCGCGAGGACCTCGCCCACACGGGTGCCCACAAGATCAACAACGCGGTCGGCCAGTGCCTGCTCGCCCGCCGGATGGGCAAGACGCGGATCATCGCCGAGACGGGCGCGGGGCAGCACGGCGTGGCGACCGCGACGGCCTGCGCCCTGTTCGGCCTCGACTGCTCGGTCTACATGGGGAGCGAGGACATCCGCCGCCAGGCGCCGAACGTGGAGCGGATGCGGCTGCTCGGCACGGAGGTGATCCCGGTGGAGGCCGGGGCCCGCACGCTGAAGGAGGCCGTCAGCGCCGCGATCCGCGACTGGGTCGCATCGGTCGACAACACCCACTACGTGATCGGCTCGGTGGTCGGGCCGGCTCCGTATCCCGCGCTCGTCCGCGACCTGCAGCGTGTGATCGGCGACGAGGCTCGCAGCCAGGCGCTCGACGCCGAGGGAGGGCTTCCGGCGCGCGTGATCGCCTGCGTCGGCGGCGGCTCCAACGCGATCGGCAGCTTCCATGCCTTCGTCGACGACCCGGTCGAGCTGATCGGAGTCGAGGCCGCGGGCGAGGGTCTCGACAGCGGTCATCACGGCGCTTCGCTGGTGGCCGGCAGCACCGGTGTCCTGCACGGCGCCCTCTCCTCGGTGCTCGCCGATGAGGAGGGGCAGATCCTCGAGGCGCACTCGGTCTCCGCCGGTCTCGACTATCCGGGCGTCGGCCCGGAGCACGCCCATCTTCGGGATTCCGGCCGCGCGCGCTACGAGTCCGCCACGGATGCCGAGGCGCTGCGCGCGTTCCGCGAGCTGGCCCGGCTGGAGGGGATCATTCCCGCCCTCGAGCCGAGTCACGCGATCGCCTGGCTGCTGGAGAACGGCGCGGGTGACGGCTTTGACGTGCTCACCCTGTCCGGGCGCGGGGACAAGGACATGGACGAGGTGACCTCGAAGCTGCGCGAGCTCGATGGCTGAGGCCACGAGCACGTCGATCGAGGGAGCCTTCGCCGCGGCTCGGGATGAGGGCCGCGCCGCGCTGATGCCCTATCTGATGGGCGGGTTCCCGGATCAGGAGAGCGCGACCGCCGTGGCGACCGCCTACGCGGACGCGGGCGCCGACCTGATCGAGCTCGGGGTTCCCTTCTCGGACCCGCTTGCGGACGGGCCGACGATTCACGCCGCCGACACCGCCGCGCTGGCCGCCGGCGCGAATCTCGAGAGCGTGCTCGAGACCTGCGCTGCCGTCGCCGATCGACTGCCGGTCGCCCTCATGGCCTACTCGAACATGATCCTGGCGAGAGGGGTGGAGGACTTCGGTGCGCTGGCCGCCGAGGCGGGCGCGGCCGGGGTGATCGTCCCGGATCTGCCGCTGGAGGAGCAGGGCCCGATCGGCGACTCGCTCGCCTCACGCGGCCTCGACCTGATTCCCCTGGTGGCGCCCACCACGCGGCCGGAGCGCCAGGTCGAGATCAGCCGGCGGGCGCGCGGTTTTGTCTATGCGGTCTCGGTCGTCGGCACAACCGGCGAGCGGACGGGGGACGTCGGTGACGCCTTGAGAGCCTTTGTCGGGAACTTGAAGAAGCACGCCTCTGTCCCCGTGGCCGTCGGATTCGGGATATCCACGCCTGAGCAGGCTGCGCAATTCGGTCAGATCGCCGACGGGGTGATCATCGGCACCCGGCTCGTGCGCGAGGTCGGCGAGGCGCCCGACCGCGATGCGGCGGTGGCCGGCGTGACGAACTTCTTGAGCGAGACTCGCGCCGCCCTCGCCAGATAGGCTTCCGGCCGTGCAGGTAATCCTCTTCACGGTCCTCGGCGCGTGCGTGATGGTGATCGCATACGCCCTCGGGATTCCGGGTCCGGTGGACGCGATCCTCTTCCTCGGAGGCGTCTTCACGGGCGCGCTGCTCCGCTATGCCCAGCCGCTGATCGACTGGCTGACCCGGCCCTAGTCACGCCTGAGCTCAGATTCATCGGGCGGGTCGAGTCGTCTCTCACCGACCCGGAGTCGGCGCCGAAGCAGGGCGATGAGGGCGCGCCCGACGCCTGGATCGAGTTCGAGCCGGGCGTGCTCGAGGCTCTCACGGGCATCGAGACGGGCGACCGGCTCTTGCTGCTCACCTGGTTCGACCGGGCGGATCGCGACGCGCTGACGACGCATCCGCGCGGCGACGTCTCGCGTCCGGAGGCCGGCGTCTTCACGACCCGCTCTCCGAACCGGCCGAACCCGATCGGGCTTCACCCGGTCGAGGTTCTGGAGATCGAGGGGCGGCGGATGAGGGTGAGCAACCTGGAGGCTCTGGACGGCACGCCCGTCGTCGACGTCAAGCCGGTGCTCGAGGGCGAGGTCACAGAGCGCTGACCCGCCGCCCCGCACAGGTAGATTGAGCGCGTGCGGATCGGCGTACTCACCGGCGGAGGCGACTGCCCCGGGCTGAACGCGGTGATCCGCGCCATCGTGCGCAAGGGGGTCCGCGACTACGAATACGAGTTCGTCGGCCTCCGAGACGGCTGGCGCGGCCCGCTCGAGGGCGACAGCTCGCCGCTGCGGATCGAGGATGTGCGTGGCATTCTGCCGCGCGGCGGGACGATTCTCGGCTCCTCGCGGACGAACCCCTTCAAGGAGGAGAACGGGCCAGAGCGGATCAAGGCCTACCTCGCCGACCAGGAGATCGACGGCCTGATCGCGATCGGCGGCGAGGACACCCTCGGTGCGGCCTCAAAGCTCTTCGACCAGGGCGTGGACGTGGTCGGCGTGCCGAAGACGATCGACAACGACCTCTCGGCCACCGATTACACCTTCGGCTTCGACACAGCGGTCAACATCGCCATGTCGGCGATCGACCGGCTGCACACCACGGCGGAAAGTCACAAGCGGACGCTGATCTGCGAGGTGATGGGCCGCCACGCGGGCTGGATCGCGATCCACGCGGGGCTCGCCGGCGGCGCGAACGTGATCCTGATCCCCGAGCGTGAGTTCGACATCGACCAAGTCTGCGAGTACATCATCCAGCGCTATGAGGCGCAGTACTCGCCGATCGTGGTCGCCGCCGAGGGAGCGATGCCGAAGGGCGGCATGCCTACGACGGAAGGCGCGCCACTCGACGCCTTCGGCCACGTCCGGCTCGGCGGGATCGCCCACTGGCTCGAGGGCGAGATCGAGCAGCGCACCGGGCATGAAGCGCGAGCGACGATTCTCGGCCACGTCCAGCGCGGGGGCACTCCGACCGCCTTCGACCGGGTGCTCGCAACTCGGTTCGGCCTGCACGCCATCGACGCGGTGCATGAAGGGTCCTGGGGAAAGATGACCGCTCTGCGCGGCACCGACATCGAGCTGGTCGACCTCTCGGAGGCGATCGCGGAGCTGAAGACGGTTCCCGAGTCGCTCTACCGCGAGGCCGAGGTGTTCTTCGGCTGAGATGACCTGATGCCCCGCCTGGCGCTCGCCGCGCTGCTCGCCGTTGCCATCGCCGGCTGCGGGATCGCGGGGACGGCGAAGATCGAGGCGCCGGTGACGGTCTACGTCAGCCTGCCCCTGACCGGCCCGCATGGAGTCGACGGCCGCGACGCCGCGGATGGGGCCCGGCTCGCGATCGAGCAGGCGCGAGGGAGGGCCGGCTCGATCCAGGTCAGGGCGGTCTACCTCGATGACGCCAGGGGCAGGGTGTGGGACCCGGTGGCGGTCGGGGCGAACGCGCGGCGGGCGGTCCAGGACTCCTCGGCGGGCGCGTACATCGGTGAGCTCGATTCCGAGCCGACTCGCGCATCGGTCCCGATCACGAACGACGCCGGCCTCGCGCAGGTGTCGCCGGGCGCGGGCGGAGTGGACCTGACCCAGCCGGCAGCCGGCTATCCGGACTCGCCCGATCGCTACCGGCCCTCGGGCTCGCCCAACTTCGCCCGCACGGTCCCCTCGGACGCCGTGGTCGCCCACGCCGCGGCCGGCTGGACCTCGGAGCTTCACCTCAAGTCCGCAAGCGCGATCTCGGACGGCTCGCCGTTCCAGGACCTGATGGCGAACGAGTTCTCCTCCGCCGCCGCGGAGCACGGCATCCAGGTTCAGGTGGGGAAGGTGAGCGGCGGAGGGAAGGCGGCGGTCGTCTACTACCCGGGAGGGGCGACGTCATCCGGTGGCCAGATCCTCCAGCAGAGCGGCAGACCGCCCCCACCGCGGCGTGAGCTGAGCGCCGAACTCGCCCCAGCCAATCTCAGGGGTCGGTCCTTCCCAGGTCAGTTCGCCGACCGCTTCCATCGCCAGCCCGGCCCGTACGCCGCCTATGGCTACGAGGCGATGGGGCTCATCCTCCAGGCGATTCGCGAAGCGGGAACCGACGCATCCTCATTTCGCGACAACGTCCGCGGTGACGTCTTCGGCGCTCAGCGAGATGGCACCGTGCTCGGCAGCTACTCGATCACCTCGGAGGGAGACACCACGGAGTGCATGATCCAGCGCTACGAGGGCGAGCGGCCGCACGCGGCGACCCTCGGCGCCCCCTGCCCCCTCGGCTAGCGAGCCGAGGGCGGACCCTCGATCACGGGCTCCCCGGTGATCACAGAGTGCACCCAGTCCCGGATCTCTCCGATCAGGGCGAAGTCGATCGAGTGCTGAACGCGGGCCTCGCGGTAGGTGACCATCAGGCCGCCCTCCTCGAGCAGGTCGCGCGCCTTGCGCCCGAAGCCGACCGGGATGATCGGGTCGTAGGAGCCGTGGGTGACGTAGGCGGGCAGGCCGCGCTTCGCCCGCGGGTCCAGCTTCCAGCCGCGGACCATCGGGTAGAAGCCGCTCATCATCAGCAGGCCGGCCGCCTTCGGGCGGCCCATGCCGAGCGCGACCGCGCAAGCCATCGCGGCGCCCTGGCTGAACCCCCCGATCACGGTCTTCTCCCACGGGATCCGGCGGTGACGCAGTTCGTCGTCGAGGAACCGGCAGAGCTTCTCGATGGTGTCGATGAAGGTTTCCTCGTCGGGGTGGCCGACCTCCCTGATCACGTACCAGTGGCGGCCGCCCGGGGGGACGTTGGTGAGCGGCGCGCCGGGGGTCATGCCGAACAGCTTCTGGTCCGGGTCGAGCTCGTCGAGCATGGGGTAGAGGTCGCGCTCGTCGACGCCGCGGCCGTGGAGCAGGATCAGGGCGCCCTCGGGCTCGCCTGCGGCGTCGCGCGTCAGGTGGTCGAGCTGGACGACCTGGCCCGGCCGCTCGCCGGGGGTCTGCTCAGGCGTGGACACGCGGGTTGTGGATCGGCCGGAGGACCGGCTCGACCTGTTCCCGGAGGTGCTCGTAGTCGGGCGGGAGCGAGAGCTTCTCGCCCAGCGTCTCGAGCGGCTCGTCGACCGTGAAGCCCGGGCCCAGGGTGGCGATCTCGAAGAGGACGCCGCTCGGCTCGCGGAAGTAGATCGAGCGGAAGTAGAAGCGGTCGATGACGGGGGTCGGCCGCCCGCCGGCCGCGATCACGCGATCGCGCCACGCCTCGTGGTCGTCCATCTGCGAGGCCCAGGCGATGTGGTGAACGCTGCCCGCACCCTGCAGCCCGCGCTCCGCCGGGGGCTCGGAATAGCCCCAGAGCCCGCCGCGCGCGTCGCCTCGGCACTCCCAGCCGGCGTGGCCGTCCTCGGCGGACATCGGCTCGAAGCCGAGCGCCTCCTCGAGCAGGAGACGGCTCTCCTCCGGCCTGCTCGAGTAGGCGATCGCGCCATCGAAGCCCTGCAGGGCGAACTCCGCTGGGACCTCAGGATGCTCCGCGGTAAGCGGCTCGTCACTCGTCTCGACGACCTTCAGCTCGTGTCCGAGTCCCTCGGGATCGGCGAATCGGAGGACATCGTCGGAGCGCTCCACGTCCGTTCCGCTCTTGCTCAGGCGGTCAGCCCAGAAGCCGAGCGCCTCGGGAGTGCCGAGGCGCCAGCGGATGCCCCAGATCATCCCGTCGCCCGCGCGGCCCTGCGGCGCGCCGGGGTACTCGAAGAAGGTGAGATCGGAGCCGGCATCACCCTTCTCGTCGGCGAAGAAGAGGTGGTAGACGGTGGGGTCGTCCTGGTTGACGGTCTTCTTGACCAGGCGGAGTCCCATCACGCCGGCGTAGAAGTCGACGTTCTTCTGCGCGTCGCCTGTGATGGCGGTGATGTGGTGAACGCCCTCGAGCTTCATCGCATCAATCTTCCACTATCGGAGGGCGCTGCGGATCGCCTCGTCCAGGTTCGGGTAGCGGAACTCGTAGCCGCCATCTAGGGCGCGGCGGGGAAAAACCCTGGCGCCGCCGGCCACCGCGTCGGCGAGGTCGCCGCCGCGCATCGCGCCGATCGCGAACTTCGGGACGGGCATGAAGGCGGGGCGGTGAAGCGCGCGGCCGAGCTCCTTGGAGAACTCCCGGTTGGTGACCGGGTTCGGCGCCGTCGCGTTGATCGTGCCCGAGACCTGATCGTTGTCCAGGGCCCAGAGCAGGAGGCCGATCTCGTCGTCGATGTGGATCCAGGACATGAACTGCTCGCCGCCGGCGATCGGGCCGCCCACGCCGAGCTTGAAGGGGAGCATCAGCTGCTTCAGCAGGCCTCCCTGCTTGGTCAGCACCAGGCCGGTCCTGATGATCACGACGCGCGGAACCAACCGCTCCGCCTCTAGCTCGGCTCGTTCCCAGTCGACGGGAACCTCGGCCATGAAGCCTTCGCCCGGCTCGGATTCCTCGTCGAGGATCTGTGCACCGCGGTCGCCGTAGTAGCCGATCGCGGATTGGCCGATGAAGACGCTCGGCTTGCCGGGCGCGGCCTCTATGCCCTGCAGCAGGTTCCGCGCGGCGAGCAGACGGCTCTCGCGGATCCGGACCTTCGCCTGGTCGGTGAGCCGCTGGTTGATCTCCTCGCCAATCAGGTTGACCACGGCGTCGACGCCCTCGAGCGCCTCGGGCGGCGGGCGCTCGGTGGTCGCCTGCCAGGCGTGCCAGCGGACGGTCGGGTTCTTGGGTCGGGCTCGCTCGGGGTCTCGGGTGAGCCCGACGACCTCGTCGCCGCGGGCGAGCAGGGCGTCGGCCAGGGCCGACCCGAGAAGTCCTGAGGCTCCGGTGATGAGAACCCGCATCGGCGGCGGATGCTAGCCAGATGCCGGGGTCGCGCTAGGTTCCCGCGCGATGTCGGACGCGGTCAGAGAAGCCCAGCCCGGTGAGGGCGCGCGCCTCAGCGAGATCTATCTCTCCTCCGGGCGGGCGGCATGGGCCCGCCATCTGTCGCCCATCGGCCTGGCTGGGGTGAGCTCTCCGGCCGAAGAATGGGAGCGGTGGATCTCCGATCCCGATCTGATGGTGCTCGTGGCGGAGCGGCGCGACCAGGTGGCGGCGCTGGCGCTGCTCTGCCGCAGCACGGACAGGGATTCCGATCCGGCGAGGGTCGCCCTCCTCGACCGGCTCTACACCGAGCCCGCCTCCTGGCGCAGGGGACTGGGCCGCGCGCTGCTCGATGTGGCGATGAAGAAGCTTCGCGAGAAGGGCTTTCACGAGGTGACGCTGTGGACGGCGGAGTGGAACACGTCCCGGGGCTTCTACGAGTCGCTGGGCTGGAGCCTCGATGGCGCGACGCGGGAGAAGACCTTCGCCGGGGCCACCTTCACCGAGGTGCGCTACCGCACGCAGGTTCCGAATTGAGCGCGGGCTCGGCCGCGGCACTCAGCGCGGGGGCGGCGCGGGGAGATGCGCGGAGGATCGGGGTGCTGTTCATGATCGGCTCCGCCTGCTTCGCGGTGGCGTCGCTGCCGGATGCGTCGAGCGTCTCCGACAAGGCGGTCGGCATCATCTACTTCGTCGGCTCGATTTTCTTCACGACTGCGGCGTTCGAGCAGCTCAGGGTCGCGCGCGGGACGGGCAAGGAGGTCTGGGCGGCCGGGATCCAGTTCGCCGGGACGCTGTTCTTCAACGTCACCACCTTCTTCGGGATGTACCACCACTTCGAGACCCACACCTCGAACCTGCTGGTGTGGTCTCCCGACGTGTTCGGGTCGATCTGCTTCCTGGCCTCGAGCGTCCTCGCCGAGCTCGCGGTGCTCCACGCGGTGCTCCTCGTACGCCGGTCCGCGACGCTCAACCTGGTGGGCTCGATCGCCTTCGGGCTCTCGGCGGTCGCCGCCTACGTCGTCCCGGACACGAACGAGATGCTGAATGCGGCTCTGGCCACGTCGGGGACGCTGGTCGGTGCGCTCTGCTTCCTGTGGGCGGCGCGGATCCTGGTGAAGCCGCCGCCGTGGCTACTGCCGGCGAGCCGCTAAGCGGCGTCTGAGCCGTTGCCGGACCCGGCCGCGCCGTCGACGATCTCGAAGGTGCCCGTCTCCTCGGAGAAGCGGGCGAGGCCAGCCTCCTTGGCCTCCTCGACGACTGCCTGGGCCACGGCCGGCGCGACGTCGCGGTTGAAGACCGAGGGGATGATGTAGTCCTCGGCCAGGTCGTCCTCGGTGACCACGTCGGCAATTCCGCGGGCGGCCGCGAGCTTCATCTCCTCGGTGATGCGAGGGGCGCCGGCGTCGAGAGCGCCGCGGAAGATCCCCGGGAAACAGAGAACGTTGTTGATCTGGTTCGGGTAATCGGAGCGGCCGGTGGCCATGATCCGGACGTGGGGCTCGGCCTCCTCGGGCATCACCTCGGGAGTGGGATTGGCCATCGCGAAGACGATGGCGTCGTCGTTCATCTTCGCCAGGGAGCCGGCCTCGACGAGCCCGGGGCCGGAGAGACCGATGAAGAGGTCACAGCCCTCGATCACCTCGTTCGGACCGCCGGAGAGCTTCTCGCCGTTCGTGTTCTCGGCGAACCAGCGCTTGATGTCCGACATGGAGTCGTCGGCGTAGTCCTCGCGGTCGGTGGAGATCGCTCCCTTGCGGTCGCAGCCGATGATCTGGCTGATCCCGGACTCCTGCATCATCTTCGTGCAGGCGATCCCGGCCGCGCCGGTGCCGAGCACCAGGACGCGCAGATCCTCGATCGGCTTGCCGGTGATCTTCAGCGAGTTGAACAGGGCGGCCATGACGACGACCGCGGTGCCGTGCTGGTCATCGTGGAAGACGGGGATGTCGAGCTCCTCCCTGAGCGTCTCCTCGATCTCGAAGCATCGGGGTGCGGAGATGTCCTCGAGGTTGATGCCGCCGAAGGTGGGGGCGAGGAGCTTGACCGTCTGGATGATCTCCTGGGGATCGTTGGTATCGAGGCAGATCGGGAATGCGTCGACGTCCGCGAATTCCTTGAAGAGCATCGCCTTGCCCTCCATCACGGGCATGGCGGCCTCGGGGCCGATGTCGCCGAGGCCGAGCACCGCGGAGCCGTCGGAGACCACGGCGACCGTGTTGGCCTTGATCGTGTAGTCGAACGCCTTGCTCTTGTCCGCCGCGATGTACTCGCAGACGCGGGCGACACCGGGCGTGTAGGCCATCGAGAGGTCGTCGCGGGTCTTCAGCGGGTACTTGTTGTGCTGCTCGATCTTGCCCTTCTTGTGCATCTCGAAGGTGCGGTCGGTGAAGCCGAGCACCCGCGCGCCCCGCGTGGAGCCGATCGAGCGCAGGATCTGCTCCCAGGCCTCGGCGCTGTTGGCGTCGATCGTGAACTCGCGAACGCGCTTGCCCTCGGGGCCGGCGCCCGGGATGAGGTCGACGGACTGAAGCGCCCCGCCGGCCTCCGCGATCTGCGCCGTGAGCTTTCCGAGCGGCTCCTGGCGAGCGTCGAGCTCGACGCGGACGGTGACGCTGTATTGAGCGGAGGCAGCCATTGGGCGCCGATAATAGGCGGCGGCGCTCGTCCGGTTGCTCCGCCGACGCCGGCGACCCGCTCAGGCCGGGCTGAAGAGCGTTCCTCCGATGACTCGCCCTCTGCTCACCCGCGCCGGTATCGCCGCTGTGCTGCTCGCTCTGTTCTTCCTGGCCTCCGCGGGCGGCGCCATGGCGAAGAAGAAGGGGGCCCTGCCACCGATCCACGTCAGCGGCACCGTCTACACGTTCGACAACCAGACTCCGATAGCGGGCGCCACGGTGAGGGTCTCCGAGCTTCCGGGCCTGAGCGCCCACTCAGGGCCGGACGGGAGATACGACCTGCTGGTTCCGGACGGCACCAGGTTCACGCCGTACGCCGACGCTCCAGGCCACCACCGCATCTACCTGCAGACGTACGTGAGCCAGGGAAGGGACCTCCAGCGGGTCAACTTCCAGGTGCCCAGCGATGGGGCATACGACGGGCTCGCGGCGATCCTCAACGTCCCGCGCGATGCGAACGACGAGCTGATCAGCTGCGCGGTGGTCTCGACGTTCAGCACGATCAATGTGCGCAACCTGAACTTCGACGACTTCGTCGCCTTTGGCGCCCACGGGGTCGCGGGGGCGACGGCCAGCGCCAGCCCGGCCCTGCCGAACCCGGTCTACTTCAATGCGTCCGTGATTCCGGACTCCTCCCGGACCGAGTCCTCGATCGACGGCGGCGTCGTCTGGCCCGTTGTGCCGGCGGGGGTCTACCGCTTCGAGGCGCACCACCCGACGACCCGGTTCGCCCCCTTCCGCGCGACCTGTGAGCCGGGTCGCGTCGTCAACGCCAATCCGCCCCAGGGGCTCTACGAGCTCGCTCCGGGCGAGGCGATCGATTCCTCCGTGTCGGCGTCACTCGCCTCGGTCCATTTCGACCTCAGCGGGGCGAAGGCTCGTCTGAAGGCCCGAGTCAAGGCCCACGAGTACGTGGCCGTCAGCGGCGTCCTGCGGCACGGGAAGCGGTCCCTGGCCAGCCGCCGGACCGATGGATATGCCCCTGGAAAGCGGACCCTGTCGTTTCCGGTGGGGCAGCGTCTGGCGGGCAAGCGGGTCGCCGTCAAGCTCACCATCGAGGACGGTCAGGGCAACGCCAGGACCCTGACCCGGAAGGTGCGGATTCCCGCGCTCTAGCCGCTCGGCGCCGAGACGGCGGCGCGTAGGATCGGGGTATGCCCGCGACCAAGACCAAGGCCGGCGGTAAGGGAGGCGCCAAGACGCCGCCCGGCGAGCTCTTCCTGATAGACGGCAACTCCCTCGCCTACCGGGCCTTCTTCGCCCTCCCGGAGTCGATCGCGACCCACGACGGCCGCCCCACCAACGCCATCTACGGCCTCGCCTCGATGTTCGCCAAGATGCTCATCGACCACGTTCCGAGCGCCGTGGTGGTCTGCTGGGACGCCGGCTGGTCCGGCCGTGAGCTCACCTACGAGCCCTACAAGTCCCAGCGCAAGCCCCGGCCCGACCTCCTCCGCGACCAGTGGCCGCACCTGATGCCCCTGGCCGAGGCCTTCGGGTTCACCAACATCAAGGTGGACGGCTACGAGGCCGACGACGTGATCGCCTCCCTCACCAAGCGAGCCCGCGAACAGGACCTCGACGTGATGGTCGTCTCCGGCGACCGGGACGTCTACCAGCTGGTCGAGGACGGAGTCCGCGTCATGACCACCTCCCGCGGCGTCACGGACACCAAGATCTACGACAGCAAGGGCGTGGTCGAGCGCTACGGCGTTCCTCCCGAGCTCGTCACCGACCTGATTGGCCTGAAGGGCGACACCTCGGACAACATCCCCGGCGTCCCCGGGATCGGCGACAAGACCGCCTCACAGCTCCTTCAGGAGTACGGCGACCTCGAGGGCGTGCTGTCCAACATCGACAACATCTCCGGCGCCAAGCGGAAGGAGAACCTCACCAACCACGCCGAGGACGCCCGCATCTCCAAGCAGCTGGCCACGGCGATCACGGACATCGACATCGAGCTGGACCTCGACGAGCTGATGTCGAAGCGGATGGACCGCAGCCGGCTCCGCGAGGTCGCCCGCGAATTCGAGCTCCGCGTCATCCTCGAGCGCCTGGAGGACGAGCTCGGCGCGGACTTCGTCCCGGACGCGAAGGTCGACGAGGAGCTCGACGCCACCGCCGAGGCGGGCTCGGTCGACGACCTGGCGGAGGGCGACGTCGCCCTGGCGATCGCCGGCGGGGTGCGAGGGCGCGCCGCAGCCGAAGGCGAGGCGCGACCCGTTTCATGGGCGGGCTACGACGGCAAGAAGCTGGTCGAGGGCGACTGCCCGGACTTCGGCGAGCTCGCCGAAGCTCTCGGCAAGCGCCGCCTGATCGGCCACGACCTGAAGAGCCTCGGCGGCGGCGCCCGTCACGGCCTGCTGGCGGCGGCCGGCGACGGCCTCGACCTCCGCCACGACACGATGGTCGGCGCCTACCTGCTGGATCCGGCCCGCCGCACCTACGACCTGATCGACATCGCTGCCCAGCGCGGCCTGGCCGCAGCTCCCAAGGACGCCGAGACCGGCGACGGCGACCAGCTCGAGCTGGGGGAGGAGCCGCCGCCCGATCCCGCGGCCGAGGCCCGCCTGGTCTGGGAGATCGCGCAGCTCCAGCGAAAGGGGATCAAGGAGGGCGGCCTGGAGAAGCTGATGGACGAGGTCGAGATGCCGCTGATCGAGGTCCTGGCCTCGATGGAGCAGAACGGCGTCCTGCTCGACCAGAAGCGCCTCGCCGACATAGGCGAGGGCTTCGAGCAGCGCATAGAGACCCTCCAGGCCGAGATCTTCGAACTGGCCGGCCACGAGTTCACCATCGGCTCGCCACAGCAGCTGGCCGAGGTCCTCTTCGACGAGCTCGGCCTCACCAAGAAGCGCCGAGGCAAGACCGGCTTCTCCACCGACGCCCGCGTCCTCTCCCAGATCCGCGAGGAACACGAGATCGTCGCGAAGGTCGAGCAGTGGCGCGAGCTCACCAAGCTGAAGAGCACCTACCTCGACGCCCTGCCGGAGCTGATCGATCCAGACACCGGCCGCCTGCACACCACCTTCAACCAGACCGCCACGGCCACCGGCCGCCTCTCCAGCACGAACCCCAACCTCCAGAACATCCCGATCCGCAGCGACGAGGGTCGCCCGATCCGATCGTGCTTCGTCGCCCCGCGCGGCCAGCGCCTGCTCTCCGCGGACTACAACCAGATCGAGCTGCGGATCCTGGCCCACATGGCGGGAGAGGATGCCCTCAAGGAGATCTTCGCTCGCGACGAGGACATCCACGCGGCCACGGCCGCCGGGATCATCGGCGCCGATCCGAAGAAGGTCAGCCCGGGCGAGCGCTCCAAGGCCAAGATGGTCAACTACGGCATCGCCTACGGCCTCTCTGCGTACGGGCTCGCCGATCGCCTCAACATCGAGCAGGAGGAGGCCGGTGCCTACATCGACCGCTACTTCGAGCGCTTCCCGGCGGTGAAGAGCTACATCACCGAGACGGTCGAGTTCGCCAAGGAGCATGGATACGTCAGCACGCTGCTGGGCCGCCGCCGCCCGATCCCGGAGCTCCGCTCGGGCCGCCCGCAGGTCCGCGGCCAGGGTGAGCGCAACGCGGTGAACATGCCGATCCAGGGCACCTCGGCGGACATCATCAAGATCGCGATGGTGGACGCCCAGCGTCAACTGGAGAAGTCCGACCTCTCGACGCGCCTGGTCCTCCAGATCCACGACGAGCTCCTCTTCGAGGGGCCGACCGACGAGATGGACGCCGCGTCGAAGCTGGTCGAGAAGGCCATGTGCGGCGCCTTCCCGCTCGACCCGCCACTGGCGGTCGACGTCGGCGTCGGCAAGGACTGGCTGGCCGCCAAGTAGCGCCCGTCGTCTGAGAGGATCCGCCGATGGACAGGGGCTTCGCGGTCTTGATCATGGCTGTGGTCGGCGGCTGCATCGCCCTGCAGGCGCCGATCAACGCGGGGCTCGGCAAGTCGACCGGCAGCTTCGCCGCCGCCACCGTCTCCTTCGCCGTCGGCACGCTGCTCCTCGGTGCCATCGTCGCGCTGAGCGGCAAGGCGGGTGGCCTCGGCGAGGTGGCCCATATCCAGTGGTACTACCTGCTCGGCGGGGCGCTTGGCGCCGCCTACGTCTTTTCGGCGCTCGTCCTCGTCTCCCAGATCGGAGCAGGGGCCGTCGCAGCCGCCACGGTCACCGGCCAGCTCACCACCTCCGTGGTGCTCGATCGGATCGGCTTCCTGGGGCTCGAGCAGCAGCCGATCACCGCGAGCCGGGTGGCGGGAATCGCGCTGCTGCTCGCGGGCACCTACCTGATCGTCCGTTGATTGCGGTTTTTCACCGATGACTCGTCGCCTTCCCCGGGGTTAGATTCGAAGGCGTCAATCCCCGGTGACAGGAGGTGACCGATGTTGAGCAGGATGCTCGGACCGCTCTCCGTTATCTGCCTCGGCGCAGTGGCGATGTACGTCTTCTTCGCCGCGCTGGGCGGCATCAGCCCGAGCGAGGTGATCTGGCCCACCATCGTGGTCGGCGTGCTCGCCGTCCTCTTCGCCATCCGCGCGCTGGTCGTCCGCCATGAGCTCGGCTCGGGAGGAGGCGCAACGGCCCGCTCGGTCAACAGCCTCAGGGAGCGCCGCGGGTTCTAGGGCTACGCGGCGGCGGTGAGCGTCTCGCGCTCGCCGATCTTCTGGGGTGCCGGACCCGCAAACTCCGGCGGGGCGATTCGCAGGTAGTGCCCGAACGCCCAGTCGACGAAGCGCCTGCGCCCGCAGGCGCGGATCACACCGCGCTGGGCGCGGGCCGGAAGCTTCGGCAGCAGCTTCTGCGCCCTGAGCAGCCAGCGGAACTTCCACTCGTGCTCGTCCACGAACGCTTCGTAGCTGCGCAGCGCCGCCTCGCGATCCTGGCGGCCCTCGACCACGTCGCGCAGCTCGTCCCCGAGCTTGATGCCGAAATAGAGGGCGGTCCTGATGCCCTCCGCGGTCAGCGGCAGGCAGTGGCCGGCCGAGTCGCCGACGAAGAAGACGCCGTCCTCGGTGCCCTTCCGGATCTTGTGCGGGATCCAATTGCCCTGGTAGCGAACCGCGTCGCGCTCGAGGTCCTCCGCGAGCAGCACGGTCGTGTCCTTGACGTGGAAGCGGGGGTCGAATGAGCCGACGCCGATCCGCTGCTCGTCGCTGGCGGGAAAGCTCCAGCCGTAGCCGGCCGGCACGTAGCGGCGGTCGATCCACACCTCCAGGTCGTCCCCGCCGCCGTGCGGATGCACCTCGAGGCCGCGCGAGAGCGGGGCGTCGGGCGGCTGGTAGCCGCCATCGGAGGCGAGGATCCGCCGCCATCCCAGGGCGTCGACGATCAGCGGGGCGGAGACATCGCCGCGGTCGGTGTGGACCGTCTCACCGGTGCGGCCGTTGACCTTGGCGGTCTCGAACTGGGCGTCCGACTGTGCCCAGAGCAGCTGGCAGAGCTCGCGATAGTCGAAGGTCGAGAAGGTCCAGGGGAGCTCGTACCGGGACGTTCCCCGCGGCGTGTGCACGACCAGCTCGCCGAACTCCTGGCGCTTCGATCCCTCGAGGCCCATCGCGTCGAGCCATGCGGTGGGGATGCCGCACGCCGAGGTCTGGCGCTCACCGATCTCGTAGCGGTCGAGCACGAGCACGCTCGCCCCCGAACCGGCGAGCTGCCGCGCCACGGTCAGGCCGGCGAAGCTCGCGCCGCAGACGATCACGTCGTGGCTGCCGCTCAGCGGAGTCCGCTCCTCGCCGCGCTTGGTCCGACGCCTGGGCATCGCTCGCAAAGGTAATGGAAGCCCGCCCGGAGGCGGGACGGCGAGCCCGTGCCTCAGGCATGTGTCTGCAACACTCTGCGGCCGTGCCCGAGATGGACACAACGACAGAGACTGCCCCCGAAGAACAGCCGCAGGAGGAGCAGCCGCAGAGCACCGGCAACGGCGCCGCCACCCTCGACAACTTCATGATCGAGGTCGACGGCAAGCTCGTTCCGAACTACGACGCGACGATCCATCCCTTCAACGAGGGCGACGTCGTGAGCGGCAAGGTCGTGCGGATCGACCAGGATGAGGTCCTCGTTGACATCGGCTACAAGAGCGAGGGCGTCATTCCGTCGAATGAGCTCTCGATCCGCAAGTCGGTCGATCCCTCCGAGGAGGTCGAGCTCGGCGAGGACGTCGACGCGCTCGTCCTCACCAAGGAGGACCAGGAGGGGCGCCTGATCCTCTCCAAGAAGCGCGCCCGCTTCGAGAAGGCCTGGCGCCGGATCGAGAAGGCCGCCGACTCCGGTGAGCCCGTGGAGGGCACCGTGATCGAGGTCGTCAAGGGCGGCCTGATCCTCGACCTCGGCGTGCGCGGCTTCCTGCCCGCCTCCCTGGTCGACATCCGCCGCGTCCAGAACCTCGACGAGTTCATGGGCCAGAAGCTCGAATGCAAGGTGATCGAGCTCAACCGCTCGCGCAACAACGTCGTGCTCTCTCGCCGCGCGGTTCTCGAGGAGGAGCGCAAGGAGGTCCGCGAGCAGATCCTCGGCAACCTCGAGCCCGGCGAGGTGGTCGAAGGCCAGATCTCCAACATCGTCGACTTCGGCGCCTTCGTCGATCTCAAGGGCATCGACGGCCTGATCCACATCTCCGAGCTCTCCTGGAGCCACGTCAACCACCCCTCCGAGGTGGTCTCGATCGGCGACACGGTGCGGGTCAAGGTTCTCGACATAGACCGTGACCGCCAGCGCATCTCCCTGGGCCTCAAGCAGACCCAGGAGGACCCGTGGCAGAAGGTCCTGAACGAGTACAAGGAGGGCGACACGGTCGACGGCAAGGTGACCAAGATCGTCGCCTTCGGAGCCTTCGTCCAGATCCTGCCCGGCGTCGAGGGCCTGGTCCACATCTCAGAGCTTGCGCAGCATCACGTCGAGAGCCCCGCCGAGGTCGTTCGCCCCGGCGACGAGCTCCAGGTGAAGATTCTCGAGGTCGACGATTCCCGCCGCCGCCTCTCGCTGAGCGTGAAGCGCGTGGAGGGCCAGGAGCTGCCCACGCGCGAGGTCACGGACGACGTGGTGATCGAAGACGTGCCCGAGGCGGAGGCCGAGCTCGCGGCTCCGTCCGCCGAGCCTGAGGCCGAGCCGGCACCGGCGGAGGCTCCCGAGGCCGAGGTCGCGCCCGAGGCCGAGGTCGCGCCCGAGGAGGCGCCCGTCGAGGAGACTCCCGCCGAGGAGGAACCTCCCGCTGAGGAGGAACCTCCTGCCGAGGAGGAGCCCGCCGCCGAGGAGGAGCCGGCCGCCGAGGAGCCGGCCGCCGAGGAGCCGGCCGCTGAGGAGGCACCCTCCGAGGAGCCGCCGGCCGAGGAGCCACCTCCAACGCAGGGTTGACCCGCTTCGTAGGCCTCACGGGAGGGATCGGGGCCGGCAAGTCCGAAGCGCTGGCCGCGTTCGAGCGACGGGGCATCCCGGTCCTCTCGACCGACAAGGTCGCTCACGACATTCTCGATGACGAGGCGGTGCGGCAGGCGCTGGTCGAGCGCTGGGGGGAGGAGATCGCTCCCGATGGGACCGTCGACCGCGACAGGGTGGGGGAGATCGTCTTCGGCGACCGTGACGAGCTGACCTGGCTCGAGAGCGTCACCCACCCGCGCGTTGGCGCGCACGTGCTCGAGTGGCGGCAGGGCCTGGATCCCGAGACGGAGATCGCCGTCGTCGAGGTCCCCCTGCTGTTCGAGGCATCGATGGACGACGCCTTCGACGCCACGCTCGCGGTGGTCGCCGATGACGAGGTCCGCGACGCGCGGCTGCGCGAGCGCGGCCAGGCGGGCCTGGAGGGCAGAGAGGGCCGGCAGCTCGATCAGGCTGAGAAGGTCCGCCGTGCCGACCACGTCATCCGCAACGATGAGTCGCTTGAAGCGTTGGATAGAGAGGTGAACAAGCTGATCGACCAACTGCGCAAGGGGGGCGGTGGATGAGTCCGAGCACCTCGGTTCGGTCTGCGCGCACGCGCTCGAAGCACAGCGCCTCGCGCTCGAAGACCGGGAGGACGACCCGGACGAAGTCCCGGCGGCGCTCCCAGCGCCGGCGCCGGGCTCTGGTCATCGGCGGGACGCTGCTGGTGGGCGTCCTCGGCGGCTTCCTGCTCGCCAACAGCGACCGCTTCCAGCGCACCCTCGAGGAGGTCACCCTCCCTCTTCAGCACGAGGACATCATCCGGCAGCAGGCCGCCGAGAAGAACGTGCCCGCCGACCTGATCGCCGCGGTGATCTACAACGAGTCGCGCTTCCGCGACCAGACCTCGCACGCCGGCGCGCGCGGGCTCATGCAGATCACGCCGAGCACGGCGAAGGTGATCGAGAGCCTCAGCGGCGGCCAGACCTTCAACTTCGACGACCTCTCGGATCCCGACATCAACATCCGCTACGGGACCTTCTACCTCCACTACCTGATCCAGAAGTTCGGGGACAACGAGATCGCCGCGCTGGCCGCCTACAACGCCGGAGAGACCAACGTGGCCAACTGGGGAGGTTCGAGCCTGAGCCTGGACGACATTCCATTTCCCGAAACGCGCGACTACGTGGAGAATGTCCTGGAGAAGCGCGACGAGTATGCCCGGCACTACCGTCACGAGCTTGGGCTCGACTGAGCAGGGGAGCAGAGAGGAGATCATGGAGCTGAGTCGCCGAAACCGCAGCCTGATCGCAGCCCTGGCCTGCGCGTCCGCGCTGGGGCTGGGAGCGCTGCCCTCCGCAGCGTCCGCCGCGCCCCACGCCCATGCCTCCGTCGTCGGTGGCGCGCGCGCCAACCCGGCGCAGTTCCCGTACGCGGTCGCGATCTTCCGCAAGGGCCACATGCACTGCAGCGGCTCCGTGATCGCGCCGACGAAGGTGCTCACCGCAGGGCACTGCGTCGACGGCTTCAACCTCGCCAACTTCCAGGTGATCGTCGGCCGCCCGACCCTTCGCGACGTCGCGGCCGGTCAGTCGATCGGCGTGACCTCGGGACGCGTCCACCCCGACTTCGAGCAGACCGGCCTGCACGACGTGGCGGTCCTGAATCTCGCCCAGCCGACCACGGCTCCGCCAATCGCCCTCGCCACACCGGACCAGAACGCCGCGACGACGGGGGTCGGCGGGCGCCTCAGCGTGGCCGGCTACGGCGCGACCAATCCGTTCGGAACGCGTCTCTCCGGATTCCTGAAGGCGACCGTCGAGCAGGTGCGGACCGACAACCGCTGTCTGAAGGCCTACACGCGCGACCTGTTCGCGCCGGAGAGCATGATCTGCGCGCTCGGCGCCAAGCTCAAGAAGCCGGGCCGGTTCAAGATCCATACCACGGCGTGCTCCGGCGACAGCGGCGGCCCGCTGGTCGCCGATACGCCGACCGGCCCGGTTGAGGTCGGGACGGTCTCGTTCGGCGGCGCGCTCTGCGGCCTGCCGGCGGCGCCGACGGTCTACTCGCGCGTCTCCGCCAGCCTGGACTTCATCAACGCGCCGTAGCTCCCACCGGGCCGCTAGCCGGGAGGGCCGTACGCGCTGCTCGAGGGAGTACCTCGGTAGCAGCCCACCGTGTAGGGGAACTCGTAGTTCGCGACGTAGTGGTAGAGCTTGCGCTTCTTGCCGAGGTAGTTGACCTTGCTCGTCGTCCCGTGGCACTCGTCGAGGTCGGCGTTGCTCAGGTACCGACCGCCCTTGCCGCGAGGTCCGTAGATCGGGA
Organism: uncultured Solirubrobacterales bacterium; assembly: GCA_963815045.1. Taxonomy (GTDB): domain Bacteria; phylum Actinomycetota; class Thermoleophilia; order Solirubrobacterales; family 70-9; genus DASUPK01. The sequence goes on from CAWFET010000002.1 coordinate 755,029, forward strand.
ACCCGTCGAGCGCCCAGCCGATCAGCTTCGACTGTTTGCCCGCGGGCCCGGTGTCGATGCAGGAGGAGAGCCCGTGGTAGTGGTAGACGCCGGTCATCTCGGGATGGCCGTCGCAGCTGTCCTGCACCTCGTGGGCGACCGCATCGCGATTCTCACCGTCCACCGCGTCGAACAGCGCCACGCCTGAGGTCATCACACCGACCTGACCTCCGACGCAGGCCGGGGTCGAGTGGTACCTCGGCTTGGTCGTCAAGGTGTCCGAGAGCGAGTAGGAGGAGATGCGGTTCGGGTTCCGGTCGATCTGGTACGCGTCGTCCGTTGACTGGACGGGGAAGGTCCCCGTCGTGTGCTTTGGCAGCCCATCTCCGCGCAGCCGGAGCGACCTGCGGCGGACGCTCTTCTTGAAATGGGCGTTCGGCCAGCTCACCTGGCCGTCAACGGTCGTCTTGGCGGTCAGGTCGTAGGTGGAGCCGTGGATCCACGGTCCATTGACGGCCGCGCCGCCCCCACCCGCCTGGACGCGGCATTCGTAGAGGTAGCCGCGCTGGGGGTTGGTGGTGGTCCGGCCGTCGCCCAGGGGAAGGGCCGTCAAATCCGGGCCGCTGGCTGCTGCGGTCGCCTGAGCTGAGCTCGGGACCGTCAACTTCCCGGTTCCGAACAGGGCGAGGCACGCACCGAGAGTTGCTGCTGCGAAGGCGCCGAGTACTGCCGTGCGCCCAATGGCGGCTTTCGAGAACATCGCTCTCTCCTCTCCGCCCCCTGTGTGAGCGCCGCGAGGCTATGCGGGCACTGTGAGAGTCCCCTGAGAGAGACCTAGAAAGGACCTGAGAGGATCAGTGCCTCTTCTTATGCTTCTTCTTGCGGGGCGTGACCACGATCCGCTCCTGCATCTGCACCGGGTGCAGCGCGCAGAAGAAGCGGTAGGTGCCCGGCCGGCTGAACTTCTGCGTGAAGGCGCGGTTTCCGTCCAGGTTGTCGGAGCCGATGCCCTCGGGGCCGTTCGCCAGGGTCACGTTGTGCAGCTCCTGACCGGCGAACTGCCAGGTGACGAACGAGCCCTGCTTCACGCGAAGGTTGGGGGATCCGAAGAAACGGTCACCGACGTTGACCACCGAGCTGGAGCCCGCATTCTGCAGCTGGCCGGGAGGAGCGTTGATCGACGTCGCCTGGCCGTTCGCGTCGAGACCCGTCAGCGGGATCTTGAACGGGATCGGGCCTGACCGCCCGGGCTGGTTGGTCTTCAGGATCGTCCAGTTGGGGACGGGGCCGCAGTTCGCCGTCACCGACGAATCCGGGGCGAAGTAGGCGATCATGATTCCCATCACCCGCACGTGCGGCTGGGAGTCGTCGTAGATCGAGTTCAGGCGCAGCGTCTCGCCCGCGTTGACCGGCAGCCCGGTGGTATCGCCGAAGGCGCTCATGTTGATCGGGCCCGGCTCGTGGAGGACCGGGCGGACGTTGTAGAAGGGATGGTCCGCAAGGCCCCAGGTCGGGACGGACTCGGCCACCTGGCGGTTCCCGCAGTCCGGCTGCGTCAGGGTCTCCTTGATCGCGCCGCCGTGGACGTGACCGGCGCCGGCGATCAGGCGGCCGCTCTCGTGGAAGGTGATGTCCTCGGTCTCGTCGGTTGTCGGGGCGACGCGGGCCTTCTTCCGCTTCTTCTTGCCCTTCTTGCCGTGGCCCTTCTTGTGCCGCGATGCTGCTGAGGCCTTGCCCTTCTTGGGCTTCTTGGCCTTCCGGACATGGGGCACGCCCGGAACGTTGTAGATCGGGTCGGCCCGGCAGTCCCTGACGTCGAACCAGTAGGGAGTGACCGGCTGGAGGGCCGGGTTGGAGTCGACCGTCACCTCGTAGTGGATGTAGGCGTGGTCCGCCGTCGACCTGTGGTTCATCACCATTGCGACGACTCCCCAGTTGTCGCTCCCCTTGGTGCTGTAGCCATAGCCGTCAGGCAGGCTCATCTTCGCCCGCTCCTCGCCCGCGGCGTAGAAGCGCTGGGGCGCAAAGCTGCTGCCGAAGTCCTTGCGACCGTCGAAGCCGAGATAGCCCTTCCCGGCGCAGGTCGTGTCCTGGTGGTTGACGTTGATGAAGACGATGTGGTGGAGCATCAGGCGCTGGATCGGCACCTGCTCGCCGGTGACGTCGTCGATGACGTCGGTCTCGATGTGGGTGATGTAGCCGTCCTCGGCGGGAGTCGGAACCCCGGCGTACCACTGCCGGACCTCGTACCCGCCGATGGTCCCCGTCGGGACGTTGCACTCGTAGGTCGTCTTGGTGCCGACGGTGGGGCCGGCGGAGCAGCCCGGGGAGGGAGGGGTGGCGGTCGCGCCGGCGGGCGCCAGGAGCGCCGTGCCGGCGATCGCCGCCAGCAGCGTCGCGAACGCGAGCGAGCCACGGATTCTTCCTCCACTGCGCGCTTCCCTGCGCGACCTTCCCACCGTTCCTCCTCTGCGACTCCGAATTTGACTCGGAGTCAACGACTGCGAGCACAGTACCAGCGCCCTTCAGACCCCGGACACCCAGTACTGAGTGTTGACTCGAAGTCAACCCGGGCTAAGGTGACCCATCGCCTCGCGTCCGCTGACAACCGAACGGGCCGGCGAGCGCCGCCTGGAACTGCTCTCCGCCGCACTCGAGGTGTTCGGCGACCGGGACTACGAGGAGGTCTCCGTAGACGAGGTCGCGGAGGCGGCCGGTGTCTCCCACGGCCTGGTCTTCCAATACTTCGGCAGCAAGAAGGGCCTGTACGTCGCCTGCCTCGAGCCGCTGATCGAGGGCTTCCGGTCACGGGTCGAGCCCGATCCCGAGCTGCCTCCCGCCGAGCGGCTGCGCTCCGGCCTCCGCAACTTCGCCGACGCCATCAGCGAGCATCCGGCCGGCTATCGCAACCTGATGACCCGAGCGAGTGGCTTCAGTGAGGTCCGGGAGGCACTCGAGCAGGCCCGCTGGTGGCGCGTCACCCGGCTCGCCGATGTGATGGGCCTCGATGCCGAGCGTCCCGTCGTGCGCGTGGGGCTGCGCGCCTGGACGTCGTACGTCGAGGCGGCGATGCTCACCTGGCTCGAGGAGGGGGCCCCTGAGCGCGACGAGATGGTCGAGATGCTGGTCCGGGCGCTGGGGGCCACGGCCGAGGGGATCGCCGCGGTCGACGCCTAGGCGAGCCGCCGCTCCAGCGACGTCTCGATCCGAGGGCGACGCCAGTCGCCGGGAACGATCCTCTCGATCCGCAGTTCCACGCGGTCTCCCTCGAAATCGAGGGTGGCGAACTGGTTGTCGAAGGTGGGCTTCTGCTCGAGGTGCCATTCCACCTCCGGAAGCTTCACGCCGGCTGAGCGAGCAAGACCGCGGGTGAGCGCTCGCGCCAGCTTCGAGTCGCCGGCTTGTGCGATTCGGCGTTCCCGCTTGCTCAGGGCATTCCGGAACGGCGAGCAGACCGCCTGCCAGACGGGACTCGTCACCCCGTCGCTCTCCGGGAACTCCACGTCGGCGAGGTAGGCGTGATGGATGTCTCCTCCGAGCGACACGATCGAGGAGGGGGGCGCACCCCTCTCGCCGGCTCCCGCAGCTCGGATCAGCTCGACGATCTGGTCGAACGAGTGGGGAAAGGCAGCCCAGTGTTCGAGATCGAGTCCCCGGCGCACCCGCTCTCCGAAGCCCTTCATGGCCTTTGTCCAGGCTCCGCCGGCGACCGCGTCGTTCCAGGATTCGAGGTTGTGAATCGCCTGCGGCAGAAAGATCGGCAGGGTGTCGGCGATGACCAGGTGCCTGACGTCGCCAGTCACCACCTCCTCGAGCCATCTCCATTCCTCGTCGTCGAACATCCGGCGCGGGCTCTCGCCCAGCACGCGGCCCTCGCGTGAGTCGAGCATCACCACCCGGACGCCGCCGAGATCCCGCGAGAGGCTCCAGCGCCTGCCCTCGCTGCCCCAGTCGACGTCCCGCGCCCACTCGTGCAGCGCCCGGCCGGAGTCGGGCTGGGACTTGAGGTGGGCGAGCAGCCCCCGGTCGGCGATCTGATCCGGGGAGAAGTTCCCCAGCGCCTGGTAGACCCAGTAGCTCGCGATCCCGCCCGTGATCCTGCGATCCCACCAGGGCTTTGCGCGCATCTCCTCCAGCCACGAGATCGACGTGTTCCAGTCGTCGTGGATGTCGTGGTCGTCGAAGATCATCGCCGAGGGCACGGTGGAGAGCAGCCACCGGATGGGCTCCTCCCCCCAGGTCTCCCGATACAGGTGCGTGTACTCCTCGAAGTCCGCCACCTCCTCACCGGGCTCGCCGTCCGTTCCCCTGCGCTCGCGAATGAACTCGCGCGTTCTCGGCGCGTCCTCGTCCGCGTAGACCTGATCGCCGATCATGAGGAGCAGGTGCGGCCACTCCTCGGGCGGCTGCTCCTTCATCCGGATGGCGAGGGCATAGAGCGCGTCGATCTCCCGGCCATGCTCCGGGTCCTCGTCCTTGGTCAGGGTGTACGGAGGAATGTGCGGCACGGCGACCCTGCACGAGCCGAAGACGATGCGAAGGGGGGCGTCACGCTCGAGGGTCCGCAGACGGCTCGGGGGAAAGCCGCTCTCGGCCGGCGGCCAGACCCGCTCGCCGTCGAGCTTCACCTCGTACTCGTAGGAGGTGCCAGGCTCGAGGCCGTCCAGGCAGACGAGGGCGTAGTGGTGGCCCTCCACGCAGAACGTTCGGTCGCGTCGCCCGAGCACGTCGACCTCGCAGGGGCCGTCCGTCTCGACCCACACGGTTGCCTCGGTCTCGCCGACGTAGCGCAGCAGCGGCCCCAGAACAAGTCCCGGCATGCTTGCGGGGTACCCGGGCAGCCGCCTTTGGAACTCGGCGGTTTCCGGTAATGGCCGGCAGCTACGCTCAGTCGGTGCCGAAGTTCAAGCTCAATCCGGCCTATACGCCGACGGCGGACCAGCCGAAGGCGATCGAGGGCCTCGCCGAGGGGATCGAGGCGAAGGAGCGATTCCAGACGCTGCTGGGCGCGACCGGCACGGGCAAGACCTTCACGATGGCCGCGACGATCGAGCGCGTCCAGCGCCCGGCCCTGGTCATCGCCCACAACAAGACGCTGGCGGCGCAGCTCTGCAACGAGTTCCGCGAGTTCTTCCCGGACAATGCCGTCGAGTACTTCGTCAGCTACTACGACTACTACCAGCCCGAGGCCTACGTCCCGGCTCAGGACCTCTACATCGAGAAGGACTCATCGATCAACGACGAGATCGACCGCCTGCGCCACTCCGCGACGGCCTCGCTCTTCGCCCGCGACGACGTGATCATCGTCGCCTCGGTGTCCTGCATCTACGGGATCGGCTCACCGCAGCTCTACAGAGAGCAGATGCAGCTCTTCAAGGTGGGGGACTGGATCGACCGGCAGGACGTCTTTCGCAAGCTGGTCGGCATGCAGTACCGGCGCAACGACCAGAACCTGACGCGCGGCGCGTTCCGGGCCCGCGGCGAGGTGCTGGAGATCTTCCCGGCGTACGCCGAGTCGGCCTACCGGATCCAGCTCTTCGGGGACGAGATCGAGGCGATCCAGCACTTCGACCCGCTGACCGGCGAGATCCTCGACGTCATCGACCACGTCTCGGTCTGGCCGGCGAGCCATTACGTCGTCAAGGAGGAGACGATGGAGCGGGCCGTCGACGAGATCGAGCGCGAGATGCGGAACCAGGTCGCCCACTTCGAGGAGCACGGCAAGCAGCTCGAGGCGCATCGGCTCCAGCAGCGCACCCGCTACGACATGGAGATGATGCGCGAGCTCGGCTTCTGCCCCGGCATCGAGAACTACTCGCGGATCCTCGACGGGCGTCCGCCGGGCAGCCCGCCCTACACGCTGATCGACTACTTCCCGGACGACTTCGTCCTCTTCGTCGACGAGTCCCACCAGACCATTCCGCAGCTAGGCGGGATGTACGAGGGAGACTTCTCGCGCAAGTCGACTCTGGTCGACTTCGGCTTCCGGCTGCCGAGCGCGGTCGACAACCGCCCGCTCAAGTTCCACGAGTTCCTCGACCGGATCAACCAGATGGTCCTCGTCTCGGCCACTCCAGGCCCGTGGGAGAGAGCCGAGTCCTCGAACGTCGTCGAGCAGATCGTCCGGCCGACGGGGATCGTCGACCCCGATGTCGAGGTCCGGGAGACCAAGAACCAGATCGACGACCTGATGAACGAGGTCAGGGTGCGGGCGGAGAAGGACGAGCGGGTGCTGGTCACCACGCTCACCAAGAAGATGGCCGAGGACCTGACGGAGTACCTGCTCGAGCACGGCTTCAAGGTTCGCTACCTGCACTCCGAGATCGACACCCTCGAGCGGATCCAGATCATCCGCGAGCTCCGGCTCGGCGAGTACGACGTGCTGGTCGGCGTCAACCTGCTTCGAGAGGGCCTCGACCTTCCCGAGGTCTCATTGGTCGCGATCCTCGACGCGGACAAGGAGGGCTTTCTCCGCGGCGAGACCAGCCTGATCCAGACGATCGGCCGGGCGGCCCGGAACGTCGACGGGCGCGTCCTGATGTACGCGGACAAGGAGACCGACGCGATGCGCAAGGCGATCTCCGAGACCGACCGCCGCCGCGCGATCCAGCTCGCCTACAACGAGGAGCACGGCATCACCGCCGCCACGGTCACCAAGGGAATCTCCGACATGGCGGAGTTCCTGGCAATGGAGTCGAACGCGCCACGCCGGCGCCGTCGCCGCCGCGAGGAGACCGCGACCAAGACTCCGGAGGAGCTCGAGAAGCTGGTCATCGAGCTGGAGGAGGAGATGCTCGCCGCGGCCGACGACCTTCGCTTCGAGGAGGCAGCGCGGATCCGCGACGAGCTCAAGGAGCTCAGGGCGGACCTCGACGCGATCCGGGCCTAGCCGCGGCCGCCCGACTCAGGCGGCTGCCGAGGCGAGCAGCACCACGTTCGACAGGCTCAGCGGCCCCGAGCCGCCACCCGCATCCGTTGCGGCCTGCGTGATCGCGTCCCAGGCCTCTTCCTGGGCCTCGCCCGCGTGCTGCTCGATCATCGCTCGGATCGGGGCGGCGATCGCCCTGACGTAGGCGGTGAAGTGCGCCGGGGAGTCGAACTCGAAGATGACCTCGTCCTGCTCCACGGCGACCTCCGAGAACCCACCTCCTTCGAGCAGACCGCCGATGGCGTCGGGAGTCGGCCGGGAGAGAGGCCCGGGTGTTCCGGTCGGGGGAGGGGGCACGTCGAACCGCTCCATCGTCGTCCTCATCGGGATCGAGAGGAAGGGGACCTGATCGGGCTGGCCCCACGAGCTGATCGCCATCCGCGCACCCGGCTTGAGGAAGCCGCGGATGCGGCTCGCGGCGGCCTCGGCGTCGGGCTCGAAGATGATTCCCCAGCGGGAGACGGCGGCGTCGAAGCTCTCGTGCGGAAAATCGAGGCTGGAGGCGTCCGACTCCATGAACTCGAGGTTGCCCAGGCCGGCCGCGGACGCCCGTTCACGCGCGAACGCCAGCATCTCGGCGGAGATGTCCGTGGCCACGACACGGCCCTCGGGGCCGGCCCTGCGCGCGGCGGTCAGCGCAGGCTCGCCGTACCCGGCGGCGACGTCCAGCACCCGTCCCCCCGGCTCCACCCCCGCGAGCTCCACCAGCCGCTCGCTGATGTGCCGGTCCGCCCGGTCGTTGAACTCGCTCCATTTCATCCACCCGACCGCAGCGGAGTCCCAGTTCCTGTGCTGCGTCTGGCGGAAGTCGCCCGGGTCGATTGACTTGGATCCCACGCCCTTTCCACAATAGTGGGGTCAAGCAATGCGGCTTCCGGACCGATCTCGGTGGGGACCACTGATGACGACCGGGACTCCTCTTTCCATGCGATCAATGCTCGGCGCCCTCGCGGCCGCCGCCGCGCTGGCGCTGATCGCGGTCCTGCCGGGCGAGGCCAATGCCTCCGTCGTCGGGCCCACCGGCCAGATCACCGCTTGCTACGCGAAGAAGGGCAAGGCGAAGGGCACCCTCCGCGTCGTCCCCTCGGGCAAGCGCTGCAGGAAGGGGCAGAAGCCGCTTGTCTGGAACTCTCAGGGCCAGCAGGGCTCGACCGGCGCCCAGGGAGCCCAGGGAATCCCGGGACAGGTCGACTCCAGCGTCACGACCCAGCTCAACAGCCTGACCACTCAGCTCTCCAGCCTCACCACGCAGCTCTCATCGCTGCAGTCGGACGTCAGTTCTCTGCAAGGCGTGCTCTCCGGTCTCACCAACACGGATCTGCTCGCAGCCGTTGCCGGCGCCGCGAAGCTGAACGGCATCTCCGCTTCGGATCTGACCGGTGCGATCGGCGCGGTTCCGGACGTGACCGCCCTCTGCACGCAGATGTCCTCGGCGGTCACCCAGCTCAACAGCATCCGCACGGTCCTGACCAATCTCTCGCTCGGCGGCATCATCCCGGTCGGCCTCCTGCTGAACGTAACCGGGGTCCCGAGCGCGCTCAGCCCCTTCACCTGCCCGTAGCTCGCACGCTGGTGGCTACTTCACCAGCTGGTAGATGAAGTAGACGATCACCACGAGGTTGACGAGCCAGGCGTTGTTGGTCAGCCAGTCGCGAATCCCAGGCATGGCCTCACGGGCGCGGCGACCCAGCAGCAGGTAGGCCGTGATCGGCAAAGCCATCAGGACCACCGTCGCGGTCACCACCGGCCATGCGTGCAACAGGCCATCACGGCCGTTGTGGAGCCAGTGGACGGTCGAGATCACGGCGACGATGTCCGTCGGCATCAGCAGGATGAGCAGGAAGCCGAGCTCGAAGGCGCGGAGTGGCTTGGCCTCCTGGAGAGCGGTCATCCATTTGGGAACCTTGGCCTCGCCGCGACCCAGGAACGTGCGGACGCCGAGAAGCGCCAGCAGGCCGGCGACCACGTAGTCGGCGGTACTGGGCCCCGATCCCGAGGGCGGGTTGATCCCGAGAACGTCGTAGAGCTTGAACCACACCACGACGCTCACGGCCGCGGCCACCACGACTCCGACCAGCAGCGCCAACGAGTTCTTGACCGGCTCCCGGCTCGTGACCAGGAAGATCGCCGTCAGGATCTGAGGCCCCATCACCATGATCAGGGCCAGGGGGAGGACTTGGAGTTGCGTCGTGTCCATGGTCAGCGGCTCTCGCGGGTGCGCGCGAGCAGCCCCGGGCGCCAGAGGCTGACCAGTCCAGCGACCAGAGTTACCAGGAAGATCTGGCCCATCAGCATCTCGAGGCCAGCGAACATCTTGCCCGGCTGCGCCGCCGGCACCAGGTTCCCGTAGCCGGTGGTGGTCAGCGTGGTGAAGCTGAAGAAGAGGAAGTCGCCGCCCTTGACCGAGACGCCGGCGCCGAAGAACGGGGTGGAGCCCACTCGGTCCATCGCTGCATAGAGGAAGCTGAACAGCAGTCCAAGGATCGTGTAGACGCTGATCGCGCCCAGGATCGTGCGAAACCCCACCTCAGTCTCGGCCAGAACCGCGCGCAGGATCGCCCCGGCCGCGAGCGTCAGGAGGCACACGATCACGAACGCGCTGGCGCCCAGCAGGTGAGGGTTGTCGGCGAGCTCGGCCAGCATGGCGAGAATGGCCGCCGCTAGGGCGACGATCCCGGCCCCGCGGACGACGGTCGGGCGCACTCCCGATCCGGCGAGGCCCACCACGCCGGCCAGCGCCGCGACCACAGTGGTGAGCACAGCCGTCCAGCCATGGAACCCCGTCAGTGAGCCGAGGACATAGGTGGCCAGCACCAGCAGCAGGACAAGCCCGAAAGCGTTCGCGACCCTCGCGACGAACTGCCCCCAGCGCTCCCCCCGCTGGCGCGAGAATCCAAGTCTCCGCCTCTTACCTTGCCGTTCGCCGGCATTTCGGGCCACTTCCGACCGTTCGGGCTTCCTGACGCCTTTCCTGCCGCTGGGCCTAACGGGTCAGGCGGAGGCCGCCGGCGCGGCACGGTCCGGCTCGGTGCTCGGTGCGATGGCCGAGGTTGGCAGCTTCCGCGTGAACCACAGGCAGAGCAACGCAATCGCCGCGACGGCGCCGACGGAGATCCGCAGCGCGTCGAGTTGGGCGTCGCTGTAGTCGGCCGCCACCGCCTTCGCCTGATCGTCGGAGAGGCCCTTCGAGAGTGCCACCTGCTCAACCTGGGAGGCCGGCACGATGTCGATTCCCTCCTCGGTGTTGGTGGCGATCGCCTCGCGAGCCTGGGCGGGTACCTGCGGGTTGTCGGCGATGTTGTCGTTGAACCCGTTGATCAGGTTGAGGATCAGGATGGCGCCGACCAGGGCGGTGCCGATCGAGGCGCCGAGGTTCAGCGCCGTGCCCTGCAGGCCGCCGGTCTCACTCGCCTTGGAGGGATCGGTCGACGACATGATCACGTTGCCGAGTTGGGAGGCGAGCAACCCACCTCCGGCGCCGACCAAGACCATGGCGATCTTGAACCCGGTGTCGTTCAGGTTCACGTCGAGGGTGGCGAGCATCACCACGGCCCCGGCGCTGATCAGGACCAGACCCGCCTGGGCGACCGTCCTCGGCGAGCGCCGTCCCGCGATCTTGGGGCCGACCAACGCAAAGACCAGCATCGCCGCGGAGAGCGGAAGCAGGCGCTTGCCGGTTTCGAACGCGTTCAACCCGACCACGACCTGCAGATAGACGGGAACGACGAAGAAGAGACCCATCAGCACCAGCTGCTGGCCCATCAGGGTGGTGAGGCCGGCGCGAAGCTGCGTGATCCTCAGGAGCGCAGTATCGAGGAGGCGGTCGAGCCCCAGGCGGTGTCTGCGCTCCTCCCACTGGACGAATCCGGCCAATATCCCCAGCCCGCCCAGGACCATGAAGGGCACCACCGAGAAGCCGAGAGGCGTGATCTCGTGCCCATTGATCTCAGGCGCCCCGAGTGGCTTCACGAATCCCCACTTGCTTCCCATCAGGATCCCGAAGACGGCGAGGCCAAGGCCGGCGACGGAGAGCACAGACCCGACGATGTCCATCTTCGGGGGGTGCTCGGCCTTCGGCGCCTGGGCGATCCGCCCCCGCACCAGGATGATTCCGGTCACGATCACCGTCTCTCCGGCGAACACGTAGCGCCAACTGGCGTTGGTCGTGACCCAGCCGCCGATCAGCGGGCCGGCCGCGACAGCGACCGCCGTGATGCCGCCGATCAGCGCGTATGCGACGGCTCGGTCCTTGCCCTCGTAATTCGCCGCGGTAAGTGCGGCGATCCCGGGGATCACCATGATCGCGCCGAGACCCTCGATCCCAGACCAGCCCACGAGAAGGACGGTGAGGTTCGGGCTGAGGGCCGTGATCATCGAGCCGGTGCCGTAGACGGCCAGCCCGATCGCGAACATCCTGTTCCGCCCGTAGATGTCGCCGAGCTTGGCGCCGGTGAGCATCAGGGCGGCCATGACCAGCGCGTACAGGGTGATGGCCGCCTGCACTCCCTGGATCGAGGTGTTGAGGTCCGCGGTGATCTGGGAGATCGAGACGTTCATCACGCTCGTGTCGAGCGTCATCACGAACTGGCCGGAGGCCAGGATGATGATCGGGATCCACTTGCGCATCGCCTACGCCGAGGCCTTTCCCGTGGCTGCCGCGGCGTCCTCGGCCGCGAAGGAGGCGAGCATCCGCCGCTCCTCCTGGTTCTTGGGGAAGAGGAAGAAGACGACGGCCGCGCCGATCAGGACGGCGACGATCCCGGCCAGGTACGCGGACTCATCGCCCTTCAGGAACGACGCCTTGGCGGCGGTGACGATGTCGTGCTGGATCGATGGGGGATATTGCTTCGCCGCGTCGGAGGCGCTCGAGAACGACTTGGTGAGCTCGCTCTGCACGTCGTCTGAGACGTTCTTGCCGGACGCGGCGATCGCCGCCGAGGCCGCGGCCGCGTAGCCGGCCGTCAGGAACGCGCCCATGATCGACTGCAGGATCGCTCCGCCGAGGTCCCGCTGGAGATCGGCGGTTCCCGATGCCATGCCGGCCTTCGTCACCGGGACCGAACCGGTCAGGGAGTGGGATGCGGGAGTGCCGGCAAGTCCCACACCAATGCCGATGAAGGCGTACCCCAGCGCGACCTTCCAGTACGCGATGCCCTCCTTCCAGAGCAGCAGCATGGTGAGGAACCCGAGCAGGACGAAGACGTAGCCCAGGAGCAGGGTCACCCTGGCCCCCCTGGACTCGACCAGGTTGGCGGAGCGGGGAGCCACGACCACCATGCAGAGGGCGGCGGGGAGGATCGCGGCCCCAGCGCCGACGGTCGAGTAGCCGAGGACGTTCTGGAGGAACTGCTGCCCGATGTACATGGACCCCATCAGCGAGCCGAAGACGATGATCCCGGCGACTGCGGCCACCCAGAATGTTCGGCGGGAGGCCACGTGGAGGTCATAGAGCGGATTGCGCGCGCGCCGCTCCCTGATGAAGAAGGCGATCAGGGCGGCAGCGGACACCGCGAACAACCCGATGGCCAGCGATCCCTTGCCCGGGACCACCACGAAGTTGATGCCCATGATGAAGGCCCCGACCAGGAAGATCGTGAGCACGCCGCCTGGATGGTCGACCGGCTCCGTGGTCTCGTTGACATTGGCGGGGATGAACCTCAGCGCCATGAAGAGGGCGAGCCCGGCAAACGGCAGCGTCAGCAGGAACGGGGATCCCCACGAGAAGTGCTGGAGCAGGATGCCGGCGAGCAGCGGGCCGAGCGCCGTCAGCGCCCCGCCGGTCGCCGCCCAGAGGGCGATCGACTTCGTCCTGGCCGGCCCCGACCAGAGCGCCGTGATCAGCGCCAGGGTGGTCGGATACGCCATCCCGGCGGCGAGGCCGCCGACGATCCGCGCGGCGAAGAGCACTCCGATCGAGGGGGCGAAGGCCGCGACGAGGTCGGCCGGAATCGTCAGGGCCATGCCCACCAGCAGGATTCCCTTGCGGCCATAGCGATCTCCGACGGCACCGAAGTAGAGGACGGAGCAGGCGAGTCCGAGGGAATAGGCGATCGCGACCAGGTTGAGATCGGTCTGCGAGGCGTCGAAGTGGTCGCCGATGTCGGGCAGCGCCACGTTTGCGACCGCCAGCCCCAGGTTCGCGACGGTGGCGACGGCGATCAGGGACGCGAGCACCCATCCGGCGTTTCCCGGCGAGGTGGACGCCTGCGAAGCGGACGCCTCGGGCTGCTGGTGGATGTCCGGCTTGGTCGAGGTCACGGTCGGACGGTGACGCTGGCTCATCCCATGCCCACTAGGCTTTCTACATGAGCGACGCCCGACATGCCGATGACCTCGCGGCTCAGGCGGCCGAGGCGGTCCGGAGAGTGATCGCCGAGGCCGAGGATCGGGCGGCTGAGATCCTCCGGGATGCCGAGGCGAAGGCGGCGAGCCTCCGCGACCAGGCGCAGGCCGAGGCCACGCGGATCCGCGAGCGCGCCGAGGCGGACGCGCGAGGACAGATCGAGGCCGCCAAGCGGGCCCTCGACGAGCTCGGTGGGACCCTGGTCGCTGCCGCAACCGAGGCGATCCCTAAGTCGGAGACTCCGGAACCAGAACCGGAGCCCGAGCCCGAGCTGGACCCCGAGCCCGCCCCCGAACCTGAGCCCGAATCGCCCGGCGCGCCCGAGGCGCCGGTATCGCCGCCGGCTTCGAACGGCGATGACGCCGCGGTGCGGCTCGTCGCGATGAAGCTCGCGGTCGACGGCCAGGACCGCGCCGAGATCGAGGCGCAGTTGAACGAGAGGTTCGGAGCAGGGGACCGCTCGGCTCTGCTCGACGACGTGCTCAGCCGCGTCGCGAGCTAGAGCAAGTCATACTCAGCTGGTCCGAGATTCACTGCCCCGACTCAGAAGGGAACCTGAATGGTTCTAGCTGACTTCACCTTCGGCCAAGCGTTGCTGACGGTGTTCGAAATCTTCGTGTTCGCAGCGTGGCTGATGGTCCTGTTCACGGTCATCGGAGACCTCTTCCGCGACCACGGCATGTCCGGATGGGGGAAGGCCGCCTGGATCATCTTTCTGATCTTCGTGCCGTTCCTGGGCACCCTGATCTATCTGATCGCTCGCGGTCATGGCATGCGTGAGCGCGCCCTCGCCCAGCAGCAGGAGGCGCAGCAGCAGTTCGACGCCTATGTCAAGCAGACGGCCGGCGGCGGCTCCGCTGCCGACGAGCTGACCAAGCTCGCGAAGCTCCACGACGAGAAGAAGCTCTCCGACGCGGAGTTCGAGAGCGCGAAGGCCAAGATCGTCGCTTAACCGATCGGTCAGGCGCTGGCCGTCTCGGTGACCGAGGCGGCCGGCTCCTGCCGGAGGATGCTGATGTAGGCGATCGCTCCGGGGATCGTCGGCAGCCAGAAGGAGAAGGCGCGATAGGACAGGACGGCCACGATCGCGAGGCCGCCGGGCACGCCGAAGGCGATCAGCGACCCGATCATGCCGCCCTCGACTCCGCCCACACCGCCGGGTAGCGGCAGGAGGTTGGCCGTCATCCCCACGAAGTAGGAGGCGACGATCACCCCGACGGGCGGTGTCTCGCCCCCGAACGCGTGCAGGCATGCCCAGAGCACGGCGATGTCGAAGCCCCACCAGCCGACCGCCCAGAGCCCGTTGGCCGGCCGCTCCCTAAGGGTCGCGATCGCCCCGCGTACGCCGCCGGCGAGCGTGTTCGGCACGGTGGCCAGGGCTGCGCGCCAGCGCTCTCGCCGGCTTGGGTGGTTGAGGCGCTTGGTGGTCTCGTGGAGCTCACCGCCGAAGTACCCGATCAGCAGCGCGGCGACGATGATCAGCCCGGCTACGGCGGCGGGGATCAGCGTGAAGGCGACCGGGCTCGGGCCCGAGAGGATTCCGATCCGGAGACCGAGCCCGGTCAGCAGGATCGCTCCCATGTAGACGGCGTAGAGCAGGACGAGCACGGTGGCCATCCGCAGCGCGACGAGCGCGGCGGAGAGCCCCTCGCGCCGGAGCGCCCAGGCGGTCAGCGCGATGCCGCCGATCCCGCCCGCCGCGAGCAGCCTGGTCGCAGCCAGGCTCGCGAGCGTGATCCGGTAGCTCTGCGCCCAGCCGATGCCCGCTTCGTGCCCGACCACGCCACGAAAGAGGGCGACGTAGCAGAAGAAGGAGGCGATCTCGAAGACCAGCCCCGCGGTCAGCCATCCGGGTTCGCCCTTGTCGAGCCTGTTCCAGGTGTCGCCGAGGCCGGCGATGTTCGGCAGGACGATGTAGAGGGCACCGAGGGAGACCGCCGCGAAGGCCAGCCCGATCAGCAGTTGCTTCCTGGTGAATCCTCTCGGTGCCTCGTTCATTCGCGCGGAAAGGTTCCGGGTCCCCCGCCGGCGCGGGCGCCCCGCGTGTATTCGGCCATGTCCTGGCTCCAGAACTCGACGACGTTCCCGTCGGGGTCCGTGACGTAGATCGCCCGGCCCGGCCCGAGCTGGATCGGTCCCTCGACCTCGGCGCCGGCGCCCTCGATCCGCTGCTTGAGCGTGTCGATCTCCGCGTCCTCGACGTTGAAGGCGTAGTGGACGTGCGAGCCGCCGCGGCCGCCGGCGAGCCCCACCTGCTCCGTCCAGAGCCCGAGCCGAGCCACCTCGCCGACCAGATACCAGTAGCGGCCCCCGGCGCCCTCGCCGTAGAGCGTCTCCTCGAATCCCAGCACGTCACGGTAGAAGCGACGGGCCTCCTCCAGATCGGAGACCTCCAGGACGAGCTCCGAGATCCCGCTGACTGGCGGCCTCCCGTTCATCAGGCCGAGCTTAACCTGGGCTCGGATGTTTCCCGAGGCCTACAGACGCGTTCTCGGCGCCCCCGGCGTCAGACAGCCCCTCACGGGTGTGATCACCGGACGGCTCGCCATCGCCGCGGAGCCGCTCTCGACGGTCCTGCTCATTCACGGGACCACCGGCTCGTTCGCGGCGGCCGGGGCGGTGATGGGCGCGTACTCCATCGCCGCTGCGATCGGCCTGCCCATCCAGGGCAGGCTGATGGACCGCGTCGGGCAGACGCGGGTCATCCCGGTGACGACCGTCCTCACCGCCGTCGGCTTCATCGCCCTGATCCTGCTCGCCCACAGCGGAGCGTCGACCCTGGCCCTGGCGGCTGTCGCGGTGTTCGCCGGCGTCGGAACCATCCCCACGGGAACCGCGATGCGGACGCTGTGGTCGGAGTTGGTCCCGGAGGCGGAGCTGAGGCAGGCAGCCTTCGCGGTGGACGCCGTCGCCATCGATGTCGCGTTCATCGCCGGGCCCCTGATCGCGGCGGCGGTCATCGCGCTCGCCTCGCCGACCGCCTCGCTCGGCGTCTGCATTGCCCTGTCCGTCCTGGGCTCGGCCGTGTTCGTCTCCTCCCCGGCCTCCCGCGGCTGGCGCGGGGCGCCCTCCGAGCACCGCCGCATCGGCCCACTGCGCGCCGCGGGCGTCTGGGTCCTGATGGGGGCCGCCCTCGGCATCGGGATCGCCGTAGGGGCCGCGGAGCTGGCGATCACGGCCTTCGCATCGGCGCATGGCGCCGCCGAGCTGGGCGGCGCGCTGATCGCGGTGCAGGCGCTGGCCAGCACGGCCGGCGGGCTCTGGTACGGAGCACGAAGCTGGCGTGCGTCGCCCGGCGAGCGCCTGCCGGCTGTTGCGCTGGTCTTTGCGATCACCCTGGCGCCGCTCGTCGCCGTGCCGTCGATCGGCGCGGCCTTCCCGCTCATGGCGCTGAGCGGACTGGCGCTGGCTCCCGCGATCTCCCTCGTCTACCTGCTGCTCGACTCGCTTGCCCCCACCGGTACCGCGGCCGAGGCCACCGGGTGGGTGCTGACGGCGATCGTCGGCGGCGCCGCGATCGGGAATGCCCTTGCCGGGGTGGCGGTGACCGAGGTGAGCTCACACGCCGGATTCGCCATTGCCCTGGCCGGAGGGTTTGTCACCCTGGGCGCCGCCTGGGTGGGCCGCCGGCATCTGAGCGAGCCCGAGCGGGGAACGTCCGTTCGGCTCCTATCATCGACGTAGTGGCTCAATCCGACCGAATAGTCATCCGGGGCGCGCGCGAGCACAACCTCAAGGACGTCGACCTCGAGCTGCCGCGCAACTCCCTGATCGTCATGACCGGCCTCTCCGGGTCCGGCAAGTCGAGCCTTGCCTTCGACACGATCTACGCCGAGGGTCAGCGCCGCTACGTCGAGTCGCTCTCAGCGTACGCCCGCCAGTTCCTCGGCCTGATGGAGAAGCCCGACGTCGACTCGATCGACGGCCTCTCGCCGGCGATCTCGATCGACCAGAAGACGACCTCGCGCAACCCGCGCTCGACGGTCGGCACCGTGACGGAGGTCTACGACTACCTGCGGCTGCTCTGGGCGCGGATCGGGCATCCGCACTGTCCCGAGTGCGGCGATCCGATCGAGGGGCAGTCCGTCGAGCAGATCACCGACCGGGTGATGACCCTCGAGGAGGGGACGCGGTTCATGGTGATGGCCCCCGTCGTCAGGGGCCGCAAGGGCGAGTTCGAGAAGCTGCTGGCCCAGTTCAGGCAGGAGGGCTACAGCCGGGTCCGCGTCGACGACGAGCTGCGGCGGCTGGACGAGGAGATCAAGCTCGACAAGAAGTTCAACCACGACATCTCGGTCGTCGTCGACCGCCTCGTGATGAAGAACGATCTGCGCCGGCGTCTCTCGGAGTCGATCGAGGCGGCGGCCGGGCTGGCTGGAGGCGTCGTCGAGGTCGACGTGCTCGAGGCCGGGAACACGGGTGAGGCCGAGGCTCGCGAGGCCGGCGAGAACGTCGGGGGCGTCAAGGGAGCGAAGGGGGCGGGCAAGCTCCCGGAGGGAGTGGCCGACCGCCTCACCTTCAGCGAGCGCTTCGCCTGCCTCAACTGCGGCACCTCGATCCCGGAGCTCGAGCCGCGGATCTTCTCCTTCAACTCACCCCACGGCGCGTGCGAGCGCTGCCACGGTCTCGGCTTCCAGCGGGTGGTCGATCCGGAGCTGGTCGTCCCCGACCCGACGCTGTCGCTCTCGGAGGGCGCGCTACAGCCCTGGAGGGTCGGGCATTCGCGCTACTGGAAGCGCCTGGTCGAGGCGGTCGCCGAGGACTACGGCATCGACCCAGACACGCCGTGGCAGGACCTGTCGAACGAGGACCGCGAGATCTTTCTCCACGGCACCGGCGGCGAGCGCCACAAGGTCAACTACACGAATCGGTTCGGCAGGCGGCGCTCGTACAGCGTCCGCTTCGAGGGCATCGTCAACAACCTCGAGCGCCGCTACGAGGAGACGGATTCCGAGGGAGTGCGCGAGCGGGTGGAGGGCTACATGGCCGAGCAGCCGTGCCCGGATTGCAAGGGCGCTCGGCTGCGGCCGGAGAGCCTCGCCGTCCAGGTGGGCGGGATCTCGATCGCCGACTACACGGAACTGTCCGCGCGGGCTGCGCTCACCTGGATCAACGAGCTGGAGATGACTGACACCGAGCGGGCGATCGCGCGGCTCCTGGTCCGCGAGATCACCGAGCGCCTCGCCTTCCTGGAGAACGTCGGTGTCGGCTACCTCAATCTGGCGCGCTCGGCCCGGACGCTTTCCGGCGGCGAGGCGCAGCGCATCCGGCTCGCGACCCAGATCGGGTCGAGCCTGGTCGGAGTGCTCTACATCCTCGACGAGCCGTCGATCGGCCTGCATCAGCGCGACAACGAGAAGCTGATCCAGACGCTCGAGCGGCTCCGCGATCTCGGCAACACCGTGATCGTCGTCGAGCACGACGAGGGCACGATGCGCTCGGCTGATCACCTGGTCGACCTGGGCCCGGGAGCCGGCGAGCACGGTGGGCACGTGGTCTCGGAGGGAACCCCGAAGGAGGTCGAGGCGGACCCGGCCTCGCTCACCGGCCAGTACCTGGCCGGCCAGCGCCAGATCGAGTTTCCCGACAAGCGGCGCAAGCCGCGCGGCGAGCTCGTCGTCAAGGGCGCGCGTCAGCACAACTTGAAGAAGATCAACGTGCCGATCCCACTCGGAGTCTTCTGCTGCGTCACGGGAGTGTCGGGCTCCGGCAAGTCGACCCTGATCAACGAGACGCTCTATCCGTCAGTCGCCAACCGGCTCCACCAGGCGAAGCTCCGGCCCGGGACCCACGACCGGATCGACGGGATCGAGCAGGTCGACAAGATCATCAACATCGACCAGTCGCCGATTGGGCGCACCCCGAGGTCGAACCCGGCGACCTACACCAACGTCTTCGACCACATCCGCCAGCTCTACGCGCAGACGCGGGAGGCGCGGGCCCGCGGCTACAAGCCGGGCCGCTTCAGCTTCAACGTCAAGGGCGGGCGCTGCGAGGTGTGCCGCGGTGACGGCCAGATCAAGATCGAGATGCACTTCCTGCCGGACGTATACGTCCCGTGCGAGCAGTGCCACGGCAAGCGGTACAACCGGGAGACGCTCGAGGTCCGCTTCAAGGGCAAGTCGATCGCCGACGTGCTCGAGATGTCAGTGGCCGATGCCTGCGAGTTCTTCAAGGACATCCCGAAGATCTCGCGGCGGCTCACCACGCTTCGCGACGTCGGCCTCGACTACATCCGGCTCGGCCAGCCGGCCACGCAGCTCTCCGGCGGCGAGGCGCAGCGGGTGAAGCTGGCGACCGAGCTCTCCAAGGTCGCGACCGGCGACACCCTCTACATCCTCGACGAGCCCACGACCGGCCTGCACTTCGCCGACGTCCAGCGCCTGCTCGATGTCCTCGACCGCCTGGTGGACGCCGGCAACACCGTGATCGTGATCGAGCACAACCTCGACGTGATCAAGACCGCGGACCGGATCATCGACCTCGGCCCGGAGGGCGGGGAGGAGGGCGGCAACGTCCTCGCCACAGGCACGCCGGAGCAGGTGGCGGCCACCCCCGGCTCCTACACGGGGGAATTCCTCGCCGACCTCGTCGAGCCCGAGGTCAAGGTGACTCGGGCACGCAAACGCAAGGCCCCCGTCGCCGCGTAGGTCCGGCCCCCTCCGGACCTCGGCTCATCCCTTGACGAGGATCTCGCACTTCTTGCGGTGATCCTGCTTCGACTTCGAGCAGCGGTCCTTCCTGCCGGCTCCGCCGTTGAGTCGATCCGCATCGGGGCCGCCGAGGAGACGATCGTTCTGGTGGCCGCCCGAGAGGAGATCCAGCCCCCCTTCGCCTTGGAGCAGGTCCTTGTCGGCGCCCCCAAACACGAGGTCGTTTCCCGGTCCGGCCAGAACCAAATCCTTGCCGGCTCCGGTGAAGACCTGGTCGTCCCCGTCGCCGGACTGAACCGAATCGGCGCCGATCCCGGTGAACACCTGGTCGTTCCCCGGGCCCGCCAAAATCCGATCGTTTCCGTCCCCGGTCATGATCAGATCTGAACGCGGCCCGGCGCGGACCATGTCATCGGCGCTGCCGGTGATGATCGTGTCGGTATCAGGGTCGACGTCATAGGTGAGATCCGTCTCGACCTCCATCGGGATCGCGAACGGCGTCGCGGGCGTGCCGCGCCCGCCGTTCCCGTTGATCAGGTCGGAGTGATCGCTGCCGTAGATCAGGACCCCGGTGACGCCGTTCAAGGTCACGTCGGCATCGACGCCGTCGCTCTCGCCGGCGTTCAGATTGACCTGGTTGCCTCCAAGCGCGAGGTCGACCGTGGACCCGGGGTCGCTGGTGCTGACCAGCGGGCTGATGCCGACGCGGCCACCGGGGCCGTAGTTGAACCTCCACTCGATCTCGTCCGAGCTTCCGGGCTCATTGGTGAAGCCCGGACCGTTGGCACCGGTCGTGCCCGGCTCGGGGATCTGTATGTAGAAGATGCCGTCCGCGCGCTGGCTGGAGCTCGCGTTGTTGACGACGATCGTGTCGGTGTTGGAGTTGGTGGCTGACCCGCACAGGGCGCTCGGCCCTTGGCCGCCCTCGACGAACAGCTTCCCGTCGGATACCCGGAAGAACGCGCCGGTCGCGATCGGGCCGCCCGGCGTCACCGTGATCGTCGCCGCATGCGTGCCGCCGTTGTAGGTGCAGGTGGCGGTGTCGGCCAGAGCGCTCGCCGGTGCGAGCAGCCAGATCAGGAGGAAGCCGGCAGCTGCGACCAGATGCGCGTGCAGGCCCCGGCTCATCGTCATCTTCATTCCCCTACTCCCTCCACCTTGACTCAAGGGGCAGCGTACCGCGCCCGCGTCGATGCTCCAAACCGGGGAACGTCCGCGGGGATGTAAGGTCGCACCTGAGATCGCTTGCTAGCCAGCTTGACCTTCGAGATCCACAGCGGGGCGACGCTCGACACCCAGAGCCAGCGCGCCGGCCTGATCCTGCTCGCCGCGATGCTGCTTTCGTTCGGCTTCATCCGGTTCAGCACGCGGATGATCCGCGCCGAGGTCTCATGGTGGCCGGGGAACGTAACCCCCGGAGGGATGCATATCCACCACCTGGTCTTCGGGATCATCGCGATGATGCTCGCCGGCTTTCTCGGGTTCGCGCTTCAGCCGGGCGACCCGGGGATCGAGATCCTTGCGGCGATCTTCGGGATCGGGATGGGGCTGACGCTCGACGAGTTCGCACTCTGGCTCTACCTCGAGGACGTTTATTGGGCGGACGAGGGGCGCACCTCGGTCGATGCCGTGATCTTCGCGGCGATCATCGGCGGCGGGCTGATCGTCGGCTTCGTCCCCCTCGACGCCGGCAACGGCGGCACCACGCTGGCGATCATCGCCACTGTCCTCGTCACCTTGGGCATCTGCGCGATCGTCGCCCTGAAGGGCAAGATCAGCTCGGCGATCATCGGCATGTTCATCACCCCGGTGGCCTGGGTCGCCGCGATCCGTCTGGCCCGCCCCGGATCATGGTGGGCGAAGCGCCGCTACAAGCCCGGCAGCGGCAAGCTCGTCAAGGCTGAGGCCCGCAAGGCGAGGCACGATCGGCGCGTGCGCACCTGGCAGGACCGCATCGGTGGCGCACCCTCGCTCCCGAGCCCCCGGGCGTCCAATTCCGGCCGGTCAGAGGAGTAGCTTCGCCGCGATACGGCCACCTAGGGGCGGCCGGCTAGCTATAGAGAGGAGACCCAGATGAGAGGTGCGGGTCGAGTCGTGTTCGTGGCGATCCTGCTGCTGATGGTGGGCGTGCTCAACATCATCTACGGGATCGGCGCGATTTCAGACGCGAATTTCTACGCGAACGACACGAGGTACATCTTCACCAACCTGCACGCGATGGGGTGGTTCCTGGTGATCGTGGGCGTGATTCAGCTCACCGGAGGCTTCTCGCTGATGAGCGGGAACGCCTGGGGCCGCATCGTCGGCATCGTCGCGGGAAGCATCGGTGCGATCGACGCACTGCTCTCGATGGGCGGATCGCATCCGTTCTGGTCGCTGGCGATCTTCTTCCTATGTGTGTGGATCGTCTACGGCATCGTCGAATTCGGCGAGGAGGAGCGGGCGAGAGTCTGAGTTCCGGATCGCGGGGCCCGGCCGGCGTGCCGGGCCCCGACGGTCCGTTCGACTTCCACCACAGATCGGAGGCTGACCATGACTGATGAAGAATTCGCGAGCGATGTCCGCACGGTTACAGGTGGGTGGTGGCTGCTTCTGCTTGTCGGCGTCCTCAGCATCGCCGTGGGCGTGACGGTCCTCTTCAAGCCCGGCGACAGCCTGGCCACACTCGCGGTGCTCATCGGGATCTTCGTGCTGCTCGACGGCATTCTCGAGCTGGCCGCCTCGCTCATGCACAGCACCCAGAACCGCGGGACGGTCGCCCTCATCGGGGCCCTCACCTCGATCGTCGGCGTCCTGCTGATCCGCCATCCGGTCCAGGGGATCGTCTTCGTGGCGCTGCTGATCGGAATCTGGCTGATCGTGGTGGGCGTGATCCGCTTCGTCGCCGCCTTCGAGATGCTCGAGCATCGCGGCTGGAACATGATCGCCGGCCTCGTGGAGCTGATCGCCGGGGTCGTGATCGTCTCCAATCCCAACATCGGCTACGCGACGCTCGCCGTGCTCGTAGGCATCGCCTTCATCGTCAATGGCATGGGG
Source organism: uncultured Solirubrobacterales bacterium (assembly GCA_963815045.1). GTDB lineage: Bacteria > Actinomycetota > Thermoleophilia > Solirubrobacterales > 70-9 > DASUPK01. Next base: position 777,968 of record CAWFET010000002.1, read on the forward strand.
ATGTTCGGGCTCGGCTGGAGCATGCACGCCGTCAGGCGTGCGGCCGCGGCGCCTTGATCTAGCCGTCGACCAGCAGAGCTGCGCCGATCGCTCCGCCCAGGTCGCCGAGCGCGGCCAGGCGCATCTCCGGCGGGCGATCGTCGACGAACAGATGCGGATGCATGCGCTGCGCGATCCGGTGCACGTACTTGTTCCCGAGCCGCTCGCCGAGGCCGCCGCCGATGATCACGGCCTCCGGGTCGAGCAGATTCACCGAGGAGGCGATCCCGACGCCGAGCGCCCTCACCGCTCTGTCGACCAGCGTGGTGGCGAGATCGTCGCCGTGCCTGAGCGCGCGCTCCCAGATCCCGCTGGTCAGCCGATCCCGGTTGTGCTCCTCCATGACCTTGAACAGGTCGGTCTTCGCGCCCTTCTTGACGCGCTTGCGCGCCTCGATCTCCATCGCCATCCTGCCCGCGTAGGCCTCCATGCAGCCCTTGCGGCCGCAGGTGCAGCGGGCGCCGCCGCGCTTGACGACGACGTGTCCGATCTCGCCGGCCGCCCCGCGGCCGAGCCATTGCTTGCCATCGAGGATCAGGCCGCCGCCCACGCCGGTTCCCCACCAGACACCGAGGATGGTCTTGAACGGCTTGCCGGCGCCGAGCTCGAATTCGCCCTGAACGGCGACCGAGACGTCGTTGCCGATCCGGACCGGCACCCCGAGGTCCTTCTTCAGGGTGTCGCCGAGCGGGAAGGCCCCGGTCCAGCCCGGCAGGTTGCGGGCGTCGGAGACGACCCCGGTCTCCTCGTCTGCGTCTCCGGGTGAGCCCATTCCGATACCGGCGAGGTCACGCGTGCCGAGCCCCGCCTGGGCCGCCGCCTCTCGCATCGCGGCGGCAACCTCACGCGCGACGTCCTCCGGGCCGCCGGTGGCGGGGGTCGGCCGACGCGACTGGCCCAGGACCTTGTTGTCCCCGTCGACGACGACGGTCTGGATCTTGGTCCCGCCCAGGTCGATCCCGCCGCGCCTGGCCTGCTTCGAGTCGGGGCTCACGGCGCAGACCATATCCGGCGGCAACCGCGTCTTTTGCGAAGCTCCAGCCGTGGCCTCCTGGCAGCAATGGCGCACCTGGCGCGTCAAGCGGCGCTGGTACGAGCGCAACAGCCGCCGGCGCCGGCGCCGGCGGATCAACCGTCACGCGGCCGAGGGGGGCTTCTTCATTCGCCATCCGGTGGAGGGGGAGGTGCTCGAGGCGCTCGATTCCGGCCACCTCCGGATCGGCGAGGGGACCCTGCTCGAGCCGGGCTGCTGGCTCACGCTCAGCGGCGATGCGCGGATCAGCATCGGAGAAGGCTGCTTCCTGAACAAGAACACGATGCTCGCCGCGCTCGAGCTGATCGAGATCGGCGACCACGTCATGTTCGCCAACAACTGCTTCGTCGGCGACTCGCACCATCGCTATGACGACCCCACCAAGCCGATCACCTGGCAGGGCTTCGAGCCCCAGGGGCCGGTGCGGATCGGGTCGAACTGCTGGTTCGGCGTCGGCTGCGTGGTCACAGGCGGCGTCGAGATCGGCGAGCGCTGTGTGATCGGCGCCAACTCGGTCGTCACCAGGGACTTGCCGGCGGGGGTGATCGCCGCGGGTGCTCCGGCGAAGGTGATCCGGGAGATCGAGTTCAGGTCCGAATAGCCGTCCCGAGCCGTTCCTAGACTCGGCCCGTGCTCAGACTCCGCCTCGCGATCGAGGAGCGCCGGGCCGTCGAGGTGACCGAAGCCCTCGAGGGGACAGGTGGGGTTCACCGCATCGTCGCCCTGACTCCTGAGCGCGCCGATTCGGGGGTCGTCCTCGCCGCCGATGTCCTGCCCTCGGTCGCGGATCGCGTCGTGGAGCTGATCCGCGAGTGGGAGGTCGACGATGCCGACTACCTGCTCACCCGCCAGGACGTGGTCGCCCCGCATCCGCGACACGGCGGCCTGGCCCGGGACGAGGGCTTCGCCTGGATCGAGGTGATGGCCGAGGCGCGAGCGCACTCGCGGCTGCTGGGCCGCTACCTGGCGCTGATGGCCGTCGCGGCGGTCCTCGGCGCGATCGGGGTGATCACGGACAACCCGATCCTGATCGTGGGGGCGATGGCGGTGAGCCCTGACATCCTGCCGATCTGCGCGGCGTGCGTCGGCTTCGTCGTCCGCAGGATCGGGCTGGCGGCGCGGGCGATGATGACGCTGACCCTCGGCATCGTGCTCACCTGGGCGGTGGCGGCCCTCGTCGCCTGGTCCCTGCAGGCGACGGGGATCCTCACCGGGGACTTCCAGATTCACGACACGGCGCTGCACGGCCTGAACCAGATCGACTACTCGACCGTGCTGGTCGCGGCTGCGGCCGGGGTTGCGGCGATGCTCTCGTTCGAGACCCGGGCGCAGGCCGCGGTGGGTGTGGCAATCTCGGTGACGACGATCCCTGCGTCGGCGCTCTTCGGCGTCTCGCTCGGGCTGGGGGAGGTGAGCGACTCCTGGGGGGCCGCCGGCGTGCTCGGCGTGAACGTCAGCGTGCTGCTCCTCTCCGCGAGCGCCACGCTCTTGGTCCAGCGCTGGCTGGTCGGGCGGACCGCGGCGGCCGGCGCCTAGCTCAGGAGACGACCTGCACCACGACGGTCCGGTCCCGTGGGCGGTCGTCGAAGTCGATCAGGACCACCTGCTGCCAGGTCCCGAGGGTGAGCCGGCCGCCGACAACCGGGACCTGCTCGGAGGCGCCGATCAGCGAGGCGCGCTGGTGCGCGTGCGAGTTGGTGTCGTGGTTGAGCCGGTTGTGCTCGTAGTCGCCCTCGACCGGGATCAGCCGGTCCAGCAGGGCGCGGAGGTCCGCAACGCCGCCGGGCTCGAATTCCATCGTGGTGATCGCCGCGGTCGAACCGCGCACGAAGGCCGTTGCGAGGCCGTCGTCGACGGGTCCCTCGGCCACGACACGCTGGAGGTCGGCGGTGAGGTCCACGACGTCCGCATCGCCACCGGTCGAGACGCGTAATTCCGCGCTGTGCACCATGAAGGCCACGCTAGCGACATCACCCGTTTTGGGGGATGCGAGCGCCGGGACGCCTGAGAGAATCACCTCCGATGCCGGGACGGATCCAGTGAACGATGCTCCCACCCAGAGCGCCCAGTCGAATCATCGTCACGGCAAGCTCGTGTGGGCTCTCGTCGCGCTCGCGTCGATCGTGCTCGTTCTTTCGATGGTCGCGAACTGGGTTCAGACCGAGGTCCTCGACTCCGGCCAGTTCTCCAACAACACCGAGCAGATCCTCCAGAACAAGGACGTCCAGGAGCAGCTCAGCCTCTTCGCCGTCGATCAGCTCTACGCCAATGTCGACGTCCAAGCCCAGATCGAGGCGAAGCTGCCGCCGCCAGCCAAGCCACTCGCCGCGCCGGTCACCGCGGCGACGAGGCAACTCGCCACCAACGTGGCGAGGACGGCGCTCGCCTCGCCTCGGGTCCAACAGCTCGTCGCCACCGCGATCAACGGTGCGCAGCAGCGTTTCGTCAACCTGATCGAGGACAAGGGCCAGTTCGTCTCGACTCAGGGCGGCGACGTCACCCTCGAATACGGGAGCTTCGTGGCCGACATTGCGACCCGCCTGGGCGTTGACCCCGCGGCGATCTCCCAGATCCAGGCCTTCATCCAGCAGTCCTCGACCGAGCTCAAGCAGCGCCTGACGACGGTGCAGAGCAAGATCGAGTCCACGCGCGCAACGCTCTCCCAGGCGCAGGCGGGCACGCTCGCCCCGCAGGTGCAACAGAACCTCACGACCCTGGAAGCGGATGCCGCCCAGCTCAACACGACCATCGCGAGCCTCCAGCAGAAGATCACAGGCATCCAGCCGAAGGCCCCCGCGCCGCTACAGAGCCGGTTGTCCGACCTTCAGGGACGCCTGACCAAGCTCGATACGCGGTCAGCCGCAGCGCAGACGCAGGCCGCAGCGGTGCTCAAGGATCCGAGTCAGGCGAACGTCCTCAAGCTCGATCCCACGCTCGCCTCTCTCCAGACCCGAGTCACCACCCTGCTCAACCGTCAGGCGATTCAGCATCCCGGCGAGGTCGTCGTGATGAAGTCCAGTGGGCTGACCGGCCTCCAGGACCTCGTGAAGGCGCTGCGCAATCTCGGTTTCGTGCTGCCGGTTCTGGCGCTCCTGCTCTACCTGGCGGCCATTTACCTGGCGAAGAACTGGCGCCGGGAGGCGTTGATCGCAGCCGGCGGGGGAATCCTGGCCGCAACGCTGCTCGTCCTCCTGATCAGGCACGTCATCGGCAATGGGGTCATCAACTCTGTGGCGAGCTCGGATGCGGTCAAACCCGCCGTCAGCTCGGTCTGGGACATCATTTCCGCCAGCCTGCGCGAACGCGCCCTGTTCGTGCTCGTGATCGGGCTGGGGTTCATCGGCGGAGGGCTCCTCGCCGGGCCCGGCCGGCGTGAGGTCGCAGTGCGACGCTTCCTGGCGCCGTATCTGCGCGAGCAGCCTGTCGTCGTCTACGGGGTTCTGGCTTTCGTCTTCCTGATTTGGCTGACACTGCTCCCGACGATCAACAACCTCGGTCAGGTGCTGATCATCCTGGTCATCGCTGGCCTTGCGGTACTGGGCGTGGAGATCCTGCGCCGCCAAACGGCACGGGAATTTCCGAATGCCTCGACCGCTCCCGCCCCGGGCTCCCGCCCGTAACCGGGCGCCCCTCGGCTACCAGTCCCAGGGGGTGTCGGTGCCCACCAGCGCCTCCTGCTCCAGATAGCGGGCGAACTCCTCGAGCTCCTCCTGCGGGATCGAGTAGGTGTGCTGCTCCTCGTCCGGGAACGTCCGGGCGCGGACCTCCTCCGTGTAGGCGCGCACGCCCTTCAGTGATTCTGCGCGGACCTCGGCAAAGCGCTTCACGAACTTGGGCTGATGCCCGTCGTAGACGCCGAGCAGGTCGTGCAGGACGAGCACCTGGCCGTCGGTGGAAGGGCCGGCGCCGATTCCGATCGCCGGGATCTCCAGCTTCGGCATGAGCGCCTCGGTGACGGCCGAGGGGATCGCCTCGAAGACGATCGCGAAGCAGCCCACGGACTGGAGGGCGAGGGCTTCCTCGAAGAGCTTCGCGGCCGCCTCTGCCGTCCGGCCCTGCGCCTTGAAGCCGCCGAGCGCCGTCGCGGTCTGCGGCGTGAGCCCGACGTGACCCATCACCGGGATCCCGGAGCGGACGATCGCCCGCGCGCGGTCCACGGAGGCCCCGCCGCGTTCCAGCTTGACGGCATCGGCCTGCGCCTCCTTCACGAAGCGCTGGGCGTTCTCGATCGCCTCCTCATTCGACTTCTCGTAGGAGCCGAACGGCATGTCGCCGATCAGCAGGGGCCGCTCGAGACCACGGCGGACGGCCCTGGTCATCATCAGCATCTCGTCCATGCCGACGGGAGTGGTCGCATCGTGACCGAGCACGACCATCGCGGCCGTGTCGCCGACGAGCACGATGTCGACGCCCGCCTCGTCGACGATCTGCGCGGAGGGATAGTCGTAGGCCGTGACCATCACGACCGGCTCGCGCGCCTTCTTCATCTCAGCGAGGCGCGGCAGCGTGATCCGCTGACGTTCGGTCTCGGAGGGCTGGTTGGGTGGCTGGGTGCTCACAGCAACGCTCCCTGGCCCGGATTCTCATGGCCGAGCAGGACGGACGGATCGCTGTCGACCGCGGTCACCTCGTTGTCGTCGTTGACGTGGACCACTACGGGCGAGTAGCGCTCCAGGTCCGTCTCGTCGAAGGCGCCGAAGCTGGCGACGATCACCTTGTCCCCGCTGCGGACGAGCCGAGCGGCGGCCCCGTTCACCTGGACCGTGCCGGAGCCCTCCTCGCCCTCGATCGCGTAGGTGACGAAGCGGGCGCCGTTGTCGATGTCCCAGACGTGCACCTGCTCGTTGACCAGCAGATCCGCCTGGCGCATCAGGACCGGATCGAGGGTGATGCTTCCGATGTAGTCGACGTCACAGTCCGTGATCGTCGCTCGATGGATCTTGGACTTCAGCATCTGACGCTGCATCAGGCCTCCCTGTTCGGAGTGATCAAGACGTTGTCGATGAGGCGGGCCCTGCCCACCCGGGCCGCCACCGCCAACAGCACGGGCCGCCCGTTCAGCTCGGCGACGGCGGAGAGGTCCTCCGCCGCGCGCGCCTCCACGTACTCCGGCTCGATTCCGGAGTTACGAAGCTCGTTTCGGGCCGCCTCCACGAGCGCGTCGGTGGAGGTCTCGCCCTCGCGGGCGGCCCGTTCGGCGGCACGCAGCGCGCGGGAGATCGCGGTCGCCTGCTCGCGTTGCTCCGCCGTCAGGTAGGCGTTCCGTGAGCTGAGCGCCAGGCCGCTGTCCTCGCGGACGGTCGGCAGCACGGCGACCTCCACCGGGAAGTCGAGATCCCGCGTCATCCGTTCGATCACCACTGCCTGCTGGGCGTCCTTGCGGCCGAAGTAGGCGACGTCGGGCTGGACCGAGTTGAAGAGCTTGGCGACCACCGTGGTGACGCCGCGGAAATGGGAGGGGCCGCGGTGCTCGGGATCTCCCTCGAGAACGCCCGTCAGCTCGTTGCCGACCTCGACCGTCGTCGCGAAGCCCTCCGGGTACATCTCGCCGACCTCCGGCACCCAGATGAGATCGACGCCCGCGGCGGCGGCGAGCTCCACGTCGCGGTCCTCGTTGCGCGGGTAGGCATCGAGATCCTCGCCGGGACCGAACTGGGTCGGGTTGACGAACAGGCTGACCACGACCAGATCGCAGTCCTCCCGGGCCTGGCGCATGAGCGAGAGGTGGCCGTCGTGGAAGTAGCCCATGGTGGGAACGAGCCCGATTCGCTTGCCCTCGCGGCGTGGCTCCGCCAGTGCGTCGCGGAGCTCGCTCCTGGTGCGGAGGGTCTTCATGAGGACACCCCGTTGGATTCCCAGGTGATCGCCTCGGCGCGCATGGTCAGGGAGTCGTAGAGGCGGACGAGCTCGGGCGCGCTTGCCGCGAGAGCGACGCGGTGACGTTGCACCGTCGCCCGGTCGCCGCGGGCGATCGGCCCGGTGAGCGCATCCGGTCCTCGCTCGGCCCAGTTCGCGGCGGTGCGCAGGACCAGCGGAGCGAGCAGCTCCCTGGCGCCCTCCACGCCAATCCGCTCGAGCAGCTCGGCGGCGGACTCCTCCAATGCGACCAGCAGGTTCGACGCGATCGCCGCGGCTGCGTGGTACGCGGCGCGGTTCTCCTCGGGGACCTCGAAGGGGCGCATCCCGAGCGCATCGGCGAGCGAGCGAGCGAACGCGTGGGCGGCGGCGTCGGAGCCCGCGATCGCGGCGGGCGTTCCCTCGACGGGCGTCTCCCCGTGGGCGAAGGTCTGCAGTGGATGCAGGGAGAAGGTTGACGCGCCACGCTCGCGCGCGGACGCGAGTACCTCCAGCGTGCTGGCGCCGCTCACGTGGCCGACCAGTGGAGCGGTGGCCGCGATGCGCTCGCAGGCCTCGACGATCGCATCGTCCGGGACGCAGAGCAGCACGGCTCCGGCAGCGTCGATCGGCTCGTCGCGGCTCACCAGTTGCACCTCGAGTCCGGCGAGCTCGGCTGCCCTGGCGAGCGAGCCGCCGACGCGGCCACGGCCAACGACGACCAATTTGGTCGCGCTCATGGGGGAGGGGATGTCATCCCGTTCCAGTTCCCGCATCGGAGATACCAGACGGCTTTCTTGGATGGACGAGGTGTCGGTGCGTGAAGTTCGATCGGGTCCGCGCTGGTTGGAGTCACGGCCCGAGGCGGATTATAGGGACGGATCCTGGCCACCCAGCCAGTTCGTGTGGCCCTTCGCACACTGCGAATCGGCCCAATTTGCGGCCCGGAACCCGGCCCGGACGGTCGGGGACCCGAACTACCATCAACCCGGTGCCGATCTACGAATTCGCCTGTGAGTCGTGCGGTCATCGCTTCGAGGAGCTGGTTGGCTCGCACGTCGGCCTCGATGCCTCCGACGTCGCCTGCCCCGAATGCGGGTCGGCCGAGGTCGAGCGCCAGGTGTCGACCTCATACGCTCCGCTGCAGCGCCAGATGACTCCGAACCAGCGGCGGCGCCTCGAGGACAAGCGCGGGGTCGACCGCGGCGGCGCCAAGGAGCGCTTCAGGCGGCAGCGGGAGGCTGAGCGGCGCGGAGGACGCTCGTGAGCGACGCGGAGTCCCGCCGGCAGGCGCTGGTCGATGTCTTCAACCAGGCATCGGTCTGCGAGCGTTGCCCCCTGTCCGAAACCCGCAATCGCGTCGTCTTCGGCTCGGGTAACGCCGACGCGGACCTGATGTTCGTCGGCGAGGCGCCCGGCGCCGAGGAGGATCGCCAGGGCCTTCCGTTCGTCGGGCGGGCCGGCGGGTTCCTCACCGAATTGCTCGAGGGCATCGGGCTGAAGCGAGACGACGTCTTCATCGCGAACGTGCTCAAGTGCCGCCCGCCCGGCAACCGCGACCCGCAGCCGGAGGAGATCGACTCGTGCCGGCCCTATCTCGAGAGGCAGGTCGAGCTGATCCAGCCGCGCGTGATCTGCACGCTCGGTAACTTCGCCACCAAGCTGCTCACCGCGAACCCGACGGGGATCACCAAGGTCCGCGGCATCCCGCAGGAGCACATGATCGGCGGACGCCACCTCTTCCTCCTGCCGCTCTTCCACCCGGCCGCCGGACTGCGGACGCCCCGGGTCGCCGACCAGCTCCGCGAGGACTTCAGGCAGATCCCGGACCTGCTGGCCCAGCCGCTCCCGGAGCCGGAGCCGCTGGTGATACGCGAGCCGGAGCCCGATCAAATGGGCCTGTTCGGCGGCTGACCGAGACGACCGACAGTGCCGCTGGGACCGAGGCGGTCGGTGAGCGCCTCGGCGCCGAGCTCGGGCCCGGTGACGTCGTCCTGGTGAGCGGCGATCTCGGGGCGGGCAAGACGACGCTGATCCGCGGCGCCTGCCGCGCCCTCGGAGTGAGCGAGCCCGTGACCTCCCCGACCTTCACGATCGGCCAGACCTACAGCGGCCGCATGCCGGTCTCGCATCTCGACCTGTACCGGCTGAGCGACCTCGGCCAGGAGGACCCGGCCCTGCTCGACGATTACCTGACGCCGGAGTCGGTCGCCTTCATCGAATGGCCGGGCGCCGCCGAGCCATCGCTCGAGCGGGTCACGCGCCGGGTGGCGATCCGCCACGCCGGAGAGGACCGGCGGGAGATCGAGATCTCCTAGTAGCCGTACTGGCCGCCGTTCTGGTTCTGCTTCTGGTTCTGGTTTTGGTTCTGGTTTTGGTTCTGGTTCTGCTGGATCTGCGTCTGGATGCTCTGCGCCTGGCTCTGGACGCTCTGTGCCTGCTGGTTGGCGTTGTTGATGGCCGTCGAGATCTGGCTCGACACGCTGTTCTGCACGCTGCTGGCCTGCGACTGGACGCTGTCGATGATGCTGTTCACGTTCGTGCTGTTGCTGTCGCTCCCGCAGCCGGCGACCGCGACCCCCGCGCCGGCGCCGAAGACGGCGATCCCGAGCAGCGCGGCGATGGCTGCCGGACGGCGAGTGAATTTGCTGGACTGCTCCTCCATGGTGTGTCTCCTTCTCCCGGGGCGGCTGGACGCCGGTCCTCCGGCCGGACTCTATTGATGGTGGTGCTCGGTGTCGACAGCGCGACCGCCGACGCGGTGGTCGGTGTGACGTCGGACGGCGAGATTGTCCGTGAGGCCCGCGTCGACCCTGGGCCGGACGGCCGTCCGCGCCACTCCCAGGTGCTGCTGGGCGAGATCGAGCGAAGCGTCGACGAGGCAGGTGGATGGGGGAGGATCGACCGGCTCGCCGTGGGCGTCGGACCCGGCTCGTTCACGGGGCTCCGGATTGGGATCGCCACCGCCCGGGCTCTGGCCCAGGCGCGGCAGATCCCGATCGCCCCGGTCAGCTCGCTGGCGGCGCTGGCGCGCGGGATCTCGGAGGGCGGCGACGAGGACCTGGCGCTGCCCGTGATCGACGCCAGGCGGGGCGAGGCCTTTGCCGCGCTCCTGCGAGGCGATGGCGAGGAGGTCTGGCCTCCATTCGTGGCTCAGCCCGCGGAGCTCTGCAAACGGGTTGGAAGCCTCGATACAACCCCGCTGGCGGCCGGAGACGGGGCGCTACGATTCGCCGCAGAACTGGAGGCCGCCGGAGCCACGGTTGCCCCGCCCGAAGATCCGATCCACCGAGTCGCCGCAAGGCACGTTTGCGCGGTGGGGGAGGCGGCGGCCGAGGCGACGCCGGACCAGATCGAACCCCTCTATCTGAGACCGCCCGATGCAAAGAGATGGCTTGAGCGAGATCGCTGAGTCCCCAGGGGAGCAGCTCCGGCTGCGCCGCCTGGGATACGGCGACCTTCCCTCGGTCATCTCGATCGAGCGCCGATCTTTCCCGACCCCATGGTCGCTCGCGATGTTCGTGCTGGAGCTCTCGAAGCCGTCGGGCATCTGCCTCGCGGCAGAGGACTCCGAGGGACTCGTCGGCTACCTCGTCTGCGCGCGCTATGACGACGTCTGGCACCTGATGAACGTCGCGGTTCACCCGGAGCACCGCCGGCGTGGCGTCGCCACCGACCTGATCGAGCGCCTCTTCGAGGAGGCGGGTTCGGGATCCCGTTTCACGCTCGAGGTTCGCGTCTCCAATGCACCCGCCATCGAGATGTACCGGCGCTTCGGCTTCCGCTCCGCCGGGCGTCGCCGCCGGTACTACCACGACAACGGTGAGGACGCACTGATCATGTGGCTCGAGGCCGCCAGGGGCGCCTCCGTCGCTTGATGGTGCCGCACCGCGGCGGACGCGAAGCGGAGCAGCGAGTGCGGTTGGCGTTGGAGACGTCCTGCGACGACACATGTGCGGCCGTCGTGGACGGACCGCGCATCCTCTCCAACGTCGTCTCCTCCCAGGCCGAGTTCCACGAGCGCTTCGGCGGAGTCGTTCCGGAGGTTGCCTCGCGGCACCACCTCGAGCTCGTCAACGCTGTGGTCGCGGCCGCCCTCGAGGAGGCTGGAACCACGCTGGAGGAGGTCGACGCGGTCGCGGTAACCCAGGGCCCGGGGCTGATCGGCGCGCTGCTGGTCGGCCTGAGCTCGGCGAAGGCGCTGGCGGCCGCCCGCCGCAAGCCCCTGATCCCGGTCGACCACCTCCACGGCCACGTCTCGGCGAACTTCCTGGAGCCGGAGCCGCTCGAGCCGCCGTTCATCTGCCTGATCGCTAGCGGCGGTCACACGCTGCTCGCCGGCGTTCGGGAGCACGGCCGCTTCGAGGTTCTCGGCTCCACCGTCGATGACGCGGCCGGTGAGGCGTTCGACAAGGGGGCGCGGCTGCTCGGTCTCGGCTATCCGGGCGGACCCGCGATCCAGCAGGCGGCGGAGAACGGCGATCCCGAGGCGTTCGCCTTCCCGGTGGCGATGAGCGAGCGCGGTCTCGACTTCAGCTTCAGCGGCCTGAAGACCTCTCTGGTCTATCGCGTCCGCGACCTCGGGCCGGAGGAGACCGAGCGCCGGCGCGCCGACCTCGCCGCTTCCTTCCAGCGGGCGATCACAGGGCAGCTGGTCGCGAAGCTTCGGAGGGTCGCCGGGACCGGCGACTGGCCCGCCATCGCTCTGGGTGGGGGAGTGGCCGCCAACGCCGAGCTGCGCCGGCGCACGCAGTCGCTCTGCGACGAGCTCGGCCTGCGCCTCAAGCTCGTCCCGATCGCGCTCTGCACCGACAACGCGGCGATGATCGGCTCGGCCGCTCGCTTCACCGATCCGATCCCGTACCCGGACTATCTGGGGTTCGATGCCTTTGCCACTGGTCAGGCTGTACGGGCGGCCTGACTGCCACCTCTGTGACGAGGCGCGCGAACGCCTGCAGGCGTTGCGTGCCGACGGCGTCTCGTTCGAGCTCGAGGAGATCGACATCGACTTGGACGACGGGCTGCTGCGGCGCTTCCTGGAGCGCATCCCGGTGATCGAGCTCGACGGCGAGATCGTCTCGGAGCTCTTCCTGGACGCGGACGGCCTGCGGTCGCGTATCGATACCTTGTCCGCATGATCGAGGACGTGGCGGCCGAGCCCGCCGAGCAGCAGGCCTCGGAGCTCACGGATGGTGACCGCCTCTCCCTCGGAGTCGCGGCGCGCCTCTCGCGCTACCTCCAGGTGCTGACCCAGGCCAAGAAGATGGGCAAGGACACGATCTCCTCGCAGGAGCTCTCGGACTACACCCACATCAACTCGACTCAGATCCGCCGTGACCTCTCCGGCTTCGGCAAATTCGGCAAGCGGGGGGTCGGCTACAACGTCGACTCGCTGGTTTCGGAGATCCGGAAGATCCTGCGCACCGCCGGCCAGCACAACATCGCGTTGTTCGGCGCGGGCCACCTGGGTCAGGCGATCGCGAGCTCCGACATCTTCGCCGACCACGGCTTCCGGATCGTCGCGATGTTCGACGTGGATCCCGCAGTGATCGGCCGCCGCGTGGGCGGTCTCGAGGTCCGTTCATTCGACGACATCGATGCCGTGGTCGAGGGCGAGCAGGTCGTGGTCGGGGTGCTCGCCGTCCCGTCCGACGCGGCCCAGGAGGTCGCCGATCGGCTGGTCAAGTCCGGGGTGAAGATCATCTTCAACTACTCCGAGCGGCTCCTGCAGGTCCCGCCGGACGTCACCGTGCACACGTCGAGCCCGGCAGTCGACCTGCTCTACGCCCTCTACTTCTACTTGACGTAGTCCAACCTCCCGAGCCGGTGACAACCGATCCCGAGCCAAACCACGACGGGCTTGACCTCGACGCGGTCCGCGAGACCTTCGACGCCTCGGCCGACTTCACCGTCGGGATCGAGGAGGAGTTCGCGATCCTCGACCCCGCCGTCCTCGACCTCGAGCACCGCTTCGAGGAGATGCAGGAGGCCTGCCTGCGGGATCCGGAGTTGGTCCACGGCGTGAAGGGCGAGCTCATCGACACCGAGATCGAGATCCGCTCGGGGCGGGGCGAAACCTTCGCCGCCGCGGCGGAGCGCCAGCGTGCACGCCGGGCTCGGCTGTTCGCGATCGCCGACGAGATGGGCCTGGCCCTGGCGGCGATGGGCACGCATCCGTGGGCCAACTACCTCGACCAGCACATCATCCAGACCGAGCATTACCGCCGGCTCGCAGGCGACCTGCGCTGGGTCGCGCAGCGGAACAACACCTGGAGCCTCCACGTGCACGTCGGGGTCAAGGGCGCCGACCGCGCGGTCGCGGTCTCCGACCGGATGCGCGAGCTGCTTCCCCCGCTGCTCGCCCTCTCGGCGAACTCTCCGTTCCTCGACCACCGCGACACGGGCCTGCACTCGGTCCGGACCGAGATCTTCACGCGCACCTTTCCGCGCTGCGGCGTCCACGAGCCGTTCGGGGATTGGGCGACGTACGCCGACTTCGTCGAGCTGCTCGCGGACACCGACTCGATCGTCGAGGCGACGCAGCTCTGGTGGAGCGTGCGCCCCCACCATTCCTTCGGCACCGTCGAGGTGCGCATCTGCGATGCGCAGACCCGCGGCGACGAGTCCTTCAACCTCGCCGCGCTGATCGCCGCGTGCATTGCTCAGGCGGCGATCGACCTCGACGAGGGCGGTGCTCCCGAGCCGCTCCGCCAGCGCGAGATTGAGGAGAACCTCTGGCGGGCAATCCGCTACGGGATGGACGGCGAGATGATCGACTTTCGCGAGCGGCGAGTGGTGCCGACGCGAGAGGTCCTCGAGGGACTGATGGCATGGACGGGCCCGGCCCGCCAGACGCTCGGGCTCGAGGTCGACCTCCCCGAGCAGAATGGCGCCCAGCGGGCCTACGCGCGGGTGGCCGAGGGCGCGCCGGTCGAGGAGATCTACCGTCACTCGGTCGAGGAGACCAGGAAGACCTACGCACCGGAAGGAGCCGTCAGTGGCCGATGAGGAGATGCGAGAAGGCTCAGGGGACCAGCCCTCCGAGGAGGAGGTCCGCGCTCAGCTGGAGGAGGAGATCCGCAAGGTCCGGGTGGAGGACGTCGTCCTGCAGAGCGTCGTCAGCATCCTCAACCTCTCCGCGAGGCGGATCGCAAAGGACGACGAGCGCGATCTCGAGCAGGCCAAGGTCGGGATCGACGCGGCGCGGGCGCTGGTGGACCTGGTGAAGCCCGAGGCGCAGGCTCAGCTACGCCAGGCGATCTCGGAGCTCCAGGTCCTGTACGCGCAGCACGCCGGCGGCGGACCGGCGCCGGACGAGGGCGACGAGGGAGGCGGGGAGAGCGCCGGCCCCGAGCCTCCGAAGGGCGACTCGGGCCTCTGGACCCCGGGGTAAGCGGAGTAGCCCCCGTAATCAGTAGACTGCCGCGCCGCTTTTCACGAGCGGCATTTCTTCGAACCCAACGCAGGAGCCTTCCTTGACTAAGTTCTTGACCGATTACGGAATCGTCGTTGCGCTCGGTTGCGCGGCCGCGGCGGTTGTCTACGGCCTGCTGGTCACCCAGCGGCTGCTCGCCAAGTCGCCTGGCAATGAGCAGATGCAGGAGATCTCGGGCGCGGTCCAGGAGGGCGCCAGCGCCTACCTGAAGCGCCAGTACATGATCATCGCCGGCGTCGGCGTGGTCGTGGCGATCCTGCTGATCCCGCTGCAGAACGTGGAGACCGCGATCGGGTTCGTGATCGGCGGCATCCTCTCCGGCTCCGCCGGGTTCATCGGCATGAACCTCTCGGTTCGGGCCAACGCGCGCGTCGCCGAGGCGGCGCGGGGCGGCATTCCGCCCGCGCTCGACATCGCCTTCAAGGGTGGCTCGGTGACCGGACTGCTGGTCGTCGGGCTCGCTCTGCTCGGCGTCGCCGGCTACTTCGGCGCCCTGCTGATCTTCACCGACCTGACCGACAAGGAGTGCGTCGACGCGCTCGTCGGGCTCGGCTTCGGCGGCTCGCTGATCTCGGTCTTCGCACGACTCGGCGGCGGCATCTTCACCAAGGCCGCTGACGTCGGGGCGGACCTGGTCGGCAAGATCGAGGCCGGGATTCCCGAGGACGACCCGCGCAACCCCGCCGTGATCGCGGACAACGTCGGCGACAACGTCGGCGACTGCGCCGGCATGGCCGCCGACCTCTTCGAGACCTATGCGGTCACCGCCGTCGCCGTGATGCTCCTCGGCGTGATCACCTTCACCGGATTCACCCGCGAGGTTGCGATCTATCCGCTCGCGATCGGCGCCGTCGCCATCATCGCGTCGATCATCGGCGCCCTCTCGGTGCGCACCCGCACCGGCAACGTCGAGGCGGCGCTGTACAGGGGACTGGCCGTCTCGGGAATTCTCTCGGCCGCCGCCTTCTACCCGATCACCAAGTGGCTGATGGACGATCCGCTGGGCAGCGGCGCGCTCGGCAACACGAGCGTCACCGACCTGTGGCTCTGCGGCCTGATCGGCGTCGGTGTCACCGCGCTCCTCTTCGTGCTCACCGACTACTACACGTCGACCCGCTTCCGGCCCGTGCGGACGATCTCCAAGGCCTCTGAGACCGGTCACGCGACCAACATCATCCAGGGCCTCGCGCAGGGCCTGCAGTCCACGGCACTGCCCGTGTTGGTGATCGCCTTCGCGATCCTCGGCTCCTGGAAGCTCGCGGGGGGCGGCACGGCCGGCATCTACGGCATCGGCGTCGCGGTCATGGCGCAGCTCTCGCTGACCGGGTTGATCGTGGCGCTCGACGCGTTCGGCCCGATCACCGACAACGCGGGCGGCATCGCCGAGATGGCCGACCTGCCCCAGGAGGTGCGCGACATCACCGACCCGCTCGACGCGGTCGGGAACACGACCAAGGCCGTCACCAAGGGCTACGCGATCGGCTCGGCCGCGCTCGCCGCGTTGGTGCTCTTCGATGCATTCACGCATGAGCTCCAGACCGAGGCCGGCGGCCACGCGCTGAGCTTCCAGATCTCCGATCCGCCCGTGCTGATCGGCCTGCTGATCGGCGGGATCATGGTCTACATGTTCGCCTCGCTGGCGATCGAGGCCGTGGGCCGCGCCGCCAGCCAGGTGGTCGAGGAGGTCCGCCGCCAGTTCCGCGAGAAGCCGGGGATCATGAAGGGCAAGGACAAGCCCGAGTACGGGCGCGCGGTCAGCCTGGTCACGGCTGCCGCGCAGAAGGAGATGATCCTGCCCTCGCTGATCCCGATCGTGGTGACGCTGATCGTCGGGCTGATCTCCTATCAGGCGCTCGGAGGCCTGCTGATCGGCGTGATCGTCGTCGGCATCTTCATGGCGATCTCCATGACCGCCGGAGGCGGTGCCTGGGACAACGCCAAGAAACTGATCGAGGACGGGGAGTTCGGCGGCAAGGGCTCTGACGCCCATGCGGCCGCGGTCACCGGGGACACGGTCGGCGATCCCTACAAGGACACCGCCGGTCCTGCGATCAACCCGATGATCAAGGTGGCGAACATCGTGGCCATCCTGATCATCCCCATAATCGGGGGCCTCCCCGGATAGTCCGGCGCCCGGCCCTCCTATATTCGGGGGGCCTTGGCCAGACGCATGAAGCCACCCTCGCCCGACGAGGGCTACCAGATGGCGGTGCGCATCTTCTCGGTGACGATCATCGGGTTCGGCGCACTGATGCTGGTGCTCACCCTGGCGAGGGGTGGCGGGCCGCTGGCGGTCGGCTTCCTCTTCGGGCTGCTGTTCATCGCTCTCGGCTCCGGAAGGCTTTACCTGTCGATGCGCGGATGAGGGAGTCGCGGGGTTGAGGGCCAAGCGCCTGCTCGGCGTCCCGTTCCTGTACTCGGCTGCGTCGGCCGCGGTCGGGTTCTCGATCTACTTCTCGGTCGGCGTCGTCGCCGATCGAGGGCTCGGGCTGACGCCGCTCATCTTCCTCGCGGCCGGCGTGATGTTCGCGCTCACCTCCCTGTCCTACGTCGAGGGCGGGGCGATGCTGCGCGAGCGTGGGGGGTCGGCGACCTTCGCTCGCCACGCGTTCAACGAGCTGATCAGTTTCATAGCCGGGTGGGCGATCCTGATCGACTATCTGATCGTGATCGCCGCCGCGGCGATCACGGTCTCGCACTACCTGACGCCGATCTCGGGCGACTTCGGCGGCGGCGACATGGAGCTGGCCGTCGCAATCGTCGTGATCGGCCTGGCGGCGATTCTCAACATCGCCGATGTCACTGGCCGGAACCGGCAGGTGAGGCTCGTCTTCCTGGCGATGGCGGAGCTCGGGCTGCAGCTGCTGGTGATCGGCGTCGGGCTGATCGTCGTGCTGCACCCGGACCGGCTCACGGACCAGCTCCACCTGTTCACCTCTCCGAGCGTCAAGGACATCGTCTACTCGCTCGTGATCGCGACGATCGCGTACGCCGGCATCGAGGCCGCGAGCGACCTTGCGCCGGACCTCGAGTTCGAGCCGGCGGACCTCAAGCGGGTGCTGGGGGTGGGCACGGTTGCGATCCCCCTGATCTACGCCGGGATCGCGGCCGTGGCGCTGATGGCCGTCCCGGTCGTGCCCGGCCCGCACGGTCCGGAGACTGCGCTCGCCGGCAAGTACATCGAGGAGCCGATCCTGGGTGTGGTCGCCAACTACGACCCTGCGTGGGTGGCCGACGTCATGAAATGGGCCGTGATGCTCGTCGCCGTGCCGGTCCTGTTCTGGGCGGCCAACACGGCGATGCTGGGTCTCTCCCGGCACGTCTACGTGCTGGCCACCAACCGGCAGATCCCCAGCTGGGCCGGGAAGCTCGAGAAGACCTACTCCACGCCTTACGTCGCCATCATCATCGCCGCGCTGCTGGCGCTCGCGCTCGCGATCCCGGGTGACATCCGCTTCCTGGCGAAGGTCTACGCGTTCGGTGCTCTGCTTGCGGTGACGATCGCGCAGATCTCGATCGTCCGACTACGGGTGATCGAGCCCGATCTCGAGCGTCCCTACCGGGTGCCCTTCAACATCAGGTTCGGATCCCACGAGCTCCCGCTGCCGGCGATTGCTGGGGCGCTGATCAGCGCGTTGGCGTGGATCACCGTCTTCCTCCTCCACCACACCGCGGTCTACGTCGGGGGCGGGTGGATGCTGTTCGGGCTGGTCTTCTACGTGATCTACCGCCGCTACGTCGAGGGGACACCGCTGACGAGGCGGGTCCAGGTCCCGGAGGCCTCCCTGAAGAAGCAGCCGACTGAGGTCGAGTACTCGACCATCCTGGTGCCCGTCTTCGGCACCCAGCTCGATGACGACATCGTCAGCACCGCCGGCAGGCTCGCCGACGCGGAGGTGGAGAAGGACGAGATCCCGCCGCGGCTCGAGATCGTCTACGTCGCCGAGCTGCCGCTCTCCGTCCCGCTCGATGCGCCCCTGCCGAGGGAGGTGAGGGAGGGCGCTGAGAAGGCGCTCGAGCGCGCTCGCGAGGTGGGCGACGAGTACGAGAACGTCGAGGTGGCGACCAAGCTCGTCCCGGCACGCTCGATCGGGTCGGGGATCATCGACGAGGCCCGGGACAAGAACGTCGAGGTGATCGTCATGGGCGGCGAGCCGCCCACGCGCATCCGGGGAGGCGCGGTGCTCGGAGGAATCGGCGGAGCGCGGCCCGATGAGATCGGCGAGGTGACCGAGTACGTGCTGAAGAGGGCCCCCTGCCGGGTCCTGCTGACGGCTCCCCCGGAGGAGTGAGCCTGGTGACCGCTAGGCGGTGGCTTCGGCCGGCGCCTTTCCCGGCTTGGGGACTCCGTCTTGGCGTCTGATGCGACTGGTCGAGCTGAGCTCGCGGGCCCGCTGGTTCCAGCTGGCGAGCCAGGCGGGCACCTCTCGCGATGGGAGCGGTGGAGAGATCAGGAAGCCCTGAGCCCGCTCGCACCCCATGCTTCGGAGCTGTTGCCAGGCCTCCCGGGTCTCCACGCCCTCGGCCACGACGGGCAGGCCGATCTGATGGGCGAGGTGGATGATCGCGCGGACCATCGTCCTGCACTCGTCGTCGTCGAGTTGCCGGATCAGGCTCGTGTCGATCTTGAGCTCATCGATCGGGAGGGAGATGAGCTGCCGAAGGGAGAAGTGCCCGGTCCCGAAGTCGTCGATGGCCAGCCCGCCACCGTGTGCGACCAATCCCGCCACTCGCTTCCTGACCTGCTCCGGATCCAGGAGGAGCGCGTCCTCCGTGACGTCGAACCGGATGGCTTCCCCGGGGACGGCGGCCGCCGAAAGGCAGCTCGCGACGAACCCGGCGAGGTTCCAGTCCGTTGACGAGATCGCGATGGCGGGAAGGTTCACCGACAGCTGCAGGCTGAGGCCGGACCGCCACCAATCCCCGGCGGCGCGGGTCGAGACCTGAATGATGTGCTCGGTGAACGACCGCATCTCGTCGTCCGAGCCGACGGCACCGACGAACTCCGCCGCCGGCAGCACACCCATGTCGGGATGCTCCCAGCGGGCCAGGGCCTCCACGCCGATGACGCGTCCGCTGCGCAGATCGACCTTCGGCTGGAAATGGGCGCCGATCTCTCCCCGCGCGAGCGCCCCGCCCAGGTCGAGCTGGTGCCCGCTGGCGGTCCCATTCTGAGTGAGGTCGATAGCCATACGATCGGGCCCCCTGGAGCGCATCCAGTGTGCTGGGAATCGCCCCCGGCGACAATGGGTTGAACTACGCCACACCTTCAGTAGTTGCCCCGGATCGGTCCAGCATGAGGCGGGCGTGGGGCGGACGGCGCGCAGGACTAAGATCCCGATCGAATGTTCGTCCTGATCGTCGGTTGCGGGAGAGTCGGTTCCTCCGTTGCGAGGAGCATGCTCCGTGAGGGGCATGAGGTCTCGTGTCTCGACGAGGATCCCGAGGCGCACGCGCGCCTCGAGGTCAACCTCGACCGCTCCTGGGAGGACACCGGCGGCCAGTTCACCGTCGGGACGGCCCTCGAGGAGGAGGCCCTCACCGCCGCCGGCATCGAGCGGGCTGACGCGTTCATCGCCTCGACCGACGGCGACAACACCAACATCGTGGTGGCCCAACTCGCGAAGCGGAAGTTCAACGTGCCCACGGTGATCGCGCGGATCCTCGATCCGCTGCGGGCCGAGTGGTACGAGAAGCAGGGCGTCAACACGATCTGCCCGACCCGCATCGCCATCGAGATGCTGGAGAAGGAGGTCATGGAGGCCGCCGGAAAGAGCTGATGGGCGAGGGGAGCGGCAAGTACATCATCATCGCCGGGGCGGGCAAGGTCGGGTGGAACCTCGCCCGGGAGCTGCTCGACAAGGGTCACGAGGTGACCGTGATCGAGGACAACCGGAACCGGTATACGACCGTCGAGCAGGAGCTGGAGCACAACATCCAGTACGGGGACGCGTCGGAGCTCTGGGTGCTGGAGCGAGCTGGGATCTCGCGCGCCGACATGGTGATCGCCGTGACCGGCGACGACGAGGACAACATGCTGATCTGCCAGGTCGCGAAGGAGAAGTACCTGGTGGACCGGATCATCGCCCGCGTCAACAACCCGCGGAACCGGCCGCATTTCGAGCTGCTGGGGATCAAGCCCTATGTCTCCGCCACCGATCTGATCCTGCGGCTGCTGGAGCACGAGGTGCCCGAATACGGGCTGGTGCACCTGCTCGACCTGCCCGAGGAGCGGCTGGAGATCATCGAGATGTTGCTCGCGGACGACAGCCGGGTAGCAGGGATGCGTGTGGGCGATCTCAGCATGCCGGAGGGCAGCCTCTTGATCTCGATCCTGCGCAAGGACCAGGGCGGCTTCGTGCCGACGCCCGACACCGTCCTCGAGGCGGGGGACGAGGTCCTCGCGGTGCTCGACCCGGGTCTCGAGGAGGAGCTCAAGGTGTTCTTCGGGTCCGACGGTGCCGCAGCGGGTTGAATACCTGCTGATCGGCGGGTTCGCCGCCGGGTATGCCGCCGCCGAGCTGCGAAAGCGCGGGGCGGACGGGGACATCCTGCTGGTCGGGAGGGAGCCGGAGCCGCCCTACGAGCGCCCACCGCTCTCGAAGGAGTATCTGCGCGGCGAGGCCAAGCGCGAGGACGCCTACGTCAATCCCGAGTCCTGGTACGAGGAGAACTCGGTCGAGCTGCGGACCGGGACGAACGTCATGGCGCTCGATGCGGAGGCGCGGACGGTCAAGCTGCAGGGCGGGGAGGAGGTCGAGTTCGGCAAGGCGCTGCTCGCCACAGGCGCGAACGTCAACCTGCTGCGGGTCGACGGCTCGGCACTCGACCGGATCCACTACCTGCGCGCGTTCGGGAACTCGGACAACATCCGGGCGGATGCGGAGAAGGCCGACCGGGTGGTGCTGGTCGGCGGCAGCTACATCGGCTGCGAGGTGGCCGCCTCGCTCAAGGCGAAGGGGACCGACTGCGCGATCGTGATGATGGAGGACGTCGCGCTCTCTCGGACCTTCGGCGAAGAGGCCGGCCGGTGGTTCCACGATCTGCTCACCTCGAAGGGGATCGAGATCCATGGCGGTGAGACGCTCGCGGCCTTCGAGGGGGACGACCACGCGAGCGCGGTCGTCACCGAGAGCGGGAAGACGATCGAGGGAGACATGGTCGTCGTCGGCGCCGGCGTGAAGCCGGACGTGATGGTGGCGCAGAGGGCGGGGTTGGAGATCGACGATGACAGCGGCGGGATCCGCTGCGACGAGACGCTGCAGAGCTCCGTTGAGGGCATCTACGCGGCCGGCGATGCCTGCTCGTACGACAGCCGCGTGCACGGCCGGCGGCTGCGGGTCGAGCACTGGGACGTGGCGATGCAGCAGGGCCAGCACGCCGCCCGCTCGATGATGGGCGATGCCAAGCCATACGAGGTGGTGCCGTACTTCTTCAGCGACCTGGCCGATTGGGCGGGGCTCGAGTACGTCGGCCCGGCGACCGACTGGGATGAGGTCGTCTGGCGCGGCGACCGCGATGCCGGCGAGTTCGCCGTCTTCTACCTGAAGGCCGGGAAGGTGGCGGGCGCCCTGACGGTCGAGAGCTCCGAGGAGCTGGCGCACGCGCGGACGCTGCTCGCGGAGGGCGTGGACGTCGGCGGCGATGAGGCGAAGGCGCTGCTCGGGGACGCCGACAGCGACCTGGCTGAGCTCACATCAAGCTAGGCTTTCGGAGCGTTTGCGGGCTGGTGTAATTGGCAACACGTGCGCCTCTGGAGCGCAAATTCGGGGTTCAAGTCCCTGGCCCGCAGCTCGATCTCAGGACCCGCCTCGGAGCGGGTCTTCTTCTGGGCGAAGCGGCCTGGTTCCGTTTCACATCCTTGCTACCTTGCGCGGCCGTATGTGGCGTCCGAGGCACCTGATCGTCCTCGTCGTGGCCGTCGGCGCGGGAGCAGCGCTCTCCGCCTGCGGCGGCGACAGCTCGCCGGAGACCCCGATCGTGGTCCCGACGGAGACGACCCCGCAGTCGACCAACGCGTCTGACTTCATCGCTCAGGCCGATTCGATCTGCGCCGAGGCGGATGCGTCGATCCAGCAGTTCGCCGACGCAGGCCAGGGTGAGAGCGAGGCGGCTCAGATCGCGCAGCTCCGCCAGGGTGTCATCGACGACATCAAGCAGCTCAACCCGCCCAGCGACACCAACCTCGACGCCTTCCTGAAGGCGATGGGCGACGAGGTCTCAGCCGGCCAGAAGATCGGGCTGGCCGTCCAGCGCGGCGAGGACCCGAGCCAGTTCGAGACCGAGCTGGACAGCGCCAAGTCCGATGCCGCGACCGCCGCCTCGGCCTACGGCTTCAAGCAGTGCGGCTCGACGATCACCTCCTCGAGTTCCAGCTCGAGCAGCAGCTCCTCGAGTGCGAGCAGCGGCAGCGCCGTCACCCCGAGCGCCCCCAGCAGCTCCTCCGGCTCGTCGGGCGGCACCTCCGGCAGCTCCGGAACGAGCGGCAGCAGCGGCACCTCGGGCTCGTCGGGTTCCTCCGGGTCCAGCGGTGGATCTAGCGGCGGTATTGGCCCCGGCTAGCTACGCCGCGGCCAGATCAGCCCAGGTCCCGTACAGCTCCGCGTAGCGGCCGCCGGCCGCGATCAGCTCGTCATGCGTTCCGCTCTCGCGGATCCGGCCACCCTCGAGCACCGCGATCCGATCGGCGCCGCGGATCGTGGAGAGGCGGTGGGCGATCACGATCGCCGTGCGGCCCTCGAGCAGCCTCTCCAGGCCGAGCTCGATCGTCCGCTCTGTTCGCACGTCGACGTTGGAGGTCGCCTCGTCCAGGATCAGGATGCGCGGCTCAGCCAGCAGCGCCCGCGCGAACGCGATCAGCTGCCGCTGCCCCGCCGATAGCGACACGCCCCGTTCCCCAACCTCCGTATCGAACCCGTCGGGCATCCGCCTGATGAAGTCGCCGGCGCCGATCACGTCCGCCGCGGCCTCGATCTCCTCATCGGATGCGTCGGGCCGCCCGAAGGCGATGTTCTCCCGCACGGTGCCGGAGAAGAGGAACCCCTCCTGGGGCACGATGCCGAGCTGGCTGCGCAGGCAGGTCGAGCTCAACTCCCGCAGGTCGTTGCCGTCGACGAGGACCGTGCCCTTCTGCGGGTCGTAGAAGCGGGAGACGAGCTTCGCAAAGGTCGACTTCCCGGCTCCGGTCTCACCGACCAGGGCAAGCGTCTGCCCGGCAGGCACGTGGACCGAGACGTCCTCCAGCGCCCACGCGGTGTCGTCCTCCTCGTCGTCGGGACCGGTCTCGATCTTCCCGCTCGAGCGCTTCAGCCCCGCGGTTCGATCGAGGCCGTACGAGAACCAGACGTGATCCATCTCGATCTCGCCGCGCAGGGTGCCGGGATCGAGCGCATCGGGCTTGTCGACCATGTCCGGCTCGGTATCGAGCAGGTCGAAGATCTTGTCCAGGGCCGCCATTCCCTGCTGGTAGGTCGTGTAGAGGTTGGAGAGCTGCTGAATCGGGTCGAAGAAGGTGGAGAGGTAGCCGACGAAGGCGACCACGACGCCGATCTGCGCGTTCCTCGCGGATTCGGTCGCCAGGTCGAGGGCCTGGTAGCCGCCGTAGAGCAGGATCACCGCCGTGCCGATCGCCGAGAGCAGCTCGACGGCCGGGAAGTACGACGCGTTCAGGTAGACCGTCTTCAGGTTCGCCTGGCGGTTGAGCTCGTTGAGCTCGGCCATTCGCTCCACGTGTCGGCGCTCCTGGGCGAAGCTGCGCACGACCCGCACGCCGCTCAGCGTCTCCTGGAGGTAGGCCGTCACCTCCGCGATTCGCTCACGCGTGATCCGGTACGCGCTCGCCGCGACGATCCGGAAGACGAGACTCGCGATGGCCAGCAGGGGCAGCGTCAGGAAGACGACGAGCGCCAGCTGGACGTCGGCGATGAGCATGATCACGACGACGCCGACCAGGGTCAGCGTGCTCGAGAAGAGCGTCACCACTCCCGAGCTGATCAGCTGGTCGAGCGCATCGACGTCGTTGGTGATCCGCGAGATCAGCACGCCCGGGCGGTTTCGGGTGAAGAACCCGATCGACATCTGCTGCAGGTGGGTGAAGATCCGAATCCGCAGGTCCTGAAGGGCTCGCTCGCCGACCCAGCCGACCAGGTACGTCTGCAGGTAGCTCGTTCCCCAGCCGATCAGCGCCGCACCCATGAAGGCCGCGATGATCAGCACGAGCGCATTCGTGTCGCCATTCAGGGAGACGTGCACCGCCTGGCCGACCAGATACGGCGGTGCCAGCGTCGCCCCGGTCGCGAGGATGAGCGCGCCGAACATCATCAGCACCTGCTTCCGGTACGGGCGGAGCAGCGAGAACAGCCAGCGCACCTTGCGCCAGCGGCCGTCGTCGCCGCGGATCAGCGCCCAGAGCGACCGGAAGAGGGCGAAGAAGTTCCCTGCGCCGTCCGAGTCGTTCACAGCTTCGCCAGCTCCTCGCGCTCCTCGAGATCCCGCTGGAGGTAGACCGAGTCCTCCAGGCCCTTCTCCGCGATCTCCTCGTACAGCGAGCAGCGCTCGAGCAGCTCGTCGTGGGTGCCGCGGTCGACGATCCGCCCGCGGTCGAGCACCACGATCTCGTCGGCCAGCGAGATGGTGGAGAGGCGGTGCGCCACGATGAACGTCGTCCGGTCCTTCATCGCCTCGCGCAGTCCCTCTTTGATCAGTGCCTCGGTGCGCGCATCCACGGACGAGGTGGCGTCGTCGAGGATCAGGATCCGCGGCTCGGCCAGCAGCGCCCTGGCGATCGCGATCCGTTGGCGCTGCCCGCCGGAGAGCGTCAAGCCGCGCTCGCCGACCACCGTGTCGTATGCGTCGGGCAGCTGGGTGATGAAGTCGTGCGCCTGGGCGCGCTTCGCCGCCTTCTCGATCTGGCCCTCGGTGGCGCCGGGCTGGGCGTAGGCGATGTTGCCCGAGACGGTGTCCGAGAACAGGAAGCTGTCGTCGGCGACGAAGGCGATCTCGCCGCGCAGGGAGGCCAGGTCGACGTCCTTGATGTCCGCCCCGTCGATCACGACCCGTCCCTCGCTCGGGTCATACAGGCGGGCGAGCAACCCGACCAGGCTCGTCTTGCCCGCGGCGGTCGGCCCGACCAGCGCCACCGTCCGGCCCGCCTCGACCTCCAGGTCGATTCCGGTGAGCGCCGGCTCCGCGCCGTCGTAGCGGAGGGTCACCCGCTGCAGCGAGACCTGGCCGCGCCCCTCGGGCAGCGGCGGGGCATCCGGGGCGCTCTCCATGGACGGTTGCCGGTCGAGGATCTCGAACATGCGGTTGCCGGAGGCCACCGCGCGCTGGGCCATGCTCAGCGACATGCCGAGCCAGCGAACGGGCCCCGAAAGCAGCACGACGTAGGCGTAGAACGCGGTCAGGTGCCCGACGCTGGTCGACCCGTGGATCACCTGGAGCCCGCCCACGAGCAGCACTGCCGCCAGCCCGATGTTCGGCAGGAAGCCCATCAGCGGCGTGTAGAACGCCTGCAGCCTCGTCGAGACCATGCTCTGCTCGAAGACCCGGTTGACGGAGTGCGTGAAGCGACCCAGCACGTGCCGCTCCCGCGCGAAGGCCTTGACGATCCTGATCCCCGAGATGCTCTCCTCGGCGCTCGCAGTCACCTCGCCGACGCGCTGCTGAACCTCCTGCTCAGCCGGGCGGTTGCGTCGGCTGTAGCGGGTAGCGGTCGCGACCAGGAACGGGACCGGTGCGAGCGCGAGCAGCGCGAGGATCGGATCGAGGATGAGCATGGCCACGGCCGCGAAGAGGATCGTGAGCGCGCTCTGGCTCACCCAGATCAGCCCGTATCCCAGGAAGAACCGGATCGACTGCAGGTCGACGGTGGCTCGCGACATGAGCTGTCCCGTCTGCTGCGTGTCGAAGAACCCGAGCTCGAGCTTCTGCAGGTGCTCGTAGAAGACCTGGCGGAGGTCGAACTCGACCGCCAGGGAGACCTTCCCCGCGATCAGCCGGCGTCCCACGGTCAGCAGCAGCCTGAGCACGCCGGCTCCGAGCAGCGCGAGGGCGAGCGGCAGGATGTCGCTCCGGCGCTCGTCCTCGATCGCGTTCACGGCTCCGCCGATCAGCAGCGGGATCAGGACCGTCATGCCCATCGCCAGCCAGGCGAGGACCAGCGACCCGATCAGCTGGCGGCGATACGGACGCAGGAAGCCGAGCAGGCGCCGAAAGGTGGGCATCTCGTGACTATACAAAGTGAAGTAAAGAGCCCTGGCGGCGTTCCCTCACGCGCCTGGGCGGCTGCTCGCTACGCTCCGATTGTGCTCAGAGAGCTAGTCACCCTGCCCTTCTCGATGGCCCGCGCGGCGATCGACCTGCCCCGCAGCATGCAGCGCAGCATCGACGAGGCCAACGACCTGATGGCCGTCTCACGCGAGCAGCTCGAGGTGATGCGCCGGCAGGCGGACCAGGCGCTCGAGCAGGCGGAGCGGATGAACGAACTTCTCGGCCGCGTCGTCAAGCTGACCGAGCCGCTGGAGCGCGCCCAGCGCGGCGGCGAGTTCGTGGCGGAGGGCCTGAAGCGCGCGATCTTCGGAGCGGAGCAGGCCGCGCTCGAGGCGGAACACGCTGCGGAGGAAGCGGAGGACGCAGCCAAAGAGGCGAAGGAAGCCGCCGAGGACATCGAAGCGGAGCGGTGAGCTCGCCGGCCGCGGGCCTCTGCGACCGCTGCAAGCATCAACGACTGATCCGCAACACGCGCGGCTCCGTCTTCTCCCTCTGCGAGCGCTCCAGGACCGATCCCGAATTTCCCCGCTATCCCAGGCTGCCCGTGGCGAGCTGCCGCGGTTTTCAGCCCAGACCGCCGGGTAATGGCTGAGCAGCGGAGATCACGAGCGATGTCGACCGGGAAGATGAGAGCCGTGGGGCTGGCGACTGCGCTCGTCCTGGCCACCCCTGTCCTCGTGGGATGTGGCTCCGGCGGAGGCGGCACCACCGTCGCGCAGACCCCGCCGATCTCCGCGGACATCGCCGGCCACCTCGCCAAGCTCGCCGATCGCATCGCGTCCGACCTCGACTCTGGCGACACCTGCCATGCGGCCCACGCGGCCGACGACCTGCAGGCGGCCGTGGAGGGCGCCGACATCCCGCAGTCGATGCGCCCGGAAGTCGACGGCGTCGCAGGCCGCCTGGTGGACGAGGTGAACTGCCCGCCGCCACCACCGCCGCCCGAGCCCAAGAAGAAGCCGAAGCCGGAACACCCGGGTGACCACGGGGACCAGCACCCGGTCCCGCCCGGTCACGCGAAGCACGGAGGATTCGTTCCTCCCGGTCACGAGAAGCTCAAGGGGGAGGCGGGATGAACCGACATCTGGGCGACCAGCGCTATGAGCTCAGGGGCCGTCTCGGCTACGGCGGCATGGCCACCGTTTACGACGCCCGCGACCTGAAGCTCGACCGCGATGTGGCCATCAAGCTCCTCGCCGACAACCTGGCCGGCGACGAGGACGTGCGCCGTCGCTTCTCGCGCGAGGCCCGGCTCGCCGCGAAGCTCGATCACCCCAACATCGTCCAGGTCTTTGACGTGGGTGAGGATGACGGCAGACCCTTCATCGTCATGGAGCAGGTGGAGGGTGGAACGCTCGGCGACCGGCTCGATGGCCGCCGCCGGTCGATCCCGCGTGACGAGGCGCTCCACCTTCTCTGCCAGCTCTGCGAGGGTCTTGGGCACGCCCACGCGAGGAAGCTGGTCCACCGCGACATCAAGCCCCAGAACCTGCTCCTGCGCAACTCGGACGGCTGCCTGAAGATCACCGACTTCGGGATCGCCCGAGCCGTGGAGGAGACCACCCGCCTGACCCAGGCCGGCAAGGTGATCGGAACCGAGCGCTACATGGCGCCCGAGCAGCTTGCCGACGGCGAGATCACGCCCGCCGCCGACGTCTACGCGTGCGGCGTCGTGGCGGACGAGCTCCTGCCTCAGTCGAGGCCCTCAGACCTGCGGGAGATCGTCGAGCGCTGCAGGCGGCCGGATCCCTCCGAGCGGTTCACGGACGCTCGCTCGCTCGGCGAGGCTCTGGCCACCGTGAACGGCAACGGCGATGCCGGCGCCGCCCGCCGCGTCCGCTCGCAGACCGTTCCGACGCGCACCCTGCCCCCGACCCGTCTCGAGACTCGCAGCTGGCCGGCGCCCACCGAGATCACGCGCCGGCACCGCTCCCTCCCGAAGCGCGTCGCCGCGATTGCGGCCGTGGCGGCGATCGCCGTCACGGGCGTACTGGTCGCGACGGACTCGGGCGGCGGGTCGGGGACGCCGTCCAAGGCGGATGGGGCCAAGCGATCCGCGCGTCCGGCGTCGGTTCCCACCTCGAGCGACCCGGCCGACCAGGCGCGACAGCTCGCTGACTTCTTCCGCGCGCAGTCCCGCTGAAGGACTAGGGCGTCGTCTTCGGAACCGGCGCCGTCGGAGTGGGCGCCTTGGCGGTCGTGGTCGGCGACGGCGTTGTCGTCGCCGGGGGCGCCGTGGTCGTGGGCGCCGTCGTCGGAGCGTGAACCGCGGGCTCGGACTTCTCGCCGCAGCCGGAGACGGCGATGGCGCCGATCGCCGCCGCCAGCGCCACCGGCAGCAGCCGCCGCCTGATCGTCTGAGCCTCCGTGATCACCGCGGGGACGGTAACGAAGGCGATTCCAGACTGCCCGGCGGGGTACGTCCGATCACATGGACAAAGAGCGGCAGGGTTCTGCGGCGAAATACTGACCACACGACTGCCCAGCGAGTCGATCATGCCTACAACGAAGCCAAGTGGTCGCAGAGTTGAAGCCGTTTCTCACAGCGCGTGCGGGTCTCAGCACGAAGGCGATGGCGTACAGCGCCGCGGGGATGTACGGCGGCGCCACATTCGTCGGTCTCCTGGAGGGCGCCCTCCCCGGAGGGGAGCAGTTCTCGCCCGTCCCGAGCCTGATCGCGCTCGGCGTCGTCGCCGGGCTCGTGCTCTGGGGCCCGAGATTTCCGATCTGGGTGCTCGCCCTGCTCGGCCCTTTCGGGGCGATCCTGATCGGTATCGCGATCGCGACGACCCACGGTCACGGCGACGGGGCCGCCCTGTTCGCGTGGCCTGTGCTGTGGCAGTCCTACTTCTTCGGCCGCCGTGGCACGATCATGATCATCGCCTGCGTTGGGATCGTCGATGCCGCAGCGCTATCCCAGGTCCCGCAGGGAACCGGCTACGTTGACCGCTGGCTCGACGTCATGGTGGCGATGACGGTGGTCGGCGGGGTGATCAACCTGCTCTCGGCTCGCAACGAGCGTCTCGTCGAGCGTTTGGCCGGTGAGGCGCGAGTCGATGGCCTGACCGGGTTGCTCAACCGGCGGGGCTTCGTCGAGGCCGCCGACGCGCAGCTCTCGCGAACACGCCGGAGAGGGGCGACGCTGGGATTCGTCTCCTTCGACATCGACCACTTCAAGGCGGTCAACGATGAGTTCGGCCATGACGCCGGCGACAAGGTGCTCATGCGACTGGGTCAGATCTTCCGCGAGCAGACCCGGGAGGGCGACCTGGTCGGCCGCATGGGCGGGGAGGAGTTCGCCGTCCTGCTCGTCGACTCGGATGCGGAGCAGTCGCTCGAGTACGCAGAGAGGGTGCGCGCCGCCTACGGCGCCACGACCCCGGGGCTGCCGCGGTCGACGCTGAGCGCCGGCGTCACAGCCGCCGCGGCACCGGTTGAGCTCCAGCCGCACCTGCAGCTCGCGGATGCCGCTCTCTACACGGCGAAGCGGGGCGGACGCAACCAGACCGCTGTGGACAGTCGACTCGATCCCGGGCTCGCCCCGGCGGCCGACTAGCGGAATTCGACCTCGGCCAGGGGGCTGCGGGCAACCCACTCGGCCAGGTTCTCTGACCCGCGCCCGAGGTCCTCGAGGATCCCCGCGATCACCTCGCGCCGCTCGGCCTCATCCGTGATCGGGCGGGCGACGGCCGGCAGATCCGCCTGGGCGCTGCGCTTCAGGTGGAAGGTGAACTCAGGGTGGGCCAGCAGGTTCGCGTACCAGTCACGGGTCCCGGGAGATCCGCTCAAGAACGTCCTGCCGTCGTAGCGGTAGCGCCAGATCTCGATCCGCCGGCGATCCCCGCTGGACCGCCCGGTTGTCGTGATGTCGACCGTCCGGTCGTTCACGAGAGCCCGTTGGACAGCTTCGTCCAATTAGGCGGCCTCGGAATAGGCGGCCTCGTCGGGCTGCGGCATCTCCTCGGGCATCTCCTCGCCGAACTGCTCCGCGGCCTTGGCCTCGGGCTCGATCACGGTCGCGGCGACCGCGATGGCGGCCACGACCAACCCGGCGGCCACCCAGAACGCGAGGTGGTAGCCGCTGGTCAGCGCCGAGGCCGTGGAGTGGCCGGCGTCCTCGAGCGTGTTGCTGCGTGACGTGGAAAGCGTTGCGAGGACCGCGAGGCCGATCGCTCCGCCGACCTGGGCCGAGGTGTTGACCAGGCCGGAGGCGAGCCCCGCGTCGCTGCGGGTGGCCCCCGACATCGCGATCGTCATCAGCGCCGGGAAGCAGACGCCGATGCCCGTGCCGAGCAGCACCAGGACCGGAAACACGTCGGTCCAGTAGTTGGCGTCGACGGGAGCCCGCGTGAAGTAGACGAGCCCGAGCGCGACCAGGCTGAGTCCCGGGAAGAGGAGGCGGCGGGCGCCGAACCGCATGATCAGCGGCTCCGAGTAGCGGCCCGTGAGCGTCCCCATGATGATCGTCACCGGCAGGAAGGCCAGCCCGATCTGAAGAGCGTCGTAGCCCTGCACCAGCTGCAGGTAGAGGGACCCCATGAAGAACATGCCGAACATACCCGCGACCGTCAGCACCTGGACGATGTTCGCCCCGCTGACGTTCCGCGAGCGGAAGATCCGCAGCGGGATCAACGGCGTTCCGGCGGTCGCCTCGCGGGCGATGAACAGGGCGAGCAGGACCAGCGAGCCCGCGCCCAGCAGCAGCGTCTCGGAGGCGCCCCAGCCCTGCTCGGCCGCCGGCTTCACGATCGTGTAGACGCCCAGCATCAGCGAGGTGGTGATCAGGAACGCGCCCAGCAGGTCCGCGCCCTGCTTGAAGCCGAGGCCCTTGTCGTCTTCAAGCAGGCGCCTCGCCGTAATCGCGGTCACGAGGCCGATCGGTGCGTTGATGAAGAAGATCCAGTGCCAGCTGATGACCTGGGTGATCACGCCGCCGAGCAGCAGCCCGACCGCGCCGCCGGCGGAGGCGACGAAGGCGTAGACACCCACGGCCTTGGCCTGTTCCCCTCGCTCCGGGAACATCGTCACGATCATCCCGAGGATCACGGCCGAGGTCATCGCGCCGCCGATCCCCTGCAGCAGGCGGGCGCCGATCAGCATGCCCTCGCTCTGCGAGGCGCCGCAGAGGATGGAGGCTGCGACGAACACGGCGAGGCCGATCAGGAAGATCCTGCGGCGGCCGAGCAGGTCGCCGAGGCGCCCGGCGAGCAGCAGCAGGCCTCCGAAGGTGATCAGGTAGGCGTTCACCACCCAGGCGAGGCTCGACTGGCTGAAGCCGAGGTCGTCCTTGATCGAGGGCAGTGCGACGTTCACGACCGTGACGTCGAGGACGATCATCAGCATGCCCGCGCAGAGCACGTACAGCGCGATCCATCGGGAGCGGTCGCTCACCGGCTCGTTATTGCTTGTTGCTGCTCCACCCTGTGCCTGCGTCATCTCGTTCGGCCTCCTAGCCAGTAATGGGTCGTTTCCCCATACGACCGGGGCGCCCCCTGAAACTCATCGCACCTGTGTAGCGGTTCGACCGCGGTCGAAGTCAAGAACCGGAAAACGCAGCCTTCAATCCAAAGTAGCAGGCAGTCCGAACCGGCTGTAGGCGCTGGCGAGCTTCTCGTAGTCGGTCGGCTGCTCGGGCGTGCGCGCCTGGACCTCGGGGTCCGGGTCCTGCGAGCTGCGGACGATGAACGCGTCGACCTGCTTGACCTTCTCGCCCTCGAAGGTGAGCACGTTGATCGCGAAGGGGACGCGGGTCTGCTTCTCCTCGTCCCAGCTGTAGAAGGCGAGGGCGGCCTGGCCGTTGGCCGTGACGGGGATGGACCGCCAGCCCCACTCGCCCGTCATCGATGAGTTCTCCAGGAAGCCGCGGATCCCGTCGCCGTAGAACCAGCGGCTCATCGGCGGCATCGTGAAGGCCGCATCCTTGGCCAGCATCGAGACCACGGTCTCGACGTCGTTGCGCTCCCAGGCGTCCGCCCAGGTTTCGACGAGGTCGCGCAGCTTCTCGTCGCCGAGCGCCTTGAGTGTCTCCTGCTGGCTCTGCTCGGGCAGTCTTTTGTCGATCGTCGCCCGGGCTCGCTGGAGGGCGCTGTTGACCGACGCGACGCTGGTGTCGAGCGTCTCGGCCGTCTCCTGAGCGGAGAAGCCGAGCACCTCGCGCAGGATCAGGACCGCCCGCTGGTTGGCGGGCAGCAGCTGCAGAGCGGCGATGAAGGCGAGCTCGACCGACTCCCGTTGCTCGTAGCGGGCGTCGGGGGAGGCGTAGCCATCCTCGATGCCGAGAGTCTCGTCCGGGAAGGGCTCGATCCAGACCGACTCGACGAGGGGGTCGCCGACCCCCTCGTGCGGGTCAGTCGGCGGCCCGTAGTCGATCGGCAGGATCCGCTTGGGCCGCTTCCCGATCGCGTCGAGCGAGGTGTTGGTGGCGATCCGGTAGAGCCAGGAGCGCAGCGAGCTGCGGCCCTCGAACTTGTCGAGGCTCTTCCAGGCTCGGACCAGCGCTTCCTGGAGCGCGTCCTCGGCATCCTGCACGGAGCCCAGCATCCGGTAGCAGTGGGCCTGGAGCTCGGAGCGGTGGAGCTCCACCAGGCGCGCGTAGGCGTCCTCGCTGCCCTTGCGGGCGGTCTCGAGCAGATGGCGCTGCTCAACCTCTGTCGGCGTCGTGCTCATCCCGTCTACGCAGATTAGACCGGCCGGACTCCTGAAACTCATCGCCGAACCGATGAATTTCCGTGCCGTGCCCGGTCTAAGTGGCAGGCGATGAATCGGCGTGCCTCCAACTCGGTTGTCCATCTGGAGCTGCATACCGGTGATCTCCAGGGCGCGCTGGCCTTCTATACGGGTGTGCTCGGCTGGCGCCCGGAGCGGATCCGTGCGGGCGACGGTTCCTACCTCTCGCTGGGGATGGGGGAGCGGCTCGGAGGCGGTCTGGTCGAGTGCGCCGAGGCGGCCGAGCATCCGCTCTGGCTGCCATATGTGGAGGTCCCCGACATCCGGGTCACGACCGACCGGGCGAGCGCCCTGGGCGGCGAGGTATTGCTCCCCCCGCGCGAGGGCCCCGAGGGCTGGCGCAGCGTGGTCTCCACCCCTGACGCCGGCGAAGTCGCCTTCTGGCAGTCGAAGACCGGGCGCTGAGCTACGGTTCGGCGCGTGCCGCCCGTGCGGGGTGAGCTCCGCTACTGGCTCGAGTTGGCGAGGCTGCTGAAGGACCAGCGGTTCTACGCCGCAAAACCCGCGGGCGATCCGCTCTCCGTTCTCCTCATTCCCGGCTTCATGGCCGGTGACGCTTCGATGACGGTGCTCGCCACCTGGCTGCGGCGCCGAGGCCACACGGTGCGCGGCAGCGGGATGTTGGTCAACGTCGGTTGCGCCGGCCGGGAGCTCGCCCGACTCAAGGACAGGCTCGCCGAGTTCGAGGAACCCGCGGTCGTCATCGGCCAGAGCCGCGGCGGGACGCTGGCGCGCGCCCTGGCCGCGGGCCATCCCGATCAGGTCGCCGGGCTGGTGACCCTCGGGTCGCCCGTCCTCGACCCGCTCGCGGTGTCGACCCCGGTGATGCGGACGGTCCGCTCGGTCGCCTGGCTTGGTGACGTCGGCATTCCCGGCGTCTTCTCGAGCGACTGCATGGACGGCGATTGCTGCGCCGATTTCAACGGCGGGCTCCTGGCGCCGCTCCGGGAGGGCATGCCGGCACTGGCCGTGCACTCGCGCAGCGACGGAATTGTGGACTGGCGAGCCTGCCTGGACCCACATGCGAGGTGCGTCGAGATTGACGGAAGCCATTGCGGGATGGCCGTCAACCCCGCGGTCTACGAGGAGCTCGAGCCCCTGTTGTTGCAGACAGAGGAGACCGCATGCAGGCAATGAGCGTGCAGGACGCGATGTTCCTGCATGTCGAGAACGATGTGACTCCGATGCACATCGGCGGGGTCAGCATCTTCGAGGGGCCGCCACCGCCCTTCGAGGAGGTGCGATCGATGGTCGAGGGCAAGCTCCATCTGACCCCTCGCTACCGCCAGAAGGTCCGCTTCGTCCCCCTCGGAATGGGCGAGCCCGTGTGGGTGGACGATCCCCACTTCAACATCGACTACCACCTGCGGCACTCCGCGGTGCCTTCTCCCGGGACGGAGGAGCAGCTCCGCGCCACGGCGGCCCGCGTCTTCTCCCAGCACCTCGACCGCTCGAAGCCGCTCTGGGAGATCTGGATGGTCGAGGGAATCGAGGGCGGGCGCTGGGCGCTGCTCTCGAAGGTCCACCACTGCATGGTCGACGGAGTGGCCGCCACGGACATGATGTCCCTGATGTTCGGAGAGAGCACCGGTTCCGTGAACGGCGACGCATGGCACGCCGACCCCGAGCCGTCGGGGATGGAGCTGATCGCGTACAGCGCCAGTCACCGCGTCCGGGACCCGGCGGCTCAGATCCGATTCGCCTTGCGGGCGCCGAGCGAGGTGCTCAGGGCGGCCGCCGGCGGTGCCAGGGCGCTGCTGGCCGCGGCGCCCGCGCTGCGCCCCACGACGTCGACGCTCACTGGTCCGATCGGCCCGCACCGGGTCTGGAGCTGGGGCCAGGTCTCGCTCGCCGACGTCAAGCGGGTGCGCTCCGAGCTGGGCGGCACGGTCAACGACGTCGTGCTGACGCTGATCACGAACGGCTACCGGGCGCTCCTCGAGAGCCGGGGCGAGAGGATCGCTCGCGACGCGGTCGTGCGGACCATGGTCCCCGTCTCGGTGCGGGCACCGGGTGAGAGAGGCGAGTACAACAATCGCGTCTCGGCGGTCTTCGCGCGCCTCCCGGTCGGAATCGAGGATCCCGCCGAGCGACTCGCCGACATCCGCCGGCAGATGGACGGGATCAAGTCATCGAAGCAGGCCGTCGCGGGTGACGCCCTGGCCCAGCTCTCGGGCTTCGCCCCGCCGATGCTGCTCGCGCTCGGCAGCCGCCTGGCGACTCGCTCGGCTCGCCTCAACATGGACACGGCGACGACCAACGTCCCCGGCCCCCAGGTCGCCCTCCACACGCTCGGGCGCAAGCTGGTGGCGTCGTATCCGTTCGTCCCGATCGTCGGCACGATCCGGATCGTCGTCGCGATCTTCTCCTACGACGGCGAGCTCTATTTCGGCGTGACGGGTGACCGGGAGCATGCCGGCGACGTCGACGTCCTCACCGCCGGAATCGAGGCCGACGTGGACAGGCTCCTCGGTCGCGAGGAGCGGGCCCCTGAGGCGCAGGAGGTCGAGCCTCCGGTCTGATCGAGGTCATAGGTCGAGCCGGCGCCGGCGAGGCGCTATCCTCTCTGGACTAACTACAGAAATTGGACCTCGCCATGACCTTTCTTCTGATTCCACTTGATGAAGCGATCGTCTTCCCCGGCGTCACGGCCACGCTGCCGATCGACACCGCAGACGAGGACCGTGTCTTCCTCCTCCCGCGCCAGGACGGCGAGTTCGGCCGGATCGGCGTGGTCGCCGAGGTCGTGGAGCGTGCCCAGCTGCCGAACGGCGGATGGGCGGCGACCGTCGTAGGCCTGCATCGAGGGCTCGCCGGCCAGGCACAGCCCGGAGAAGGCGACGAGCTCCGCGTCGAAGTCCAGGAGATCCACGACGGAAATCCCGAGGATGAGCGCGGCCAAGAGCTGATGCGCGAGTACCGCGCGGTGGTCGAGGAGATCCTCGAGCTGCGCGGCGCTGACGAGCGGATCGGCGCCTTCCTGCGCTCCATCGAGGAGCCCGGAGCGCTGGCCGATACGACTGCATTCAGCCCGGATCTCACCCGCGAGCAGAAGCTGAAGCTGCTGGAGACGCTGGACGTCACCTCACGGCTGGAGCTCGCGATCGAGATGCAGCGCGAGCGCCTGGCGGAGCTCCAGGTCCGCGTCAAGATCCGCGACGACGTCGACTCCGGCGCGCAGAAGCAGCAGCGCGAGTACTTCCTGCGCAAGCAGATGGAGTCGATTCGCAAGGAGCTCGGCGAGGACGAGGGGGATCTGATCGGCGAGTACGAGAAGAAGATCGCCGACGCGGGCATGCCCGAGGCCGTAGCCGAGCAGGCCGAGAAGGAGCTGCGGCGGCTCGAGCGCCAGGGCGAGCAGTCACCGGAGTCTTCGATGATCCGCAGCTACCTCGACTGGCTGCTGGCGGTGCCGTGGTCGAAGCGATCCGAGGAGAAGCTCGACCCGAAGCACACGAAGGAGGTCCTCGACAAGGACCACGCCGGCCTCGAGGACGTGAAGCGGCGCATCACCGAGTTCATCTCGGTGCGCAAGCTGCGCGAGGAGCGCGGAGTGGAGGACGACTCTCGCGCCAACGGCGCGATCCTCACCCTGGTGGGCCCTCCCGGCACCGGCAAGACCTCGATCGGCGAGTCCGTCGCCCGATCGCTCGGCCGCGAGTTCGTGCGGCTGTCGCTCGGCGGCGTTCACGACGAGGCCGAGATCCGCGGCCACCGGCGCACCTACATCGGTGCGCTTCCGGGACGCATCGTCCGCGCCCTGCGTGACGCGAAGACGATGAACCCGGTGATCCTGCTGGACGAGGTCGACAAGGTCGGCGCGGACTGGCGCGGGGATCCCTCCGCGGCGCTGCTCGAGGTCCTCGACCCGGCCCAGAACCATTCCTTCCGCGACCACTACCTCGACGTGGAGGTCGACCTCTCCGAGGTCGTCTTCCTGGCGACCGCGAACGTGATCGACACGATCCCGGCGCCGCTGCTCGACCGGATGGAGGTGATCAGCTTCGACGGCTACACGACCGAGGAGAAGCTGGCGATCGCGCGCGGCTACCTCTGGCCACGCCAGGTGAAGCGCAACGGCCTCCGCGACGAGGAGGTCGAGGCATCCGACGCGATTCTGCGCAAGGTGATCACGGAGTACACCCGCGAAGCGGGCGTGCGCCAGCTCGAGCGCGAGCTCGGCAAGCTGCTGCGCCGCGAGGCGACGAGGATCGCCTCCGGCGAGGCGGAGGCGCCGATCGCGATCGAGACCGATGAGGTCGTCGACGCACTCGGCCGGCAGAAGTTCTTCCAGGAGTCCGTGGAGCGCACGGCGATCCCGGGCGTTGCCACCGGCCTGGCCGTCACCGGAACCGGCGGCGACGTCCTCTTCATCGAGGCGACCGCGATGGACGGCGACAAGGGCCTCGTGCTCACCGGGCAGCTGGGCGACGTGATGAAGGAGTCGGCGCGGATCGCGCTCTCCTACGTCAGCTCACACGCCGACGAGCTCGGCATCGACAGCGCCGACTTCGCGCGCGAGTTCCACGTCCACGTTCCCGCCGGGGCGATCCCGAAGGACGGGCCGAGCGCCGGCACCGCGATGACGACCTCGCTGGCCTCGCTGCTCAGCGGGCGCCCGGTGAAGCACACCGTCGGGATGACCGGTGAGGTCACCCTGCAGGGCCGGGTCCTGCCGATCGGCGGGCTGAAGCAGAAGGTCCTCGCCGCTCACGCGGCCGGTCTGACCGAGGTGATCCTGCCGGAGCGGAACCGCGGCGACCTCGACGAGGTCCCCGAGGAGGTGCGCGAGCAGATGACCTTCCACCCGGTGATGAGCATCGGCGAGGTCCTCGAGCACGCGCTCGAGCCCGCCGAGCGAGGAGCCGATGTCGCCTCGATGTCGTAGCTGCTCTCCGGTTCCCCGCGAGGTCCGCTCCGTGGCGGCACTTCTCGAGCGCCGCTGGACGCTGGGCACGATCTACGCCTGCTCCAGCGGCGCTCAGCGCTTCAACGAGTTCCGCCAGTCCCTGCCCGGGATCTCGCCGACGACGCTCTCCGATCGCCTCGACCAGCTCGAGGCCGCCGGGATCGTCGAGCGGCACCTGATCCCGGGCCGGCCGCCCCATGCCGAATACCGGCTGACTCCGACCGGCAAGAGGCTGGCCGAGGCGGTCTCGGGCGTGCTTCGCCAGCCGGCGTAGCTCACCGCCCCGTGCCCAGGTCACACCCGGCGGGCGCCGTTGCTGGTTGCATCGCCGGCGATGTCGTCCCGCGACGCGCTCGTCCTGCTTCATCCGCTCGGGACGTCCGCGCGCGTCTGGGATGACGTCCTCCCGCTGCTGGAGCCGCATCACGACGTGATCGCCCTGACTGCGCTCGGCCATCGAGGCGGCGCCGCCCCCGCTCACCCCTGCTTTTCCGAGGCGGCGCGTCGGATGGTGTTCCGCGACGTCGCCCGCCACGGCGAGCGCCTCACGCCCGATCAGGCCATGGAGGCGACCAGGGACCTGCTGGCCTGCACCGTCTCCGGCGATCTGCTGAGGAGCGACGAGGAGATCGCTCCGCTCGATCCGCTGCCCTGCCCGATCACGCTGGCGTGGTCCGGCGAGGACGCGATCTGCCCGCTCGACGTCAACGGCGCGATCGCGCGCGAGCGCCTGCCGGACGCCCGCTTCGTCCGGCTCGACGGCGTCGGCCACCTGCCGATGATCGACGACCCCGCGAGTGTCGCCTGGGCGATTCGCCAGGCCTGCGCGGCGGTCCGGCCGACGTAGACTCGCCACACACGTGAACGACCGAGTCGAGAGCGTCGACGACCTGCTGGCCGAGGCTCGACGGAGGATTGACCGGCTCTCTCCGCGCGATGCGATGGAGGCGGCGGAGGGAGGCGAAGCCGTCCTCGTCGACATCCGGTCCGACTCACAGCGGAGCTCCGACGGTGTCATCCCGATGGCTACGATCGTCGCGCGCAACGTGCTCGAGTGGCGGCTGGATCCCTCCAGCGACCACCGGGATCCGGTCCTGGCGCGCCGCGATCGCCGGCTGATCCTGATCTGCCAAGAGGGCTATCAGTCGAGCCTGGCCGCCGCGACCCTGCAGCGGTTCGGGCTCGATGCCACCGACGTGATCGGGGGCTTTCAGGCCTGGCGCGAAGCCGAGCTGCCCGTCGCTCCAACCGCCGACGAGACACGTTCGCCGATGCCGGAGGAGGGACTCGAACCCCGACACGCGGACTATGATGCGCGCGAGGAGGGGTCGTCTGAGGCGGGAGAGGCGTAGCTCAGACGTGCTGAGGTGCTCTCAGGTCACCTCGAAGTCGGGCGTTGGACGCACAGTTCGACGCACGCTTCACAGTCTGATGGGAACTCGCGCGGTACGGAGCCTCGAAGAAATGCTCGCAGCCCATTCAAGGCCGGTTTGGCTTCGAAGGGTCCTCTGCGACCCGGGCGAATCGCTGGGCGAGGTCGAGGAAGAAGTCGTGGCGGGTGACCACCGCGTGCACGCGTCCTTCTGTGGCGATCGGGACGATCAGAACCCGGTGGTGCAGGAAGATCTCGGCGAGCTGGGTGTCCGAGCAGTCGTCCTCCACAAGGACGTGATCGGTCGTGAGGTGGGCGGCGATTGCCTCAGTGCTGCATTCGGCGCGGCGCTCTATCGTCTCGTCGATTGAGCGGCGCACCATCCGCGCCGAGGCGAGTTCCTGCATATATCCGGGAAAGAGCGCGGCCATGAACTCGCGCTCGCCGAAGATGCCGGCGAATGCACCCCGTGAATCGATTACGGGCAGCCCGGGCAGTCCCGACTCGATCACACTTCTGGTCGCTCCCGCGACCGTGTCGTTGTCTCGCAACGACTGGACCTCCCGGAAGGTCTGTTTCCCGATCGAGTTGGGCATCTGGGCCTCCTCCATTCAGAGCACGACATAACGGATCGCTACGTACGCGGTGGCCAGCCCGATCGAGACGAATGTCGCTGGCAGCCCGATCCGAAGGAAAGCGACGAATCCGATCGGCCTTCCGGCGCGCTCGCCGAGCCCCGAGGCCGCGACGTTGGCGGCGGCCGCGATGATCGTCGCGTTGCCGCCGAAGCAAGCGCCGAGCGCGAGTGCCCACCAGTGGGCATCGTCGCCTCCGGCCTCCAAGCCGCCCCGCAGGTCGGCCACCACCGGGACCATCGCAGTGGTGAACGGAATGTTGTCCACGAGCGCTGACCCCGCCGCAGCGATCCAGACGATTCCGATCAGCTCGGCTGTGCGATTGCCGCCGGTGGCGTCTTTGATCGCCTCGGCGACATGGTCGATTGCACCTGTGACCTGGAGCGCGCCGACCATCACGAACAGGGCAACGAAGAAGAACAGCGTCGGCCACTCGATCTTGGCGAGCGCCTCCTCGAGCGACACCCGGGTGACCAACAGCGCCACGGCAGCGCCGGTGAGCGCCACGGTTGCCGGCTCGATGTGCAGGGGCTGGTGGAAGAAGAAGAGAAGAACAGTGCCGATCAGCACGGGCAGGCTGCGGCGAAGCTCGTCGCGATCGCGAATCGAAGCCGCAGCGTCGAGCTCCATAACGTAGAGGCGGTTTTGTTCTTCCACCTGCAGCTGGCCGCGGTAATACAGGTAGAGGCCACCGACCACGACGGGAAGGGTCAGCAGGACGATCGGCGCCAGGTTGACGATGAATTCGTTGAACGTGAGACCGGTGGCGCCGGCGATGATGATGTTCGGAGGGTCGCCGATTAGCGTCGCCGTGCCACCGATGTTCGAGCTGATCACCTCGATGATCACCAATGGGATCGGGTCGATGTCAAGCGTGTCTGCGAGGAGGAAAGTGACGGGCACCACGAGCAGAATCGTGGTCAGGTTGTCGAGGAAGGCGGAGAGGAGCGCGGTGGTGCCGGCGAGGGCGATCACCATCAGCAACGGCTCCCCGCGCGAGAGCTGCCCGGCGCGGATCGCTATGTAGTCGTAGACGCCGGACTGCTGGGTCAGGTGAACAAGAATCATCATCCCGGCGAGAAGACCGATCGTGTTGAAGTCGACAGACTCGATCGCCTCCTCCTGACCGAACTCGCCAACGAACAGCACGACGATGGCGGCGCCAAGCAGCGCCACCTTGGTGCGGTGCAAGCGCTCGGTCGCAATCAGCGCCAGCGCGAGGGTGAATGTCGCTACGGCTATGGCCATGTCTCAAAGTCGGACACCCGAGGCCGAACGCACACCGACGGGCGATCGCAGTCAATCGGGCTCCAGTCAGACGCCCACGAGGAAGCTGCCGCCCGCGAATCCGAAGAGGACGAGCAGGGCAGCAAGCAGGGTCAGCACGCCGACGGTGGTGAAGATGAAGAAGGACACCATGTACGCCACATAGAGTCGCCACCGCTCGCCCTGCAGCGGCGGGCGGTCGGCGTCCCTCGCGGAAGTACGGGCGCCGCTGTCTCCTGGGCCCTCGGCGTGCACGCGCTCGAATCGCGCCTTCGCGATGCGCAAGTTGCTGTGCGTTGGTGCTGTGGTTCTCCGCATAGAGCGAAGGGTTGACGGCGACCGACCCTCTGACAATGGGTGACACCCTCCATTCGGCGGATCGGGCTGCGTGCAATCCGAGGGGCCGATGGCGGAGACGGCGCCCCACGCTCGTGATGCCGGGGCGCCTCCCCGTCACAGCGATACTGGCCAAGTGCCGCGGCCGTCACGGCGGCCCCGGCATTACTTGAAAGTGTCGGTGACGTCGATGCGGG
Organism: uncultured Solirubrobacterales bacterium; assembly: GCA_963815045.1. Taxonomy (GTDB): domain Bacteria; phylum Actinomycetota; class Thermoleophilia; order Solirubrobacterales; family 70-9; genus DASUPK01. The sequence continues at coordinate 820,021 of CAWFET010000002.1, forward strand.
TGGGAATGGGTGCCAGCACCCACTCGCCGCCGCGACGTCGCCTATTTGATCCTTCGTTCGGAGTAGTCGGGATCAAGGAGATGGGGGTCGATGCGGATGGGATTCGGGGCCTGTCGGCGACATGCTCACTGAGATGACCCCCACCCGGCGCGCACCAAACGTCTTCCACGGTCAACTCGGGCCGGATCCCGAGCCGCTGGCGCGAACAAGCGTCTCGGCGAGCGCTCCGGGCCTTCGCAGCGATCGATGTGCGACCGTCTGCCCACTGTGCGGGCGAAGGCTAGCCTCGAGACCATGGCTGAACGGGCACGGAGCACGTGTGCAAATTCCTGTTGGGTGACAGTTCCGGCCTACGAGGATTGAGCGTGACTTTGAAGGCTCGTGATCAAGTGCGCGGTGCCGGCGAGCGGATGGCATACACGCCGTTGTTCTGGCGGGTCTTCGCCCTCAACGCCGTGGTTCTCGTGGTGGCTGTGCTGCTCACCATCGTGGTGCTGCCGCCCCGCATCCTGAAAGCTCCCGAGACGGAAGAGGAGATAGCGATTCTCGCTGGTTCGCTGGGGCTCAGCTTGGCGGTCAACCTGCTGCTCCTGCGCAAGGCGTTTGCTCCCCTGGAACGGCTTACCGAAGTGATGCGCGACGTCGACCTCTTGCGTCCAGGCCACCGCGTTCCGGTTGAGCAGTCTGCCTCGGAGTTCAAAGAGCTCGCCGTCGCCTTCAACGGGATGCTGGCTCGTCTTGAGGCCGAGCGGCAGGAGAGCACAAGCCGCGCGCTCGCGGCGCAGGAGGCCGAGCGGCTCAGGGTGGCCCAGGAGCTCCACGACGAGCTGGGGCAGAGCCTGACGGCGGTTCTGCTCGACCTCGCCCGCGCCGAGCGGCAGGCGCCCGAGCAGCTCAAGGATCAGCTCCGGGGCATCCAGGAGGGGGTGCGAGCGGGCCTCGATGACGCCCGCCGAATCGCGCTCGAGCTTCGACCTGAGGCGCTCGACGACCTGGGGCTCGCGGCCGCCCTGTTGGTGCTCGCCGATCACCTCACCGAGCGAGCCGGGATCGAAGTGGACCGGCGGATCGAGCGAGGCCTGCCCTCGCTCACCTACGAGCAGGAGCTGGTGCTCTACAGGGTCGCCCAGGAGGCGCTCACCAACGTGGTCCGTCACGCCGGCGCCAGCAGGGCAGAGCTCTCCCTGGCCCGGAACCGCGGAACGCTCGAGCTCAGGGTTCGCGACGATGGGCGGGGTCTTCAAGGCAAGTCGGCCGGAGGCGGGGGCGTCCGCGGGATGCGCGAGCGCGCCCTGATGGTTCAGGGAGAACTGGAGATCGGTGAGCGGGAGGAGGGGGGCGTGGAGGTGGCGCTCGACCTGCCGATCGGGGAGCGCCCGTGATCCCGTTGAAGACCAAGATCTTGCTCGCGGACGACCACGCGGTCGTCCGCCGCGGGCTGCGCCTGGTGCTCGATGCGGAACCCGACCTGGAGGTGGTGGCGGAGGCCGGCGACGGCGCCGAGGCAGTCCGAGAGGCCCTTGACGAGAACGTCGATCTCGCGGTGCTGGACGTGACCATGCCGAGGCTCACTGGCCTTCAGGCCGCCGAGGAGCTCTCCAGGCGACGCCCTGAGCTCAGGATCCTGATCCTCTCTATGCACGACAACGAGCAGTACCTCTTTCAGGCGCTTCGCGCTGGCGCCTCCGGCTATGTCCTCAAATCGGCCGCCGATCGCGACCTGGTCGAGGCATGTCGCTCGGCGATGCGCGGCGAGCCCTTCGTCTACCCCAAGGGCTTGGCGGCGCTGATCCGCGAGTATCTGGAGGCGGCCAAGGAGGATGGGTCGCAGAGCGACGACCCGCTCACGCCCAGGGAGGTCGAGGTCGTCAAGCTGGTCGCCGAGAGCTACACGACTCGCGAGATCGCCGAGGCGCTCGTGATCAGCGAGAAGACGGTCGAGCGCCACCGCGCGAACATCCTCGAGAAGCTCGGTTTCCGAGATCGCGTTGAGCTCACCCGCTACGCGATCCGCTGCGGTCTCGTCGAGCCCTGAACACGGACTGAGACGCACCCGGCCGAGCTGGGGGTTCGAACTGCATGGATCTGGGTGGTATCCCCGATGGGCGATCGGGGCGTCGCGTGGGACGCTCGAAGTGCAGGCGAACCCGACACGCGAAACGGAGGCCGCAGTTGAGAACACTCACATACGACAACGCTCAGCCGGCCTCCGTTGACCGTGCCGAAGTCACCACGGTCGTGGTAGTCGATGATCACCAGGCGGTGCGGATGGGGATCCAGATGCTGCTCGACGATGAGCCCGGAATCCGCGTCGTCGCCTCGGCCGATTCCTACGAGGCGGGACTAGAGGCGGCCGTGCGCCTCGCCCCCGACATCGGGGTGATCGACTTCCACTTGCGCGAGCGAGACGGGCTGGCGCTCACCCGCAAGCTGGTGACCATGGCGAATCCGCTGCGCGTCTTGATCTTCTCCGCGTACGCCGACCAGCGCCTGGAGCTCGCCGCGCTTCTTAGCAGGCGCGGACGCAGTGCTCGGCAAGAACAGCCTCGGCTTGGAGCTCTGCTACCGGATCGAGGCCCTGGCGCGTGGCGAGGGGACGGGGTTCTCGATCTCGACCGAGACCCTCTCGGCCGTCGGCGAGGAGTTGGAGATCGAGGATCGCCCGATCCTGGGCATGCTGGCGGCGGGCACCGACCCGCAGGAGATTGCCGCCGTGCTCAGCCTGAGCCCGACCGAGCTCGAGTCCCGCCGCTCGGCGATGCTCCAACGCCTCAAGGCGCCGCCAAGGCTTTCCGAGCCCCGAAGCTAGTCCATCGAAAGGAGTCGAACCATGCCCCAGATCATCGTGCAAGCCGCACCCGGCGAGCGCCCGGGCCCCGTGACCCTTCAGGAGCGCGTCAACGGCAACGACCTGAACAGCGACCACTTCGCAGGCCAGCTGGTCGAGCGGATCGGCTGGGCGTTGCTCGACGCCGAGGACCTCGAGGAAACGGCCGACCACCTCGGTCGCGGACGACGAGAGGCTGACCCCGCCTTCCACGGAGAGCAGGCCCCGCTTTTCATGGCCCAGACCCAGGAAGAACCGCTCGCTGAGCCCGAAAGGAGCGAGAGATGACCCAGGCACAGGCGAACGACACGCGGCAGCCAATTGCCAGCGACACCGTCGTGACGATGCCGTCGGAGCACGAGATCGTGACCGAGAGGGTCTTCAACGCTCCACGGGAGTGGGTGTTCGCCGCTTTCAGCGACCCCGATCTGATCCCCGAGTGGTGGGGCCCTCGGAGGCTCAGGACGGTCGTCGAGCGGATGGACCTGAGGTCGGGAGGCGGTTGGCGATTCGCCTGCCACGACTCGAAGGGGCCGGTGGAGACCTTCAGAGGTACCTACGGCGAGGTCATTCCCCCTGAGCGCATTGCCCAGACCTTCGAGTGGGAGGGGATGCAGGGCCATCTCGTCGTCGAGACGACAACCTTCGAGAACCTCGATGGGTGCACGAAAGTCAGGACCACCTCCGGCTTTCCCACCCACGAACAACGCGACCGCATGCTCGCCTCTTGCATGGTGAGCGACTCCTACGAGCGCCTCGACGAGCTGCTCGTAAGCCTCGGGTTCGGCTGGTAGGGCCCGGCCCGCCGGCGGCGGTAGCGATGACCTGGGAACTCGGGCTGGCGCTGCTGCTCGTCGCCGCAAACGGCTTCTTCGTCGCGGTCGAGTTTTCGCTCGCACGCCTGCGCCCAACGCAGGCGGATGAGCTTCTCCGTCGCAGGAAGCCGGGGGCAAAGTCGGCGGCACACGCGGTGGAGCACATCGATGCGTATCTCTCCGCTTGTCAGCTCGGGATCACGATGGCATCCCTCGGGCTTGGCGCAATCGGAGAGCGAGCATTCCACCACCTGCTCGAGCCGGCGCTGGGCGACGCGGCGACGATCGCCGGGTTCGGACTCGCGGCGGCGCTCGCCTTCTTGATCATCACCACCTTGCATGTGGTGATCGGTGAGCTCTCTCCAAAGAGCCTCGCGATCGCCCGTACGGCACCGGTCGCGCTGGCGCTGACCCCAGTGATGAGAGTGTTCTATCTCTCGGCCAAGCCGCTGGTCGATCTCTTGAACTGGATGGGCAACCTACTCTTGAAGCCCTTCGGGGTGCCGCCGGCGTCGGAGTCCGGATACCAGCCCCACAGCGAGGACGAGCTCCGCGAGCTGCTGCGCGAGAGCTCGCGTGAGGGCCTGATCGAGCGAGAGGAGCAGGAGCTCTCCGACGCCGCCCTCGTCTTCGGGGACAGGCGCGCCGGGGATGCGATGACCCCGCGCGATCGGATCGACCTGGTTCTCACCACCGACTCCCTGCGCACGGTCGCCGAGCGGGCGATCACAACCGGCCGGACCCGGTTGCCGCTCTGCGAGCCGGGCGGCGGGCTCGAGGCGGCCGCGGGCCTGGTGAACGCGAAGGACCTGTTGACCCTGGCGATCGACGATGTCGAGCTGCTCATGCCATCGATGCTCGCCAGGCCGCTCGGACACGTCTCGGAGTCGGCTCGCATCGACGAGGTGCTGCGCGAGATGCGGCGAAGGCGCGTCCACCTTGCGCTGGTCCACGACTCGAACGAGGTGGTGGTCGGCCTGCTGACGATGGAGGACATCCTCGAGGAGCTCGTCGGGGAGATCGAGGACGAGTTCGACCGAGGGGGAGCTGGATCCCCTTGCTAGGTGTCGGCGGCAAGTGCAGATCGTCGCTCCCGGCGCTCGGCGAGAGCCGAGGTAAGGATGGCCAGCGCCAGGGATCCCGCGATCACACTCAGGGACACGACCAGCGGGGGGTGCCAGAGGTCCTCGAGCAGCATCTTCGCCGCGACGTAGCCCAGGATCGCCGCAAGAGCGAGATTCAAATGGCGGAACCTGGCAAGCAGGCGATCGAGCACGAAGTAGAGGCTGACCATGCCCAGCAGGCTGAAGGCGTTCGCGGCGAAGACCACGAAGGTGTCCCGAGTGACGGCGAAGATCGCCGGGATCGAGTCGATCGCGAACATCAGGTCGAAGGCCGCCACCGTGACGAGCGCAGCGAGCAGGGGCGTGGCCATCCGGCGTCCGTCCGCGATAGTGGTCAGGCGCGATCCGTCGTAGTCATCGGAGATCGGGATCGCGCGGCGAAGCAGGCGCATCGCGAGGGTGGACTCAGGATCGATCTCCTCGCTGCCCTGCCGGGCGATCTTGACCGCGGTGAACAGGAGCAGGGCACCGAGCGCATAGGTGGCCGCCTCGAAGGCATCGAGCGCCGCCGCCCCGGCGACGATGAACACCGCCCGGAGAGCGATTGCGAGGCCGATGCCGCAGAGCAGCACCAGCCGGCGCTGCTCCTCCGGGACGGCGAAGAACGAGAGCAGCACCGCGAAGACGAAGAGGTTGTCGAGCGAGAGCGACTTCTCGATCAGGAAGCCCGCCAGGTACTCACCCGCCGCGCCGCTGTCACCGCCGAGCACCAGCAGGCCGGCGAATCCGAGGCCGGCCGCCGTCCAGACGAGCGACCACACCAGCGCCGAGCGAAACGACGGAACGCCACGTCCGCCGCTTCGGAGGTCAACTGCCAACGCGACGATCACGAAAACGGTGAGTGCGAACCAGGCGAGCATCGAAGGCTCCTTCGAGGTCGTTTGTCTCGAAGGTTTCGCCCACCCACTCGCCGGGTCGACGCGCCGGGTCCTAAGGGACCGTGTTGACGAACGCGCCGTCTTACAGGGCTAGTTCCCTTGCGTACGGCGAGGTTACCGCGTACGAGGGGCCTCTATGGTGAATCTTCGACGTAGGGAGCGGCTGCTGGCTGGGCTGGCGTGCGGATTCGTCGTTGCGGTCTCCGCGGACATGGTCTTCAGCGCAATCACGGGCGACGAGATGGCGGTAGGGGCCACCGTCTTGCTGACGGCGGTGACTACGCTCGCGGTTGCGTGGGCCCTTCGCTAGCACGGTGCCGCTGAGCGAGGACCAAGTGGGAGCCCTGTCTGCCACCACGGGGCCGGACACAGCACATTCGGCTGGGGCCGAGAAGGTCGCTGGTTCAGATCCGGTTCGCCCCGAGACCACGCAACTGCTGTTACGGGGTGGGCCGGGCTCGACGCTTCGAAACCAGCTCGTTGCCTGTTGTGGGTTAGCGGCTGACCGACCACCGTGCGTCGGTGCGTCAAGAATCCGCGTGTTCGAGCCCACCTCGCTACGCACGAGCCCTGCACATTTCAACACGCGGATTCTGCGGCGGATCCAGAATCGGCGTGCTCGGGTCTCCGAGAAAGCAGCGATTTACAGGGAGATCATGCCGGAGGAGGGACTCGAACCCCCGACACGCGGATTATGATGACGGCGAGGCGGGGTCATCTGAGGCCGGGGAGGAGTAGCTCAGGCGTGCTGAGGTGCTCTCATGTCGGCCCGAAGTCGGGAGTTGGACGCACGGTTTGACGCACGGTTTGTCGCTGCGCATCGTCGCCCAGTCGGGCCCGATTTCCCTGGTACCGGAGCGCGGGCTAAGGGGACGGGCGACCCATTCCCGCCTCGCGCGCCTTGACGATTGCCCCGGCGCGATCGGTTACCTGGAGCTTGTTGAAGACGTTGGAAACGTGATTGCGGACGGTCTTCAGGCTGAGGACGAGCTCGTTGGCGATGGCCTGGTTGTTCTTTCCCTGCGCGATCAGCTCGAGCACCTCGCGCTCTCGGTCGGTCAGCTCGGGGAACGCGCTGGCGTTTGCGGAGGAGAAGTAGGCGATCAGCCGGTTGGCGATGTCCGGGCCGAAGATCGCCTCGCCGGACGCGATCGAGCGGATCGCACGCTGCACCTCTTCCTGATCGGCGCCCTTCAGCACGTAACCGCGCGCCCCCGCGCGCATTGCAGCGAACACCGAATCATCGTCCTCGAACATCGTCAGGACAAGCACCCCAATGGCAGGTTGTGCCTCGAGGATCCGGCGCGTGGCGTCGATCCCATTGAGTCCCGGCATGCGCACGTCCATCAGCACCACGTCAGGCCTCAGCTCGATCGCCTGCGAAACGGCATCGGCGCCGTCAGCAGCTTCTCCGATCACCTCGAACTCATCGGTCGAGTCGAGCATCGTCCGGAGGCCTTGACGAAAGACCGGGTGGTCATCGGCGATCAGCAGTCGGACGGCCGCGTCGCTCATGGCCCCTCCAGCGGTAGATCGGCCCGAACGAGCGTTCCACCTCCGCGCGCTGCTCCGATAGAGCAGGCTCCCCCCAATTCGGTGGCGCGCTCTCGCATCGAGCTCACTCCGACGCCCGGCTTCGCCTGCCCCAGGCCCCGCCCGTCGTCCGCCACCTCGATGCCAAGGCCGCCCTCAGCCGTCAGGCGCACGAAGCAACGGCGGGCATCGGCGTGCCTGACGACGTTGGTCACTGCTTCCGTGGCGATCCGGTATGCCGCAACTTCGACGGCCGCGGACAGCGGTGGGATCGTCTCGGGTGCCTCGACCGTGACCGCGAGCTTGTGTTCACTGCCCGCTTCGCCGGATAGCCGGGCGGCCTGTTCACGCAGAGCTCCGACAAGGCCGAGCTCATCAAGCGCCGGAGGCCGCAACTCGTATACGACCCGTCGCACGTCCGCGATCGCATCCTGAGTGTCTCCCCGTAGATCGCTGAGGATCTCATCCACGTTGGGATCCTGCCCACGGTTACGGGCGGCGTCCAGCTTCAAGGCCATGCCCGCGAGCGCAGGGCCGAGTCCGTCGTGGAGATCCCGTCGCAGCCGCCGCCGCTCCTCCTCCCGCGCGGTGACCAGACGCTCTCGTGAGCGCTGAAGATCGGCATTGAGCCGGACGGCGTGGACCGCCGGACCGGCGTGCTGGGCCAGGTCCCCGAGAAGGCGCTCGTCGGGCGGCGTGAGCTGCCGGCCGGGTGGCACCTGGACGACGAGGTCGGCGATCGCCTCACCGTTGTAGACCAATGGCGTGCGGCGGAGCTCGCCTGCAGCCTGATCACCATGGGCGGCTGCGACCTCGACGGTTCCGTTCCGATCGAACTCGACTGCGGCATAGCGAAGCCGCAGCGCCTCGGCGACGGAATCGACGACGGTCTGCACGACCTGATCCGGAGCCAAGGTTGCTTGGAGGCGCTCCCCGAGCCTGGTGAGTGCGGCGTAAGGGTCGGAGCGATCGCCGTAGATCCAGCGGTCTGCTCGGCGCTGTAGCCGAAGCCTCAACGGCTGGAATCCCGCGGCGACCAGTCCGGCCGCGAGAACCCCCGCGATACCCCGCTGCGAGATCAGGGCATTGAGGCCGCTGACCACCGCCACGTACCCCACCACGATGCAGAGCGTCAAGGACCCGTAGACCACGGTCCGGTTGATCACCAGCTCGATGTCGAACAGCCGGTAACGGAGGATCCCGATCGCGACGGCAGCCGGGATGGCGATCAGCATCGCGAAGATCGCGACGCCCGTGACCACATCCGAAGCATCGCCGGCCAGGCCGCCGAGGATGTTGACGACAAGCGCCACCGGAATCAGCGCGGCGGCAGCGGTGAACCAGAGGGTCTGAATGCGCTCTGTCCCCTCCGCGTGGCGCAGTCGGCTGCGGACGGCGAAGAAGGCCGCGAAGAGGCTCCCCAGGACGCCGACGTAGAACGGGATCCAGATGAACTCCAGGGAGCTGGGGTAGGACGGGGTCGGCTTGCCGAGGTGGTCGAAGGGAGCATCGAAGTGGCCCGGGTGGAAGGCGAAGCCGAGCTCGAGGCCGAGGTAGGAGATCACGGTCACGACCGCCACCCAGCGCCAGCGTGGCGAGGGCAGGTGCCCATCCGGGAAGACGAATGCGATCGCCATCAGGAACACGTAGATCCCGGGCCAGCCGATCTGATTCCAGAGGGCGGCCCAGCTCGCTCCGGGCAGGCTGCCCGGATGGCTGATCGCTCCGTAGTAGGCGTACGGCCAGGCCAGAGAAACGCTCGCGAGTGAGAGCGCGTTGGCGATCAGGAGCCAGCCGACGAGGTTGTCGGGCCGTCTCAAGCGAACAAGTACCCCCAGCGCGGCGCTGGTCACGGCGATCGGGATCACCAGGAGGCTGAAGCCCGAATCGGTGTGAGGGGATGAGAGCGAGTCGGCAGCAAGCACGGCCGAGAACGCGCACACCCCGAGCACGACCGCGAAGCCGGCCCACGCCTGGATCGCCTGCCTGCGGCTGGCACGGACGGGCGCCGCGAGGCTCCCCTCGGACACGGCTCTCGAGATCGCCTCCATTGGCCGCCCATTCTCCTGTGTGGACGGTGCCCTGTCACCCTCGCGGCTGGATTTCCCGGGCGAGTCGGGACATCTGCCCCAGGCAGCATTTCCCGGTCGAACGGGACCCGAGGCCCTTGTGGGTGGGACGGCCGGGGCCGGATCGTCTTCCCATCGCCGCGAACCGCGCGGCGCGACCGAAAGGGAACGTCATGAGGATTGGGAGAAGGAATTACGTCGTGGCGCTGTTGGTGGCGCTTGCCGGCGCTACCGCGGCGGCAGGCTGTGGAAGCAGCGACGACCCCACGACCGCGGCGACGAGCCTGAGCCCGCCGGAGTACTTCGCCAAGGCGGCCGCGATCTGCAGGTCAGCCAATCAGTCGATCGAGGCCGACGCGCACACAAGCCTCGCCAGCAACGGGCCACCCACGGCGCAGGAGTTCCAGCAGTTTGCGACCGCCACGGTGATTCCGGAGACACAGAGGCTGATCGACAGCCTCACGGCGCTCTACCCGCCCAGGGCGGTGGTCGAGACCCGCGATGCCCTGATCGCCGAGCTCCAGTCGGTCAACGACCGGCTCAAGGCCAATCCGGCGAGCCTCGCCGGCAACGGCGATCCGTTCGCGAACGCCAGCGAGCTCGCGCACAAGGCGGGTCTCGACGCCTGCGCCTCCGACTGACAGCCCCTCTCACGAAAAGGAGACTCATGATGCAATCAAGCACCTATCAGCGCGCCCTCGCGATCTCAGGCATTGTCGCCGCGGTCCTGATCGCTGCGGCCGTCGTCTTGAGCGGCGACCGACCGGACGACAGCCAGACGGCGGCGAAGGCGTTCAGCTACTGGAACGACCACCAGACGCAGGAGATCGCATCGGTGCTGCTCATACACGCCGCTGCCGTTTTCTTCGTCTTCTTCGGCGCGGGTTTGCGAAACGCTCTGCGCTCGGGTGAAGCGGAGGAAGCCACCTATTCGGTGGTTGCCTTCGGTGGAGCCGTCCTGACCGCCGCCGGGTTCGTCATCGCCGGGATGCTGGGCCTCGCGGCCGTCACCGCCGCCGACCACGGCGGACCGGAGCCCGTGTATGCGATCAACCAGATCAGTGCGGTGAGTTGGATCCCGTTCACCGCCGGCCTGGCTGTCCTGATGCTCGCGGCCGGAATCGGTGGATTGCGCACGCTCGCGCTCCCAAGATCGCTGTCCTGGATTGCGGTCGTCCTGGCCGCGGCGTTCTTCACGCCGGTCGGCGCAGCCGGCTTCATCCTGGTGCCGTTTTGGGTGATCGCCACGAGCGTGGTCCTCTACCGCCGCTCGGAGGGCGTCGCCACGCCCGCGCCGGCTCCGAGCCCAGCCTGAGGGAAGGGCCGCCGGCCATGAGGCCGGCGGCCGCTTCCTCCTGCCCTTCAACGAAAGGACTGACCAATGAGATCTCGCACTCTGACCCTGTTGCTCGGCATCGGCCTCGCCGGTGCTCTCATCGCCGGATGCGGCGGCGACTCGAAGGGGGACCCCGGAGCTGCCGCTTCCCGCCCCTCGGTCACCGTCCGCGTCGACGACAAGCGGATCTCAGGACCTGACCGAACGCCGGCCGGGTACGTCGACTTTCACATCGTCACCGCCGGCCGGGAGCATCACCACCTCGCGTTCTGGCACCTCAACCCCGGGGTCACGCCGGAACACTTCATCCGCGTCCTGAAGCAGCCCAACGGGGATCCCTTCAAGCTCGGGACCGCGATAGGCGGCAACGGCCCGATGCTGGGGGGCAGCTTCGAAACGACGATGCGCCTGGTGGCGGGCACGGTCGTCTTCGGGGACATCGTCGAAGGGCCGACGACGAGGATCGGCAGCTTCCGAGTGACGGGCCCACCGGTGTCGAACCAGGCTCCGCGCGACATCGGCACCGTCGTGAATCGCAATTTCCGCTTCGAGCTCCCCGCCGACTTCGGCCGACCGGGGGTCTATCGCTTCACGAATCCAGACCCCGTCGCACACGACGGTGCGATCTTCCCGCTGGCGAAGGGAAAGACCGCGGCCGATGTCGTCCAATGGATGCAAAGCGGGGGCAAGGGCCGGCCGCCGGCGCTGTTCGACAAGCCCTACGGCGGCCCTGGTGCCATTGGCGCACGCTGGACGAGCTGGTTCACGCTCCCGAAGTTGCCACCAGGCCGTTATGTCCTGGCCTGCTTCCTACCCACCGAGGATGGCGTCCTCCACGCCGAAATCGGGATGGTCGCGGACTTCGCGGTGAATTAGCTCAACATCATCGAGAGCGTCGTGGCTCCCCGCGAGGGCGGCCGGTGCGGTAGACCGCAACCAGTTCGACGCACGGTCTTCAAATCCCGAACTGAGCGCACCACAGGTGATGTCACAGTCGTCACTGCAAGCCGAGCGAACTTGATCCCAACACGCGGATTCTTGACGCGGACCGAGAATCCGCGTGTTCGCACGTTGCGGAAAGTTCGGATTTGCAGGCCCTTCATGCCGGAGGAGGGACTCGAACCCCCGACACGCGGATATGATGACGGCGAGGAGGGGTCGTCTGAGGATGACTGACGAGCTGACAGGCGTGCTGAGGTCGGTTCAGTTCGCGTCGAAGTCGGGAGTTCGACGCACGGTTCGACGCACGGTTTGCTGAGGAGCAGGGTTAGGCCGGGGGCTCTTCCACTGGGGTGGGGACGTCGCCGAGCGCCTCGAGGCCCTCCACGGTGCGGTGCAGGTCCTGGAGCATCCGCCGGCAGTTCGGGCACCAGCGCGCGTGGCGGGCCACCTGGCCGGCCTCGCGGGGGTCGAGCTCGCCGTCGATCAGCTCAGACATCTTCGCCCGGGCCTCACGGCACATCTCCTGGTAGCGCTTGACCGGGTTGAGCGTCGGGTTCATCTCTCTCCCTCCTCGAAGTAGTCGTCCAGCTCGGCGCGGAGCGCCATCCGGCCGCGGTGCAGCCGGCTCTTCAGTGATCGCTCGCCGATTTCCAGGGTCTCGGCGGCTTCGGCGGTGCTCAGTCCCTCGACGTCGCGCAGGATCACGGCGCTTCGATAGTCGAGTGGCAACTCGACGAGCGCCTCGTCCACGGCGCCAGAAACTCGCGGGACTCGAAAACCTCGTCGGGCTCGATTGCCCCAGTCGGGGACGCGGTCTCCGACCAGATCGATCATCTCCAGCGACTCGTCCTGTCGACGGCGGAGGCCGCGGTAGGCCTCATTGATGCCGATCCGGGTCAGCCAGGTGTAGAAGCGGGAGCGGCCCTCGAAGCGGCTGATGTTCTTCCAGGCGCGGATCAGCGCCTCCTGGACGGCGTCGTAAGCGGCGTCGCAATCCCGGGTGATCCGGTAGAGCGTTCGCCGTAGGCGGGTTGAGTAACGCTCTGCGAGTTCACCGAAGGCCGCCTCGTCGCCCTCCTGGGCGCGCGAGATGAGCCTTTCCTCGGTTTTAGTCCGTATCAGGCATAGAGAAGCTGGGTGCGGCGATGGTGGCCTCGGTCATGTTCGCGGGTTGGACCGCGGACGCGAGGAGAAGGATTCGGTCACATCTGTCGTGAATCCTTTGTCGAGCTTCGGCGGTCAGATCGGCGAGCAACCAGAAAGGAAGCGAGACCGATGAGCGAACCAATCACCCTGACCAAGGAGAACTTCGAGGCCGAGGTGCTCGAATCCGACCTGCCGGTACTGGTCGACTACTGGGCCGCCTGGTGTGGGCCCTGTCGAGCCTCGAGCCCGTTGTCGAGGAGATGGCGCGCGAGCACGCCGGTTCCCTGAAGGTGGGCAAGGTCGACGTCGACGCCGAGCCCGAGCTGGCCGCGCAGCGCGGGTGCGCTGAGCATCCCCTTTGTCGTCCTCTACCGCGACGGCGAACAGTCGCCGCCCGAGCAGTTGGAGCGATGCCCAGGAAGAGCCTCGAAGGCGCCCTCGGGCTCGCCGACGAGCTCGATCGAGCCGCCTAGTGCTGCGCTCGACCACCTCGATCTGTCCCCGCTGCAAGCGCCTGCTGAACGCCCAGCTGCTCGAGCGCGGGGGCAAGGTGGTCCTCTCGCGCGTCTGTCCGGACCACGGGCTCTTCGAGGCCGTGGTCTACGGAGACGCCGAGCGCTGGGCCGAGGTCCAGCGCTTCGACAAGCCCGGCGACTCGCCGCTCGAGCGCCAGACCGAGGTCGCGGAGGGCTGCCCGCACGACTGCGGCATCTGCCCCGAGCATGCCCAGCACACCTGCCTCGGGATCATCGAGGTGAACACGGCCTGCAACCTGGACTGCCCTATCTGCTTCGCCGATTCGGGCACCGGGCCCCAGGAGCACGGCTTCTCGCTCTCCCTCGGGCAGGTCGAGTCGATGCTCGACGCCTTCGTCCGGGCCGAGGGCGAGCCCGAGGCGGTCCAGCTCTCCGGCGGGGAGCCGTCGATCCACCCCGAGATCCTGGAGATGCTGAGGGCGGCCAAGGACCGCGGCATCCCGCTGGTGATGCTGAATACCAACGGAATCAGGCTCGCCCGGGACCCGCGCTTCGCGCCGGCGCTCGCCGAGATCGGGGTGCACGTCTACCTCCAGTTCGACGGGCTCCGCGAGGAGACCCAGCTCGGGATCCGCGGGAAGGATCTGACCGACGAGAAGCTGCGTGCACTCGACCGCTGCGCGGAGGCCGGGGTCAGCGTCTCGCTCGCCGCGGCAGTGGAGCGCGACGTCAACGAGGCGGAGGTGGGGGAGATCGTCCGCTTCGGGATCGAGCACCCGGCCGTGACCGGCGTGTTCTTCCAGCCGGTCACCCATTCCGGGCGCTTCCGCGCCGACTCCGACCCGCTCGACAAGCTCACCAACTCCGACGTGATCGACGCGATCTGCGAGCAGCTCCCGGAGTGGTTCCGCACTGACGATTTCGTCGCGGTGCCTTGCTGCTCACCGACCTGCCGCTCGGCCACCTTCGCGCTCTATGACGGCGAGGACCTCGTTCCCCTGCCGCGCCTGGTCGACGTCGAGCAGTACCTCGACTACGTCACCAACCGCGCCGTGCCCGATCCGGAGGTGCGGACAGCCCTCGAGGGGCTGTGGTCGGCGAAGGCGGCCGGCGGCACAGCGCCGGCGGCCGAGCGGCTCGAGTGCGTGGCCTGCTCGACGGCGATGCCCGCGGAGCTGCGCGAGGTCGCGGCCCAGGGCTTCATGATCGTCACCCAGGACTTCCAGGACCCCTACACGCTCGACGTGGACAAGCTCCGTAAGTGCTGCGTCTCGGAGATCGTCCCCGACGGGCGCCTGATCCCCTTCTGCGCCTACAACTCGGTCGGCTACCGAGAGCAGGTCAGATTGGAGGTGTCACGTGCAGCTCGCGGCTGAGGAGCTCAAGTCCTGCTGCGCCGCGACCTACGCGGAGCCGGCGGTCCGCTGGCTGCTCGGCGGGGAGCTCCACCCCGGGGGCGCGGACGCAACTCGTCGCGCGCTCAAGCTGATCATGCTCGGGCGCGGCGATCGGCTGCTTGATGTGGCCTCGGGCGACGGGCAATCGGCCATGCTCGCGGCACGGGAGTTCGGCGCCAGCGTCACCGGGGTCGATTACGGCGAGCAAGCCGTGCTCGGAGCGATTGAGTCGGCCAGGAGTGAGGGGCTCGAATTGAGCATCCGCTTCGCGCGCGGCGACGCCGAGGACCTGGCACTTCCGGACGACTCCTTCGACGCCGCCCTATGCGAGTGCTCGATCTGCACCTTCCCGGACAAGGAGCGCGCCGTCGGCGAGATCGCTCGGGTGCTGCGGCCCGGCGGGCGGGTGGCGATCTCCGACGTCGTGGTCGACGCGGAGCGCCTGCCGGCTGAGCTGCTCGGGCCGATGGCGACGATCGCCTGCGTCGGTTCGGCGCTGTCCCGCCCCGGCTACGAGGAGCTCCTCGCCAGAGCCGGGCTCGAGGTCTACGCGGTCGAGAGCCGGGACGCCGACACCGCCCGGTTCACCGAGCGGATTGAGGAGCGCCTGCGCGGGGCCCGCCTGCTCGGGCTCGATCGGTTCGCCGGCTCTCCCTTCGACGTCGACGACGCGATCGAGTTGGTGCGCGTCGCCCGGCGCTCGATCGACGAGGGCGCGATCGGATATGCGATCTTCGCCGCCATCAGCCGATGATCTGGCTTTGGATCGCCATCGGACTCGCCGCCCTGTGGCTCGCCGCCGTGGCCGCGGGGTTCCTGCTGCTCGCCATGGGACGGCTGCATCTCGACCTCGGCTGGGGCCGGAGCTTCCACCCACTCGGCCCGATCGAGATCCGGATCGATGCGCCCTGCGATCGGGTCTTCGCGATGATCCGCGAGCCGTACCTGGGTCACAACGGGAGGGACTCGGGGATCGAGGTCCTGGAGAGGGGCGAGGACTTAGCCGTCGCCGCTCACCACACCAAGATTCACTTCTACACCGCGATCACCGTCGAGGCGGTCAAGTTCGAGCCTCCCGGCCGGATCGGATTCACCCACCTTCGGGGTCCGGTTCCCCACGCCATCGAGGAGTTCGTCCTCGAGGACGTGGACGGGGCCACCCTGCTGCGCCATAGCGGAGAAATTGGAATCGACTTCTTCTTCCTCGGCCGGATCGCCGGCCGGCGCTGGGTTCGACCCGAGTGGGAGAAGGCGGTGCGCAAGGACCTGGAAGATCTGAGGCAACGGGCAGAGCAGTTGGCCGATCGCCGCCGATCACGGGAATCAGGTCAGCCCGCTACCAATCGCACGGACGTAGAGGCATGAGACGCAGCGAGACCTTGATAGTCGCAACCTCATCCGAAGCTGCCCTGGCGGCCTGTCGATCGGCGCTCTCTCCGCGTGTTTGGGAGATCGAACAGAATGGCGCCGAGCGAGTCGTCGCCCACGAGTGGCCGTGGCGGTTGAACTGCCAGGTACGCCCGGCGACGGTCTCGATCTCGATCGAGACCGCCACCCCGCGGAGCTCCATTGTCAGGCTGGACGCATCGGCGCCTGGCTTTGGGCCAATCGTCTCGCAGCATCTGACCAATCACCTCGAGGCGCTCACGGAGGCAATCAGCCACGGGGCCGCGCAAGAGATGCACGCTTTACCGTCTAACGGATCGGAGGATCGATGAGTCAGGCCGTTCAGATTCCCGTCGTCCGGCTTCTGCTCAGCGGCGGGTTCTTTGCCGTCGCTTTGATCGCCGCGGGAAAGTTCTGCCTCGCCTGTTGAGCGACGCGATAGGCGGTTGCGGCTCGAGGAGGCACTCCGGATCTGCCGCCAGCCGGATCATCTCCGACGCACGATCAAGATCGCGCTCGTCGTCGGAACGATCCTGACAGCGATCAACCAGCTGGACGTGATTCTGGGAGGCGATGCAACGGCACTGACCTGGGTGAAGTGCGCCCTGAATTACTGCGTTCCGTTCATCGTTTCGAACCTCGGCCTGTTGGCGGGCAAGGGGGCCGAGATCCGGCAGGGGTAGCTGACGGCAACCCCGGCGGGCCATTCAGCGGCATTGCCGAATCCTTCTTCAGTCCGCTCAGGTCTATCGGTCAAACGATGAAAATGGAGCAAGCCGAATCCTTCTTCAGTCCGCTCAGGTCTATCGGTCAAACGATGAAAATGGAGCAAGCGATGAAGGCGATCTACAACGGAGAGGTCATAGCCGAGAGCGACGAGACGATCTATCTCGAGGGGAACCATTACTTCCCGCCCGAAGCTGTTGACCAGCAGTACCTGAGGCCGAGCGCGATGAAGTCACTCTGCTTTTGGAAGGGTCTGGCGAGCTACTACACGATCGAGGCGGGCGGACGGACCAGCAAGCACGCGGCGTGGACGTACCGCCATCCCCCGCCCTGGATTCGCAAGATCCGAGACCACGTCGCATTCTGGGACGGAGTCGAGGTCACCAGCTAGAGCGATGAGGGTCGAGCTTCTGTACTTCGAGGGCTGTCCCAACTACGAAGCGCTGCTGCCGAGGCTGCGGCAACTGCTCCACGACGCTGGAGTCACGGACGAGATCGAGCTTCGCCAGGTGGAGACGGTGGAGGCGGCCGAGCGGGAGCACTTCCTCGGATCGCCGACCGTACGCGTCAATGGTGAGGACGTGGACCCGGGTGCCGCCGACCGCACGGACTTCGGAATGGAATGCCGGCTTTACCGCTCGGAGAGCGGTGCCTCGCCTCTTCCGCCGGATGAGTGGATCAGGGCCGCCATTGCGCACGCAGCGCCTAAGCGCTAGCTCGGCCCTGTGAGGTGGGCCGGGTCGTCAACGCGGTCACCACGGCCAAGGAGCTCAAGCAGGAGCGCGGCGAAGTGAGCGTGCGTCGGTGCGTCAAGAATCCGCGTGTTGGCGAGCACTCCCTTACGCATGAGTTTCCTCATCCCGAACACGCGGACTTTGCTGCGGAGCCAGGATCCGCGTGTCGAGCCGGTATCGAAGGTGCCGATTTGCAGCAACTTCATGCCGGAGGAGGGACTCGAACCCCCGACACGCGGATTATGATGACGGCGAGGACGGGCCAGCTGAGTCCCGGTAGGCGCGGGTCAGGCTTGGCGAGGTGCTCTCAGTTCGCTCCGAAGTCGGGAGTTGGACGCACGGTTCGACGCACGGTTTGGATGACGGCTTCTCGCGGAGAGGACCACCGGCGATCCAATCCGTTCGAAAGCTCACTCTGCGGCAACACGGAGCGCGCGATCGATCGTCGGGATCTGCTCCCCTGGCGCAGCGGGGGTAAGCGGGCCAGCGTGGAGCGGGTGGGCGCGATAGCGGCGAGACTCACGTCGATGCCGACGAGAGACGGCTGGACGATCTGGAGCACGAACGCCTGCTCCTCGTAACCGCGGATGTGCAGAGCGGCGGCGGCGGTCGGTGACGGAGCTCATGACTTGCTACTTCCGACGAGAGCAGGTCAGTTGGCCAGGGCACGGCGCAGGGCGGCGCCGAGTTCGGCCATCTGCCGCTGCGACACCTCGGCGGACAGGACCGCCTGCGACCCGTGGAACGTGCCGGGCCACTGGTGCAGCTCGACCGGCACGCCCGCCTGGAGCAGCCGTACCGCGTAGGTGATGGCTTCGTCGCGGTTTGGGTCGAACTCTGCGCTGGTGATGTAGGCGGGGGGCAGGCCGCACAGAGCGGTGGCCCGCGCCGGGGCGGCGTACGGCGAAGCGGAGACGGAGCCGAGGTAGTGCCGCCACGATGCGGCGACCTTCTCGCGTGTCATAAAGGGCGTATCGGTGAAGTGCCGCGCCGACCACGTCTCCTGCCGGTCATCGATCTCGGGCTGGTTGAGTAGCTGGAAGCGGATCGGCGGTCCCTGCTGGTCGCGTGCCCGCAATGCCACCGCGGCGGCGAGCCCCGCGCCGGCAGCGTGGCCGCCGACCGCGATCCGTTCCGGGTCGATGCCGAGCTCGGACGCGTGCTCGACCGCCCAGGCCAGCACGGCATAGGAGTCGTCCAGGGCGGCAGGGAACCGATGCTCGGGGGCCCGGCGGTAGCCCACCGAGATCACCACCGCGCTCGAGCCGTCCGCGACCCGGACGGCCCACGGGTGCTCGGTCTCCAAGTCACCCATGACAAATCCGCCGCCGTGCAGCCAGACGATGGCGCCCAGCGCATGCTGCGGGCGATAGACCCGCACCGGCACGTCCGGATCGGCGCGCACCGTGCGGTCCTCGATCTCCATGTCTGCGGTGTCGGGGGCAGGACCAGCGCCGGCCAGCTCGGCGAGGTTCTTGCGCGCGGTGACCGGGTCGCTCAGATCGGCTCGGGGGAACAGCGGAATTGATGCCTCTAGTTCGGGATCGATGTGGGCCGTTCTCACTTCAGTTCTCATCTTCTTCTCCATTTCTCCTGGTTCCTTGGGATCACGCCCGCAGTGGCCTTGTTGGATCAGACGGCCTCGGTCGCTGGCTCGGCGACCACCCCCTGCTCCTCACCGCCCCCGTGCATGGCCGCCATCTCGGCGGGCGCCGGCGCCTGTAGCACCTTGACCGCGACGGCGAACGCTGCCATGACCAGGGTCGCACCCAGCAGGTAGGCCAGATGGAAGCCGCCATTCAGCGCCGCCGTGTGCGACCCGCCGTCGGCGAGCAGGTTGTCCGTGCGCGAGGCAGCCAGGGTCGCCAGCACCGCGAGCCCGATCGCGCCCCCGATCTGGGTGGTCGCGTTGACGAGGCCGGAGGCGAGGCCGGCGTCGCTCGGCGTCGCCCCGGACATCGCGAGTGACATCAGAGCCGGGAAGCCGGTACCGGCACCGAGGCCGATCAGGACCACCGCCGGGACGATGTCGGTGAGGTAGTTGCCGTCGACCGGCGTGCGGGCGAAGAGAAGCAGGCCGGCCGTGATCGACACCATCGCGGGAAGCAGCGTCCGCTTCGGGCCGAAGCGCATCTGCAGGCGCTCGGAATAGCGCAGCGACATCGCGCCCATCACCAGGGTCGAGGGCAGGAAGGCGAGCCCGACCTGGAGCGGGCTGTAGCCGAGGACCTCCTGTAGGTAGAGGGCGCCGAGGAAGAACATCGCGAACATCCCGGCGACCATCAGCGCCAGGACGAGGTTCGCTCCGCTGACGTTGCGCGAGTGGAACAGGCGCAGCGGCATCAGCGGGTTCGGAATCCGCGCCTGGCGGCGCAGGAAGCCGCCGACGAGGACGCCGGAGACGGCGCCGAGGCCCAGGACCTGCCATGAGATCCAGCCATCCGCGGTGACCTGGAGGATCGCGTAGACGCCAATCATCAGGCCGCTGGTCAGGATCACGGCGCCGGGCAGGTCCGCTCCCTGATCCCAGCCGATCCCGGGGCGGTTCTCGACCAGCCGCCGGGCGAGGATCGCGGTCGCGATCCCGATCGGGACGTTGATGAAGAAGATCCAGTGCCAGCTGATCGCGTCGGTGAGGACGCCGCCTGCCAGCAGGCCGATCGAGCCGCCGGCCGAAGCGACGAACCCGTAGACCCCGATCGCCTTCGCCTGCTCGCGCGGCTCGGGGAACATCGTCACGATCATCCCCAGGACGACTGCGGCGGCCAGCGCCCCGCCGACGCCCTGGACGAAGCGGGCGGCGATCAGCATCCCCTCGGTCTGCGAGAGGGCGCAGAGCACCGAGGCGCTGGTGAACACTGCGAGGCCGGCCAGGAAGACGCGCCGCTGACCGAGCAGGTCGCCGAGCCGTCCCGCGAGCAGCAGCAGACCGCCGAAGGCGATCAGGTATGCGTTAACGACCCAGGCGAGGCTCGACTGCGAGAACCCGAGATCGTCCTGGATCGAGGGCAGGGCGACGTTCACGATCGTCGCGTCGAGGACGATCATCAGCACGCCCGCGCAGAGCACGTAAAGGGCGGTCCAGCGGGTATCGGTGTTCTCGGGGGTCATTCGGTGGCTCCTTGGTTAGCCGGGTGGGATGTTCTGATTGAGGCGGAAGAGGTTTTCCGGGTCGTAGCGGGCCTTGAGCCGGCGCAGCCGGTCCCAGGTGGAGCCGGGGTACGCCGCGCGCACCCGCTCCTCGCCCTCGTCCTCGAGGAAGCCCGCGTAGGCGCCGCGGTCGCCGTCGTCGAGCTCGGCTGTGAGTCCGGTGACCCAGGCGGCGTGCTCCGAGCGATCGGACGTGACCGGGTCGTGGATCGCCGCTACGTTGATCATGATCCGGCTCTGGCGGTGGGCGAAGGCCGTGGCATCCGCGGGCACGCGCGCCATCGCGCCGCCGAGCACGCGGATCTCGCAGGCAGCGGTCATCGCCGACGACTCGCCGATCCGCTCGAGGATCGTCTCCGCCTGCCGCGGGCCGACGCTGCGGGCGAACATCGTGCGCGTGAACCGTCCGAGGCGAGGGCCCTGCTCGTCGGGATACAACTCCGGATACGGCATCGGCCGCAGGAGATCGGCGATCGGCTCGGCCAGCGCGCGGAAGGGCGCGAGGACGCGCTGGCCCACTTCCAGGTCGCCCGCGTAGACCATCCTGGCCAGGACGACGAGGCTGCCGTGAAGGTTCGCGGGCACGAAGGGCAGCGGCGGCGCCGGCATCACGCTGGCGATCGTGCTCAGCTCGTCGGGCGCCGCCTCGGCCTCCTCGACGAACCCGGCGATGACCTCGGGCGTGCCGGGGAGTACGAGCAGGCCCCCAAGGACCGCGTCGACCGGCTGGAGGCGGTACTTCAGGCGCGTGACAACGCCGAAGTTGCCGCCGCCGCCGCGCAGCCCCCAGAACAGCTCCGGCTCGGTCTCGGCGTCGACGCGGCGCAGTCGTCCGTCTGCGGTGACGATCTCGGCCGCGAGCAGGTTGTCGATGGTCAGCCCGTGCCTTCGCACCAGGAACCCGATGCCGCCGACGAGCGTGATGCCGCCGATCCCGACCGAGCCCGTGTCGCCGAAGCCGGTCGCAAGCCCGTGCTCGCCCGCCGCGACGGTGAACCCGCCGGCGGTGAGGCCCGCGCCCGCCCAGGCCGTGCGCCCGGCGGTGTCGACCTTGAACGAGCGCAGCGCCGAGAGGTCGATCACGAAGCCGCCGTCGGAGACGCCATGGCCCGCGGGGCTGTGACCGCCGCCACGGACGGCGATCTCGGACCCGGTCTCGCGGGCGTCGGCGATGAGTCGGGCGATGTCGTCGGGCCCGCCGACGCGCGCGATGAGCGCAGGGCGGCGGTCGACGTGCGTGGCGAAGACGATCCGCGCCTCGTCGTAGCCGCGGTCCTCCGGGGTCAGTACGCGCCCCTCTCTGCGTTCATCTGCGGAGTACATGCGCCAAAGCCTGGCGATCGCCGGCGGCTACGGCTATGCGAAAGGCGTAATCCCGCGACGGGTGCTCGGCGAGTTCCGAAGGGGGACATTTCCCTCACCGGCTGGACCCGACGGGCTACGCTGTCCCGGTGACGCCGGGCACGGCATCGGCTGGTGTTGAGCACACGTTGCGCGAGGTGGCCAGGCGGCTCGAGGAGGAGATCGACGAGCTCGTCGCGACAATGCTGCCGCGCATGCGCGCCGAGGTGCCGGACTTCGATGTCGGCTCACGGCCTGAGTTGCGCGACGCCGAGCGAGCGTCGATCTACGGGAATATCCGCGCCGTGCTTCGGGCCCTCGGGGGCGACCGCATCCAGCCCGACGCGCCCGCGGAAGCGATGGAGGAAGCGCGGATCACCGCTCGTGCCGGCGTGCCGCTCGAGGCGCTGCTCCACACCTATCGCGTCGGGCATGCGGTCGTCTGGGAGCGGGCCCTCGACGTCGTCGAAGAACTCGACGCCCGATCCCGGCATGCCGTCCTGCGGATCGGCTCGCATTGGCTATTCGGCTACGTAGACGCGATCGCCAAGCAGGTCACCAAGGAGTACATCCGCGAGCGGGACCGCATCATGCGCTCGAGCATCGAGCGGCGCGTCCAGCTCGTTCGCGACATCCTGGACGGGGCGACGATCGACGTTGGCGAACTCGGCTACGACCTCGAAGTCGAGCACCTAGCGCTCGTCGTCCAGGGGCCCGAGGCCGAGGCCTGGCTGGACGAGTTGTCAAGCCAGCTCCACCGCCGCCTGTTGACGATCTCGGTCTCGGATCAGGTGGTCTGGGGGTGGCTTGGCGCGCGGCGCGAGTCTGACACCCACGACTGGCGCCGGCTTGCCGGCGTCAACGTGCCCGAGGACACGTGCGCTGCCTTCGGTGAGCCACGCTGGGGCGCCGAGGGATTCCGTCGCAGCCACGCTGAGGCGCTCGCAGCCCATCAGGTCGGCCAGCGTCTCCGAGCTCCGATCACCCGGTATGACGATGTGACGCTCGAGGCGGCACTGCTGACTGACGAGCGGGTGGCGCTACGGCTGGTCGAGCACGAACTCGGCCCGCTTGCGGAGGATGATGAGCGAGCGGCGAAGCTGCGAACGACACTGGACGCCTATCTGCGAGCCGGTCAGAACGCATCTGCCGCGGGGGCGATGTTGAACGTCAACGACCGCACGGTCGCCTACCGGATCCGGGGCATTGAGGATCTGCTCGGGCGCAGCGTGGCCGCGCGCAGCTCTGAGCTCGCGACAGCCCTGCGACTCCGCCGGCTGCGTAACGCGGCAGCGGATTGAGCGAGTAGGTAAAGCGGTTAGCCTCGCGCAGTCTCAGTAAGCGTGCGGGTCGCTGCTGCCGCTTTCGCGTAGCGCGACCGTGCGTCGGTGCGTCAAAGAATCCGCGTGTTGGCTGGGGCTCCGGTACGCACGGATTTCGCCGCCTCCAACACGCGGACTTTGCGGCGGACTCAGAATCCGCGTTCTCACAGTTCCTAAATAGCTCCGATTTGCAGGAACGTCATGCCGGAGGAGGGACTCGAACCCCCGACACGCGGATTATGATGACGGCGAGGAGGGGTCCTCTGAGGGTCGCTAAGAGGTTGCCAGGCGTGCTGAGGTCATCTGAGTTGGGCTGGAAGTCCGAAGTTGGACGCACAGTTCGACGCACGGTTTGGATCCGGGCCGCGGCGTTCCCTACCCTTGGATACCGATGAGCGAAGCCCGAGAGATCGAGCTGGTCTTTGAGCCCCTCGAGGAAGGCGGCTACCACGTGTACGCCCCCGATCTTCCGGGCCTTCATACGCAGGGCGAGGACATTGACGACGCCACCAGGAATGCCGAGGAGGCGTTGGCCCTGTACGTAGAGGGCGTTCGCGAGGATGGCGGGTCGCTCGACACGGGTGTGATTCGCCGAAAGTTCGCCCTGCCGGCGTGAGCCCTCGACAGCCGGTCGTCTCGGGCAAGGCGCTGGTGCTGGCGCTTGAGCGAGACGGCTGGTCGGTTGTCCGCCAGCGCGGTAGCCACGTTCGGCTGAAGAAGCCGGGGCGTCGACATGCGCTGGTAGTGCCCCTCCACAGGGAAGTGAGGAAGGGAACGCTCGCCGGAATCCTGCGTGACGCCGGGCTGAGCGCGGACCGGTTGCGCGAGCTCCTTTGAGAAGAGGGCTCGCCTCAGGTCGCGCCCCCTTCTCGCACGTTGCAGGAGTGCCATGCAGACAGCGCCGCGCTGCGGAAGCTCGCTTGGCGGGTTCAGCCCGGGTTCACCTCGAAGCGCCGCGTTCCACGGCTTTCCTGGATTTCCCAGGCGCGCTGGTGCTGGGCCCCCAAAGGGGCCGGCGGACCAGCCGCCATCCAGCCTCGGGGTGCTCGAGATCGCGGAGCGCTAGTCCACGAACGCGTGCCATCCGAGCTTGAGCGCGAGTCATGGGACTTGGAGCTCGGTGAGTGTTGACATCAGCTACCTCCAGTGGCGCGTGCAGCCGTCGTCAGCCGGTGTTGGCATCGGAGAGCTCGGCGCGCAGGGTTGCGATCTCGGTTACGGCTGCGGCCACGTAGTGGTGACGCCAGACCGAGAGCTCGTTGGCGAGGTCGAGCATGTAGGCACGATCGTCGGCGAGGTCTGTGATCAACGCGAGCCCGCGTTCCGACTCGAGCTCGACCAGGTGATCGCGAGCCTCGGCGGCTGTGACCGTCAGCAGTTGGAACTCGTCGTCGACCATTTCAAGCTCATCCCGGCCCTTCCATGAAGTTGGGTCCTTTGCTTGCTCACGTGGAAAGGCGAGACGGCGAGCGGCTCGCTCCTGGGGCGGGATCAGGCTCGCGTCGCTCTGCCGAGGCGGTTGACGCGTAGGCGGCCACGAAGCCCTGGCGCCAGCTCGGGTAGCGCAGCTCCCAGCCCAGCTCGCGCTTGGCCTTCGCGTTCGAGGCGCCGCGGGACTCGGTTCCCATCAGCACCAGCGCTTCGCCCGCGAACAGCCGCGCCAACCAGCGCGGAAGGCGGCGGGGCGGCTTGGCCCCAAGCGCCTCCGCGAACACCGGCAGCCACTCGCGCAGCGGGGCGGGCTCGTCGTCGACGATGTTGTAGACGCCGGCTTCGCCGCGCTCGAGCGCGAGCACGGTCGCCGCGGCGGCGTCGTCGAGGTGGATGAACGAGGTGACGCCCCCGCCTTCGCCGACGATCGGGTACTGCCGCTTGCGCACCGGGTCGATCAGCCCGTCGTTGGCGGCGCCGTAGAAGAGGCCGTAGCGAAGCGCGATCCCGCCGGCCTCAGTGACCGCCTCTTCGAGATGGCGCATCGCGGCGAGGGACTCGCGCATCGACGGCACCGGCCTGGGGTCGAGCGGGTCGTCCTCGCCCTTCACCGGCTCGCCGTCCCGCGCGTAGCGGGAGGTGGCGTTGCTCTGGGCGACGAAGCGGCGCACGCCCGCCTCGCCTGCGGCGGCCAGCAGCGCGTCGGTGGCCTCCGTCCGAAGCCGGTTGGTCGTCGCGAAAACGCGATCGAAGTTCCGGGAGAAGCGAACTTTCAGCGCGGTCGCCTGATGGACGATCGCCTCGGGCTCGGAGGCGAGGACGGCCTTGCGAACCGCACGCGCGTCGAGCAGGTCGATGGCGACCGGTTTCGCCCCGAGCGTTCGCACGTGCTCGGCGCTGCCGGGTGATCTGACCGTGCCGATCACCTCGTGCCCTGCGTCGATCAGTTGGGGGACGAGCCGGGTTCCGATCGCCCCGCTGGCTCCTGTAACGAAGACTCGCATGATTCTCCTTTCGGTCACATCGACTCGATTTCAGGGGTCTAGTGCTATGACCCAACGCGACGGAGGAACGTGACAATGGATGAGCGAGACTGGCTGGCGGAGCGTTTCGAGGAGCACCGAGGCCGCCTGCGCGGGGTGGCCTACCGGATGCTCGGCTCACTGAGCGAGGCCGACGACGCCGTCCAGGAGGCCTGGCTACGGCTCAGTCGCTCGGATGCGGACGAGATCGAGAACCTCCGCGCCTGGCTGACGACGGTGGTAGGACGCGTGTCGCTGAACATGCTGCGCTCACGCGGCTCGCGACGCGAGCAGCCGCTTGACGTGCACGTGCCCGAGCCGATCGTCGACCGCGCTGACGGGACCGACCCCGAGCACGAGGCGCTGGTGGCCGACTCCGTCGGTCTCGCGCTGCTCGTGGTGCTCGAGACGCTGAGCCCCGCCGAGCGGCTCGCGTTCGTGCTCCACGATATCTTCGCCGTGCCCTTCGAGGAGATCGCGCCGATCGTCGACCGCTCCCCCGAGGCGGCCCGCCAGCTGGCGAGCCGTGCCCGCCGCCGCGTCCAGGGCGAGAACCCCGCCCCCGACGCCGACCTTGATACTCAGCGCGAGGTCGTCGATGCCTTCCTCGCGGCCGCCCGCGAGGGGGACTTCGAGCGACTGGTCGCGGTGCTCGATCCGGACGTGGTGCTCAGACGAGACTTTGGTCCGCTGGCGGTAGGTGCTGCGAGAGAGGTCCGCGGGGCCGAGGAGGTCGCCAGCCAGGCGCTCATCGCCTCGCAGCTGGGCCTGCTCGTCAAGCCGGCGCTCGTCAACGGCGCCTTCGGGTGGGTCGCAACCCGCGACGGAGAGCCGTTCTCGGTCGGGGGCATCACTGTCCGGGGCGGCAAGATCGCCGAGATCGACATCCTCCTCGACCAGGGGCGACTCCGGGCGCTCGACCTGACGATCCTCGACGACTGACCGCCAGAGACGGGTCACAAGACAGCCAGATCGCGGGTCTTAGGGCCAGATGCAATCCATCCGCCCGCGCTCGGGCGGGCCTTCGGACGAGCTGCGGGAGCACATCCGGCTGGACCCCAACGCGGAGCTGGCTGTCGGCGAGGGCGAGGTGCGCCTCCTGCACCACATCCTCGGCCTCGGACACGCTGCCGAGCATCCGGTAGGCGATTGCGAACGCGACCGGCCGCAGCTCGACAACCTCAATCGAGGGGTCTTGGGTGGATTGGGTGGACATGGCTCATTCGGCTCGTCGGCATTCCGGGTCCCTGACTCCTGCGCCCCGATCTGTGACAAAGATCACCGGAGCTCTGTCACATCTGCTGATTGCTTCGCGTCTTAGGTGCGAGTCAGCGAGACGAAAGGACCGACATGAGCACCTACACCGCGAGCCATCAACAGGCCACCGCCACCCGCCGCAGGGTCCGCCTGCCACGCGCCGACGCGACCACCCCGTCCTTCCTTGCAACCCGACGCGGCAAGCTCACCCTCGCACTGCTGTGCGCGGTCGCGTTCCTGGACTTCGTGGATGGATCGATCGTCAACATCGCGCTGCCTTCGATCCGCCGTGCCCTTCACTTCTCCGAGGGAGACCTTCAGTGGGTTCCGAGCGCCTACCTGCTCACCTATGGCGGTTTCATGCTCCTCGGCGGGCGCGCCGCCGATTTGCTCGGCCGCCGCCGGGTCCTGGTCGCCGGCGTAATCGTGATCGGCGTCTCATCGCTCGCCGGCGGATTCGCAGGCAGCTCGGGAGTGCTGATAGCTGCCCGTCTTGCGCAGGGCTTCGGTGCTGCGATGACGCTTCCGGCAGCGCTTTCGATTCTCACCACGAGTTTCAAGGAAGGCAAGGACCGGAACACGGCGCTCGGGGTGTGGGGCGGCGTCGCCGGGCTCGCATCGGCGGCCGGCGTGCTCCTAGGCGGCCTCCTGACCGAGGGGCCCGGATGGCGCTGGGTGATGTTCGTCAACCCGCTCGCCGTCCTCTTCGTCCTCGCTGGGATCTTCGTGCTCATTCCAGGTCAGCGGGGTCGGGCGCGGCTCGAGAACTTCGATCTGCTGGGGGCCCTCCTGGCGACCGGCGGGATGCTGTTGCTCGTCTACACGCTGGTCGAGGCGCCCACGGTCGGCTGGGGCACTGCCCGGACGATCGGCGGGCTCGCCGCGGCGGTGGCGCTGCTGGCGGCGTTCGTGGCAAACGAGCGGCAACACCGCAACCCGCTCGCCCCGCTTTCGATCTTCCGCATCAACGGGTTGGGGTACTCGAACGTCACCCAGCTGGTGGCGTTTGCCGGGCTCCTGGCGATGTTCCTCTACCTGACCCTCTACATGCAGAACGTGCTCGGCTATTCGGCGATCCAGACCGGCGCCGCGTACATCCCGTTGTGCTTCGCGGTCGCCATCGCCGCCGGGGTCGCATCGCAGCTGATCTCGCGGATCGGGACACGGCCCCTGATCGTCACCGGCGCGTTGATCGCCGCCGGGGGCCTTTACTGGCTGTCGCGGATCCCCGTCCAGGGCTCCTACGTCTCCGACCTGCTGCCCGGGATGCTCTTGCTGGCGATCGGCGGCGGGCCGGTGTTCGTCGGCGTCACGACCGCTGCCAACGCCGGCGTCCCCGCCGATAAGGCGGGGTTGG
This sequence comes from uncultured Solirubrobacterales bacterium, assembly GCA_963815045.1. GTDB lineage: Bacteria > Actinomycetota > Thermoleophilia > Solirubrobacterales > 70-9 > DASUPK01. The sequence continues at coordinate 848,290 of CAWFET010000002.1, forward strand.
CCGCCTCGCTGCTTAACGCATCCCAGCAGTTGGGCGGCGCGCTCGGGCTGGCGACCTATACCGCGATCGCCACCAGCCGCACCAATGACCTTCTGGCTGCGCACGCGCCAGTGGCTCAAGCGCTCACCGCCGGCTTTCAGCGCGCGCTGCTCGTCGGCAGCCTCTTCGTTCTCGCCGCGGCGGTGATTGGGTTACGTGCGACCAATACGCGCGGCGAAGCGCAGGGCGCAGAGGCGCAGCGGCGAGTCGAGCCGCAGATGCCGGAGTCGATGGGTGGTCGCCCAGATGAGGCGCTTCCGGGGGAGCTGGCCGCATGAATCGCCGCGACACAGCCGTCGGAATTCTCGACTGAGCATCCGCGTTCCTAGTCATCACGATGGCGCTCGCCCTCCTCTCCCACGGGGTCAGCCGTCTCGCGATCAACGATTGGGCCGTGCAGTTACGAGGACCGTGCGTCGGCGCGTCAAGAATCCGCGTGTTGGCTCGCCGCTCGCCACGCACGGATTTCCTCGCAATTTGACACGCGGACTTGTGTGCCGAGCCCGGAATCCGCGTGTTCGCAGCTTGCGGAAAGTATTGATTTACAGGAGGTTCATGCCGGAGGAGGGACTCGAACCCCCGACACGCGGATTATGATTCCGCTGCTCTAACCGACTGAGCTACTCCGGCGGGGCGGCAAATCGTAGCGGCGGGCTACTTGGCCAAGGCGTAGCGCAGCTCGAGCATCCCGGTGTCGAAGGTACGGGTGCCGAGCAGGCGCATCGACATGCCGATGGGGCAAGAGAAGAGCGGCTTTCCGGACCCGAGGACGATTGGGACGACCGTCAGCCAGAGTTCATCGAGCAGGCCGGCGTCGGCCAGCTCGGAAGCCACCGGGCCGCCGCCGACCACCCAGAGGTCCCGCTTTCCCGCGGCGCCAAGCATCTCGGGGTGGATCTCGGCGACCGGGCCGTTGTGGAAGCGGATGTCGGCTCCCTCAGCAACCGGAAGCTCCCGGCTGGTCAGCACCCAGCTGGGGCGATCGCCGTAGGGCCAGTCGTGACCCAGGATGAACTCGTATGTGGATGAGCCCATGACGAGCGCGCCCGTCCCCTCGATGGCGGAGCCGATCGATCCGTTGACGTCGTCGCCTTCGCCCTCGTAGTTCGGCTCGAACCCCGTCAGCCAACCGATGCCGTCGTCATCGGTGGCGATGTAGCCGTCGAGGGTTGCGGCGCAGAAGTAGACGGTCCTTGCCAGGGATCCGATTCTGCCATCCCCCGTGTTTCGCGACCCGTAGCCCTCTCGTAAGGGTTTCGAAGCCTTCTCTTCCTAGGTTGGCGTCGCTTGGCCAACCCAGGAATGGAGGTTCTATGAGTACGACAAAACGCGCGATGCTCGGCGGTGCGCTGGCCCTTGCCGCCCTCGCCGCGGCGGCGGGACCGGCCTCGGCCGCCGGCAGGAGCGCCGTCTACACCGAGAGCAACAGCGCCTCGCAGAACAAGGTGCTCGCGTTCGAGCGAGCCGGCAACGGCTCGCTGCGGCCAGATGGATCGTTTGCCACCGGTGGCGTCGGGACCGGGGCAGGCCTCGGCAGCCAGGGGGCGCTTGCGCTGACGCACGGCGGCCAGTTCCTCTACGCGGTCAACGCCGGCAGCGACAGCATCTCGGCGTTCGCCGTGACGCCGCACGGGCTCCGGCTCAGGGGCACGGCCCCATCGGGCGGCGATCAGCCGATCAGCCTGACGACTCGACGCGGGCTGCTCTACGCGTTGAACGCGGGCAGCGGGACGATCAGCGGTTTCCGGGTCGCCCACGACGGCACCCTGAACTCACTGGCCGGCTCGACGACGCCGATCGCTGGATCGGGACCCGCCCAGGTGGAGTTCTCGCCCGGCGGCGACGTGCTGGTGGTCACCGACAAGGCGACCAACACGATCGACACGTTCACGGTGGGCTCGAACGGCCTGCCGGGACCGGCGGTCTCGCACCCGTCCGAGGGGCAGACGCCCTTCGGGTTCGAGTTCGACAAGCGCGGGCACCTGATCGTGTCCGAGGCCTTCGGTGGCGCGCCCGGCGCGAGCACCCTGTCCTCGTACACGGTCGGCTCGGACGGCGCGCTCGGCACGATCAGCGCGTCGATCCCCGACAACCAGGCGGCCGCCTGCTGGGTCGCTGTGACCAAGAACGGGCGATTCGCCTTCACGACCAACACCGGGGACGGCTCGATCTCGAGCTACTCGATCGGTCATGACGGATCGCTGGGTCTGCTGGCCCAGGTCGCGGCGACGACCGGCACGGGCAGCACACCGACGGATCTGGCCCAGTCGGCCGGAAGCCGGGCGCTGTTTGCCCTGCTGCCGGGCACCGGCTCGGTCGGCGCGTTCAAGGTCGCCGGCAACGGCAGGCTCTCGCCCGTCGACCAGGTCGGCGGAGTGCCGGCGAGCGCAGTGGGGCTCGCGGCACGGTAGGTCCCACGGGTACGGGCGGCTCGGCCACTCCCGGCCGAGCCGCCCAGCCCGCGGCATTTGGAAACCATGACCACGTGTAACGCAGCCCAGCCTGCCCGGACCGACGAAGAGTGACCGCTATGGGGACACGCGGCTCCGTCCTCGTGGTCGACGACGAACCGGTCATCACGGACGTCGTCTCCCGCTATCTGGAGCGGGCCGGATACTCGACGCGCGTCGCGGCCGATGGCCTCGAGGCCCTCAGGCTGGCGGCGGACGCTGAACCGGACCTGGTCGTCCTCGACCTGATGCTCCCGGGTCTCGACGGCTTCGAGGTCCTGCACGAGCTCAACAGGCGGCGGCCGACCCGGGTGATCATGCTGACCGCGAAGGGGGAATCGAGCGACCGGGTCGCCGGGCTGCAGAAGGGCGCCGACGACTACGTGGTCAAGCCGTTCTCACCAGCCGAGCTCGTCGCGCGAGTCGATGCCGTGCTGCGCCGGGGCGACCCAGAGCCGGAGCGTGAGCCCGCGATCGCCTTCGAGGACCTGGAGATCGATCCGGCCGGCCGCACGGTCACCGTGAGAGGGGAGCCCGTCCAGCTCACGGTGCGCGAGTTCGACCTCCTGCTCTTCCTCGTGCGCCACCCCGGACAGGCCTTCTCGCGGGACCAGCTGATGGACACCGTCTGGGATTACGCCTTCTACAGCGACACCTCCACGGTCACCGTCCACGTCAGGCGCCTCCGGGCGAAGGTGGAGGCCGACGCGTCGAATCCCCGCTGGCTGCAGACGGTCTGGGGAGTCGGGTACCGGTTCCAGCCATGAGCGCGCACCTGCTCGCGGCCGCCGTCTTCCTCGGCGTCTGCGGCGTCCCGGTCCTGGTGCTCTCGCACCTGCTGGCTCGCCACCGGCGATGGCTCGGTGCCCTCTCTCACCAGTTTGCTGCCGGGGTCGCCCTGATCTTCGGACTGGCCCTGGCCGGGGTCGGCGCGGTGGCCGAGTTGATGTTCGTCTCCGCCCATGACGCCTACCTGCTGGCCACGCTCCTCGGCGTCGCCTGCGCTCTCGCGGTCTACTCGTCCTGGCTGATCAGCCGCGGGATCAGGGCGGACATCGAGGCGGTACGAGACGCGCTGTTCGCGGTCGGCGAGGGCGACGCGCTCGGTGATCCGATCGAGACCGGCGGACGCGACGAGATCGCGGAGCTTGCCCGCGCCGCAGAGTCCATGCGCGCCCGCCTGGCCGAGCACGAGGCGGGACGGGCCGCATCCGAGCGCGCTCGCCGCGACCTGATCGCCGCGATCTCACACGATCTGCGGACCCCACTCACCTCCCTTCAGCTCCTGGCGCAGGGAATCGACGACGGCGTGCTCGACTCCGCCGCCGGAAAGGGCGGCTACGCCGAGGAGATCAGCCTTCACGTCTCCGCGCTGGCGACCATGGTCGACGACCTCTTCGAGCTCACCCGGCTTGAGGCCGGGGAGATCCAGTGGTCGATGCAGCGCGTCCGCCTGGACGAGCTGGTGGGCGAGACGATCGAGTCGATGCGCTCCCAGGCCGCCGCCAAGGGGGTGGCGGTGAGCGCCCGCGTCCCGCGGGGCCTGGCCGCGCCGGAGGCGAATCCGGAGAAGCTCCAGAGGGTGCTCTTCAACCTGATCCAGAACGCGATCCGGCATACCCCGGCTGACGGCAGCGTGACCGTCGCGGCCGAGTCGGCGGGAGGGGCGATCGAGATCGAGGTCGCGGACACCGGGGCGGGGATCCCGCTGCGGGACCGTGACCGGGTGTTCGAGCCGTTCTACCGCGGGGATGCCTCCCGGGCGAGCGGCGGCTCGGGCCTTGGGCTCTCCATCTGCCGGGCGATCATCGAGGTGCACGGCGGCCGGATCTGGCTCGAGGAGGGGGGAGACGGAACCCGCGTCAGATTCGTGCTTCCCCGGGCCGCCTCGGACGCCCGGGGCGCCGAGCGGCGCCCGGCGAACGCGCTCCTCTAGTCGTCGCCGGAGCCCGGCCAGTAAATAGGCTGACCGCATGAGCGATCTGGATGCGGCCGTGCGGGCGGTGGTCCGCGACTGCCTCGGCGTGAAGGAGGGCGAGGAGGTCCTCGTCGTCTGCAATCCGGCGACCCAGAAATTGGGGGAGATGCTGCGTGACGAGGCCGCCGAGGTCGGGGCCGAGGGAGTGCTGGCCGTGATGTCGGAGCGGGCCTCCCACGCCGCCGAGCCGCCGGTGACGGTCGCCGAGGCGATGGCCGCGGCCGACGTCCTGCTCGCGCCGACCGTGCAGTCGCTCTCGCACACCGCCGCGCGCAAGCGGGCCAGTGAGAATGGCGCACGCTGCGCGACCCTGCCCGGGGTCACCGAGGACATGCTCGCGCGGGTGATGAGCGCCGACATGGAGGGCCTGCGGCGGAAGGGCCACGCCGTGGCGGAGGCGCTCGACCGGGCCGCCGAGGCCCGCATCACCGACTCGAACGGCACCGATCTCACCCTCGACCTCTCGGGCCGGGAGGCGATCCCGGACGCCGGCGAGCTCACCGGCCGCGGCGCCTTCGGGAACCTGCCCTGCGGCGAGGGCTTCATCTCACCCGCTGGGGGCAATGGCAGCCTGGTGATCGACGGATCGATGGCGGGCATCGGCCTGGTGGACGAGCCGGTCGAGCTGGTGGTCGAGGGCGGCCATCTGACCTCCGCGCGGGGCGGTCAGGGACTGGCCTTCATGGACCTGCTCACCGAGCACGGCGACGACGGCACCACGATCGCGGAGCTCGGCGTCGGGACCAACGAGAAGGCGAAGCTGACCGGAGAGATCCTGGAGGACGAGAAGATCCTTGGAACCATCCACATCGCCTTCGGCGCCTCGGCCGGGATCGGTGGCACCGTCCAGGTCCCGGTCCATCTCGACTGCGTGGTGATGAAGCCGACCCTGGAGCTGGACGGTGAGGCCGTCGTCCGCGATGGAGAGCTGCTGATCCCGTGAGCGGCGATCTGCCGCTCGTCGCCGTGCCCAACTTCTCCGAGGGTCGGAACCCGCGGGTGATCGGCGCCCTGGAGGCGACGCTCGGCGCGCACGCCCGCGTCCTCAACCGCCACTACGACGCCCAGCACAACCGCTGCGTCTTCACCGTGGCGGCGCCGCCCGAGGGGATCGCCGAGGCCCTGGTCGCGAGCGCCGCTCACGCGATCGGCCTGATCGACCTCCGCTCGCACCAGGGATTGCATCCGCACGTCGGCGGCCTCGACGTCGCGCCCGTGGTCTGGCAGGCGCCGGAGCTGCACGACACGGCGGTCGAGGGCGCCCGGCAGGTGGCGAAGGGCATCGCCGAGCTCGGCATTCCCGTCTTCCTCTATGGCGAGCTCGCGACGGCCCCGGAGCGGCATGAACGGGCGTACTTCCGCCAGGGCGGCCCGACCGAGCTGGCGCGCCGGATGGGCTCCGGAGAGCTCGAGCCGGATCTGGGCCCGAACGAGCCCCACCCGTCGGCCGGCGCGACCCTGGTGACCGCGCGGGAGCCGCTGGTCGCCTTCAACGTGGAGCTGGACACCGCGGATCCCGAGATCGCCCGGGAGGTGGCCGCGGATCTCCGCGAGGCTGGCGGAGGGCTTCCGGGGGTCCGCGCGCTCGGACTGCCCCGCGAGGGCGGCGGGGCGCAGGTCTCCATGAACATCCACGATCCGCAGCTCGTGCCGCTGGCCAGGGTCGTCGAGCAGATCGCCGCTCTCGCGGCGCGGCGCGGGGCTCGCCCGGTGGAGGCCGAGCTGGTCGGACTGGTGCCGGAGGTCGCGATGGAGGGCTACCCCGGCGACCCTCCGATCCGGGATTTCGACCCGATGCGCGACGTGATCGAGAACGTACTCGGCTAGCTTTCAGTCGATGGCGCAGACCAAGAAGAAGCGTCGCCGCAAGCATCGCGGCACCCAGGGCGGCCGGATCGACACCCGGCCCTCGCGCGGCCGGCCGCGGAGCCGCGCGGAGGCGCAGGCGCGTGCCCGCAGTGGCCGCGGCAAGAAGAGCAAGCAGGGCAAGTCCGGCGAGAGGATTCCGAACCCGCCGAGCTGGTCGACCGCCGCCAAGAAGGGCGGAGTCGCCGCGGTCCTCTTCGTCGGGATCCTCGCCCTGATCGGCAGCAACCCGATCACCACGGTGATCGCGGGCGCCGCCATCGGGATCTTCTTCTACATCCCGATGGCGTACTTCATGGATGGCTTCTTCTATCGGCGCTACCTCCGCAAGGAGGCCCAGAAGCAGGCGGCGAAGGAAGAGCAGCGGGCCGGCGGCCGGCAAGCGGAGGTCTAGGCGCGATGGACGTCCGCATGTTCACGGTCGGCCAGATCGCCGAGAACTGCTTTCTGTTCCGAAGGGACGGATCGGACCACGCGCTGATCGTCGACCCCGGGGACGAGGCCGATCGCATCCTCGCCGCCGCCGACGAGCTCGGTGTGGAGATCGACGGGATCCTGCTCACGCACACGCACTTCGACCACATCGGCGCGGTGGCGCCGATCGCGAAGGCCACCGGGGCTCCGGTCTGGTGTCCCGAGATCGAGACCGCCGTCCTGGCCGACATCAACTCGTTCGTGCCCTGGCCCGGCTTCGGCCCCTTCGAGAGCTACGAGGCCGATCACACGGTCAAGGGCGGCGAGAAGCTTGAGCTCGCCGGCCTGGAGATCGACGTGATCTTCACCCCGGGCCACAGCCCCGGCCACGTCACCTACTCGATCCCGGACGAGGCGGCGCTCTTCTCCGGCGACGTGCTCTTCCAGGGCTCGGTGGGCAGGACCGACCTCCCCGGCGGCGACTGGGACACCCTGCTCGAGTCGATCCGCACCCTGGTGGACTCTCATCCGTCCGAGACGACGGTGTACCCGGGACATATGGGAGTCACCACGCTGGGCGCCGAGCAGGCGACGAATCCCTTCCTGGCCGAGCTGGCTCGGTAGCCGCATTCCCGACTAGGCTCGCCCCATGAGCGACAGGTTCAAGGCCCCGCGGGGCACGTTCGACGTCCTGCCGGAGCAGCAGCCGCTCCGCAGGCGAATCGCGCACGTCGCCAGCCGCCGCCTGGAGGCGTCTGGGTTCGGCCGCATGGACACCCCGGTCTTCGAGGAGACGGACCTGTTCGCGCGCGGGGTCGGCGAGTCGACCGACATCGTGCAGAAGCAGATGTTCACCTTCGAAGACCAGGGCGGGCGTTCGCTCACGCTGCGCCCGGAGGCCACGGCGTCGGTCTGCCGCGCCTATCTGGAGCACGGGATGCAGACCCTCGCGCAGCCCGTGAAGCTCTGGACCGAGGGCCCCTTCTTCCGGCATGAGCGGCCGCAGGCCGGCCGCTATAGGCAGTTCACCCAGATCAATGCCGAGTCGATCGGCTCCGACTCGCCGCTCGTGGACGCCGAGCTCATCCTGGTCGCGAACGACATCGTGGGCGAGCTCGGGGTGGAGGGCGTAAGGCTGCGGCTCGGCAGCCTCGGGACCCCGCGGACACGCGCTGCCTATCTCGACGAGCTGCGCTCCTACCTCCGGTCGCGCGAGGGCGAGCTCTCCGAGGAGGTGCGGGGCAGGATCGATGCGAACCCGCTGCGCGCTTTCGATGCCGACCATGAGGGAACGAGGAGGGTGATGGAGGACGCGCCGATCCTGATGGACCGACTGGACCCGGCGGACGCGGAGCACTTCGCCGAGGTCCGCTCCCTGCTCGACCGCAACGGCGTCGACTACGAAATCGACCCGACGCTGGTTCGCGGGCTCGACTACTACACGCGCACCCTCTTCGAGTTCGACTGCGAGCGGCTCGGCGCCCAATCCGGCATCGGCGGTGGCGGCCGCTACGACGGGCTGATCGAGCAGCTCGGCGGCCCCGCCACACCCGGGTGCGGCTGGGCACTCGGTGTCGACCGGATCGCCCTGGCGCTGGAGGGCCAGGACGACGCTGCCGCATCCGAAGCGCGGGGCGTCGACGTCTTCGTCGTCGCCGAGGACGCCGAGCGCGAGCGAGCCCTCACCCTGGTGACGCAGCTCCGCCGGGCCGGCCTCGCGGCCGATCTCGATCTGGCGGGGCGCGCGATCAAGGGGCAGATGAAGCAGGCCGATCGCGTGGGCGCGAGGCACGCGCTGATCCTCGCCGGCGGGGAGAAGGCCACCCTTCGCGACATGAGTTCCGGGGAGGAACGGGAGGTCGATCCCGTGACCCTGGCTGAGACACTCTCCGCGCCATGAGCGAGAAATTCCCAGCTCTGCGGCCGAACGGCTACCGCGACACGTGGTGCGGTCAGGTGCTCCCGGACAAGGTGGAGGCAGAGGTCCGCGTCGCCGGCTGGGTCCACCGCCGCCGCGATCACGGCGGACTCGTCTTCATCGATCTCCGCGACCGGACCGGGCTCGTGCAGCTCGTCTTCCACCCCGACGAGGCCGGAGAGGCGTTCAAGCTCGGCCACGAGCTCCGCTCCGAGGACGTGCTGAGCGCGAGCGGCTCCGTCGTCAGGCGGTCGCACGAGACCGTCAACGAGGACCTTCCCACCGGTGAGGTCGAGATCCGGATCACCGGCGCGGAGCTGCTCTCGGACGCCGACACCCCTCCGTTCGAGATCGAGTCCTTCTCGGGCGAGGTGAGCGAGGAGACGCGCCTGCGCTACCGCTACCTCGACCTCCGCCGCGACCGGATGCGCGAGGCGATGGAGCTACGGCATCGGGTGGCGGCCGCGATGCGCGAGTTCCTGTCCGGGGAGGGCTTCCTGGAGATCGAGACCCCGGTGCTGACGCGCTCGACGCCGGAGGGCGCTCGGGACTTCCTCGTGCCGAGCCGGCTGCAGCGGGGGAACTTCTACGCGCTGCCCCAGTCGCCCCAGCTCTTCAAGCAGCTGCTGATGATCGGCGGGTTCGAGCGGTATTTTCAGATCGCGCGCTGCTTCAGGGATGAGGATCTGCGCGCGGACAGGCAACCCGACTTCACGCAGCTGGACATCGAGATGTCCTTCGTCGACACAGACGACGTGATCGATATGAACGAGCGCCTTCTCGCGCACGTTCTCCCCGTCTGCGGGGTAGACGTAGAGCTGCCCATGAGGCGGCTGTCCTACGACGAGGCCATCGACCGTTACGGCACCGACAAGCCGGATCTTCGCTTCGGCCTGGAGATCAGCGACCTGACGGAGGTCTTCCGCGGTTCGGAGTTCAACGCTTTCCGCCAGGCGATCGAGGGCGGCTCGCTGGTCCGCGGCCTGAACGCCGGTGCCCGGGAGATGTCGCGGGGCGACCTCGACGGTCTGGTCGACGAGGCGACCGAGCTCGGAGCGAAGGGACTGGTCTGGGCGGTCGTGGAGGCCGACGGTTGGCGCTCACCGGTCGCCAAGTTCCTCTCGGCAGACGAGATGAAGGCCGCCGGCGAGGCGCTCGCCGCGTCGGAGGGAGACGTCCTCCTGCTCGTCGCCGACCAGCCGCTCGTCTCCGCAGAGGTTCTCGGCGAGCTGCGCGGGCGCCTGGGGCAGCGGCTCGGCCTGATCGACCCGGAGGCGAACGAGCTGGTCTGGATCGTCGACTGGCCGTTGCTCGCCTGGGCGCACGACGAGGAGCGCTGGGACCCGCATAACCACCCGTTCACCTCGCCCGACGGCGAGTTCGATCCGGCCGATCCGGGCTCAGCCAGGGCGAAGGCCTATGACGTCGTCTGGAACGGATGGGAAATTGGTGGGGGCTCGATCCGTATCAGTGACCCAAAGGTGCAGCGACAGGTGTTCGAGGCGATCGGAATCGACGAACAACAGGCCGAGGAGCGCTTCGGCTTCCTGCTCGACGCGCTTCGCTACGGGGCGCCTCCCCACGGAGGCATCGCCTATGGCCTCGACCGGATGGTGGCGCTGGGCCACCGCACCGAGTCCATCCGCGACGTGATCGCCTTCCCGAAGACCGCTTCCGGTGCCGACCCGCTCACCGGCGCTCCCTCCCCGGTCGACGAGCGCCAGCTCCGAGACCTCGGGATCTCGGTCAGAGGCGGGGGCGGAAAGGGCTAGACGCATGGAGGGGCGGCCACCACCCGGCGGCGACGAGGGGTTCGAGTGGACTGATTCGCCCGCGCGGCCGCCGACGCCGTCGCCCGAGCCGGGAACGGGTGAGGGGCCGCGCCCCGAGACCCGGGAAGGCGAGGGCACCGGCTCCTTCCGCGCGATTCGCGAGGGCATCGCCGAGCGGCGACGTGAGCGCGGTGACACCGGTGAATTCGAGCGCAGCGGGCGGCGGCCGCCGCCCGGGCGCCGGACGCGCCGCCGCGACCTGCCGGCGCGGGTGCGCCGGCGGCAGGACTTCCTGATCGGCGGCGCGGTCATCGTCGTGATCGTCCTGATCATCGTGCTGGTCTCAGGCGGGGGCGGGGGCAGCCAGCAGCCGATCCCGCTGAAGCGCCTGGTGGGGCAGACGATCGTCGCGAAGCTCGGCGCGAAGGGGCCGAACCAGGACCTGATCAAGCGCGCGCGCAAGGGCCAGGTCGGCGGCGTGATCGCGTTCGAGAGCGATCCCCAGAAGCTCAAGGCGGACGTCCAGCAGCTCCAGGCCGCCGCGAGCGCCGGCCACAACCCGCCCCTGCTGGTGATGATCGACCAGGAGGGGGGCGACGTGAAGCGGATCAAGAGCGGGCCGCCGGACATCTCTCCCGCGGACCTCGGCAAGAGCGGCGACCAGGGACAGTCCAAGGATCAGGGGCAGAAGACGGGCTCCTTCCTCAAGGGCCTCGGGGTGAATGTCGATCTGGCCCCCGTCCTCGACGTCGCCCAGGCCAACACCGCGGACACGATCAAGAGCCGCACCTTCGGCTCGAACCCCGACACCGTCGCGTCGGTCGGCGTCTCGTTCGCCCAGGGTCTCCAGGACGGCGGGACGGTCGCGACCGCGAAGCACTTCCCCGGGCTCGGACGGGCGACCGTCAACACGGACGACCGCGCGGTGTCCATCGCTGCGACCAGCGATCAGCTGCAGAGCGACCTGAAGCCGTTCACGGCGGCGATCGCCGCCGGCGTGGGGATGATGATGGTCTCGACCGCGAGCTATCCGACCCTCGGCGCGAAGAAGCCCGCCGCGCTCTCGCCGACCATCGTCAAGGGCCTGCTTCGCGGCCGGCTCGGGTTCGGCGGGGTCGTGATCACCGACGACCTCGAGGGTCAGGCGATCGCCGGAACGCTGCCACCCGCGGTGGCCGGCGCCGCGGCGCTCCGCGCGGGGGACGACCTCCTGCTCTACGCGACCAGCACGAAGACCTCGGCCACGGCCTTCGGCCAGCTCGTCAAGGAGGTGAAGAGCGGCCAGGTCGACCGCTCGATCGTGCAGAGCGCCTACGACCGGATCACCGACTTGAAGGACAGCCCCACTGGGTAGGGTCCGGCGGCAAATCCCCGAGTGAACTGGGAGGTAGAGGAGACCGATGAACGATCTGTTCAAACCGGACGACACACGCGATGCGCTGCGCAAGATCGGAGGGCTGCTGCTCGGCCTGGGCGCCGCGATGATCTACATCAGGAAGGGCCCGTTCCTGACCGTCAATCCGAGTCAGTGGGCCTCGTTCCCGATGTTCCTGGTGCTCGCCGTCCCGGCGGTCTACCTGTACGGCGGGATCCTCACCAAGCCCAAGACCGGTGAGCTCCGTCCCTGGCAGGTCGTCCACAGCGTCTTCGGCCTGATCTTCGTTCCACTCGCCCTGGCGCAGTTCGTCGACGTGATCGGCGGCAATCCGAACGCGTCCCTGAACGTGTTCTGGATCCTCCTCGTCACCGCGGGCGCCGCCTTCTACGCGGGGGTCGTCGGCGGGGTCCGGGTCCAGCTCCTGCTGGGATCGATCGCGTTGATCATCTCGTGGACCGCGCTCTGGGACAAGCTGCTCTCAGGCGGCATCGGAGCGCATTGGGGCGTCTATCGCGGTCTGCTCGGCATGATCGCCCTGGGCCTGCTGGCGGGCGGCCTCTACCTCTGGCGAACCAACCCCGGAGGCGACGAGGTCGCCGCCACCGCCAACACGCCGGGGGGCGATCTCGGCCTCTGGAAGGCATCCGAGCTCCTCACCGGCGCGGGAATCGCCGCCGTGATCGGCTGCGCGCTCGGGATCACCGCGCTCGGCAACCTGAATCCGTTCGGGACCGGCACCCCCCCGATCGAGACCACCAACGCGTGGGACATCCTGCTGCTGATCGTCTCGCTCGGCCTGATCGCGATCGGCTCGCAGATCGGCGTGCGGGGGCCGGTCTACGTCGGAGCGATCGGGCTGCTGCTCTTCCTGGTGATCGCCGGGCTCGACCTGAACTCGACGCCTCCGCATCCATTCAAGCTCGGCATCTGGCCGTGGGTCCTGCTCGGTTTCGGCGTGATCTCCCTCGGGCTCAGCTTCACCCGCGAGGCCAGCCTCGGCGAGCAGCCGCGACGCCTCGTGCAGAACCTGAGAGGGAGATGATGCGAGGGTGCTCCGCAAGGAGCAACCCGTCTTAAGAGGTCACGATGAGCTCGCTCGCCGCTTCCTCGCCGCGCTCAGCGCGTGCGACCGGGAGGCGGTGGGCGAGCTCGTCCATCCGGAGGTGGAAATCCGCACCGAGCGCAGGGTGCATCGCGGGCGGGAGGACGCGGTCGCCTGGGCCGGGAAGGAGTTCGACCACCTCATTCGCCGCTACGTCCCGGTCGAGATAGAGGAGACCGGCTCCGGAGTGCTGGTCCACGCGAGGCTCGATTACGTCTGGCGAGAGAGCGGGGAGGTGGGAGACACCTCGCGGGTCCGGATCGAGCTCGGGGTGCGCGACGGGCTGATCTCCTCCTGGCACCTTGAGGACGAGCCGGAGTAGCTCGAGGCCGGTGCTAGGGTTGAAGCCAGGCCCGAACCTGTACGCGAACCGCTCCATACGTTGACCCAACACAACTGGCTTGGGGGTCAATTTCCGGAGATCCCTCGGGGTCCTCGGTAGACCACCACCTTTGCGACAAGGGTTACCAAGCCGGGGCGGCAGACGGCAGGTTGGAGCCGCTTAACTTGTGCGGCCGACCTGATGGCGAAGCCGTGAACCGAGATCTCCTCGAGCATTACTTGACGGATAGCGCCCGCCGCGGGCAGGAGCCCGCAGGCGCGTTCTCGGGCTCCGCCGGCGGCGCGCCCTGCGGCGACCTCGTTCGCCTCTCGCTGGTCGCCCACGACGGCCGGATCGAGGGAGTCACCTTCGACCGGGAGGGCTGCGCCGCCACCTGCGCCGCCGCGGCCGCCGTCGCCGAGCTCGTCGACGGGACCGCCGTCCTCGAGGCCGCCCGGATCGGGCCGGACCAGATCGAGGAGGTTCTCGGCGGCTTGGCGCCGACCCACAGGCACGCCGCGGTGCTCGCGGCCGACGCCCTTCATCGCGCGCTCTCCGTGCTCACCGGTTCGGGGAACCGCCTGGCGGCCCGGCCCGCCGAGGGAGAGCGCGTCCTCGTCGCACTGAGTGGCGGGGTCGACTCCGCGGTTGCGGCGCTCCGCGAGCGGAGGGGCGGGCGCGACGTGGTCGCGGTCACCCTGAAGCTCTGGGCGGACCAGCACACCGACGGCGAGCAGAGCTGCTGCTCGCCGGAGGCGGTGCTCGGGGCGCGCCGGGTCGCCCATTCGCTTGGGATCCCGCATCTGACGCTCGATCTCGAGCGGGAGTTCCGCGCCGGCGTCGTGGGGCCGTTCCTGCGCGGCTACGCGGAGGGGCGCACGCCCAACCCGTGCGTCCTCTGCAACGGCGAGCTCCGCATCGACGCGATGATCGCCCTCGCCGATCGGCTCGGGGCGTCGAAGCTCGCGACTGGTCACTACGCCCGCATCGCCGATGACGGTGAGGGGCCGCTTCTCGGCGCCGCGGCCGACGACGCCAAGGACCAGACCTACATGCTCTCGGGCCTGCGGCCTGAGTCGCTCGAACGCCTCCGCTTCCCCCTCGCCGAGCTCACCAAGCCCGAGGTCCGAGGGCTGGCCGAGGAAGCCGGCCTCGAGGTTGCCGGTCGGGCCGAGAGCCAGGACCTGTGCTTCCTGGCGGGGCAGGGAAAGCGGGAGTTCCTTCGCAGCCACGCGGGGCTGGAGGACCGGCCGGGCGAGGTGGTGGACCGCTCGGGTCGCTCGCTTGGCGAGCACCGCGGCCATCACAACTTCACGGTCGGTCAGCGGCGGGGCCTGGGCGTTGGCGGCGGCCAGCCCCTCTACGTCCTCGCGACCGACGCCGCGGCCAACCGCGTCGTCGCCGGCCCGCGCGACGAGCTCGCCACCCGCCGGGTTCGAATCCGGGGCGCGAGTCTCAACCGGCCCGCCGAGCGGGTCGATGGCGTGCGCCTTCGCTACCACTCGCCCCGCAGGGCGTGCCGGGTGGAGACGAACGGTGGCGGCGAGGCGATCGTTTCGCTGGCGGAGCCGGTGGACCGCGTCGCCCCCGGCCAGGTCGCGTGCCTGCTGGACGGCGACCTCGTGATCGGACACGGGACGATCGTTTAGGCCCTTCCGTTTCCCCGCTGTTGGATGTAAGTTGCGCTCGAATCCAATAACCGGGACGAAGGGGAGAAGCATGAACTTCGATTCGAGGATCAAGGCCCTCGCCGGGGCCGCGTCACTAGCCGGTTTGCTCGTCGCGCTCAGCGTCGGCGGGAGCGCCGCCGCGTCGCCCTCGGCTCAGGCCGCCGCCTGCCAGAAGGCGAACAACATCGAGGCGATCATCGACGACTCGGGCTCGATGGACTTCACGGACCCGAACAAGTTCCGCACGACGCTGCTCGACGCATTCACGGCGCTGCAGCAGAACCAGGGCAAGACCCTGGGCGGGGTCGAGTTCGGCGACACGGCCGATGTGCTGTTCGCGCCGGGGACGATCCCGGGAGTGGTCCCGGCGATGGACGCCTCCTTCCCGAACGTCAACGCCGACAACGGCTCGACGGACTACAACCTCGCCTTCGCGACGGCTCAGAGCGCCAATCCGAGCGCCAACGGCCGGATCTTCCTGAGCGACGGCGAGCACAACGTCGGCACGTACAACAACGGCCACGTCGGGGTGAAGACCGACACCGTGGGGTTCGGGACCATCGATCCGACGCTGCTCAACAGGATCGCCAGCGACACGGGCGGAAGGGCGTTCAATCTCGACGACGCAAGCAAGGTTCCGGCGGTCGCGGCCGCGATCACGGCGGACATGAACTGCAAGGCGCCGCCGATCGTGTTCACCGACACGTTCACCCACCAGGGCCAGTCGTTCGTGCACTCGTTCAAGCCGAAGGGCAAGTCCGCGGACATCCTGGAGACCTGGAACAACCAGGCCTCCCTCATCAACGTCCTCGGTTTCTCTCAGGGCAAGCGTGGCCATGCCTCCGCGAGCTCCGTCGCCCACGCGTCCGTGAAGGCGCGGAAGAAGGCGGGCAAAGGGTTCGTGACCATCCACCTCAAGGGCCTGAAGAAGGGCCGGCGGGTGAAGTTCAAGGTGAAGGCCGGAACCCTGGCGGGCACGACGACCGCCACGGCATCAGTCATCAGGTAGACGCCTCTGACCGACGCGGGCCCCGGTCTTCCTAGACTGGGGCCCGTGAAGGTCGACGAGATCCGCAATACGTACCTCTCGTTCTTCGAGGAGAGGGGGCACAGGATCGTGCCCTCCGCCTCGCTGATCCCGCCTGTCCACGATCCGTCGGTGCTGCTGACGACGGCGGGGATGCAGCCGTTCAAGCCTTACTTCCTGGGGCGGGAGAAGCCGCCCGCGCCGCGCCTCACCGACGTGCAGCGCTGCTTCCGCACCACCGACATCGAGGAGGTGGGCAACACCGCGCGCCACCTGACGTTCTTCGAGATGCTCGGCAACTGGAGCTTCGGCGACTACTTCAAGGAGCAGTCCATCCCATGGGGCTGGGAGCTCTCGACGGAGGGCTTCGGCCTCGACCCCGAGCTGATCTGGGTGACGGTGTTCGAGGGCGACGAGGAGCTCGGCCTCGGCCCGGATACCGAAGCGATCGAGATCTGGCGGAAGGCCGGCGTGCCGGAGGAGCGGATTGTGCTGCTGCCTCGCTCCGAGAACTTCTGGCAGGCGGGGCCGACTGGTCCCTGCGGCCCCTGCTCGGAGCTCTACCTGGACCGGGGAGAGACCTTCGGCGGCCCGGATGACCGTCCGGGCGACGACACCGATCGGTTCGTCGAGTACTGGAACCACGTCTTCATGACCTACGACCTCTCCGAGGACGGTGTGCTCACCGAGCTGCCGATGAAGAACATCGACACCGGCATGGGCCTCGAGCGCATGGCGGCGATCCTCCAGGACGTCGACTCGGTCTTCGACACGGACTCGCTGCGGCCGCTGGTCGACCTGGCCGAGGAGCTGTCGGGTCGCTCCTACGACGAGGATGCGGCGACCACTCGTGCGATGCGGATCCTCGCCGACCACTCGCGCGGCACGGCCGCGCTGATCGCCGAGGGCGTCGTCCCCTCGAACGAGGATCGCGGCTACGTCCTGCGCCGGATCATGCGGCGCGCGATCCAGCAGGGCGGCTCGATCGGGCTCTCTTCGCCGTTCATGGAGAAGTTCGCCGACCGGGCGCTGGAGCTGCTCGCGCCGACCTACCCGGAGCTGGCGGCCGAGCGGGACACGGTGATTCGCTGGGCGAACGACGAAGAGGAGAGCTTCGGCCGCACGCTCGAGCGCGGCCAGCAGATGCTCGCCGACCTGATCCGCCACGCCCACGAGGACCGGACCTCCTGGATCGACGCGGAGGACGCGTTCCGGCTGCACGACACCTACGGCTTCCCGTACGACCTGACCAAGGAATTGCTCGCCGAGGAGGGTCTCTCGGTCGACGACGAGGGCTTCGAGGAGCTGATGGAGGAGCAGCGCACCCGCGCCCGCATGGGGACGGCCACCGCCCATGGCTCCGAGGACCACCACGGCGCCGTGCTCAGCTTCGCCTCGGACGCCCCGCCGTCGCGGTTCGTCGGCTACGAGAAGCTGCACGCCGAGACCAGCCTGCTGGCCGTCCGCGGTGACAACGGGCGGGCGCTCGTGAAGCTCGAGGAGAGCCCCTTCTATGCCGAGGGCGGCGGGCAGGTGGCCGACGCCGGCGAGGTGCGCTGGGAGGGCGGCAGCGCCCGGGTCGCCGACGTCTACCGGATCGGCGACGACCAGGCGGTCGAACTCGAAAACCACGGGTCAGACCCCAAGGGGTCTGACCCCGGGGGTCTGACCCCCGGGGGCCGTGTCGAGGCCGTGGTTGACCACGTCTCCCGCTTCGCGACGATGCGGAACCACACGGCGACGCACCTGCTGCACGCGGCGCTCCGTGAGCGGCTCGGGACGCATGTGCGCCAGGCGGGGTCCTCGGTGCGGCCCGACAAGCTCCGCTTCGACTTCACCCATGGCGCCCCGCTGAGCAAGGAGGAGCTCCGCGACATCGGCGATCGCGTCAACGATTGGATCAAGGAGAGCCACTGGGTGCGCGCCATCGAGATGTCCCGCATGGACGCCGAGCGCCTCGGTGCGATGGCCCTGTTCGGGGAGAAATACGGAGACTGGGTCCGCGTGGTCGAGGTCGAGGACGTGTCCCGTGAGCTCTGCGGCGGCACGCACGTGCCGAACACGGCGGAGATCGGGATCCTCGCGATCGTCAATGAAGGCTCGAGCGCCGCGAACGTGCGTCGCATCGAGGCGCTCACCGGCCCGGCAGCGATCGACTGGTTCCGCTCGCGCTCGCGCAGCCTCAGCGAGGTCGGGAGGATCGTCGGCGCCGAGCAGGATCCGGTCGCGGGAGCGCGCCGTCTGGCCGAGCGCCTCGAGGAGCTCGAGAAGGAGTCCAAGAAGGCCGGATCCGCCGATCTGTCCAAGAAGGCGGAGGAGATGGCCGCCACCGGTCAGCGAATCGGCGGGGTGACCGTCTTCGTGGGCAGGGGCGAGAACGCGGACCAGCGCTCGCTGCTCGACCTCGCCGACCGGATCAAGTCCCGGGCCGGCGAGGCCGCCGTCGTGCTCGGCGGTGCAGAGGACGAAAAGGTGGCGCTGGTGGCGAGCTTCAGCAAGGAGGTCACGGAGCGCGGCATCTCCGCGGCGGACGTGATCCGCGAGGCGGCACAGGTGGTCGGCGGAGGTGGGGGAGGGCGCGACAACGTCGCCCAGGCGGGCGGACGCGACCCCTCGAAGCTGGATCAGGCACTCTCGGTCGCGAGGGACGCCATCGAGGCCAAGCTCGCCACCTGAGCCGCTCCGGAACGGCCAAGAACCGCGAAAAAGCCGGGACCTGATGCTTGACGATCCCCGTTTACAGGTATAAGACTCCGGTGGGATCCGCTCCCAAATGGGAGACAAATCGAACAGGAGGACTCAGGGTGAGCAAGCTTGGACGGCTGCTTCTGCTGGGAATCATGACCGCTCTGGCGGGCCTTGGACTGGTGGCCTGCGGCGGCGGAAGCAGTGGCGGGGGAGGGTCGAACGGAGGGACGGCCACGGTCCTGATGGGGACCGCGCCGGACTATCTCGACCCCCAGGAGGAGTACACGACCCAGGGCGCCGAGCCGACCTGGATCAGCTACACGCCCCTGGTCACCTACAAGCATGAGAACGCGCCGGGCGGCAACGACGTCATTCCGGGCCTCGCGACCGCTCTTCCCCAGATCTCGCAGGATCAGAAGACCTACACCCTGACTCTCCGCAAGGGCCTCGTGTTCTCGGACGGCACCCCGGTCAAGGCGAGCGACTTCAAGTGCACGGTCGAGCGCATGATCAAGGTCAACTGGGGCGGCAAGAGCTTCGTGACCGACAACGTCACGGGCGCGACCGCCTACGACGAGGGCAAGTCCAACGACATCTCGGGCATCACGACCGATGACGCGTCGGGCAAGATCACGATCCAGCTCGATCAGCCGTACGGCGCGTTCACGAACGTGCTGGCGTTCCCGGAGCTCGGCCTGGTGCCCTGTGGGTCACCGATGACCGGCCAGACGACGAACCTGCCCCCGGGCGACGGCGCGTACATGATCACGAACATCGTCCCGAACAAGTCGTTCGACGTGGTCAAGAACCCGAAGTTCGCCGGACAGAACATCCCGGACATCCCGACGGGCCACCTCGACAAGATCAGCGTGACGATCGAGTCGAACACCCAGACGGAGGCCCAGAAGGTCCTCAACAACCAGGCGGACAACTTCGACGCCGGCGACACCGTGCCGCCGTCGCTGGTTCCGCAGATCCAGTCGCAGGCGAGCGACCGCTTCGAGCCGGTGACGATTCCGTCGACGTTCTACTTCTTCATGAACGTCCAGATCCCGCCGTTCAACAACGAGCTGGCCCGCCAGGCGGTCAACACCGCCATCGACCGGCCTGCCCTGCAGCGGCTGGCGAGCGGGTTCCTGAAGCCCGAGTGCTTCTTCCTCCCCGAGGGGATCGTGGGGCACCCGGACAGCGCCTGCCCGTACGGCGCGGCTGACGCCCACGGCGACATCGCCAAGGCCCAGCAGCTGGTGCAGCAGTCGGGCACCGCCGGACAGAACGTCACCGTCTGGGGCGAGCAGCGCGCGCCGCGGACGCAGTACGTGGAGTACTACGCCGACCTGCTGAACAAGATCGGGTACCACGCCACTCCGAAGCTGATTTCGGACACGACGTACTTCCCGACGATCGGGAACGCGAAGACCGCACCCCAGACCGGCTTTGCCGACTGGATTCAGGACTTCCCGAACCCGGCCGACTTCTATCTGCTGCTCGATGCGAAGTCGATTCAGCCAGTCAACAACGAGAATTTCGGCAACGTCAACGATCCGTATATCCAGCAGCAGCTCGCCAAGCTGGAGAACGTCCCGTCGACGCAGCTGGACTCCGTCGCCAGCCAGTGGCAGGCGCTGGACGAGTACACGGCCAAGAAGGCCTACGTGACCGTGTACGGCTCGGAGCAGGTGCCGAAGTTCATGAGCGACCGAATCGACTTCTCGGCCGCGCAGGTGCATCCGACATACCTGAACGACTGGAGCACCTGGTCACTGAAGTAGGAACGAGCCGAATAGAGGACGATTGGGGCGCGCCAGGGCGCCCCGCGATGAGATGGCAGTAGACCCGACCGCTCCGAGCCCGGGGGTTCCGATGGCACTAGAGCCGGAGGCTCCCCTGGGCTCGAGTGAGATCCAGGGCGAGGGCGGTGTTGGTCCGTACAGGCTGGCCTACCGCCGCCTGCGCCGGAACAAGACAGCCCTCGTCTTCGGCGGGATATTCCTGTTCATCGTGATCCTCTGCCTGTGTGCGCCGCTCTACGCCAAGCACGTGGCGCACACGACGCCTTCGGCGAACCACATCACCGACACGGTCGGCGGAAAGGACGTCGTCTCGCCCGGTGGGATCCCGACCGGTCCGACCTGGACGGGGCGCTTCTTCCTGGGAGCCGACTCGAACGGCCGCGACGTCGCCGTGAGGCTGCTCTATGGCGGCCGCAACTCGCTGCAGATCGGCTTCATCGCCACCTTCATCAGCTGTTTCTTCGCCACGATCGTCGCCCTCTCAGGAGGCTATTTCCGAGGCGTGCTGGACGGCGTGCTCTCGCGGACGATGGATCTGATCTGGGCATTCCCGGTGATCCTGTTGGGGATCGCGCTCGGGACGGCGCTGGCCATCGGCGGCCTCAACTTCGGCCTGTTCACCGTCAACGGGGCGTCCCTGTGGATCCCGGCGATCATCATCGGGGTCGTCTACATCCCCTACATGGCGAAGCCCCTGCGCGGTCAGGTGCTGAGCCTGCGCGAGAAGGAATTCGTCGAGGCGGCCCGCTCACAGGGGGCCGGGAACTTCCGGATCATGTTCCGCGAGATCCTCCCCAACATCGCCTCGAGCATCATCGTCTTCATCCCGCTGATGATCGCCAACGCGATCCTGCTCGAAGCGGCGCTCTCCTTCCTCGGCGCCGGCGTTCAGGCTCCGAATCCCTCATGGGGCACGATGATCGGCGACGGCATCCGCCTGATCCCGAGCGCCATGCACCTCACCCTGATCCCCGGAGGAATGCTCGTTCTGGCGGTGCTGGGGATCAACGTATTCGGTGACGGGGTCCGTGACGCACTCGACCCGCGCGCCCAGGTGCGCATTGAGCACTGATGGCCCGCTTCATCGTCAGACGGCTGTTCGCGATGGTTGGGGTGCTGTTCGCGATCTCGGTCCTCACCTTCCTGATCTTCCAGGCGATCCCGAACGGAGATCCGGCGGTCCGGCTCGGCGGCCGCACCTCGACGCCTGAGACGCGCGCGGCGATCAGCAAGGACTGGGGCTTCGACAAGCCGATCTACGAGCAGTACTTCATCACCATGGGGAAGGTCTTCGACGGATCGATCATCTCCTACCAGCAGAAGCTCAACGTCGAAGACGAGATCAAGCGCGACCTCCCGGCCACGCTCTCCCTCGCGATCGGAGCCGGGATCATCTGGCTCGGCTTCGGGATCCTCTTCGGGGTGATCAGCGCGGTGAAGGCCGGCAAGTTCACCGACACGAGCCTCACCGTGCTCGCCCTGATCGGAGTGTCGACGCCCGTATTCCTGCTCGGGGCGCTCGTCCTCTGGTTACTCGCGTACAAGGTCCAGATCTTCCCGGCCGGCGGCTACGTGAAGTTAACCCAGGACCCGTGGGGGTGGTTCACGCATCTGATCCTGCCGTGGTTCGTGCTCTCGGTCCTCTTCATCGGGTTCTACTCACGAGTCCTCCGATCAAGCATCCTCGACACGATCAACGAGGACTACGTGCGGACGGCCAGGGCCAAGGGTCTGAGCGAGCGCCGGATCATGATCCACCACGTGCTCCGCAACTCGCTGATCCCGGTGGTCTCGCTCTTCGGCCTCGACTTCGCCGCGGTGATCGGCGGCGGCGCGATCCTCACCGAGACGGTCTTCAACCTCCAGGGGGTCGGGCAGTACGCCGCCAACTCGATTCAGCAACTCGATGTGCCGCCGGTGCTGGTGATCACGATGTTCGGCGCCTTCTTCGTCGTGGTGCTCAGCGCCATCGTCGACATCATCTATGCGGTGCTCGACCCGCGAATCAGGCTGAGCGGCTAGGTTCGACGGATGGCGGGACCCCTTCTCGAGATCGAGGACCTCAAGGTCGACTTCGCGACCGACGAGGGGACCGTCCACGCGGTCGACGGCGTCTCCTTCTCGCTTGAATCCGGCGAAGTGCTGAGCATCGTCGGCGAGTCAGGCTGCGGGAAGTCCGTGACCGCCATGACGATCCTCGGGCTGACCAGGGGAACGAACTCGCGGATCGCGGGCTCGGTGCGCTACCAGGGCAAGGAGCTCACGACCGCCAGCAACGACGAGCTCGAGACGATCCGCGGCGACCGGATCGCGATGGTCTTCCAGGACCCGATGTCCTCGTTCAATCCGGTCCACAAGATCGGCGACCAGATCGTCGAGGCGATCCAGGCACACAGGGAGATGGGCAAGGCCGAGGCGAAGAAGAAGGCCGTGGAGGCGCTGCGGTCGGTGGGCATTCCCGACCCCGAGCGCCGTGCGGACCACTATCCGTTCGAGTTCTCAGGCGGCATGCGTCAGCGAGCGATGATCGCGATGGCGCTGGCGCTCGAGCCCGCGGTCCTGATCGCGGACGAGCCTTCGACCGCGCTCGATGTGACCATCCAGGCGCAGATCATCGAGCTGCTCCAGGACCTGAACCAGGAGCACGGGCTCTCGGTGATCCTGATCACCCACGATCTCGGGGTGGTGGCCGAGATCGCTGACCGCGTGCTCGTCATGTACGCCGGCCAGGTCGTGGAGCAGGGCTCGCTCGACGAGATCTTCTACGACCCCCAGCACCCCTACACCTGGGGCCTGCTCGGCTCGATCGCACGCCTCGACCAGGATCGGCCGGATCGCCTGCCTCAGATCGGCGGGCAGCCGCCGTCACTGCTGCTGCCGCCGCCCGGCTGCCGCTTCGCCCCCCGTTGCCCCCATGCGTTCGCGAAGTGCTCCGAGCCTCCCGATTTGAAGGAGCGCGTCGCCAGGGCGACGGGACACGCGGACCGCTGCTGGCTCGACCCGGCCGACAAGAAGAAACTCCGGGAGGTCGACGGCCGGATCGGACTGGAATCGGCTGAGGTGGTCGCCTAGCCGTGGCGAAGGGCGATCCGATCCTGGAGGTGGAGCACCTCGTCAAGCACTTCCCGATCAAGTCGGGGATCTTCTTCGACCGCGAGGTGGCGAGCGTCAAGGCCGTCGACGACGTCAGCCTCACCCTGCACGAGGGTGAGACCCTCGGCCTGGTCGGCGAGTCGGGCTGCGGCAAGTCGACACTCTGCCGGACGATCATCCAGCTGCTCGAGCCGACCTCCGGATCCGTGAAGTACCGCGGCAAGGAGCTCGTCGGTCTCAGGCGCAAGCACCTTGAACCGGTCAGGCGGGAGATCCAGATGATCTTTCAGGACCCGTACGCGTCGCTCAACCCGCGCAAGCGGGTGGGGCAGATCATCGGCGATCCGCTCCAGCTTCACGGCCTCGCCTCCGGAACGCAGCTTCGCCGCGAGGTCCAGCAGCTGATGGACAGGGTCGGCCTTCAGCCCGAGCACTACAACCGCTACCCGCACGAGTTCTCCGGCGGCCAGCGGCAGCGCATCGGCATCGCCCGTGCCCTCGCGCTGCGGCCGAAGCTGATCATCGCCGACGAGCCCGTCTCCGCGCTCGACGTGTCCATCCAGGCCCAGATCATCAATCTGCTCGAGGACCTGCAGGACGAGTTCGGCCTCTCCTACATCTTCGTCGCCCACGATCTCGGCGTGGTCCGCCACGTCTCCGACCGGATCGCGGTGATGTACCTGGGCAAGATCGTCGAGCGCTCGCCCGCCTCCGTCCTCTACGAGCGGCCGATCCACCCCTACTCCGTCGCTCTCCTCTCGGCCGTCCCGATCCCCGACCCCAAGGCGAACGCCGAGCGAAAGCCCATCGTCCTGGAGGGAGACGTGCCCAGCCCGGTCGATCCGCCCAGCGCGTGCCGGTTCCACACCCGCTGCCCCTGGGCGAGCGAGATCTGCTCGGAGGACGAGCCGCCGCTCGCCGACTACGGCGCCGGGCAGGCGGCGGCGTGCCATCACCCGCGCAACGTCGACGCGAAGCAGATCAAGTCCACGGAGGTCGCTCCGGACAGTCCGGAGTCGGCCAGCGACCGCCTGCCGGATCAGGCCGAGCCCGTCACGGCCGGTACTCGTTAGATGACCGACCCCGAATCGATCATCTAGCTTCTTGCGCGTGCTCGCCCTCGATTACGGCACCGCGCGGTGCGGCGCGGCGATTTCGGACCCGACCGGGACCCTGGCGCGTCCGCTCGACGCGGTGGAGCCGCCCGACCCCGCCGCCATCGCCGAGCTCGCGGCGCGGGAGGAGGCGGAGCGCGTGATCGTCGGCCTCCCGACCACGCTCGGCGGCGATGAGGGTGAGCAGGCTCGCATCAGCCGGGAGTTCGCCGATCAGCTGGCCGAGCTGCTCGACGTGCCGGTCGAGACCTACGACGAGCGGCTCACCACGCGCATGGCCGACCGCAGCGCCCGCGAGGGCGCCAGGGCGCACCGCGACTCACTGGCGGCCGCTCACCTGCTCGAGAGCTATCTCGCGAGGAGCGAGTCAGGCTGATGGAGGACCGTGGGGACTGGAACGTCGACACCGAGGGCAACCTGACGCCGCCCGGCGGCGACGGGCTGAAGCCACCGACGGACGAATTCGGCCGCGACGACCCGGCCTCGATCGAGCGTGAGCGCCGCCGCCGCGAGCGAGAGGCTCGGCGCGGCAAGTCGCGGAAGACGAAGAGGGCGAAGAAGGCTCCCGAGGCCACGCAGCCGGCTTCGGCCCCGGCGCCCGCGCCGGCGAAGCAGGCTCCGAGGAGGGCCCGGGCCCGGAAGGCCGCGACCCCCGCGCAGCAGGCCGCTCCGGCGCAGGCGGCGCCCAACAGGGCGGCAGCGGCCGCGCCACCGGCCCAGAAGGTGCCGAGGAGGACGGTCAGGGAGCGCTTCGGCCGCGACGGAGGCGACCCCCGGCCGCCCAGGCTCCGGGGCGCCCATCGCCGCCGCCGGTTCCTGGCGCTCGGCCTGGTCCTCGTCGGGGTGCTGGTCGCCTGGTTCTTGATCGCCTTCTTCCAGCCGCCGCCCTTCGATCCGGGCGACGGGTCCGGCGAGGCGATCGTCACCGTTCCCGAGGGGGCAACGGCGAGCTCCGTCGCCGATCTGCTCACGAAGAACGACGTGGTCTCAAACGGGACGCTGTTCGAGTGGCGGCTCAAGCTCGCGGGCGAGACCGACAACATCCTTCCCGGCCGCTACGTCCTCGCTCACAACATGAGCTACGGGAAGGCGATCGACGCGCTGACAAGCTCGGGCGGCAAGGTCAATGTGACGATCCCCGAGGGAGAGGACCGGGTGCAGATCGCCGACACGATCAAGGGCCTCGGCCTGAGCGGCGACTACCTGGCCGCCAGCAAGAGCTCCAAGGGATTCGACCCCAACCGCTACGGCGCCAAGAACCCACCATCGCTGGAGGGCTTCCTGTTCCCGGCCACCTACCAGCTCGACCCGGGCGCGAGCGTCGATCAGCTCGTCTCCGAGCAGCTCCAGGCGTTCAGGCAGAACATCGCCGGGGTGAACCTGTCCTACGCCAAGTCCAAGAACCTGACGGTCTACGACGTGCTCACCATCGCGTCCATGATCGACAAGGAGGTCCAGATCCCCTCGGAGCGCGCGCTGGTCGCCGCCGTGATCTACAACCGCCTCCACCGCGGCATGCCGCTGCAGATCGATGCGACGACCCGGTTCCAGTTCCACAACTACACGGGCGACATCACGGAGTCGCAGCTCCAGTCGTCCTCGCCGTTCAACACGCGGATCAACGCGGGCCTGACGCCGACGCCGATCGGCAATCCCGGCCTGGACGCGATCAAGGCCGCCGCCCGCCCGGCGAAGGTCAACTACCTCTATTACGTCCTGAACGGCGACAACAGCGGGCACCACTGCTTCACCGCCAGCGGGGCGGAGTTCAATCAGCTCGTCGCCGCGTACAACAGCGGCCACGCGACGCCGAACTGCCGGAGCTGAGCCCCTCGTGAACCGGCTCGCCGTCCTCGGGCACCCGGTCTCGCACTCTCGCTCGCCCGCGATGCAGACGGCGGCTCTCGAGGCGCTGGGGCTGGCGGGCCAGTGGAGCTACGAGGCGATCGAAATCGAGCCGGGCGAATTCGCGGAGCGGGTTCGTGCGCTGCCCGGTGAGGGCTTCGTCGGCGTGAACGTCACCATCCCCCACAAGGAGGCGGCGCTCGCGGCGGCTGACGAGGCCTCGGACGCCGCCCAGCAGATCGGAGCCGCCAACACGCTGAGCTTCACCGACGGCCGCATCGAGGCGGAGAACACGGACGCCAGCGGCCTGCTGGCGGCTCTGCCGGATGGCGTGGGCGGAGACGCCGCTCTCGTGCTCGGTGCCGGGGGATCGGCGCGCGCGGCGGTGTGGGCTCTCGCGGGACTGGGTGTGCAGGTATCGGTCTGGAACCGGACTCCGGAGCGTGCGGACGAGCTCGTCCGCGACCTGGCCGGTGCCGGAAGCGGCACCGCCGCCGAAGGAAGGCTCGCCCCGGTGACCGGGGATCAGGCCCGGGCCAACGGCTACGGGTTGATCGTCAACTGCACCGCCGTGGGGATGCGCGACGAGGATCCCTTTCAGCACCTGCCGATCGATCCCGAGCGCCTCGACGCCGACATCGTCATCGTCGATCTCGTCTACGCGGGGGCGGAGAGCCGCCTGGTGGCGGAGGCGCGCCGCCGCTCCGCCAAGGCGGTCGACGGGCTCGAGGTGCTGGTGCGCCAGGGAGCCGAGTCCCTTCGGATCTGGACCGGTGAGGAGCCGCCGCTGGACGTGATGCGGAGGGCGGCGCGAGGAGAGGAGGGCGGCTGATGGCCGACACGCTGAGGCTCACCCCGCACGAGACAGTGACCGTCCGGCGCAGCTCGGCCGATCTGCTCGAGGTGGAGGGCGACTGGGGGCCGGGGGGCAAGCCGCCCCCTCCGCACTACCACCCGTCCCAGGACGAGCACTTCGAGGTCCTCGACGGAGTGCTCACGGTCAAGCTCGGAGGTGAGGAGTTCGACCTCGGTCCCGGCCAGATGCTGGACATTCCGCGCGGATCGCACCATCAGATCTGGAACAGGGGAGAGGTCCCCACCCGTGCCCGATGGGAGACCCGCCCGGCGCTCAGGACCGAGGAGTGGTTTCGCTCGATCGACCGGGTGATCCGGTCGGGCCGCGTCGGGCGCAACGGGATGCCGAGCCCGCTGGCCTTCGGCGTCTACCTGACGGAGTACCGTGACGTCTTCCGCCTGGCCGTCGCGCCGGACCTCGTGACTCGGCCGCTGCTCGCCGGTCTCGGATTGGCCGGACGGGTCCGCGGTTATCGCCCCTGACCGGGGGGCCCTCATTGCTAATTTTTCGTTAGTGCGTCGGCTGAAGCTCATCCCGGGCGGCCTGAAGCTGATCGACGGAGTCGCGAACGGCGCCCCGTCATCCCCCCGCGAGCGCCTGCCCGACGCGGACGCCTTCGACGCCTATTCGCGCACGGTCTCGGGAGTGGCCGAGCGCCTGACTCCCTCCGTCGCCCATCTCGCCGTCACGCGACGGACCCGCCGCGGCCGGGCCGAGGGCGCGGGCAGCGGGGTCGCGATCTCATCCGATGGCTACATGCTCACCTCCGCCCACGTCGTCGCGGGCGGGCACGGTGTCGCCGCCTCCTTCTCGGACGGGCGCGAGCTCGCCGCCGAGGTCGTCGGAGCCGACGCTCTTTCCGATCTGGCCGTCGTCCGCGCGGACGCGCGAGACCTCGCACCGGCGCAGCTCGGAGACGCGGACGAGCTGCGCGTCGGGCAGCTGGTGGTCGCGATCGGCAGCCCGATGGGGCTGGCAGGAACGTTGACCGCCGGCGTCGTCTCGGCGCTGGGGCGGTCCCTGCCGACACGATCCGGATCGGCGGGCCGTCTGGTCGAGAACGTGATCCAGACCGACGCCGCGCTCAACCCCGGGAACTCCGGTGGCGCGCTGGCCGACGGCCTGAGCCGCGTGGTCGGGGTGAACACCGCGGTCGCGGGAATAGGGCTCGGCCTCGCCGTTCCCATCAACGACGCGACCCGGAAGATCATCTCCGCGCTGATGAAGGAGGGCCGCGTGCGCCGTGCCTACCTCGGCATCGTCGGCGGCTCGCGCCCGCTGCCGCCAAGGATCGCGTCCCGGCTCGAGCGCGAGAAGGGGATTGAGGTCGTCGAGGTCGTCTCGGGCAGCCCGGCCGCCCGGGCGGGTCTGCGCGCCGAGGATCTGATCGTCGAGGTCGACGGCGAGGTGATGGCCGACGTCGGGGATCTTCAGCGGTTGATGGTGGCGGAGCGAATCGGTCGCGAGGTCACGGTGAGGGTCGTCCGGGACGGCTCGCTGCTCAACCTGAGCCTGATCCCCCGCGAGCTCGAGACTTAGCCTTCTTCGCCTTGGCCGGCTTGCGGATCGCCCTGGCGGCGGCCTTCGGAGAGAGCACCTCCACCCTCGCCGCCACCTGACGGGTCGAGGTGAAGAGGATCCCGATGGTCCCCGGCTCCTGGGGGAGCAGCTGGAAGAACGCGGGAGCGTTGGAGCTGGCGACGCCGATGAGGCCGAATGCCGGGATCTGGAGCTCGGCCTGGCGCTTGGAGAGGACCTGGAGGGAGAGCTGATCCCCGACGTGAAGCGGCTCGCACCTGGGCTTTCGCGCTTTGCACAGGGGCCCTGCGACGACCGGGACCTTCTTCCCGCCCACGACGACCGGGGCGGTGAGAGAGCGCCCGGCTGGCGGCTCGGGGATGGTCGTGCTCTCGGTGGGCTGAGTGGTCGTCGTGGCGCCGGTGGTGCCCTGCCGCAGGCCGTGCTGGGGGACGAGGGCGGCCGCGAGCGTGGAGAGCCCAAGGAGGACCAGCATCACGATCAGCAGCCGGCGGGCCGCCATCAGGGGGAGAGGTTCGAGACCACGGGA
Organism: uncultured Solirubrobacterales bacterium; assembly: GCA_963815045.1. Classification (GTDB taxonomy): domain Bacteria; phylum Actinomycetota; class Thermoleophilia; order Solirubrobacterales; family 70-9; genus DASUPK01. The sequence goes on from CAWFET010000002.1 coordinate 877,684, forward strand.
CTCTCAACGATATGGCCGCCGCGGTCCTCGACGCGTCCCTCGTGACGATGCTCGGCGTCGTCACGGTCAGCGATCTGCGGGCGCGGCTCGTCCCGGACACCGCTCTCGGGGCGAGCCTGGCGCTCGCCGTGCCCGTCTGCATCGCCTCGGATCCCGCGGGGATGCCCGAGCGCCTGCTTGCCGGCCTGGCGGCCGGCGGGTTCCTGCTCGCCGCGGCGCTGATCCGCCCGCAGGGGATGGGCCTCGGGGACGTGAAGCTCGCCGGGGTGCTCGGCTTCTATCTCGGGGCGATGGTCGTAGAGGCGATGCTGGTCGCCTTTGCGGCGGGATCGATCGCGGGGCTGTTGCTGCTGGCCCGGCATGGCCTGGCGGCGCGCAGCCGGACGATCCCGTTCGCACCGTGTCTCGCGCTCGGCGCCCTCGTGGCGATCGCGCCGCAATCCTGAGACCGTGGCGGCGCGCCGCCGCCATCTACCCTCCCCGCGTGACTTTGAGGTTCACAACCGCCGGCGAGTCCCATGGGCCCGGCCTGGTCGCGATCGTCGAGGGCCTTCCCGCGGGGCTCGCGCTCGACCGCGAGGCGCTCGACCGCGACATGGCGCGGCGCCAGCTCGGCCATGGCCGAGGCGGCCGGATGAAGATCGAGAGCGACACGGTCGAGATCCGCTCTGGGATGCGGCATGGCCGGACCCTGGGCAGCCCGATCGCGGTCCTGGTGGCGAACCGCGACTACCCGAACTGGGACGAGCGAATGAATCCCTGGCCCGTCGACGCTGAGGTCGAGGAATCGCATCTGCCGCGGCCGGGGCATGCGGACCTGGCCGGGCTTCAGAAGTACGGCTTCAGCGACGTCCGCAACGTCCTTGAGCGGGCCAGCGCGCGCGAGACGGCGGCGCGGGTCGCCGCCGGGACGATCGCCAAGGGCTTCCTGGCCGCCGTGGGCGTCACCGTCTTCAGCCACGTGATCCAGATCGCGTCGGTGAGCGCTCCCGAGCGCGACGACCTCTCGCCGGAGGATTTCGAGGGAGTCGACGATTCGCCCGTGCGCTGCCTGGACGCCGGTGCGGCCGAGGCGATGGTGGCCGAGATCGACCGGCTGCGGAAGGAGAACGAGTCCCTCGGGGGCAAGTTCGAGGTCCGCGCCTTCGGCCTCGTGCCCGGGATCGGCTCGCACGTCTCCTGGAGCGAGAAGCTCGACGGCCGTCTCGCGCAGGCCGTCTGCTCGATCCAATCGGTCAAGGGCGTGTCGCTCGGTGAGGCGTGGGACGTGGCCGGGAGGCCCGGCTCCGAGGCTCACGATGAGATCTTCCACTCGGAGGAGCGCGGCTGGTTTCGCGAGACGAACCGCGCCGGCGGGCTCGAGGGCGGGATGACCAACGGGGAGCCCCTGGTCGTCCAGGCAGCGATCAAGCCGATCTCGACGATGACGCAGCCGCTTCGCTCCGTCGACACCGAGACGAAGGAGCCGGCGCAGGCGATGAGGGAGCGGACCGACTCGACCGTGGTCCCGGCCGCGGCCGTGGTCGCCGAGGCGATGGTGGCTCTGGTGCTCGCCGGCGCCTACCGGGAGAAGTTCGGGGGCGACCACATCGACGACGTGCTTGCGGCAATCGCCGCGTACCGGGAGCGGATCGGATGGCGGCGGTAGCTGCCCACCACGGGATCGTCTTCATCGGGTTCATGGCCGCGGGGAAGACGAAGGCGGCCCAGGAGGTTGCCAACCGGCTCGGGCTCGGGGTGACCGACACCGATGAGCTGCTCGAGGGAGAGCTTGGCGAGCCGATCGCCACGTTCTTCCAGCGGGAGGGAGAGACCGAGTTCCGGCGCCGCGAGGAGCGGCTGGTGGTCTCGGTGCTCGACGCTCTCTCGGCCCAGGTCGGCGGCCCATCGTCCGTGGTCGCTCTGGGCGGCGGCGCCATCGAGAGCGAGGCGATACGGCGTGCCCTCGGCGACCACATGCCCGTCTGGTGCGACGTGGACGAGGAGATCGCCTGGGAGCGGTCCTCCGGCTCCGACCGACCGCTGGCCGTCGATCGCACGGCGTTCGCCGAGCGCTTCGCCGCCCGGCGCCCACTTTACGAATCGCTGGCCCGGGCCATCCTGCCATCGGCCGCGCGGGACGCTGCCGGGCCCGCCGCGCCCTGGCTGGCGGCGATGCAGGGCACACCCGGGGTGCGGATGATCTGGGCCGAGTCGGAGAGCGGCTCCTACCCGGCCATCGTCGGGGAGGGAGCGATCGGCCTGCTGGACGACGCCCGCGAGGCGTTGCCGGACGCCCTGCCGGCGCGAGCCTTCTGCGTCGCGGACGACGAGGCGCTGCGGCACCACCGCCCGCTGCTGCCCCGGACCGAGGAGGTCATCGGGGTGCAGGGGGCGGAGACCTCGAAGACGATCGCCGAGGCCGAGCGGATCCTCGGGGAGCTCTCGTCCGCCGGCGCCAAGCGAGACGACTGCGTGCTCGCCTTCGGCGGCGGTGTGGTGGGTGACCTCGCCGGGTTCTGCGCCGCGACCTACCAGCGCGGCGTCCCGCTCGTGCAGGCACCCACGACGCTGGTCGCCCAGGTCGACTCCGCCTACGGCGGCAAGACCGGCGTCGACCTGCCGCAGGCGAAGAACTACGTCGGGGCGTACCACATGCCGACGGCGGTCCTGGCCGATCCGGTGACGCTCGCGACGCTCCCGCGCGAGGAGCTCTCTGCCGGCTTCGTCGAGGTGATCAAGACCGCGCTGATCGCGGGGGAACCGCTCTGGTCGCGGGTGAGAGACATGCGGGACCTCGATCCGGCTGCGATCGAGGATGTCGTCTTCGACTGCGCCAGGACCAAGATCGAGGTGGTTGCCTCGGACGAGCGCGACTCCGGGCGCCGCATGGTCCTCAACCTCGGCCACACGGTCGGTCACGCGATCGAGGCGGTGACGGGCTACAGCCGCTATCGCCACGGCGAGGCCGTCGGACTCGGGTTGCTCGCGGCCCTCCGTCTCTCAGGGGCGGACGCACTGCACGACGAGGTGGAGGACCTGCTCGCCTCACATGGGCTGCCGGTCTCGCTCGATCCCTCGGTGGACACGGGCGAGGTGCTTGACGCCATGGGCCGGGACAAGAAGCAGAGCCGCGAGGGCCTCGGGTTCGTGCTGCTCTCGGAGCCCGGCGCGCCCCGCTGGGGCGAGCGGGTCGAGCCGGATAGGGTCAGCGCCGTGGTGGAGGAGCTGAAATGAGCCCGGTGACTCGCAATCGCGTCGAGGTGATGCACGGCGTCAATCTCGACATGCTCGGCAGCCGCGATCACGACATCTACGGCGACTTCTCCCTGCCCGAGCTCGAGACCCAGATCAAGCGCTTCGCCCGCGACCTCGACCTGGAGGCCGCCTTCTTTCAGAGCAACTCCGAGGGGGCGTTCGTCGAGCACCTGCACCGGCTGCCGGAGCGGGCCGACGCGGCGCTGATCAACGCCGGGGCGTGGACCCACTATTCCTGGGCGATCCGGGACGCGCTCGACCTGACCCAGATCCCGACGGTCGAGGTCCACATCTCCGACATCTCCAAGCGCGAGGAGTGGCGCCACCACTCGGTGTTCGAGGGCCTCGACCTGATCATCGGCCAGATCTACGGCAAGGGACAGGACGGGTACCGCGAGGCGCTCGAGCTGATCGCCGAGCGGCTGGGCGTATGACGCGCGGAGAGCGGCTCGCCGGGTTGGTGGCCGAGAAGGAGCTCGGCCAGCTCTTCGTCTCGGACCTCACCAACGTCCGCTATCTGACGGGCTTCACCGGGACCAACGGCGCCTGCCTGGTCGGTGGCGACGAGCTCATCTTCTTCACGGACTTTCGCTACACAGAGCGTGCGAAGACCGAGGTCGCACAGGAGTGGGAGCGGCCGGAGGCCGAGCGTGAGCTGGTCCCGCAGATCGTCGCGCGCATGAAGGGACGGGTCGGCTTCGAGGACGCCAAGCTCAGCGTCCGCCAGCTGGCGCGCCTCGAGGCCGCGGCGGGGGACGAGGTGGAGTTCGTGCCCGCCGGGGACCTGGTCGAGCAGCTGCGGGCCGTCAAGGAGGCCGATGAGCTCGAGCGGATCGCGGCGGCGGCGAGGCTCAGCGACGAGGTGTACGAGTGGACGCTCGAGCGCGGCCTGGCCGGTCGCACCGAGCGGGACGTCGCGCGGGCCGTGGAGGCTCGAATCCGCGAGCTCGGAGCCGAGCCGTCGTTCCCGCCGATCATCGCGGCGGGCGAGAATGGGGCGCTGCCGCATGCCGAGCCCGGCGAGCGCGAGATCGGCGCTGGGGAGCTGGTCGTCTTCGACATGGGCTCCGAGCTCGACGGCTACTGCTCGGACTGCACCCGCACCTTCGCCACCGGTGATCCCGGGGACGACGCACGCGAGGTCTACGAGCTGGTCCTGCGAGCCCAGCTCGCTGCTCTCGAGGCCGTCCGCCCGGCGGCAGCCGGGAAGGAGGTCGATGCGGTGGCGCGCGAGCTGATCTCCGAGGGCGGCTACGGGGATCGCTTCGGCCATGGCCTCGGCCACGGCGTTGGCCTCGAGGTCCACGAGGGGCCACGGCTAGCGACCACCTCCGAGGACGAGCTCTTCGAGGGGAACGTCGTCACCGTCGAGCCGGGCATCTACGTGCCGGGCCGCTTCGGCGTCCGGATCGAGGATCTGGTCGTGGTCACGGCCGAGGGACACCGCAACCTGAGTGGACTGCCCAAGGACCTCATGGTTGTCGACTAGACGGCTTCGCCATCAGGTCGCGGCCACAAGCGGCCGCCCGCCACAAGTCGCTGCGGCCTACGGCCTTCGCTCCTGAGGAGAGCGGCCTGGTGGCCGCTAGGCGGTGGCAGGCGCCTCGATCGGGCCTGAAGCCGGCTCCCCACCGCGTCTGATCCGCCCCCCGAGCAGGGGGAAGATCAAGGTCGAGATGATCGCGGCGCCGACCAGTCCGGCGGCCGTGGAGGTCTTCATGTGCCCGGCGTCGACCGCCAGCGTGGTGATCGCCACGACCAGAGGAAGCTCCGTCGCGCAGTAGACGGCGAGGGCGCATCGATCCCGCAGGCCGAGCTCGGCTCGATAGAGCAGTAATGCAGGAATGCCACGGACGAGCAGGAAGAGCCCGACGAACATCGGGACCTTGAGCATCGCCGTGGCACTCGAGGTGAGCGCGTCGAGGTCGAACGACATCCCGCTGGTGACGAAGAAGAACGGGATCAGGAGGCCGTAGCCCACGGCGGTCAGCTTGGAATCGAAGACGCTGACCTCACGCCCGCGGAGCGCGATGCGGGTGATCATTCCGGCGACGAATCCGCCGAGCAGCAGGTCGAGGCCGAGCTGGGCGGCAAGCGCGACGAGGCTGAACACCAGCACCACGGCCAGGCGCACCGCCAGCTGGCTCGACGTCTCGAAGGTCTTCTCGACCAGGGGCCACCCGCGCCAGGCGGAGCGGACGGCGACCAGACCGGTGAGGACAGCAAGGAGAATGAACAGGATCAGGATGACCGCCTCGTGGATCGGGTGGTCGGTGGAGAGAATCAGCGTGACCAGGAGGATCGGCCCGAACTCGCCGATCGCGCCGGCGCCGAGGAGATACGTGCCGAAGCTGGTCCGCATCTCGCCCGCGTCGCTCAGGATCGGGATCAGCGTGCCGATTGCGGTCGTCGCCATCGCCGAGCCCGTGTAGAGGAACGACACGATGAGGCCGGCGGCCGCCAGGGCACCCCCGACCCCGTAGGCAAGGGCAAGGGAGATGGCCCAGCCGACGGCGGCGAGCTCCAGTGGCCGGCCCTTGATCCGGTCGAAGTCGATCTCGTAGCCGGCGAAGAAGAAGAGCATGCCGAGGCCCAGATCGCCCAGGAGCGAGGTGGTCGGATCGAGCCGTGCGATGTCGAGGCCCTGTGGGCCGATCAGGATCCCGAGGAGCAGTTCCAGGACGACAACCGGGATCGCCACCCGCGGCGACAGCAGGAGCACGGTCAGGGCGGCGAGGGCGGCCGCGATCACCATGACCAGCGCCGAGGTCTCGTCGACGCCGGCCGCCACGGTCGCACCGGTGGGGAGCAGAGGCATCGGCCGGACTCTAAGCGCCGGGTCGGCCCGATCTCGGGCTCTCGGGCGGAGCTACCGGTGCTTCTTGTGGTGCTTCTTCTTGCGGCAGCCGCGCTTCTTGTGCTTCTTCTTGGCCTCGGCGGCCCGCTTGTGCCGCTTCTTGTGCCTGCGCTTCTTGCACTTGGCCCTGGAACCGGCATTTCCCGATCCGGGATTTCCCGATGCGGGATTTCCCGAGCCGGGCAGCGTCAGCGGCGCCGACTGGTTCTGGGAGGCCACGTAGTCGCGGCAGGGCTCGCCACGCAGGCCCGGGCAGGGGGGAAGTGCGGTCGTGGTGTCGACGCCCGGGACGACCGGAAGCTCGAGCCTCGACGGCATCGAGCCGCCGTAGCCGATGGCGACGTTCGCCTGCGAGGAGGGGTCCGCCTCCGCGAAGGCCCAGATCGGCTGGTCTCCGTTCGGGGCGCTGATCCTGACCCGGATGCGCGACCCGGCGCGGTACATGTGGCCCTCGTAGTAGAGGGGGATCGTGACCGGCACGAACTGGTCCGAGGGCATGTCGGCGAAGTCCTCCTGGCGCAGGCTCTGGACGGGCTCGAGCTCGGTGCTCTTGGCGTCGTCGAGCTTGCGGGCCCTGGTGCGGAGCCAGCCGCCCTGCACGAATGTCTCCTTGCCATCCGGCCGGACCTCGCTGACGGTGGCCTGGAGGTCGACGTTGGGCGTCGAGGAGCGAACCCAGAGATCCACGCGCCCGGCGCCGATCACGGCGGTGTTCTGGTCGAGCGGCGTCGTCAGGTAGGAGACCGCCGTCCCCGCCGGATCCTGACTCCAGTCATAGGGCGGGGTGGCGGTCCAGAGGCCGTTGGCGCCCGAGCCCGTATCGCCGGTGAAGTTGGTGGCAGGTCTCGCATGCGAGTCCCAGGTGAAGCCGTCTGCCGCCGGGCTCCCGGGGGACTGGTCGGCGAGCGCGCCGCCGGCTCCGAGGTACCAGGAGCGGGCCGCGGTGCCGGGGATCGGGAAGCTGGCGAAGGACTGCTCGAAGGCCGGATACGGCCATCCCGGGTTCGATGGGTTCCCCGCGCCGTTGTCGAACAGGACGCGAACCGACGGCAGGGCCTCGAATGCCGACTGGGCTCCGCTCAGGGTCAGCTGTGTCTGAATCGGGTCGGATGGGAGGGTCGCCACGGGTGGCGTTCCGCCGGGGCCTTCGATCCCCCAGATCGCCTGCATCGCAATCGGCCAGCTCGCCTGGACGATCGGCTCGAAGAGGCTCGTCCCCGGGGCCTGTTGAGCCACGTAGATCGACAGGAAGTCATAGAGGCGGTTGTACGTCTCAGGATCGAGCGAGTCGGTGTGGACCCCGTTCGTGTACGTGAACCACTTCTTGTCGGTCCCCGACATGTGCTCGGCCAGCGTCGGGCAGTGGCCGCCCGTCTGCTCGTCCGTCCACTGGCACGCCATGAAGGTCGGGACGTTGATCCTGTTGACGAAGGTCGTGGGGGAGAGCGGGTCGGCGACCTCGGGCACGTAGTGATCGTTCGCCCGGATCTTCGCCAGCAGGTCGCTGGCCTCGGGATGCAGGTCCTGGTTTGCCTGACAGGTCGTGTCCCCGTCGGCGATGCGCTGGACCGCGTACGGCTGTGCCCCGTTGTTCGGGTCGCTCGGATCAGCCGCCTTGGCCTGGTCCTGGCGCTCCTGGGCCCAGTCGACGGCGAAGCCGGTGTTCAGGACCCCGCCGGGATACAGCGTCGTCTGGGTCTGGTCGATCACCGACAGCGGCGAGATTGCCGCCAGGTCCGGCGGTTGCGTCTGGGCGGTGAACAGCTGGCTGATGCCCCCGTACGAGATGCCGAGCATCCCGACCTTGCCGTGCGCGACCCAGGGCTGATGGGCGACCGTCTCGACCACGTCATAGCCGTCCAGGTTCTGCAGCGGCTCGAAGAAGTCGAAGGCGCCGCCGGAGCAGCCGGTCCCGCGCATGTTGACGTCGACGACCGTGAAGCCCATCAGGTTGGCGAGAGCCTGGATGCCGCTGACCGGGCCCGCAGGATTCGCGTACCCGTAGCCGGAGTACTCGACCAGAGTCGGCGACGGGTTGAGCGCACTGGGCGGCGGCGCGGCGGCGGTTATCGCGTTGCTGAGAGCGGAAGGGAGCGGAAGGGAGCTGGCGACATCCGTGGGCGGATGGACGTCATAGGCGAGCTTCGTGCCGTCGCGCATCGTCATGTAGCCGTAGCCGTGGGCGAGAAGCGTCTGGTCGTAGATGGAAGGATCGGGAGGCGCTGCCGATGTACCCGCCTTGATCGGGTCCTGCGTCACCGTCAGCGGGTCCGAGGTCTCCGCGCCGGACTGCACCGTGAAGCCGGTGCCGGGGCTGACGTCGCGGAAGAGCGCTCCTCCGCGAGAGTTGGCGTTCCCCGTCTGGACGACGTTGTCCGAGGAATCGAGGAGGGAGACCGGGGCGTTCGGGGTCAGCCCGGTGACGTCCACCTGCTCGGTGCTGCCGCGGGCGTCGAAGCTGGCAGCCGAGGCGCTGCCCGCAAACGCGAGCCCGGCAAGCGCGACCGCCAGAAAGCTCCCTATCCACATTTTTCGGTACACGGCTGATCACTAAATCACAACGCGTTCACACGGGTCGCAGTTCCCCGGATCAGCGAGCGGCCGGAAAGGCTTCGCCGTGGCGGATCCGATTGCGGCCCTCGCCGTAGCCGCGGGTCTCGAGCGCGACCACGAGCCAGAGCAGGACGGCGACGACTGCGACCGTCGCCAGCGCCGGAGCGTGATCGCGAGGACGAAGACGAGGTCGAAGAAGAGTTCGAGCGGCATCACCCGCTCCCCCTGCCGGAACGCGGCTCCCCAGGCGCGTCCTCCGTGTCGGCGGAGGACCTACCGGCGACGCTTCCTCAGCTTCACCGTTGCCGACTGGGTGCTGGGATCGCCGCCGGTGGGGGTATAGGTGATCGCGATGTTGAGCTTCGCCTTGCCCGTCTTCTTCAGCTTCCGTTTCTTCTTCCCCGTGGCCTTGATCAGCAGTTGTGCCGGACCGGCGCTGACCGCATTGCTGAGCACAGCCGGGGCTCCGGCGGCGACTGAGACACCCTGCCCCAACCCGGTTAGCTCGCCGGGGTTGGGGACATCGACCGTAAGGGTGGCCGTGCCCTTCTTGTTGTTGCGCTGAAAGCCGCCGAGGGCAAACGCGTTGACTGGCCGGAGCACGGCCGCGATGTTCAGGTGACGGGTTGTGCTGAAGGTGAAGTTCGCTATCTCCCCGTCGACAGCGTTGCCGCCGCGGTCGAGGACCGAATCCCCGGGAGTTGTCGGTGAGAGACACGTAGCGCTCCCTTCGGAGTGGAGCCCCAGGACATCACCGGGCTTCACCTGGACGCTCGCGGGGAAGGTGTTGACAACACCTGGGGTCAGTGCGCGCGGCCCGTCATGGCCGACGACCGTGTAGAACGTCGGATCGGCGAACTTGCGGAAGATCTTCATCGTGATCGTCTGCCCGGCTCCGGCGCCCGTGTTGGTGCTCCAGGAGGAAACGGTCCATGAAGTGATCCCGCCCGTCGCTGGCACCACGTAGCTGTTGCCCGAGGCCACGGATTGCTGCGCCCAGTCGTTGTTGTCGGCGCAAGTGGCGGGTGCTGGGACGAGCTGCCCGATCGTCTCCGCCGCCCCGGCCGGCGAGGGACTCGCAGTAACCGACAGCGCCATCAGGCAGGCAGCCGCTGCAAGTCGCTCCAGTAGCCGCCGCAGTGTCGTTCGCCGAGCGATGCCAGGGATCCTACGTGCATACCCGGCAAGGGCCAATCGACTGATCAACCATGAACCGGCGCTTCCCTTTTCGCGCATGGGAGCTCTTCCGCAAGGCGCCGAGATTGACTGACGCCGCTTCGAGGCATATGCTGTTGCCGTTCTGGCACTGGTTTTCGGTTTCCGCGAGCGCGGGTCGACCGGAAGGAGGAGAGGTTGCCGGTTGGATGGTTTGGCGATTTCTGCGCACCATGGGCACGCCATGGGCTGTTTTCTCCGAGATCACCTAGCCGTTTAGGCGATCGCAGCAGCTCGGGTCGGAAGGTCGCATGAGCTCGATGGCCGCCAGAGTTGTGGCGGTCGTTGTTGCGGTCCTGGTCGTCGCGGCCGGCATCACTCTCTACGTCCACAAGCTGCTCCGCTCGCCCACCCCGGCGGCGGCGGTCCAGTCGGGCCCAGGCCAGGCGGACCTCGTGCTCGGCACGACGCCGGCAGTCGGGAAGCTGGGGGGCAATCCGAGCTGGGTGTCGTATCTCGTTCGGCAGAACGGACAGTGGAAGCACACCACGGTCTTCAAGGTGCCCGCGAATTCCCTGGTCCGAGTGACGATCTACAACTTCGACGGGCAAAGTGGCCTGCGGAATTCATTCCTCTCGCAGGTCCAGGGCACGGCCGGAGGGGTGATGCAGGTGAACGGCAAGACCAAGACCTCGATCGACCCCGACGCCGCCTCGCACACCTTCACGGTGGCGCAGATGGGGATCGTGGTGCCGATACCCGGGGTCGCCGACGACGCTCCGAATCAATGCCCGGAGATGCCGTGCTCGCTCTCCCAGGCCCATGAGACCGTCACCTTCGTGATGCGAACCGGCAAGAAGGGCCGTTACCGGTGGCAGTGCTTCGTGCCCTGCGCAGCGGGCTTCGAAACGGGCTTCGGCGGCCCGATGCAGACGATCGGCTACATGGACGGCTTCGTACAAGTGGTCTGAGCGCGGCGTATGCCTGAGCCCCCGCACTTTCGACGAATTCTGATCCTGTGGGCCGCGCTCAGCATCGTCGCCACCCCGCTTGTCATCTTCGTCTTCGCCCCGGGCCTGCCTCCGGGCAACGACAGCACCCAAGGCTCCGGGCAGGTGACGGACAACACCGTCCTGCTCGGCGTGGTCACGCCGATCGCCGCGCTGATCGTCGTCTATTTCGCGTACTCGCTCGTCGCCTTCCGCCGTCGCTCAGATGATCCGGACGACGCGGAGGGAGTCGAGATCCACGGCGACGCCACAATCCAGACCACCTGGCTGGCGGTGACCTCCGTGATCGTCCTCTTCCTGGCGACCTATGGGACGGTTCGCCTCTTCGACAACGGCTCCGGTGGCGGACAGGGCTCGGATCCCGTCGCCAAGCAGGCCGGTCACCAGCTGCAGGTACAGGTGATCGGGCAGCAGTGGGCCTTCACCTACCGCTGGCCGGCCTACGGTGGGGTGGAGACGCCGCACCTGGTCCTCCCGGTCGACCAGCCGGTCGAGATGCATGTCACCTCGCTCGACGTGATCCATTCCTTCTGGGCCCACGACCTCGGAGTCAAGGCGGACGCCAATCCCGGCGTCGACAACGTCGTTTATGTGCGCGCCAAGAAGACCGGCGACTTCGACATCCGCTGTGCCGAGCTCTGCGGCCTGTTCCACGGTCACATGTTCGACACCGGCAGGGTGGTGGGCGCCCCGCAATTCCAGGCCTGGATCCGGGCCGAGCAGCAGCAGTTCGCACAGACCACGCCCAAGCTGCCGCCCTACAGCACCCACTACAACCCCGAACCGACGAGGAGGGCAGGATGAACGCGGAGGCGACGACCGGCCCGAGGCTGCGCGGCCTGCTCGGCTTCAACGTGCTCACGGGGATCGTGCTGGGCGTCGTCGGTTTCTACGTCGGCTGGTGGTTAGGGCACCAGATCCACTACACCGGGATCGAGTACTTCGCAGACACCAATCAGAACGACGTCGCCCTGGTCCTCGGGTACCTCGGCTTCGTGGTCGGATTCGTCGCCGGGCTGGGCTTCCTCAGCTACCCGCTCCGGCGGCTGATCGGCCTGGATCCCTCACATCACGAGAACGAGACGGGCGGCATCGGCCGGTACTTCGGCCTCTGCACCGATCACAAGGTCATCGGGATGCAGTACCTGCTCGGGATTGGCCTCTTCTTCTTCATCGGGGGCGTGAACGCGATGCTGATCAGGGCCGAGCTCCTGCGTCCCTCGCCGCAGCTCTTCGGCGCTGGCGGCTACCTCACGATCGTGGGCATCCACGGGGCGATGATGATGGGGATCATGACCTCGGGGGTGCTCGGCCCCTTCGCCAACTACTTCGTCCCCCTGCAGATCGGGGCAAGGCGGATGGCATTCCCGAGGATCGAGGCGCTCAGCTTCTGGCTGCTGATGGCGGCCGGGACGATTCTCACCAGCTCGATCTTCTTCGGCGGTTTCCCAACGGGCTGGACCGGCTACGGGCCGCTGAACGACGAGGCGAACTTCGGCTACGACTCCTACATCTTCTTCTTCGCCCTGGTGGGGATCTCGATGACCCTGCTCGGGCTGAACCTGATCGCGACGATCGTCACCATGCGCGCGCCCGGGCTCACCTGGTCCCGCCTGCCGATCTTCTGCTGGGGGGCGATCAGCACCTCGGCGCTGATGGTCCTCGCGGCGCCCGTCCTGATCGCCGTTCTCCTCATGGTCGCCCTCGATCGGACCGTGCAGACATCGTTCTTCCTGACGAGCTCCGGCGGGAGCCCCTACCTGTTCGAGAACTTATTCTGGTTCTTCGGGCATCCGGAGGTCTACGTCCTCGCTCTGCCGGGGTTCGGGATTCTCCTCGAGATCCTGCCCGTCTTCTCGCGCAAGCCGCTCTGGGGCTACCGCCTGGCGGTGGCCGGGATGCTCGGCGTCGCGCTGCTCAGCTTCTTCGTCTGGCAGCACCACCTCTTCGTCAGCGGCATCAACTCGGCCCTGCGGCCGTTCTACATGCTCTCCACCGAGGTCATCTCGGTGCCGACCGGGTTCATCTTCCTCTGCGGGATGGCGACGCTCTGGAGGGCGCGCCTCCGCTTCTCGGTGCCGATGCTGTTCTGCCTGGCCTGGTTCTTCAACTTCTTCATCGGGGGCATCTCCGGCGTCTTCCTCTCGGATACCCCAAGCGATGTGAGCACGCATGGGAGCTTCTTCGTCATGGCCCACTTCCACTACACGATCATGGGCGGGCTGGTCTTCACCTTCTTCGCGGCGATCTACTACTGGGTCCCGAAGATGACGGGCCTGATCTTCAACGAGCGCTTGGCGAAGGTCCATTTCTGGTCGATGTTCCTCGCCTTCAACGCGACCTTCGCGCCGCTCTTCGCCCTCGGGCTGATGGGCATGCCGCGGAGGGTGTCGACCTACGCGTCGAACCTCCAGGGGCTGAACATCTGGGTGTCGGTCTGCGCCTTCATCCTCGGCGTCTCGATGCTGGTCTTCCTCTTCAACGTGGTCTACTCGATGGTCTTCGTCCGCAAGCCGGCCGAGGAGAACCCGTGGCGCTCGAAGTCCCTCGAGTGGCAGACACCGACACCCGTACCGCTCCATAACTTCGACGAGATCCCGGTGATCGACCACGACCCGTATGACTACGGGACACCGCCGCCCGCGGTGAAGCCGACCAAGCGACCAGCCGAGGCACCCGGCTGAGCCATGGCCCGCTTCTTCAGCAGATCCCCGGACGAGGTGGAGCCGAGCGAGGAGGCGCCCGAGGTCTACGAGCGCAACGTCTGGATCGGCGCTCGCGTGATGGCCGGGACGACGATCATGTTCTTCGCGGCCTTTGTCTTCGCGTACTTCTACCTGCGCTCGCTCAACAACTCGGGGCAGTGGCGCCCGGCGGGCATCGATACTCCGCAGGCGTTCGGGGCAGTGATCGTGGCGCTCTTCGCGTCGAGCTCGCTTCTCTTCCTTTTCGCGGCGCGCACCGCGGGGCGAGGAGGCAGGTGGGTCGCCGCGGCCGGCCTCGCGCTCGGCTTGGGCCTGGCGGGCTGCGTCGTCCAGGTGTTCGAGTGGGCCCACATGGACTTCGGCCCCCAGAACGGCGGCTGGGCCAGCGTCTTCATCGGCTGGACCGCGCTATTCGTGATCTTCGTCCTGATGGCGATGTTCTGGGTCGAGACGATATTCGCGGAGGGCCTTCGCAATCGGGGCGGCGCCACCGTGCACGTGCCCGTCGGAGTCGCGGACGCCGCGTTCTACTGGGCGGTGCTCGCCTCCATCGGCGTGATCAGCTGGGTCATCCTCTACCTCCTTTGAGCGGTGGCAGCTGCGACCCCCCTCGACTGGACCGGAGGCCCGGCGCTCGCCTGGGTCCTTTCCGCGGCGCTGCTCTACTGGCTCGGCGGACGCAAGCTGACGGTGTCGCGATCCGACGGACGGCGCCCATGGCGGACGGCGGCGTTCGTCGGGGGTCTCGCCGCGATCATGATCGCCCTCGATTCCCCCGTCGACGGGCTTGCCGACAGGCTGCTCTGGGTCCACATGCTGCAGCACATCCTTCTCCTCCTCGTGGCGCCACCGCTGCTCGCCCTGGCGCGCCCATGGAACCGGATGTGGCACGGGTTCCCTCTGGATACGCGCCGGGTGCTCGCGCAGTGGGTCTCGACAGGGCGCTGGTCGGCGCCGCTGCGAGCAACGGCGAAGGTGCTGGCCCAGCCCGTCCCGTCATGGCTGCTGTTCAACCTCGTCCTGCTCGGCTGGCACTTGCCGGCGGCATACGACGCAGCCCTGAGCTCGCCGGTGGTCCACGCATCGGAGCACTTCCTCTTCTTCGCAACCGGGCTGCTGTTCTGGACTCGGGTGATCGACTCCCCGCCATGGCGATCCCGTCTGAGCGAAACCGGCCGCGCCGTCTACGTGGGCTCGTCGATGGTGGTGAGCTGGGTGCTTGCGATCGTGCTGGCGGATGCCGGCCATCCCCTGTACTCGCAATATGCCGACCTTGCGAGCCGGCCCGGCGGCCTGACCGCACTCTCGGATCAGCAACTGGGCGCCGGGGCGATGTGGGTGCTCGGGTCGCTCCCGTTTACGATCGCAATCCTGTCCATCGTCTACCGCTGGCTGGAGCCGAAGCGCTCCGGCCAGTCGTCACCGGCGGCCCGCCCGCTCGCCGGGAACCCATGAGCTAGGAGGAGAGATGCAGGGCATCCCACAACCATTGCTCGCCCTCTCGGTCGTCGGGCAGGGCATCCTCACCTGGGGAATCCCACTCGGGATCTTCCTCGCCGTGCTGCTCTGGTACATGCTCGTCCTGCGGCGACGCCATCCTGAGTGAGCTTCCCGCAGAGGGCGATCGTCGTGATCGGGTTGGCCGCGGCCCTCGGGATCGGCGTCGGCGCGATCATCCATGCGCTGAGTGGCGGAGGCGGCTCATCGATGACCGCGTCCGCGGGCGCGCTGATGGGCCAGGCGACCTGGGGAAAAGGCGCGAGGCCGGCGCCGAACTTCGAGCTCCCTGACCAGAGCGGCCGGCCGACCTCCCTGGAGTCCCTGCGGGGGCGCGAGGTTCTGCTCACGTTTCTCGGCTCGCGCTGTCTCAACTCTTGCCCGAAGGAGGCCCGGTCTCTGAAGACTGCTCTCAGGCTGCAGCCGGAGACGGCGCGGCCCGCCGTTGTGGTGGTCAGCGACGGCGCGCGGGGCGCGTCCCCGCGGCTCGTGCGCCGGGCCGCGCGCAGGCTCGGCATCGACCTCGCACCGGGCTGGCACTGGCTCTTCGGCTCGCCCGGCGAACTCGCGCCGGTCTGGCGGGCATACGGTGCGGGCGAGGCGCGCGGCGGCTCTTCGCGTCCGGTCGCCTACTTCATCGACCGTGACGGGTATGAACGGGCGGGCTTCCTCTATCCGTTCCCACCGAACTGGCTCCTCGACGACATCCGGATCGTCAGGTCAGAGAGCTGACCGGCCGTCCGCGTCCGTTTAGCTATCGCAGAGGCTGGCGTTCATAATCGGGAAATCCGCCTGCCGCTGGTGACATCCCTTGCGATCGCCCTCCTGGCCGCAGCAACGGCCGTGGGATGCGGTGGAGGCGGGGATTCGGGATCCAGCGCCCCCAAGCTAGAGGGGATCCGTGCGGTGCCGTCGACGCCCGCGCCGGACACCGTTCTCCGTGATTCGCTGGGCCATCGCGTGGCCCTCAGCCAGTACCGGGGCAAGGCGGTCCTCGTCACATTCATCTACACGCACTGCCCGGACACCTGCCCGCTGATCGTGGGAAACCTGCACACCGCTCAGGCCGAGCTTGGGTCAAAGGCATCGGACCTGCAGGTCATCGCCGTGTCCGTCGATCCCAATGGAGATACCCCGGGCACGGTCAACTCCTTCCTGAGGCAGCATCAGATGACGGGCCGGATGGAGTATCTGATCGGCTCCAGGCCCCAGCTCGAGAAGACCTGGAGCGCCTGGAAGGTCGGCGCGAACTCGGCATCGTCCCGGCGCAACCCCGACCTGGTCGAGCACTCCGCCCTCATCTACGGGGTCGACGGCAGCGGCAAGATCAGCACGATCTACCCCTCGAACTTCAAGCCCCAGCAGATCGTGCACGACGTGCCGATCCTGGCGTCTCAGTAGCGAGAGATGTCCCGAATCCCGCGCTGGCTGAGGGTCTTGTTGGTTGTGGCGGCGGGCGCGGTGGCTCTGGTCGTCGCCGAGGTGCTCAGTGGGACGTCCGATTCGGGCATAGGGAGAAAAGCGCCCCAGCTGCCCACCAGCGTGCTCGTTCCCCCCGCCGTGCAGGTGGCCTCCCTACACGGCAGGCCGGCGGCGATCAACTTCTGGGCGAGCTGGTGCGAGCCCTGTCGCCGGGAGGCACCGGATCTCGAGCGGCTCAGCCAGGAGCTGGACGGGCACGCGTCGGTCGTCGGGGTGGATTGGACGGATGGACTCGATTCTGCTCGCGCGTTCATCCGCGAGCACGACATGACCTATCCCAATCTCCGCGACCAGGATGGCGTGGTCGGGCAGCGCTACGGGCTGATCGGCCTCCCGACCACCTTCATCCTCGACTCACACGGCACGATCAGCGAGGTTCTGCGGGGCCCGCAGACGTCCCAGAGCGTGCGCCAGGCTCTGGAGGCCGCAGGCTGAACCGGCCGATCCCTCTCTTAGGAAACTCACACGGACTACTTAGTTTCGTCCTAGGTTGATCGGGCAACCTGCAGACCAACGCAAATCCGAAAGCGAGAGGAGGCGATCAAATTGTCAATGGCACTTGTACTGGCGTTGAATGCTGTGTTGGTGGTCGGCCTGCTTGCCCTGCTGGCGGCGGCGATGATTCTCCCGCTTCGCCTGCGCGGCGAGCCCCGCGAGCTGCAGACTCCTCGAGCGCACTGGGCGACCCGGCGCAGGCGCGCCGAGCGCACGGACCGGCGCAGGGGCCGGGTGCGAGCGGAGCCGGTCTACTCGCGTTCGTAGCGTCCTGAGTCAGATCGCGACGTCGATGGCCATCGCGGCGAAGAGGACCGCGAGGTAGAGCAGCGAGAAGTGAAAGACGCGTACGGCGCGTGCGGCACTGGGCCTCCGAGTGAGGCCCAGTGCCAGAAGCACGAACGTGGCGTCCAGCACAAGGGCCACCGCCAGGTAGCCGAGTCCCTCGACGTGCCAGAGGAACGGGAGTACCGTCGCTGCGGCGAGCACGAGCGAATACCCGAGGATCCGGCGAGAGGTCACGGCATCTCCCGAGATGACCGGCAACATTGGAATTTGCGCTGCCGCGTACTCCCGTTTGATCAGCATCGCCAGCGCCCAGAAGTGCGGGGGCGTCCACAGGAAGATGATCAGGAAGAGGAAGAGCGCGGGCAGCGTCAGGTTGCCCGTGGCTGCGGCCCAGCCGACCAGCGGGGGAACCGCACCGGCGGCTCCGCCGATGACGATGTTCTGAACCGTCGACCGCTTCAGCCAGCTCGTGTAGACGAGCACGTAGAAGAGGTTCCCGACCAGCGCCAGGACGGCGGCGAGAACGTTGGTCAGGCTCGCGAGCAGGACGAAGGAGAGCGCCGATAGGACGAGTCCGAACTCGAGCGCACGCGGGGGTGTCAGGCGTCCGGCGACGATCGGGCGGCTCGCGGTCCGTTCCCCCATCAGCCCGTCGATGTCGCGATCCACGTAGTGGTTGAGCGCGCTGGCTCCCGCACAGGCAAGCGCTCCGCCCGCGAGTACGACTGCCAACTGCCAGAGATCCGGCACTCCCTGCGCACCGACGAACATTCCCGCCGCCGCTGTGATCAGCAGCAGGACCATGATGCGCGGCTTGGTCAGGGTCAGGTAATCCCTCCAGGCACCCGCCGGCACGTGCTCTCCCCGAAACGACGCCGCTGCAGTCAGCCAGACTGCGGCCAGCGTCAATGCCGCGAAGACGAGGTGGAGCGCGGAAGCCCAGTCCGCCTGCCCCGAGAGGCTCACCACGATCCCGAAGGCGCTCTCCGCGCCGAGCAGCGCGAGCGCGATGGATGAAATGACCAGCAGGCGACGGTGAGCGCCCGCACCGGCCACCACGATGGCGACCAGAGGCGGCACGGCAAGAACTCCCAGCGCCCTGTGGGGCACCCCGAGGCCAATGGCTCCGCTCATCACGACGAGTGTGGTCACCGCGGCCGCAGCCAGGGCATCCAGGCGCAGCCACGCCCCCGGAGCCGCATTGCCGACGGGGGCCACTCGGGCTCGAACCGCAACGAAGCTCTGCTCCCGACCCATGTCAGCCTCCTTGACTGATCTTGAGCCCTGGACGGATGACGCCGACGGGAGCAAGTATCTCCCGGGCTCAGCGGGTTGTCAATCGGCGACGAGAGGACTCAACCTGGCGTCACTGACGCCCGCCGCGACCCGCGCGATCGCGCGCGACCCGCCCGGATCTCGCCCAAGGGCGGTTCGATGGAGGCGAGTGGCGTGAGCGGATCGCCGGGACGAGGGTCGCCGCCTCCACCGCCGTCTCCGTCCTCCGGATCGGCGCCCGGGTCGACATCGAAGCGACGGGAGCAGAGGACGAGACCGATGAAGAGACCGCTTCCGAGTACCGAAAGGAAGAAGATGGCCAGCGCGCCCTCCAAGGCGTCGCCGGAGAGGAAAACCGCGAAGCTGTTCATCTCAAACGAGAATACCCCTAAGTCTCGCGTTGCCGCATGGCTTCGCGACGGGACGATCGCTCATCGCGGGTTCCGGGTCTGCACGACCGACAGAAGCCTTAGCCGCAGCTTCTGCTTCTCGCGCATTGGAGGCGCGGCGGCGCAGAGCTGCTCCGCTACCCCTCGTCGTCCAAAGCGGCGGTGGAGGCTCGTGACGTTCCGCCCGCGTTCTCGCCCACTTTTGGGATTGACTGTCGGGCCTCGGGACGGGAGGGTCTGCGCAAGGGAGTGGGGACGAGGCAAGGAGAAGCGGTGATGGTGCGAAGGAAACGCCTAGTGCCGCGCGGTGCTCTGTTCGGTGCACTCGCTGTGACGGCTGCGCTCTTGCTCGCCCCCGGGGCGAGCGCCAAGACGGAAAAGCTGACGGGCAAGGTCACTACGGCGAAGAATCAAGGGGAACGGGGAGTGCATGTGGTCATCGCCCTTCGGCGGGGCCACAAGTCGGCCGGCAGACTCACGTTCCCCGGCTGCGGCGGAACCGGTTTCTCGGTCATCTGCGGCGGGACGCTCAACCTCACCGGCACCGGCTCTGGACTGTCGGTGCTCTTCACCTGGGGCTGCCATCTCGAACACGGCGGGGGGGAGGCCTGCGCGAAATCAGCCACCAGCTCAATCTCCGATCCCGCCGGAGCCAACCTCGGCTCCATCACGCTCAAGATCGGGCCGCCCGGGAAGGGCGACCCGCTGCAGAAGGGCAAGAGCTTCCAGGTGAAGGTCAAACCCGTGTGAAAGCGGGAGCGGAACCTGAGCTGGGGGCGGGGTGGCTAGCCTTCGGTTCGTGATCAGTACGAACCAGTTCAGTACCGGAACAACATGCACACGGCCGTCTAGTAGCGGATGAAGCCCGTCCAGTGCCCCCCTAGCCGCTCGGGGTCGTTGCTTGTTCTGTGGAGGTCGAGCACGTCGAACCTGCCCCCGGCGCCCTTGAAGGTGCCGCTGCCGCTGGTGATCACGCCGGTTATGGGATTCAGGATGTTGCCGTCAGAGTCGAGCGAGTAGTTATAGACGCCCCTGAACTTGCCGGTGGCCCGGCCCCTGAACTTCTTGCTCGCGTACACGGCAGCCTTGAAGCTGACCTGCTCCGTGCCGCTGAAGTCCATGCGGGGGACCTGGTTTGGGGCGTTGAACGTGAAGAAACGATCCTCTTCCAGGTGCGCCTTGTAGCTCCCGAAGGGACGGCCCGCGAGCTTGGCTTCATCGGAGAACTGCACATCGCTTAGTCCCTCGCCCTCGCTGATGACGTCTATTTGCCCCGTCTTGTAATCGACGTCGAGGGCGTGGCGCTTCTTCTTGCTCTTTGCCGCTTTCGCGCGCTCGGTCGACAGGCCGGAGCTTCCCAGTGCGGTGCCCATGCCGCCCACCGCCAACGCAACCACGGCAGCAGCGATCGTCGCAACGTTTCGCCTCATGTGTCCTCTCCCTCGGTGGTGACGCGAAGGCGATGCTAGCTGCCGGAATTGGTGCCGGTATCCGCAAAATCCCGCACATTCACAGGCCGAGGTGCGCCCAGCCCGGAAGAATGGAGGAGATGGCTTGCTTCGCCCTCCTCGACGCCCCGCTCGATTGCTCGGGGGCGAGCCGTGGGGAAGAGCGGGGGCCCGGCGCACTTCGCTCGGCCGGACTTCTCCGGAGCCTGGGCGCCCGCGATGCCGGAGAGGCCGATGCCCGCATCCGCGACACACGACGGGACCCGCATACCGGGGTGGTCGGTGCGACCGATGTGCGCCGGGCCACGATCGCGATCGCCTCCGATTTGCGCGAGCTTCTGGACGCCGACGAGCGTCCCTTCGTCCTTGGCGGGGACTGCACGCTGCTGCTCGGCGTCTTCCGCGCCATGCCCCGCGCCAGCGGCCTTTGGTTCGTCGACGGGCACGCGGACTTCTTCGATGGCGAGAGCTCGCCGACCGGCGAGGCGGCCGACATGGATCTCGCGATCCTCACGGGTCACGGGCCGCCCGGGCTGCTTGAAGATCAGGGAGCGCTGGTCGATCCGGCCGCCGTCGTGCTGCTGGGACATCGGCCCGCCGAGCTTCACCCGGACGTCGCCCGCGAGAACGCCCGCCTCGACCCCGCGATCCACGCCTTCACCTCTGCGGAGATACGTGAGCGCGGTCCCGCGCGGGTGGCGAGCGATGCCGCCGGCCGGCTCGCGGAGCGTCCGGCATGGCTGCATCTCGACCTCGACGTCCTTGATGAGCGAGCGCTGCCGGCCGTCAGCTACCCGCAGGCGCTTGGGCTGGACTGGGACGAGCTGGTCGCCCTCGTGGGACCACTCGCAGCCGCTCCTAACCTCCTCGGAATCTCGGTCGCCGACTTCAATCCCGACCTCGACCCCGGGGGCGCCCATGCCACTCGGGTAGTCGATGCGCTCGAACAGGTCCTAGGCTACGAGAGCAAGTCAGAGGTGTCGTAGCCTCTCTGCCCTTGATCAGCACCAACCAGTTCAAGAACGGCACCCATATCGAGGTCGACGGGACGATTTTCCGGATCGTCGAGTTCCAGCACGTCAAGCCCGGCAAGGGCGGTGCCTTCGTGCGCTCGAAGCTCAAGCGGGTCGATGACGGCGCCGTGATCGACAAGACCTTCAAGGCCGGGGAGAAGTTCCGGCCGGTCCGGACCGAGAACCGCAAGATGCAGTTCCTCTACGACTCGGGCGAGGCCGCCGTCTTCATGGACAACCAGAGCTACGACCAGGTCGAGATCCCGAAGTCGATCGTCGGAGACGCCCTGCAGTGGGTGCCGCCGAACTCCGACGTCGAGCTGCTCTTCGTGGACGAGCGCCCCGCAGGCGCCCAGCCGCCGAGCGCGGTGGACCTCGCGATCACGCAGACGGACCCGGGCCTGAAGGGCGACACGGCCTCAGGCGGCGGCACCAAGCCCGCGACGCTCGAGACCGGAGTGGTCGTCCAGGTTCCGCTCTTCATCGAGGAGGGCGAGCGGGTCCGGGTCGACACGCGCAGCGGCGAGTACGTGTCACGTGCGTAGGTCGGACCAGCGCCGCGACGCGGTCTTCGCCCTGTACCAGCATGAGGTCACCGGACGGCCGCTCGACGAGCTGCTCGAGGACGCGAAGCCGTTCTCGGTCGAGCTCGCCAAGGCGGTCGAGGAGCACGGCCCCGAGCTCGACGAGCTGATCTCAGGGCACTCCAAGGGCTGGGCGCTGGAGCGGATCGCGCCGCTCGAGCGCAGCATCATGCGGACGGCGCTCTACGAGGCGCTACACGAGGACGACGTCCCCCCGGAGGTAGCAATAGATGAGGCCGTGGAGCTCGCGAAGGAATACTGCGGCACGGACGCGCCCGGCTTCGTCAACGGGATCCTGGGCGCGGCATTGGCCGAGCACCTGCCCAGCTAGCTAGCATCGCGCGAGATGGAAGCCGAATCGACGGGCGGCGGCGCCGAGGAGCTCGAGCGCATCACCGCGCGGCTCGAGCAGCTCGCGACGCAGCTCGAGGGCGACGTGGATGACGAGCACGCTGCCGAGCTCGTCCGCGAGGCCTCTGAGTTGGCCTCGCAGGCGGGCCGGGCGGTCGAGGGCACCCTGCGCGGCTCTCAGGGCCCCACCGGGGACTGACGCACAGATGAGCCAGTACCCCGACGACCTTCGGGAGTTGGTCGACCGCTACCTGACCCGTCTCAGCTTCTCGGAGACCCCCGCGACCGCGGGCCTCGCCGAGGCGATGCGCTACTCGCTCCTCGCCGGCGGGAAGCGGATCCGGCCGGTGCTCGCGCTGGCGACGGCGCGGTCGATCGGCCTTGACCCCGAGAGCGTGCTTCCGGCCGCATCCGCGATCGAGCTCATTCACACGTACTCGCTGATCCACGACGACCTGCCCGCGATGGATGACGACGAGCTCCGCCGGGGCATGCCCACCTCGCACGTCAAGTTCGGCGAGAACGTCGCCATCCTGGCCGGCGACGGTCTCTTCGCGGAGGCGATGCGGCTCTTCGCGCAGAAGCAGGAGGGCGAGCCCTCGGCGGTCCTCGCCGCCCTCGGCGAGCTGGTCACGGCCACGGGTGTCGCGGGGATGGTCGGAGGGCAGTTCGTCGACGTCACAGAGTTCGAGGATGGAGGGCCCGGAGGCGGTGGCTCGGTCGACCCCGAGAAGCTGCGCGAGATGCATTCGCTGAAGACGGGGCGCCTGATCTCCTCCAGCGTGGGCGTCGTATTGGCATTGGGTGAGATATCCGAAGGTGAGACAATTCCGTACCGCCGTTTCGCCGATGAGCTCGGCGTCCTGTTCCAGATCGTCGACGACATCCTCGACGTGACCGGATCGGACGAGGAGCTCGGCAAGCCGAGCGGGAGCGACGAGAGGCATGGAAAGCTCACATACGTCAGCGCATTTGGCCTTGAGAGGGCGCGCGAGCTAGCCTCTGAGTCGCACCGCAAGGCGCGGGAAGCGCTCGCCGAGACGGACGCCCAGACCGACGATCTGGCCCGGATAACCGACTTCATCCACACCCGACACACCTGATGGCCAACGATCCAAAGGACTCGAAGCCCGCGAAGCGCCTGCTCGACGCGGTCGACTCCCCGGCGGACCTGAGAGGGCTCTCCGACGAGGAGCTTCAGCAGGTCGCGCAGGAGGTGCGCGAGCTGATCATCGACGTGATCGGCGAGATCGGCGGCCACTTCGGCGCCAACCTGGGCACCTGCGAGCTGACGGTCGCGCTCCACAGCCTGCTCGACTCGCCCACGGACAAGATCCTCTGGGACGTCGGGCACCAGGCCTATCCGCACAAGATCCTCACCGGCCGCAAGGACGAGCTCGGCACGATCCGCCAGTACGAGGGCCTCGCGCCGTTCTGCTCAGTCTTCGAGTCCGAGCACGACATCATGGGCGCCGGCCACGCCTCGACCTCGATCGGCTACGGCGTCGGTCTGAAGGAGGCGATGGGGAAGGGAATCGGCAAGGACGGCAAGGTCGTCTCGGTGATCGGCGACGGCGCCCTCACCGGAGGAGTCGCCTACGAGGCGCTCCACCAGGCCGGCGGGCTGCAGACGCCGATGGTGATCGTCCTCAACGACAACGGGATGTCGATCTCGCCCAACGTCGGCGCACTCTCCCGCTACTTCCAGCGTGTGCGGCTCAAGCCCGGTCTCTACCAGGCCCGTTCCTCCACGGAGGAGCGGCTCACGCAGCTTCCCCTCGGCCTCGGCCGGCGCATCGAGCGCCTCGGGCCGGAGGTGAAGGCGGCCATCAAGGCCTATTGGGCGCCCGGTCTCTTCTTCGAGGAGCTCGACCTCGCCTACATGGGCGTGATCGACGGCCACGACGTCGCCTCGCTCCGGCAGGCGCTGAGCCAGGCGCTCGAGGCCGACCGCCCCGTCGTCGTCCACATCCACACCGTCAAGGGCAAGGGCTTCGAGCCCGCCGAGGAGGGCGGACTCGAGGGCATGGAGAAGTGGCACGCCGCGAAGCCGGGATCGATCGTCGACCGCAAGCCCGCGGAGGGGAAGCCGGTCGTCCCGGTCAGCGAGTCGGACTCCCCGGAGAAGATCGAGAAGCTCGAGAAGCCGCCGCCCAAGGCGCCCCCGCAGTACACCGCGGTCTTCGCGGACGCCCTGGTCGCGGAGGCCGAGCGTGATCCGCGGGTGATCGGCATCACCGCCGCGATGGCGGGCGGCACCGGCCTCAACAAGCTCTGCGATGCGCTTCCCGAGCAGTACTACGACGTGGGCATCGCCGAGCAGGACGCCGTCCTCTTCGCCTCCGGCCTCGCCATCCAGGGCGCAAAGCCGGTCTGCGCGATCTACTCCACCTTCCTTCAGCGCGCCTTCGACCAGCTCGTTCACGACGTCTGCCTGCAGAAGCTGAACGTCGTCTTCGCGATGGACAGGGCGGGACTCGTCGGAGACGACGGCCCGACCCACCACGGCGCGTTCGACGTCTCCTACTTCCGCCCGCTGCCGAACGTCGTCGTGATGGCGCCGCGCGACGAGGCGATGCTCGTGCACATGCTTCGCACCTCGCTCGCCTATGACGATGGCCCGGTCGCCTTCCGGTACCCGCGCGGAGCCGCCGAGGGCGCGCCCATGCCGGACGCCCCGAAGGAGATCGAGATCGGCAAGGGCGAGCTGCTGCTCCCGGGTGAGCGTGTCGCCCTGCTGGGCTACGGCTACGGCGTACAGGTCGGCCTGCGCGCCGCGGAGATCCTGCGCGAGAACGGCCTCGAGCCGACGGTCGCGGACGGGCGCTTCGCCAAGCCGCTCGACGGCAAGCTGATCGAGAAGCTCGCGGCCGATCACGACCTCTTGGTGACCATCGAGGAGAACGTCCTTCCCGGCGGGTTCGGCTCCGGGGTGCTGGAGCACGTCGAGGACGCCTTCGCCGATGGCTCGGAGCGGGCCCGCATCCTGCGCGTGGGCCTTCCCGACCGCTACGTGGCGCACGGCAAGCCCGCGCTCCTCCGCGAGGAGGTCGGCTTCACCGGCGAGGCCGTCGCCGAGCGCGTGCTGGCCGCGCTCGGCACGCGCGAGACGGTCCTCGGCTAGCCCGCCGGGTCGTTTCACCTCGCATTTACGCGGGTACCCTCGGGCTTGTCGGCGAGAGCCCTTGCACAGCGCGCCGAGTAGGGGGACAGGGCAGGCAGACCGGACGGACCCGGTCCGCCCCATGATTCCGAGCCCTGAGGAGAGCGCGCAGAATGGCCTACCTGAATTGCCCGAAATGCGGTCTGACGATGTTCGACCGCAACCCCCTGATGTCCCCGCGGCACTGCCCGCGGTGTGCCCGCCGAGGAGGAGCCTCGATCGAGCTCGAGCGGATCTCAAGATCCGAAGGGGGCGCCGCGGCGTCCCTCCTCGGGGGGATGCTGCGACGAGATTCCTCTAGCGAACCTCGAGGTCGCGCGGGAGATACAGGCGACGTGAGCGCGGCGACCTGAACGCCCGCAGTCGATCGAACGCAGCGAGAGCACGTGGGGCCAGCGCGATGGCCGCCACGTCGAAGAGGACATAGACCCCCGCGATCCCGCTGGGCGGGTTGCCGGCGGGAAGTGGCGTGTCGGGGGTGGTCGCGGCCCAGTGCCAGGCGCCGATCGACGTCCCGTAGACCTCGAGGAAGCCGACCATCAGGAAGACGCCGGCGTACAGCGTCGCGGCGCGGCCGCGCAGCAGGACGTAGATCAGGAGCGCTCCGGTGATCGCCCCCAGGGCGTCGGTGCGGCCGAGCAGGACCAGGCCGGCCGCACCCCATGCGGCCACCAGGGAGATCACGGCCCAGAGGAAGGCGCGGGGATGCCGGCGGACCGGGGCTGACTGGCTGATGCGAAGCCCGGCCAAGAAGACCAGGCCGTGCCCGGGAGGTACGAAGGCGGGCAGGTTCTCCAGGCGGTAGGTGTAGGCGCCGAGGACGATCGAACCGAGCACCTCGGCGCAGGTCGCGACCACCACCACGAGCAAGGCCCGGGCGCGATCCTCCCGGTCGAGGAACGCGCACGACGCGATCAGGATGAGCCAGGTGGCCGCCCCGAGGAGGAGCTGTTCGTCGGCGTTCGCGAAATGATCGAGCGCGAGGAAGCCGGCGATCACGCAGGCGACCATCGCCGCGAACGGCAGCGGCGCGGTCAGCGGGTGATTGGCGGGTTCTCTCCCCATCGCTGGATTTCCTCCTCCCCTCGTGGCTCCTTCGCGGGGCCTCCCCGATTGGATCACCCTTGCCAGGCTCGTGTCAACTGCGAAACTGCGCGCGTGATCGAGAGACCCGTATTCGTCGTCGCGCCGCCCCGCTCGGGAGGGACGGCGCTGTTCCGCTCGCTGGCGAGGGCGCCTGGGATCTTCAGCTCCAGCACCCCGATCCTCGACGGCATCTTCGAGCTCAAGCCCGAGAACCGGGAGTGGGACAGCAACCGCCTGACCGCCGCGGACATTCAGTCGCGCGCCGTCGAGGATCTGCGCACGACCCTCAAGGGCGGCCTCGTCGACAGCTCGGGCAACCGGCCCGGCCTCGACGCCTCCGGCCTTCGCTGGGTCGATGGCCAGCCGCGGAATGCGCTGCGTGTCCCGTTTCTCGCCAGGGTCGCTCCCGACTGCCAGTTCGTGTACATCCATCGCGATCCGGCGGAGACGATTCCGTCGATGCTCCGCGTCTGGCAGGGGGGCCGCCGTGTCAGCTACGCGGATCTCCCGGACTGGCCGGGTCCGGCCTGGTCGTTGCCGCTGGTGCCGGGATGGCGCGACCTGGCGGGCCGGCCGCTGCCGGAGATCGTCGTCGAGCAGTGGCTCCGCCTGACGGGGATCCTGCTGGACGACCTGGAGACCCTGCCGCCGGAGCGGTGGTGCGTCACCGACTTCAAGACCCTGCTGAACGACCCCCAGCGAGAGCTCGAGCGCATCTGCGAGTTCGTCGGAATCGAGGCATCCGAGGACGTCACCAGGCCGTTGCGCACGCTCCGCGATCAGCTGGCCGTATCGGAGGAGAAGGAGAAGGCCGACGTCCCGGAGGAGCTCCAGGAGCTGCTGCCGCGCACCGACGAGCTGGGCAAGCGCTCGCGGGAGCTGCTCGCGCGCCCGATCACTCCGCCCCGCACGGCCAAGTGGTCGGCGCCCGCCGACTCGCCGCTGCGGAGCGTCTACACGCAGACCTTCCCGGAGTTCCTCAACCAGCTCGGCAGCTCCCTGCTGGTCTCGACATACCAGACCGGCAAGCTGATCTGCGCCCGTCACGACGGCGGCCAGCTCAACACGCACTTCCGGGATTTCCCACGGCCGATGGGCCTCGCCGTGGCGCCGGGACGGATCGCCATCGGCACCCGCGCGGAGGTGCTCGACTACCGGAACTTCCCGGCGGTGGCGCCGAAGGTCGAGCCCCAGGGGAAGCACGATGCGTGCTTCCTGCCGCGGAACAAGCACTTCACCGGCGACATCCGCATCCACGAGATCGAGTTCGCTCAGGGAGAGCTCTGGATGGTGGCCACGAACTTCTCCTGCCTGGCGACTCTCGACGCGGAGCACAGCTTCGTGCCTCGCTGGAAGCCGCCCTTCATCTCGCAGCTCGTCGCCGAGGACCGCTGCCACCTGAACGGGCTCTGCGTGATCGACGACGAGCCGCGCTATGTCACGGCCCTAGGCGAGACCGACGTCGCGGGCGGCTGGCGGGAGCGCAAGGCGGATGGCGGCGTCCTGATCGACATCGAGAGCGGCGAGACCGTCCTGCGCGGGCTCTCGATGCCTCACTCGCCGCGCTGGTACGACGGTCGCATGTGGGTGCTCGAGTCGGGGAAGGGGACGATCTCGGTCGCAGACCTCGACGCCGGGACCGTGGAGACCGTGGCCGAGCTGCCCGGTTTCACCCGCGGTCTGCTCTTCGCGGGCGGCCTCGCCTTCATCGGGCTCTCGCAGGTGCGCGAGACGGCGACGTTCGGCGGGTTGCCGCTGATGGACCGGCTGGACGAGCGGCTCTGCGGCGTCTGGGCCGTCAATCCGCAGAATGGGCAGATCGCCGGCTTCCTGCGCTTCGAGGAGCTGGTGCAGGAGGTCTTCGACGTCGAGCTGCTGACGGGGCTCCGGTATCCGGAGATCGCCGAGGAGGGCTCGGACGCGGCGACGAACTCGTTCGTCCTGCCCGAGGCGGTCACCTCGTAGGTTTCCGTCCTGCCCCCGGTTAGGGTGGGCGCAGTGGAGGGAACCACTCAGCCGCTCGATCGAGGCACCTGGCTGGCGCTGATCGCGATGGGAATCGCGGTCTTCGTGATCGCGAACGACTTCTCGGCGATCAACGTCGCGATCCCTCAAATCGAGCACGACTTCAAGACGAGCGTGACGACCGCCCAGTGGGTCGTCAACGCCTACGCCCTCACCTTCGGGGTGCTGATCGTCACCGGTGGCCGGATCGCCGATCTCTTCGGCCGGCGCCGCTCCTTCTTCATCGGGTCCGTGATTTTCGCGACCTTCTCCCTGCTCGGCGGGGCGGCGCAGACCGAGGCGGAGCTGATCGTCATGCGGGTGCTGATGGGCGTCGGCGGCGCCCTCATGTGGCCCGCGATCCTCGGCATGACGTATGCGGCGCTGCCGGAGGAGCGGGCGGGGCTCGCGGGCGGCTTCATCCTCGGAGCGGCCGGGATCGGGAACGCCGCCGGGCCACTGATCGGCGGAGCGCTCACCGACCTGCTCAGCTGGCGCTGGATCTTCTTCCTGAACGTCCCGGTCTCGGCGTTCGCGATCTTCGTCACCTGGCGCGAGATCAAGGCGGACCGCCCGGAGGTCGAGGACACGAGGATGGACTACGCGGGCATCGTCACGGTGTCCGTGGGGCTGGTGTCGCTACTGCTCGCCTTCGACCAGGTGATCGACTGGGGCTGGGGCGACCCGCGGATCATCGCGCTGCTGGTGCTCTTCGTGGCGATGATCGGCAGCTTCGTCTTCGCCGAGCGCCGAGCGGGCGCCCACGCGCTGGTCCCCGAAGACGTGATGCGCAACCGCGACTTCGCCTACACCTGCGCCGCGATCCTGCTCATGTCGGCGGTGTTCTTCGCGGCGATGCTCTACCTGCCGCAATACATGATCGGGGTGCTCGGCTACTCGCCGATCGGCGCGGGCGCCGGGATGCTCCCGATGATGGCGACGTTCGCCGCCGTGTCGTTCGTCGCGGGCAACCTCTACGAAAAGTTCGGCGGGAAGGCCCTGCTGATCATCGGCTCCGGGTGCATCGCGCTGGGACCGGCGCTGGTGGCGCTGTTCGCCGACCACGAGACCCTAGGGGCGATCGTGCCGGGCATGGCGATCCTCGGCCTCGGGATCGGGCTCTTCTATCCGACCGCGACGACCGCCGGGGTGACAGCCGTCGACGAGTCGCGTCGCAGCCTCGCCGGGGCGATCATCTACATGTTCCAGATCGCCGGCGGCTCGGTCGGGCTCGGATTGACGACCACGGTCTTCATCGGGGCGAGCGACCGTGCGGCAGGCGGCCCGAAGTTCATCGACGGCATCCAGACCGCGTTCGGAATGGACGCGGCGATCGCCGTCGGCGGCTTCCTGATCGCCACCTTCCTGATCGGCGGCAGATGGTCGCCGCACATGCGCCGCCTGCTCCTCGCGGGGCACTCACCGCGGGGGCATGGGCCTTAGCGACCACCAGGCCGCTCCATCTGGGAGCGAAGGGCGAAGCCCGTAGCGACTTGTGGCGTGCGGCCGCTTGTGGTCGCGGCTCTGTGGCGAAGCCGTGTGTCAGTGCGGCTTGACAGCGAGCTGCCGACTAGTGCGGCCCGGAGCCGCCGCCGTCCAGCCCGTCGTCCGAGCCGTTTCCGCCGCCACCACCGCCGTTGTCCTCGGTCGTGGTCGTCGCGGGGGCCGACCCGGAGCCGCTTGTCCCGGAGCCGCTGGTGCCCGAGGTCCCGCTGGGGCCGCTGATGCCGGAGCCCGAATGCTGCCGGTCGTCGCCGGAGCCGCCTCCGGACGACCCCGAGGAACCATCGTTGGAGGACCCCGAGCCTGATACCGAGCTCGCGCTCGAGTCCTCGCCGGTCGTGGTGGTGTCCCCACCCGCGTGGGATGAGACGTGATCGTCTCCCCGCTCGCGCCTGGCCGGTGCCGGCTTCGGCGCCGGCGAGCTGGAGGCGAGAGAGACCGGCTGCGCGGAGAGGCCGATCGAGTCTCCCGAGATCGCGTTCGCGGCCAGGGCGATCGCGCCCGCGGCCACGATGCCGGTCATGCCGAGCAGGATGGTGAGCAGTCGCTCTCTGCTGGTCATGTGGAAAAGGCTAGAAGGGGGTGGTTAGGAGTTGGCAAAGTCGGCGGTGGGCAGGTTGACCTCGGCTCGGACGCGCCGGCCGCCGACGGCCGCGAGCCTCGCTCCGCCGCCGCGGCGCTTCGCGAGCGCCTGGACGATCGGCAACCCGAGCCCCGTCCCCGGGGGCCCGCCGCGCCCCCGGTAGAAGCGCTCGAACGCGTGCTTCGCCACCTCGTCGTCCAGCGGGCCGGACTCGCTGATCACGCCGACGGTCGCGGTGCCGTTCTCGCTCCCGCACTCGATCCTCACCGGAGATCCGCTCGGCGAGTACTTGATCGCGTTCTCGACCAGGTTGTCGAGGATCGCCGCGAGCTCGCGCGAGCCCGCGCGGACGACGACCTCGCCGCCGTCCTCCAGCGCGATCTCATGGCGGCTCTCGCTCGCGGGTCCGCGCCAGCGCTCGGCGGCGGCGCGCACCGCCTGTCCCAGGTCCGTGCGGTCGTCGTCCGCGGGCTGTTCGCTCGAGGCGAGCTCGAGCAGGTCCTCGACGAGCTGATTGAGGCGCTCGGTCTCGTGCTCGGCCGCCCCGAGCTCCTTCGCGACCGCCGGATCGGAGGTCTTCACGCCCGCCGCCTCGAGTCGAAGCCGCAGTCCCGTCAGGGGGGTGCGCAGCTGGTGCGAGGCGTCCGCGACGAACGCTCGCTGTGACTCGAGCACCGCGTCGAGCCGGTCCGCCATCTCGTTGAATTCCCGTGCGACCTGCACCTGCTCGGTCGAGCCGCGCTCGGGCGCTCGCGCCTCGGTGTCGCCGGCCGCCCGGCGGCGGGCCGCATCTCCGAGCGAGCGCAAAGGCCGGGCGATCGACCCGGCGAGGATCCAGGCGACGCCCAGCCCCAGGATGAGGGCCAGCGCGCCGATTCCGATCAGCGCGAAGACGTCCTGGCGAACCTGGTCGCTCACCGCATTGAGGCTCTGCTCGACCTCCAGCGCGCCCACCGTCCGGCCGTTGCGGACGATCGGCACCGCCGTGGAGAGGACGTCCCGGCCCTCGTGATGCTTGCCCTGCGCGACCTCGCCGCCGAGCGCCTGCAGCGCGACCGGATCGTCGGTCGGCTGGGGCGGGCGGGTGATCCCTCCGCTCGAGGTGGCGATCTGCCGTCCCTTCCCGTCGATGACGAAGACGAGGCCGTTGAGGCTGGTGGCGGCCTGGCGCGTGATCTGCTCCAGGCTCTCCGGGCGGCGGAGCTGGTCGGCCGCAGAGGCGGCGACGACCTGGGCCTGCGCCGCGGAATCGGCCTCGACCTCGGCGTTAACTCGGTCGCTCACGTTCGCGGAGAGGGGGACCTCCAGCGCGATGATGACGACGATCAGCGTGTAGGCGAAGGCCGCGAGCAGGCGGGCGCGCAGGCTCATGGCGGCTAGACCTCGTCGGCCCCCGAGAAGCGGAAACCGACACCGCGGACGGTGTGGATGAAGCGCGGCTCCTTGGGATCGTCGTCGAGCTTCCGGCGCAGGCCGCTGACATGCACGTCGAGGGTCTTCGTCGATCCGAACCAGTTCATGTCCCAGACGTCCTCGATCAGGGCCTCGCGCGTGATCACGGATCCCGCTCGTTCCATCAGCACGCGCAGCAGCTCGAACTCCTTTCGCGAGAGCTCGAGCGGCCTGTCCTCGAGACGGACCTCGTGCTTCGCCGTGTCGAGGCTGAGATCGCCGATCTCGATCCGCTCGGCGTTGTCCGCTCCCGGTCCCGACGAGGTCCGCCGGAGCACCGCCCGCACGCGCGCCATCACCTCGCGGGCGGAGAAGGGCTTGACGATGTAGTCGTCGGCGCCGAGCTCGAGCCCGGCGACCCGGTCCGCCTCGGATCCCCGCGCCGTGAGCATGATGATCGGCACGTCGCTCTGCCGGCGAAGCTCGCGGCAGACGTCCAGGCCGGAGCCGTCGGGAAGTCCGATGTCGAGCAGGACCAGGTCCGGTGCGGAGGCCTTCGCCTTCTCAATCGCCTCGGAGGCGGAGCCGGCGAGAGCGGGGGCGAAGCCCTCACGCTCGAGAGCCTCCGCGAGAGGCTCCGTGATCGCTCGCTCGTCCTCGACGAGCAGGATGTTCGGCCGTTGGATCGAGACAGTCACTCCGGACGGATGCTAGGGGCGCCGGCAGAGGGTGGACCGGGCCACCGGGGGGATGCGTCCCCGGTGGCCCGATTTCCGTCCCTCTTCCCAGGCTCAGCCGTGGCCGGATCCACCGGACCCGGAGTCGTCTGAGCCGGAGCTGTCTGAGCCCGAGTCGTCGGACCCGGAGTGGCCGGAGCCGGAGTGCTCGGAGTCCTGGGACCCCGGTCCCGAGTTGTCGTCCATGGCTCCGTCATTCCCGCGGTCCTCCGCGTTGCCCGGCCCTGAGTTGAGCGAGCCGGGGCCACTGTTGTCATGGTGCTCGGCGTCGCCGGGGCCCTCGTCGCCGACGTCGTTGGGCTCGTTCTCGTTCTCGGCCTCGTGAGCCACGCCGTCATCGTGGCCGCGGTGCCGGTCCGCGTGCTGGGCTTCGTTGTGCCGGTCCTCGGGGACCTGAGCCCCGGTGCAGCGCGGGTCCGTGGCGTGCTCGGCCTCGTCGCATGGGCCCCTGAGGTCGGCCGCCGCCGGAGCCTGGGCCGGATCCTGCCCCGCCGGCGTCGTCGCCGCGTACGCCCCCCCTGCCACGAGCATCGTGGCGGCCACGGCCAGCAGTGTCTTGGTGAGTGTGCTCATCGAATCCCTCCTTGGTGGACGTTGAGACCGCAGCTTCGACGGCGTACAGAAGAGGATCCCCAGCGACGGGGAATCGATCGGCAAGGAGAGGGTTAAGCCTTGGTAGGACCGCCGAAAACAAGAGACCCCGCCGAAGCGGGGTCTCTAGGGGTACTACAGGGAGGAGAGATATGTGTGTTGTCTGTGGGAGGTAGGCCGGTCTCAGGCGCCGAGCGGACGACTGAACCGCGTTGAAGCGGTCAGCGCCAAATGCGCGGAGCCGAATCCGACCAAAAAGACTGTTGCGACGAGATCCCCGGCGATCGCCGCGATCACACCGACCAGGAACGTTCCGGCGGCCAGCGTGTAATCGAGACCCGCGTGGGCGCTCAGCGGCAGGTTCCCCCGCGCCTCGTCGCCGTAAACCGAGGTGGCGAGGCCGATCAGCAGAACACCGAGAGCGATGCTCAGGGCGCCCACCAGGGGCGTGAAGCCGAGCGCGAACGGCGCCACCATGAGAAGGGGGGCGGCGGCCACCTCGAGAGCGGCGTGCACATGAATCGGGATTGCCCTGAACAGAGTCATCGCGAAATTCAGAGTACGAACGTATGTGCGATTCGTGTGTGAGGGCGATCACACCTCAGCCAAGTGGCAGGCGTGGCAAGCGGCTCCCGCGGGGCCGGTCCACTCGCAGGTACGGTTGGCCCATGCCCCGCCGCCGCGCCGACACCCTGCTTGCGGAGCGCGGCCTGGCGCCGTCGCGGACAGCCGCGGCGGCGTCGGTCCGCGCCGGCCGGGTGCGCCTCGGCAAGGACGGGGCCACCGTTGAGAAGCCGAGTGAGCTCGTCGACGAGAAGGCCGAGCTCCTGGTCGAAGAGGGCGAGGAGTTCGTCTCCCGCGGCGGGATCAAGCTGAAGAACGCCCTCGGTGAGCTCGGCGTCGAGGTCGAGGGGCGGAGCTGCATGGACGTCGGCGCCTCGACGGGCGGGTTCACCGACTGCCTGCTCCAGCGCGGGGCGCAGACGGTGATCGCCGTCGACGTCGGTCACGGGCAGCTCGACTGGAAGCTGCGGCAGGACCCGCGGGTCCTGGTGATGGAGCGACTCAACGCTCGCGCGCTGGGAGACTCGTACCTGCCCTTTCGGCCCGATCTGATCACCGTGGACGTCTCCTTCATCTCGCTCGCGATGCTGATAGCTCCGATCGTCGCCAAGGCGGCCGATGAGTTCAATCTGCTCGGGCTGGTCAAGCCGCAGTTCGAGCTCGGCAAGGAGAAGGTGGGCAAGGGCGGCGTCGTCCGCGACGCCGCCGACCGGCGCGAGGCGATCGGCAGGGTCGTCGACGCGGTGAAGAAGGAGAATCTGGTCGTGCGCGGACTCGCCTCGTCGGGGCTGCCCGGACCGAAGGGAAATCGCGAGACGTTCGTCTGGGCGTCGCGAAGCGGTGAGCCCGCGGACCTGGACGCCGCGTTGGACCAGGTGGAGCCATGACCCGGGCGATGCTGATCACCCATACGCATCCGGAGGCCTCCTCCGAGGCGGTGGTCGCCACCGCGAAGGCCGCGAAGGAGGCCGGGGTGGAGCTGATCTGCACTCCCGATGAGCACGACAAGCACGGCCGCTTCGCCGAGGGCATCACGCGAGTCGAGGACGGCGAGCGGCCCGACGTCTGCATCGTGCTCGGCGGCGACGGCAGCATCCTCTACGCGCTGCGCCGCTTCTCCGACACGGACGTGCCCGTCTTCGGCATCAACTTCGGAACCATCGGCTTCCTGGCGGCCGTCGAGCGCGATGAGCTCCAGGACGGCCTCCGGCGCGCGTTCACCGGCGACTTCGAGGCCATGGATCTCCCCGCGCTGCGGGTGACCCTGCCGGTGGATCGCCCGCTGGCGCTCAACGACGTGAGCTTCGTGCGCCGCCCCCATGGCAGGGTGGCCGAGCTCTCCTACGCGATCGGAGGCGAGGAGGTCGGCAGCGTCCGCTGTGACGGGCTCGTCGCCGCCACCCCGGCGGGATCGACGGGCTACAACCTCGCCAACGCCGGTCCCATCCTCGCCTGGGGCGTGAAGGGGTACGTGGTGAGCTTCATCGCGCCGCACACCCTGGCCGCCCGGGCGCTGGTCGTCGCGCCGAACGACTCGCTCCACGTCAGCAACGCCGCGGGCCGCGAGCCGGTGGAGATCTCCCTGGACGGTGAGGCGGCCGGGGAGCTGGCGCCCGGCGATGCGCTCGAGATCCGCTTCGAGGAGTCGGTGAGCTGTCTCGCCCAGGTGCCCGGCACCAACTTCTACCGGCGGATCCGGGAGAAGTTCGGCAAGCTCGCCTAGCCGCGATCGGGCCTTTGGCAAACTGGGAGTTGGATCGGAATCCCCGGGTAAGGAGGCGGAATGGAGCGAAAGTGGTGGAGCCTGCTGGCGGTCTGCCTGGCGACGTTCATGTTGCTGCTC
The DNA here is from genome assembly GCA_963815045.1 of uncultured Solirubrobacterales bacterium. GTDB lineage: Bacteria > Actinomycetota > Thermoleophilia > Solirubrobacterales > 70-9 > DASUPK01. Next base: position 913,489 of record CAWFET010000002.1, read on the forward strand.
GACATCACGGTCGTCAACGTGGCCCTGCCGAAGATCCAGGTCGACCTCAACACTGACCTCACCGGCCTCCAATGGGTGGTGGATGCCTACACCCTCCTGCTCTCCGCGTTCACGCTGACCATGGGCACGCTGGCCGACCGCTTCGGGCGGCGGCGGCTGTTCGTGATCGGCGTCGGGCTGTTCACGTTCGCGTCGCTGCTCTGCGGGCTGGCGACGAGCGCCACCTTCCTGCACATCGCCCGCGGCCTCCAGGGCATCGGGGGCGCGGCGATGTTCGCGACCTCTCTCGCTCTGATCGCTCAGGAGTTCCAGGGCCCCGAGCGAGGCACCGCGATCGCCGCGTGGGGAGCGACCATCGGGGGAGCGGTCGCGGTCGGCCCGCTGGTCGGCGGAGCGCTCACCGACGGGTTGGGCTGGGAGTGGATCTTCTTCGTCAACGTCCCCATCGGGATCGGCACCGTGATCCTCGCCCAGACCCAGGCCGGGGAATCGCGGGACCCCAACGCCAAGCGCCTCGACTGGGCCGGCCTGGTCACCTTCTCGCTCGGGCTCTTCGCGCTGATCTTCGGCCTGCTGCGCGGCAACGCCGAGGGTTGGGGGAGCTCGCTCATCGTCGGGTCCCTGGCGGCCGCGGTGGTGCTGCTCGTCGCGTTCGTGATCGCAGAGTGGCGACAGGACCACGCGATGTTCGACCTCAGCCTGTTCCGCAAGCCGGCGTTCTCGGGGGTCTCCTACGGCACCTTCGCGATCGGCGCCGGGATGTTCGCGATGTTCCTCTACATCACGATCTACATGCAGAGCGTGATCGGGATGACGCCGCTCCAGGCGGGCGTCCGCTTCCTGCCGCTGACCCTGTTCGCGTTCCTCGTGCCCCTCGCCACCCGCAGGCTGATCGAGAGAGTCCCGGCGCGGGTGCCGCTCACGATCGGGCTGACGATGGTCGGCATCGGGCTGCTGCTGATGCGCGGGGCGAAGCCCGACTCCGCGTGGACGACACTCCTGGCCGGGTTCATGGTCAGCGGCTTCGGCATCGGGCTCTCGAACCCGTCGATCGCCGGTACCGCTCTGGGGGTCGTGCCTCCGGCGCGGTCGGGCATGGCCTCCGGGATCAACAACACGATGCGGATCGCGGGGGTGGCGACCGGGATCGCCGCGCTCGGCGCCATCTTCCAGAGCAAGATCACGGATTCCCTCCACACCCTGCTGCCGCAGGCGCCGAGCGGCTTTGCCGACGGGGTCGCCGCGAGCGGCACCCAGGCCGCGAGCCAGGCGCCACCGCAATTCCACGACCAGGCAGTTCATGCGGCGGGCATCGCGTTCACCGATGCGTTCAACGACATCCTCCTGATCGGCGCGCTGATCCTGTTCAGCGGCGCGCTCATGGTCGTAGCCCTGGTGCGCCAGCGGGATTTCATCCCGCACGGTGCCCCGGAGGGGTCGGCGGCGCCGGAGAAGGCCGAGGAGCCTGCTCCGGCTTAGCGGCCATCAGGCCGCTCCACCCCGTTGGGGAGAATCCGTCGGGTTGCCTCGTTAGAACGAGGGGCCAATGCTCCTCGAGCTCCGGATCGAGAATCTGCTCCTGATCGAGCGCGCCGAGCTCCGGCTCGGGCCGGGGCTGAACGCCATCACCGGGGAGACCGGGGCGGGCAAGACGATCCTCGCGCACTCGTTCGACCTGCTGATGGGCGGCAAGGCGCGCTCGCACATCGTGCGCCCCGGCGCGGCCGAGGCATATGTGGAGGGAGTGTTCGAGCTGCCGGGCGGCCTGCTCGACGACCCCGAGCTGGCCCAGGTCGCGGAGCGGCTGCCCGAGGGCGCGACCGAGCTCGCGATCGGCCGGCGCGTCTCCGCCGGCGGCCGCACGAGCGCCTTCCTGGCGGGCCGCTCCGCCACAGCGCCGGAGCTCCAGGCCCTCGGCTCCCGGCTGCTCGCCTTCTACGGGCAGCACGAGCACCGCAAGCTGACCCTCGCCGGCGCCCAGCTCGAGACGCTCGACGGCTTCGCCGGGGAGGAGCACCTGGAGCGGCGCCGCGCCTACCGGGAGGCGCATTCGGAGGTATTGCGAGTTGAGCGGGAGCTGGCCCGGATCCGCGAGCGCGAGGGCGCCCGCGAGCGGGACCTCGACATCCTCCGCTACGAGCTGGAGGAGATCGAGGCCGCGAACCCCGACCCCGCGGAGGAGGCGGAGCTCGCGCCCGAGCGCGAGCGGCTGCGCCACGCCGAGTCCCTGCGGGCGGCCGCGGGCGAGGCGCTCGCCGCCGTGGGGGCGGACGGCGAGGGATCCGCCGCCGAGGCGATGGGATCGGCGGAGTCCGCGCTCGCGGCCCAGGAGGGCGTGGACGCGGAGCTCGACAAGCTCGCCGAGACGGCCCGCGGACTGCGGATGGAGGCCCAGGAGCTGGCGGCCGACCTGCGCGGGTACGCCGATCGGATCGAGGCCGAGCCGGGCCGCCTGGAGCAGGTCGAGGAGCGGCTGGACGCACTGGACCGGCTGAAGCGAAAGCACGGGGGAACGATCGAGTCGGTCCTGGCCCACGCCGAGCACTGCCGCGCCGAGATCGCGACGATCGAGGGAGCGGAGGAGGCCACGGACCGCCTCGAGGCCGAGCTCGCGAAGGCTCAGCGGCAGAGAACCGATCTCGGCGGGCAGCTGAGCGAGGTGCGAGCCAAGGCCGCACGGCGCCTGCAGAAGAGCGTCGCGGCGGAGCTCGAGCAGCTCGCGATGAGCGGGGCGAAGCTCGAGGTCAGCCTCGAGCCGCACCCCGAGGGCTTCGGCGCGCTCGGCCAGGAGCGGGTCACCTTCCAGGTCGCGACCAACCCCGGGATGCCCCTCTCCCCGCTGCGCGATGCCGCCTCCGGCGGCGAGCTCTCCAGGGTGATGCTCGCCCTGGCCGGACAGGGCGCGCCAGGCGGGGCGGCCACGTTCGTCTTCGACGAGATCGACGCCGGGATCGGCGGGAACACCGCCAAGGCAGTCGGCGAGCGGCTGAAGAGCCTGGGCGCCGAGCGCCAGGTGCTCTGCATCACCCACCTGCCGCAGGTCGCCTCAATGGCGGACACCCACTTCCGTATCGAGAAGAGCGTCGACGGCGGGCAGGCGAGGGCGCGGGTCGAGCGGGTGGACGGCGAGGGCCTGGTCGCGGAGATCGTGCGGATGCTGGGCGGGAACGATGGCGACGAGGCCGCCGACCGCCACGCGCGCGAGCTGCTCCGCGCGGCCTGATGCCGGTCGCCTGACGCAAATAGGCTCTGCCGATGGCGATCGCTGCTCCTCACCTCATCAGTGGACGGGCCCGAGTGGGCGTTCGCACCAAGGAGCTGGTCAGACGGCTCGAGCCCGGCGAGATCGCGGTGATCGATCACCTGAACATCGACCGGGTCGCGGCCGAGGAGCTGCTCGCCGCGAGCCCAGCCGCCGTCCTGAACGCCTCGCCGTCCGCGGACGGCACGCATCCGAACCTGGGCCCGCTGATCCTGGTCCGGGGTGGAGTGCCGCTGATCGACTTGGATGCTGGATTGCTCGATCGAGTCGGCGACGGGGACACGATTGAGCTCGACCTGGACGAGGCGCTCGAGATCGAGGATCTGCTCGCGAGGCTCGACGAGGGGCGGGCGAATGCGACGGAGGCGCTGCGGGACTTCGCCGAGAACACGCTCGAGCACCTGCGCGAGGAGGCGGACGGATTTCTCTCGCTGGCCGAGTTGCCCGAGCCGCGAACGAGGTTCCGCGGCCGGGACGCACTGGTCGTCGCCCGTGGCGGCGATCACGCCAGCGACCTCGATGCCCTCTCGGGCTACGTGGAGCGGCGCGACCCCGTCCTCGTCGGGGTGGACGGCGGAGCCGACGCCCTGATCGACCGCGGCCTCGTCCCTGACCTGATCGTGGGCGACATGGACTCGGCGAGCGAGGCCGCGCTGAGGAGCGGGGCCGAGCTGATCGTCCATGGCTATGCGGATGGAGAGGCGCCCGGGGCCGCTCGCCTCGACGCCCTCGAGCTTCCTCACTCGATCGTGGCGGCGCCGGGGACGAGCCAGGACCTCGCGCTGTTGATCGCCTACGAGCACGGCGCGCAGCTGCTGGTCAGCGTCGGCACGCCTCAGTCCCTGGTCGAGTTCCTCGGCAAGGGCAGGGCGGGCATGTCCTCGACGTTCCTCGCCCGCCTGCTCGTGGGGGACGCACTGGTCGACGCGAGCGGCGTCGGCCGGCTGCTCGTCTCCGGCTCCCCGCTGACTTGATCCGCCGCGCCAACTACCGGGGCGCGGCGCTCCTGTTTCCCCTGGGCGTGCCCATCCTGGCCGCCGGGCTGATCCTGTCCGCCCTCGCCGGCGTGGAGGCCGGCCGCTGGCTCGGCTACATGGCGGGGGTATCGCTCCTCGGCGTGATCGACGACCTGCTGGGGGGCGAGGGGCCGCGGGGGGTGCGAGCTCACGGCGCCGCCCTCGCCACGGGCCGTCCCTCGACCGGTGCGCTCAAGGCTCTCGGGACGATCGCCCTGGCGGCCTGGGCGGCGCCGGGCGACGGAGGCGCCTACGTACTGAAGGTCGGCGTCCTGGCGCTCGCGCCGCACGCCGCCAACCTCATCGACCTGCGGCCGGGGAGGGTGGAGAAGGCCGCGGCGCTGACCCTCGCGGGGCTGTGCGCGCTCAGCCGCTCCCTCCAGCCACTGGATCCGGTGTGGCCGTTCGCGGTGGCCGCCGCAGCCGGCGCCCTGATCACGCTGCGCGAGCGGGCGATGCTCGGCGACAGCGGCGCGAGCCTGATCGGCGCGGTGGCCGGAGTGGCCTGCGTCACGGCCCTCGGCCCGGCGGGGACCGCCATCGCGCTGACGGCGCTGATCGCGATCTCGCTCTATGGGGAGTTTCACTCGATCTCCGCGGCGATCGAGCGAGTTCCGCTGCTGGAGCGACTAGACTCGCTCGGCAGAGTCAATTGAGCCAACCGAAGCCCAGCGACACCCGATTCCTCTTCGTCACAGGCGGTGTCGTTTCGTCCCTCGGCAAGGGCATCGCCTCCGCCTCACTCGGCCGTCTCCTCGTCTCGCGCGGCTTCCGGGTCCAGCTCCAGAAGCTCGATCCCTACATCAACGTCGACCCGGGAACGATGAGCCCGTTCCAGCACGGCGAGGTCTTCGTGACCGAGGACGGCGCCGAGACCGACCTCGACCTCGGCCACTACGAGCGGTTCACTGACGAGAACACCTCCCGGGCCTCCAACTTCACCGCCGGCGGCGTCTACAACAGCGTCATCCGGCGCGAGCGCCGCGGCGACTATCTCGGCGGGACCGTCCAGGTGATCCCGCACATCACCGACGAGATCAAGAACCGGATCCTGATCGTCGCCGAGTCCCAGGCCGTCGACTTCGTGATCACCGAGATCGGAGGGACAGTCGGCGACATCGAGTCCCTGCCGTTCCTCGAGGCCATCCGCCAGCTCTACACCGACATGGGCCCGAAGCGCTGCATGTTCGTCCACCTCACCCTGGTGCCCTACATCGGGCACGCGGGCGAGATGAAGACCAAGCCGACGCAGCACTCGGTCAACGAGCTGCGCCGGATCGGCGTTCAACCCCACGCGCTGCTCTGCCGCTCCGAGCAGGGGCTCGACCGCGACATCCGCAAGAAGATCGCCCTCTTCGCCTCGCTTCCCGAGGACGCCGTGATCTCGGCCCGCGACGTCGACAACGTCTACAAGGTGCCGCTCGTGCTGCGCGCCGAGGGGATGGACGACCAGATCCTCGACCACTTCGGCATGGAGGCCCCGGCGCCCGACCTGGCCGAGTGGGAGGAGCTGATCAAGCGCGCCGACGCCTCGCGCGAGTGCAAGGTGAAGATCGCGCTGGTCGGGAAGTACGTCCAGCTCGAGGACGCGTACAAGTCGGTGATCGAGGCCCTCACCCACGGTGGATGGGCGCATGGGGTGGAGGTCGAGACCGAGCTTGTTTCGGCCGAGGACATCGACGAGGCCGAGCTCGAGGGCGTCGACGGGATCCTGATCCCCGGCGGCTTCGGGGAGCGCGGCATCGAGGGCAAGGTCGAGGCCGCCCGGATCGCGCGGGAGAAGGGAATTCCCTATCTCGGGATCTGCCTCGGAATGCAGATCGCCGTCGTCGAGTTCGCACGCAACGTCTGCGGGATGGACGGCGCCAACTCCGCCGAGTTCGATCCCGAGACCCCGTTCCCGGTCGTCGACCTGCTGCCCGAGCAGAAGGAGGTCTCGGACCTCGGCGGGACGATGAGGCTCGGCGCCGATCCGGTGAAGCTCCACGACGACACCCAGGCCCGCGAGATCTTCGGAGAGCCCGTCATCTACAAGCGGCACCGCCACCGCTATGAGGTGAACAACATGCTGCGCAGGCGGCTCGAGGAGGAGGGCATGGTGGCGAGCGGGACCTCGCCCGACGACCGCCTCGTCGAGGTGATCGAGCTGCCGGACCACCCCTTCTTCGTCGCCTCCCAGTTCCACCCCGAGTTCAACTCCCGGCCGACCCGCCCGGAGCCGCTCTTCCGCGACTTCGTCGGCGCCGCCGCGAAGCGGGCCGAGGAACGTCCGGCCGCCGCTGAGACCGCCGAGGCGGAAACCGCCGCCGAGGAGTCCGCGGAGTCCGAGGACGTCAGCGTCCGCCGCTCGGGCTAGCCGCCGAGCAAGAGCCAGCGCTGCCTGATCACGAGTCCGTCGTCTGTGCGCGCCGCACGTAGACCCGTCGGCTCGCCGCCGTCGGCCTCGGCCTCGAAGGCCGCGCGGATCCGCTCCCGATCCGCCTCCGGCGTTTGGGCCTGCTCGAACCATGGCTCTATCGGCATGGAGTGCTCCCGCGCTGCCTCGCTCCTCGGGCTGCGCCCGGCCGTCTCGAACAGGGAGCGGAGCTCCTCCTCGGGGAGGGCGCGGGTGTGGCTCGGGTCGCGCAGGCGCTCGAGCTCGTCGTGACGATCGCCGCCGGCAACCATGTCGATCAGGGTGACCGAGCCGTCGGGCCGGCAGACGCGAGACATCTCGGCGATCGCCGCCGCCGGGTCGTCCAAGTGATGTAGGGCGAACCGGCTGATGACGACGTCGAACTGCCCGTCCGGGAAGGGGAGATCGGTCGCGTCGCCCCGGACGAAGGTCACGTCGTCGCGACCCTCCTTCTGCACCGAGCGGAGGCCGGCGGCCAGCATCGCGTCGGTGAGGTCGACGATCACGGCGCTCGAACCGGTGCGCGCGAGATGGCGGCCGAGCTGTCCCGTTCCTCCGGCGACGTCGAGGATCTTCGAGTCCGGCGAGAGCTCCACGCGCGCGGCGATCCAGTTCAGGATCGAGGAGTCACGGAATAGTGAACCCGGCGCCTCGAAGTTGGAAGCCTGCCCAGTGAACTCCCGGCGCACCACCTCGCGTTGATCGGAGCTGCGCTCCATGCCTGGAAGCTAGCGAGGGCGGCTCGGTTCAGAGATCGGCGATCAACAGCACCAGCAGCGCCGTCAGGAAGACCCCGGAGGCAACCGAGAGCGTCACGATCTTGAGCCGCCAGCGAGAGCTGATCCCCGCCACGCCGAAGAGGAAGAGGGAGGTCGCGAGGATCACCTCGGCCAGCGTGTAGGTGGCGGCCCTGTCCTGGTGGTCCTCGGCGTTGTTGATGGCCTCCTGTGCTCGGTGCTCGAGCGTGCGTCCCGCCGGAGTGCGAACGCCGGCCCCCGCTGCCAGCACGATGTTGTGAGTGGAGGCATGGAAGTCGAGCTCGGCCTCGTGCTCCTGGTGCTCGTTCAGGAAGACCGCACCGGCGGTGACGATCGCGGCGAGGCCGAGTGCGACGGCGATGATGATCTCGAGCCGCGCCTCCCACGCGGGGGAGGGTGCGTCCGAGGAACGCCTGATGTGCTGCTCGTGGTGGTCGTGCTGGATCGGTTGGCGTGCCACGCCAGTCTTCTATCAGCGTGCGAAGACGGCGAGCTCTCCCGCTGAATAGCCTGTCGCGCGTGAACGCGGAGGACCAGCGGATGCTCGACCGTTTCGCTCGCCTCTGCGAGATCGCGAGCCCGACCGGAGAGGAGAGGGCGGTCACCGATGCGGTCCTCGAGGAGCTGGGCGGCATCGGCGTGGAGGCGGTGGAGGACGGCGCGGCCGGACCGGCACGGGCCGGCGCCGGCAACCTGATCGCTCGCATTCCCGGGAGCGGCGACGGCTGGGTCTCGTTCTTCGCCCATCTCGACACGGTTCCCCACGAGGGCCCGATCGAGGTCGTGCGCGAGAACGGCCGCTTCACCACCGCCGGGGACACCATCCTCGGCGCCGACAACAAGGCCGCGGTCACCGTGTTGATGGAGCTCGCCGCCCGCCACGCTGCCGATCAGGGGCCGATGGGGCTGGAGCTCGTCTTCACGGTCGCCGAGGAGGATGGGCTGCGGGGCGCCAAGGAGCTCGACATCCCCGCGCTCCGGGCGCCCTTCGGCTACGTCCTCGATCACGCGACGCCGATTGGAGAGGTGATCGTGGCCGCGCCGACCTACAAGCGGCTGATCGCTGACTTCACGGGGCAGGAGGCTCACGCCGGGATCAATCCCGAGGAGGGTCACAGCGCCATCGCAGCCGCGGGCGCCGCGGTCGCCGGGATGAAGCTCGGGCGGCTGGACGAGGAGACCACCGCGAACGTGGGGATCATCGAGGGCGGCACGGCGTCCAACGTCGTCGCCGGGCACTGCCGGATCCTCGGCGAAGCGCGGAGCGTCGACGGCGAGCGGGCGGCGACGACGATCGGCGAGATGGTCGATGCGTGCACCTGGGCGGCCGGCGAGCAGGGGTGCGACGTCGACGCGCAGGTGATCGAGATGTTCCGGGGCTACAGGCTCGATCCGAAATCCGAGGCGGTGCGGATCGCCTCGGAGGCGCTCCGGCGCACCGGTCATGAGCCGAAGCTGGTCGCGACCGGCGGAGGGAGCGATGCGAACGCGCTCGTCGCCTCGGGCTATGAGGCCGTGCTGCTCGCCAACGGCACGGAGGCGAACCACACGCCACAGGAATCGGTTGCCGAAGGGGCGATTCTGGAGATGCTTGCGGTGTGCGAAGCCGCCCTCAATGAGGCGGCGCGGGTGGCAGCGACTACGAACGGGGGCTAGACGTGTTGAAGCTGAGGCGGGGCGTCGTGACGGAGACCGATCCGCTCCGTGTCCGGATCGGAGACGTGGTGCGGTCGGCGTGGGCCGACGAGTCGCTCGTCGGCGAGATCCGTGAGGGCGACGAGCTGATCCTGAACACGGAAGCTCGCGATCTGGGCCTGGGCTCGGGTGGATTCGACATCGTGCACGCGAACCTGACGCGCGGCCTGGATCACCCGGGCGCCGAGGAGGCCCGGGCGATGAAGCTCAACTACACCTCCCTCCAGCACCCGGTCGAACCGGTGGAGGCTCGGGAGTGGAGCGGGCCCTCGCGGCAGATCCCGGTGCTGGTGCTTGCGCTGCACGGGCAGCTCGCCCCGGCCGCCTGGGCCGCCGCGCGTGGGCCGGGTGAGCTGCGCGTCGGCTACATCCAGACGACCGGCGGCGCGCTGCCGGGCGCGCTTTCCGAGGACGTCGCCGAGCTCCGGAACGCCGGCCTGCTTTGCGAGCACGTGACGGCGGGCGCGGCGTACGGGGCGGAGCTCGAGGCGCTCACCGTGATCGGCGCGCTGCAGGCGGCCGCCGGCCCGCTCGGCTGGGACGCGGTGATCGCCGGGTCCGGGCCCGGGATCGCCGGGTCCGAGTCGGAGCTCGGACACGGGGGGATGGCGGCCCTCGATACGGCGCATGCCTCGCTCATCCTGGGGCACGAGACCCTGCTGGCGCCAAGGATGTCGAGCGGCGACCCCCGCGAGCGCCATCGCGGCCTGAGCCATCACACCGAGACGGTGCTGCGCATGCTGCTCGGCAACGTCCGCGTACCCGCCCCGGCCCCTGGGCCGACGCCGTGGCCCCGGGTGGGCGGGGGAGATCGCTCGATGGCGGACCTGCGCGAGGCGTGCGGCGATCGCCACGAGATCTGGCCGCGCGAGGCGCCGGTCGACGAGTACGCGGAGAGCGGCCTCCCCGCCACCCACATGGGGCGCGGGATCGAGGAGGACAGACTCTTCTTCGCGGCCGCGCTCGCCGCGGGCGACGCTCTCACGGCCGCGACCGTCGCGGAGCTGGCGGCGTGAGCGACGAGCGCCTGAAGAAGGTGGGAGGGAAGCTCGTCCACCGCGGGCCGATCGCCTCGGTGCGGATGGAGACCTTCCAGTACGAGGACGGGAGCCGCTCCACCCGGCAGGTCGTCATCCATCCCGGCGCGGTCTGCGTGATCCCTCACGATGGGCGCACCCTCTACATGGTCGAGCAGCCACGCGAGGCGGTCGAGGAGCCGGCGCTGCTCGAGCTCCCGGCGGGCAAGCTCGACGTCGAGGGGGAGACGCCGCTCGAGTGCGCTCAGCGGGAGCTGGCCGAGGAGATCGGCAAGGCGGCCGGCGACTGGCGCGAGCTGAAGAGCTTCTACACGAGCCCCGGCTTCGCGAACGAGCGCGTCTGGCTCTTCCTGGCCACCGAGCTCTACGACGTGCCGGGCGAGCAGACCTCTGAGGAGAGGATCGAGATCGTCGAGATCCCCCTCAGCGACATCGACGGCACGATCGAGCGCACAGAGGACGCCAAGTCGCTGATCGGGCTCCTCCTGCTCAAGCAGCTCACCTGAAACGGGTTGCTCCTCGGCTTCGCCTGCGGAGCACCCTCGCATGAAGGGACGCGCCGCTCGCCGCGGAAGTACTCCGCATGGCGACGATCGCGCCTGAACGGCCTGCCCAAACCCCCGCCTCCGAGCGCTACGAGGCCCTCGTCCTCGACTTCCTCGCGCACCTCGAGTTCGAGCGTGGGCTCTCGCGCAACACGCTCGCCGCCTACCGGACCGACCTGCTCCAGTTCGGCCGCTTCCTGGCGGAACGCGACAAGGACGCAACCGTCGCGGAGCCGGGCGACCTCTCCGACTTCCTGGCAGATGTGGCCAAGGGCGACGGCAATGGCCGGGCGCCCTGCTCCACCGCCACCGTCAACCGCAAGGCGGCCTGCCTGCGCTCCTTCTACCGCCACCTGCGGCGCGAGGAGGAGATCGAGGACGACCCGGCGGCACGCCTGGACACACCGCCCCGCGGCAAGAAGCTTCCGGAGGTCCTGAGCTACGCGGAGGTGCAGCGGCTGCTCGCCCAGCCGCGTGGCGATGACGCGGCGACGCTTCGCGACCGCGCGCTGCTCGAGCTGATGTACGCCTCGGGCCTGCGCGCGTCGGAGACGATCTCCCTGGAGATCTCGGACGTGGACCTCGAGCACGGGATCGTCAGGGCGCGAGGCAAGGGATCCAAGGAGCGCCTGGTGCCCGTGGGGGGCAAGGCGATCGCGGCGGTCCGCGTCTACCTGCGCGGCGGCAGGCCCGAGCTCGTGCGCTCCAACGACGAGCGCAAGCTCTTCGTCAACTTCCGTGGCGGGGCCCTGACGCGCCAGGGTCTCTACAAGATCGTGCTGCGGCACGCCCGGACGGCCGGGCTCGGCGATCGGATGAGCCCGCACACGCTGCGGCACTCCTTTGCGACGCACCTGCTCTCCGGCGGCTGCGACCTGCGCTCGGTGCAGGAGATGCTCGGCCACGCCGATCTCTCGACCACCCAGCTCTATACGCACCTCTCCGGCGAGGAGCTCAAGGAGGCCTACTTCAAGGCTCATCCAAGGGCGCACCTGCCTCAGTAGCTTCTAGGGCATGCCCGAGTTGCCCGAGGTGGAGACTGTTCGCCGCCAGCTCGAGCCTGAGCTGGTCGGGAAGCGGATCGTCTCGGCGGCGGTCCTCGACGAGCGCCTGACGAGACCCGAGCCGCCGACCGCCCTCGAGCGTGCCGTCAAGGACCGGGAGGTGACCGCGGTCGCCCGCCGGGGGAAGTACCTGCTGATCGGCCTGGAGGGCGGACGGACTCTCGCGATGCACCTGCGGATGACCGGCAACCTGCTGCTGCGGGATTCGGAGCATGGGGAGACCGCTGACCTGATGAAGACGGAACGGCTCGGGGGCCCGCGCCTGTACGAGCCCGCGCCCGAGCCGAGTCACGTCCGCGCCCGCTTCGAGCTCGACGACGGGCGGACCCTCGTCTTCACCGACGTGAGGCGCTTCGGGCAGGCGGTGGTTCTCGACGCCGGCGATCAGCTCGACGAGTTCTTTGCGAGCCGGCTCGGCGTGGAGCCGCTCTCCGACGAGCTCACCCCCGAGAGGCTGCTCGAGCTGACCAGGGACCGGAAGGCCCCGCTCAAGTCGTTCCTGCTGACCCAGTCCCGCGTCGCCGGGATCGGGAACATCTACGCCGACGAGGCGCTCTGGCGAGCCCGGCTCCATCCGCTCTCGCCCGCCGGGTCGATGAAGCGCGAGCACGCCGAGCGGCTGGTCGAGGGGATCGTCGGGGCGCTCGAGGCCGGCCTCGAGCACGGCGGAGCGAGCATCGACGACTATCGCGACGCCCGCGGGGAGCGGGGGTCGATGCAGGACGAGTTCCTGGTCCACACCCGAGAGGGGGAGGCGTGCCGCCGGGATGATGGGGGCGTGATCCAGCGGATCGTGGTCACCGGACGCTCGACGTACTACTGCCCGGTCTGCCAGGAGCGGCTCCGGCGCCGCCCGCGCCGCAGGGCGAAGGCGAGGGCCGGATGACGGAGCAGGTGCCGCTCCCCGACGGCTTCTCGGTGGGCCACTGGTCGGATCCGCAGGGCCTGACCGGGTGCAGCGTGGTGATTCCTCCGCCGGGAACGAGGGGAGGCATCTGGGTGCAGGGTGGCGGGCCGGGGACGCGGGAGTCGGACACGCTCAGCCCGCTGTCACGGTCCAAGGAGGCTTCCGCGGTCCTGCTCACGGGCGGGAGCGCGTTCGGCCTGGCCGCGGCCGACGGCGTCGCCCGCTGGCTGGAGCAGCACGAGCTCGGTTACTGGACTCCGTTCGGCCGCGTTCCGCTCGTCCCCAGCGCGGTGATCTACGACCTCGGCGCGGGTGACCCGGGGGCGCGGCCGGGACCCGAGGAGGGATACGCGGCATGCGAGGCCGCCGAGGGCGGGGTGCCGGAGCGAGGGGCGGTCGGGGTCGGAACCGGCGCAACCGTCGCGAAGGTGCTCGGGCGGGAGCGCGGATCGGCGGGCGGCTTCGGCTACGCCGCAATCGAGACCGGAGCGGGGGAGATCGTCGCCGCTGTCGCGGCGGTCAACGCGGCCGGGGACGTGCTCGCCGAGGACGGGTCGTTGCTCGTTGGTCCCAGAGGCGACGACGGCGAGATGGTCCGGGGTGCGGAGCACCTGGTCGCCCTCGAGCAGGCTCCGCAGTACAGGGCCGCGCCCGAGGGCAACACGACCCTCGCGTGTGTCTGCACCGACGCGGCTCTCAGCAAGACGGAGTGCACGGTGGTCGCGCGCGCGGCAACCGCCGGAATCGCGCGGGCGGTCGATCCGGCCTTCACCCCGGTCGACGGCGACATCGCCTTCTGCCTCGCCTCGGGGGAGGGCGAGATCCGCGAGTATGGCTCGATGCAGGTCGGGGTCGCGGCCGCGACCGTGGTCGCCGCCGCCATCCGGGACGCGGTCCGCCGGGTCTGATCCGTCCGGGCACTCCGGCAGCTTTGGTGGGCATGCCCGGGAACTTCAAGACCGAGGCCGTCGTGCTGCGGAGCATCCGCTACGGCGAGGCCGATCGGATCGTCCATCTCTACTCCGCGACCCGCGGGCGGATCGGGGCGATCGCCAAGGGGTCGAGGCGGCCGAAGTCGCGCTTCGGGGGAAGGCTCGAGCCGTTCTTCCGGCTGAACCTCGTCCTCTATGAGGGACGGGGCGACCTGTTCACGGTCACCGGGGCCTCGACCGTCGACGGCCACGGGACGCTGCGGTCGAACGGGGCCGCGCTCGGGTCGGCCGGCCGGGCGTGCGACGCGGTGCTGCGGCTGCTCGACTCGGGCGAGCCGAACGAGGCGGCGTACAACCTGCTCTGCACTTACCTCGGGCTGCTCAATGCCGATCCGGTGTCGTCGAGCGCTCCCGGGTCGGCGCTCGCGTTTCGCCTCAAGCTGGCGCTCGCGGCCGGCTTCTCCCCCGAGCTGGCGAGCTGCGCCAACTGCGGAGAGGCCGAGCACTTGGCCGCCTTCTCGGGGTCGGCCGGCGGAGTGGTCTGCGCGAGCTGCGAGGGCGGGGGCTTTCCGTTCAGCGAGGAGGCACACCGCTTCATGGTCAACGCGCTGGCGAGCCCGCTCTCGGAGGCGCCGGAGGCCGAGCGGCGGGTCGCAGCGCAGGCCGATCGCGCGATCACCGAGACGCTTGAGCACCACGCGCATGTGCACCTGCGCGCCGCGGCCTAGCGGCCGCTTGTGGCCGCGACCTTGCCTAAGACGGGGGGCGGTACATCCGCTCCGTGACGCGGAGCTTGACGCCCTTCGGCGCCTTGCTGACTCGCATGAACCAGGGGAAGAAGCGGCCCGTGACCACCGACCGCTTCTCGCGGTCATAGGCGCGGAGGGCGTCCTTGACGCAGCGCTCGGCGCTGATCATGCCGGGCGGCAACGGCGTGTCTTCGGTGTGGCCTGCCACCTCCTGCCATTCGGTCTTCACCGGACCGGGGTTGACCACCGTGAGCGTCACGCCGCTGCCGCGCAGCTCCATCCAGAGGGCCTCCATGAAGGAGATGGCGAAGGCCTTGGTGGCGCCGTAGGTCGCCTCGTAGGGGAGGGGCTGCATGCCGGCGGTGCTGGCGACGGTGATCGCGCCGCCCCGGCCGCGCTCGACCATTCCCGGAACGAAGGCGTGGGTCAGCGTGACGACCGCCTCGCAGTTGACCCGCACCATCTCGGCCTCACGCTTGGGATCGAGCTCCAGAACAGGGCCCCGCAGGCCGAAGCCCGCGTTGTTGACCAGCAGGTCCACCTGCAGGCCCCGTCGCTTCACCTTGGCCGCCAGCTTGTCGGCCTCCGCGGCGAGGTCGCACTCGATCGCCGTGGCCTTGGTCGGCAGCTCCTTTGCGAGCTTCTCGAGCCGGTCCTTCCGCCGGGCGACCAGGATCAGGTCGTAGCCGCGCGCGGCCAACTGGCGGGCGAACTCCTCGCCGATGCCCGCGGAGGCCCCTGTGATCAGTGCCGTTTGAGCCACGGACCGGAGCCTATTTCGAAACGCATGCCGGTGGTGATGCCGCCGCGGGTGCGAACATCGATGGATGACCACGCAGACGGAGAGTCTCGAAACGAGGGTGCGCTCCTGGGAGTCCGAGTACCTCTGGGACCTTGCAACGCCCTCGTATCCCGCGCAGCGCCGCGAGCCGGAGGAGGACAGCCCGGTCCGGACGCCGTTTCAGCGCGACCGCGACCGGATCGTGCACTCGAAGGCGTTCCGGCGGCTCAAGCACAAGACCCAGGTCTTCGTGGCTCCGGAGGGGGACCACTACCGGACTCGCCTCACGCACACGCTGGAGGCCTGCTTCATCTCGCGAACGGTGGCGCGGGCGCTGGGCTTGAATGAGGACCTGACCGAGGCGATCGGGCTCGGGCACGACCTCGGGCATCCGCCCTTCGGGCACATCGGTGAGGAGGTGCTGGACGAGGCGCTCCAGGAGCACGGTCTGCGCTTCCGACACAACGAGCACTCGCTGCGGGTTGTCGACGAGCTGGAGCGGGACGGGCGGGGGCTGAATCTGACCGAGCAGGTGCGCGACGGGGTCCTCAACCACACCGGGCCGCAAAAGCCCGCGACCCTGGAGGGGCGCGTCGTGCGGATCGTCGACCGGGTCGCGTACATCAACCACGACATCGACGACGCGCTGCGCGCGGGGATCATCGCGGAGAGCGATCTGCCCTCCGATCAGATCGAGCTGCTCGGGGAGACCGGGGCGCGCCGGATTGACCGGCTGGTGCAGGACATGGTCGAGCGCTCGCGCGCGGAGGGGGACATCACACAGAGCGAGGACGTCGGCGGGGCGATGCTGCGGCTGCGGAAGTTCATGTTCGAGCGGGTCTATCTCGGGGAGGAGGCGCGGGCGGAGCAGGAGCGGGCGAGGGTGGCCCTGCGAACCCTCTTCGACCACTACCTGGCGAACCTGGACGAGGTGCCGGCGGCCGATCCGGATGCGGACCCGGTGCAGCGGGTGACGGACTACATCGCCGGAATGACCGACCGTTTTTGTCTCAGCACGTACGAGGCGCTCGTGGCTCCCGGATAGATTGGGTCGATGGCGAAGTTCACCAACGAGAGCAAGGAGCGGGTCAAGGACTCGGCGGACATCCTCGAGATCGTCTCGGCCTACACCGACCTCCAGCAGAGAGGGCAGGACTTCTGGGGCAACTGCCCGTTCCACGACGAGCGGACACCGTCGTTCAAGGTCAACCCCCGCGACAAGCTCTATTACTGCTTCGGCTGCGAGGCCAGCGGGGATGTGTTCCGGTTCGTCGAGGAGAAGGAGGGGCTGACCTTCCCGGAGGTTGTCGAGTCCCTCGCCGAGCGGTATGGGGTCGAGGTGGAGCGGGAGGACGAGGATCCGCAGGCCGAGGCGCGGAGGCGCCGCAAGGCGAAGCTCTGGGAGCTGCTAGAGCTCACCGCCAAGTACTACGAGCGCTATCTCTGGGAGTCACGGAAGGCGGCGAAGGCCCGCGCCTACCTCGAGGAGCGGGGGCTCAAGGAGGATGTGCTGCGCCGGTTCGGCGTCGGGATGGCGCCGAGCGCCTGGGATCAGGTTCTGACCGGAAGCCAACGACGGGGATTCAAGGTCGAGGACCTGCTGGCGGCCGGGCTGATCCAGAAGGGCAGGCAGGGCGGGCACTACGACCGCTTCCGGAGCCGGATCACCTTCCCCATCCGCGACCAGCGCGGGCGTGTGCTCGGCTTCGGGGCGCGGGCGCTGAGCCCGGACTCGAAGCCCAAGTACCTGAACTCTCCGGAGGGCGAGCTCTACCGGAAGAGCAACACGCTCTATGGGATCGACCGCGCCCGCGGCCCGATCGCGAAGGCTCGGCGCGCCATCCTGGTCGAGGGATACACCGACGTGCTGGCGTTGCACCAGGCGGGGGTGGAGGAGGCCGTCGCGATCATGGGAACGGCGATCACACCGGAACAGGTCACGATGCTCGCCGGCACCGAGTCCGTCGTCCTGGCACTCGACGCGGACCGTGCCGGCGCGGACGCGATGATCAGGGCGCAGAAGGTGGCCGGCGGAAAGAGCATCGAGCTGCGGGTGGCGGCGATGCCCGAGGGGGAGGACCCGGCGGACATGCTCAAGGACGGATCGGCAGAGCGCTTCATGAAGCTCGTCGACGAGGCGATCGACCTGCCGAGCTTTCGGGTCGAGGTCGCGCTGGGACGGGGAGATCTCGGGACCGTCACCGGGCGCGAGCGGGTGCTGGAGGAGGTCGGACCGGTGCTGAAGGCGATGGGGGAGACGGCGCTCGGATTCGACGAGCTGGTCAGGAAGGTGGCTGACCGGCTCGACACCGATGCGAGCCTGGTCCTGGCGCGGGTCCGCTCAGCCCCGGAGGCGAGCGCTGCACCCGCCGGCGACGGCAACGGGGCGAAGCTGCCCAAGCCGGTCGCGGTCTCGCTCACCCCGCGAGAGACCCGAGAGCGGGCGCTGCTCGCGATGTGCATCTCGAAGCCGAAGGAGGGCCAGGCATTCATCGACCGGCTCACCGAGGAGCACCTGTCGCCCTCGGGACGGCCGGCGCTGGCCTGGCTGGGAGAGCATCTGGCCGATCCGATGGCCGGCCTGCCGAGGGACGATCCGGGGCTGACGTCCCTGGTCACGGAGCTCGTCATGCGCGCCGAGAGCGAGCCTGCCTCGGAGAGCGCGATGCAGCTCAACTTCGACCTGCTCGAGCAGCAGCGCTTGGAGGACGGCATCGCGGCCGCGCAGAAGGCGGGCGACTACGTGGTCTCGACGCGCCTGTCGGGCGAGCGGGCCCAGCTCACGGAGCGCATCGCCCACGCGGGCGTCGTCGGCTAGGCAGCGTTACAAAGTCGCCACGGTCCCGCGCACTTTCGGCCACATTTCCCTGCATTTAGGCAGATTCTGAGTCACCATCCGTCCGCCTTCCAGCGGACAATGCCTGCCATGAGCGATCGATTGGATTCGGATCGAGCCAGGCGCAGTCGCCCTCGTGGCGCGCTGGACCGAGAAGAACTCGAGCGCTTGGCCGCCGACGGGCTGACCGTCCGGCAACTTGCGCTCAGGTTGGATCGCAGCCCCACCACCGTGCGCTACTGGCTGAAGAAGTACGGGATCGCACTCAGTCACCCGGGTCCCAAGCGAATTCATGGAGAGGCGGGCGATTCCAAGCCGCGAATCAAGTCGAGATGCAAGAAGCACGGAGTCACAGAGTTCGCGCTTCGCACTGACGGCTACTACCGGTGTCTCCGCTGCAGCGTCGACGCTGTCCAGCGGTGGCGCCGGAATGCTCGCCGTCGTCTCGTCGAGGAGTTCGGCGGTGCCTGTGCGATCTGCGGGTTCGATCATCCGGTCAGCCTCGAGTTCCATCACCTTGATCGCGAGACCAAGGAATTCGGGTTCGCGGCTCGCGGAATCACCCGGTCGTTCGAATCGCTGCGGGAGGAGGCGAAGAAATGCGTCCTGCTCTGCTCGAATTGCCATGCCCAGGTTGAGGCAGGAATCCTGCGTCCGCCGAGGCAATCGACTGGCGCTAACCTGACGCGGCGGCGTGCGGCCTAGCGCCGATTTGATTACAAGCCGTGTTAATCCGGGGTAGCTCAATGGGTGGAGCGCGCGGCTGTTAACCGCGAGGTTGTGGGTTCGAGCCCCACCCCCGGAGCTGACTGACGGAACTAGGAACGAGCCGGCGAGAGCCGGCTCGTCGCGTTCCGGGCTGCCTCCTCGACGAGCTCGGCCGCGGTGACCGCCCCGTCGTGCGCCTGAGACCATTCGGCGACCGCCAGCGCGCGACCGAGGAACTGCGGTTCACTCAGAAGCCGGCGCGTGGCCAGCCTGACCGCCCGCGCCGAGAGCAGCCGGCGCGGAATTGACAGCCCGGTCCCCGACCACGCCACGCGCGCCGCGTTCTCGCCCATGTCTCCCACGGAAGGGCAGACCAGCAGCGGCTTGCCGGCCGCCAGCGCTCGCGCGACCGTCCCATGCCCGCCGTGGCAGACCACCAGGTCGGCGGCCGGCATCGCCTGCGAGTAGAGGATCCAATCGACCAGCTTGGCGTTGCCCGGCACCGCGATCGGCCGCTCGGGCCGGTGCCTGTTCGTCGTCGCCAGGACGCGGACCGGCTCGTCCGCCAGCCCGTCGAAAGCGACCCGCAGGAGCTCGCACTCCGGATCCTGCGACGTGCTGGGCGCGATCAGCACCAGCGGCCCCTCGCCCCCTGGAATCTCGATCTCCTCACCCGGAATCTCGAAGAACTGTGGCCCGGTCACCCGCACGTGCGCCGGCCACTGGCGCGAATACTCCAGCTGCGGAAAGGTCCCCACGATGGCCAGCAGCTCGCTGATCCCGCCGTGGAACCGATCGATCGGCGGAAGCCCGAGCCGCCCCCGGGTCTCGTTGAGCTCGTCCCGGCCCCGGCGCAGCCCCATCTCCATCAGCGGCCCGGTCGCGCGCCAGGCCATTCGCCCGAACCCGGTCCGCGGCGGGTGCATCCCGACCGAATAGAGCGGCATCCCGGGCTGCTGCACCGGATAGACGTGGGGAATCAGGGTCGCGTGCGGAACCCCGGCCACCTCGGCGGCGAGGGTCGGCGCGAGCGTGAGGATGTCGCTCACCACCAGATCGGGTTCGAACCCCTCCATCAGCCGCGCCAGCGCCCTGGCCGCGGCGGCGGCCGTCTGCCCGTCGGGCGTGTCCGGTCCCGGCGGTGGATACACCGTGTACTCCTGAGCCCCGGTGAAGGCGACGCCCTCGCCCTCGACCGCCTCCCGCCACCGCTCCCAGGTCTCGACCAGCACGTCGTGACCCCGCCGCTTCAGCTCCCGCGCCAGCGCGATGGCCGGGAACGCGTGCCCCGGGTCGCCGAACGCGGCGACCAGCAGCCTCAATCGATCTGAACGGCCCATTGCGCGGACCCTAGGGCGTCACCGCCATCCTTTGATCCATGGCCAAGCGACGCAACAACGCCCAGCGACTCCGCAACTCCGTCGAGGCAATGCCCAACCCCACCAAGCAGGCGATGCTCGACGGCATTCGCTCGAATCGCGTCATCGTCGGCGCCTACACCGACAAGCGCGGCGGCGTCTGCCCGATGCTCGCCGCGCACCGAAACGGCGGCCGCACAAACTTCGGAACCTTCGCCCGGGCCTGGGACGCCTTCACCGGCGCCAACCAGCGCAAGCCCCGCCGCGCCTCGCGCCGCGAGGTCCGCGCGCTGGAGGGTTACCTCGAGCTGGCCCTCCTCCGCGAGGGCGTACAAGGCGCCGAGCCGGTGCCAGAGCGACCGCTCGGCGAGGAGGTCCGCGACGTCCAGGCATCCCGCCGCAGCCTCGCCGCGGCCGAAGCCGAGGAGGCCTCGGACCTCTCGGTCCAGGACGTCCTCGCCACCGCTTACGCGGAGCACCTCATCGACGAGGACCACGAAGCGATCCCGCCCGAGAACCGGAAACCGATCCGGCACGGCTAACTTGCGCCCGTGCCGCGGGCGCCCCACCATCCATCCGTCTCGGTGATCGTCCCCGTCAGGGACGGCGAATCCACGATCGCCGATTGCATCGACGCGATCCTGGCCACCGACTATCCCCACGACCGCCGCGAGGTCCTGATCGTGGACAACGCCTCGACCGACGGCACGGCCTCCCTGATCGAGTCGCGTCCGGTCACCTACCTCCACGAGCCGACCCCCGGCGTCTCCAACGCCCGCAACCGGGGGATCGCCGAGGGCAGCGGCGAGATCCTTGCCTTCGTCGACGCCGACTGCCTGGTCGAGCCCCAGTGGCTCGCCGAGCTCGTGCGCCCGTTCGAGGACCCGGAGGTCGGAGCCGTCGCCGGCGATCTCCAGCACGCGCCGGCGACCACGGCGGCAGAGCGCCAGGCCGCCCGGCTGCTCGGCAACTGGCAGCAGTTCGCCTTCAATTCCGACCCCGCCTACCCGATCACCGCCAACGCCGCCTACCGCCGCGACGTGATCGATCGCATCGGCCCCTTCGACCCGCACATGACGCGGGCCCAGGACGTCGAGCTCGGCCTCCGCTTCCAGGAGCGAAGCGGACTCCGCCTCGCCTACGCCGAGCGGGCCACCGCCCGGCACCGGAACCGCGACACCCAGCTCGGCTTCTTTCGCCAGCAGCTTGGCTGGGCCTACGGCGCGGGCCTGGTGGGCGCCAAGTTCGAGGCGATGGGAGGACACCCGGTCAAGGCGCCCCGCGCTCGCGAGGTCGGCCGCACCGCCCGCGGGCTCGGCATCGTCCTGGCCGCGAGGGCGCGGGGAAAGGGGGAGACGCGCTGGATCGAGGACGCCTGGTTCGACCTGATGCGCCAGGTCGCCTGGTGGGCCGGCGCCCGCGCCGGCCTGCGCAAGGGCGCCCGGATCTGGGGGACCTAACCGAGGTCGGGAGTGTCGATCGTGTCCCCGGGCCGCAGGAACATGATCTCCGGCACGAGGCAGTTCGGCGAGGTGGCGAGCAGGAACCGGACCGCCTCGGCGATGTCCTCGGGCCGGATCATCGCCTCGGCCGCAACCTGCTGCTTCGCGAACTCCGTCATCGGCGTATCGACGAACGCCGGCGCGAACGCCGTCACCTGAATCCCCTGGCCGGCGATCTCCTTCTGGGTCGCCTGCGAGAACCCGATCACCGCGGCCTTTGTCGCCGAGTACACGCTGAGCCAGGGCTGACCCGCCTTGCCGGAGATCGACGCGGTGTTGACGAGCAGCGCCTTGCCGTGCTCGGCGCCGGCCTCCTTCAACATCGGCAGGCACTCGCGGGTCATCAGGACCACGGCCCTCAGGTTCACCCCGAGCTGCATGTCGACGAACTTGGTCGTCAGCGAGTCCATCGCCTCGCCGATCCCCACTCCGGCGTTGTTGATCAGCACGTCGAGGCGCCCGTACCGCTCCTTGTGCGAAGCCACCAGTGCCGCCAGGCTCTCCTCGTCGGCCATGTTGGCCGGCACGCTCTGCACGTCGAGGCCGTCCGACCGCAGGCCCTCGACCGCGGCCTCGAGCTTCTCGGGCCGGCGAGCCGAAACGGTCAGGCCATAGCCGTTCTCTCCGAGCATGCGCGCGATCGCAAGTCCGATGCCGCTCGAACCGCCGGTGATCAGGGCCGCCTTGTCTGCCACGTCTTCTCCTTTAGCTGACGACTAAACAGCGGCCGCCACCCTATACGCGCCCCAACTACGATGCCGCCCGTGCCCCGCAAGCTCCTCGCCCTCGCAATCGCCCTGCTGGCCCTTGCGCTCATCGCCGGTTGCGGCGGGTCCGACAACGGGACCGGCAGCCGCAGCCGTCCGGCGCCGCGCGCGGCGATCTTCCCTCCGGCGAAGGGCAAGACCCTCCGCCAGGTCGTGCTCTCGGCTCACGCGACGCAGGGCCCCGTCGCCTCCCCGGCGGCCGCCTACTTCCACCTCGGCACGAACCGCTTCCCCTTCGGCGTGTTCAGCACCGCCCATGACCCGATCACCGACGCGCAGGTGGCGGTCTACGCCGCGCCTGGCAGGGGCGTCGACGGCAAGGCGATTGGCCCCTTCCCGGCGAGGATCGAGGACCTCACCACCAAGCCCGCCTTCCGGGCCAAGACCACAGCCGACGACCCGAGCGCGGCCCAGGTCGCCTATGTGTCGGACATCCCGCTGAACCGGCCCGGCCCCTGGGCCTTCGCCGCGCTGATCAAGAACGGCGGCTCCTACCAGTACAGCCTGATGCCCACGCCGAACCCGGTCGGCGACTTCCCGATGCCGAACGTCGGCCAGCCCGTGCCGCACATCCACACGCTGACCGCCGGCCAGGTCTCGAACATCGGCCAGATCGACACCCGAGTTCCGCCCGACGACATGCACTCGGATGACTTCGCGAACGTCGTCGGCAAGAAGCCGGTCGTCCTCCTCTTCGCGACGCCGGCCCTCTGCCAGAGCCGGGTCTGCGGCCCGGTCACGGACATCACCCAGCAGGTGAAGCAGGAGTTCGGCGACAGGGTCGCCTTCATCCACCAGGAGATCTACAACAACAACCAGATCAACGACGGGCCGCGCCCGCAGATGCGGGCCTTCAAGCTCAACACCGAGCCCTGGGCCTACGTGATCGACCGCAGCGGCAAGGTCAGCTCGATCCTGCAGGGGCCGTTCAGCGTCCAGGAGCTCGAGGCGGCCGTGCAGAAGGTCGCGGGCTAGCCGGATCCCTGCGCTTCCCCCTGGGAGGGAGTAGAACTCAGCGCATGGGGGACGACGAGCTCCTCAGCATGCTGGCGGCCGAGGCCGCGCGCCGGACGCCGCCGCTCATCGACGGCCTCGAGGCCCTGGCCGCCTCCGATGAGAAGAACTCCGATCGCGTCGAGGAGCTCCGGGTCGAGGCCCATGGGTTGAAGGGTGCGGCCCTCGTCGTCGGCCAAAACCGCCTCGCCGAGCTGGCGAAGCAGATGGAGCAGTTCCTCGCCGGCTGCGTGGATACGGGCCGGATCAAGCCCGGCGCCGCGGCCGCGCTGATCGCCGGCGCGAGCGCCTTCAACGAGGGCGCGCAGGCCGCGGCCGAAGGCGTCGGGGAGCCCTCCTCGGTCGGCGAGTCGATGGCCGCACTCGCCGACTGAGTCAGTCGGCGTGGTTGAGGGCGAAGGAGATCGCCCCGAGCACCATCGCGCCCATCACCAGCCAGGCCGGCACCAGCCAGGCGGCGATCTCCGCGACCCGCAGCGCCGAGCGCCTGTAGACCGGCGCGAGCAGCGCGATCAGGCTCGCCACGAAGACGACGGTGGCGCTGATGATCACCGGCGCCGCGACCAGGGTCCGCGCGGGAGCATCGATGCGGTGATCGAGGTCGCGCCCGAGCTGTGAGTTGAGCAGAGCGACGATCGCGACGATCACAAGGGACCCGTAGAGCGCGCCGAGCAGCGGCCAGGTGAACGTCGTGACTTCGGTCTCCTCCTCAGGCCGCGCCATGAAACGAATCTACCCTGGCCTGTACGCTCGCCCGCAAGCGGGCCGGTAGCTCAGCTGGTCAGAGCAGCGGACTCATAATCCGTAGGTCGGAGGTTCGAGTCCTCCCCGGCCCATGCGAAAGCGTCAAGGGGACAGCGGCCGGGGCGTGCTCTCTCCTCCGGTCGCCTTCGGGTGTGGGTGGACCTCGGCTCCTCGCAGCTTCAGCCGCAGCGCGTTCGCGTAGATCCGCGCGACCGTCGCGATGGTCATCGGCGGATGGGCGAACAGCAGCCGAAGCAGGCGCCGGGGGGTCAGGGCGAAGCGGCGCATCGACATCGAGGCGACGAAGACCTCCCTGCCGCCCTCGATGCTTCGGATCACGACGGACAGCCGCTCGCCGGGCGGGCTGACCGAGATCTCGTAGGTCTGGTCCATCGGCTGGAACGGGGAGACGTGCATCCGCTTCTCGAAGGTGCACCTGATCGGTTCGTCCGCATTGCGGCCGCGCCCATCCAGGACGTAGGCGGTCCGCTCCCCCCACGGGGTGTTGGTCACCTCCGCGATGACACTGCTAATCGAGCCGTCGGCGGATTCGAGGAAGAGGAACGACACCGGGTTGAAGCCCACGCCGGCGTAGCGAGGGCTCGCGAGCAGCCTGACCGGTCCCGTCGGGCGCCTGCCGAGACGCGCTTCGACCAGGTCTCGAGCACGCTCCGCGAGCGAACCGTGGGCGCCCGGCAGGTAGTCGCCGTCCCGGAAGTGGGCAGGAGCGGCCCGCCGCGCTGACCAGAGCGGAACCCGGTCGAGAATGCCGGGGAGCTCCTCCAGGGCGAACAGCGGCATGGCGATGCGGTAGCGGAAGGAGTGGGGGACTGTCCCGTCGCGCCGATGCGCCACCCAGCCCTCGTAGACGGCCGAGGCGCTCATGCCGCCTCCTGCAGCCGCTCCGCCACCGGCTCGCCGACCGGGGCCAGCGGAGTTGGCTCGCCGCGCTGGGGCAGGGGCCCGCGGCCGCCGAGCCGCTCGGAGACCCGGAGCGCCGACCAGACCCCATCCTCATGAAAGCCCCAGCGCCAGTAGGCGCCGCAGTAGTGGGTCCGGCGCGTGCCCGAGATCTCCGCCCAGCGGCGCTGGGCCGACACGCCGTCGGGGGTGAAGACCGGGTGGTCGTATTCGATCCTGCGAATGACCGACTTCGGGTCGATCGCCTCGGTCAGGTTCAGGGTGACCAGGTAGTCGCGGTCGGCGACCAGGGACTGCAGCCGGTTCATGTCGTAGGTCACCGTCGTGCGGCCGGTGGGCTGCTCTGTGAGGTGGTAGTTCCAGCTCGCCCAGGCGCTCCGCCGGCGGGGCATCAGGCTCGCGTCGGTGTGCAGGACGGCCTCGTTCCGCTGGTAGGGGATGCCGGCCAGAATCTTCGCCTCGGCCGGGCTCGGGTCGGCGAGCATGCGCAGCGCGACGTCGGAGTGGACGGCCAGTACCACGTCGTCGAAGTGCTCGCACGAGTCGTCCAGTGCGATCACGACTCCTCCCGGAACACGGTGGACCCGCCGAACCGGCGTCCGCAGGTTGATCCCCTCGCGGAAGGACGAGATGAGGGCCTGCACGTAGCGGCGCGAGCCCCCGGTGATCGTGCGCCAGGACGGCCTGTCCCGAAGCTGCAGGACGCGGTGGTTCTCGAAGAACTCAGCGAGGAAGCCGGCGGGGAAGCTCCACATCTGATCCGGGTCGGCCGACCAGACTGCCGCGGCCTGCGGCACCAGGAGGCGCTCGACGAAGTAGTCGGAGTAGCCGCCGTCCTCGAGGAAGCGGCGGAGCGACGGCCCGCGACCGCCGCGGCCGACGAGCTTGCGTGCCTCGCGGTTGAACCGGACCAGATCGCGCAACATCCGGTGGAAGCGGGGATCGAGGGCGTGAGCCGGGCGCGCGAACACGCCTCGTGGGCCGGTGGTGGCCCACTCGAACCCACCGCGGCCATCGGAGACCGAGAAGCTCATGTCGGTCGGCTGCGATGCGACGCCGAGCTCGTCCAGCATGCGCTCGAAGTTGGGGTAGTTGAGCTCGTTGAAGACGATGAAGCCCGTGTCGATGGCCAGCGTCCCCCCGGCCGTCTGGACGTCGATCGTGTTGGTGTGGCCACCTGGATAGCAGCCGGCCTCGAACACCTGGACGTCGTGGCCCGCGCGGTGGAGCTCGGCCGCGGCCACGAGGCCGGAGACCCCGGCGCCGACGACGGCGATGCGCCTCGAATCCCCGAACCGCCTCATGCCGCAGACCGGTCCCTGGGCGTGCCGAGCGCGGGCTTGGCGAGCTGCTCGGCGAGGCCCTGCTTCGCGTTCTCGCCGAGCGTGGCGAACGCCGCCCGCAGGGGAAGCTCGAAGACCTTGCGGATTCCCTTGAGGCGGAGCTCCGCATCCCAGCTGACCCTGCTGTGATCGCCGTCGACCGGCTCGATCCGCGCCTCGTCACGGACTGACACCGACTCAGTCTCGGCCTCGAACACGACGCGGTTGGGCCGGTCGACCTCGACCACGCGGTAGTGGAGGCCGAGGGTCCTCCCGCGGAAGCTGACCTCCAGGTCGTAGCGCGCGCTCTCAGTCCGGGGCTCGCCCCCGGTCAACACGATGCTCTCCACGCTCGGATCCCACTCGCCCACCGAGCGCAGGTCGGCCAGGTAGTCCCAGGCGTCCTCCGCGCTGTGAGGTGCGTCGACCGTTCCTGTGTATCTCGCCATCTCGTTTCCTTTCTCTCGTCTTCGTTCAGCAGGCCAGTGCCGCGCGGGGGGTCTCCGAGACGGTGCAGAGCCGCTCGCACTCCAGCCAGAGCCGATCGCGGTTCTCCGCGCTCTCCCGCGTCGAGGGCAGCCGGTGCTCCGGCCGCGGCACCCGGTCGTGCCAGAACCCGGAGGTCGCCGGCTCCAGCTCCGGAGCCATCCCGAGCCAGATGGCCGTGTCGGCGCCCTGGCGGGCGTCGCGCAGGAGCGGGCGCATCACGCGCCTGAAGCGCGGCAGCGAGGATCGGAGGCCCGGGGTGTCGACCCAGCCCGGATGCATGGCGTGGAAGGCGATGCGCTCCGCGGGAAACCGCTCGGCCCAGGACCGGTTGAGCGCCACCTGCGCGCGCTTGGTGTGCGCGTAGAAGCGCGCCCCGTCGAAGGGCTGGCCCTCCAACTGGGGATCCTCGGAGTCGAGGCGCGCCGTGTACATGCCGCCCGAGGAGACGGTGATCACCCGTGCCGGCGCGCCCTCGAGCAGAGCCGGCAGAAGCAGCGAGGTGAGCAGGAACGGCCCGAGGACGTTGGTGGCGAAGGTCAGCTCGATCCCGTCCCGTGTGTGGGTCCGCTCGGCCGGAAGCACGCCGGCGTTGTGAACGAGGAGGTCGAGGCGCTCCTGCCGCGCCTGGAAGGCTTCCGCGAAGTGCCGGATGGCCGGGAGGTGGGAGAGATCGCAGGGCTCGACCTCGATCGTCCCGCTCGCGGAAGGCAGGCGAGACTCGATCCGCGAGACGGCCTCTCTGCCCCGGAACTGGTTCCTGACGAGCATGTGGACCCTGCATCCCGCGGCCGCGAGGCCCTCGCAGATCGCTTCGCCGATACCGGAACTGCCCCCGGTCACCAGCGCGGTCTTGCCGTGAAGCACGCCGGGGGACGGTTCGTCCCGCCCGAGGCCTCTGAGTCCGTAGCCGATCCGGGAGTAGCCCGGAAGCACGGCGAGGTCGAGTGCCCGATCGAGGAGGCGGTTCATCGCGGGGCGCCTTCCGGCTCCTGGGTGACCTGTCGCGCCGCCGTGGCGCCGAACACCTCACGCCCCTGTTCGAACCGGGTCCGGTCTCGGCGCTCATTGACGATTCCCCAGGCGAGCAGCCCGAGGGCCGCGCAGGCCATGCCGAAGACGACCACTCCGTAGATGAAGATGCCGATCATCGGGCACCCTCCTCGGGGGACCGGGTGGTCGGGGCGGGGAGGCGCCGCGGCGCGAGGAAAGCGCCGAGGGCGAGAATCGAGGGCACCCAGAGCCCGACGAAGATGCCGTCAGTGTGCTCTCCGCTGAAGTAGAGGGCGACGGACAGGCCGAACGAGAGCAGAGCCGCGACCAGGAAGAGGACCCGGGCCGCGAGCGTCCTACCGCTTTGATCAAGTTGCATCGCTGTCTCCTTTCGTACCGGGATCGTCCAGGGTTTATCCAGAGTTGACGCGCTGGGTTCTAACAGGTAGCCTGAGGCCTGTCAAGAGTCTGTCCAGTGTCTGCCCCATCAGATAACACCTCGGAAGGGCCGCTCGTCCGAATCGGCGAGCTCAGCCGGCGCACCGGTGTCGGCGTCGACACGCTGCGCGCGTGGGAGCGGCGCTACGAGCTGCTGGACCCGCAGCGGAGCGCCGGCGGCTTCCGCCTTTACGGCACGAGCGACGAGGAGCGGGTGAGGGCCATGAAGGCCCTGATCGACTCGGGTGTCTCGGCGGCCGAGGCGGCGCGCCTCGCGGCATCGGAGGCCTCTTCCGGGAGGAGCCAGACGGAGGCGGCGGGCATCGACCACGCCGAGCGGCTGGTCGCGGCGCTCGACCGGTTCGACGAGGCTGACGCGAACGCGATCCTCGATGACGCGATCGCCCGCTTCACGGTCGATGCGGTCGCGAGCCGCCTCCTGCTGCCCGTGCTGCACGAGATCGGAATCCGCTGGGAGACCGGCGACATCTCGGTCGCGGAGGAGCACTTCGCGACCTCTCTTCTGCGCGGGCGCATGCTGGCGCTCGGCCGCAACTGGGGGGCGGGCGGCGGACCGCTCGCCGTTCTCGCCTGCCCGCCCGGCGAGCAGCACGACCTCGGCCTGATCGCATTCGGGCTCGTTCTTCGCGAGCGTGGCTGGCGCATCGCCCTGCTCGGGGGCGATACCCCGATCGAGACGATCTCGGATGCGGTGGCGAAGCTCGGCCCCGACGCCGTGGTGCTGGCCGCGGTCAGCGCGGGGCCGCTCGAGGCCGTGGCGGAGAAGATCCGGAAGCTCGCACACGAAGCCACGGTGCTGATCGGGGGCGAGGGGGCGGACGAGGCGCTGGCCCGGCGCCTCGGCGTGCGAGCGCTCGAGCCCGATCCGATCGCGGCCGCGGCGGGTATGCGCGGGGCAGGATGACGACCGAGACTCGCACCGCCCTGGTCACCGGCGCGACCGGATTCGTCGGAGGCAGGCTCGCCACCGCCCTCGCCGAGCATGGCTGGCACGTTCGCGCGCTGGTCCGCGATCGCGGCCGGGCGAAGGACCTGGCCGATCAGGGAATCGAGCTGGTCGAGGGTGACGTGCTTAACGCCGACTCGCTTCGAGGCGCGGGGGAGGGGGCGGAGGTCGCCTACTACCTCGTCCACTCGATGGGCCGGGGCGGCGAGGGGAACTTCGAGGAGAAGGAGGGCCGAGCGGCGGAGAACTTCGCCGCGATGGCGAAGCGCGAAGGGGTCGGCCGGGTCGTCTACCTGGGAGGGCTGGGGGACAAGCCACGCTCGAAGCACCTGCGCAGCCGGCAGCGCACGGCCGAGATCCTCGAGGAAACCGGGCCGCCGCTCACCTACTTCCGTGCCGCCATGGTCGTCGGGGCCCGCAGCGAGTCCTACCGGACGCTCCGCTACCTGGTCGAGCGGCTCCCCGCGATGATCGCCCCGGCGTGGCTGTCCACGCCGACGCAGCCGATCGCGGTGGACGACGTGGTCGACTACCTGCGGCGCGCGCCGGACGTCGCGGAATCCGAGGGCCGCGAGGTGCAGATCGGCGGCTCCAACGTCCTCTCCTATGGCGAGATGCTCGACCGGATGGCGACCGCGCTGGGCAAGCACCCGAGGCCGAAGGTGCCGGTCCCGCTGCTGACGCCGAGGCTCTCCTCGCTCTGGATCGGGCTGGTGACGCCGGTCGACGCGGGCGTGGCGCGGCCCCTGGTCGAGGGGCTCTCGACGCCCACGACCGTCACCGACCCGTCAGGAGCAGAGGCCTTCGGCATCCAGCCGATGTCGTTCCCGCAGGCGCTGCGCCGCGCGCTCGACGAGGACCCGGAGCTCGGCTGATGCCGTCCGGCCTGAGGCTTCATCCGGACCAGTTGGACCAGGTGCCCCTGACCGGGGCGGTCTCCTCCCGTCAGGCGGGAGAGCTCGAGCTCCGCCGGCCGCTGTCCGAGGTCCTCACGCGCGACTTCCTGAGTTGGGCCGCCCACGCGTACTGGCACCTGATCACGCGTTTCACGCTCGGGCTGATCCGGGTCACGTCCGACGATGGAGATCAGTGCATCGTCGTGATCGGACGCCCGCTGGTGCTGCTCCGGTTCCACGAGCCGGAGTACGAGCTCCGGGACGGCGAGGGATCCGTCACCTGGCGGATCAAGCGAGGCATCCTCGTCGCGGGGGGCGGGCGAGACCGTGGGTTTCTGCGCCTCTCGATCAGCGCGGCGGACTCCGAGGGGGCCGACGGCGCCACTCGGGTGAGCGTCGAGATGGACGTCGAGAACTTCTACCCGTGGCTTCGCGGCCGTGGCGCGTTCGCGCGGCTCGGCGTCTGGGTCTACGCGAACACCCAGCAGCGGATCCACCGCGTCGTCACCCGGCGTTTCCTCCACCGCCTGGCCAAGGCGCTCGAGTCAGGCCCGGCCCGCTCGGCTCAGGGCGCGACGATCGGCTCCGGGTAGTCGAGGCGTTCCCGCTCCCGGGCGGCGAGCCGCCAGGGCTCGTGGACATGCCGGCCCTCGATCTCGGCCAGCTCCGGCACGTGGGCCCGGACGTAGGCACCGTCCGGGTCGAAGCGGTGCGCCTGGCGGATCGGGTTGAGCACCCGGTTCGGCCGCGTGTCGTTTCCGGTTCCGGCAACCCATTGCCAGTTGCCGCGGTTGTTGGCGAGGTCAGCGTCGACGAGCAGCCGCTCGAAATGGTCGGCCCCCTCACGCCAGTCGATCCCGAGCGTCTTCGTCAGGAAGGAGCCGACGATCAGCCGCGCCCGGTTGGGAAGGAATCCCTCGCTCGCGAGCTGGCGCATGCCGGCGTCCACGATCGGATAGCCGGTCTCGCCGTCCTTCCAGGCCGCGAGCGCCTCGTCGTCGTGCCTCCAGCGGCGCCGGCCGGGCCGGTAGTCGCTGTGGGCGAGGTCGGGACGCGCGGCCATCACCTGATGGTGGAAGTCGCGCCAGCACAGCTGGCGCACGAAGTCTTCGAGGCCATTCCGATCCTCCACGCGCGCGAGCACCTCGCTCGGCGAGAGACAGCCGAAGTGCAGGTACGGACCGAGATGTGAGGTGGCGTCGGCCGGCAGATCGTCGGCCATCTCGTCATACCGGCGTGAGCTCGCTCGCAGCCAGCGGCTGAGCAGCTCGCGCCCCGCGGACTCTCCACCGCGCGGGAGCGTTCCAGCGGCGGCGCCGCGGGTCAGCTCGGACAGCTTGGGGATCCGCCCGGCGCGAACCCGCGACGGCGAGCGGAGCTTGCGGGGCGTCCCGAGCGGCTCGCGCTTCGAGGCGGAGCTCCAGGCCCGCCAGTACGGGGTGAAGACCCGGTAATGGTCCCCTGACACCGGGGTGAGCTCGCCGGGCGGGACCACGGTCACCCCCTCGAACGCGCGCGGGGAGATCCCGCGGCACCCGCACTCGCGCTCGAGGCGGCGCCGGCGCTCTCCCGCGTAGCCGCTCACGTCCTCGCTCAGGAAGATCGCCTCGGCAAGGGACTCCTCGGCGAGGCGCATCACCTCCCGCACCGGGTCTCCGCGCCGGATCACGAGCCGGGTGCCGCGCTTTCGGAGTGAGTCGTCGAGATCCCGCAGGCAGTCGAGCAGGAAGGACAGCCGGTTGGGCGCACCGGATCTTCCCGAGAGGAGCCGGTCGTCGAGCACGAACGCGGGAACGATCCGATCGGCCTGCCTGGCCGCCGCGCTCAGCGCGGGATGGTCGTGCACGCGGAGGTCGCGGGTGAACAGGACGATCGCGGTCGACACCCGGGTGAGGCTATTCGGAGCGCGCGGCCTGGAGTAGGGTGCCGCGCACGCCGGTCAGCCGGCCGGCCCCAACGGCGCAAGAGGGGGTTGAGCATGGATCTGAAACTCGAGGTCGTGGTGCTACCGGTGGCCGACGTCGATCGGTCCAAGGCCTTCTATGAGGGGCTGGGATGGCGGCTCGACGCGGACATCGGCGACGGCGAGAGGTTCCGGATCGTCCAGTTCACCCCTCCCGGGTCCCCGTGCTCGATCCACTTCGGCGTCGGCCTCACCTCGGCTCCCGCCGGTTCGGCCGTGACGTATCTGATCGCCTCGGACCTGGAGGCGGCCCGTAAGGAGCTCGCCGAGGGCGGCGCGGAGGTGAGCGAGGTGTTCCACCGAGAGGACGCCGGCGAGGAGGTGGCCGGACCCGATCCCGAGGGCCGCAGCTACTTCTCGCTCGCCTCGTTCAACGACCCGGATGGCAACCGCTGGATGCTCCAGGAGATCACCGAGCGCCTGCCTGGGCGCGAGTAGCAGAGAGGAGAAGAGCACATGGATGTCGAGACGCTGACGGGGCTGCTTCGCGAAGCGGAGGAGCACCACGGTCCCTACGAGGCGGAGGCGCCGAAGCACCACTGGTCGGGGTTCTACGCCGCCTACATCGTCGCCCGAGAGGCGGGGCGAACCCCGGAGGAGGCCGACCAGGACGCCCGCGCCCACATGGAGAAGGTCCTCGCGGATCAGGGAGGGGGCGAGTGAGTCACGACTACGACGTCATCGTCATCGGCGCCGGCTCGCCGGGGGAGCACTGTTGCGGCAGGCTGGTGGAGGGCGGCCTGAAGGTGGCCGTCGCCGAGCGGGAGCTGGTCGGCGGCGAATGCTCCTACTGGGCATGCATTCCCTCGAAGACGCTGCTCCGGCCGGGCGAGGCCCTCGCCGATGCGCGCGACGCGCCCGGCGCCCGCGAGGCGATCACCGGGGAGCT
Source organism: uncultured Solirubrobacterales bacterium (assembly GCA_963815045.1). Classification (GTDB taxonomy): domain Bacteria; phylum Actinomycetota; class Thermoleophilia; order Solirubrobacterales; family 70-9; genus DASUPK01. The sequence goes on from CAWFET010000002.1 coordinate 946,434, forward strand.
CGACGCCTCGCAGGCCTTCGCGTGGCGCGACTTCATGGTCTCCGACCATGACGACGCCGGGGCGGTGACGTGGCTGGACGGCGAGGGCATCGACCTGCTGCGCGGGGAGGCGAAGCTCGCTGGGCCCAACACCGTCTCGGTGGACGGGGAGGAGAAGACCGCTGAGCACATCGTGCTCGCAAACGGGGCCGACCCCTTCATCCCCCCCGTCGACGGCCTGCGAGATCTCGAAGGCGTGTGGACCAATCGCGAGGCGACCGCGGCCAATGAGGTCCCCAGGCGCCTGCTGATCATGGGCGGGGGCCCGGTCGGCGTGGAGATGTCGCAGGCATACCGCCGAATGGGGGCGGAGGTCGCTCTCGTGGAGGGCATGGATCACGTGCTCCCCAATGAGCCCGCCCCGCTCGGGGAGGCGCTGGGCGAGGCGCTCTCCGATGGCGGCATCGAGCTCCATCTCGGCCAGATGGCGGAGCGCGTCGCAAAGGACGGCGACGAGTTCGTTCTATCCCTCAACGAGGGGGACGAGCTGCGCGGCGACAAGCTGCTGGTCGCGACGGGCCGGCGGGCGCGCGTCAAGGACATCGGGCTGGAGACGGTGGGCATCGAGCCCGGAGAGAGGGGCATCGAGGTGGACTCCCGGATGCGCGCCGGCCAGAACATCTGGGCGGTAGGAGACGTGACTGGGATCTGGCCGCTGACCTACGTGGGGAAGTACCAGGGCCGGGTCGCCGCGGCCAACATCCTGGGCGGAGACCGCGAGGCCGACTACTCGGCGGTCCCGCGCGTGGTCTTCACCGACCCCCAGGCCGCGTCCGTCGGTGAGGCCGACGGTGCACACACCGCCACCGTCCAGATGGCGGCGGTGTCGCGGACCGCGACCTACACCCGCGCGTATGACAAGGGTTCCGGATACATGACCCTGATCTCCGATGGCGAGCGGATCACCGGGGCCCACGCCCTTGGGCCGGAGGCCGGCGAGTGGCTGCAGCAGGCCACGGTCGCGATCCGGGCGGCCATCCCGCTCGAGGTGATGAACGACGTGATCCAGCCCTTCCCGACGTTCTCGGAGGCCTTCCTCGACACGCTGATGGAGCTGACAGCAAAGGCCCGGGCGGGCCGGTAGCGACGGCTCTCTACCCTGAGTCGCGATGAGCACCTGCAGCCATCTGGATCAGATCGAGGTCACCGAGTTGCCCGAGTCCGTCGACGGCTGCGAGGAGTGCCTGAAGACCGGCGACCCGTGGCTGCACCTGCGGATCTGTCTCGGCTGCGGCAAGGTCGGCTGCTGCGACGACTCGCCGAACAAGCACGCCACCGCCCACGCCAACGAGAGCGGCCATCCGCTGATCCACTCGCTCGAGCCATACGAGGAGTGGTCCTGGTGCTACGTCGACGAGGTCGCGATGCTGATCCCCGATGTGAAGGGTGAGACACGCATCCCCCCGTCGCCCCTCGGCGCCTGACCGCGACTCCTTCAACGCATATAGGCGCGCGGCGCTAGGGTCTCGGACGCGTGTCCTCCATACGATCGCGGGTCCGGTCTTACTTCGGCCTGCTGAGAAGAATGCCGTTCAACAGCGAGGACGCGGTGGCGCTACAGGCGCTGGCGGCGTCCAACAGCCAGGACGCGGTGGCGCTGCAGGCGCTCGCTGCGCTCCCGGGAGGGTATTTGCCGTGGACCGGCGCGGCGATGCATCCGGCGGCCGTGGCGACAGTCGTGAACAGTGTCGTGCTCAACCGCCATCGTGCGATCGTCGAGTGCGGGGCCGGTGTGTCCACCGCCGTCCTTGCTCGGGTGGTGCGCCAAGAGGGGGGGCACATCTACACGATCGAGGAGGATTCGGAATGGGGCGCCCGCGTCTCAGCTTGGCTGGACAGGGATGGAACAGCCGACGCGGTGACAATCATCCACGCACCCTTGGAGGGCACACCCGGGGAAGGCTGGTATCGGCGCGCAGCGCTGGTCGATATACCGGCAGGGATCGATCTTCTGGTGGTGGACGGGCCAGCGGCCTGCGCTCCCGGACGCGCTCTTGCGCGCTATCCGGCGTTGCCCTATTTCAACGAGAAACTGGCGCCCGGTGCCACGGTCGTGCTCGACGACATCTCTCGCCCTGGCGAACAACAGATACTCGCGCGCTGGCACAGCGAATTTGGCCGCGAGTTCGAGGTGCGCCGGCATAGCGATATCGCCCTCAGCCGTGGCGACGCTCCGTACGACGTGTGGGCAGCGTGATGCTGCGGGGAGGGCGGCGGCTAGGGTGACGGCATGAGCGAAGCAAGCCAGAGCGAATCGATCACGCCCGAGGGCATCGAGGCGCTGCGCACGGAGCTCGAGGAGCTGGAGGGCCCGCGGCGGACCGAGATGGCGGCGCGGATCAAGGAAGCGCGCGAGCTCGGCGACCTGAAGGAGAACGCCGACTACCACATCGCCAAGGACGACCAGGGGCATCTCGAGGCACGGATCAGGCGTCTGCGGGAGCGCCTCCGCAAGGCTCAGGTGGTGGAGGCCACCGACGCCGCGCCGGACTCGTTCGCCTTCGGTCGGACAGCGGAAGTCCTCGACGAGTCGACCGGCAAGGTGAACACCTGGACCCTGGTGGGGCCGACCGAGGCCGACTTCGCGAGCGGGAAACTCTCGATCGAGTCGCCGGTGGGACGCGCGCTCAGGGACACCTCAATCGGCGAGACCGTCTCCGTCGAGACCCCCCGCGGCAAGAAGACCTACCGCGTGGAGAAGCTGGTCGAGTGAACGAGGAGCCCGACCGGACGGTCCGGCCGGGCTCCCAGTCTCGTCAGGCCCTCGTCCCGGACGGCTCCTCTGAGCCGAGCGTCGCGACGCCGTAGACGATCCAGACGCAGAGCGCGAAGATCCCGAGCGACCAGAACGGGTGGGATCCGCCGGTCGACAGCAGGGCGTCGATGGCGCCGAGGCTTCCGGCGATGATGCCGATCACCCGCCCGTAGGCGTTTCCGGCCATCAGCGAGAATCCGCCGGTCAGCTGGACGACCCCGAGGATCACGAGGACCCAACCCATCGCGTGGAGGTTCGTGAAGATGTACCTGGTGTCATTCGCGTAGAAGCTCGCGTCACTGATTGCGCCGATCCCGTAGATGATGTTGAGGGTCCCCACGATCAGCAGAAGGATCGCGACGAACACAGCGCGGCCTGCACCTCTCATCTGTTTGTTTCCTCTCTATTGCCGGCCGCCACGCAAGGCGGCCGTGTCCGGTTGGCGCGCAAATGCGCACCGCCGGGGACGGTGGCAGCGAGCCGGCCGTCCGGCATCCCCCGATCCGGGTGATTTGGCGATCAGCCGGCGGCGTGCCGGGCGTCCCGGCGCGAGCGGCGCTTCTCCTTGAGCTCCTCGCTCTTCTCCTTGGCCTGCTCGTAGGAGCTCTTCACCAGGTCCTTGCCCCCGGACCAGCCGAACACCCAGGAGACCATGATCACCGCGAACACCACGTTCCAGGCGGAGGTGATCAGCTGCTGGGAGGCCGAGTAGGCCGTCGCATCCTGAGCGCTCGCCTGGCTCTTCAGCGCCGCACTGTTCATCGCCTGCGTGACGCCCACTCCGCCCGGGGTCAGCGAGACGGTGTTCGAGATCGAGTTGGAGGCGGTGACCGAGGCGACGTTGTGAAAGGTGACCGGGATGCTGTAGGCGCCGAGGAAGACGGCGATGATCGCCAGTCGCGCCACGTAGCTGCCGAGCTCCGGAAGCGCCACGCCGACCAGTGCTCTCCGCGGGGAGCGGAGGATCGCGCCGCCGGTGAACAGCTGCTCCCGCAGCTTGTGCCACTGCTTGCGGAAGACCCTGGTCGCGAGCACCGCGAGAAACACCACCCCGGCCGCGATCGCCGCCGCAACCACCCAATGGTCCTTCAGCCAGCTGAGCTTGATCGAGAACGAGCCCGCGACCGAGAGGAACAGGTAGAGGTAGACGGCGATGTTGAAGATCGAGAAGGGGATCTTCTGGACCGCGATCCCCGAGAGCATCGCGGCGAACGTGGCGCCGGCGATGACGGTCGTGAACATGATCAGCATCACCCAGGTGCCGATGTTCGCCGGGAGGAAGCTGTTCATCGCCACCGAGGTCGCATAGGCGGCCACGACCAGGCGGACGGTGATCTGCACCCGCGGATAGGCCGCGCGCAGGATCGTCACCCAGGCGATCGCCGCCAGCGTGGTCTGTGCCGTCTGCAGGAGGATGCCGGCCACCACGGCCCAGGCCGGGACCTCCCGGATCTTCCGGAAGAGGGCGCGAATCCAGTCGGAGACCGGAATCCCGAGCAGGTCCAGGACGAAGAGCAGCAGCGCGATCGCGGCCACCCAGATGACGATGCGCGCCAGCCGGGCGAGCAGGGCGTCATCTCTCGCGAGAGCTTTCAGTCGGCTGGGCACCGGGCCAACCTACTCTGCGCTAATCCTTCCCATCACACGTCGTCAACTCATGGAGGAAGCGAATGACAGGAAAGGCAGATTTCACGGAAGAGGAATGGAAGGTCGTGCTGGAGGGGCCGCCGAGCGCAGGGCTGATCGTGATCGCCTCGGATCGAGGCGGGTCCATCCGCGAGAGCTTCTCGATGGCGAAGGCCTACACCGAAGCCCGGAAGCAGCACGGCGAGAGCCAGCTGCTCGATGAGATCGTCACCGCCAAGCCCGAGATGGATCACACCCGCTACCACTCTCCCGAGGAGCTCAAGCAGGCGTCGCTGGGACACATCACCGATGCCGTCGCGCTGCTCAAGTCAAAGGCGACCGGCGAGGAACTCGACGAGTACAAGAAGTTCATTCTCGGGCTCGCCCAGCGCGTGGCGGAGGCCCGCAAGGAGGGCTTCATGGGCCTCAGTGGCGATCGCGTCAGCGACGAAGAGAAGACGGCGATCGGGGAGATCAGCGGGGCGCTCGGCTGAGCGCTTCCCTTTGCGATTTCACCCGTAATGAGTGATGCGTCGGGCGACCCCGTCCGGTGAGATGACGGTGACGGTCACCAACGAAAGGATTCGCGATGCCGCTGATCGGAAGACGAAGGCCACTTATGCGCGCCGCGATGGTCGGCGGCGCCGGCTACGCGGTCGGCAAGCGAAGGGCAGCGTCCCAGGAGCACGAGGCCCAGCAGGACGCCCAGATCCAGCAATCCCAGCCGACCCAGGCACCCCCGGCGTCAGGTGGCGGCGGGATGTCGGAGATGGATCGGATCGATGCGCTCAAGAAGCTTGGTGATCTGCATGACTCTGGCGTCCTCACCGACGAGCAGTTCGAAGCAGAGAAGGAGAAGCTGATCTAGATGGAATTCGGACCCGTACAGCTCCTCGTGGTTGGCTTCGAGGACGGAGAGTTCTCCGGCGAGATCCTCGCCGAGCTCCGTCGGCTGCGTGAACACGACATCGTCCGCCTGATCGACCTGATCTTCGTCGCTCGCGATGAGAACGGCGAGTTCGAGGCGGTCGAGCACAGCGACCTGCCGAGCGAGGAGGCCGAGGCATTCGGCGCACTCGCCGGCGCACTGCTGGGACTCGGCGCGGCCGGTGAGGAGGGTGCCGAGGCTGGTGCCGTCGCCGGTGCCGCCGCGGTGGACGAGCGAGGTTCAGTCCTCAATCCCGACGACGTCTGGTACCTGGCGGACGAGATTCCGCCCGGCACCTCGGCCGGCATCGCCCTGCTCGAGCACCGCTGGGCGATTCCCCTGAGGGACGCCATCGAGCGCGCCGGGGGTCACGACCTGGTCGACGCATGGGTGCATCCGAGCGATCTGATCGAGATCGGCGCTCAGGCCGCCAGCTGAATCCCGGGCAGCGGCTGGCTGCGATCGGCGCCCTCGTCCTGGCGCCGGCGGTTCTGATCCTGGCGCTGGACGATCGTCGTGACGGAGTTCCCGCGCGGCCTGGTCGTGCTCGCCTGCGTGGTGGTCGCAATCGGGGCGGCTCTGTTTGGCCTGCTGCGCACGGGCATCCCGCGGCTGCTCGGTCTTGGCGTTGCGCTGCTCGCTCTGATCGCCCAGGGCGTGCTGCTCATCAGCGATGGCGGCCACCTCGTGGAGGCGATCGTCATCGTCGCCGGACTGGGAGCGGCCACGTACGCCGCCAGGGCGGCCTTCCGGGTCCGGGTCGAACTGCTCCCGGCGCGTCCCCCTGCGCATCCGGTGCTGCTCTACAACCCGAAGTCGGGCGGAGGCAAGGCAGAGCGCTTCTCGCTCGCCGACGAGGCGGCCAAGCGCGGCATCGAGTCCATTGAGCTGACCCGCGGCGCGGACCTGGAGCAGCTGGTCAGGGACGCTGTTGCGGGCGGCGCCGACGCGCTGGCGATGGCGGGCGGCGACGGGTCTCAGGCGGTCGTCGCGTCGGTCGCGTCAGAGCTGGACCTGCCCTACGCCTGCATCCCCGCCGGCACCAGGAACCACTTCGCCCTCGATCTCGGGGTCGACCGCGACGACGTCGTCGGTGCGCTCGACGCGTTCGTCGAGGGTGGCGAGCGCCGTGTGGACCTTGCCGAGGTCAACGGCCGCGTTTTCGTCAACAACGTCTCGCTGGGGCTCTACGCCGAGGCGGTGCAGCGAGACGAATACCGCGACGCGAAGATCCGCACGATCCTGAACACGGTCCCGGAGTCACTTGGCCCTGACAGCGAGGGGCTGGACCTGGCGTGGACCGGGCCGGATGGAGAGCGTGAGCGGTCCGGGGCGGCACTGCTCGTCTCGAACAACCGCTACCGGCTCGGCCGCGCGGTCGGCTCGGGCACCCGGCCCAGGATCGATGCCGGGGTGCTCGGGCGTCGCCGTGGCCAGCGCACCACCGGGTGCCGGCTCCGAGCGGCCTCGGAAGCCCTGGCACGAGTGGACCGCCACCGAATTCGACGTCGATTCGAGCCGGCCGGTCCCCGCTGGAGTCGACGGCGAGGCGATGACCCTCGAGCCGCCCCTGCAATTCAGGATCCGCCCGGGGGCCCTGCGGGTGCGTATCGCCCCGGCTCATCCAGGAGCGTCGCCCTCGGCCGCCATCCCGGAGAGATTCTGGGACGGCGTGAAGACACTCGCCGGGGTCGCGGCGGGCCGGGCACCGGCCGCGGCTTGACCGACAACGGAAGGAGAACCTGATGGACATCCTGGAAATCGAGCAGAAGGAGACCCTCTCGCGCGAGGAGGCTGCGGCGAAGCTGAAGCGGTTCGCCGAGATGCTGTCCAAGAACAACGACCTGGAGTTCGAGCGGGGAGGGATGAACATCAAGGTCCACGTCCCCGACGAGGTGCATCTCAAGGTCGAGCTCGAGCTGGAGACCGACGGACGGGAGCTCGAGATCGAGCTCACCTGGTGAGTGAAGGCGCTGCATCGGGCGGGCTGGAGGAGCTGCGGCGCCTCGATGCGGCCGTTTATGCGGCGATCGCCAAGACGGGCACTCCAGCGCTCGACCATTTCTTCGGCCGTCTCTCGAGCGCCGCCGACTATTCGAAGCTCTCGATCGCAAGCGCCGTCGCACTGGCGCTCGGCGCAGGCCCGAACGGCCGGCGGGCGGCCGTTCGAGGCATGGCGGCCGTCGCCGTGACCGCTGCCGTCGTCAACCTGGTCATCAAGCCGGTCTCCCGCCGTGCGCGGCCCGACCGGGACGAGGCCTCGGTCCCGCTGGGCCGGCAGGTCACGATGCCCGGGTCCCACTCGTTTCCCTCGGGGCATACGGCGGCGGCGTTCGCGTTCGCAACCGGGGCGGGGCGGGCGCTTCCATGGACGACGCCATCCCTCACCGTCCTCGCGACGCTGGTGGGGTACTCGCGGGTCCACACCGGCGTGCACTACCCCCTTGATGTGATCGCCGGCGCCCTCTGCGGGGTGGCACTGGCCACGGTCAGCGACAGGGCGCTGGATTTCATCTCATTGGGGTGATCCCAGGGGGCCGGCGGTCCCCGACCATCCCTGTCCATCCAAGGAAGGAGCTTCAGATGTTGTGGGCTGGACTCGGAATCGTGTACGTCATCCTGCTTGTCACGCTCGGGATCATGTCGATCCGCAAGGGCCACTGGGTCATGTTCCTGCTGGGCATCCCGTTGCCGCTGTTCTGGCTGATCGGCGCGATGATGCCGCCACGCGGCGCGGCAGCCTGACCAACCCGAGCGGCCGGGTCAGAGCAGCTCGATCGTGCCCTTCACGATGAGGAGGGCTCCGATCACGAGCGCCCCCCGGAAGGAGAGCATCTTGGAGTGGCGGTTGAACCAGGCCTTGAACCGGTTGACAGCGTCCGGGGTCCACTCGGGCGCAAACGTGAAGGCGAGCAGAGGCAGCTCGATCAGCGCGAGCATGATCACGTTGAAGCCGAGGATCATCGCGACCGTGGCCGCCACGCTCGCGTTCTTGTCGGCGATGTGGCCCAGGCCGATGATGTAGGAGGCGCCGGGAAGTGTCAGCAGGGCGCCGATGACGAAGGTGGTCTTCGCTGTGCCCTCACTGAGCTTCCGCTGCCACTTCGGAGGTCCCTTGTCCTTCTTCTTCTCCTCGCGCCGGCGGCGGCGCTCGGCGAGGCGGCCGGTCTCCTTGGGAACGTGGCTGGGGCGGATCAGATACGCGACCAGGAGCAGCAGGCCGCCGAGCGTGAGATCCATGGCCGGGCTGAGCGTTGACTGCGCTGTGCTGGTCGCTCCCGACGATCCGTCGACGGCGAAGACGATGATCAGGCCCAGGGTGAGGCTCGTGAACAGCGCGCCGCACAGGTATCCGAGCAGCAGGCGCTTCGGGTGGTCGAGCAGCAGCATCACGGTGGTCGCTCCCAGCAAGGTCGGGTTGAACGCAGCCGTGAACGCCCAGAAGATGATCGTGTCCATCTCAGCCCGCCGTTGCCGGATCGGGGGTTGTCGCCCGCGCGTCGAGTGCCTGGACAGTCAGGTAGGCGACCACCACTCCCAGGATGATCAGTGGGCCTGAGCCGAGGCCGGTGTGCACGGTGAAGAGGGTGGCAAGGACGACGGCGGACAGCGGCAATCTGAGCACGGCGACCACCGCGGCACCAAGGCCGACTGCAACGGCAGGCGTCAATGCAAAGCCGGGCAGCTGGGCCGCCATCAGCCCTGCGGCCGCTCCGAGGAACATCGCCGGGAAGGTCGGGCCGCCGCGGAAGGTGCCGAGGGAGATGCCGTAGGCGAGGCCCTTGAAGGCGATCAGGAGGGCGAGGGCCGACAGGGACCAGGCGCCCGGGTTGTCCACCAGCGGACCGATCGCGTTCTGACCCGAGAAGAGAACCTGGTTGACGCCGTGGTCGGCCGTCTGATGGAAGGCGACTCCAAGACCCGCGACGAGCAGCCCGACGATGGGAAGCACGATGAACGGTCTGGGGGTCGCGATGCGCTGGGCCTCTCGCGCAAGGCGAAAGATCACGAAGGTGACCACGGCGATCGCGGCGGCCAGCGGGATCGTCCAGAGGAAGTCGACGAAGTCCGGTCGGGCAAAGGCGGGCAGGTGGAGGGGGCTGAGCGAGATGTCCGCGGTGCTGAGCCCCGTCAACGATCCCATTCCGATCGAGACAAGCGACCCGATGCCGGCGGCGAGCAGGCCCGGGATCAACACGAGCGGCATGCGCGATCCCCCCAGCCCTGCGGCCTCGATCAGGATCACCGCCGCGATGATCGGGGATCCGAAGAGGAACGAGACGGCGGCGAAGGTCGCGGCGGTGGCGAGCAGCAGGCCGAGCTCCGGCGGCGCGTCGGGCCGGATCGCGCGCACCATGAGAAATCCAAGCCCGCCTCCGAGCGCGATCAGGGGCGCTTCGGGGCCGACCACCAGACCGAGTCCGATCGAGGCGAGGGCCGCGAGCAGGACGCCTGGGAGGTCAACCGGCTGGGTGGGGGAGGCCTTCAGGCCCTCTGCCGGGATGTGCCCTCCGTTGCCGGGCAGCCGAGCGATGGCGAAGGCAGTGATCACGCCGGCGATGGCGAGCACCGGGAAGTACCACCAGAGAGGCGCCCCGTGGTCGTAGCCGAGGTCGTGCGGGATGTCGGTGAACACCCAGCGCTGCAGATAGAAGATGAGCTCGAGGAAGCACCATGCGACCAGCGACGCGATCACGCCCACGATTGCTGCGAGAACGAGCACCGCGACGAAGGACCTGCTGCGGAGCGTCGAGGCGGGATCCGGCCCGGCCGGCTCGTCAACCACGCCGGTGATCCAATCATCCGGCGCGGCTGGGGTCATCACCCGAACGGGATGATGCCGCGGCGCGGGAGGCCTGCGTAGTCACTACTGAGGAGGGTCAGCGGATTTTCCCGGTCATCGCGCTTCGCCGGGGGAGTAGGGTGGATCTCAAGCCGCGCAAGAAGCGCGCAAGAGACCGGAAGGAACCGCCTGTGCGTGTCCTGCCGAGAATCGTGTTAGGGGAATGACTTCGAGAAGCCGGGATGGTGACGTGGCATCGCTGACGCATGACCGAACCGCGCCGGACGTCCCCCTCCGGGACCACCTCGCCCTGATCCCCCGGCCACAGCTCGTGACCCGGCTCCGCGAGGCGAACGGCTACCCGCTCGTGCTCATCACCGCCCCGGCCGGATATGCGAAGAGCACTCTGCTGTCGCAGTGGGCGGAGGAGGACGAGCGGCGATTTGCCCTGATCACACTCGAGTCAGGCGACGACCGGCCATCGCGCCTGCTGAATCGCCTCGTCCGGACGCTCGATTCCGTGAGCTCCCGGGGACGCCCGTTCGTCGTGGGGATCGACGAGGCGGACGCGCTTCGCAGCAAGGGCGCTCTGGCTGCGCTGGCCAACTCGATCGCGTCGCTGCCTCCGGAAGGCCAGATCGCCCTCGTCGCGCGCCGTGAGCTCGCTCTGCCTCTGGGCAGAATGCGCGCCCATCGCCAGGTCTTTGAGCTCACCCGGCGCGACCTGGCGATGAGCAGAGCCGAGAGCGAGCGGCTGCTCGAGGCGATCGGGCTTCGCCTCACACCGGACGATGTCGGGGCGCTCTACGAGCGGACGGAGGGCTGGCCGGCGGCGCTCTACCTGGCGGGGCTCGCGCTTGGAGATGAGCAAGGCGCTCATCCCGATGCGACCGAGTTCGGCGGAGATGACCGGTTCGTGGCCGACTACATGCGGGACGAGTTCCTCGCGGGGATTTCGGTCGCTCGCCTCAGATTCCTGATGCGGACCTCGCTGCTCGAGGACCTTGCCGGCAAGATCTGCGACGAGGTTCTCGAGCGGACCGGATCCGGCAGGGTCCTGCGTGAGCTGGCCCGGTCCAAGCTTCCACTGGAGCCGCTGGATCACGCCGATGGCACCTATCGGTACCACCCGCTCTTCAAGCAGACGCTGGCCGCGGAGCTCCATCGCCGGGAGCCAGAGCTCGAACCCAAGCTCCATCGCCGCGCCAGTGCCTGGTATGCGGAGCATGAGCGCTTCGAGGAAGCCATCGACCACGCGACCGATGCCGGCGAGGATGGCCGCGCCGCCGAGTTGATCTGGGCGCGCGCCGCGGGCTATCTCGCCGAGGGCCGCCGCGAGGACCTGCGCCGGTGGCTTGACCGCTTCAGCGAGCGGAAGGTGGCGGGCTCCGCTCAGCTCGCGCTCGCGACAGCCCATCTCTATCTGGCTCTTGGCAAAGGTGACCTGGCGAGGCATTGGACCTCGGTGGCCCAGGAGGCGTTCGACGAGGAGGCGATGGATGACTCTGACCTCGAGGCCGACCTGCTCATCCTGCGGGCGACCGTGCCGGCCGATGGGGTCGGGCAGATGGGTGCCGACGCGGTTCGGGCGGGCGAGCTCCATCCCCCCGACAGCCCATGGCGGGCGATGTCCTACTTCTATGCCGGAGCCAGCAGGCATCTCGCGGATGAGACGGAGGACGCTCGCGAGCTGCTCGAGGAGGGAGCGCGCAAGGGCGCGGCCACCGCGCCAATAGCGCAGGTCTTCTGCCTCGTACAGCTGACCTTCCTGCACCTGGAGAGGGACGACCTCGGGGACGCGCTCCGCGTCGTTGCCCAGGCCAGGGAGCAACTGGAGCGCTTCCAGCTCGGCGAGTATCCGATTCTCGCCTTCTTCTTCGTGGCGTCCGCGTTGACCCGCGCGCATGAGGGGCGCACCGAGGAGGCCGCGGCTGACAGCAACCGGGCCCGGAAGATGCTCTCAGGACTGGATGGCTTCCCCGACTGGTATCAGGGCCAAGCAAGGATCCACCTGGCCCGCGCCTGCCTGCTCCTGGACGATTCCCCCGCGGCGACCGAGCTGCTCGCGGATGCCGCCGAGTACGCGAGCCGGCTCGACGATGCGCCGGGGCTCAGCCGCTGGCTGTCCGAGGTGCAGTCGGCGGCCACCGCGATGGCCGGCGACGGGCGTCGGTCGGACCTGACCCCGGCGGAGCTCCGAACGCTGCGATTCCTGCCGAGCCACCTCTCGTTCCGCGAGATCGCCGACCAGAGCTTCGTCTCCGCCAACACCGTGAAGACGCAGGCCCAGGCCATCTATCGGAAGCTCGATGCCTCGTCCCGGGGTGAGGCAGTCGAGCGTGCACGCGACCGCGGTCTGCTCCAGGATGTATCCCATGTCTGACCCCCTGACCACGGGCGAGAGCGAGGCGCGTGGAAAGGCGTCGCGTCGCGAGACGCCTCGTTCGTCGCTCGGAGCCTGGGAGCCGCCCCCCAAGCGCACCGATCCGGTCAAGATCCTCGAGGGCCAGGACAAGACCCGCGTCAAGGAGCTCGTCCCGATCAGGCACGGGCGGATGGGAGCGTCGGCGTTCACCTTCTACCGGGGCGCGGCGGGGATCATGGCGGCCGACCTCGCTGCCTCTCCCCGGACTGACCTCGCCGTCCAGCTCTGCGGCGACGCCCACCTCTCCAACTTCGGCGTCTTCGCCGCGCCGGACCGGCGTCTGATCTTCGATATCAACGACTTCGACGAGACCCATCCGGGCCCGTTCGAATGGGACGTCAAGCGGCTGGTCGCCAGCTTCGCGATCGGGGGGCGGGACCTCGGCTTCAAGGAGCGTGACCGGCGCGCCGCGGTGTCGTCGGTCGCCGCCGAATACCGCGAGGAGATGCGCCGGCTCGCCTCGATGCGGACGCTCGACGTCTGGTATCAGCGCCTCGACATCTCCGTCCTCGAGCAGTACCGCTCCAAGGTGAAGCGACAGGACGCGAAGAACTACGACAAGAACATCGCGAAGGCGGAGAGCAAGAACAGCCTCCGGGCTTTCGCAAAGCTCACACGTCAGGTCGACGGCGAGCTGCGCATCGTCAGCGATCCCCCCCTGATCACCCCAGTGGACGAGGTCTTCAAGGGCGTCAAGTCCGATGAGATCGAACGGCGCCTGCTCGAACTGATCGGGCAGTACCGCAAGACGCTCGACGGAGACGTCCGGCACCTCGTTGAGGAGTACCGCTACGTCCATGCCGCGCGAAAGGTCGTCGGTGTGGGCAGCGTCGGGACGCGAGCGTGGATCGTGCTGTTCCTCGGCCGGGACTCGGGCGACCCGCTGTTCCTCCAGGTGAAGGAGGCGGAGCGCTCGGTGCTCGAAGGGCATGCGGGGAAGACGAAGTTCAAGCAGCAGGGCCGTCGCGTGGTCGAGGGACAGCGACTGATGCAGGCAGCCAGCGACATCTTCCTCGGCTGGCTATCGGGGACCGACCCGGAGGGGGTCACCCGCGACTTCTACGTCCGCCAGCTTTGGGACGGGAAGGGATCCGCACAGATCGAGCGGATGACCCCCGAGACGATGGGCCTCTACGGGAAGCTCTGCGGATGGACGCTGGCCAGGGCGCACGCCCGGTCAGGCGACCGGGTCGCGATTGCCTCCTATCTCGGCAAGGGGGAGTCCTTCGATCGCGCGATGGCAGATTTCGCCGAGGCCTACGCGGACCAGAACGAGAGCGACTTCAACGAGTTCGAGGCAGCGGTCAAGAAGGGCCGGCTGAAGTCCGTCAGCGGCCTCTGAGGTCAGCCAGCCGCCGCTCGAGGAAGCTGCGCTCGGCATCGGAGTGGACCAGCTCGAGCGCGCGCTCGTAGGCGTCACGGGCCTCGTCGGTTCGATCGAGACGCCGAAGGAGCTCGGCGCGGGTCGCGTGCAGGTAGTGATAGCCGTCGAGGTTCAGGCCGTCCACCACCGCGAGGGCAGTGTCGGCATCGCCGGCCTCGGCTATGGCGGCCGCACGATTGAGCTCCACCACGGGGGAGCCGGTCAATCGGGCCAGCTCGCCGTAGAGGGCGGCGATCTGCGGCCAGTCCACCTCCTCCTCCGTATGGAGGACCGCGATGGCGGCCTGCAGCACATACGGACCACGGCCGCCGAGGGCGATGGCCCGGTCGAGGGCTGTCCGGCCCAGGTCGAGCTCCGCGCCGTCCCAGCGGGAGCGGTCCTGGTCGGCGAGCAGCACCAGCTCGCCGTCCGCGAACCGCGCCTCGCTCCGGGCGTCGTTCGCCAGCATCAGCGCCAGCAGCCCGAAGACCTCCGGCTCATCGGGCATCAGCTCGGCCAGCGCCCGGGCGATGCGGATCGCCTCGGCGGATAGATCCCCGCGGCCGCCGTAGCCCTCGTTGAAGATCAGATAGATCACGGCGAGAACCGCCGCGAGCCGATCGGGAAGCTGATGGGTGGGGGGGACGCGAAACGGGATTCCCGCGGCCTCGATCTTGTGCTTCGCCCGGACCAGCCGCTTGGCCATCGTCTCCCTCGGGACGAGGAAGGCGCGGGCGATCTCCTCGGTGGTCAGCCCTCCGAGCGTCCGGAGGGTCAGCGCGACCTGGCCTTCGAGCGCGAGTGCCGGATGGCAGCAGGTGAAGAGCAGCTCGAGGCGCTCGTCGGGAATCGCCGTCTCATCCATTTCGATCTCCGTCGGCTCGGGAAGGTCGAGCAGCTTCGTCTTCTCGGCGAGGGTGCGGTCCCGCCGGATCCGGTCGATCGCTCGGTTCCGCGCGGTCGTCACGAGCCAGGCCCTCGGGTTGTCGGGGGTCCCCTCCCGGGGCCAGCGCTCGGCGGCAATCGCGAAGGCCTCCTGAGCGGCCTCCTCGGCGAGCTCGAAGCTGCCGAGGAAGCCGATCAGGCTGGCGAGGACGCGGCCCCATTCGTCTCGGAAGGCCTGCTCGAGAATCGCTAGCTCCCCACGACGGGCCGGATCTCGATTCC
Organism: uncultured Solirubrobacterales bacterium; assembly: GCA_963815045.1. Classification (GTDB taxonomy): domain Bacteria; phylum Actinomycetota; class Thermoleophilia; order Solirubrobacterales; family 70-9; genus DASUPK01. The sequence continues at coordinate 961,520 of CAWFET010000002.1, forward strand.
ACCGCCCAGACGAGCCGCCGGAATCTTCGATGCGAGCTCGATCGCGGCGTCGAGGTCATCGGCCTCGTAGGTGAGCCAGCCGCCGAGCGCCTCCTTGACGGACACGAACGGTCCGTCGGTGGTCAGCGTCTTGCCGTCCTGTACGCGGACGGTGGTCGCGGTCTCCGGAGAGTCGAGCCGCGCGTCGTTCGGGGTGACCCCGGGCGTCTCGTTGAGCGCCTGATAGTCCTCATAGACCTGCTTCTGCTCGGCCTCGGAGAGCTCGTTCCAGGCGTCGCTCCCCGGCGTTGGGGTCGCTCCCTGATGAATCAGCAGCACGTACTTCATGGCTTCCTCCTTGTTGAGAGTTTCGCCTCGAAGACGAACGGAGGATCGCGAAATGGACAGCCGTCAGTGTGTGACGCTGGTCTTGACGCGCTTGCGCTCGGACTCGCTGACGGGGCCCTTCTTCTCCAGGGTCTTGATCGCGTCACCGATGTCCTCCACCAGCCGGTCGACCAGCGACCGGCTCAGGTTGACCTTGACGAGCGCCCGCATCATCTTCACGTCGTGGGCATCCGGCGGCATCGTGTAGGCGGGCAGCATCCAGCCACGCTCGGCCGAGAGCTGGAAGGCGATGTCGAACTCGTCGTAGGCCTGCTTCTCCGCGAGATTGAACGCCACCAGCGGAAGCGTCTCTTCCCCCTCGCCGATGATCTGGAAGGGGCCGATGCCCTTGAGATCCTTAGCCAGCGCCTCTGAGTTCTCCTGCATGATCTCCATGATCGCCCGGTAGCCGGCCTTGCCGAAGCGGACGAAGTTGTAGTACTGGGCCAGCACCATCGAGGAGCCGGTTGAGAAGTTGAGGGTGAAGGTCGCGTCGGTCTTGCCGAGATAGTTCTCGTAGAAGACGAGGTCCTCGGCGAGGTCGGACTTCTCGCGGAAGATCAGCCATCCGATCCCCGGGTACACCAGCCCGAACTTGTGGCCGGAGGCGTTGATCGAGCGAACCTGCTCGAGGCGGAAATCCCATTTGGAGTCCGGGTAGAGGAAGGGCCAGACGAAGGCGCCGCTGGCGCCGTCGATGTGGAGCGGGATGTCGATCCCCTTCTCGTTCTTGTGGTCGAGCAGCAGCTGGTTGATCCCGACGACGTCATCGGCGTGGCCGGTGAAGGTGGTCCCGACCACCGCTGCCACGCCGATGGTGTTCTCGTCGAGATGTGGCTCCACGTCCTCGGGGCCGATCGTGTACTTGCCGGCCTGCAGGGGGACGATCCGCGGCTCGACGTCGAAGTAGCGGCAGAACTTCTCCCAGACGACGTGCACGTCGCCGCCGAAGACGAGGTTCGGCTTGTCTGTCGGCTTCTTGTCCGCCTCGCGCCGCTGGCGCCACTTCCACTTGAGCGAGAGAGCGCCGAGCATGATCGCCTCGGAGGACCCCTGGGTGCGCGCCCCCGTCGTCTCGCCCGGGGCGTTGAAGAGCTCCGCGAGCATCCGGATGCAGCGCTGCTCGATCTCCGCCGTCATCGGGTACTCGGCGTGATCGATGAAGTTGCGGTGCAGGTTCTCGTCGATCACCACGCGGGCCTCGGGCTCCATCCAGGTGGTGACGAAGGTCGCCAGGTTCCTCTCGGGAATCCCCTCGACGGCCAGCTCCTGCTCGACGAGGCGCATCGCTGCGATCGAGTCCATCGCGTGCTCGGGAATCACCTCCTGTGGCGCGTCCTCAACCAGCCAGGCGCCCCGTGGCTCCTCCTTGAACTGGTCGAGCAGCTTGTCGAGGTTGTCGTCGGCGGTCGCCATCAGCTTGCCGCGAGGCGAGCGCTCCTTGCGACGCTCGCCAGGCAGAGGAACACGGTTATATCGATCAGCAGCAGCGCGATGGCGATTCCCGGTGAATCCCCGAAGAACATGATCGCTGCCACGACGTGTCCGAGGACGGAGAGCAGTCCGACTCCCACCGCGCCGAGCTTGCCCAGCAACACGCCCGGAACGGCCGCGAGCTGGACCAGGGCGACGATCAGCATCAGCCATCCCTCTGGCCGGGTGTCGCCGACGAGCCACGAAGCGGTTGTGATGAAGATGTGCGAGCCGGCGAGCACGGAGATCGCGTAGAAGAGGTTGAGCAGGGCGATGGTGAGCAGCCAGCCGGTGGCGACGAGCGCCTCGCCCACCACTGGAACCCGCGGGCGAGCCGTGTACTCGAAGTTGTTCGGGTTGGCGGTCGCGGCGGGCAGCGGGTCTCCGATCCGGGGGAGCCAACCGATCGAGCCGGCGTCGTCCTCATCCCGTTCGGGTGAAATCGGAAACGCGCAGGCCGGGCATCGCACTTCACCCGGTTCGAGTGATGCGTGTCGGCGGAGAAGGTTGTTTCGTCGATGCCGCAATGGATTGCTGGGCAACGTGCCCTCAATCGAGCGATATCTCTGGAGGAGACGATGAGCCAGCCCGATCGAAGCAAGCTCCCGATTCGCATGCCGGCGTTCAAGGGCTCCGTGAAGAGGACGCTCGATGGCTCGCAGCCGGATTGGGATCTGATCGGCCATGTCGAGGCTCCCGATGGCGCTCCGAACGTCCTGGTGGTGCTGATCGACGACGCGGGCTTCGGGAATCCCGCGACCTTCGGCGGCCCGATCGACACGCCCAATTACACGCGGATGGCGAATGAGGGAGTCCGGTACAACCGCTTCCACGTCCCGGCGCTCTGCTCGCCAACGCGCGCCGCGCTTCTCACCGGCCGAAACAGCCACGCGGTCGGGTTCGGCTCCATCGGCGAGTTCTCGACTGGGTTCCCCGGCTACACGGCGTTCGTCCCGGATGACTGCGTCCCGTACCCGAGAATCCTGCGTGACAACGGCTACAGCACCGCTGCGTTCGGCAAGTGGCACCTGACGCCGGACGGCCAGCAGGGACCGGCAGGACCGTTCAATCGCTGGCCCACCGGATGGGGGTTCGACTACTTCTACGGCTTCCTGGGCGGCGGATCGGGCCAGTGGGATCCGTGCCTGGCGGAGAACCAGAAGATCATCGGCACGCCTGACGCCTACTACGACAGCGACGCGGACGATCCGTACTACCTGCCGGACGACATGGCGGACAAGACGATCGAGTGGCTGCACGCGATTCGGGCCCAGGACGCGACGAAGCCGTTCTTCGGTTACTTCTCCACCGGATGCAGCCATGCCCCACACCACGTCGCCGAGCAATGGGCCGCGAAGTACGAGGGCAAGTTCGACCAGGGCTGGGACAAGCTGCGCGAGGAGACCTTCGCCAGGCAGAAGGAACTGGGGGTAATCCCTCCGGACGCCGAGCTCACCGAGCGCGACGATGCCTTCCCAGCCTGGGAGGACGTGCCCGACAAGCTGAAGACGTTCTATTCCAGGCAGATGGAGGTCTACGCCGGCTATTCCGAGAACGCCGACTACAACGTCGGCCGGGTGATCGACGCCGTCGACGAGCTCGGCGAGCTCGACAACACGCTCATCTTCTGGATCTGGGGCGACAACGGGGCCAGCATGGAGGGCACCATCACCGGCTCCTTCAACGAGCTGACGATGCAGAACGGGATCCCGCTCACCGATGAGATGCAGCTTCAGCTCTCTGAGCGCTACGGCGGGGTGGAGGCGTGGGGGAACCAGATGATGGCCCCTCACTACTCGGCCGCCTGGGCGTGGGCGGGGAACACGCCCTTCAAGTGGGGAAAGCAGGTGGGCTCGCATCTCGGTGGAACCCGCAATCCGATGGTGGCCCACTGGCCCGAGAGGGTCAAGCAGGGAGGCGCCCTCCGGAGCCACTTCACCCACGTGATCGACGTCGGCCCGACGATCCTGGACATCACCGGCGTTCCCATGCCGACGCACATCGACGGGATCGAGCAGCAGCCGATGCACGGCGAGACGTTCGCCGAATCGCTGACCAACGCCGATGCACCGGAGCGGCACACCCAGCAGTACTTCGAGACCGTCGGCAACCGAGCGATGTACAAGGACGGGTGGTGGCTCGCGATGAAGACCGAGCGAATCCCCTGGGTGCTCACGCCGGAGGCGATCAAGCCCTACACGCCTGGCGTCTGGGATCCCGACAAGGACCCCGTCGAGCTCTACTACCTGCCCGACGATTTCTCCCAGGCGCATGATCTTGCCGAGGACAACCCCGAGAAGGTGGATGAGCTCAGGGAGCTCTTCTGGGCCGAGGCCGAGAAATACAACGTGACGCCACTGCTGGCGACTCTCTCGGCGTTCTTCGGGATCGTGCCGCCGCTACCGGAGGTTCCCAAGTTCGAGTTCCGCGGCGACGTCCAGAACGTCCTCTCGGGAATGATCCCGCGGATCTACAACCACTCCTATTCGATCAGCGCCGACCTGGTGATTCCCAAGGGTGGCGCCGAAGGGGTCATCGTCGCCGAGGCGGACCACCTGGGCGGGTTCTCGCTGTTCGTCGACAAGGGCAAGCTCACGCACACCTACTCGATGATGGGCGTCTTCGTCTTCCGTCAGGTGGCCGAGGAGGAGCTGCCCGAGGGCGAGGTCTCGGTGCGGATGGAGTTCGCCGCGGATGAGGCGAAGCCCGCCACCGGCGGGGAGGTGACCCTGTTCATCGGCGACCGGGCGGTCGGTACGGGACGGATGGACCACACGGTTCCGATCCGCTTCTCCGGCTACGCGGGAATGGACATCGGGCGTGACAACGGCGGCGTGGTCGACCAGGCCTATGAGGACCGCAAGCCGTTCGAGTTCACCGGCACCGTCAAGAAGGTCGTGTTCGAGGTCAAGCCGCAGCCCTCGAAGGAGGCAGCACATGAGGTGCACACCGCCCACCACCACGGGCACACCGCGCACGCGCTGTCGGCCTGACCCCCGATGAAGGCAAGGAGGATTCAATGAAGCTGCACGACACGATCGATGTACTCATCGGGGGCTACATGTCAAGGGATGCAGCCGAGGAGGACTACAACGCCGTCCACGGCAGCGGTGCTCACCTCCAGGGAATGGCCCTGATCGCCAAGGACCTCCAGGGCAACCTGTCGGTCGAGGAGACCGACCACATGGTCCGCGAGGGGACGGCCGCGCTGGGTGGCGTCGGGTTGGCAGTCGGGCTGGTCGCGCCGCCGCTGCTTCTCTCGACTGCGATCGGGGCGGCACTGGGAGCCGGCGCCGGCGAACTGGTCCATCACAAGGCCGCCGAGAAGATCGGCGAGCAGGCCGGAGAGACGATCCCGCTGGGTGGCGCGGGCCTGATCGTCGTCTACTCGAAGTCGGAGGCCGACAAGATCGAGGCCGCCGTGACCCGCACCGTCAAACAGGTGAAGGGGGAGGCTGAAGGGCGTCATGTCCAGGCGGTGAAGGGCGCGCTCGAGGAGGCCCAGCAGAAGATGGCCGAGGAGCCGGGCTGAGAGCTCAGCCGTCGCGGGCGCAGCGAAAGCCGACGTTCCCGGCCGAGCTGTCGGGCGAATTGCCCTGGCGGGCGGCCGCACGGTAGCGGCGGCAGTAGGAGTCGTGGCAGAGGTATGAGCCGCCCTTCTGGACCCTGAGAACGCCATCGGCCGGACCACGGGGATTGTGATCCCGGTCCTGCCGGCGGAAACCCGGATCGAACCAGTCAGCGGCCCATTCCCAGACGTTGCCCGTCATGTTGTGGAGCCCGTAGCCGTTGGGCGGGAAGGAGTCCACGGGGGCGGTCCCGTAGTAGCCGTCGGCCTCGGTGTTCCTGTCCGGGAAGGCGCCTTGCCAGACGTTCATCCGGTGCTCGCCTCCCGGTTCGCGCTCGTCACCCCAGGGAAAGGCCCTGCCCTCGAGTCCACCGCGCGCGGCGAACTCCCACTCCGCCTCGGTCGGCAGGCGCCGTGCTGACCAGGTGCAGTAAGCCTGCGCGTCATTCCAGGAGACATGAAGGGCAGGGTGGCCCAAGCGATCCTCGATGGATGACTGCGGGCCTTCCGGATGGCGCCAGTCGGCTCCGTCCACTTTCCGCCACCAGGGAGCCTCGACAACGGCCTGGGTGGGGGGGAAGTCGTCCGGCAGCAGCCCGGCGAAGACGAAGGACCATCCGTACCGTTCGGCCTCGGTTGCGTAGCCCGTCGCGTCGACGAACGAGGCGAAGGCCTGGTTCGAGACCGCCATGCGATCGATCCAGAAAGAGTCGAGCGAGATCTCGCGCACGGGCCCCTCGCCGTCGGCGGGATATGCCCAGCGATCATCGCTTCCCATCAGAAACGAGCCGCCTTCGATCGGAGCCATGTCCTCTGACGGACGGGCTTCCGTGCCGGCAGCGACGGTCACAGCGGGCTCGGGCGGAGCGTCGTGTCGAGCATTCGGGGCGCAGCACGGCGACCTCATCGAGGCCGATTGCTCAGCGTCCGCTCGATCCTTCACCGAACTCAGCGTACCCCTGGGGAAGGTTCTCGGGGCGCCGGACGGGGTAGACAGAGCATGGGGCAACCGAGAGGAGGCCGACATGGCACACGCCGATCCGTCAATGCACGAGCACGAGTGGCGAGCCTCACAGAACATGCCGCCGCTCACCCGGGAGGACGTGATCAGCATCGCGGTGGCCGCGCTGGGAACCGCGGTCGTCGTCCTGATCGCAATCGTCAGCGCGGGGGGAGAGCACGGGCACTACAGCGACGTCACCATCGCGCGCACGCTGATCGCGACGGGGATCCTGCTGATCAACATGGCCCACGTCGTGGGGATTCTGTTTTTCGAGAGCGTCGACTACCACGGTCCCTTCCAGCACTTCATCGCGCGGCTCTCGACGTTCGGCACGATCGCAGCGATCATCGTCAGCCTCGCAATCGGACTGCTCTAGGCGCGAGCCGTCCTGGCCAGCGGTTAGGTTCGGCCGCATGAACCCACGAACCGCAATGATCCTGGCCGGTCTGGCGCTGGTTGTCGGCGTGGTCGGCCTCGTGATCGGAATCAGCGCCAAGAACGGCAACAAGAGCGATCAGGACATCGCCGATGCGACCAAGACCCAGCTCGAGCAGCAGCTCGGCACCACGGCATCCCAGGTGCAGGGCCAGGTCAAGGCGCAGGGCGCGAAGGCGGCCGAGACCGCCACGAGCATCGACAGGCAGCTGCACTCGTTGCAGACGTCGGTGAACGCGATCCAGAACAGCGTCAACACCCTGAACACGACGACCGCGACGCAGGCGACCGACATCAAGAACCTGCAGAACGACGTCAACAAGCTGGACACCAGGGTGAGCAACCTCGGCGGCTAGGCCGTCTCCCTGCAAATCCCCAGAAGCACGAAGGGCCGCCTCGTGAGAGGCGGCCCTTCGCATTTGACGCGGTGACTAGCGAGCTGGGGATTTGCGGTGGGGCGGGACGTCTCCCACCTCCCTTCGCTCGCCGGTGCCCGGGTTGGATTCCGCCGGACGGCCGCGTGCCGTCCTGACGGCCCCTTGGGCCCTACGTACTAGCGCCCAGGCCTAGCGGCCCTGCACCTCCAGAGTCCCGTCAAGCAATGAATTCAAGTTAGGACCACCTCCTTTCTCTGGTCTCACTATTGAAGCAGGCGCCCCGGCCGTGGCTAGAGTCTTCGTTCGAAAATGTTCCGCGACAGGCGATTGCTCCTCCTGGTCCCAGCGCTGGCGATCCTTTCGCTAGGCATAGGTTGCGGAGGAGGAAAAGAGCAAGTCTCAGCTGCCGAGCTCCGCCAGAAGGCCGACCAGGCCTGCCGGACCGAGACCGCCAAGTTCACCCAGATTCAGGCAACGCCGCCGGCGAACGCGACCGAGGCCGCGGACCAGACGAAGGCGCTCATCTCGGTCGCGGAGAGCACGAGCTCGACGATCGACGACCTCGAGCCGCCCGATGCTCTGCGCGCGCCCCTGGACGCCTACCTGAGCGCTCGCAACCGGGCGATCGACCAGATGAAGAAGGGGCAGGACGCGGCCGACAACCAGGACTCTCGCGGCTACGGAGACGCCCAGGCGGTGGTGGTCAAGACGGCGCCGCAACGACGGGAGCTCGCCAGGGGCCTCGGCTTCCAGGCATGCAGCGCCGACGCGAAGTCGGTCTGACCGGAGCGGCTAGGACTCGGTCTCGGAGAGGTACGCGAACCCGAGCGTCATCGCCAGGTTGCTGAGCCCCGCGAACCAGAGGCCGGCGCGCGCGCCCGGCCGGGAGAAAGCGGACGAGCGCGACCAGACGATGTCAGTTGCGAGCTCGGTGCCCCGCAGCCAGGACAGCGCCCACCAGTCCTTGGGGCGATTGCGCCGGTAGGCCACCAGGTGGGCGGCTGCGAAGGTGAGCCAGATCGGGCCGCAGCGGCGGAAGAGCTCCTTCGCATCGTCCGAGGGCTCGTCGTGCCCCAGGACCCGCAGCGTCTGTGAGGGCGCGAGGAGGGCGCCCGACCCGAGCAGAAGGTCGAAGGCGATCATGTTCCGGTTGGTCCGGCGGAGCTGCCCGTCGAGGCTCACACGACGATCCAACCACATTCAGGAGAAAGTCAGAAGGGAAACCCACACGGGCAGCGAAATCATCGCCCGTGGCACGGACCGCGACAAAGACTCATCCGGCTCGCAAGAGCCTCTCGGACTTCATCACCGAGCGCTTCGACGACTTCTCGCGGTCCCAGAAGGACGTCGCCCGCTACATCGTCGACCATCTCGATGAGGCGGCCTTCCAGACCGCCGAGGAGCTGGCGCGCCGGGCGAACACGTCCTCATCCACGGTCGTCCGCTTCTCCCAGGCCCTCGGCTTCGACGGATACCCCGAGCTGCAGCAGGCAGCCATCGAGGAGTACCGGCACAAGGTTGCCGAGAGTCAGCCGAACGGCAACGGGGGCAGCGGCGCCGCGGCACTCTTCAACTTCGATCACTCGGAATTCGAGGCCTCGCTCGGCGCGGACTACTCGAACATCGAGGAGACGGCGCGCAGCCTGACCCGCGAGCAGGTCGAGGCGTCCGTCTCGGCTCTCGCGACGTCCCGGCGGGTGCTGATCGTGGGGGTGGAGCAGATGGCGTTCTTCGCCAGCTACCTTCGCCACCTGCTCGGCCTGCTCGACGTACGGGCGGAGATCGTCGCCTCGCCGAGCCAGGACAACATCCAGAAGCTCTCGCGGATGGATGAGGACACCCTGCTGGTTGTGCTGACCGCCGGACGCGCGCATCCGCTGATCCTGCGCGCCCTCAAGCTTGCCCGCCACCGCCGCGCGCGGACGCTGTCGATCACCGACGCGACCCTCTCCGACGTGGCCGAGCACTCCGAGCTGATGCTCTACTACAGCTCTAACGGCCCGTCCTACATCCGCTCCAACGCGGCGCTGATGGGGCTTGTCCAGGCCCTGGCCCATGGGGTCTACTCCCGTGACGAGGCCGCGCACCGCGACCGGATCCGCGCCTTCAAGCTGAAGTAGCCGCGCCGCCCTCGGGACGGCGCATGACTACAGGCCCGGGGGGCGATCCGGACCTGTAGCCGATATCGGGGTCCGGGGGAAATGGACCCCAAGTCATTGCGCCAACCCCACCTGCGGAACCCCCCAACGGTGAAGTAGGAAAAGGTTGCCCGGCCACCACTGAGGCAAACACGTCGCCCTTCTACTATTGGACCAGCCGATGGCCGAGCGCGCCACATTCCGAGTCAAGACAGGCCTTGCCGAGATGCTCAAGGGCGGGGTGATCATGGACGTCACGAACGCTGACCAGGCGAAGATCGCCGAGGACGCCGGCGCGTGCGCGGTGATGGCGCTCGAAAGGGTGCCTGCGGACATCAGGGCCCAGGGCGGAGTCGCCCGGATGTCGAATCCGGCGGTGATCAAGGAGATCCAGGAAGCCGTGACGATTCCCGTGATGGCCAAGGCGCGCATCGGCCACTTCGCCGAGGCGCAGGTGCTCCAGTCCCTCGAGGTCGACTACGTGGATGAGTCCGAGGTCCTCACCCCGGCCGACGAGTCGAACCACATCGACAAGCTCGCCTTCGACGTGCCGTTCGTCTGCGGAGCCACCAACCTCGGCGAGGCGCTCCGCCGCATCGGCGAGGGCGCCGCGATGATCCGCTCGAAGGGAGAGGCCGGGACCGGCAACATCGTCGAGGCCGTCCGTCACATGCGGGAGATCACCGACGGCATCAAGCACCTCTCTTCGCTGCGCGCGGAGCAGCTCGCCGGCGCGGCCAAAGAGCATCAGGCTCCGCTCGACGTGGTCCAGGAGGTCGCCGAGCGCGGCTGGCTTCCCGTCCCGTTGTTCTGTGCCGGCGGCATCGCCACACCCGCGGACGCCGCGCTGATGATGCAGCTCGGGGCCGAGGGCAACTTCGTCGGTTCGGGGATCTTCAAGAGCGAGGATCCCGCCCGGCGCGCCCGCGCGATCGTTGAGGCGACCACGCACTTCGAGGACCCGGAGCGAGTGGCCCAGGCCTCGATGGAGCTCGGCGACGCGATGCCCGGGCTCGAGATCGAGGCTCTGGCGGCCGACGGCGGCCTGCTGCAGGGCCGCGGCGCTTGAGCAGCGACCGGCTGGGGATCGGCGTACTCGCCCTGCAGGGCGACTTCGAGGCGCATCGGCGGATGCTCGAGTCCCTCGGCGCGTCCGCGAGCGAGATGCGGACCCCGGATCAGCTGATCGGACTGGACGGCCTGGTGATTCCCGGCGGGGAGTCGACCACCATCACGATGGGGATGGAGCGCGAGGGCCTGGACCACGCGATCCGGTCCTTCCACGAGTCGGGCGGGCCGATCCTCGGAAGCTGCGCGGGGATGATCGTCTGCGACCGCGATCACCTCGGTCTGGGGGACTACGTCTGCCGCCGCAACGCCTTCGGCCGCCAGCTCGCGAGCTTCGAGGAGGACCTGCGGGTCGCGGGGATGGGCGAGGAGCCGCTCCGCGCGGTCTTCATCAGGGCCCCGTGGGTCGAGGAGCATGGGCTCGAAGTCGAGGTCCTGGCGGAGGTCGACGGTCATCCGGTCGCGGTACGTGACGGCAACGTCCTCGCAGTCGCATTCCACGCCGAGCTCACCGACGACAGCCGGCTGCACGCCGCCTTCATGGCGATGTGCACCGCCGCCCGGGACCCCGAACGGGCGTCTCGGTAGGTTTTCGCAATGCGGGATCCACGGGTAACGGCGCTGGCGCAGATCCTCGTTCGCCATTCGACCAGGGTGTCGGAGGGGGACGTCTGCACCATCGAGGGCGAGTCGGCCGCGGAGCCCCTGCTGCAGGCGGTCTACGAGGAGGTCCTGAAGGCCGGGGGGAACCCGATCGTGAACATGGCGCTGGAGGGTCAATCCGCCTCCTTCTTCGAGCACGCCACCGACGAGCAGCTCAAGTGGATCTCACCGGTCGCGGAATGGGCCGTGGAGAACGCCGACGTCCGGATTGCGGTGATGGCGAGCCAGAACACACGCGCGCTCTCCCAGGTACCGCCCGAACGGCAGGCGACGCGCCAGGCGGCCACGCAGTCCCTGATGAAGAAGGCGATGGAGCGGAGCGCCGAGGGCACCTACCGCTGGGCGCTCACCCTCTTCCCGACGCACGCCTACGCCTCCGAGGCGGGGATGGGCCTTCCCGCCTACGAGGACTTCTATTACGGCGCCTGCCTGGCGACCGACGACGACCCGGTCGGCGCCTGGGCGCGGACCTCCGAGGAGACGAAGCGCCTCGCCGACTGGATTCAGGGCCGCTCGGAGGTGCACGTGACCGGCGACGGCACGGATCTCCGGCTCGGCATCGAGGGCCGCACCTTCATCGCCGCGGACGGCAAGCACAACATGCCCGACGGCGAGTTCTTCACGGGTCCCGTCGAGGACTCAGCAGAGGGGGAGATCACCTTCCACCTGCCGGCGAGCTATGCCGGCCGTGAGGTGGCCGGTGTGCGTTTCCGCTTCGAGGGCGGCAAGGTCGTCGATGCCAGCGCCCAGAAGGGCGAGGAGTTCCTGATCGAGATGCTCGACACCGACGAAGGGGCGCGCCGCCTCGGCGAGCTCGGCATCGGCACCAACTACGGCATCACCGCGGGCACCGGCGAGATCCTGCTCGACGAGAAGATCGGCGGCACCGTGCACCTGGCGGTCGGCCGCTCGTATCCGGAGACCGGCGGCGTCAACGAGTCGGCGATCCACTGGGACATGATCTGCGACCTGCGCAAGGGCGGAGGCATCGAGGTCGACGGCGAGCCGCTGCAGCGCGACGGTCAATTCGTCGTTTGAGCCGGTTGATCCTGATAGGAATTCCCCGATGAGCGGACTTCGCCGGGGAGTGATCGGGGTGACGCTGGGGCTGCTGGCCGCAAGCTTCGCTGTCGGACCCGTGCAGGCCGCCACGACCGTCACGTTCCCCTCAACCGGCTCCGAACAGCTCTTCAAGGTCCCGAAGGGAGTCAAGAGACTGCACGTCGTGGCGATCGGCGGCCGTGGTGGCGCCGGAGGTAACGGTGCTCCCGTTGGCGGGTTCGGAGGTCTTGCCGTGGCCGATCTGGCTGTAACGCCGGGACAGCTGCTCTACGTCGACGTGGGCGGAAACGGTGGTCCAGGGGGTCTCGGGTCGGTCTATGCCGGCGGCTCGGCAGGGTTCAACGGGGGCGGATCGGGCGGCCACGGCAGCACTCCGTACGGAATCGGTGCTGGTGGTGGTGGAGGTGCCTCTGACATTCGGACGTTGCCCAGATCGGCGTCCGACTCGCTGGGCTCACGGCTGATCGTGGCCGGTGGTGGGGGTGGAAGCGGCGGCAGCGACGGCGTCACGGACCCCAGCCATGGCGGTGCCGGCGGCACGGCCGGCGCCTCCGGGGCAAATGGATATGCGGGTGTCGCGAATGGCGGCAAGGGCGCGACGCCGACAGCCTCGGGAGCGGGCGGAGTCGGGGGTCCGAGCGGGGAAAGTGGCGCCGTTGGCGCCCTCGGCATCGGTGGTGCCGGCGGCACGCAGACCATGACCGGCGCGGGTGAGGGCGGCGGAGGCGGGGGCGGACTCTTCGGCGGCGGAGGCGGCGGTACCGGCGATTTCGGCATGGCGGGAGGAGGAGGTGGCGGTGGCGGTTCGACCGGCTTCGGCTCGACTGCGACGGCGACGACCTCCGGCCTCGACACGACCGGCGTCCCCTCCGTGTCTCTCATCTACGCGGCCGCCAAGTGCAAGAACAAGAAGAAGAAGAAGCACCGCTCCGCGTCCGCCGCGAAGAAGAAGTGCAAGAAGAAGAAGAAGAAGCGCTGATCGCGCAACTCCCCCGCTAGGCGCGGGTTTTCAAAGACGACAACAGCAGGCGCTCGGGGGGAGACGAGCCCTCATTACAGGAGGGACACCATGTTCGGACCCAAGCTGGGACTGGTCGCCGTCGCGGCACTGGCCCTTGGTCTCGTCCTCGCGGCTCCGGCCGCGCAGGCAAGGAAGAAGGTCATCACCAAGACGTTCCAGGTTGGAGTCGGGGCGCCGACCGGCGGAGTGCCGCTCAACATCCCGGATGGCGGCGGCGCCGCGGTACAGCTGGTGCGCGATCCGGTCAAGGTGGCGAAGCTCAATCCGGTGGGGAAGATCAAGCATGTCACTGTCGGAGTCCGGGTCACGCATCCGTTCGCGGCGGACCTCGAGATCTATCTCGCCACGCCCAGGGGCGTGATCAACCTCGCGCATGATGTCGGAGGCAACGGCAACAACTTCGGCAATGGATTCGCAGGGTGCTCCGGGGGGCTCACGACGTTCGACAGCAACTCACCGACGCTGATCAACACGCCGGGTCTCCAGGCGCCGTTCGTGGGGACGTACGCACCCCAGGAGAACCTCAATCTGCTCAACGGGCTGGGCGGGAAGAAGGCGACCAACGCGCTCTGGTCCCTGCTGGTGATGGACGACAACAACCAGCACGGCACCGGCACGGTCGATTGCTTCCGCCTGACGGTCAAGGAGACAAACCCCAAGAAGTAGCCGACGAGAGCCTGGTCGGACTGTGAGCGGAAACGGGGCGCCCAATGTGGCGCCCGTCCGCTTCTCGGCGGCCTCCTAGAATCGACGTCATGTCTGGTCACTCGAAGTGGTCGTCGATCAAGCACAAGAAGGGTGCGGCCGACGCCAAGCGGGGCAAGCTCTTCACCAAGCTGGCCCGCGCGATCACCGTGGCGGCCCGCGACGGCGGGGGGAACGCCGACGCGAACCCCGCGCTTGGCCTCGCCGTGCAGAAGGCGCGCGACGCGTCGATGCCCAAGGACAACATCCAGCGGGCGATCGACCGAGGCACCGGCGAGGGCGCCGACGCCGCGGCGATCGAGAGCGTCTCGTACGAGGGGTACGGCCCCGGCGGCGCGGCGATCCTGGTCGAGACCCTGACCGACAACCGCAACCGGACCGGCTCGGAGATCAGGCACGCGTTCGAGCGGAACGGGGGGAGTCTCGGCGAGCCCGGCTCGGTCGCCTGGCAGTTCGAGAATCGCGGCGTGATCCTGGTCGACGGCGAACGCTACGGCGAGGAGGATCTGATGCCCGCGATCGACGCCGGGGCGGAGGACGTCATCGAGGACGGCGACCTGTTCAAGGTCACGACGAACGCGACGGACCTGGCGGCGGTTCGATCGGCCATCGAGTCGGCGGGGGTGGAGATTCAGTCCGCCGAGGTTTCGATGGAGCCCAAGAGCACCGTTGAGGTCGGAGAGAGCGATGCGCCGGCGCTGCTCCGTCTGATGGACGCGCTGGAGGAGCATGACGACGTCGACTCGGTGCACGCGAACTTCGACATGCCGGAGGAAGTGCTGGAAAGGGCCGCGGCCGCGAGCTAAGGCGGCGCGGGCTACTTCTTCTTTTTCTTTTTCTTCTTCTTGATCGTGTCCTTCGCGCAGTACGCGTAGGTCGCGACCGAGCTGCCGGGGGGCTGCGAGCCGACCGTGTGCAGTCCGAGGTGCCAGGTGCTCTTTCCGATCGGCTCGAATTCGTCGACGCCGACGATCGGCGGCGCACCGGAGTTCGCCGGGATCGGAGAGAGGAGATAGCCGCCGGAGAGAACGTGCTGCTTCGCCGGGCAGGTCGCGTCCGCGGACGCGCGCGAGAGGTTCCCGAAGGAGGCGATCTGGGTCACCTCGCCGATCGAACGCCCCTTGGCATCGCGTTCACAGATCGCCGCGACGTTGATCGTTCCGCTGGCGGGGTTCGCGCTGCTCTCGAACGCCGAGATCGTCCACTGGTTGATCGCCGTGCGCCGCGACTGCAGGATGAACATCCGGAAGCTCGCGAAGCTGTTGACGTAGCTCGCCAGACCCGTCCCGTCGTACCCCGCGCCGACCACGTGGCTGCCACTGGGGCAATGGATCACGAGGTTGTCGACCGTTCCCGAGGGCACGGTCGCGGTACCGGTGACGACCACGGCCAGCTTGCCCAGCGAGTTGCTCTCGCACCGGGCCATCGTGGTGATGCTCCCGCTGGACGTCGGGCTGCTGAAGACGTCCGCCTTTGCGTTCCAGCCGGTCGCTCCAGCCGAGATGGAGGTCGACGAGACGGCGCGCAGCCCAGTGTTGTTGCTCGGATCGAAGTGCGGAGCGGTGACGTAACCGCCGCCCGAGATGTGCGTCTTGCCGGGGCAATTCGCGGTTGCGGAGGCGCTTCCGCCGGAGGAGATGGGGGCAAGCGCGGTGGTGGTCACCGCCGGTTGCACCTTCTTCTTCTTTTTCTTGGCAACCGCCGGCGAGGCGGTGCCGAGGGCGAGCAGGGCAACGAGCGCGGCGGCGCCGATCAGCGCCAATCGCCTGCGCAGAAGCCGCTTCTCCCCGGTTCCCACGTCGGCGATCCTATCCGCTCGCGCGGCACCGTCAAGGTCAACGGCGTTTCCGGGTCCACGGCGCCCGCACGGGCGGATAGGTTGTCCTGGAGCCGGACGCCGGGTAAGGGAGACCGGCGATCCGGGATACCGACTCGGGAGGTTCTTCGGAATGCGAAGCAAGGGAACCCGTCTCGCTCTCCTGGGCGTCCTCGCCCTGGCGCTCAGCGTCACCGTGGGCCTGGTGTCCGGCAGCGTGGCGGACGCCAAGAAGGGCAAGAAGAAGAAGAAGGGCGGCAACTCGATCACCCTGACCAGCTCCACGCCGGTGGCCATTCCGGCGGGAGACGGCACGAATCAGATCGCCGGAGCCGTGACAGTTCCGTTCACCGTCGGCAAGAAGGGGAAGGGCAAGGTCGTCAGCTCCGACTCGCTGACTGCGACCTACCAGGCCAGCGATCCAGCCGGCGGTCTCGATGATCTTGATCTGAAGGTCATCGCTCCGAACGGCCGGACGGTGTTCCTCGACAATCCGGCGTTCGACTTCGGCGATCCCGACATCACAGGAATCGGGCCGCTCACGCAGACGCCCGACTCGCCGGTCGGCATCTGCGAGGCCAATCCGTCGCCGCCTCCGCCCGGGTGCCCGGGAGGGTCCCCGGACAACTCGCTCGGAGCGCCATGGGCAGGGACGGAGGGCAACGTCAGCCTCGCCTTCTTCAGCGGCGTCCCCGCGAGGGGGACGTGGCAGTTCAGGGTGCTCAACTTCAGCACCACGCCCACGCACGTCCTCAACATGGCGAGCATCCACATGAACCTCGTCAGCAGACAGAAGTAGCCGCACGAAGTCACGAGGTGGAGAGGGCCGCCTCCGGGCGGCCCTTTCTTCGCGCTCTCTCCGTGAACGCGTTTCCCGCCCGATGAAGGACATCCGGGGCGCGAGTGAGAATGAAGAAGCGTGATCGTCATCGGTATCGATCCGGGTACTGCCAATACCGGATTCGGCGTGGTTCGCACGTCGGGTGAGCGGATGGTCGCGCTCGACGGCGGGGTGATCGAGACCGAATCCGGCCTGCCGGTCGAGCAGCGCCTCGCCAAGCTGCACGATTCCCTCGGCGAGCTGATCCGCTGGCACGAGCCCAAGGCGATGGCGCTCGAGGACCTCTTCTTCGGCAAGAACGTGGCGTCGGCGCTGAGCGTCGGCGAGGCGCGAGGCGTCGCGATGCTGGCGGCGGCCGGTCAGTCGCTGCCCTGCTTCGACTACACGCCTCAGGCGGTGAAGAAGGCGGTCTGCGGCTCCGGCTCCGCGGACAAGGGCCAGGTGCAGCGGATGGTGGCGAACCTGCTCGGCCTGCCCGAGCCGCCGTCGCCGGACCACGCCGCGGACGCCTTCGCCGTGGCGATCTGCCATGCCGGGACCGCGGGCGCGCGGAGCGCGGTCTCCCAATTCGGCAGGCCACGCGTGGGCACGACGCCAACGCTCGCGTCGCGCCAGCAGATGGCGGGCTAGCGCTCGCCTCATGAATCGGGTCGCGCCTGCGGCGCGCCCTCACATAAAGGCATCCGATCCCCGGCGCAGAATCCCGAGGCATGATCGCCTCCGTCAGCGGAGAGGTTCTGCTGCGCCGCCCCGACTACGTCGTGATCGACGCGAGCGGCGTCGGCTATCGCCTGGCGGTCTCGTCGGAGACGCTCAAGGCGGTGCCGGCTCGTGGCAAGCACGCCGCGCTGCACGCCCACCTCGTCGCCCGGGAGGACTCGCTCAGCCTCTACGGCTTCGCCGGCGAGGAGGAGCGCGACCTCTTCCTGCACCTGATCTCCGTGGGCGGCGTCGGCCCGAAGGTGGCGATGGCCGTGCTTTCCGGGGGAACGGTCAGGGAGCTGCTGCGCGCGATCGCGGCCGGTGACGCGAAGCGCTTTCAGGCCGTCCCGGGCGTCGGCAAGCGCACGGCGGAGCGGATCATCGTCGAGCTTCGCGAGAAGGTGGCCGGCGAGATCGAGGGAGATGCCGACGGCCCCGTCCTCGCCGCCGGCGAGGAGGACCCCCGGTCGCTCGCGCGCGAGGGGCTGCTCAATCTCGGCTACACGCCGCCCGAGGCGGCGAGGCTGCTCTCCGCCGCCGAGGGCGAGACCGCCGAGGAGATCGTGCAGTCGGCGCTTCGCAGCGCCGCGGGGGCGAAGGCGGCGTGAGCGTCGAACCGGGCAAGGGGATCCGCACACCCGGGATCGACGACGATGACGAGACGGAGGTCGTCATACATGACGCGCGGGCGACCGGCGCCGAGGAGGACTTCGACCAGTCGCTGCGCCCGCCCAAGCTCGAGGACTTCGTCAACCAGGTCCAGGTCACGGAGCAACTCGGGATCTTCATCGAGGCAGCGCGCCGCCGCGAGGAAGCGCTGGACCACGTCCTGCTCGCCGGGCCTCCGGGCCTCGGCAAGACCTCGCTCGCGCACATCATCGCCGCGGAGCTCAACGTGCCGATGGTGCAGACGGCGGGGCCGGCGCTCGAGCGCAAGGCCGACATCGCGGCCTTTCTGACCTCGCTCGAGCCCGGCAGCGTCTTCTTCATCGACGAGATCCATCGCCTCGGCCGCGCCGTCGAGGAGACCCTCTATCCGGCGATGGAGGACCGCCGGCTGCCGGTGGTCCTCGGCCAGGGGGCAGGAGCCCGCACGGTGACGCTCGACCTTCCTCCGTTCACGCTCGTCGGCGCGACCACCCGCACCGGCCTGCTCACCACCCCTCTGCGCGATCGTTTCGGCGTCTCACACAGGCTCGAGCACTACGACGCGACGGACCTCCGCCAGATCGTGCTGCGGTCGGCAGGCATCCTCGGCATCGAGGTCACCCCCGACGGGGCGGAGGAGATCGCCAGCCGGGCCCGCGGGACGCCCCGCGTCGCCAATAGGCTGCTGCGCCGGGTGCGCGACTTCGCCGAGGTCAAGGAGCGCGGCGCGATCGACGGCGAGCTCGCGTCGGACGCGCTCGAGATGCTCGAGGTGGACCGGGCCGGGCTCGACCGGCATGACCGCCAGCTGCTCGAGCTGATCGCCTCCAAGTTCGACGGCGGGCCGGTCGGGCTCTCGACGCTGGCCGTCGCGATCGGCGAGGAGGCCGACACGATCGAGGACGTCTTCGAGCCGTATCTCCTGCAGCAGGGGCTGGTGAAACGCACCCCGCGCGGCCGCGTCCTCACCGAGAGGGCCTACGAGCATCTGGGACTGCCCGTGCCGGACGGCATGGCCAGCCTGTTCTAGGCACGAGAACGGCCGGGTCCGCTCGGCCGGTCGGCTAGCCTTTTTTCCGTGCCGTACTTCATCTGTCCGAACTGCGGGAACAGGGAGCTGAGCGGGGAGCGCACCGCGGGCTTCTCGACGCGGCCCAAGGGCTGCTCGAAGTGCGGCTTCGGCTTCCTCTTCGAGCTGCTCGACGACTACATGCCCGCGCCCGGAGCCGCCTTCTTCACCTGCGACCAGGAGGGCAGGGTCCTCGACCTCGGCAAGGGTGCCTTCGAGCTGACGGGCCTGAAGGACGAGCAGGTGATCGGGCGCCCGGTCCGCGAGGTCCTGGGCCTGCAGTGGATCGACAAGGGCGACGGCGGCCCGACGGCAGACGTCGACGGAAACGGCGAGACCGACCCGATCGAGACGACCCTCGAGTGGGGAGTCCGGTCGCTCGGCAAGAAGGTGGCCGTCAACGCCGAGGGCGACCTGCCGACGGAGGCAACGGCGGACCTCTTCCCGGCGTACGACGACGACGGCGGGCTGCTGCTCGTCCTGACGCCCGAGTAGAAGTCCGATCCGAACGGCGCCAGAACGCGTTTACCCTGCAGCAAGTCCTGCCGCTAGCGTGCCCCTGACACCGTGAGCAACCGCCGCCGCAACATCTTCATCCTCGCGTTCGTCGCGCTCCTGATCCTCGGATCGGGGATCGTCATCGCGACCAAGACGACGACCCTCGGCCTCGACCTGAAGGGCGGGACCGAGCTCATCTTCCAGGCGAAGCCCACGCCACAGAACCCGACGATCGACGGGACCGACATCGATCGGTCGATCGAGATCATCCGCAAGCGGACCGACGCCTTCGGAGTGTCCGAGCCGGAGATCTCCCGGATCGGCACGGATTCGATCCGGGTCGGGCTCCCCGACGTCAGCAACGCCGCGAACGCCAGCAAGCAGGTGGGGGAGACGGCGCAGATGTACTTCTACGACTGGGAGCCGAACGTCATCCCGAACCCGGCGAAGACAAACGTGCCGAACGGGGAGGCCTCCTTCAGCCGCCTCTACGACGCGGTGCAGCTCGCCTCCAAGCAGACGCCCGAGTGCTTCCAGAACAAGTGCACGACGAACGGCCCGCAGTACTACCTCTTCAACTCCCAGACCCACGCCTACATCGCCGGGCCGTCCGACACGCAGAAGGACCTGTTCTCCGAGCTGCCGGGCCAGAAGCAGCCCGCGAACAGCACGATCCTCACCGTCCCCCAGGGCACCCTGGTCGTCCAGAAGGAGCCGAACCAAGGACAGTCGCAGACCGACAACAAGAACAGCCCCGATGCGCAGTGGTTCGTGATCAGGGACCGGCCGGCCCTGTCGGGCACCGACATCAGCGATCCGAAGGCGAACTTCGACCAGTCCAACCAGCCGGACGTCACCTTCGGCTTCTCGGGTGACGGCGCTTCGAAGTTCCACGACGTCACCAAGGCGATCTCCCAGCGCGGCCTCCAGAACGCACCTCCCGGGTGCAGCAGCAACCCGCAGTGCGTGGACGGGAGCTCGGGCCACTTCGCGGTCGTCCTCGACCAGCAGATCAAGTCACGCCCGATCGTCAACTGGGTGGACAACCCGGACGGGATCGATGGGCGGACCGGCGCGGAGATCAACGGCCTCACCCAGCAGGAGTCCAACGACCTCGCTCAGATCCTGCAGATCGGCGCGCTCCCGGTCGACCTGACGCAGATATCGAGCTCGACGGTCTCCGCGACGCTCGGCCAGCAGGCCCTCAACCAGGGCCTGAAGGCGGGGATCGTCGGCCTGATCCTGGTCTGCCTCTTCCTGCTCATCTACTACCGCTTCCTCGGCCTCGTCGCGGTGATCGGGCTGGCGATCTACGGAGTGCTCTTCTTCGCCCTGATCAAGCTGATCCCGATCACGCTGACCCTGCCGGGCATTGCGGGGTTGATCCTGACTATCGGGGTGGCGGCCGACGCCAACATCGTCATCTTCGAGCGAATAAAGGAAGAGGCGAGGGGCGGCAAATCGATGCTGAGCGCGATCTCCGCCGGCTATCGCCGCGGGATCGCGACGATCGTCGACGCGAACGTGATCACGCTGATCACGGCGTTCATCCTCTTCGCGCTCGCCACCTCGAACGTCAAGGGATTCGCCTTCACGCTCGGTGTCGGGACGATCGCCTCCCTGTTCACGGCCGTGGTCTTCACCCAGGCCTTCCTCGGCCTGTTCGGCCGTGCCCGCTTCATGCGCTCGCCCGCGGCCCTCGGCGCGAGCACGGAGCAGCGCGTCAGGTGGCACTTCGACTTCAGCCGCGCGAGCAAGTACTTCTTCAGCCTCTCGGGCTGCATCCTGCTGATCGGCGCCATCTCGTTCGCGACGAAGCAGCTCAACCTCGGCATCGACTTCGAGGGCGGCAGCCGGATCACGGTCGGCCTCCAGAAGGCCACCACGGTCAACAACGTTCGCGACACCGTCAACGCCGCGGGGATCAGCGACGCGCAGATCACCAAGGCGACCAACAAGGAGCTGGGCACGAACGTCTTCGAGATCGATTCGAAGGCGGCGCCCGAGCAGGTTCAGAGGGTCCAGCCGGCGCTGCAGTCCGCGTACGGGATCGTCCCGAACGGCTTCGACGCCACCACTGTCGGCCCCACCTTCGGGCAGCAGGTGGCGAAGAGCGCAATCGAGGCGATCATCTTCTCGCTGCTTGTGATCGCCGCCTATGTGGCGTTCCGGTTCGAGCCGAAGTACGCCGTGCCGGTGATGATCGCGGTGGCCCACGACATCCTGATCACGGGAGGCGTTTATTCGCTGACGGGGAGGGAGGTGACCAGCGGCACCGTCGCCGCGTTCCTGACCATCCTCGGGTACTCGCTCTACGACACGGTCATCGTGTTCGACCGCGTGCGAGAAAACGTGCCGCGGCTGCCGCGCGCGACCTTCTCCCAGATCGTCAACCGCTCCATGAGCGAGGTTCTCACCCGGTCGCTGATCACCGGTCTGTCGAGCGTCTTCCTGGTGACGGTGCTCTTCATCTTCGGCGGCGCGACGCTGAAGGACTTCGCCTTCGCGATGATGGTCGGCCTCGCCTCCGGTACGTATTCGTCGATCTTCATCGCGTCGCCGGTCCTCACCCACTGGAAGGAGCGCGAGCCTGCCTACCGTCGCCGCCGCGAGCGGATCGAGGAGCAGATGGGCGGAGCCGTGCCCGCCTTCCCCGAGGAGAACCTGGTCGCGCGCGTGGACGGGGCCGAGGAGCCGGTCCACGCAGAGACGCCCGTGCCCGCCGCGCCGGCTCCGAGCCGCGCCGACGCGCCCGCGGCCGCACAGTCCCAAGTTCCCGGCGTTGTGCCGGAGCCGCCGGGTCCGGTCGCACCGCCGCCCGCGCCCGCACCGAGCGAGCCGCCTGCGCCCGTGGGCGCAGGCGATGGCGGTGATGGCGGGCCTGGCAATGAAGGTGTGCCCGGTGGCGACGGCGAGCCCCCCGCCGGAGGCAATGGCGGGGGCGAGCAGCGCCCCGAACTGAGCGAGGCGAGCGCCGCCGCCCTCCGACGGGCGCGAGAGTCCGGCGGGCGCAAAAAGCGAAAGCACGGGAGGAACAGGTAATGGCCGCTCTGGTCTGGTTCACGCTGGGCGTCGCCCTCTGGCACTTCACGGTCTTCATCCCCGATCGCTTCCAGGGCGGCATCGTCGGAGCCTTCCTCGGCGCGACCGTGGGAGCGATGGCGAGCGGCGCGATCGCGCAGATCCTGATCGGCAAGACGATCGGCGACACCGACCTGGCCACCGCGCTCTACGCCGTCCCGGGCACGATCATCGGCCTGGCGGTCGTCTACGCAATGGGCGTCCGCAACGGCGTCGAAGCCGAGCACATCTAGCCGCTAGGCGGGCCCAAAACCGGCGGTGAAGGGGGGCGAGGGGCCGAACACCGGCGATGAAGGGGGCGAGATCGGCGGAGTTGGCGCCTTCTTGTCGCTATGCGACAACAAAGCGCGAATGGTCGTCGAGACGCCGCCATCGCTGAGATTGCCGCGCGGCAGCATGGCGTCCTTTCATCGCTGCAGTTGAACGCCTGCGGCATCGATCCGAGCGGGATCAAGCGGCGCGTAGCCGCCGGCCGCCTTCATTGCGTCCATCGCGGGGTCTACGCCGTCGGCCACCCCAACATCAGCGTTGAAGGGAGGTGGATGGCCGCTGTGTTGGCTTGCGGAGCGGACGCGGTCCTCAGCCACCGAAGCGCGGCCATGCTCTGGGGGATCCTGCCGCCCGGCAGGGTGATCGAGGTGACCGTCCCCGGGAGCGGCGGCCGGAGGCGCCGCCAGGGAATTCGCCTCCATCGATCCCTCACCCTTTCCTCAGCCGATCTAACGCGCCGCGCCCGCATCCCGGTGACGAAGCCGGCCAGGACGCTCGCGGATCTTCACCGGGTGCTCCCCGCCGCCGAATTCGCCAGTGCACTTCGCCAGGCCGAGTACTTGCGCCTACCGCTTGGCGACGACATGGCCGGGGATCGCACCCGCAGCGAGCTGGAGGCGAGATTCCTCAGGCTCTGTCGGCGGCACCGCTTACCCCGGCCGGAGGTGAACGTCCGCATCGACCGCTTCCTGGTCGACTTCCTCTGGCGCCAGGCCCGGCTCATCGTCGAGGTCGACGGCTGGAAATCGCATGGCTCGCGCTCGGCATTCGAGGGAGACCGGGCAAGGGACATCCACCTGAAGCTCCTGGGATACGAGGTGGTCCGCTTCACCTGGCGACAGCTCGTCGATCACCCGCGGGAGGTGGCTCAAGCCGTCCGAGCCCTGGCCCGGTCCTGACGGGGTGGTTCCGTCGGGGGTCGAACTCAAGATGGTCCGATGGCCTCGACCGGACCAGCCCGAGCATTCCAGGCTGATCCGTACGACTACGGCGAGGTCAGACGGCTGGCCGCGGAGCTCGAGCTCGCCGAGCCCGTCGCCGTGACCCTGGTCCGGCGCGGCTACCGCACGGTCGATGCCGCCCGCCGCTTCCTCGAGGCGCGCGAGGCCCACGAGCCCAGCGAGTTCAGCGGCATGGAGGAGACCTGCGAGCTGATCCTCTCGGTCACTCGCGGCCCCGGCCGGATCACGATCCACGGCGACTACGACGTCGACGGCGTCACCTCCACCTCGATCCTGGTCTCAACGCTCCGCTCGCTCGGCGCTGAGTGCGACTGGTTCATCCCCGACCGTCTCTCGGACGGCTACGGCCTGACCTCCTCGAGCGTCGAGGAGCTGCGGCGCCGCGGCACCGAGCTCGTCATCACGGTTGACTGCGGGATCGGCTCTGCCGAGGAGGTCGCGGCCGCTCGGGCCGCCGGCATGCAGGTCGTGGTCACGGACCATCACCTGCCGCCCGAGCAGCTGCCGGACTGCCCCATCGTCCATCCGGTCGTCTCCGGCTATCCGTTCGAGGGTCTCTGCGCCGCCGGCGTCGCTTACAAGCTGGCCACCGCGCTCTGCGATGTCGCCGGCCGAGGCGCCACGGAGACCGCGGGGGGCCGGCGACACCCGACTGACGGCCAGCTCGATCTCGTCGCGCTCGCCACCGTCGCGGACATGGTCCCCCTGGTGGGGGAGAACCGCCGCCTCGTCCGGGAGGGCCTCGGGATCTTCCGCGAGGGACCCCGCGTCGGCCTGCGAGCCCTGATGGCCGCTGCCTCAGTCGATCCCGAGACGGTGGACGCCGGCGCCCTCGGCTTCCGGCTCGCTCCCCGGATCAACGCCGCCGGCCGGCTCTACCGCGCCGATGCCGGCGTGGAGCTGATGCTCACCGACGACCCCGATCGGGCCGCCTCGATCGCCGCGGAGCTCGACAAGGCCAACGCCGAGCGGCGCTGGGCGGAGCGGAAGGTGGTCGAGGGCGCGGAGCGCGCCCGCTCGGCCCTGCCGCCAGACCTCAAGGACGCTTCCGCGCTGATCCTCTCGGGCGAGGACTGGCACCCCGGCGTCGTCGGCATCGCCGCCTCCCGCATGGTCGAGCGCCACTTCCGCCCGACGATCCTGCTCTCCGTCGACGGCGATCGCGCCAAGGGATCGGCCCGAAGCATCCCCGGCTTCGACCTGGTGGCCGCCCTCGACGCCACCGCCGAGCACCTCAACCGCTACGGCGGGCACAAGGCGGCTGCCGGCCTCGAGCTCGATGCCGATCGCCTCGATGCCTTCAGAGAGGCGTTCATAGAGCACGCGGCCTCTGAGATCGAACCCGCCGACATGATCCGCACCGACCGTCTCGACGCTCTGGTCGGCGTCGGGCGCGAGGGCATCGGCATGGACCTCGCGCGCCAGCTCGAGAGCCTCGGCCCCTTCGGCATGGGAAACCCGGGCCCGCGGCTGCTCGTCCCGTCCGGCCGCCTGCGCGAGGTGCGTCCCCTCGGCGAGGAGGGAAAGCACTCTCGTTTCCAACTCGAGAGCGGGGCGGGGCGGGCCGCCGGGGTGGCCTTCGGCATGAACGGTGAGATCTCGCGTCAGGAGGACCAGCCCCTCGATCTCTCCGTGGAGCTCGAGGTCGATCGCTGGAACGGCGCCGAGCAGCCACGCGTGGTGGTGCGCGAGCTCTATCCGCTCGAAGGTGCCGAGGCGGATCCCGACACAGGACCGTGCGGCGAGGGCTGTCCGGCACCGGACGCCGAGTGGTGGGAGCGGCTCGAGCGTGAGCTGGATCGAGTTGCATCGGGCAGACCGGGGGCGCTCCTCGACGTGCGCGCCCCGGATGGCCCCCGGCGCGAGCAGGTCGACCGCCGGGGCGGGGCCGCCATCGCATCCCTGGCGGAGCTCATCTCCAGCGGCGAGTCGGTCCTGGCGGTCTGCGCCGACGGTTCGCGCCGCGCGAGGCTCGCATCCTCGGCAGCGGATCCCCGCCGCTTCGGCGCGGCGCTGCCGCGGATCGCCTGCTGTCGCTGCGGCTCCGACTCACTCGATGCCGCGCTCCGGACCTCCGAGGGCGCGGGCCTCGTCTTGGCCGACTGGACCGTCATCGCCCGGCGCCCGGAGGCGCCGAGCAACTTCCGCCACGTCGTCGTGATCGATCCGGCGCCGAGCGAGGCCCTTGAGGGCCTGGCATGGGCCGGCGCCGGATACCTCCACCTCGCGTGGGGCCCCGCGGAGCTGGAATTCAGCGAGCGGCTACTGGCCAGGGAGTGGGATCTCCGTCCCGCCATCGCGGAGATCTGGCGTGCCCTCGCGGAGCAGGGGGGAGAGGCGGAGAGCGAGATGCTGCGATCGGCCCTCGAGGGAGCTTCGGGCTATCCCCGTACACCCGAGACCGCCGCCCGCTGCGTGCGGGTTCTCAGCGAGCTCGGGTTATGCGAATGGCGGCCCGATCGCGCCGCAGCCGCTCTGCGGGTTTTATCCTCGGAGAGGACCGATCTGGGGCGATCCCGGGCTTACGGGGCCTGCGTCGCCAGACACCAGGAGGCCATCCGATTCCTGCAAGCAAGAGCACAGGCATAACGAGCACCGAGAACGGCGAGGGCGTCGCCGCTGACGGCACCGTGCACGGTGGCGATCGCCGCGGCCACACCCGCGTCGGCGAGGTCGACGGGCACGGCCCGGCCCCGCGCGCCGATTCGATCACCCGCGAGCTCACGGCGGACCAGCGTGCCCTGCTCGGCGACCTCTTCGCCGTCATCGAGGAGCACGCCTCGGACGCCACCGAGCCCATCGACCGCCAGGAGATCGAGCGCGCCTTCGCCTTCGCCTGCGAGAGCCACGCCGGCCAGGAACGGAAGTCGGGAGAGGACTTCATCACCCATCCCCTCGGCGTGGCCCGGATCTGCGCGGGCCTCCGCCTCGACACCGCGACCCTCTGCGCCGCACTCCTCCATGACACCGTCGAGGACACGAGCGCCAGCCTCGACCAGGTCCGCGCGGACTTCGGCGACGAGATCGCCCTGCTGGTCGACGGCGTCACGAAGCTCACGGAGATCACCTTCAAGAGCCGCGACGAGAGGCAGGCCGAGAACTACCGCAAGATGATGGTCGCGATGGCCACCGACGTCAGGGTGATCCTGATCAAGCTGGCCGACCGCCTCCACAACATGCGCACGATCGGCGCGCTGCCGAAGCAGAAGCAGCAGGAAAAGGCGCGCGAGACGCTCGAGATCTTCGCCCCGCTGGCACACCGGCTCGGCATCCACGCCATCAAGTGGGAGCTCGAGGACCTCTCCTTCGCCACGCTCCATCCGCGCAAGTACGACGAGATCAAGGAGCTGGTCGCCCAGCAGCGCGCCGAGCGCGAGCGCTACGTCGAGGAGGCTGGCGAGTTTCTCGCCAAGGAGCTGTCCAAGGTCGGGATCGACGCCGAGATCTCAGGCCGCGCCAAGCACTTCTATTCGATCTACACGAAGATGACCCGCAAGGGCCGGGAGTTCAACGAGATCTTCGACCTGACCGCGATGCGCGTCCTGGTCGGCTCCGTGAAGGACTGCTACGGAGCGATCGGCATCGTGCACTCCCTGTGGAAGCCGCTGCCCGGGCGCTTCAAGGACTTCGTGGCGATGCCCAAGGCGAACGCCTACCAGGCGCTCCACACGACCGTGATCGGGCCGGAGGGCCGGCCGCTGGAGATTCAGATCCGGACCCCCGGGATGCACGAGCTCGCCGAGTACGGCATCGCCGCGCACGTGATCTACAAGGAGGGCGGCGCCGACGGGGATCCGAAGCAAAAGATGACCTGGCTGCGCCAGCTGCTCGACAACGAGCAGAACCAAGGCCCGCAGGCCTTCCTGGAGGCGCTCAAGGTCGACCTCTTCGAGGACGAGGTTTTCGTCTTCACGCCGAAGGGCGAGGTCAAGAACCTGGCCGCCGGCTCCACGCCGCTCGACTTCGCGTACTCGATCCATACCGACGTCGGTCACCACTGCGTCGGATCGAAGGTGAACGGCAAGATCGTGCCGCTCCACTACCAGCTCCGCAGCGGCGACATCGTGGAGGTGCTGACCGCCAAGCAGGGCAGGGGCCCCTCGCGCGACTGGCTCAAGCTGGTCCGGACGAGCCGCGCCCGCAACAAGATCCGCGCCTGGTTCCAGCGAGAGGGCCGCGACGACGCCGAGCACAAGGGCCGCGACGACCTCGCCCAGGCCTTCAAGAAGCAGGGCCTGCCCTATCCCAAGCTGGCCGGCTCTCCGCTGATCGTCGACGTGATCCGCGAGATGGGCTTCCGCAAGGCGGACGACTTCTACATTGCGCTCGGCCAGTCGAAGATCTCCACCAAGGTCGTCACCAACAAGGTGATGCAGCGCCTGAAGCGCGGCGAGGCGGTCGAGGAGGAGCCGGCCGAGGGCCTGATCAAGGGAACCGACGAGGCCCGCCGCCGTACCCGCGAGGCGACCAGTTTCGGCATCAAGGTGAAGGGCATCGAGGACGTCGCCGTGCGCCTCGCCAAGTGCTGCCGCCCGGTGCCCGGGGACGACATCGTCGGCTACGTCTCACTCGGGCGAGGGATCACCGTCCACCGCGCGGACTGCAAGAACGTCGCGGCCCTGAAGAAGGCGCCCGAACGCTTCACGGAGGTGGCGTGGGACGGCGACAACGAGTCCTCCTACCGCGTGGAGCTTCAGGTCGATGCCTGGGACCGAACGCGCCTCCTCGAAGACCTATCGCGCACCTTCGCGGAGGCGGGCCTGAACATCCTGGAGGCGCGATGCACCACCAAGCACCCGATGGTGAAGAACCGCTTCGTGCTCGAGGTCGGTGACACCGAGCAGCTCAAGCAGTGCATCTCGCGGCTGCGGAACGTCGACTCGGTCTTCGACGCATACCGAGTCACTCCGACCGGTTGAGTGTTCCAATAGCGTCTGACTGAAAGTCAATCCGCCAAGGACGGCGGGACGTAGGAGGGAATAGACGTGTTGCGACGCAGGGAAGAGCCGAAGCAGCGGAGGAATCGCCGGCGACGCCTGCTGTTCGGGCTGGGCGTCGTGGGAGCGGGCGTTCTGTTCGCGGGGGGACTGGCGCTGGCAGCCTCCGACACCATCGTCGCCGGACCGGCCGACCAGTTCTCGGCGCCGACCTACAACACCGACCAGGGCGCGGTGGTCCAGTTCCGCGACGACGGCGGCACCCACAACGTGACCGCGCGCCAGACCGGCCCTGACGGCGGCGCCCTCTTCCTGAGCCCGACCCTGTCCAGCGGGACCGCGGGCATTCAGGGGACCCAGTACCTGCCGGCCGGCGACTACGCGTTCTACTGCACCGTCCACCCGACCACGATGTCCGGCACGCTCCACATCACGTCCAGCGGAGCGCCGCAGGCCCGCCCGTCATCGTCGATCAAGGTCGCGCGCCGGAACCTGAAGCAGACGATCAAGAAGGGTCTGAAGCTCAACATGACGCCGACCACCCGGGTTGAGGGCGTCACCCTGACCGCGAAGCTGGGCAAGACGACGATCGCCAAGGCGACCACCACGCTGCTGGAGGGCTTCAACGCCCCCGTCCTGAAGCTGAACAAGGCCGGGAAGGGCAAGTTGAGCCGCAAGAAGACGGCGAAGGTGAGCGTCACCGCCGATATCCCGTTCGGCTCGCCCGTCAGCTCGAAGGCGAAGCTCAGCTAGGCGCGGCGACGGCCTTCCGGATCCGCTCAGCGACCTTCCCCATCTCGTCCTCCGAGGCGTACTTCGTGCGCGGCCAGAAGAACCCGCGCAACCCGTCCTTCGGCTTTCGCGGCACCACGTGGATGTGGAGATGAGGAACGCTCTGGCTGACGACGTTGTTGAGGGCCACGAAGGAGCCGGGCTTCCTCATGGCCTTCGGCACCGCCACGGAGAGCCGCTGCGCGTTGGCGAAGAGCGGGCCCACCAGGTCGCCGGGCAGGTCCGCGAGCGTCTCGTGGTGCTCACGCGGAACGAGCAGCGAATGACCCGGGAAGAGGGGGCGATTGTCGAGGAAGGCGATCGTGCGCTCGTCATCGAAGACCAGGTGCCCGGACTCATCGCCGGCGATGATCTGACAGAAGCGGCAATTAGGGTCCTGGGCGCCCACGTCCGCGATACTGTCAGAGCGGGCCGGGGAGGAGAGGAACGTTGAGAGGACCCAGGACACTTCGCAGGATCGCCATCGCCATTCCGCTGGCTCTGCTCGTCGTGGCAATGCAATGGGCGGTCGCGGGGGCCGGGACGCCGATCAAGACCGGGAAGTACAAGGGCAAGACGACTCAGCAGGCGGTCGCCGATTCGTTCCGGGCGATTCAGTTCACAGTCAAGAAGGGCAAGGTCACGATCACGACCGAGCCCTCGGTCGCGCGCGATAGCTGCATCTCAACCCCGGTCTTCACGCAGGACAGCGATGCGAGCAAGAAGCTGGGCCGGAACCGCACCTTCACCCTCACCCATACGTTCTTCGGGAACAAGATCGACATGATCCACGGCAGGTTCGTGGAGCCGAACGAGATCCAGGGCTACGCGATCTACCACTTCGCCCAGCAGGACCTCTGCTCAGAAGGCAAGAGCAAGGTCAACTTCACGGCGAAACATAAGTAGCGGCCACCAGGCCGCTCCACTTTGGAGCGGAGGCCGAAGGCCGTAGCGACTTATGTGGGGCGGCCGCTTGTGGCCGCGGCTATATGGCGAAGCCGTCTTACGAGACGACCGTGAGCGCCCCGGGGTCGACCCCGAAGGTCAGCTCGGTGTGCTCGCCGATGTAGTCGCCGTCGACCTGCACCGGGAAGGGGCGCGGCTGCCCCTCCTCGTCCATGGAGATCGAGCGGACCATCGCCTCGGCGACGTCGTCGAACTCGTCGATCTGCCGATGCTTGGTCGCGTGCAGCCGCTTGCTCAGCACCCGGGCGGCGATCGGCAGCATGTCGCGCTGCTTGGCGCGGTGAAGCAGGGCCATCGAGAGCGTGCCGTCGTCGAGCCCGATGTCCTCGCAGATCCGGATGGGGACGCGCGCGAAGTAGGTGAACGGGTCCGAGTTCTGAGCGATGGCGGTCACTCCCTCGTGCCGCTCGCCGTCGACCTCGAGCTCGAGGTGGACCGGGTTCCGGAGGTAGTGGCGGTAGAAGCCTGAGACCGCGGCCCAGGTGTAGTACCACTGGCGAGCGCGGGCCTTGAGCCTCGGGTGGGCGTCGACGCGCTTCACGACGGTGGCGTCCAGGCCGACACCGCAGGCGAAGACGAAATGACGGCCGTTGCAGCGGCCGAGATCGATCTTGCGGGGCCGGAAGTCGTCGGCCAGGCCGATCAGATGCTCGGTCGCGTCGACCACGTCGTTCGGGATGCCGAGGGTGCGGCAGACGACGTTGGTCGAGCCGCCCGGCAGGACGGAGACGGGAACATCGGTGCCGGCCAGCCCGTTGGCGACCTCGTTCAGCGTGCCGTCGCCGCCGAAGGCGACGACGATGTCGTATTCGCCGTGGCGAGCCTCCCTGCCGATCTCGATCGCGTGCTCGGCGGCCTCCGTGTCGACGGCCTCGACCTCGTAGCGAGCCTGGAGCGCGTAGACGACCAGGTTCTTCAGCCGGTCCGAGACGGTCGTCGCGTACGGGTTGACGATGATCAGCATCCGCTTCTTCTCCGCATCCGGCTCGAGCGGGACGGCGGTTGCCGCCGGAGCGGGATCTCTTTGGGTAGGGGTGATCGTGGACACGCCCTTTTCCTAACCCCTGTTTGGGGCCGGGTTACCGCCCGGGATCAGGTCGCCGAGCTCGTCGGCGGAGGCGTCCGAGGTCGCCTCGTAGCGGATGACCTCGCCGTCGTCGGCCTCGCGGACGTGCCCCGCGTTCACCAGCAGGTCGACGTGCCCGATGACCTCGGAGAGGGTGAGGAATGCCTGGGTGACGGCGACGTCGCCCCAGATTGCCTGGGCCAGCTCGTGCCCGGTTCGCGGCCCTTCCAGAATCAGCCCGTAGAGCTTCTCTGCCCGCCGCTGGTGCATGGCGAAGCGCTTGTCGATCAGCCCCACGTGGTCGGTGATCGGCTCGCCGTGTCCCGAGAGGACGATCTCGGCCGGCAGCTCACGAGTCTTCTTCAGGGACTCGAGATACGTGACCAGAGCCTGGGTCCTCTCCGAGGAGCCGTCGAGCGGACGGGAGATCAGCGGGTTCGAGGAGATGTGCTTGATCAGATGATCGGCGGCCATCAGGATGCGACGCTGCTCGTCCCAGAAGACCGTGTCCGAGGGGCTGTGCCCGGGCCGGTGCTGCACCTCGAGCCGGCGGTCCCCAAGCTCGAGCACCTCTCCGTCGTGGAGCGGCCGCGTCACCGTCACCTTCGAGCCCCAGGCCCGGAAGCTTCCGGTCACCTGCCGGAGGGCGGTGACCACCTCCTGCGAGATCCCGTGGCGAAGCATCAGGGCCGCCGCCTCCTCGTCGTCCCGCTCGGCGTCGTCGCCGAAGTTCTGGACGAACGGGGCGAGCAGGTCGAGGGCGGCGACCTCCGCGCCGGAGCGCTTGGCGACGATGTCGACCAGGCCGAGATGGTCGATGTGCTGATGGGTGATGATCACCAGCTCGATGTCCTCGATCCGGTGATCGAGCGCCTCGAGCTGGCGCTCCAGCTCGTCCAGGGCCTTGCCCGAATTGGGGCCCGAGTCCACCAGCGTCAGCGGCTCACCCTCGAGCAGGTAGGTGTTCACGCGGCCGACCTGGAACGGGGTGGGGATCCTCAGCACCCGGATGCCGGCGTCGGAGATCTTCTGCCAGACCTCCGCGGGCGTCTCGTCGCCGCTCACGACCGGATCAAACCGAGGACCTCGTCGCGCTTCGCCTCCATGTCCTCACGGGAGGCGAGCGATTCGAGGTTGAGGCGAAGCAGCGGCTCGGTGTTGGACGGCCGGACGTTGAAGTGCCAGTCCGGGTAGTCCACCGAGATCCCGTCGAGACGCGTGATCTCTCCGTCGGAGTAGCGCTCGGCGATCTCCTCCATCTTCCCCTGCTGGTCGTCGACCTCGGAGTTGATCTCGCCGGAGATGAAGTACGCAGTGCGGAACTCGGCCATCAGCTCGCTGAGCGAGCGGCCCTCTTGGGAAACCAGCTCGAGGATGAGCAGCGCCGGCATCGTGCCCGAATCCGCGCAGTAGAAGTCGCGGAAGTAGTAGTGGCCGGAGACCTCGCCGCCGAAGACCGCATCCGTCTCGCGCATCCGCTTCTTGAAGAAGGCGTGCCCGACGCGGCTCAGATCCGATTTGCCGCCCGCCGCCGCGACGGTGTCGGGTACCGCTCGGCTCGAGCGTGGGTCGTAGAGGATCGTCGCGCCGGGGTTCTTGGCGAGTGCGGCCCGGGCGAGCAGCGCGCAGACGAAGTCACCGTCGCAGAAGCTGCCCTCGCCGTCGATGAAGAAGCAGCGGTCGGCGTCCCCGTCCCAGGCGATCGCGAGATCCACCTTCTCGCCCTTCACGTGCTCGATGATGAAGCGGCGGTTCTGCTCGAGCAGAGGGTTCGGCTCACGGTCGGGGAAGTTCCCGTCCGGCGTCCAGTAGGTGGTGGTCACCTCGAGGTTGAGCTGCTCCAGCAGCGGGCCGACCATCGGGCCGGCCATGCCGTTCCCGCCGTCGGCCAGGATCTTGAGCGGACCGATCGCGTCCCGGTCGACGACGCCGAGCATGTGGCTGTGGAAGTCGGAATAGATGTCAACCTCCTCGACGCTTCCGCCGCCGGGCGGCTCGGGCATCCCGCCCTCGATCTCGGCGCGCACGTCCTGGATGCCGGCGTCGCCGGAGAGGGCGAGAGCGCCTTCGCGAATCAGCTTGACGCCGGTGTAGGCCTTCGGGTTGTGGGAGGCCGTCACCATGGCGCCGCCGTCGAGCTCGCGCGAGCCGACCAGGAAGTAGCTCATCTCCGTGGCGATCTGGCCGGCGTCGAGGACGGCGACGCCCTCCTCGACCAGACCCCGCCGGACGGCGGCGGACATCTCTGGAGCGGTCAGCCGCATGTCGTGACCCAGGCCGACGCGGAGCTCCGAGGTCTCCTTGTCCCGCAATCGCGCGAGCACGCGCGCGAAGCCGCGCCCGATCAGGTGCGCGGTCGCCTCGTCCATCTCCTCGCCGTAGAGGCCGCGGATGTCGTAGGCCTTGAAGATTCCGGCCGGGGGAGAGGTGATCGGCATGATCAGAACGCCTCGCGGACCGTCTTGAAGCTGTCCTCGAGCGTCTGGTTCATCACGCGAGTGTCGCCGAGGACCGGCATGAAGTTGGTGTCGCCGCCCCAGCGCGGGACGACGTGCATGTGGATGTGATGCTCGACTCCGGCCCCGGCCACCCGGCCCTGGTTGAAGCCCACGTTGTAGCCGTGCGGCGAATAGCCGGTCTCCAGTGCGTTCATGCCTCGCTGGGCGAGGGACATGAGCTCCGCCACCGTCTCGGCGTCGAGCTCCTGGATCGCCGCGGCGTGCTCGTACGGCGCCACCATCAGGTGGCCGTTCGTATAGGGGAACTTGTTGAGGATCACGAAGCAGCGCTCGCCGCGATGGACGATCAGGTTCGCCTCGTCGTCACCGGCCTCGAGGGCGGCGCAGAAGACGCAGGCGTCGGCGTTGTCTTTGGAGGCGTCCTTCACGTACTCGAGTCGCCAGGGAGCCCAGATCCGCTGGTTGGCCACAACCGGGATCGTATGTAAGACGGCTTCGCCGCTCGCGGCCGCTACAGCCAGCCGCGCTTGCGGAAGAACGCGACCATCCCGACCAGCAGAGCCACCATCACCCCTGCGATCACCCAGAACGCGGTCATGTTCTGCTCGCCCGGGACGCGCACGTTCATGCCCCAGATGCTGGCGAGCAGGGTGAGGGGAAGGACGATGACGCTGATCGAGGTGAGGACGCGGAGGATGTCGTTGACGCGGTGCGAGATCACCGACTCATTCGTCTCCTCGAGCGCCTCGACGACCTCCTTGTAGTTCTCGAGGTTGTCCCAGATGCGCTCATGGGCGTCGACGATGTCGTCGAAGTAGATCTCGAGGTCCATGTCCGGCGCCAGGTAGCGCTGCTTGATCTTCTCCAGGTCGCGGAGCACTGGGCGCTGCGGGCGAATCACCTTGCGGAAGTTGATGATCTCCTGCTTCACGTTGGAGATGTCCCGCACGATCTCCTCGGAGGAGCTCCCTTCGAAGATCTCCTCCTCGAGCACGTCGAGCTTGTTGCCGATCTTGCGCAGCATCGGGAAGCAGTAGTCGAAGCCGTCGTCGACCAGTCGGTAAAGGAGATAGCCAGAGCCGCGCGAGAAGAGCTGCTCGCGGATCTCCTCCTTCTGGCGGCAGCGCTCGAACAGATACTCGACCGGCTGCAGCGGCTGGTTCGGGATCGTGATCAGGAAGTCCGCGCCGACGAAGAGGTCGAGCTCGCCGGCGCCAAGGCGCCGGGCCGAGCGGTCGAAGATCGGGAACTGCAGGACGATGAAGAGATAGTCGTCGTAGACGTCGAGCTTCGGCCCCTGGTTGCGTGAGAGGACGTCCTCGTAGTCCAGGGCGTGGAACTCGAAGTTCTCCTCCAGCCAGGCCTGCTCGAGGGCACCCGGCCGGTCGATCTTGATCCAGCGCAGGCCCTCGGCCGCGATCTCCTCGACGTTCGGGGTCTGCGGCTCAGGCGGAAGCGGCGCGACGAGCTCGCCGGCGCGGGTGCGGCGCAGTCTGGGGCGAGGGAGGTTCGGCATCTTCCGGACCCATCGTGTTCGTCGCGTCGACTTCCATGGTCAGTTCACTGTACTGAGGCGAGAGGGGCGTGGCGCAGGACGATTCCCGAGTTCGTGCCTGCATTTGCGGAAATGGCGCGTTGCTATATTTCCTCGTCACATAGTCACCACATCAAGAGGGGTGGAGGGACTGGCCCGATGAAACCCCGGCAACCCCCTCGGACTTCGGTTCGAGGAAGGTGCCAACTCCAGCAGGTGAAGTCAAAGAGCCTGGAAGATGTGGGAAGAGCGCTCCTTCTAGGACCTCCGCCCACATCAAGCCCGGCGGAGGTTTTTTCGTAGAGGAGCCAGATGGCAGTCGAATCTCTCAAGTGCAAGGAATGCGGCGAGACCTATCCGCTCGAGGCCCACTTCGTCTGCGAGCAGTGCTTCGGCCCGCTCGAGGTCTCGTATGACTTCTCGGATCTCGATGCCGAGGAGACACGCCGCAAGATCCAGGCCGGATCACACGGAATCTGGCGCTATTCCGACTTCCTCCCGTTCGCCGGCCCCCCCGGCGACCCGCTCGAGCCGGGCCTGACCCCGCTGATCCGCGCCGACCGCCTCGCCGACCGCCTCGGTCTCGGCGAGCTCTGGATCAAGAACGACGCCGCCAACCCGACTCACTCCTTCAAGGACCGCGTCGTCGCTGTCGCGGTCGCCAAGGCCAAGGAGCTCGGGTTCGACACCGTCGCCTGCGCGTCCACGGGGAACCTGGCCAACGCGGTCGCGGCGCACGCGGCCGCGGCGGGCCTCGACTCCTACGTCTTCGTCCCGGCGGACCTCGAGGAGCAGAAGCTGCTCGCGACCGGCATCTACGGGACCAACCTGGTCGGCATCCGCGGCACCTACGACGACGTCAATCGGCTCTGTACGGAGCTCAGCCAGATGCATCCCTGGGCCTTCGTGAACGTCAATCTGAGGCCGTACTACTCGGAGGGCTCGAAGACCCTCGCCTTCGAGACCATCGAGCAGCTCGGCTGGAGCCTTCCGGACCGGATCGTCGGGCCGATCGCCTCTGGGTCGATGTTCACCAAGCTCGCCAAGGGGACCCGCGAGTGGCTGGACGTCGGCCTCGTCGAGGGCGACCTGCCGATCTTCTGCGGCGCTCAGCCCGAGGGCTGCTCGCCGGTGGCGACCGCCTTCGCCGAGGGCTGGGAGGTCTGCAAGCCGCAGCGAAAGCCGGACACCATCGCGAAGAGCCTGGCGATCGGGGACCCGGCCGACGGCCCGTACGCGCTCGAGCTCGCCAGGGAGACCGGCGGCGAGATCGAGTCGGTGAACGACGACGAGATTCGCGCGGGGATCAAGCTGCTCGCCGAGACGACGGGCGTCTTCACCGAGACTGCCGGCGGTGTGACCATCGGCGTTCTGGCCAAGCTCGCGGAGGCCGGGAAGATCGGCACCGACGAGCGGGTGGTCGCCTACATCACGGGTGAGGGGCTGAAGACGCTCGACGCCGCCCGCGAGTCATTCCGGATGCACGAGATCGATCCGACGCTCGACGCGTTCGAGACCGAGTTCCAGGGAGTGGCGGCGTCGGCCTGATGACTAAGATCCTCGGCCGATGAGCATCACCGTGAAGATTCCGGCCCAGCTCCGTGCCGCCACCGGCGGCGACGGCGAGATCGAGGTCGAGGGCTCCACCGTCGGCGAGGCGCTCGATGCGGTCTTCGACCAGCACGACGGCCTGCGCGAGCGGATCACCCAGGATGGGGACCTCCGCCGCTTCGTGAACGTCTACGTCTCCGGCGAGGACATCCGCTTCCAGGATGGCCTCGACACCGCCGTCAACGACGGCGACGAGGTGACGATCCTCCCCGCGGTGGCCGGCGGCTGACGCCGCGATTCGGCTCGTCCTCTTGGGGGTAAGTGAGGTTCCGTGCGTCGCCTGCTGACCGCGCTGGCTGTTCTGGCTCTCGTCGCTGTCCCCGCCACGGCCGATGGCAAGAAGCGTCACCACCACGCCGCCGGCGTCAAGGGGGTCGTGCTCAACTCGACCTGTCCGGGAGCCTGCGCCGAGCCGCCGCCTCCGCAGCCGGTCTACAGCGGCCCGGTGACGGTCACGGTCACGAGGGCGAGCGACGGAGTGCAGGTGGCGAGCCAGGCGACCAGCGACGGTCACTTCAGGATCAGGGTGAAGCGAGGCGCCTACGACGTGAGCTCGGTGCCGCCGAATCCGCCGACCTGCGAACCGACGCCGCAGACGGTCTGCCCGCTGCAGGCGAGCCCCGCCGTTGTCGCGCCCTGCCTGCAGGGCGAGACGAAGCGCTTGAAGGTG
The DNA here is from genome assembly GCA_963815045.1 of uncultured Solirubrobacterales bacterium. GTDB lineage: Bacteria > Actinomycetota > Thermoleophilia > Solirubrobacterales > 70-9 > DASUPK01. Next base: position 999,300 of record CAWFET010000002.1, read on the forward strand.
CGGCGCCATCGCTTCACCCATGTCGAGCTGCACGTGAGCAACACCTGCATCGTCTGAGCGCGCCCGGCAGGATTCGAACCTGCGACCTCTCCCTCCGGAGGGGAGCGCTCTATCCAGCTGAGCTACGGGCGCGAGACGGTCAAGTCTAGGCGGTGGCCTGGATGCGCGGGCGGAGCGATGGCTATCGCAACCGAGGGAGCATCACGTCCTCTGGGCGTCGCTAGGCTGCGGATGGATCTCTCGGTCGTCTTCCTCGGCACCGGCGGCTCCGTGCCCTCGGCGCGGAGGGCGACCGCCTGTGTGCTGATCCGCGCGGGCGGGAGCCGGATCATGATCGACGCGGGCGAGGGGGCCCAGCGGCAGATGATCAACTCGACCGGGCTGGTCCAGGTCGACGACATCTTCATCACCCACTTCCACGCCGACCACTACCTCGGCCTGCCGGGGCTGCTGAAGACCTATGACCTGATGGAGCGCGAGGCGCCGCTGCGGATCGTCGGGCCCGCCGGTCTCCACGACCTGTTCGCGGCGCTCCGGCGGATCTTCGGCCGGCTGCGCTACGAGGTGGAGCTGCTCGAGCTCGAGCCGGGGGAGGGGATCGAGCATGACGGCTTCGAGATGCGCGCCTTTCCCGTGGAGCACCGGATGAGGGCGCTCGGCTACGCCTACGTCGAGCCCGAGCGGCCGGGTCGTTTCGACGTCGAGGCCGCGCGCGGTCTCGGGATCACTGACGACCGTGACTTCGGCAGGTTGCAGCGCGGCGAGACGGTCGCCGTGGACGGCTCGGAGATCCGGCCGGAGCAGGTGCTCGGCGAGGCTCGAGCCGGGCGGAAGATCGTGATCACGGGGGACACGGCGCCGTGTGAGATGACCCGCATCGCGGCGCATGCCGCTCAGCTGCTGGTCCATGACGGCACGTTCGCCCTCGAGGAGTCGGCCCGGGCGGCCGACACGGGCCACTCGACGGCCCAAGGCGCCGCGCAGCTCGCCGCCGAGGCCGAGGTCCACATGCTGGCGATCGTCCACGTCTCCTCGCGCTACAACGTCTCGGCCGTGCTGAAGGAGGCGCGCGAGGCCTTCCCCAACACGTTCGCGCCGCGCGACTTCGACCTGGTCGAGATCCCGTTCCCGGAGCGGGGCGATCCAGAGCTGATCCAGGAGGGCGCGAAGGAGCGCCCCGAGCCGCTGGCCGAGCCGTCGCCCGCCGGCGACTAACCGCCGCAACCTGCGGATTCGCGACCGAGAGTCGTCGCACCTCGCTGCTACGCTGGCGCGGCAAGCCCCTTTAACCACGGTCCCGTGAGGCCGGGAAGGAGCAAGGCAGTGAACGACGAGAAGGTCGTGCTCGATCACGACGATCTGCGGCGGACGCTCGTCCGTATCGCCCACGAGATCGTCGAGAAGAATGAGGACTCGGACCGCCTGGCGCTGGTCGGCATCCACACGCGCGGCGCCGTCATCTCCAGCCGTCTCCACGCGCTGGTCGGCGAGCTCTCCGGCACCGAGGTGCCTCTCGGCGACCTCGACATCTCCTTCTACCGGGACGACATCGAGCGGCGCGAGCCCCGTGACGCCCCGGTGGTCCACGACTCCCATCTCGACTTCGACCTCGCCGGCCGCACCATCGTCCTGGTCGACGACGTGCTCTACACGGGCCGCACGGTGCGCGCCGCCATCGACGCCCTCTTCGACTACGGCCGCCCGGCGCGGGTCCAGCTGGCGGTGCTGGCCGACCGTGGCCACCGCGAGCTCCCGATTCGCCCCGACTACGTCGGCAAGAACCTGCCCACCGCACCAGGCGAGCGGGTGAACGTCCGGCTCGAGGAGACCGATGGCATCGACGAGGTGGCGATCACCCCAGCCGGAACGACGGTTCAGGGGCGCGCGGAAGCGCGCCCCGTTTCAGGAAGCGAGGACGCATGAAGCACCTGTTGGGAGTCGAGGAGCTCTCACGCGAGGAGATGGACCGCATCCTCGAGCGGGCCCAGAGCTTCGCCGAGGTCGGCCGGCGCGACATCAAGAAGGTCCCGACCCTCCGCGGCCGCACCATCGTCAACCTCTTCTACGAGGCCAGCACCCGGACGCTCTCCTCGTTCGAGCTGGCCGCCAAGCGCCTCTCCGCCGACGTGGTCAGCGTCAAGTCGGCCGGCTCCTCGGTCGACAAGGGCGAGTCGCTGAAGGACACGGTCGCGACCCTCTCCGCCTACGACCCGGCCGCGATCGTGATCCGCTCGCCGCACGCCGGAGCGGCCGGCCTCGTCGCTCGCTGGACCGAGGCCTCGGTGATCAACGCCGGCGACGGCAAGCACGAGCATCCGACCCAGGCCCTGCTCGACGTCTTCACGCTGCGCCAGCGGCTCGACTCGCTCGAGGGGTCGAACATCTGGATCGTCGGCGACGTCCTGCACAGCCGCGTCGCGCGCTCCTGCCTCCTGGCCTTCCGGAAGATGGGGGCCAAGGTGACGATCTGCGGGCCGCCGACGCTGATCCCTCGCGGGATCGAGGCGCTCGGCTGCGAGGTCTCGTACAACCTCGACCGGCTCGGCGAGGCGGACGTGGTCTACGCGCTGCGGATGCAGCGGGAGCGGATGAGCGAGAGCTTCGTCCCCTCGCTGCGCGAGTACGCGACCCGCTACCAGATCGACTCCCGGCGGCTCGGCCCGCGCCAGCTGCTCATGCACCCCGGCCCGGTCAACCGCGGGGTGGAGCTCTCGCCCGAGGTGATCGACTCGCCGCAGTCGCTGATCACCGCGCAGGTCGAGAGCGGCCTGGTCGTCCGGATGGCGATCCTCTACGAGCTGCTGGCGGGGAGCGACCGGGCACGACCCGACCGCGGGCCCGCCCCCGCCGACACTCCGACGATCGGACAGCCGGCGTGACCGTCTCGGAGAACGGAGCCGAGGGCGCGGCGGAGGCCCCGAAGCTGATCTCCCGGCCGGGCGGGGCCGCCAATCTGGTTATCAAGGGAGCCCGTCTGCTCGATCCGCGTACCGGCCTCGACGGCGCTCGTGACCTGGTCGTGCGAAACGGCGAGGTTGCCGAGATCGCCGAGGCCGGGAACGCCCCCGAAGTCGAGGGCGCCGAGGTCGTCGAGGGCGAGGGCCTGCTCGCTCTCCCGGCCTTCGTCGACCCGCACGTCCACTTCCGGGTCCCGGGGCAGGAGCACAAGGAGGATCTGGAGACGGGCACCCGCTCCGCGGCAGCCGGCGGCTACTGCGCGGTGATCGCGATGGCCAACACTTCGCCGCCGATCGATTCCGCGGCCGTACTCGGATCGGTCCGGGACCGAGCGGAGCGCGAGGCGTCGATCCCGGTTGGCTTTGTCGCCAACGTCACCCGCGGGATGGCCGGGCAGGAGCTCACCGAGATGGCCGAGCTCGCGGAGGCCGGCGCGATCGGGTTCTCGGACGACGGCCTGCCGATAGCCAACGCCCGGGTCCTTCGCCGCGCCCTCCAGTACCAGCGCCTCGCGGGCGGAGTGATCGCCCTTCACGAGGAGGACCCGGACCTCTCGGGCGGCGGCGTGATGAACGAGGGCGAGGTCTCCGCCGCGCTCGGCATGGAGGGGGTCCCGGCGGTGTCGGAGTCGACGATGATCGCCCGCAACTGCTCGCTCGCTCTATATGAGGGGGCGCGGATCCACGTCCAGCACCTCTCCGCACGGGCCTCGGTGGAGGAGATCGCCCGCGCCAAGGCGGCCGGCGTCCAGGTCACCTGCGAGGCGAGCCCGCATCACCTGACCCTCACCGACGAGGCGGTCCGCAGCCTCGACGCCCGCTTCAAGATGAACCCGCCGCTGCGCACGGAGGACGACCGCCAGGCGCTGATCGAAGGGCTCCGCGACGGCACGATCGACTGCGTCGCCACGGATCACGCCCCGCACGCCTCGGAGGAGAAGGAGGTGCCGTTCGAGGAGGCCGCGATGGGCGTGACCGGCCTCGAGACCGCCTTCGCCGCGCTCTACACGGACCTGGTGCTGCCGGGCGTCCTGCCCCTCGAGCTCCTCGTCGAGCGGATGACCTGCGGCGGTGAACCTTTCGGCATCGAAGCGCCGCGCATCGAGCCGGGCGCGGTGGCGAACGTCGCGCTGATCGACCCCGAGCTCACCTGGACGGTCGGCGAGGACGGCTACGAGAGCCGCTCCTACAACAGCTGCTTCGGCGGCCGGGAGCTGACCGGCCGCATCCTGATGACGGTCGCCGCGGGGCGCGTCGCCTTCCGGCAGCGCAGCTTCGCCCTCGGGGTCGCCTCGTGAGCAGGCTCGAGCGGGATCGAGCCGCGCTGGTCGTCGTCGACGTCCAGGAGGGCTTTCGCAAGGCGATCCCCGACTTCGAGCGCGTCGCGAAGGCCACCGCCACGCTGATCCAGGGAGCCGAGGCCATCGGCATCCCGATCGTGGTCACCGAGCAGTATCCGAAGGGCCTGGGGGAGACCGCGGCGGAGGTGTCGGAGCATCTGCCCGACGGCACCGCCCCGATCGAGAAGGTCGTGTTCTCGGCGGCCGAGGCGGAGGGCTTCGACCTCTCGGACCGCGACCAGGCTCTCGTCTGCGGGATCGAGACGCACGTCTGCGTCAACCAGACGGTCCTCGACCTGCTCGCCGAGGGCAAGGAGGTCGAGGTTGCCGAGGACGCGGTCGGCTCGCGGACCGAGGAGAACCGGCGGATCGGCCTCAACAAGATGGAGCGGGCGGGAGCGACGCTGACCAGCGTCGAGACCGCGCTCTTCGAATTGCTCGGCCGCGCCGGCAGCGAGGAGTTCAAGGCGATCCAGAAGCTGATCCTCGAATACGCCCCGAACCCGGAGACCATGCCGAAGCCGAGGGAGAGGGTCACGTGAGCGGGTACGTCCTGCTCGAGGACGGCACGCGTCTCGACGGCGAGCTGCTGGGCTCCGGCTCGGCCATGACCGGCGAGGTCGTCTTCAACACCTCGATGACGGGCTACCAGGAGGCGGTCACCGATCCCAGCTACGCAGGCCAGATCATCACCTTCACGTATCCGCTGATCGGCAACTACGGGGTCTCGGGCGAGGCGATGGAGTCCGAGCGCGTCCAGGCCCGCGGCGTGATCATGCGAGAGGGCAAGAACACGGAGGACGCCGCGACCGCCGAGGGCGGCTGGCTCGACTGGCTTCGCGACTGCGGCATCCCGGCGATCTCCGGAGTCGACACCCGTGCGCTCGTCCGCCACATCCGGGACCGGGGCGCCATGCGGGGCGGGATCTTCCCGGCCGGCCTCGCGGAGTCCGAGGCACGCGAGCGTGTCGGGGCCGAGCCCTCGATGGACGGCGCCGACTTCGCCAGGACGGTGACGCCGGATCAGCCGGTCGAGATCGACGGCGACGGGCCGCATGTGGTCGGCATCGACACGGGCATCAAGCTCTCGATCGTCCGTCAGCTCAAGGAGCGGGGCGCCCGGATCACGCTGCTGCCCTGCGACACCTCGGCCGAGGACGTGCTCGCCCGCGACCCGGATCTCGTCTTCCTGGCGAATGGGCCCGGCGACCCCGGCGCGCTCGACTACGTGGTCGAGAACGTCCGCGGCGTGGTGGGCAAGAAGCCCGTCGTCGGCATCTGCCTCGGCCATCAGCTGCTCTGTCGCGCCGTCGGCCTGGAGACCTTCAAGCTTCCCTTCGGCCACCGCGGCGCCAACCACCCGGTCAAGGACCTGGAGACCGGGCGGATCGACATCACCTCCCAGAACCACGGCTTCGCCGTGCTCGGTCCCGGCGGCGACGAGACGATCGAGGGCGACGAGCCGGTTCGCTGGCAGACGGACTTCGGCGAGGCCGAGCTCTCCCACCTCAATCTCTACGACCGCACGGTCGAGGGCCTCGTCCTGAAGGACGTGCCCGGCTGCACCGTCCAGTACCACCCGGAGGCCGGCCCCGGCCCGCACGACGCCCGCTACCTCTTCGACCGCTTCCTGGAGCTGGCGGCCTGATGCCCAGGCGCGACGACATCCGGAAGATCCTGCTGATCGGCTCCGGGCCGATCGTGATCGGGCAGGCGGCCGAGTTCGACTACTCCGGCGTCCAGGCCTGCAAGGTCCTCCTGGAGGAGGGGTACGAGGTCGTGCTCGTCAACTCGAACCCGGCGACGATCATGACCGACCCCGAGTTCGCCGATCGCACCTACATCGAGCCGCTGCTTCCCGGCCCGGTCGCGAAGGTGATCGAGCGGGAGCGCCCCGACGCCCTGCTCCCGACCCTGGGCGGTCAGACCGCGCTCAATCTCGCCAAGTCCCTGCACGACGACGGCACCCTGGAGCGCTTCGGCGTCGAGCTGATCGGGGCCGATTACGACGCGATCCATCGCGCCGAGGACCGGGAGGCCTTCCGCGAGACGATGGAGGGCGCGGGGCTGCGCGTCCCCTGGTCGCAGATCGTCACCTCGGTGGCTGAGGCCGAGGCCGGAGTCGCGGACGGCACGATCAGCCTGCCCGCGATCGTCAGGCCCGCCTTCACTCTCGGCGGCCACGGCGGCGGCGTCGGAAACACCGCGACGGAGCTGGCACAGGTCGTCTCGGAGGGGCTCGCGGCCAGCCCGATCAACCAGGTGCTGGTCGAGGAGTCGGTGCTCGGCTGGGGCGAGTTCGAGCTCGAGGTGATGAGGGACCGCAACGACAACGTGGTGATCATCTGCTCGATCGAGAACGTGGACCCGATGGGCGTCCACACCGGCGACTCGGTGACGATCGCGCCGGCCCAGACCCTGACGGACGGCATCTACCAGGACCTGCGAGACCAGGCCATCCGCGTGATCCGCGCGGTCGGCGTCGAGACCGGCGGCTCCAACGTCCAATTCGCGGTCAGCCCGGAGAGCGGCGAGATCGTCGTGATCGAGATGAACCCGCGCGTCTCCCGGTCATCGGCGCTCGCCTCCAAGGCGACCGGCTTCCCGATCGCCAAGATCGCCGCGAAGCTCGCGGTCGGCTACGCGCTCGAGGAGATCCCGAACGACATCACCAAGGCGACGCCCGCCTCCTTCGAGCCGACCATCGACTACGTCGTCACCAAGATCCCGCGCTTCGCCTTCGAGAAGTTCCCCGGCGCCGAGGGCCGCCTCTCGACCCACATGAAGTCCGTGGGGGAGTGCATGGCGATCGGCCGAACCTTCCGTGAGTCCTTCGCCAAGGCGCTCCGCTCCCGCGAGCTCGACGACGAGCCCGACATCCCGGCATCCACGGGCGAGCTACTCGAGCGGCTGTCATCGCCCTCGTCGGATCGCTTCGACCTGATCCTCGACGGCTTCCGGCGAGGGGTCGAGCTCGAGCGGATCCATGAGGCGACCATGATCGATCCCTGGTTCCTGCGCGAGCTTCGCCAGCTGGCGACGGAGGGCGACGGCACGGAGGGCCTGGAGCGCACCTATCGCTCGGTCGACACCTGCGCGGCTGAGTTCGAAGCGCGGACGCCCTACTTCTACAGCGGGCATGACCGCTCGCCGGTCAACGGTGCGGCCGGTGAGGTCGACCGCGGCGAGCGGCCCTCGGTGGTCATCCTCGGCTCCGGGCCGAACCGGATCGGCCAGGGCATCGAGTTCGACTACTGCTGCGTGCACGCCGCGATGACCGCGCGCGAGCTCGACCGCGACGCGGTGATGGTCAACTGCAACCCCGAGACGGTCTCGACGGACTACGACACCTCCGACCGCCTCTACTTCGAGCCGCTGACCGCGGAGGACGTGCTCGCGATCTGCGGAGTTGAGCAACCCGAGGGAGTGATCGTGCAGTTCGGCGGGCAGACGCCGCTTCGCCTCGCGAAGTCGCTCGAGGACGCCGGAGTGCCGCTGCTCGGAACGCCGGTCGATGCGATCGACCTGGCGGAGGACCGGGGCCGCTTCGGCGCCCTGCTGCGGCGGCTGGAGATCAAGCACCCGCCGTACGGGACCGCGCTCTCGGCCGAGGAGGCCGTGGCGATCTCCGAGGACGTCGGCTTCCCGCTGCTTGTTCGCCCCTCCTACGTCCTCGGCGGCCGGGCGATGGAGATCTGTTACGACGCCGAGACCCTGGCGGCGTACCTGGAGGCAAACGTCAAGGCGGACCAGGAGCACCCGCTGCTGCTCGACCGCTTCCTGGAGAACGCGATCGAGGTCGACGTCGACGCCCTCGCCGACGGCGAGCGCTGTTTCGTCGCGGGCGTCATGCAGCACGTCGAGGAGGCGGGGGTCCACTCCGGGGACTCCGCCTGCGTGCTCCCTCCGATGAGCCTCGGCGAGGAGATGCTGGAGGAGATCCGCGAGACGACTCGCAAGATCGCGCTGGAGCTCGGCGTCATCGGCCTGATCAACGTCCAGTACGCGGTCGCCGACGGCGAGCTCTACGTCATCGAGGCGAACCCCCGCGCGTCGCGCACCGTGCCGTTCGTGAGCAAGGCGATCGGCACCCCGCTCGCCAAGATCGCCTGCCGCCTGATGCTCGGCGAGTCCCTCGACGACCAGGACCTGCCGAGCGAGCAGCCGGACCACATCAGCGTCAAGGAGGCCGTCCTGCCCTTCGCCCGCTTCGCCGGCGCCGATGCGGTGCTCGGCCCCGAGATGCGGAGCACGGGCGAGGTGATGGGGATCGCCTCCGATTTCCCGACCGCCTTCGGCAAGGCGCAGGCGGCCGCCGGCGTCTCGCTGCCGGAGAAGGGAACGATCTTCATCTCGGTGACCGATTCGGACAAGCCAGCCGCCACCCAGCTCGCGACCCGCTTCCACGACCTCGGCTTCAAGGTGATCGCGACCGCCGGGACGGCGCAGGCGATCTCGGCAATGGGTGTGCCGGTACGCAAGATCAACAAGATCGGCGAGGGCTCGCCGCACGTGGTCGACTGCATTCGCTCCGAGGAGGTCGATCTGGTGATCAACACCCCGACAGGCTCCGGGGCCCGGACCGACGGCTACGAGATCCGCACCGAGGCCGTTCGCCACGGCATCCCCTGCGTGACGACGATGACCGGCGCATCCGCGGCCTCCAGGGCGATCTTCGCTGCGGCCAGCGGGGAGGCCGAGGTCCGCACGCTCCAGGAGCTCCATGCCCCGGAGGAGCGCGAGCCATCGAAGAGATGACCGCCGCCAAGGTGCAGCGTCTGGGGGAGAGGGTCGTGGCCCCCTTCGGCCGCCGTCTCTGTGAGGTGACGCGCAACCTCCCCTCAGGCGGCTATCGGATCTTCTCGGTGCTCGACCCGGCCGGGCCCGAGCCGGCCGCCGGCCAGTTCTACATGCTGGCCGCGGACTCCGGCTGGGGCGGAGATCAGGGACGCCCGTACCTCGCCCGCGCCTTTTCCGTTGCCGATGCGGAGACCGAGAGCGGGGGAGTGAGACTCGACTTCCTGGTGCAGGCGGTCGGCCCGGGCACCAGCCGGCTGGCGGCACTGGAACCGGGTGAGGGCCTCTGGATCCACGGGCCGCTCGGCAGGCCGTTCGCCCCACCGACGGACCTCTCGCCGGGCGCCGCCGGGGCGATCCTGGTCGGCGGCGGCATCGGGGTCGCTCCGCTGGCTCTGTGGCGCCGGCGGCTCCTCCGGGCTGGGATCCCGGCGCGGGTTCTCCTGGGCTTCCGCGACCGGCCGAACTCCGGTGGCCTCGACCTCTTCGACTGCAGCGAGATCCGCCTGGCCAGCGAGGACGGCCACACCGGCCATCGCGGCTACGTCACCGACCTGCTCGGCGTCCTGCTGGAGGGCGACGACGCCGGCACCGGCGCCGTCTACGCCTGCGGGCCGCCGGCGATGCTGGAGGCCGTGCGGGTCATGTGCGCCGACCGCGGCGTGGCCTGCGAGCTGGCGCTGGAGGCGCCGATGGCCTGCGGGTTCGGCGCCTGCTTCGGCTGCGCGATCCCGCAGAAACCCCGCGGCCGGACCTACATGCGGCTCTGCGTCGATGGCCCGGTTGTCCGCGGCGACGAGATCGAGACGGCGCTGGTCCCGGGATCCGGGCATTGACCGACTTCTGCGGCATCGAGCTGCGCCATCCGGTGATCAACGGCTCGGGCACCTTCGACGCGATCGCCGCCCGCCGCGCCTTCGGAGATGCGCTCCTCGACGAGTTCCCCTTCTCCGCCTTCGTCTCCAAGACCATCACGCCGGAGCCGCGGGCTGGCAACCCGCCCCCGCGGCTCTGGGAGACGCCCTCGGGGCTGATCAACTCGATCGGGTTGCCGAACAAGGGGCTCGACGGCTTCCTGGAGCACGACCTTCCGCAACTCGCCGAGCTCCCCGTCCCGCTGATCGTCTCGGTGATGGGAACCAGCCACGACGAGTTCAGCCGGCTGGTCGAGGGAGTCGGCGAGCGGGAGGAGGTGGCGGCGCTCGAGCTGAACGTCTCCTGCCCGAACGTCAAGTCGGGGCTGATCGTCGGCGAGTCCCCCGACGAGGCGAAATCCCTGCTCAGAGCCATAAGACCGCTGACCGGCAAGCCGCTGATCGTGAAGCTCACCCCGAACATCGCCGATCCGGTCCCGGTCGCGGTGGCCGCCGAGGAGGGGGGCGCGGACGCGGTCTCCCTGATCAACACGCTGCGCGCCGTGGCCTTCGATCCCGACAAGGGCGACCGCTGGCTCGGCGGGGGGACCGGCGGCCTCTCTGGGCCGGCGGTGCGAGCCGTGGCGCTGGCGCAAGTTCATGCCGTGGCGGCCGCCGTCTCTGTGCCGATCGTCGCGATGGGCGGCGTCTCGACCGGCCGGGACGCCGCCGAGATGTTGCGTGCGGGTGCAAGTCTCGTTGCCGTGGGCACCGAGAGCTTCCGAGACCCGGCTGCCGGCACGCGGATCGCGGCCGAGTTGGGCGGAGAGCTCGCTCGGATCTCCGGATAGACGGGAATTTTTTTCGGAAACCCTGAAAAGGTCTTTCCGCTCCACGCGGCCGCGGATATACTGCCGCCCCGATGCAGGCCCCGGTCCAGTCCTCCAACGCCGCCCCCGAGAGATCATTGGACCAGAGGATGGAAGCCCTGAAAAGGGCAAATGACATCCGTTCCAAGCGGGCCCAGCTGAAGCGCGACCTCAAGGGCAACAAGGTCAAGATCCAGACGCTGCTCATGGATCCGCCCGAGTACGTCCAGACCGCCAAGGTCATCGACATGCTGATGGCCGTCCCCAAGTACGGGCGGGTGAAGACGAATCGGATCCTGAATCAGTGCCGGATCTCGCCGTCGAAGACCATCGGCGGCCTGTCCGAGCGCCAGCGCGCCGAACTCGTAGCTCAGTTGCGTAAGTAGCGCCGCACTCCAGGAGCTTTTCGCGGCCGTCCCGGCGGTCATGATCTTCTCGTCGTGGGGAAGGTCTTCGTCATCACCGGCCCGTCGGGGGTCGGGAAGGGAACGCTGATCGAGCAGCTGCTCGAGCGCGTTCCCGAGCTCGAGCTCTCCATCTCCGCGACCACCAGGGAGCCGCGTCCCGGGGAGACCGACGGCCGCGACTACTTCTTCCTGACGCCGGAGGAGTTTCGCCGCCGGCTGGAGGCCGGTGACTTCCTCGAGCACGCGAGCTACAGCGGCAACTACTACGGCACCCTGCGGCAGGAGGTGGAGGAGCGCCTTGCGCAGGGGCACTCGGTGGTCCTCGAGATCGAGGTGCAGGGCGCCCGCCAGGTCCGTGATTCGCTCGGCGACGACGCCGTCCTGATCTTCATCGCGCCGCCCGACGAGGACGTCCTGCGAGAGCGGCTGGAGGGGAGAGGCACCGACTCTCCCGAGGCGATCGAGCAGCGCCTGCGGACCGCCGAGGTGGAACTCGCCGCCCGCTCGGAGTTCCCGCTAGAGGTGGTGAACGACGAGGTGCAGAAAGCCGCCTCGCAACTCGAGAAGCTCGTCCGTGGTCAGCTGTCCCTACACTGACCCCCATGTCAATGATCACGCCAAGAGTCGACAAGCTTCTCGAACACACCGACACCCACTACGCCGCCGTCTGCGTCGCGGCGAAGCGGGCTCGCCAGATCAACGCGTACTACCACTCCCTCTCCGAGGGCGCCTACGGTGAGTACACGCCTCCGATGGTCGAGGTTCCCAGCGGGAACTACCTGACGATCGCTCTGGAGGAGACCGCGGCGGGCAAGCTCAAGTACGAGTACAAGGCCTAACCAGCTACTAGGAGGGCGTGATGGCCCGCATCCTGCTCGGGGTGAGTGGTGGCATCGCGGCTTACAAGTCGCTCGAGTTGGCGCGCCTCGCCACCAAGGAGGGGCACGCCGTCCGCGTCCTGATGACCCCGGCCGCGGAGCGTTTCGTCGGCCCGGCCTCATTCGAGGGGATCACCGGCGCGCCCGTGCTCAGTGACGAGTTCGAGCGTGATCCGGCGCGCGGCGCCTTCCCCGGCGATCCGGCCCCCGATCACGATCCGATCGGTCACCTCGAGGTGGTCGCGAACGCCGACGCGTATCTGATCGCTCCCGCCTCCGCCAACACGATCGCGAAGCTCGCGGCCGGGATCGCGGACTCGATGGTCACCACCTCGTTCCTCGCCTGCTCTGCACCGCGGCTCGTGGCGCCGGCCATGAACGACCGGATGTACCGCGATGCCGCGACCCAGGCCAACCTGGCCACACTCCGGCAGCGCGGGATCACCGTGATCGAGCCGGAGGAGGGCGCGCTCGCCTCCCGTGGGGAGCATGGCGTCGGGCGGCTGCCCGAGCCGCGCGCGCTGCTCGACGCGATCGAGCATGCCGCCCCCGGGCCGATCGGGCCGTGGGACGGACTCCGCGTGCTGGTGTCCGCCGGTGGCACCCGCGAGCCGATCGACCCCGTGCGCTTCATCGGCAACCGCTCCTCAGGCCGCATGGGCCTCGCGATCGCCGAGCGGGCCGCCCGGCGCGGGGCGGAGGTCACCCTCGTCGCCGCCAACGTCTCACTGCCCGCCGCGCCCGGCGTCAGGAGGGTGGACGTCGAGACGGCGTCCGAGCTCGCCGGGGCACTCGGCCGCGAGTTCGACTCCACCGACGTGCTGGTGATGGCGGCCGCCCCGGCCGACTTCCGTCCCCGGACCGCGGCCGGCGAGAAGATCCACCGCGAGGGAAGCGGTGGCATGGAGCTGAACCTGGAGCCGACGGAGGACATCCTCGCCGGGCTTTCCTCGAACCGGCGCGAGGACCAGACGATCGTCGGCTTCGCGGCCGAGACCGATCACGATCCGGGGCGCGCGCGGGAGAAGCTCGAGCGCAAGGGTGCCGATGCGATCGTCTTCAACGACGTCTCCCGCTCCGAGATCGGTTTCGAGAGCACTGAGAACGAGGTCGTGATCGTGGAGCCCTCGGGTGAGCACCCCGTTCCGCTCGCCTCCAAGGAACAGGTCGCCGACGCCATTCTCGATCGCATCGACTCCATTCGGTCGGGGCACGCCGGCCGGCGGGCTCGCACCCAGGACTAGCGTTCGCGACCGCCCCGCCGAGTGGGTTGCGCGCCCGCCTAAACTGGGTTCATGGCCCAGGACGAGCGCACATCGCAGAGCGAGTCTCTCTACTCCCTATATAGGAGGGGGATGGAGCTGCTCGAGGAGGGCGACTTCGAGGAGGCGACCGTGCCCCTGAAGGAGGCCGCTCGCCAGGCGCCTGAGAAGAGCTCCGTCCGCGAGGCCCTCGGCCGTGCCCTCTTCCGCACCCGTCACTACGCCGAGGCCGCGACCGAGTTCGAGGCCGTGGTCGAGACGCACCCGGTCAACGACTACGCCCACTTCTGCCTGGGTCGCGCCCTCAGCAAGACGGGCGAGACGAGGCGCGCCCGTCACCATCTGGCGCTGGCCTCGAACCTGAGGCCGGAGAGACGCGACTACCGCATCTACAGAGAGCGGCTCGCGGCGAGCGCTTGAGGGCCGGCGAGCGCGAAGCGCGAAGTTGAAGGCCTTGGTCCAGCGCGTCAGCCAGGCGGCTGTCGACGTCGAGGGGGAGAGGGTGGCCCAGATCGGGCCGGGGATGCTGGTTCTGCTCGGCGTCTCGCGTGACGACGCCGAGGCCGAGGCCGACCGCCTCGCCGAGAAGGTCCGCGCCCTGCGCATCTTCGACGACGCCGAGGGGAGAATGAACGAGCCGCTGGGCGACCGCGAGATCCTCTGCGTCAGCCAGTTCACCCTCTACGGCGACACGAAGAAGGGAACGCGCCCGAGCTACATCCAGGCCGCGCCAGGGGACCAGGCGGAGCCGCTCTATGACCGGTTCTGCGAGCGGGCCGGCGCCAAGAAGGGCGTCTTCGGGGCCTGCATGGGCGTGGCTCTGATCAACGACGGGCCGGTCACCGTGATGCTCGAGGTCTAGCCGGACGCATGGTTGACCAGGTGCGTGGAGGCGAATAGGTTTCACCATTGTGAGACAGGCGCGAAACGCGATCGTGCTGGTGGCGATGACGGCGTCCCTGGGCCTGGCCATGCCGGCCGTCAGTGGGGCCGCTGCGCCGAAGACGATCACCGTAGCCGCGGCCACTCCGCAGGTCGGCAACTGCTGGCCGTTCGACGAGGCCTCCGCAAGCGCCGATCTCTGGACCCCCTACTTCGGCTTCGTCTACAGGAACATTCCGGCATTCGACCTGAAGCCGGGAGACACCCTCGCGTTTGACACAGGTGTCGTGAACGACCACGACATCCAGCTCGACATCGCACTCGCGGCAACCACGACGAACGGCGGGGATGTGAACGCCGGCGCCTTCACCACAGTCGTCCACAATTCGCAGACGCCGACCAGCCCGCGTGGCGATGACATCCCGAACAACTATGAACTTGGATTCGTCTCGCAGGCGGCGTTCAATTTTGCGGGCGGAGGCCTGATCATCCGGGTCTCCAACCCGGGGACGAGCTTCCTCGCGGACGACACCTGCGACGGTCAGCTGGTCGGTGACGGTGACGGCGACGCGAACAACTTCTTCGTCAAACGAGTCTTCACCGATCCGGACGGCATGGCCCCTTGGGCCGCTGAGGACAACGGGCCGATCGGTCAATTCCGCCTGACCCTGCAACCGGAATCGAACGCCGTCACCTTCGGCAAGCTCAAGCGAAACAAGAAGAAGGGAACCGCGCTCCTGCCCGTCAACGTCCCGGGTCGCGGCACGCTCGCGCTCAAGGGCAAGGGCGTCAAGGCGGTTCCAGCGGAGGCGAGCGTGAGCACCACGGGGCAGAGCACGGTCAAGCTGGCCATTCGCGCCAAGGGCAAGGCCCGCAAGCGGCTTGTCGAGACAGGGAAGACAAAGCTGAAGGCGGCCGTCACCTTCACGCCGACGAGCGACCCTGCGAGTCCTCCGGCCACCCGGTCCGTCAAGGTCAAGTTGCTGAAGACGCTGGGCTGAGGGCCGCCCTGCGAAGTCGGCAGCGTGCCCTTCGCACGTGCGTGAGCCGGGGCTATACTCGCCTCGGAACCTTTTTTCGCACCTAACCGCGGGTCGAAAGGTGGGCGAGCGCCCGCCTTTTTTTGGGCCTTCATATGGATACAGAACTCACACAACTACAAGAGAAGATCGAGGACCGGCTGGCTGCTGAGCAGCCCGACGTCGAGCTGCTCACGCTCGAGCGGCCCGCCGCAGAGCGGTTGCGGCTCGTCATCGATCGGCCCAGCGGAGTGGACATCGCGCTGTGCGAGAGCGTCACCGGCTCGCTCCGCGACCTGCTCGAGGACTGGTCGCTGGAGGTTTCCTCGCCAGGCCCCGAGCGTCCCCTGACGAAGCCCGAGCACTACCGCCAGTTCCTTGGCAACCGCGTCCGCGTCAAGACGAGCAAGGAGATCGCGGGCCGGAGCAGCTTCACCGGCACGCTGACCGCGGCCGATGACGAGCGCCTCAGCGTCGAGGCCCCGGATGGCGCGGTCACCATCCCACTGCAAAGCGTTCGCCGTTCAAATCTTGTCCCGGAGGAGGAGGTCGCATGACCCAGGAGATCGTCGATGCCGTGAAGATGCTCGAGCAGGAGAAGGGCATCGCCGCGGACACGCTGATGGATGCCCTGCAGGACGCCCTGCTCTCGGCCTACAAGAAGACCCCGGGCTCCGCGAAGTACGCGAAGGTCGAGCTCGACCACTCGAGCGCCGACTTCCGCGTCTACGAGCTGGTCGTCCCCGAGGACCTCGAGAAGACACTGCTCGACGAGCAGTTCGAGGAGCAGCTGCAGGCTGCCGAGGCAGCCGAGGCCGCCGGCGAGCCGGTGCCCGAGATCCAGACCGCCGGGCCCACGATCGACCCCGAGACGGGTGAGCGCCGCGAGGCCGAGGAGGAGGAGCTCGAGCCGGAGCGCCTCGAGCCCTACATGGACAAGATCAAGACCCAGGACGTGACGCCCGACGACTTCGGGCGCATCGCCGCCCAGACGGCCAAGCAGGTGATCCTCCAGCGGATCCGCGAGGCCGAGCGGGGCATGATGTTCGAGGAGTACAAGGACCGCGTCGGCGAGCTGGTCACCGGGATCATCCAGCAGTCCGACAACCGCTACACGCTGGTCCAGCTCCGCGAGCGCGTCGAGGCGCTGCTGCCTCGCTCCGAGCAGGTCTACAACGAGCGCTACGACCACGGCATGCGCGTCAAGGCCGTGATCACCGATGTCTCGGCCGACACCAAGGGCCCGAGCATCGTCGTCTCGCGCCGCAACTCGGAGCTGATCAAGAAGCTCTTCGAGCTCGAGGTCCCCGAGATCGCCGACAAGCTGGTGGAGATCACCGGCGTCGCCCGTGAGCCCGGCTGGCGTTCGAAGATCGCCGTCGTCTCTCACGCCGATGGGGTCGATCCGGTGGGCGCCTGCGTCGGGCCGCGAGGATCACGAGTGCGCATGGTCGTCTCCGAGCTGCGCGGCGAGAAGATCGACATCATTCCCTACAACGAGGAGCCCGCCCGCTTCGTGGCGAAGGCGCTCTCCCCGGCCCGCGTCCGTGAGGTGCTCGTCGACGACGAGACCAAGGAGGCGACGGTCATCGTCCCGGACGACCAGCTCTCGCTGGCGATCGGCCGCGACGGCCAGAACGCCCGCCTCGCAGCGCGCCTCACCGGCTGGAAGGTGGACATCACCTCCGAGACCGAGTTCGCGCAGCAGGAGGACGACATCGAGTACGAGGGCGAGGAGGCCGCCGACGGCCGCTGCATGGCCGTGATGACCACCGGCCGCCGGTGCCCGAACGCCGGACTGCAGGGCTCGCAGTTCTGCGGCCTGCCGCAGCATCAGGCGCTGTCCCGATTCAGCACGAACCAGGTCGCCGTGCTCAGCCCGCTCTCCGACGAGGAGGTCGCGACGCTCGCCAACTCCGACGCGAACGAGGGCGAGGTGAAGGCGATCGTCGAGAAGGCCGAGAGCCAGTTCGACGAGAACGCCGAGCCCGAGCCCGAGGCCGAGGCTGAAGAGGCCGAGGAGGCCCCCGAGGTGACCTCCGAGGAGACGGAGGAAGCCGAGGAGGCGGAGGAAGCCGAGGAGTCCGTGCCCGACGAGGGCGAGGAGGCCGAGGGGCCCGAGCAGAACCTGGAGCCGGAGTCAGATGGCGAGAACGCCCAGGGCGGCTCGACCGAGGCGTCCGAGGACGGCGATGCGCCCGAGGCCGAGGAGCCGGCCGCCGAGGAGCCCGAGGCCGAGGAGCCAGTGGCCGCCGGTGAGGAGCAGACGACCGAGTAGTGGCGAAGAAGCGCGTACACGAGATCGCCAAGGCCCAGGGCCTGACCAGCAAGGAGCTGCTTGCCAAGCTGAAGGCCGCCGGCGTTGAGGCCAAGGCCGCTCAGTCGAGCGTCGAGGAGTCCGATGCCCTCGCGGCCCTGAAGGGGTCCGGCGACAGCGGCTCGGCCGCAGCGACCGCGACCAAGACCGCGCCGAAGGCGCCCGCCGCCGAGAAGGCTGCCCCGAAGTCCGATGGGGCCCCCAAGGCGAAGGCCCAGCCGAAGGCCGCTGCGGGTGACGGTGCCTCCGCTGCGGCCCCCAAGGGACCGGCCAAGAAGCGCCGCCGCGTGGTGATCGACTCCCAGGCGGCGCGCCGAGACCACATCGCCAAGACCCAGCCGCCGCCCCGGCCGCCCCGCCGCCGCGGCGGTCGCCGCCGGCGCCCGCTGCTGGAGGAGCCCAGCGACAGGGAGCTGAAGCAGCCCGAGGAGCAGCCGGCGATCAAGGTCAACTCCGGCGCCACGGTTCGCGAGGTCGCCGAGAGCCTCGGCCTGTCCGCCGCGGAGGTCATCAAGGCTTTGATGAAGGAGGGTCAGATGGCGACCCTGACCCAGACGCTCACCGACGAGTCCGTCGAGTCGATCGCCAAGGAGTTCGACCGCGAGATCGAGATCGTCACCGCCGCCGACGAGGAGGTGGAGGCGGAGGTCGTCGAGGAGGACGAGCAGGGGGATCTCGTCGACCGCCCGCCGGTGGTCACGGTGATGGGCCACGTCGACCACGGCAAGACCTCCCTGCTCGACGCCATCCGCCAGACGGAGGTCGCGGCGGGCGAGGCCGGTGGGATCACCCAGCACATCGGCGCGTACCAGGTGAATCACGACGGAAAGAAGCTCACCTTTCTCGACACGCCGGGCCACGAGGCCTTCACCGCCATGCGCGCCCGCGGTGCCAGCGTCACCGACGTCGCGGTGATCGTCGTGGCCGCCGACGACGGCGTCATGCCGCAGACCGTGGAGGCGATCGACCATGCGCGCGCCGCCGGAGTCCCGATCCTGGTCGCGGTCAACAAGGTCGACAAGGAGGGCGCGGATCCGAATCGCGTCCGCACCGAGCTTGCGCAGCAGGATCTGAATCCAGAGGAGTGGGGCGGCGACACCGTCTACGCCGATGTCTCGGCGAAGACCAAGGACGGCCTCGACAACCTGCTCGAGATGATCACCCTGGTCACGGACCTCGAGGAGCTGGGGGCCAACCCGAACGTTCCCGCGTCCGGCACCGTGGTTGAGGCGGAGCTCGATCCGGGCCGCGGGCCGGTCACCGGTGTCCTGGTGCAGCGCGGAACCCTTCGGATCGGCGACGCGGTGGTCGCCGGGCCGGTCTGGGGCAAGGTGCGCGCGATGCTCGACGACAAGGGCGAGCGCGTCCAGGAGGCCACTCCGGGAACTCCCGTCGAGGTCCTCGGCTTTGACGGAGTCAGCGAAGCCGGCGAGCGCGTCCAGGTCGTCGAGAACGAGCGCAAGGCGCGTTCGCTCGCGCAGGAGCGCGAGACCCGTCTCAAGACCGAGCAGCTCGCCCGTCGCCAGGCCCGCAAGGTCACCCTCGAGGAGGTCTTCCAGAGGGCCAGCGAGGGCCAGCTCAAGGAGCTCAACATCGTGCTCAAGGCAGACGTCTCCGGATCCCTGGAGGCGCTCCAGGACGAGATCGCGAAGCTGCCGCAGGAGCAGGTCCCGGTCAACGTCATCCACGCCCAGACCGGGGGGATCAACGAGTCCGACGTGATGCTGGCAGCCGCCTCCGACGCGGTGATCATCGGCTTCAACGTCCGGCCGCTCTCGGACGCCCGCCGGGCAGCCGAGCAGGAGGGCATCGACATCCGCACGTACACCGTCATCTACAAGGTGACCGAGGACCTGCGCGCCGCCATGGAGGGCCTGCTCGAGCCCGAGGAGGTCGAGGAGGCTCTCGGCCAGGCCGAGATCAAGCAGACCTTCAAGGCTTCCCGTGTCGGCACGATCGCCGGCTGTCAGGTCACCGACGGCAAGGTCACCCGCAACGCCAACACCCGCCTGGTCCGCGACGGAACCATCATCTGGACCGGCAAGGTCGGCTCACTGCGCCGCTTCAAGGACGACGTCGCCGAGGTCGAGGAGGGCCAGGAGTGCGGCATCGTGCTGGAGGGCTACGCCGACGTCAAGGAGGGCGACGTCCTGGAGTTCTTCGAGACGAAGCAGGTCGAGAAGACTCTCGAGTCGTAGTGCTCGCCTCCGGAGCTCGCCGGCTGGCTGGAGCTCTTGTCGTCACTGCGATCGGGCTTGCGCTCTCCCCGAGCACGGGCCTTGCGAAGGTCGCGGTCTCGACGGACCCGGGAACCCTCCCGAGCCTGCACGTCTCCGGCGATTCGGCACCGGATGCCCTGACGGTCTCGTTTGATCGCACGTCCGGCAAGCTCCTGATCTCGGCGCAGGGGATCTCGGAGAACACACGTGCCTGCACCGACAGCGGTGACTCGGTGAGCTGCACTCCTCCGACGGCGAGTCTCGGTCCGATTCACGCGGTGGTCGTGTTCAGCCTCTGGACCGGGGACGACTCGGTGATCGTGGATGGGTCCGTGCCGGCGAATCTCTTCTTCAGCGAAGTCGGCTGGACCGGAAACGACACGATCATGGGTGGGCCGGAGTCCGACAGCGTCGACCCCGGCCCCGGCAGCGACCGGGTTTCGGGCGGCGCGGGGGAGGATGGCGTGAACTATGCGCAGCGAGTGACGCCGGTCTTCGCGTCTCTTGACGGATCGCCGAATTCGGGCAACGAGCTGGACGGCCCACCCGGAGCTCGCGACACGCTTGCCGCTGACATCGAGGGCATTCGTGGCGGCAACGCACCCGACCGCCTCGTCGGCAACGCGCTGGACAACCAGATCTTCGGGTTCAAGGGCAAGGATGTGCTGATCGGTCTCGGCGGCAACGACGACCTCGAGGGGGAGGACATGGCCGATCGCGTCTACGGCGGCACCGGGCGAGATCTCCTGATCGGCGACGGCCCCGGGGATTCGCTGTTCGGTGGTCGTGGAATCGATCGGATCGACGCCAAGGACAAGAATCACGAGAAGGTGATCGACTGTGGCCCCGGCAACGATCGTCATGAGCGCGCCACCCGCGATGGAGGCGATCCACACCCCATCAGCTGCTAGAAGCGCGGTGTGACCGCCTTCGTCGAGATCATCGAGATTCGCCTGCATTTCGGCGATGTTCAGGACCTGAAGGGCAAGCGCAAGCTCCTCAAGTCGCTGAAGGATTCGCTCCGGCAGCGCTTCGGCGCGTCGGTCGCGGAGATCGAGGGGCATGACAAGTGGCAGCGCTCCACGTTGCTCTGCGCACTGGTCGGAGACGGCGGTGTCTCGGATCGCGCCGACGGTCTCGTTCGCTTCGTGGAGAGCCGCGTCCCCGATGGCTGCTCGTTCGAGCGGGACCTTCTCAGCCTGCGTGACATTCGAGACTGAGGCGGGTCCCGTCCCATCAGGACGGCCTGAACCCCGCTTACGTTGTGCTGTTATCGTCGCCGGGCGATGGGGACCGCCCGGATGCGGCGCGTCAACGAGTCGATTCGAGAGATCCTCGCGGACGCGATAGCGACTGAGTTGAAGGACCCGAGAATCGGATTCGTGACTGTGACCGACGTAGACACCTCTCCCGACCTGCGCGCTGCGCGCGTCTACGTCAGCGTGCTCGGCTCCGAGGAGGACCGGGAGAACTCGCTGACCGGACTTCGCTCGTCGCACGGAGTCCTCCAATCGAAGATCGCGAGCGGCATGCGCATGAAGCGGACGCCGACCCTGAGCTTCGAATACGACGACACGGTGGAGCGCGGAGATCGCATCACGCGCCTGCTCGAGGACGAATGACGGGGCAGACCGAAGTCTTGACCAGCGACCTCGACCTCGTCGCAGAGGAAATTCGTACTGGCGAACGCTTCCTGCTGACCACCCACGAGAACCCGGACGGGGACGCCCTCGGGTCGCTCCTCGCGACGCACCGCATCCTGGAGGCCCTGGGCAAGGACTCGGTGATGTTCCTGGCGGCGAAGGAGTTTCCGCTGCCGGTCGAATACCGCTTCCTGCCGCTGGAGGAGGTCTTCCACGAGCCGCCGGCCGACATCAGCGACCGCGTCGTGATCTTCCTCGACTGCGGGAACATCGACCGGATGCCCGTCGACTTCCTGAAGGAGGGCGACAACAGGGTGATCAACATCGATCACCATCACGACAACACCCGCTTCGGCCAGGTCAACCTGATCGACGTCGACGCCTCGTGTACGGCCGAGATCGTCTACGACCTGGCTGGGCTTCTCGGCGTGGACCTGACTCCGGAGATGGCGAATGCCCTTTACGTCGCGCTCGTCACCGACACCGGCAAGTTCATGTACGAGAACACCGACGCGCGCTCGCACCGCATGGCCGCCGGGCTGATCGAGGTCGGTGTGGAGGTCAACGACGTCTACCGGCGCCTCTACGAGCACGCTCCGATCGAGAAGCTCAAGCTCCTGGCGCAGGCTCTCGAGAAGATCGAGCTGATCGACGACGGCCGCCTTGCCGTCACCTACATCTCGGGCGACGACTATGCCGCCACCGGAGCGAGCGAGGCTCTCACCGAGGGCGTCATCGACCACCTCCGCACGATCGACGGCACAGCGGCCGCCGCGGTCGTCCGCGATCAGGCCGACGGCGGTCGCGCCGCCCGCAAGGTGAGCATGCGCTCGACGGACGGGAGCGTCGACGTTTCCGCGATCGCACGCGTGCACGGGGGAGGCGGCCACCGCCGCGCCGCCGGATTCGGGACCGATCTGCCCTATGAGCAGATCGTCGAGTTCCTGGTCGCCGAGATCGACTCGCAGCTCGAGTCCTAGCGGCCCATGACCCAAGGGGAGCCGATCCCCGCCTGGGGCCTGCTGGTCGACAAGCCGGCCGGCCTCACCTCCCACGACGTGGTGGCGCAGGTCCGTCGCGAGCGGGGCGGCAAGGTCGGACACGCCGGGACGCTCGATCCCTTCGCGACGGGCCTGCTGCTCGTGCTCCTCGGCCGCGCCACCAGGCTGCAGCGCTTCCTGCTCGAGCTGCCCAAGACCTACGTCGCGACCGCGCGGCTCGGCTGGCGCTCCTCGACCGGGGATCCGGACGGCGAGCTCACCGAGACGGGCCGGATCCCGGACAGGCTCGAGCTGCCCAGCGGGGAGATAGAACAGCGGGTGCCCATGACGTCCGCGATCAAGGTCGACGGGGAGAGGCTCTACCGAAAGGCGCACCGGGGCGAGACGGTGGAGACGCCCAGCCGTCGGGTCGTGGTGCATCGGGCCGAGCTCACCGAAAGCGACGCCGAGCGCGCCACCTTCGAGATCGAATGCTCCTCGGGCACGTACATCCGCACGCTCGTCGAGACGCTCGAGGACGCCTACTGCGAGTCGCTTCGCCGGACCGCCATCGGCGGGTTGGCCGTTCCCGCCGGGGAGCCTGTTGAGGTCCCGGTCGAGGAGCTGATGTCATTCCTCCCGGAGCGCCTGCTCGATGAGCGGGAGGCGACCGCGGTGGGCCACGGGAGGCCTGTGATCGAGCCGTTCGACGTTCCTCCCAAGCACGTCCGTCTCACCCACGACGGCCGCCTGATCGCAGTCGCGCGCCCGGATGGAGAGAATCTACGACCCGAGGTCGTTCTCGTATGAGCATCCAGGTCACCAGACTCCCCGACGCGAAGCCGCGCGACCGCCATGTGGCGATCGGTGTGTTCGACGGCGTGCACAGAGGCCATCAGGCCGTCATCGACGAGGCGGACACTGTCCTCACCTTCGATCCCCATCCGCTCAGCGTCATCAACCCGGATGCGGCGCCGAAGCTGATCATGCCCTTCGACGTGAAGCGGGACGTGATCGACGGGCTCGGCGTCGAGGAGCTCGTCGTCATCCCGTTCGACAAGGAGTTCATGAAGATCCCGGCTGAGGACTTCATCTCGAAGATCCTGGTCGAGCAGCTGGGCGCGAAGAAGGTGTCGGTCGGCGAGAACTTTCGCTTCGGGGCCAAGGCCAAGGGAACGCCCGAGATGCTCGCGGGGCGAGACGAGTTCGAGACCAGGATCGTGCCCCTGGTGGAGGTCGATGGCGAGACCGTGTCGTCCACCCGGGTGCGCGCGCTGGTCGCCGCCGGCGAGGTGGACGCGGCGATGCGCTGCCTCGGCGCCCCCTTCATGGTGGAGGGCAGAGTGGTGGAGGGCGATCAGCGTGGGCGCGAGTTGGGCTTCCCGACAGCGAACCTGGTTCCCGACGATCGCCTGGTCGTCCCCGGCCACGGAGTGTTCGCCGCCTTCGCGAACGGCCACCCTGCGGCGGTGAACGTCGGTATCCGGCCGACCTTCGAGACGGGCCGCGGCCTCCTCATCGAGTCGTACCTGATCGACTTCGACGGAGATCTCTACGGCCAGAACCTGCGGGTCGCCTTCGTCAGCCGGTTGCGCGGCGAGAAGCGATTCCCAAGCGTCGAGGAGCTGGTCGCACAGATGCACAAGGACGTCGCCGAGGCTCGCGAGATCTCCGCCAAGTACGAGGCCCGGGGCGCCTGAATCGCTACCCTGTCGCGTCGATGCCGCTGACGAAGGACCAAAAGCAGGAGCTGATCGGCAAGTACGGCCGCTCCGGCGAGGACACCGGCTCCGCCGAGGTGCAGGTCGCGCTGCTCACCCAGCGCATCAACGAGCTCACCGAGCACCTGCGCACCCACAGCAAGGATCATCACTCCCGCCGCGGCCTGCTCAAGATGGTCGGTAAGCGCCGCCGCATCCTTCGCTATCTCGAGAGCAACGACCTCGAGCGCTACCGCGCCCTCGTCGCGGATCTCGGCCTGCGCCGCTAGGGAAGCTCACAGGCGGCCGCGTGATCGAAGCCGGCACCAAGGCACCGGGCTTCAAGCTGCCAGACCAATACGGGAACGAGGTCTCCCTCTCTGACTTCGCCGGCAAGAAGCTCGTGCTGGTCTTCTACCCGCTCGACTTCAGCCCGGTCTGCACCGACCAGCTCGGCCTCTACCAGGAGGTCCTCTCCGATCTCGAGGCTGCGGGCGCCGCGCTCGTCGGCATCAGCGTGGACTCCGCCTACTGCCACGCGGCCTTTCGGGAGAAGCTCAACCTGACGATCCCGCTGCTCGCGGACTTCAACCCGAAGGGCGCCGTCTCGAAGGCCTATGGCGCCTGGATCGAGGGCGCAGGGATCAGCAACCGCTCACTGGTGCTGATCGAGGACGGCGTCGTGACGTGGTCCCACGCCGCCCCGAATCCGGGCGAGATCCCCGGCGCCAACCTGATCTTCGACGCGCTCTCGGCCTGACCGCGCTATCCGTGTAGCTGCGGCGCGTAGGAGATCCCCAGGATCGCGCCGTCGCTCGAGAGCCATCGAGCAACCGTCTGGCCCCAGGGCTCCTTGCGGGCGGAGTGCAGCAGCTCGTACCCGCGCTGTTCGAGCTCTCCGGCCGCCTCGCCGACCGCGTCTGGGCTGTCGACCTCGAACTCCACACTGACCTGAGGGACGGTCAGGTCCGCGGGCCACTCGTCGCTGCCGAAGCATGCCCGCGCTGCCTCCTTCAGCGGCCAGATGCCGAAGTGCTTGCTGCCTTCGATCTCCCCGCTGAAGATGTAGTCGCCGGCGCCGTCGAGCGGCAGGCCGAGCACTTCCACGAAGAGCTTGCGGTCGGTAGGCGGATCCGTCGTGATCAGGGCGGCGCTCGCGATGAATTCGATCTTCATGGCTTCCTTCTGTCGATTTCACGGGGATCGAACCAGAGTGGCTGCGCGGGCTCTTGAACAAAACGGACGTGAAGCGGCGGTAGCGTCAGGGTCATGAGCGAGCTGACCAGCGCCGCGGTTCCGTCCATTGGTCCCGACGATCACGTCACGGGCGAGGGAGTGGAGGCGATCATCTACGCCGACTTCGGCTGTCCCTACTGCGCCGCCGATTGGGCGCGGATCCGGGAACTGCCTCTCCGTCTCTGCTTCCGCCATTTCCCTATGGCGTCCAAGCATCCGAGGGCGCCAGCTCTCCACGCCGCGGCCGAGGCCGCCGGCATCCAGGGGGCCTTCTGGGAGATGTGCGACTCGCTCTATGCCAACCGGGGGCGGGTCGATGATCCGCACCTCTGGGAGCGAGCGGAGCGCTTCGGCATGGACCTGGAGCGCTTTCGCACCGACTCTCGGTCAGATGCCGTTCGCGAGCGGATCGAGAGGGATTTCGTCAGCGGGATCCGCGCCGGCGTGGGCGGCACGCCGTGGGTTTTCGCCGGCGGAAAGAACCTGCATGGTGACCTGACCGAGGCCCTGCGGCCGCTAACATCGCCCGCGACAGAGAACGAGAGTTCTTAAGCGAAAGGCCGTCAACCGGACGGCCGAAGGGATACAAGACATATGAGCATGTTCGACGTAAGCCGGGTCTCGGTGGAGGTAGGCGGCGAGGAGATTTCCTTCGAGACCGGAAAGCTCGCCCGTCAGGCGAGCGGCGCCGTCGTGGTTCGCTCCGGCGACACGATGGTCCTCTGCACCGCGACCGCGGGCAACGACCGCGACGTGGACTTCCTGCCCCTCACCGTTGACGTTGAGGAAAAGCACTACGCCGCGGGAAAGATCCCGGGCTCCTTCTTCCGCCGCGAGGCACGGGCAGGCGAGAAGGCCACCCTGACCGCGCGGATGATCGATCGCCCGATTCGCCCGCTGTTCCCGAAGGGCTGGCACCGCGAGACCCAGCTGGTCTCCCAGCCCCTCTCGGTGGACCACGTCCACCCGTACGACATCCTGGCGATGAACGGCGCCTCCGCCGCACTCGCCATCTCCGAGATCCCCGTCGCCAAGCACGTCGGCGCCGTCCGGATCGGAAAGCTCGACGGCGACTTCGTCGTCAACCCGGAGGAGGAGAGGCTCGAGGAACTCGACATGGACCTGATCGTGTCGGGCACCGACGAGGCCATCCTGATGGTCGAGGCCGGCGCCGACGGCGTCACCGAGGCCGAGATCCTGGATGCGCTCGACATCGCGCACTCCGAGATCAAGAAGCTCGTCGCTTCGATGGAGGAGCTGCGCGAGAAGGCGGGCAAGGAGAAGCTCGAGATCGAGGCTCCGCAGGTCGACGAGGCCACCCTCGATTCGATCAAGAGCTCGCATGGCGCCAAGCTGGATGAGGCCACGCAGGTTCAGGCCAAGCTGGAGCGCCAGGACGCGATCAACGCCGTCGAGGAGGATGTGCTCGAGCAGTACGCGCCTCCCACCGAGGACGAGCAGCCCGATCGCGAGCGGCTCGCCGAGGTGAAGGCCGCCTTCGCGAAGCTCGAGAAGGACACCATCCGCAAGCGCATCGCCGTCGACAAGAAGCGCCCGGACGGCCGCGCCCAGGACGAGATTCGCCCGATCGAGACCGAGATCGACATCGCACCGCGCTCACACGGCTCCGCCCTGTTCACGCGCGGTGAGACCCAGATCCTCTCGAACGTGGCGCTCGGCACCACCCGCATGGACATGAAGGTCGACAACCTGGGCCTCCAGGAGACCAAGACCTTCTGGCACCACTACAACTTCCCGCCGTTCTCGGTCGGGGAGGCGGGCTTCATGCGCGGCCCGAAGCGCCGCGACATCGGTCACGGCGCGCTCGCCGAGCGGGCGCTCCAGGCCACGATTCCCGATGGCGAGGAGTTCCCGTACGTGATTCGCGTCGTCTCCGACACCCTGGAGTCGAACGGGTCCTCGTCGATGGGCTCGGTCTGCGCTTCGTCGATGGCCCTGCAGGCCGCGGGCGTGCCGGTCACCGCACCGGTCGCCGGCGTCGCGATGGGGCTGATCAAGGAGGGTGACGACTACATCGTCCTCACCGACATCGCCGGCGTCGAAGACCACCTGGGCGACATGGACTTCAAGGTCGCCGGGACCAAGGACGGCATCACCGCCCTCCAGATGGACATCAAGATCACCGGCGTCACGCTGGAGATCCTCAAGGACGCGCTGGATCAGGCCAACAAGGGCCGCATGTTCATCCTCGGGAAGATGGCCGAGTCGATCGACGCGCCGCGCGAGAAGCTCTCGCAGTTCGCGCCGAAGATCACCTCGATCAAGATCGACCCGGAGAAGATCGGGGCCCTGATCGGCAAGGGCGGCGAGACGATCCGCGGCCTCTCGGAGGAGTTCGAGGCCGAGATCGACGTCGACGACGATGGCTCGGTGCGCCTCTACGCGCCCACCGGCGATCAGGTCGACGCGCTGGCCGAGCGGATCACCTCGATGACCAAGGACGCCGAGATCGGCGACCGCTACTCCGCCGGGAAGGTGGTCAAGACCACCAACTTCGGCGCCTTCATCGAGCTCACCAAGGGCACCGACGGCCTGCTTCACATCTCCAACGTGAAGCCGGGCGAGCGGGTCGGCACGGTCGAGGAGGTCCTGAACCAGGGCGACGAGATCGATGTCACCGTCGTCGAGGTCGACAAGGAGCGTGGCCGGATCGGCCTGCGGCTCACCCAGGACCCCGACGTCGAGGGCAAGTCGGCCGACGAGCTCGCCGGTGTCGGCACCGGTGACCCGGGCCCGCCCAGCCGTCGCCGTGAAGGTGGCGGTGGAGGCCGTGGCGGTCCGCGGCGCGATCGTGACGGCGGCGGTGGCCGCCGCCGAGAGCGGCAGGGCGGCCGGGACCGCTAGTCCCACCCTGGTGGCGTCCGAAGCGCAGATAACCGAGCTCGACTCCGGGATCCGGGTCGTCACCGAGGCGGTCCCCTCGGTGAGATCCGTCGCCCTGGGGCTCTGGGTTCGGACAGGTTCGAGGGACGAGACGCCGGCGCAGGCCGGCGTCTCGCATTTCCTCGAGCACCTGCTCTTCAAGGGCACGAAGCGCTACTCGGCGATTGAGATCTCGGAGATCTTCGACGGGCTCGGGCGCCGCGGTGAACGCGGCCACCGGCAAGGAGTCGACGAACCTCTACGCCCGCTTCCTCGACACCCACACCGACGAGGCGTTCGATCTCCTCTCCGAGATGCTGCTCGGCCCGACGTATCCGGAGATCGACTCCGAGCGCGAGGTCGTCCTCGAGGAGATCGCGATGTACGAGGACGAGCCGCAGGACAAGGTTCACGACGTGCTCGACCGCGCGGTCTTCGGCGGCCACCCGCTCGGCAGGCGGGTGCTCGGCGAGGCGGAGGTGATCAGCTCGATCCCGGTCCCGGACATCGACGCCTACCACCGCTCGCACTACACCGGGGCGAGCATCATCGTCGCGGCGGCGGGCAACGTCGAGCACGAGAAGATCGTCGAGCTCAGCAAGCGTCACGTGGAGCCGCCGGCGACCGGCGGAAACGGGGCCGCGGTCGAGGCGCCCAAGGTGGACGGCGCGCAGGTGGCCTTCCAGCAGAAGGACACCGAGCAGTTCCACATCTGCTTCGGCGGCCCCGGTATCGACCGCAGCGACGATCGCCGCTACGCGCTCAGCATCCTCGACGCCGTCTTCGGCGGCTCGACCTCCTCACGGCTCTTTCGGGAGATCCGGGAGAAGAAGGGCCTGGCCTACTCGGTCGGCTCCTACACGCAGCAGTACGTCGACAGCGGAATGGTCGGCCTCTACGTCGGCACGCGGGCCGACAACGTGCAGGAGGCGTGCGAGATCATCGGCCGGGAGCTCGGCTCGATCCACGCGGACGGGATCACCGACGACGAGCTCAACCGCGCCAAGGAGCACGTCAAGGGCCGCATGGTCCTCTCCTCGGAGTCGACCGCTGCCCGAATGGGCCGGATCGGCAAGTCGGTTCTCTTCGACATGCCCGTCCTCACCCTCGACGAGCTGCTCGAGCGTGTCGATGCCGTCACCTCGGAGGACGTCGCGGAGCTCGCCCGCGAGCTCTACGCGCCGGATGCGCTGTCGGCCGCCGCGATCGCGCCGGACGAGGACCGCTTCCGGGCCGCCCTGGCGCCGGTGAGCGAGGCACTCGCCGCTGCCTGACCTCGAGTCCAAGTACCGGCCGGGCCTTCAGGCGCAGCTCGAGGGCGGGGAGGACCTGCGAGGGCTCTGCATCGCCTCGCAACAGAAGGGGATGTTCAAGGGCGGATCCGCGGTGATCGGCACGACCGACCGGCGTCTGCTCCTTCAGCCCCTGGACCGCCGTGGCGATCCGGACGGCCCCATCCAGTCGATTCTGCCCGAGCAGATCGCCTCGGCCAAGGCCGGCCCGGCCGGAGGCGGATGGATCAACGTCGATACCGCGATCCTCGACCACGCCGCGGTGCGTCTCCAGATCCAGACGACCGATGGCGAGAAGCTCAAGCTGATGCTGATGCGCGGCGAGGGCAAGCTGCTCGGTGGCCTGGGAGGCGGCGAGACCCAGCGTCAGGGCCTTGACGCGCTCGCCGCGTGGTTTCGGGCGACCGGCGCATAAGATCGCGCAATGGCCGATCGGATCAGAGTCGTCGTCTCAGGCGCAGCCGGGAAGATGGGGGAGACCACCTGCGGCGCCGTCGAGGGCGCCGACGACATGGAGCTGGTCGGCCGAGCCGATCCCGCGCTCGATGCCTCCGTCAAGGACTTCCTCTCCGAGGCCGACGTGCTCGTCGACTTCACTACGCCGGACGCGGCGCCCGCCAACGTCTTCGATGCGATCGACGCGGGCGTGCACGCGGTCGTCGGGAGCACCGGCTTCGACCTCGACCAGGTCCGAAAGGAGGTGCACGGGATCGGCGGCAAGGCCAACTGCTTCGTTGCCCCCAACTTCGCGATCGGCGCCGTCCTGATGATGGAGGCCTCGAAGCTGATCGCGCCGCATATGCCCGAGGTCGAGATCGTCGAGCTGCACGGCGAGCACAAGAAGGACGCGCCTTCCGGGACGGCCAAGCGCACGGCCGAGCTCATCCGGGAGGCGGGAGGAAACGTCCACGAGCCGATCCACTCGGTGCGGCTGCCCGGCCTCGTCGCGCATCAGGAGGTCACCTTCGGCGGCGAGGGGCAGACGCTCTCGATCCGCCACGACTCGATCGACCGCTCGAGCTTCATGCCCGGAGTGCTGCTGGCGATCCGGAAGGTCGGCGATCTGCAGGAACGCTTCGTAATCGGACTGGAGGAGTTGCTGTGACGGACCTCGCCCGGCTGGATGCCACCGCGCAGGCGGAACTCGTGCGGATCGGGGAGGTGAGCCCCGAGGAGCTCGCCATGGCGGCGATCGAGGGCGCCGAGCGGCTCAACCCGGACCTGAACGCGATCATCCACCCGCTCTACGAGCAGGGCCTCGAGGAGTCGAAGGGCGACCTTCCGGACGGCCCCTTCCGCGGCGTGCCGTTCCTCTTCAAGGACCTCGGCGCGGGTCTCGCCGGGCAGCCCCTGCACATGGGGATGAAGGCGCTGAAGGAGGCCGACTTCCACCTCCCGGTGGACACGTTCCTCGGGTCGCGGTTCCGGGAGGCCGGGTTCGTCACCATCGGCAAGACGAACACCCCTGAGCTGGGGACCGTGCCGACGACTGAGCCGGCCGCCTACGGGCCGACGCACAATCCCTGGGATCTCGACCGCTCACCGGGCGGCTCGAGCGGTGGCTCGGCGGCCGCCGTAGCCGCCGGCATCGTTCCGATCGCCCACGCGAACGACGGCGGAGGCTCGATCCGCATCCCCGCCAGCTGCTGTGGCCTGGTGGGACTGAAGACCAGCCGAGGGAGAACATCGCTCGGCCCGCTGATCGGGGACGTGATGAGCGGCCTCTCCGTCGAGCATGTGGTCTCACGATCGGTCCGGGACGTTGCGCAAGCGCTCGACGCCACTCACGGCCCAGCGCCGGGCGACCCGTACGTGGCGCCCGAGCCGCTGCGCCCCTTCATGGAGGAGCTGGATACCGATCCCGGATCCCTTCGAATTACGGTCCTCACCGATCCGGTCGGCGCCAGCCACATCCAGGTCGATCCGGCAGTCGTCGCGGCGACCCGCGAGGCGGCGACGATGCTTGAGGGTCTCGGCCACCAGATCGACGAGGACATTCCCGCCATCGACGAGAGCTTCGACCTGATCGAGACGTTCCTCACCCGCTGGTACGCGGGACAGACCGAGATCATCGATCAGCTCGGTGTCCTGCTTGGGCGGGAGCTGGGACCGGATGACATGGAGCCGCTCACCTGGGCGATGGCGGAGGAGGGCCAGCGCCGTCACTCGGGTCAGTACCTCGCCGCCGTCAGCCAGCACCAGGCGGTCAGCCGCATGATCGGCATCTGGTTCGACCAGGGTCATGACCTGCTGCTCACGCCGACGATGGGCGAGCTGCCCCCGCCGCTGGGAAGCTTCGCGACCGACCCCGAGGACCCATTGGCCACGATCCATCGCGGAGAGCGGACGGCGGCCTTCACGGCCCTGATGAACGCGTCCGGACAGCCGGCGATCTCGCTGCCGCTCACCTGGAGCGAGGAGGGGCTGCCCATCGGCGTTCAGCTGATCGCGCCTCTCGGCCGCGAGGACGTGCTCCTGCGCGTCGCCTCGCAGCTCGAGCAGGCACACCCCTGGGCCGAGCGGTTCCCCGAGGTGTTCTCGGTACCCTCCGGCTGATGCCTGAGATCGGAGGGGTACTGACGGCGATGGTGACCCCGTTCGCCGAGGATCGCTCGGTGGACGAGTCCGCCGCGCGTGCGCTCGCCCGCCATCTGGTGGACAACGGCTCGCATGGCCTGGTGCTCTCCGGCACCACGGGGGAGTCGCCCACGACGGATGACGCCGAGAAGCTCGCGCTGCTGCGCGCGGTTCGGGAGGAGCTCGGCTCCGACGTCCTGCTGATTTGCGGCACGGGCTCGAATGACACGAGGCATTCCGAGCGGCTCTCCGCCGCGGCCGCCGACGCGGGCGCCGACGCCGTCCTCGCGGTGACGCCGTACTACAGCAAGCCGAACTTCACGGGAATCAGGGCCCACTACGAGGCGGTCGCGCGGGCGGCCGGGATCCCGGTGGTGCTCTACAACATCCCCTCGCGGGTGGTGATCAACCTGTCGCCCGACCAGCTGGCGGAGCTCGGGCAGATCGAGAACGTCGTCGCGGTCAAGCAGGCCAACGACGACGAGCTCCAGCCGGTCGACGGGCTGCGCGTCCTCGCCGGCAACGACGGCACCTTCCTGCGCGCTCTCGAGCTGGGAGAGCCCGGCGGCATCCTCGTCGCCTCGCATCTGGTCGGCCCCGAGATGCGCGAGATCTATGACGCCATGCAGGCCGGAGACGCCGAGCGAGCCCGCGAGATCGACGAGGGGCTGCGGCCTATCTACGAGGTGCTCGGCAAGACGAATCCGATTCCGGTCAAGGCCGGGCTGGAGCTGATGGGGGTCTGCTCCGCTCGCGCCAGACTGCCGATCGTCGAGGCCGGCGAAGAGCAGAGGGCCGAGGTCAGGCGGGCGCTGGAGGCGCACGGTTTGATGGC
Organism: uncultured Solirubrobacterales bacterium; assembly: GCA_963815045.1. Lineage (GTDB taxonomy): Bacteria > Actinomycetota > Thermoleophilia > Solirubrobacterales > 70-9 > DASUPK01. The sequence continues at coordinate 1,032,247 of CAWFET010000002.1, forward strand.
CAGGAGCGCAGCGTAGGTTTGAGCAGCTCGGGCGTCCGGATCCTCCCCCTGGGTGGCCTCGGGGAGATCGGCAAGAACATGACAGCCGTCGAGGCCGACGGGCGCATCGTGATCGTGGACACGGGCCTGATGTTCCCGACGGCGGACATGCTCGGCATCGATCTCGTGCTGCCCGACTTCTCGACGCTCCGCGAGCGCGCCGACGACATCGAGGCGATCGTCCTCACCCACGGCCACGAGGATCACGTCGGTGCGCTGCCATACGTGCTGCGCGAGATCGGCATCCCACCCGTGATCTACGGCGGCCTGCTCACGATCGGCATGGTGCGCTCCAAGCTCGACGAGCACAAGCTCCGCGACGTGCCGCTCCAGGAGCTGCCCGCCGGCCAGCAGGTGACCGCCGGGCCTTTCGGGATCGAGCTGATCCACATGGCGCACTCGATTCCGGACGCTCGGGCCGTGGCGCTCAGGACTGATGCCGGCACCGTGCTCATCACGGGCGACTACAAGTTCGACCAGACCCCGGTGGACGGCATCCCGGCCGACGTCTCCCGGCTCGCGGAGCTCGGGCGCGAGGGCGTCCTCTGCCTCTGCGGCGACTCGACGAACGCCGACCGGCCGGGCGTCGCGCCCTCGGAGTCAAGCGTCGGCCCGGCGCTGCTCGAGGTCTTCGGCAGGTGCACGGGCCGGATCGTCGTCACCTCGTTCGCCTCGAACGTCCACCGGGTGCAACAGGTGATCGACGCGGCCGCGCGTCTCGACCGCCGCGTCGCGCTGGTCGGGCGCTCCATGCGCAAGAACTTCAACATCGCCTCGAATCTCGGCATCGCCTCCGCGCCCGATGGCCTCTTCATCTCCCCGAAGGAGATCGAGGACTTCCCGGACGAGAAGGTCGTCGTGATCTCGACGGGAAGCCAGGGCGAGCCGCTCTCGGCGCTGCGCCGGATGGCCCACCGCGACCACCCTGACGTCGAGCTCCATTCGGGCGACACGGTGATCTTCTCCGCGACCCCGATCCCCGGCAACGAGCGCTCGGTCAACGAGACGATCGACCGGATCTTCCAGATCGGCGCCTCCGTGGTGACCGCAGCCGACGCCCCGATCCACGCCTCCGGTCATGGCTGGCAGGAGGAGCTCAAGCTGATGCTCAACCTCACCAAGCCGCAGCACGTCTTCCCCTTCCACGGCGACCACAAGCGGCTCAAGCTGCACGGCGACCTCGCGGAGTCGGTGGGTGTAGATCGCGACCGGATCTTCATGGGCCGCAACGGGCTTGCGCTGGAGATCGACTCCTCGGGCGCCCGCTTCGGCGAGGACGTCCACGCCAGCATGATCTTCGTGGACGGCGTCTCCGTCGGCGAGCCGGACGAGTTCGCGCTCCGCGATCGCCGCAAGCTCTCGGACGACGGTGTCTTCATCGTCGTCGCGACGATCTCCTCGGACGACGGCTCGCAGGTCGCGGATCCCGAGGTGATCTTCCGGGGCGTTCCCTTCGCCGAGGAGGCCGACGGGCTGCGCGACGAGCTCAAGGACGTGGTGCAGGACACGCTCGACGAGGCGGCCGAGGAGGAGATCCGGGAGATCTCGCTGCTGCAGCAGGACCTCCACGACGACATCGCCGAGTTTGTCTACGAGAAGCTCCGCCGGCGCCCCCTGGTGCTGCCGGTCGTCGTCGAGGTCTAGCCGGGCGCGCGGCGCGCATGTCCGACACGGCCTCCGGCGCGCGGGTTCCGTCAACCTCCGACGAGGAGATCATCCACGCGGAGGACCCGTCGGTTCGCTCCCAGCGCGAGGACGGCGAGCGCCTGGAGCGGATCCAGAAGGAGCTCTCGGCCGGCTTCGAGCTCCTGCGCGAGATCGGTCCGGCGGTCTGTGTCTTCGGGTCCGCGAGGACGCCGCCGGACAGCGAGGACTATGCGAGGGCGCGGGCGGCCGGCCGCGCCATCGGCGAGGCGGGGCTCGCCGTGATCACCGGGGGCGGCCCGGGGATGATGGAGGCCGCGAACCGCGGGGCCCAGGACGCGGGGGCGCCGTCGGTGGGGCTCAACATCGAGCTGCCTCACGAGCAGGCACTCAATCCCTATGTCGACGTCGGCATCCAGTTCCACTACTTCTTCACGCGGAAGCTGATGTTCGTCCGGTACTCGAACGCCCTGGTCGTCTTCCCCGGGGGCTTCGGGACGCTCGACGAGCTCTTCGAGGTGCTGACCCTGATCCAGACCGGGAAGGCGATCGACCATCCGGTCGTGCTCGAGGGGTCCGAGTACTGGAGCGGGCTGGTCGAGTGGATCAGGGCCCGTCCGCTCGCGGAGGGGAAGATCGCAGCCGACGACCTCGCTCAGGCCGAGGTGGCCGACGGGGTGGAGGAGGTCATGGACTGCTTGTTCGCCGGGCTCTCGGCAGCCGGATAGCGGCCGCGCACGTCGTCCACGAACTTCGCGAGGCGATCCGCGATGGATGCGTCGTGGATCTCCAGCACCGACTCCGCGTTCTGCTCGCCCGACCGCGAGAGGTTGAAGGAGCCGACGAAGACCACGTCGTCGGCGATAGTGACCTTTGCGTGCATGAAGTCGTGGACCTTTGAGTCGGGTGTCCACGGGGTGGAGGGCTTGGCGGAGAATGGCAGCTTGCTGAGGGTCGCCGCGAGCAGGGGGATCTTCCAGGCGGTGTGCCCGTTCTCTGACCACTGGTGAAAGACAGTCTCCGTCTGGGGGCCGTCGACGACCCCGGCGATGTCCCGACCGCCCTTGTCCGCGAGCTCGGCGAGGGTGCCCAGTACCGGGCCCGAGGTGATCACCGGCGATGCGATCCGCACCCGGGTCCGCGCGGAGCCGATCGCAGTCGCGATGCGCTGCGAGAGCTGTTCGCCGTGTCCGGGGGTGAACCAGGCGGTGACCTTCGTTCCGCCGACGTCGACCGGCTCGGGCTCGACGTGCCCGCTCTGGTCGACCTGGCGGCGCGACCAGAGCTCCTCGAAGTTCTGCCGGAAGCGTCCCGCGATCTCAGCGTTCTCGACGATCGCCAGGACGTTCTCCTGCCGGGTCCAGGAGTCGACCGTCCAGTTCGCCGATCCCGCCCAGACCGCCTCGGCGTCCCTGATCGCGTACTTGTGGTGCATCAGGTCCGGAATCCCCGGCACCGGGCGCGCATCGATGGGGAGCTCCGCCAGGATGTCCGGGCGCGTCTGCGGTGGGGGATGGAGCTCCGAGGGACGCTCGGAATCGACGTTGTAGAGCAGCCGCGTGGCCACGCCTCGGTCACTCGCAGCACGGAGCTGGTCGGCGACGATCGAGCCGGTCGGGTCGGGCAGGCGAACGTCGTAGAGCGCGAGCTCGAGAGTGGACTTGGCCGGCTCCAGGAAGCGGGCCACGCGGCCGGCGATTTTGTCGGCCTTCTGGCCTCCGTCGGTCAGCGTGATGATCTCGATTAGCCTTGTGGGGTGGCGTTGCACAGGGGGTATGTCCAGTATGTCCACCTCGTCCACGAGGCGTTCGAGTGCTTCGAGCGGGGCGATTGGGACCGCCTGCGTCCGCTCATCGCGGAGGACAATGTGATGACCCCGCTCGAGACCTGGCCCGAGCCCGGCCCGTTCATCGGTCCCGAGGCGAGCATCAGGGAGTACCAGAGGCTCTTCGACCTGTTCCGGGGCATCGAGGTCTCGGTCAGCCACATCGTCAGCCACGAGTCCTGGGTGATCGCGCACTATCGCGGCGTGATCGAGGGTGACGCGCCGGGCATGCCGGTCGAACTCGAGTTCACCGGAGTGCACCGCTTCGAGGGCGAGAAGTTCGCGGAGTCCCACTACCGCCTCGATCGCGACGCGGCCCTGGCTGCGGCCGGCCTCTAAATAAAAAGCCCCCGGTGGTCGAGGGAGGGGCGACCACCGGGGGCGACGCTTTGGACCGAAGTCCTCAGCGGGTCTCACCGAGGTATGTGGGGTTTCGTACCCCGGCGAGGTGTCTCGTCCAGTCGTGAATCTATGAGGCGTTCTTGAACGTTTGCTAAAGCCTCTCGGGCGCGCTCTCGCTGCCCTTCGCGGCCTGATCCGGCGCCTGCTCGAGGGGCAGGCGGACGGAGAACCGGGCGCCGCCGTAGGTGCTGCGCCCCGCGGAGACCGAGCCGCCGTGCGACTCGGCGACGGCCCGCACGATCGCGAGGCCGAGGCCACTGCCACCGCCGCCGGCGGTGTCCGCGGGGCCATCCCCGCGAACGAAGCGGTCGAAGACCTGATCCTCCATGTCGGCGGGGATGCCGGGCCCGTCGTCGAGCACCTCGAGCAGGGCCTCGTCGCCGTCGCGGCGCGCGGTCAGCTCGACCGTCGTCTGCTCCGGGGTGTGCCTGATCGCGTTCTCGAGCAGGTTGCGGATCAGCCGGTGGAGCTCGTCCGGATTGCCCTCCAGCGGGAGGCGCCCGTCGAGATGGCTCTCGATGCGCCGGCCGCCGGCGAGCGGCTGGACCTCCTCCAGCGCTCCGGACGCGATCGATGCCAGGTCCAGATCCTTGGTCGCCGCCTTGCGCCCGGCATCGGCGCGGGCCAGCAGCAGCAGGTCCGAGACCAGGCCCGACATGCGCTTGGTGGATGAGAGGGCCGAGTCGACGGCATGCCTGTCGTCCTCGGACCCGACCTCGGCCGCCTGGAGCAGCTCGAGGTTCGCGTGGATGCTCGTCAGCGGGGTGCGGAGCTCGTGGGAGGCGTCGGCGACGAACTCACGCTGGCGCTCCAGCGACTGCTCGCGCTCGGAGCGCGCCTCGTCGAGCGACTCGAGCATGCCGTCCATCGTGCGGGCCAGCTCGCCCACCTCGTCGTCGGTCGCGGGAACGGGAATCCGCTCCGAGGGATCGCGGGTGTGGCTGATTCGGCTCGCCAGAGCGGTCAATGACTTGACCGGCCGCATCGCGCGGTCGGCGACGGCGAGGCCGGCGAGCAGGGCGAGCAGCGTGCCGCCGAGCACGCCCGCGCCCAGGAAGAGCCAGAGCCGCGAAACGGTGTCGTTGGTTCCCGTATTCGGGCGGGCGTACTGCACAAAGCCCGGATCGGAGCCCGCCGCGGTGAGCGGCTCGCTCACCACGCTCAGTGCCCCGACGGTGTGGATATGAGTGCTGGGCGGGCCGAGGCTGACCCCGGGGCTGGTTCCCGCCAGGGCGTGGCCAAAGTTGTCGAGGATTCGAATGTGGGCGTCCTCCGGCAGCGCGAAGGCCCGCAGGTCCGGGCTCTTCGTCACCACCGGGCCGAAGGCGGTCGAGATCTGGGTCTCCGCCGCGAGCGAGCGGGCGGCGCCGCGCAGCTCCTCGCGGAAGTCGCTGCGGATCCGGTTGCCCACCACCTGCCCGAGGACGGCGGCGAAGCAGACCAGGATGAGCAGGGTGAGGCCGGCGGTGGTGATCGCGATCCGCCAGCGCACGGGAATGCGCTCGAAGAGCGGGAGCTTCCTGCTGCGGATCCAGCTCACGCGGCGCCCTTCAGCACATAGCCCGCCCCTCGCTTGGTGTGGAGAAGCCGCGGCTCGCCCCCTGATTCGAGCTTGCGCCGAAGGTTGGAGATGAAGACGTCGATGGTGTTCGTCTGCTCGAAGGGGTCGTATCCCCAGACGTCCTCGAGCAGCCGCTCGCGCGAGACCACCAGCTTCTGGTTGCGGGCGAGGTACTCGAGCAGCTCGAACTCGCGATTGGTGAGCTCGATCTCGCGCCCGGCGCGCTTCACCTCTCGGGTATCCGGGTTGAGCATCAGGTCTCCGACCACGATCGAGGCGCTGCCACGTGGCGGGCGGCGTCGCAGGAGGGCTCGGATCCTGGCGAGCAGCTCCGAGCGCTCGAAGGGCTTGGGCAGATAGTCGTCGGCGCCGGTGTCGAGGCCCTTCACCCGGTCCTCGGTCTCGGTGCGAGCGGTGAGGATCAGGATGGGCACGTCGCTCTCGGCGCGCAGCCGGCGGCAGACCTCCATGCCGTCGAGGCGGGGAAGGCCGAGGTCGAGCACGACGAGGTCGGGGCTGAACTGCTCGGCCGCGGTGAGCGCCTCGGCGCCGTCGCCCGCGCTGCGGACCTCGTGGCCCTCGGCGCGCAGGGAGCGCCGCAGGACGTCGGCGATCGCCTCATCGTCCTCGACGACGAGCACGCGCGCGGATCCGATGGTGGCCTGCTCCATCACGATCTTTAGGTTAGGCCCGAATTCGGCTCCACCAAGCGATATTGAGGGAACGTTTAAGCGGCCACCAGGCCGCAGTACTTCCCGAGCGACGTGGTGGCGAAGCGTGCCTGGACAGGCAGGGGAGGCCGCTCAGGCGTCGAATCAGGTGGGCGGATGCTTGCAGACCGCATTTTCGGCGCGCCGGAGCGGCGGGATCCGCCCCGGCGCAAGAGGCAGCCTGCGCGCGGGCAAAAGCGCAAGCCCGCCGCGCGTGGGCGCGGGGGGGCTCGCGGCCGCGCACGCGGCCGGGCGGCTCCCGAGGTGATGCAGCGCCGCCTCGATCTGGCCGGCCTCTGCTGCATCGGGCTGGCGATCTATCTGGGCTACGTCCTCTATCTGGGGTGGAACGGGGGAGCCGTCGGGAACGGCTCGGAGACGGCGCTCGACTACGCCGTCGGCGCGGGCGCCGTGGTCGTCCCGGTCGCGCTCGGGCTCGCCGGGATCGGCCTGATCCTGAGGCCCTTCCTCCCATCGCCGAAGTCCGTGGCGGTTGGGGTGGCGGCGATCGCCGCCGGGCTCCTGCTCGCGCTCGCCGCCCAGACCGCCGGGCTCGGCCCGGAGGGCGTCCGGAAGGGGCTCTTCGACCCGAGCTTCTTCCCGCACCACGGCGGTGGCATCGGCGAGGTCCTGTACTGGGCCACCAGCACTCTCTTCGACCGGATCGGGGCGCACATCATCGCCACCGTGCTGCTCGTCTCGGGAATCCTGATGCTCACCGGCCGCTCGGTATCGGACATGGTCCGCGCGGCCCGGCGCGGCGCGGCGCGCGCCAAGCGCGGCACCGTCGGCTTCGCGACGGCTGTGAAGGAGAGCCGGGTCAACACCGATCCGGACCTGATCGACACGACCCCGGCCGACACGGAGCCGGTCTTCGGCCCGCCCGAGCCGATCGAGGACGGCGACGACTTCCAGGTGCACCTCGGCGACGAACAGGAGACCGAGAAGGTTGCGAACTTCGACGACGCGGTGCGCATCGCCGACGAGCCGGACACGAGCGAGCTGGAGGACTTGGAAGGCAACGAGAACGAAACGATCAGGGTTGGCGTTGATGGCGAAGCCGTCGAAGATCCCTCTGAAGAGGTCCCGGTATCCCTCACCCCGATGGGCGAGAAGCGCGGTGGGGTGACCGAGTCCGAGGAGATCGATTACCGGGTCCCCAATCCCGAAGCGGTGCTCGAGCGCGGTGCCCCCGACAAGGGGCCCGACAAGCAGGATCACGAGGCGGTCGCTCGCAACCTGCTGGAGACGCTTGGCCACTTCGGCGTCGAGGCGAAGATCGTCGGCACCGTCACCGGGCCCCACGTGAGCCGGTACGAGCTCAAGCTCGCTCCGGGCACCAAGGTCTCGAAGATCACCCAGCTGAAGGACGACCTGGCCTATGCGCTGGCGTCGACCGACATCCGGATCCTGGCGCCGATCCCCGGCAAGCAGGCCGTCGGAGTGGAGGTGCCGAACCAGCGCCGTCGCCTCGTCCGCCTCGGCGACATCTACGGCGGGCGCCCGCAGGGTGGCTCGCCCCTGGTCGCCTGGCTCGGCAAGGACATCTCCGGCAGCGCCGTCTGGACCGACCTTCAGAAGATGCCGCACGCCCTGATCGCCGGCACCACCGGCTCGGGCAAGTCCGGCAGCGTGAACGCGATTCTCAGCTCGATCCTGCTGCACGCGTCGCCGAATGAGGTGCGGTTGGTGCTCGTCGACCCGAAGCGGGTCGAGCTCAACCACTACGAGCGGATCCCGCACCTGCTGACGCCGGTCGTCACCTCCCCGCGGCTGGCCGCCAACGTCTTGAACAACCTGATCGCCGAGATGGAGAGCCGATACCAGATCATGGAGCAGGCCCGGACCCGCAACCTCGGGGAGCTGAACCAGGTGCGGGAGCGGGAGGGCGAGGCGCCGCTGCCCTACATCCTCTGCGTGATCGACGAGCTCGCGGACCTGATGATGGTCTCGCCGGCGGAGGTCGAGGACGCGATCATCCGCCTCGCGCAGAAGGCGCGTGCGGTCGGGATCCACCTCCTGCTGGCGACGCAGCGGCCCTCCACCGACATCATCACCGGGACGATCAAGGTCAACATCCCGTCGCGGATCGCCTTCGCCGTCTCGTCGCAGGTCGACTCACGGGTGATCCTGGACCAGGGCGGCGCTGAGACGCTGCTCGGCCAGGGCGACATGCTCTTCCGTCCGGCGGGCACCTCGAAGATGCAGCGGATCCAGGGCGCCTTCATCACCGAGGCTGAGATCGCGAAGATCACCGACTTCTGGTCGGATCAGGGCGAGCCCGACTTCGCCGACGAGCTGCTCGAGACGCCGCAGATCACCAAGGACGAGGGGGATGCCGACGACGACTTCGATCCCGACTCCGACGACCTGCTGAACCAGGCCGCGGAGCTGGTGGTCGAGAGCGGCACGGCGTCGGTCTCGATGATCCAGCGCCGGCTGCGTGTCGGCTACACGCGTGCCGGCAGGCTGATCGACATGCTCGAGCGGCGGGGGATCATCTCCGGCTATGAGGGCTCCAAGCCCCGCCAGGTGCTCGTCTCGATCGGCGACCTGCCGCGGGTGCTGGGCGGCGGCGAGGCCCCGGCGCCGGCCGGCGAGGGCCAGCCGGAGCCGGTTGCCGCGCCCGGCGACGAGTAGAGGCGGGCGCTCAGGGAGAATGCCCGTGTGAGCGTTCGCGCGGGAATCCTCGTCACCGGCACCGAGGTGCTGAGCGGCTACGTCACGGACCGCAACGGGCCGTGGATGTCCGAGCAGCTGGCCGACCTGGGCGTCGAGGTCGCGGAGATCAGGGTGGTCGGGGACCGGCCCGAGGACCTCGAGAGCGCCCTGCGGCAGATGCGCGACGCGGGGCTCGATCTGATCTTCACCAGCGGTGGTCTCGGGCCGACGGCGGACGATCTGACCGCCGAGGTCGTGGGGCGGTTCGCCGGACGGGAGCTGGTCCTCGACGAGGAGATGGAGCAGAAGATCGCCGACATCATCGCTCGCTACGCGCGGCGGCTTCGGTTCGACCCCGAGGCGGTCCGCGAGGCCAATCGCAAGCAGGCGATGGTGCCGGAGGGAGCGGTGGCGATCGATCCCGCAGGGACGGCGCCCGGTCTGGTCGTGCCCGCCGACGGGCAGATCGTGGTGGTCCTGCCGGGCCCGCCGCGCGAGCTTCAGGAGATGTGGCCGCGCGCCCTGGCGGCTGGACCGGCACAGGAGGTGCTGAGCCGGGCCGTGCCCTTCCGGAACATGTCCATCCGGATGTTCGGCATCCCCGAGTCCGAGCTCGCCATGGCGCTGCGGGAGATCGAGGACGAGGGCGTCGCGCTCGACGAGCTCGAGGTCACCACCTGCCTTCGCGGAGGGGAGCTGGTCACCGACGTGCGGCATCGGGAGGACTCCGCCGAGGCGGCCGAGGAGCTCCGCGCGGGTCTCCAGCAGAAGCTCGGGCGCTTCACGTACACGGAGACCGGTGAGTCGATCGAGGAGGTCGTCTTCCGGCTGCTCGGCGACCGGACGATCGCCGTGGCCGAATCGGAGAGCGGGGGGCTGCTGGCGGCGCGCCTGACGCTGCGGCCCGGATCGTCCGCGTGGTTCGCGGGCGGCGTGGTCTCTTACTCGAACGAGTCCAAGGCGGAGCTGCTCGGGGTCGACCCCAAGCTGATCGAGGCGCACGGGGCCGCCTCACCTGAGGTCGCCGAGGCGATGGCGGACGGGGCCCTGGTGCGCTTCGGTGCCGATGTGGCCTGTTCCACGACGGGCGTGGCGGGGCCCGATGGCGGGAGCGAGGAGAAGCAGGTCGGCTACGTCTGCTTCTGCGCCAAGACGGCGGACGGCCAGAAGCTGCCGCGGGACATCGTGCTCCCGGGCGCTCGCAACGACGTGCGGGAGCGCTCCGTCGTCGTCGCCATGCACCTGGTCCGCTATCTGCTGGAGGGGCGGGAGCCGCCGCGGTGAGGCTGTTCGCGCTCATGATCCTGGCCGGTGCGGTCCTCCTCGCCGGGTGTGGAGCGGACACCAGCAACGAAGACCGTCGCCAGGCGCTGGAGGACTACGTGGCCGCGGTCCAGCCGATCCGGCTCGGCATCAACCAGCTGCTCGACAAGGCGGATCCGATCCTCGAGGGGTACAACGATGGAGACCTGACCGCCGCCCAGGCGACGCGGCGCATGGGCCGGATCGAGCGCGGGACCGCCGCCTACGCGGTGAAGATCGCGGAGGTGGAGCCCGTTCCCGACGAGATGCAGGCGAGCCAGGACGCCTACGCGCACACCTTCGTCCTCCAGGACACCTACCTGAGCGCGCTGACGGCCGCGCTCAAGGACCGCGCCTTCGACGAGCTGCCGCATTTCCAGAACGAGCAGCGCGCGGCGATCATCGCCTGGCGGACGCGGCTGCAGGTGCTCGCAAACCGCTGGGGCGCGACGCTGCCGGCGAACCTGCAGGTCGCAGGGCGAGGTGAGATCTCGCCGGCGCCGACGGGCGGCTAGTCCCGGCCGTTCGCCTCACGGCGAGACCAACCGGGGCCGCTGAGGCCCCGGTTGGTGCTCAGTTTTCTTCTGATCGCCCTAGCTGTTCGGAGCGCAACCGGTCAGCCCGTAGGGGTGGGCGATCGCCGCGAAATCCGCGAATGGGTCGGTCTTGCCGTTGTAGGCGAGCGAAGGGTCGCTCTTGATCTTGTTCAGGTCGGCCTGAGCCGTCGCGAGGTACTTGTTGACGACCGCCTCATCGCCTGAGGGTGCACCGAGAGCCTTGACCTGGTCGATTTGGGACTGGATGTTCGGGACCTGTGTGCCGGTCACGTAGGCCGTCACCTGCGCCTGGCTCGGGTTCTTGCCGAGCGCCGTCTGGGCGGCTTGCTGCTTCTCATCGCCGGCCTTGCAGATCGCGTTCGCCTTCGCCAGATATGCACTCTTGGAAAGGGCGGTGGTTGACGTGGTGCTGCTGCTACTGCCGCAACCGACAGCCAATCCGACGATCAGCGTCGCGCCGATCGCCATCACGATGAAACGGAATCGAGCTTCCACGTTGCTCCTCCAGATCTTGCGTATCCCCATCTCCCGATGCGAACCCCGTCACGGTTGGTGGGGTACTCGCGCGGCGGACTCTCCCCCGTACCTCCTTTGCAGGCAACCGTAGAAGCCCGCACCCGTGGGGAGAGAAAGCGAAGCAGCCCACTCATCCATCGGTGATGTGTCGAGACACGGGATTTCGGCCGGATCGGTGATTAGCGTTCGGGCGTGGCCAAGGAGAGGCTTAAGAGCCCGCGGGCTCGTCTGTTCGTCGCCCTCGATCTGCCGCAGGACGTGCGCACCGGCGTGGTCGACTGGCAGCAGACCGCGCTGGCCGACCCCGCTCTTCGGATCGTGAGGCCCGAGGCGCTGCACATCACGCTGGTCTTCCTCGGCTACCAGGCCGAGAAGGACGTCAAGGCGATCGCCAAGACCGCTTTCGCGACCGGCGCGGAGGCTCCGGCCGTCGAGCTCCTCTCCGACCCGGTCGGGATCCCGCCGGGCAAGCGCCCGCGGCTGATCGCGCTGGGCGCGAGCTCGGAGGAGACGGTGGAGCTGCAGGCCGGGGTGGAGGGGCGCCTCGTCGAGGCCGGCTTCCACGAGGCGGAGAAGCGGGCGTTCTGGCCGCACGTGACGGTCGCGAGGGTGAAGCCGGAGGCGCGGGGGAGCCGGAAGCCCGCCCTGATCCGAAACCCCCCGCATTCGCTACCCGAACATATGTTCCGGTTCTTCCGTCCGACTCGTCTGGTGCTCTTCAAATCCCACCTGCGCAGGACCGGTGCGGAGTACGAGCCGTTGGCCGAGTTGGAGCTTCCGACCGTCCACGATGACCAAGAGACAGAGAGGTGAGTGAGATGGCAAATCAGAAGCCCAACTTGAGAGACGCCGGCGAGAAGGAGGCGAAGGCGCGCGACCAGGCGCTGAACGCGGCCGTCACGCAGATCGAGAAGGAGTTCGGGCAGGGCGCCCTGATGAAGCTCGGCGACATGGGCTCGCTCAACGTGGAGTCGATCTCCACAGGCGCGCTGCCGCTCGACATCGCCCTGGGCGTCGGCGGGGTGCCGCGGGGCCGCATCGTCGAGATCTTCGGCCCGGAGTCCTCCGGCAAGACCACGCTCGTCTACCACATCATCGCCGAGGCTCAGGCGCGCGGAGGGGTCTGCGCCTTCGTCGACACCGAGCACGCGCTGGACCCCGTCTACGCGCGGAGGATCGGCGTCAACACCGACGAGCTGATGATCTCCCAGCCCGACTACGGCGAGCAGGCGCTCGAGATCGTCGACGTGCTGGTGCGCTCGGGGGCGGTCGACGTCGTCGCCGTGGACTCCGTCGCCGCGCTCACCCCGCGGGTCGAGCTGGAGGGCCAGATGGGCGACTCCCACGTCGGCCTCCAGGCCCGCCTGATGTCCCAGGCGCTTCGCAAGCTGGCCGGCAACCTGAACCGCGCCAACACGATCTGTCTGTTCACCAACCAGATCCGGGAGAAGATCGGCGTCATGTTCGGCTCCCCGGAGACCCAGCCGGGCGGCCGGGCGCTGAAGTTCTACTCCTCGCAGCGGCTCGACATCCGCCGGATCGAGACCCTCAAGGAGGGCACCGAGGCGGTCGGCAACCGGGTCCGCGTCAAGGTCGTGAAGAACAAGGTCGCGCCGCCGTTCCGACAGGCCGAGTTCGACATCGAGTACGGCGTCGGCATCTCCAAGGAGGGCGGCCTGCTCGACATGGCGCTGGAGCACGACCTGATCCAGAAGTCCGGCTCGTTCTTCTCCTACGGCGAGACGCGGCTCGGCCAGGGGCGCAACAACACCAAGGAGTTCCTGCGCGACAACCCGGAGCTGGGTGCCGAGGTGGAGAAGAAGCTCTACGCCAAGCTCGGGATCGGCGAGGACGCCGAGGCCGAGAAGCCGGAGCAGAACGGCAAGCCGGAGGTCAAGGCGGTGCCTGACGAGCAGGCCGAGGGCGAGAAGGCGGACGCGAAGAAGCCCGAGGCGAAGAAGCCCGAGAAGAAGGCGGCGTAGGGAGCGCAAGGCCGCTGCACTTTGGAGCGTAGGGCGAAGCCGGATGACCCATACAACTTGGCGCTCAGGGCGCTGAGCTACAAGGAGCGCACCGAGTTCGAATTGCGGTCCTGGCTGGCCGAGCGCGAGGTCGCCGACGCGGAGATCGAGGAGGTGCTCGCGCTGCTGATGGAGGCGGGGGCGATCGACGATGCGAGCTTCGCGCGCCGCTACGCGGAGGACAAGCGGGCGCTCGCCGGCTGGGGGCCGGACCGGATCTCGGCCGCTCTCGAGAGCCGTGGCGTGGCGCGCGGACACATCGAGTCGGCCCTCGGGAGCGAGGACGCGGACGCCCAGCTCGCACGGGCGGTGTCGTTGCTCGGCGACCGTGGCATGTCCTGCGCCGACGAGCGGGAGCGCGAGCGCGCCCTGGGGCTGCTGGTCAGACGCGGGTATCCCCTGGAGCTCGCCTACGACGCGGTTCGCAAAGTCGGCCGGCTCGCCGACGCGGCGTGAGCCTCGACGGGTAGGATCCGCGCCCAGTGGACGGCAATTTCTTCTTCGTCATAGGCGGTGTGCTCGTGTTCGCCGCGCTGGCGATCTCGTTCATCGGGATCCGCCGGGGCGAGTCGTTCCCGCCCAGCCGCGGCGTCCTGCTCGGCGTGATCGCGCTCTTCGCGCTCGTCGTGGGGACGACGATGGCATTCGCGATCGTCAAGTCCGTGGATGAGCAGAACAAGCGGAACGACAAGCTCGCCCAGGAGCAGGGCACCACCACGACGACGCCGGCGGGGAAGACCACCGACCTGAGTGTTTCGTCGCCCGCCGACGGCAGCCTGGTCTACCAGCCGAACGGGCTGCAGGCGCAGCCCGGCAACGTGGCGATCACGTACGACAACCCGTCGCAGGTGCCTCACAGCATCGCCGTGGCGACGGCGAACGGCAACGTGCTTGAGCAGGTTCAGCCGTTCACTGCCGGCAAGCAGACCGTCACGCTGACGAATCTCGCCCCAGGCAAGTACGTCTTCTACTGCACTGTGCCCGGGCATCGCGAGGCGGGGATGCAGGGCGATCTCACGGTCCTGCAGAGCAACACCAACGTCGGGCCCAAGGCCAACAACCCCTAGACCGGTCGCCCGTATAGCCCCTTGAATGGGTGCTATACAGAGCCGATGATCGCCGACATCGAGGCGAAGCGCCTCCGGGAGGCGCACACCGCCTTCGAGCGGGCCCGCGGCCGGGTCTGGGTCGACCGCGTCAGGGTGGGGTTGGAGTACCGGCGGGCGATGCGCCGGATCGATGAGGACGTCGCTCGCGTGCGGCTGGAGCGCGACCGGATGATCCGGGACGCCGTCGCGGAGGGCGGCAGCTACCGGGAGGTGGCGCGGGTGCTCGGCCTCTCGCACAGCCGGATCCAGCAGATCGTCAACTCGACCTCGAAGTAGCCGGGGCGCCGCTACATTGACCGCGATGCGCAGCTACCACGTCACCACCTTCGGCTGTCAGATGAACGAGCACGATTCCGAGCGGATGAAGGGGATGCTCGACTCGCTCGGCTACACGGAGGCGCCCGATCGCGACGGGGCGGACCTGATTCTCTTCAACACCTGCTCGATCCGCGAGTCCGCGGACAACCGGTTCATCGCCCACCTGGGGGAGGCGAAGAGGCTGAAGTCCGAGGATCCCGCACGCGTCGTGGGGGTGGGGGGCTGCTGGGCCCAGTCCGTGAAGGACGAGGTCTTTCGCCGCTTCCCGTTCGTCGACGTCGCCTTCGGCCCAGGGCAGATCCACCGCCTGGCTGAGTTCCTGACCTCCGACTCGCTCACGGCGCAGGGCTATTTCGAGTTCGAGGACGTCTCGGGCCACCTGCCGATGAAGCGCGCCCGCGAGTTCCAGGCCTGGGTGCAGATCTCACAGGGCTGCAACTGCGTCTGCTCGTATTGCATCGTTCCCTCGGTGCGTGGCCGGGAGGCGAGCCGCGACCCGGCCGAGCTGATCGCGGAGGTTGAGCGTCTGGCCGGAGACGGGGTCAACGAGATCACTCTGCTCGGGCAGAACGTGAACAGCTATGGCCGCGACCTGCCCGGGGAGTCGCGGATCAGCTTCGCCGAGCTGCTCGGGAGGGTCGACGCGATCCCGGGGGTGGACCGGATCCGCTACACGAGCCCTCATCCGAAGGACATGAAGGAGGACGTGATCCGCGCTCACGCCGAGCTGCCTTCTCTCTGCGAGCACATCCACCTGCCGCTGCAGTCCGGCTCGTCGCCGGTGCTCAAGCGCATGCGGCGCACCTACGGCCGCGAGCGCTATATGGACCGGGTCGCCCTGATCCGCGAGCACGTCCCCGACTGCGCGATCACCACCGACATCATCGTCGGCTTCCCGGGCGAGACCGAGGAGGACTTCGAGCAGACGCTCGAGGTCGTCGACGAGGTCGGCTACGACGGCGCGTTCACGTTCATCTTCTCGCCGCGCCGCGGCACCGAGGCGGCTGGGTTCGAGGACCAGCTGCCGCACGCAACCAAGCGCGAGCGGATGGGGCGCCTCGTGGAGCTGGTGCAGCGGAGGGCGCGAGAGCGCGCTGAGCGCTTCGTCGGGCGCTCGATGGAGGTCCTGGTCGAGGGCCCGAGCCGCACCGATCAGACGAGGCTGCGCGGTCGCACGCGGCACAACAAGACCGTCAACTTCGATGGCACGGGCGCACCGGGCGAGCTGGTGGACGTCGAGATCACCGGCGCGACCTCGACGACGCTCTCCGGGCAGGAGCGCCTGCTCAGCCGAGCGGCTTGAGGATCCTCGCCCTGTTCGGCCCGACGGCCGTCGGGAAGACGGGCGTCGCCATCGAGGTCGCCGAGCTGCTGCGCGAGCGCGGCGAGGATCCGGTCGCGGTCAACTGCGACTCGATCCAGGTCTACCGCGGCCTCGAGACCCTCAGCGGTGCGGCGAGCGTGGAGGAGCGCGAGCGCCTCGAGCACCGCCTCCTCTCATTCGTCGAGCCGGGCGAGGAGTTCAGCGCCGGCCGCTACGCGGAGGCGGCGCAACGGGAGATCGATGTTTTGCTGGCCGAGGGGCGCAGGCCGATCGTGGTGGGCGGCACGGGCCTGTACCTGCGGGCGGCTCTGGCCGAACTTGATCTGCGGCCACCCGTGCCGCAGGAGATCCGCGGCGAGGTGGAGAGCGAGATGGCCGAGCGCGGCCCGGAGGCCCTGCACGGGGAGCTGGATCCGGCACTGGCGGAGAACGTCGATCCGAACGACCGCAAGCGGGTTGCGAGGCTGACCGAGCTGGCGCGCGCGGGGATCGAGGCCGCGAGCGGGGGCGAGGGGATGTGGACCGCCGATCTGCGGCATCCGACGCTGCTCGTTGGCCTGACCATGGACCGGGAGCGGCTCGCCGAGCGGATCGGGCACCGCGTCGACGAGATGATCGCCGCCGGGGCGTCCGAGGAGGCACGGGCGGCGCTCGAGGCTGGGCCCTCGCGGACCGCCCGTGCGGCGCTCGGCTTCGAGCAGCTCGTCTCGGACATCGACGGGGCGCCGTCGCCGGAGACCATTGAGTCCATCAAGGCCGCCCACCGCTCCTACGCGCGCCGCCAGCTCACCTGGATGCGCCGTATGGAGGGGGTGGAGCTGATCGACCGCACGGATCGCGATGATGCGGGCGTGGCGGCTGAGATCGCGGAGAGACTGGGCGCGGGATGAAATTCGAGAAGTGGCAGGCGCTCGGCAACGACTACCTGATCGTCGAGGCGGCGGCGCTTCCCTGGGAGCTGACGGAGGCGCGCGTGAGGCGCATCTGCGACCCGCACTTCGGAGCGGGATCCGACGGGGTGCTGCTGCTGGCGCCGATCGAGGACCCCGCATACGTCGCCGAGCTGCGCATCTTCAACCCGGACGGCTCGGAGGCCGAGCTCTCTGGGAACGGCGCTCGTGAGGCCGTCATGTACCTGCGGCGCTCGGGCTGGACCGATGCCGACGAGTTCACGATCCTGACCAAGGCGGGCCCGATCACCCCGACGATCCGCTCCGAGCGCGAGTGCACGCTCGAGATGGGTGAGGCGAGCACGACGTCAGGTGACTTCCCCTCGGGGGGAGAGAACGGCCGCGGAGAGGTCGAGGCCGGGGGCAGAACCTGGTCCTTCCAGCACGTCTCGATCGGCAACCCGCAGTGCGCCATCGCGGTGGGGGACGAGCTCGAGTCACTCGACCTGCCGGCGATCGGGCCGGAGATCGAGAACGGTGAGCTCTTTCCGAACCGCACGAACGTGAGCTTCTTTCGCGCCGATGGCGATCGGGTGCGCGCTCGGATCTTCGAGCGCGGTGTGGGGGAGACGCTCTCGTCGGGCACAGGTGCGTCTGGAGCGGCGGTGGCGGCCCACCTGGCGGGAGCGCCCGCGGCCCTCACGGTCGAGCTCGATGGCGGTGAGCTTCAGGTCGAGATCGGCGAGAACCTGTCGGTTCGGCTCACCGGCTGGGCCGAGCCGGTCTACGCCGGGGAGCTGACGCCGGAATTCGTCCGCGCCCTGGACGAGCTCGGCTAGCGCCGCTTCCGGCTCGCGTCGTGGCCCTCGTGCCAGGCGTCGATCAGCATGTGATCGGGCGGGTCGTGGGAATCGAGGTTCCGACGAGCGAGCGTGGCCAGCTCGGGTGCCTCCGTCTCCACGTCGCTCCAACTCGCCATGTCCCTAGTCTTCCGGATCCGATGGCAGCACCCGTGAAGAAGCGAGGCCTGGCGGCGCCCTCCCAGCGCCTCGAGGCCATGCCCCCGTACATGTTCGCCGAGCTCGAACGGCGGATCGAGGCGAAGCGCGACGAGGGCATCGACGTGATCAGCCTGGGGATCGGCGATCCCGACACGCCGACCTTCCGCTACGTCGTCGAGGCGATGCGGGAGGCGGTCGGCGACCCCTCCACGCAGAAGTACCCGAGCAACCGCGGCCGCCCGGAGTTCCGGGAGGCCTTCGCCGACTTCTACCTGCAGCGCTTCGGCGTCGAGATCGATGCCGTCAACGAGGTGATCCCCGCCATCGGAGCAAAGGAGTGCATCTACAACCTCTGCTTCGCGTTCCTCGACCCCGGCGACGTCGCGCTCGCGTCCGACCCCGGCTACCCGGTGTACACGGGGGGCCCGGTGCTCGCCGGCGCCGAGGCCTTCCTGCTGCCGCTCCGGCCGGACCTTGGCTTCGCCCCCGACCTCGACTCGATCCCCGCAGAGAAGCTCGAGGCCGCCCGCCTGCTCTTCATCAACTATCCGAACAACCCCACAGGCGCCGTCGTCCCGGACGGGTTCTTCGAGCGGGTGGTGGAGCTGGCGCAGCGACACGAGATCCTCGTCGTCCACGACAACGCGTACTCCGAGACCACCTACGACGGATACGTCGCTCCCAGCTTCCTGGCGACCCCCGGCGCGAAGGAGGTGGGGGTCGAGGTCTTCTCTCTTTCCAAGGGCTACAACATGACCGGCTGGCGCTGTGCGGCGATCCTCGGCAATCCGGAGGCGATCAAGACCTACTGGCGCCTGAAGACGAACGTCGACTCGGGTCTCTTCGAGGCGGTGCAGCTCGCGGGCGCCGCTGCCCTGCGCGGCTCGCGCAAGGAGGTCGAGGAGATGTGCAGGATCTACGAGCGCCGGCGGGACCTGGTGGTGGAGGCCCTGCACGCGATCGGTGTCGAGGTGCAGAGCCCGAAGGGGACGATCTACATCTGGGCACCGGTTCCGGATGGCCATACCTCCACCTCCTTCGCCGAGCTCGTGCTGGAGGAGGCTGCGGTCGTGGTCTCCCCGGGCTCCATGTACGGGCCGAGCGGCGAGGGCTTCTTCCGCATCTCGTTGACGACGCCCGACGAGCTGCTCCGCGAGGCGGTGCAGAGGCTCAAGTCGCACTTGACCCCCTAGCGGCGCACAGGCGGGTTGAGACCCCTACGGTGGGGTAGGCGGGATTCTCTGAGCCGGGGGCGAATGGGCCTTTATCGGCGCCTCAGCTAAAGGCTGCACCCTGTCCCGCCGACCCCTTCTTTGATGAGCGAAATCGGAGTGATACTCGCTTTGGGCTGCGCCCTGATCTCGGGCGTGGCGTTGCTGTGCAAGCACCGCGGCGCGGTGAACGCGCCCGACGTGGCGATGCGCAATCCGCTGCGGAGCGCGTCGGCCCTATTTCGCTCTCGCTGGTGGGCGATCGGCTTCGGTCTCGCCTTCTGTGCCTGGTGCCTGCACGTCGCGGCGCTCTCGATGGCCCCGCTGTCCCTGGTCCAGGCGACGATCGCGGGCGGCCTCGCCATGCTCGCCATTCCCGCCCGCCGCTGGTTCGGCATCGCGGTGAGCAGGCGGGAGATGGCCGGAATGGCCCTCTGCGGCATCGGTCTCGCGTTTCTGGCGCTGACCGCGGGCCATGCTCGCGCGGAGAGTGGCTTCGATCCGGTGACGATGCTCGGCTTCCAGGCCGGGTTGCTGACCCTGGGCGGCATGCTGATGCTGACCTCCAGCCGCCGGAGCTCCCACGGCGCCGTGCTTCTCGCCGTAGCCGCCGGCATCCTCCTGGGCGTCTCCGACGTCTCGCTGAAGGCGCTTTCCGAGCTCGTTCCCGCACAGCCCCTGAGCCTGCTCAGCCCCTGGACCCTCACCGCCATTCTCGGCGGAATCGGCGCATTCCTGGCCCTCGGTCGAGGTCTTCAGATCGGCGAGCCCGTCGCCGTGATCGTCGCCTTCTCGGCGGCCGCGACGCTCGGCGCCATCGCCGGCGGCATCGTCGTCTTCGGTGATCCGATGGGCTCCGACGCCCTCGCGGTCATCGGCCGCTCTCTCGCCTTCGTGGCGGTCATCGGTGCCGCGGCGCTGCTGCCGATGGTCCCCTCGCGCGCCCTTGCGGCTCGCACCGCGCCCTAGCCTTCGAGGCATGTGGCAGAGATGCGCGGCGCTCCTGGTGTCGCTCGCGGCCGGGTTCCTGTCCGTGGCGCCGGCACACGCGGTGCCGGCGGATCCGCGTCTTGCGGCCGTGCACGACTTCGCCTTCGGTCTCGGCGTCGATGCGAACGATCCGGACGTGCTCGACTCGCTCTCCCACTACGACCTCGTGGTCGTCGACGGTGAGCTGACGAAGCCGGCGAGCGTCGCGAGGCTACATCAGGGAGGCGCGATCGTGCTCGGCTACCTGAGTGTCGGCACGATCGAGCCATTCCGCTCCTGGTATCCGAAGCTGAAGCGGTATGGGCTGAGCGACCGCTTCAAGCAGTTCGGGGAGACCTATGCGGACGTGGACGCCCGTGGGTTCCGGCGCGTCATCGCCGGCCGCATCGCGCCTCGGTTGCTGCGAGGCGGCTTCGACGGCCTGTTCCTCGACAACACCGACATGGTCGAGACGCACAAGAGGGAGCGGCCCGGAATGAGGCGCCTGGTGAGATCTCTCGCGGCCCTCGTCCACGCCCGCGGGGGCCTTCTGTTCGCGCAGAACGGCGACGCGTCGATCGGCCCTTTGCTGCGCTTCTACGACGGCTGGAACCGGGAGGACGTGACCTGGACGTACAGCTTCAAACGGCGCCGCTACGCCCACCAGCCGGCGCGTGAGGTTGCTCAGGCGCGGGCTGCCCTGATCAGGATCGCCGCACGCGGACTGCTCGTGACGGCGACCGACTACACCGCCCCAGGCGATGTGCCGGCCGCTCAGGAGGCCGTGGCGAACGCCTGTGCCGCGGGGGCCCTGTCGTTCGTCAGCGACATCGGCCTGACCAGGCTCCCGGCGGCGCCGATCGCATGCGGGCAGCCCTGAGCGGCGCCTAACATCTGATCAGTGCAGAGAAACCGCAACGGGCGTCAGTCGGAGAGCCACCACGAGAACGGCTCCGCCGGCATCAGCAACCCTCGCGCCCGCCAGCGCGCCATCGCTCTCGGAGTCGTCCGAGACGACGAGCACCGCGACGATCCGCTGGCCGAGCTGAAGGAGCTGTTGCGCACGGCCGGCGTCGCGACGGCGGGGGAGATGACCCAGGCGAGATCCGCGCCGGATCCCGACCGCTATCTGGGCCGCGGGAAGCTGACGGAGCTGAAGCGGCAGATCGCCGTCGACGACGCGAACCTGGTGGCGGTCGACGACGAGCTGGTCCCGCGGCAGGAGCGGAACCTCGAGCAGGCCCTGGGCGTGCCGGTGATCGACCGCACCGCCGTGATCCTGGACATCTTCGCCGACCACGCCCACAGCGCCGAAGGCAAGCTGCAGGTCGAGCTGGCGCAGCTCGAGTACAACCTCGCGCGCATGAGAGGCCTCTGGACGCACCTGGAGCGCCTCGGAGGCGGGATCGGGACGAGGGGGCCCGGCGAGTCGCAGATCGAGACCGATCGGCGCCTGGCGCGCGACCGCATCACCTCGCTGCGGCGCCGCCTGCAGCGCCTGGAGCGGAATCGCGCGGTGATGCGGGCCGAGCGCGAGCGTGCCGTGATGCCGACCGTCGCGCTCGCCGGCTACACGAACGCCGGCAAATCGACGCTGCTGAACGCCCTGACCGGGGCCGGGGTGAGCGTGGGGGAGCGCCTCTTCCACACGCTGGACCCGACCACGCGAGCGTTCGCGCACGATGGACGCCGGTTTCTGCTCACCGATACGGTCGGTTTCATCAGGAAGCTGCCCCACGCGCTCGTCGAGGCCTTCAAGGCGACCCTCGAGGAGACCGTTCTCGCCGATCTCATCCTCCATGTCGTCGATGGCTCGGGGCCCGAGGAGGAGCGAATGGACTCGATCTCCGCCGCGGATGCCGTGCTCGACGAGATCGGGGCCGGGGAGTCGCCCCGGCTGCTCGTCATGAACAAGGTCGATCTCCTGGACGCCGAGGAGCGCCGTGAGCTCAGGCTCCGTCATCCCGGCGCGGCCCAGGTCTCCGCGGAGACCGGGGAGGGGCTCGAGGAGCTGCGATCGCGGATCGCCTCCTCGATCACCGAGGGACTCACCGAGGTGGAGTTGCTCGTACCCTTTGACGCCGGTGAGCGTCTTTCTGAGCTTCACGAAATCGCTGGTGACCTCGAGCGTGAAGATCGCGAGGACGGGGTTCTCGTTCGCGCGCGACTACCTGCCCCCCTCGCCGATCGCTTCGCCGATCTTTCGGTCAACGGGCGAGCGGGAGGAGGATCTCGAAACGGAGTTCGAGCCTCCGGCGACTAACGGAGCCGACCCGCTCGAGGGAATTCTCGCCGAGTTGCCGACCGAACCCGTATCTACGCTTGGCGCGATGGAGGAGCTTCGGTTCACCAAGCTGAGCGAGAAGGCGACGATGCCGACTCGGGCGCACGACAGCGACGCCGGCCTCGATCTCTACGCGGCCGAGGCCGCCCGGATTCCTCCCGGGGCCAGGGTGAGCGTGGGCACCGGCCTGGCGATGGCGGTCCCCGAGGGGCTTGCGGGGCTCGTGCTGCCCCGGTCGGGGCTGGCGCTGAAGCACGGCGTCACGCTGGTCAACTCGCCGGGCCTGATCGATCCGGGATATCGGGGCGAGGTCCGGATCGCGTTGCTCAACACCGACCAGACGATGGACTACCAGTGCAAGCCGGGTGACCGGATCGCCCAGCTGCTGCTGGTTCCCATCGCCACCGCCAGCCCGATGCAGGCCGACGCGCTCGACACCTCCACCCGTGGCGAGGGCGGTTTCGGCTCCAGCGGTTTCTAGGCCCTCAGCTGAAGGAGACCTGCGGGGTCTCTCGGTCAGCGGCGTCGGTGATCTCGAAGAAGGGCTTGGCGGTGAAGCCGCCCTGATTGGCGATGACCGACCACGGCCACTGCTGGATCCGGGTGTTGTACATCTGAACGTTCGAGTTGTAGATCCGGCGAGACGCCTGGATCTCGTCCTCGAGCTCCGACAGCTGGCGCTGGAGCTGCTGGAAGTTCTCGGTCGCGCGCAGCTGCGGATACTGCTCAGCGACCACGCGCAGGCCGCCCAGGGCTGAGCTGAGCTGGCTCTCGGCCTTGCTCGCCTCGGCGGGGCCGCTCGCCTGCATCGCTGCGGCGCGCGCCTGCGTGACCTTCTCGAAGGTCTCGCGCTCATGTGTCGCGTAGCCCTTGACTGACTCGACGAGGTTCGGGATCAGGTCGTGCCGCCGCTTGAGCTGGACGTCGATGCCGCTCCAGGCCTCCTCCGTGCGGTTGCGGAGGCTGACCATGTTGTTCCTGGCGAAGACGTAGATCAGGCCCGCGAGGACCAGCAGCCCGATCACGATCAGCACGATGACCATGGCGAGGATCCTATCCAGTTGACGCGGCGCGAAGGGCGGATTCGTGCGACGCCGTCTCGAGCTCGTCCGGCAGGGGGGCCAGATCGGGCCTCCTCCCGGTGCGGCGCTCGATCGCCAGGCCGATCAGATGGTCGGCCAACCAGGCGTTCTTGGGGAGCAGGGGGCCGTGGAGGTAGGTCCCGATCAGGTTCAAACGCTTCGTCCCCTCCATACCGTCCCGGTCGTTGTTCCCGTGCCCGTGCAGGACACGCCCGAGGGGCTCGGCATCGGGCCCCAGGAACGTGCGACCGCCGTGGTTCTCGAATCCGGCCAGCACCTGAGGGCCACCGCCGAGGTCCGCCTCGATTGAGACGTTGCCGATCAGACGGGGACCCTCTTCACGCACGGTCTCGAGGTCCGCGACCCCGAGTCCCGGGATCGAATCGTCGCCCAGCTGGTAGCGGTGGCCGAGCAGCTGGTACCCGCCGCAGACGGCCAGGAGAGCCGCGCCGTCCTCGACGGCCGTGGCGATGGCGGCGCGCTTTGAGCGCAGCATGTCCTCGGCGACGAGAACCTGGTCGCGGTCCTGGCCGCCCCCGATGTAGATCAGGTCGTGGTCGGCTGGATCGAAGCTCTCGCCGGGGCCCGATGCCGAGTAGCGGAACGGAATGCCGCGCCATTCGCACCGGCGCTGGAGGAAGAGGATGTTGCCGCGGTCCGCGTAGATGTTCATTTGCTCCGGGTAGAGGGCGAGCAGCCTGAGCTCGGCGGAGGCGGCGCTCATGAGGGGATCTCCAGGAGCACGACGGTGGAGTCGGCCTCGCTCTCGCTCGAGCTGATCTGCCGCCTGCCGGCGGCACGGAAGCCGGCGTCGGCCCCCTCGCGCTCCAGCGTCTCCGGGGGGATCCGGTAGAGGATCTCGTCATGGATGTCGCGCTCCATGTGCCCGTCGGGTGAGACGGTCTCGCGCAGCCTGCGGACCGTGAGGGCGTCATCGCCGACCTGCACCCAGAGGGGCTCGCTCGAGAAGACCCAGCCGTCGATCTCCCGCATGTCGGGCAGGATCTGCGTCGACGCCGTGCCCGCGCTGAGCAGGGTGGACTCGTCGACCACGGTGAGCGCGAGCATGCCGCCTGGCGCCATCACCTCGCGGAGGCGGGCGAGCAGTGGTCCGCGCGCCTGGGTGTCCAAGACCTGGATGACGTGGAGGGGGCCGATGACCAGCGCCGGGGCGACCGGCAGAGCGACCTCGGCCGGGGAGCCGAGATCCGCCGCGACGATGGAGAGCGATACGCCGCGCTGCTCCGCGACCCGCTCGAGCTCTCGGATCAGGTCCAGGTCGCGCTCCATCGCGATCACCTCGTGCCCGTGTCCGGCGAGGTGGAGGGAGACCCGGCCCGCCCCGGCGCCGAGCTCGGCGACGGGGCCTCCGGCTTCCTGGGCCAGCTCGACCCAGAGCGGAAGGTCCCCGCCGTAGGAGCCGAACTCCACCTCCTGCCATACCGAGGGGGAGGTCATTGCCAGTAGTCCGCCGCTAGGCCGCGCCTGGCGAGCATCGTGCGGAGCTCGAGCAGGGCCGTGTAGGTGGGCAGCGCGAAGAGCCGCTCAGGTGCGGCGGTGACGGCCGCGTCCAGCGAGCCCTCGATCGGGCCCATGACCTCGATCGCCTCCTCCGGCCAGCCCGCGTACTTGAGGCGCAGGGCCATCTCCGGCGCCCGGGTGCCGGCGCAGACGACCCTGCGGACCGCCCCGGCCAGCAGCTCGAAGTCAGCGTCCCAGATCCAGGAGACGTCTCGCCCGTCGGCGATCCGGTCGTTGAGCGCGAGCCAGAGGTCGATGCCGCCGTTCGAGGACTCGAGCGTCAGCGTCCGCAGCACCTCGTTGGCGCCGGCGGGGTTCTTGATCAGCAGGATCGAGACGGGTTTGCCCGAGACGTCGATGGTCTCGACGCGGCCGAACACCGCGCGCATGGACTCGAGCCCCGCGCGCACCTGGTCGAGGGATACATCGGAGCGGAGCCCGGCGGCGACGGCGGCCAGGGCGTTGTAGACGTTGTAGAGGCCGGGGAGCGGGAGATCGACCGTCAGCTCGCCCTCCGGGGTCACGATCCGAACCCGGGAGCCCGAGATGCCGTGCAGCTCGATCTCGGTCGCCGCGATGTCGGGCGCCGGCCGGTCGGCGTGGCAGTTCGGGCAGATGTAGTGGCCGAGATGCCCGACGAAGGCGCGCTCGTACGAGTACGGGGCGCCGCAGCGGCGGCAGTGCTTCGCGTCGTGGGCGTGCTGGAGCTCCGGGAGGGCCTGGCTCGTGTCCTCGATCCCGAAGTAGGTGACGCCCGGGCGGCGGCGGAGCTCGCGGTCGCGACCGAGGTCGGCGATCAGGGGATCGTCCGCGTTGAGGGCGAACTCGCAGGATCCCTCCAGCGAGGCCACGAGCAGGGCCCATTCGTCGGCGAGCCGCTCGAGCTCGCCGTAGCGGTCGAGCTGGTCGCGAAAGAGGTTCCCCAGGACCAGGAGGCGCGGCCGCAGGTCCGGGGCCACACGAGGCAGCCAGGCCTCGTCGAGCTCGAAGAGGCCCTCGTGACCCGACTGCTCGAGAAGCGCGGTGGCCACGCCCCAGTGCATGTTCGACCCGGCCCGGTTGTGGACCGGATCGCGACCGGCGGCCTCGAGGATCCCGGCGATCATGCCCGCGGTCGTCGTCTTGCCGTTCGTCGAGCTCACCACGATGGAGCCATGCTCGAGGCCTGATGCAAGTCGCTCGATGGCGTCCGGCGCCATCCGGACCAGGACGCGGCCGGGCAGGGTGGTCCCACCGCCACGGCCGCTGCGCCGGCTGAGCGCGCCGATGCCGCGCGCAACCCGGCGCTTCGCCTCGAAGAGAGCGCTCATCGCCTGGCCAGGTTAGGCGGGCGGCGCCGGCGCGATCACCCGGAGGGCGCGCTCGAGCGTGCGGATAGTCGCCGGAAGGTCGGTGAGGTGCTCGCCGTCGGCGTACACGGCGAAGTCGCGGTCGGCGCTGATCTCGACGGTCGCGCCGCGCATCTCCCTGACCTCCTCGTTCTCGAGATGCTCGCCCTTGAACACCTTCGGCAGCCCCCTGATGTAGCGAAGCTTGCTCACGTCGCTGACGGTGATCACGTCGAGCAGCCCGTCGTCGAGCTGCGCGTGGGGCGCGATGAACATCCCTCCGCCGTACGCCTGGCTGTTGCCGACCGCGACGGAGTAGCCGGCGAACTCGAGTGGCTCGCCGCCGTCCAGGACGACTCGGAACGAGGCCGGCTTCCAGGCGGCCAGCGTCCTGAACGCCGCGTACGCGTAGACGAGGTTCCCGCGGATGAACGTGGCCTCGTTCGCGATCCGGTTGGCGTCCGAGTCGAAGCCACAGGAGGCGATGCACAGGAACCGCCGTCCGTTCGCCTCACCGACATCGATCTCGCGAACGTTTCCCTCGGCGAGTACGGCGACCGATTCGGAGGGCTCCTTCGGGATGCCGAGCACCCGGGCGAGGTCGTTGCCGCGGCCGCCGGGGATGATCCCCATGGTCGCGGTCGTCTGCGCCAGGGCGCCGCCGATCGCGCCGACCAGGCCGTCGCCGCTCATCACCACCGGGATCTCACCGGCCTCGGCGGCCGCCTTGGCCTCGCTGACGCCGTGCTCCAGGCTCTCCGTTCTGACCACGCGATAGGCGACCTCCCGCCCGGCGAGCTCGCGCTCCACCTCGGGCAGGAGCTTCAGGGCACGGCCGCTCGCGGAATGCGGGTTGACCAGCAGCAGGTGGCGGCGTTCCGGGCTGATCAGGTGAATCTATTGGGAGGGCGCTCAGGCGGCGCGGCGGGCGACGAAATACGTACCTTCGGCCGCCTGGCCGCGCTCGACCTCGGAAAGGCCGGCCTTGCGGAAGCCGCGCTCCAGCACGGAGTCGGGCGTGTAGAAGGGGGTGCGCTCGCCCCAGGTCGCCGCGACGACCGCGAACCCGCCCGGGCGAAGCACGCGCGCGATCTCGCCGAAGAAGGGAGGCACGTTGAGCTGGGTGACCAGGTCGAAGGAGTCGTCGTCAAAGGGAAGGTGGGAGGCGTCCCCGACCTTGAAGGCGACCCGCCCGTCGGGATCGAGCCCGATCCGGTCCTGCGCTCTGCGAACCATCTCCTCGGAGAGGTCCATGCCGCGAACCCTGGCGTGGGGGAACTCGCGGGCGATCAGCAGCGCCCCGTCGCCGAGTCCGGTGCCGATGTCGAGCGCTCGCTCCGGCTCGGGCCGGACGTGCAGCAGGGCGGCCGCGAGCGGGGCGAGGTGAACCGGTCCAGCGCTATCGACGCGCTGACCCCAGTTCGCCGCCCGGCCCTCCCAGTAGCGGTGGCTGATGCCGCGGAGGAGCGGCCAGGCGAAGGGCGCGTGCGCCACGAGGCCGTTGATCGCTCGGCCGGCCAGGCGGTTTCGCCTGCTCGGTGGTGCGGGATCCGTGCCGGTCGCCACGGGGCCGATCATCGCAGGCCCCGCGAGTAGGCTTCGGCGCTTGCGAGCGGGGCGGACAGCGCTTGCGGCTCTGCCGGCGATCGTGCTGCTGGCGGGCTGCGGAGGAGGTGGAGGAGGAGAGACCTCGAGCGTCGCCCTGCCGGCGGGCTGCGCCAAGGTCTCGCAGCCGCCTGCGAAGCAGGTCCACCTGGCCCGTCCGACCGAGAGCCTGAGCGGGCCCGCCACCGCGACCGTGGTCACCAGCTGCGGCGACTTTGAGATCGCGCTCGACACGGCGAGGGCCCCGAGGACGACGGCCTCGTTCGCCTACCTTGCACGGCACGGCGTCTACAACGACACCACCTTCCACCGGATCGTCCCCGGGTTCGTCATCCAGGGCGGAGATCCGACCGGCACGGGCACCGGCGGTCCTGGCTACTTCGTCGACGAGACGCCGCCCAGCAGCCTCTCGTACACGCGAGGGATCGTGGCCATGGCCAAGAGCCCGGTCGACCCGCCGGGACGCTCCGGGAGCCAGTTCTTCGTAGTGACTGCCGCCGACGCAGGATTGACGCCGGACTACGCGCTGGTCGGGCACGTCGTGGGCGGCCTCGACGTGGTCCAGCGGATCGAGCAGCTCGGCACGCCGGGGCCGAGGGGCGCGCCGAAGGCGCCGGTTCTGATCAGGTCGGTGACGGTGAAGGGCAGCTGATGGCGAAGCTCAGGGTGGGTGACAAGGCACCGGACTTCGAGCTCGAGGGCACGGGCTCGCGTCCCTATCGGCTCACGGACTTCGCCGAGACCGGCGTCATCCTCGCCTTCTACCCCGGCGACTTCACACCGGTCTGCACCCGGCAGTTCTGCTCGTATCGCGACGACGGCGACCGCATCGAGGCGCTCGGGGTGCCGATGATGGGCATCTCGCCCCAGACCGTCGACTCGCATGAGCGCTTCGCTGATCAGCACGGGCTGACGGTGCCGCTGCTCTCCGACCCCGGCAAGAAGGTGGCGCGCGCCTATGGCGTGGTGGGCCCGGGCGGGTTCATTCGCCGGGCGATCTTCCTCGTCGACGGCGAGGGCATCCTCCGCTACAGGCACGTCGCGCTCTTCGGCCTGCGCTACCAGGACGTCGGGGACCTGGAGCGAGCCGTCGCCGCTCTTCCCTGAGATGGCGGAGAAGCTCGAGCCGGCCCCATTCGAGCTCGACTCCTCGGGGACCACGCTCAGCGGCGAGGAGGTGGGGGAGGGGAAGCCGGTCGTCCTCCTGCACGGCATCACGGCAACCCGGCGCTACGTGCTTCACGGCTCCCTCGCCCTCGCGCGGCGGGGATACCGCCAGATCTCCTATGACGCACGGGGCCACGGCGAGTCGGCGCCGGCCGGGGACGGCCGGTACGGCTACGGCGAGCTGACCGGGGACCTGCGGGCCGTGGTCGCCGATCGCGTCGGGGAGGGCCGACCCGCGCTCGTCGGGCACTCGATGGGCTGTCACACCGCGGTGTCGCACGCGCTCGACCATCCGGACGAGGTGGCGGCGCTGGTCCTCGAGGGCCCGGTGACGCTCGGCCTTCCGGCGACCGAGGAGACGCTCTCCTACTGGGACGGGCTCGCGGACGGTCTTGAGGGGGGCGGGGTCGCGGGGTTCATGGAGGCCTATGAGGCCAGTCTCGAGACCGATCCCGGCTGGACCGAGACGGCCATCCGGATCACGCGCGAGCGGATGCAGTTCCATCGTCATCCCGAGGCCCTTGCCAGGGCCCTGCGCGAGGTTCCGAGGTCGCTGCCCTTCGAGGGCCTCGCTGAGCTCGAGACGCTCGATGTGCCCGCGCTCGTCGTCGCAAGCTACGACGAGGCCGATCCCGGCCATCCGTACGCGATCGCCGAGGAGTGGGCGGAGCGCCTGCCGCGTGCCCGGCTCGTCAGCGAGGAGAAGGGCAAGTCGCCGCTCGCCTGGCAGGGCGGCCGCCTGTCGCGCGCGATCGCGGACTTCCTGGACGAGCCGGGGGTCCGGGCGCGACAGTAGCCGGCCACTTCTATATTTCATCGCGTGGGAGACGACGACGGCTATCCGATCCACTACGCGGCCGTGAAGCGCGGCACGCCGGTCTTCGCGGCCGACGGCCAGCAGGTCGGGATCATCGACGAGGTGGTCGACAACTACCGGGAGCGCATCCTGGACGGATTCGTCATCGAGAACACCCAGGGCGAGCTCCGCTTCGTCGACGCGCCGGAGGTGGCTCGCACCGCCGAGCGTGCGGTCCGCCTGACGATCGACTCCGCCGCGGCGGCTCAGCTGCCGGCGCCGGAGCGCGGCGCCCCGGAGTTCGCTCCCCGCCGCGCGGGTCGGCTCGGCAAGCTGCTGGGCGGCAACTGGCGCCGGCGCTAGCGCCGCTCAGACCCTGAGGAGGTCCTTGAGCAGCCTCGCGTTGCGCAGCGCGTACCCCTCCCAGTCGTTGTTGAAGTACAGGTAGATCTCCGTGTCCCGCCGCCACTGGGAGATGCGGCGGGCCCAGGTCTCGATCTCCGACCGCGAGTAATTCCCGTGCCGTCCCCGGCTGCCGTGGTGGAGGCGGATGTAGGTCCAGTCGGTCGTGCGGACGTGCGGGGTGCTGACCCAGCGGGAGGACTCGTCCCCGATCACCAGCGCGGCGCCGTGCTTTCGCAGCAGGTCGTAGACCTCGTCGGTGAACCAGCTCTCGTGGCGGAACTCGAACGCATGACGGCCGCGGGGGAGGACGCGCAGCGCATTCGAGAGACGCTCGGTGTTCCGGTGGAAGTTCGCCGGGAACTGCCAGAGCACGGCCCCGAACTTCTCGCTCTCCATCAGGGCCCCGAGCGGCTCGTAGAAACGCTCGATGTAGGGGTCCAGCGTCTTCAGCCGCTTCACGTGGGTGAGGTAGCGGCTCGCCTTCACCGCGAAGGTGAATCCGGGAGGGCTCTGCTCCAGCCAGCCCTGGACGGCCGACGGCTTCGGCAGGCGGTAGAAGGTGTTGTTGATCTCCACCGTGTCGAAGTGCTCGGCGTAGTAGGGGAGCCACTGTCGCTGCGGGAGGCCCTTGGGATAGAGGCGCTCGCGCCAGTGCGGATAGACCCAGCCGGAGCAGCCGACGTGGACCGGCTTCATCAACCAGCGTCGTTGCGATGCAGCACCAGGACGGCGATGTCATCGCGCGGCTCGCCGCCGTGGCGCCTGATCGCGGCCTGCGAGAGCGCCTCCGCGATCTGATCGGCGTTTCTCCCGGCGGACTTGGCGAGCTCGTTCGAGAGCCAGTCCGGGTCGTCGCCGTCGCTGCGATCGCGGACGTCGAGCATCCCGTCCGTGTAGAGGACAAGCGAATCGCCCTTGGCGAGGGTCGCCTCCGTGTCGGCGATCACGGGGGAGGGGAGGGCTCCGAGGAGCGTCCCGGGCTCACCGACCGCGTCCACTGCCCCGTTCTTGCGGAGGATCAGCGGCAATGGATGCCCGCCGAGAGCGACGGTCACCTGTGCGGAGTCTCGTCCGTTCGAGGGCGCCTGGATCCGGGCCAGCGCGGCGGTGCAGAACTGGAGGTCCGCTGGCTCGGAGCTGATCGAGTCGTGGAGCGTGCGCAGAACCTGGCTCGGAGCGCTGTCCGGGGAGGACGCGGTGCGAACCGTGTACCGGGCCAGGGCGGTCAGCGAGGCCGCCTCCGGGCCCTTGCCGCAGACGTCCCCGATCACCGCGGTCCAGGAGCCCGACCCGCTGCGGAAGACGTCGTAGAAGTCGCCGCCCACCTCGTAGGCCTCGCCGGCGGCCAGGAAGCGTGAGGCCGCCTCGAAGCCGCTGATCTCGGGGAGGGAGCGCGGCAGCAGGCTGTGCTGGAGGACCGAGGCGATGTGGGCCTGCTGCTCGTGCAGCCGCGCGTTGTCGAGCGCCAGGGCGGCGCGGTCGGCCAGGCGTTTGGCGGTCCGCCGCGAGACGTCATCGAATGTCTTGGCCGGCCGGATGATCCAGAGGGTCAGTGCTCCGAGCACGGAGCCGCGAGCGCCGAGCGGAAGGACGATGCACGATTTGAAGCGGTGCCTTCGGAGCAGCTCCCGCTCGTTCTCCCGGGTCGTGATCCGGTCGATCTCCTTGTCGGAGAGCTCGTCGAGGTTCACGGGTTGCCCGGTGCGGATCACCTCGGCCACCGGATGTGGCCCGTGTGGGTCGATGGGAGCGTCGGCGCGCAGCCTCACGAAGATGTCGGCGACCTCGGTGTTCCGTCCCCTGGCGGCCATTCGCTGGATCGATCCGTCCGCCATCACGATGTCCACCATGGCGACGTCACCAAGCCCGCTGACCGCCAGTTCGGCGAGGTGCTCGGCGCGCTCCTTCTGATGGAGGGCGTCCTCCAGCAGCCCCCCTGCGTCCGCCAGCAGCTCCGATGCTGCCTGCTCGCGGTTCAGCCTGAGCCGCAGGCTCGCCACCCACAGCCCCGCCAGGGATCCGGCCAAGACGGTGGCGAGGGCAACGAGGCGCTGGCCGCCGTCGATGCCCTGGCCCCAGAGGATCGAGAGAAGGGCCAGGACGATGCAGAATGTCGCCACCACCGCGGTCTCGGGAAGCGACGCGCTCATCGCCGCGATTACGGGAGGAATGGCCAGCAGGCCGACGATGACCAGCTCGTTCCCCGCCACGCCATCCAGCACGGCGATCAAGCTGGCCAAAACCATTGCGATCAGCGCCGGACCCGAGATCTCCTGCAGGCCCGCGAGGGTCGGAGGTGGAGCAACCAGCTCTCGATCCCTGACCGCCATGTGTTTAATCGTAATTCGGTTGTGATGGAAACAGAGGAATCCAAAGTCCCCAGCGAGGGCTGGGATGCGATCCGGCGCACCAGGCTCGCCGCTGAGCGCACGGAGCTCGCCTGGTGGCGCACTGCTCTCACCTCGATCGCCGTCGCCATCGCCGTCGGGCGCGTGGTGCCGGAGCTGAGCGGCACCAGCACCGAGTGGCCGTATCTGGTGGTCGGGGTCGGCTGGGCGCTCTATTCGGTCGCGCTGTTCGGGTACGGCTCGATCAGATCGCGGCGGGTCGAGGCGGCGCTGGACAGTGGGGAGATGATCCAGAGCTCCCGGGTCGAGACCCGGTGGCTGATGGGGGGAGGGGTGCTCCTCTGCCTCGCCACCGTCGGCCTGATCGCCGGCTCGGCCTGACGCTGACGCTCGCTCCTTAGTCGAGGTGCCGCCGGATAACCGCGTGCACCGTTATGTCAACTTGGAGGCCATGGAGATAGAGCTGAGAGATGCTCCGTCTGGCGACCCCGTGACCCTGCGCCTTGCCGAAGCGCTGCGAGACGAGGTCGAGGAGTGCGGAGCGTACAAGGCGCGGGCGACCGGACATGTCGCTGGCGGCGATCGACGCGGACAGCGACAGGCTGTGGCGTACATCGGCGAGGAGCCCGTGGGAATCGGCGCGCTGCGGTTGCTCGGTACGGGGACGGCGGAGATCAAGCGAATGTACGTGGTCCCGGAGTACCGCGGCGCCGGCGTGGCCAGGCGGATCCTCGAGGAGCTCGAGCGGCGTGCCCGCGGACACGGTCAGCGCGCGATCCGCCTGGACACGAACTCACGGCTGGTCGAGGCGAACGGGATGTACCTGGCCGCCGGTTTCCGCCGGATCGGCGACTACAACTCGAATCCACGCTCCGATCGCTGGTACGAGAAGTCCCTCGCCTGAGTTTCCATAACTCATCTTCCCGTGCATTCCCTACGCACGGCTCTGGGGACATCCGGGCCACGCGGTGGAATCGAGGCATGAGGCAGGACCCGGCGCATCTGCCCTGGCGCACACTCTCGGCGATGGTCACCGCCGGTGCCACATGCGTCGCCTGCGGGTCGCGTGAAGACCTGGTGGCACACCACAGGATGCCCCGGCGCTACGGAGGGCTCGACGTGCTGGAGAACCTCGAGCCCGTCTGCCGCAGCTGCCATCCCTCGGTGGAGCAGGAGGCGATTGCGCGCGCGAAGCTCGCCTGGGAGCGGCCGGAGTGGCCCGAGCGACCGCGCCGCAGGCCGAGAAGACCTCGGCTGATCCCTCCTTACTGATCTGACGCGATAGTTAGCGCGTGACGATCATCGTCGGCACGTCGAGCTGGTCCGACCCCGGTTTCGTCGAGCACTGGTATCCGAAGGGCCTCGCCGCCTCCGGGCGGCTCACCTTCTACGCCGAGCGCTTCGAGGCGGTGGAGCTCAACTCGAGCTTCTACGCGATCCCGTCGATCAAGACGGTCGAGGGCTGGGTCCAGCGGACGCCGGAGGGCTTTCGGTTCGACGTCAAGCTCCACAGGCTCCTCTCCCACCACGCCGCGCAGCTGCGGGAGCTGCCGCCCGACCTGCGGGGCGAGGCCGAGACGAATGAGCGCGGCCGGGTGATCCTCGATCCGGCGATCCTCGAAGAGATGGTCCGCCGGACCGCGGAGGCGATGGAGCCCCTGGCGAAGGCCGGCAAGCTCGGCTCGTACCTCCTCCAGCTCACCCCCGCCTTCGACCCTCGCGATCACCACCTGGACGAGCTCACCCCGGTGATCGACGGCCTCGCCCCCACCCCGGTCGCGGTCGAGTTTCGGCGCCGGAGCTGGGCGTCCGAGAAACGGCTCGAGCAGGTGCTTGACTGGCTCTCGGCGCACGACGGGGTGTTCGTCTGCGTGGATACCCCGCCCGGTGACCACGTGCCGATCTTTCCGCCGATCGATGCCGTCACCCGGGACTCGCTCGCCTACATGCGCTGCCACGGCCGCAACACCGAGGGCTATCTGCACGGGCGCAGCGTCGCGGAGCGCTTCGACTACGACTACTCGAACGACGAGCTCGAGGAGATCGCCGGCCGGGCGACCGCGCTCGATTCAGAGGCCGAGCAGGTGCATGTGATGTTCAACAACAACGCCCGTGAGCTGGCGCCGAAGGCGGCTCGAGCTCTGCGCGGAATCCTCGGTCAGGACCCCGGTCCCGAGCCGTAGGCCGGTCTTGTTTACTCGCCGAGCGGCACCGTCCCAACAAGAGGGGCCGAAAAAGAGACCGGCGAGGCGACCCCAGGGGGATGAAGGCCGCCTCGCCGGGTTGGCCAACGCGCTGGACGTCTTGAAACGGGTGCCGTTGGCCGGGGGATCCGGATGCAGCCCGAACCCTAAGGGCGCCCGTACCCCTCAACATCAGGGCAGAGCCGCAGATTCACTCAGTACAAATCACGGTGGTTTCATCGGACATCAGGGCTCCCCTCCACCGGGCGGGACGTCCGCCAGAATCCCTCTCATGACCAACGACCCCACGGCGCTTCCCGGCGTCCTCACTGCCCTCGCTGCGGGGATCGTCTCGTTCCTCTCGCCGTGCGTGCTGCCACTGGTGCCCGGGTACCTGTCGGCGGTGACGGGGGTGGCCGCCGCCGATCTCGAGACGGCCGGTTGGCGGCGGGTGATCGTCCCCAGCCTCCTCTTCGTCGCGAGCTTCTCGGCGATCTTCATCCTGCTCGGTCTCGGAGCGACGTCGATCGGAAGCGCGCTGCAGGAACACCAGATCCTGCTCGACAAGATCGCGGCCTGGGTGATCATCGCCATGGGCGTCTTCTTCATCAGCGCCCTCTTCCTCCCGCAGCTCAACCGGGAGTGGCACGTCGAGGGCCTTCTGGAGCGAGCCGGCACCGGCGGGCCCGTGGTCGCCGGCCTCGCCTTCGGCCTCGCGTGGACGCCCTGCATCGGCCCCACCCTCGCGGCGATCCTGAGCGCGGCGGCGGTTTCCGGTTCGGCGCTGCACGGCGGCCTGCTGCTCGCGGTCTATTCGGCCGGCCTGGCGATTCCCTTCCTGCTCACCTCGGTTGCGTTCACTCGGATGACGACCGCGTTCGCCGTCGTCAAGCGGCACTACCCCCTGATCATGGCGATCGGCGGAGTGATCCTGATCGCCTTCGGTGTCGCGATCCTCACCGGCTGGTTCGACACCTTCAATCGCTGGGCGCAGGACCTGCTCAACAGTCTCGGCATCAACTGGTCCTCGGAGGTCTAGCGTCGAAAAGAAATCCCGAGTCGGAGAGGCCTCGTAGTCAGCACGTAAACCCAAGGATGGAGTGAACGATGAATGCGAACAAGGCACTGTGGGAGAAGGGCGACTTCACGCGCATCGCGGAGACGATGCGAGAGAGCGGCGAAGAGGTCGTGGAGAAGCTCGGCGTCACCGACGGATTGCAGGTGCTCGATCTGGGCTGCGGTGACGGAACCACCGCGGTCCCCGAGGCCCAGCGAGGCGCCGAGGTGCTGGGCGTCGACATCTCGAGCAACCTGGTCGCGGCCGGCAACGCGCGGGCGAACGAGCTCGGCCTCACCAACATCCGGTTCCAGGAGGGCGACGCGACCGACCTGAGCGACCTCAACGACGAGAGCTTCGACCTGGTCGTGAGCATCTTCGGCGCGATGTTCGCTCCCAAGCCGTTCGACGTCGCCAAGGAGATGGTCCGGGTCACCAAGCCCGGCGGGCGCATCGTGATGGGCAACTGGATCCCGAACGACCCCACTCTGGTCGCGCAGATCCTCAAGATCAGCGCCGCCTACTCCCCACCGCCCCCGGAGGGCTTCGTCAGCCCGGTGACCTGGGGAGTCGAGGAGAACGTCGTCGAGCGGTTCACCGAGGCCGGGGTCCCCGAGGACAGGATCTCGTTCGAGCGGGACACCTACACCTTCAACTTCGACGGCACCCCCGCGGAGCTGGTGGCGATCTTCAGGGACTACTACGGGCCGACCATGAACGCGTTCGCCGCGGCGGCCGAGCACGGCCGCCAGGACGACCTGCAGCGCGACCTCGAGGACCTGTTCGGCGAGCAGAACACCAGCGAGGACGGAACCTCGATCCCCGCGACCTTCCTGCGGGTGACCGTCGAGCGGTAGCTCCTGGCCAGCCAGCCAGTTATCCCTAGACTCCGTCGGGCCTCGATGTCCGCCAAGCCAACCACCTGCGTAATCGGAGCCGGGATCAGCGGGCTGACCACCGGCAAGTCGTTCGGTGATTGGGACCTGCCCTACACCTGCTTCGAGGCCAGCGACGACATCGGGGGGAACTGGTACTTCGGCAATCCAAACGGCCGCTCATCGGCCTACCAGTCGCTCCACATCGACACCTCCCGCGACGGTGTCTCGTTCCGGGACATGCCGATGGGGCCCGACGAGTATCCGGACTACCCCCACCACTCCCAGATCCTCGAGTACCTGCACCGGTACGCGGACGCCTTCTCGCTCCGCGACCGGATCCGCTTCGAGACGCCGGTCGAGCGCGTCGAGCGGAAGCCCTCCGGCGGCTGGGCGGTCACCCCTGCGGACGGGCCGACCGAGGAGTTCGACTTCCTGGTGGTGGGCAACGGCCACCACTGGGACCCGCGCTATCCGGATTTCCCCGGGAGCTTCGACGGGGAGACGATCCACTCGCACCACTACATCGGTCCGCAGGAGCCGCTCGACCTGATGGGGAAGCGCGTCCTGGTGGTCGGCATCGGGAACAGCGCCGTGGACATCGTCTCGGAGCTGTCCCGGAAGGGCGTCGCCGAGAAGGTCTTCCTCTCCACCCGCAGCGGCGCCTGGGTGATGCCCAAGTACTTCATGGGCCGCCCGATGGACACGATTGTCAAGGTGAACCCGCGCCTGCCGCTGAGGCTGCAGCGCCGGATGGCCCGGATCGTGCCGCGGCTCGCCTCCGGGCGCATGGAGGACTTCGGGCTCCCCCACCCCAACCACAACTTCCTCGAGGCCCATCCGACCGTCTCCAGCGAGCTGCTCCTGCGGCTCGGCTCCGGCGACGCGGTGGCGAAGCCCAACGTCGAGAGGCTCGACGGAGGGAAGGTCGTCTTCGAGGACGGCTCGGTCGAGGAGATCGACGTGATCATCTGGGCGACGGGCTACAGGATCACCTTCCCGTTCTTCGACGAGGACTTTCTCTCAGCCCCGGAAAACCGCTTCCCCCTCTACAAGCGGGTCTTCAAGCCGGGGATCGACGACCTCGCCTTCGTCGGCTTCGCCCAGACGATCCCGACGCTCTTCCCGTTCATCGAGCTCCAGTCGAAGCTGGTCGCACGGTATGCCGGCGGCGACTACGCCCTCCCGCCCATCTCCGAGATGGAGGAGACGATCCGCCGCGACCAGCAGATCCATTCCGGCGGTTACACGGACCGCCCCCGCCACACGATGCAGATCGAGTGGTACACGTACGAGCACGACCTCTGGACGCGCGAGATCCCGGCCGGGCGCAAGCGCGCCGAGCAGGGATTGGGCCCGAAGCTGGCCGGCCGCGTCCTGACGGCGGAGGCCGCAGCTGCCTGAGCGGCGCGACGTTTCCTTCCCGAGCCACGGGGAGACCTGCGCCGCCTGGCACCTGAGCGGCGAGGGCGACGCGTTCGCCGGTCCGCGGGGACGTCCGTGCGTGGTGATGGCCCACGGCTTCGGCGGGACGATGGACTCGGGCCTTCTCCCCTTCGGCGAGGCATTCGCGGAGGCCGGCCTGGACGTCCTGCTCTTCGACTACCGCTGCTTCGGGGGGTCCACCGGCCAGCCGAGGCAATTCGCGTGGCCCTCGCGCCACCGCGAGGACTACACGGCGGCGGTGGAATTCGCCCGCGGCCTCGACGGCGTCGATCCCGAGCGGATCGTCCTCTGGGGCACCTCCTGGTCCGGCGGCCACGTCGTCTACGTCGCCGCCGACGACCCCGGCATCGCCGCGATGATCTGCCAGACGCCGGACCTCGACGGCGTCGCCACGCTTCGCAACCTCGGCGAGTACGCCGGCATCGGCCCGCAGCTCCAGCTGACCCTTCGCGGCGCCCGGGACGCATGGCGGATGCTGCGGGGCGAGGAGCCGCTGATGATCCCCACCGTCGGGCCTCCCGGGTCGCTCGCCGGGATGAGCAGCGAGGAGTCCGAGCCGGGCATGCGGGCGATCGCCGGGCCCGAATGGCGGAACGAGGTCACCGGGCGCGCAGCGTTCGCCGAGTGGACGAACCGGGCGATCTCCCGGATGGAGAAGGTCCGGTGCCCGATCCTCGTGCAGATCGCGGATCGCGACTCCGTCGCGCCGCCCGCCGCCGCCCGCGCGGCCGCCTGGAGGGCGAAGGGGCACGTGGAGGTCCATGAGTACCCGATCGCCCACTTCGACATCTACGTCGGCCACGACCGCGAGCACGCGATTCGCGACCAGCTCCGTTTCCTGCGCCGCCACCTGGGCGCCGCAGCCCCTAAGTCCACGGGGCGGTTTGCGAAACAGGCGACGGCCGCCACGGCCGACTGACCCGCCCCACTACCCTCAGGGGCAGTGATCAGCGACGTCTCAGAGCAGGAGTTTCAGGCCAAGGTCATCGAGCGCTCGAAGCAGGTTCCGGTGGTCGTCGATTTCTGGGCCGAGTGGTGCGGGCCGTGCCGGACGCTCGGCCCCGCCATCGAGGACGCAGTCCGCAAGCGGAACGGCGAGATCGAGCTCGCCAAGGTCGACACCGACCGGAATCCCGGAATCGCGCAGGAGTTCCAGATCGCCAGCATCCCCGCCGTCAAGGCGTTCAAGGACGGCAAGGTCGTCTCCGAGTTCATCGGCGCGATTCCGCCGGCCCGGATCGAGGCCTTCCTCAACGAGATCGTGCCCTCCGAGGCCGACCGGCTGGCGGAGTCCGGCGACGAGGATGACCTCCGCAAGGCGCTGGAGCTCGATCCGAGAAACGCCGGCGCAGCCGTCGGCCTCGGCCGGATCCTGCTCGGTCGCGGCGAGGACAGCGAGGCGCTCGAGACGCTCAGGCCCTTCCCGCACGACTTCGTCGCCGACGGCCTGATTGCCCGCGCGGAGCTCTCGGCATCCGGGAACGGGGCCGAGGCGGAGGAGCTTCCCAACGCGTTCGCCGCCTGGGACGAGGGCAATCCGGAGGAGGCGCTCGAGCAGCTGCAAGCCGTGTTGGCCGGCGAGCAGGACGCGAGTCGCAAGGACCAGCTGCGCCGCGTGATGGTCGCGATCTTCACCGAGCTGGGCGCGGATCACCCGCTGGCGCGGGAGCATCGCCGCCGCCTGGCGGCGGCCCTCAACTAGGTTGGCGGCTTCTCCATCGGGCCGCTCGGCACGGCGACCTCGATCGGGATTCCGAGGGCCTCCGCCTCCTCGATGCCCTCGCCCTCCTGGTCGCGTGAGCAGATGATGCGGAAGGCGCCGGTGCCGAGCTCGGGATCGGGGACGATCGGCAGGCCGCGGATCTCCTCCCAGCCCAGGCGCTCGCATTCGAAGGGGTTCATCCGCACCTCGCTGGCCGGGAACGGACAGTTCGAGTTGTGCTGGTCGATCGCCTTGGAGATCGCCTCGAGGTTCTTCGCTTCGGCGTTCGTCACCGCCGCCCAAAATAGCGCCCTCCGTCGCCCACCGGGCGTAATCTCGGCTGCTCGCAGGTGATCGCCCACGTCGACATGGACGCCTTCTACGTCTCCATCGAGATGCTGCGGCATCCCGAGCTTCGCGGCAAGCCGGTGGTGGTCGCCTACGACGGTCCCCGGGGTGTGGTGACGACCGCGTCCTACGAGGCGCGCAAGTACGGCGTCCACTCCGCGCTGCCGATGGTGACCGCCCGTCGCCGCTGCCCGCAGCTCGCGGTCCTCCCGGTCGACATGCAGCTCTACAAGCGCGGCTCGGTCAAGGTGATGGAGACCCTGCGGGAGTTCAGCGACGAGGTCGAGGTCGTCGGCCTCGACGAGGCGTACGTCGACCTCTCGGGCTCCCCCGTCCCACAGTCGCGGGCCAACGAGATCAAACGCCGGATCAAGGACGCCACCTGGCTCGTCTGCTCGATCGGGCTGGCGCCGAACAAGCTGATGGCGAAGATCGCGTCGGACCTCGACAAGCCGGACGGGTTCTTCAAGCTCGATCACGAGAACTGGCTGGAGACGGTCGGAGAGAAGCCGGCCTCGCTGCTGCCCGGGGTCGGCCCCAAGACGTACGAGCGGCTCCGAGGCATCGGGATCGAGACGGTCGCCCAGCTGGCGGACGCCGATGAGCTGACCCTGGGGCAAGCCTTCGGTCCCAACCACGGAGGCGGCCTGCGCGCACGGGCGAACGGCCTCGGGAGCACGAAGCTGAACGAGGACACGGTCCGCAAGTCGGAGAGCCGTGAGACGACCTTTCCCGAGGACGTCACCGACCGGGAGTTCCTGCGCGAGACGGTCGAGCGCCTCGCCCGGTCCGTCTGCGAGAGCCTCGCCAAGAACAGGCGGCGGGGCCGCACCGTCACTCTGAAGATCCGGCTGCAGCCCTTCAAGACCTACACGCGCTCGCGCACTCTGCCCGTTCATACCTGCGACCCGGATCAGGTCGCCGCGACCGCTCGCGAGCTGCTCGAGCGCTTCGACCCCCAGCGGCCCGTTCGGCTGGTGGGAGTCGGCCTGGCCGGGCTGGCGGAGGACGAAGCTCCTCGACACCAGCCCGGCCAATTGGCCGTCTGACTCGCTCTTCTAGCGCGTGGTGAGCACGGTTCCCGTGGACGGGAAGCCGAGCTTGGCCTTGGTGGCCGCCGTCAGGTCGTACTCGCGGTTGCCCGCATAGGGGCCCCGGTCGATCACGGGGACCGTGACGGTCTTGCCGTGATAGCGGAGCGTGACCTTCGAGCCGCAGGGGAGCGTCTTGTTCGCGACGCCCAGCTTCCCGGGGCTCAGCGTTCCACCGCAGGCGAGTCCGCCTCCGTAGAGGCCGGGGCCGTAGTACGAGGCCTCGGCCGGACGGAAGGCGTTCACCGTCATTCCGTGCGAGCGAACGGTCGAGTTGACGACCTTCGCGCGCGCCCGGTAGGTGCCGGAGCCGCCCGCATGCCAGCGCACGCGGTAGCTGCCGTCGGGCCGGGTGTGCGTGCGGATCTTCCGCCCGCCCACTCGAACGACGACATGTCGGCTGCCGCCCGGTGTGACCCGGCCGCGGAACTTGACGCTTTCATGCGCCATCACGTTCCGGTGACCGGCGAGGGTGATTCCGGTGGCGGGGCTTCCGGAGACGGTCGCCTCCGGTGCGGTTCCCGTGCTGGGAACCACCGTGGCTCCCGCTATGCCTGCTGTGACCATCATTGCCAGGGCGGGCAGCAGCGCTAGCGCAGCCCGCCTCCGCTTCCAACGGAAGCGACGCAAGTGAAACACCTGCCTCTCTCTGCCGCCTACGGGGTTAGCTGACGGGCTCGCGACATCGGCTCGGTTGCCGTGCCGTTAAGGGCGGAACACCGCCCCATTCGCCCCTGCTACTTGGGTCCCCCGCTGGCCTGATTTCCGTCAAGGCCACTCGGCGAGTTGTTTGATGACTATCGAACGTGGCAGGGTAGGTTCGCTATTTGCGAACTTGTGTGACGATCAGCACAGTCGGTATGCGACCATCATGGGCATGACCGACCGGTTGAGCGGCCTCGATTCCTCATTCCTCCATCTGGAGCGGGATGGGACCCATATGCACGTCGCCTCGACGACGATATTCGAGGGCCCCGCCCCTCCCTACCTCGAGTTCCGCGACCACATCGAGTCGCGGCTGCACCTGGTCCCCCGCTTCCGGCAGAAGCTGCGCTTCGTCCCCTTCGGGCAGGGCCGTCCCGTCTGGGTCGATGACCCGCACCTGAACCTCGCCTACCACGTGCGCCACACCTCCCTGCCCGAGCCCGGCTCCGAGCAGCAGCTGCGGGTCCTCGCGGCGCGGATCTTCTCCCAGCAGCTCGACCGCTCCAAGCCGCTCTGGGAGCTCTGGCTGATCGAGGGGCTGAAGGGCGACCGCTTCGCGATCGTCGGCAAGACGCATCACGCGATGGTCGACGGCGTCTCGGGAGTTGACATAACAACGGTCCTCTTCGACGTCGAGCGGGAGCCGGCCGACCCTCCCCGGCCCCCGGAGCGGTGGGTTCCCGCGCCCGAGCCAAGCCGCGCGCAGCTGCTCTCCGATGCCCTGGTTCAGCGTGCGTTCGATCCGCGCGAGGCGATTCGCGGCCTCCGCCGCGTCGTGCGCGGGCCGAGGCGCGCGTTCCGCAAGGCGACCGAGGCCGTCGTTGCGGCCGGCAGCTTCGCGTGGGCCGGGATCGCGGCGCCCAAGAGCCCCTTCAACTTCGATGTCGGCCCCCATCGCCGCTTCGCCTGGGTGCGCGCGTCGCTCTCGGACATGAAGCTGGTCAAGAACGAGCTCGGGGGCACAGTCAACGACGTGATCCTGGCGGCGGTCGCGGGCGCGCTCGGGCGCTATATGCGCAAGCGCGGGCTTCCGACCCAGGGGCTCGAGCTCCGCGCGATGGTCCCGGTGAGCGTGCGCACGAAGGATCAGCACGGCTCGCTCGGCAATCAGGTGACCTCGATGATGGCTCCGCTCCCGGTCTGGTGCGAGGACCCGGTGCGGCGGATGGAGGTCGTTCGCCGCTCGATGGGCGACCTCAAGCAGTCCAAGCAGGCGATGGGCGCCACTCTCCTCACCCAGCTGGCCGATTTCGCTCCCCCCACCGTCGCGGGGCAGGCCGCGCGGTTGCAGTCGCGGCAGCGCTTCTTCAACCTCGTGGTCACCAACGTCCCGGGGCCGCAGTTCCCCCTCTTCCTGCTTGGCCGGCGCATGGAGCGCGTCTTCCCCATGGTGCCGCTCGCCAAGAACCAGGGGATCTGCGTGGGGATCATGAGCTACGACGGCCAGGTCAACT
The DNA here is from genome assembly GCA_963815045.1 of uncultured Solirubrobacterales bacterium. Taxonomy (GTDB): domain Bacteria; phylum Actinomycetota; class Thermoleophilia; order Solirubrobacterales; family 70-9; genus DASUPK01. The sequence continues at coordinate 1,075,704 of CAWFET010000002.1, forward strand.
TCGGCCTGATCGGCGACTACGACGGCATGCCCGACCTGCAGGACCTGGCCAAGGACCTGGAGGAGTCGATCGCGGAGCTGGTCGAGGCCGCCGGTGGCCGCCCCGGGCTTCTGCGGCGCTTCGTCCCGCGGGCGGACGACGAGTCAGCCCAGCAGAACGGGCACGGCGAGCGCGAGGAGTCGCCCGCCGGCTAGTCGCCCGGGGCCTCGGCCCCGGGATTCGGAGCCTCGGCCCACTCCGGGTCGAAGGCCTCCTTCATGGACGAGCGACGCGCATCGCCCCAGACTGGCTCGTCGAAGCGGGCGCGGACCATGACCTTCTGAAGCAGGGCCAGATCCTCCTGGCGCGCCATGTCGTAGTTCGATCCGGATTCCTTGTCGGGATGCCCGGGGTGGGTGACCCATTCGGTCACCCCGGGATCCAGGTCGCGAATCTCCTTCGGTTCGGCCGGCTCCTTGCTCTCGGTGCGCCCGATCAGGAGGTCCGGCGTGGGGATCCCGCGCTCGCGCAGCCACTGGCGGTGGTCCGGATTCACGGAGCGAACCGGCACCCCGATCTGCTTGGCCATCTGGAAGACCGGCGTGGCGAGCTCCGGCCGCGCATGGCAATGGTGATGGCCGTTCAGGAAGGCGGGCCAGCGCCCGAAGATGTCGCCGAAGCGCTCGAGCTGGACCCGCAACGCGGTTCGTGCGGGCGCTCCGCTGCGGGGGCCCCAGCGTCCCTCGAATTCGATGTGGAGGCCGATCTCCACCCCGGTCTCGAGCAGCGGATTCGCCTCGCAGTACTCGCGCTCGACCATCGCGCCGACCGAGTCGATCGCGCCCATCTCGATGGCCTCGAGGATTCCCTCGTTGTAGGAGGGCCAGTACCCGTAGTCGTCCGCCGTGATCACCAGGACCCGGCGCGTATCGCCTTGGCTCGCCGCCATGCGGCCAAGGTTAGGTGCTTCCGAGAGCTGGCTAGCTGACCTGCTGGATCGCGGCCTGGATCTCCGAGAGCCCGAATCCGTTGATGGTCTTGGTGCCGTTCGGGCCCTGGGCGACGAGCGACGGTGTGCCGTTGAAGCCGAACCCCTCCGCGTCCGTGGTGCCCTTGGCGATCACCGCGTCCCACTTCGTCGAGTTCCGCGACGTGTTCCAGCTGCCGATGTCCGGGACCTGCGCCGCCTTGGCGATGTTGGTGAGGAAATCGTCGGTGACGTAGCCGGAGTTCTCGCCTCCCTGGTTCGCGTAGAAGAGCTGCAGGTAGTTCCAGAAGCGGTTCTGCTCGCCCGCGGCGAGGACCGCCTTCATCGCCGGCTTCGAGTCAGGCCCGATGATCAGGTAGGGCTGGTAGACGTACTTGGCGTCGCCGCTCCTGACCTCGCTCGAGATCACGTCCGGCGCGATCTGCTGGGCGAACTCCGCGCAGATGGGGCACTGCGGGTCGCCGAACTCGGTCAGCGTCACGGGTGCATTCGCATCGCCGAGCGTCTGGCCGCTCTGGTCGAGGCCCTGCAGCTCCGAGTTCACCCTGGAGACCCCCTTGACCCCGGCAACCGTGGTCGGCGTGGTGTTGGTGTTGTTGTCACCACCGGATTGGCTGATCACGATCAGCGCGACGATCACGGCCACGGCCGCAAATCCGGCGATGACCAGGTACTGCTGGCGGCGCTTCTGAGCCCGCGCCGCCGAGGCGTCCTGCGACTCCGCCGCCCGCCGCTCGGAGCGCAGGCGTTCCCGCTCCTCGTGCCTACCTTCCATGCGAGGACTCTATCCGCGTTTGGCCGAGCTCCTGTCCCGTGTAGGCGAATGCGCGAGCGGCGGCGACCGCGAGCGAGAGCGCCATCACGACCGCGCTCGCCACGCACCACTGGCAGATCGCGTCGATCACGAAGAGCTCCAGGTAGGTGAGGTACAGGCTGAAACCGAAGCCGACCAGCGCCGCGAGGAAGCCGCCGAAGCGTCCGGGATCACCCGGGACGAGGGCAGCGGCGAGCAGGACGACGTAGCCGGCGATGCCGATGGCCGCGACGTTGATGCCGGCCAGATGGGCGTAGTGGCTCTCGGCTACCGTCTCGCATCCGGTCCCGCCCGCCAGGCACTTGGGCGCTCCCCCATTGCCCTCGGCGATCGCGATGTAGGTCGCGACCCCTATCCCGATCAGCGCGAGCACGGTGGCCACGATTCGCAGGTTCCGTTCGGCCGGCATCCGCCAATGCTATGAAGCTGACGTGAACGGATCCCAAACAGGGCCGCTGTCGGTCCGTCCTGCGGTGCCGGCGGACGCCGCCAGGGTGGCGGAGATCTTCAACCAGGGGGTCGAGGATCGGGTCGCCACCTTCGAGACACGTGAGGCGAACTCCGGCAAGGCGGCCGGCTGGATCGAGGACGACCTGATCCTCGTCGCCGAGCGCGACCGAGCCCTCGTGGGCTGGGCCAAGGCCAGCCCGTACGCCGATCGGCACGACTACTACGACGGGGTGCGAGAGGCGACGCTCTACGTCGAGCGCGAGGCCCGGCGAACCGGCGTCGGCCGCGAGCTGCTGGCCGCCCTCGCGAGCGCGGCCGCGGAGGCGGGCGCTCACAAGCTCGTCGGCAAGATCTTCACCTCCAACGCGCCCAGCATCGCCATGGTCGGCGGGCTCGGCTGGCGGGAGGTCGGCGTGCACGAGCGCCACGGCGCGCTCGACGGCGAGTGGAAGGACGTGCTGGTTGTCGAAAAGCTTCTCTAGCCCGCGCACCTACCGGCTTTTGGATGTGTTCCTGAGGCTGATGAGGAAGGTCTCGTTCGCCGTCGTCCTGGGAGCCGCAGCAGTCCTGTGGGCGGCTCCGTCTGCCCTCGCGTCCAGCGTCACCGTCAGCGGGGGGAACACCGTGCGCGTGCTCGAGTCCGGCAGCGAGGTCAACAGGGTGGCCGTGAGCTACGACGCGGGGACGGATCTCTATTCCGTCAGGGACTCCGCCGCGAGCCTGACCGCAAACGGCACCTGCACGCCGGTTGACGCCCACACGGCGACCTGCCCCGGAGCGGGGATCAAGACGATCTCCGTCGACACGGACGCGGACGCGGATGTGATCTCGATGGACCTGGGGACGATCCCGTCGGCCGTGACCGGGAACCTCGACGGTGGCCCCGGCGACGACTCTGTTAGCGGCCACGGAACCCTCACCGGCGGCTCGGGCAACGACTTCATCAGCGGCTCTCCCCTGGCCGACAACGTCCGGGCGGGCAGTGCCCGGGACTTCATCGATGCCGGTGATGGCCCGGACGACATCCAGGGTGGCTCCGGGACGGACACGCTCCTCTACCCGGCGAATCGGACCACCCCGGTCAACGTCACGGTCGGCAACGGCAACTTCAACGACGGCGGCGCGGAGGACCAGGGGTCGGGCAGGCGGGACACCGTCCACGGCGACATCGAGGCGGTGGTCGGCACGCCGCAGGCCGACCTGATCGCCGGGGACTCGAGCTCGGAGACGCTGGTCGGCGGTCCGGGCAACGACGTGCTCTCCGGCAACAACGGCAACGACACCCTGCTCGGCCTGGAGGGCGACGACGTGATCGTCGGCGGCAACGGAAGCGACCTGCTGCGCGGCTGGCTCGGAGCCGACCGGCTTTTCGGCGGCCGCGGGAACGACCGCGTCTCGGGCGGCCCGGACGGCGACCTCGTCGTGGGGAATCACGGCCATGACGTGCTCAAGGGCAAGGGCGGCATCGACTTCCTGCGCGCCAAGGACAGGACTCGCGACTTCAAGATCAACTGCGGCTCCGGATCGAACCGGCTCGAGGGCGCGAAGCGCGACAAGCGCCTCGATCCGCGCCCCCGCTCCTGCTGAGGGTCCGTCCACCGGGCGGACGATCATGCCCGCGTGCAGAGGATCCACTACCACTTCGGAATCGTCCTCGCCCTGATCCTGGTCTCGATCGGGTTCCAGCTGGCCGCCGGTGAGAGCGATTTCTCCCGGCTCGCCGCCGTGGTCCTCCAGGCGATCACCCTGGTCGCCGCGGTCGTCGCCTCGCGAGCGCATCCGTTCGTAACCCGACTGGCGGTCATCGCCGCGGTGATCTCGATCGTCGGCGCCTCGCTCGCGATTCTCGGCACCGCTGAGTTCGGAAACAGCTCTGGTCGTGGCGTCACCCTGCTGCTCGTCGGTCTGGTCCCGCCCGCGATAGTCACCGGGCTGGTCAGGCTGTTCCGGGAGGAGGGCAGCGTCACCGTGGAGACGATGTTCGGGGGCCTCTGCCTCTATCTGATCGTCGGCCTCTTCTTCGGCACTGCGTTCGCGGCGATCGAGGAGGCCGGCGGCCACGCCTTCTTTCATCAGCTGACGGCCGAGCAATCCGAGACGAGCGATTTCCTGTACTTCAGCTTCACGACGCTGACGACCGTCGGCTATGGGGACCTGACCGCGGCGACGAACTTCGGTCGCTCGCTGGCCATCACGGAGGCGCTGATCGGCCAGATCTATCTGGTGACCGTGGTCGCGGTGATCGTCAGCAACATGCGGCCCTCCCGGGCCAGAGCACAGCGCCGCGAGAGTCGAACGACCTAGCCGAGCTGGAGCAGCGCCCAGAACGGGTGCTCACGGGGCGGGATGCGCGGCGGGACCCGCCGGTGCTGGCGGTTCCGCGCCCAGGCGAGGTAGCCCTGGAGGCGGCGGGAGATGGAGCGCTTCGTGGCCGGCGTCGGTTCGACCATGCTGTGTTCCAGTGCGAACAGCCACGCGTTCGCCTCCGACTCGAGTCGCGGCGCCGAGCGGCCCTTGCCCACCAGGTGCCCTATCTCGTGCAGGGCGATGAAGTAGGAGACCTGGCCCCGGATCGGCGGGATCGAGATCTCGAGCCTGCCGCCGCGCCAGCGGATCGCTCGTCCGCGAGCGGAGGAGCCGGCGAGCTCGATGTCGTACTCGCGGCAGAGGTCCTCGATGTGGGCCTCCATGAGCTCGACTCCCTTGCGCGTGCGAGGTGATCTTTCCTGCCTGAACACGCGCGGCAGGGTAGCCGCCTTCACGGATGGGTCTCACTCGCCGCCATACTTGGGCTCATGGCCGAGACGACGAATCTTCGCCTGGCGCTCGCGCAGATCGACCCCACGGTGGGCGACATCGAGGGGAACGTCAGCCTGATTACGGAGTCGATCGAGCAAGCCCGTGAGCAGGGCGCCCAGCTCGTCGTGCTCCCCGAGCTCTGCGTATCCGGCTACCCGCCCGAGGACCTCCTGCTCCGCGGCGACTTCCTGGACGCCGCGCGTGAGGGTCTCGATGGGATCGCGGGCGTCGCCGACGGGATCGTGGCCCTGGTCGGCTTTCCCGAGCGCCGGGAGCGCCCGCAGGAGGAGTCCGCCCACTTCGACCCGTTGATCGATCCTCCCCCTCCACCGGCCTACAACTCGCTCGCGGTGCTGGCCGGCGGTGAGGTGCAGGCGGTCTACCGCAAGTGCCAGCTGCCCAACTACGGAGTCTTCGACGAGCGCCGCTACTTCGAGCCGGGGGCCGAGCCGGCGCTGATCGAGGTCGAGGGCGTCCAGGTGGGCCTGACGGTTTGCGAGGACATCTGGCATCCGGGCTTCCCAGAGGCCGAGGAGGTCGCCCGCGGAGCTCAGCTCGTCGTCAACTCCTCAGCCTCGCCGTATCACCGGGGCAAGGGCCTGGCGCGGGAGCGCATGGTCGCGGAACGCGCGCGGACCAACGGCGCGGCCTTCGCCCTCTGCAACACGGTCGGTGGCCAGGACGAGCTGGTCTTCGACGGCGCGAGCGTCGTGGTCGGTGCTGACGGAGAGACGCTCGCCCGGGCCGCCCAATTCCAGCCCGAGCTGCTGATCTGCGACCTGGAGTTGCCCGGCGGGTCGCAGGCGCCGGGGAGCATCGCCCAGCCGCTCGACAGCGAGGAGGCGGAGGTCTACTCCGCGCTCGGGCTCGGCTTGCGCGACTACGTCGAGAAGAACGGCTTCGATCATGTCGTCATCGGGCTGAGCGGCGGGATCGACTCCGCGCTGGTTGCACTGATCGCGGTCGATGCGCTCGGGGCCGATCGCGTCAGCGTCGTGGTCATGCCGTCCCCCCACTCCAGCGACGACACGCAGTCCGACGCCAGGTCCATTGCCGGCAACCTCGGCGTCGAGCTGATCGAGATCTCGATCGAGGAGGCGATGAGGGCCTACGAGCACGAGCTCGCCGAGAGCTTCGAGGGGACCGAGCCGGACATCGCCGAGGAGAACCTCCAGGCGCGGATCAGGGGCAACCTCGTCATGGCGCTCTCCAACAAGTTCGGCTGGCTCGTCCTGACCACCGGCAACAAGAGCGAGATGTCGGTCGGCTACGCGACCCTCTACGGCGACATGGCCGGCGGCTTCGCCGTGATCAAGGACATCTTCAAGCTGCTCGTCTATCGCCTGGTCAGCTGGCGCAACGAGCGCGAGGGACGCGAGCTCGTCCCCGCCTCCGTGATCGAGCGTCCGCCCTCCGCCGAGCTGCGCCCCGACCAGCTCGACGAGGACTCGCTGCCTCCGTACGAGACGCTCGACCGCATCCTCGAGGCCTACGTCGAGCGAGACGAGGGGATCGACGCCCTGGTGGCCCAGGGATTGGCCGAGGAGACGGTTCTGGATGTCATACGGCTGGTCGACCGGGCCGAGTACAAGCGGCGACAGGCGCCTCCGGGGATCAGGGTGTCGACGAAGGCCTTCGGCCGCGACCGGCGCCTGCCGATCACGAACCGGTTCGGGTCGATGCGAAAGCTGCCGCGCTAGCGGCGGGGCCTGATGGCGATCGTCATCCGCGAGAGCGCGCAGACGCGGCCCTCGTCGTCGGACATCTCCACGTCCCAGACCCAGGTGGTCCGGCCGCGGTGGCGGGGCTTCGCCGAGGCGTTGATGTGCCCCTCACCCGTAGCGCGCAGAAACGTGGTGTCGTTCGACTGACCCATGATGACCATGCCGTCATCCCGCACGGCGGCGTACGTCGACGCCGAGCAGATGCTCTCCGCGAGCGTCGCGTAGACCCCCCCGTGAACGGTCCCGTAGGGCTGCAGGTGGCGCGACTCGATCTTGATCCGCGCCGTGGCGTTGTCGGGGTCGAAGTCGATCCACTCGACGCCGATCTCCTCGGCGAAGCTCGGGGGGATGTCCTCCAGTTGACCCATGCCGCGGCACCATAGTCTGCGCGGCATGGCGTTCATCGTCTGGTCCGGGGTCGAGGAGTGGCTGACCGAGACCGCTGCAGTGGATCTGGAGGAGGACGGTCTCAAGGCAAACGGCATCCAGATGGGCGCCGAACCGGCTCCGTTCCGGGTGGACTACCGGCTCGAGGCCTCGCGAGGCTACGTGACCACGGATCTGGAGCTGACCGCCACGGCCGAGGCCTGGAGTCGGCGCCTCCTCCTAAGACACGACGGCTCCGGCGGCTGGCGCGCCGAGGTGTCCGATTCGGGCGACGTTCTCGGCGGCTCGTGGGACGGCTCGCTCCCGGACCTCTCCGAGGCTCGCGACATCGACATCGAGAACTCGCCGCTCACGAACACCATGCCGATCCTGCGCCACGGCTTCCAGCACGGTGGCTCGGGGGACTTCGTGATGGCCTTCATCAGGACGCCGAGCCTGCGCGTCGAGGCCTCGCCTCAGCGCTACGAGCACGTGCGCACGACGGAGGGGGGCTCGGTGGTCCGCTACATCAGCCGAGACGGCGACTTCACCGCGGAGCTCGAGCTGGACGCCGACGGGCTGCTCGTCCACTACCCCCGCCTGGCGAGGCGCGTAGAGCCCGGGCTAAAGGCCCGATAAGAGCTGCGTCACGCATCGGGTCGCTGCCCTAGGCTTCCACGCTCGTGCCGGTCACGGACGAACAACGCGCGATGCTCCAGCTGCTGCTCGAAGGCGGGCAGGGCTATGACGACATCGGCTCCCTGCTCGGCATCGCACCCGACGAGGTGCGCTCGCGGGCACGCGCCGCCCTCACGGAGATCGGCGGCGCGGATCCCGACTCGCAGGTCGGCCTGAGCGACTACCTGCTGGGACAGGCCGATCCGATCGGCCGCGCCGACGCCGTCCGCCACCTGCAGAGCGACCCGGATGCAAATGCGCTCGCGCAGCGACTCGTCCAGAATCTGAGGCTGCTCGCGCCCAGGGCCACGCTTCCCGAGGTCCCAGAGTCGCGGGGCGGCCGACGGGCCTCGGCGCCACCGCCTCCCCCTCCCCCCGCCGCCCCCACGCCGGCGACCGCGACGCCTCCGGCCCCACCTCCTGCCGGCGCCCCACCGAAGGGCCCCGGGGTCGCCTCGCGCGCCGCGGGATTCTTCAGTGGGCTCGGCTCGCTAACCGGCCGGCGGCGCACCCAGGCCATCGTCGGCGGCGCCATCGCCCTCGTCCTGGTGGTGGTGATCATCGTCGTCGGGACCGGCGGCGGAGGCGGCGGATCGAGCGACTGCAAGCCTTTGGATGTCTCCGCCGCGCAGCAGGCCGGTGTGCCCACCACGAAGCTCTCGGCGGTCGGCGACTTCGCCAGCCAGGATTGCGTGCCCACGGGCCAGGTCACGCTCGTGCCGGTCTCGCCCCAGAACAACCAGCAGAGCAGCTCGAAGAAGCCTGCGATCGCCGGCTTCGCACTGCAGACCAACGCCGCCCATCTGGACGCGACCTCGAACGGCGACGAGTACGTGCTCTGGCTCTACAAGTCCGATCAGCAGGCCAGGCCGATCGGCAAGGAGACCGTGGGTGACAGCGGCAACCTGACCGGGGCGGCGCCGCTGCCCACCCAGGACCTCGTCTTCCTCCAGGCGCTGCAGAAGATCAGGCTGTCCCGGGTCACCTCGGCCCAGGCGAATCAGATCCAGCAGGCGCTCCAGGCCCAATCCGGCAACAAGAAGGCGACCGGTGTGGTCGCGTTCGTCGGCATGCCGGTCCTCGAGGGCAGCGGGACCGCGCTGCTCCAGCAGCTCCAGCAGCAGCTCCAGCAGGCCCAGAGCCAGTCGGGAACGACGTCGACGGGCCCGAAGGGCTGAGCGACCGCGCCACGCGATGGCGTTGAGCGACGATCAGCGCGCCCTGCTCCGGCTGCTGGTCGCCGGAGATACCTACGAGCAGGTTGGCGGTGTGCTCGGGACCGGGCCGGAGGACGTCCGCCGCCGGGCGCACGAGGCCCTCGAGGATCTGAGGGGGGCGGCTGACCGGGAGCTCCCCGAGGAGGCCGTCAGGAGCCGTCTGGAGGCACTGGAGAGCCCGGAGGGAGCTGAACCCCCCGCCCCAGCGCCCCCGGCCGAGACGGGCGGGAATCGGCCGTGGCTGCTCTGGCTGGTGGCCGCGGCGGTGGCCGTCGCCGCGATCGTGGTGCTCGTGGTGGCGAGCGGCGGCGGAGGCGGCAACGCCTCCCAGACCACGACGCAGAACGCCCGGGAGGACGTCGTGCCGATCAGGCTCACCCCCGTCGGAGGTTCGAGAGCTACCGGCACGATCGCCGTCGTGCGAGTCGCGGACCAGCCCGCGGTGGATCTGGCGATCGCAGGCCTCCGGCCGACCGGCAGCGGCGAGAGCTACGTGCTCTGGTTCGTGGGCTCGGGAGGGCGGAGCCTGCCCGTGGCCTTCCACGCCGTGGGGCGGGACGGGAAGATCACCGGAAGGACGCCGATTCCGACCGCGGCGGAGGGCCTCCTCCCCAGCTTCACCAGCGCCGAGCTGACGCTGGCGAATCAGCGCGAGGCTGCCGCGGCCGTTCAGCAGGCCGCCCAGAGCGCGACGCTTCCGCAGGTGGTCGGCACACCGGTGATGCGCGGCGCGCTGCGCTAGCGCGCCGTCAGGCCGGCAGCAGCTTGCCGGGGTTCATGATCCCGGCAGGATCGAGTCGCTCGCGGACCGCGCGGATCGCCTCCAGCCCGAGCTCTCCGACCTCGGCGGACATGTAGGGCGCGTGGTCCCGGCCCACGGCGTGGTGATGGGTGATCGTGCCCTCGGCGGCGACGATCGCCTCGCAGGCCGCGGTCTTGGCCTCCCGCCACTGCTCGAGCTCCTGGCCGCGCCGCGCCCGCGCGAAGAAGGTGAAGTAGAGGGAGGCTCCGTCCGGGTAGGCGTGCGAGACGTGGCACATCACGATCGAGCGTTCGCCCAGGGCGCCGCGAAGGGCTCCCTGGACCGCTCGGTAGAGCTCGTCCAGGCGGCTCCAGGTGTGAGCCGTCTCCAGCGTCTCGACCATCACCCCAAGGTTCATCAGCTCGTCCCGCAGGTACGGCCCGCCGTAGCGGTTGCGGTTCCAGGAGCGGCCGGCGGCCGAGCCGAGCGGCACCGCGCCGCCGAGGCGCAGCCGCGTCTGCCCCAGCGACCGGCGTCGCCGAACCGACTCCCGCTCCCCCTCCCAGCCGCAGATCATCAGACAGCCGCCCTTTCGCCGGCGCAGTGAGAGATAGGCGTCCAACGCCTGCTTCTGGAAGCCCTGCGTGCCGGCGAGATCCAGCGATACGCGCGTCTCCTCCTCATCCGAGAGACGGAGGACGTCGGGTGCCTCGTGATGCTGCGCGAGATCGCGAACGATCTCCCGCCCCGCCTCGAAGCTCTCGACCATCCAGCCCTCGTAGTGGCGCTCCCGCGGCGCCGGGCGCACGCGGCAGGTGACCTCGGTGATCACTCCCAGGGTCCCCTCGGACCCCAGGACCAGCTCGCGCAGGGAGGGGCCGGCGGCCGTGTGCGGGGTCTGACGAGTGCGCAGCCGGCCGGCCGGGGCGGTCAGCTCGAGCGCCGTGACCATCTCGTCGAAGCGGCCGTACCCGCTCGACGCCTGGCCCGCGGAGCGCGTGGCGGCGAACCCGCCGATCGTGGCCTGCTCGAAGGACTGGGGGAAGTGCCCGATCGTGGCGCCGCGCTCTCCGAGCGCCGCCTCCGCGTCGGGACCCGACAGGCCCGCGCCGAGCGTGGCGGTGAGAGACGTCGCGTCGAGCTCAACGGAGCGCAGGCGAGCCAGATCCAGGGAGACGACCGCGGAATGTCCGCCGTCCACGGCATCGAGTCCACCGACGACGCTCGTCCCGCCGCCGTACGGAACGACCGCCACTCCGGCGGCCGTGCAGGCGCCGAGCACGGCCTCCACGCCGGCTGGATCGGCGGGTCGCAGGACGGCGTCGGGAGCCTCAGCGAGGCGGCCCGAGCGCAGGCGGACGAGATCGGGATAGCTCCGCCCGGCGGCTCGTCGCAGGCGGTCCTCGGGGCCGTCCAGGACCTCGCCGGCGGCCGCCCGAACGGCTTCGGGGAGCGGACGCGGCTCCGGGAGCGAGACCTGCTCGAGCGAGACCGGCTCGACCGCGTCTTCCGGCTTCACGCCGAGTTCCTCCCTGAGCGCGTTGACGGCTCCGGATGGCAGGTCGAGGCGGCGGTCAGGGTCACCCCATCCCCACCACTTCATCTCGGCGGTCAGCTCGGCTCCCCGGTCGCGGCGGTCTCGAGCCCGGTCAGCGCCTCGTTCAGCGTGCGGCCGATCGCCCGCCGCATCATCGGCGAGCCGAGCCGCGAGAGGCCGCGCAGGCGGCGATCGAGGGACATCGTCACGTCAGTCTCTCCGTTCTGGGGGCTCAGCCGAATCTCGGTCCGCGCCCGCTTCACGAAGCGCTCGAAAGGAGTCCCCTCCACGGTCTGCTCGAAGACGTAGCGCTCGCCGTCGGTCGCATCGACGCAGTGATAGTCGGCGCGGACGCCCCGGCCGTCACGCGTCTCGAGGACCTGCGTCCAGCTGCGCTCTGCGGGCTCCCCCTCGGTGACGTTCTCGACCCGCTGGGTGTTGGGCCACCAGCGGGGCAGGTGGTAGGGATCCGTGATCACGGCCCAGAGGGCGCTCGCGGGCGCTGCGATGCGGCGCCTGCGCACGACGCGTGCCAAGGAGAGGGACCTACTCCTCGCCGGTCAGCTTCCGCAGATCGCGGACGAGCAGCATGTGGGTGAGGTTGTTGCAGGCGGCGGCGAGGCTCTCCAGGTTCTCCATCGCCTCGCGCCGGGTGTTGTGGTTGGAGGAGCGAAGCGCAGCGCCGACAACGGCCTCGAGCAGCTGAGCCTCGCGGTCGGCGGCCGTGCGCAGCACCTTCAGGTTTCGTCCTCCCACGCCGAAGCGGGCGAGCTCCGCGCTCGCCTGGACGATCTCGCGATCGGTGTCGTCGTAGAACTTCGTGCCCCCGAGGGTCTCCGGCTGCACGAGCCGCCAGTCCTCGAGGTCCTTGACCAGGGCGGGGGCGACTCCGGTGACGTCGACGAGCTCCTCGAGCGACATGCGCGAGCCCTTCCCGGCCTCGACGGTGGCAGCGCGGCGGAGGGCGGCGCCGGTCCGCTCCTCGCGGGCGCCCGCCGCGAGCTCCTGGCGGATCACCCGCAGCGGCAGGAACTCGTCCCGCTGCATGCGGAGGATGGACCGCAGGCGCTCGACATCCGCCTGGCTGTACAGCCGGTAGCCGCCGGGCGTCCGCCGCGGGGAGAGCAGCTTCTGATCCTCGAGGTAGCGGATCTTCGAGATCGAGACGTCCTCGAACTCCCGCCCGAGGATCTTGGCGACCGCACCGATCGTGAGCGCCTTGCGGTTGGAGGGCGCGCCGTCCGAGGCGGTATCGGTGCTGCTGCGATCGAAGGGAGTGGCTTCCACGGTCACTTCTCCAGGTAGCTCAGCTTGTACTTGCCGATCTGGATCTCGTCCCCGTCGGCGAGCTCATGGGACTCGATCCTGCGCCGGTTCACGTAGGTGCCGTTGAGCGATCCGAGATCGTCGATGTAGAGACCGTCCTTCCGCCGGACGAGCAGGGCATGGTTGCGGGAGACGGTGACGTCGTCGAGGAACACGCCCGCTTCCGGGGTGCGGCCGATGGAGATGCGCTCGTCGCCGAGCGTGAAGCTCTCCCCCGCGCGGCCGCCGCCCGAGCGGATCACCAGAGCCGCGCCGTGCTTCTCGACGACCTCGTCGATGTCGACCTGGTGCATCTCGCCCGACTCGTCGACCGTGTAGGTCATGGTGGTCGGCTCGTCCTTCCCTTCGGGTCGGGACAGGTAAGCGCCGCACTTCTGGCAATAGTTGGCCCCCTCGGCGTTGACGAACCCGCACTCGGGGCAATGGATCGCCACGATCGGCCCCTTGTCTAGGTCGGAGGCTTGGTTGGGGGCTCTGAGCGGCCGGCGAGAATCTCGCTCAGCCTCTGCACGTCGTCACCCTTGATCAGCGTGCCGCCCTCAGGGCGATTCTCACGCAGGCGGTTCACCAGCTCGGCACGCAGGATGTCGATCTGCCCGTGCAGGATCCGGCGGCGATAGGACACCTCCTGCTCCTCAGCGGTCAGATTTTCGATCAGCTCCTTGAGCTCCTGGTCGCTCATCGAGCCGATATCGGGAAAGGTGTCGTCCTCCACGGATCCTCTTTCGCTAATCGGGTCGCGCTGAATGCGCGCCCTCGCATATGGGCGAGCGATTATATGGCCGCGAGGCCAGTCTCAACCGCGGCTTGAAGGTTCGGTCGCCGGATTGCACCGCTCACCCGGGTCTAGGCGGTCTTGGCCGCGAGCTCTCGCAGTCCGGCCCGCACGTAGGCGATCGTCCCGAGGATCCCGAGCACGACACCGGCGATCAGCATCGCGCTCCACACCCAGCTGTCCGAGACCATCGCGAAGAAGAGCGATGCCATCACGGGAGCCACGGCGATCCGGCCCAGCCAGTTGATCTTCAGCTCCCCGATGCGCCTCAGCGCGAGCTCGGCGAGCAGCGCGGTGATGACCTCCCGGGCCACCAGCAGCGCGAGCGCCCAGCGCGGCAGCAGCTCGAAGTGCCAGCAGACGACGACTCCCGAGAGGATCGTGAGCCGGTCGACGATCGGGTCCAGGATCGCCCCCATCCGGCTGTACTGTCCCGTCGCTCGCGCCAAGAAGCCGTCGACGTAGTCGCCGACCGCGATCAGCCAGAAGATCGCCGCCGCCCATGGGTCGCGCCCGTCACCCGAGGAGAAGGCGAGATAGAGAAAGACCGGCAGCCCCGCGAGGCGCAGGTAGCCGACGGCGTTGGGAATGGTCCAGGGCCGCAGGGGCTGCCCCGGCCTCGTCTGCTTCGGCGGTGGCCCCGAGCGGTCGAGGCCGAACTGGCGCCGGAATCCCTTTCGCCGTCCCTTACGCAAGGATTGTTCTCGGCTCCTCGACACGGGGCGAGCATATGGAAGGCAAGGCGAAAACCGGCATCTCACCCACGCGCGCTGAGGACTTCCCTCAGTGGTTCCAAAGCGTGGTCCGCGACGCGGAGGTTGCGGAGCTTGACCACGTGCGCGGCGCGATGGTGATCCGCCCCTGGGGCTACGGCACCTGGGAGCTGATGCAGCGAGCGCTGGACGACGGGATCAAGGAGACAGGCGCCCAGAACGCCTACTTCCCCCTCTTCATCCCGCTGAGCTACTTCGAGGAGGAGGCGAAGCATGTCGAGGGCTTCGCCAAGGAGATGGCGGTCGTCACCCACCACCGGCTGGAGCAGGGCGAGGACGGCAAGCTCCACCCCGCCGCCGAGCTTCCCGAGCCGCTGATCGTCCGACCCACCTCGGAGACGGTGATCGGTCGCTCCTTCGCCAAGTGGATCAACTCCTACCGGGACCTGCCGCTGATGGTCAACCAGTGGTGCAACATCGTTCGCTGGGAGCTCCGGCCACGGGTGCTCCTCCGCACAACCGAGTTCCTCTGGCAGGAGGGGCACACCGCCCATTCCAGCGAGGAGGAGGCCCTCGAGGAGACGCGCCGGATGCTGGACGTCTATCGCGAGTTCGCCGAGTCCGTGCTCGCGATCCCGGTGGTTCCCGGCGAAAAGCCCGAGTCCGAGCGATTTCCGGGCGCGGAGATCACTCTCTCGATCGAGGCGATGATGCAGGACGGCAAGGCTCTCCAGTCCGGGACCTCCCATTACCTGGGACAGAACTTCTCCGGGGCGATGGAGATGGAGTTCACGGACGAGGACGGCAAGCGGAAGCTCTGCTACACGACCTCCTGGGGTGTCTCGACGCGGATGCTGGGCGCCGTCGTGATGACCCATGCCGACGACAACGGCCTGCGCGTCCCGCCGCGCGTGGCGCCGAGGCAGGTGCAGATCGTCCCGATCACCAGGGATGACCCCGCAGCGGTGCTGGAGGCAGCCCGCGAGCTACAGGCCGAGCTGGCCAAGCAGACCTGGATGGACGAGCCGATCCGCGCAGAGGTGGACTCGCGCGATCGCAAGCCGGCGGAGAAACGCTGGGAGTGGATCCGCAAGGGCGTGCCGATCGTGATCGAGCTCGGCGGCCGAGACATCGAGCAGGGCGTGGTGACGATGACACGACGGGACGATGAGTCCCTCTCCCGGGACACCGTTCCCCGCGACGGCGCAGCGGAGTCCGTCGTGGGCGTTCTCGGCGACATCCAGCTCGGCCTGTTCGAGGAGGCGTCCAAGCGGCTCCGAGAGCGGACCCGAGACGACATCACCACCCTCGAGCAGTTCCGGGAGTTCTTCTCGGGCGAGGAGACGGAGTCCGGCGGCTTCGTCCGCGCGCCCTGGAGCGAGGAGCCCGGGACCGAGAAGACCATGGGCGAGCTCGGCGTCACGGTGCGCTGCATCCCCTTCGACGCCGAGCTGCCCGGTGACGCCCGCTGCGTGATCACGGGCGGCCCGGCGAAGGTGATGGCGATCTTCGCGAAGGCCTACTAGTCAGGCCGAGGAGTTTCTAAGAGAACTCTCACCGTGGTGAGGGGCCCGCGGCACTAGAGTCGCCGCCGAGGGGAAATCCTGCTTGGGGCGAGGGGCCGATGCACCCAGCGCGCCGGAAGGAGGTCCGTGTGGAAGGTAGGTGGTCAGCACCTAGAAGGGTTCGGTGTGCGCTGCCGATGCCTCGGCCCGGCCGTGCGGGGAGGCTCCTGGCATGACGGCCATGGTCTTCGACCTGAACGGGCCCGCGCACTACGTCCACTGGCATTTCTTCCAGATGTCGGTGGCCAACGTCGTAGTGATCGGGCTCATGGTCCTCGTCTTCATCCTCGCGATCGTCATCCCGTTCCCCAAGCACGAGATCGAGGAATGAGCCCGGCCGCCGAGAAGCGCATGTGGACCGAGAGGGTCCGCTCGCGCGCCGTCGGCGCCCTGCCCCCCGAGAAGCTCCTCCCCGATCGGCAGCCGGCCTACGTCTCCTCCTGGATCTACATCTTCGGCGTGGCGACGATCGCGGCGCTGGTCGTGGTCGTCGGATCCGGAGTGATCCTCGGCCTCAAGGGCCCAGCCTGGTGGCATGAGTCCGGAGTCGGGAAGTTCTTCAACAGCGTCCACCTCTGGGGCGTGGAGGTCTTCTTCTTCACGATGGTCGTGCACCTCTGGGGGAAGTTCTTCATGGGCGCCTGGCGAGGTGGCAGAGCATTTGTCTGGGTCACCGGCGCGGTCGTCTTTCTCGTTTCGATCGGGACCGCTTTCACTGGCTACCTCTCACAGCAGAACTTCGACTCTCAGTGGATCGCCAGCGAGGGGAAGGACGGTCTCAATTCAGTGGGGATCGGGGCCTTCTTCAACGTCATCGACTTCGGCCAGATGTACACGTGGCACGTGATCCTGTTGCCGGTCGCCGTGGTTGCGATCGTCGTCGGGCACGTCCTCCTGGTCCGTAAGCACGGTGTGGTCCCGCCCTACGCGGCAAAGGTCGCTGCCGCGCGGGCGACGGAGGAAGCCGGGTGAGCCCGCGGAAGCCCAAGCCCGCCCCACTCGAGTCCAAGGACTGGGACGGCCCATACGTCCGCTACGACCTGGTCAAGGAGTTCGTTGTCGCCCTGGGCGTGATCGTGGCGCTGGTCGTCGTGCTCGCGGTTCTCTTCTCCTCGCCCGATGACAAGCCGATCACGATCCAGCAGTGGGCGAGAACCGACCCCGGTGACTTCGCCGCCACCGCCGTGACGGAGCTCGATGGCTCCAGCGAGGTTGCCGCCTATGGCGCTCCGTATACCCACACGCCGGACACCGGACAGAAGATCGGCCCGCTCAACCTGCAGAACGCGGCCGGTGTCCACTACCCGATCAACACCAGCGAGGACTTCGTGCTCAATCCCCTGCGGAGCATTCCCGGCGACGCGGCCTTGACCAAGGCTCTCCAGGAGTACCAGGCGGCCCCCCCGGCCCAGCAGAAGGCGTGGACCGACGCGTACACGAAGGGGCTCGATGGCGCCAAGTACCCCGGCGGAATCCCTCAGCTGCCGCCCGGCGATTACGGGCCGGTCGCCCCGATGATGGCTTCCCTGGCCGGCCTGGCCTCCAGCGGCGGCCTCGACGGCGCCCTGCTCAACGCGAATCAGTTCTACCAGACGAATTACACGAAGCCGCTCCTGTTCCTCTCGGGCGGCGGTTACTTCGAGAGCCGGGCCGAGGATCAGCATCTGCTCGGCACGCAGTGGGGCATGATGAACGAGACGGGCAGCTATCCAGGTCAGGTCTGGCTCTGGCTCTACACGTTCTGGTACCAGGTCGCGCCGTTCAACACCTCCGACAACGCGGACGCTGAGATCTGGGCGCTGATGATGCTCCTGTCCCTGGCTTTCATCTGCATACCGGTGATCCCGGGACTGCGAAGCTTGCCTCGCCACCTTGGAGTTCACCGCTTGATCTGGCGCGACCATTACCGCCGGGTCGAGAATCGCGGCTGACGGTCCGCCAGCTCCAATCCCGGGGGCGCTCCGCCGCGTATGTAGTGGCAGATGAGGAGGGATCGAGTCCTGCGCCGTGTTCTCGCTGCTCTGGCTCTTTCCCTGCTCGCAATCCCTGCAGCCGCCCAGGGCACGGTCACGATCGGCAGCAGCCTGCAGCGCGCCGCGAATGCCTCCACCGGAGGCTGCGTCGGCGGGACCTGCACCCTCGCGATCGGGGCACTCGACGCGGACCGTCAGGCCGCGGACGGCATCAGCTCGCCGGTCAACGGCACGATCACCACCTGGCGGATTCGCACGGGGATCAATACCGGCCCGGCGGCCCTCAGGGTGGTTCATCCGCTCGCCGGGGGCCTCTACACCGGCGGGGGCGCCACCGCGCAGGTGACCCCTGCCGCGGATGCGATCAGCACCTATCCCGCTCAGGTGCCGATCCAGCTGGGTGACCAGATCGGCGTCGACTGCTGCGGGCCCGGTGGGGCCACCTTCTTCACGACGTCGACACCGCAGACCACGCGCCTCGACTTCGAGCCGGGCCCTCTGGGCGCCGGGCCCGGCACTTCACCGGCCGGCAGCGACAACTTCGAGGTGCTCGTCAGCGCGGACATCGAGCCGACCTCGGCTTTCACGGTCACCAAATTGCGGAGGAAGAAGAGCAACGCGATCTCGGCGACGGTTCAGCTGCCGAACCCCGGGACGCTGGTCGCCGGGGATCCGCACGATTACGCGCTCGGCGCCCCGGGCAACAAGGCGCTTCTGCTGAAGCCCGGAGTGGCCGATGTGGGCCCGGGGTCAGTGGCGGTGACCACGCGCCCGACGCAGCGCGCTCGAGACATCCTGGCTCGGCGAGGCCGGCTCAAGGTCCGGGTCAAGATCCTCTTCACGCCGATGCACGGCCTGCCCGCAAGCCACACCGTCAAGGTCAAGCTCAAGGCCTGAGGCGCTGAGCGGGCTCAGGTGCGAGTGAAGCGCCGTCCCGCCGTGGGCGATGCATCCTCGTCCAGGCTGACGCGCTTGCCGGCCTTCACTGGCTGGAGGAACTCATCGGGCTCCGTATCGGAGGCCTCGGCCTCCATCTGGGCGATGCGCTCTGGGGTGAGCTCCCCTGCATTCTCCTCCTCGATCTTGGCGAGCCAATCGGCGCCCTCGCGCGCCTCGGTCTCGTCGACGTGGATCTTGCCGCGGTCGAGCGACTTGTCGATCTCAGCGAACAGCGCATCCACGAGCTCACCCTGCTTCACCTTCCGCAGCGGCTTGCCGTGGGCGAAGATCAGGCCCTCGTCCTTGGCGCCGGTGATGCCGAAGTCGGCGTGCGAGGCCTCGCCGATTCCGTTCACGGCACAGCCGAGCACGGCGACCTCGACCGGCTCCACGTATGCCTCGAGGCGCTCCTCGATCTCCGCGACCACCGTGTCCATGTCGAACTGGAGGCGGCCGCAGGTCGGGCAGGCGATCAGCACGGGGCCGCGCTCGCGGAGCTGAAGCGCCTTGAGGATCTCCCAGGCGACCTTGACCTCCTCCTCGGCGTGGAACGTGGAGAGCGAGATCCGGATGGTGTCCCCCACCCCGTCCGCGAGCAGCGTGCCCAGGCCGACGGAGCTCTTCAGGGAGCCCGACCACTTCGTTCCGGCCTCGGTGATGCCGAGGTGGATCGGGTACGGCACCTTCTCGGCCAACAGCCGATTCGAGGCGATCGTGTTCGGCACGTTGGTCGACTTGATCGAAATCTTGAAGTTCTCGAAGTCGAGCCGCTCCATCAGCTCGACGAACTCGACGCCGGCCTGAACGAGGGCTTCGACGGAGTTTTCGCGCTCGAGCTCGTGCAGGTGCTTCGGCAGCGAGCCGGAGTTGACGCCGATCCGCATCGGGACGTTCTTCGCGGTCGCCTTCTCGGCGACCTCCGCCACCTTCTCCGGGCCGCCGATGTTGCCCGGGTTGAGGCGGATGCAGTCGGCGCCGGCATCGATCGCCTTCAGCGCGAGCGTGTGGTTGAAGTGGATGTCGGCGATCACCGGGATCGGCGCCTCCTTGACGATCGTCTTCAGGGCCTCGACGTCCTTGTCGCGTGGAACCGCGACGCGCACCAGGTCGGCGCCCGCGTCGGCGACGGTGCGGATCTGCTCCATCGTGGCGGCCAGATTGGCCGTCTCGGTCTTGCACATCGTCTGCACGGCGACCGGAGCGCCGCCCCCGATGGGGACGTCGCGCACGAAGATCTGACGCTTCGAGGCCACGGCCACAGGGTAGCCGTGGGGCCATTTCGGCCGTGCAATCGGCGGTCGACAACCTGCGCGAGCGCGTTTCGCAATCCCGTGAGGGCGGTTCGGCGTAAGCGCTATTGCAAGCCCTGAACCGGTCTGCGAAGATCGACGTTCTCCAGGGGAACCAAGGAGGGAGAAGGAATGGATCGGCGTCTCACTCGAATCGCGCTCGCGACGGCGTTCGCTTTCGCGGCTGTCGCGGGCACTTCCGCGACGGCTTCAGCCGACACGGTGACCATGGGCAGCACCCTGGCCGGCAACTACGACGGCGGGGTGAGCGGTGCCCCAGTGCTCAGCGTTCAGCTTTCCTACGACCCCAGCACGAGTCCCAACGCCGTCGTCTCTCCCGCGAACGGCGTGATCACCGGCTGGAAGGTGAAGAGTGCGGACGACGGAGCTCTCTACACGCTGAGGGTCCTGCGACCGAACGGACCAGTCAGTCTCGTGACAGCGACCAACAGCAACTTCACCGGGAGCGGATCACAGCAGGCTCCGTCCGCCGTTCCGGCGGGGACGGGCGCCGCCACGCCCCTGGGCGCGGTCTTCTCCTATCCGGCCTCCCTGCCGATCAGCAAGGGCGACTACGTCGGCGTTCAGCTCGGTGGGAGCGCCACCGGCCTGCCGCAGGCGTTCACGAACGGTGTGCACCAGAACTTGATCGCAAACAACTTCTCGGGCCTGCCCACGGACGGCAATTCGGCAGACCTGCTCGCGGACGAGCAGCACGACCTGCTGCTTCAGGCGACGGTCGAGTTCACGCCGCCGCAGTCGCCGTAGGACCACCAAGACCAAGAAGAAGTGCAAGAAGCACAAGAAGAAGCACCACCGCTTCGCAAGTTCCGCCAAGAAGACAAGAAGTGCAAGAAGCACAAGAAGCACAAGAAGCACTAGCCGGGTAAATCCAGATCTGCTCCTCGCCCGTAGGAACTGGTGGTGAGGAGAAGGGCTACCAGGCTGCTCGTCTCGTTCGGCGTCGTATCGGCGGCGCTGCTGGTCGGTTCCGCGAGCGCCAGCGCGACCTTCCACCTGATGCAGATTCGCGAGCTCTATCTCGGTGACAATGCGGACACGCGCACCGAGTACGTCGAGCTGCAGATGTGGGCGCCGTTCCAGAGCTTCGTCGGCGGCCACTCGCTGACCTACTACAACAGCGCGGGCGCCCTGATCGCGACCCAGACGTTCTCCTCCAACGTCCCGAACGGGAACAACCAGGCAGACCATTCTGGCCGCGACCCCGCTCGCCGTGACGCAATTCGGGAAGGCCTCCGATCTGCCCACCACGGACCTCGATCGTCTTGACAGCGTCGGGGGCGCCGTCTGCTGGGACACGGTCGACTGCGTCGCCTACGGGACGTTCAACGACACCGGCACCCCGCTCGCGTCGAACCCCGGCACCCCGGTGCCCGTGCCGGCTTCGGGCTCCGCGCTGCTGAGGAAGATCGGTCTCGGCTGCGCCACGGCGCTGGACCCGGCGGACGACACGAACAACAGCAACGCCGACTTCTCGAGCGCGACACCGAATCCCCGGAACAACGCCTCGCCCATCGCGGAGACGCCCTGCTCCACGACCGGGGGCGGTGGACCCACCGCGAGCCCGCCGGCGAGCGCTCCGCCGAAGAAGAAGAAATGCAAGAAGGCGAAGAAGCGCGCGGTCGCGGCGAAGAAGTGCAAGAAGAAGCGGCGCTAGCTAGGCCCCGGCCTGGCTGAGCTTCTGCTCGAGGCCTCCGACTCCATCCGAGCCGTCCACCCGGACTCGCTTCAGGGTGAACATCTCGCCCTTCGACGCCAGCCCCTCGTCCGTCGTCGTGGCACCCAGGTACCCGGCGTCGCGGACCGCCTGGACGGCCTGGTCGTCGTAGCGCCCGGACGGGTAGCAGAAGAAGTTCACCGGCTGGTGGAAGCGACGCTGGAGCATGCGGCGTGAGCCGGCGATCTCGTCCTGGAGCTGCGCCCCGCTGGCCTGGGAGACGTCGACGTGGTTGATCGTGTGCGAGTCGAGCTCCCAGCCGTTGTCGATCAGGTTCCGGACCATCGCGTCGCTGAGCTCGGCCCCGGGCTGGCCGATGCGGCCGGCGATGGCGCTGAGCACGCCCGGCCAGCCGAGCTTGCGGAGCTCGGGGCGGGCATAGACGTACTGGCTGCGGTAGCCGTCGTCGAACGAGACCACCACGGGCTTCTCCGGCAGTTCCCCGCCCTTGAACCACGCGTCGTAGACCTGATTGAGGCTGACGCCCTGATAGCCCCGCCCCTTCAGCCATTCCATCTGCTGGTC
The DNA here is from genome assembly GCA_963815045.1 of uncultured Solirubrobacterales bacterium. Lineage (GTDB taxonomy): Bacteria > Actinomycetota > Thermoleophilia > Solirubrobacterales > 70-9 > DASUPK01. Next base: position 1,097,841 of record CAWFET010000002.1, read on the forward strand.
GAAGGTCTTGGGGTCGACATAGAGCTCCGGCAGCTGGGCGCCCGAGGGCGGGTCGGCGATCACGTGGTACATCAGCACCGGAACCGGGCCCTGGAACTGAGCGAGCTTGGTCTGCGGAGGTGGCGGTCCGAGGCCTCCGGGCGCGAGCTTGGCGCCGCGAGCCGCCTTCTTCTTCCCATCCGCCTTAGCGGCGCCGGATCCCGAGTCGCCCTTGCCACCGCCATGCGAGGCACCGACGGCCAGCCCCGCGCCCAGGGCGAGCACGGCGACGACCGCGAGGATGTTGCGCCGCCGTCTGCGCACCCTTTGCTGACGCTCCGCCTGGCGGCGGGCGCCGCGCCTGTCCGGTTGGCCCTCCAAGCGCGCCTAGCCCGAGTAGAGCGTCTCGATCTCCTCGGCGTACTTCTCGTCGATGGGCTTGCGCTTCAGCTTCATCGTCGGCGTGAGCTCTTCCCCGCCCGGCTCCCAGGGCTCGGGAAGGATCTTGAACTTCTTGATCTGCTCGACGCGGGCCATCTTCTCGTTCGCCTGATCGACGGCGGCCTGGACCGCGTCACGAGCCCTCTGCTCTGTGGCCAGCTCTTCGAGCGACTTCCCCTCGAGCCCGTTCTGGGAGGCCCAGACGGGCGCGAAATCCGGATCGAGAACGACCAGCGCGACGTTGTACGGCCGCCCGTCGCCGATCGCCACCGCCTGGCCGATCAGAGGGCTCGCCGTCTTCAGATGGGCCTCGATGTTGGCCGGCGACATGTTCTTGCCGGCGGCGTTGATGATCAGCTCCTTCTTGCGGTCGACGATCTTGAGGTAGCCGTCCTCGTCGATCTCGCCGATGTCGCCGGTCCGCAGCCAGCCGTCGTCGGTGAAGGCCTCCTCGTTTTTCTCCGGCAGCTTGCGATACCCGGGCATCACGCAGTCGGCCTTGACCAGGACCTCGCCGTCCTCGTCCAGCCTGATCTCGATGCCGGGTGTCGGCGGGCCGACGGTGCCCAGCTTGATCCGGTCGGGCGGGTTGATCGTTCCCAGCCCGCAGGTCTCCGACATGCCCCAGAGCTCGCCGATCGGGATGCCGATCGCGTGGAAGAACTCGAGCACCTCGAGCGGCGTGGGCGCCGCCCCCGCGTTGATGGCGATCGCCTCGTCGAGGCCGAGCTGCTTCCGCAGCTCGGCGAACATCTGCTCATCGGCCTTGGCGGCGGCCTCCGCGATCTCGGGGGGAACCTCCTCCCCGGCCTGTTCGAGCCGGACCTTCTGTATCGATGCGTCGAGGCCCTTCTGGGCCGCCTCGCGCTGCTCGTCGGGCAGCCCCGCCATCATCGCCTCGAGCCCGCTCTTGAGCTTCTCGAAGATGCGCGGCACGGCGAAGAACCAGGTCGGCCTGACCTTCGGCAGGAATTCCGCGATGCGCCGGGGGTCCGAGCAGACGGTGACCGACACGCCCCGGGTGACCGGGAGGTAGTAGTGAGCGTTCCGCTCGGCCACGTGCGCGGCCGGCAGCCAGGAGATCACCTTCCCCCCGCGCTCGGGCAGCTCGATCATCTTGTCGGCGGTGGCGACAGCGAAGAGCAGGTTCCGGTGGGTGAGCTGGACGCCCTTCGGCGGCCCGGTGGTGCCGGACGTGTAGATCAGCGTGAGGAGGTCGTCCGGGCCGATCTGCTCGACCGACTCCGCGGGGTCGAACTCCGGGTCCATCTCCATCAGCTCGTCGAGGCTGTGGTCGCCCCCGTCGCTGTCCACGACGATCACGTGCTCGAGCGACGGGAGGTCGTCGCGGATGGCTTCGAACTTCTCGAGGTAGGCCTCCTCGATGATCGCGACCTTGCTCTCGGCGTCCGAGACCAGGTACTGGATCTGCTCCGGCGCATAGGTCTGGTAGATGGAGAACGGGATCGCGCCGAGCGAGACCGCGGCCAGGTCGCACGGGATGAACTCCCAGCGGTTGCCCAGCATGATCGCGACGGTGTCGCCCTTGCCTACGCCGAGCTTCGCGAGGCCGCCGGCGATCCTGTGGACGATGGCCTTGAGCTCGTTCCAGCTCAGCTCCTGATCGCGGGCCTCGTCGCGGATCGCCATGTCGTCGCCGAGGCGATCCACGACCTCGTAGAACGCCTTGACCAGGTTGTCTGCGGGCAGCTCGGGCGCTGCCCCGCCGCTCGCGTGACGCTCTGAAGTCGTTACCTCCACCGCCGCTCTCCTCTCCTCGGAAAGACCTGCCGGAAAACGCTACACCAGCGGCGGCCGTGGGCCCCGCCTACTTGGGATTGAGGGCATCGGTGCCCAGTCGTCCCAGGTCGTTCGTGAGGCCGACGACGAACAGCAACATGATGAGCAGGAAGCCGATGGCGCTGGCACGCTCGATGACGAAGAACGGAACCCGCTGCCCACGGATCTTCTCGACCAGGCTCCAGAAGATGTGGCCGCCGTCGAGCGGGAGGAACGGGAAGAGGTTGATGATGCCGAGCGAGAGGCTGATCAGGGCGAGGACGAAGAGGCCCTCCTTGGGCCCGAAGCCGATCGCCTCGTTCAGGGCCCGCGAGCTGCCAACCGGACCCGAGAGCTGCTTGCGCTCCGCCGGGAGGAAGATCCGCCCGATCGCCGACACGGTCTTGGACGTGATCAGCCACATCGTGTCGCCGGCGTAGCCGATCCCCTGGCCGGCCGTTCCGTACTGGGGCTCGGTCTGAGTGGGCCCGAACTCGACGCCGATCAGGCTTCGGCCCTCGGCAGCGCTGAATTGCGGGGTGACGTCGACTGCGGTCTGGGTGCCGTCGCGATTGACGACGAGGTGCACGGCTGTGTTCGCATGGCAGCCGTCGACCGGTGTTCCGGCGCATTTGTGGCTGTTGATCTCGGAGCGGAAGCGATCGATCCGGTCGTTGAACTGAAGGTTTGATGACGGCACCCCGTCGATGGAAACGATGCGGTCGCCCGGCTGCAGCTTCCCGGCGGCGGCGCTGCTGTCGGTCAACTTGTGTACCTCGACCCCGCTCCCCACCGCCTTGTCGAGAGCGAAGGAGAGGCCGAAGAGGATCACGAAGGCCAGGACGATGTTCACGAAGGGCCCAGCCGCGATCACCGCGACTCGCTTCCAGACCGGCTGGTTGTAGTACGCCCGTTTGAACACGTCCGGCGTCATCACCTCCTGGTCGGCCGGACTCTGCCCGGCCGATTCGATTCGCTCGAGCAGGCCCTCGGGCGTGTCACGCCCCGCATCCATCGCGGTCGCAAGCTCCGGCCTGCCGGTCAGTGAGTCCCCGGTTCCCTCGGCGGCGACCTCCGCCTCCTCGAGCTCCTCGGGGTTCATCCCGGTGATCTTCACGAAGCCGCCGAGGGGGATCATGCCGATGCCGTACTCCGTCTCCCCCCGCTTGATGCTCCACAGCTTCGGCGGGAAGAAGAGGAAGAAGCGCTCGACCCGCATGCCGGTCATCTTCGCTACGACGAAGTGGCCGCCCTCGTGCAACATGATCAGGGCCGCGAAGCCCACGATCACGAAGACCCAGGTCACGCGACTGCCAGGCCTTCGACCAGCCCGCGCGCGTGCTCGCGTGCGGCCTCGTCGACGTCGAAGAGGTCGTCGAAGTGGCGAACCGCTCCCGCGGGCAGCGCCTCGAGCGTGCGCTCGATCACCTCGGGGATGCCAGTGAAGGGGATCCGCTTGTCGAGGAAGGCCCCGACGGCGACCTCGTCTGCTGCGTTCAGCACGCAGGGCGCGGTCCCACCGGCCCGCCCGGCCTCGCGTGCCAGGCGCAGGCAGGCGAACGTGTCGGTATCCGGCGACTCGAAGCTGAGCTCCCCGACCGCTGCCAGGTCGAGCGTCGGCACCTCCACGTCCGCGCGCTCGGGATGCTGGAGGGCGTAGGAGATCGGGACCTTCATATCCGGGTAGCCGAGATGGGCGAGCGAGGCGCCGTCGTTCAGGTTGATCAGCGAGTGGACGATCGACTGCGGGTGGACCACGACATCGATTCGCTCGTACGGGACGCCGAACAGATGGTGCGCTTCGATCATCTCGAAGCCCTTGTTCATCAGGGTGGCCGAGTCGATCGTGATCCGGCCTCCCATCTCCCAGGTCGGATGGGCGAGGGCCTCCTCGGGCGTCACCCCCGAGAGGTCGGTCCGGCCGCGGAAGGGCCCGCCGGACGCGGTCAGCACGAGCCGGTCCACGGTCCCCGGGGGCTCCGCCGCGATCAGCTGGTGGAGCGCCGAATGCTCGGAGTCGACCGGAAGAATGCGCGCGTCAGTTGCCTCGGCGAGGGTCATGACCAGCTCCCCGCCGATCACCAGGCTCTCCTTGTTGGCGAGGGCCAGGTCGATCCCCTCGGTGAGGGCGACGATCGTCGGGCCGAGGCCTGCCGCGCCGACGACTGAGTTCAGGACGAGGTCCGGCTTCGACTCTGCGATCAGTTCGCGGACGCCATCCTCGCCGGCGAGGACTCGCCCGCCCCAGGCCGATGCAGCCCGCTCGGCGGATTCCGCATGCGCAAGCGCCACCACCGGGACACCGTGTTCCTTCGCCTGCGCGAGCACGCGCTCCCAGCTCGAGTCGGCCGAGAGCCCGACGACCTGAAGGTCCTCGGACGCCCCGATCACCTCGAGGGCCTGGGTGCCGATCGATCCCGTCGACCCGAGTATCAGCACTCGCTTCACGGCCGCCAGTGTAGGTGGCAGCCGAAGCGCGCCCTAAACGAAGACGGGAGGCCCGAAGGCCTCCCGTCCATCAATCTCGTGCTGCTTCGAGCTATCGAGTCTGAACAGCGGAGAGCTCGAACTGCGGGACCTTCAGGTCACCCACCGTCTCGGTGCACGCAAGCGAAATCGTGTGCTTGCCACCCTGCGGGGTGGTGACGATGTTGATACCGAACGACGCCGTTCCCGTACCCGGGTCGTGCACGTTGGTCTTCGTGCCGTTGATCTCGACGCCGTCGAGATCGATGTGGCACACGCCCTTCGCCTGGGCGCCGCCACCATCGACGGTGCCGTCCACGACGACGAGGTAACGACGCGGGAAGCCGGTCGAGCCATTCACGTCCACCGAGGTGCACTTCGTGAACGTCGACGAGCTGGCCGGGTCACAGGGCGTCGTGCCCGTCTGGGCGTTGGTCGAGGCGACCCCAAGGCCCTTGAGCCGGGCGTCCTTGCTCAGGCCCTTGTACTCCACCTTCTTGCTCGTCGCTGCATACGCGCCTCCTCCAAGAGCCACGCAGAGCGCGATGAATCCGATCACAGCGCCGGCGGATGGCCGGCGACCGAGCAGCTTTTTCATCCAGAACCACTCCCTTTCAGGGTTTGTGAGCCTTCGCTGACGAAACAGCATGAGGCCGAGAAGTTGCGGCCTTGCGAGTATGCATTCATGCCACTGAGGAGGCGCACCCACAAGAAGCCCGATCCTTCGCTCGATCCGGAGGGCATCCGCGACGTCGTCCGCCGCACCGACGCGAATCCGCAGCTGGTCGCGACAGCCCGCTTCCTGCGTCGCCTGATCCCGGGCGGCGAGCCGGAGACCGCCGAGATGCCCGAGGCGATGCAGCGACTGATGCACGAGGTTCAGCCGACCGGCGAGAGCGCCCTGCGGGAGATCGGCAAGGGAGCGCTCCAGGCGTGGCAGGCGCTCTCAGAGGCACAGAGGCGCAGGCAGGGCACGGCGGACGTGGCGATCCTGTTCACCGACCTGGTCGGCTTCTCCGACTGGGCGCTGGCGGCGGGCGACGAGGCGGCGCTCGAGGTGCTGCGGAAGGTCGGCGACGCCGAGCAGAAGGCGATCTCCCACCACAAGGGCGCGATCGTGAAGCGGCTCGGCGACGGTGCCATGGCGGTGTTCAGCCACTCGGATCAGGCGGTCAACGCGGCCCTGGACGCCCAGAAGGAGATCGAGAAGATCGAGGTCGAGGACTACAGCCCGTCCCAGCGCGCCGGCGTGCACCGCGGGACTCCGCGCAAGGTGAAGGGCGACTTCCTGGGCGTCGACGTCAACATCGCGGCTCGCGTCGGCGACTGCGCCAAGGGAGGCGAGGTCCTGATCTCCGAGCCAGTTCGCTCAGAGCTCGACGAGAAGCGCTTCAAGTTCGGCCACTCGCGCGAGCTGTCGGCTCCCGGTGCCCCGGCGGAGCTCACGGTCTGCTCGGTGAAGCCGCGAAAGCGTCTCTAGTAGACGAATGCGACCGCGAGGTAGTAGCCCACCACCACGGTGAAGAGCACGGCGTCGAGGCGATCGATCAGGCCTCCGTGGGGGCCGAAGAGGCGGCCGGTGTCCTTGACGCCGAGGTCGCGCTTGATCAGGGATGCGAACAGGTCCCCTACCGGCGCGATCACCCCGATCGCCATACCCATCAGCAGGGCGTCGATCCCGGGCAGCCAGTCCTGGTAGAGCCCCGCGAACCAGAAGCCCAGCGTCGCGCCGATGAACCCGCCGATGCCACCTTCGAGCGTCTTGTTCGGCGAGATCCGCGGCGTGATCTTGCGCGAGCCGAAGAGGCGACCCGCGGCGTAGGCGGCGGTGTCGCCCAGAAAGGTTGCGACGAGCACGTCGATCAGCAGGGCGCCGCCATGGAGCGGCAGATCGCGCAGCAGCACGGCGTGCGAGAAGCCGATTCCCATCCATGCGACCCCGAGGATGGTCATTGCGATCGAGATCGTGATCGCCTCGTGCGAGCGGCGGGCGGCCGCGAAGGCGAAGGCGAGCGGGAAGATCGCGGCGAAGACGAGCAGGATCTGGAAGGCGCTGCCGTAGTGCGCGGCGAGCACCATCCCTCCGGCGACCGCATAGGCGGGCAGCATGATCGGCTGCTCCGGCTCCGCCATCCGGAAGAACTCACGCAGGCCGAGGATCGCGAGGACTATCAGCGCAAGGGTGAAGAGGAGCCCTCCGACGCTGACGATCACGATCGCGAAGATCGCCCACGGAATCGCGACGACGACCCGCGCGGTCGTCTCCGACATCTCCGGGATGAGGCGCTTGAATCGGCCGCCGCGGCCCTCCTCCGGCTCCTCGTCGACCCGCCGCACCACTATCTCCGGCTCGAGGGACTCCTCCTCGGCGAAGGGGTCGATGTCCTCGATCATTGAGCTCGCGCCCCGAAGCGCCGCTGGCGCTCCTCGTATTCGATCAGCGAGGCCTCGAAAGCCTCGCGCGTGAAGTCGGGCCAGAGCTCGTCCCGGAAGACGAACTCCGAGTACGCACACTGCCAGAGCAGGTAGTTCGAGATCCGCTGCTCGCCGCTCGTCCGGATCAGCAGATCGGGTTCGTGCATCTCGGGCGCGTAGAGGTGCTTCTGGAACTCCTCCTCCCCGCCGCCCTGGTACTTCGCGGCCGCGTCCACGATCTCGGCGCGGCCGCCGTAGTTGAAGGCGACGAAGAGCGTGATCCGCTCGTTCCCGTCGGTCTTCTCCTCGGCCCAGTCCATGCGCTGCGTGAGCTCGTCCGAGATTCCCTCGCGCCGCCCGATGAAGCGCATCCGGACGCCCTCCTCGTCGAGCTCCGGGGTCTCGCGGTCGATGCGCTCGGCGAACATCGCCATCAGGCCGTCGACCTCCTCCTTCGGCCTCGTCCAGTTCTCGGTCGAGAACGAATAGACCGTGAGCTCCTTGACGCCGAACTCGGCCGCGTCGCGCAGCCGCGCCTTGACGGCGTCCGCGCCCGCCTGATGTCCCTCGATGACGGGCAGGCCTCGCTGTTGAGCCCAGCGCCCATTCCCGTCGGTGATGATCGCGACGTAGTCGGCTGGCATCTAGGCGGGGAGAACCCGGGGCCGCCTAGACCTCCAGGATCTCTTCCTCTTTGCCTTTCAGCATGGTGTCGATCTCACCGATCGCCGTGTCGGTCGCCTTCTGCAGGTCGGTCTCGCCGTGGTGCTCCTCATCGGAGCCCGCCTCGCCTTCCTTCTTCAGCTCGCGAAGGTCGTGCATGACGTCGCGGCGGATGTTGCGGACGGCCACGCGGCCCTCCTCGGCGACGCCGTGGACGACCTTGACCAGCTCCTTGCGGCGCTCCTCGGTGAGCTCCGGGATCGAGAGGCGGATCACGTTGCCGTCGTTGGAGGGAGTCAGGCCGAGATCGGACTCCATCACCGCTTTCTCGATCGTGTTGATCGAGGACTTGTCGTAGGGCGTGACGGTGAGCATGCGTGCGTCCGTCGCGGCCACCTGGGCGAGCTGCTTGAGCGGTGTCTGCGCGCCGTAGTAGTCGATGTCGAGGCGGTCGAGCAGATGCGGCGAGGCACGGCCGGTGCGGATGGTCCCGAGCTCGCTGCGCGTCGAATCGACCGACTTCTGCATCCGGTCCTTGGCGTCCGCCAACAGCTCGTCGATCATCTCGCTCATCAGCTGCGCACTCCCGGAGTTGGCTCCGTAGCGGGCTTTGAGGACACCAGGGTGCCCACCCTCTCTCCGCTGACGATCCTATCTATGTTGCGCTCGTCCGCCATGTTGAAGACGTAGATGGGCAGGTCGTTGTCCATGCAGAGCGAGAGGGCGGTCGAGTCCATCACGCGGAGGCCTCGTTCGATCGCCTGGCGGTGGCTGATCTCGGGCAGGAACTCGGCCGAGGGATCGACTGAGGGATCCGCGGTGTAGACGCCCTCCACCCCGTTCTTGGCCATCAGGATCGCCTCGGCGTGGATCTCGAGCGCCCGGAGCGCCGCGGCGGTGTCCGTCGTGAAGAACGGGTTGCCCGTTCCGGCGGCGAAGATGACGGCACGGCCCTTCTCGAGATGCCGGATCGCGCGCCGGCGGATGTAGGGCTCCGCGACCTCGGTGACCGCCATCGCCGAGAGGACGCGGGTGTCGACCCCGACCTTCTCCAGCGCGTCCTGCAGGGTCAGGGCGTTGAGCACGGTCGCGAGCATCCCCATGTAGTCGGCAGTGGCGCGGTCCATGCCCTCGGCGGCGCCCTCGAGGCCCCGGTAGATGTTGCCCGCGCCGACGACGATCGCGACGTCGACCTCCTGCGCGCGAACCTCGCGGACCTGGTTGGCGATCCGCTCGATCTGCTCGGGATCGGTCCCGTACTCGAGGTCGCCCATCAGGGCCTCCCCGGAGAGCTTCAGCAGGATGCGGTTGAACGCGGCCGAGGCCAAGGTGTCCTACTCCTGCCCCACCTCGAAGCGGGCGAAGCGGGCTATGCGGACGTTCTCGCCGGTCTTGGCGGCGAGCTCGGCACGCAGGTCCTCGATCGTCTTGCCCTCGTACTTCTCCTCGTTGAAGTGCTTCTGATCGAGCAGGACGAGCTCGGAGGCCCACTTCTTGATCTGCCCGTCGACGATCTTGGCGACGATGTCGTCCGGCTTGCCTTCTTCCTTCGCCTTCTCCTCGAGAATGCGGCGCTCGTTGGCGACGTCCTCCTCGGGGATGTCCTCGAGGGACACATGCTGCGGGTTCATCGCGGCGATGTGGACGGCCACGTCGTGCGCGAACTCCTTGAAGTCGTCGTTCAGGGCGACGAAGTCCGTTTCGCACTGCACCTCGACGAGGACCCCGACTCGCTGCTGCTTGCGCTCTCCGGTCCCGCTCGAGTGGGTGTAGGAGGTGACGACGCCCTCCGCGGTGCCACGGCCGCTGCGCTTGGCGGCGGACGCGGCGCCCTTCTTGCGGAGGAGCTCGATGGCCTTCTGCTCGTCGCCCTCGGCGTCGCTGAGCGCATTCTTCACGTCGACGATTGGAGCGCCGGTCTTCTCCCGGAGTGCTTTCACCTCGGCCGCAGACGGCTTGTGGAGGGCCATCAGGATGACTCACCTCCAGTCTGGGTCGGAGCCGGCTCGGAGGCAGGCTCGTCGTCGGTCGGCGGCGGCTGCGGGATCTCGATCGCCGCCTCCCTGTTCGCCTCTGCCTGATCGCCCTCACGATCATGGGCCGGCGGAGCGTCCTCGGCCTGCGGCTGCGGGACCTCGTTGGCGGCCTCCTTCTGGGCCTCCGCCTGCTGCGTGGCGGCCTTCTGATCGGCTTCGGCCTTCTCGGCCTCTCCCTTGGCCTTCTGCTCGGCTTCGGCCCTGGCCTTCTCCGCAGCTTCGGCCTTCGCCTTCTCCTCGGCCTCCTGCTTCGCCTTCTCCTCCGCCTCGCGGCGCTTGCGCTCTTCCTCCTCGCGCCGCTTTCGCTCCTCTTCCTCGGCGCGGCGCTTCTCCTCGGCTGCCCGCCAGGTGGCGGCGGCACCCTCGATGGAGGAGCCCAGCCCGCCGACGATGAGGTCGCAGGAGCGGATCGCGTCGTCGTTGCCCGGGATCACGTAGCGCACGGGGCTCGGATCGCAGTTCGAGTCGACCAGGCCGATGATCGGGATCTCGAGGCGCTCTGCCTCGCGCAGCGCGATCTCCTCGGTCTTCAGGTCGATGATGATCACCGCGTCCGGGATCCGCTGCATGTCCGCGACGCCGCCGAGGTTGTACTCGAGCTTGCGCAGCTCGGCCTCCATCGACATGCGCTCCTTCGTGGGCAGCAGGTCGAGCCGGCCGCCCTCCTTGAGCTCGCGCAGCTCATGCAGCCGCTGGATCCGCTTGCGGATCGTGTGGAAGTTGGTGAGCAGGCCGCCGAGCCAGCGGCGGTTGACGTACGGCATGCCGCACTTCTCCGCCCACTCCTCGACGGAGTCCCGGGCCTGCTTCTTCGTCCCGACGAAGAGGACGACTCCGCCCTTCGCGGCGACCTCGGTCACGAACTCGGTCGCCTGCTTGAGCAACTCCTCCGTCTGGAGGAGGTCGATGACGTGAATCCCTTCCCGCTCCCCATAGATGAAGCGGCGCATGCGCGGGTTCCAGCGCCGGGTCTGGTGACCGAAGTGAACTCCGGCCTCCAGCAGCTCTCTGATGCCTACCTCGGCCATCTGATCTTCCTATCGCTTGTGTTGTTCAGGGCCCCGTCGCGGCCGCGGGAACCTGGGCGTGCCCAGGCAGCGTCCCGTGCCTCTCGGCGGGGGTTGGGTGCAAAGTCCGCGGGATTGTAGGCGGTGAGCGGCAAACCGCCGGTCCGGGCGAGTTCCTTCCGCCCAGCGAAACAAGCTCCCCGGCGGGCGTCTTACCGAGCGCGCTCCAGCGCCGCCGCCAGGTCCGGCGGGAGATCCGATGTGAACTCCATCCTCTCCTCGGTGCGGGGGTGCGTGAATCCCAGCCGCGAAGCGTGCAGGAACTGCCGCTCGAGCCCGTGACGCCCGCGCGCTCCGTACTCCGGGTCCCCGACCACCGGGTGCTTGATCGCGGCGAAGTGCACGCGGATCTGATGCGTGCGCCCGGTCTCCAGGCGCGCGTGAACGAGCGTGTCGGCCGGCAGGGTCTCGATCACCGCGAAGTGGGTCCGAGCCTCTCTCGACCCCGCCCCCTTCACCGCCCGCTTTGTGCGCTGTCGGCGATCGCGTCCAAGAGGCGCGTCGATGGTCCCGGTGCGGCTCCCGAGCTGACCCTCGACCAGCGCGGTGTACTCGCGGAGGATCTCCCTGGCCTTCACCATCCGCGCCAGCTCCCTGTGAGCCTCGTCGTTGCGGGCGACGACCATCAGTCCCGAGGTGTCCTTGTCGAGCCGGTGGACGATTCCGGGCCTCCCGCCCTCGCCACCGCCAGCGACGTCCTGGAGCAGGTCGACGAGGGTCTCACCGCGATGGGAGGGCGCGGCATGGACCACCAGCCCCGCGGGCTTTTCGATCACGGCGAGGTCATCGTCCAGGTGGACGATCAGCCGCTCTGCCGCCATCAGCTCCGCGAGCGCTCGACGTCGAGCAGGAGCAGCAGCACCCCCACCACGATCGCCACGTCCGCCAGGTTGAAGGTCGGCCAGAGCGGCAGGTCGATGAAGTCGGTGACGGCGCCGTCGCGCACACGGTCGGCCAGATTGCCGAGCGCCCCTCCGATCAACAGCGCCGCCGGGACCCAGACGAGCCAGCCGCTCCGCGACCGCGAGGCGAGATAGATCAGGAACCCGAGGAGCACGACGATCGTCGCCCCGATGAACACGGCCGAGATATCACCACCGATGCCGAACGCCACCCCCTCGTTCCGTACGTTCTCGAAGGCGAGGAAGGGCAGGACCTCGACACGATCACCCCGCGAGACCAGCGAGGTCGCCAGTGCCTTGGTTCCCTGATCGAGGGCGACGACCAGCCCACACGCCGCGAGCGCGGGGACCAGCAACTCGAGCCACTTCCTCAACCGTGGATCAGCGATACGACCACCCGCCCGACGATGATCAGGATGAGGATCGCGAGGATCGGGCTGATGTCGATCGCCATGCCGCCTCCTCCGAGCGGCGGGATCACGCGCCGGAAGAGATTCAGATACGGATCCACCACCTGGTGGACGAAGTCGACGGTCGCTCGCAGCCAGGGGTAGTAGGGCATCCGGGGGATCCACGAGAGCAGGACCCTGATGAAGATCAGGATGAAGTAGACGAGGAAGACCGCCCCGACGTAGTTGGCGACGTCCACGCGGGTGATCGCGAGCAGAGGGCTCACCTGCGGACTCGCTCCAGCGAGGCGGCGACAGCCGCATTGAGTGTCTCCTGGAACTTTCGCTCCTCGAGGGCGTTGAGCCCCGCCTCGGTCATCCCGCCAGGCGATGCGACGGCCCGCTTCAGAGCGCCGGGCTCGTGGAGGTCGAGCAGCCCGCCCGTCGCCGTCATGGAGCGCGCGACCATGCGCAGCGCCTGATCCTCGGTCAGGCCCTCGCGGACACCGGCCGCGACGAGGACCTCGGCCATCAGCGCCAGGTAGCCAGGCGAACAGCCCATGATCGCCGTGGCAGCATCGATCAGGCTCTCCTCGATCTCGATCACGTCTCCGAGCAGAGTGAGCAGGTCGTCGATCCGCTCGCGCTCCGCCGGTCCGACCCTCTCGCCGTAGACGACGCAGAGCACGGCCTGACGGAGCTGCGCGCCGAGGTTCGGCATCACGCGGACGAGGTCGATTCCCGGGAGGGCCTCGTGCAGGGTGTCGAGCGTTGTCCCCGCGAGAATCGAGAGAACAGGGGTCCCCGCCTGGACGAGATCGGGAGCCACTTCGTCGAGGACGTTGGGCTTGACGGCCAGCACGACCAGATCCGACCCATCGGCGACGGCGACGTTGCCCGCCATCGCCTCGCCACTGACCTCCTTCGCCAGGGCTTCGGCCTTCGCCGGGTCCGCATCGGCGAACAGCATCAACTCCGGCGCACCCGGCTCCTCCGCCGCTGCAGCCCAGCCGCGGGCGAGCCCTCCGGCCATGTTCCCCGCGCCGATGAATCCGACTCTCATGGTCAGGACTCTATTCGGCGCCCACCGCCCGGCCGCTCAGCGCTTCTTCTTGCAGCCCCTCTTCGCCGCTCGCGCCGCGCGCTTGTGGCGCTTCTTCTTCCTGCACCCCGTCCCGGACGAACCCAGTGGTTCCGAGGCGGCGTCGGCCGGCGGCGTGTACTCCACGTCCGCGTTCAGGAGCAGCTCCCTGTCGGCCGGGGATGATCCGGCCGGCTCTGCGCTCCCGCCCGGCGGCAGCACCGGGCTGAAGTAGTCCCAGGCCGAGCCCGCAACCGCCGAATGCCCGGCAACGCCCTGGCCGGCGGGCACGTCGACCGCGATCAGGTCGCCCGCCTGGATCGGCAGGCCGGCCGTGAAGGTGTTCGCGCCCGAGACCACGACGTTTCCCGCGCTCGAGCCCTCCTCGAGGAATGGCCCCGGGGACGTCGGCCGCAGGACGTGGAGGGTGAACGCGCCGATGCCCAGGGTCGTGATCCGCCAGCGGACGATCGTGCCGGTGACCGGAGAGGTCACATGGGCGCCCGCCTTGCCCAGTGAGGTGTTCGCGACCGTGATCGGGGCGGAGCCGAAATTGACCGCGGAACCGCCGCCGGCGCTGCCGCCACCGGGAGCCCCGAGCAGGATCGTGTCGGCGCGGGCGGCCGGTGCCGACCCGAGCCAGATGGGGGCGATGAGCCCCAGGCACAGGCCGAAAACAGAAACGAGCCGTGCTTGCGGCATCAGGAACGGCAACCTATGCGGGCTCGCAGGATCTCAGCAACCGTAGAAACTACGACTGGTTGAAGAAGCCGCCCTCGAGCAGGCGGGCCTTCTCCTCGGCGGAGACCTCGACGTTCTCCGGGGTGAGCAGGAAGATCCCCTGGGAGATCCTCTGCATCCCCCCGCCGAGGGCATAGGTCATGCCGGAGGAGAAGTCGATCAGACGCTTGGAGAGCTCGCGGTCCGTCGACTGAAGGTTGATGATCACCGGCTTCGAGCGCTTGAACTCGTCGGCGACCTGCTGGGCGTCGTTGAAGCTGCGCGGGGTGACGACGTGCATCGAGGCGACGCCTCCGCCGTTTCCTGCGGGAGCGCGGCGACGGCCCCGGCGCGGCTGGGGCTCCTCAGACGTGTCGTCAACAGAGCGGATGCGGCTGCGGCGCGGGGCGGGCTCGTCCTCGCCGAAGATGTCGTCGATGTCCTCCTCGCGGCCGCGGCCGCGGCGGGAGGGCGCGCTGCGAACGGGCTCGCGGGGCGCTACGCCCGGGTCGAGAGCCATCTCGCTCCCGGTATCGCCCTCCTCGTACTCGCCCTCCTCGATGTAGTCACCCTCGACGAGTCCGAAGTACTCGAGCGCACGTCTCCATGTGTCCCTGATCGCCATCTCGGCTCAGATTCGGCTTCACCGACGTTATTCCTCCAGTCGGTGTTGACCGATTATGCCCAAAGAACGGCCCCCAGGCGCACGATCGTCGCCCCCTCCTCCACCGCGACCTGCCAATCCTGGCTAGTTCCCATCGAGAGACGCTCCAGGCCGCGCTCCCCGGCGAGCTCGGCGAGGCGCGCGAAGAACGGCCGTGAGGCCTCCGGATCCTCGGTGAACGGCGGCATCGTCATCAGCCCGGAGACCCGCACGGGGCAGCGCTCGATGAAGGCATCGAGCTCATCGGGCGGGATTCCGCTCTTCTCCCGCTCGCCGGAGAGGTTCACCTCGACCAGGACCTCCGTGTCCGGGCCTCCGTGGCGCCCCAATTGCTCCAGCGCGGACTCGGATGCGACCGAGTGGATCAGCCGGACGAGCGGCAGGATCCTCTTCACCTTGCGGCTCTGCAGGTTGCCGATGAAGTCCCAGGTGAAGCGATCCCCCCAGCGCTCGCGCTTGGCCTCCAGGTCCTGAAGCCGGTTCTCCCCGACCAGCTCGATTCCGGCATCGGCCAGGGCTCCCATGTCCTCGTTGCGGATGTACTTCGCCGCGGCGAGGATCTCCACGCCGGGGCCAGCCTGCTCGCGGATCCGGGTCAGGCTGCTGCGAACCCGCTCGGCATCGAGGTTGGTGACGGGCTCGACCATCGCTAGTCCATCCAGGCCAGGCCGGCCTGGCGCCCCGTGCGCTCGCCGTCCCGGCGGTGGGAGTAGAAGAGCTCGGGATTGCAGCTGGTGCACAGGTCGGCGGACTCGACCTCGGTCACCCCGGCGCGAGCGAGCAGTCCCCGGGCGACGGCGGTCAGATCCAGCATCCGTCCCTCGGCCACGCCCTCCAGGTCCTCGAACTCCGCCAGCACCTCGTCGCCCACCTCGTAACAGCATGGCCCGATTCCGGGCCCAACGGCGGCCGCCCGCGCGTCGATGGCCCGGGCGGTCTCGCCGACGATCCCGCCCGCCAGGCCCCGCCAGCCGCAGTGCGCCATCGCGACGCCGCCCGCGCCGTGCATCGCCACGGGAAGGCAGTCGGCCACCATCACCAGCGGGGTCAACGCCGCGTCGCTGGCGCTGTGCGCGTCGACCTCCTCGGGGCTTGCGACCACATCGGCGAAGACCCTGGGCTCCTGCGGTCGCCGGTGCTCTCGCAGCTCGGCCCCGTGAACCTGCCGTCCCATCACGACACCCTCGGGATCCCGCCCGAGCGCGGCGGCCAGACGGTGGCGGTTCTCCCTGACGGCCTCGCGCTCGTCCCCGGTCATGATCGCGACGTTGAGCGCGTCATACGGCGTCTCGCTGACGCCGCCGATCCGCGTTGAGAAGGCCGCCCTCGCTCCGTTCAGCTCCGCCGCGAGCCACCGGACGCCGTCTTCCTCGTGCCATTCCATGGCGGGCAAGGCTAGATCAGGGCGGAGTCAGTCCTCGGGGATCTCGCCACGCGCAGCGGCGACGGCGATCCGGAGCTCCTCTTCGCGGCCCGAGAGCTCGCCGTCGAGCTTGCCGGACAGGGCAGCCTCGAGGCCCTGGCCGATCGCCGGGCCCTCCGGGACTCCGGCGGCGATCAGGTCCTCGCCGGTGATCTCGAGCTGCACGTCACGCCATTTCTCTGCGTAGTCGTCGAGCCAGCCCGCCCCGAGCGCCCTCGCCACGAGGAGCTGGGCGGGGTCCCACGGCTTGGCCAGCCGGAACGCATCGGACGGCCTCTCGGGCTCCGCGCTCACCAGCTCGCGGATCTGAGGCAGGGGCCGGACCACGGCGAGCATCACCGCCAGCTCGCGATCCACCCAGCCTCCCCACGCCGGATTCGAGGCCAGCCCCGCCACCTCGGCCACCCGGTCGGGCGCGGCCGGATCCAGACTCGGCATGACCCCCCACTCCGCGATCAGGCGGAGGGCGCGCGCGGGATCCTCCTCGGCGGCGATCTTCCGCAGCTCGTTCTGGATCCGATCCTCCGAGACGGTCGAGAGGTCCGTGTCGGCCAGCAGGCTCGCGGTCTCCGGCTCGAGGTCGAAGCCGAACCGGGCCCCGTAGCGGGCGGCCCGCAGGGCGCGGGTCGGGTCGTCGACGAAGGAGCGGTCGTGCAGGACGCGAAGCAGGCCCGCCCGGAGATCCTCCAGCCCTCCGTGCGGGTCGAGGAGCTCCGCGTCCTCGGCGACGGGAAACGCCATCGCGTTCACCGTGAAGTCGCGCCGTGCCAGGTCCTCTCCGATGGGCGCCGGGCGGACCTTGGGCAGGGCGCCGGGGTGCGGGTAGGTCTCGGCGCGCGTCCGAGCGACGTCGATCTCGTGATCTCCGGCCTCGAGCCTGCCGGTGAGGAAGTACTCGTCGCGCTCGGGCCGGTAGCCGGGGAGATCGGCCAGCGCGCCCGCATCACCTTCGATCGCGATATCGAGATCCGCGCCATTCGTGCCGAGGAGGAGATCCCGGACCACCCCGCCGACCAGGTAGGTCGGAACTCGCTCGGCGAGTCGCCGGACAGCGTCGATGCCCGGCAGGTCGTCGATCGCCTGCGGCAGTCGGGTGGGGTCGATTTCCCTTGAGTCCGGCATTAAGTGCGCTTGCCTATCGTGCGGATCGTATGCGCGCCAGGCTGAAGACCCTCTGGGCGGATCACCGCTGGGCGACGCTCGGCGTCGCGGCGGGGATCAGCGTCGTCCTCGTCGGCCTGATCGGATACCTGGTGCTGAAGCGCCCGGCCGACAAGTCGTGCCCCGATCCATGCACGATCGAGACGACTACGAACCCGGGCCCGGTGACCAAGACCGTCAACTGGCCCTTCTACGGCCGCGACAAGGAGCGGACGCGGTACCTGGACGCACCCCACGTGAAGCCTCCGTTCACCACCAGGTGGACATTCAAGGGCCGGCGCCTGCTCGAGTACTCGCCCATCGCCGTCGGCGGGGCGATCTACGGCATGAACAACAACGGCCTTGCGTTCTCGGTCAAGAAGAAGACCGGGAAGGCGCGCTGGACGCGGCAGATCGCCACCGTCAACGCCTCGGCCCCGGCCTATGGCAACCACATGCTCTTCATCTCCAACCTCGACCCCGGGCAGGTCATCGCGCTCTCCACCAAGAATGGAAGGACGATCTGGCGGCGCTCGCTTCCGGGCCGCACCGAGTCGTCCCCGGCGGTCGTCGGGAACATGGTCATCGCGGGCTGTGAGTGCGGGAACCTCTACGCCTTCGACCTGAGCACGGGCAAGACGATCTGGCAGACGCAGCTCGGCGGGCAGATCAAGGCTGCCCCGGCCATCAGCAATGGGGTCGCCTACGTGGGCGACTACTCCGGCACGATGAGCGCCGTCCGGATCAACGACGGCCACATCAAGTGGCAGTCGGACTCGCAGGGGACCGGAGTCGCGGCGGGCGCCTTCTATGGCACCGCGGCGGTCGCGTTCGGCCGGGTGTACGCCGGCTCAAAGGACGGCCGCATCTACAGCTTCAACAAGGACACCGGCGACGTCATCTGGAGCCACACGATCGGCGGCGAGGTCTATGCGGGCACGGCCGCCGCCGCCACCCCGACCAGTCCACCCAGCGTGTACTTCGGCACCTACGGCGGGAGCCGCTTCTATGCGCTTGACGCGCGGAACGGGAACGAGCGCTGGTCCGCGGACGTCGGTGGCTCGGTGATCGGCGCCGCCAGCGTGATCGGGAACGTCGTCTACGTCGCCAACCTCAACACCACGGAGACCGACGGCTTCAACGTCGCGAACGGAAACAAGGTCTGGACCTTCAAGGACGGCGCCTACAACCCGGTGATTTCAGACGGCCGGAACATCTATCTGACCGGCTACAAGACCCTCTACGCGCTGAAGCCCCGAACTCCGGCGGACATCAAGCGCAAGGCCCAGGCCGCGAAGAAGAAGGCCGCGAAGAAGAAGAGCGGCTAGCCGGCCAGCCTGACCGGGATCCCGGCCTCGCTCATTCGCTGTTTGGCCTCGGCGACGGTGTGCGCGCCGTAGTGGAAGATCGACGCGCAGAGCACTGCGTCGGCGTGCCCTGCCTCGACAGCCTCGACGAGATGGTCGAGCTCGCCTGCTCCGCCTGAGGCGATCACCGGGACGCTGACCGCCTCGGCGACGGCGCGGGTCAGCTCGAGGTCGTAGCCGTCGTTGGTCCCGTCGCGGTCCATGCTGGTCAGCAGCACTTCGCCCGCGCCCAGCCCGGTCGCCTCCTTCGCCCACTCGACCGCCTCGCGGCCGTCCACCCTGGTCCGGCCGCCGTGGACGTAGACGTCCCATTCCGCGTCGCCGAAGTGCCCGGGCGGCGCCTGGCAGGTCTCCGAGTCATCGCCGGCCCCGCGGCGCTTCGCGTCGATCGCGATCACGACGCACTGGGAGCCGAAGACCTCGGCGAGCTCCGAGATCAGCTCGGGCCGGTCAAGGGCCGCGGAGTTGACCGAGACCTTGTCCGCTCCGGCGTCCAGCACCGCCTGCGCGTCCTCGACGGAGCGGATGCCGCCGCCGATCGTGAACGGGATGAAGACATTGTCGGCGGTCCGCCGGGCGAGCTCGACGATCGTGTCGCGGCTTTCGTGCGACGCGGTGATGTCGAGGAAGACGAGCTCGTCGGCTCCCGCCGCGTCGTAGCGCTCGGCGAGCTCCACCGGGTCGCCGGCGTCGCGGATGTCGACGAAGTTGGTGCCCTTGACGACGCGGCCGTTGTCCACGTCGAGGCATGGGATGACCCGTTTGAGGACCATGGTTCGAGGTTAACGTTGTGCCGATGTCCGACGAGAACCTCGCCGTGTTCCGGAAATGGATGGATGCATATCGCCGCTGGGACGTCGACTGGATGCTGGAGCACGTGACCGAAGATGTCGAGTGGGTCCCGCTGCGAGCCGCGACCGAGGGCGCCTTCCACGGCCGTGACGGGCTCCGAGACTTCCTCCGGGACACCGAGGAGACATTTGATTCCGTTGCGCCCGAGTACACCGACGTCCGCGACCTCGGCGATCGTGTCCTCGCCATCGGGACGTTCACGTTCAAGGGGAAGGTGAGCGGCATCGAGAGCGAGGCGCCGACGGCGGTGGTCATTCGGCTTCGGGATGGACTCGTCGCTGAGTTCAAGGACTACGGCGACCGCGAGGCGGCCCTCGAGGCCGCGGGTCTCGCCTAGATCAGCCGCGCTTGATCAGCTTGACCTTGCGGCTGTGGCTGATCGGGGCCCAGCAGGAGGGCGTGTAGGTGACCGTCGGCGACACCTTCACCTTGCCCTTCTTCTTGAGCTTCTTGCGCTTCTTCCCGGTCGCGCGAATCTTGAGCTTCACCTTGCTGCCCGCCGCGATCGCGCGGGATGAGGCGGAACCGGCGAGGCGCTTCACGCCCTTGCCGCTCACGGTGTACGACCCGGGACCGGGGAACTTGACCTGGAGGATCGTGATCCCCTTCTTCTTCTTGGGCTTGACCTTCGCGAAGGAGAAGTCCGTGCCCGCGATGCTGCGGATGCGCTGGTTGTCGGCATCGGGGATGAGCACGCCGGTGGCGGGCGACGAGGCGCCGACGAGCGCCGCGACGCTCTCCGGCCCGTTGAGCGCGGCGGATCGCGCACAGGAGCCATCACCGCTGAAGCCGGCAGTGCCGTTGCCGGCCACCGTGTTGATCACCCCGGTCGAGCTCACCAGCCGCACGCGGTTGTTGTTGTGGTCGGCGAAGAAG
Source organism: uncultured Solirubrobacterales bacterium (assembly GCA_963815045.1). Taxonomy (GTDB): domain Bacteria; phylum Actinomycetota; class Thermoleophilia; order Solirubrobacterales; family 70-9; genus DASUPK01. Next base: position 1,118,101 of record CAWFET010000002.1, read on the forward strand.
AAGCTGCCGTCCGGCAGCGCAACCGCCTGACGAGGACCGTCAATCGCCGCATTGACGGCGGGTCCCCCGTCGCCGCTGAACCCGGAGGTGCCGTTGCCGGCGGCCTGGCGGATGATCCCGTCGGTTCCGACAATCCGTACAGCGTCGCTGTTCCCGTCCGTGACGATGAAGCTGCCATTTGGAAACGAGCTCACGCCATTCACCGTCTGGAAGGTCGCCGCGGTCGCAGGGCCGCCGTTTCCGCTGTCGCCGGTCGCGCCGCAGATGCCGGCCGCCGTGTTGATGATTCCGCTCGGGCTGACCTTGCGTACGCAGTCGGCGAGGTGCTCGCCGATGAGGTACCCGCCGTCCGGGGTCAGTGAGACGTCGCGCGGCAGCTCCACACCCGCTGAGGTGGCCGGACCGCCATCGCCCCCGAAGTTGGAGGTCCCATCGCCGGCGACGGTGTGAATGATCCCCGCCGCATCCACCATCCGCACGCGGTCGTTGAAGAAGTCGGCGATCAGAAAGCCGCCGCCGGGAAGGGGCTCGATGCCGCGAGGCCCGTCGAGTTGCGCGGTGGTGGCGAGGATTCCGTCGCCGTTGTAGCCGCCGACGCCGGTGCCGGCCACGGTGCTGATGACGCCCGAGGGCGAGACCATGCGGATCTCGTTGTTGCCGGTGTCGGCGATCAGGAAGCCGCCCCCAGGGAGGGCAGCGACGTCGCGTGGCGAGTCGATCTCCGCAGACGTGGCCGGTCCGCCGTCTCCGATGCTGCCGAAGGTGCCGTTGCCGGCGACCGTCGAGATGTCGCCGGGGGCGGCGGACGCGGATGACGTGACGGCCAGAGCCGCAAGGAGCGTCGCGCCGAGAATGATCGGTCGAATCTTCACTGGCATCCCCTCCCCTAGAAGGCGCGGCGAGTCTACAGGCAGCGCGCGCGCATCACGAGTCCCAGTCGCCCGCGGCGTAGGCCCAGGCGATGAAGAGCAGCTGCACCGGGAGGCGGGCGTAGAGCGCCGCGCGGCCTCCGGGGACGCCCTTCTCGTACGTCTCCGCCTCGATCGCCATGTGTAGGTTCGCCGGGAAGACGGCGATCAGCGTGGCGGTGCTCCATGCGCTCCCGGCCCTTCGGGTCGCCGGGTGCATCGTGGCCAGCCCGCCCACGATCTCAGCGACCCCGCTTGCGTAGACGAGCTCGCGGTGACGCGGGACGTACGGCGGCATGATCCGCTCGTACCAGCGGGTCTTGACGAAATGCATGATGCCCGCGAAGACGAAGAACGGGCCGAAGAGTCTCCCCATGGCGCGGATCCTATGGATCGAGCGTCGCCTGGGCCTCCGCGACGGTGAAGCGCTGCTCGTACAGCGCCCGCCCGACGATCACGCCGCCGAGGTTGCTCACGCCCAGGTTCGTGAGGGCGCGAAGGTCGTCGATGGAGCCGATGCCGCCGGAGTAGATGAGCTCTCCCGGCGTCGCCCCCGCGGCCTCCCGCAGCGAATCCAGGTCCGGACCCTCCATCAGGCCGTCGACCTCCACCGGGGTATAGACGAACCGGTCGATGCCTCGGTTCGTGAGCGCGGCGATCACCTCGGCCGTGCCGAGGTCGGAGGCCTCGGTCCAGCCCTCCGCCGCGACCTTCCCGGAGCGCGAGTCCACCGAGACCACCACCCGCCCGCTGTGAGCGGCGGCGATTGCCTCCGCCATGTCCGGATCGCGGACGGCCGCCGTCCCGAGGACGATGCGCTCCACGCCGGACGAGAACGCCTCCTCGACCTTCTTCGAGTCGCGCAGCCCGCCGCCGAGCTGCACGGGAACGCTGACCGCGGCGACGATCCGCCGGACGTGCTCGAGGTTCACCGGCTCGCCCGCCCGGGCGCCGTCGAGGTCGACCACGTGGAGCCAGCGTGCCCCGCCGTCGACCCAGCGCCGTGCGGCGACCACCGGGTCGTCGTCGTAGGGGGTCTCCTGGTCGTAGTCCCCCTGGATCAGCCTGACGGCCTTGCCGCCCCGAATGTCGATCGCCGGGTAGAGGATCAACTGCAGATCGCCGTGAAGTTGCTCAGCAGTCGCAGCCCCGCCGAGCTCGACTTCTCGGGGTGGAACTGGACGCCGTAGAGCGGCGGGCGCTCGACCGCGCAGGCGAAGCGAGCGCCGTAGGCGGCCGTCCCGAGCACGTCGTCCTCGGCGGCCGGTCGCGGCGCGAACGAGTGGACGAAGTAGAAGGGCGTCTCCTCGCCAAGGCCCTCGGTGAGCTCCGAGGCGTGCTCCCAGTGCACCGGCGACCACCCGATGTGCGGCACCTTGTAGCCGTTGGCCTCGAGCGGGGCCACGATGCCGCCGAGCAGGGAGAGCCCGCTCGCCCCCTCGTTCTCCACCGAGGAGTCGAAGAGCAGCTGCATGCCGAGGCAGATTCCGAGAACCGGGACCCCGGCCTCGACCCGGCCCGCGACGAGCTCGCCGAGCCCGATCTCGTGCATCCGGCTCATCGCCTTCGGAAAGGCACCCACCCCCGGCAGGATCACGCCGTCGGCCGACTCGACTCGGTCGCGCTCGGCGGTGATCTCGGCCTCGGCCCGCAAGCGCTCGAGCGCCTTCTCGACCGAGCGGAGGTTGCCCATCCCGTAGTCGAGGATCGCGATCCGGGTCATTCGGTGAGCGTGCCCTTGGTGGAGGGCACACCGCTCTCGTCCGGGTCGATCGAGACGGCAACTCGAAGCGCGCGGGCGAAGGCCTTGAAGGAGGCCTCGATCATGTGGTGCGCGTTCGAGCCAGAGCGGACCCAGAGGTGCAGCGTCATCTTCGAGTTGTTGGAGACGGCGCGGAAGAACTCCTCCGTCAGCTCGGAGTCGAAGCCCGCGATCGTCACATCGGGCAGGTCGGCGTCGAAGGCGCAGAAGGGTCGCCCGGAGATGTCGATCGCGCACTCCCCGAGCGCCTCGTCCATCGGGACCAGCGCCGAGCCGTAGCGCCGGATCCCGGCACGGTCGCCGAGCGCCTCGTCGATCGCCTGGCCCAGGCAGATGCCGACGTCCTCCGTGGTGTGGTGCGCGCCGGTCTCGAGGTCGCCTGAGGCCTCCACCCGGAGCCCGAGCCTGCCGTGGCGGGCGAGCAGGTCAAGCATGTGGTCGAGGAAGCCGACGCCCGTCGAGACCTCGGCCTCGCCGCCGTCCAGGTCCAGCCGGAGGCTGACCCGAGTCTCCTTGGTCTCGCGGTTGATCTCGGCTGTGCGTGCCATTTCCTAGTCCTTCGTCCTTGCCTCGGCGGAGTCGGCGTGCAGCGGGAAGCCCTCGGCGCGGGCCAATGTAGCGACCGCCGGTGCGAGCTCCCGGGCCGCCTCCTGCGTGACCTCGACCGTCGAGATGCGGCGCCTGAAGGCTCCCGGCCCGAGCGGTCCCTGGAAGCGGCCCGCCCCACCCGTGGGCAGCACGTGGTTCGACCCGGCGGCGTAGTCGCCGAAGGCCGTCGCCCCCAGTTCTCCCACGAAGACGCAGCCGGCCGTCGTGACGCGCTCCGCGAGCAGCTCCGCGTCCTCGGTGACGATCTCGAGGTGCTCCGGCGCGACGGAATTGGCGAGGGCCACTCCCGCCTCAGTGTCGGGAACGGCCACGAGCGCCAGCGCCGCCTGATCGGCGATTCCGTGGTCCGCCGCGATCCGCTCGACGTTCTGCTCGATGGCGTCGAGGATCACGGTCTCGACGGCCGCCGCGACAAGCAGCCCGTCTGATCCGTGCTCCGCCTGCGAGCACAGGTCGAGCCCCATCCACTCGGCGTTCGCGGTGTCGCCCGCGATGACCATCAGCTCGGAGGGCCCGGCGATCCCATCGATCCCGACCTGGCCCGCGAGCTGGCGCTTCGCCTCCTGCACGTAGCGATTCCCGGGTCCCGCGATCACGTCCACCGGGGAGATCGTCTCCGTTCCGAGCGCGAGCGCGGCGATGGCCTGCGCACCGCCCATGGCGTACACCTCATCCGCCCCAGCGATCCCGGCCGCCGCCAGCGTCGCGTCCGAGACGGGCGCCGGGGTGGCCACGGCGACCCGCTCGACCCCCGCCACCTTCGCGGGGATGCAGCCCATCAGCACGGTCGACGGGTAGGCCGCGGCGCCGCCGGGCGCGTAGATCCCGGCCGACCCGACGGCCACCTCGCGGAGCTCGATCGTCTGGCCCTGGGCGAGCTCGAGCTGTTGAGCTTCAGCCAGCTGCGCCTCGGCAACCGCCCGGATGTTCGCCGCGGCGAGTTCCATCGCCTCGATCAGCTCCGGCTCGAGGCGCGTTCCGGCGGAAGCCACCTCCTGCTCCGGCTGCCGGATCGAGTCCAAATCGACGGTGCTCTCGGCGAATCTGCTCTCGATCTCGACCAGGGCCGAGTCGCCCTCCTCCCGGATCGCGTCGACGATCACCCGGACGGGGTCGCTGACCTCGCCCAGAGCCGGCTGCAGGTCGCGGATGCTGCTCGCAAGGACGCCGGGGTCGGCCCCGTCCCAGTCGAACCGCTCGATTCGCATCAGCTCCTCCCCGGGCGCAGTCGCTCGACGAGGTCGTCGACCTCGGCGGCGCGCAGCTTGTGGGAGACGCGGTTGGCGACCAGTCGCGCCGTGGACGATGCGATCTCCTCGCGGATCTCGAGGCCGTTCTCCTCCAGTGTGCGGCCGGTGGCGACGAGGTCGACGATGCCGTCGGCCAGGCCCACCAGCGGCGCGAGCTCGACCGAGCCCTTCACCTCGATCACCTCGGCCTGGCGGCCGGTCTCCTCGAAGTAGCGCTCCGCGATCCGCGGGTACTTGGTCGCGATCCGCATGCCGCCCAGGCGCCGCTCGCTCTCGCCGAGGCTCTCGTCACCGTTGCGGCCGGCCAGCACCATCCGGCAGGCGCCGTAGCCGAGGTCGAGGATCTCGTAGACGATCTGCTCGGTGTGCTCGAGGAGCACATCCTTGCCGGTGATCCCGAGGTCGGCGGCGCCGGACTCGACGTAGGTGGGGACGTCGGACGGCCGCATCGTCACCAGGCTCATGCCGTTGACCTGGAAGATCAGCGAGCGGGAGTCACCGCGCATCTCCGCGGTGTCGACGCCGATTCCGTCCAGCGCGTCGAGCGTCTCGCCCCAGAGCGCGCCTCGCGGGATCGCCAGCTTGAGCGGCCCTCCCGGGCGGGCCCGAGGGGCCTCAACGGTCGGGCTCATTTCCCGTCCTCCCTCGCAAGCCGCTCCTCCTCCATCTGGGCAAGGTGCACCCGCTCCAGGTAGAGGCCGAAGCCGGCGGCCGGCATTGCAGGGCCGAAGCGGCCGACGAGGTCGTCGTAGCGGCCGCCCCCGCCGAGGATGTGCCCGAGGGCCGGGTCATAGATCTCGACGATCGCGCCGGTGTAGTAGCCGAGGTCGCGCAGCAGGCTGAGGTCGAGCTGGACGCGGCCCGCGACCCCGCGCTCCACGAGCAGGTCGTAGGTCTGCTGCAGGCGCTGGGCGGCGCGTTCGACCGCAGCGCCGCCGAGCTCGCGCGCCTGCTCCAGCACCTCCGCCCCGCCCCGCAGTCCAGGCAGGCGCAGGAGCGTCTCGCGGCCGTGGGCGTCCAGGCCCTCGACCTCGTCGACGGCCATCTCCAGGCCGACCAGGTTGTGCTCGGCCAGGCGGTCGAGGATGCGAGAGCGGTGCTCCCCCTCCACGCCGAGCTCGTTCAGCAGCTGGCGGTAGAGATCCGCGTCGCCGAGGCCGAGAACGGCCCGGTTGAGCCCGACGGCGTCGAGCGAGGCGCTCAGCACCTCGAGGACCTCGGCGGTCCCCTCGGGCGCCGGCGAGCCGAGCAGCTCGATCCCGGCGTGCAGGAACTGGCGGACCTGCCCGCGCTGGGGGCGGACGATCCGGTAGGCGTTGCCGACGTAGGAGAAGCGATGCGGGGGCTGGGCATCGGCGAAGCGCGAAGCGACCAGGCGGGCGATGGGGATGGTCATGTCCGAGCGCAGCGCGAGCAGCTCGCCGCGCTCGTCGAAGAAGCGGTACGCGCCGACACCGCTCCGCCCCTCGCCGCGGGCAAGTACCTCGTCGTACTCGAGCGTCGGCGTCGCGACCTGGCCGTAGCCGAAGCGCTCGAAGACGTCGATCAGGGTCGCCTGGAGAGCGCGGAGCTCGCGCATCTCGTCAGGCAGGATGTCCCGGGTGCCCGGGGGTATCGGGTGGATCATGAGCCGCCCATCATCCACGGCTGGACGTTCACAGGCTGCAAGCTTCTGGGCGAGGAGATCCGTACTAGGGTGCTCGTTGGGGAAAGCACAACCGGAGGAGTCGATTGAGATGGCTGTAGTCGTGATTCAGGAGTTCGAGGCAACTCCCGAGAGCTACGAAGCGGTGAACGAGAAGATCGGCGACGCGGCGCCAGACGGGCTGATTCTTCACACCGTTTCCGATCTCGGCGGAGACAAATGGAAGCTGGTCGACGTCTGGGAGTCAGCCGAGAACTTCCAGAGCTTCGTTCAGAACCAACTGATCCCCGCGATCGCCGAGGTGGATCCGGACGCCCCGCAGGCTCCGGAACCCGAGATCCTCGAGATACGCGACCTGCAGAAGCCCTGACCATAGAAATCCCCGCTACTCGACTCGAGAAGGAGAACAAATGGCAGTTTTCGTGGAGATGGAGTTCGAAGGTTTCACGACGGACCAGTACGACCAGGTCGACGCTGCGCTCGACCCCAAAGGCGACCCGCCCGATGGACTGATCGCGCACAGTGCGCGCGTGGATGGGGACAAGCTGAGCATCCTCGACATCTGGGAGTCGCCCGAGGCGTTTGGCGCCTTTGCGGAGTCCAAGCTCGCTCCCACCATCCAGGAGACGCTGGGCGACGACGCTCCGGCTCCTCCGCAGCCGAAGTTCACCGAGCTGCACAACGCCTACAGCGTCTGAGCTAGGCCGGAACGCGCTCTGCGGCGACCCTGTCGATCCGGGCGCCGAGGTCACGTAGGCGCAGGTCGATCCGCTCGTATCCGCGGTCGATCTGCGCCACGTTGCCGATCTCAGATGTGCCCTCCGCGGCGAGCGCGGCGATGAGCATCGCCATGCCGGCGCGGATGTCCGGGCTCTCGAGTCGAGCGCCATGAAGACGGCTCGGACCACTGACGACCGCCCTGTGGGGGTCGCTGAGGTGGATCCGAGCGCCCATCGCGACGAGCTTGTCGACGAAGAAGAGGCGGTTCTCGAACATCTTCTCGTGGATCACGATGGTCCCGTCCGCCTGCGTGGCGAGGGCCAGCGCGATCGAGGTGAGATCGGCGGGAAGCGCGGGCCACGGGCCATCGTCGATCTGCGGGATCGCCTCGCCGTGGTCGTCACGGACCGCGAGCTTCTGGTGCGGCGGGACGAGCAGCGTGTCGTCCTCGATCAGCGTCTGCAGCCCGACGCGGCGGAAGTGCCTGCGGATGCCCTCCAGGTCCTCGGCGACGACGCCCGGGATCCTGAGCTCGCCTCCGGTCGCCGCCGCGAGGGCCATGAAGCTCGCGATCTCGATGTGATCGGGGCGGACCTCGTGGTCGGCGCCCCCGAGCTTCTTCTGGCCATGGACGGTCATCACGTTCGACCCGATCTGGTCGACCTCGGCGCCCATCTTGCAGAGCAGGCGAGCCAGGTCCTGAACGTGCGGCTCGCAGGCCGCGTTGACGATCGTCGTGGGCCCCGGGGTGAGGGCGGCTGCGAGAAGCGCGTTCTCGGTGCCCATCACGGAGGGCTCGTCCATGAAGATCCGGGTCGCCTTCAGTCCGTCATTGGCGGAGGAGAGCTCGATCCAGACGTCCCCATCGATCTTCGCGCCCATGTCGCGGAACGCGTCCAGGTGGGCATCCAGTCGCCTTCTGCCGATCGTGTCGCCGCCGGGCGGAGGCATGTGGACTCGGCCGAAGCGGGCGAGCAACGGCCCGGCGACGAGGAACGAGGCGCGAATGTTGCTCGCGAGCTCCTCGTCGACGTCGGTGCCTGAGATCGAATCGGCCTGGAGCGTTACCTCGTTCTCGGCCGTCCAGTTCACCTTCACGCCCATCCCCTCGAGCAGGCCGAGCATCGACTGGACGTCGCGGATGCGCGGGACGTTGCCGACGACGAGCTCCTCCTCGGTGAGGAGACAGGCGGCGAGGATCGGGAGTGCGGCGTTCTTGTTGCCCGCCGCGGCGATCTCTCCCGACAGCGGAACGCCGCCCTGGATGATGAATTTCTCCATGGGCGCCTAGAGTAGCCAGCCTCATGGCGGACGTCTCAAGAGACGATGCATGGGAGCTCGTCACCAAGTGGATCGACTCCGACTCGCTCAGAAAGCACCTGCTCGGAGTCGAGGCCGCCATGCGCGCGTACGCCCGCAAGTGGGATGAGGACGAGGAGCTCTACGCCGTGACGGGGCTGGTGCACGACCTCGACTACGAGCGCTACCCCGACCTGGAGACGGGCCACCCGCGCTATGCGATCAAGGAGCTGGAGGAGCGCGGCTACCCGCCGGAGGTGATCGACGCCGTCGCTGGCCACGCCGACTTCATGGGCGTCCCACGCGAGACGCGGATGGCGAAGACGCTCTACGCAGTCGACGAGCTCTCCGGCTTCGTTGCCGCCTGTGCCCTGGTTCGCCCCACCGGGATCGAGGGCATGAAGCCGAAGTCCGTGAAGAAGAAGCTGAAGCAGCCGTCGTTCGCGGCCGCCGTCAACCGCGACGAGGTCCAGAGGGGGATCGATGAGCTCGGCGTCGAGCAGGACGAGCACATCGCCCTGATCATCGAGGCGCTCGCCGAGCGCTCGGACGAACTGGGGCTGTGACCCGCTGGCTCAAGATCACCCTGGGCGTGATCGGCGGGTTGATCGTCCTCCTCCTGCTCAACGCCCTGGTGGTCTCCAACGAGACGAAGAGCGCCTATGTGCGGGACGAGGGCGCCCGCCTGATCGACACCTCCGGCGGGACACTCCAGGTGCTCGAGCAGGGCGATCCGCAGGGCTCTCCCATCGTGCTGCTCCACTGCGCGACCTGCTCGATGGACTGGTGGGACCACCTGGCCCCGCTGCTCGAAACCGATCACCGCGTGATCAGGATCGACCTGCTCGGCATGGGCGGCTCCGACAAGCCCGGCTCCGGATACTCGATCGACGACCAGGCGACCGCCGTAGCGGAGGCTCTGGCGCAGCTTCACGTCGTGGGCGCGACGGTCGTCGGCCATTCGCTCGGTGGCAGCGTCGCCGTGGCCCTCGCCCAGCAGAGCCCGCAGATCGCCACCCGGCTGGTGATCATCGACCAATCTCCCCAGGATGGCTTCGAGCACGAGTCCCTCGGGGAGCATCTGAGCGGCTGGCCGGTCATCGGGCAGGCGATCGCCCGGCTGGTGCAGATCGCGCCGGCGTCGAAGGTGCGCGACGAGTACGACCAGGCCTTCGCGCCCGGCTTCAACATCTCAAGCGGCTTCGACAACCCCGATCAGCCCGTGGACGACCTCCGGGCCATGACCTACACGGCCGTCCGGGACACGGTCGACGGAGAGCAGAACTTCGTCGACGAGAGCCCGCTCGACCAGCGGCTCGCCGCGCTGAACGTCCCGGTGCTCGTCATCTTCGGAGCCGAGGATCAGATTTACGACCCGCAGGCGGCCATCGCCCGCTACCGCGCCAACGTGCCGGGGGTCCAGACCCAGCTGATCCCCGGCGCCGGTCACTCTCCCAACGTCGAGAAGCCCGCCCTGGTGGCGCCCCTGATCCTCGCCTTCGCGAAGCCGCCGCCGGCACCGAAGCAGCCGGCCACTCCGAAGAAGAAGGCCTCGACCAAGAAGCCGCCGGCGAAGAAGCGTTCCGCGCCGTCCAAGAAGGCCCAGAAATAGCGGAAGGGCCCGGCGAACCGGGCCCTTCCTAAGAACAAGCTTTCGCTTGTTCCAGTGATGAGCACCCTACGCCTCGCAACGGCGAAGTCAAGGCGATGTCAACGGACGTTTTCGCAATCTGCGGGATTCGCGAGGGCGCCCAGAAAAGCGAAACGGCCCGGTTTCCCGGGCCGTCTCTGTTTGAACTGACCTGATTGACCTTGCGGCCAACCCGTCCTGCTCAAGTGCGATCACCCTAGCGGCTGAAACAGCGACGTCAATGGTGTGAAAACGAGAGATCCCGCGTTTTGCGGCGATGCGCTGATCCCCGGCTCGCGCACGACTTCGCAAACTGCGACATCGCGGCCGTTGGTGCCTTTGGCCCCCCGTAGGTCCACAACTCGCCAACCGTCCCCAGAACAGCGGAAGGGCCCGGTTGCCCGGGCCCTTCCTTTGAACGGAAGCTCGATTGACCTTTCGATCAACCTGCTTTGTTCAAGTGCGATCACCCTAGCGTTGCCGGTGACGGGATCAAGAGGGTGTGAACACGTGATCCCGCGTTTTGCGGCGATCGGCGGATCCGGCCGAGATCCGCATCGCCGCAAAGTCCGGCCTCACTGCCAGCGCCCGCCGGCCTTCGCCCAGGCGGTCAGGTGGTCGACCGAGCAGAAGCCGTCGGCGACGCGGTGCTCGCTGCGGTGCCTGACGAGCAGCACGTGGGTGTCGGTGAGCTCCGCCTCGCACTGCGAGCAGCGGGTGACGCCCTCGTCGAGGGACGGCGGCTCGGTCAGGGCGCCCGCGTCCCAATGAGCTCCCTTGATCGACCAGGGGATGAGGTGCTCGAGCCGGCAGAAGACCGCCCGCCGTTCCCCCGCGGGCTCGTATGCGCGGAAGCCGTCGCCCTCCTCGACGTCGGCCCCGCACCAGGTGCAGGTCTCGGCCATCCGGGTAGCCTCGCATCGAATGGCCGGCCTGCGCATAGTCGTGCTCGAGGGCGACCAGACCGGGCAGGAGCTGCTCGACCAGTCTCTGCGCGTCCTCGCGCCGGACGTGATCGGGCTGGAGGTGGAGCTCGAGCGCTTCGACCTCTCGCTGGAGAACCGGCGCCGGACGAAGAACGAGGTCTGTACCGAGGCGGCCCGGGCGATGGCGGAGGCCGGTTTCGGCATCAAGGCCGCGACGATCACGCCGGAGGGCGCCGATGACGTCGGCAGCCCCAACCGCCTGATCCGCGAGGCGATCGACGGCAAGGTGATCGTCCGGACCGGCCGGCGGATCCCGGGTGTCAGCCCCGTCGCCGGGATCCACCATCCGATCTCGGTCGTGCGCATGGCGGTCGAGGACGCCTATGGCGCGGAGGAGTCTCGCTCCCCGGAGGACGGCGACGAGGTCGCGAAGCGCACGGAGGTGATCCACCGCTCGATTTGCCGCGCCGTCGCCGAATACGCGTTCCGGACGGCCGAGGAGATCGGCGGCCGCGTCTTCGGCGGCCCAAAGTGGACCGTCAGCCCGGTCTACGAGGGGATGCTGAAGGAGGAGATGGATGCGGCCGCGGAGCGGCACCCCGAGGTGCCGTACGAGCCGCTGCTGATCGACGCGACCTACGCCGGCCTGCTCACCGGCCGCGCCGACGCTCCCCTCGTCATCCCCACCCTCAACCGCGACGGCGACCTGCTCTCCGACTTCGTCCTCCCGCTCTACGGATCGATCGCCGGCGCCGAGTCCGTGCTGCTCGCCCTCGATGACGAGCTGCGGGTGCGGGTGGCGATGAGCGAGGCGCCGCATGGCACGGCACCAGCCCTGGAGGGCAAGGACATCGCCAATCCGATGGGCATGATCCTCGCCGCGGCCGCGGTCCTCCATTACGCCGGCGTGGCAGGGGTCGATGACGCCGAACGTGCCTCACGGGCCGATATACGAGGCCGTGATCGACACGGCGTCGGCGGGGATCCGCACCCCGGACCTGAAGGGGCACGCCGGGACCACCGAGTTCACCGACGCGGTGATCGACCGGCTCAGATGACCGGTGCGGTGCTGGTCGGCCCTGGTCGGCTCCGAGTCGACGACGCGACGCCATTCCCTGATGTGCCCGGCCTGGATCACGAAGGCGGTCTTGGCCGCCTCACCCACGCCGCCGCCGCACCGACCCGGGCCGGGACGCTCGGTGAGCACGAAGGTCGCGACCGTGAACCGGCCCGACCTGGTGGCTGCGGTCAGCCTCGCTCCGCATGGCAGTGACTGATTGAAGGCCTCGACCTGCTGCCGGTTCGTGAGCTGGAGCAGAGGGCTGCCGTTCTGGACGTAGCTGGGGATCGCGAACCGGTCGCTGGCCGACTGGATGTCGCCGGCTCGAAGCTCGTCGGACCACTGGCGGATCACGTTGACGGCGTCCGGGATCCGCGTTGCCGGCCACCGTCGTCGTATCGCTGGAATCCGACGACCCGCCGCAGCCCGCCACCAGGAGCAGTGCCAGGGCTGCGGGCAACGCGAACGCTCGCAGGTCCACGTTCAGTCGTCCTGCTGCTCGGAGCGCTGGCGCTCGGCCAGCTTCTGCTCGAGATAGGCGGACTTCGCGGCGCGGCGGCGGTGCTGGCGCTCCTCCTCCGGCGTGATCGAGTCGGGGATCGCCTCGTGCTCCTCCGTCGCCCGCTCCTGCTGGGCCAGCCGCAGCTCCTCGGTGGTCGGCTCTCTCTTCGACATCGGCTGAGATTAGCCACAGTTCCTTGACTGATCGGCCCGGGTATACGAACATACGTTCGATGCCTGTCGCATGCGCCCTGATCCCCCGTTTCCGGCTGATCGCAGCGACAGCCGGACCAACATCAAACGGGTCGCGCTGTCGCGCGCCCTCGCATCTACTGGCGCGCCCGGCGGCCCTGGCTCCGGAGCCGGGCGCCGCGCAGCTGATCGGCGAGGTCACCGAATCCGCGGAGCGCTTCGGCCTGCGGGCCGGGATGAGGATTGGCGAGGCGCTCTCGCGCTGTCCCGAGCTCGCCCTGGTCCCCCCGGATCCCGGAGCGGGCAGAGCGCTCCTGGGAGGAGGCGCTCCGGCGCCTGGAGGGCATCGGCGCGCAGGTCGAGTCCGGTCGCGCCGGCGAGGCGTTCTTCGAGGCGGGCGGCCTGAGCCGGCTCTGGAGGGGGATCGAGGGAGTGCTGCGGCGGGCTCGCGAGCAGCTCGGCTCCACGGTTCGGCTGGGCGCCGGGCCGGGCCGCTTCAGCGCCTACGTTGCGGCGGCGAGCGCGGCGGGCATCGTCCCGGATGGCGGAGCGGCCGAGTTCCTGGATCCGCTGCCGGTCTCGCTGCTCTGCGGCCGTCTCGGTGAGGATGGAGACGACCTTCCCAACGAATTCGAGCGGCTGGGGGTCTCCACCCTGGGCCTGCTCGCCGGGCTTCCGCGAGACGCGGTCGCCGACCGCTTCGGGCGGCTCGGCCTGCGTGCGCGGCGACTGGCGCGTGGCGAGGACGACCCGCTGCGGCCCCGACCTGTTCGGGAGCCACTCGCGGTCGAGCTCGAGCTCCCCGAGGCCGTCTCCGGGCAGCAGCTCGAGAGATCCCTCGAGCTGCTCATCTCCCGCCTCCTCGCACACGACGCGCGGCGCGGCAGGACCCTGCGGACGCTCCGCCTCTCCGCCCGGCTGGCGGCGGGCGGCGGCTGGCGGCGCCAGGTCGCGCTGCGGCGGGCGAGCGCGGACCGTGACCGCCTCGCCGACGCCCTCCTCCCCCATCTCGCCCAGCTGCCGGCGCCGGCGGCGACGCTGCGACTCGAGGCTCTTGGCCTGGGGGCGGAGACCGGCGATCAGCTCTCGCTGTCGGGCCCCGAGGAGGAGCGGCGCGGGCGCATCGCCGAGGCGGTCCGCCAGACCCGCTCCGCCGCCGGCGCGGACTCGGTCCTGAGGGTGCTCGAGGTGGATCCGGAGTCGCGGGTGCCGGAGCGGCGCGAGGTGTTGATGCCGTTCCCCGAAGAGCAATGATGGCCCGGGCGGATCAACAAGCCCTGGCCGGTCCCGGTGCAGGTCGGCTCCGATGGGATGCCGAAGGCGGTTGGTCGTCTCGCCGTCGTGTCCATCCGCGAGGAGTGGCTGGTGGAGGACGGCTGGTGGACCCAGAAACCCCTGCAAAGACGCTATTTCGAAGTGGTGCTGGAGGACGGCTCGGATGTGGTCGTCTTCGCCGAGCCCGCACCAGACGGGTCGCGCTCACGCGCGCCCTCGCTTAACTGGTACCGGCAGCGCGATTGATGGGATTCGTAGAGCTCCACTGCCACTCGGCGTATTCCTTCCTGGACGGCGCCTCCGACCCGGCCGAGCTGGCGGCCACCGCGGCCGAGCTCGGCCACGAGGCCCTGGCCCTGACTGACCACGACAACGTCTGCGGCGCGATGGAGTTCGCGCACGCCTGCAAGGGGGTGGGCGTCCGCCCCATCATCGGCTGCGAGCTGACCGTGGAGGTGCCGCGCCGGATGCCCCGCCCGGTCCACGTCACGCTCCTGGTGGAGAGCGCACGCGGCTGGGCCAGCCTCTGCCGGCTGATCACCGAGGCGCACCGCGGGACACGAGAGGGAGCTGGGAAGAGAGACCCCCTGCCCCCATCGATCGAGATCGACGAGCTCGAGCGCCACACCGAGGGCCTCGTCTGCCTCTCCGGCTGCGCCCGCGACGGCGCCGTGGCCGGCAGCTGGGAGCGCGGCGATCCGGCCGGGGCCACCCACCTGGCCGAACGCCTGCTGCGCGCCTTCGGCCCGGACCACTTCCGGATCGAGCTGCAGCGGCCGCTCTGGCGACACGACCGCTCGCGGAACCGCTGGCTCGTCTCGCTGGCGGAGCGGCTCGGCGTTCCGGCGGTGGCGACCGGCGACGCACATGCTCACGAGCGCTCCCGGCTCGCCCTTCAGGACGCGATGGTGGCGGTGCGTCTCGGGGCGACCCTGGACGAGACGGAGGGGATGCGACGGGGGAACTCCGCCTCCACCCTGCTCTCGGTGGAGAGAGCGTCGGCGCGCTTCCGCGATCACCCGGAGGCCGTCGCCGAGACGGCGCGGCTCGCCGAGCGCCTGCGCTTCGACCTGACCAGGGAGATCGGCTACAGCTATCCCGGCGCGGAGGACGCGGGCGCCGACCGCCGCCTGGCCGAGCTCTGCCGCGTGCGCCTCGTCCACCGCTACGAGGGAACCGCCCACCGTGCCGAGGCCGAGCGGCGCCTCGACGAGGAGCTTGCGCTGATCAGGAAGCTGCGGCTCTCGGGCTTCTTCCTGCTCCACCAGGACATGCTGGAGCTGGCCCGCGAGGTGGCGGCCGAGGTGCGCGGCCCGGAATCCGCGCGCAGGCTGCTCCCGCCCGGCCGCGGTCGCGGCTCCAGCGTCAGCTCGCTGGTCTGCTACCTGACGGGCCTCTCGCACATCGACCCTGTGAAGAACGACCTCTTCCTGGGGCGCTTCCTGAACGAGGAGCTGACCGAGGTCCCGGACATCGACCTCGACTTCCCGCGGGACATCCGCGAGAGGCTGATCCCGCGGGTCCACGAGCGCTACGGATCCGAGCGCTCGGCGCTGGTCGCCTCCTTCGCCACCTACCGGGCGCGCGGCGCCATCCGCGATCTCGGCAAGGCGCTGGGGCTGCCGCTCGGCGAGGTCGAGCGCTTCGCCCGCGCCGTCGACGCCTACGAGGCGAGCCGAGACGCGTGGGCCCGGATGGAGGAGACCCTCGGCAAGCTGCGCGCCCGCTCCCCCCGCTGGCGGGCGCTGGCCGAGCTGCTGCCGGAGATCGCGGGGCTCCCCCGTCACATGTCCCAGCACCCCGGCGGAATGGTGATCTCGACCATGCCGCTGATCGAGCTCTGCCCCGTGCAGCCGGCTGCGATGGAGGGGCGCCAGATCGTCCAGTGGGACAAGGATTCATGCGCGGATGCAGGCTTTTTGAAGATCGACCTGCTGGGCCTCGGGATGCTCTCCGCGGTCGAGCGCTGCGTCGACGAGATCGCGCGCACCCGTGGCGAGCGGATCGACCTCTCCCATGTGCCGCTCGATGACCGCGAGGTCTGGAGCGCGATCCAGAAGGCCGAGACCACGGGCGTCTTCCAGATCGAGAGCCGGGCGCAGATGCAGATGCTCCCCCGGACGCTTCCCGAGGACCTCGACGATCTCACCGTGCAGGTCGCGCTCGTGCGACCCGGGCCGATCCAGGGCGGCGCCGTTCATCCCTACATCGAGCGGCGCAAGGCCCTGCGCGCTGATCCCTCCTATGAAGTCCCGTACGAGCATCCGTCGCTCGAACCGGTGCTGAGCGACACGCTCGGCGCGATCGTCTTCCAGGACCAGGTGCTCGAGGTGTCGATGGCGCTGGCCGGCTTCTCGGTCGGCGAGGCGGAGGGCCTGCGGCGGGCGATGAGCCGCAAGCGCTCTCAGGCCGCGATGGAGCGCTACCGCGAGCGGTTCATCGAGGGCGCGATCGGGCGCGGGGTCTCGCGTGAGGTCGCCGAGAGGGTCTTCGGCCAGATCGAGGGCTTCTCGGGCTTCGGCTTCCCCAAGTCGCATTCCGCCGCCTTCGGCCTGCTCGCCTACCAGTCGATGTGGCTGCGCGTCCACTACGGGCCGGAGCTGCTCTGCGCCCTGCTCAACGAGCAGCCGATGGGCTTCTATCCGCCCGACGCGTTGGTCCACGAGGGGCAGCGGCGCGGCGTCGAGATCCTCCCTCCGGATGTCAACGTCAGCGAGCTGGATTGCCGGGTGGAGACGACAGGCGCGGAGGCGGGATCGATGGGCAACCCGCCGGTCCGGATCGGCCTCGGCTACGTCGCCGAGGTGGCCGAGATCGACGCCCGGGCGGTGATCGACGAGCGCCTCCGCGGCGGCTCGTACCGCAGCATCTCGGATCTGGCTGGGCGCTCAGGAGCGAGCGCAGCGGCCCTGCAGCGCCTCGCCTGGTCGGGCGCCTGCGACGGCCTGGTCCACGCCAAGCGGGGTCTGACCCCGGAATGGGGTCTGACCCCGGGGTTGATCGACCCGGATGTCGAGCTCCGACGTCCCGCTCTCTGGGAGGTGGGCGCCTCGGCTCGCGCCACCCGCACGGAAGACGGGGCGCAGCTGGCTCTGCCGCTCGATGGATCCCCCACCCCGCCGCTGCCCGAGCTCGGGCCGTGGGAGCGGATCGTGGCCGACTACCGGACCACCGGGATGACCCTGGGCCGTCATCCCATGGAGCTGATCCGAGAGACCCTGTCCGGGGAGGTGCTCAGCAGCGAGGGCATTGCCCGGACCCGCGACGGCAGCCGGATCAAGGTGGCCGGGATGGTGGTCGCCCGGCAGCGCCCGGCGACCGCCAACGGCGTCGTCTTCATGCTGCTCGAGGACGAGCGCGGCACGATCAATCTGATCGTCCCTCCCCCGGTCGTCGAGCGCCATCGCCTCGCTGTCCGGACCTCGGGCTTCGTCCTGGCCGCCGGCAAGCTCGAGCACCGCGAGGGAACCACCAACGTCGTCGTCACCCGGATCGACCGCCTCAGCACGGACGAGCTCCCACCCCCGCGAATCCGAGAGCTGGAACCGCCCGTCGATGCGAGGGTGCGCGATAGCGCAACCCGTTTCGGAGGGACCGGCAGGGATCCAGAACATGAGCCTGCCCTGGCGGGCCCATCCGCCGTGGGCCTCTCCAAACGCGGCTTCGACGGTGTCCGCGAGGCCGCGATGGCGGAGCTCGCCGCCTCCCTGCCGGCACCGCACAGCTTCGGCCGCCGCGGCCGCTAGAGGGAGCGGACCGCCTCGACGATCGGGGTGAGATCCCCCCGCTCGTAGAGGTGCCCATAGCCATCGAGCGGGTGCACGCTCGCCTCCGGCAGCCTCGCCGCGCAGCGATCGAGGTGCTCGAACGGGATCTCCTCGTCATCGCGGCTGTGGAAGAGGTGGGTCGCCGGCAGCGGCGGGCCCTCGTCCGGCCAGCTCTCGGGCAGCGCCCACTCGCGCTCCCAGCCCTCGGATCCCCAAAGTGGCGTCGCCGCGAGGACCAGCCCCGCCACCCTCTGATCGAAGCCCCTCTCGGCGCAGTACTTCAACGCCACCGAGCTCCCCAGCGAGTGACCGAGGACGACCACCGTCCCGTCCAGAGCCTCGAGCTCGCCCGCAAGGCGGTCGCGCCACGGCTCGTAGTGAGGATCCACAGCGGTCCCGGGCATGACCGGGAAGAGGACCCCGTAGTCCGGCTCCAGCTCGTCCCGCAGTCGGCGAGCGAACGGCTCGCTGCCCGCGCCGGGCCCCTGCGGGCCCGAGCTGTGCAGAAACAGGACGGGGACCGTCAAGCTCAGCCCAGCCCGGGCTTGGCCACCATGAAGAAGATCGCGGCGATCAGCAGGATCCCCATGATCGACCCCACGATCCCCTCCGCTCTGCCGAGCCGCTGGTAGGTGGGAGGCAGATCGGCGAGCGTGAGTTCCTTGTCGCCCGCGTCGGCGATCGCCTTCTCGATGATCGGCAGCAGCTTCCGGTCGGCCGGGATGAAGAAGAAGATGTTCACCACGAAGAGCACGACCAGGATCGTGATCGTCGCGCTCAGCCAGAAGTTCCCGTAGTCGAAGTCGAACTTGTCCACCTGGTAGATGCCGGTCGCGGCGACCACGATGGCCGCAGGGATCGCGAAGAACTGGTTGAGGACGAGCTGCAGGCGATGGACGTACGGCAGGTTGCGAGCGCTCGTCCTCATCGCCACGGGGAACATCACCGATTCGGAGAAGGTCGAGCCGAAGCCGACGACGACCGCGGTGATGTGCAGAAAGATCGAGAGCTCGACGCTGGTGACGGCGAGTGGCATCCATTCCCCCTTTGTCTTTGGTCCGGGGCAACATATCCCGCCGGGAGCCGCCTGCAACTTCCCCTGCAAATGGGCCGGTTCCGTCCGAGGCCATCCATACCTTCCCGCCCATGGGAAAGCTCATTGACATAAGAGAGCGACTGCTCGACGCGGCCGACCTGGTGATCGACTTCGCGACGCTCGGCGAGTACGGGATCGAGCCCGAACCCGTCCGCGAGTGCGAGAGGCAGCCGATCCGGCTCGCCTCCGGCGCTCCGCACCACCTGCACGACCGTGCAGGCGTGCAGGACCGCGTCGCCGCCTAGCATCAGGCGACGGCTGCTCCGCTCCGCCTAATCCGCTTCGCCTCGGTCGATCGCGGCGAGCATCTCGCGGCCGACCTCGATCGCGCGCCCCAGCGCCGACGGGTCCAGGTTCTCCACCGTGTCGGTCGACGAGTGGTAGTTCGGGATCGTGCCGTCCTGCGTACTCAACGTGATCGCGCGGCCGCGGCGGGCCAGCACCGGTGTCGTGTCGTAGGTGAGCCCCGCGTTGTGGCTGGTTCCCTCGAGCTCCAGCTCGGGGCGCTGTTCCGAGACCTCCTGTGCGATGCGCGCCAGATGGGCATCAGCCGGCCAGGTGCGCAGCACGCCCTCCTGGCGGAGGAAGCGCAGCGTGGCCGGCGCGCCCACCCCATCGAAGTTGACGAAGAGCCAGGAGCGCCAGTCTTCATCCGAGGCCTCGAGCTCCCTCACGAACGCGTCCGCGCCCAGTACCCCGGCCTCCTCGCACCCGGTGAACAGGCAGATCACGCGGGTGGAGCCGAGCGGATCCGACTGAAGCTCGGTGGCGAGGGTCGCCACAGCGGCCACACCGGTTGCGTTGTCGTTGGCGCCGGGCACGTCGACCCCACGGAGCTCGCGCTCGATCAGGATGCCGAGGCCCGCCAGCAGCACGCCGTAGGCCCCCGCCAGCAGGCGCCGGCCCGCTCGCAGGCGACGAAGGAACGGGCCCGCGACCGCGATGCCGAATGCCGCGGCCTGCACCCCGATCCAGGCGTGCAGGAACGGCAGGAAGCGACGGTGGAACATCAGCCCGCTGCGCGAGCTGTCCAGGTGGCAGACCAGGCAGACAGTCCTGGCGGCCTCGCCGCGTGGAGTCGATCGACGCCACCAGGTTCCGGCTCGAGTGGCGGCTCATCAGCCTCGTCAGCGGCCGCTGGATGAGACCGTCCTCGGCCGACGTCAACGCGGCACCCGCCGCGGCCAGGGCGGCCGCGGTCCGTGGCCGGCTGCGGAGAACCGGAAAACCCAGGAGGGCGATCGCGAGGGCCGCTCCGTAGGGCTGGGCGAAGCTGGAATAGGCCTCAAAGGGTCGCTGCTCCACCGACAGCCCGCTCCTCGAGAGGCGGTCGGCGACGAGCTCCGCAGCACGGCGCTCCGCGGGCCCGGTCGGCCGCCGCGGGCCGATCTCCTCGGCGAGCAGGCGCACCCACTCGAGGGCGTCCTGTTGTGCGGCGGTGGTCTCGGTCGCGGTCGTCATGCGGCGAGCATATGCGGGCAAAAAGAGAGCCGCCCTCGCGGGCGGCTCTAGGAAAGACCGGCGGCGACCTACTCTCCCGGGAGGTTGCCCTCCAAGTACCATCGGCGCTGAGAGGCTTAACGGCTCTGTTCGGAATGGGAAGAGGTGTTTCCCTCTCGCTATCTCGCCACCGAAAAGGGTAGAGACGGCCCCCGTGGAGCTTGAAAACCGCACTAGACCGGCAAGAAGCAGAAAAAAATCCGTCAAGCCCTCGACCCATTAGTACCGGTCTGCTGATCGCATTGCTGCGATTGCACAGCCGGCCTATCGACCTGGTGGTCTACCAGGGGTCTTACTCCCTCAAGGGGATGGGAGAGCTCATCTCGAGGCTGGCTTCCCGCTTAGATGCTTTCAGCGGTTATCCGTGCCGCGCGTAGCTAACCAGCGGTGCCCTTGGCAGGACAACTGGTACACCAGAGGCGCGTTCATCCCGGTCCTCTCGTACTAGGGACGACTCCTCTCAACTCTCCAACGCCCACAGAAGATAGGGACCGAACTGTCTCACGACGTTCTGAACCCAGCTCGCGTGCCGCTTTAATGGGCGAACAGCCCAACCCTTGGGACCTGCTCCAGCCCCAGGATGCGACGAGCCGACATCGAGGTGCCAAACCGCGCCGTCGATATGGACTCTTGGGCGCGATAAGCCTGTTATCCCCGGAGTACCTTTTATCCGTTGAGCGGCCGCAATTCCACATTCCACGGCCGGATCACTAAGCCCAACTTTCGTTCCTGCTCGACCCGTCGGTCTCGCAGTCAAGCTCCCTTGTTGCCTTTACACTCTGCGCACGATTTCCAACCGTGCTGAGGGAACCTTTGGGCGCCTCCGTTACATTTTAGGAGGCGACCGCCCCAGTCAAACTGCCCACCTGACACTGTTCACGCCCCGGATAACGGAAGCGTGTTAGAAGCCCAAAACACCCAGGGTGGTATCTCAAGGTTGGCTCCCCTACAGCCAAAGCCGTAGGTTCAAAGCCTCCCACCTATCCTGAGCAGGATATTCCGAACTCCAATATCAAGTTGCAGTAAAGGTTCACGGGGTCTTTCCGTCTTTCTGCGGGTACTCGGTATCTTCACCGAGACTCTAATTTCACCGAGCCTATCGTTGAGACAGCGTCCATCTCGTTGCGCCATTCGTGCAGGTCGGAACTTACCCGACAAGGAATTTCGCTACCTTAGGACCGTTATAGTTACGGCCGCCGTTTACCGGGGCTTAGCTTTGCTGCTTCGCCACCGAAGTGGCTAACAACGCCGCGTAACCTTCCGGCACCGGGCAGGCGTCAGCCCCTATACGTCGTCTTACGACTTAGCAGAGGCCTGTGTTTTTGGTAAACAGTCGGATGGACCTTTTCACTGCGGCCCCCTCGGGCTCCACTCGTATGAGCTTCACCCTACCGGGGCGCCCCTTCTCGCGAACTTACGGGGCGAATTTGCCGAGTTCCTTAACGATAGTTAGCTCGCTCACCTCAGTATTCTCTACCTGTCCACCTGTGTCGGTTGTAGGTACGGGCACGTATGTCCTGCCTAGAGGTTTTTCTCGGAGGCATGGCTTCAGGGACTGGCCGGCGGTCAAGCCAGCTGGCATCGCACCTCGCCGTAACGCCGCGGCGGATTTGCCTACCGCGACTGGCTACGTACTTGCCCCAGGACGACCATCGCCTGGGTTCCCTTAGCCTTCCCCGTCACCCCATCGGTCATAGCGGACACGACGTGGTACAGGAATATCAACCTGTTGGCCATCGGCTACGCCTTTCGGCCTCGCCTTAGGTCCCGACTGACCCTGAGCAGACGAACTTTACTCAGGAAACCTTGGACAATCGGTGAAGGGGATTCTCACCCCTTTCTCGTTACTCATGCCGGCATTCTCACTTCCGGCTCCTCCACGACGGCTTCCGCCCCCGCTTCACTGGCACCGGAACGCTCTCCTACCGCTCACAAAGTGAGCTCACAGCTTCGGAGGGTGGCTTGAGCCCCGTTGAATTCTCCGCGCCCGAACACTTGACCAGTGAGCTGTTACGCACTCTTTCAAGGAATGGCTGCTTCTAAGCCAACCTCTTGGTTGTCTGTGCATTCGGACATCGTTCTCCACTTAGCCACCACTTAGGGTCCTTAGCTGGTGATCTGGGTTGTTCCCCTCTCGCGTACGAAGTTTATCCCCCGCACACTGACTCCCGGGTTTAACGTAACGGTCTTCGGAGTTTGCCTGAAGTCGGTAACCTGGTAGGGCCCCTAGTCCAAGCAGTGCTCTACGGCCGAAACGCATATAGCCCGAGGCTATACCTAAATATATTTCGGAGAGAACCAGATATCTCCTGGCTTGATTAGCCTTTCACTCCGATCCACAGGTCATCCGCCCAGTTTTCAACCTAGGTCGGTTCGGCCCTCCACGAAGTCTTACCTCCGCTTCAGCCTGCCCATGGATAGCTCGCCAGGTTTCGGGTCTAGCGCGCATGACTGTGTCGCCCTATTCAGACTCGCTTTCGCTGCGGCTCCGTTCATCACTTAACCTTGCCATACACGACTAACTCGCCGGCCCGTTATGCAAAAAGTACGCCGTCACCCCGAAGGGCTCCGACCACTTGTAGGCACGCGGTTTCAGGTACTATTTCACTCCCCTTCAGGGGTGCTTTTCACCTTTCCCTCACGGTACTAGTTCACTATCGGTCACCAGGGAGTACTTAGCCTTGGAGGGTGGTCCCCCCGGATTCAGACCGCGTTTCACGGGTGCGGTCCTACTCAGGAACTCGATCGGCAGGTCAGTGCGTTTTCGCCTACGGGACGATTGCCCTCTGTGGTGCGAGGTTCCACTCGCTTCGACTAACACCTGACTTGATAACTGCCGCCGGATCGGACACGATCCGGACACGAGCCCTACAACCCCAAACAGGCAACGCGTGTCCGCTTGCACCTGCTCGGTTTAGGCTGATCCCCTTTCGCTCGCCACTACTCGGGGAGTCTCGGTTGATTTCCTTTCGTCGGGGTACTGAGATGTGTCAGTTCTCCCGCTTACCTCCCAGGACCTATGTATTCAGTCCTGGGTGACGCCGCATTACCGGCGTCGGGTTTTCCCATTCGGAGATCCACGGGTCAAAGGCTGTTCAGCGCCTCACCGTGGCTTATCGCAGCCGTCCACGTCCTTCTTCGTCTCCTGGTGCCAAGGCATCCACCGTGTGCCCTTACTATCTTGACGGTGAGCTGCTCTACGGACACGAGTGTCCATAGAGCTCGGCTTCTTACCTTTATGCGCTTCCCCGATGTCAGTGGGAAGCGCAAGAGAGCCCCTCATACATCGAGGGACACTCGGCCTAGTGCAGTTTTCAAGGTCCACGGAGGCGCCCGTACGGGGGTCTCCCGCCGGCGTCTCTGAAAACTGAGCAGCGCAAAAGACGCTCGAGAGCGTCCAGTTCAAGCCCGGTCGACGTTTCTAGGTCTCCCTAGAAAGGAGGTGATCCAGCCGCAGCTTCCGCTACGGCTACCTTGTTACGACTTCACCCCAATCACGAGTCCCACCTTCGACGGCTCCCTCCCGTAAGGGTTAGGACACCGGCTTCGGGTGTTACCCGCTTTCGTGGTGTGACGGGCGGTGTGTACAAGGCCCGGGAACGTATTCACCGCGGCGTTGCTGATCCGCGATTACTAGCAACTCCACCTTCATGGAGGCGAATTGCAGCCTCCAATCCGAACCGAGACCGACTTTTTGGGATTCGCTCCACCTCGCGGTATCGCAACCCTCTGTATCGGCCAATGTAGCACGTGTGTAGCCCTGGACATAAGGGGCATGATGACTTGACGTCATCCCCACCTTCCTCCGGTTTGTCACCGGCAGTCTCCTATGAGTCCCCAACTTAATGCTGGCAACATAGGACAGGGGTTGCGCTCGTTGCGGGACTTAACCCAACATCTCACGACACGAGCTGACGACAGCCATGCACCACCTGTGTAACTGTCCCGAAGGAAGATCGTGTTTCCACGACTGTCAGTTACATGTCAAGCCCAGGTAAGGTTCTTCGCGTTGCATCGAATTAAACCACATGCTCCGCTGCTTGTGCGGGCCCCCGTCAATTCCTTTGAGTTTTAGCCTTGCGGCCGTACTCCCCAGGCGGGGCACTTAATGCGTTAGCGCCGGCACGGGAGGAGTCGACACCTCCCACACCTAGTGCCCATCGTTTACGGCGTGGACTACCAGGGTATCTAATCCTGTTCGCTCCCCACGCTTTCGCGCCTTAGCGTCAGTTCCGTCCCAGCGAGCTGCCTTCGCCGTTGGTGTTCTTCCTGATATCTGCGCATTCCACCGCTACACCAGGAGTTCCACTCGCCTCTTCCGGACTCTAGTCCGGCAGTATCCGCTGACATTCAAAGGTTGAGCCTTTGACTTTCACAGCGGACTTACCGGGCCGCCTACGCGCGCTTTACGCCCAATGATTCCGGACAACGCTAGCTCCCTACGTATTACCGCGGCTGCTGGCACGTAGTTAGCCGGAGCTTCTTCTGGAGGTACCGTCAGTCCAGGACGCTATTCGCGCCTGAACCTTCGTCCCTCCTGAAAGAGGTTTACAACCCGAAGGCCGTCTTCCCTCACGCGGCGTTGCTGCGTCACGCTTTCGCGCATTGCGCAAGATTCCCCACTGCTGCCTCCCGTAGGAGTCTGGGCCGTGTCTCAGTCCCAGTGTGGCTGATCGTCCTCTCAGACCAGCTACCCATCGCAGCCTTGGTGAGCCGTTACCTCACCAACAAGCTAATGGGCCGCGGGCCCATCCCAATGCGGAGGCCGAAGCTTCCTTTACTCATGGCGCTGATGCGCCGTGAGCACATCCGGTATTAGCTCGAGTTTCCTCGGGTTATCCCGGTCATCGGGGCAGGTTACCCACGTGATACTCACCCGTTCGCGGCTTTGCCCCGGGCCGAAGCCCGGTTCGTCGCTCCACTTGCATGTGTTAAGCACGCCGCCAGCGTTCGTCCTGAGCCAGGATCAAACTCTCCGTAAAAAATGTGACGTGACTGAATCGTCAATCACAAGAGAGCTGTCATGTAGCTGACTTCTGCCACCGCGTACACAGGGCGGTGACCAGACATGACGGAGTTAATTATCAACCCCCGCCCGGTGCATGATGGGCGGGAGTCGGGCTCGAGTAATGAGGGACGAATGTCCCTCATCACGCGCTGCTCAGTTTTCAAAGACCACTCGGCGGGTGCGACGGGTCTCGTCGCCTCCACTGCTCAGGCTTCGTTCACGAAAAAAGCCCCTCGTCGAGGGGCCCGGTGACGCGCCGGCCGAGGTCTCGGCCGATTTGGACCCTCTTACGAGGCTGCTCCTTTCGTGATCCAAAGCAAGAGCGACCGGGGAGTATAGCCCGATGCCGGGGGCCAGCACAAGAGCCCGGGCAAGATTTCTTCAGGAGTCAGTCAGCCGGACGAATCGGCGCTTCCCGACCTGGAGCACCCGCCCGCCGAGCTCGCCGGCCGGCAGGTCGAGACGGTCGGGCGGCAGGCCCTCCCCGTCCAACTTGACGCCGCCCTGGGCGATCAGCCGGCGCGCCTCGCTGCTCGAGAGACCGAAGACGCCGGCGATCAATGCGGGGAGGTGCACGTCCCCTCCGTTCACCCCGTCGGCCTCGGCGAGCGACAGCTCGGGGATGTCGTCGGGCACGCCGTGTTCCTTGTGGACGGTGTCGAAGCGCGCTTCGGCCGCCTCGGCCGCTTCCGCGTCGTGGAAGCGCTCGATGATCCGCCTAGCCAGGGCCCGCTTGGCGACGACCGGCTCCTCCTCGGGCGCCGGCTCTCCCAGCAGGAGCTCGTAATAGGTCCCCATCACGTCGTCGGGGATGCGCATCAGCTTCCCGAACATCTCCTCGGGCGCCTCGGTGACGCCGACGTAGTTGCCGAGCGACTTGCTCATGCGCCGCACGCCGTCGATCCCCGGCAGGATCGGCATCGTCATCACCGACTGCTCGGGCACGTCGTAGGCGCGCTGGATGTCGCGGGCGAAGAGCAGGTTGAACTTCTGATCCGTGCCGCCGAGCTCGACGTCCGATCGGACCGCCACCGAGTCGTAGCCCTGAAGCACGGGGTAGAGCAGCTCCAGCGACGAGATCGGCTGGTCGGCCTTCATGCGCTTGGTGAAGTCCTCGCGCTCGAGCAGGCGCGCCACCGTCACCTTCGCCATCAGCCGGAAGAGGTCCTGGAGCGGCATGTCGAGCCACTCGCCGTTGAAGCGGACCTCGGTGGCGTCGCGGTCGAGCACCTTGAAGGCCTGGTCCTGGAAGGTCTTCGCGTTCGCGTCGATCTCCTCGGGAGTGAGGATGGGACGCTGAGTGTCCCGCCCGCTCGGGTCCCCCACCCTGGCGGTGTAGTCGCCGATGATCAGCACCACCTGGTGCCCCTGCTGCTGGAACTGCGCGAGCTTGGTGAGGACGACCACGTGTCCCAGGTGAATGTCGGGAGCGGTCGGATCGATGCCCAGCTTCACCCTGAGCGGCTCGCCCCGGGCCAGCTGCTTCTCCAGTCGGCCCTCCGGCAGGGCCTCTTCGGAGCCTCGCTTGAGCAGATCGGCGTCAGGCATGCGTGACCGCGGGGATCATCCAGGCGCGGGCGGTCGCGAAAACGGCACTCTGAAGCCGGAATTCCGTCACGGGGCCAATGCTAGACTGCCCCCTTCGCCTGGCCGGGCGCGGGTGGTTCGTGCGCGCTCCCTTTGTGACTGACAGGCGTTGTTAGATCCGGACACGGGCCGAGCACCAGAGTCGCCCTCGCGACATGACAGACGACTTCGACTTCGATTTCGATGTAGACCGGGGCCGATCGGCTTCGCGGACCAAGGACCGCGAGCCGGATCAGGAAGCCCCAGGGAACGGCGATGGCCGGGAACTGCCCGAGCTCGATTACGGCGAGACGAACGGCGGGAACGGGGGCCGCCGGACGCGTCGCCCTCGCCGCAACGGCAACGGGAATGGAACGGGAAGCGGCTCCCGGGACGTAGCCCCTCCCCCTCCCGCGCAGCCCGCTGACGACGATTGGCTGAGCATCGGCGATGACGACTTCACTCCCGGCGCGCGTTCGCCGCTCCGCGAGCAGGACGACGGGCCGGCTGGGCCGCCCACCCCGGGTGAGGCGCGGAACTTCGCCAAGGAGGCGCGCCGGCGAGCCTCCCGCCGCCCCAGCCCGATCCTCGACCTGGATGAGGAGCGAGAGCGCCTCGAGCGGCGTGACGAGGAGTCCGAGGACGTCGACTTCGAGTCGGTTCTGGAGCACCAGCCGCAGAAGAGCGGCGTCGCCCGCAGAGGATCGGCGATCAGGAGCGCCCTGGCAGGAGGGGTCGAGAGCCTGCGAAGGGTCGGCGGAGAGCGGATCGCCGAGAGCCGTGACCGCGTTCACGCCCTCCGCGAGCGCGTCCCGACCAGCCTGCCGCAGGTGGACACCGCTGGCGGCGACGGCAAGCAGCCTCCGCCACGCCTGCCCCGGCGGATCAGCGCGCGGCGGCCGCGCAAGCCGAAGCCGGGGCGCATCAAGAAGCTTCGCCTGCTGATCATCCTGGCCGGCCTCGGCCTGCTGGCGATCGTCTCGACCTTCTTCGGGATGATGATGGCGATCTCGCAGGACCTGCCTCAGCTCGAGAACAAGAAGGAGTTCGCCGAGGCCCAGAACTCCGTCGTCCTGGACGACCAGGGCAACAAGATCGGCACCCTGCTGAACAACAACAACCGGGTGCTCGTCGCCTCCGACCAGATCTCTCCCTACATGAAGCAGGCAGCGGTGGCGATCGAGGACCGGCGCTTCTACGAGCACAGCGGCGTGGACATCCAGGGCATGTTCCGAGCGGGGCTCGCCGACGTCCTTCCCGGCGGGTCCACCCAGGGCGCCTCGACGATCACCGAGCAGTTCGTGAAGAACGCGCTCGAGGCGCAGGGCTCGAGAACCGTCTTCGAGAAGTTCCGCGAGGCGGCGCTCGCCTACCACCTGGAGCGTCAGTGGACGAAGGACAAGATTCTCACCGAGTACCTGAACACCATCTACTTCGGCGAGGGCGCCTACGGCATTGAGGCCGCAGCCCGCACCTACTTCGGCAAGCAGCTCGCCCAGGAGGGACACCCGAACTGCGGGCAGGGCAACAACGATCCGTGCGCCAAGTACCTGACCGCCCCGGAGGCAGCGATGCTCGCCGGGATCATCGCGTCGCCCTCGGCCTTCTCGCCCCGGATCAACCCGCAGGCGGCCATGGATCGCCGCAACCTGGTCCTCCACAACATGCTCGATCTGGGCAACATCCCCGAGTCGGAATACAACCAGGCGATCGCCACCCAGATCCCGGTCGCCTCGGACATCGAGCGGCCGAGCGACCAGTCGCTGTCCCCTTACTACACGTCGTGGCTGCGCCAGCAGGTGGTCGATCTGTACGGCGCCGGCAGAGCGTTCGGCGGTGGCCTCCAGGTACACAGCTCGCTCGACCTCGACATGCAGAACACCGCGCAGGACATCGCGCAGAGCACTCTCTCCGGGGTCGCCCCGACCGCCTCCGTGGTGGTGATCGACAACGCCACCGGCGAGGTCAGGGCGATGGTCGGCGGCAACAACTTCCAGGACCACCCCTTCAACCTGGCGACGAACGGGCACCGGCAGCCGGGCTCCTCCTTCAAGCCGTTCACCCTCGCCACGGCGCTCGGCCAGGGGATCTCACCGTCGACGACCTACACGTCGAACGAGAAGATCTTCAAGGTCCCCCACTCGAAGCACGAGTACTTCGATGTGCACAACTATGGTGACGAGTACTACGGCAGCTCCAGCCTCGAGAGCTGCACGATCCACTCGGACAACTCCTGCTTCGCGGAGCTGGGCCTTGGTGACACCCTGAGGTGCACCCAGGGCTGCGGCGGCAGTCCCGCCGTCAAGGGTGGCACCAAGGCGATCGCCAGGACCGCACACAGGATGGGTATCGGGACGAAGTTCTCGACCAATCCGTCAATGATCCTGGGCGCGATCGACCCGGGCGTCACCCCGCTCGAGATGGCGTACGCCTACACGACGATCTCCCACGGCGGCCAGCGGGTCGGAGGGAACCTGGACGCGACCGCCGGCGCAAACAACACGCCGTACGACCTCGCTCCGGTCGCCATCGACAAGATCACCGATCCGAACGGCAAGACCGTGGCCGAGAACAAGACCAAGACGGACCGGATCCTCTCGCCAAGCGTCGCCTCCACGGTCAAGAGCATCCTCCACCTCAACGTCCTCGAGGGAACCGGCAAGCTCGCCCAGTTCGGTGACAGCGCCGAATGGGGCAAGACCGGGACGACCGAGAACAACGGCGACGCCTGGTTCTGCGGCGGTGACGAGCACTTCACGACCTGCGTCTGGGTCGGCCACGCCGACACCAACACGCCGATGACGACCGACTACAACGGCGGCCCCGTCGACGGCGGCACCTACCCGGCCCTGATCTGGGGCCGGATCATGTCGGCGATCGAGAACATCTACTCGGAGCACAAGGCCGCGGCGCGGAACGGCGGCGGTTCGAGCTCGTCGTCGAGCAGCTCGGTTCCGTACAGCGGCTCGTCCTCCTCTTCCTCGGGCTCCTCGACCTACACGCCCCCCTCGACCGGCGGCGGGGGTGGCGGAGGCGGTGGCGGCAACACCAGCGCGCCCGCTCCGACCGGAGGTGGCGGCGGCGGAGGTGGCGGTGGCGGGGCCACCGGCGGCGGCACCGGCGGCACCGGCGGCACCGGGCTCTAGGTTCTAGGCGGCCCGGCCGACCGCGCTCGATGCCGAGGCCGGCCACGGCCTCGAGACGAAGCGGCTGCCGGCGACGGAGTAGCGCCACGGAAGCTCGGCGGCCTTCGTGATCCCGATCCGGCGGGAGGCCGTGACCTCGATCCCCGTCCATGCCGAAGATGCCGCCGTGAGCTCGAAGGGCGGCCGGAGGAGGTCGGCCCCGTTCAGGTCGAGCCCCACACCGAGCGCCTCGCTCAGCTTGCCCGGCCCGGAGCAGAGCTGCTCGACCCCTTCTTGTCCGCGCCGCTCGCGCATCAGCTCGATGCCGTCTGTCGGCTCCAGGGCGCGGATCAGGACCGCCGAAGCGCTCCCCTCCGGCTCGGTGACGAAGTTGAGCAGGCTGTGGATCCCATAGGAGAGATAGACGTAGGCGTGTCCGGGCGCTCCGAACAGGACCTCGTTGCGCGCCGTTCGACCGATGTGTGCGTGGCAGGCCGGGTCGCTCTCCTCGTAGGCCTCGGTCTCGACGATCACGCCCGCCGTAGGGCCAACGCGGAGCTCGCACCCGATCAGCTCGCGAGCCACCTCGTGGACGGAGCGGTCGAAGAAGCCGCGATTCACGCCTGCAGCGTGGCGAGCGCCTCGCGCGCCCGTTGGAGTTGCTCACCGAGACGCGCCGACGACGTGCCGCCGGCGGAGACCTTCGACTCGATCGTCTGCCCCGATTCGAGCGCGCGGCGCACCGCCTGCTTCGCGTCCTCCGGCACACCGTCGAGCTCGCTGTCAGCGAGCTCCGAGAGGGGCCTCCCAGACTCGACGGCCGCCTTCACCAGGCCGCCCACCAGGCCGTGGGCCTCGCGGAACGGGACGCCCTCCTGGACCAGTGCATCGGCCAGATCGGTCGCCGCCAGCATCTCGTCCCCGGCGGCTGCGGCAAGACGGTCGCGGTTGAAGCTGATGCCGCCGAGCATCCCGGTGGCCGCAGCGAGGCAGAGCTCCAGGTTGTCTATCGCGTCGAAGAGAGGCTCCTTGTCCTCCTGCAGGTCCTTGCTGTACGCGAGCGGCAGGGCGTGCATCGTCCCGAGCAGGCTCTGAAAGGAGGCTGCGATGCGGGGGGCCTTGCCCCGGAGCAGCTCGGCCGCGTCGGGGTTCTTCTTCTGGGGCATGATGCTCGAGCCCGACGCGAACGAGTCCGGCAGCTCGCAGAAGCCGAACTCCTGGCTCGACCAGAGCACGATCTCGGAACCGAGCCGCGAGAGGTGCATCGCGCAGATCGAGGCCGCCGAGAGGTAGTCGAGGGCGAAGTCACGGTTGGAAACGGCGTCGAGCGAGTTCGCGTACGGACGCTCGAACCCAAGGTCGGCGGCGAGCGCGTCGCGGTCGACATCCCAGTTGAGGCCGGCCAGGGCTCCGGAGCCGGCGGGCATGTCGGTTGTCGCCTCCGCGGCGCGGAAGAACCGGCGGGTGTCGCGCTGGAACATCCAGAAGTAGGCGAGGAGGTGGTGGCCCAGGTAGACCGGCTGTGCCCGCTGCAGATGCGTGTAGGACGGCGCGGCCCAGTCGCGATGCGCCTCGGCCTGGGCGACCAGCGTCTCCATCAGGCTCTCCAGCAGGGCGATCGCGCGCGCGGCGTGTGCGCGGACGAGCAGCGAAAGATCGGTCGCGACCTGGTCGTTCCGCGAGCGCGCCGTGTGCAGCTTGCCACCGAGCGGGCCGATCAGCTCGGTCAGCCGCCGCTCGATCGCCATGTGGATGTCCTCGTCGCCCGCGCTGAACTCGAAGCTGCCGGCGTCGAGCTCGCCCCCCACCTGCTCGAGCCCCTCGGTGATCTGTCCGAGCTCGGCCTCGTCCAGAACCTCGAGCTTCGCCAGCGCGCGGGCGTGAGCCTTCGACTGCTGGATATCGAACGAGGCGAGGCGCCAGTCGAATGAGATCGAGGAGTTGATCCGCCGAAACAGCGGATCCTGTTCTTCGCCGAACCGACCCATGATTGAGATGAGTCTAGGGCTGGATTCCCAGCGCTTCGCCGAGCGCCGTGCAGACCCGATCGACCTGGGATTCGGTCATCGAGGTGAAGAACGGGAGTGCTAGGGAACGCTGGGCGACCCGCTCGGCGATGGGGAACTCCCCGCCGACGAAGCCGAAGCGCTCGCGATAGGGCGGCAGCAGGTGGATGCAGGGCAGGTACGCCTTCGACTGGATCCCGTTCGACGCCAGCGACTTGATCACGGCGTCACGGTCGGTGCCGTCGGGAAGCTGCACGCAGAAGACGAACCAGCTGCGGCGGGCGTCTCCGATGTTCTCGCAGGGCAGAACGATGTCGTGATCGTCATGGTCCCCGGCCGGCTCGCCGCCGAGCTGGGTGAGCCGCTCCCGGTAGAGCGCCGCGACGTTGTCCCGCGCGTTCAGCATCTCCTCGAGCCTCTCGACCTGTGCGATCCCGATCGCGGCGTGCAGATCGCTCATCCGGTAGTTGAAGCCGAGCCGGTCGTGCTCGACCTGCTCCATGTCGGGGGCGCGGCCCTGGTTTCGCTCGCTTTGCACGGCCTCGGCGACGTCCTTGTCAGGCGTGACCAGCACGCCCCCCTCCCCGGTCGTCATCTGCTTGTTCGCGTAGAAGGCGAAGGTGGCCAGGTTGCCGTCAACGCCGATTCGCTTTCCGGCCTTGTCGATTGCGCCGAGGGCCTGGCAGGCGTCCTCGATCAGCCCAAGGTCGCGCTTGCGGGCGAGGGCGGCGAAGGCCGGCAGGTCGGCGGGATAGCCGAAGATGTGCACCGGCAGCAGGCCGGCGGTCTTCTCGGAGACCGCCTCGGCCGCGTTCACGGGGTCCAGGTTGAGAGTGACCGGATCGATATCCGCGAACACGGGCTTCGCGCCCTCGTAGAGCAGGCAGTTGGTCGACGCCACGAAGCTCAGCGGGCTGGTAACGACCTCATCGCCCTCGCCCCAGCCCGCGGCCCTGACCGCGAGATGAAGCGCCGCCGTCCCGCTGGAGACGGCCACCGCGTACGCGTCGCCGCCCAACCAGTCCGAGAAGTCGTGCTCGAACTGCTCGAGCTTCGGCCCCAGGGAGAGCGAGCCGGAGCGGACGACCTCCAGCAGCAGCTCCTCCTCGCGCGGGCCGAGCTCAGGTCGTGCGAGCGGGATCTGTTCGTTCACTGGGTGGGCTGCCCTGTTCGCGTGGCTGGAAGGCATATTCGAGCGAGTCGACCAGAGCCTCCCAGGACGCCTCGATGATGTTCTCCGAGACGCCGATCGAACCCCATTCGCGCTCGCCGTCGGACGAGTCCAGCAACACGCGCGTCACCGCTCCGGTGCCGTGGTGCTCGTCCAGGATGCGGACCTTGTAGTTGGTGAGCTCGATGTCGGCCAGATGCGGATGGCGGTCGCTGATCGCGCCGCGCAGCGCCTTGTCGAGGGCGTTCACCGGACCGTTGCCCTCGGCCGTGCGCAGGTATCGCTCGCCCTCCACCCAGACCTTGATCGTCGCCTCGGTGACCACCTTGCCGTCCTCGCGCTTCTCGACCAGGACGCGGAAGCCCTCGAGCCGGAAGAGCGGCTCGTAGTCCTCGGTCTCCTTGCGGAGCAGCAGCTCGAAGGAGGCGTCGGCAGCCTCGTAGTGGTAGCCGCGGTGCTCGCGCTCCTTCAGGGTGCGAAGCGCCTTGGCGGCCTGCTCGTCGTCCAGCGGGATCCCGGAGCGCTCGGCTCGCGAGAGGACGGTGCCCTTGCCCGAGAGCTCGGAGACGACCATCTCGCGCTCATTGCCGACGTCGACCGGATCCATGTGCTCGAAGGTGCGCGCGTCGGCGCTGACCCCGGCCACGTGCATGCCGCCCTTGTGGGCGAAGGCGTTTCGGCCGACGAACGGCTGATCTGGATCCGGCGTGATGTTGAGCAGCTCGTCGATGAAATGCGCGATCCCGGTGAGCCGGGCCAGCTGCTCGTCGCTCACGCACTCGTAGCCCAGCTTGAGCTGGAGGTCCGGCAGGATCGAGGTCAGGTTCGCGTTGCCGGTTCGCTCGCCGATCCCGTTCATCGTTCCCTGGACGAGGCTCGCGCCCTCCCCCACCGCGGCCAGCGAGTTCGCGACCGCGCACTCCAGGTCGTTGTGGGTGTGAATGCCGACAGGCACGTCCAGGGCATCGACCATAGCCCTGGTCGCCTCGGCGATCTGGAACGGAAGGCTCGAGCCGTTCGTGTCGCAGAGGGTGACGTTCTCGGCACCAGCGTCGGCGGCGGCCTTCAGGCACTCCAGCGCGTAGCCCGGGTCGTCGCGGTAGCCGTCGAAGAAATGCTCGGCGTCGTAGATGACGCGCTTCCCGGCGTTCGTCAGATAGGCGACCGAGTCGCGAATCATCGCCAGGTTCTCCTCCCGGCTCACCTTGGTGACCTTCTCGAGGTGAAGACCCCAGGTCTTGCCGACGAGGGTGACGACCGGCGCGAATCCGGTCGCGAGGAGGCGAAGGGACTCGTCCTCGGCGGCCTCGGTGTCGCGGCGGCGGGTCATGCCGAAGGCGCAGACGGCGGCCTGCCGCAGCTCGGCCTCCGCGAGCATCTCGAAGAGCTCCATCTCCTTCGGGTTGGAGCCCGGGAAACCGGCCTCGATGAAGTGGATGCCGAGCTCGTCGAGCTTGCGCACAACGCGCGCCTTCTCCTGCGCCGAGAGCGACATGCCCTGGCCCTGCATGCCGTCCCGCAAAGTCGTGTCGTAGAGGAGTACCTGTGTCATCGCTGCCTTTCTAGCTTCGAGGGGGAACGTGAAACCCCTGAACGGGGTCGTGCGGGACCGGGGCCGCTAAGCGGCCGCGGCCTGCGTAATTCGCCCTGTGAAGCGGTGCAGCATCAGGAACCCAGTGTACGGGAGGCCGGTTCGCCGACCTCTTCGGCGTCGACCTCCGCAGCGGTGGGCTCGGGCGGCGGCGTGCCGGTCGGCTCCCCGACCGGATCAAGCCATTCGCGGTACTCCTCGAGGCGCCCGTGGAGCGCGTCGTCGAACTTCGCCTGGATCACACGGGTGATCTCGCCGGGCTCGCCGATGTCGTGGTCGTCGATCTGCGCGCACCGGAACCAGCTCCGCGGCCGTGCCAGTGAGGAAGACCTCCTCGGCCATGTAGAGCTCGGCGCGCGCGACGTCGCGCTCGACCACGGTGTAGCCGAGGTCGCGAGCGAGCTGGATCACCGACTTTCGGTTGATGCCGTCGAGGATCGAAGAGGTGTGGCCCGGGGTGACGATCTCGCCGTCGCGGACGAGATAGATGTTCTCGCCCGACCCCTCGCAGACGAAGCCGCGCTCGTCGAGCAGGATCGCCTCGTCGTAGCCGGCGTTGGCGCTCTCGGTCTTGGCGAGGATCGAGTTGAGGTACTGGCCCGAGGCCTTGGCGTGAGGGATGAGCCCCGCGGGCGAAATGCGCCTCCAGGATGAGACCTTGGCGCGGATGCCCTTCTGCTTGCCCTCCTCTCCGAGGTAGGCGCCCCAGGGCCAGACGGCGATGATCACGTCGACCGGAGCGCTCTGCGCGAAGAGGCCCATCTCGCCGTAGCCCCGGAAGGCGAGCGGCCGGATGTAGCAGCTGCGCAGCCCGTTGCGGCGGATCAGCTCCTTGGTCGCCTCGCGGATCTCCTCGAGGTCGTGCTTGAGCGGCAGGTAGTAGAGCTCCGCCGATTTGGCGAGCCGGTCCAGGTGGTCCTGATGACGGAAGATGGCCGGCCCGATCTCGGTGTCGTAGCAGCGGATTCCCTCGAAGACGCCGGTGCCGTAGTGGAGGCCGTGCGTGAGGACGTGCACGTTCGCCTCGTCCCAGGGGACGAACTCTCCGTTCTTCCAGATGAGTTCAGCCTTCTCCACGAGTCGGTCAGTATGAACGATCTACAGGGCGGCGAGAACGGCATCTGTCATCTCGTCCGTGGTGCTCTCGCCGCCCAGATCCGGAGTCCGCAGGCCCTGGTTCAGGACGGAGTCGACGGCCGCGTCGAGCTTGGCTGCTTCGGCGTGCATGCCGAGCCCGTACTTGAGCATCATCGCCACGGAGAGCAGGGTCGCCAGCGGATTTGCCTTGCCCGTTCCCGCGATGTCCGGCGCCGAGCCGTGCACGGGCTCGTACAGACCCGGTCCGTCCTCGCCGAGGCTCGCCGAGGGCAGCATCCCCAAGGATCCGGTGAGCATCGCGGCCTCGTCGCTGAGGATGTCACCGAAGAGGTTCTCCGTGACGATCACGTCGAACCCGGTCGGGTTCGAGACGAGCTGCATCGCGGCGTTGTCGACCAGGAGGTGGTCGAGCTCGATCTCCCCGTACTCGGGGGCAATGCGGGTGACGGTCTCGCGCCACAGCCGGGAGGTCTCGAGGACGTTGGCCTTGTCGACCGAGGTGACGCGCCCGTTGCGCTCCCCCGCCGCCTCGAAGGCGACCCGCGCGATGCGCTCGATCTCCTCCACCGTGTACGCGCAGTCGTCGTGGGCCCGGTCGCCGTCGCGGCCGGAATCCCCGAAGTAGATGCCTCCGGTCAGCTCCCGGACGACGAGCAGGTCGGTGCCCTCGATGCGCTCGCGGCGCAACGGGCTTGCGTCCAGCAGGGCATCGCTGGGGCGGACGGGCCTCAGGTTCGCGAACAGGCCGAGGCCCTTGCGGAGGCCCAGCAGACCCTGCTCGGGTCGCGGCTTGTCCGGATCGGTCGTGTCCCACTTGGGCCCGCCGACCGCGCAGAGCAGGACTGCGTCCGATTGCCGGCACGCCTCGAGCACCTCGTCGGCCAGGGCCGTGCCGTGCTCGTCGATCGAGGCGCCGCCGATCAGGTGCTCGGTGATCTCGAAGTCCCCGAGCTCCGCGAGGGCCCTCTTCGCCGCGGCGCCGATCTCCGGGCCGATCCCATCGCCGGGGAGAAGGACGACCCTAGGCACGGCGCGCGTCGATGTTGAGGCGGACGTAGTTGAGGACCAGTGGGTCGTCCTCGAGGTCCAGCACGGCCTCCGCGAACGCCCTGCGCTTCTCCTCCGGGAGCCGGGCGAGGTGCGGGCCCATCGTCACCGTGGTGGTGAACGCGTAGGGATCCTCGGGCTGCACGGGCTTGTCCTCCAGCCAGCATGAGACGTCGTCGAAGCCGGCATTCCGCAGCCGCTCCTCGGTTTCGCCTGGCGAGGCGAAGTTCCACATGACCGACATGTCCGAGAAGTGCTCGACGAACTCGGGCCGGGTCGCGACGGACACGATCGCCTGGGCGTGCTTGGCCACGTTGCCCTGTCCCCCGCACTGCGCGACGAGGCGCCCACCGGGCTCTAGCGCGGCGTGGAGGCGGGAGAAGAGCAGATCGTGGTCGGAGAGCCAGTGGAATGTCGCGGTCGAGAAGACCACGTCCACGGGCTCGGGGACCTCGAGCTGGGAGAGGTCGGCGACCATGTAGCTGGCCCGGTCGCCGAGGGCCTCGCGAGCCTTCTCGATCATCGATTCCGACGCGTCGACGCAGACCACCCGCCCGTTCGGGAGACGCTCGAGCAGCTTCGCCGTGACGCGCCCGGAGCCGCAGCCGGCGTCCATCACGAACTCGTCGCCGTTCAGCTCCAGCCGCTCCAGAACCTCCAGGCCCCAGTTGAACTGAGGGTCGGAGACCTTGTCGTAGGTCTGGGCGTCCCACTCCCGCGGGCCCGTGTTCATGGACGGACTCACAGCGAGGTGGTCACCGGTCCCGTTGTCGGCCCTGCCGGCCCGCTCGAATTCGTCGATCTTCTCGCCGCGTCCGAGCGTCATCGCGACGTCGTCGAGCCCGTTCGACAGGCGGTGTTTGATGTCCTCGTCGATCTCGAATGGGAACACGCCCTCTGCGCAGTTCACGGTCTGGTCGTCGAGGTCGATGCGCGCCTCCCCCGCCGCCGCGACCGCCCGGCAGTGCTCCTCGTCGAGGATCACCGGCAGCAGCCCGTTCTTGGTGCAGTTCGAATAGAAGATGTCCGAGAACGACGGGGCGATCACCGCGTCGAAGCCGTAGTCCTTCAGGCCCCAGACGGCGTGCTCGCGTGATGAGCCCGAGCCGAAGTTCCGCCCCGTGACCAGGATCGGATGAGCTTCCAGCTCGATCTCGCCGGAGCGGAACCAGTCGTAGAAGAGGAACTCGCCGTAGCCGCTCTTCTCGACCCGCTTCAGGAACTGCTTGGGCATGATCTGGTCGGTGTCGACGTCGTTTCGGTCGAGCACCGCCACACGCCCTTCGATTACCTCGATCGCGTCCATGTCTAGCTCCAATCCCTGATGTCGACGAAGCGCCCCTCGACGGCCGCGGCCGCCGCCATCTTCGGGCTGACCAGGTGGGTGCGCCCTCCGGCGCCCTGGCGGCCCTCGAAGTTCCGGTTCGATGTCGAGGCGCAGCGCTCGCCCGGCTGCAGGATGTCCGGGTTCATCCCGAGGCAGGCCGAGCAGCCCGACTCGCGCCACTCGAAGCCGGCGGACTCGAAGACCTCGTGGAGTCCCTCCTCCTCGGCCTGAGCCTTCACCTGCTGGGACCCCGGCACCACCATGCCCCGGAGGCTCGAGGCGATCTCCCGGCCGTCAAGGATGCTGGCCGCCTCGCGCAGGTCCGAGATCCGGGAGTTGGTGCATGACCCAATGAAGATCCGATCCAGCGGGATCTCGGTGATCGGCGTTCCCGGCTTCAGGTCCATGTAGGCCAGCGCCCGCTCGGCGGCCTCGCGGTCGGCGGCCGAGTCCATTGCCTCGGGGTCGGGCACCTGGTCGGTGACCTGGGTGACCATCCCCGGGGTCGTGCCCCAGGTGACCATCGGCGAGATCGCCGTGGCGTCGACCTCGATCTCGTTGTCGAAGCTCGCGCCCTCTTCCGTCGGGAGCAGCCTCCAGCGCTCGATCGCGGCGTCGAAGTCCTCCGGGGCACCGGGCTTTCCCCTGATGTAGTCGAAGGTGGTCTCGTCGGGCGCGACCATGCCGGCGCGTCCGCCACCCTCGATGGTCATGTTGCACATCGTCATCCGGTTCTCCATCGAGAGGGCGCGGATCGCGTCTCCCGCGTACTCGACCGCGTAGCCCTGCATCCCTCCGACGCCGAGCCGGCCGATCGTCGCCAGGATCAGGTCCTTCGCGGTGACGCCGATGCTCAGCTCGCCCCGGTAGTTGATGCGCATCGATTTGGGCCGCCGCTGGACCAGGCACTGCGTCGCCAGCACGTGCTCGACCTCGGAAGTCCCGATGCCGAACGCCAGGGCGCCGAAGGCCCCGTGGGTGGAGGTGTGCGAGTCGCCGCAGACGATGGTCATTCCGGGCTGCGTGGCGCCCAGCTCAGGCCCGATCACGTGGACTATTCCGCGCCGCTCCGAGCCCAGCGAATAGAGCGGGATCCCGAACTCCTCGCAGTTCGCCTCGAGGGCCTCGACCTGCTTGCGGGAGAGCTCATCGGCGATCAGCCGCGCCGCGGGAGTCCCGTCCGTCGGGACGTTGTGGTCGGCGGTCGCCAGCGTCTTGTCGGGGCGACGCACGCCGCGCTCCGCCAGGCGCAGGCCGTCGAAGGCCTGCGGCGAGGTCACCTCGTGGACTAGATGCAGGTCGATGTAGATCAGGTCCTTGTCGACCTCGTGCGCTTCCCAGATCTTCTCGAACAGGTTCTTCGGCATCGGTCCTCCTATCCACGCCTCAGCCCGGCGGCGACCACGGCGATCAGCCTGGCCTCGGACGAGGAATTGTTCTCGAAATGGTGCGGCAGGTCAGAGTCGAACGTGACGGTGTCCCCCGCGGCAAGCTCGTGGCGCTGGCCGTCGATGAAGAGCTCGACCGTCCCATCCAGGACGATGGCCGTCTCGCGGCTGCCAGGCTCGTGGACGGGCGGATCGTCGGCAGCGCCGGTGGTGGCGCCCGGTCCGAGCGAGTGCTCGGAGACGTCGGCGCGCTGACCCGGCAGGGGGGGCGTCAGCTCCTCAACCCTGTGCCCGCGGCGGCGGCGCGTGCGCCGGTCTCGCTGGCGGACGACGACGACGTGGCGATCCTCGTCCAGGCGCAGCAGCTGCGAGAGGGTCAGGTCCAGGCCGGCCGCGATCTTCTGCGCGACCGCCAGGGTCGGACTGGTGTCGCCGCGCTCGACCTGCGAGAGCATCGCGGCACTGACGCCGCTCCGTTCGGACAGGTCTCGGAGCGAGAGGTCCATCGCCTCGCGCAGGCTCTTGACCCGTGCACCGACGGCCACGTCAGGCGTGACGGCGGTGTCGATCGGGGTCTTCGTGCCGGTCTCGGTCGCCATCCGATGTCGTACGCTATCACATACAGATGTATGCACCGAGCGTCTGTAAGGTCGTGATGGAACTTCGAGGCACGGAGGTCTTGTCTTGGCGTCTACTCCCCCAACCGGGAATTCGACAAATGACCTGACTCCGCGCGGCATCGCGTCGCGCGCCGGGCTGTGGAGCGCCCGCCATCGCAGGATCGCCATCTGGGGCTGGCTGGCGTTCGTGGTGCTGGCCATGTTCATCGGGGGCGCCGTCGGGACCAAGACGCTGGA
This sequence comes from uncultured Solirubrobacterales bacterium, assembly GCA_963815045.1. Classification (GTDB taxonomy): domain Bacteria; phylum Actinomycetota; class Thermoleophilia; order Solirubrobacterales; family 70-9; genus DASUPK01. The sequence goes on from CAWFET010000002.1 coordinate 1,158,425, forward strand.
GCACAGCGATGGGAGCGTGGGCGAATCAGGTCGAGCCGACCGGACGATCGCGGATGCCGCGCCCGAGTACGGCCAGGAGATGGTGCTGATACAGGGCGCGCACGCAAGCGCGACGGACCCCACCTTCAAGGCGGCCGTTCTCGACGTGCAACGAAGGCTCGAGGCCGTCCCGCACACGCAGAACTTCGAGAGCCCGCTGAACCCCGCGCACGTGAATCAGATCTCAAGCGACGGCCGTTCGGCGTTGCTCCGCTACCAGATCGCCGGCACGGACAGCGAGGTGAGCGATCGCGTGAAGCCTGCGATCGACGCCGTCGCGGCGGCCGAGCGGGCGCATCCCGGGTTCACCCTCGGGGAATTCGGCGATGCGAGCACCAACGAGCAGATCAACAAGGTCGTGAGCGACGACTTCGGCAAGGCGCTCAAGACCTCCCTGCCCGTCACCCTGATCATCCTGCTGGTCGCCTTCGGGGCATTGGTCGCCGCGGGAGTTCCACTGCTGCTCGCCATCACGGCGGTGATGGCGACCATCGGGATCATGGGGCCGCTCAGCCACGTGATCGGCGGAGTCGACAGCTCGGTCAACGAGGTGATCCTGCTGATCGGGTTGGCCGTCGGCGTCGATTACTCGATGTTCTATCTGCGGCGTGAGCGCGAGGAACGGGAGTCCGGGCGCAGCGAGGAGGCCTCGCTGGCCGCGGCGGCGGCGACCTCAGGGCGCGCGGTGATGGTCTCGGGCTTCACGGTGATGATCGCCATGGCGGGGATGTACTTCGCCGGCACCCCCACGTTCGAATCGTTCGCCACGGGCACGATCCTGGTCGTGGCCGTCGCCCTGGTCGGCTCCCTGAGCGTGCTGCCGGCGATCCTTTCGTGGTTGGGCGACCGGGTCGAGAAGGGCGGCGTGCCGGTTCTCAAGGACCAGGCGTGGAACGCCGGCGAGAGCCGCATCTGGAACAGCATCCTCAATCCGGTGCTCCGCCGCCCGGTGATCGCACTCGTGCTCGCCGCGGGGGTGCTCGTGTTCCTGGCAATCCCCGCCCTGCGTCTCCACACTGCGAACCAGAGCGTGCAATCCCTCCCTCAGGATGTCCCCTCTATCCAGACCTACAACAGGATCCAAGCGGCCTTCCCGGGAGGCGGGATTCCGGCGGCCGTGGTGGTCAAGGCCGACAACGGGCTGACTCCTGCGGTGCGCCGCGGGATCCGGCAGATGGTCGCCAAGGCGAGGGCCAGCTCGCTGTTCAAGCCGTCCCCCATCAACGTCCAGACGTATCCGGACCCCCGGGTGGTCCAGGTGAGCATCCCGATCGCCGGCAACGGGACAGACTCGGCGTCCTATGACGCGGTCAATCAGCTGCGAGATTCGATCATCCCGAGCACGATCGGCGCCGTACCGGGCGTCACGGCCGATGTCACCGGCCTTTCGGCGGGATCGAAGGACTGGACGGCCGCCATCAAGTCTCACCTGCCGATCGTCTTCGGCTTCGTGCTCGGCACCGCGTTCCTTCTGCTGCTCTTCACCTTCCGGTCGATCGTGATCCCGATCAAGGCGATCATCCTCAACCTGCTCTCGGTCGGGGCCGCCTACGGGGTGCTGGTCTGGGTCTTCCAGGACGGCCACTTCCAGTCGTTCCTCGGCTTCCATTCGACCGGGTCGATCATCTCCTGGATGCCGCTGTTCCTGTTCGTCGTTCTCTTTGGCCTCTCGATGGACTACCACGTCTTCATCCTCACCCGGATCCGCGAGTCCTACGACAGAGGCATGTCGACGAAGGAAGCCGTTTCGCACGGGATCAAGACCACGGCGGGCGTGGTCACCAGCGCCGCCGTGGTGATGATCGCGGTCTTCGCCGTGTTCGCGACCCTGTCTCTGATCTTCTTCAAGGAGCTTGGGATCGGGCTCGGCGTGGCCGTCCTGATCGACGCGACGCTCGTGCGCGCGATCCTGCTGCCCGCCTCGATGACGCTGCTCGGCGACTGGAACTGGTACCTGCCGAGCTGGCTCGACTGGATCCCGCGGGTCGGGCCGGTGGCCGCGCCGTCGATTCCGCGGGGGCCGGGGCCAACCGACAAGGGCGCGGCAGCGCCGACGAGCTAGTCCCCGGCGATACTTCCGGGCGTGGCGAAGTCGACCAGGGCAGGGGTTCTCGCGGCTGGGTTTGTCGTGCTGTGCCTGATGGCCTCGTCATGCGGGGGATCCGGCTCGAGCAAGTCGACTTCCACGCCGGCGCGGCCTCCGGCTCCGCCGTCGGTCGGCACGCCGGCCAGGGTGCGCGCCGGCGCAACCACGCTGATCGTCGAGCCACGGCGAGTGATCTTTCCTCTGCGCGGCTCGGGCGCCACGCTGGCGCCCGGCGATCGCGCTGCCGGAGTTGAGCTGGCGCTTCGGAACGTCGGCCATGGCGTCTACGACAGCTCCTCTGAGAGCGACGTCAAGCTGCGCAGCTCCGGCGGTTCGTTCGCTGGGCCCGCGTTCGCGTCGAGTGGGCCCTGCGCCACGACGGAGATCGACTTCCTCAAGGAGGTCTCACCCGGCGAGTCGCGCAGCGGCTGCGTGGTGTTCGATCTTCCCCGCGGCACGAAGCCTGTGTCGGTGCGGTTCTCGCCGGAGGGCGGGCCCGCGGGCGGGCAGACCTGGGCGGTCAAGCGCTGACCGGCAGCTAGACGGGCTCGAGCACGACGACCGGGATCTGGCGGTCGGTGCGACGCTGGTAGCTGTCGTAGTCCGGGTAGGCGTCGGCCATCATCCGCCAGAGGCGCTCGCGCTCCTCGCCCTCGGCCTCGTGCGCCCGGACATGCCGCTTCTCCCCCTTCCACCACGCCGTCGTCTCCGGACTGGCCTTGAGGTTGTAGTACCAGGCGGGATGGCGGTCGGTTCCTCCCTTGGAGGCGATGATCGTCAGGTTTTCGCCGTCGGGCAGGCAGAGGAGCGGGTGGGTGCGGTGCTTGCCGGACTTACGCCCCACCGACTCGATCAGCACGACCGGCACGCCGTAGGCCTTGCCGCCGATCCGCCCGCCGCTCGCCTTGTAGGCGACGGTGTGGAAGTCGGTGAAGCGCTCCCAGAACCACCAGAGCCGGGAGCTTGACGGGGGCGCCTCGGGCAGCTGCAGCTTCACGGAGGGCACCCTATCCGGCGGCGCGCCTCGCCTCGGCCTCGTTGCGGGCCTCCTCCTCGGTTCGGAAGGCCGCCCACCAGATCGCCTTCCCGTTTCGGACCTCGGCCAGGTTCCACATCTCCTGGGGCACCTCCACGCCGGCGACCTTTCCGCTGATCACGACCTGCGTGAGCACCAGCCCATCGCCGAGATCGAGAGGCTCCGCTGCGTCGTAGCGCAGGCCGCCCAGCGATTTGACGACGCGGCTCCACCACTCACGCACTCCCTCGTGCCCTCGGAATGCTCCGCCCTCCGACTCCGCGACGAGCGAGTTGAACTCGACCTCGGGATCCATCATCTCGAGGAAAGCGTTCAGGTCATCGGCGTGAAGCGCAGCCCCACGCTTTCTTCGCGACGTCGATGTCGGACTCGGACATGCGGCCGCTAGGGGCCGGGGGTGCGCTCGACGACTGCGTCGGCCGTCGCATCCTCCGCCTCGCGGATCGCGACGCCCTCGAGGGCGTTCGAGATCGCTCGCACGAAGGCGCGAGCCGAGGCCTCGAGGATGTCGGTCGCCACGCCCTGGCCGCTGGCCAGCCGGCCGTTGGCGCGGACGGAGACGCTCACCTCGCCAAGAGCATCGGTGCCGCCGGTGACGGCCTCGACCTCGTAGCGCTGTAGCTCGGCGTCGGTGCCGGTGGCGTCACGGATCGCGCCGAAGATCGCGTCGACTGGCCCGTCGCCTGAAGCTTCCGCGATGGACTCGTCACCGCTCGGCAGCACCACGCTGACCCGGGCGTTGGGCGGCTTCTCCGATCCGGCCTCGACCTCGAACCACTTCAGGTTGTAGGCCTCGGCGCTCTCGCGCATCTCGTCGGAGACGATCGCCTCCAGGTCGAGCGCGGTGACCTGCTTCTTCTTGTCCGCGATCTCCTTGAAGCGCTTGAACGCCTGGTTGAGCGCGCCGCCCTCGACCTTGAAGCCGAGGTCCTTCAGCGCGTCCTGGAGTGCGTGGCGCCCGGAGTGCTTGCCCAGCACGATCGAGTTGGACTCGAGCCCGACCTCGGTCGCGTCCATGATCTCGTAGGTCGAGCGTTCCTTCAGCACGCCGTCCTGATGGATGCCGGACTCGTGCGCGAAGGCGTTCCGCCCGACGACCGCCTTGTTCGGCGGCACCGAGTAGCCGGTCAGGCGCGAGACCAGGCGGCTGGTGCGCGCCAGCTCCCGCGCGTCGATCCCGGTGTCCAGGCCATGCGAATCGCGCCTGGTCCTGAGCAGCATCACGATCTCCTCCAGCGAGCAGTTGCCTGCCCGCTCGCCGATGCCGTTGACCGCGCACTCCACCTGGCGAGCACCGGCGACGACGCCCGCGTAGGAGTTGGCGACTGCGAGGCCCAGGTCGTCGTGGCAGTGGACCGATACCTCCACCCCGTCCAGGCCCGGAACCAGCTCATAGAGCTTGCGGAAGTAGGCCGCGTACTCCTCGGGCGTCGTGTAGCCGACCGTGTCCGGGATGTTGACCGTGGTCGCGCCCTCGGCGACTGCGATCGCGCAGACCTCCGCGGTGAATTCGATGTCCGCGCGGGTCGCGTCCATCGGCGAGAACTCGACGTTGTCGGTGTAGGACTTGGCGAGCGCCACCGCGGCCTTCGCCTGGCCCTTGACGTCGTCGCGGGTCGTCTGCAGCTGGTGCTCGATATGGATGTCCGAGGTCGAGATGAACGTGTGGATCCTCGGGCGCTCGGAGTCCTTGATCGCGTTCCAGGCCGCGTCGATGTCGGCCTTGTGGGTGCGGGCGAGGCCGCAGATCACTGGGCCCTCCACGCCACGGGCGATCGCCTCCACGGCCTCGAAATCTCCCGGCGAGGTGATCGGGAAGCCGGCCTCGATCACGTCGACGCCCAGGCGGGCGAGCTGCTGAGCGATCTCGACCTTCTCCTGCGTGTTCAGCGAGATCCCCGGCGACTGCTCGCCGTCGCGCAGCGTCGTATCGAAGATGTGAACCCGGTTCTCCTCTGAGACCGGACCGGTTGCGCCGCCTACGTCGTTCATGGCTTCCTCCTTCTCCTAAAGCTTTCGATGACCTGTTCCTGAGTTCGCGGCTGACGCGCCGCCCAGCGCTATTCCCCCCGGAGGGGGAGGAGAAGGAGAAGCGCGAGGCTGTCGAGCCGGTGCGTCATCGAAGTGAAAGCAGAGTATCGAACACTCGGCATTGCGACCGGCGATTTGGCGTCCCGGCGCATCATTAGCTTCACCGGCGATGCGCGCGGATCAGATTCAGGCGCGAGCGGTCGCCAAGATCGTGCTGGTGGCGTTGTTCTGGGCTGGTGTCGCCGTGCTGCTGGCGATCGCGCTGCTGCACACGCGGACGACGTTGCAGTGGGTGGCCGCCGCGGTCTTCCTCGCGCTCGCCCTCGACCCGGCCGTGAACCTGGTGCAGCGCGCCTGGCCTCGAGACGGCGAGATGCCGCGCGTCCTCGCGATCCTGCTCGTCTATCTCGTCGCCCTCGCCGCGCTGGTCTTCCTGATCCTGCAGGTCTTCCCGCCGATCGTGCACGACATCGAGGGACTCGCGCACAAGCTGCCGCGCTACGTGCACGACTTTGAGAACTGGGCCAACGACAACAAGCACTTCCAGGACCTGAACGCGAAGTACCACATCACCGCGAAGCTGAGCCAGGAGGCCGCCACCCTGCCCTCGCACCTCTCGAGCGGGGCGAGCACGATCGGCTCGTTCACGGTCAGCATCCTCGAGCACCTGCTCGCGGCGATCACGATCATCGCCCTGACCTTCTTCCTCCTGCTCGACGGGCGGGGCATGGTCGAGCGGGGCACGGGGCGCCTGCCGGCTCTCCAGCGGGACCGGGCCCGGCGCATCGCCACCCGCGTCGGCGAGGTGGTCAAGGCGTACGTCAGCGTCAACCTGCTGCTGGCGATCGCGGCGGGTTTCCTCACCTGGGGATTCCTGCAGGCCGAGGGTTTCCACCTCGCGGTGCCGCTCGCCGTGCTGGTCGCATTTCTGGACCTGATCCCGTTGATCGGGCTGACGATCGGCGGCTTCTCGGTCTTCGCGGTGCTGATGATCGATGGCGGGCCCGGCGACGCGATCGTCTGGCTGATTCTCTTCCTCGTCTACCAGCAGGCGCAGGACCGGGTGATCCAGCCGCTCCTCTACAAGGGCGGCGCACTCAAGGTCAACCCGGCGGTGGCGATCGTCGCAGTGATCGTCGGGGCTGAGCTCGCCGGCATCCTCGGGGCGCTGCTGGCGATCCCGACCGCGGCTTCGCTCGGAGTCGTGATCGACGAGCTGGTCTTCTCAGGTTCCGCCGACGGGGCCCCGGAGCCTGAGCCGGGTAAGTAGCTCCCCCCCGCGCTTCCAGAACGGCCTGCCGCGATCGCCGGCGAACCGCATCTCGGAACGCTCCTTCTTGCCGTGCCGGTAGAAGAGCTTTGCCCAGACCGAGTGGGGCTTGGCGAGGCGAAACGCGGTCGGGAGGCCGACGATCGGGACCAGGATGCTCCAGATCGCCATCCCGAACTTCTCCTTGGCGGCGTTGATCAGGGCGAGGATCACGCCGACCAGCCCGATCGTGCCGACGATCGCCTGGACCTCGTCGGCGACCTTCGTCGTGACGTCGATCCAGCCCCGCAGGCTGACCAGCAGCAGTCCGGAGACCGCGGCGGCGATCACCACCGCGTCGATCGAGGCGCGTCCCTGCTTCTCCCAGTAGACGTCCTTCAGATTGAGCCAGAGCGCGAACTCGTCGAGCGTGAGCCCGGTCCCGACGCCGAAGAGCACCGCCACGACCTCGCGCCACGGGCTGTCCGGGGCGATCGCGACGGAGATGTAGCCGCAGACCAGGATCAGGAGGATGCCCCAGACCAGGTGATGGATGTGAGTGCCGCCGACCGAAACGTTGCCCGGCCACCAGCTCACCTGCGCCCGGATCATGTGCGTGCTCGTCCGGATGAAGCCGAACGTGACGAGAAAGGCGACGAAGAAGAGGAAGTGCGGCTCCCGCCCGGTATCGACGATCCCGTGCTGATAGGCGCTCCCGATGCTGCCGACCGCCAGCATGGGGCGGAAACCTAAGGGATCGTCCGGATCAGCTCGCAGCTCTTGGCCGTGTCGGGGCCGCCTCCACCGCGGCAGCTGTCCTTTCCCGGGCCGCCGACGAGCCTGTCGGGCCCTCCGCTTCCGACGAGCTTGTCGTTGCCGGCCCCGCCGGCGAGGGCGTCCGGGCCGGCTCCCCCGACGAGCAGGTCGCGCTGCGCTCCGCCGATGAGCCGATCGCGCCCCGGGCCGCCGAACAGCGGACGTGGTTGACCGTCGACCACGGCGCCGACCATCACGGACAGCCGGGTGTCGGCGTCGAAGGTGTCGCTGCCACCGGCGAGGTCACCGGCGATCGCCCCGATGTACCCCGGGGCACAGCTCACCTCGGTCGCGCTCGTCTCCCCGCTCTTCGCGTTGTCGAGGCTGCAGTTGGGGCCGCTTCCGTCCGGGTCGCCGAGGCCCTCCGGGGCGCTCAGGACGAGCCGCCCGTCGGAAGCGGTGTAGGCGCTGATCCGGTTGGCGATGTGCCGCTGGTCGTTCAGCGTCAGGATGTTGACCGACGCGGAGGCGCTGGCCCCGTGCCCGTGCACGGTCCAGACGGCGTCGCTCAGGCCAGGACGCGCTGACGCAACCGTGGGCGCTGCGACGGCTCCGGCGGCCAGCATGCAGAGGACGAGCGCTGCCTTTCCACTCCCTAGCTTCATCTCACCGATCGTAACCCGGCGAGACTCCGATCAGAGCGGCCTCAGGGGACGAGCACGACCTTGCCGATGTTCTTCCGCTCGCCGATGAAGCGGTGGGCGTCGCCGGCGCGATCGAACGAGAATGCCTCGGAGACGACGGGGTCGATGGAGATCGTGCCCGCCTCCAGCTCCCCACTGATCGCGTCGAGCACCCTGTCGAGACCCTCGCGGTCCTGCCAGGCGAGCATGTTCAGGCCGAAGACGCCCTTGTTCTCGCTCATCAGCTGAAGGCTCTTCCACCAAGGAACCGTTGCGAAGGGCATGCGCGCCAGGCTGCTGAAGAGCTTCTTCATGTTCCGTCCGGTTTCGGTCGAGGCCTCTGAGAGCCCGTACATGACGAGGCGGCCTCCCTCGCGGAGCAGGCGGTAGTCCTTGCGGAAATTGGTCGGCCCGGTCGCGTCCATGACCAGGTCGATGCCCTCGCCGCCCGTGATCCGCCGTACCTCCTGCTCGAAGTCCTGGTTGCGGTAGTCGATCGGGTGCTGGACGCCCTGCTCGCGGATCGCGTCGTGCTTCGAGGCGGAGGCCGTTCCGAAGATCTCCGCCTTCCGCGATCGCGCTATCTGCGTCGCCGAGATCCCCACTCCGCCCGCGGCGGCGTGGATGAGGACGCGCTCCCCCTCCCGCAGGCCGCCCATCATCACGAGCGCGACGTAGGAGGTCGTGTAGTTGACCGGGAAGGCCGCCCCCTGCTCGTAGCTCCATCCATCCGGGAGCGGTAGTGCCTGGTCGGCCGGCACCGTGACCATCGAGGCCTGGCCGCCGAACCGGGTTCCCGCCATCACCCTGTCGCCGACCTTGACGTTCTCGACGCCGTCGCCCACCGATTCGATGTCGCCGGCGACCTCGTAGCCGACGACGCAGGGCGGCTTCGGCGCCTCCGGGTAGAGGCCGACGCGCGCCATCGTGTCGGCGAAGTTGATGCCCGCCGCCTTCACGTCGATCCGCACCTCGCCGGGACCGACCGGCGGATCCGGCTTCTCCTGGACCTGGAGGACCTCAGGCCCTCCGTGCTCCGTGATCACCACCGCCCTCATGGGCGGACCCTATTCGCTACAGCGAGACACGGCGCGGCCGACGGAGAAGCCCTGGAGCTCGAGGATCCGGTCGATCGTGGCCGGGTTCACCGGCGCGTCGGTGGTGAGCGCCATCACGGCGGTCTCGCCGTCGGGCTGGGCGCCGACCGCCGCCGAGACGATGTTGACCCCCTCCTCGCCGAAGATCGTGCCGACCCGGCCGATCATCCCCGGCTGGTCGGTGTAGCGGAAGATCGCCAGGTGCTCGGCGAAGGGCAGGTAGAAGTCCTCGCCCCAGACCCGTGCCAGATAGGGGATGTTGCGAGGGCCGACGCCGGTCCCGGCGACCTCGACGACGTCCTCGCCGGTGTGAAGCCGGACCACGATGAGCTCCGTGAAGTCCTCGGAGATCGCGTCCCGGGTCTCGGTCAGCTCGATTCCCCGCTCCTCGGCCATGTGCGGCCCGTTGACGAGGTTGACCGGCTCCTCGGTGTGGCCGGAGAGGATTCCCACGAGGCTGGCGATGCCGAGGATGCGCGTGTCCAGGTCGGCCAGCCGGCCGCGGAACTCGACCTCGACCCTGTCCGGGGCGCCCTCCGCGAGCGTCTGCGCGAGGCGGCCGAGCTTCTCGCTGAGCGGGACGAACGGCGCCAGCTGCTCCATCACCTCGGGACGAACCGCCGCGATGTTGACCGCCGTGGTGACGACGCCCCCGGTGAGCGCGGCGGTGACCTGCTCTGCGGTGACCACGCCGGCGCGGTCCTGCGCCTCGGTGGTCGAGGCGCCGAGGTGGGGCGTGACGACCACGTCGCCTCGCTCGAGGACCGGGTGCTCCGTGAACGGCTCCTCGGGGAAGACGTCCAGCGCCGCACCGGCGAGCTTGCCGGAGTCGAGGCCGGCGACCAGCGCGTCGAGGTCGATCAGCTCGCCGCGGGCGCAGTTCACGATCCGCGCGCCGTCGCGCATCCGCTCGATGGCCTCGGCGTCGATGAAGTCGACGGTCTCCGGAGTCTTCGGCAGGTGGAGGGTGATGAAGTCGGAGCGCGCGTAGAGCTCGGCTGGCTCGTCGACCCCTTCGACGCCGAGCTCGCGGAAGCGCTCCGCGGTGACGAACTTGTCGTAGGCGACGACCTGCATGTCGAAGGCCTGCGCGCGAGCCGCGACCAGCTGGCCGATCCGGCCGAAGCCGAGGACGCCGAGGGTCTTGCCGTAGAGCTCTGTCCCCTTGAAGCTCGAGCGGTCCCACCTGCCGGCTGCGAGCGAGGCGTGCGCCTGCGGGATGTTCCGGCAGAGGGAGAGCATCAGCGCGACTGTGTGCTCGGCGGCCGCGATGGAGTTCGCCTCGGGGGCGTTGGCGACGATGATGCCGCGCTTGGTGGCCGCCTCGATGTCGACGTTGTCCACGCCGGTGCCGGCGCGGCCGATCACCTTGAGCCGCTCCCCGCGCTCAATCAGGTCAGGGGTGAGCTTGGTGGCCGAGCGGATCAGGATCCCGTCGAACTCGCCGATCCGCTGCTCGAGCTCGTCGCCATCCCAATCCAGCCCGAGCTCGACGTCGAACTGCGCCTGCAGGAGCTCGACTCCCGAGTCGGCGATCTTCTCCTTGACGAGGACCTTCATCGGCGCACGTCGTCAGCGTTCTCGAGGACCCAGTCGATGCAGCCGGTGAGGGCTTCGACATCGCCCGGATCGACCGCGGGGAACATGCCGACGCGGAGCTGGTTGCGGCCCAGCTTGCGGTACGGCTCGACGTCGACGATGCCGTTGGCGCGGAGGGTGCTCGCCAGCGCGGCGGCGTCGATCTCGTCGGCGAAGTCGATCGTCCCGACCACCAGCGAGCGCTTCGCCGGGTCGGTGACGAACGGGCTCGCGGCGTCAGACCCCTCCGCCCAGCCGTAGAGCTGCTCCGACGACGCGCGGCTCCGCGAGACGCCGAAGTCGAGACCGCCGCCCTCGAGCAGCCACTCGATCTGGTCCACGAGCAGGAACAGGGTTGCGACGGCCGGCGTGTTGTAGGTCTGGTCCTTGCGCGAGTTCTCGAGCGCCGTGGCGAGCGAGAGAAACGTGGGCTGCCAGCGGCCCTCCGCCCCATCGAGCTCCTCGATGCGCGAGACCGCGGCGGGGCTCAGGATGGCCAGCCAGAGGCCGCCGTCCGAGGCGAAGGCCTTCTGCGGCGCGAGGTAGTAGACGTCGGTCTCGCCGATCTCGACCGGCAGCCCGCCGGCTCCCGAGGTGGCGTCGATGAGAACCAGGCTGTCGCCGGCGTCGTCCGGTCGCTGCACCGGGACCATCACGCCGGTCGAGGTCTCGTTGTGCGCCCACGCGATCGCGTCCGCGCTCGGATCCCCGGCGGGGGCCGGGGCGTCGCCCGGCTCCGCCTCGATCAGGACCGGCTCGCCCAGGAAGGGGGCGCCGGCCGTCGCCTTGGCGAACTTCGACGAGAACTCTCCGTAGGTGAGGTGCACGGCGCGCTCCCGGATCAGGCAGGCGGCGGCGGCGTCCCAGAAGGCGGTCGTGCCCCCATTGCCGAGGGCGACCTCGTAGCCGTCGGGAAGGCCGAAGAGCTCGCCGAGCCCATTGCGGATGCGCGCGACCAGCTCCTTCACCGGCTTCTGCCTGTGCGAGGTCCCCATCAGCTCGTTCTGGTTCGCCAGCTTGGCCAGCGCCTCGGGCCTGACCTTCGAGGGCCCGCAGCCGAATCTGCCATCGGCGGGCCGGAGAGCGGCGGGGATCTCAACGATTGTGGGTGTCATCGGCGGACCGCGGAGGGTAATGGTCGCGACTGCTGGACTGCCCTCCGTTGCGTCGGATAGGGTGGCCGCGCGTCCGAAGGGGCCGGCACGACCGGGGGCGTGACATCCCCCAGACCTCGACCTGGAGAAGAGATATGTACCCCATTAGCTACGAGGCCGATCCTGTCCTCGAGGGCAGGAACCGGCTGACCACGTTCTTCCGCTACATCGTCGCGATCCCCTGGTTGATCGTGGCCTACATCTACGGGATCGTGGCGGAGATCGTGACGATCATCGCCTGGTTTGCGCTCGTCTTCACGGGCCGTTACCCGGAGGGTCTCTACAACTTCAACGCGGGCTACCTGCGGATGGTCACCCGCGTGAACGCTTTCGAGTATCTGCTGGCCGATGAGTGGCCGCCCTTCGGCGGCGACGAGTCACCCGAGTATCCGATTCGCATCGGGGTCGCGCCGCCGCTCGACAAGTACAGCCGCATGAAGGTGCTGTTCAGGATCATCGTCGGGATTCCCGTGATGCTCCTCGCGATCGTGCAGGGGATCATCCTGCTCGTCTGCACCCTGATCGCCTGGTTCGCGATCCTCTTCACCGGCAAGCTCTCGGAGGGCCTGTTCAACCCGATGCGGTCCGCCGCCGCGTACCTGACGCGGACGAGCGCGTACTTCATGCTGATGACCGAGGACTGGCCGCCGTTCTCCTATGAGGAGGGCGGCGCTACGCCGCCGACGGGTCAGATCAGCAGCGAAGCGGCGAGTCGCGAGAGCTAGAGATGTCCGAGGTGACCCGGGGCGACGGCTGGTCCGTCGCCCCGGACCTCGAAGCGATGGGCGAGGGCTACGGCTTTCGCAAGCTCCGCCGCGAGCTGGACGTCACTGAGTTCGGGGTCAACGTGATCACGATCCCGCCCGGCTACTCGACAGGCGGGCACTACCACGAGCGCCAGCAGGAGCTCTACTTCGTCCACCGCGGCGCGATCGAGATGACCTTCGGGGACGGCGCCAAGGCCGAACTTCGCGAGGGCGGCGCCGCGCGGGTCGATGCCGCGACGGTGCGCTCGGTGCGCAACCTGAGCGAGACCGAGGACGCGCAGTACCTGATCGTCGGAGCCGAGTCCGGCTACGTCGGCCGGGACGCGCAGGTGCCCGAGGGAGAGACGGACCCCCGCGGGCCCGGTTTCTAGCCTGACGCCGCCCGGTGATCTAGCGTGTGGTCGGAATCGGGCACAACCCTTGACGCCCGGTCACAAACGAGGGAGAAGAGAATGACGTTCAGCGAAGCGGTTAAGTCCGGCTTCGATCACTACACGACCTTCAGTGGCCGGGCCTCGAGGCCTGCGTACTGGTGGTGGTTTCTGTTTGCCGTTCTGGTCGGGATCGGGGCGAACATCATCGACGCGATCATCGGCTCATTCGGCGTCATCAGCGGCCTCGCCGGGTTGGCCCTATTGCTCCCGAACCTATCGGTGGCCATCCGGCGGTTTCACGACATCAACAAGAGCGGCTGGTGGGTCCTGATCTTTCTCATCCCGATCGTCGGCTTCATCCTCTGGCTCGTTTGGTTCCTGCGCGAGGGCGATGCCGGTGACAACCAGTACGGACCGCCTCCGGTTGAGGGAGTCGCGGCACCGAGCCCCGCCTGACCCGCCCGTAGCACGAGCAGCGGCAAGAGCCTCCGGCTAGTCCTCGATCCAGGGCATCATCGACCGGAGGCTCTTGCCGACCTGCTCCACCTGGGAGCCGGCCGCCTCCTCTCGCATGCGCTGGAAGTTCTCCTGGCCCGCCTCGTTCTCGGCGATCCACTCCTTGGCGAATTCGCCCGACTGGATGTCGGCGAGGATCTTCCTCATCGCCTGACGGGTCTCGTCGGTGATCACCTTCGGGCCGCGGGTCATGTCCCCGTACTCGGCGGTGTTGGAGATTGAGTGGCGCATCCCCTGGATGCCGTGCTCGTACATGAGGTCGACGATCAGCTTGAGCTCGTGCAGGCACTCGAAGTAGGCGAGGCGCGGGTCGTAGCCCGCCTCGACGAGCGTCTCGAAGCCGGCCTGGACGAGCTCCGTGGCGCCGCCGCAGAGGACGGCCTGCTCGCCGAAGAGGTCGGTCTCGGCCTCGTCCTTGAAGGTGGTCTCGATGATCCCGGCGCGGCCGCCGCCGATGCCGGAGGCATAGGCCAGCACCAGGTCGTGTGCGTTGCCTGTCGCGTCCTGGTGAACCGCCATCAGGCAGGGCACGCCGGCGCCGTCGACGAACTCGCGACGCACCAGGTGGCCGGGGCCCTTCGGGGCGACCATGCCGACGTCGACGCCCGGTGGAGGCTCGATCTGCCCGAAGCGGATCGCGAAGCCGTGGGCGAACATCAACAGGTTGCCGTCGGCGATCCCATCCGAGATCTCCTCCCGCCAGATCTGAGCCTGCTTCTCGTCGGGGAGCAGGATCATCACGATGTCGCCGGCGCTGGCGGCGTCCGCGACGTCCATCACCTCGAGGCCCTCCCCCTCCGCTTCGGCGCGGCTGGACGAGTCCGGGCGGAGGCCGACGACGACCCTGACGCCCGAGTCCTTCAGGTTGAGCGCGTGGGCGTGGCCCTGGGAGCCGTAACCGAGGATCGCGACGGTCTTCCCCTCCAGGACGGAGAGGTCGGCGTCCTTGTCGTAGAGAACCTCGTCGGCGGCTGCCATGCGGCGGCGGATGCTAGCGACCGGCGGGCTCGGGCAACTGCCCGCGCAGCAGCTTGCCGGACGCGGTGCGCGGCAGGCCCGAGACGAAGTCGACCTGCTTGGGGACCTTGAACCGAGCCAGTGACTCCGTGCAATGGGAGCGCAGCTCCTCCTCGGATGTATCGGCCCCACCGGCGATCACGACCAGCGCGCAGACGACCTCCTGCCACTCCGGGTCCGGCCGCCCGACCACCGCCGCGTCCGCGACGGCGGGATGGGAGAGCAGGACGGCCTCCACCTCGGCGGGCATCACGTTCTCTCCCCCGGTGACGATCACCTCGCTGCGGCGACCGGTGACGTAGAGAAACCCCTCGTCGTCGATGTGCCCGAGGTCGCCCGTATGCAGCCAGCCATCCGGGTCGATTGCCCCGCGCGACACTGTCGGGCCCTGGACGAGGATCTCGCCGTCCTCTATCCGGACGTGGGAGGTGAGCAGAGGCCGCCCGGCGGAGCCCACCTTGCGCCCCGCGTCGGCCGGGGCGAGCGTCGTCACCTGGGAGCAGGTCTCGGTCATGCCGTAGGTCTGGACGACGGTCGCGCCCTGGTCCAGGGCCCTGTGGAGGGCGTCCTCCGGCACGGGACCGCCGCCGATCAGGATCGCCCGCGGCGCGGAGAGATCCGCCTCGGCGTCGAGCAGCCTGATCAGCTGCGTCGGCACCAGCGAGAGCACGCCGATGTCGCCGCTGACCAGGGTGCTGGCCACCTTCTCGGTGTCGAAGCCGTCCATCAGCACGGCGGTCGTCCCGTAGATGACCGAGCGCAGGATGATCGAGAGGCCGGCGACATGGCTGAGCGGCAGGCAGCAGAGCCAGCGGTCCTCCGGCTCGACGCCGATGTTGAAGGCGGACCCCACCGCGCTGAACAGGAAGTTCCCGTACGTCAGGTCGACCGGGCGAGGCGTTCCGGACGTCCCGCTGGTGAGGATCCGGCACTGGAGGTCTTCCATGTCGTGCTCGCCCAGCAGCGGCAGGTCGGCCTCGGTCTGGGTCAGCTCCGCCGCATCGTTCAGATCGACGGCCGGGCGCTCCTCGGCCAGGATCGCCGCGCGCTCCGCCTCCGTGAGCTGAGGGCTGAGCGGCAGCGCCACCGCGCCCAGCTTCATCAGGGCATGGAGCAGCACGACCTCCTCCCGGCGGGGGTGCATCGTCAGGGCAGCCAGGCCCTCCCGCCTCACCCCGTACGCGGCGAGCCGGCGTGCCACCCAGGTCGCCTCCGCCTCGAGCTCGGCGTACGTGACGCTGGACGCCTCGGTGACCAGCGCGGTTCGCTCGGGACAGCTCTGCGCCCGCTGTGCGAGCCAGTTGTCGAGCTTCACGTCCAACAGCCTAAGAAATTGCGGCCTGGCTATCGTTGCCGCCGTGCCGCGACGCCACAAGGACGCCCCGCCCGAGGAGCAGCTCTACGCGCCGATCGAATGGCGTTCCGAGGGCGAGTACGAGGACATCCTCTACGAGCGCGGCAACGCGATCGCGAAGATCTCGATCAACCGCCCGGAGGTTCACAACGCCTTCCGGCCGCCCACCCTCGCCGAGCTCCGGGATGCCTTCACGAAGGCTCGGGACGACACCGGCGTCGCGGCGATCATCTTCACGGGCGCCGGCGACGACGCGTTCTGCTCGGGCGGCGACCAGCGGATCCGCGGCGACGACGGCTACATCGGCGACGACGAGGTAGCGCAGCAGGGGGTCGGCCGCCTCGACGTGGGTGACCTCCACGTCCAGATCCGGCGGCTGCCGAAGCCGGTCGTGGCGATGGTCAAGGGATACGCCGTCGGGGGCGGCCACATCCTCCATCTGGTCTGCGACCTGACGATCGCCGGCGACAACGCGGTCTTCGGGCAGACGGGCCCCAGGGTCGGGAGCTTCGACGGTGGGTTCGGCGCCTCCCTGCTCGAACGGAACGTCGGCGTCAAGAAGGCGAAGGAGATCTGGTTTCTGTCCCGGCTCTACGACGCGCAGGAGGCGCTCGACATGGGGCTCGTCAACGTCGTGTTCCCGATCGCCGAGGTCGAACGGGAGACCGTGGCGTGGTGCCGCGAGATGGCCGCCCTCTCCCCCCTCTCCCTGAGGCTGCTGAAGTCGAGCTTCAACGCGATCGAGGACGGCGTCACCGGGATCCAGCAGCTCTCCCACGACGCGACGCTGCTCTTCTACATGACGGAGGAGGGCCAGGAGGGCCGCAACGCCTACCAACAGGGACGCAGCCCGGACTTCTCCAAGTACCCGAAGAGGCCCTGACTTGAGGATCTGGCTGATGGCGGCGCGTCCGCGGACGCTGCCCGCGGCGATCGCGCCGGTTCTGGTCGGGACCGCGGCCGCGATCGAGCACCACGGCGACCTGCGGCGCGTCGGCGCCTTCATCGCCGCGCTGATCGGCTCGATCTTCATCCAGATCGGGACCAACCTCGCGAACGACTACTCCGACGCCAAGCGAGGGGCCGACACGGTCGACCGGCTGGGCCCCGTCCGCGTCACCTCGGCCGGCCTGGTTGCGCCGCGGAGCGTCCTGATCGCGACGTGGCTGGCCTTCGGGATCGCGGTCGCCGCCGGCATCTACCTCGCCACGGTGGCCGGCTGGGTGATCATCGCCGTCGGCGTCGCCTCGATCGCGGCGGGTGTCCTCTACACGGGCGGCCCGCGGCCCTATGGCTACGCGGGGCTCGGTGAGGTCTTCGTCTTCCTCTTCTTCGGACTGGTCGCCGTGAACGGCTCCTACTACGTCCAGCTCGAGCGGCTCGACTGGCTGCCGTTTGGTCTCTCGGTCGCGGTCGGCTTCCTCGCGACCGCGATCCTCGTGGTCAACAACGTTCGCGACCTCGATACCGATCGCCGCGCCGGAAAGAACACGCTCGCGGTCCGGCTGGGTCGTCAGGGAGCCCGGCGTCTCTACGTCGCGCTGATCGTCGGCGCCTACGCCTGCCTGCTCGGGACCGTGACCAGCCATGGCGGCGCCTGGTGGGCGCTGCTTGGGTTCGTCTCCATCCCGATGGCGATCAAGCCGGCACGCGCGGTCCTGACTCGCACCGACGGCCCGGCCCTGAACGGCGCCCTCGCGGGGACCGGTGCGCTGCTCGGCATCTTCAGCCTTGCCGTCTCGGCGGGGCTTCTGATCGCCGCATAGGATGGGGCGGCGATGACCACGATCAGACGCAGGCTGACGTTCGCGAACGTGATGTCGGTGGTCGCCGTCTTTCTGGCCCTCGGCGGGGTCGGGTACGCGGCGTTCAAGCTGCCCAAGAACAGCGTGGGCCCGAAGCAGATCAGGAACGGCGCGGTCAAGCCGGCCAAGCTCAGCGCCAGCGCCAAGGCCACCCTGAAGGGGCCGAAGGGCGATCAGGGCCCGCCCGGACCGGGAGCGACTTCGTTCACGACCACCCTCCCGCAGGGGACGGCCCTCACTCAGGTCGCGACGGCTTCAAACGGAATCACCGTGGAGGGCAGCTGCCTCACCGGACCCTCGGCCGTGGTCCTGAAGATCAAGACCACGGCTGGAACCAACACCCTCGATCTCTCCGGGACCGTGAACAACGGCCCCTTCACGACCTCGCCCGAGGACGTCGACAATATCGCCGGAGCCGCGCAGTCATCGGACGCGAGCGCCATCGATTTCGATGTGATCGCACGGGACAGGAACGTCGGCCCGTTCGCCCGCCTGGACATTCACGGGCACTTCGGATCGCCCTGCACCTACTGGGGGATGATCACTCCTTCGGCGTAGCATCCGCCGATGCGGTTGGAGGAGCTGGACGTCGTCCCGTACTCGCTGCCGTTTCGCGAGCCCTACGTGACGGCGCGCGGCGAGCTGACGGAGCGCCGGCTGATCCTGGTCCGGATCCGCGGTGAGGGCCTCGAGGGCCTCGGCGAGACAGCCGCCCTCTCTCTTCGCGGCGGCGCCGGCATCGAGGCGATCGCCGCAGAGATCCGGGATCGCTGCTGGCCCGCGCTCCTGGACGGTGGCGTCGATCCGGCGCGGATCTGGTCGGCGATCGCCCGCTGCCGCAACCGGGGCGCCTCGGCGGAGGCCCTCGCCGCGGTCGACGTCGCGGTCCACGACCTGATCGGGCGCGCCACCGGAAAGCCGGTCTGGCGGCTGCTGGGCGCCTCGGAGGCGCAGCCCGTCGTCTGCAACGCCACCCTGCCGGCCGCCAACCCGGCTGCGACGCGGAAGCTCGCCGAGGAGTGGAGCTCGCAGGGATTCCGCACCTTCAAGCTCAAGGTGGGCCTGGCGGGAGACGTGACTCAGGTCGCCACCGTCCGCCAGACGCTCGGCGACGCGGCCACGATCCGGGTCGACGCCAACGGTGCCTGGAGCGTCGAGGACGCGGCCGACCGCCTGGGGGCGCTCGCCAAGCACGGCATCGAGCTCGTCGAGCAGCCCGTCGGGACATTCGAGCAGATGGTCGATCTGCGAGCGCGCGTGAACGTCAAGATCGCGGCGGATGAGAGCCTCGCCTCGCCCTTCGACGCCCGGCGCGCCCGCGAGCTCGGCGCGTGCCAGCTGGCGGCGGTCAAGGTGGCCAAGGTCGGAGGGCTGGGTGCGGCCCTCGACATCGCCGAGGTGATGCCCTCCTATCTCTCCAGCGCCCTCGAGGGGCCGGTCGGGATCGCAGCGGGCGCCCACGCCGTCCAGGCGCTGCGGGCGAGCGGCGGAGATGCCGGGGTCGCGCACGGGTTGGCGACCGAGCGGCTCTTCTCCATGTCGATCGGCGAGGGCCTCGCCGCCGAGCGCGACCAGCTGATCGTCGGCGATGGCCCCGGGCTCGGGGTCGAGATCGACGAAGACGCGCTTGCGGCGCGGCGGCTTGGCTGATCTACGGTTCCTGAGGATGGACCCCACGAACCGCAACACCGCGCTCGCCTCCGCGATGTCGGAGGAGCTGGCCCGGTCCGGAGTGCGGCGCGCCGTGGTCTCGCCGGGCTCGCGCTCCACGCCTCTCGCGGTCGCGCTCTGGCGACAGCCCGGGATCGAGGTGAGCGTGATCCTCGACGAGCGCAGCGCGGGCTTCTTCGCGCTCGGCACCGCCCTTGCCACCGGCCGGCCCGCCGTGGTGCTCTGCACCTCGGGATCGGCAGCTGCCAACCTCCACCCCGCCGTTGTCGAGGCAGACGAGGCGGGTGTCCCGCTGATCGTCCTGACCGCCGACCGCCCGCCGGAGCTGCGTGACATCGGCGCCGGCCAGACCATCGACCAGCTGAAGCTCTACGGCGACGCGGTGCGGTGGTTCAGCGAGGTGGGCACCCATGAGGCCGACGACGACGGGCTCCTGCATTTCCGGGCCGTCTCATGCCGCGCATACGCCACCGCTGCCGGCGACCCCCGGCCCGGGCCGGTTCACCTGAACGTCCCGTGGCGGGAGCCGCTCGCGCCGATCGCCGAGGCCGACGCCGTCACCGCGACGGATCCGCTGGCGCTCGAGGGACGGGGCGACGCGCCACTCAACGAGATCTCCGCAGTCAGGCCACGCGCGCCCGAGGCCCTGCTCGACACGCTGGCGGAGCGAATCGAGTCCACACCCACGGGGTTGATCGTGGCCGGGCGCCAGATGGACCCCGCGCTCGCAGAGCCGGTCTCGGCACTCGCCGCCGCGGCCGGGTATCCGATTCTGGCCGAGCCGACGTCACAGCTTCGCCGCGGCCCTCACGACCGCTCGCTGGTGGTCTCGGCGTACGACCACATCGCGCGCGACCGCCCGGCAGGGCTTCAGCCGGAGCTGATCGTGCGCGTCGGCGACCTGCCAACCAGCAAGCCGCTGCGCCAGTGGCTCGCCGCGATCGAGGGCCTCGAGCAGATCGTCATCGACCCAGGGGGCGAGTGGCGGGAGCCCACCCGCCGCGCGAGCACCATCGTCCGAGCAGAGCCGGCCCCGACCGCGCGCTCGCTGGCCGAACGGCTCTCCCGGCTGCGCCCCGGCGCCAGCACGGTCGCTGGGTCCCCATTCGCCGCAGCCTGGTTGGAGGCGGACTCGGCCGTCCGGTCGGTCGTCGACGGACGGCTGGGCGAGCTCGAGGAGCTCAGCGAGCCCGGCGTCTGGATGGCGCTGGGGAGGGTGCTCCGCGATGGCGACTCGGTGTTGGCCGCTTCGAGCATGCCCGTCCGCGACATGGAGACGTTCCTTCGCCCGGGCCCGGAGGGAGTGCGGATCGCATCCAACCGCGGAGCGAACGGCATCGATGGCCTGACCTCCACGGCGGCCGGGCTGGCCGCCGGGAGCGGCGCGCGCACCTGGGCCGTCCTCGGCGATCTCGCCCTCTTCCACGACCTCGGCGGCCTGGCGGCCGTGCGACATGCTCCGGAGCTCCGCCTGATCGTGATCGACAACTCCGGCGGCGGCATCTTCCACTTCCTCCCGCAGGCCGAGGCATTGGCGGAGGACGAGTTCGAGGCGCTGCTCGGCACACCCAGCGGGCTCGATCCGGCCGAGGCGGCGCGCCTGTACGGGCTCAGAGTCGAGGCTCCCGAGGACCCGGCGGGGCTCGACGCAGCCCTCGCCGGGGACGCACGAGTGATCGTGGTGCGCACCGAGCGGGCCCGGAACCTCGAGCTCCACCGGGAGCTCAGCCGGCTAGCAGCGGAAGCAGCGCCTCGAACTTGAGCTCGGATTCCTGAAGCTCCGCCGCGGGGTCCGAGTCCGCGACGATCCCGCAGCCCGCGAACAGGTGCGCCTCGCGGTCCCGGAGGAGCGCCGAGCGCAGCCCGACGCAGAACTCACCGTCCTCGGTCACGTCCATCCAGCCGACCGGGCCCGTGTACCAGCCCCGGTCGATTCCCTCGAGCTCGGCGATCAGCTCCAGGGCGGGGTCGCGAGGCTCGCCGCCGATCGCCGGCGTCGGGTGCAGGTAGCCGGCCAGCTCGATGGCGCTGTGTGACTGCGCCAGCTGCGCGCGGATGGGCGTCGCCAGGTGCTGGAGGTTCCCCACCTTCACCACGAACGGCTCGCTCTCCGCGTGTACCCAGACAGAGTGAGGCCGCAGAGTCCGCTCGATCCGGCGCACCACGATGCCGTGTTCCTCACGGACCTTAGGGCTGCGCATCATCTGCTCGCCCAGATGGTCATCGACGGCGGGGTCGGCGCTGCGCGAGGTGGTTCCGGCGAGCGCCACCGTGGCGGCGACGGCGCCCGAGCGGCGGACCAGGAGCTCCGGGCTGGCGCCGATGAACGCCGCCTGCGGAGTCCCGAAGCAGAAGCAGAAGCAGGACGGGAAGAGATCGCGCAGTGCCCCGAGCTTGGAGGTCGGGTCGATCGCGGCGGGTGCTTCGACGGTCAGCTCTCGAGCAAGCACGACCTTTTCCACCCCGCCCGCGCGAATGCGGGCGACTGCCTCGGCCACGATCTCCTCGTAGCGCTCGGGTGGGTGGCGGCCCGCAACCGATGTGGAGGCGCTCGGATGCGGGTCCTGAGGGGTCAGCGGGGCGGCTCTCAGCGAAGCGAGCCGTCCCGCGACGTCCGTATCCGCTCCCGCGATCGCGCATACGGTCAGGAAGCTCCGCCCCTCGCTCCTGGCGATCGCGAGCTCCGGCAGCACCGCGAGAGCGGGTGGCAGCGATGACCAGATCGGCGCGCCGCCGCCGTCGGGATCGAAGGCCAGTCCCGTGGCCCACACCGGTCCGGCACCCGCCGGCAATCCGGCGGGCTCGTCGGCCTCGCGGTCATGCGCGACTCTCGAGCAGCCGGCGGCCAGGTCCGAGAAGCGGTCCGGCCCCCTGCTCTGGATCTCAGCCGCGGCCCCGATCCCCGCAAGCGCGAACCCGCGGTCGGGCTGTTCCCAGCAGAACCAGCGATCCGTCGCGAGCCGCGAACCGGCGGCGATCGCCGTCGGATCGACGTCGCCGTCGAGCTCGACGGTCGCCGAGACGAGGCGGCCGTCGCCGGAACGGGCAAGCGCACTCTCGAATCGGGAGAGAAGCGAGCCGGCGTCGAGCGCGACGCTCATGCGCAAGACCCTAGTTCTCGGACTTCGTGCGGGCGATCGCGACCTCGCCCGTGCGGACCATCTCCATCAGGCCGTGCGGGCGGATCATCCGCTCGAAGGCCTCGATCTTGTCGGAGCTGCCGGTCACCTCGATGGTCAGCGAGCGGCGGGAGACGTCGACGATCTTCGCGCGGAAGATCTCGGCGAACTGCATGATCTCCGCGCGGCTCTCGATCGGCGCCGAGACCTTGAAGAGGGCCATCTCGCGGGCGATCGTCTCGCCCGGCTCCATGTCGCGGATCTTGATGACGTTGACGAGCTTGTGGAGCTGCTTCGTCACCTGGTCAATCGGGTGAACGGCGCCGTCGACCGTCAGCGTGATCCTGGAGATCTCGGGGTCGTCGGTCGGGCCGACCGCGAGGGTGTCGATGTTGAAGCCGCGGCGGCTGAACAGGCCAGCGATCCGGGCGAGGACGCCGGGGCGGTTCTCAACCTGGATCGAGAGGACATGCTTGCGGCCGGTGAGCGCGCCCGCGGCGGCATCGAGGTCCTCGAGGTTGATCAGATCGGGGGTGCCGGCTTCCATCAGCCCACCATGTCCCTCGCGGCCGCGCCGGCGGGGATCATCGGGTAGCAGTTCTCGTCCTTGGTCACGCGAACGTCGAGGAGGACCGGGCCCTCGGTCGCGAGCGCGTCGCGCATGGCCCCCTCGACCTCGTTCTTGTCGTCGACCATCATGCCGCGGGCGCCGAAGGCCTCGGCGAGCTTCGGCCAGTCGGGACTCGGGCCCATCTCGACGGAGCTGTAGCGCCCGTCCCAGAAGAGCTCCTGCCACTGGCGGACCATGCCGAAGTAGCCGTTGTTCATCAGGAAGACCTTCACGTCGACCCCGTGTCGGACCGCGGTGGCGAGCTCCTGGCAGGTCATGATCAGGCTGCCGTCCCCCGCTAGACAGACGACGGTGTCGTCGGGGTTGGCGACCTTCGCTCCGATCGCGCTCGGCAGGCCGAAGCCCATGGTGCCGAGGCCGCCGGAGTTGATCCAGCGCCGCGGCTTGTCGAAGCCGTAGTACTGCGCGGCCCACATCTGGTGCTGGCCGACGTCGGAGGTGATGATCGCGTCGCCCTCGGTGGCGGCGAACATCGCCTGGATCATCTTCTGCGGCTTGATCTCGCCGTCGCTCGAGTCCTCGTAGCCCAGCGGGTACTCCTTCTGCCAGGCGCGGATCTGCCCCCACCACGGGTTGAGGCGCGAGGGGTCGGCCTGCGAGGCCCGGTACTCCTTGACCAGCTTCGGCAGCACCTCCCTCGCGTCGCCGACGATCGGGATGTGAGCCGGGACGTTCTTGGAGATCTCGGCCGGATCGATGTCGATATGGACGAACTTGGCGCGCGGCGCGAACTCGGAGAGCTTGCCGGTGATCCGGTCGTCGAAGCGGGCGCCGACGTTGACGATCAGATCCGCGTTGTCCATCGCGTAGTTGGCGGTGCGGGTCCCGTGCATGCCGAGCATCCCCAGCCACTGCTCGTGGCTCGCCGGGAAGCCGCCCAGCCCCATCAGCGTGCAGGTGACGGGGAAGTTGTCGGAGGTGCAGAGCTCGCGCAGCTCCTCGGCCGCGTTGGCGTTGATGACTCCCCCGCCCGCGTAGATCACCGGCCGCTGGGCGTTCGCGAGAGCCCGCGCGGCGATCCGGATCTGCTTGATGTTGCCCTCCGTGGATGGCTTGTATCCGGGCAGGTTCGGTGTGTCCGTGATCGGCTCGTAGTCGATGTCGGCACGCGAGAGATCCTGCGGGACGTCGACGAGCACGGGCCCCGGGCGCCCGGTGGAAGCGATGTGGAAGGCGGCGTGGACGTAGTCCGGGATGTACCGGGGGTCCTGGACCATGAAGCTGTGCTTGACGATCGGCATGGTGATGCCGTTCACGTCGGCCTCCTGGAAGCCGTCGGTGCCGATCAGGTCGGTACGGACCTGCCCGGTGATGAAGACCGTCGGGACGGAGTCGAGCATCGCGTCCGCGATCGGCGTGATCAGGTTGGTCGCGCCGGGCCCCGAGGTGGCGAACGCCACGCCCACGCGACCGGAGGACTTCGCGTATCCCTCGGCCATGTGCCCGGCGCCCTGCTCGTGCCGCGCCTGGATGTGATCGAGGTCGGCGTCGTGGACCGCGTCGTAGATCGGCAGGTTGGCGCCACCGGGGATCCCGAAGATGTGCCTGGTGCCCTCGGCCTTGAGGGCCTCCATCAGTGCGTCAGCGGCGCGCATGGGCCGATGGTAGCCAAGCGGTCAACGCGCGCGCGAGCCGTGGCTGTCATGAAGTGGTGTTCTCACATTGGGCGTGACCCCGGCGATAAATGGGTGTCGAGCGTTCGCGACGCGATGAAACCGGACAAGCAGAGGAACCCGGGTGGCGTGTCCAGCCCCGGTGGCCGCCGGTATCCAAATGGGAGCGACGGCTACCAGCAGAGAGAGCCATTCGATCCAGGCTCCGATCAGATCGCCAGCAGCGGCGATCAAATTGGTAGCGGCGGCGATCAAATGGTTAGCAACGGCGAACAGACGGATAGCGCCGGCCATCAAATCGATAGCGCAGGCACCCGGTCCTCGAC
The DNA here is from genome assembly GCA_963815045.1 of uncultured Solirubrobacterales bacterium. GTDB lineage: Bacteria > Actinomycetota > Thermoleophilia > Solirubrobacterales > 70-9 > DASUPK01. Next base: position 1,183,327 of record CAWFET010000002.1, read on the forward strand.
ACGTACCCCCTCCCGCGTCTCCCCCGAGGCTCGCGAGGAACGAGGAGACGGCACGGACCGCGAGGCGCCCGACTACGCCAAGAGCCTGGCTAAGGCCGCGGCGCAGAAGCGGCGGGACGAACGCAATCGCGCGCCGGGCACCTGGATGCCAGGATCGGAGGATCTCGATCGCGACCCCCAGCCCGGCGATGACACCGATTGGGAGCGGCTCCTCGAGGCCGCTCGGCTCTACGGCGTCCGGCCAACGACGATGGCACGCATGATGATCGTGCGCGGCACCAACGCGATCTGCGACGCCGAACTGCGTGCCAGGGCTCGCGAACTGACGGAAACCGGTTCGGAGTAGCGCTCAGCGAGTCGCAGCCGGCGTGCCGGGCTTCCACTGCGTCCGCGGGTCGATCGCCGAATCGATCACGCGGCCCTTGTGCCGCTCGATCGTCTTCAGCATCGACCGGACCAGCTCGTCGCCGAGATAGCTCGGCTTCAGGCCCAGGTCCAGGAGCTTGGTGTGGACCGGGTTGTAGTAGTGATCCTCGAGCTCGACGCGGGGGTTCTCGATGTGGTCGATGTCGATCTCGAAGCCGACCTCGGCGGCCGAGCGCTGCACCAGCTCGGCCAGCTCGCTGACGGAGAACTGCTCGGTGAACTGGTTGTAGACCCGGAACTCGCCGGCATCGGCGGGGTTCTCGACGGCCAGCTCGACGCACTGGAGCGTGTCGCGGATGTTGAGGAAGCCGCGGGTCTGGCCGCCCTTTCCGTAGACCGTGAGCGGGTGCCCGACGACTGCCTGCACGCAGAAGCGGTTGAGCACGGTGCCGAACCACTCGTCGTAGTCGAACCTCGTGCAGAGGCGCTCGTCCTGGGCGGTCTCTTCGGTCTCGATGCCGTAGACGACGCCCTGGTTGAGGTCGGTCGAGCGCAGGCCCCAGACCCGGCAGGCGAAGTGGATGTTGTGGGAGTCGTGGACCTTGGAGAGGTGATAGAGCGAGCCGGGCAGCTTCGGGAAGGGCAGCGTGTCCTTGCGGCCCTTGTGCTCGATCTCGATGTATCCCTCCTCGATGTCGATGTTGGGCGTGCCGTACTCGCCCATCGTCCCGAGCTTCACCAGATGGCAGTCGGGGGCGTGATCGCGGAGGAAGAAGAGGAGGTTGAGCGTGCCGATCACGTTCGTGTACTGGGTCTCCACGGCCTGCTCGCGGTTCGCCATCGAGAACGGCGCCGAGGGCTGCTCGCCGTAGTGGATGACCGCCTCGGGCCTGGTCTCGACGATCACCTCCTCGAGGAAGGCGGCGTCCTCGATCGCGCCGACGTAGGAGCGGATCTCCTTGCCGGAGACCTCGTGCCAGGCGGCGATCCGCTCGTCGAGGCCCGCGATCGGGGTCAGGGAGTCCGTGCCGTGGCGCTCGTGCCACTTGCGGCGGGAGAAGTTGTCGACGACGGAGACCTCATGGCCACGAGCCGAGAAGCGCATCGCCGTCGGCCAGCCGAGATAACCGTCGCCCCCGAGGATGAGGACGCGCATGAGACGGGGCAGAGTAGCGGCCCGGGCGGCGCATCGTCGTGCCCGCATATGGGTGGCCCGCCGCCTATTCTGGCGCCGCCTTGACCGTCCCCTTGATCGCATCCCTGTTTCCCGAGGAGCTCACCGCACTGCGCGCGGTGGGCCTGATCCTCGCCGTTGCGCTGTTCGCGTTCGCGGTCTGGAAGCGGCGCTCGCTCTCCAACGGCGCGGTCCTCCTGGCGATCTTCGGCTCGCTCGCCCTCCTGATCGTCTCGGGCACCGAGCTGCTCAACGGCCTGCTCTCCGCGCTCGCCTTCAAGCAGGGCAACGGCGGCCGGATCCTCGGCCTCGCCGTCTTCTCGATCGTGATCCTCTTCTTCCTGGTGCTTCGGGCGCTGACCGAGAGCGCGCGGATGAACCAGCAGCTCTCCGCCCTGCTCGAGGGACTCGCCTGGGAGGAGTTCCGCCAGGCCAAGCTCCCAGAGCGCTTCCGCGACAAGATCGCCGTGGTCATCCCCGCCTACAACGAGGCCGAGAGCGTCGGCGACGTGGTCCGTCAGATCCCGCCCGAGGTCTGCGGTGAGAGGACGGCGGTGCTGGTGGTCGACGACGGCTCGCGCGACGACACCAGCGAGGCCGCCGCCAAGGCCGGCGCCATCGTCGCCCGCCACGTGATCAACCGCGGCGGCGGTGCGGCCCTGCGCACCGGGTACCGGCTGATGGCGGAATCGGCCGCGCTCGTCGTGGTCACCCTCGACGCCGACGGCCAGCATCTGCCCAGCGAGATGGAGCGCCTGGTCAAGCCGGTGCTGGACGACGAGGTGGACGTCGCGCACGGCTCCCGCGTCCTCGGCGACGCCGACCCCAACACGCGATCGCGCGAGCTGGGGATCGTGCTCTTCAACAAGCTGATCTCGTTCATCACGCGCACCAAGGTCTCCGACGCATCGAACGGCTACCGAGCGGTGCGCACCTCGGTCCTCCCTCAGCTGGTCCTGCGCCAGGAGCAGTTCCACACCTCCGAGTTCCTGATCGAGGCGATCAAGCGCGGCGTGCCGGCGAAGGAGGTGCCGGTCACGGTGGCAAAGCGCACGCACGGCCATTCCAAGAAGCCGGCGGTGGTTCGCTACGGCCTCGGCTTCACCAACGCGATCGTCCGCACCTGGCTCAGGTAGAGCGCTGGGCTGGACCCGGCCGCACCTCGGCCGGATCCGGCAGGTACAGGTCGGTCCCGCAGCGCGGGCATACCTGGACGTGAAGCTTCACGACGTTGTTGCAGGTCGGGCAGCGGCGCTCGGGCTCGTCGTGCTCTGAGCGGTAGAGAATCGCCGCGATCAGGCCGAAGATCGGCACCACCGTGCCGATCAGGAACCAGATGAAGAAGGAGCTGCCCTTGCCCCGGCCCACGAAGCCTGTGGCGAGCCCGAAGAGCAGGGCGATCAGGATGTATGGCGCTCCGGCCACCGGCTACAGCCGCTCCTTGATCAGCTTCGTGACGGTTCCGCCGTCGGCCCTTCCCTTCGATTCCTTCATCACCGCGCCGACGAGGCGCCCAATGGCCTTCTCGTTGCCCTGGCGGACCTGCTCGGCGGCCTCCGGCTCGGCCTCGATCGCGCGGTCCACGATGCCCTCGAGCTCTGAGCTGTCGGAGATCTGCGCCAGGCCCTCGCTCTCCACGATCTCGGCAGGATCGCCGCCGTCTGTGACCAGCTTGGCCAGCACCTGCTTGCCGGCGCCGTGCGAGACCGTCTTCGCCTCCACCAGACCCGCCAGGGCCGCGACCGCCTCCGGCGTCGCCCTGCTCGCGAGCGGATCGTCCTCGCCGCCTGACTGGCGCAGGGCGGCCACCAGCTCGCCCGTTACCCAGTTGGCGATCGCCTTCGCCGGCACGCCGTCCCCGGCCGCGAGCGCACGCTCGAAGTACTCGCCGTAGCCCTCGTGGAAGGCCAGCGTGGTGGCCGCCTCCTCGGTGAGGCCGACCTCGCTGACGTAGCGCTCTCGCCGATGGGCGGGGAGCTCGGGCAGCGACTCCTTCGCCTTCTTCAGCATGGCCTCGGTCGGGACCACCGGAACCAGGTCCGGCTCGGGGAAGTAGCGATAGTCGTGCGCGTACTCCTTGGAGCGGAGCGGCGTGAGCGAGCCGTCCTCGGGATGGAAGTGGAAAGTCTCCTGGGCGACCTCCCCGCCTCCCTCCAGCACCTCCGTCTGGCGGGCGATCTCGGCGTCGATGCCCCGCTCGAGAAAGCGGAAGCTGTTCATGTTCTTGAGCTCGGTCTTGACCCCGAGCTCCTCCGACCCGGCCGGCCGGATCGAGATGTTCCCGTCGACACGGAGGCTGCCCTCCTCCATGTTCACGTCGGAGACGCCCAGCTGGCGGATCGTCTCCCGGAGCAGCTGCGCCCACTCGCGGGCCTCGGCGGCCGAGCGGATGTCGGGCTCGGTGACGATCTCGACCAGCGGCGTGCCGCCGCGGTTGAAGTCCACGAGCGACGCCCCGGAGCCGTGGATCCGGCCGCTCTCGCCGACATGGGTCAGCTTGGCGGCGTCCTCCTCCAGGTGGGCGCGGTGGACGCGGACGTCGCCGAGCTTGCCGTTGACCGCGATCGGCTGGTCGTACTGGCTGATCTGGTAGCCCTTCGGCAGGTCCGGATAGAAGTAGTTCTTGCGCGCGAACTCGGAGCGCTCCGGCACCTCGCACTCCAGCGCGGCCGCGATCTTGAGCGCGTAATGGATCGCCTCCTCGTTCATCGTCGGAAGCGTCCCCGGGTGCCCGAGGCAGACCGGACAGGTGTGCGAGTTGGGCTCGTCGCCGAAGGAGAGCGCGCAGCCGCAGAACATCTTGGTCTTGGTGGAGAGCTGGACGTGGATCTCCAGCCCGATCACGGCCTCGTAGTCGGTCAACTCGTCCCTCCGTTGAGCTTGAACCCGATCGCGCCCTCGAGGGCGTGCGCCGCGTCGAGCATCGCCGAGTCGCTGAAGGCGGGCCCGGCGATCTGGAAGCCGACCGGCAGCTCGGGGCCACCTTCGTCCGGATTCGCCACCCCGGCCGGGATCGAGATCGCGGGGATTCCCGCGAGCGGCATCGGCACGGTGCAGTAGTCGTTCATGTACATGGCGAGCGGGTCGTCGGTCTTCGACCCGAGCTCGAAGGCGACCGTCGGCGAGGTCGGCGTGACGACGAAGTCGAAGTGCGAGAAAGCCTTGGAGAAATCCTCCGCGATCTTGGTGCGGACCCGCTGGGCGCGCCCGTAGTAGGCCTCGTAGTAGCCGGAGGAGAGCGCGTAGGTGCCCAGCATGATCCGGCGCTTCACCTCGGCGCCGAAGCCCGCGGCGCGGGTCTCCTCGTACATCTCGGTGAGGTCGTCGCCGTTGACCCGCATCCCGTAGCGGACGCCGTCGAAGCGCGCGAGGTTCGCCGAGGCCTCCGCCGGTGCCAGCACGTAGTAGGCCGAGATGCCGTGCGGGGCGTGCGGGAGCTCGGTCTCCGAGACCTCCCCGCCGAGCTCCTCGATCAGGGCGACCGTCCGCTCGAAGACCTCCTTGACGCCGGACTCGATCCCCTCGGCCTCCGAGGCGAGCTCCTTGGGGATCCCGAAGCTCAGCCCCTTCAGATCCTCACGGGCGGGGAGCTGGATGCCGCCATCGATTCCGATCGAGGTCGAGTCGCATGGATCCCGTCCCTCGACCGCCCCCAGGATCAGCGCCGCATCGGTGACATCCCTGGTCAGCGGCCCGCACTGGTCGAGCGAGGAGGCGAAGGCGATCATCCCGTACCGCGAGACCGCTCCGTAGGTGGGCTTCATGCCCACGATTCCGCAGAGCGCCGCCGGCTGGCGAATCGAGCCGCCCGTGTCGGTTCCGATCGCGCAGGGCGCCAGGCGCCCGGCCACGGCGGCCGCGCTGCCCCCGGAGGAGCCGCCGGGCACCCGGCCGGAATCCCACGGATTGAGCACCGGCCCGAAGCCGGAGTTCTCGTTCGAGGAGCCCATCGCGAACTCGTCCATGTTCGCCTTGCCCAGCACGCGCGCCCCGGCCTCGCGCAGCTTGCGGACGGCCGTGGCCGTGTAGGGCGGCCGGTACCCCTCCAGGATCCGCGAGCCCGCCGTGGTCGGGATGCCCTCCGTGCAGAAGATGTCCTTGACGGCCACCGGGATGCCGCCGAGAGGGCCATCGGCGGCCTCCTCGGGCTCATCGGCCGTCCAGAGGAAGGCGTTCAGCGAATCCCCTGCCGCAGCGGTGCGGTAGGCGTCGAAGTACTCGTCCGCGGCCAGTTCGCCGGAGCGGATCCGATCGGCCGCCTGCGCGACCGTGAGATCGATCACCTCAGTCGCCATCTAGGCCTGCGGCGAGGGGACTCGGAAGGCGCCTGAGGCCGGATCGGGAGCGCTCTCGAGCACCTCGTCGCGGTTCCAGCTCGGCCGGGGCTCGTCGGGGCGGAAGACGTTCTCCAGGGCGATCACGTGCGAGGTCGGCTCGACTCCGTCGAGATCGAGCTCGGAGATCCGTTCGACGTGCCCGAGGATCCCTGAGAGCTCATTGGCCATTCGCTCGACTTCCTCGTCGCTCAGCTTGAGGCGGGCGAGCCTCGCGACGTGCAGGACCTGTTCGCGGTCGATCATCCGCGGGATTCTAGGTCGTGGCCTCGGTTCGCTCCCTCGACGCCATCGCGCGGTCCTGCCGGCCGGTGGCCGACCTGACGAAGAGGATGGCCAGAACCGCTGCCACCATCCCGAAGACGTCGGAGATGGCCACGGCGATCGCGGCCGAGTGCTCCTGCACCAGGTCCGCGTGCGAGGGAGGGTTGGCGACGGGGAGCAGGCCCGGTCCGATCACCGAGTTGCTGAGCACCGGGTCCGAGTTGAGCAGCGTCCCTGCGGCGCCTCCGACGAAGCCGCTGAGGAGGTAGACGGCCCACCACCAGTGCACGAGGGAGCCGACCGGCAGGGACATCCATTCCCGGTTGCCCCTCGCCGCCGGATCGCCGGCCCGCCAGATGTCGTTGCCGATCTGCTTCGGGCGCCAGAGCGACAGGATCGGGACGAACCAGGCGCCGATGGCCCAGCCGCGGCCGAACCTGCGCGAGAACCCGGTCAGCCCGGGCAGGTTGTCATACGCCCGGTACCACCAGACGAGGAACCCGATGGCACCGGCGGCCAGGCTGATCAGCCAGATCACGCTGCCGACGGCGAACAGGTTCTCCGCGTTCTCGGCCTGCTGGACGGTGAGCGAGTGGGTGTCGATCTGCGTCTGGACCTTGCCCGCGTAGATCAGCGCGGCCGCGGTGTAGAACGCATTGGCCAGCACCGAGAAGGCGAGCACCGAGTACGCCCACCAGGCCAGGCCGTGGAGCGGCTTCGGTGCCTCCCTCTCCGCGGAGGGCGAGACGCCAGGCTCCGCGAACGGCCCCGGCGGGGGGTCATGGGCGCCCTCGCGATCGGCCGTGTGGGCGGTCCAGGCGCTCCCGTTCCAGTACCGGGAGCGCTCCGGGTCGTTCGGGTCCGGATACCAGCCTGCCGGAGGGCTGTCGCTCATTCAGCCGTCGATGCGGTCGGCCGCCTTCGGCGGCGGTGCATCGGGGACGTCCGACTGCGGCGGCGAGGGCGCATTCGCGATCTCGACCTCGTTGCCCTCGGCGGGCGGGTAGAGGCGCCACACCTTGTTCAGGCCGCTCTGCACGTAGGGCGGTATGGCGATCAGCGTGAACACGATGAAGAAGCCGAGCACGTAGAGGAGCGCGATCACCCAGCCCTCGATCGGCGTCACGTTGCAGGCCCTCTGCATGCGGCGGATGCGGCCGGTGGTCTTCCAGTAGGAGACGATCGCGGGAACGATCACGAGCGCCCCGATGGTGACCGCGAGGATCGAGAGAACCGGATTGCTGTTCGCGAGCTGCTCGTCCCCGTGGGCGCGGCCGAAGTCGCGCATCTCCCGGTTGATTCGGTAGTACCAGACCCAGGTGTAGATCCCGAGGGTGAGGATCGTCCAGAGCACGACGAGCCCCTCGTCTCGGACCTTCGCGCGAGCCCCGCTGGGCATCACGACCTCTCTGGCTGCCACCGAAGACCTCCTCCCGCTCGCCGACCCCATGACCCTAACGACTAGGATCCCGCGCGCCGTGAGCGCGACAGCGGAGCGCGAACAAAGTTGTTGAGCGGGGAGAAAGCCGAGCGCTTCGTCGTTCTCAACCTGCGCCTGCTGGCGATTGGGTTCGCCATCACCGGCTTCTTCTTCATCGCCTGGCCGGACGGCACGCTCGACCGCATCACGGAGCTCGGCCACCACTTCGGCTTCCACACGCCCGCGCCGAAGACCGAGGAACGCCTCTGGCTCTCGCTCGGCTTCGCCTACATGGTGGTGATCACGTTCCTCGCCTGGATCGCCTCGACCGACGTCGTCCGCTACCGGCCGATGATCCTGGCCCTGGCTGCCGGCAAGGCCGCCTCGTCGATCACCTCGCTGATCTTCTTCATCGAGGACGACGTCTTCGCCTACCTGCTCAACGGGATCGTCGACGGCTCGCTCGTCTTCGTCTCGCTGCTGCTCTGGTCGCTGGCCGGCCGCGTCGGCTCCCCCGCCGCCCCTCCCTGAAGGCGCCCGCCGGGGCTCCGGGCCGCCGAGCTCAGGACTCTGCGAGCGATCGCGGAGGCAATCGCCCCTGGTGAGGACGGGCTGCCCGCGGCTGAGACCGAGATCCCGGTCGCCGAGCCGCTGGCGCGCTTCCTCTCCCGGATGCCTGCGCGGACCGTGCAGGTGGTGCGCCTCGCCCTTCGCACCTTCGAGTTCCTGCCGTTCCCCTGGCGCTTCAGCCGGATGAGCGTCCAGGCGCGCTCGCAGTACATGGCGAAGATGGAGAGCTCGCGCTTCTCGCTCTACCGCGACCTCCTGCTTCTGGCCAAGCTCCTCGCGATGATCGGCTGGGCCCGGGACTCCCGTGTGCAGTCCGTGGTCGGCTTCGAGTCCCGCTGCGCGGTCGCGGAGGGCGAGCCCCAGCCGTCGTCGACCGGTGTCGGCGATCTCGAGCCTCGCGGAGCCGGTGAGGAATGCGACGTCGCGATCGTCGGCTCCGGCGCGGGCGGAGCGGCAGCGGCGGCGATCCTCGCCCAGGCCGGCCTCGACGTGATGGTGCTCGAGTCAGGGCCCTACGTCGACCACACGAGCTACCCGACCGACCCGCTGGACGGGCTGCCGCTGCTCTATCGCGACGGCGGGATGACGATCGCCTCGGGAAAGCCGGCCATTCCCATCCCGGTCGGCCGCACTGTCGGCGGAACGACCGTGATCAACTCGGGCACCTGCTTCCGCGCACCGCGGGAGGTTCTGGACGAGTGGCGCGATGACTGGGGAGTCGAATGGGCCGGCGATCTGGGGCGCTTCTACTCCGAGGCGGAGAAGGTGCTCGCCGTCACGCCCCTCAACATCGAGACTCTGGGCCGCAACGGCCAGCTCTGCGCGGAGGGTGCGGCGGCGCTGGGAGCCAGCGGCGGGCCGATCAGCCGGAATGCCGGGAAGTGCGTGCAGTGCAGCTCCTGCCCGCTCGGCTGCGAGATCGACGCGAAGCGAGCCGCCCACGTCTCCTACCTGCCCAGGGCGGTCGCCTCAGGGGCACGCGTCCGCGCCGGGGTCCAGGTGCAGCGCATCCTCACGGAGAACGGCCGCGCGACCGGCCTCGCCTGCAGGGCGGGAATGCCCACGACCCGCGCCCAGGAAGCCAAGCGCAACGGGCGGCCCCCCGCGGGACGCGACTGGGAGGTGCGCGCCAAGGCCGTGATCAGCGCCGGCGGCGCCTTCGGCACGCCGGAGCTGCTGCTTCGCTCCGGCATCACGCACCCCACCCTCGGGCGGCACCTCCACATCCACCCCGCCGCCTGGATCGGTGCCCGCTACGAGGAGGAGGTCCGCGGCTGGGAGGGCGTCATGCAGAGCTACTACGTGGACCAGTGGCAGCCGGAGGGCATCCTGCTCGAGGCGACCTTCACCCCGCTCTCCTTCGGTGCGCAGTGGCTGCCGGGCGTCGGAGCCGCGTTCTCGGACCGCGTCGCCCACTTCGGCAACATCGCCTCGATCGGGGTCCATCTTCACGATCGCTCCGAGGGCCGCGTTGGCCTCAGCTCGAACGGCTCCCTGCGGCTCTCCTACCGTCTGATGGAGGAGGAGGCGCGAACCATCCAGTTCGGAATCGCACGCGCGGCGGAGATCCACTTCGCGGCGGGCGCGACGGAGGTCTACCCCAACGTCGGGCCGGTCTCGGTCCTCAAGCGGGAGGGGCTTGCCGAGTTCGAGTCGATGACGCTCAAGCCATCGGACCTGCGGCTCGAGGCGTTCCATCCCATGAGCAGCGCGCGGATGGGGACCGACCCGGACACGAGCGTCTGCGACCCTCACGGCGCGGTCCGAGGTGTCGAGAGCCTCTACATCGCCGATGCGAGCCTGCTGCCGACCTCCGTCGGCGTGAACCCGATGATGACCGTCATCGCCTGCGCCACGCACGTGGCGGGCGACGTCGGGGCGGCGCTAAACGGCTGAGGGCGCGTCCGGGGACTTCAGGGGCTGCATCCCCCGCTGACCGCCGACCGTGATCGCGATCGCGGATGCGAGGCCCAGCCAGGCGCCGAACTCGAGGCTCGGATCCCCGGCACCGGGCGGATCGATCATGCGGATCACGATCAGCACGACGCTCACGAGCCCGAAGCCGGTCGCCACGGATGACCCGGCCACCGGGTAGCTGACGGAGATCCGGAACAGCACGCAGACCGTGACGGAGAGCGCGACCACCGCGGCGGCGGCGAGCACGATGTCGGTGACGCTGAAGGCCTGCCAGGCGGTGGCGTCCACACCGTCCGCGGAGTACCAGGGGAGAAAGCCGGCGACGAGCAGGCCGAGGCCGCCGATGGCCTCGACCCACTCGCCAGGCCGCAAACCTCGGTTCAGTACCGCTCGCCCCCTGATGTCTCCTGCATCGTCAGGTAGCCGCCCACGGCGACCCCGGCGCAGGCGATCAGGCCGAGGAACAGGCCGATCTTGCGGTCAGCATCGCCAGGCGTGTCGAACACCTGGTACAGGATGAGGATCGTGCCCACTCCGGCGAGGAGAGTCGTCGCCATCGCGGCCATCGGCGCGTCCGCGCCGTCTCCCATCACCGCCAGCACGGCGGGAACCAGCGCCACCAAGATCACGATGAGCAGATAGATGTCGAGCGGGTTCTCAGCCTCCCAGAGGCTGAAGTTCTGCGATCCGCCGATCGTTGTCCCGCCGACGGTCACGGCTCCTGAAACGCCGAACCAGGGCAGGAAGCTGATGATGAAAAGGGCGATCGCCGCAATCGCGGCGACGAGCTGGCCCTGAGACAACCTGTTCGCGTCCAATTTCCCTCCTCAGTGTTCTTTCCGGGGACGAGCCTATATCTCCCCGGCGGCCTCTTCCTGCATGGCCCTGAATCCGCCGAAGGCGACACCCAGCGCCGCGACCAGGCCGATGAAGGCGCCGATCTTGCGGTCCGCGCCGTCCGGGAAGTCGACCGTCAGGAAGGCGGCGATCAGGATCACCGCGACGACTCCGAGCAGGAACGTCGCCGCCGAGACGAACGAGAACTCCTCGGAGCTGTCGGTGAGGGCGAGAAGCGCCGGCAGCACCGCGACGACGACGGTGATCAGCAGATAGATGTCGAGCGTGGAGCCCTTCCAGACGTTCCATGAGTCGCTGACCGTTGGCCCCGTCCCGCTCGGAACAGTGATGCTCCCGCCTCCCGGAACACTGATGGTGCCGCCACCCCCACCGGCACTGAAGCCGATCCAGGGCAGGAACATCGCGACCAGCAGGACGACGGCCGCGACCGCCGCGATCAATTGCCCCTGAGACAGCCTTCCAATCATCTTTCGTCCTCCAAGCCTTGAACGGGTCGGGTGAGCGCGGTGACCCTACACAGGCGGGCGAATGTAAATCGGCTTCCCCACGGGGTCAGGTCTTGCGATCAAGCCATGTTGCTCTGCAAGACCTGACCCCGGGGGATGCGGTTACTTCTTGCGGCTGGCGGAGCTCTTGCTCTTGCTCTTGCTCGAGCTGGACTTCTTCTTGGTCGAGGTCGAGCGTGAGCTCGATGACTTCGTCTTTGCCTTCGGCTTGGCCTTCGACGCGGACCGCGCGGCCGGCTTCTTCGCCGTCGCACGCTTCGTCGCCGTCGAGCCGCTCGAGCGCGAGCTGCTGCTCGCCGGGACTGCGGCCGGGGGCGGCACCAGCGTCGCCGCCGGAGCGCTCGCCGAAGCCGCGCGGGTGCGACCACCCGCAACGGCGACCAGCGGCTCGAATCCATCCTCCCCGAGCGCCATCAGGGCGCCCGCGGTGATGGCGATCGCCGCCGCCAGGCCGAGGAACACGCCGATCTTCAGGGTCGGCGAGCCGGCGAACATCCGCCACAGGATCAGCAGGACCGCCAGCGCGCCCAGCAGGGCCGTTACCGCGCCACGCCGCACCGGGATGTTCACCCGCTGGCCGGCGGCGGCGAGATACGCCAGCGCGATCCCCGAGACGCCCGACAGGATGATCAGGAACCCCGGCAGGTCGACGAGAGCATCCCAACCGCTGATGCCCGGGTGCGAGAGGGTCGCGGTCCCGTTGACCAGGCTGCCGCTCACCTCCGCGCCTCCGCCGAACCAGTCGAAGAACAGGAACACGAACAGGGCGACGCCGCCTATCCCGGCGACGATCTCCCCCGTGCGCAACCTTGATGAGTCCAAGTCAGCCTCCGTCGGTGGTTTGAAGGCCGGATTCAACCAGGAGTAGCGGCCACCGACAGGCGTCCCCGTGCAGCCTGGACGGTGTTGGACAGCAGCATCGCGATCGTCATCGGGCCGACTCCGCCCGGAACGGGAGTGATCGCCCCCGCCACCTCGACCGCGACGTCGAAGTCCACGTCGCCGACCAGGCCGTCGTCTGTCCGGTTCGTACCGACGTCGATGACCGTGGCGCCCGGCCGGATCATGTCCCCGGTGACCAGCTTCGGCTGGCCCGCCGCCGCGATCAGGATCTCCGCCCGCCTGCAGACCTCCCCCAGATCGCGGGTTCGGCTGTGGCAGATGGTCGGCGTCGCGTTGGCGCCGAGCAGCAGCGAGAGGACCGGGCGGCCCACCAGGTTGGAGCGGCCGACGATCACCGCCTCCTTGCCGGCCGGATCGACGCCCGCCGAGGCGAGCAGCTCCATGATCCCCTGTGGCGTGCACGGCACCAGCCCCGGCTCGCCGCGGGCGAGGCGGCCGGCGCTGATCGGTGTGAGCCCGTCCACGTCCTTGTCCGGGTCGATGGAGTTGACGATCGCGGCGGAGTCGATCTGGTCGGGAAGCGGAAGCTGAACGAGGATGCCGTCGACCTCGTCCGAGGTGTTGAGCTCGCGGACCAGGTCGAGCAGGTCGTCCTGCGAGATCGACCCGTCCGGCTCGTGGTGGATCGACTGGATCCCGACCTCCTCGCAGGCCTCGCGCTTGCGGCGGACGTAGATCGCGGACGCAGGGTCGTCGCCCACCAGCACCGTCGCCAGTCCGGGCGGGCGGCCGAGCCGGCTCGAGAGCTCCTCGACCTCGCCGCGGACCCTTACCCGCACCGTGGCGGCCACAGCCTTGCCGTCGATCACGGTGGCGGCCATCAGCTCGCCTTCCTCAGGGGTGCGTAGTCGGCCATCAGCTTGCGCTCGGCACCATCGCTGGCGAAGCGGACGACAATCACGCCGCCGGGCTCCACCGCCGTAACCACCCCGTCGCCGAAGCTCGCGTGGACGATGTCGTCGCCGGTGGCGAAGGAGAGCGAGGGGTCGGCCTTCGGAGGGGGTGCGCTGGTCCCGCCGAGGGCCCAGCCCGTCATCGCCTGCTCCTGGGTCCCCTCCCGCTCGACCAGCCCCTCGGGCAGCTCCGAGAGGAATCGGGACGGGAAGCCGGTCTCCCTCCCTCCGAAGAGGCGTCGGCTGCGGGCGTGCGTCATCCAGAGCCGCTTGCGCGCCCGGGTGATGCCGACGTATGCGAGGCGTCGCTCCTCCTCCTCGTTGCCTTCCTCGAGAGAGCGGGAGTGCGGGAAGACGCCCTCCTCACAGCCGATCACGAAGACGGCGTCGTACTCGAGGCCCTTGGCGTTGTGCAAGGTCATCAGCGTGACCTTCGATTCGTCGTGGGTCATGTCGTCCTGGTCGGTGTAGAGCGAGATCGCCTGCAGGAACTCGTCGAGCGCAGCGATGTCCGAAGGCCCCTCCAACTGGCGATTGGCGTCGAACTCGTCCGCGACCCCGACCAGCTCCTCGAGGTTCTCGATCCGCCCCTCCGCCTCGATCGTGCGCTCGGCTCGCAGGGCGTCGAGGTAGCCGGAGCGCTCCAGCAGCGCCCTGAGGAGGTCGGCGACGGGAGCGTTCTCGAACTCGGCACGCAGCTCCCCGATCAGCTCGGTGAAGCGGCCGATGGACTTGATCGCCGCCCCGGAGAGCCCCGGGACCGCCTCGGGCTCGAGCGCCACCTCCCAGATGGTCCGGCCGGTGGTGTTCGCATGATTGAGCAGGCGGCCCTGGCTGGTGTTGCCGATCCCGCGCCGGGGAGAGTTGATCACCCGAGAGAAGCTCACCTCGTCCGCCGGGTTGATGAGCAGCTGGAGGTACGCGATGGCGTCCTTGATCTCCGCGCGCTCGTAGAACTTCGTCCCGCCGATCACCTGGTACGGCAGCTCGTAGCGGACCAGGATGTCCTCGAGGACGCGGCTGTGGGCGTTGGTCCGGTAGAAGACCGCGACCTCGTCGCGGGAGAGCCCCGCCTTGTCGGTCAGCTCCTCGATCTCCCCGGCGACGAAGCGGGCCTCGGCGTGCTCGTCCTCGAGCTCCGCGACGTGGATCTTCTCGCCCTTGCCGAGGTCGGTCCAGAGGTGCTTGTCGAGGCCGCCGCTGTTGTGCGAGATCACCGCGTTCGCGGCCTCCAGGATCGTCTCGGTCGAGCGGTAGTTCTGCTCGAGCTTCACCACGTGCGCGTCGGGAAAGTCCTTCTCGAACTCGAGGATGTTCCGCACGTCAGCACCGCGGAAGCCGTAGATCGCCTGCGAGTCGTCGCCGACGACGGAGAGATTGCCGTCCTCGCCCGCGAGCAGCTGCAGGAGCCGGTACTGGGCCGGGTTCGTGTCCTGATACTCGTCGACCAGGATCCAGCGGAACCGCTCGCGGTAGCGCCTGCGGACGTCCTCGAAGAGCTCCAGCACGTTGACCGTTCGCATCAGCAGGTCGTCGAAGTCCATCGAGTTGGCGTCGAGCATCCGCCGTTCGTAGAGCCGGTAGGCCTGGCCGACCAGATCCTCGAAGACGCCGCCCAGCTGCTCCTGATAGCTCTCGGCGTCGATCAGCTGGTTCTTGGCGTCGGAGATCCGGGCGCGGATGGCCCGGGGCGGGTAGCGCTTGGTGTCGACCTCGAGCTCCTCCAGGCAGCGCTTCAGCATCCGCAGCGAGTCGGCCTCGTCGTAGATCGTGAACTTGCTCGTGTAGCCGAGGCGTTCCGCCTCGATGCGGAGCAGCCGCGCACAGGCCGCGTGAAACGTCATCACCCACATCCGGCGGGAAACTCCGCCGACCAGCGCCGAGACGCGGTCGCGCATCTCGTTGGCCGCCTTGTTCGTGAAGGTGATGGCCAGGATCTGGTTGGGGTGCGCGCGGCCGGTGGCGAGCAGCCAGGCGATCCGGTGCGTCAGTGCCCGGGTCTTGCCCGAGCCCGCCCCCGCCAGGATCAGCAGGGGGCCCTCGCCGAACGTGACCGCCTCCCGCTGGGGGCCGTTCAGCCCGGCCAGCAGGCGCTCGACCTGGTCCGCGCCAACTTCGACGGGCGCGACCTTCAATTCCTCTCTTCCGGCGGCCACGGGCCAAGCATAGGCCCGGCTCCCGCTGGCTAACCGCCGGCTGAGCTCGGCCCCTTCTTCGGTCGCAGCTCCGTGACGTCGGCCTCGCGGGCCGCTTCGCCGGTCGCATCCGCGAGACGCTTCTCGAGCTGCGCGATCCGCTCTGAGAGCTCCTTCATCGCCTCTGCGATGGGATCGGGAAGGTGAATCCAGTCGGTGTCAGGGCCCTCAACCGGGCGCCCCTCCACGCGGACGGGATGTCCCGGGTTCCCGACGACCGTCGTCTGCGGCGGAACGTCCTCGATCACGACCGTGTTGGCGCCGACCTTCGCATTCCGCCCCACGGTCACCGGGCCGAGCAGCTTCGCCCCCGAGCCGACCGTCACATCGTCGTCGAGTGTGGGATGGCGCTTGCCCCGAGCGAAGCCCGTGCCACCCAGGGTCACCCCCTGGTAGAGCGTCACCCGGTTCCCGATCTCGGCCGTCTCGCCGATCACCACGCCGGAGCCGTGGTCGATGAAGAAGTCGGAGCCGATCCTGGCCGCGGGATGGATCTCTATCCCCGTGAACGCGCGGCTCGTGTACGCGATGGTCCGCGGCACGAGGGGCACCTCGGACTCCCAGAGCGCGTGCGCGACCCGGTGGGCGAGCAGTGCCTGGACCCCCGCCCACCCGGTGAGGATCTCGAGCGTGCCGATCCCCCGGGCGGCGGGATCCCGCTCGCGCGCGGAGGCGACGTCGGCGGAGACCTCCTTGAGGACCCGCCTCATGGTTCCCAGGC
The DNA here is from genome assembly GCA_963815045.1 of uncultured Solirubrobacterales bacterium. Taxonomy (GTDB): domain Bacteria; phylum Actinomycetota; class Thermoleophilia; order Solirubrobacterales; family 70-9; genus DASUPK01. Next base: position 1,199,448 of record CAWFET010000002.1, read on the forward strand.
CGAGCACGCCCAGAAGCTTAGGGTGGCGAGGCCGCTCTTAGGGGGCGAAAAACGGCAGCGACATGTATCGCTCACCCGAGTCCGGCACGATCACCACGATCCGCTTGCCCGCCATCTCCTCGCGGGCGGCGAGATCGAGCGCGGCTCGCACGGCGGCGCCGGCGGAGATGCCGATCAGCAGGCCCTCGCGCTGGGCCGAAGCGCGGGCCATGTCGAGGGCGTCCTCGTCGCTGACGCCGACGATCTCGTCGATCACGTCGCGGTCGAGCACGTCGGGGACGAAGCCCGCGCCGATCCCCTGGATCTTGTGCGCGCCGGGCAGGCCGCCAGAGAGGACGGGCGACGAGGCCGGCTCGACCCCGACGATTCGGATGTCGGGCCGGCGCTCCTTCAGCACCTGGCCGACTCCAGTGATCGTCCCGCCGGTGCCCACCCCCGCTACGAAGGCATCGACCCCGCCGTCGAGGTCGCGCCAGATCTCCTCGGCCGTCGTGCGGCGGTGGATCTCGGGGTTGGCCGGATTCGAGAACTGCTGCGGGATGAAGCCATCGTGCTCGGCCGCGAGCTTGTTGGCCAGCTCCACCGCCTCGTTCATGCCGCCCAGCGAGGGCGTCTCGTGGACCTCGGCGCCGTAGGTGCGGAGCAGCGCGGTTCGCTCCCGGCTCATGCCCTCGGGAAGGGTGAGGATCAGGCGGTAGTCACGCGCCGCCGCGACCAGCGCCAGGGCGATGCCGGTGTTCCCGCTGGTCGGCTCGACGATCACCGAGCGGCCCTGCTCGATCAGGCCGTCGCGCTCGGCGGCGTCGATCATCGCGACTCCGATGCGGTCCTTGACCGAACCGCCGGGATTCAGGAACTCGAGCTTGGCGACCACCTCGCCGGGCAGGTCGGCGCCCAGGCGCGGCAGTGCGACGAGCGGCGTGTTGCCGACGACGGCGGAGCTCTCGGCTCCGACCCGCAGCGTCGTGGATGTCCCGTTCGACCCGGCCATTGATCAAAACTACCGGAACCGGGTCGGGTTTCGGGGGTTTCGAGGCGCGGGGACTCAGATGTGGTACATCCCGGTGCCGGCCCCCTCGGCCTCGCGGCGGGCGATGTCGGCGATGGTGGCCTCGCGGAAGGTGGCTCTCAGGGCCTCCACCCCCTCCTCCCAGATGCCCCCGGCCTCCTTCCCCTCCTGGCCGACCACCCCGTCGAGCGCCTGGACGACCTCCAGGACGTTGATCTCGTCGGCGGGCCGGGCGAGCGTGTAGCCGCCCTTCGCGCCGCGGTGGCTGACCAGGATCCCGGAGCGGCGCAGGGTCGAGAAGAGCTGCTCGAGGAACTGCACGGGGATGCCGCGACGCTCGGCGACCTGGCCGATCGGCATCGGGCTGTCTGTGGCGCGAGCCAGCTCCGCCAGCGCGACCACCGCGTAACGTGACTTCGAGGTGACCGAGATCACTACATCCGTTTTACCGGTCCGGGCGGCGCCGCGGTGAATCCCCGCTCCCCGTACCTGCGCGCCCTGGCGCCGCTCGCCCTGATGGGCGTGATCTTCTGGTTCTCGTCTCAGCCGGCGGCCGCCCACCACGCCTGGTGGGTGATCGTGATCCGGAAGCTCGGTCATGTCAGCGGCTACGCGCTGCTGACAGCGGCCTGGGCGTGGGCGCTCTGGAGCGTCACCAGAAGGCCGGTCCTCTGGGCGGTCCTGATCTCGCTCGCATACGCATGCAGCGACGAGCTCCACCAGACCTTCGTGCGGGGTCGAGAGGGCACCCCGAGGGACGTCCTGATCGACGCGATCGGCATGGGGATCGCCGCTGCGGTGATCGGAATGCGTCGGTCCGCCCCCACCGGCTGGGGGCGGACCGACGCAAGAGGCCGAGCCTCTAAATCCAGCCTTGCTCGGTCGCCATGAGGACCGCCTGCGCGCGGTCGAGGGCGCCGAGCTTGCCGTAAACGTTGTGGAGGTGGCTGCGGACGGTGCTCGCCGAGAGGTCGAGCTCGACCGCGATCTGCTTGTAGACCTTGCCCTCGGCGAGACGCCTGAGGACGTCCAGCTCTCGCGTGGAGAGCGGGCACGGGCCGGTGGCCCGGCGACGTGACCCCTTGCCCTGGGGAAGCTCGTAGAGGACCATGCGCACCGCCTGCTCGTCCATGCCGCAGCTCTCCGCGGCCTCGACCAGGTCCTGGGTGCTGACCGGGCAGTCCTCGATGTGGGCGGCGACCATGTCCGCGACGCGGATCACGGCGGCCATGCCCTCGGCATGACGGGTGTGATGGCGCTCGATCGCCTCGGCGACGCGGGCGTGGACGCCCCAGCGGCGGGTGAGGACCCCGCCCACCAGGGCGTGGTCGATGCCCAGCTCGCGGCGCTCCTCGGCAATGCGATCGTCGGGCGTGGCGCCGCGGCGGTCGAAGCGCTCGGCGTAGCCGGGATGCAGCCGCGCCAGGACGGGGCGGCCGATGTCGTGGAGGATCGCGGCGAGCGCCAGTTCGTCACGGTCGCCGATGCCGCTCACGTCGGCGATCCGGTCGGCGGCGCGCTGCACGGCCAGAGCGTGCAGGCGGAAGCGATCCGGGGCGAGGGCGAGGCGCCCGTCGCCGTTGAAGATGTCGTAGGAGGGGGCGGAGCGAAGGATCGCCTCGACCGCGCCGGGGCCGAGCCGCTCGACGCCGTCCGTGACGCTGCGAATGCGGCCGGCGCCCTGGATCTGGCCCGCCGCGCGGACGATGGCGCAGGTGAGGCCGACATCGGCCTCGACCACCGCGGCGACCTCGTGCGGCGGCGCTCCTCGGTTGACCTGCTCGAGGGCCTGCTCGCGCCCCTCGGAGAGCGCGGGCTGGCGCTCAGCCTCGTCGAATGCGGCCGCCAGGACCCGCCCGCGTCCCTGCCCGCGCGTGCCGTTCTGTGCGCTGCGCGCTGTCGCGGCTGTTGCCATGGACATCTAATCGGCACACGCTCGGCGATTGTTTAGCCCATGCGGCGATCTACCTAGAAGTTCGGTTGTCCGTATCCGTGGAAAGCCGCTGTACGGCGCGCTCGATGCGCTCGACCGACCGCTCCCTGCCCAGAACCGCCAGGGATTCGAAGATGCCGGGCGACACGGACGTGCCCGTGATCGCGACCCTGATCGGCTGGTAGAGCTTGCCCGGCTTCACGTCGTGCTCGGCGAGGATCCGGCCCAGGGAGCTCTCCAGCTCGGCTGGCTCGAACGAGTCCGTGCCCCGCAGCGCGTCGAGCGCCTCGCTGAGGAGGGGCAGGGCCCCGTCCTTCATCACCTTCTTCCAGGCCTTCTCGTCGGTCTGGGGGTCTTCGAAGAGAAAGCCGATCAGCGGCCAGATCTCATCGAGGGTCTGCGCCTTCTCCTGCGCGATCTCACAGGCGGCGCGCAGGCGCTCGTCGGGCTCTCGCCCGAGGTGCTTGGCGACGGCCTCGGTGTATGCGTCGAGGTCCATCTCCCGCATGAACCGCCCGTTCAGCCAGCGCAGCTTCTGCTCGTCGAAGATCGCACTCGCGCGGCCGACATCCGCGACGTCGAAGCGCTCGATCAGCTCGTCGGTGCTCATGATCGTCGTGTCGTCCTGGGTCCCCCAGCCGAGCAGGGCGAGGTAGTTGCGGACCGCCGCGGGCAGGTAACCCGAGTCGCGGAGCTCCTGAACGCTCGCGGCTCCGTGGCGCTTCGAGAGCTTCTTGCCATCGGGGCCGTGCAGCAGCGGCAGGTGCGCGTAGCGCGGCGGCGTGACCCCCAGCGCCTCCATGACGAGCAGCTGCTTCGGCGTGTTGGAGAGGTGGTCGTCGCCCCGGATCACGTGGGTGATCCCCATGTCGGCATCGTCCACCGCGACGGCGAAGTTGTAGAGAACCGATCCGTCGCCCCGGGCGATCACGAAGTCATCCGATGCGGCGTTCGGGAAGCGCACCTCGCCGCGGATCTCGTCAGCCACCGCGGTGTCCCCCTCGTCGGGCACCCTCAGGCGAACTGCCGCGCCCGGGTCGTCGCTCGGCTCACCGCGATAGCCGCGGTTGCCGTGCTCCTTCTTCCAGGCGGCGACGTCGTCGCCGGTCGCCGTGTCGCGGTAGGCGACGCCGGCCTCGAGCAGCTGATCCAGCGCCTCGCGATGGCGATCGGCGCGCTCCGCCTGGCTGAGCGGCCCCTCATCCCAGTCGAGCTCCAGCCAACCCAGCGCGTCGAGGATCTGCTCGACGTTCTCCGGAGTGGAGCGCTCGCGATCGGTGTCCTCGATCCGCAGCACGAGCTGCCCACCCCGGCCCCGGGCGTAGAGCCAGTTGTACAGTGCCGTCCTCGCTCCCCCGATGTGGAGGGCGCCCGTCGGTGACGGGGCGAAGCGGACTCGAACGGGATTTGACGGATCGGAGCTCACGATGCTGATCGGCGCCCATGTTTCCACAGGGGGTGGCCTGCCCAAGGCCATCGAGCGCGCCCGGGAGATGGGCTGCGAGTCGATCCAGATCTTCAACCAGAGCCCGCGCATGTGGCGCCCGACCCGCTACTCCGCCGACGACTTCGCCGCCTTCAGGGAGGCGATGGAGGCCTCCAAGGTCCAGGCGGTCGCGATTCACGCGATCTACCTGATCAATCCCGCGACCAGGGACAGGGAAATGCGGAAGAAATCCCTCGACTCCCTCACACACGCGCTCCGCGTCGGCGACGGCATCGGGGCCATGGGTGTGGTCATCCACCCGGGAGCACTCAAGGACGACACGCGAACGAACGCGCGCAAGCGGGCGGTGAAGCTGATCAAGGAGGCGCTGGCCGAGACTGACCGCTGCCCGATCCTCTACGAGAACACGGCGGGCTCTCCGCAGCTCCTGGGCCTGGACTTCGGCGAGACGGCCGAGCTGATCGAGAAGACCGGCGGCCCCAGGCGGCTCGGCCTCTGCATCGACTCCTGCCACCTGCACGCGACCGGCTACGACGTGCGCACGCCGGAGGGGATGAAGGAGCTCGTCGACGAGATCGACTCGAAGATCGGCCTGAAGCAGCTGAAGCTCCTGCACGTGAACGACTCGCGCGACCCCCGTGGCTCGAACCGCGACCGGCATGCCCCGATCCCCAATGGGGAGATCGGGCGTCAGGGGATGCGCGCCTTCATCGGCGAGCCGCGGCTGCAGGGTCTGCCCGCGGTGCTGGAGGGCCCCGGCGTGGAGGGCAAGGCGATCGACCGCAAGGACATGCAGATCATCCGGCGCCTCCACCGCGACGCGATCCGCAAGCGGAGCTGATGCTCCTCAACCGCCGAGCGCTCGATGGGATCGAAGCCGGCGAGATCGACCTGGCTTTCCGCCGCTGGAAACGGCCCACCGTGAGGGCAGGCGGCACCCTGCGGACCCGAGCCGGCGTGCTCGCGATCGACGCCGTTGAGCCGGCCAGCGGGCGGCAGATCAGCCCCGAGGAAGCGCGTCGCGCCGGATTCGACTCGAAGGCAGAGCTGCTGCGCAGCCTTCGGCCGGAGGGGCGCCTCTACCGGATCGAGTTCCGTCGCATCGGCGATGACCCGAGGGTCGCGCTTCGCGAGGCAGCCGAGCTCTCGGCGGAGGAGCGTGCAGAGCTGGACGAGCGGCTCGAGCGGATGGACCTGCGCCGTGGCGAGCCGTGGACCCGTCGCCTGCTGGAGCTGATCGCCGAGCGGCCCGAGACGCTCGCCGCCGACCTTGCGGCGTCTATCGGGATGGAGAAGGCTCCGTTCAAGCGGGACGTCCGCAAGCTCAAGGAGCTCGGCCTGACCGAGAGCATGCTGGTCGGCTACAGGCTCTCACCGCGCGGCAACGCCTACCTGGCCGGCGCTAGGGCAGCCAGCAGTAGAGGTAGTAGAGCCCGTAGGGATTCGCGGCGATCTCCCGCGCGTAGCGCGTGACCGCGTCGACGTAGAGCCCGGAGTCGTTGTAGGCGCGCAGCGCCCGGGCGTACTGCGGTGGCGCTCCGTTGTGGTGGAGCAGGTTGGCGGCGGCGAGGATGGCGTCGTGCGGATCGTGGATGTCGCCCCCGTTGCCGTAGATCTGCCAGGTCGACGGGATGAACTGCATCGGCCCCTTCGCCCCCGCGACGCTGTCGCTCTTCACCCGGCCGAACTTGGTCTCCACGAAATGGATCGCGGCGAGGTAGTTCCAGCCGACGCCGTAGCGGCCCTGCGCCTCCCGGTAGAAGGAGAAGAGGTCGGAGACGGGAGGCGGCGCACCGACTCTGAGCTTGCGGTGGCGCGCGCCATGAGAGAGCCGCAGGAGGTCGCGCTCGGCGGCGGTGAGGCGCCGAATCTGCGCCGCCCGTGGGCCCGGAAGGAGCGGGAGCATCTGCGAGGTCAGGTTGGAGTGGGTCGTCAGAAAGCGCGCGTTGAGCTGGAGGGCCTTGGCCTGGTCGAGGACGTCCTGGGGCGGTGGGCCGGAGGGAGGGTCTCCCCCGGCCCGCCACCGGTCGATTGCGGCTGTCAGATCGTTGATGTTCTGGTCGAGCCTGTCGGCCACGACCTGCGGAGAGGACGCCGAGGCCCCGCCGCAGCCCGGCAGGCAGAGCGAGAGCGCGGCGAGGAGCGCGCAGACGAATGCCCTGGCCCCCCGGCCCGCCATCGGCGACTCAGGACAGGGTGTTCCGCAGGTCGAACGCGCGGATCGACTCGGGCGTGTCGTCCGGCGCGTCGAAGAAGCGGCGGTTGACGCATTCGTGAGCCGGCCCATCGCCCTCGTAGGCGCGCTCGACGCTGAACTGGCAGTGCGGCAGCGGAGCGCCGGTCATCTTGATCCCGCCGAAGCCCTCTCGGGCTCTCTCGGCGAGCAGGAAGAGGTCGAAGTCGATCTCCGCGCTGAACACCTTGTTCATGCAGCCCATGAAGCGGCCGCCGGTCCGTGCGTCCTCGTAGGTGTAGAGGAACTTGCATCCCATCTCGAGGCAGCCCGCGGGGTTGACGAGCTTGTCGCAGAAGGTCCCGCACTGGCGGCACTCGCCTGAGCTGTTCCTCTGGGTCTGGGTCTGCCTCGGCACGGCGTTCAGTCTAGGCGCCGCCGAGGCGGGGTTGGCCATCTTGACCTCTATCCGCCCCTTGCGAATCCGGTGGTCGATCTGCTAACGCGCGAGGGCTCGGGACCGGAGCTGCGCCGAGATCTCGGCGGCCGGAAGGGGCGGCGAGTAGTAGAAGCCCTGGCCCCAGAGACAGCCGATGTCATCGAGCACGGTTGCCTGCTGGGCCGACTCGATTCCCTCCGCGATCACCTCGATCTCGAGGCTGTGAGCCAGATTGACGATCGCGCGGGCGAGCCTCGACTGGGAGCCCGAGTGCTCGACTCCGTCGACGAAGAACTTCGCCATCTTCAGCCAGTCGATCGGGAAGCGCCGCAGGTACTGCAGAGATGAGTAACCCGTTCCGAAGTCGTCGACCGCCAGGCGGATCCCCTCCCGCTTCAGCGCGGCGAGCCGCTCGAGGTTGCTGGTGCTGACGTCCATCAGGACGGTCTCGGTGATCTCCAGGGTGAGGCGGCTGGGATCAAGCCCGGTGTGGTCCAGGACCTCGGCCACCTCCCGGACGAGGCTCGCCTGTCGAAGCTGGGCGCTCGAGAGGTTGACCGTGAGGTGGAGCGGCCCATGCTCGGCCTGCCAGTCGACCATCCGCTCGCACGCCTCCCGGAGGACCCAGCGGCCCAGGGCGTGGATTTGGCCGCTCTCCTCGGCGATCGGGATGAACTCCTCCGGGCCGATCAGCCCGCGCGTCGGATGCATCCAGCGCATCAGCGCCTCGACCCCGACGATGCTGCCGCTCCCGAGCTCCACGATCGGCTGGTAGTGCAGGATGAACTCGTCGCGCTCCGCGGCGCCCCGCAGGTCGGTCTCGAGCTCCAGCCGCTGGGCCATCGCCTCGTGCATGTGGCTCTGGAAGAGCTCGTAGCGGCCCTTCCCCTGTCCCTTGGATTCGTACATGGCGAGATCCGCTCGCCGCAGCAGCTCCTCCGGCTCCTCGAGCCCGGCCGCCACGCCGATGCTCGCGGTGATGAAGATCTCGCGGCCGTGGATCTCGATCACCTTCTCGAGCACCTCGAGCGCTCGACGGGCCAGACGTGCCGCGCTGATCGGCTCGCTGGCGTCCTCGATCAGGATCGCGAACTCATCGCCGCCGAAGCGGGCGACCGTGTCCGTCGGCCCGAGCACTGAGACCAGCCGCTGCGCGGCGATGATCAGAAGCTGATCGCCGGCGGCGTGCCCGAGGCTGTCGTTCACGGTCTTGAAGCCGTCCAGGTCTGCGAACACGACGCCGACCGAGCCGCCGGAGCGAGCTGCTCTGGCTCTCGCCTGGCTGAGGCGATCGAGGAACAGGGCCCTGTTCGCCAGCCCGGTCAGCGGATCGTGGAAGGCCTGATGAGCCGTCTCCTCCGCGGCCTTCGCGTCGTTCAGCGCCAGTCCGGCGTGCTCGGCGAAGGCGAGGACGGCCTCCCGCTCCATCTCGCGGTACCGGCGCCCGGGCCGGCGGGTTCCGAGCGAGAGAGCGCCCACCAGCTCGCCGCGCTGATAGATCGGCGCCGAGATCACCGAGCGGAGCCCGTCGACCGCCATGTCAGGGATGTGCCGCGGATCGGAGCCGTAGTCCTCGACCACGATCGGCCTGCGCTCGGTGATCGCGTGGCCCGCGGTCCCCTGGTCGATCCGCGTCCGGCCGATCTGCGCGAGCAACTCGTCGGAGAAGCCGACCGACGCGACTATCTCCAGCATCGACGGCTCATCCGGGTCGATCAGGCTGAGGTCGACGACCTCGTCCCCGAGCAGCTCGCTGGCGCCGGTGACGATCGCGCCGAAGACCTCCTCCAGGTCGTCGCGGCTCGCGATCGAGCGCTGCAGCGTGCTCAGGCGCTCCAGGAGGGTCTGCCGCTCACGGAGCTCGCCGATCAGCCCCACGCCCCGCAGCGACAGCGCGAGGACCCTCCCCATGCCACTGAGCAGCCCCGTCTCGTCGGGGGTGAAGCCCTCGCCGCCGACTCGGGCCGTGAGCAGGACCATCCCGTCGTCGCCGACCGGGCAGCAGATGCCGGTGCAGATGCCGAGCTCGCCGAGCTCCCTCTCGAAGCTCGGCTGGGCGGCGGCCCCGACGAGATCGTGCACCGGGGCGACGCCGCCGAAGAAGCCGATCGAGGCCTCGATGTGACCGTCGCGGACCAGCGCCGCGATGTCCGAATCCATCGCCACGACCACGTGCTCGACGCCGCTGCGGAGGACGTCGCCCGCCTCCGTGAACGCCGAGACGGCGGACAGGAAGTCCGTCAGCTGCCGGGTGGTCCAGTGCTCGCCTCGCCCCATCTACATACCCACCCCCAAGCGGGTCTGCAGATTCTAGGTTCAGGCGGCGCGGGCCGCGGCACCGAACAGCGCGTCGAGCTCGGCCTCGAGCCCGGCGGAGCGCCGAACGCGGTATTCGCGGCCGAACCTGAGCTCCCTCGGCCCCTCCCGCGTCTTCATGACGAGGAGGACCTCCGAGTTGCCTGGGAAGTGCCCCAGGATGACCTTGAGCTCCTCGATCAGCGAGGCGCCGAAGGCCCCCGCGTCGATGTTGATCCGCAGCGGTCCCGTGTCCCGAGCCGCCCTCGCCCTCGCCACCTCGTCCTCGGTGGGCTCGAAGAGCTCCACCTCCTGCGCGACCAGCTTCGTCTCGCCGCGACCCTTGTGGTCGAGCCTGCCGCGCACGATCAGGATCGCATCGGCGGCAAGGAACTCCTGGGAGGCCTCGTAGGCCTTGCCCATCACCAGCATCTCGACCTGGCCCTCGACGTCGTCGAGCGTGGCGAACGCCATCTTCGAGCCGTTCTTGGACGTGTGCCGCTTGAACTCGGTGACGATGCCGCCCACCGTGACCCAGGAGCCGTCCTGCTTGTCGGCAAGGCTCGAGAGCGAGCAGTCGACCCGCTGGCGGAGCGCGTCCTTGACCTCCGCGAGGGGGTGTGAGGAGAGGAAGGTGCCGAGCGTCTCCTTCTCCAGGCGGAGCAGCTCGTTCTGCTCGAACTCCTCGGCCCGGATCGGCGCGTGGTGCTGCCGCGTCGGGCCCGTCTCCTCCGCCCCGCCGCCGAGGTCGAAGATCGAGGACTGCCCGAGGCGTGAGTCCTCCTGGGCCTTCTGGCCGAAGGCGGCGGCGGCCGGCAGCGCCTCGAGCATGCCCTTGCGCGACGCGCCGGTGGAGTCAAATGCCCCGCATTTGACGAGACATTCAACGGCCCGTTTGTTCACGGCACGGCTGTCGACCCGCTCGCAGAAATCCCACAGCGAGGTGAAGTCCCCTCCGCTCGAACGTGCGTCGAGGATCGCCTGGACCGCGATGTGGCCGACGTTCTTCACGGCGTCGAGCCCGAAGCGGATGCAGTTGCCGGAGACGACGAAGCCGTGGTCTGAGTTGTTCACGTCCGGCGGCAGCACCTCGATGTCCATCTCCGCGCAGCGGTTGACGAAGAATGGGACCTTGTCCTTGGTCGACATCACGGTCGAGATCAGGGCCGCCATGTACTCGGCCGGGTAGTTGGCTCGCAGCCAGGCGGTCCGGTAGGAGATCAGCGCGTAACAGGCGGCGTGGGAGCGGTTGAAGGAGTAGTCGGCCGCCGCCTCCATCAGGGACCAGAGGTCCTTGGCGACGCGCGCATCGGTCTTGGACGCGGCCATCCCCTCGAGGAACTTCTCCTTCATGGTCGCCATCAGGTCGCGCTTCTTCTTCCCCACGGCCTTGCGGAGGTCATCCGCCTCCGCCGGGCTGAAGCCGGCCATCTGCTTGGCGATCTCCATGAGCTGCTCCTGGTAGATCACGCAGCCGTAGGTGGTCTCGGTGATCGGCCGCAGTCGGGGGTCGGGGTAGCGGACTGAGTCGGGCTTGCGCTTGCCCTTGGCGTAGTCGGGGATGAAGCGCATCGCGCCCGGCCGGTAGAGCGCGCCGATCGCGACCAGGTCCTGGAACTCCGTCGGCTTGATCACCTTGAGCGCGTCGCGCATCCCATCCGACTCGAACTGGAAGACCCCGACCGAGTCGCCCCGCGCGAGCATCGCGTAGGTCTTCGGATCGTCAAGCGGGATGTTCTTGATGTCGACCTGCTCGCCGCGCGAACGCTCGATGATCGCCACGGCGTCCTCGATCACATCGAGGTTGCGCAGGCCGAGGAAGTCCATCTTCAGCAGCCCGATCTCCTCGATCGGGCCCATCGAGTACTGCGTGACCGTCTTGTAGGCCCGCTCGGCCTTGCCGTTCCCGTTGCCGTTTCCGTTGCCGCCGGCCCCCCGGTCCTCGGCGAGCTGCAGCGGGACGATCTCCTGCAGCGGGCGGTCCGCGATCACGACCGCCGCGGCGTGGATCGAGTGGTTGCGGACGATTCCCTCCAGGCCCTGCGCCGTGTCGATGATCTTCTGGGCGTCGGGATCGGAGTCGTAGGTGCGCTTCAGCTCCTCGCCCGGCTTCAGGCATTCCTCGAAGCTCGGGCTGCGGCCCATGATCGGCTCGGGGATCTGCTTGGCGAGCCGGTCGCCGGTCCCGTAGTCGTAGCCGAGCACCCGCGCGGCGTCGCGGGTGGCGGCGCGCGGGGCCATCTTGCCGAAGGTGATGATCTGCGCGACGCACTCGCGCCCGTACTTGTCGGCGACGTAGCGGATCACCCGCTCGCGCCCACGGACCGAGAAGTCGATGTCGATGTCCGGCATGGACTTGCGGCCGGGATTGAGGAACCGCTCGAACAGCAGGTTGTTCGCCAGCGGGTCGAGGTCGGTGATCTCGAGCGCGTACGCGACGATCGAGCCGGCCGCCGAGCCGCGCCCCGGCCCCACCGCGACGCCCTCGTTCTTGGCGTAGTGGACGAAGTCCCAGACGATCAGGAAGTAGGACTGGAAACCCATCTCGTCGATCACGCCGAGCTCGAACTCGAGGCGCTCCATCGCGTCGGCGGGGATCGGGTCGCCGTAGCGCTTGCGGAGGCCCTCAATCGCCAGGTTGCGAAGCATCTCCCCAGGCTCGGTGCCGTCCGGGGTCGGGAAGCGCGGCAGCAGCAGCTCGCCGAGCTGCATCTCGATCTCGCAGCGCTCGGCGATCTCGAGGGTGCTCGCCACCGACTCGGGCATGTCCGAGAAGGACTCGGTCATCTCGTCGGAGCTCTTCAAATAGAACTCGTTGGTGTCGAAGCGGAGCTTCGGCTGCTCGATCGTCGACTTCGTCTGCACGCAGAGCAGCGCGGCGTGGCTGTCGTAGTCCTCGCGGCGGAGATAGTGGACGTCGGCCGTTGCGACCAGCGGGCGGCCGAGCTCGCGCGCGACCTTGACGATTCCCTCGTTCGCCTTCTCCTGCTCGGGGATGCCGTTGCGCTGGACCTCGAAGTAGACCTGGTCCGGGCCGAAGGCGTTGACGAGGTCGTCGACGTGAGCCCTGGCGTCGTCGGGGCGGTCCTCGACGAGACGGCGGCAGAAGCGCGACTGCAGGCAACCGGTCAGCGCGATGACCCCCTCCGAGTGGGCGGAGAGGAGCTCGAGGTCGACGTTCGCCTTGCCGCGTGAGAAGCCCTCGAGAAAGCCGGCCGAGGTGAGCTTCACCAGATTGCGGAAGCCGGCCTGGTCGGATGCCAGCAGGGTGAGGTGGTTGCGCTCGTAGCGCGGGGCCTGCGGCGTCAGCTTGCGGTCGTCGACGAAGTAGGCCTCGAGGCCGATGATCGGCTTGATCCCGGCCGCCACGCACGCCTTGTAGTGCTCGACCGACCCGTTCATCACCCCGTGGTCGGTCAGCCCCAGCGCCGGCATGTCGAGCTCCGCCGCGCGCGCGGCCAGTTTGTCGATCTTGCAGGCCCCGTCGAGCAGCGAGTACTCGCTGTGGACGTGCAGATGGACCGCTCCGGCGCTCACCCGTCGATCATGCCTGGGCGTGCGGACAGAGTCGATACGAGCAGCGCACCGAATACGCACCATTCCCGCACTCCCCGGACGAAATCTCGGCCCTTGGTGAGTTTCCGTCCCACGGGGGTCGGTAACTCGCCAACAGGCTGTGTAAACGGCGCTCGGGGTACGTTGTTCGGGTGATCTGGATTCTTCGGCACGGGGACGCGGAGGCCGGCGAGGGCAAGCCCGACGCCGACCGCGACCTGACCGAGAAGGGCAAGCAGCAATCCGTCAAAGCGGGCCGGGCATTGAAGAAGCTCGGGGTGGAGCTGGACGTCTGCCTCACCAGCCCGAAGGTCAGAGCCCACCGCACCGCGACCCTTGCGTGCGATGTTCTGGGTGTCGAAGTTGAAATCGACGAGCGCCTCAAAGGCGGCGACTTCGATCCCCTCGAGCTGGCCGCCGGGCGCGGCGAGGTCATGCTCGTCGGTCACGAGCCCGACTGCTCCCAGGCCGTCGCCCTGGCCACCGGCTCACGGGTGAAGATGAAGAAGGGCGGCCTCGCCGGCTTCGACGACCACATGCTGCACGTGCTGGTGAGGCCGAAGGATCTCCGCGAGATCGCCGGCGGCTAGCTAGGCCAGCCCCAGCGCCTCGTACTCGCGCAGGAAACCCTCGAAGAGGCGGCGGTGGCCCTGCTCGTCGTGGAGGATGTCGATGACCATGTCGTTGGTCACCGGGTCCACCCCGTCGGTCGCCTCGACGATCTTCGTGTAGTGCTCGATCGCGCCGGTCTCGGCCTCGATCACGCCGCGGATCACGTGGACGATGTCCACTTGCTCGTCCGGCGGCTGCAAGTAGGTCTGCACCGCTGAGAAGTCCTCCGAGCCGGGCACCACCCCGTAGAGCTCCTTGATCCGTTCCGCGAAGAGCTTGGCATGACCCAGCTCTTCGGTGATGTCCTGCTGGAGCGACTCCTTGATCTCCTGCGCCCGGACGCCGTCGGGGTTGACCGAGTTGGCGATGTAGCTCATCACGGTCTCGATCTCCATCCAATAGGCCTTGCGGAGCATCTCGATGATCTCGTCGCGCTTTGAGCGCTGGTCGTCGCCGAGGATGCCCTCCGAGGGACGTGTGCTGTCTGCAGTTGCCATCAGGCCCCCCTGTACCCAACCGGGTCCCAACCTAATCCAGCCTCCGATGAATTCGAGCGCCGCCAGGGGTCCTATCTGGCGAAAGCCCAAGGACAGGAGGAACGTGATGACCGTGGTTGAGAAGGTGCGATCGAGCGACGGAACCGAGATCGCCTATGACCGGCTGGGCAGCGGCCCCGCACTGGTGCTGGTCGGCGCGGCCTGGAACGACCGGATGTCCGCCGGCCCGCTGGCGCAGTTGCTGGCGGATGAGTTCAGCGTCTACACCTATGACCGTCGCGGCCGGGGCGACAGCGGCGACACGGCCCCCTATGCCGTCGAGCGCGAGATCGAGGACCTGACCGCCGTGATCGAGGCCGCCGGCGGTGTCGCATACGCCTTCGGCGTCTCGTCCGGCGCAGCCCTGGCTCTCGAGGCCACGGCGGCGGGCGCACCGGTGTCGAGGCTCGCGATGTACGAGCCACCGTATGTCGTGGATGACAGCCGCCCGCCCATCCCGGATGACTATGTGGAGCACCTCGACCAGCTGGCCTCGGAGGGCAGGCGGAACGAGATCCTCCGCTACTTCATGACCGTCGCGGTCGGCATGCCCGCCGAGATGGCGGACCAGATGGCCGAGAGCCCGATGGCAAAGGCGATGGAGCCGCTCGCCCACACGGTCGCCTATGACGGGCGGGTGATGCTGAGGGGCGCCATGTCCGGCGACCCCCTGCCGACGCGCTACACCAGGACCGTCACCGTCCCGGCCCTGGTCATGGACGGCGGCGCGAGCCCGGCGTGGATGCGCAACGCGGCCCTCGCGCTCGTCGGGATCCTGCCCGACGTGCAGTACCGGACCCTGGCGGGCCAGGACCACGCTGCGCCGCCGGACGTGTTGGCCCCGGAGCTCGAGGACTTCTTCGGCTAGGCGCAGGACCAGGCGCTCGGCCCGGAGTCGCGCCAGATCTCGGCCGCGATCCTGTCCTGCTCGGCCTTGGGCGCGTCCTGCGGCGCGCCGTGGCCACCGTAGGCGGCCCAAGTCGAGGGGAGGATCTGGTACGCGCCGCCCGCTCCGCTCGAGGAGTTGAGCGCGTGGTAGTTGCCGCCCGACTCGCACATGACGATGTAGGTCGGGATCGAGTACGGGCCACCGAGGTACGCCGGGCTGCCGGAGCCTGAGCCGGAGCCCGCGGAGGCCTGCTGGTCGGCCTGCTGCTGCTCGAGCTGCGCGACCTGATTCTGCGCATCCGAGAGCGAGGTCTGCGTCCCCGAGCGCGCCTGGGCCATCGCGGCGGCGCTCTGGTTGGCGGTCTGCTGGCTCGCGACGAAGCTCTGTTTGGTGGCGGTGAGCTGCTGCGCCTCGGCGTCGGACTGCTGCTTCAGGTCCGCGACCTGGTGGGTGTGGGACGCCATCTGGTCCCGCAGGGTCGCGACGCGGTCGGCGACCCGCATGTCGGCGTTATGCAGCGCCTGCAGATAGTCGGCGCGGGTGGAGAGGTCGTCGAAGCCGTTCGAGTTGAGCAGGACGGTGACGTAGTCGGGCGCGTCGCTCTCGTAGATGTCGATCAAGCGCCGGTCGAGCACCTTGACGGAGCCGGCGTACTGGCCGCGCAGGGCAACGAGCTGCTGCTGCGCGGCATCGAGCTGCTTCGCGAGCTGCTCCGAGCGAGCCTGCCGCGTCCTGGACCTGAGCGTTCAGCTCCATCGCCCGCGCGCCGGCCTGATGCGCCTGCGTGGTCAGGGAGGCGATCTGCGCCGTCTGCGAGTTCACCTTGTCGGAGAGCTGGCCGGCGTCCGAGCGCGCCGCGTCGATCTTGTCCTTGAGCGACGGATCCTTGGCGCCGGCGAAGCCGACCCCCGCCGCCGCGACGGCGATCAGCGCGACTCCCGCGCCCAGCGTCATCCGGCGTCGCCTGAATGGCCGGCGGGGCCGGGTGGCTGCACTGCGGGCGTATGTGGTCGCTGCTTCCATCTCCTTGGGTGCCTGCGGGGTTAGCTGACGGGCTCACGCGGAAAGGAGTCGCGTTACGCCGGAGCTGCTGCCGGCGATTCGCCCCAACAACCTGGGTTCCCCGCTCCCTCGATCTGGCTGAGGGACTCGGCTCTGAACGAGCCAGGAACGGTAGCGAACGCTCTCACAGGCGCGTCGCGCCTGCCGTGCCCGGATCGCGGGCCCGCCCTGCTGCAAGGAATCCTGCAGCTCAGGCGTGAGATGGGCGTGATTCAGGCCGCGAGGAGAAGGTCCCGGTCGTCCCGGTAGGTGCGGCAGACCTCGCGCAGGATGCCGAGCATCTCCTCCGCCGCGGGGGAGCGCGCCTCGGTCACGCGGGTGACGGACCAGATGCGGCGGATGGGCTTGCGCCCGCGGACCGCGCGGAGCTCGACCCCCGGGTGTCCCCCGGCCAGCTCCGGCAGGATCGTGACGCCGAGACCGGCCGCGACGAAGCCCTTGATCACCTCGTAGTCCTCGCTGCGGAAGCTGATGTTCGGCTCGAAGCCCGCGCCGCGGCAGAGCTCGAGCACCTGGTCGCGGCACGAGCTGGGCAGCGCCCCGCACAGCCAGTCCTCCTCCGCCAGGTCCTCGATCCGCACCGACTTGGCGCCGGCGAGCGGATGCCCGGGCGGAAGGGCGACCCGCATGGGCTCCTCGTAGATCAGCTCGGCCTCGACGTCGCGGGCGAACTCGAGCGGGAAGTCGGGATAGTCGAAGACGACGGCGAGGTCGAAGTCGCCCCGCTTGAGCGCGGGGAACGAGTCCTCGGGCTCGTCCTCGGAGAACTGCAGCTCGATCCTGGGGAACCGCTCGCGGAAGAGAGACAGCGCCCTGGTCATGATCGTCGCGCTGGCGGTGGGAAAGCTCGCCAGCCGCAGGCGGCCGCCCTCCAGCCCGGCGATCTGCGCGAGCTCGCGCTCGGCCTCCTCCAGCCGGCACATCACCGCGTCACCGTGGGACATCAGGGCCTCCCCGGCGGGCGTCAGCTTCGGCCCCTCGCTGGTCCGCTCGAGCAGCGAGACACCCACCTCGCGCTCCAGCACCGCAATCTGCTGGCTGACTGCGGACTGCGAGAGGTGAAGGGACTCGGCCGCGGCGGAGAAGGAGCCGCGGGTCACGACCTCCTGCAGGACCCTCAATCGCCTCACGTCGAGCATAAGAGAAACTTATCAGCCTGAGAAGTAATCCATGTTGCGCTGATACCTCACAAAGAGGAGCATCGGTCTCGTTCAACCGATGAGTACAGCGAGATCAACAGGTCTTAGAGGAAAAGCGAGAGGAGCTGAGATGGAGGCGCGTACAGGAGCAGTCACCTTCCCACGCGAGTGGTCGCGGAGCCGCCGCCGGTCCCGGCTCGAGGAGATCAGGGCGGCCATTCGCCGGCGGCGAGTGGTGCGCGCGGAGCGCGCATACAGCATGCGGGTCAGCGGCCCGGACACCCATTCGGTTCCAGGCTCGGAGCACTCCCACCTGGTTCGCCGGCCGCGAGGCTTCTAGGCCGAGGCTTCCTCGTCGCTGCCGCGTGAGGCGAGGTACGCGCCGACGCCGAGAGCGGTGAGGGCGACACCCGCGCCGGCGGCGATGCGCAGCTCGCGGCCGTATGCCCTCCACAGGAACGAGACGATGGCCCTGCCGATCAGTTCGTAGATCACTTCTCCTCCTTTCGGATCCGGTGGGCGAGCCGGCTCTGCAGCGTGAACAGTTCGATGAAGCCGGGACTCGCGTGTTGCGAGAAGTCTCCCCCGGATTCGCCGAACGAAGCCAGCGAGCGGTCATATAGGGCGAACGGGGAGCTCCTCCGGATCGGGGTGACCGAGCCCCGATAGAGCTTCAGCGTCACCTCGCCGGTGACGAACTCGTTGACCGAGTCCATGTACGCGTCGAGGTCCGAGCGCAGCGGCTCGAGCCAGAGCCCGGCGTAGCAGAGGTAGGCCCAGTGGCTCTCGAGCGCGCCCTTGAAGTTGTTCTGGTGGATCGTGCAGACGAGCTTCTCGAGCTCGCGGTGGGCCGTCATCACGATCTCCGCGGCGGGCACCTCATAGAGATCGCGCACCTTCAGGCCGACGACCCGATCCTCGATGTGATCGACGATCCCGACCCCATGGCGCTGGCCGATCTCGGCGGCCCGCTCGAGCAGCTCGACCAGCTCGAGCCGCTCACCGTCGATGGAGACCGGGCGCCCCTCCTCGAACCCGATCGAGACCTCCTGCGCCTGGTCGGGCGCGTCCTCCGGGCGAGTGACCAGCTGGAAGACGTCGTCCGGGGGAGCGGCGTCCAGATCCTCGATGTCCCGTCCCTCGGAGGAGCGCCCCCAGAGGTTGTCGTCGATCGAGTAGGGCGAGACCTCGGTTCCGCCCTTCACCGGGATGCCGTGCTCTCGCGCGTAGGCGATCTCCTCCTCTCTGCCCATCTGCCACTCGCGCACCGGCGCGATGATCCGCAGCTCGGGGTCGAGTGTGGCGATCGTCGCCTCGATCCGCACCTGGTCGTTGCCCTTGCCGGTGCAGCCGTGGGCGATCGTGTCGCAGCCGTGCTCGCGGGCGGCCTCGACGGCCAGCTTTCCGATCAGAGGCCTGCCGAGCGCGGTGAAGAGCGGATAGCCGCCGCCGTAGAGCGCGTTCGCCTTGATCGCGCGCAGCACGTAGTCGTCGGCGAACTCATCGCGCGCGTCGACCAGGACGGTCTCGACGGCCCCGAGCTGCTCGGCCTTGCCGGTGACCACCTCCCACTCCTCGCCCGGCTGCCCGAGGTTGACGGTGAGCGTGACGATCTCGGCGCCGTAGCGCTCCTGGATCCACTTCAGCATCACGCTGGTGTCGAGCCCGCCCGAGTAGAGCAGCAGCACTCGACCTACCTGCTCGGGGTCGGCCTGGTAGGAGGCGATCCTCGGGGCCTCGCGCTGATTCTCGTCGGCGGCCATTGAGCCGGGAAGTGTGCCGCTTTCGCGCTGGCTGCGCTGAGAGAATCAATGGCGGTGCATCGCCCCCTCCGAATCATCTCGATCATGCTGATCACGGCCGGCCTCGTGGTCCTCACGGACGCCGGCCTGACGCTGGTCTGGCAGGAGCCGCTCTCGGCGGCCTACGGTGCCTTCAAACAGAGCCAGGCCGAGGACCAGCTCAACCAGCTCGAGTCCCAGTACCCGACCCCGGCCGACCTCGCGGCGATCAAGGGAGTGCGCGGCATCTCCAAGAAGGCGCGGATCCTCGCCGACCGCTTCCAGCCGCATCTTCAGGAGGGGCACGCCTTCGGCCGGATCAAGATCGACCGGATCGGGCTCAACATCGTCGTCGTCCAGGGCACCGACACCGCCTCGCTGGAGAAGGGCCCCGGCCACTACAGGAACACGCCGATCCCCGGCCAGCCCGGCACCGTCGCAATCGCCGGCCACCGCACTACCTATCTGGCGCCCTTCCGACACATCGATCAGATACGGGACGGCGACGACGTCCGGATCGAGATGCCCTACGCGGCCTTCACCTACACCGTGACCAGACACGAGGTCGTCGATCCGAGCGACGTCGGCATCATCAAGCCGGTCGGCTACGACCAGCTGGTCCTCACCGCGTGTCATCCGCCTTACAGCGCGGCGCATCGTTACGCGGTGTTCGCCAAACTCACCCGAGTCGACCTGTTCGACATCAGCGGGGAGAGCCGCTGGCCGGCCCCCTAGTGGAGAGAGAGACAGTGACGGGGACCTATGCGAGCAGTCTGCGCAGCGCCTGGCGCCTTGGAGGCGCGCTGCTGATGGTCGCGGCCGTCACGACCTTCGCCACCGCCCTGCTGCTTGGCGTGCACATCGGCGCGGGGATGGCGGCCCTGACGGCGGCGGCGGCGGTCGTCGGCCTGGTCTGCATGCGGGCCCCATGGGACGCCTGGGACGAGCGGCTGCTCTTCGGCATCCCGATCATCGCGTTGGTCCAGATCGCAACGGCGGTCGGCCTCGTCGACTTCGTGCTCACCTCGCTCTTCCTGCTGGTCGCGCTGTACGTCGCTCTCGTCTTCCCAAGCCCGCGCGTGTCGATCCCGTTCCTCGCCCTGATGGTTGCGGCGCTGCTTCTGCCGTTCGCGTACTCCGACCAGCCGAGCCGCGACACCGCGCTCTGGCTGCTCGTGGTCGGTCCCGCGGTCATCTTCGTGGCGGTCGTGGCGGGCCGCCTGACCGCCGGGCTGCACACGAGCCGGGAGGCCTATCGCCGTCTCTCGGTGGTCGACGGGCTGACGGGGGTGGGCAACTACCGAGCCCTGATGACGCGGCTGCAGCACGAAACCGGCCGCCATGCGCGGAAGAGCCGTGAATTCGCGGTGCTCACCCTGGACCTTGACCAGTTCAAGGAGATCAACGAGACGAACGGTCACCTGGTCGGCGACGCGCTTCTGGCGATCGTCGGATCCCTGGTGAACGTCAAGGTTCGCACCGAGGACGGGGTCTACCGGCAGGGCGGCGACGAATTCTCCGTGATCGCTCCGGAGACCGGACGCGAGGAGGCCCTGTTGCTCTCGCAGCGGATCGAATCGGCCCTGCGCGGGATCCGCTCGGGCGACGTCCGGGTGTCGGCGACCATCGGGACGGCCGTGTTCCCCCACGACGGCTCGGATCCCGCCGAGTTGCTCGATGCGGCGGACCTCGACCTGCGCGCGCGCAAGGCCGCGCCGCGCAAGGTCTCCCGGTTCGTCTGACCCGGTCGCCTCGTCGAGCCTCGCTAGGGGCCCAGGTCCTTCAGGATCGGCTCCGGGTTGGCGACGCCGAACTCGTCCCGCAGGCGCTCCACGATCTCGTCGCGGCTGGCGCCGGCAACCGACATCTGGGTGGTGACCAGCCGGAGACCCTCGGGGACCCCGCCGTCACTCGAAGAGGCCCTGGTCGCCGCCTTGGGCCTGCCGGCCTTGGGCTTGGGGTCAGGCTTGAACCTGCGCTTCGGGGCCGGCTTGCTCTCCGGCTCCAGCAGCCGCTGGCGCGCGTCCTCGAGAAGCTGAAGCAGCTCGTCCGACCGGCTCGCGATTGCTCTCGCCCTCTTGATCAGGTCATCGGAAAGCGTGGCGACTCCATTGCCATTGCCGTTGCCATTGCCGTTGGCACTCATCGTTCCTCCTCAACCGATGCCAGCTTCGCTGCCAGATCGGTCCGTGCGAGCTCCGAAGTGATTCGGGCCGTCTCCGAAAGGCTACGGGAAGTTTCCACCTCGAGGATCACCTTGAGGCGAACGAGCTCCTGATACTCGGGCGACGCGGTGACGTCCTTCATCGAGTTCGAGTCGCTCCGCAGAACCTCGGCCAGCCTGTCGGCGTCCGCGACACCGCGCTCGACGCGAGCGGGAAAGCCCAGCATCACTTGGTCGGACATAGAGCCTCCATGCTCCTTTCAGGTCGCCTCGGCCGGTTGCTGGCCCGCGCCAGCGCGATAGGCGACGATGAATCGCTCGTCGGGTCGGTTGATCGGCTCGGGCAGGAAGATCGTGCTCGCCGTCTCGATCATGATCAGCAGGTCGAAGAGCATGGAGCGCCGTTTCAGGTAGTAGAGGTCGTGGCAGAGCTTCCAGGCCTCGCCGAGCGGGGTACCCGAGTATCCGCAGCGGACGGTCGCCCACCCGGTGATCCCGGGCTTGAGCAGGTGGCGCCGGTCGTAGTAGGCGAAGTTCTCCTCGAATGAGGCGACGATCTCGGGGATCTCGGGCCGCGGGCCCACCATGCTCATGTCTCCCTTCAGGACCTGCCAGACCTGAGGAAGCTCGTTGATGTGGAGGGCCTGGAGAACCCGCCCGACGGGTGTCACCAGCTCATCCTTGGGACGCGGGTCGGTATCGGCGTCCGCGGTCAGTGTCCGAAGCTTGACCAGCTCGAACTCGCGCCCGCTCTCGCCGACGCGCCGCTGCCGGTAGAAGACCGGCCCCCGGTCGGACACCTTGATCGCCAGCGCGGCGATCGCGATCAGCGGCAGGGCCACGAGCCCGATCAGTGAGGCGAAGGTGAGGTCGAAGAGGCGCTTCGACGCGGGCCAGGTCCGCTTGTACTCGGGATGAAGCATGTACTGGAACCATGCGGAGGTCGTCGTGCCGAGCGGGACGTGGCCGAGCAGGGACTCATACAGCTGGCCCGATTCGATCAGGGAGACGGGAAGGTCGAGGCAGGCGTCGGCGGCGCGCTCGAACACGTCGAGTCGCGAAGGGCCGTTGGAGAGCTCCGGGGCGCCCTCATTGGCGCCAAGGGGGCCGAGCACGACGAGATCGATCGAGTTGTCCAGGACAGTCCTGCGGAGCAGCACGAGCGAACCGAGGCAGCGGATGCCGGCGACCACGCTGTGGCGGCAGGACTCCTTCGGGTCGATGCAGCCGATGACCTCGTAGCCGCGGATACCGACGGCCTTCAGCTCCGCCCGCAGGCCGCGCGCGAACTCGTGCGACCCGATCACGGCCACCCGGACGCGCTGTTCCGTGCGGAACCGGTGAAGCACCCAGGCGCCCAGCGCTGCCACCACCCAGGCGCCCAGCACCGGAGCGATCATGTGGCCGACCGTCACGTTGCTCGGTGACCCATCGGACACGCTGATCAGCACCGCGGCCAAGGCGCCCAGTGGCGGCGCCAACAGGTAAAGCGTCGCGGACGCGAACGGGATCAGATGTAGCGGGTAACGCGGACGCCTCAGGAGCGTGACCGCGAGGAACATGCACGCGAACACGAGCAGCCCCTGCCACTCGGAGTGCAGGTGGCTGTACGCGATCGCGCCGCCGGTGAGCGCCGGCGCGAGGCGCAGGCAGATGAGTTCCGCCTTGCGCTGCGCGCTCACCCTGCTCAGATAGGGCAGGTTCGGTCGTGACCCGTACACCTCATGGGAAGAGGCACCGCTCATCGGGTTTGTTATCGGACTTAGACTCGCGGAGCCTTAGGCGTCGACAGACGCCGCAGGGCCACACCGGTCCCGATCAACGCAGCTGCGACTGCAGCGAGGACCAGCACGTCCAGGCCCGTGAAGGGCAGGGTTCCTGTGCTTCCACCCGACGAGTTGTCACTGGCCGTGTTCGCGACCGCGCCGGTTGTGGTGGTCCCCTGAACCTGCGACTTCGGCTCGTACTGAGCCGCAGACGGGTTCGAGAGCGCATCCTGGGCCAGCGCGCTGGCCGGGCCGGCGATCAATGCGCCGATCACGGCGAACAGCGCGAGGCTGGCGATTCGAGTGCGTGCGATCTTTCGCATCCTTTTTCCTTGTCTGAAACGGAGCCTGCTTCGATCCTGCCGGTTGCCCCAAGCGTTCGACTCGGAACATTGCGGATTTTGGGCGGTCCCTTGTTGGCCGGATGATCCTACGGTCGGAGATCACAGATGGCATCCGCAATAAGCCGCAATCGTCGGTGGTAGGCCCGCAGTTGGACCGATTGCCCAGCAGGAGGGGCGCGGCTTCTGCGCGATTTCCGGTAGCCGGCGGCGCCGGCTTTGCGTCAGATCTTTCAGATCGGCCGGAAACTCGCGGCCACCGCGTCGGTCGTGCGCCTGAGCGCGACCGAGAACGGCTTGCTCAGGCGCTCCAGGATCAGGTAGCTGTAGCCACCCGCGACGAGCACGGTGGCCGTCTCGGTTCCGCCCGGATAGACGACGCGGACCCGCCTGACCTCGCGGCCGCCGATCTCGGTCGGCCCGATCTCGGCGACGCTGCCCTCCGTGTGGCGTTGAAGCAGGAACGCCCTCGCCTCCCGCATGAGCTGATCGGCGGGCCTGGCCCCGTGCTCGAAGTAGACCTGGACCTCCGCCCTGCCGTTGAGAGCGGCGACCGCGACGGCCGGGCCCTCGACGCCGGCGTTCCAGCCGGCAGGGATCCCGATCGAGACCCGCTCGGCGAGTCGCCGGCGGTCGAGCTTGACGGGTGGCCCCGTGTTGAGCGGGACGCTGGCCGTGGTCAGGGGCACGGAGCTCGTCGTCTGTGCCGGAACGTTCAGGGTGCTGTCGGAGCTCCCGCCGTTCCTGGAGACGCCGAGGACGACCAGGAGAGCACCGACGGCGACCAGGGCGAGGAGCAGCGGCGCGGATGCCCAGCCGGGGACGCGACTCGCTCGCGATTGGGTCTCGGTCAGCACCAGCGGGTCGTCCCTGCGCGGCCGGGGCCTTCGGGCCGCCGGCACTCCTTGGGGCCGTCGTGCGCTCCTGGAGATCCTCCCGAAGGCGGGCTCAATGGGGATTTCCTCGTCGACCCCGGCCGGATACTCGATCGCCTGGCCGCAGCCGCCGCAGATGACCCGCACGATCGACCCGGCGGTCCCGTCTCTCCGCTGGATGTCGAACCCTCCGCCGCAATCCTCGTGATCGGCGAGGAAGCCGGAGAGCCCCTTTTTGCTCGATTCCATCACTGCGGGTTCTCCCACCTCGTCAACCTACTCCGTGGTCCGGCTTGCTATTCGGCCCTCGCTCACAAAGCCCCGGTCAAGCCACCGGGACGGACGGGATCTCCTGCGCGGCGGGGCTCTCCCCCTCGACCTCCGCCGCCGCGATGAACCGCTCATTCGGCCGGATCACCGGATCGGGCAGCACGATGCTGCTCACCGTCTCGACCAGGATCAGCAGGTCGAAGAGCACGGAGCGCCGCTTCAGGTAGTAGAGGTCGTGGCAGAGCTTCCAGGCTTCGCCGAGCGGAGAGTCCGAGTAGCCGCAGCAGACCGTCGCCCATCCGGTGACGCCGGGCTTCAGCAGGTGGCGACGGTCGTAGTAGTTGAACCGGCGCTCGAGCTCCGCGACGATCCCGGGCAGCTCGGGCCGGGGGCCGACCAGGCTCATCTCGCCGGTCAGGACGTGCCAGAGCTGTGGGAGCTCGTTCAGGTGAAGGCGCCGAAGGACCCTGCCGACGGGCGTGACGAGCTCGTCCTCCGGGACGCCCGGGACGCGGGCCTCGTCGGCGTCCATCCTCATGGTCCGCAGCTTGATCAGGTCGAACGCCTGCCCGTTCTCGCCGATCCGGGTCTGCCGGTAGAAGACCGGGCCCCTGTCGAGCAGCTTGATCGCCAGCGCGGAGGCGAGCAGCAGCGGCAGGGCGATGAGCGCCACGATGCCGCCCAGAACGAGGTCGAACAGCCGCTTGGAGAGGGGCCAGGACCCCCGGTGCGCCGGATGCAGCAGGTACTGGAGCCAGGAGGAGTTCGTCGTGCCCAGGGGCACGTGGCCGAAGTTGCGCTCGTAGAACTGGGGCGCATCGATCATCGAGACGGGCAGGTCGAGGCATGCCTCGGCGACGAGCTCGAAGATCACCAGGCGCGACGGGCCCGGAGCCTGGAACTGGACCCCCGCGAGTGACTTCGTCGAAGGGGCGATCGGCCCGAGCACCAGGAGCTCGATGCCCTGAGCCAGGACGAGCTCTCGCAGCGAGCTGATCGAGCCCAGGTAGGGCCCGGCGTCATGGGCGGGCTCTCGCGGACGGCCGCGCCGGTCGGGAGTGATCGCGCCGACGACCGAGTAGCCGGTCACGCCGGACGACTCGATCTCGGCCGACAGGCCCCGCATGAAGTCCGCCGTGCCGATCACGGCGAGCCGGACCCGGCGGCCGCGTTGGAACCCGCGGACGAGCCAGGCGCCGAGGGCGATCACGGCCCAGGCGCCGACCACCGGCGCGACCAGGTCGCCGGTGGTCAGGGGGCTGATGGAGCGCGTCATCTCGCTGATTCCGAGCGCACCGAGCGCGCCGAGCAGCGGACCAGCCAGGTAGACGGCGATCGATGCCATCCGCATCAGGTGCAGCGGATAGCGCGGACGGAGCAGCAGCGCCAGGACAAGCGCCATGCAACCGAAGACGAGGACGCCCTGCCACTCGGACTCCGTGTGGGCGTAGGTGATCGCGCCACCCGCCACAGCCGGACCCAACTGGAGAGCGACCAGCCGCTCGAGGCGCTGCGCGCTCGGTCCCGTCAGGTTCGGTTGACCGCCGGCCGCCTCGCGACCGGATGGCGTCCTCGCCATAACTTCGTGCTTACTCGGTTGTCATGGACGTCAGCCCCGGCGAGGCGGGACCGACAGGCGATGCAGCGCGATACCCGTGCCCGTGAGCAACAGCGCGACTCCGGCAACGATTCCCAGATCCATTCCCGTGAACGGGAGCGAGCCGATCTGACCGTTTCCGTTGCCTCCACCCCCGGTGGGCGTCGCCGCCACTGAGGGCGAGGAATTCGTGCCCGAGATGTTGCTGCCGAGCACGTCGCTCTTGGGCTCGTACTGAGCCGCCGAGGGATTCGCGAGTTGATCCTGGGCGATCGCCGACCCCGGAAGGACCATTACGGCCGAGACGAGCAGAACGCCCCCTATCACTGCCGTGAAGCGATGCCTGTGCTTCGAATTCATTTTTTACGCCTTTGGCTAGCCATCATGGTTATCCGGACTGTCGGGTAAAGCGATGCACACGCCGCACACACCATCTTCTCCCGGAATTCCAATTCTTCTCCTGGAGACCACCCGTGAAACACGGCGGGCCCGGCACGCCCCCGAAAGCGTTGACCGGTCAAGGACCGACGGTACCAACAATCCAGTACGGGAAATCGTAGCTATTTCTTCATACAAACGTCCAGTTCAGCCCGCCCGCAGCTCCTGCGTGAGGCCGGTGACGTCCTCGTCGAGGGGGTTGAGCGCACGCGCACGGGCGAGCGCGGCCCTCGCGCGGGCCTTGTCCACGGTCTTGAGGAGCTGCGCCTCCATGTAGTAGGGCTCCCAGTCGTCCGGATTGCGGCTCTCCGCCTCGTCGAGCGCCGAGAGCGCCCGCCGGCGGTCTCCCTCCTCCTGCGCGATCACCGCCTCGCCGATCAGGGGGAAGCTCGTCAGCGGATTGAGGTCCGCGGACCGCCGCAGGTCGTCGTAGGCCGTTTGCGGATCGGAGGTCCCGGTGCGGATTCCGCGGTCCGCGTAGGTCTCGCTGAGGAAGAACGGGACCACCGACAGCGCCGCGAGGACCGCGGCGAAGACGAGGCCGAGGCGCCAGGGGCGCGCCAGGTCGGCCGCCTCGGCACGCATGCAGGCGGGGGCGGCGGCGGCTCCCAGGGCGAACACGACCGGTGCGGTCACGGCCGGGTAGGACCAGAACCAGTCCACCGAGGCGTGCAGAAGCCAATAGACCGCCGCCGCGAGGACCGTGGCCCCCAGCGCCGCCGCCTCAGGCCCGAGCCGCCGGGCGCGGATGATGGCGACGAGCACTCCGGCGAGAAAGGCCACGAACAGGAGGAACCCAGGGAGGCCGAGCTCCGAGAGCATCAGCATCTCGACGCTGTGGGGGTCCTCGGGCTGGACGCCACCGACGTCGCGGTGGAGCAGGAAGCTCTGCCTGAAGCCGCCGGAGCCATCGCCCCGCAGAGGATCTCTCTTGAAGTCGTCCCAGGCGACGTGCCAGAAGCCCCCCCGCCCCGTGCGGAAGTCGACACCGAACCGGCTGCCCTGGGATCCGAGGTCCGGGGTGCCGGCGCTGAGCTCGTCGCCGGCCTTGTTGAAGATCTTGCCCGGGCCGCCCGTCGCGATCAGCGCCGTGGCGCCGCCGACGACAACCAGCGCGACGAGCGCCACGATGACGCCCTGCCCGATCCGGCGCCCCCTCTCGCCCAGAGCCAGCTCCGGCTCGAACCGGGCCAGGACCCCGGCGCAGACCAGCGACAGGACGGTGGTGGTCGCCATCGCCTTGCAGGCCGTATGCAGGGGTGGGATCGACGCAGCGGTGTTTCCGCCCTCGTGCTGGAAGACCTCGAGGAGCCAGGGCAGCGCCAGCAGCGCTGGTATGACCGCCGCGGCGAACCACATCAGCGCGCGGAGCCGGTCGGGATGCAGCGAGAGCAAGACGATCAGCGCCAGGGCGGCGGCGAACGGGGAGGCACGGCTCTGCGCGAGCACCGCCAGCTCGATCGCCAGCGTGCCGGCCGCCGCCAGTGCGGCCCGCGCGCGCCAGTCCAGGCTCCTCGACGCGGCCATGCCCACCATCGGCCAGAGGGCGATCAGGAAGAAGGCGGCGTCCGCGTTGCGATAGCCCAGCGGGTATCGCAGGGTCGCGTCGGTCTCGAAGAAGTCCTCGGGCCTGTTGCCCGTCCAGAGGGCGATCAGCGTCGCGAGCGCGACCAGCCCACCGGCGATCGCCAGCGGGGCCACCGCCAGCGTGAATCGCCGGCCGAGCAACACGCAGAGCCAGAGGCCGAGGGCGAAGAGCACCGCGTAGCCGACCGCGCGCTGGGTGTCGGCGATCGCCGTATCGGCGGCGGGCGACCAGAGGGCGGAGATCAGGGTCCAGGCGGCCAGCGCGAGCAGCGCGATCAGGGCCACCCGCGCCCCACCCTCGAGCTTCGCGGGCCATGGCGCGAAGAGCAGCAGCAGGCCGAGCACCGCCAACAGGATGATCGTCCCCGGGAGGAAGACGACTCCGAAGTAGGCGCCGCTCTTCCACCCCCACCAGCTCAGAACCGCGGTGATCACGGCCAGTGGTAGAGCCACCGCGAGCCGTGGCCAGGGCGACTCCTGCATGTCTGCAAGCTAGCCGACGGTGCTGATGGCTCCGCATGCCACAATGGCGGCGGATCCCCTCGGCGTGGTAGGCGACGGACTGGACACCAGAGCAGATTGGCTCGAGCCTCCCGCGGACGAGGAGGAGGGCCTAAGGCGCTATGTCGAGACGATCCGGGAGCGGATCTGGCTCGTCCTCGCGACGATCGTCATCACGACCCTCGTCTCGGTCGCCTATGTGGTGTTCGCCCAGAAGACCTATGAGGCCACCGCGAACCTCCTGGTCACCTCCGTCTCCACCGACGACCCGGCGATCCGCAGCCTTCCGCTGATCTTCGAGTCCTCCGACCCCACCCGCGACGTCGAGACCGGCTCTCAGTTCGTCAACAACACCGACGTCGCCGCGAGCGTCAAGCAGCAGCTCAACCTCAGCGACAGCGCGCAGGACCTGCTCAAGAAGATCTCCGTGCAGCCCGTCGCGCAGAGCAACATCGTGGCGGTCACGGCCAAGGGGAACACGCCCGAGGAGGCGCGCCGGCTCGCCAACACCTTCGCCACCGCGGCCGTCGCTGACCGGACCGACCAGGTCCACAAGGCCATCGATACGCAGATCCCTCAGCTCCAGGCGCAGCTGAGAAGCACTCCGAATCCCGCGGTCGCCGCCACGCTCGGGACCGAGCTGGCGCAGTTCCAGACGCTGCGCAATGCGCAGGACCCCTCCTTCCGCGTCGAGACGCTGGCGGACCTGCCGCAGGAGGCAGCCTCCCCCCGCCCCGTGCTCAGCATCGCCGCGGGACTGCTCGCGGGCGTGATCCTCGGGGTCGCCGCGGCCTTCGTGGCGCAGGCGCTCGACCGCCGCGTCAGGCGGGAGTCACAGCTCCGGCGCCAGTTCAGGCTTCCGATTCTCGCCCGGATCCCTCGTGAGTCCTCCCGGGGCCGCCAGCATGCGCTCGGCCCCCGCCACCTGTCCGCCGCGGCGGCCGAGTCGTACCGGATCCTCAGGGCGACCCTCGACGCCTCCGGGACCAACGGCGGGGCGGGCGGCCGCGTCCTGATGGTCACCGGCTCCTCCCCGTCCGAGGGAAAGAGCACGACCGCCGTCAATCTCGCGTCGTCGCTGGCGCTCGCCGGCAACAAGGTGATCCTGATCGAGGCGGACCTGCGCCGGCCGGCCCTCGGTGAGGCGCTGGACGCGAAGCCGTTGAAGGGCGGCGTGGTCGGCGTGCTGATCGAGAACGTGAACCTGAAGGACGCGCTCACCCCGATCCCCGGTTACGGCACGAACTTCCAGGCCCTGCTCGCCGACTACGAGGGCGGCTGGATCGCCGAGCTCTTCTCCATCCCCGCCGCGAGCCAGATGATCGACGACGCGCGCCGGATGGCCGACTACGTCGTGATCGACAGCCCGCCCCTGAACGAGGTCGTCGACGCACTGCCGCTCGCGCGGAAGGCGGACGACGTCGTGATCGTGGTTCGCCTCGGCAAGAGCCGCCTCGAGAAGATCCACCAGCTTGGAGAGCTCCTCTCCGAGAGCGGGGTCGTTCCCGCCGGCTTCACGCTCGTCGGTGTCCCGCAGCCCGGTCGCAGCGGATACCAGTACTACCACCGAGGCGCCCAGCACGAGCAACCACGCGGCGTCCGGTCGTCCAAGACGACGAACTGAGAATGACCGCCAACATGGACTGGCAGCGGGTCGCGGCCGGTGCAGCGTTCGGGTTCGCCGCGGTCGTCTGCGGCGTGGCCGCCGGCCTCGATCCGGTGGCCTCGATCTATGTGGCCGTCGGGATCGCGTTCCTGGTGGTCGCCTTCACCGACCTCTCGATGGGGCTCTCCATCTTCATCTTCGCGGGCTTCGTGAGCATGTACGCCTACGGGCGCTACGACGTCGCCGCCCGTTCGATCCTCGTTCTCGCCTGGCTGATGTACGTGCTGACCCGGCGGCGCAAGGAGCTCGACTTCCAGTCCGTCCATCCCTGGGCGGCCGCGGCCCTGGTCCTGTTCGTGGCATGGGCCTACCTCAGCACGACCTGGTCCGAGGACGCCGGGAAGGCGCTCCTCTCGGCCACCGAGTACGCGCTCAGCGGCTTTCTGCTGGTGATCACCTACACGGCGGTCCAGACCAAGCGGGACCTCGGGCGGGTCCTGACCGCGTTCCTGTTCGGCGCTGTCACGGCGATCATCTACGCGCTGATCAACCCCCAGATCGACAGCGAGGGCAGGCTGTCGAACGTCGTGCTCGGCCCGAACGTGCTCGGCGAGGCGCTGGTCTGCGGACTGGCGATCGGGATCGCCCTGATCGTCATGTACCGCTCTCCGGCGATGCGGCTGATCACCGTCGGCGCGACCGTCTTCGTCGGGCTCGGGGTCCTGCTCACGACCTCGCGGAGCGCGCTGCTCGCGCTGGTGGCCAGCCTGGTCGCGGCGATCGCGCTCGCCGGCCGCTGGCGCATGGTCGCGCTCTGCGTCACCCTGATCCTGGCCGGCGGCAGCTACGTGTACTTCAAGCAGTTCGCACCCACGGCGCAGCGACAACGAATTGAGGCTCCCCTGAGCAGCCAGCAACGCAGCGAGGACGGGCGAAACACGATCTGGACGCTCGCCATACGAGCGTTCGAGGACCAGCCCCTGACCGGGGTCGGCGCCGGGAACTTCCGGGTGGTCCAGAGGAGGTTCCTGCTCCGGCCCGGCGTCGACCGCGCCAGGACGCAGACCTCCGAGGTGATCGACGATCCGGCCGGCAAGGTCGCTCACAACTCCTTCCTCTCGGTCGCCAGCGAGCTCGGAATCGTGGGCCTCGGCCTCTTCTGGTTCCTGATCGGGTTCGGCTTCTACTCGGCGCTGAAGGCGGCCAGCCTCTTCAAGAAACTCGGGGAAGGGCGGATGCAGGTCGTCGCCATCTCACTGGTCGTGGCGATCGTCGGCTCGCTGGGGGTCCAGATGTTCCAGTCCCAGCAACAGGAGAAGGTGATCTGGCTGCTGCTCGGCCTCGCCCCCGCGACGCTCGCGATCGCCCGAAGCGAGGCGAGGGAACGGGGGCTGCTGCCCGAACCGCGCCGCGCGCGCGCCGCCCGACGCCGCCGCCCGGTGCCGGCCTACAACCCCTCCTGAGCCCTTGACGGACTCAGCGGGGATGCGCTCCCCGGACAGCATCCGGCGGAATACCGGCTTCGCGCTGGCGATGAGGGTCGTCGGCGCGATCTTCACCGGCGGCCTCACTCTCTTCCTCGTTCGCTACTTCGGGCCGCACGACTACGGCGTCTACGCGCTTGCGGTCAGCGTCGGCGGCCTCTTCCTGCTGCCCATGGACTTCGGCGTCTCACGGTCCGCGGCGCGGTTCATGGCGGAGCGGCGAGATGACGCCGCGTCGGTGAGAGCCGTGCTGCTCAGCTCCGTTCGCCTGAAGGCGATCGGATCCGGCCTCGGGGCGATCGTGCTCGCCGCGCTGGCCGGCCCGATTTCCGCGGCGTATGGGGTCGACGACCTCGAGTGGCCCCTCCGGATCGTCGCCCTGGCCGCCTTCGCCCAGAGCTTCATGATGCTCTTCACGACGACCTTCGAGGCCCTCGGCATCAACTCCCTGGGTTTCGCGATCGCCCTCTCGGAGAGCGCGGTGGAGGTCGTGTCCAGCCTGACCCTCGTCCTGCTGGGCGCCGGGGTCAGCGGCGCTGTCGGAGGCCGGGTGATCGGCTACACGGTCGCCGCAGTGTTCGCCGCGGTGCTCGCCTTCCGTGCGGTCAGAGGCAGCGAGAGGTTCCGGGCTCGCGAGGGCGGGCTGTCGCTGCGCAGCATCGCGTCCTACGCCGGCGCCCTCTTCGTGATCGACGCCGCGTTCGCCGCCTTCGGATACGTCGACATCCTGCTGATCGGCGCGCTGCTGGATCCCCGCTCGGCGGGCCTCTTCAGCGCCCCCGCCCAGATCCTCTTCGTCGCCGAGTACGGCGGGCTCGCCCTCGCCGCGAGCGTGGGCCCTCTGCTCAGCCGTGGCGGCGGCGATGCGCCCGACGCCGGGCCGTTCCAGAGGGGCTTCCGCCTTCTCCTCCTGGTGCAGCTGCTCGTCGTCGCGCCGGTGGTCGTGTGGGCCACCCCGATCACCCATCTGCTCTTCGGGGCCGGCTACGGGGAGTCGGCCAACGTGCTCCGAGCCATGGCGCCCTATGCCGTAATGATGGGCCCCGCACCGATGCTCGCCCTGAGCATCAACTACCTGGGCGAGGCGAGGCGCCGGATCCCGCTGGCGGTCGGCGCGGTCGCCCTCAACGCCGGGATCGACGTCCTGCTGATTCCGAAGATCGGAGTGGTCGCGGGCGCGATCGGGACGGACGTCGCCTTTCTCTTCTTCACGGGCGGCCACCTCATCGTCGCCCGCTCGCTCATGGACTTCGACCTGCGCCGCATCGGCGTGACCCTGCTGCGCGCCAGCCTCGCGGCCGCGGCGATGTCCGCGGCCCTGTTCGCCTTCGGGACCCAATCGCTGTCGGTCCTCGACGCCATCGCGGGCAGCGTGCTCGGATTGCTGGCGTACGCCGGTGTGCTGCTGGTGACCCGCGAGGTCACCCGGGCTGAGCTGCGATCGGCCTGGTCGGCGATCGGCGGGCGATTCAGGGCGGCGACCTAGCGGGCGAATAGCCTTGGCCCCGTGTGCGGGATCACGGGTCAGGTCAGGACCGACGGGCGCCCGGTCGACCGGGAGACGATCGACGCGATGTGCGCGGCCCAGGAGCATCGCGGGCCGGATTCTCGGGGCATCCACCTCGATCCGCAGGCGGGCCTGGGCATCCAGCGGCTCCGCGTGATCGACCTCGAGACCGGCGATCAGCCGATCTACAACGAGGACCGCACGGTCGCGGTGATCCTGAACGGCGAGATCTACAACTATCGCCAGCTGCGGCGCGAGCTCGAGGGTCGAGGCCACACCCTCCGAACCAAGGGCGACACGGAGGTCATCGTCCATCTCTACGAGGAGCTGGGGGCGGACTGCGTCAACCGGCTCGAGGGCATGTTCGGGCTCGCCGTCTGGGACACCCGCCGACGCCGGCTGCTGCTGGCGCGAGACCGCCTCGGCAAGAAGCCGCTCTTCTACGCCGAGCGCGACGGGGCGCTGAGCTTCGCCTCGGAGCTCAACGCCCTGCTCGCGGATCCGGAGGTTCCGCGGGACCTGGACCTGCACGCCCTCGACAGCTACTTCGCCTACCAGTACGTCCCCTCGCCCCTCTCCGCGTTCGAGGCCGTGCGGCGCCTCCCCCCGGGCTCAACCCTCATCTACGAGGACGGCCGCGTCGCGATCGACCGATACTGGCAGCTGAGCTACACGCCGCCGGCGGACCTCCCGGAGGGGCCCGAGCTCCACGAGGAGCTGCGGCGTTTGATCCGCGAGGCGGTCACCGACCGAATGATCTCCGACGTCCCGCTCGGCGCCTTCCTCTCCGGCGGCATCGACTCCGCGACCGTGGTGGCCGCCATGGCGGAGGCATCGCCCGAGCCGGTGCGCACCTTCTCGATCGGCTTCGAGGACGAGGACTGGAATGAGCTGCCGAACGCGAGGCTGATCGCGGAGCGTTTTTCCACCGCCCACGAGGAGCTGGTCGTGAAGCCCGACCTGGTCTCGATGATCCCCATGGTCGCGCGGCACTACGGCGAGCCCTTCGCGGATCCGTCGTCGGTGCCGAGCTTCTACGTCTCCGAGATGGCGCGCCGCGGGGTGACGGTCGCCCTCAACGGCGACGGCGGGGACGAGAACTTCGCCGGCTATCACCGCTACGTCACGGCATCCCGCACCCACCGGATCGCGTCGCTGATCCCAGGGCCGCTCCGCCGCGGCATCGGCACGCTGGGCGAGCGGAGCCAGGTGCACGGGGATCCGGCGCGAGCCGTCAACAGGGTCCGCCGGCTGGCGCGATCACTCGGACAGAGCGATCGCGACCGCTACTGCCTGGGCATGGAGCTCTTCCCGCGCGAGGCGCGGGGCCGTCTCTATGCGGGAGAGCTGACCGAGCGCCTGCGGGGATCCCCGGCGCCCAGGGCCCTCGAGGACGTCTGGGACGCGGGCACCGCCGAGGACCTGATCAACCGGATGCTCGAGGTGGATGTCAACACCTATCTCCCCGACGACCTGCTGGTCAAGGTCGACATCGCGAGCATGGCCTACTCGCTGGAGGCCCGCTCCCCGCTCCTCGATCACCGCCTCATGGAGTTCACGGCCGGGCTGCCCGGCTCCACGAAGATCCACGGGACCGAGCGCAAGGTCGTGATGCGGGATGCGCTTCGCGGTTGGATCCCGGATCAGATCCTCGACGGGCCCAAGCGCGGCTTCGGGCTTCCGATGGTCGGCCACTGGTTCCGGGACGAGCTTCGCGACTACATAACGGAGACGCTCACGGATCCCGGCGCCTCCAGCCGCGCCTACTTCAACGGCTCATACGTCCGCGAGCTGCTCGACAGCCACCAGGACGGATCACGCGACAACAGCACGAAGCTCTGGGCCCTGCTCATGTTCGAGGTCTGGCACCGCGAGGTCGTCGACTAGCCCGCCAGGGTCTCCCTGAGGACCCTCGCCCACTCTCGGCTGACAGCTGGCGGCGAGTGGATCTCCGAGACGTGCGAGCGGGCGCGGCGCCCCATCTCGGCCCTCAGCTCCCCGTTGTTCCAGACTCGCGCGACCGCCTCGCTCAGCTCCCTCGCGGAATGCGCGACCAGGCCCAGCCCCTTCTCCGCGATGACCCCATCGGGGTCGAACTCGAGCGAGACCACCGGTATCCCGCGGGCCCAGGCCTCGAGGAAGGTGTTGGGCATGCCCTCCGCACGGGACGTCGAGACGATCGCGGAGGAGCGCGAGATCAGCTCGAGCAGCTCGCCGCGCGGCTGCTGGGGGACGATCTCGAAGTTCGGCAGGCGCTCCTCGGCCGCCTCCACCTCCGCCACGAGCTGCTCGGGGGTCTCATTGGTCGCGAACCAGACCATCCTGAACCGGGCATCGGGGAGTGACTCCGCGAGTCGCACGTACTCCAGCGGGCGCTTGTAGTCCACGAGACGGCCGACCCAGAGAAACGCCTCCGGTTCGGACCCGGTCGGATCGGCGGGTTCGGCGAAGCTGGGGATCAGCTCGATCGGGCTCAACCCCGCCTCACGTGCGAGCTCGCCCTGATCCCGTCGCTGCACGACGGTCAGGTCCGCGCCGCGGAGTGCCGCGCGATAGGCCCTCAGGTTGGCTCTGGTGCGGTCGGGCCGGTTGAAGTCGAAGTCCTGGTCGCTGGCGGCGGAGAAGACCAGCTTGCGCCGGTGGGCGCGGCAGAACAGGTCGCCGACCAGCAGCTGCGGGCCCCCTCCGCGAAAGATGTACGCGCGAGCGTCGGCCTCGCGCATCGCCCGCCAGATGTGGCGGGCCTCCTGGACCTTGGCGCGGGCCCCGGTCCCCGAGTACCCCGGGCGCTCGACGAGGTCCGGCTCCGTGCCGGTGAGCGCCGGCCGGGGGCCGGCCGGCCAGACGATGATGGCGGTGACCAGACCCTCGCCGGCCAGCCCGCGCGCCAGGAGCGACATCTGCAGCTCGGCGCCCCCGCCCTTCGCCACCCCCGACGGGCTGGCAACAAGCCCCCCTTCTTCGCTGACCTGGACGCCTGCGCCCCCGAAGAAGACGGCCGAGGCGGGCGAGTAGATCGCCACGTCGCGTTTGGGCGCCATCGCTACTGCGGGCTCTGGCCGGAGGCCGCCGTCGCCTCACGCCGCTCGCGCTCCGCCTCGATCTGCCTGCGCAGACCCTCCTCGAGCGTCACCTCCGGCTCGTAGCCGAGGTCGCGGCGGGCGCTGCTGGTGTCGGCGCCGGTCTTGCGCGCATCCCCGATCACGGCGGCCTGATGGTCGACGGCGAGCTCGCCACCCAGCAGGCGCCCGAGGGTCGCGATCACCCCCGCGACCGTTGCCGCGTTGCCTCCGGCGATGTTGTACGCGCCTCCGGGCTCTCCGCGGTCACCCGCGGCGGCGGTGGCGCTGACCGCGTCGGCCACGTAGGTGAAGTCCCGCTCCTGCAGCCCGTCGCCGAACACCTGGATGGACTCGCCGTCGAGGCCGGCGCGGATGAACCTGTTGAACGCCATGTCCGGGCGCTGGCGGGGGCCGAAGATCGTGAAGTAGCGAAGGGCGACGGTGGGCACCCCGAAGCCCCTGAAGTACTGCCTGCAGAGGTGCTCGCCGGCCAGCTTGGTGACGCCGTACGGCGACACCGGAGCGGGTCGGTCCGTCTCCTTGGTAGGGAAGGTCTCCGCGTCGCCGTAGATGGACGAGGAGGAAGCGAAGACGAAGCGCCGCAGATCGGCTTGGCGCGAGGCCTCGAGCAGCCGCTGGGTCGCCAGCAGGTTGTCGGATAGGTAGATCTCGAACTCGCGTCCCCAGCTCGCGCGCACTCCCGGCTGGGCGGCGAGGTGAAAGACGACCTCGACCCCCTCGAGCAGCGCCCCCAGGTCGGCCCGGTTCAGGTCCTCCTCCGTGAACGTGAACCCGGAGTGCCCCTCGAGCAGCGCCAGGTTCGCGCGCTTCAGATCGACGTCGTAGTAGTCGGAGAGCCGGTCGATGCCCCTGACCTCGACGCCATCGGCGAGCAGCCGCTCGGTCAGGTGGGATCCGATGAACCCGGCGGCTCCTGTGACGAGTGCTCTCATCGCTGGGAGTCTCCCAGCACGTCCAGCAGAATTCGCTCGAGCTCCTCGACCCCCCGATCGCGGACATGGTCACGGGCGAACGCCACGGCACGCTCGGAGAGCTCCCGCGACCGGCGCTGGTCGTCGCGCAGCCCGCGGATCGCCACGGTGAGGGCGCCGGGATCCTCCGGCGGGACGCAGATCGCCGCATCGCTCTCCAACACGAGCCGCTCGGGCTCGCCACCGGTGGCGACGATGACGGGACGGCCGATTGCGCAATTGTCGAAGAGCTTGGACGGCACGTAGGCCCGGAGCTCGGGATTCGCGGCGAGGGGTACAAGCAGCGCATCGCAGGCGCGCATGATGCGCGCGGCCACCTCGGGCGGCACCAGGTCGCGGAACTGCACCCTGCCGGCGGGAAGCCTGGCCGCCATCTCCTCCAGCGCCGCGCGCCTCGGCCCTTCCCCCACCAGGAGCAACTGGAAGTCGTCGCCGAGCGACCCGGCCGCCTCCACCGCCGCCTCGAGGCCCTGGGCTATTCCGAGGTTGCCGGCGTAGGCGAGCACGAAGCGGTCCGCCGGGATCCCCAGCTCGCTGCGGTCCCGCTCCGTGCCCTCGACGTCGAGGTAGGTGGGCCCGGTCCCGTTGTAGATCACGGAGACCTTCCCCTCGCCGCCGTTGGCCTCGATATGGCTCTTGAACGGCTCGGTCACGGCGGTGATCCGCGACGCGCTCCGGTACAGCCCACGCTCCAGGCGGCGAGCGGCCTCGAGGGGTGGCCCCTCGGGAAGCTGTCCCAGGACCACGGCGATGTCGGGCCAGAGATCCCGAACGTCCAGGACCCAGGGCACGCCGAACCGCCGGGCCACCGCGGCGGCGGCCGATCCGACTGGAAGCGGCGGAGAGGAGGCCAGCACCACGTCGGGGCGGGGGCCACGGAACCCCACCGCCGCCGCCATCACCGCGTAGCTCGCGTAGTTGGCGATTCGGCTCGCCGCCGTCTTGGTGGGCCGCGCATAGACCCAGACTCTGCGGACCCTCGCCCCTCCCTCCTCGCTTCGGAAGACGGACCGCCCGCGGAAGGCCGGATCGATCACCCCCTGGGGATGGCTCGGAACCTCGCAGACGACTCCGACCTCGTGGCCGCGCGCGATCAGCCCGTCCACGAAGGCCTCGGTTCGCATTGCGCCCGCTGTGATCTCGGGACGGAAGTACTGGGTGAAGAGCAGGACGCGCATGTCTCAGGCTCCCCGGGGCCCGCGGATGAAGGCGGCGACCCTGTCGCTCTCGGTCTCGATCGTCTCCCTGGACGCGAGCTCGAGGGCCCGGTTCGCCAGCCGCTCGCGCAGGGAGGGCTCGTCGGTGAGCCGCATGATCGCCGCCGCGAGCGCCGCCGGATCCTCGGGAGCGACCAGCAGGCCGGCCTCGCCCGATTCCAGCGCCGCGGCGACGCCGCCGACATCGGTGGCGACGATCGGCAGGCCGGAGCCCATCGCCTCGAACAGCACCTGCGGCACGCCCTCTGTGAGCGCGACGTGGACGAACGCATTGGCCGCGCGGTAGCGCTCGATCAGGTCGGGTCCGAACGGCACGTAGCCGGGCAAGACGAGGCGATCGGTGAGCCCGCGGCGCGCCGTCTCCTCGCTCAGCGGCCCGGCCAGCGGGCCCTCTCCCACCCAGGTCAGCCGGAAGCGGCCGGGAGCGCGGCGCTCGAGCTCCGCGAGCAGTTCGGGCACCAGCAGCGGGTTCTTCTCGCGATCGATCCGGCCCACGGTAAGCAGCTCGATCGAGCCGGACCAATCGGCGCCGGACGGGCCCGCCACCAGCTCGTCCCGGCTGAGCAGGTTGACGTGCATCTCGAGAACGTTCGGGCGCGGCGCCCCGTAGCGCTCGGCGACGTGGGCTCCGACGACGGTGGTCGGCACGCGCCTGGACAGGGTCCTGAAGGCGAGGTCCAGCAGGAGGACGAACGGCGCGGCCAGAGTCCCCGCGATCCCGCTCGCCCGGTGCTTGAAGTAGCGCGGCGAGTCCTGGCGAATCAGGAGCACCACCCGCCGGCGGCGGGCGATGCCGAGGATCGCGAGGATCAGGCCGAGCGGGTGGACGCCCGTCACCCAGACCGCGTCCAGGTCGGAGAGCGCCCTCCACATCGCGGCGAGGGTCCGAGGGGTCGCCGCGAGCACCGCCCCGATCTGCCGGAGGCTGGAGTAGTACGGCAGCGGGATGAGCTCGAGCCCGTCGGGCAGCGCGTTGGGCGTCTCGGCCGGATCGTTCGTCTCCCTGGCGATCACGTGGAGCACTCCGAAGCGCCTGCCCACCGCGGCCGCGAAGTGCATGAAGCCGAAGTCCCCCGCCCCCCGGTAGAGGGTCACCGGCCCGTCGGCCACCGACCGGCGAAATGCCGCATCGAGGTAGAGCCCGACTCGCTCGACCGGCGTCATTTGAGCTCAGCGATCGACCGCGTCGCCGAGCGCGCTGAGCACGATTCCGATCTGCTCCTCGGTGATCGTCGGGAACAGCGGCAGGGTGATCGCGCGCGCCGCGTACGCCTCCGTCAGCGGCAGCTCCGTGTCGACGTCGTAGGCCGTGAAGCGGTGGACCGGCGGGTAGTGGAGACTGGTCTGGATCCCCTGCTCGGCGAGATCCGACCGGACCCCGTCCCGGTCCGTGGTCTCGTCGAGGACAACCGTGAAGAGGTGGTTTGCGGACCTGCCGTCCGAGACCGGCGGCATCGCGGAGGTGACCCCGTCGAGGTCCGCGACGCCGTCCCGGTAGACGCCGACGGCTCCGGCGCGCAGGTCGTTGTCCGCGTCCAGGCGAGCGAGCCGGGCGGTGGCGAGGGCCGCCCGGGCCTCGTCGATCCGGTAGTTGAAGCCGAGCTCGACCACGTCATAGCCGCTCGCGTGTCCCCGATGGCGATCCCAGGTGAGCGACGTCATGCCGTGAGAGCGGAGCAGCTTGAGGCGAGCCGCGACGTCGTCGTCGTCGGTGACGACCATCCCACCCTCACCGACCGGCAGGTTCTTGTTGGAGAAGAAGCTGTAGGCGCCGGCGAGCCCGAACGTCCCGAGATGCCGGTCGCCGAGGCTGCCTCCGAGACCGTGTGCCGCGTCCTCGAGCAGGGTAAGGCCCCGCTCGGCGGCCAGCTCTGCCAGCTCCGCGCTCTCGGCCGGATGGCCCCCGTAGGTCATGTTCATGATCGCCTTCGTCTTCGGCGTGATCGCCGCACGGGCGGAATCGGCCGAGATCCACGGCCTCTCGAGAGCCGCGATGTCCGCGAAGACGGGAGTGGCCCCCGTGTAACGGACCGCGCTCGCCGTGGCGACGAAGGTCAGTGACGGGACGACCACCTCGTCTCCCGGCCCGATCCCCGCCGCCAGGCAGATCAGGTGCAGCCCAGCGGTGCAGTTGGTGACGGCTAGCGCATGCTCAACCCCGACGTACTCCGAGAAGCGGGCCTCGAGCTCCTCGGTCCGGGGGCCCATGCTGAGCCAGCCGGAGCGATAGACCTCGGTGACGGCGTCGATCTCCGGCTCGCCGATCTCCACGTCGGCGAGCGGGACCCTCCACTCAGGCATCTTCGAAGAGCTCTGGGTGCGCCTCGATCTCGGCTGTGGCGCGCTCATGCTCGCCCACGGTCCCGATGTCGAACCAGACGCCGGCGCCGGTGTAGGCGGCGACCTTCCGTCCCTCCGCCAGCATCGCCTGGACGACGTCCGGGAAGTCGAAGCGCCGCTCGGGGATCAGCTCGAGGACCTCGGGGTCGTAGACGTAGACGCCCATGCTCACGTCGAAGCGCATGGTCGGCTTCTCCGTGTACTCGGTGACGAAGCCTTCATCGGAGCTGATCACGCCAAGCTCGATGTCGACGTTCTGCCGGTGGGTCGCGATCGTCAGCGCCCCGTCGTGCCCACGGTGAAAGCGCATCAGCTGGGCGTAGTCGAGTGTCGTCAGGACGTCGCCGTTCATGGCGAGGAACGGCTCGTCGAGCCCCTGGATCCGCTTCAGCGCGCCGGCGGTGCCGAGCGGCGCGTCCTCCCAGCAGTACTCGAGCTGGAGGTCGCTCGGCAGGTCGTCGATGCTGTCCAGATAGGCCTTGATCAGGCCGCCGAGGTGGCCGACCGAGAGATCGATCCGGGTGAACCCGTGCTTCGCGAGCTGGCGGATCACCAGCTCGAGGATCGGGCGATCCGCGACCGGGACGAGGGGCTTCGGGAGCACCGTCGTGTAGGGACGGAGCCGGGTCCCCTTGCCTCCGGCGAGAATCACGGCCCTCATCGGCTCACCCCGCGTCCCCGCCGCCGGTGCCCTCGCCTCCGGCGGGCTCGGAGGTCAGCTCGTAGTTCCGGTACGCCAGGGACCGCTCCTCGACATCGGAGAACATCCCGGCGGTGATCGCGTCGACGAGCCGGTCGATGGAGCCCGGAACAGTGTGCTTCGGCTCGAAGCCGAGCCGGTCACGGATCTTGTCGAAGGAGACACGGTAGTTCCGGGCGTCGGCGCCGCCCTCGGCCCAGATCACCTCACCCCTCTCGCCGCGCCGCTCCAGGGCTTCGATCGCCGCCGTGACGATGCTCCTCTTCGTGTGGTTGCTCTCCTCGCCCCCGACGTTGAACACCTCGCCGCGGACGTCCTCGGCCGGCGCCTCGAGCACCCGCATGATCGCCGCCGAGATGTCCGCCACGTGGCAGTAGGGGCGCCAGGTATCGGCGTCGTAGACCTCGAGCTCATGCTTCAGCGTGAGGGCGCGGGTGAACTCTGAGACCGTCAGGTCGAAGCGCATGCGGGGAGAGGTTCCGTAGGCCGTGGCGACCCTGAGCACGATCGGCGAGAAGGGGATGCCGCTCGCGCCGAGGAGCTCATGCTCCATCTCGACCTTGGTCTCCGCGTAGAGCGAGAGCGGGCGCAGCTCGTCGCCCTCGCCGGCCGGGGTGTCGTCCTCACGCAGCCCGTAGTTGCTGCAGGTGGAGGCGAACACCAGCCGGCCCACTCCCTCGTCGCTGGCGGCCGCGATCACGTTGCGGGCGCCGTTTAGGTTCGTCTGCCGGGCGAGGTCGGGGTTGCGCTTGCAGACCGGGTCGCCGACGAGCGCCGCGAGGACCACGACGTCGGTGACGTCGCGCATCGCCTCGCGGACCTGCTCCGCGGATCGCATGTCACCCCGCACGAACTCGAAGCCATCCTGTTCGATCACCCCCGCCAGCGTGCCGCTGTTGTCGTAGAGCAGGGAATCGAGAACGCGCACGCGGTAGCCCGCCGTGAGCAGCAGCGGTGTGAGAACGGAGCCGATATAGCCCGCGCCTCCGGGTACGAGCACACGGCGTTCGGACGCCTGCGACATGGGCGTCAAATCTACCTGCGAGGATCGGGCAGACGTGGGCGCTTCCCTGCTGGCAATCGATGAGCTGAGGCAGGCGGATTTCGGGGCATGGCGCGAGCTCTCCGATTCCGCGCTGGAGCCCAACCCTTTCTTCGATCCCGACTTCGTCATGCCGGCCGTGGAGAAGCTCGACTCGAGCGGCGTCGGCCTGCTGGTGAGCAAGGAGGACGGCGGCTGGACGGCCTGCATGCCCGTTCGGCGCGCCAGGGGATGGCGGCGCGTGCCCGCGACCGGCCTGGTCGCCTGGAAGCACCTCTACTGCTTCCTCGGAACCCCCCTGCTGCACCCCGACCGGGCCAAGGAGGGGATGAGGGCTCTGCTCGGGGAGGGCCTTCGCCACGGGCGCTTTTTGGGCCTCGACCTGATAGCGACGGACGGCCCGGCGAACGATGCGTTCGAGGCCGCGGTCGGCGAGCTCGGGCTGAGGCCGGTCGACCAGCGCCGATACGAACGCGCGACCCTGGAGAGGCGGCCCGAGCCCGATGAGTACCTCGCGCTGAAGCCGAAGCACCGGCGTAACTTCGAGAGGCTCCGGCGCCGGCTCGAGGAGGGAGTCGGCGCGGAGCTGGAGCTGCGCGACCGGTCGCTGGAGCCCGAGGCCTGGGAGGAGTTCCTGCGCATCGAGGCGTCCGGCTGGAAGGGCGAGGACGGAACGGGCACGGCCTTCGCGACCCTCGGGCACAGCGCCTTCTTTCTCGATGTCTGCCGCCGCCTCTCATCCAGGGGCATGCTCCAACTGCTCTCGGCCGAGGCGGGTGACGTGCGCGTCGCCATGCTCTGCAGCCTGATCTCCGGCGACAGCGCCTTCACCTTCAAGATCGCGGCGAACGTCGACTACCTGGAGCACTCGCCGGGGGTGCAGGTCGAGATCCTCTACCTGCCCCGCTTCCACTCGGATGAGCGGCTGCGGCTGGTGGACTCCTGCGCCGAGGCGGGCAACGAGATGATCAACAGGCTGTGGCGCGACCGCAGGGGGATCGCGATCCTCGGCGTCCCCCGCCGGGGACCCACCGGAGCCGCCACCCGGCCGCTCCTGAAGGGAACGGCCTGGCTCAGGCGAGTGATGCGAGGCTGATCGGGTAAGCGGGGCACGATCTGTTTCGCCCCCGGATGTGGGGTTGAAATCCAGGTTCCTTTCAGCGACCCTCACGTGCATGACCCCATCGACGATCACAAAACCCCAGGTTGAGGTGGACCCGCAGGTTCTGCAGGACGGGTTCGCAAAACACGACTTCCCGCTGCACCACAACCTCGCCTCCCATCCTCTGTTCAGCCTCGACGAGCTGGCCGTGCTGGCCGATTCCATGCCCGAGGGCCAGGTCGAGCACAACCTCGGCGACCTCCCGGAGGCGCTGACCGGCGACGCCGAGCGCCCCCAGGCGGACCTGACGCCGGGCGAGATCGCCCGGGGCATCGAGTCCAACGGCTGCTGGATGGTGCTGAAGCGAGTGGAGCACGACCCGCGGTACAAGGAGCTCCTGCACGACGTGCTCGGGCCGATCGTCGATCAGGTGGCGGCGCGAGAGGGCGGCGCAACCCGCATGGAGGGCTACATCGTGCTCTCCGCCCCCAACTCCACGACGCCGGTCCACATCGATCCGGAGCACAACGTCTTCGTCCATGTCCGTGGGCCGAAGCGCTTCGTCGTCGGGTCCTGGCCGAGTGACGAGGCGAAGAAGGCGGCGATGAGGCGCTACTACCTCGAGGACAGCCGCTGGGTCGACGAGATGCCGGAGGGCGCCAATGTCTACAAGCTGGAGCCGGGGGACGGCCTCTACCTGCCGCCCCACGCGCCGCACATGGTGAAGACGTTCGACCCGGTCGCCATCTCACTCTCCGCGGCCTTCTACACCAAGGCATCGGAGGACCTGGTCAGCGTCTACTCGATGAACAAGCGGCTCGAGAAGCTCAAGCTGCCGGTTGCAGCGCCCGGTGAGCATCCCGCAGCGGAC
Organism: uncultured Solirubrobacterales bacterium; assembly: GCA_963815045.1. Taxonomy (GTDB): domain Bacteria; phylum Actinomycetota; class Thermoleophilia; order Solirubrobacterales; family 70-9; genus DASUPK01. The sequence continues at coordinate 1,243,780 of CAWFET010000002.1, forward strand.
CGCGCCAAGGCGAGGGTCTGGCAGGGGATGCGCAAGGCCGCACAGGCCGTACGGCGCGGCTGAGGCCTCTCGGCCACAGACGCGGACCGGCAGATCCGTCAGCGGCGCCTGCCGCCGACCCTGCTCGCGATCCGGTCGAGGCCGAGGCGTCGTCTCGCGTCCGGGGGGACCAGCCTTCCCATCCTCCGGATCCCCTGCTCCGCTGAGACGACCAGTGCGGCCGGGTTCGGGAGCGGGCGAGCCAGGGTCAGGTCGGTGACCGACCGGGAATGCTCGGCAAAGCGAGCCTTGTAGCCCTCGTCGCCGAGCAGGAAATCGAAGGTCGCGGCGCCCTCCTCGAACGCCGATTCGATCACCCGCGCGAGCAGCACCAGGCCGGGACTGAGCTTCGAGTGGTCTGGGTCGAGGCCGGCGTTGTAGAACGCGTAGCGGTCCCCGACCCGCCAGCCGTACCAGGCCGCGACGGGGGCAGCGTCGAACTCCAGGAACCAGAGGCGAAGCCAGCCACGCCGCTGCGCGGCGGCGGCGAAGCGGTGGTGAAAGGCCCGAGCGCGATCGCTGCCGAGTGAGGACCCGCCGCGGCCCGCCCAGCGGCGGTCGTGCAGGTCGAAGAACGCCGACATGTCTCGTTCGACCTGATCCGGGGTCTGAGTGCGGCGAACATCGACCGCATGGTCGGTGGCCTGGCGTCGATCCAGCCAGCGCAGGCGCTTGCGGAGCTTGGAGCTGCGGGTCTCGAGGTATGTGTTCCAGTCGCCGTGGGCCGACAGATCGACCCAGGGGAGCTCGGCGGCGGTTCGGGCACGGCGCCTCAGGCGCATGCCGAGCCCTTCCGCCAGCCCGTCGATCCACCGCTCGGCGCCCTCGACGTGATCCAGCGCCAGCACGCTCCACGGCACGGGTGGATCCCGGAGCGCCTCCCCGGCAGCCGCGGCGACCTCGGCCTCGTCCCCGGGCGCCGCGAGCGGCCCGAATGAGTCGCCGATGTTCGCGCCCGCGATCCGGCAGACCCGCGGCCTCCCGGTCAGCGGCAGGGCCAGTGGAAACAGGCCCCGGACCGAGCCGTCGGGCCGCTGAAGAGCGGGAACGAAGGGACGAGCGCCGTCCCCATACTGATCGAACCAGTTCGTGAACCACTCCGGCGTGAGGAAGGCGTTGCCGCGAGCCTCGGCAAGGCGCCGCCAGTCCTCCTTGAGCTCCGGGACCGCCGCCAGCTCGTCGATCGTCTTCAGCATCTAGCTCGGGTGGATTCCCGAGAGGTTCCGTGCCTTCTCCAGGGTCCGTCCGGTGCTGGAGTTCCTGATCCCGCGGACCACCGGCGAAACCTTGAGACGGAATCGCGCGGGACCGTCGACCGGGTAGATCCCGAACCTGGGCCAGCGCAGCGGGTCGGGGGGACCGGGGCGAAGGACTGCCGCGGCCTCGTACCCGGCGTCCCCCGCAGCCCGAACGACCCGGTCGTCGAAAGCGCCGAACGGGTAGGCGAGCGAGCGGCAGGGCTCCCCCAGCTCCCGGCTGAGGGCGTCCTTCGATTCCGAGAGCTCCGCGTGCAGCTCCGCGTCGTCCAGGTCGGGCAGCCGCGCGTGGGTGCGGGTGTGGGACGCGATCTCCCAGCCGGCGTCCCTCAGCTGCCGCAGCTCGTCCCAGGTCATGCAGCGCAGCTCATCCTCATAGGGGCCTCCGTCCCATTGGTCGATCCCGGGCCAGCTCATCGGCTTGGGCAGCCCGACCAGCGACGTCGGAACGAACACCGTGCCGGGGATTCCGAACTCGCTGAGCACCGAGAAGGCGTGCTCATGGACGGAGCGAAACCCGTCGTCGAAGGTGATGGCGAGCGCCTTCGACGGGGCCTCGCCCCAGGCGATCTCCGAGAAGGTCGCACCCTGGAAGCCGTGGCGGACCAGGAACTCGAGCTGCGCGCGGAGCCGCTCCGGCGTGACCGCGAGGACCGACGGCCATTGGCGACTGATCGCGTGGTAGCAGAGGACCAGGGAGTGCGCCATCGGGCGGCTTTTTACATTCCGGCCCCGTCGTGATTCGCTCCACGGCGTCCTGTGGGCCAGGTAGCGGTTGCGGGGGGTCACGAGGCGGAACATGGACTTGACCGCGAAGGCCCGCGCGGCGTTGGCGCGCTCCGCCGCGTATCCCTCGAACCTCGCGGCGGTGTCCTCGAGCTCCTCGCGCGGTGCGATCCGGTGCATCGCGCGGAGCTGGGCGATGTGGAGAGCGTGGTACGCCGAGCTCGCGACGTTGGGCAGTACGGGGTGCGGAAAGAGGTCATACAAGGACCAGTACCCCGTATCCCAGCGTTCAATGTTCTGCGCCAGGACGTCAACGGCGTCGCGAAAGTCCTGCATGGCGGCGGACTCGCCGAGGCCGAGGCCGACGTCGTAGCAGCCCCACATGGCGAAGATGGCGCCGTTCAGCACGAATGAGGGGGGTTCGGTCGGGTACTCCTCGAAGAACGGGCCGCCCCCGAGCAGCGCCCTGACGCCCCCCTTTGCCACCGGGATAGAGAGGGGCTTCAGGGCTCGGCGCGCGGCATCCGCGAAGCTCTCATCGCCCGTCGCCGCATGGAGGCGCACCAGCAGGCTGGCGCCCTCGCCCTGCGCCATCCCCGAGATCCAGGGCGGCCGCAGCTCGTAGGTGTGCGGCATTGCGAGCTGGTGCATCCAGGCTCCATCGAGGGCTCCCCCCTGCTCCATGTCGTCGACGAGGTATCTGCCCGCGCCGAGCGCGCACGCCAGCCATTCGTCACCCTCGCCGGCGAGGTGGCGCTCGTAGGCGCCGAGCGCCCACTGCGCGGTGGCGACGTGGAGCTGGCGATCGCGCGGCGGCAGCCAGGCGGGCGGCCAGGTCGGGGTCTCGGCCTTGAACCGGAGGTCGATGTAGTAGCCGTGGACCTCCCCCGAGCGGATCTGGGTCCCAACCACGGTGGGAAACGACTTGGCGCTGCTGAAGAAATCGGGGTCGGTCGCCCCCCGCGCCGGAGTACGCCGGGGTGCCGCCAAGGCTAGAGGCCGCCCGTGCCGCCAGGAACGGTCGATCCACCCGAGGGCGGCACGGGAGTGCCCCCGTTCGTCTGGGTGGGCGTCGTCGTGGTGTTCTGGGAGGTCGTCGTGGGCGACGGCGTGGTCGTCGAGATCGATTCGATCGAGACGGTGTTGCCCGAGTTGTCGTTGCTGTCGTCGCCGAGGACGATGATCAGGCCGACCACGAGGCCGATCACAAGGGCGACGAGAATCCCGATCGTCCAGCGGGCACGCGTGTTCATGAGCGCGATGCTAGCCGAGGACCGTGCACGGGCCTCAGCGAACGCGGCGTCTGCGGTAGCGGAAGCGCAACCGGTCCAGCGCCACACCGGGCCGCGAGTCGCGGAGGCTCCGGACGGCGGGAGACACCTTGAGGCGGAAGCGCCATGGCTCGTCGACCGGATGGAGGTTGATCCGCGGCCACTCGAACTGCCTGACCGGACCGGGCCGGTCCGCGGCGGCCGCCGCGTATCCGGCATCGCGAGCAGCCGCTCGGACCCTCGCGTCGTGAATACCGAATGGATAGGCCAGGGTCACGGAGCTGAGGCCGAGCTCCCGCTCGCAGACCCCCCGCGATTCGACCAGCTCGGAGCCGAGCTCGTCGTCGTCGAGCTCGGTCAGGCGCGGATGGGACTTCGTGTGGGAGGCGATCTCCCACCCGGCGCCCCTGAGCTCACGCAGCTGCTCCCAGCTCATGCAGGTCAGCTCCCGTTCATACCGGGTCCCGATCCACTGATCGATGCCGTCCCAGGCCATCGGCCCGGGCTTCCCGACCATCGAGGTCGGAGCGAAGACGGTTCCCGGGACGCCGAGGTCGTCGAGGACCGGTCTCACGTCGCTCATCACCGACCGGTACGCATCGTCGAACGTCACCACGAACGCCCTGGGCGGAGCCTCGCCGTCGACGAGGTCCGCGAACGTCACACCGTAGCCGCGACGAAGGAGCGTCTCGAGCTGCTGGCGGAACATCGCGGGGGACACCGCCAGCGCCGCGGGCCACGCGTGGCTGATCGCGTGGTAACAGAGCACGAATTGGTGAACGAGCTGGTGCACGCAGGCCCCGTTTTAGCGGAGGACCCGGCCGATGATCGCAAGAGCCTCGTCGACGTCGGATTCCTCGATCACCAGCGGCGGGAGGAACCGGAGGGTGTCCTCGCCGATCGGGTTCGCGATCAGGCCCTCGGCCAGCAGGCGAGCCGCGGCATCCTTGGCGTCGACACCGTCGAGCTGCGCTCCCACCATCAGGCCGCGGCCGCGGACGCCCGAGATCGCCCGCACACCCTCCAGGCCCTCACACAACCGGCTGCCGAGATCGCGCACGTGTCGAAGCAGGTCCGGGTCGTCGATCACGCCGAAGGCGGCCAGTGAGGCCGACGCGATCAGCGGCCCGCCCGCGAAGGTGGATCCGTGATCGCCTCGCTCGAGGACGTCCTGGGTATCGGGCGTGGTCACGCAGGCGCCGACCGGCAGGCCGCCGCCGAGCGCCTTGGCGGTCGTCATCACGTCGGGCCGGGCCGGCAGCTGCTCGTAGGCCCAGAGCGACCCGGTCCTCCCCATCCCGGTCTGGATCTCGTCGAAGACGAGCAGCGCGCCCACGGCGTCACAGGCCTCCCTGGCCGTGGCGATCATCTCGTCCGGGACGACGTGCACCCCGGTCTCGCCCTGGATCGGCTCGAGCATGACGGCGGCGGTCCGGTCCGAGACGGCCTCGCGAAGCGCACCGGGATCCTCGCGGGGAACCGGCCGGAACCCGGGCAGGTACGGCGCGAAGCTCGGGTTGGTCGACAGGCCGGGGGTCGCCGAGAGGGATCCCATCGTCCGCCCGTGAAACGCGCCCTCGAGGACGACGATCTCCGGCTCGTCGACCCCCCGCCCGTGCGCGTGCTTGCGGGCGAGCTTGATCGCGCACTCGTTCGCCTCGGTGCCGGAGTTGCAGAGGAACGCCCTCCCGCCGAGGCTCGACTCGCAGAGCCGCTGCGCGAGCCGGACGCCGCCCTCGGTCAGGTAGAGGTTGGAGGTGTGGGTGAGGGTGCCGACCTGCTCGCGGACGGCCTCGACCACGGCGGGGTGGCAGTGGCCCACGGAGCAGACGGAGATCCCGGCGAGGAAGTCGAGGTACTCCCCGCCCTCCGAGTCCCAGACGCGCGCGCCCTCTCCCCGGACCAGCTCCACGGGCGCCCGCGGATAGGTCTGCATGACCCAGCGGGACTCGAGCTCCTGAAGCTCCGAGAACTTCATGCGGTGATCTTGGTGCCGATGCCCGCGTCGGTGAAGAGCTCGAGCAGCAGGCTGTGCTGCTGGCGGCCGTCGACGATGTGGGTCGCCTCCACCCCGCCCGCGATGGCATCCACGCAGGCCTGGAGCTTGGGCCGCATGCCGCCCTCGATGTCCTCGAGCGCCGCCCTGACCTCGTCGGCGGTGGCCTGCGAGATACGCGACTCCGGGTCCTCGGGATCTCGAAGCCAGCCGTCGACGTCCGTGAGGAAGATCGCCTTGTGGGCCGGCATCGCGGCGGCGACCTTGCCGGCCGCCTCGTCCGCGTTGACGTTGTAGGACGCGCCCTCGCGGTCGGTGCCGACCGAGGCGATCACCGGGATGTAGTCCTCGGCGATGTGGTCGATCACGTCGACGTTGACGTTGGTGATCTCGCCGACGAAGCCGACGTCGGCGGACTGACCGACGGGCCGGACCTCGAAGAGCGACCCGTCCTCGCCGCCGAGGCCGACGGCCGGCTGGCCATGCCGGTTGAGCCGGGTGAGGATGTCCGAGTTGATCTTGCCGAGCAGGACCATCTTCGCCACCTCGACCGTCTCGGCGTCGGAGACGCGCAGCCCTTCGACGAACTTCACCTCCATCCCCATCCGCTCCATGTAGTGGGTGATCTCCGGGCCGCCGCCGTGGACGATCACCGGGTTCATCCCCACGTACTTGAGGAGGACGACGTCCCGCGCGAAGGCCTCGCGGAGCTCCTCGTCGCGCATCGCCGCGCCGCCGTACTTGATCACGATCGTGCGCCCGTGGAACTCCCGGATGTACGGGAGCGCCTCGAGAAGTGTCTCGACCGATGAGGTCATGTCGTGTACTCCGCGTTGATCCGGATGTAGTCGTGGGTGAGGTCGCTGAAGTAGACGTGCGCGCTCGCGTTGCCGCGGCCGAGGTTGATCGAGAGCTCCGCCTCGGAGCCCTCCGAGGCGAGCTCCGCGGCCTGGATCCGGTCCGGGCCGAGCTCCTCCAGCTCCTCTCCCGCGAGAGCCATGCCCGCGGCCTGGGCGATCCGGCCCCAGTTCGAGTCGCGGCCGAAGAGAGCGGTCTTCACCAGCGGCGAGTTGGCGATCGCCCGCGCGACCCTCTCGGCCTCGGCTGCGCTCTTGGCGCCGGTCACCTCCGCCCGGCCCACGCGCGTGGCGCCCTCGCCGTCGGCGACGATCTCGAGGGCGAGCTGCAGCAGCACCGCCTCGAGCAGCCCCTTCGGGAGGACGGCCCCGGAGGCGCCGGTTGCCTGGAGCATGACCGTGTCGTTGGTGCTCATCTGCCCATCCACTGTGATCCGCTCCATCGAGTCGGCGAGCGCCGAGCGCAGCACCTGGTCCGGGTTCTTCACGACGGCATCCGTCTGGACGAAGCACAGCATGGTCGCGAAGCCGGGCTCGATCATGCCGGCGCCCTTCGCCTGCGCCGAGACGGTCACCTCTCCCGCCCGGATCGTGCAGCGCTTCGGCCCGCTGTCCGTGGTCATGATCGCCTGGGCGAAGTCCTCGCCGCCGCCCGCGGAGAGACCCTGGACCGCCTCCAGCACACCGGTGGTGACCGCCTCGATGTCGAGCGGCACGCCGATCGTGCCGGTCTCGGCGACGGCCACGGTCCTCGGCTCGACGTTGAGCGCCTCGGCCGTCGCGTCCCGCATGGCCAGGGCGTCCCGGTACCCCTGCTCGCCCGTGGCTGCGTTGGCGTTGCCGGAGTTCACGGCGATCGCACGCAGCGCGGCCGCGTCGCACTCCTCCCGGCAGACGCGGATGGGCGCCGCGGCCGCGGCGTTTCGGGTAAGGGCCAGCGCCGAGGACACCTCCTCGGCATCGCACGTCAAAACCCCCACGTCGGTGGCGCCCCCGCCCTTCAGGCCACAGGCGACACCGCCGGCGCGGAACCCGGGAGCGAGCTCCGCCGGATCGAGTTGCTCGAACTGGGGAGGCGGCGTCACCCAGCGCGAGCGGAAGAAGGTTCCGATGGCCGGGCTCATGAGATTCCCTCGCCCTCGGGCAGCCCCAGCATCAGGTTGAGGTTCTGGATCGCCTGCGAGGCCGCGCCCTTCCAGAGGTTGTCGATGGAGGCGAAGGCGAGAACCCGCCCGGAGGCCTCGTTGAGCGCCAGGTGGATGCGGCACAGATTCGTCCCCCGGACCCCGCTGACCCCGGGCGGCTCGGTGCTCACCTCGACGAAGGGCTCGCCTCCGTAGCGCTCCTCGTAGAGCGACAGCATCCGCGCGGGATCGACCGGCTCGCTCGTGCGCACGTAGCAGCTCACCAGCTCGCCCTGGTCGAAGGGCATCAGGTGCGGAACGAAGGTGAGACCGGCGAAGCCGTTCCCGCCGTTGCCCCCGGCGAGCTCGGAGAGCTCCTGTGAGATCTCGGGCGTGTGCCGGTGCCCGGTGACCTTGTAGGGCCGCGTGTCGTCGGTCTCCTTGACGACCGCCATCTCCTCCTCCGCGGCGCGGCCCGCACCGGAGACGCCGGACTTGGCGTCGATCACGACGTCCTCGATCAGGCCCTCGGCCGCAAGGGGTGCGAGCGCCAGGATGCTGGCGGTCGGATAGCAGCCGGGATTCGCGACCAGGTCGGCGCCGGCGATCGCCTCGCGGTGGAGCTCAGTCAGTCCGTACACCGCATCGCCGAGCAGCTCCGGCGCGCCGTGATCGCCATACCAGCGGCCGTAGGTGTCCGGGTCGTGCAGCCTGAAGTCGGCGGAGAGGTCCACGACCTTCGTCCCGCTCTCTCGGAGCGCCGACACGACCGGCGCAGCGGCGCCATGCGGATAGGCCACGATCGCGGCGTCGACGTCGGAGCCGTCCTCGCCGGCGGGATCCTCCAGCGCGAGGTCGACCCCGTACTGCGGATAGAGCTCGTTGAGGCGCTTGCCGGCATCCGTCCGCGCCGTCACGCGAACGAGCTCGAGACTGGGGTGCCCACGCACCAGCTCGGCCGCCAGCGCCCCCGCGTATCCGGACGCCCCGGCCACCAGGACCCTATTCACGGAGGGACCCTCCGATCTTCTCGACGGCGGCCTCGATCGACTGCCTGCGCTCGGCGACCTCCTCGTCGGTCAAGGTGCGGTCCGCGCCGCGGAACGTGAGGCGGAGCGCGAGGCTCTTCCGTCCCTCGCCCACCTGGTCGCCGCGGTAGAGGTCGAAAACGTCCGCCGAACGCAGGAGCTCGCCGCCGCCTTCCAGCACGGCCGTGCGGACCTCCGCGGCCGGCACCTGCTCGTCCACGACCACCGCGACGTCCTGGTGGACGGCGGGATAGGTGATCACATCCTCGTAGGACTCCTCTCCGACCGGCGACGCCGCGACCAGGGGGGCGAGGTTGACCTCGAAGCCCGCCGCGGTCTCGAGATCCCATTCCCGGCAGACCAGCGGGTGGATCTCCCCGATCCAGCCGGCGTCCTCTCCATCCACCAGGACCCGACCGCTTCTTCCCGGGTGCAGGAACGGCTCCTCGCCCGGCACGATCTCGATCGCCGCACCGAGCTGGTGCACGAGCGCCTCGAGGGCGGCCTTCACCGAGTAGAAGTCCGCCTCCACCGCGTCGCCGCGCCAGGACGAGGGGCGCAGCGGCCCGGCCGCAATCGACGCGATCCGCCAGGGCTCGAAGGCCGGAGCCGGGCGCTCCCCGACGAACTTCCCGGCCAGCACACCGTCCTCGGACAGGCTTCCCTCACGCAGGTAGGCGCGGCCGGATTCGAAGAGGGCGATCCGCTCGGCGCCGTGGGCGCGGTTGTAGCTCGCGGCGTCGAGCAGCGAGCCGATCACCGCGGTCCGCTCGACAGAGTGCTCAGCGGAGAGCGGGTTCGAGACCCGGATCGGCTCACCCCGGACGTCGCCGTCCGGGATGCGCAGCCGCCCGGTCATGCCCGGGTCCGTGAGGCTGAGATCGACCACCGCGTCGAAGCCGAGGTCGCGCATCGCATCCTCCGCCCGGCGGCGCAGCCTCTGCTCGCGGCTGAGGCGCCCCGCCTGGCCGCTGGTCGACGGCAAGGTCCCCCCCAGGTTCTTCGCGTAGCCGTGGATCCGGCCGACCTCCTCCACGAGGTCGACCTCGCGGGTCACGTCGTAGTGGCGGTGCACCGGCACCGTGACCTCCAGGTCGTCGCCGTCGCGCTCGACCTCGAACTCGAGGCGCTCGAGGTAGGTGGCGCACAGATCGGGCGAGATCTCCATGCCGAGCAGCCGCGCGACGCGAGCGTGGCGCAGGCGCAGGCGGTGCGGCTCGGGAATGTCAGCCGCTTCGTCGATCGTGCCCGGCACCAGCCTGGCGCCGCAGAGCTCCACCATCAGCTGGGAGGCGATCCGCTGCGCCCTCAGTGCCAGCTCGGGATGAAGCTGCTTCTCGAAGCGATTGGAGGCGTCGGTCCGCAGGCCGAGCTTGCGCGAGGTCCGCAGGATGTTGACGCCGTTCCAGGTCGCGACCTCGAGCAGCACCCGAGTGGTCGTCTCGGAGACCTCCGAGACCTGGCCGCCCATGATCCCCGCGATCCCCGAGGGACCGTTGCGGTCGCAGACCAGGACGGCGTCCTCGTCGAAGGTGCGCTCCACGTCGTCGAGCGTGGTCATCTTCTCGCCGCGCTTCGCCGTGCGAACGATCAGCTCGCCGTCCGGGACCTTGTCAAGGTCGAACGCGTGCAGCGGCTGGGCGGTCATCAGCATCACGTAGTTGGTGATGTCGACGACGTTGTTGATCGGCCTCATCCCGGCGCCTATCAGACGTGCCTTGAGCCAGAGCGGCGACGGCCCGATCTCCACGTCCGTGAAGACACGTGCGCTGAACCGCGGGCAGAGCTCCGGCACCTCGACCGTGACCGACGCGTAGTCGGCGACGGTCCCCTCGCCGGTCGCCTCCGCATCGTCGTCCCAGGGCGGCGCCGCCAGCGAATCGCCGGTGATGGCGTGCACCTCGCGGGCCACCCCATAGATCCCGAAGCAGTCGACCCGGTTCGAGGTCGGTTCCAGCTCGATCACCGGGTCGGATACCGGGATCGCCTCGCCGAGCGGCGTTCCCGGCGCCCAGCCATCCGCCTCCAGCACGGCGATCCCGCCCGCGTCGTCGCCGATCTCGAGCTCCGCCTCCGAGAGGATCATCCCGTTGGACTCGACGCCGCGGAGCTTCGCCTTGCCGAGCTTCGTCCCATCGGGCATCACCGCCCCAGGCAGGGCAACCGGGACGGTCTGTCCCTCCGCCACGTTGGGGGCACCGCAGACGATGGTCCTCTCGCCGTCCCCGGCGTCCACCTGACAGACGCTGAGCTTGTCGGCATCGGGATGCTTCTCGACCGAGAGCACCTTGCCCACGACGAAGGAGTCGGGCGAGGCGGCGCCGACGTGGGTGATGCGCTCGACCTCGATCGAATGCATGGCGAGCTCATCCGCCAGCTCCTGCACGGAGAGCTTCGGGTCGCAGTAGGACCGCAGCCAGGAGTCGGGCGTCCTCATCGGAACTGCTCCAGCACCCGGACGTCGTTCTCGAAGAACTTGCGGAGGTCGGGGACGCCGTACTTGAGCATCGCGATCCGCTCGATGCCCATCCCGAACGCGAAGCCCTGGATCTCCTCGGGGTCGTATCCGGAGTCGCTGACGAAGCCGTAGACGTTGGGGTCGACCATCCCCGCGCCGAGAATCTCGATCCAGCCGATCCCCTTGCAGAGAGGGTCGCGCGAGCCATCCGGCAGCTGTCCGCTTCCGCCGCAGCGGAAGCAGGAGACGTCCACCTCGACGCTCGGCTCGGTGAACGGGAAGAAGCCCGGCCGGAAGCGCGTCTCGCGCTCGGGCCCGAAGATCGCGCGAGCGAACTCGTCGAGCGTGCCCTTCAGGTCGGCGAGCGTGATGTCGGGGCCGACCGCGAGGCCCTCGACCTGGTGAAAGATCGGGCTGTGGGTTGCGTCGAAGGGGTCCGAGCGGTAGCAGCGGCCCGGGACCACGATGAAGATCGGCGGCGGCTGGGACTCCATCGAGCGCACCTGCATCGGCGAGGTGTGGGTGCGCAGGACGACGTCCTCGGGACCGGGCGGAAGCCCAGAATCACCATCCACGTCCTCCGCTTCGCGTCCGGGCGTGGCCGGGTCAGGAGGGACACGGAGGTCGCCCCTGAGCGTCAAGGGGTCGACGTAGAAGGTGTCCTGGGCCATCCGGGCCGGGTGGCCGGGCGGATGGTTGAGCGCGGTGAAGTTGTAGTAGTCGAGCTCGACCTCGGGGCCCTCCATCACCCGGTAGCCGAGGCCGACGAAGATGTCCTCGATCTCGCGCTGGGTGCGGATCAGCGGGTTCTGGGCGCCGACCGGCACAGGTGGGGCGCCCGGGAGCGTGACGTCGATCGCGTCCTCGGCGAGACGCGTTCCCAGCTCGCTGGCGTCTAGATCGGCGCTCCGCGATTCGAGCATCGACTCGAGTTCCTGGCGTGTCTCGTTGCCGGACTTGCCGACCGGGCCACGCTCCTCCGCAGGCAGCTCGGAGATCCCCCTGAGGATCTGCGTGAGCTCCGCCTTGCGACCCAGGTAGCGAACCCGCAGCTCCTCGAGCTCGCCGGTCGTCGAGGCCGCACCGATCGCGGCGCCCGCCTCCTTCCGAATCTCCTCTATCCGCTCAGTCGCCATGTCCTTCTCCGACGTCGGACGCTATCCGGTGGAGCGCGATCGCCGCCGCCGCCGCGACGTTCAGTGACTCGGCTCTCTCACGGACGGGGATCGTCACCTGCACCTCACACTGGGCCTCGACCTCAGCGGGAAGCCCCTCGCGCTCCGCGCCCAGGCAGAGCGTCACGGCCCCATCGAGGGCCTCGAGCGAATCGCCGCCGTGGGCGACGAGTGCCGCGCGCGGGCCCGGAGTTGCGTCGATGCTCGCCCGCACGAGCGGCTCGGCGAAGACGGCGCCCATGCTCGCCCGGACCGCATGGGGCCCGTAGGGATCGGCGCAGCCCGGGCCGAGCACCACCGACCCGCCGAGCAGTGCATCGGCGGTCCTGATCACCGTGCCGACGTTGCCGGGGTCAGAGACACCGTGTAGGTAAACGCAGGGGGCGACCGGACGGTCCGCCCAGTCCTCCCTCCAGACGCCGATCGCACGGGTGCCCGAGCCGAGCTTCGACACCTCGGCGAGCAAAGCCGGCTCGACCTCGGTGCCGCCGAGCCCCTCGCCCGCCGCGGTCAGCAGCTCCACCGGCTCCGCGCCGGCCGCTCGCCCGGCAGCGAGCAGGTCCTCTCCCTCGGTGACGAAGAGGCCCTCGCGCTCGCGGCTGCGCCGCCTGCCGAGGCGGCGAATCAGCTTGAGCTTCTCGTTCTGTGGGCTGGTGATCATCTGGTCAAGTCCTCAAATGAAAAAGGCGGCCGCTTCGCGGACCGCCCGGGGAACCTGCTCTGGCTGCCGTGAACTAGGTGGCGGCAGCCTCCCGGGCGAGTTCCACAAATCGGCGAAAGCCATCGGGGTCGTTGACGGCGATGTCGGCGAGCATCTTGCGGTTCACGTCGACCTCGGCCTTCTGCAGGCCGTGGATCAGCTGGGAGTAGCTCATGCCCTCCTGGCGGGCCGCGGCGTTGATCCTGGTGATCCAGAGCCGGCGGAAGTCCCGCTTGCGGGCGCGCCGGTCGCGGTAGGCGTAGGCGTCCGAGCGCATGACCTGCTCGTTCGCGAACCGGTAGCTCGAGTGCTTGCGGCCGAAGTAACCCTTGGCCCGATCGAGCGTCTTCTTCCTGCGCTTCTTCCGCGCGACGGCGTTGGTGGCGCGCGGCATCAGCGACCGCCCTTCACGAGCAGCTTGTTGACCCGCTTTTCATCCGCCTTGGAGATCTCCGAGGGCCGCTCGAAGCGCCGCTTCCGGCCGGGCGACTTCTTCTCGAGGATGTGACTCGAGTACGCGCGCCGGCCGCGCAGCTTGCCCTTGGCGGTCTTGCGGAAGCGCTTCTTGGCGCCTGAGTGGGTCTTCATCTTCGGCATGGGGGCCGACTATTGAAGCAGAGAGAGTCCGTATTGTTGAGCCATGGATTACGGGGAGCAGACCTCATACCTGACGCTGAGGGAGGGGTGCGACGTGGTCAGCTCCGACGGCGAGAGGGTGGGCACGGTTCAGCACGTGCTGACCGACGAGGATGAGGACGTGTTCGACGGAGTCGTGATCGACACGGAGCTCGGGCCCGGCGGCATGCATTTCGTCGACGCCCCGCAGGTCGCCGAGTGCCGCGAGCGAGCCCTTCTGTTGTCTGTGCCGAAGGCGGCGATCGCCGACCTGCCGAAGCCTGCCGCTAACCCCGCGGTCATGGAGAGCCACGGCGTCGAAGACTCAGAGAGCGCCCTTCAGCAGAAGCTGCACCGTGCCTGGGATCTGATCTCGGGCAACACCTGAGCGCCAATCGCAATCACTTTCTGGGGTCCAACGGTTGCCGATCCTCGGGCGGATCGCTCATGAACATACGTCCAGGTCAACTACCTGATTCTCAGTATCACCGCCTCCCGGCCGATTCGGCCGGTGATGGCACTCCTCCGCACACGCACACTTCTCGCTCTCGCCGCCGTGGCCCTGGTCTCGATGCTCTGGATGGGCTCGGCGACCGCGTCGGCCGCACCGATCGCGAGCGCCAGTGGGACGAAGACCTGCACCAAGGCCAGGGCGAAGACAAAGCGCGCCAAGCACAGGAAGTACGCGCGGAAGAGCCGGATCCACTGCCAGGGTGGCGGCGGCTCGACGTCGGGAACCGGGTCGGGATCGACCTCCGGCGACGGAACGACCACGACGACCACGACCCCGCCTCCCCCGCCGCCCCCGCCGGATCCGACGCCGAACCCGGACTGCCCGCTCGCGCAGCCCGATTCGACCATCGGAATGTCCCTCCCCTCTTCCTGCACGGTCGTGGCCTCCGACACCGCCTCGAACCCGGACCCGGTCCCCTTCTGGGGCAAGATCGACTGCCAGGCCTCGAGCCGCACGCAGGCGCCATCCTCCGGCGGTGACACACACCCGACGGCCGATGGAACCAGTCAGGGCAACTCGGCGTTCCGGCGTCAGACCGTGATCGACGGCGACAACATCTGGGGCGAGCGCTGTGAGCTCGGCAACAACTGGAGCCAGCCCACCGGTGCGGACCCCGCCGGCCCCGGGCCGACGATGTTCTACCAGGAGGGTGAGCGACGGGTGACCTACGCATCGCTGCGCCTCCCGAGCTCGACGCCGATGGGCAACACGTGGCGGACCGTCCTGCAGATGAAGCAGATGCAGCCCTACAACAACCCCACCCCCGCCCCGATCCTCGAGCTGCAGCTGGAGAACAACCAGTGGATGTTCGTCAACAGCTGGAACGGCGTTTGGACCGCCCCCGCGCAGCAGAACGTCTGGACCCGGTTCGCCTTCGACATCACCTACTCCCAGAACCCGAGCATCGGCTCGATCAAGATCTACGCCGACCTGAACGGGGACGGCGACTTCAGCGACGCCAACGAGCAGAGCTCGGTGATCCACACCGCCACGCTCGAGGCGGAGACGCAGACCGGCGGAACAAGCCCGTACAGCGTCGGACAGTCGATTCCCGATCACCTCCGGACGGGGATCTACCAGGACCCCGCCTACAACTGCCCGACCGGCTGCTCGATGGACGTCGACAACGTCCAGGTCGTCCGGGCCTAGAAGCCCTAGCTCGCCGCGGCTTCCTTCTCCTGCCCGGCTCCGCGCGCCGGGCCCAGCAGCATCGTCATGTTCCGGCCCTCCTGAAGGGGCGGCTGCTCCAGCACGCCGATCTCCGAGACGTCCTCCAGGAGCCGGTCGAGCAGCATCCGGCCGCGCTCGGGGTGGCTCTGCTCGCGGCCGCGGAACATGATCGTCACCTTCACCTTGTCGTGCTGCTTCAGGAAGCGCTCGACGTGGCCGCGCTTGGTCTCGTAGTCGTGCTGGGCGATCTTGGGGCGCAGCTTGATCTCGCGGACGTTGGTCTGCTGCTGGTGCTTGCGGGCCTGCTTGGCCTTCTGCTCCTGCTCGTACTTGTACTTCGAGTAGTCGAGGATGCGGCAGACGGGCGGCTTCGAGCCCGGCGCGACCTCGACCAGGTCCAGATCGCTCGCCCGGGCACGCTCCAGCGCCTCGTTGGTGGGCACGATTCCCACCTGCTCGCCGTTCTCGTCGATCAGGCGAACCTCGGGCACGCGGATTCGCTCGTTGATACGAGTGGAATCGCGCTCGGGCGGACGGCGGTCGAAGCGGGAGACCGCCACTAGCTGCGCATGAGGTAGAGCGTCAGGAAGGAGATGGGCGAGATTGGATCGATGAGGCGGGCACGGGGCGCTTAGATGCGCGTCGTGGTGTGGGTGCCCGGCATTGCCGCCAGTATAGACGCCTAATTACCCGCTTCTTCACTCATTCGTGCAATCAGGGAATCCAGCGCCATCGCGCCGAGGTCGCCGTCGCCGTGGTGACGGACCGAAACCTCGCCTGACTCGGCCTCCTTGTCCCCCACGACGAGCATGTAGGGCGCCTTGGAGAGCTCCGCGTCGCGGATCTTGCGGCCGACGGATTCCGTCCTGTCGTCCACCCGGGCGCGAAGGCCGGCGCCCCGCAGCGCATCGGCAGCCTCGTTGGCCCGGTCGTTGTGCCGATCCGCGACCGGCAGGACGACCGCCTGCACCGGCGCCAGCCAGAGCGGGAAGCGGCCGCCGTAGTGCTCGATCAGGATCCCCGCGAAGCGCTCCATCGAGCCCAGCAGGGCGCGATGGATCATCACCGGGCGGTGATCGGCGTTGTCGGCCCCGGTGTAGGAGAGCTCGAAGCGCTCGGGCATCTGGAAGTCGAGCTGGCAGGTGCCGCACTGCCAGGAGCGGCCCAGGGCGTCGGTGATGTGGAAGTCGATCTTCGGGCCGTAGAAGGTGCCCTCGCCCGGGCTGACGTCGTACTCACGTCCCTGGCGCTCGAGCGCCTCGCGCAGGGCGCCCTCGGCTCTCTCCCACTGCTCATCGGTGCCGATCGACTTCTCCGGCCTGGTGGAGAGCTCGACCCGCACGTCGTCGAAGCCGAAGCGCTCGTACAGCTCGTCGATCCCGGCGCAGATCGAATCGACCTCATCGGTCACCTGCTCGAGCGTGCAGTAGACGTGCGCGTCGTCCTGGGTGAAGGCGCGGACTCGCAGCAGCCCGTGGAGCACTCCCTCGCGCTCGTAGCGGGAGACCAGGCCGAACTCGGCGAGGCGCAGAGGGAGCTCGCGGTATGAGTGCCGCCCGGAGGCGTAGACGAGGCAGGCGCCGGGGCAGTTCATCGGCTTCAGCGCGTACTCGCGCCGCTCCCCCTTCCCCTCCCGCTCGGCGGGCGCGGTGAAGAACATGTTCTCCTTGTAGTTGTCCCAGTGGCCCGAGCGGTGCCAGAGCTCGACGTCGAGCACCTGCGGGGTCTTGATCTCCTCGTAGCCGCGCGCGTCCAGCTGCTTTCGCACCTCGGCCTCGATCAGGCGGAGCAGCACCGTCCCCTGCGGCAGCCAGAAGGGCATCCCGGGCGCCTCGGGACGGAGCTGAAAGAGGTCGAGTTGTGGCCCAAGCTTGCGGTGGTCGCGCTCGCGGGCCTGTTCCAGCCTCTCGAGATGCTGCGCCAGCTCCTTCTTGTCGAGGAAAGCGGTGCCGTAGACCCTGGTCAGCATCTGACGGGTCTCATCGCCGCGCCAGTACGCGCCCGCCAGCGAGGTGAGCTTGAAGGCGCCGATCCTTCCCGTCGAGGGACCGTGCGGCCCTCGGCAGAGGTCCTCGAACTCTCCGTTCCGGTAGAGCGAGACCGTCTCGGCGCCCTCGTCGCGGACGAGGTCCTCGATCAGCTCGACCTTGTAGTCCTGGCCCTGCTCGCGGAAGTGCTCGATGGCCTCGGTGGCCGGCAGATCGCGGCGCTCGAAGGGCTCGTCAGCCTTGACGTGCTCCTTCATGCGCTCCTCGATTCGCGCCAGGTCCTCCTCGCCGGGACCGCCATCCGGGAACTCGATGTCGTAGTAGAAGCCGTTTTCGATCGGCGGGCCGATCGAGATCTTCGCCTCGGGCCAGATGTCGAGCACCGACTCGGCCAGGACGTGGGCGGCATCGTGGCGAATCAGCTCGAGCGCCTCGGGGCTCTTGTCCGTGACGATCTCGATCCGCTCGCCGTCCTCGATGGGGACAGACAGGTCGCGAAGCTCGCCGCCGACCTTGAGGGCCAGCGCGGCCTTGGCCAGCCCAGGGCCGATCGCCGCCGCGGCATCCGCGCCGCTGGCGCCGTCGTCGAGCTCGAGCTCGGAGTCGTCGGGCAGCTTGACCTTGATCACGCGGCTAAGGCTAGTGATGGGTGTTCCCACCCAGCTTGCAGGGATGCGCAACTCGGGTGCCGTACACCAGTTGTGAGAGCAATGGGTATGGGCAGACCCAGGTCCCTGGTGTGCGTCACCGTGGCGCTCGCCCTGGCGGTGATGGCCGCGCCGGCGGTCCAGGCCACCGCTGCGCCGAGGGGCAAGCACCACCATCGCGTCTTCCGCTTCGGCTCACGGCCGCTCGCCAAGGGCGTCAAGGGCAAGGACGTCCGCTACCTGCAGCGGGCCCTCAGCCGCCTCGGCGTCTTCACGTCGGTCGACGGCGTCTTCGGCAAGGGGACCTTCCGCAGCGTCGAGGCCTTCGAGCAGCAGCACGGCTGGCCCGTCGACGGCGTGATCTCCAAGAAGGACGCCAAGCGCATCAAGAAGCTGCTCATCAAACGCCGGGTGTCCGGCAGCTACTTCACGCAGGGCTACGTCCGCCCCACACTCCAGCTCGCCTCGCGGAAGTCCGGCAGCGCCAAGGTCAAGGTGCTGGACTCTTACGGCAACCTCGTGCAATCCATCGCCGTCGACTTCAATGGCGCCGAGTCCAAGTCGATCGCATGGGACGGGATGAACTCGGGTGGCGGCGTCGCCGGGGACGGCATCTACCTGTTGAAGCTCGCCGACGGAAGCACCGCGGGCGCTTCGATCGCCTCCGGTCAGACGCAGCCCTTCGCCATGCACCTGCACATGTTCCCCGTGCCCGGCCCGCACAGCTACGGCGGCCCCGACGGGCGCTTCGGCGCCCCCCGCTCCGGCCATATCCACCAGGGACAGGACGTCCCAGCGGCCTGCGGCTCCAAGCTGTACGTCGTCGAGACGGGCTCGGTCCGGGTGAACGCCTACCAGGCCGGCGGTGCGGGCTACTACGTCGTCCTCCACGGCAACCTCACCGGAACCGACTTCGTCTACATGCACCTGAAGGCTCCCAGCTGGGCCCCGGCCGGCACGAGCGTCTACGCAGGCCAGCAGATCGGCAAGGTCGGCGACACGGGCGACGCCCAGGGCTGCCACCTCCACTTCGAGCGCTGGAGCGTCCCCGGCTGGTACGTGGGCGGGGCGCCGTACGACCCGCTCCCCGAGTTGCAGTACTGGGACAGCTACTCCTAGTGGGCACAGCTGGGCTGAAAAGAGCGCCAAACGGCTTAGGGCGCGGTCAGCGCCCGCTGACGCTACCAGCGGAGCTACCAGCCTCAAACGGCTCCGACGCGAACGCGGCTAGTAGCCGACGCTTCGCCGCGTTGACGGAGGGGTGTCCGTAGCGAGCCATGACCAGCGCCCCGCCGTCCGTGTGGCCGAGCTGGACGGAGACGGCGAAGTGGTCGAGACCGAGCTCCAGGAGCTGAGTCGCACAGAAGTGCCGCAGGTCGTGCCAGCGGCAGTCGACACGCGCGGCCGCTTTGACCTTCTGCCACGACCAGCCATGAGTGCCCTTGATCAACGCATTTCCGCGGGGCGAATGGAAGACGAACGGCGAGCCCTCGCGCCGCGGCACCTGATCCAACACCTTGGCCGGGGGCAGCAGCGGCGAGGTTCGGACCTGCCCGTTCTTCGGCCTGCCGAGGGATCCGTCGAGCTTCCGCGACCTACGAACGGTGATCTCATCCTCGGCGACGTCGACCCACTGCAGCGCGAACAGCTCACCTTGCCGCAGACCCGTCCAGGCGGCAAAGGTGATCATCGCCCGCATCTCGGCACAGTAGCCACCGAGAACGGTGCACGCTTCCAGTAGAGCCCTGTACTCCTCGATCGTCGGCGGCTCAATCTCTGGCTGCTTGTCGAGCGCCGGAAGCCGGAGGTTGGCGAACGGGTTGGATTCGACGAGCCCGACGTTCCGGGCGTCCTCGAACATCGTCACGATCACACGCGAGACGCTCCGCGAAACCCCCAGCGCCCAGGTTCGCGCACTGAGCCGCTCAACCTCCCCGAGTGGCGTAGGTCCGAAGTGCTCGGCGAACCGGCGTGCGGCGGCTGCATAGTGGCGCCTGGTCGATTCGGAGCCACGCGGCCACTCCTCCAGCCAGCGCTCGGAAAAACTCGCACAGGTCTCATCCGTGACCCTGGCGGCGAGCCGATCCCGGTAACGGCGTTCCGCCTCTCGTGCCGCACTCTTGGTCGACCACGGGCCTCCCGGGACCCACATCTGTGCTCCGCCCTGCTGGAACTTCGCGACCCATGTACCCGAGCCTCTCGGCCGCACCTTCTGCAAGTAGATCCAGATGAGATTCCGCCCAGCGTAGTAGAGCTTGAAGTGCCGGAAGAGAAATCGCCCGCCGCATTGCACCCGTCCGGTCAAGATGACCGAAGCTGGCGTTGGGTGAATCGTCCCGGCCGCGCAGTAAGGAATGCAGTCGTTGTACTGGTAGGTCCCCAAGAAGAAGAAGTGCAAGAAGAAGAAGAAGAAGCACAGCGCGGCTGCCGCGAAAAAGAAGCACTGCAAGAAGAAGGAGCACTAGCGCCCTCGCTCGGAGTCCTCAGATTTACCGGAGGGTCTGAGCGAGGGGGACTAACCGCGCTCGCCTAGCGGTATGGGCCGGGGTCCTATCGGCCCCTGCCCTGCAGTCCCTCGCTGAGTCCCGCCGCGCAGAAAGGCCCCGGCTAGCGAGCCAGGGGCCTCTCCGCACTCCTGCCATTCGGCGCGGCCTCTGGCGGTACCGAGGGGCGCATTACTCATACCAGTGCCAGACGTACCGGAGGGAGTCTCAGGCGAAGTTGCGAAGAAGACGATCTCGCTCCGAACCACCTTGCCGTCGCTTCCGAGCACCCATAGGTGCGCAAGCCTCATCTCCATCTCCACTCCGCTCCCCCTTCCCCTGCCGAGAGACGAACAGGCACAACGACAACGTCGCCGGCATCGATGAAGTCCTCGGCTCAACGTGGAAGTCCTCGAACGCCTCAAGCGCCTCCTCCGTGGAGCGAAGAAACCCTCATGCCCTTGCCGGTAGCCCGCGGCTGAGCCCGTGACTCCGAGTCCGCCCGAGTCGGTGACCTCAACGTCATCCGAGAGCAGCGCGGTCACCGCCTGATAATCGCCAGCCGCGAACAGCGCGTAGCCGCGGCGGATGATTTCGACGTTCTCCTCCGACATCGCCCACGCAGTATCTCGCGGCGGGTGCTGCTTTCCATGCAAAGCAGAACCGCTGCTTTTCGTCCAAAGCACCTATTCCGATAGCCCGGCGGCTTCGGCGGCAATGGCTCTCTCCGTGTGGTCCTCGATCCGGGCGACCTTGCCGTTCCGCACTGTGACCGCCGAGAAGGTCGGTTGAAGGACAGGAGCGCCGCTGCCTTTGCCGCGGGCCACGACGCGCGCCATCACCAGGACTCTGTCCTGGGTTCCGTCGATCACTTCCTCGGGCTCGACGCGCCAGTCGCCCACGGTCTCCAGGTAATCCGCCGCCGCCTGCAGAAGCTGCTCGCGGCCTCGGAACGTCTCCGGGCTGAACAGCCAGTCCCATTCGGCCTCGGGGTCAAGGTGATCGAACATTTCCTCCAACTCCGGCGAGCGCTCGATCGGCATCACCGGATCAGACCAATACGACGCAAGCCACCTGTTGAGAGACTCGTAGAAGCGCCGCACGATCTCCAAGTTCTCCTCCGACATCGCCCACCCAGTATCTCTCGGCGAAGTACTGCTTTCCATGCAAAGAAGCGGCTCCGCTCACCCGGAGGGCTGGTTTTTTCTCGCGGGTTGGTGGACCGGCGGCGGAAACGATCGCTGTTTCACGACTGACCCCCACCCCCTGGGTCAAGAAATAGAGGTGCTTCCCACCGCCGCTTTTCGTCCAAAGCGCTACTCCGACAGGCCGGCGGCTTCGAGGGCTTCCCGCTGGCTGCTGAAGCTTTGAAATTGGACGATTTGCGCCCCCCGCATTGCAGCGATCCACGCTGCCGGCTCATCCAGGGTGATTCCGCTCCCCTCAGCGCGAGCAAAAGCTCGTCCCAGTATGAGGACCTGGTCGCCGAGATCGCGGAACTCCTCAGGCTCGATGCGGAACTCCGACCAGGCCGCGTCAATGTTGGCCCAGAATTGCCTGTTGCCGGGCACGCCACGGTAAACGACACCCTCTGGCCCTCCGACGATGGCCGGATGAATCTCCACCTCGGGATCGAGGACACGGGCGGCGGCGTCAAGGTCCCGGTCGGCGAACGCCGCAAACAGGGCCTTGACGATCTCGACGTTCTCTTCGGACATCGCCCATGCAGTATCTCGCGGGCGGTCGAGATAGCCGCTTCTCGTCCAAAGCGATGCTTCTGAACTATCCTCGACAGCCCGGCGGCTTCGATGGCCGTTGCCCGTTCGCGTTTCGGAAAGCTCGGAACACGCCGATCCCTGTTTTCGCATCGGAAGCCGCGTGTTCGGGCAGATGGACGATCCAGGGCCGCATACGGCTCATTGGCAAAGAGCCCGCCCAATAGAGTTTTGCGATGACCCGCGTGTCGGCCCCAATACTCCTAGCCGTCGACTCCGACCCTGACGCGCCGGACCGCGTCGAGCGGGAGCTGCGCGACCGCTACGCAAGTAGCTATCGCGTCGTCGGTACGGACTCGCCGGAGGAGGCGCTCGCGCTCCTGACCGAGCTCGCGGATGCGGGGGAGGACGTGGCTCTGGTGCTCGCCGCACAGTGGCTCCCGGAGATCACCGGCGGCGAGCTGCTCGAGCGCGTGCGCCGGCTCCACCCACACGCCAGGCGTGGCCTGCTGATCTCCTGGGGGGACTGGGGGCATCGGCGAACCGCCGAGGCGATCTTCGACTCGATGGCTCTGGGGCGGATCGACTACTACGTCCTCAGGCCGGCGACCTCGCCTGACGAGCTGTTTCACCAGGCCATCTCAAGCTTCCTGCTCGAGTGGACCGAGACTCAGCTGATCGCGCCGCATACGGTCCGCGTCGTGGCCGACGCCTGGGCGGGGAGAGCGTACGAGCTGAGGAACACCCTTCAAAGCTGCGCGGTGCCGCATGCTTTCCACCTGAGCGACTCGCGGGAGGGCCACGTCGAGCTTGACAGGGCCGGGCCGGGGGCGAAGCTCCCGCTGATGGTCCTTCCCGACGGTCGGGTCCTCAGCGACCCAACGAACGTGGAGATCGCCGACGCCACCGGTGCTTGGATCGACCCCGACCGGGAAGACTTCGACGTGGTCATCGTCGGTGCCGGACCGGCCGGCCTTTCGGCAGCGGTGTACGGCGCCTCCGAGGGCCTCGAGACCCTGGTGGTGGACGAGGGCGGGGTCGGTGGACAGGCCAGCTCGAGCTCGCTGATCCGGAATTACCTGGGCTTCCCGCGCGGGGTCAGCGGCAGGCGACTCGCCCAGCAGGCCTACCAGCAGGCCTGGGTCTTCGGAGGGAACTACGCCCTCATGCACAGGGTGAATGCCCTCACTCGGGTCGGTGACCGGCTGCAGGTGATCCTCCCCGAGGACCGGCGCATCAGCGCGCGCGCGGTGATCCTGGCCACGGGAGCTGCCTACCGACGGTTGGGCGTCCCTGAGCCGAGGCCCTGAAAGGTGCCGGAGTCTTCTATGGCGGTTCCGCGTCGGAGGCCCCCGCGATGACCGGGAAGGACGCCTATATCGTCGGCGGGGCCAACTCAGCGGGGCAAGCGGCGTTGCACCTGGCGCGCTACGCGCACCGGGTCACGCTACTGGTGCGCGCTCAGTCGCTCCGCGCGGGGATGTCCGAATATCTAGTGAAGGAGGTGGAGGCAGCGGCAAACGTGGAAGTCCGCGTTGGCTGCGAGGTGGTTGGCGGCGGAGGCGACGGGAGACTCGAGCACCTCGTGCTTCGCGAGGGCGGGACCGGAGAAGACGAGACGGTCACCGCCGATGGCCTCTTCGTGCTGATCGGTGCTCGGCCGCAGACCGATTGGCTGCCCGAGGAGATAGCCAGAGACCGACAGGGTTTCCTCCTCACAGGCCCGGATCTCCCGGACGACCGCCCGTGGCCACTCAAGCGCCGCCGGCTGCGGCTCGAAACGAGCATGCCGGGCGTGTTCGCGGCGGGGATGTCCGGCATGGATCCGTCAAGCGGGTGGCCTCTGCGGTCGGAGAAGGGTCGATCGCGATCCAGCTCGTCCACGGCCTCTTCGCGACCGATCGCCTGCATCCCGGGGCCGCCGCGAACGAGGCGACCCCACCGCGCAGTCAACGAAGCTAAAGCTAGAAGAAGCTCTAGCGCATGCTCCTCCGCCCAGGAGTAGTAGCCCCTGCTTCGGGCTCCTGCTTTCCATGCAAAGCAGGACTGCTGCTTCTCGTCCAAAGCGGTGGCGTACCATAGAGCCCGGCAGAGCGTGGTAGTCGCGTTGACAGCCTCGAACCCCATCGACGAGACTACACCGCGCGGATGGTCAGCAACTACATACGCCAGCACCATCTCGGTTGATTGCGATCTTCATCGCGTTGACCGGGACCGCATACGCGAGCGATCAGCTTGCTCCAAAGCATCAAGATCAGGGGGCATCAACCGCGAAGGCGAAGAAGAAGCGCGGCCGGCGGGGGCCTCAGGGGCCGCAGGGCCCAACCGGGCCCCCAGGACCGCGACCGGGCCGGCGGGCGGCTCGCTGACCGGGCGCTATCCGAATCCTGGCATCGCCGCGAACGCCGTGGGCCCCAGCCAGATCGCCGACACTGAGCGGGCCGTCAACCTGCCTGTCGCGTCGTTCACCGCCGAGGACACCGCCAACCAACTCGACTTCGCCACCACCGACGGCAAGGCGGACCTCGCCTTCGTCACCGCCAACCTGGTGATCGAGTGGGACAAGGACGCCGACGGGGGGGCCCCGATCAGGCCGCCAGGAACCCCGTCTTTGCATCGTTCACGGTTCCCCCCGACTATGCCTCCGGGGGAGAGTTCCGGATGCTGCTCTCGGAGGACGGCAGCACGGCCGGCGCCGAGACGTTCCACTGCGAAGTCTCGATAAACGCTGACTTCTTCAACAACCTCTTCAACGACCCGGTCACGCTGACCACGGCGGCCGCCACGGAGTACACGCTTACTCCGCCGCTCGCACCGCAGACAACCTACGCACCTGGCGAGGTCGCTGGCCTTCAGTGCGACCCGGGTCCCTCCGGGTTCAACGACAGCGTTCGACTGCACGGCGCGGAGTTCGTCTACAACGCCACCGAGTAGCCGGCTCCAAGCCGCCTCCCGCGTGCCCGAACGTCCGGCGGTTGCGCGACGAGCAGCCGACGTATCCGGGCTACCGCTTTCCATGCAAAAGCAGCAGCTTTGCTCACCCGGAGGGCTGGTTTTTTCTCGCGGGTTGGTGGACCGGTGGCGGAAACGCTCGCTGCTTCACGACTGACCCCACCCCCCTGGGTCAAGAAATAGTGGTGCTTCCAACCGCCGCTTTTCGTCCAAGGCGGTAGCCGCTAGACCGGCAGCCGCTTCGCCCTCTTCTTGCACTTCTTGAACTTCTTCTTGTTGTGGTTCCTCTTGTGCTTCTTCTTGCACTTCTTGAGGGCCGCGGCGCGTTGGCCGGTCGCCGGACAGCCGGGGCCGGAGACATTCGGGTCCTGCGTCTCATCACCGAGGCCGTTGTGATTGCAGTCGGGCTCCAGGACCGCCGAAACATCGTGTTGGAAGTTCTCGACGGTAAAAGTGTCCGTCGTGCCCGGCGCTATGTCGCCGTTCCCATAGTGGTCGGTATAGGCGTTGTCGAAGTTGCAGGAATTGACGGTCACGGCTGCCGCGTTGACGTAGATGCCGATGTCGTCGCCGGCCTGGACCGGGATGCGGGTCGGGAAGGTGTTGAGCCCGGTGCCGGTCGGTGTCTCCGGGGCGCTCTCTCCGACGATCGTGATGTTGGTGTTATTGGTCAGATCGGCGCCGGGCGGAGTTCGTCCCACCTTGAGCTTGATCGTCGTGGGCACCTTTGCCCCTGGTTGGAAGCTCCAACTAGTGATCACTCCGCTATACGGAGCGCTGTACGGCGGACCGCTGCTCACCGTCTGGATGTAGGTGGTGTCGGTCCCGCACTGACTTACCGGGACGAAGGTGGAGCCGAGCTGCGTCGCCGCACTCGCGGTGGTGGGCACGATGAGCATCACGCTCGATGCAGCGAGAGGAA
This sequence comes from uncultured Solirubrobacterales bacterium, assembly GCA_963815045.1. Classification (GTDB taxonomy): domain Bacteria; phylum Actinomycetota; class Thermoleophilia; order Solirubrobacterales; family 70-9; genus DASUPK01. The sequence continues at coordinate 1,269,416 of CAWFET010000002.1, forward strand.
GAAGAAGGCGTATCCCTGGCATTGCGCTCCTCAATAGAGCAGCTTCTGGCCACGACTCTTGCCAGAAGGCGCAGAGATGTCAAGGGCGCACCGGCCCGGCTCGCTGCAACCCCTGGCCTAGGCGGACCCGCGGACTCCCCACACCACCGCTTTCCATGCAAAGCGACACATGCGCAGCCGGCTCTATATCTGCCCACCGCGCTTCTTGACTTCGTCGGCCTCGATCGCGGCCTCGACCTCGCGCTCGAGACCGCCGTGCTCCAGGTCCTCGACGACTTCGCTCTTCTCGTGCCGCGAACCGAGCGTGCCGACGACCGGCAGCTCGCGCTCGGCCGAGAGTTCGTCGAGCGCTTCCTGCATCATCATCGTGACCGCGTTGTAGACCACCTCCTCATCGGGCTGGGGGCCAAATCGGCGGTGCAGGTCGATCCTGGGCAGGACCTGGACCGTGATCTGGGACGGCAGCGGGATACGGCCTGGCAGGTCCAGCACCGTCAGGCCGAAGGGAGGTGCGATTTGGATCGGCACGACCTTTAGCCGCAGGAGCCTGTCGAGGGCAAGGAGGTGAGAAAGCCGCTCGCCGCGGGTCAGGAAGAGGGCCGTCTCCTGGCCGCCGATCGCCACTACGGGGACGATCGGTACGTCAGCAGCAAGCGCGAGGCGGACGAAGCCGCTGCGATGTCCGAAGTCGATTTCCCCCGAGTGCCAAGAGGGGCGGTAGGTTTCGTGGTCCCCGCCCGGATAGACCAGAAGCGCAGCGCCCTTCCCCAGCGCCGTCATCGCGTTTTCGTGATTGGCCGGGATCGTCCCGTACCGGCGCAGCATGACGAGACCCGGCACCCGGAAGACGAGGTCGTGGGCGAGTTGGTGGAACAGCCGGTCGGGGCCGAAGTAGTTGTAGAAGCCGTAGGCGAAGGCGAAGGTGTCGGCGATCAGGGTGCCGCCCGAGTGGTTGCCGACAAGAAGCACCGGCCCCTCGGCTGGGATCTGCTCTAAACCGCGCACCTTGGGACGGAAATAGAGTTGCATCGCGCGGCTATAGGCTGGCAGCGTCTGGCGGATGAACTGCGGGTCGCGCTCGGCCAGCGGGTTCGTGGCGCGGGAGCCGAGCAGGTCCCGGGCCATTACAGAGGCCGTTGCGCGGGTGGCGCCGAGCGCCTGACTGATGATCTCCCTCACCAGCTTCTCCTACCCGCCAATAGGGAGTGCCTCATTGCTTCCTCCCTTGAATCAAGTTCACGTGGGCACGGTCGCATCTCGTGCTCGCGCCGCCATCCGTGTTCTCCACCGACTGCGGTCGGAGTACGAACACGGAGCCATGCCTGCTGGACGCGGGAACCGCCCGTTTCCATGCAAAGCGGCACTGGCGGGACGTGCCTCCTCTATTCGGGGGGTCCTCGTCCCAGCGGCCCAGACTCCCGCCTTCATGCGAAAGCGGGCGCGGCCCCGCGCTGTCGCGGCACGAGCGAGTGCAGCGAGCGTGGAGTGCGCTGCCTGGCGCACCCTTCGCTCCTGCGAACAGGAGCCCTGAAAGGGAAGGGGTGAGCAGCTCCTTGCCCCCGCGGCCGTGCCTAGGACGCTTCGCGCTCGAGGGCGTCGAGTTCGGGCTCGAATGCCTCGATGATCTTCTCGGGGTCGGGAACCAGCCTCGCGTCTGTCATCACCCCGAGGGTGACCTCGCCCGCGTAGCTGAAGATCGCGACGCTCATCGACACGCCTCCGGAGCAGGGCGCCCAGACGAGGATCCCGCGCACCGGAGTTCCCGCCAGGTAGACCGGCTGCCGGGGGCCCGGCACGTTGGTCATCACCGCGCTCCCCTTGTTCGTGAACAGGTCGACGAGCACCTTCTCGACCCGGGTCGGCGTCCGACCGATCATGTCGAGCAGGCCGTAGGAGAGCGCGCCCTCCGAAGACTGCTTGATCTTCTCCATCCGCCTGTGGACCTCGTCCAGCCTCCGGCGGCCGTCCTCGATTCCCACCGGGAGCGCCAGGTAGACGAGGCCGAAGCGGTTGCCGAGCTCGGTCGGCAGCGGCTGATCGAGCGGCCGCAGGTTGAAGGGGACCAGTGCGGTCAGCTGCTCGAGCGGCGCCTCGTGATCGCTCAGATAGCGGCGCAGCGCCCCGCTGACCGCCGTCAGCAGCACGTCGTTGACGGTGGTGCCCGTCCGGTGGCCCATCTCCTTGACCCGTTCCAGCCGGATCGGATCCGACCAGGCAACGCGCTGTGCGATCCCCAGCTCTCCCCTCAACGGGGACGGTGGATCGGAGCCCGGGATCAGAAGCTTCGCCAGCGTCGCCGCGTCGGCGCGGGCGGCCGCCGCCAGCTCGCGCAGGCGCGAGGGGCGCCTCCCCACCTCGATCGCCTCGCGCGTCATCGTTCCCGCCGCGCCGCGGGCGAGCGAGAGCGCACCGGCGGCCGGGCGGACCAGCCCACCCAGCGGCCGGCTCCGCCGCTCGGAGCCCCCCTCATCATCGGGAGGCGCGATCCCGGCATCGGGCGACTCGTCGGTGAGCGAGAAGACCACCCGGGCGAGCGCAATGCCGTCGGCGATGCAGTGGTGGATCCGACCGACGAGCGCGGCCCCTTCGCCGTAGCCGTCGACGAAGTGGAACTGCCAGAGGGGCTGAGCACGATCGAGCGGGGTCGCCATCTGGTCGGCGACAAAGGCCTGGAGCACGGAGCGGTCGCCGGGGTTCGCCAGCCGGATGCGATGGAGGTGAAGGTCCAGGTCGAAGGTCGGGTCGTCCTCCCAGTGCGGCCCCGAGAGCGGGCCCGTTCCCTCCACCACCCGCTGGCGAAAGCGCGGGAAGCGCTCGACCATCCGCTCCCTGATCCTCTCGCGGACGCCCTCCCAGTCGGGCGGCTGATCGAACCAGAGCACGCCGGTGATCACCATCAGGTTGGTCGGCTCGTCCATGTGCAGCCAGGCGGCGTCGGCGTGCGACATCCGCTGTGTGGTGGCCATCGCTAGGGGCGCCCCTCGAATGCCGCCGTCAGCAAAGCCGCCAGCTCCTCGAGCATTGGCATCCTCGGGTTGGTCCTGATGCTCGGGTCCGAGAAGGCGCCCTTGACCAGCTCGGGCAGGGCGGCGTCGAACTCCTCCTTCGAGACGCCGGCCTCGGCCAGCGAGCGGGGCATGCCGACCGCGTCGAGCAACTCGTCGACGCGCTCGAAGAAGCGGGCGCGCCGCTCGTCCATGTCCTTGCCGCCCAGGCCCAGCACCCAGCCCATCTGCGCGTACTTGTCCGGGGCCACGTAGGTCGAGTAGCCGGGCGCCGGCATGAACTTCGAGGGGATCGATGCGTTGTAGCGGAGCACGTGGGGCAGGAAGATGCCATTGGCGCGGCCGTGCGGGATCCCGAACCGGGCCCCGACCGCGTGCGCGAGCGCGTGGTTGACCCCGACGAAGGCGTTCGAGAAGGCGAGGCCGGCGATCGTTGCCGCATTCGACATCGCCGTCCGCACTTCGAGGTCTGTGCCGTTCTCACAGGCGCGCGGCAGGGCGTCCATGATCAGATTGATCGCCTGCATGCAGAAGGCGTCGGTGTAGGGCGAGGCGAAGATGGAGACGCCCGCCTCGAGGGCGTGAGTGAGGGCGTCGACCCCGGTGTCCGCCGTGACGGTCGGCGGCATCGTCAGGGTCAGGGTCGGATCGACGATCGCCACGTCGGGGACCAGCGAGTAGTCGACCAGCGTCACCTTGCGTCCGCCGGTGCTGATCACCGTCGCCGGCGAGACCTCCGACCCCGTCCCCGCGGTGGTCGGCAGCGCCAGCAGGCGGACGGTGTGCTCGACCTCCGGATAGTGGGCGACCCGCTTGCGCGCATCGAGGAATGGCAGCGACAGCTCGCGCAGCGAGACGTCGGGGCTCTCGTGGAAGAGCCGCATCGCCTTGGCGGCGTCCAGGACCGAGCCGCCCCCAACCGCGACGACGCAGTCGGCGCCGAACTCGCTGAGCACCTCGGTGCCGGCCTGGATCTGCGCCTCGGTCGGCTCCGGGTGGAGGTCCGAGAAGACGTGGACGCTCGGGCCCTCCAGGTAGCGGCGCACCTCATCGGCCACCCCCCGCGCCTCACCGTCGATGTCGGTGACCAGCAGGACCTGCGAGGCCTTGACGTCTCGCAGGCTCTCGATCGCGCCGGCGTTGATGTAAGTGTCCGATGGGACGCGGAACCACTGGGGAGGCGCCTGGCGGCGCGAGACGGTCTTCACGTTGAGCAGGTTCCTGTAGTTGACGTTGTCGGTGGTATTGGAGCCTCCCCAGGTGCCGCAGCCGAGCGAGAAGGTTGGGGTGAGCGAGTTGTAGATCCCGCCGAGGGCACCGACCGCGGTCGGCGCGTTGACCAGGATGCGCCCGGTGCGGACCCTGCCGGCGAAGCGGTCGATCACCTCCTCGTCGGAGGCGTAGACGGCCGAGGTGTGACCGAGCCCGCCGTGCTCGGTGATCAGCTCACAGGCGCTGATGCCGTGATCGACCGAGGGCGAGCGGACCAGCCCGAGCACGGGCATCAGCTTCTCCTGGATCAGCGGATGGTCGGCCAGCTCGCCCAGGTCGGAGGGCAGCGGAGCGAGCAGCACCTTCACCCCCTCCTCCACCTCGAAACCGCCCATCCCCCCGAGGTTGACGCAGGACTGACCGAGGGCGCGGGCGTCGACCCGCCCGTCCGGCTCGAAGGCGAGGTCGGCCAGGGCCTCCACCTGGCCGGGCTCGAGCAGCTGCCCGCCCAGGCGCTCGAACTCGGCGACCAGCTCGCCGTAGATCTCCTCATCGACCACGCAGGTCTGCTCCGCCGGGCAGATCACCGAGGCGTCGAAGGTCTTCGAGATCAGCATGTCGACGACCGCCATGCCGATGTCGGCGCTGCGGTGCAGGTAGACGGGGGCGTTGCCCGCGCCGACGCTGAGCGAGGGCTTGCCGGCCGCGTTGGCCGCCGCCACAGCCTTCGGTCCCCCGGTCGTCCAGATCAGGTCGATCCCGTTGTGATGGAAGAGGTACTGGGAGACGTCGAGAGTGGGATCGGGAATCACCTGGAGCGCGTCAGGGGGCAGCCCCACGGACTCGCCCGCCTCCTGCAGGATCTCGACTGCCCGGGCGGCGCAGCCGGCGGCGCGCGCCGAGGGCCGAAAGATGATCGCATTCCGGGTCTTGGCCGCGACGATCGACTTGAACAGGGCGGTCGAGGTCGGATTGGTGATCGGCAGCAGCGCCAGCACCACCCCGATCGGCTCGGCGACGCGCTGGATGCCGTGCTTCGGGTCCTCCTCGATCACTCCGACCGACGGCTTGTCCTTGAGGTAGTCGTAGAGGAACTCGGTGGCGATGTAGTTCTTCACCACCTTGTCCTCGAGAACCCCGAACTGGGTCTCCTCCATCGCCAGCTGGGCGAGCTCAAAGGCGCTCTCCAGCCCGGCGACGACCATCGCCCAGACGATCTCGTCGACCTGCTCCTGGTCGAGCCGGCGGAAGCTCTCCGCGGCCGCCTGAGCCCGGAGCACGAAGCCGTCCAGGCGATCGGCCTGCGCAGCGTCGACGACCTCGGCCGCCTGCGCTTCCGTGCTGGTCTGCGAGATCGCCATGACCGTCTCTCCTTCGACCTACCTTACGCCGGAGCCCTTCTCGCGCCGTCCGGGAGGAGCCGCGCTGTCAGCCTGCAGCGAGCTCTCATTTCCGGCGCCCTATCTCCTTCTTCTGGCGCTTGACCTCCTTGGAGATCGCCTTCAGAGCCTCCCGCGAGCGCTGGGCGCGAACGCTTCGAATAGCCAGTTCCTGCCTCGCATCGTCCGATGCGTCTTCCAGCATCCGCTGCCACTCAGCAGCGCGGTCTTCCGCAAGCGCCCTCAGGTGGTCGGCGCGATCCTCGGCGCCTCCCTGGACGCGCTCCAAGGCCTCGCGCAACCGGCCGATCGCCGAGTCGATCACTGAGATCGCGTCCGCCGCCGTTTCCTGACGTGCTCTGTTGAGGTCGGCAAGCGCCCGCTCGAGATAGTCCGCGGGGCCCAGCTCATGGTTTTCTGCGTCGGCCATCTGCCTTCTCCTTTGACTAGCGAACGCCTCAAGTCTCGGCCTCGGAGGCCCCACCCACATCCGCCGAACACCCAGGGGTGTCCTCGTGGCTAACTACGGGGTTCGCAAGAATCGACCTCGACTTTCGTGGCTGCACCCGTTAAGACCACTGCTTTCCATGCAAAGCAGCGCTTTCTTCCTACGCGCGGCGGGCGGTGGTAGCAGCAGGCTGTAGGGGCTCAAGCCGCTACCAGTTCGCTACCAGTCGCCTGCCAATTTGCCCCGATCCCGGTTGACTGCGACCACCCGCCGAGACTCGATGAAGCGCATCAGATTCAGCAGGAACGTGCCTCTGACGGGTTCTGACGCGATCTGACGATGATTCCCTCCTGATGGGCACAGCTGGGCTCGAACCAGCGACCTCCGCCTTGTCGAGGCGGCGCTCTCCCAACTGAGCTATGCGCCCTGGGACGAGAAATTTAGCGGCTGCTGACCGCTACGCGACAGGCGCCGTCGGTGCCTGAACGGTGGCGGTCGCCTCGGGGAGGAGCCCCTTGGCCCGCATGGTGATCTTGAACGTCTCGAGCGTGTCGTACTTCGGCTGCCAGCCGGCGGTCGTCTTCAGCTTCTCGGTCGACACGACCCAGGGGTAGCGGATGAAGTCGAGGTTGCCCGCCGGCGCCTCGGTGCGCGGCACGTGGAGCTTCCACATGGCGTTGTTGAAGCGCTTCATGTTCTTCAGCGAGAGGTTGCGGGTCTTCTTGCCGACGATCTCCGCCGCCCGTCCCCAGGTCAGCAGACCGTCGCCCGCGAGGTTGAACGCCCCCGTGTGCTTCCCGTCTATCAGCGCGATCAGCGCCGAGACGACGTCGTCCTCGTGGACGAGCTGGAACTCCTCGTCAACGCCGTCGAGGATCGGGACGAAGGGGTTGTTGCCGAAGGCGCGGACGATGTAGTTGTCGACGCTCGGACCGAAGACGATCGAGGGCCGGACGATGGTCATCACGGCGTCCGGGTTGTTGAGGGCCCAGAGCTGCGCGACGCGATCCGAGTCGGCCTTGTGCTTCGCGTAGGAGAAGTCGGGGGCGCCCCGGACCGGCCAGTCCTCGGCGATCGGCTTCGGGTTGTCCGGGAAGGCGCCGTAGGCCGTCGCCGACGAGGTCTGAAGCACCTGCTTGATGCCGGCGTCCTGGGCCGCCTGGAGGACAGCCTGCGTACCGTTGACGTCGATGTCGTACATCTTCGCCTCGTCACGGATCGGGTTGAGGACGAAGGCGAGGTGAATCAGCGCGTCGATCTCGTGGCGCTCGAGCAGGTCGCGCATCTGCTTGCGATCGCGGATGTCCGCCTTGACGAACTCGTGCTTCGGCCAGCTGCGGGGCGGCGGGCGGAGGTCGACGTCGACAATCTTCTCGGTCTCCTCGCGGGCGGAGAGCTCGTCCGTGAGCCGGCCGCCGATGTACCCGGATCCGCCAGTGATCAGGTAGCGCACGGGTCGCATCCTATCCTGGCTGGGCGGCCAATGTCTACGAGCGACCGCTCACGTTCGGCGGACTACTCAGAATCCGCACAAATGCTCGCAATTCCCCCGAGAACTGCAACCTATGGCGAGAAGTCGTGTTAGTTTCTCTTGACAGACTCAAGTCGACCATTTGGGCGGCCGACATTGAGTCATAAGACTTGAAGGACCGACGGGCCGGTGGAGCTGAAATTCGCCGGCGGCACGTCCTTTCGGAACCAAAGGGCCCCCTCGTGGGGCCCTTTTCCGTGCGGGAACGGTCTCTTCGCGATCAGCGAGTGACGATCGAGCCCGCACGGATGGGCACGGTGTCGAACTTCCATCCCTCGACCGCGGCCCGGTCGACGCGGATGGCGGTCTCCATCAGCATCACCGAGTCATCGACCGCCTCGGATCGGGTCAGGGGAAGCGGCTCCCCCCACGGGGTCCGCGAACCCGGCACCTTCCTCAGATAGGCGCGATCGACGATCCCCCTGGAGTGGACGATCAGATCGCGCTGGGCGAGCGCACGCCCAATCGAAGCGCGTTCCTTGGTGGACCTGTACAGCGGAAAGTGCAGTGCCTCGAATGGCCGGTTGAGCGCACCGATGCCCTTCCGCGCCAAGGTCCTGATGCGGCGGCCGGCAAGCTCGCGCGTCAGCGCCCCGCGGTCCTCGAGCTCAAGCGCCAGCGAAGCCGGGATGTTCATCTCCCGGGGCAGCGCGTTCGGATTCGCCTCGTAGACGAGTGCCAGCAGCCCGGCCAGATAGGCGAGAAACCCCTCCGCGGTGCGCGTCAGCAGCGTCTCCGCGATCTGGCGGTCGAACCAGGCCCTGAAGGAGATTCGCGGATCGGGTTCCTTCGCGATCTGCGCGGCCACGACCGGTGGCACGCGGTCGTTGCCCTCCGCGAACTCGAGCGCCGTGACGAACAGCATCAGCCCCTCGGTCTCGTCCTTCACATAGTCCGCGCAGGCCTGGGTCCCCTGAAAAGTGGATCCCCCAGTGTCGTCCATAACAACAAACTACCCGCCCTGGGGACATACAACCAGGGGTCAATTTCACCGGCTTGCGAGGGGCTCCTCAGGCAACCGGACGGGGCCGTTCCCGCGCGACTCGCAGGGTGAGGCCGTGGACGCCGTTGACCCTGACGCGCTCCCCCACCTGCGCCCCCGCCTCACACTCGGCGTGCCAGATCTCACCCCGAAGCCTGACCCTGCCGCGCGGGTCGCAGGCCTCGATCACCTGGGCGGAGGTCCCGATCAGCGCCTCCTTGCCGGTTGCTATCCGGTAGCGCCGCAGGAAGCGGATCCAGAACCCGACCTCGGCGACCTCGATCACCATCGCCAGGACCACGACGGCGATCCCCCAGCCGGGCGGCAGGACGAGGAGCGCCAGAATGATCGCGCCGACCAACAGCATCGCCCGATGCTAGGGGGAGAGCTCAGCCGCGGGGAGCGGAATTGCGGGTTAGGAGTCCCTCCAATGGTCCCCGGCCACGCGATCGAGTAGATCGCCCAGGGTGTCGGGGTCTTCCATCATGGGGAAATGGCCACCGGGGATCTGGATCGGCTCGACGCCCAGGAACTCACGCGCCATGAACCGCTCCCACGCCGGGTCGAAGAGCTCATCGTCGGTGGCGTAGATGAGCACCCGTGGGTTATCGGGGTGGTCGCTGAGTGGGTAATCCTCGGCCGGCATCGCCATCGGGCGCATGCGCCGTGCCAGCGAGCGGGCGGTCTCAGGCTGTAGGCGCCCGTACAACACGCTCACCGCGGTGTCGGCGTCCCAGACGCTGGTGCCGTCGGATCGCTCGGCGGGAAAAGGAATGCCCTCTCGAAAGGCCGGAGGCGCTCCCGGCGGTGCGTCGAACCCGCCGAACCGCGGACACAGGTGGACGAGGAGAGCACCCGGCTTCGCCGTCGCAACGAGTGACGAATAGGCAGTGCCCTGGGAGTGACCGACGATGACCACCTGACCGTCGACGCCATCGAGAGACGCAAGCGCCGGCCGGATGCGCTCGTCGAATCCCGCCTTCGGATCGTGCAGCGGCAGGTCCGGCGCGACCGCGTCATGACCACGGACCTCCAGGCGCGGCACCAGCCGATCCCAGCACGAGGGCTCGTGCCAGGCGCCGTGGATCAGGCAGAAGGTCGCCACCTCTCGGCACGTGTATCACGAGCCAATCTTGCCGTCGAGCGAGAGTGCCGATCAGGGGAGAGATTCGAGAGGCGCCTACCGGAATCGAACCGGTGTAAACGGCTTTGCAGGCCGCTGCGTAGCCACTCCGCCAAGGCGCCGGGTGAAAGCAAGCCTAACGACGAGTCCTGGAAGCAAAACGCCCCGCGAGGCGTCCTGCCCACGGGGCGAATGAGTCGAGGCAAGCGGCTGATGGGATTCGAACCCACGACCTTCTGCATGGCAAGCAGACGCTCTAGCCAGCTGAGCTACAGCCGCGCGAGGCGATCAGTATAGGCGGGCCCTGCAGCTCAGCCCGCATCGAGCGCTTCGTTGAGCAGCTCGTCGGCGCGGGTGTTCTCGTCGCGCTTGACGTGGCGGATCGACCACTTGGGGAGCTCGCGCAGGGCGTCCCTCGCCTTGGTGTGGAGCGGGCGGAGGTGCTCCTGCTTCACCTTCCAATTTCCCTTGACCTGCTCGACGATCAGCTTCGAGTCGCCCACGAAGTCGACCTCGTCCGCCTCCAGCTGCTTGGCGAGCTCGACTCCCAGCAGCAGGGCCCGGTACTCGGCGACGTTATTGGTCGCCACGCCGATCGTCTCGCTGCGCTCCGCGAGCTCCTCGCCGTCGGGGTCCGTGGCGACCGCGGCGATCGCCGCCTGTCCCGGATTGCCCCGGGATCCGCCGTCCACGTTGACCACGATCTTCACGGGCGGGCACCGTAGCAGCGGCCCTGGCGGCCACCCGCGCTCTCAGCGGCTCTTCGAGCGAGCCTGCGCGTAGCCGGTGATCGGCTTCGCGAGGGCCCGGAAGGTCCCGCCTGACTTCACCCGGATGCTCGCCGAGCACCTCTTCCCGTCGGCGATCGGGCTCTTGATCGTCCGGAAGCGGTGACCGCGCCTGCGCTCGAAGGTGATGCGCTGCCAGGTGACCTCGGGGCATGGGGTGAGGCGAGCCGTCAGCCGCAGCCCGCGGCCGGTGCGGCGAACTCCGAGCTTCAGACGGCGCTTCAGCGCCGTGATCGTCTGGGATGGGCCGAAGGACTGCCAGGTCCCGGCGAGGGGTTGCTCGCCCACACCGGCCTTTCCGAAGTCGCAGACGCCGTTCGGGAAGACCTGGTGCAGCCGGGTGACCTGCGCGGGCGATGGGGATCCATAGTCCGCGGGATTGACCGGCTCGAGCTGGCACTTCTCGACGAATGAATCAATCGGCATGCCCGCGACCATTCGAGGGAGGCTGTGCGGCGGGTATGCCGTCTGGCATGGGCCCGTGCCGCCGATCACCGCCGGCTCGTCGATTCGGTTCCCGCCGATCCAGCAGGCGTCGACCGCCGCCGGGGGCTTGTCGGCGATCACCTTCTGGGCAGGCGTCCGAGACGAGGAGTCAGCCTTGATCGCGTCGAGCCACTGGCCCATCAGATCCAGCGCCGCATCCTGCATCGGCTGAACGTTCGCTCCCCCACTCGCGCGGAACATCACCTGGTTGGCGTAGGTCCCGTTGGTGCGCTGCAGACGGGCGCGCATGATGTAGCCGTTGATCTCCTGGTGGACGTTGGCGGTGTTGTCGGCGTAGTCGCGGGCATCGATGATCGGCACGCTCGGGACGCCGCCGGCCGCCTGGTTCATGCGCCCCGTCCGGTAGAGGATGTTCAGTCCGTCCGGATCGCCGACCGAGCGCTGGGCGACGGGCGTGCCGTCGTCGTTGAAGCCGCCGACGTCTTCATTCAGGTCGAGGAACTCATCGAGGGTGATGTCGCCGTGCTGAAGGGCGCCGAGCCCGTATTGGACCCCCGTGTTGTCGTAGGTGCGCCTGGCCTTGCCGGTCGGGGGGTTGGTCCCGTAGACGTTGATCATTGAGTCCCAGAGCGTGCACCTGATGCCGCCGGGATTCGTCACCGGGTCGAAGATGACCGACGGCGGGACGATGCTCTCCTGGCAGCCCTCGCTGGCGTTGACCACGTCGGCTCCTGCGCTCATTCTGTTGCAGCTGCCGGTGTTCGAGAGGCCGGTGATCGCCTCCTGCTGCGCATCGCTGAGAGCTGAGCCCGGCGACGTGCCGAAGTAATTGGTCAGCAGCCGGCAATCCGGATACGAAGGCTGGGAGTTGTCGGGGAAGCTCTGCTGCGGAAGCAGCCCGTCGAGCAGTCCCGGATAGTTCTGGCCGGTCATCTGCGCCTGAACCGAGCCGCCGGAGCCGCCCTCGCCGATGGTCCAAACCGGAGCCCTGCCGAGCGCCTCGATCACGCGCTCCTTGACCATGGAGGCGGTCTCGGCCGAGAGCACGTCGTTGCAGGCGGTCTGGAAGACGTTGAGGCTCGAGCTGGCGACGGCGTATCCCTCCGAGAGCTGGCGGTCGTCGAGCACCGAGCCCATGCCGATGTCGCCCTGCTGATAGCCGGCGGAGCAGCCGCCACCGAAGGAGAAGATCAGGCGCCCGTTCCAGCCATTTGCGGTCTGACCCCCACCGGCCAGGACGGCCCAGCGGTAGATCGAGCGGTTGATGACACCGGATTCGATGCGGACGACGTAGTCGACCGTCTGGCCGGTGCGCGTGGTGGTCTGTGCGAGATCCGCCGGTCGCGCCGCCGGGTCGGGAAGCGGCTTGAAGGTGCCGGCCGTCGACCGGTAGCGGTACTCGACCGCCGTCGGAGCCGAGCAGTCGGAGTCCGTCGGAGAGCCGAGCCCGTTCTCGGCAGTGCGGCAGTAGAACGGCTGCTGGTGCGGCCCGGAGATGATGGGCCCATTGATTGCGCTGTTGAACAGGTTGAGAGCGACGGGCCCACGCTGTCCCTTCGCCTTGACGAGCGCGGAGATCCGGTTGGAGCCGTTGCGGAGGCCCTGCACGACCCCGAGCAGCCGCCGCGGGTTCTGCGCGTCGGGCGCAAAGACTCCGGTCACGTCGATCCCGTTGCGGCGCACTCGCACCTTGCCGACCGGGTCGGGCTTCGGCACGTCCACCGCGATCAGCGCGTTTCCGCCGCTGACCATGTCGGGCCGCGAGGACTGCACCGATAGCGAGAGCGGCTGTGGCTTCGGCCCGTGCTTGTGCTTCGGCTTGGCGCCGGCGATCCCCGGCGCCACGACGGCGATGGCGAAGGCCAGCGCCAGAGTGACGAATCCCTTCCCCATGGCGCCTGCAGAAACCCGCCGGACCGGCACGGGTTGCGGAGCTAGGCCCGGACCTCCTCCTGCGACCCCGCCTCGGAGATCACCTTCTGCGCCAGGTGCGAGGGGATCTCCTCGTGGCGCGCGAACTCCATCGTGTAGTCGCCCCGTCCTCCGGTGATCTGGCGCAGGTCGCGCGCGTAGTCGAGCACCTCCGCCATCGGCACCTCGGCCTTGATCTCGGTCGCGGAGCCCTTCGCCTCCATGCCGAGCGGGCGGCCGCGCCGCGAGTTCAGGTCCCCCACCACGTCCCCAACGACGTCCTCGGGGACGCTGACCGTCAGCAGCATGATCGGCTCGAGCAGCACGGGATCGGCGTTCTCCATCGCCTCCTTGAACGCCATCGACCCCGCCACCTTGAAGGCGTTCTCCGATGAGTCGACGCGGTGGTACTGGCCGTCGTAGAGGCGGACCTGAAGATCCTTGACGGGGTAGCCGGCGAGGACGCCGTGCTGCATCGCCTCGGCGATGCCCTTCTCGACCGCGGGAATGAATCCCTTGGGGATGGCGCCGCCCTTGATCTCGTCGACGAACTCGAAGCCCGCACCTGACTCGGTCGGGGCTATCTCGATGTGGCAATCGCCGAACTGGCCGCGGCCGCCCGTCTGCTTCTTGTAGCGGCCGTGTGCCTTGGCGGGCTTGCGAACCGCCTCCAGGTACGGCACCCGCGGCGGGTGCAGCTCGATCTCGGCGCCGAAGCGGCTCTTCATCCGCTCCGTGATCACCTCGACGTGGATCTGGGTGAGCCCGGCGATGATCTGCTCGCCGGTCTGCTGGTCGCGGTGGACGTCGAGGGTCGGGTCCTCCTCCTCGAGCCGGCGGATCGCCCCGGCCGCCTTGTCGTCGTCGCCCTTGGTCTTCGCCTCGAAGGCGAACGCCATCACGGGGGCGGGCAGGTCGAGGGCGGGGAACGAGATCCTCGTGTCCTTCTCCGCCAGCACGTCGCCGGCGCGCGTCTCCTTGAGCTTGGCGACGGCACCGATGTCTCCGGCGCCGAGCTCGTCCGTCTGCTCGTGCTCCTTGCCGCGCGGGATCAGGATCTGCCCGATCCGCTCCTTGGCCCGCCGGGTGACGTTGTTGATGTGGGAGTCGCCCTTCATCACTCCCGAATAGACGCGAAAGAGGTTGAGGCGGCCGGCGTACGGATCGGCGAGCGTCTTGAAGACGTAGGCGACGAGCTCCACGTCCTCGTCGGGGGCGATCTCGATCTCCTCTCCCTCGGCGTCCAGGGCGGTGACCGGGCCGCGCATCGCCGGTGAGGGAAGGTCCTCGACGAGCGCCTCCAGCAGGCGCGTGGTGCCCAGATTCTTGGTGGCGACGCCGCAGGTGACCGGGAAGATCTTCCCGTCCGTGACGCCGCGCTTCAGCACCGTGACGATCTCGTCATGGTCGATCTCCTCGCCCTCGAGGTAGCGCTCCATCAGCTCGTCCGAGTTCTCGGCGACCTCGTCCATCAGCTTCTCGCGGTACTCCTGGGCCTGCGCCTGGAGCTCCTCAGGGATGTCCTGCGGCTCCGGCGCGCCGCGGCCCTCGCCCTGAGCCACGAACGCCTTCATGTCGATCAGGTCGATCACGCCCCGGGTCTCGTGCTCCGAGCCGATCGGTATCTCGGTTGCGACGACGTGGTTGCCGAAGGCGCTCTGCAGCGATTCGAGCGCGCGGAAGAAATCGGCCCGCTCGCGGTCGAGCATGTTGACGAAGACGAGCCGGGCGAGACCCTCGTCATCGGCGCGCTGCCAGAGGCGATCCGTGTGGACCTCGACCCCCATGACGCCGTTGACGACGACCACCGCCGCATCGGCGACGCGAAGGGAGGCGACCGTGTCCGCGATGAAGCTGGGTTCGCCGGGGGTGTCGATCAGGTTGATCTTGCGGCCGTCGTGCTCGAACGACGAGACGGCTGCGCCGATGGACATCCCGCGCTCCTGCTCGTCGGGCTCGTAATCGGAGGTGGTGCTTCCGTCGTCAACCCGTCCGAGGCGGCTGATGACGCCGGCCTCGAACAGCAGGGCCTCGTGAAGCGAGGTCTTCCCGGCCCCGCGATGGCCGATGAGCGCGACGTTCCGAATCCGGTCGGCGGCCTTATGAGACATGGCCACGGACCCTATGTGAACGTCAGGCCGGGTTCAACCGGTGCTCTTCAGCCGGGAGCGAAGGCGCAAGACGGCCTTCGAGTGGAGCTGCGAGACCCGGGACTCGGTGACGCCCAGGACCTCGCCGATTTCCCGGAGGGTGAGGTTCTCGAAGTAGTAGAGGGCGACAACCAGCGTCTCCCGCTCGGGCAGGTCCTGGATCGCCTCGCCGAGCCGGTCCTTGACCTCGCTGGTATCGAGCGCAGCCTGCGGATCGGGCGCGGACTCGTCCTCGATCGTGTCGAGCAGTGAGACCTTGTCGCCGGAGGAGTCCGGCGTCATCCAGAGCTCCTCGAGGGCGAGGATCGACGAGTTGGAGATCTGGAGCAGGGCCTCCTGGAGGTCCTCCTCATTCATCCCCATCCGCTCAGCGAGCTCGGCGTCTGTGGGCGGGCGGCCGAGCTCATGCTCGAGCTTCGAGTTCGCCTCCTCGATCTCGCGGGCGCGGGAGCGAACCGAGCGGGGAACCCAGTCAAGCGAGCGCAGCTCGTCGATGATCGCGCCCCGGATGCGCTGCATCGCGAAGGTCTCGAATCGGATCTGGCGGCACGGCTCGAAGCGCTCCATCGCCTCGATCAGGCCGATCATCCCGTAGGAGATCAGATCGGCCTGGTCCACATGGGAGGGCAGCCGGGCGCCGGTGCGGCCGGCGACGAACTTGACCAGCGGCGAGTAGGCGACCACGAGCCTCTCCCGTGCGCCTTGGTCTCCCCCCTCCTTGTACCTGCGCCAGAGCTCCCGGAGCTCGAACGCCTTTACCTCGGCTTCCATGGACCTTTCACCTGCACTTGGGCGCTTTCGTCAAGCGCGGGGATGACTGCGAGCGTACTGGCTTTGCAGCCACGATGGCTCAACTTGGGTGTAAACCTGCGTCGTCGAGAGGCTGGCGTGCCCGAGGAGCTCCTGAATGCTCCGCAGGTCCGCGCCTCCCTCGAGTAGATGGGTCGCGAATGAGTGGCGCAGGGCATGCGGTGAAACGCCACCCGCGATCGCGGCCTCGCGGACCCAGCGCTCCAGCCGACGCCGCACGTCGGAGGGATGGAGCCGCCGCCCGCTCTTTGAGACCAGAAGTGCATCTTCGTCGCCGGCACCCACCAAGGCGCGCCGGCCTCGCTCCAGGTACCGGGTGAGCGCCGCCTGCGCGGGCTCTCCCATCGGCACGAGGCGCGTCTTCCCGCCCTTTCCCTCGATCCGCAGCCTCTCGCCGTCGAAGTCGGGGGAGCCCATGTCGAGGTTGACCACCTCCTCGGCTCGCAGGCCGCAGGAATAGGCGAGCTCGAGCATCGCCCGATCGCGCATCTCCAGAGGTGTGCGGGTGGGGATTCGATCCAGCAGAGTCTGCATCTCCTCACGGCTGAGAACGCGAGGGAGCTTGCGGTCCTGCTTCGGCGTCGCCACCAGGTCGGCCGGATTCGCCTCCATCTCGCCGGAGCGCACGAGCGCACCGTAGAAGGTGCGGATCGCGGCGAGTTTGCGTGCCACGCCCGCCTTGGAGATCCCGCGCTCGGAGAGGACGGCTGCGAAGCGGCGCAGGTCGCGGTGACCGAGCGAGGCGGGCTCGCGGCCGAGGGCGTCCGCCCAGACGGCCAGCTGCCCCACGTCGTTGGAGTACGCCTTCCGTGTGGCCTCGGCGGCGGAGCGAGCCGAGAGGTCGCGATCGAAAAGGGCCAGCGCTTCGCTCCACGGTTCGCTCAGCGTGACTTCCGGGGCCGGGGCTCCCATGTGCATAACTTCGCCGCGCAGCGCCTGGACCCTGCGTTACGGCGACGAGTTGCCGCGTTACTGGATGTAGATCGGGTCGCCGACCTGGACACGGTCGTACAGGTCGATCACGTCCGGGACCGCCATGCGTACGCAACCGTGCGAAGCGGCCGAGCCCAACGAGGAGAGCTCATCGGTGCCGTGGATCCCGGCGCCGTCGAAGATCCCGATCCAGCGGGCCTTGAGCGGATCCGCCGGCCCCGGGGGGATCACCTGACCGGCGAGGCTGCCGGCCCAGGCCGAGTTCGGCACGTGCCAGGAAGGATCGACCTGCTTGTCCTGCGCGTGGTAGAGGCCGGCCGGAGTCTCGAGGCCCTGCTGTCCGACGGCGATCGTGTAGCTCTTCTCCAGCTTCAGGTGGTGGTAGAAGCGCAGCGTGAAGCCGCTGCGGTCGATGTAGATGTATCGGGGATAGGCCTGAGCGAGGTCCTTCTTGCTGACGTCGGGCTTGGTCTCGTGGACCACCGCCGTAATGGCCTGGTCACGGCCGGGGGAGCGAGCTGCATGGTTGATCGCCGCGGTCATCTGGCCCGCGTTGACTGCCAGGCCGTTCTGACCCGCCTCCTGCTGCAGCCTGCCGCCGCTCGGCACGACGGTGGCATCGACCGGTTCCTGGTCGATCCTGTCGGCGAGCTCGTGGACGAAGTCCTTGACCGCCGACTTGTCGTATCCGACCCGCGGCTCGAGGTTCGTGTTCACGTCCCCCCCGCTCGCGTAGCGGGTGACGCGGTCGAGGATGCTGCCCTGCCGGGAGCGGTCGATCGCCTCCTGAACCATGCCGTTGACGTCGGCGTGCTCGTGCAGGCGCTTCGGGCTGAGGGTGTAGTCCTTACCGCCGTAGCTCACGACGACGGGCTGCTTCAGCGGAGCGACGACCTTCTGCTCGATGAGCTTTCGCGCCGAGTCCGCGTCACGGCCTCCGACGTCGACCCCGCCGATCTTGACGCCCGGCGCAATCTGATCCTTCTGGGCGTCGTCGTAGGCCCAGACGCCCACCGCAAGCAGCAGGCCCAGCGTCAGGATCGCCGCGACGGCGATCAGGAGCTTCTGGTGCATTTTCAATCTTGCGCGCATCTCTCCGCCTTGGATCAGCTTTCCCCTGCTGCCGAATTCTACGTTTCGCGTTCCCCGGCTCCTTGTCCGAGCGCGTTTCGCAACGGTCGTTGCGGGTACCCAGCCGGGCCGTGATCGTGAAGGTAGAGCAGTCGCCGGGCACGTAGGATCCGCTCAGCCATGTCCCCGATCACCCTCGCCGCCTGATGCGGACCAAGGACCAGGTACGCCGGGATGTCTGGAAGGCAATGGACCGCGAGGGCGTCTCGCGCTTCCCCGGCGCCGAGGGCAGGATCCCCAACTTCGCGGGCGCCAAGCTCGCCGCCGAGAAGCTCGCCTCTCACCGCCTCTGGAAGCGGGCGCAGGTGATCAAGGTCAACCCGGATTCCCCCCAGACGCACGCGCGTCGCGCTGCCCTCGAGGATGGCAAGACGCTGATCATGGCGGTGCCGCGGCTCCGCGACGCGCACCCGTTCCGCCTTCTGGACCCCCGAAAGCTCTCCGCCAAGCAGGTTCGCGAGGCGGCGACCATCAAGGGGGCCATGAAGCACGGCCGTGTGGTGGCGGAGGAGGACCTGCCTGATATCGACTTCGTGCTGTGCGGCTCGGTGGCCGTCAACCTGAGTGGCGCCCGTGTGGGCAAGGGCGGCGGCTTCTCCGACCTCGAGTACGGCCTCCTTATCCACGCCGGCAAGATCGACGAGCACACCACCGTCGCGACCACCGTTCACCCGACGCAGATCCTCCGGGAGCACCTGCCGATGACCACGCACGACCTGCCCGTCGACCTGGTCGCCACCCCCCGGGCCGTGATCGATCTCGAGCGCCAGTACCCGCGACCCCGCGGGATTCTCTGGGACCACCTGCAGCCCCCGCAGATCCGCGAGATCCCGATCCTCGAGCGGATGGGATACGCATGAGCGCCGCGACCGCGGAGAGCCCGGTCCGCGAGGAGCTCCGCCGAATCGCCTCGGACACGGCCTACGTCCTGAACCTCGCCCGCGGCAAGGTCGAGCTGCCCCCGCCGACGCCGGCGGACGGACCCGATCCCTACGGCGACCCCGATCCGGAGTGGCTGAAGATCGACTGGTCGGAGCACCGCCGGGAGATCGACGTGGTCGGCGCGCGCGTCAACTACGTCGAGATGGGCGAGGGCCCTCCCCTGCTCTTCGTCCATGGGCTCTCGGGCGCATGGCAGAACTTCCTCGAGAACATCCCCCACTTCGCCCGCACCCACCGGGTCATCGCCCTCGACCTCCCAGGATTCGGGTCGAGCCCGATGCCGCCCTGGGAGATCTCCATCCCGGCCTACGGCCGGTTCGTCCGCGACTTCTGCGAGCGGATCGGAGTCGGCCGCTGCTCTCTCGTGGGCAACTCGATGGGAGGCTTCATCGCGACGGAGGTGGCGATCACCGAGCCGGAGCGCGTCGACGACCTGACCCTGATCTCCGCCGCCGGGATCACCTGGGCCCGCGCCCGGCGTGAGCCCGCCGTGATGGTCGCCGGGATGGGCCGGGCGGCCACGCCGCTCTTCCTCAAGTTCCACATGGCGGGGATCAGGCGCCCGCGCCTGCGGAAGGCCTACTTCCAGGGCGTCTTCTTCGACCCGGACGAGATCCGGCGCGAGATGCTCTGGGAGAACGTCGTCCCCGCCCTGCAGAGCCCCGGCTACTACGACGCCCTGACCACGCTCTGGGGCTACGACATCCGCCACCGGCTCGAGGAGATCGAGGTGCCGACCCTGATCGTCTGGGGGCGGAACGACCGGGTGGTCCCGGTGCCCGCTGCGCTGTCCTACGAGAAGCGGATCGGGTCGAACGCCGAGCTCGTCATCTTCGACCGCTGCGGGCACGTCCCGATGATGGAGCGGCCGGTGCGCTTCAACCGCGTCCTCGAGGACTTTCTCACCCGCAAGGGGGACCTGGACTAGCCCCCGAGCCGGGTTCTCCGGGCAGCTAGTCTCGTTTCCGTGCGGAGCACCGAGACCCTCTCCCAGTCGCAGCTCGACCTGCTGGCCAAACACGGTGAGGAGCGGACGGCGGACCCCGACGAAGTCCTCTTCGAGGTCGGTGACAAGACCTATCCGTTCATGGCGATCCTCGAGGGCGAGATCGCGATCCGGGACCAGTCGGGGCACGAGCTGATCCGACACGGGCCCTCCGGGTTCGTTGGCGAGCTCAACCTGCTGACCGGCCAGACCGTCTTCCTGAGGGCGATCGCCACGGAGCCGATGCGCTACATCGCGGTCGACCGGATCGAGCTGCGCGCGCTCTTGTTCGAGAACCCCGACCTCGCCGACCTTCTCCTGCCCGCCTTCGTTGCCCGGCGCGAGCTGCTGCAGAGCGAGGACGGCCTCGGCATCGAGGTGATCGGGCCCCGTTCGTCGGAGCGGACGCGCGGGATCGCCGAGTGGCTTCGCAACGCGCGCATCCCCTACGTCTGGCGCGACCCCGAGCACCCGTCGCACGCCCACGACGACGAGCTGAGAAGCCTGGTCGAATCCCGCGATCCGCAGAGCCTGCCGCTGGTGCGCGTCCCCGGCGGCCTCGAGTTGGACGGCCCCAGCAACGGCGAGCTCTCCCGTGCGCTCGGCATCGGGCTGGAGCTGGCGGAGCGGGAGGAGGTCGACCTTCTGATCCTGGGTGGCGGCCCGGCGGGGCTCGGCGCCGCCGTCTATGCGGCCTCCGAGGGGCTCGAAACGCTCGTGCTGGAACGAACCGTCCTGGGCGGCCAGGCCGGTTTCTCCAGGCGAATCGAGAACTACCTCGGTTTTCCGGCGGGGATCGGCGGTGGCGAGCTCACCAGTCGCGCCGTCACGCAGGCTCGGAAGTTCGGTGCGAGGACAGCCACCCCGTACGTCGTCACGGGCCTGGAGTGCGATGGAGAGCGGCACACGGTTCGCGTCGAGGAGGGCAACGAGATCGTCGCCCGGGCCGTCGTGATCGCGACGGGCGCCGCCTACCGCCGCCTGCCGGTCGAGCGGCTCTCGGAGTTCGAAGGGATCAGCATCTTCTACGCCGCCGGGCCGCCGGAGGCGAGCCGGTGCGGCGGCAGCAGGGTCGGCGTGATCGGCGGCGGCAACTCGGCCGCCCAGGCCGCGATCTGGCTCGCCAGGGGAGGCGCCCTCGTCACGCTGATGCACCGGCGGGCCGACCTGCGCGAAACGATGTCCGACTACCTGATCCGCGACCTCGACCGCTATGGCGTCCAGGTACGCGACCGAAGCGAGATCACCGAGCTCCATGGCGGCGACGGAGAGCTGGAGGCGGTGACGCTCACCGATGGCGAGACCCTCCCGTTCACGAACCTGTTCCTGTTCCTCGGCGCAGACCCCTGCACAGACTGGCTCGGCGAGGACCTGACCCGCGACGAGCACGGCTTCCTGCTGACCGGGTCAGCAGCGGGCAGCGAGAACCTGCTGGAGACGAGCGCCCCGGGGGTGTACGCGGTGGGCGACGTGCGAGCCGGCTCGCCGAAGCGGGTCGCAACCGCGGTGGGCGAGGGCGCGATGGTCGTGCGGCTCGTGCACGAGCGCCTGGGGCAGCCCTCCCCGGTGAACGTTCGCGGGCCCGACCGGGACGAGCCCGCGCTCAGCTCGTGACGGCGCCCTCGGAGGCGCTCGAGACCGCGGCCGCGTACTTGGCCATCACGCCGCGCTTGTACGGCGGCTCCGGCGGCTCGTAGGCCTCCACCCTCCTCGCGATCTCCTCGTCCGAGAGATCGACGTCGAGGCGGCGCGTGTCGATGTCGAGCGTGATCACGTCGCCGTCCTCGACCGCCGCGATCGGGCCGCCGCGGATCGCCTCGGGGGCGACGTGGCCCGCCATCAGGCCGTGCGTTGCGCCCGAGAAGCGGCCGTCGGTCAGCAGCGCGACCTGGTCCCCGATGCCCTCGCCGACGAGAGCAGCGGTGACCTGGAGCATCTCGCGCATGCCGGGACCTCCGGACGGGCCCTCGTTGCGGATCACGACCACATCGCCGGGCTTGATCCCCTGCTTCTCGACCACGGCGAAGCACTCCTGCTCGGAGTTGAAGACCCGGGCCGGCCCGCTGTGCTTGCGCCGCTCCTCGCCGGCCACCTTGACGACGCAGCCCTCCGGCGCCAGGTTGCCGCGCAGGATCACCAGCCCTCCGGTCGGCTTGAGAGGGTCATCGAGAGGGCGGACCACCTGCTGGGCCGGGGTCTCCTGCGTCGCGTCCGCCTCCTCGCCGATCGTCTTCCCGGTGACGGTGATGCAGTCGCGATGGAGCACGCCCGCCTCGTCGAGGCGCTTTGCGAGCACACCGACCCCGCCGGCCTCGTAGAGGTCCTTCGCCACGAAGCGGCCGCCCGGCTTCAGGTCACCCAGCAGCGGGGTCTTCTCGGAGATGCGGTCGAAGTCGTCGATCGTCAGCTCGATTCCCGCCTCGTTGGCGACCGCGAGCAGATGGAGGACGCCGTTGGTCGAGCCTCCCGACATCGCGACGGTCGCGATCGCGTTCTCGATCGAGTCCTTCGTGATGATCTGACTGGGCCGCAGGTCGTCCTCCAGGACCTTCATGACGAGCTCGCCCGCCTGCCGCGCCACCTCGTTGCGCGCATCGGCGACCGCGGGGACCATGCCCGAGCCCATCGGGGTGATGCCCATCACCTCGAAGGCGCTCGCCATCGTGTTGGCGGTGAACTGGGCGCCACAGGCGCCGGCCCCCGGGCTGGCACAGCCCTCGAGCTCGTGGAGGTCGTCGTCGGACATCTCGCCGGCGGCATGCTTGCCGACCGCCTCGAAGACGTCCTGGATGGTCACGTCCTGGTCGTGCCAGCGGCCGGGGAGGATCGAGCCGCCGTAGAGCATGAGCGAGGGAATGTCGAGGCGCGCCAGCGCCATCACGCACCCGGGGATGGTCTTGTCGCAGCCGGAGAGCGCGATCACGGCGTCGAACTGGTAGCCACGCGCCGTCAGCTCGATCGAGTCCGCGATCACCTCGCGGCTGACGAGGGAGGTTTTCATCCCCTCGGTGCCCATCGTGATCCCGTCGGAGATCGCGATCGAGTTGAACTCGAGAGGCGTGCCACCGGCAGCGCGGACCCCCTCCTTGACGTGCTCGGCCAGCCCGCGGAGGTGGAAGTTGCAGGGCATCGCCTCGATCCAGGTGTTCGCGATGCCGACCGTGGGACGGCTGAGATCGTCGTCGCCGAAGCCGATTCCCTTCATGTAGGCCCTGGCGAACGCGCGCTCTGGGCCGTCGAAGACGGCGCTGGAGCGCGTCCGCATTCCGTTGGTCGTCACCTCTGCCATTGCCTCAAGGCTTTCAGATCACGTCTCACCATCGCCGGGTCGAGCTGGCGGCCCAGCGGATGGACGTTCGCGGTCCGGATCAGCTCGTGCTCGTCGGCGCGCAGCGCCATCCACTTGGCGAGCACGTCGTCGGCGTCGGGGAGCCTCTCCCCCGCCTCCGGATCGGATCCGTCCCTGAAGCGGACGCAGTACTCGCTGAGCAGCTCGCCGGTCGCGGCGTCGTAGGCCACCAGGGGCCGATGGGGATAGATCAAATAGCCGTACTGGCGGTTTTCGACCGCCAGCAGCCCGAAGCGCTCATAGGTGTCGAGCGCGTCGGGGCCCGCCGTCGAGCGCAGCAGCTCACGGGCCCGCTGCTCCGCGCGGCGGTCTCGCGCCGTGTTGCGAACGTATCTGCGCCGCATCAGCCGCCGGCCGCCTGCGGGAAGAAGATCACGCGGTCGGCGTTCTCGGGAACCTCCGAGAGGTCGCGGACCATCGTCGCCTCGCGGCTGCCGCCTGCCCCCTCGTGCGGGACGGCGGCCCACATCCCGAGGTCGAGCTGGCGCCGGAACTCGCGGACGAGGCGCTCCTCGTCCTCCGCCACCGATCGATCACCCTCGGCGAGCAGCACGTCCCCCTTCCCTGGAGTCATGCGAAGCAGCTTCATGAGTTGATTATGCCCAGCGCATCGACCGGCCCGGCGCCGGAGCCGATTTCGCGCAGTCCGTTCGCCACGGCCTCGGCCGCGATTCGCCGTGCCTCGCGGGCCGCCTCCAGCGGGGTGTCGCCGCGCGCCAGCCGCGCCGCCAGCGCCGAGGAGTGCGTGCAGCCGGAGCCGTGGGCCGCGCCGTCCTCATGGCGCGGTCCCTCGATCTCCTCGAACGTGTCGCCATCGAAGAAGCGATCGGAGCCGTCGAGGTGCCCGCCAGTGACGACCGCGACCTTCGTGCCAAGAGCGTGGACCGCTCTGGCCAGGTCGCCGGGCGACGCGTCCGCGCCGAGGCCGGTGAGCTCGCGCGCCTCGGGAGCGTTGGGGGTGACAACGGTGGCGCGCGGCACGATCCGCTCGATCAGGGCCTGCCTCGCCTCGGGCTTGAGCAGGACGGCGCCGCTCTCGGCCACCATCACGGGGTCGAGCACCACGGGCGCGTCTCCGACCATGTCGAGAGCCTCGTCCAGCGCCTCGATCGTCGGCTCGTCGAAGAGCATCCCGATCTTCACGGCGTCGACGCCCATGTCCTCCACTACGGCCCCAACCTGGTCGAGGATGAATTGCCGGGGCAGCGTCTCGATGGAGACCACCTCGTGCGTGTTCTGCGCCGTGAGCGCGACGATGGCCGAGGTGCCGTGCACGCCGCAGCGCGCAAATGCCTTCAGGTCCGCCTGGATCCCGGCGCCGCCGCCGGAATCAGAGGTCGCGATCGTCATCGCCACGGGGATGCGCCGCTCGGCCGTCACCCGGCTAAGGCTAGTGACGCCCGCTACGCGGGCTCTGGAGCGGCCAAGGCGGTGCGCTCGTAGCGGCCGGACGAGTCCGCGCGGAGGTAGCCGCTGAGCTCGAGGCGAACCAGGGCCGCCGCCAGAGGCCCGGGCTCGAGCCCCGAGGAGCGCGCCAGTGCATCGGGACTGCTCGAACCTCGCTCCACCAGGTCCAGGACGCTCGCCAGCTCCTCCTCCAGCGCCGGCCCTCGGAGGGTGGGGACACGCGACACCGCGGCTCCGGGGCCGATCAGCGCGTCGAGCACGTCCTGTCCACCGCGGATGACGTGCGCACCGTCGTGCAGCAGTGCGTTCGTGCCAGCGGCGGGTGACGAGCCGACCCTGCCGGGAACCGCCCCCACCTCTCGGTTGAGCTGCGCTGCCAGGTCCGCGGTGATCAGGGAGCCGGAGCGCTCCCTGGCCTCGACCACGACGGTCATCCGGCCGAGGGCGGCCATGATCCGGTTGCGAGCCGGGAAGGTCCAGCGACGCGCCGTCGTCCCGGGTGGCAGCTCGCTCAGCACCAGACCGCTCTCGACGATCTCCTCGTACAGCCGGGTCGAGCGCGGCGGGTAGGGGACGTCGACGCCGCAGCCCAGCACCGCCACCGTCAGGCCCATCGCCTGCAGCGCGCCCTCGTGAGCAGCCGAATCGATGCCGAGCGCCATGCCGCTCACCACGGGGAGGCCCGCCGACGCGACCTGACGGCCCAGCTCGGCGGCGAGCTCGCGGCCGTGCCGGCTGGGGCGCCGGGAGCCGACGATGGTCACCGTCGTCGCCGGATCGAGCCGCGCGAGCAGATCCGGATCGCCCCTGCCGAAGAGGGTCGCCGGCGGATCCCCCAGGTCGCCGAGGGCCGCCGGGTGGAGCGGGTCGTGAGGGCAGGTCGCCCAGGCCCCGGCAGCCGCGACCGCACCACGAAGGACGGCCGGATCCTGCTCCTCCGCCCGCCCGATGACCTTCCTCCAGCTCCCCGGCGCCAGCGCCCGGGCAAGTGCCCCGTCGGGCAACGCGAGCAACTCCTGCGCCCGGCCGCCCGGGCTGTCATCGACCACCTTGTCGATGTGACCGACGAGGGAGCCGACCAGCCAGGAACGGCGCAGACAGGCAGCGCAGGCTCGCGGGCGAGACGGGTGGTTCACCGCTCACCCTTCCGGCGCTTGTCGAGCGCCTCCGAGACATGCTCAGCGGAGATCCGCTCTTCGCCGGCCAGGTCGGCGATCGTCCGCGCCAATCGCAGGCAGCGGTCCCAGCCGCGCGCGCTCAGGCCCAGCTGCCGGTGGCCGGCCTCGAGGGTCGCGCGCCCCGCACGATCGAGCTCACAGTGGCGCTGCAGCTCTCCGGGCGTCATGTCGGCGTTCGCCCTGCCCGCGCCGAGCCGCTCCTCCTGGATCCGGCGCGCCGCGATCACGCGGCGCCGGATGGCACGGGAGTCCTCGACGTCGTCGCCGTGGAGCTCCTCCGGCGGCGGCGGGTCGACGATCAGGCTGATGTCGATCCGGTCGGCCAGCGCGCCGCTCAGCTTCGCCATGTAGCGGGTGACCGCCCCTGGGTGGCATTCGCACTCCCCCGAGTCGGGGCCGTTTCCGCAGGGGCACGGATTCGACGCGGCCACCAGCATGAACCGGCAGGGCAGATCGACCGTGCCCGTGGTCCTGGTGACGGTCACGACGCCCTCCTCCAGTGGAACGCGAAGCGCCTCGAGGGCGTCACGGCGGAACTCGCCCAACTCATCCAGAAAGAGCACGCCCCGGTGGGCGCGGGTCACCTCGCCAGGGCGCGGTGGCGACCCGCCGCCGACGAGGGCTCTCCCGGAGACCGTGTGATGCGGCGCCCTGAACGGGCGGCGGATCCGGGGCCCGCCGTTCTCTCCGCACACTCCGGCGATGCGCGTCACCTCGATCACCTCGCTCTGGCTCAGTGGCGGCAGCAGTGAGGGCAGACGCTGCAGGGCGAGCGTCTTTCCACCGCCGGGGGGCCCGATCAGGAGCAGGCTGTGGGCGCCGGCGGCGGCGACCTCCAGACAGCGCCTCAGTACGGGGTGGCCGCGCAGATCGCGCAGATCCGGGAGATCGTCGGCCGGCGGCTCGGGTGGGGACGCCTGCGGGACGGGGGCAATGGTGCCCTCCCCCAGCTCCCGCAGCTTGGTGACGTGCTCAACCGGCATCACCTCGATGCCGCGGACGAGGGCCGCCTGCGCAGCGTCCTCGGCCGCGACGGCGACGCCCGTCATACCCCATTCCCTGGCTCGTTCCGCCATCGCCAGCGCTCCGGGCACGGGCCTGATCGCGCCGTCGAGGGCCAGCTCGCCGGCGAGCGCGAAGCGGTCCAGGACCGTCCGCGGGAGCTGGCCCGTGGCGACCAGGAGCGCGGTGGCGATCGCCAGGTCGAATCCGGGGCCCGCCTTGCGGATGTCCGCCGGCGCCAGGTTCGCGGTGATCCTGTGCTGCGGGTAGCGGAAGCCGGAGTTGGTGAGCGCCGAGCGGACGCGCTCCCTCGACTCGCGCACCGCGGCGTCCGGCAAGCCGACGATCGTGAAGGAAGGCAGCCCGGAGCCGATGTCGACCTCGACGTGGACGGGCTCGGCGTTGACGCCGATCAGGGCGAAGGTGCGAGCCATCGCGAACACGCATCGAAGCTAGAGGCGTGCGCAGCGCGGCAGGTGCGCGGATCGTCTCGATGCAGTCACGAACTGATTGCGCTTCGCGCGCGGGCCTGGCGGGCCGGGGAATCAGCCTCGAGAGATGACCTTCGCCAGGCAACGACTGGGACGGCAGGCCGAGGAGCTGGTGGCGACTCGGCTCCGCCGCTCCGGATGGACGATCGTCGCCCGCAACGAGAGGCTCCCGTCGGGGGAGCTCGACATCGTCGCCCTCGACGGCTCGACGCTCGTCTTCGTCGAGGTCAAGGCGGGCAGCGCCGGAGCCGTCCGCGGGCCGGAGCAGCCGGCCCACGCCGTCGGCCGGCGCAAGCAGCTCAAGCTGCGCCGCCTCGCCCGCGAGTGGATCGCGGAGGGGCGGGGACCCTCAGGCGTCGCCGGCTACCGCTTCGACGTCGTCGGCGTCAGCTTCGGCCCGGATGGCCTCGCGGATGTCGATCACATCCGCCAGGCCTTCTAGGGGCGGCGAGGCAGCTCCATCTGGAGCGGCCGCTTGCGGCCGCGACTGATCCTTGCTGCCGCTAGCCGCCCCGACAGATGGCGAAGCCGGGCTCCAATCCCCATTCAGGTCGAGCTGGGAGTAGGCGACCGAGGCGAAGGAGCGCCGGTGCAGAGGGCAGATGCCGTGCCGCATGATCGCCTCGCGGTGGTCGGGGGTCGAATAGCCGACGTTGCCCTCGAAGCTCCACTCGGGATAGAGCGGCGCCACCCGGCGCATGTAGCGGTCGCGGGTCACCTTGGCGATCACCGAGGCGGCGGCGATGGCGGCGCTGCGCGCATCGCCATCGATCACCCGCTCGTGATCGAGCTTGCATGCGTGGAGCCGGAAGCCGTCCACCAGCCGGGTGGAGTCGACCTGCGCAACCGCGTGCATGCAGTCGGTGAGGGCGGCGATGTTCGACACGTGCAGCCCGTTGCGGTCGATGCAGCGGGGCGAGCGCACCGCGACCGAGAGGTGCACGGCCGCACGGATCACCGCCGGATAGAGCTGCTCCCGCTCCTCCTCGCTCTTCTGCTTCGAGTCATCGAGCCGGGCTAGGGCGAGCCGCTCGGAGCGGCCGATCCGCTCGAGGTCGAGCAGGACGCCGGCGGCGAGCAGCGGGCCCGCCAGCGAGCCGCGGCCGGCCTCGTCCACCCCGGCCACGAACCGTCGGCCGAAGGAGCGGTCGAAGCGAAAGAGCCTCGCGGCGGTTCGGCGCTTTCTTCTGACCGGCTTGGCCATCAAGCCGCGGCCACAAGCGGTCGCCCGTCACAAGTCGCTTCGCGCTTTCGCGCTTCGCTCCTGAGTGCAGCGACCTGGTGGCCGCTAGAAGATTCCGATGCGGTTGGGAGGCCAGTAGGTGGCGAAGGCCTTGCCGATGATCCAGTCTCGGGGGACCGGTCCCCAGAAGCGGCTGTCGTCGGACGACCCACGGTTGTCGCCCATCATGAAGTAATGGTCGGGCGGGATGGTGATCTGTTTGGGCAAATTGCAGGCTCCGCCCGGCGTGCATGGGCGGATGAAGTCCTCCTGGGCGATCTGGCCGTTCACCACCGGGTGACCGTTCTGGACGCTCAGGGTGTCGCCGGGGCCGGCGACGATCCGCTTGATGAAGTTGACGCTGGCCTCATCCGGGGTCGGCCGGTCACAGGCGGCACCGCTCGAGCCGCTGGCGCCCGTCCTCGGGTCGCCGCACTCGCCGCCCACTCCGCCGCCCTCGGCGCCGGCCGGCGGATGGAAGACGACGATGTCTCCGATCTGGGGGTCCTTGAAGTGGTAGAGGAAGCGATTGACCAGCACCCGCTGGCCGACGTCCAGGGTCGGCTCCATCGACTCCGAGGGGATCTGGTACGGCTTGACGATGAAGGCCTGGATGCCGAGCGCGAGCCCAAGAGCGAGCGCGACGATGACGACGAGCTCGAGGAGCGCGCCCTGGGTGCTGTGCGGCCTCGGGACCTTCAGTCTTCTGCCTTTTCGGGGGCGGCGTCGGCCGTAGCCTCGGGCTCCGGCTCCTGGTTCGCCTCCGCCTCATCCCCAGCTGCATCAGCGGGCTCGTCCGCCTTCTCTTCGGCGGCCTCGCCCTCTTCGCCGGCGGCCTCGCTCTCCTCGCCGGCGGCCTCGCCCTCCTCCTCGGGGGGCTCGACAAGCTCGGCCTGCGCCTCGGTCACCGCGACGCCCTCGGCGTCGACGGCCTCCGCCTCGTCCTCGGCCACGAGCACGTCGTCCTCGATCCCCCAGCGGCGCTCCGCGACGCGGGCGCTCTTGCCGACCTTGTCGCGCAGGTAGTAGAGCTTCGCGCGGCGGACGTCGCCCCGGGCGGCGATCTCGAGCTTCTCGATCTTCGGCGAGTGCAGCGGGAAGGTTCGCTCGACGCCCACGCCGAACGACTGCTTCCGCACGGTGAAGGTCTCGCGCACGCCGCTGCCCTGGCGCTTGATCACGATGCCCTCGAAGACCTGCGTCCTGCGCCGGTTTCCTTCGACGACCTGGAAGTGGACGCGCACGCGATCTCCGGCGCCGAACTTGGGACGCTTCTTCAGGTCGCGCTTCTCGAGGCTTTCGATGACGGTGCTCATGGGATGACGGGTTGGTGGGTGCTGATGCTGGGAGCCCGGCTTCAGCGACGCCTAAAGCCGTCGGCGGCCGGACTCAAAAAATGCGCGCACCGGGCGGCCCGCGCAGACGCGAAATGTAGCGGAGAAGAGCTACCCAGCCCGAAGGCGGGCCTGCTCCAGCCGCCACTCCTTGACCTTCGCGTGATTGCCGGAGAGGAGCACCTCCGGGACCCCCCAGCCGCGATAGCTCGCCGGGCGCGTGTAGTGCGGGTACTCGGGCGCCCCCTCGAGCGCGGCGCTGTAGGACTCCTCCACCGCGCTCTCGGCGTCTCCCAGGGCTCCCGGGAGCTTGCGAAGCACCGTGTCGGCAATCACCATCGCGGGCAGCTCGCCCCCGGCGAGGACGTAGCGGCCGATCGAGACCGCCTCATCGGCCAGGTGCTCGACGACCCGCTCGTCGAAGCCCTCGTAGCGGCCGCAGAGGAGAGCGACGTGCGATTCCGCCGCGAGCTCGGCCGCCAGCTGCTCGTCCAGCAGGCGGCCCGACGGGGCCAGGGCGATCTTGCGAACCCCGCCGCGATCGGAGCCGTAGGCGGCCTCCAGCGCGGCGTCCACCACGTCGACCCGCATCACCATTCCAGCCCCGCCCCCATACGGCGAATCGTCAACCTGGCCGGCGCCGAGCGGCGTCGTGTCGCGGTAGTTGCGGAAGCTCAGCTCATTGCCTTCCGCCAGGGCGTTGGAGACGTGGCGCTGGCGAGCGAACCACTCGAAGTGCTCGGGGAACAGCGTGAAGACGTCGAGCTTCAACTAATCAAGTATGTCGACGACCACGCGCTTGTCCTCGCGGGTCGCCGCGGCCTTCATCACCGAGCGCAGCGCGTTGGCGACGCGCCCGCCCCGGCCGATCACCCGGCCGAGATCGTCGTCGGCGACCTCGACCTCGAGCACCACCTCGCCGTCGATCTCCTCGACCTCGGTCACCTGGACCTCATCCGGCTTCTCGACCAGGGAACGTGCGAGGAACTCGAGCAGCTCGCGCACCGGGCCTAGGTCCCGGTCGACTCGATGCCCTTGGTGCGGAGCAGGGTTGCGACGGTCCTCGTCGGTCGCGCCCCCTGATCCAGCCAGTGCTTCGCGCGATCCTCGTCGATCACGATCAGCGACGGGTCGGGCTGCGGGTTGTACTGGCCGATCGTCTCGATCGTGCGGCCGTCCCGCGGCGAGCGCTGGTCGGCGACGACAACCCTCCAGATCGGGTTCTTCTTGGACCCGACCCTGCGAAGTCTGATTCTCACGGACATGCGGCGGCGGAGGTTAGACGACGCACACGGTCATCGCATGTTTCGCATCAAAGCCGTGGGATCGAGCGTCTTGCCCTCGGAGAGCTGCTTCATCAGCTTGTTCATCTGGCCGAACTGCTTGACGAGCCGGTTGACCGCCTGGACGGTCGTCCCCGACCCCGTCGCGATGCGCTTGCGTCGCGAGCCGTTGATGTCGGCGGGATGCGCACGCTCGTAAGGCGTCATCGACTGAATGATCGCCTCGAGCCGGTCGAGCTCCCGCTCGTCGACCTGGCCCATGCCCTGCATCGCCTTCCCCATCCCAGGCACCATCTTCATCAGGTTGCCGAGTGGGCCCATGCTTCGGACCTGCTTCATCTGCTTCAGGAAGTCGTCGAGCGTGAACTCCTGCTTGCGGATCTTCCGCTCCAGGTCCCGCGCCTGATCCTCGTCGAACTCGCCCTGGGTCTTCTCGATCAGCGACATGACGTCGCCCATGCCGAGGATCCGGCCGGCCATGCGGTCTGGGTGGAAACGCTCGAGCTCGTCGAGCTTCTCGCCGGTCGAGCCGTACATGATCGGCTTGCCGGTGACGGCCCTGACCGAGAGCGCCGCGCCGCCTCTCGCGTCGCCGTCGAGCTTGGTGATCACGACGCCGTCGAAGTCGGCGACTTCGGCGAAGCTCTCCGCCACGTTCACCGCGTCCTGACCGGTCATCGCGTCGACGACCAGCAGGACGTCGTGCGGCTTCGTCACCTTGCGCACCTCGGCCAGCTCGTCCATCAGGTCCTGATCGACGTGCAGGCGCCCGGCGGTGTCGACGATCAGCACGTCCCGGTTCTCGTGAACGGCCTGCTCGCGCGCCCACTTCGCGACCTTGACCGCGTCCTTCTCGCCCGGCTGTGAGTAGACATGGGCCTTGGCCTGGGCGCCGAGCTTCTCGAGCTGCTCGACCGCCGCCGGCCGCTGCAGGTCGCAGGCGGCGAGGGCGACGTCCTTGTTCTGCTTGCCCAGGAGCTTCGCGAGCTTCGCGCACGCCGTCGTCTTGCCCGAGCCCTGCAGGCCGCTCATCAGGATCACGGTCGGGCCCGAGGGCGCGAAGACGAGGTCGCGGCCCGCGCCGCCCATCAGCGAGGTGAGCTCGTCGTTGACGGCCTTGATCACGGTCTGGCCGGGATTGAGCGCCTCCGAGACCTGCTCTCCGGCCAGACGCTCCTTGAGCGCGGCGGTGAAGTCCTTGACGACCTTGAAGTTGACGTCGGCCTCGAGCAGCGCGAGACGCACCTCGCGCAGGGCCTTGTTCACGTCGTCCTCGGAGAGCTTGCCCCGCGAGCGAACGTCGGAGAGCACGCCCTGGAGGCGGTCTGAAAGCTGGTCGAACACCGCGATCCAGCTTAGAGCGCCGCCTTTGCCGAGGCGGACAACTTCGATCGCGACCTTTTGCCAAACCTCATTGCGGCCGCGCCCGTATGAGAGGACAAAGTCCAGGGGGATACCAGGGGGACGGCTGAGCGCCGGGGCTCGGTTGTCGGAGGGTCTCTCCGCACAACCGAGCCCGGTGTTCCAGCCGCGCTCAGACAAGAGAGGGAAGCAATGCGAAAGCTCGCCCGCGGGCTGCTGCCCAGCCCTGCCCTGATCGTCGCGTGCCTGGCCCTGTTCGTCGCCCTGGGCGGCGTCGGCTATGCGGCTCTGAACGGGAAGGACAAGAGGAAGGTGAGGTCGATCGCCGACCAGGAGATCGCGAAGCAGGGGCCGGGCCTGAGGGTCTCGAACGCCTCCAATGCCGCAAACGCGACGAAGCTGGATGGTTCCCCGTCGTCGGCCTTCCAGCGCTTCTGCACGCCCGGCGGCATCAAGGCGACCGCGGTCGTCAACACGGCGGGCGCGAGCAACACGAACTTCACCGACGTGCCCGGCTTCAACTGCTTCCGGCCGGGCGACACGACCAGCTCGGTGCAGATCGAACGCCTGGCCCAGGGGCAGTACTTCGTCCGGTTCGTGGGCAACTCGGGCCCGAACGCATCCGGGTCGGCCGCCGTCTCCATGGTCGGCGCGGATGGATACGTCAACTACGTGCCGGCGGACCCGTCGCCGATCCCGGGGGAGAACGTCTTCCAGGTGATCGTCCACAACGCCGCCGGCGCTGTGGTCGACAACCGAACATTCTCGCTGCTCGCCTTCTGAGACCTAGGGGCAGCGGTCGAGGCGCGCGGTCAGCGGGTCCGCCCCGCGGCCGCGCGCATCGGCGTTGGGCCTGCATTTCCGCCGCTTCGCCGCGGCGTGGGCGTGCCGGGCCGAGCGGTACCCGAGCAGATACGGCGTCGGATCGACCGGGGTGCCGAAGTGCCGGACCTCGAAGTGCAGGTGCGGGCCGGTCGAGTGGCCGGTCGAGCCGACGTAGCCGATCGTCTGGCCGCCGGACACCGACTGCCCGATCGAGACGGCGATCCGCGACTGGTGCGCATACCAGCTCTCGAACCCGAGCCGGTGGCTGATCACCACCAGGTTGCCGTAGCCGCCCGTGTTGAAGCCGGCGAAGGAGACGACCCCCATCCCACCCGCGTGGATCGGCGTGCCCAGCGGCTCCGGGAAGTCGAGGCCGGTGTGCAGCCGGCCGGGGGGGATCCAGCCGAAGCCGTCGCCGATCGCGCCCGGTACCGGGCGGAAGAAGCGAACCGGCCCAAGCGGCGAGCCGGTGGAATGGGTGACGACCGGGCCGTTGCGCAAAGCGTGCACCGTCGACGAGCCGGCGACGCCGTCGACGCTCAGATGCGCCGCCCCCTGGTAGCGGCGCACGGCGCTCAGCGTGTTGGCGCCGAAGCCGCCGTCGAAGCCGCCGGGCTCGAAGCCCCGCTCGTGCAGCAGGAACTGGAGCGCCGCGACGTCCCAGCCGCGCTTGCCCTCGCGCAGCGGCCGAGCCCCCAGATTCGGCTTTCCGCGCCTGCCGAGCGCCGCGCGGGTCTTCGAGCCGGCGATCCCGTCCACCGCCAGACCGTGCTGCGTCTGGAAGGTCCGGACCGCCCCCTGAGTCCACGGGCCGCTGATGCCGTCGACCGGATGCGGATAGAGGCCGATCCCTCTCATGGCGACCTGGAGCGCGGCGATGTCGGCGCTCGCTGCGCACGCCGTCGCCGGCAAGGCGAACAGCGCCGCGACCATCACCCCGGCCAGGGCCAGGACCCTTGCGCCTCCCGAAGGCACGGAATGAGCTTTCCCCCATTCGCGAATTCAGCTGCGAGGCCCGTTGCACCCCGGGTAACGCGGGTCTACTCGTAGACGTAGATCGGGTCCCCGAGCGAGATCCAGTCGTAGATGAAGACGGAGTAGGCCTCGGGGTTGCGGACGCAGCCGTGGCTCGCCGGGTAGGTGGGAACCGAGTAGTACCCGTGCGTTGCGTAGTTGCCCGAGTAGTAGACGGAGTAGTACATGCCCTTCTGGTTGTAGCCCGGTGACTTCTCGTAGAAGCTGTAGGTCCCCGTCGGCGTGCCGAACGCGCCGGTGGAGACGTGGAAGACGTCCGTCGGCCTGCCGTCCTCGATCAGCGCCATCACCTGGCGGGAGAGGTCGACTTCGACGTAGCGGCCGTCCTGGTCGTGGACGGGCTCGAAAGCCCCGCGACCGCGCAGCAACATCGTGAACAGGGACGGGTCGTACTCCTCGGTCCGCGGCAGATCGTTGACCTTCCGCATCGCGAGCACGGCGAGCGCGGTGCTCTCGTCGAAGCGGTCCGAGATGTCGCCCATGTGGTAGCCGGCGTCGGCGAGCAGGCGGTTGAAGAGGAGCGCCTCCCGTCCCGGCCGGAGCACCCGGGGCGCGTGCACCTCGAGGGCGAGCGGCATCGAGGCATCGGTGGCGTGGAGCGCCTGCGCCACGTACTCGCAGCAGCCCTTCAGCCGGAACGAGGTGTGGAAGCGACCGTTCTCCGGGTTCACCGGCACGGTCCGCGAGACCACCAGCCGCCCCTCACGGCGGACTGCGACATTCACCGTCTGGTTGATCCAGGGCACCTGGATCTTGCCGGTGAGCACCACCCGGCTGAGCACACGCGGGGTGCTGCCCTTCTTCACGGACAGGGTCGCCGGGGCGAAGAGCGTCTGCGGGCTCAGGTCCGCTGCCGACGCCGCGCTCGCCGCAGCGGGCAGCATGAGGGCGCCGGCGCAGATCGTGGCCGCGAGCATGGCGAGCACTCCCCTATCAGCGACCCGGTCTCCCACCGCGGCCAGTCTGGCATCGCGCGCGGCCGGCCCCCGGTGGATTCGTTGCTACTCGGTGAGCAGCGCCCGGGCGAACTCCTCGGCGTCGAAGGGGCGCAGGTCCTCGAGCGACTCGCCGATCCCGATCAGCTTCACCGGGATGTCGAGCTCCGAGGCGATCGCCAGGGCGACTCCGCCCTTCGCGCTGCCGTCGAGCTTGGTGAGGACGGCGCCGGTCACCTCGACCGACTTCGCGAACTCCTGGGCCTGGCGCACCCCGTTCTGCCCGGTGGTCGCGTCGATCACGACGAGCGTCTCGTGGGGCGCCTCCGGAAGCTGCTTGGTGATCACGCGCCGGACCTTGGCGAGCTCCTCCATCAGGTTGCCGTGCGTATGGAGGCGGCCGGCGGTGTCGCAGATCACGACGTCGGCCGATCGGGCCTGGGCGGCCGCGACGCCGTCGTAGACGACTGCGCCAGGGTCGCCGCCCTCGGTCCCCCGCACGATCTGGGTACCCGCACGGTCCGCCCACTCCTGAAGCTGATTGACCGCCGCCGCCCGATAGGTATCCGCGGCGGCCACGATCACGTCGAGGCCGAGCTCCTTCTGCAGGTGCCAGGCGATCTTGCCGATCGTCGTGGTCTTCCCGGTGCCGTTGACGCCGACCACCATGAGGACCGACGGGCGGTCGGGGAGGTGGATCTTCGCGGCGTCATCCCCGCCGGGCGAGGCTGTCTCGGCCAGCAGGGCAATGAGGCGCTCGCGCAGGGCCTCTCCGCCGCTGAGCTCCCCCGCCTCCACCTCGTCCTCGAGCTTCCGGACGACCGCCGCCGTGGTCGGCGCGCCGACGTCGGCGAAGATCAGGGCCTCCTCGATGTGCTCCCAGGTCGAGTCGTCGATCCGCTCGCTGAAGCTCGACGAGAGCTCCGCAGTGAGCGCCTGGCGGCTGCGGGTCAGCCCCTCGCGCAGCCGCCGAAAGACGCCGGCGCGCTCGTCGGGGGTCTCAGCTTCGGGAACCTCGCGGTCACCCAGGTCGAAAGCCTGCTGCCAGCTCGTCGCCATGGCGGCGGACTGTATCCCGGCTTCGCCGTCAGCCGGCCTGGGGGGGTGTTAGGGTCGGCGTGAAGGGGGCTGCAGCACCGATTGGGGGGCTTAGGAGAAATCCATGGGATCAGACGAGAACGTGGCGATCATGCAACGCGCCTACGACGCTTTCAACGTGGCCGACATCGACACTCTGACCGAGCTCTTCGACGAGAACATCGTCTGGCACCTGCCGGGAAAGAGCTCGATGGCCGACGACTACCAGGGCCGCGACGCGACCCTCGCCTACTTCGGCCAGATCGGAGAGCGGACGGGGGGCACCTTCCAGGCAGAGCTGCAGCAGCTGTTCGCCGGCCCGGACGGCCGGGTGATCGGCCTTCAGCGCAGCACCGGGGAGCGAGACGGGAAGAAGCTGGATGTCAGCAACTGCATCGTCTTCGAGCTCAAGGACGGCAAGGTCGTCGACGGCCGGGAGCACTTCAACGACCTCTACGCCTGGGACGAGTTCTGGTCGTAGGCGTCTGATCTAGGCGGCTTCGGCGGCGGCGTCCGCCGCCTCCGGGCCGCCGGGGATCGTCTCCAGCTCGTCCCGCGGCAGCTTGCGGGAGACCACCTTGGTGATCCCGTCGCCGCCCATGCTGACTCCGTAGAGGATGTCGGCGGCGTCCATCGTCCGCTTCTGGTGGGTGACGACGATGAACTGCGAGCGCTCCGCGAAGCGGCGGACCAGGCGCAGGAAGCGGTCGATGTTGATGTCGTCGAGGGCCGCCTCGACCTCGTCGAGGATGTAGAAGGGGCACGGGCGGGCCATCAGGACGGCGAAGACGAAGGCGAGCGCCACCAGTGACTTCTCTCCGCCGGAGAGCAGCGAGAGCCGGCGGGTGGACTTGCCCGCGGGCGTCACCTCGATCTCCACGCCTCCGTCGTCATCCGGCGGAAGGATCTCCTCGTCGGGGTCGGCCGGCCCCTCCTCCTCACCCTCCGGCGCCTGTCCGGCGAAGGGCCGAGGGCCGACGTCCACCCTGCGCAGGCGTCCCTTCCCGCCGGGGAAGAGCTCGGCCACCATCTCCTCGAATCCCCGAGCCGTGGCCTCGAAGGTCT
Source organism: uncultured Solirubrobacterales bacterium (assembly GCA_963815045.1). GTDB lineage: Bacteria > Actinomycetota > Thermoleophilia > Solirubrobacterales > 70-9 > DASUPK01. Next base: position 1,306,758 of record CAWFET010000002.1, read on the forward strand.
CTTCGAACGCGGCGGCGATCTCGCGGTCCGTTCGCCGGATCAGGCCGCGGAGCTCGGTGATCGCCTGCTCCAGATCCTTGCGCTGCTCGGCCAGGTCCGTGACGTGCTCGCGCGCCTCGGCGTACTCCCGCTCCGCCAGCGGGTTGACCGGCCCGATCTGCTCGCGATTGCGGTCGAGCCTGGCGAGCTTGGTCTCGGTCGCCTCCCGCTCCTCGGCGCCGAGAGGCTCCGCGGCGGCGGCCAGTTCCTCGCCGAGCGCTCCGCTGAGCCGCTGCAGCTCCGCGGTGCTCTCATCGCGGTGGCCACGCAGCTGCGTCGCCTCAACCTCGGCCACGGTCATCGCCTCGCTCGCCTCCCGAAGCTCTCCCTGCAGCCCGAACTCCTGTTGCGAGCACTCCCGCAGCTCGGCGGCGACGTCGCCGCCATCCTCGCCCTCGGCCCCCGCGAGCTTCGCGGCTCGGGCCTCGAGCCGCTCAGCGACCCGGCGCAGCGCATCGCGCGCCCGGCCCAGTGCGGGGAGCGTCTGCTGCTCGAGCGCAATTCTCCGCTCGAGCTCCTGACGGTCGCGCAGGCGCTTCTCGCGGGCCCGCTCGGCCCCCTCGGCATGGCGGCGCTCCGCGGTCAGCTCGGCCTCGAGCTTCGCCCGCTGGATCGCGGTCCCGGAGCCCCCGCCCTCGCGCTCGGCGTGGCGCTCCGCCAGCCACCCGGTTCGGCTCGCCTCCTCCGCTGCCTGGTCGAGCGCCCGGCGCGCCTCCCGGATTGCCTTCTGGGAGTCCTCCTCGCGGCCGCGGGCCTCGGCGAGCGTCGTCTCGGCCCGCTCGAGGTCACGCTTGGCGCGCTCCTCGGTCTGCTCGCGCTGGGCCAGCCGGGACGCGAGGTCTTCGCGCTCGGAGCGGGCGGCGAGCGCCGGGTCGGTTCCCTCGCGCGGAAGTCGGCGTATCTCCCCCGCCGCCGCATCGAAGCACTCGCCGTCGACGGTGACCGCAACGCCGCGGAATCCGTCCGCGATGTCATCGAAGTCATCCACCAGCCAGGTGTCGGCCAGCAGACGCTCGGTGATCGGAGCGGCATCGTCGCGAGCCTCGATCAGGTCCAGCAGCCGCCGAGCTCCATCCTTTGGAGCGGCGGTCGCCCGCGCCTCGCCCGCGGAGGTTGTGAGCAGGGCTCGCGCTGCGCCCTCGGCGCCCGCGAGCCGCTCCCGGCCCTCGCCGATGGAGCCGACGATCGACGCGCGCAGGCGCTCACCGAGAACGGCCGAGACCGCACGCTCGAGCCCCGAGCCTGCCTCGATCATCCCTGCCAGTGCCTCGTGCTCGCCCTCGACGGCCGCGGCCGCGAGCTTCGCCTCGACAGCACTCAGCTGACCGGCCAGAGCGGCGCGGCGCTCGGCCGCCTTGAGCGCCTCGGATCGCGCCATCTCGTAGGCCTGCGTTGCACGGGAGAGCGCCGCGGCAATCTCCTCTTCGGCCTTCTCCAGCGGCTCAAGGGCGGCCTTGGCGTCGACCCGGCGCTGCTCTGCGTCGGCGGCCTCGCTGCTGAGGCGTTCGCCCTCTTCCGAGGCGTCCTCGCCGAGCTTGGCGAGCTCGGCCTCGAGCTCGGTGATGCGAACCGCACCGGCCGTCTCGTCGGGCTCCTCGTCGAGAGCGTCGAGGCGAAGCTGCCGTTCACCCAGGGCGCCGCGCAGATCACGCTCGGCGAGGTCGAGGGACTCGGCCCGTGCGCGGACGCGCTCCGTCGCCGCGCGTGCCTCGGCCAGGATCTCGCCCTGGCGCCGGCGTCCCTCCTCCCCGGCCGCGATTCGCTCCTCGATCGCGGTCCGCCTGGCGCGGACCTCCTCGAAGCGCTTCTCGACGGAGTCTCGGGTCGCGCGGACCTGCGCAAGCTTCGCCTCGGCCGCGGTGAGCTGTTCCTGCTGGACGCGAAGGTCGTCGGCGACCAAGTGCGCCCGCAATTCGTTGGTCTGGCGCAGCAGCTTCGCGGTGCGCTCCGCCGCCTCGGCCTGGCGCTTCAGCGGCCGCAGGCGCGAGCGGGCCTCCCGCTCCACGTCCATCGCGCGCTCGAGGTTGTCCCGGGTGCGGTCGAGCTTGAGCTGGGCGCTGTGCCGGCGCTTGCGGTGCTTGCCGAGCCCGGCCGCCTCCTCGATCAGCAGCCGCCGGTCGCGGGGCTTCGAGCTGACGATCGCCTCGACCTTCCCCTGGCTGATCACCGAGTGGGCCTCGCGGCCCATGTTCGTGTCGGACAGGGCCTCGACCACGTCCGTCAGGCGGCAACGGGCTCCGTTCAGCCGGTACTCGCCGTCACCGTTGCGCTCGATCCGGCGGGAGATGGCGATCTCGGAGAACTCGCTCGCGGCGCGGCCCTCCGAGTTGTCGATCACCACCTCGACCTCTGCGAAGCGTCGGGGTGACTGGCCATTGCCCCCGGCGAAGATCACGTCGCGCATCTGATGGCCACGCACCGCGGAGGGGCTCTGCTCGCCGAGCGCCCAGAGCACCGCGTCCGTGATGTTCGACTTGCCCGAGCCGTTCGGCCCGACGATCACGCTGACGCCCGGCGAAAAGGTCAGCCGGGTGCGGTCGGGGAAGGACTTGAAGCCCTTCAGGTTGATGGCCTTCAGATACATGGGTGTCCCAAGGGTGGCAGGGCGTGCGTAGCGTCGCGCCTAGCCCGGACGGCTTAGGCGCGCAGGCGCTCCAGGGCGAGCCGAGCCGCAGCCTGCTCGGCCTCCTTCTTGCTGCGGCCGGACCCGATGCCGAGCTCGTCGCCGCCCACCGTCGCCCGGATCTCGAAGCGCCGGTCGTGCGGAGGGCCGTCCTCCCCTGTGACCTCGTAGTCGACTGTGTCCCCGCTCCGAGCGAGACGCTCCTGCAGCTCCGACTTGAAGTCCATGCGCTCGCGCGTCGCCTGCTCGATCTCCTCGGCGAACGCGTCGGTGATCGCCGCCGACGTGCGCTCGAAGCCATGGCTCATGTAGCAGGCGCCGATCACCGCCTCGCAGACCGAGGCCAGGGTGCGCTCCGAGGCGAGCAGGGTGTCCACCGGCAGGCCGTCCCCTCCGTGCGGGGCCTCCTCCGAGAGCAGCCGGGGCAGCTCGAGTTCCCGGGCGACCTCGGCGCAGGCGCGGCCGCTGACCGCCTGGTTGAGGATCTTGGTGAGCTCGCCGATGTCGGCGTCCGGGTGGTCCTCGAAGAGAAGCGTCGCGACCGCGAGGCCGAGGACGCTGTCGCCGAGAAACGCGAGCCGGCCGTAGCTCTCGGTGCGCTTGTCGACCCAGGATGAGTGGGAGAGTGCCTGCCGGCGCAGCTCTTCGGGGGTGTCCGCGAACAGCTCCGCCAGCGGGGCGGTGGCAGATGTCATGGCTTCAGCTCGCTCGCTCCTCCCGGACTTATGTCGCCGGCACTCTCGCGCAGACGAAGTCGACCGCGTCCCCGACGGTCGCGATTTCGGCCGCCTCCTCCTCGCTGACCCGGATCCCGTAGCGGTCCTCGAGCTCCATGACGAGCTCGTACAGGTCGAGCGAGTCGGCGTCGAGATCCTCCCTGAACCTTGTCTCGGGCTGGATCTTCTCGGGCGCCACCTCGAGCTCGGTGCTCAGGTGGTTCCGGACCAGCCCCATCACCTCTTCGCGTTCCATCAGCCGATTATCCCCTATCGCTCAGCTGTCTCGGAAGGTGCTTGTCGGAGAGAGTCCCGGGTGGCGCCGGCCGCGGACAGCAGCTCGCCGGTTCGCTCGACCGAGCTCTCGCGCACCGCGCGGTCGGCGAGCCTGACGGCGTTGGCGATTCCCTCCGGCGTGGAGCTTCCGTGCGCCACGACCGCGACTCCGCGAAGCCCCAGCAGGATCGCTCCCCCGACCGAGTTCGGATTCATCGAGGCGCGCAGCCCACCGAGCGCCGGGCGCAGGAGCAGCCCACCGGCGGCCGCCATCGGGCCGCGGCGCGCTGCGGCGCGCACCGCATCGGCGACGGCGCGCGCCGTGCCCTCGAGGGTCTTCAGCGTCACATTCCCGGTGAAGCCGTCAGTCACGATCACGTCGGCCTCGCCCGTCAGCAGGTCGCGGCCCTCGAGGTTGCCGATGAAGCGGATTCCCTCCGCGGCGGTCAGCGCCTCATGCGCCTCGACCACGTCGGGACGCCCCTTCTTCTGCTCCTCGCCCACCGACAGCAGGGCGACGCGGGGGCTCTCGACGCCGAGGACGGCGGTGCTGAACGCGGAGCCGAGGAAGGCGAACTGGATCAGGTGCTGGGGCCGCACGTCGGTGTTTGCGCCGCAGTCGAGAAAGAGCAGCGGCGGCCCCTCCGACGCGGGAACCGGGATCTGGGCCGCGAGCGCCGGCCGGTGGACGCCCTGGGCCCTCTTCAGGGCGAAGAGCGCGGCGGTCATCGTGGCGCCGGTGGAGCCGGCGCTCACCAGCGAGCTGCAGCGGTCCTCGGCGACGGCGAGGGCGGCGCGAACGACGGAGGCTTCCGGTGTGGACCGCACCGCCGCGACCGGCTCGGCTTCGTTGCCGATCCAGTCGGCGGTCGGCTCGACCTCGACGCCCTCCGGCGGCTCGATCGAGGCGGGGCCGAAGATGCGAACGGGAATGCCGTCGGCGGCAGCGAGCCGGGCACCCTCGACGACGACCTCGGGGCCGGCATCTGTCCCATAGCCATCCAGGGCGACGGGAGCGGGCATGTGGGGCTAGTCCTGTGGAGAGGGCTGCTGCGCCGGGGCGGAATCGGGCGCGTCGTGGCGGATCACCTCACGCCCGGCGTAGGTGCCGCAGGTCGGGCAGACGCGATGGGGCAGGCGCGGGCTGTGACAGCGCGGGCACTCGTTCAGCCGCGGCGTCTTGGCCTTGTGCTGGGCGCGGCGCTTGTCGCGCCGCGTGCGGGACTGTCTCTTCTTGGGGACCGCCATGAGGGCGGCATGGTAGCTACTCCAGCCGGAGGTCCCTGAGCTTCGCCATCCGCGGATCGCCGCCGGTCTCGTGCCGGTGCGCCTCCGGGTCGGCGTCATTCAGAGATTCGCCGCAGACCGCGCAGAGGCCCGCGCAGTCCGGGCGGCAGAGCGGCTGGTCGGGAAGCGCGAGGACGACCGCGTCGTTCGCCCAGCGCCCGACGTCGAGCTCGCCGTCCGTCACGTACGGGCTGCGCAGCTCCTCGTCCCTGCTCGGCGGCTGGTCGACCTCGCGGGCGTCGATCCGGATCTCGGTGGCCGCCGGCTCGAGGCAGCGCACGCAGGGCCCGGTCAGCTCGGTCACGAAGCGAAGACGAAGGGCGTGTCCGCTGCTGGTCCGGGAGACGTCGAGCCGGGCGTCGACTCGCCCTCCCTTCGGCACGTAGTCCTGGCCGCCGACCTCGATCGGATCGAGGGCAAGATCGAGGTCGATGGCGCGTGCCTGTCCCGACGACAGGGCCAGGCGCTCCAGATCGACGATCCCACCTTCCAAATACACTCGCTCCGAGGGTAGCGAGCAACCGTGTGCGCTCAATTCCAATGGAATCCCGAGACCTACCTGGAGGAGATCCGGGCGGAGGTCCCGCGCTACGACGAGCTTCAGAAGGCCGCGATCGACGCAATCCCGTTCGCCCCTGACCGTGTCCTGGAGCTCGGGATGGGCACCGGGGTGACCACGCGCACCCTCCTCGAGGCCTACCCGGACGCCTGGGTGATCGGGCTCGACTCGGACACGAACATGGTCTATCGGCTGCGGGAGGAGTACGACGACGTCCAGCTCGCCCGCATGGAGGACCCTCTGCCGGACGGCCCGTGGGACCTGGTGATCTCGGTGCTCTCGGTGCACCACCTCACCGACGACCAGAAGCATCTGCTCTTTCGCCGCGTCCGTGAGCAGTCGCGAGCTCTGGTGATCGGCGACGTCGTGAAAGCTGAGCCGCAGGTGACCCCGATCGAAGAGGGCTTCGACTTTCCGGACACCGCCGAGGAGCTCGCCGAATGGTGCGGCGGGGAGATCACCTGGAGCGCCGACGACCTCGCGGTCGTCCGGGCCACCTACGACTAGGAGGAGCTGCCATGCATCACAACCCGGAGAAGCCGGGCCCGCCACCGTCCGCCGACGAGGGCGTCGTCCTCTACGAGAAGCGCGACCGGATCGCGTACGTGACGATCAACCGGCCCGAGGCGCGCAACGCCGTCAGCCCAGAGGTCCACCGGGCGATGATCGCCGCGTGGGCGGACTTCGCCGAGGACGACTCGGTCGACGTCGCGATCCTCACCGGGGCCGGAGACGCGTTCTGCGCCGGCGCCGACCTGAAGGAGTACATCCCGCCGATCGTCGCCGAGGGGAACATCACCGACATCCGCGAGATCGCCGAGCTCGGGCTGAACGGCTTCACCCGCGGGATGCATCGCATCTACAAGCCGATCATCGGCGCGATCAACGGCTGGGCGCTGGCCGGCGGCCTCGAGACCGCCCTGGCATGCGACATCAGGATCGCGTCGGATCGGGCCATGTTCGGCTCGTTCGAGGCCAGACGCGGCTTCCACCACGGCGACGGCGGCATCGTCCGCCTGGTCAACACCTGCGGCACCGGAATCGCGCTCGAGATGTTGCTCACCGCGGAGCCGATCGACGCCCAGCGCGCCCTGCAATGCAACCTCGTCTCGAAGGTGGTGCCGCACGATCAGCTGCTGGAGGAGGCGGAGACGGTGGCGCGCCAGATCCTGCGGAACTCACAGCGGGCGGTGCGATCGGCGAAGCAGACGATCCTCGACACGGTCGGGAAGACGCTCGACGAGCAGCTCCGCAACGAGGCCTGGAACGCGTACAGCAGTGCGGACCCGAGGGAGACGACCGAGCTGCTGGAGCGCTTCTACGAGAAGCGGGACGCCGGGCGAGCCGGGACTCACGAAACCGAGCTATGAAGCGGGCACTCGTCACCGGCGCAGCCGCAGGGATCGGCGCCGCCATCGCCGAGCGCCTGAAGACCGACGGCCTCGAGGTGATCACGCTCGACGTCGCCGAGGGTTGTGACCTTCAGATCGATCTGGTCGGCGACGAGATGCCCGACCTCGGGGTCGTCGACGTCTGCGTCTCGAATGCGGCGATCACGGACACGATCGCCCCTGCACACAGGATGACTCCGGATCAATGGTCCCGCGACATCGACGTGAACCTGACCGGCGCCTTCCGGGCCGTTCAGGCCTGCCTTCCTGGAATGCGGGAACGGGACTGGGGCCGGATCGTGGTCATCTCCTCCGGCGCGGCCGTTGACGGCCTTCCCGGTCAGATCGCGTATTCGGCCTCCAAGGCCGGCCTGCTCGGGATGGTGAAGACGCTCGCCGTGGAGGGGGTCGGCCGAGGAATCACGGCCAACGCCGTCCTGCCGGGGATGGTCGCCACCGAGAAGGTGATGGCCATGCCCGACGCGATACTCGACCGGCTGCGAGAGGTGCTCCCCTCCGGGCGAATGGCGGAACCATCCGAGGTGGCCGCACTGGTCTCCTTCCTGGCCTCGGAGGACGCCGGCTACATCACGGGACAGACGATCGGCATCGACGGCGGATTCGGCCTCAACACGTTCACCCTGGGCTCGGAGGAACGGGCCTGAAATGAGAACAGCCCCCTCCGAAAGGGGGCTGTTCCGCTCGGCCGTGTCCAGCCGGGCAACGCCGGAACGCTACTTGCCGTCAGCCGCGCTTCGTGTTCAGCTTGCTGTACGTGCAGAGCACGCGCAGCTCGACCGCTAGCTCGACGTTCGTATCGTTGTCGAACTCGAACAGCCAGGCGTTCGTGCCCTTTGGGCCGTCGGTCTTCTGGTTGAGCGGCTGCATGTTCCTGGTGGAGTCTGGCGGCCGCGTGTCGATCACTCCTCCGCCGATCGCCACACCGGCGCCCAGCTTCGAACTCGACGGGCAGGTGACCGTGAAATCCGAGACGCCGTTGTTGGTGGTCTGCGGAAGCAGCTTGACGGCCTGGACCACCTGTTGGGTGGCCCCGCCGAACCGCGTCCTCAGCGTCTCCTGCTTGCTGCTCTGTGCAATCGCGAACGAACTGCCGCCCACGGCGACAACGACCGCGATCAGCCCGAGGACGAGCCCCGGCGAAAGGTGCCTCTTGAAACGTCGCATCATGTTGATCTCCCTGTGGTTGCTGCCTCTGGGTCGCAGGTGCGTCCGTGCCAATTGCGACTCACACCTTTCAACCCGATCCTTGGCGAGAGTTGCGCTAGATCTCGACTCGCACAAGCACCGAGCCATTCAGGTCACGCCGCAGGACCCGGACGCCGGCTTCGGGCGGTGCGCTGCTCAACCCGAGCTTCGCTCGAGCCCGTAGCGCTCCCAGTGGCGTTCGGGAATGTCGGCCGGATCCTTGTACCAATGCCAGACACATGGATCGCGGTCGAAGTCCTTCGGGGGCTCGGACGGGTAGACCGGGTAACCGATCCAGTTGATCGGCCCGAGCTCGTTCATGAAGGCGCAGTGGGTGCAGTAGAGCGGGAAGCCCTTGCGGCCATAGCTCCAGTCATGCGCCTCGTCGGTGACCCCCCAGCCATCGGGCCCGTAGCGGCCGTTTCGCCACAGCCGCTGGCCGGAGCCGCAGGGGTTCATCGTGAAGGTGAGCTTCTCCTCGTCTTCCGAGATCTCGAAGGCGCCGGGATTGGGACCCACCCCGCCGGTCGAGTGCCCGCGCCAGGTGGCCGCCAGTGCCTGGGCGATCGTCTTGCGGTCAGCGGCATCGATCTTCTCCACGCTCTCCTTCCAGCTTCGCTCCAGGCTCCACTCCCAAGCCTCACGAACGCCCTCGTCGCCGAGCTTCTCCTTGACGAACGAGATCAGGCCGGCCATCCCGTCGACCAGCATGTCGTGCATGAACTGGGATTCGTGCTTCTCCCGCTCACACAGCCCCTTGGCCGTCTCCGGATCGCCACCATCGATGGCCTCAATCGCGACGTCCATGGTCGGCCGCGACATCTCATCCAGCTCCTCGTCACTGAACCAGCGCTCGGGCACGGCAGCTCCTCTCCTCGACTGAAGACGGATCCTAGTCGCCGTCGTAGCCGGGACGGGCGATCTCCAGCTTGCGCCGGACGTGCTCCTCCAGCCGCGGGACGAGCTCGTCGATGCGGTCGTCGAGCTCGCCGGCGCGCAGCCGGCGAGAGAGCTCGGCGGCGGCCGCGTGGACGTCGTCGGCCGGCTGCCCGAGGAGGTCGGCGAAGAGGGCGAGGTCCTCGCGGTCCGGCTCCTCGCCCGCCCTGAGCTCGCGCGCCACCACGGCGCAGACGTTGGCCGCCACCAGGACCTTGAAGCGCTGCTCGCGCGGCACCTCGGGCCGCAGCTCGCCGAACAGGTACTCGGCGACCGAGTCGAGCAACTCCGGGGCTGTGGGCCGGTCCTGCATCAGGAGACCAACTGGAGAAGATCCCACTCCGGCTCGCAGATGCGCCGTCCGAGCGACGCCAGCTCGTGGCTCCGGCGGACGCCGCTCAGGTGGTCGTGGGCCTGGCGGGCGCAGATGACCGCCCACTTGACGTTGCCGAAGGCCTCCCAGTAGCGCAGGCGGCCGCGGTCGACCGGCTCGCCGCCGGCCGCCTCGTACGCCTGGATGAACTCGTCGAGCCGGCCGACGCCGGCCACCGGCAGCTCGTCGTTCCCGAAGCGCCAGGAGCGGATGCAGAGCCAGCCGATGTCCTCGGCCGGATCGCCGAGGTGCGCGAGCTCCCAATCGATCACCGCCGCCAGCCCGTCCTCGTCGACGATGAAATTGCCCAGGCGGAAATCGCCGTGAACGAGGCGCGGCTCCGCCGGATCGGGGGCGTTCGCCCGCAACCACCGGAGGCCGAGCTCGACCGCGGGCAGAGGCTCGCCGATCTCGTCGAGCTGGCGCTCCCACTCCTCGATTTGGGCGAGGGCAGGATCGCCGGCGCTCGCCGGCAGCAACCCGTCGAGGCCGGAGGGATCGATCGCGTGGATTCGGGCGAGCGCCTCGCCGAGCTGCGCCGTCAGCCGCGCGCGGGCCCGCTCGAACTCCGGCTTGCGCAGGATGCGCGGGGCGACCGAAGTCCCCGCCACGAACGACATCAGCATCCCCGGCGTCCCGAACCGGGCCCCGTCCGGCTCCAGGGCGAGCGGCGCCGGAACCGGGACGCCCGCAGCTGCCGCCTCGCTCGATGAGGCCGAACTCCTCGCCGATCGGCACGAGGGAGACGGAGCCCTTCGGGTCGCGTCGGAGGACCCAGCTGCCGCGCTCGCCCTCGATCAGCCACGTCTCGCGCGAGGCGCCGCCGGGGATCGGGGCGATTTCGATCTCCCCCGGGTCGAGTCCCTTCTCCGTCAGGACGGTGACAGCGCCGGCGGCCAGCTCCTCGTTCATGGGGTCGGAGCCTAGTTGTACGGTGGGCGCCCCAGACGGAGGAGGAGACCGATGTCGGAGGAAAACCTTTCCCGGCGCACCTTGCTGACGCGCGCCGGCGCTGTGGGCGCGGCCGCGCTCGTCCCGGCGGCCGCGGTGGAGGCGGTCGCTTCCAGCACCAAGCAGAAGGCCCCTCATCCCAAGACCCCCAAGGAGGCCCTGCACCTCCTCCAGGGCGGCAACAAGCGCTACCGGGCGAACAAGCTCCAGCTGCGCGACTACTCGCCGGTCGGCGAGCGCCGCGCCCAGGACCAGAAGCCGTTCGCCGCAATCCTCACCTGCTCGGACTCGAGGATCTCGCCTTCGCTGATCTTCGACGTCGAGCGGGGCAACCTGTTCGTGGCGAAGATCGCCGGAAACAGCGTCGACACGGGAACCCTGGGCAGCACCGAGTACGCCGTCGCGGTCCTCGGGGTGAAGGTGATCATGGTGCTCGGCCACAGCGACTGCGGCGCCGTCAAGTCCGCGATCAGCGTCGTGGACGGGACGAAGACCTATCCGCCGTCGAAGTACGGGGCGATCGGCCCCGTGGTCGACGCGATAGTGCCCACCGTGGAGGCGATACCCGCGAGCCAGCGCACGCTCGACGCATGCATCTCATCCAACGCCAGCAATCAGGCCGCCGACCTCGCCAACAGGGATCCGATCATCAAGCCCGCGGTCCTTGCGGGCACCCTGTGGGTCGTCCCAGCCGTTTGCAATGTCGCGAATGGCCGGGTGCGGCTGGTGGCCCCGCCCGTGGTGCCGAGCGGCTGACGGGGAGCAGGCATCTTCTTCTTCGACCTCAGCAGCTTCGAGCTAGCGGCATCGCTCGCGGTGATCGTCCTCGGGGCCACTGCGCTCGGCGCTTTTCTTGGACGCCGGGTGCGCCACCTCTCCGAAAGTCTCAGCGAGCCGTTCGGGGTGCTGCAGGCGGCGCTGCTCGGCGTCGTGGGACTGATTCTCGCCTTCGGTCTCTCACTCGCCGTTTCCCGCTATGAAGATCGGCGGCAGGCGATCGTGGACGAGGCGAACGCAATCGGGACGACCAATCTGCGCGCACAGACCCTGAGCGAGCCCGAGCGCAGCCGATCGCTCCGGCTTCTCGTGAGGTACACCGAGAGTGCCATCCGGCTGTCCGACTACGTGCCCGGCAGCAGCCAGGAGGCGGACGCCGCGGCGACCGAGGATCGGATCCAGCGCCGGCTCTGGGCCCTGAACGGACAGGCGCTCGGCGCCGAGCCGGTCGCGAGCGCGCCCCGGCTCTACGAAGAATCGCTCAACACGATGATCGACGCCCAGGGGACCCGCATCGCGGCCCTCAACAACCGGGTCCCGACCGCCGTCCTGTTTCTCGAAGTTCTCGGCGCGGCACTTGCCCTGGGGCTGCTCGCCGCATACCTCGCGATCGTCGGCAGAGGCGTCGTCGCCGTCTTCCTCGCGGCCGTGCTGGTGACGATGCTGCTCTACATCACCTGCGACCTCGATCGTCCGACCCGCGGGCCGATCCGCGTTCCGGACACCACGCTCAGGACCCAGCTGGCGTCGATGCGCCTGCCGCCGGCCGCGGGTGCCGTGAGACCGAAGTAGTCCTCAGGCCGGCTTCGCCATCAGGTCGCGGCCACAGGCGGCCGCCCATCACAAGTCGCTACGGGCTTCGCCCTTCGCTCCTGAGGAGAGCGGCTTGGTGGCCGCTTAGCTAGCCGATTTCGGAGGGCTCGCGCTCGCGGCCCTGGAGCCGGTCGCGGCCTCGCTGCACGGCCTGCAGGAACTTCTGGAGGTTGACCTCGAGCGTCGAGAGGATGTCGTCGGCGTAGTCCTCGGCGCCGAGGCGGATCTCCCGCTCGCGCTCCCGGGCCTCCTCGACGATCTCCTCGGCGGCTCGTTCGGCCTGGCGGGTGATCTCCTCGTTCGCGACGAGGCGGGCCTGCTGCTCGCGGGCCTCCTTGACGATCCGCTCGGCCTCACGCTTCGCCTCGGCGAGCATCTCCTGGCGCTCCTTGACGATCCAGCGGGCCTGCTTGATTTCCTCAGGGATCGTGGCGCGCATCTGGTCGAGGAGGTCGTAGATCTCCTCGCGATCGACGCGCACCTGATCCGTGAGCGGCACCGGCCGCGCGTTGTGGACCAGATCGTCGAGCTTGTCGATGAGTACTAGAACGTCCATTTGCAGTCGCTAAAGCTTACGCATCGGCCCAGTTGGCGCGCGACGGTTCGTCTTTCTGGGCCGGATTGCAAGCTCCTGCCCACCCCCCACGCACGGAACATCCGGCGGGGCGCTACCTGCCGAGGCCAGCCGCACGAAGATTTGCAGCGTCGCGGCCCCTAGCGGGCAAGCCGTTCCGCAAGAGCCTCAGCAACCGGTGCCGGGACCAGATCGCCGATATCGCCGCCGAAGGTGGCGATCTCCTTGACCCCGGTCGAGGACAGGAAGCTGTAGTGCGCGGAGGCGAAGATGTACATCGACTCGATGTCCGCGGCGAGCTTGCGGTTGAGCTGGTTCATCTCGAACTCGTACTCGAAGTCCGAGATCGCCCGCAGACCTTTGATGATCGCGATCGCCCCGTTCTCGCGGGCGAACTCCACGAGGAGGTTGGACATGATCCCCACCTCGACGTTGCCGAGATCAGCGGTCGCGTCCTCGATGAACGCCTTCCGCTCCTCGGCGGTGAAGAGCGTCTTTTCCTTGCGAACCGGGTTGTTGACGACGCCGACAACGACCCTGTCGAACACGTTCGAGGTCCGGCTGATCACGTCGAGGTGGCCGTTGGTCACCGGGTCGTAGCTGCCCGGGCAGATCGCGGTGCGGGGCCCCTCAGCGCTCATCGCTGCTCCCATGAACTCGGATGAGGGTGTCGCCGTAGGTCCGCTCGGTGAGCAGGGGAAGCTCGAGCTGCAGGGGATTGTCGGGGGAGGACTCGATCATCGCTCTGCCATGTTCCGCCAGGGCGCCTCGGATGAGTGGGTCGAGGTCGGCCGCCAAGCGGTCGGCGAGTCTATAGGGAGGGTCGCAGAGCACGAGATCGTAGGAGGCCTGATCGGCTCGGCGCAGGAAGCGCACCGCATCGGCCCTGACCGCCCTGGCGCGATCGGTCAACTCGAGGGCTTCGAGGTTCCGCCGTGCCGCCTGCGGATGCGTGTCGACCAGCGTGGCCTCCGCAGCACCGCGAGAAAGCGCCTCGATCGCCAGCGCGCCCGTGCCGCAGAAGAGATCGAGTACTCGGACGCCCGAGACGTCGCCGAGAATCGAGAAGACCGCCTCGCGCACCCGCTCCGTGGTCGGGCGGAGCTTGGCGCCCTTCGGAGCGTGAATGCGGCGGCCGCCGAGCTCTCCGCCGGTGATCCTCATCATGAATCGGGTTGCTGCTCAGCTTCGCTTCCGCTGCACCCTCTCATATCGCTAAGCGGCGAGCTGCTCGATGCGCTCGTCGCCGAAGCGCCGCCGCGCCTCGTCGAGCAGCGGCCCGATGCCGGGCGCCTCCAGCGAGCCGAAGCGCTCGCGCAGCTCCAGCACGCGCCGGCGCGCCTCGAGCAGCAGCGCGGTGTCCTCGGGCAGCGAGGCCGCCCGGAACCTCGGCAACCCGTGTTGCCGGGTCCCGAGGATCTCCCCCTCGCCGCGGATCGTCAGATCGACCTCGGCGAGGGCGAAGCCATCCCCCTCCCCCGCGATCGCCTCGAGCCTCGCCTTGGCGGCCTCCGATTCCGGATCGCCGAAGAGGATGCAGAAGGACTCGTGCTCCCCGCGGCCGACCCGGCCGCGAAGCTGGTGGAGCTGGGAGAGCCCGAATCGCTCCGCCCCCTCGACCAGCATCACCGTGGCGTTCGGGACATCGATGCCGACCTCGATCACCGTCGTGGCGACCAGGACGTGCGCCTCGCCGGAGACGAAGGCGTCCATCGCGCGGGCCTTCTGCTCTGAGGACATCTGGCCGTGGAGCAGCGCGACCTTGAAGTCGCGGAGCTCGGTGTGTGCGAGCCGCTTCGCCTCCGCCTCCGCGGCTCGGGCCTCCGTCAACTCGGATTCGTTCACCAATGGGCACACGACGTACGCCTGGCGGCCTTCCCTGAGCCGCTCCCGGATGAAGTCGTAGGCCGCGGCCCGGTGCTCCTCGTCGACGACGCGGGTTCGGATCGGCTGCCGGCCCTTCGGCAGCTCGCGCAGGGCGGTGGTGTCGAGATCGCCGTAGGCCGTCAGCGACAGCGTCCGGGGAATCGGAGTCGCGGTCATGTGCAGAACGTGGGGAAGGCGCCGACCCGGTCCCTTTGCATCGAGTGACGCGCGCTGGCGCACCCCGAAGCGATGCTGCTCGTCGACCACGGCGACGACCAGCGAGGAGAACTCGACCGTGTCCTCGATCAGGGCGTGGGTCCCGACGACGAGCTGCGGCCGTCCCGACGCCAGCGATTCGAGCAGCTCGCGGCGCTCGGCCGGCGGGGTTGCCGAGGTCAGCAGCGTGGCCGCCGCTGCCTCCGAGGCGCCCAGGGACTCGAGGGTCCGGAAGTGCTGCTCGGCGAGCGTCTCCGTGGGCGCCATCAGGGCGGCCTGGTGGCCGGCCTCGATCGCGCGCAGCATCGCGTAGAGGGCGAGCACGGTCTTGCCCGACCCCACCTCACCCATGAGAAGACGTTGCATCGGTGTCTCCCCCTCGAGGTCCCCCCCGATCTCCTTCTGGGCGCGGCGCTGGTCCTCGGTGAGCGCGAACGGCAGCGAGTCGAGCCAGGCCGCAACGCCTTCGGCGGCGGCGGGCAGCCCGATACCCCTGGCACCCGAGACGCGCCGCCCGCGCCGCGAGACGAGGGCCGCCTGGTAGAGGAGGAGCTCCTCGAAGGCGAGCCGCTCGCGGGCGGCCTCGGCTTGGTGCTCATCCGCTGGGAAGTGCGAGGCGACGATCGCCTCCGTGACGCTCCCCATCCGCAGCTCACGTCGCAGGCGCCCGGGGACCGGCTCGACAGCGTGCCGCACCAGCGGCGTGGTCTGCCAGACCCACTCGCGCAGCTTCTGCGGCCTGATCCGCTCGCTGGCGGGATGCACGGGCACGATGCCCGTCGTGTGCAGGCCCGCGGAGTCACCGGCGCTGTCGAGGAACTCATGCTCGGAGACGTTGAACCCGCGCTTCTCGAGCTTGCCGTGCAGCAGCAGCCGCCTCCCGGGCACCAGGCGGTCGGCCAGCCAGGCCCGGTTGAACCAGATGGCCTTCGCCTTGCCGCTCGAATCGACCACGTCGGCCTCGAGGATCGTCAGGCGGCGGCGCCGGGTCGGCCTCAGCTTGGCGCTCTTGACCTCGACCTCTACGGTCGCCTCCTCCCCCAGCCTCAGATCGCCGAGGCAGACTGGGTTCGCGCGGTCGCGGTAGCTGTGAGGGAGATGGCGGAGCAGGTCGCCGAGGCTCGAGATCCCCATCTCGGAGGCCGCCTCGGCCAGCTTCGGCCCCGCCCCCTTCAGCTTGGTGATCGGCGCGTCGAGAACCGACGGCCGCGGCATCGTCTTCAGGGGAGCGTCGAGGAGATCCGCCGGCTTCAGGGTCTCGGCGGTCGCGAACGCACGCGGGACGTAGACGGCGTCCCCTTCGGGCTCGCGCTCGAGGGCAGCTTCCATCGCGGACAGAGGCTAGGCGTAACGTTGGATGGGTCCTCGGAGACCACCGAACGTGAAGACGCAGAGAGCGAAAGAGAATGTCTGGGACTACCCGCGCCCGCCGCGGGTCGAGCCCGTCGACCGGCACGTCCGGATCGTCCTCGGCGGCGAGGTCATCGCCGAGAGCGACCGGGCCCTGCGCGTGCTGGAGACCGCGAGCCCTCCCACCATCTACATCCCGCGTGAGGACGTTCGGGAGGAGGTCCTGATCGATGCAGGGGACGAGGTCCACACCCACTGCGAGTGGAAGGGCGACGCCTCCTACGTGCATGCGGAGGCCGGCGGCAAGCGAGCGAACCGGGTCGCGTGGCACTACCCGGAGCCCATGGAGGGCTACGAGCAGCTCCGCGACCACCTGGCCTTCTATCCGCGGCGCGTGGATGCCGCCTACCTCGACGACGAGGAGGTCACCCCGCAGCCCGGCGCCTACTACGGCGGCTGGATCACCGAGGAGATCGAGGGCCCGTTCAAGGGTGAGCCCGGGTCCGAGGGCTGGTAGCCGTCTAGATCGCGGCCGCCGACCCGCGGTCGCGGCGCCACGTCTCCAAGATCCACTGCCTGGCCGGGTGCTCGTGCAGCGAGTCGAAGAAGTCCGACTGCGGCGGGTCCGGCAGCTCGTACTGGAACTCCGGCGGCCAGACGAGCGGGTAAAGAAGCGCGGCGGCGGCGAGGTCGGCCACGGTGAACTCCTTGCCCACGAGATAGTCACCGCCGTCGCGCTCCGCCTCGATCCGGTCGAGAGCCGCCACGAGCGTCGCTCGGCTGCGCTCCACCGCCTCCTCGTTGAACGTGTAGCGCTTGCTCAGGTACCGCCAGATGACCGGGAACGACGCCCGTATGCCCACTCGTCCCACCGCCGCCTTGATCCGCGGCTGGTCCGTCGTCATGAACTCCAGCCCGTAGTCCATGTGGTCCCTGAGCTCCCAGAAGCCCACGCGGCGCATGTCGTGGCCGGCGTTCTCGTCGAAGAAGTCCTCCAGCTCCAGGGCGCGCCGGCGCTCATCCGGGTCTGAGGGGTAGAGGGCCGGCTCGGGCCGGCGCTCCTCCAACGCGGCGATGATCGTCGTGGAGTCCATGACTCGCCTGCCGTCGAAATCGACAACCGGCAGCGTCCTGTCGCCGCGTGACATCCAGAGCCCCAGGGGACTGCCCGGCATGATCGACCGGCGCCGGTGCTGGATGCCCTTGTAGTCCAGCGCCCAGCGAGCCTTCTCGTTGTAGTTGGAGAAGCTGTACTGCCAGAGGACGGGCAGCGCGTCGCTCACGTCATTCAGCCGCCAGGAGCCACCAGTAGTGCGGCTGCCCCCCGTCATGTACCTCGAGCTCGACGCCCGCAGGGGCGTGCTTCTCGAGATCGCCGAGGGGAATGGGCGGGCCGTCGCCGACGACGACGGTGAGGATCTCCGCCCCATCCGCGAGCCGCAACATTGTCTCCGACAGGGTGGTGCCGGCGCCGCCCCAGGCAACGATTTGCTCGCCGACGAAGCCGACCGCGTCGCCGGTGACGAAGCGTCCCTTGGCGTCGTCGCGGGCGGCCGGAGCAACCGAACCGGTGCGAACTCCCTCCAAAGCCGCGCTCACCCGCTCTCCGTTCTCCTCGATCGATGCCGCCGGGTCCAGCTCCACCAGGGCCGCGAGGCCCGCCTGCTGCGCCGTGCAGGAGACGACGCGGGCCTTCTTGTCAGAGAGCTCCGCGGCGCGCTCCGCGGCCATCACCACGTTCGGGTTGTTCGGAAAGACGAGGACCTCTTCGGTCGGCACCTCGTGGATCGCGGCGAGCAGGTCGTAGATCGAGGGATTGAAGGTCTCGCCCCCGTCGACGACGAAGGCGCCGAGTCCCTCATAGAGCTCCCGCATCCCGCGGCCTGCGACAACCGCCACAGCCGTGCAGCGCCCTGCTCGGAGCCGGGCGCTGCGCTCGGCGATCTGCTCGCGCATGTCCGCGACGTCCAGCTGCTGCGTCGTGTGGCCGGCATCCTCGAAGAGAGCGACCGCCGCCTCCGGCTCGTCGGTGTGCACGTGGACCTTCAGGGTGGCCTCGTCGCCGACGACGAGGACGGAGTCGCCGAGCTCCTCCAGCAGCGGGACGAACGAGCGGCTCTCGAGGGCGGCCCCGGTGACGATGAAGTTCGTGCAGTACCGGTAGCGGCTGTCCTCGTGGTGCGGGCGCGTGTCCGCCGCGGGGGCGTAGTGGGGCACCTCCAGCGACGCATCGACGTCTCCGCGGAGGCCCGCGACGACGCCGGCGAGGATCACGACGAGACCGTGGGCACCCGCATCGACCACCCCTGACTCGCGCAGCACCTCCAGCTGCTCCGGGGTCCGGGCGACAGCCTGCTCGCCGTCACGCACGGCGGCCTCCAGAAGCTCCGCCAGGATCGCGTCCTGCTGCGCCGGCGTGGCGTCGGCCGGAAGGCGGACCTCCTGCATGTGCGCGAGGCGGCGGGAGATCGAGTGCGCGATCTCGCGGAAGACGGTCAGCATCGTCCCCTCGGCGGGCTCCCTGACGGACTCATAGGCCGCATCCGCCGCCCGGGCGAAGGCCGCGGCGACGAGCATCGGGTCGACGAGCTCCCCCGGACGGCTCGCGAGCTCCTCCGCGGCGCCGCGGACGATCTGGCTGAGGATCACGCCGGAGTTGCCGCGGGCGCCCATCAGGGCCGCGCGGGCGAGCGCGTTGACCAGCTCGGTACGGCCGATTTCGTCCACCATCTGGCCGTCCAGCCGGTCGAGCTCATCGCTGACGGCGCGAAGCGTCAGCGCCATGTTGTCGCCGGTGTCCCCGTCGGCGACCGGGAACACGTTGAGGTCGTTGACCTCCTTGCGCCGGTCCTCGAGGTGGGCGGCGGCCGCGGAGACCACGCGCCGGAATCGCTCTATCGAGGGATCAGCCATGCGGGAGGACCTTAGAACCTGCTTGACGGCTTCGCCATCAGATCGCGGCCACAAGCGGCCGCCCAGCCTAAGTCGCTACGGGCTTCGCCCTCCGCTCCAAGGTGCAGCGGCCTGGTGGCCGCTACCTAGGCTGCCTTCGTGACCTTGTTGCTCTTCAGGCAACGCGTGCAGACATAGACGCGCGCCGTCGCGCCCCCCGGCTCCTGGATCCGCACCTTCTGCAGGTTCGGGTTGAAGCGCCGCCGGGTGGCGACCATCGAGTGGCTCCGCGAGTTGCCGAACGCGGGGCGCTTGCCGCAGCTGTGACAGACCTTGGCCATGGGACGCGTGATGGTAGCGACGTACGCAACGCAGGGACACGCGTCCAATCGGCGAACCCAGT
This sequence comes from uncultured Solirubrobacterales bacterium, assembly GCA_963815045.1. Classification (GTDB taxonomy): domain Bacteria; phylum Actinomycetota; class Thermoleophilia; order Solirubrobacterales; family 70-9; genus DASUPK01. Next base: position 1,326,006 of record CAWFET010000002.1, read on the forward strand.
CACCTGCAGCCCACCTCCCGCCCAATAATTGGTAGCGAGGGATCCTTGCTGCGACGAGCGAACGCTCTTGGAGTGAGATGAATCCCCGGCAAATCACGCCGTTCCGATCTCGCGCACGGCTGACGGCCGAGGCCGAGGCTCTCCCCGGATCGATCGCGGACTACCTCGGGGACATGGTGTCCGCCCACGCCCCAGATGGGACCTATCGCTACGTCTCGGCCGCGTCGAAGGAGCTGCTCGGCTACGAGCCGGACGAGCTGATCGGGACCTCCGCCTACGACCACTTCCACCCCGACGATCTGGCGAAGGTGAGCGTCGTCCACCAGAGCACCCTGGACGGTGCGCCGATCACGGTGGCATACCGGCTGCGCCGCAAGGACAACGAGTACGTCTGGGTGGAGACGACCACCCGGATCATCAGGGATCAGGACACCGGCGAGGTCAGCGAGATCGTCTGCTCCACCAGGCCCCTGGGCGACCGCCGCGCCGTTGAGAAGCTGACCAGCGAGGAACACCGCGCGTCCCTTGACCGAATCCAGGCGATCCTCGAGGCCGAGGGCATCACGCCCGTCTATCAGCCGATCTACGACCTGGAGACCGGTCGCGCCGTCGCCTGCGAGGCCCTCTCCCGCTTTCCCGGGGACCCGGAGCGCGGCCCGGACCGCTGGTTCGCCGAGGCCTGGGACGTCGGCCTCGGTGTCCCCCTCGAGCTGCTGGCCGTCCGCATCGCGGCCTCAGCTCTGCCTCGGCTGCCACAGGACATCAGCCTCTGCATCAACGCATCGCCGCCCACGATCTTCTCGGAGATGTTCCTCGATTGCCTCGGCCACGACACCGCCCGTGTCACGGTCGAGCTCACCGAGCATCTCCACGTCGACGACTACGAGGGGTTCACCGCCAAGCTGGGGCCGCTCCGCGACGCCGGCGGAACGGTCGCCATCGACGACTTCGGTGCGGGCTATGCCAGCCTGCGGCACATCCTCAAGGTGCGCCCGGACCAGATCAAGCTGGACATCTCTCTGACGGAGCGGATCGACACCAATCCGGTCGCCCACGCACTCGCGACCTCGCTCGTGTCCTTCGCCGACGAGGTCGGTGTGAAGGTCGTCGCCGAGGGCATCGAGACCGAGGAGGAGCTCGATGCGCTTCTCGAGATCGGCTTTCGCTACGGCCAGGGCTTCTACTTCGGAGTGCCCGGCCCCCTCGACGAGGTTCTCGGGCAGCTGAGCTAGCGCCGCTTCTTGCAGCTCTTGCGCTTCTTCGCGCTCGCCGCTCGGTGCTTCTTCTTCTTCTTGCACTTCTTCTTTGGGGCTATGGCCGCGGGGGTGGCCGCGGGGGTGGCCGCTGGAGCGGGATCGCCGAGGAGCCGCGTCACCGCGTAGTCGGTCGTGCCGCCCGCGGGGCCGGTCTCGCCCACCAGGACGATCTTCCCGTCGGGCTGCAGGGCCATTCCTCGTGCCACGTCGACGCCGGTGAAGTTGACGGTCGCCCTCCCGCCGGTGCCGAAGCTCGGGTCGAGCGTGCCGTTTGGCAACAACCTCGCGACAGCGAACCCGTCGCCATCGGTGCCGGCGACGAGGATCTTGCCGTCGGGCTGGAGGGCCATCGCGTTGGCGACGTCGGTGCCGCCGAAATCGACGGAGACCTGACCGTTGGCGCCGGGGCCGAAGGTCGGGTCATAGAACCCGTCCGTCTTCACCCGGGCGACGCCGAAGTTCCCGCCCCCGGGACCGGCGACCAGGATCTTGCCGTCGGGCTGAACCGCGACCGCGTTCGCGCCCCGCGGCAGCTCGGTGGTCCCGCCCTCCGAGTGACCGGTGCCGACTCCGAAGCTGGTGTCGACGCCGCCGGTGGAATTCAGGCTGAGAAGGGCCAATCTCGGGTTCCCGCCGGTGCTCGTGATGCCGGCGACGATGATCTTCGAGCCGGAGAGGGCGACGGCCCTGGCCCCATCCGTGTCGCCGGTGAAGTCGGCCCGCTTTCGGCCGTTGCTGTCGAAGGTGTTGTCGATCGTTCCCGCCGACGTAACCCGATCGATGGCGAATTCGTTGTCGCTGAACCCTACGGTGACGATGCTTCCATCCGCCTGGCGAACGAGGTCACTGGCGCCGTCGCTGCCGGTCGTCGCGCCGTCCATCCCGGCGAAGTCGACGCTCGGATGCCCAGTGCCGCCGAAACCCGTGTCATAGGCGCCGGTCAGTCCAAGCCGGCCAATCGTGACGTTGCCGCCCATCCCTCCGTTCGTGCCGGCCATCAGCAGCTTTCCGTCAGGTTGCAGTCCGAGCGCATTGGCGCCGTTACCCGGATCGGAACCCTCGGAGAAGGTGGAACCTCCGAAGCCGTCCGGTGCTCCGGTCGGCGAGAGCCGTAGGACAGACCACCCCGCGTCGGTGATGTTCGGCGGATTGAACACGAAGGTCGACCCCAGGACCACGATCCGCCCGTCGGGCTGCACGACGACATCGCTTGCCGTGTCGGTGCTGGGAACGACGTTCGTGCGGATGTTCTGGACGAACCGGCCGTTGGTCGCGAACGATGAATCCAGGTCGCCGGCGGCAGCGGATGCCCATGCCGCAGCGAGGAGATAGAAGGCGATCGCGAAGGCAGCAGCGAGTCCGTAAACCCTGCCTGGGTGTCGTCTCCGGATGACTACCGCGCCCGATTCATTGCGTCGAGCGTACTCGGCCCTGGGCCGTGAGGCGCGTTCAGGCCGAAAGCTCGCGCCGAAGCAGCGCCATCCGCATGGCGACGAGGGCCGCGCCGCGGCCCTGATCGCGCTTGTCGCCGCCGGAGCGGGCAAGCGCCTGATCCATGTTCTCGGCGGTGATCACGCCGAAGGCGCAGGGCACCCCCGTGTCGAGCTGGACCCGCTGGGTCCCGGCCGCGACCTCTGCGCAGACATGGTCGTAATGGCTGGTCTCGCCCCGGATGACGACGCCGAGGCAAGCGATCCCGGCGAAGCGGCCTGACTCCGCACAGAGCTTGGCCGCGAAGGGGAGCTCGAAGGCGCCGGGGACGCGGAAGGTCTGCACCGACGCCTCGCTGACCCCGCCGAGGTCGAAGCCCTCGGCGGCCCCGTTCTGCAGCCGCTCGGCGATGTCCTCGTAGAAGGTCGCGACGCAGACCGCGAACTCCATCCTCTCGAGGGCCTCCCGCTCGGAGTCGGCGAACTGCTCGAAGGACGCGGTCTCGTCGGCCACGAACGCAACCTATCCGGATTACACGCGATCTAGTCGCCGGGCGGGTAGTCGCCGGCCTCGCGGCGACTCTCCTCGTCCTTGCGGTGCTCCTCGTAGAGCAGCTGCTCGTCGAGCGGCAGCCCCTGGTGATGGAGCGCGTGGCCCATCCGATCACGCTTGGCGTTCAGATAGGCCTCGTTGTGCGGGTTGGGAACGGACTGAATGGGCACCTGGTCGCTGACCGAGAGCCCGTAGCCCTCCAGCCCGAGGATCTTCTTCGGGTTGTTGGTGAGGATCCGGATGCTCGACAGGCCGAGGTCGACGAGGATCTGCGCGCCGATCCCGTAGTCGCGCAGGTCGGCCGGCAGGCCCAGCTTGAGGTTGGCGTCGACCGTGTCAAGCCCCTCCTCCTGGAGCTTGTAGGCGCGCAGCTTGTTGAGCAGGCCGATGCCTCGGCCCTCCTGCGAGAGGTAGAGCAGGACGCCCCTCCCCTCCCGCTCGATCGTGGCCAGAGCGGCCTCGAGCTGCTCGCCGCAGTCGCAGCGGAGGGAGTGGAAGACGTCGCCGGTCAGGCACTCCGAGTGGACGCGCACCAGGATGTCCTCCTGGCCGGCGACCTCGCCCTTGACCATTGCGACGTGGTGCTTATCGTCGATCAACGACCGGTAGCCGACGGCGCTGAACTCGCCGAACTTGGTCGGCAGCTTGGTGGAGACGATGCGCTCGACGAGCTTCTCGGTCCGCCGCCGGTAGGCGATCAGGTCGGCGACCGTGATCATCTTGAGCTCGTGCTTCTCGCAGTAGCCGACCAGGTCCGGCACGCGAGCCATGGTCCCGTCCTCATTCATGATCTCGCAGATCACTCCGGCGGGAATGAGGCCGGCGAGGCGGGCCAGGTCGACGGCTCCCTCGGTGTGGCCGGTGCGCTCGAGGACCCCGCCCTCCTTCGCCTTCAGCGGGAAGACGTGGCCCGGCTGCACCAGGTCGTCCGGGCCCGAATGCGGGTCGATCGCAACCTGGATCGTCCGGGCGCGGTCGGCGGCGGAGATGCCGGTGGTGACTCCCTCGCGGGCTTCGACCGAGACGGTGAAGGCGGTCTCGAGGGGCGCCTCGTTCTTGGCGGCCATCAGGTTGAGCCCGAGCTCCTGGCAGCGTTCGTCCGTGAGGGCGAGGCAGATGAGGCCGCGGCCATGGGTCGCCATGAAGTTGACCGCCTCCGGAGTGGCGAACTGCGCGGCCATCACCAGGTCGCCCTCGTTCTCGCGGCCCTCGTCGTCGCACACGACGATCATCCGGCCGCGGCGGATGTCCTCGATCGCGTCCTCGATGGCCGCGAAGGGCGCCTCCCGCTCGGTCTTCGTCTTGGTCTTGGTGTCGGTCTGCTTGGCCATTCCGCTACTCCTGTTCTGTGGCTAAGGGTGACAGGCCCGCGTCGCCTGAAAGCTGGCGGCGGACGTATCTGGCGAGGACGTCGCACTCGACGTTGAGGCGGTCTCCGGGCTCGGCCGAGCCCAGGGTCGTGCGCTCGAGCGTCTCCGGGATCAGCGAGACCTCGAGGACGCTCCCGGTCAGCTCGGCGATTGTCAGGCTGACGCCCTCGATCGCGATGGAGCCGCGGTCGACGACGTAGGGCAGCAATTCGTCCGGAAGCTCGACCCGCAGCCGCTTCGCGAAGCCATCGGCCGCGACATCAGTGACCGTGGCGGTCCCGTCGACATGCCCCTGGACGACATGGCCGCCGAGGCGGTCCGTGGCCCTCAGCGCCAGCTCGAGATTGACCGGCGAGGACGCCTCCAGGGCGCCCAGCGTGGTCAGAGAGAGGGTCTGGTGCATCACATCGGCCTCGAAGGTCCCGTCGCCGGAGGAGGTGGCGGTGAGGCATGCGCCGTTCACCGCGACGGAGTCGCCCTCCGCCAGCTCCGAGGAGAGCGCGGCGGCGATCCGCAGGTGCGCGCCGTCGTCGGAGGTCTCGATCGACTCGATCCGGCCGAGCTCCTTGACGATCCCGGTGAACATCAGCGGCTCACCATTCGCGGAGCCTCGCGCGAACGAGCATGTCCTCGCCCACCTGATCGAAGGTCGTCGCGAGCGGCCGGGCGCCGTCTGCGATGCGAATCGCGCCCTCGCCCTCCAGGACGGCGCGGGCGTCCGCGGCGCCGACCAGGACCGGTGCGATGAAGAGGCGCATCTCGTCGACCTCGCCTGCGTCGAACAGCCCGCCCGCGAAGGTCGGGCCGCCCTCCACGAGCAGATCCTGGATGTCCCGGCGGCCCAGCTCCGTGAGGCCCGCCTCGAGGCGCTCCCGGTGGCTGCGGCCCGGAGCGACGATCACCTCGGCTCCGGCGCCCTCGAGTGCGCCGCGCCTCGCGGACGGCGCCGCCGGGGAGCAGATCACGATCAGAGGCGCCTCGTCGATCGACTCGACCAGAGCCGACTCGACGGGCAGTCGCGCACCGGAGTCGAAAACCACCCGGGTTGGCTGCTTGGCGACGCCCTCGATCCGCGCCGTCAGCAGAGGGTCGTCGGCGATCGCCGTCCCGATGCCGACCGCAACCGCGTCGCACTCCGCACGCCAGCGGTGGACGAGCTCACGGCTCTCGACACTCGAGATCCAGCGGGAGTCGCCCGTGGGCGAGGCGACCCGGCCGTCGAGCGACATCGCGGCCTTGTAGGTGACCAGCGGGCGGCCGGTGCGGGCGCGCTTGCGGAAGGGCTGGTTGAGGAGGCGGGCCGCGCTCGCCTCCGGTCCGCCGGCGAGCTCGACCTCGGCGCCGCCGTCGCGGAGCATCCCGGGCCCGCGACCGGACGCCTTCTCGGTCGGGTCCTCGGACGCATAGACGACGCGCGAGATGGCCGCCTCGAGGATCGCCTCGGTGCACGGCGGCTGACGGCCCTCGTGTGCGCAGGGCTCGAGAGTCACGTAGATCGCGGAGCCGGCCACCTCGGCGCCGCGAGCGCGGGCGTCCTCGATCGCGGCGCGCTCGGCGTGCAGGTCCCCAAGCCGGGCGTGGAAACCCTCGCCGATCACCTCGCCGTCGCGCACGATCACCGCGCCGACGAGCGGATTCGGGCTGACGCGTCCGCGCCCGCCCTCCGCCAGCTCGAGGGCGCGTCTCAGGTAGGAAGCTTCCTGTTCGGTGCTGACCGTGGCGATGCTCGCCTCCTTCGTGGTCGAGCTCGACTGATTGACTGGTCAGTCAGCCAAGAATTGTACGCCAGTAGTCTTGCGCCCCGATGGCAAGGGCAAGGCAAAACGGGGGCCAGAGCGAGGCAAGCAGCTACGGGCGCCGCGCCAGCCTGCTCTCGATCGGCGTCGGCCTCACGGGGCTGATCACCTACCTCTACTTCGCGATTGCCTCGCACGAGCTGTCGAAGGACCAGTACGGCGAGATCACCGTCCTCTGGGTCTCCGTGTTCATCGTCATCTCGGTCCTGCAGCGGCCGGTCGAGCAGCTCCTCTCCCGCACCATCTCCGAGAATCTCGCTCACGGCACGCCGATTCGGCGGACGGTCCGGGTCGCCGCCACCATCCAGGTCTCGGTCGCCCTCGCCTTCGACGTCGTCGCGATCGCGCTGCGCGACCCGATTACGAACAACCTGCTGCACGGCAACTCGACGCTGTACTGGATCGGCGTCGCGGCGGTCACCGCGTACGGGGCGAGCTACTTCGCGCGCGGCTTCCTGGCCGGCAGCCACAGACTGACGATCTACGCGCTCCAGATCATCTGCGAGTCGATCGCCCGGACGGCGTTCCCGACCGCGGTGGCCCTGGGCATCGCCTCGGGCCAGACCGTGGTGGCGCTGGGCATAGTGGCCGCCCCCACGCTCTCACTGATCGTCGTCCCGTTCGCCTTCCTGCGGAGATTCGGCAGTGAGGAGTCAACCGCGGCGGCGGCCGGGGGTGCCTCCGAAGGAACTCCCGGCGAAAGCCGGCCGGAGGGGGCACCCCCGGGCGACGCCGCCGTGGATACCCCCACAGACGAATTCACCCTCGCCCGAGGCGGACGATTCGCGGCGGCGGTCTTCCTGATCATGCTCTCCGAGCAGACCATCTTCAACGCCGGCAACCTGCTGGTCAACGCGACCAGCGGGGCGGCGGCGGCCGGATACGTGTTCAACGTGCTGATGATCGCCCGGGCCCCGCTGCAGCTCTTCCAGGCCGTCCAGACGAGCCTTCTGCCCCACCTCACCACCCTCGGCTCCCGCGGTGAGGAGGACGACTTCCGGGCCTCGATTCGGGTGACGGTGTTGGCCATCGCGGGTTTCTCGGGCCTGGTTGCGCTGGCGATGCTCGTCGCGGGCCCGGAGCTGATGCAGATCGCCTTCGGCAAGAAGCACACCTATCAACGCGCCGACCTCGTGGTGGTCGCCGTCGGCATGGGCGTCTATCTCTCGGCGGCGACCCTCAATCAGGCCGCGCTCGCCCGCGGGCAGGTGCGGCGCGCCTCGTTCTGCTTCATCGGCTCCGCGGTGGCGTTCGTGGTCTGGGTCCTGCTGCCGATCATCTCCAGCGACGTGACCCGCGTGGTCATCGGCTACCTCGGCGCCTCGGTGCTGCTCTGCGCGCTGCTCTACTGGCTCTATCGCGCTCCGCTGGAGGCGAAGGAGGTCCCGGTCAGGCCGGGCTCGACCGAGGAGATGGAGCTCCAGCTTGCTTCCGGCGACGAGGCCGGATAGCTAGCCCAGGTCGCCGAGGACCGAGCCGGCCTGTCTCGCCGGGCCCGGCACGAACATCGCCTCGAGCTTCTTCAGGGCATCGACCGTCCCCATCGCGACGAGGACGTCTCCGGCCCGGAGCACGGTGTCCGACGGGGGCTGCGGGTGAACCTTGCCGTCCGCATTCCGCAGCGCCGCGATCGACGTCGTGCCGCGCACCTGGCCGATCGTCCTGCCCTCGGCCTCGCATCCCTCGGTGACGTCGATCTCCTCCATCCGGTACTCCGGCGCCACGTCGACGACCCCGGTGACCTGCGGCTGGAGCGCGAGCCGGGCCATCTCGGCGCCGCTCGACTTGTAGGGGGAGATCACCCGGTCGGCACCGGCGCGGCGCAGCTTCTTCTCGGAGTCCTCGACGCTCGCCCTGGCGACGACGATGATCTCGGAGCGGAGCTCCCGCGCCGTCAGGCAGATGAAGATGTTCTCGGCGTCCGAGTCCACGCAGGCGAGGACGGATACTGCGCGCTCGATCCCCGCCTCCCTGAGGACGTGGTCGTCAGAGGGGCGGCCCTGCAGGAACGGAACCCCCATCTGGTCGGCGATGTGCTTGTTCTCATCGAGGCTGTCGATGACGACGAAGTCGTCGCCGCCGGCCTGCAGGTCGCGCGCAGCCTGGCGGCCGACGCGGCCGAAGCCGCAGATCAGGTGGTGCCCGTTGAGGTCTTCGATCTTCTTCAGCGTCCGTCGCTCCTCGAGGATGTCTCCCAGGTGCCCGGCGACGAAGAACTCCGTGACCGTCACCAGCGCGTAGAAGAGCGTACCCACGCCCAGGACGATCAGCAGGACCTTGACGATCTGCCCCGGCAGGTCGGGCGGGGTGGGATCGGATCCCACGGTCGCGACCGTGTCCAGCGTGAAGAGGAAGCCCTTCCAGACCGAGACGCTCTCGGTGAGCGAGTACGCGATGCTGCCCGCGATCTGGATCGCGATGATCAGGACGATCAGCGCGGCGAGCCGCCGCAGGAAGGGCTCCAGCTCGCCTCGATCGCGCCTAAGCAGCGCCCGCAGCCTCCGCGATCGCCGTGTACGCAGCCGCGGGATCATCGGCACCGAAGACGGCCGATCCCGCGACGAACAGGCTCGCCCCGGCTGCCGCCACCCCGCCCGCGGTGCCGGGATCGATGCCGCCGTCGACCTCGATCTTGCCCGCCCCCACCGTCTCGCTCAGCCGCCCGACCTTGTCGGGCGAGTCGGCGATGAAGGGCTGGCCGCCCCATCCCGGGTTGACCGTCATGCAGACGAAGACGTCGGCGTCGTTGACCGCCTCGCTCACCGCAGAGACCGGCGTGCCCGGGTTGATCGCGAGGCCAGCCAGGCAGCCGAGCTCGCGGATCGCGCTCAGGGTGCGGTTCACGTGCGGCGTCGCCTCCGCGTGAAAGGTGATGTTGTCGGCGCCGGCCTTGGCGAACTCCTCGATGTGGCGATCCGGGTTCTCGATCATCAGGTGGACGTCGATCGCTCCGCCGGCGTCGTGGACGAGGTCGGCGATGGAGCCGGCCACGAGGGGGCCGATCGTGATCGGCGGGACGAAGTGGCCGTCCATCACGTCGACGTGGATGACGCGCGCGCCGGCCGCCATCACCTCCTCGATCTGGGAGCCCAGGCGCGAGAAGTCGGCCGAGAGGATCGAGGGCGCAACCCGCTTCGACGCGAAGAGGTCGCGCGGCCCCGTCGAGGCGGTGTCGGTTGCGGCTTCCAAGTTCAGATCGAGCGAAGCATCGAGTGACCGCAGGCCTGGCACTTCATGTCCTCGGTCCGGGTCAGGCGGCTGATCGTCCCATGCTCGCCGCAGTTGGGGCACTGAGAGACGAGCTCGAAGCGCCGCAGGCAGTAAACGCAGACGAAGCGGCCGGGAAGCTGAGCGGGGCGAAGCCAGGGCTCGCCGCAGCCCGGGCAATTCGGGCGCTGGAGGGAGCCCTCCCCCGCGTTGGCGGAGTCAGCCGTCTCTCCCACGCCGCTGTCGACCCGTTCGGCCATGTGACGAGGGTATCGGTAGTCAAATGGCCTTTTCAGGCGGCGCATGTCCGCGCAGGAAATCGGCCGCGCTCATCGGCTTCTTTCCGGGTAGCTGGACGGTCTCGAGATGGAGCAGGCCGTCTGACCCCACCAGCCACAGCTGCCCTGGCGCCGCGAGAATAGCTCCGGGGGGATGGGAGCCGGTTGCGTTGTCTACCGCGAAAAGACCCAACTCAGCCTCACGCACCCCGAGCCGCTCGCCGCCCTCGAGCTCCAGATAGGCACCCACATGCGGCGTCAGCGCGCGAACCTGGCGGTCGAGGTCCGCCACCGAGCGGGAGGGATCCAGTCGCCGCTCCTCCGCCGAGATCTTCTCTGCGTAGGTCGCCTTCGAATCATCCTGGTCGGCGAACTCGAGTTGCCCCGCCTGCAGCTCGTCGAGCGCCCCAACCAGGAGTCTGCCGCCGGCCTTCGCCAGCCTCTCGGAGAGGGAGGCGTAGTTGTCGTCCTCGTAGTTCACCGGGACCTGCTCGGTGAGCGCAATCGGGCCCGAGTCGAGTCCCGCGGTGACGCGCATGATCGTCACGCCGGTGACCTCGTCCCCCGCCATCAACGCCCGCTCGATCGGCGCGGCGCCTCGCCAGCGCGGGATCAGCGACGGGTGGACGTTCAGCATCAGGAACTCGCTGAGCGCCGGCTCCTTGATCAGCTGGCCGAAGGCGCAGACGGCGATCGCCTCGGGCTTGGCCCCGCGAATCGCGTCGAGCGACTCGGCGGAGTTGATGTCAGCGGTCTGGTGCAGCGCCAGGCCGAGCTCACGCGCTGTCGCCGCCGCCGGTGGAGGCGCCAGCCTGCGCCCGCGTCCCCGCTTGCTGTCCGGCGGCGTGACCACCAGCGCCGGGCGGTGCGGGCTGTCGGCGAGGCGCCGGAGCACCGTCGCCGCGAACTCCGAGGTTCCGAGGTAGGCGGTTCTCAATCCTCGCCGGGCGGAGCGTCCTCGTCCTCGCCCTCGGGCGCAAAGGTGCCGCCCTCGCGCAGAGCCTTGAGCGCGCCCTTCCGCTGGTCGCGCTCCGACCGGTCGATCATCAGCACTCCGTCCAGGTGATCGACCTCGTGCTGGATCACGCGCGCCTCCAGGCCTGAGGCCTCGATCGAGATCGCGTCGCCGTGGACGTCGACCCCGCTGGCCCTGACGTGGAGCGGGCGCTCGACGTCGACGATCACCCCCGGAAGGCTCAGGCAGCCCTCCTCGGCGGTGGCCAGCTCATCCGAGCGCCACTCAACCTGGGGGTTGACGAGGACGGTCGGCTCCGCCTCTGACCCGACCTGGAAGACGAGCATCCGCCGGAGTGCGCCGAGCTGCGTGGCGGCAAGGCCGACGCCGATCGCATCGCGCATCAGGCCGATCATCCGCTCGGCCTCGGCGGCCAGCTCGTCGCCAAACACGGTCACCGGCGACGCCTTGGACTTGAGCACGGGATCGCCGAACTTGACGACCTGCGAGAGCGCGGCGGAGCGGCGCTCGAGTGCCTCCTGGTCGATGCCCTCGGGCGCGCTCGCCTCCTCGGCGAGCTCGTCCTCGCGCTCCTCAACCGATGTCGTGTGTTCCTCGCTCACGTTTGCGAGTCTAGTCGCGGCTCAGGGAGCGACCGTGGCGAACAAGCCCAAAAACCGGCAATGAATGGGCACCTGAGTCGCACTCTCGGCACATTCGGACGCGCATCCTCGGCGCATGGCCGAACTGCGTCGCCCAATGTCCGACGGTCGGACACAATCCGACGCAGAACGCCTGAACGTCTTGGTGTCGCGGCAGCACGGTGTCGTCAGCCGCCTGCAACTTCGTGGGCTGGGCGTGACCAACACGATGATCGCCAGGTGGCTGCGGGCCGGCCGGATCCACCGCCTTCATCGCCGGGTTTTCGCCGTCGGGCACACGGCGATCTCGATCGAGGGCCGCCTCCACGCAGCCCTCCTCTACGCCGGCCCCGACGCAGTCCTGAGCCACACCACTGCCGCCTGGATCTGGAGCCTGATCGACGCCGAGCCCAAGCGCATCCATCTCACGGTCCCAGGCCGCCGCACTTCATTGCCCCGTGTTCGAGTCCACCACTCGCGCGATGTCGCCTCCCTTCATTCGCCGGGGTTTCCGAGTCACCCCAGCGGCTCGAACCCTCGTCGACCTCGGCACGATGCTCCAACCGCGCGAGCTACGACGGGCCCTCGCGGAAGCGGAATACCTCGGACTGCTCGACGCGTGGGAAGTCGAGGCCGCGATGCGACGGGGCCGTCCCGGATCGGCCGCACTGCGCCACGCACTCCGCCGCCACCTTCCCCAGCTCGCCGCGACTCTCAGTGCCTGGAGGAGCGCTTCCTGGAGCTCTGCGACTCGGCGGTCATCCCGATGCCGGAGGTCAACGCCCGCGTGGGCCGCATGCGCGTCGACGCACTATGGCGGGACGCGGGCCTTGCCGTCGAATTGGACGGAGCCGCCGCCCACGGCGGCTGGGCAGCAATTCAGCGGGATCGCGATCGCGAAGTCGCCTTGAGGGCCATGGGTTTCCAGGTGGTCCGCTACACCTGGCAGCAGATCACCGCGCAGCGCGAGACAGTCGCGGCCGATCTCCGTCGCCTGCTTTGCCTCTGACTACTGGGGATCAACGTCCACCGAGATCGCGACCTCGCGCAGGGCGCGATCGCGGACGGCGGTGCGAACCGCATCCCTCACCGCCTCCACCGCCCGATGCCGGGTCTCGGACTTGATCAGCAGACGGCGACGGTGCTTGCCCCGGAGGCGGAACAGAGGCGCGGGGCCGAGGAGGTCGTCATCCGCTCCCAGGCGATCGGCGACGAGGTCCCTCACCTTCCCGGCCGAGGTCTCGGCCCGCTCCTCGTCCTCGCTCGCCAGACCGATCGCGATCAGGTGCGAGAACGGCGGGTAGCGCAGAGCGCGCCGGCGCTCGATCTCCTCGGCCAGGAACGCGGTCGCATCGTGGCGGGCGGCGTGGCGGATGCTCGGAGCGCCCGTGGCCATCGCCTGGACGAGGACGCGCCCGCCTGCGTCGCCACGGCCGCTGCGGCCCGCGAGCTGGGTGATCAGGGCGAAGGTCCGCTCCTCCGAGCGGAAGTCGGGCAGGCGCAGGGCGCCGTCGGCATCGAGGATCACGCTCAGCGTGACGTCGGGGAAGTCGTGCCCCTTCGCGACCATCTGGGTCCCGACCAGCACTCCGGAGTCGGCGGCCTCGAAGCGCTGCAGCACCTCGGCATGTCCCGAGCCGGCGGCGCTGTCGGAATCGAGGCGGAAGACCTCGAGCGGGGCCAGCAGCTCGTTCAGCTCGGCCTCAACCCGCTGGGTACCCGAGCCGACCCGTGCGATCGTGACGGAGGAGCATTCGGGGCAGGCCTCGGGCATCGGCTCCGCGTGCCCGCAGTGATGGCATCGCAGGGCGTTGTCGCGGTGCAGGATCAGCGAGACGTCGCAGTTGGGGCACTCCCAGGCGTGGCCGCACGAGCGGCAGGTGAGGTGGGTCGACCAGCCGCGGCGGTTGATGAGCAGGATGGCCTTCCCGCCCTCACGGGCCACCCGGCCAAAGGCCTCCCGCGTTCGGGGGTGGAGCGGCCCGGGGACGCCCCCGCGCATGTCGACGATCTCCACCGGCGGCAAGGGTCGCCCGTCGACGCGGCTCGGCAGGTCGAGGCGCTCGAGCTCGTGCCAGCTCTCCGGCCGCGGAGTCGCGGTGCCGCAGAGCAGGACCGCGCCGGAGTCCGCCGCCCGGCGACGGGCGACGTCGCGAGCGTCGTAGCGAGGGTCGGACTCCTGCTTGTAGGAGGAGTCGTGCTCCTCGTCGATCACGATCAGTCCGGGATCTGGGATCGGAGCGAAGACCGCCGAGCGCGGGCCGACGCAGATCCGTGCCTCGCCTGACCGGACCCGTCGCCACTCGTCGTAGCGGGCGCCGGCGGGCATCTTCGAATGGAGCAGCGCGACCGAGTCTCCGAATCGCCGCCTGAAGCGGTCCATCGTCTGCGGGGTCAGCGCGATCTCCGGCACCAGGATGATCGCGCCCCTCCTCCTCGCCAGGGTCTCGCGGGCCGCCTCGAGATAGACCTCGGTCTTGCCCGACCCGGTGACGCCGTGCAGCAGGAACGCCGCCGCGGGGCCGGACGATCCCGCCCCCGGCAGCTCACCCACGACCCGCTCCAGCACGCGGCGCTGGTCGCCGGTCAGCTCTATTCCCTCGCGGACGGCGCCCACCCCGGGTGAGGCGTGCCGCCGGCGACGCTCCACCTCACGGGTCGTGATCAGGCCGCGTGCTTCCAGCCGCCGGATCGTCGCGCGGTCCGACCCTGCGACCGACGCGAGCCGCCGCGCCGCCTGCGGGCCGCCGATCAGGGCGCGCAGGACGGCCTTCTGGCGAAGGCCGAGCCTCTCGCCGCCGTCCGCTGCCGCAATCCCGTCCGGGGTCGCCTCGACCTGGAGCTCGACGAGCGGGCGAACCCGGCGCGCCTCGGCCCCGGTCCCGACCCCGGGCGGCAGCACCAGCCCCAGCCCCCGGCCGGTTGTCGAGCAGTACTCCTCGCCGACCCAGCGTCCGAGCTCGACCAGCTCCGGCGGGACGCCCGCCTCGAGTGCCTCGAGGGGCTCCGCCAGGCGCTCATCCGGCAGCTCGCTGCGATCGGCGAGCCCGACCACCACGCCGACCACCTTCCGCCGCCCGAAGGGCACCACCAGGACAGAACCGACACCGACGTGATCCATCGCCTCGGGCAACCGGTAGTCGAAGGGCCCGGAGACGCTTCGCGTGGTGAGCAGCGGTTCGACCTTGGCGATTGCCATCACCATTCACCCTAGGCACGTCCACGGACGGGCGTCAATCTTCCGCCAGCGGGATGGCCTCGACTCGACGAATCGTCCTCCCGGGAGGGATCGCGGCAAGGTCAAGAAGCGGAGGCGCCACCACCGATCGCGATAGCCTGCCGCCCGTGGACCTGCAGTCCGGGGAGAAGGTGATCTACCAGGGGCACCCGTCCTGGCGGGCGATCCTCGGCTTCTACCTGAAGGGCATCGTGATCGGATTGGTTGCCGGCGTGATCGTCAAGCTGATCGACACCACAGCCACCGGAGTCGGCGTCTTCGCCGCCATCGTGGTGATCACGGTCCTGGCCGGCTTCATCAGGCGAGTAGCGACCGTCTACACCATCACCGACCGCCGGCTCAACATCAAGATCGGGATCATCTCCCGGAAGGTCCAGGAGACGCGGCTGCAGCGCGTTCAGAACGTGAACTTCAACCAGGGCGTCTACGAGCGGCTCATGCAGATCGGCGACGTCGAGTTCACCACCGCGGGTACCGACGAGTCCAACTTCGTCTTCGCGGGCGTCGGCCAACCGGAGAAGGTCGTGCAGGAGGTCGAGCACGCCACCCCGGTCCTCAGCGGACTACAGGGCGAGGCCGAGCCCAGTTCCTAGCTACGCAGGCGCTTCGGCCTTCGCGCCCAGGCCCGCCGCATCGCGCAGCTGATCCGCGCGGTCCGTCCGTTCCCAGGTGAAGTCGGAATCCTCGCGGCCGAAGTGGCCGTAGGCCGCCGTCTTCTGGAAGATCGGGCGGTGCAGGTCCAGGTAGCGCCGGAAGGCCGCCGGGCGCAGGTCGAAGTTCTCCTGCACGAGTCGGGCGATCTCGGAGTCCGAGATCTTGCCGGTGCCGAAGGTCTGCGCCATCACCGAGACCGGGGACGCGACGCCGATCGCGTACGCGACCTGGATCTCGCAGCGATCCGCGAGCCCTGCGGCGACCACGTTCTTCGCCACGTAGCGAGCGGCGTAGGCGGCGGAGCGGTCCACCTTCGACGGGTCCTTGCCCGAGAAGGCGCCACCGCCGTGCCGCGCGGCGCCGCCGTAGGTGTCGACGATGATCTTGCGGCCGGTGAGGCCGGCGTCGCCGACGGGGCCGCCGATCACGAACTTGCCGGTCGGGTTGACCAGGAAGTTCCCGAGCAGCTCCTTCTCGGTGTAGAGCTCCTTGTACTCGGTGTGCAGCACCGGCTCGAGCACATGCTCCCAGAGGTCGTTGCGGATCATCTGCTCGCCGGCCTCCTCGCGATGCTGCGTGGAGATCAGGACCTTGGCGATCTCCACCGGCCGGTCGTTCTCATAGCGAATTGTGACCTGGGTCTTGCCGTCCGGGCCGAGGTACGGAACCACGCCGGCCTTGCGGACCTCGGCGAGCTGCCGGGCCAGCTGGTGCGCGATCTGGATCGGCATCGGCATCAGCGCCTTCGTCTCGCGGCTGGCGTAGCCGAACATCATTCCCTGGTCGCCCGCGCCGGCGGCGTCGAACTCGTCCGAGGAATCGCCCTCGCGCTGCTCGAGGCCCTTGTCGACTCCCTGCGCGATGTCCGGCGACTGCTCGTCGATGGCGGTGAGCACGGCGCACGCCTTGTGGTCGAAGCCGTAGCGCGGGTCGTCGTAGCCGATCTTGCGGATCGTCTCGCGCGCGATCGAGGGAATGTCGACGTAGGTGTCGGTCGTGATCTCACCGGAGACGACCACGAGGCCGGTGTTGACGAGGCACTCGCAGGCGACTCTGCCGGTCGCGTCCTCGGCCATCACCGCGTCGAGGACGCCGTCGGAGATCTGGTCGCAGACCTTGTCCGGATGGCCCTCGGTGACGGATTCGGAGGTGAACAGGAACTCGTTATCTGAAAGCTGTTGCATGGTCCTTATCTCAGTGGTTGATGGCCAGGAAGAGCTCCGAGCGAAGCTGCTCATCGCTCCCTCTCACGGCGAGGCCGAGAGATTGAACGCGCGAGATGTCTTCGCTGAGCGAGGCATACAGTGGGTCCTCTGCCAGGCCGGCCTGCTGGGCCAACCCCAACACCTCATCGAGGTTGAGGAAGACTAGCGCCGAGACGCTGTCCGGGAGGCGGTCCGTCGCGGCCTGGTACGCGCCCGTCCCAGCCAGGTTGTCGCCGCTCGAGCGAACCTGGGAGATCCCCTCTGGCTGCGTGGAGATCACCAGCTTGCCGTCGAAGATCGCGTAGGAGAGGTTCACGCTCGGCGAGACCTGAACCGAGTGCACCGCCACGCCGTCGATCTCCTTCGACTGGAAGGAGGGGACCTGCGAGTTCCCGGTCGCCGCGGCCTTCAGCAGCGGCTGCTCGAGCGAGGCGAGCGCCTCCCCAGCCTTCTTCTCGTCCACTCCGTCGACGATCAGGCTCGCGTATGGAACGCCGCCGGTGGGCTCGGCGACCAGGGCGGCCTGGCCGTCCAGCGCCGGGAGCAGGTCCTTGAGCGGATCGACGCCCGCCTGCTGCTGCAGGCTCTGCGCCAGGGCCCTGAGGGACCCGGCCAGGCCCTGAGCGCTCGCTCCGGCCGTCTCCAGCGACTTCGTCAACGCGGGGCCGAGGTCGCCGACGCCGATGTAGCCGAGCGCGTCCGGCCCGGCCTCGTCCGCCAGGCCCGGCTCGAAGCGGGGCAGATTCGCGAACACGGTCGGGCTCCGCTGCTCGAGCTTGGGGTCGAGGTCGCTGACCAGGTTGACCTCGACGCCATCGTCCCTCGCCCGCATCGAGACGGCCATGCCCGTGGTGGCGCCGTAGTCCACGAAGGTGTTGAGCTGGGTCGCGCTCCCGGCGCGGCCGGCCAGCATCCGGCTCACCCCGAGACGCGAGAGATAGAGCTCGGCGAGGCGGACATCTGGCAGGTCGGCACGGGCGGCGTCCTGCGGGGAGCCCTCCAGGCGCGGGGCCTGCCCTGCCTTGGCTGCGAGGGCGGCCCGCACCGCGACCACGCTCCCGAACAGGACCTGGTCGCCCGAGCGGGCGGTTGCGAAGCCGTTCCGGTGGACGCTGAGGGAAGCGTCTCCCATCCTGGACGGCGTCCCGGCTCCCGCGCCCGACAGGCCGTTGAGGAACTGGTTGGCCTTGGCGCTGTCGCCGACTCCCACGATGTACGCCTCCGACGTTGTCTTCTTCGGGCCAGGCACTCCGAGCAGCGCGAGGTCGTCCTTGGCCCAGGGAAGGACTCCGTGAGGCAGATCGATCGGGGGGCCGCCCGGCGCCGCCAGGGAGCTCGTGTCGCTCTGCAGCAGGGCGGCGAAGTTCGGCAGCTGGTCCTGGAGGTCCTGCGCCAGCTCCCACTGGTGGCTCGAGCTGTTCACCGTCAGGTGCGCGTAGAGGAGTGCGTCTCGCGGTACATACGCGATCGTCTCGTTGGAAGGCGCGCACTCCTTCGCAGCCGAGACCTCGCACGGGACCCCGGGAACCGGCAGGAACTTGACGATCAGATAGAGCAGGACCACACCCGCCACGGCGAAGATCCGGACCCTCGCCCCCCGCGAGCGGTTGGACCACCAGTAGGCCACGGAGGCGGCGGCGCGCCGGATCAGGTCCCAGGCGGCCTCAGCCTTCTCGCGGAGCCAGTACCCGATCGCCCGCAGCCGGGTGTTGGCGCGGAACCGGAGGTCCTCCGTCCCCTTCGGAGCCTTCGGCTTCCTGACCGACGGCATGCTGGGGCGCGGCAGGCTGATGCGACGCCTGAAGCGCGCGCGCTTACGCTTCTTCCCCTCGATGCTCTTGTCGCCGGTCTCGCCGAGGGCCTTCTTGCCCTCGGAGTCACCGGTTTCCTGGTCACTCACGAGCCGCCGGTTATACCCGGCCGGCCCGCTCCGCGCTCCGGTTGATCATGAAACGGGTCGCGCTTTCGCGCGCCCTCGCGTCTTCTTGGGCACGTAGTCGATCACCAGCGGGACCCCCTGGAGCGAGTACGCGTCGCGCAACCGGTTCTCGAGGTGAAACGCCCAGTCGCGGCTGATCAGCCGCCTGTCGTTCACCTGGATGGCGAAGCGCGGCGGCCTTCTTCCGACCTGCGCGGCGTAGTAGAGGCGGAACCTGCGGCCGTGCCGCTGCGGGGGCGGACGGTCCCCGGTGACGGTGGCGATGAACTTGTTGAGCTCCGGCGTCGGGATCCGCTCGGCCGAGCGCTCGGCCAGGACGATCGCCTGCCGGAGGACCGCCCCCACCCCGCGGCCGGTGTGCGCCGAGCAGGTCAGGACCGGCGGCCGCAGGCGGTTCTTCTGGGTGACGCGGGCCCGGGCGTCCTCGAGATCGGTGCGCGAGACATCCCACTTGTTGAGGGCGAGGACGGTGGCGCAGCCGGAGCGCATCGCGAGCTCCGCGACCCGCAGGTCCTCTGAGGTGACCCCCTCGGTCGCGTCGCAGACGACGATCGCCGCGTCCGCGCGCTCGGCGGCACGCTCGGAGCGGAGCTGCGCGTAGTAGTCGACCGTCCCCGCCACCTTGGCGCGGCGGCGCAGCCCGGCCGTGTCGACGAGCACGATCCGCTTGCCCTCCACGTCCGCCTCGGTGTCGACCGGGTCGCGGGTGGTCCCGGCCACCTCGCTGACGATCACCCGGTCGGAACCGAGCAGCGCATTGAGCAGAGAGGACTTGCCGACGTTCGGCCGGCCGAGGATCGTGATGCGCGGCGGTGGCTCCTCCTCGTCCGCGACCCCCTCGACCGCGTGGCGCCTGAGCTCCTCGACCACGCGGTCGAGCAGGTCCCCCGTCCCGAGGCCGTGCGATGCAGAGACCGGAAACGGCTCCCCGAGCCCGAGGGAGTTGAGCTCAGCCGCGAGGGCTTCATCCTCGGGACGATCGATCTTGTTGGCGGCGACCAGCACGGTCCGGCCGGAGCGGCGGAGCAGGTCGGCCAGCTCCGCATCCCCCGGGCCGAGCCCGGTTCTGGCGTCAGCGACCAGCAGGACGACGTCCGCGTCCTCGATCGCGAAGCGCGCCTGGGCCTGAACCGACCGAGCCAGCTGGGCGGAGTCGGCCAGGTCCACCCCGCCGGTGTCGATCAGGTCGAAGGAGAGGCCATTCCACTCACAGGCGAGGGCGCGGCGGTCCCTGGTCACCCCGGGCTCGGCGTCGGTCACGGCCTCCCGGCCCCCCGCGAGCCGGTTCACCAGGGTGCTCTTCCCCGCGTTCGGGAAGCCGACCACGGCGACGGCCGGCCGCCGCCGCACGATCTGGGCGGGAGCCGTCCCCTGCATCAGGCGACCCCCCGCTCCCGCGCAAGGGTGGCGATCCGCTCGACGACCTCGTCGGGGGTCAGGTCTGTGGTGTCGAGCTCGACGGAGTCGGCGGCCGCGCGCAGGGCGCCGTACTCGCGGCCGCTGTCGCGGCGGTCCCGGTCCTCGATCGCCTCCCGCACGTCGGCGACGGAGGCGCCCGTCTCGGCCGCGCGCCGCCGGGCCCGCTCGGCCTCGCTCGCCGTCAGGAAGACCTTGAGGGGCGAGTCCGGGCTGACGACCGTGCCGATGTCCCTGCCCTCGGCGACATAGCTCCCGGCCGCGATCAGCTCCCTCTGGCGCTTAACCATCGCCTGGCGCACCTGCGGGTGCACCGACACCTTGGAGGAGGCCACCGTCACCTCGGGCGTGCGAATGCGGCCCTCGACCGGCTTTCCGTCGAGCTGGACCGTGTCCCCATCGAAGCCGATCTGGAGGCCCCAGGCCATCTCACCCAGCCGCTCGCCGTCGCCGAGGTCCAGTTGCCGGTCGAGCGCCGCGAGCGCCACGCAGCGGTACATGGCCCCGGAATCGAGGTAGGTGAAGCCGAGCGCCCTGGCGACGCCCCTGGCCACGGTTGACTTGCCGGCCCCGGCGGGACCGTCGATCGCGATCACCATCACCCGCCAATCTAGGGTTTCCCCTGGATCGGGCGTGGATATAGAGTGCCGCGTGCCGATGGACAGCTGGAACCTCAACGAACTCCAAGTGGATCCGCGCCAGCCCCAGGTGCTCGACTCAGAGTCCGAGGGCCGCGCGATCGTCATCAATCTGCCAAAGGGCGAGCAGCTTCAGGAGCATCAGGTTCACGAGCGCGCCTGGCTGCTGGTCGTGGACGGGGTGATCGGAATCACCACACCCGGGGGCGAGGATGCCGAAGGCGCCACCGGTCTGCTCGCGATCTTCGACCCCGCTGAGCGCCACGAGGTGACGGCCCTCGAGGACTCGCGCCTCCTGCTGGTGCTCTCTCCGTGGCCCGGGGACGGGCACCCGTCCCAGCAGGCCTCAGGCAAGTAGCGCCCTCAGGTCGCGCTCGAAGCCCGGGTAGCTGACGGCGACGGCCTCGAAGCCGTCGACCTCCACGCCCTCCTCCGAGGCGAGCCCCGCGATCGCGCCGACCATGGCGAGGCGGTGATCGCCGCGGGCGTCGAGCCTTCCGCCCCGCAGGCCGCCGCCTCCGCGGACGACGAACCCGTCGGGTCGCGCCTCGATGTCGGCACCCAGCGCTCCCAGCCCTTCGACCACGCCGCTGATCCGGTCCGACTCCTTGGCGCGCAGCTCCTTTGCGCCACCCACCACAGTTTCCCCGTCGGCGAAGCACCCGAGCA
This sequence comes from uncultured Solirubrobacterales bacterium, assembly GCA_963815045.1. GTDB lineage: Bacteria > Actinomycetota > Thermoleophilia > Solirubrobacterales > 70-9 > DASUPK01. The sequence goes on from CAWFET010000002.1 coordinate 1,347,251, forward strand.
GGGCGACGAGCGGGAGCTCGTCAATCGCAGCGGGGACGTCGGCCGCCGTGATCTCCGCGCCGTGCAGCGGAGTGCTGCGGACCTGCAGGGTCGCGATCGGCTCGGGACCCGGCTCGCGGATCTCGTGCACGGTCATCGCCCTTCCTTCCTCGTGAGCTCCGCCCATCTCCACCCCCATTCGCGCGAGGATCGAGAGCAGGCCGATTCGGTTGCGGTTGATGCCTGCCTCGCGGAGCTCAACCGAGCTCTCCGGGACCAGCAGAGCGGCGGCGATGAAGAACGCGGCCGAGGAGAAGTCGCCGGGCACGGGGACGTCACCCGCCTCGAGGCGCTCGGCGGGAGAGATGATCAGCGCGTCCCCCTCGCGGCGCAGCGACGCCCCCATCGCCGCGAGCATCCGCTCGGTGTGGTCGCGTGTCTCGATCGGCTCGTGGATGGCCGTCTGGCTCTCGGCGAGCAGGCCCGCGAGGAGCAGGCAGGACTTCACCTGGGCGCTCGCGACGGGCATCTCGTAGTCGATCCCGTGCAGCTGCGACCCGCGCACCCGCAGCGGCGGGAGGCGCCCGTCGCGGCACTCGACGTCCGCACCCATCAGCCGCAGGGGGCCGGCTATGCGGTCCACCGGCCGCCGCCGGATCGAGTCGTCACCGTCCAGGGTCCACTCGCCATCCGGCTGGCCCGCGAGCCAGCCGGGCAGGATCCGGAGCAGCGTCCCGGCGTTCCCCACGTCGATCCGCGCCGGACGCGGCCCCCTCAGCCCGATCCCCTCGATCTCGACGAAGAAGCCGCCGTGCTCGTCAGCGTCGCCCTCGCGAATCTCCGCGCCGACCGCTTGGACAGCCCGCAGCGTCGCGCGGGTGTCCTCGGAGTCGAGATAGCCGGTGACGCGCGTGGGGCCGTCGGCCATCGCGCCGATCAGCGCGGCCCGGTGGCTGACCGACTTGTCGGGTGGCGGCCGCAGCTCGCCCCGCAACGGCCCCGCGGGCTTGAAGGTCGTCATTCGGCGCGTGAGACGTCGTGGCCCAGCTCACGCACCAGCCGCTCGGCCCTCTCGGTCTCCTCATCGCCGGCGATGTAGAGGGAGATCGCGCCGGAGGTCATGTCCGCCGCGGGGTAGAGGGCCATGTCCTCGATGTTGACTCCCGCGCGCCCGAGCTCCAGGGCGACCTCGGCCACGATCCCGGGACGGTTCGGCACGCGCACGCGCAGCTCGTGCAGCGGGCCGCCGGCGATCTCGGTCTCGATCAGCTCGCGGCGGCGGTTCCCGGCCTGCTCGTGCCACTTCGTCACCGCCTCTCGGTCGCCCGATCTGATCAGCTCCGCGGCCTCGGTGAGCCGGGAGACGGCGGCGTCGATCTCCGACGCGACGGCCTCGCGATTCCCGGCGAAGATGTCGCCCCAGATCGCGGGGTTCGCACCGGCCACCCGCGTGGCATCGCGGAAGCTCGGGCCCACCTCCGGCAGGTGCTCCGACTCCTCGCTCAGCGCGGTGGCCGCCTGCGTCACCAGGACGTTGGCCATCACATGCGGCAGGTGGCTGATCGAGGCCATCAGGCGGTCATGGGTCTCCGCCTCGATCGCCTGCGGGCGCGCGCCGATGTCGGCGATCGCTCGCTGGACCCGGTCGTACAGCAGGCCGCTCGTGTTGGACGTCGGCGTCAGGTACCAACGGGCCCCCTCGAAGAGGTCGGCGCGGGCACCCTCGACGCCTGAGGTCTCGGCACCGGCGAGCGGGTGACCTCCGATGAAGCGGCTGTCAGACCCGAGCGCGGCGATCACGTCGCGCTTCACCGAGCCGACGTCGGTCACGGCGCAGTCCTCTCCGGCGGCGTCCAGGGCCTCGGCCGCGAGGCCCGGGAGCGCGAGCACGGGCGCGGCGCAGAAGACCAGCTCGGCACCCTCGACCGCGGAGGAAACGGAGTCGTGCGCGACATCGATGGCCCCGAGCTCCTTCGCGCGATCGACCAGGGCGCGATCCGGATCGAAACCGGCGACCTCGGCATCGAGTCTGGCGCGGGCGGCGAGCCCGATCGATCCACCGATCAGCCCCACGCCGAGGACGGCGACCTTCATGGCTTAGGCGGCTTCGCGCCGCTTTCGCACGGCCGAGGCGAGCCGGTCCAGGGTCAGGACGGTGCTGTCCCAGTCCATGCAGGCGTCCGTGATCGACTGCCCGTAGATCAGGTCTCCGTCCGGCTGGAGGTCCTGACGCCCGGCGACCAGGAACGACTCCATCATCACCCCGACGACGGCGCCGTTGCCGGCCGCGATCTGGTCGGCGATCTCGCTGATCACCTGCGGCTGCCGCTCATGGTCCTTGCCGCTGTTGTCGTGGGAGGCGTCGATGACGATCCGCTCGGTCAGACCGGCGTCGCCGAGTTGCTTGAGGGCGGCCGCGACGCTTTCGGCGTCGTAGTTCGGTGCGCCCTTGCCGCCGCGCAGGATCACGTGGCAGTCAGGGTTGCCCTCGGTGTAGAGGATCGCCGGCGTCCCGCTCACGTCCACGCCCGCGAAGGCGTGGGGTCCGGCCGCGGCCTTGACCGCGTCGACGGCCAGCTTGACGCTCCCGGCCGTCCCGTTCTTGAACCCCACGGGCATGGAGAGCCCGGAGGCGAGCTGGCGGTGGATCTGGCTCTCGGTCGTGCGGGCGCCGATGGCCCCCCAGGCGACCACGTCCGAGATGTACTGCGGCGTGATCGGGTCGAGGAACTCGCAGCCGACAGCGAGACCGAGGTCGGTGACCTCGAGCAGCAGGCGGCGTGCGGTGTGCAGCCCGAAGTTGACGTCCCGCGAGTCGTCCAGATGCGGGTCGTTGATCAGGCCCTTCCAGCCCGTGGTCGTGCGGGGCTTCTCGAAGTAGGTGCGCATCGCGATGCAGAGGTCGTCCTTCAGGTCCTTCGCGCGCGCGCTCAGCCGCTGCGCGTAGTCCATGGCCGCCTCCGGGTCGTGCACGCTGCAAGGGCCGACCACCACCAGCAGGCGGTCGTCGTTGCGATCGAGCACGGCCTTGACCTCGTCCCGGTGGTCGAGCACGGCGTCCTCGCGATCAGAGCCGAGCGGCAGGTCCTCGAGGATCTCGGCGGGCGAGACCAGCTCGACGACGCGCTCGATCCGCTGGTCGCGAACGCGGTCCGACTGCTGTCGAGGTAGCTCCTTCATCTCGAAATTCATGCTGCTGGTCCCTTCTTTCTACTGTCTGTCGGCGATCCCTGGGGTACGGGTCATTCAGAGGCAAGAGCGGCGGCCGGCCAGTGGGTGTTTCTGCGTCGGCGGCTAGTGGCAGCCGCGGGCCGGACGCCTAGGTAAATCGCCAGAAGTAGAAATACGCGCGCGTGCGAGCCGTGTACCGGCTCGTGGACGAAGCGATGTGCGCGCCGTGCTGCATTGCGGACATTGAAGCAGACGTCACAGGGGAAGTCGAAGGATTCAGCCCGCGATCTCGCCCATCGCGGCGAGGAAGCGCTCGTTCTCGGCTCGGGTGCCGTACGAGACGCGCAGGCACCCGGGGCCACCCAGCGGCGTGCCCGGCCTGACCGCGACGCCGGCCTTGGTGAGCGCCGCCACGACCTCGCCCTCGTCGAGCTCCCCGAGCTCGACCCAGGCGAAGTTGGTCTGCGACTCGGCGGTCGCCAACCCCAGATCGTGCAGCGCCTCCTCGACGAAGACGCGCTCGACCAGGTTCTTCTCGACGCGGTCGGCGACGTCGTCCTGATGCCGGATCGCCTCCGTGGCGGCAGCCTGCGCAAGCGCGTTGACGCTGAACGGCTGGCGCACAGCGTCGACGGCGGACCGGAACTGCGGCGAGCAGACCGCGTAGCCCACGCGCAGCCCCGCGAGCCCGTGGCACTTGCTGAACGTCCTCAGCAGGACCACGTTCGGATGCTTCGTGACCAGGTCCACGGTCGCGTCCGGGTCGTCGTTGGTCTGGTACTCGACGTAGGCCTCGTCGAGGATGATCGTCGTGCGCGAGGGCACCTGCTCCACGAACGCCGCGATGCGGTCGGCGGGGAAGTGCGTGCCGGTCGGGTTGTTGGGGTTGCAGACGATCAGAAGCTGAGTCGCGGCGGTGACCTCCTCCAGCATCGCGTCCAGATCGTGGACGTAGCCCTCGGCGAGCGGCACCTGGATCTCGCGGGCGCCGGACAGGGCGGGCAGGTGCGGGTACATCGAGAAGGAGGGCCACGCGTAGAGGATCTCGTCGCCCGGCTCGCAGAGGGCCAGCGAGGCGGCGAGCAGGATCTCGCAGGAGCCGTTCGACACGGCGACGCGGGCCGGGTCGGTCTCGTGGAGGTCGGCGATCGCGCGGCGCAGCGCTCGGGCCTCCGGATCGGGATAGCGGTTCACCTCGGTCGCGGCGCGGGTGATCGCCTCGATCACATCCGGGTGCGGCGGGAACGGCGACTCGTTCGACGCGAGCTTGACCGCGTCGGGGGTCTCCGCCTTCGCCTTGGCCTCGTCGAGCGACGTGCCCGGCTCGTAGTGCGGGATCCGCGAGAGCTTCTCTGCGAACGTGACCGTCATGGGGCGCTCATTGTGACGGGTCGCCTGTACCGGACGGCGGGCTCTCCCGACCGCGCGTGGATCTTCTCGGCCCCGTCCCGGCGCCAGCCATGGCGCTCGTAGAGGGCGACGGCGGGCGCATTCTCGGCGAAGGTCCAGAGCACAACATCTTCGTAGGGCAGGGTCGCAAGGTGCTCCAGCGTCACACGCACGAGCGCCTCCCCCACTCCCTTCCTCCAGCGCGCCGGATCGACATAGAGCGCCCCGAGCTCTGCGAACCCGCGGCCGAGGTCTGCATCCTTCGCGGGCGCGGCGACGTAGGCGTAGCCGGCGAACTCTCCGTCAATCTCGGCGACGTGGGTGAACGCGTCCTCGACCGGGCGCCTCAGGCCGACCCCGATCTCATGACGCCAGCGGTCGACCGGTAGGTCCGCGAGCCGCTCCGGCGGGACGATGTCGCGATATCCGGCCCGCCACCCCGCCACGGTCACGGCGACGATCGCCGCCGTGTCCTCCGGGGTCGCCTCGCGGATTTCGACGGCTATTGCGCCGCCTTCAGGTCGGAGCGAAGCTCCTGCGCCTCGCCCAGATAGGCGTGCGCGGGGGTGTGGTCGGCGGGCGCGTAGTAATGCAAGAGCACCCGGATCACCGATCGCATCGCGTTCGGCACGTCGATCTCCTGGGCGCAGAGAAGGGGAACGGCGTCGAGGCCGACTTTGCGGGCGGCCACCGCGGGGAACTCGGCGTTCAGGTCGTGCGTCGAGGTGAAGATGCAGCTCACCATCCGGTCGATCGCGAGGTCGTTGCGCGACATCAGCTCGCGCATCAGCTCCTCGGCCGCCTCCACGATGGTCTCGGGGTTGTTGCTGCGTGCCTTGGTGGCGCCGCGGACTGCCCATAGCCTGAGGTCGTTGCTCATGGCGCCGAATCTTCCCAGAGCGAGGCAAGCTCCCCCTGCTCGAGGCGCCGCGCCTCCCCCTGACGGAGGTCGCCGAGCTCGAGGGATCCGATCCGGACCCGTCTCAAATCCTCGACCTCGTTCCCGACCGCCTCGGCCATCCGGCGCACCTGCCGCTTGCGCCCTTCGCGGATCGTCACCTCGATCTCGCGCTCGCCGCCCCGGACGACCTCCGCCGGTGCGCTCGGCCCGTCCTCGAGCCGGACGCCGCGCCGCAGCCGCTCCAGATCGTGGTCGGAGGGCGGGCGGGCGAGCCGGACGCGGTAGGTCTTGGGGACGCCGTAGCGCGGATGGGTGAGCCGGTTGGCGAGCTCGCCGTCGTTCGTGATCAGGATCAATCCGGTCGAGTCGGCGTCGAGCCGGCCGACCGGGTAGAGCCGGCCCTCGGAGTCCACCAGCTCAGTCACCGCGCGGCGCCTGCCGGGCTCGCGGGCCGTCGAGACGACGCCGGCGGGCTTGTTCACGGCCCAGACCTCCCTCGGCTCCGGCGCCACCGCTTTGCCGTTCACGCGGACGTCCGAGCTCTCGTCCACGTCCCGGGCGGGATCGGTGACCACCTCGCCCCCGACCCTGACCTGGCCGTCCGCGATCAACCGCTCGGCCGCGCGGCGGGACGCGACACCGGCGTGGGCCAGGTACTTGGCGAGCCTCACGCCGCGATTGTGGCCGTGGCGCTCAGCAGCCGCCGAGCTTGGTCAGGTCCGCCCGGTACGTCTGCATGTCGGCGTGAATCCAGTCGCCGTGGGTCTGGCCCTGGAAGCGCGGATCGAGCTCCTTGTAGAACGGCGAGGAGAGGCTCTCGTTGTGGCCGATCACCTGGTTGACCGGGATCCCGAAGCGGCAGCGCAGCCACTGGACGAGCTGGAGCGAGCCGTTGAGCTGGGCCGGGCGGCCGAGGATGTCCTGGTCCGAGAAGCCGACATGCTCGACGCCGATGGCGGTCCAGTTGAGGCCGACCGTGTGGCGGCAGCGGATCGTCGGGGGGACGAACTTGTACGCGGCGCCCGATGCGGCAACGGCGTAGTGCGAGCAGACGTTGGGCAGCTCGTGGAACTCGACGTCCGGCTGGTCGGTGCGGAAGGTGTTGTAGATCGTGCTGATGCTGCCGGCCACGGCGTAGTGGATGACGATTGTCTTGGGATTGTTGAGCCGCCACTTGTGTTGGCCGTAGTGGCGTTTGGAGTAGGCGGCCATCTCCCGCTTCCGCTTCTTGGGATACGGGATCAGCATCTTGTGGATCGGCGGCTTGGTCGCCGCGGAGGTGGTCGCCGCCGGCGGCTGTGCGCCCGCGCCCGATCCCGCGCCGGCTCCGATCACGACGGCCATCGCGAACACTGCGATCAGGATCCGGATCATCTCAGCGGCCCTCCGCCACGGCCAGCGCGGCGCGCGCCTGGCGGTCGGCGGCTCTCCCGGTGATGGTCCCCGGCGGCATCTCGACCACGAACGCGGCGCTGCCCGGGAAGGCGTGCATCTCCCAGGTGATCGCCGTGCCTCGCAGGCCCTTGCCTCTGCAGCTGGTGCGCATGCCGACCAGCTTTGCGTACTCCGCTGCAATCGGCGGTCTCCCCCGGCAGGCCAGCACGGCCCCCCATGGCTGGTGGTACCAGATCGAGAGATCGGGCTGGATCCGCTCGGCGAACGCCATCACGGCTCGCGTCTCCGGCTCGGAGGCCGGTCTCGGGCCCGGGTAGTAGCCACTCGATTGTGGGACGTGTCCTTGCCATCGGAAGGGGAAGTTGCGGTTCAGGTCCACCCCGTGCGCGTTCTTGCGGGTGTGTGCCCTCTGCCCATCGGGATTAACCGTCTCGATCACCCAGAGTTGCGTGCCGTCGAGCGAGCCGCTCTTCCTTGCCGCCAGGCGCTTGATCGCGGCGGCGATACGCAGGCCCCCGTGCTCGTCGCCGTGGATCTCGCCCACGACCAGAGCCACCCGGGTTCCGGCCGGATCGCCGAGCTGGACCGCGGTGATCGGCCGCTTCTCGACCGAGTGGCCGATCACGACGCGCTCGCCGGCTCGTGCGGCGGCCGGCGCCGCCAGCGCAAGGCAGGTCAGGAGCGCGGCCGCCCGCCTCACTCGACCCGCTGCTCACCCGCCTTCAGCAGGCGCTCGCGCAGCTCTCGCTCGTCCTCCGGTGTCGGGTCGAACTGCGCGGGGTCGGGCAGCGCGTCCAGGCCGGAGAGCCCGAACAGCTTCTCGAAGAGCGGTGTCGTGCCGTAGGTGACCGCCCCGAACTGGGTCCGACCCCGCTCCTCGATCATCCCGCGCTCGGTCAGCGAGGCGACCGCGGAGTCAGAGGAGACGCCGCGAATGCGAGCCACCTCCGGCCGCGAGACGGGCTGCAGATAGGCAACGATCGCGAGCACCTCGGCCTGCGCCTGCGTGAGGGGAGGCGTGCGGGGCTTGGCCAGCAGGCGGCGGGCCGCGGCCTCCGTCTCCGGGACCGCGGCGAGCGCGAAGCCGCCGGCCACCCGGCGCAGCTGCACTCCCCGGCCCTCCTCCCTGAGGCTTCGCCCGAGCTCGTCGAGCGCGCCGGCGACGGCCTCCTCCTCCACCTCGATCGCCTCGGCCAGGTCGGCGGGCGAGACCGGGTCCGGAGAGAGAAAGAGCAGGGCCTCGACCGTCTGGGTCAACCCGTCGAGGGTCACTGCGCATGCACCTCGATCCGGCCGAAGGTCTCAGTCTGGGTCCAGGTCGCCTCGCCGCGGCGGTAGAGCTCGAGCAGGGCGAAGAGCGTGACCGCCTGGGTGAAGCGGTCCTCCTTGCCGAAGGCCTCGTCGAAGTCGAGCGTCTTCCGCGTTCGCAGCAGGTCCCTGACGATGCCGAGGCGCCGCTGGAGCGTGACGGTGGTGCGGATGTGACGCGTGTCCGGAGCCGGCGGCATCGTGAGCAGGTCGCCGAGCGCCACGCCGACGCGATCGGGCTCGTAAGCCTGCGTCGCCGCATCGAGCGCGGCCCGCCGCAGCTCGGCCGGCAGGGGCGCCGAGCGGTACATGACGCCCCCCTCCCGCTCGAGCCGCTCGCTCAGCATCGTGGCCGCCTGGCTGTAGCGGCGGTACTCAAGCATGCGTGCCAGGAGCTCATCGGCCGCCTCCTGCGGCCCGAGCTCCTCGTCGCCATCCTCGGTCGGAAGCAGGAGCCGTGACTTGAGCTCGCACAGCGCCGCGATCAGAACCAGGAACTCGGTGACAGCCTCGAGGTCGAGATCCAGCTCACCGGCCTCCCCCATGTGGTCGACGTAGGCCACCACGATCTCGCCGAGCGGCACCTCGGACAGCGAGATCTCCTCACGGAGGAGAACCGCGAGCAGCAGGTCGAAGGGCCCCTGGAATACGTCCAGATCGAGGTCGAGCTCGGCGACCGAGGTCACGCGGCCACGATAGACGGAGGTGCGGCTAGCAGCGACGTGCCCCTACAGCTTGTGCTTCCGGCACTTCTTCTTGGCCGCCCTTGCCGCGCGGATGTGCTTCTTCTTGCACTTCTTCTTCTTTGTCTTCGTTGTTGCTGGGGTCCCGGTGCCGACCGGACAGGCGCCCTGGGCGGCCGCGTTGCCGGGGCAGCCGTCCTGGTTCTCGTCGCCGAAGCCGTCACCATCGGCGTCGGGCTCGACGACCGCCGATGCGTTCATCACTCCGGTGGTCTGAACGTTGTTGAGGAAGGCGGGCGTCCCGATGGCGGGGTCACCGATCAGGTGGTGGTAGATCTCCTCGTTACACGCACCGTCTATCGGGGGCGGGTCTGGGCAGGAGGGGTCCTTGTAGGAGAGGCAGAAGGCCCCGGCCGGGGGCACGTACAGGCCGATGAAGTCGCCCGCGGCGATCGGCAGATGCAATCCGGTGAAGGTCACCCGCGCGTTCGTCGCCGGAATGTCCCGCAGGACGTCCTTCTGCTCGACGATGAAGTGCTCGGCGCCGCTGGCGGGGTCGGGGCGCAGGACGTCGAGCTTCAGCTGGGTCGCCGTGGTTCCCGCGTAGGTGGTCCACGAGGTGATCACGCCGCTCGTGCCCGACTGGAAGCCGAGGCCGCTGTAGACGGAGTCCTGGACGTAGGTCGCGTTCGTGTCACACGCGCCTGTCGGAGCAGGCGGTGCGGTCTGACCGACCGTCTGTGCCCCTGATGCCGCCGCTGGAGCGACGATGGCGATCGCCACGGTTGCTGCTGCGACTGCTGCCCCCACCTTCCCGGTGGCCCCTAGGGTCATCGCGGCCAAGCCTACGGACCGTAAGAGCGGTCGTGTGGGGACTTCCCGTTAAGAGCGGGGTCCGACGCCGATGGCCGAACGAACGTCCACCAGCGTCTCGGCGGCCATCGCGCTCGCCTTCTCCGCGCCACCGGCGAGGATGCGCTCGAGGGCGGCCTCGTCCGGCCGCAGCTCCTCGTAGCGCTCGCGGACCGGCGCGAGATAGTCGACGACGGCCTCGGCGACCGCGGCCTTGAAGTCGCCGTAGCCGGAACCCTCGAAGTCGCGCTCGACCTCGTCCTCGGTGACCCCACGGGCCACGGCCAGGATCTCGATCAGGTTTGCGACGCCGTCCTTGCCATCGCCGCGCCTCACCTCGGAGCCGGAGTCGGTGACCGCGCTCTTGATCTTCTTGGTGACGGTTTTCGGATCGTCCAGGACGAGAATCGTGCCCGCCTCGGTGCCCCCGGTCGTCGACATCTTGTTCGTCGGCTCCTGGAGATCCATGATCCGGGCCCCGACCTCCGGGATCCGCGCCTCCGGCACCACCAGGATCTCGCCGAAGCGTTCGTTGAAGCGCCGGGCGATCTCGCGCATCAGCTCGACGTGCTGGAGCTGGTCGTGACCGACTGGGACCTCCTGGCCGCGGTAGGCGAGGACGTCGGCCGCCATCAGCACCGGATAGAAGAAGAGCCCGGCCGAGACCAGCTCCTTCTGCTTCGCCGACTTGTCCTTGAACTGGGTCATCCGGTTGAGGTCGCCGTGGGAGGTGACCGCCGCCAGGTACCAGGTCAGCTCCGTGTGCTCGCGGACGTCTGACTGGCGGAAGAGGATGCAGCGCTCCGGATCGAGGCCCGCGGCAAGCAGGATCGCCGTCGTGTCGTAGACGCTCTCGCGCAGCTGAACCGGGTCCCAGGGAACCGTCAGCGCGTGCAGGTCGACGATGCAGAAGATCGCCGGGTCACCGCGATCCTGCCCCTCGACGTACTGGCGGATCGCCCCGATGTAGTTGCCGAGGTGCTTTCGCCCGGTCGGCTGGATGCCGCTGAAGATGCGCATTGCGGCGAGAGTATGCCCGGAGCGGCCTTGTGGCCGCTAAACGCTCTTGCCCGTCCAGGGCCCGACCCCGCCGATCCGCTCGGGAGTCGTCCGGATCACGTATCCGGCGGGCGGGTCGTCCATGGGCGGGAACTTCACATCGGGCCCGAGGTAGACGTGCGCCAGCCGCTGCAGCAGCTCCGCCGCACCGCCCTCCTGGATGCGCGCCGTCCCCCGGACGACCAGGTACTCGGTGAGCCCCATGTCGCTCAGGGTGTCGGTCTCGATCGAGATCGCGACGCGCCCGTCGCGCTCGACGTTCTTCACCTTCTGGTTGCGCGGCAGGTGCCCGCTGACTATCTCGTCGCCGTCCATCCCGACCCAGATGCAGCTCATCTGCGGGGAGCCGTCGGGATTGAGCGTGACCATGTGGGCCAGCCGATCAGACTCGATCAGCCTGCGGGCCTCTGGATGAATATCGGCCATGGCGTGCAGCCTATGCCGGTTCGCCGACCGGCTCGGGCTCGCGTTCCCCGGAGCCGTCGAGGTGTTCGGGACAGTGCGCGCACTCGCCCGCGGTCGCCGCTCCGGGAGCCTCGTATTCGGTCTCGCGCCGCGGGTTCCTGAGGCCGATCCCGGCGATCACACCTCCGATGATCATCAGGATGCCGCCGGCCGCGAGTCCGAGGTGGAAGGACTTGGTCGAGGCGTCGGTGACCGCGTGGTCGACCGTGGCGGCCTCCGTGGCAGCCAGGTCGGCCGTGTCGGCGGCTCCGAGCGGCTTGTCCTTCGCCTTCGCAACCGCGCTCTGCGCCTGCGGCGAGAGCTGAGTGCCCGAAAGGTTGTCGTCGATCGTCGAGGTGAAGCTGCCGGAGATCAGCGCTCCCAGGATTGCGATCGCCAAGAGGCCTGCGATTCGCGAGACACCGTTGTTGATCCCCGAGGCGACCCCGACCTGGTGCTCGGGCACCGAGTTGAGCGCGGTCGCGGTCAGCGGCGCGACCGTCGCCGAGAGCCCGAGACCGAACACGAGGATCGCGGGCAGAACCTCGGTGACGTAGTCCGGGTGGGATCCGACCCGCATCATCATCAGGAGCCCGATTCCGCCGACGATCGGACCTACCGACATGGGCACCCGCGGCCCGATCGCTGTGGAGAGCTTGCCGAACCGCGGCGAGAGCACGAAGAGGACGAGGGAGACCGGCGTGGTTGCGAGCCCGGCCTCGATCGCGGTATAGCCGGCGGTCTGCTGCAGGAAGAGCGTGATGAAGAAGAAGGCTCCGATCAGCCCCGAGTAGACGACCAGCGTCTCGATGTTGGTGATCGTGAAGTTCCTGACCTTGAACAGGCTGAGGTCGAGCATCGCGTGGCGGTAGCGCGACTCCCAGAACACGAAGAAGGCGAAGATCGCGATGCCGGCGATCAGGGAGCCGTAGACCATCGGATCGCCCCAGCCGTGGGTTGGCTGCTGGATGAGTGCCATGACCGGCAGGCCGAGGCCGACGGCGGAGCAGATGATCCCGAGCCAGTCGATGTGGCGGTCGGCGTCCGGGTTGACGCTCTCCCTCACGGTTCGGTGGGCGAGCCACATCGTCACCACGATCAGCGGGACGTTGACCCAGAAGATCGCCCGCCAGGAGATCGCCTCGACCAATGCGCCGCCGCCCGCCGGCCCGATCACAGTGGCGATCCCGGTCCAGGCGGTCCAGGTGCCCACGGCCCGCCCACGCTCCGCGCCCTCGAAGGTGGCGGCCAGGATCGCCAGTGAGCCGGGCACCAGCAGGGCGCCGGCGAAGCCCTGGAGCGCCCTGGCCCCGATCAGGACTCCCGTCGATGGCGCGATTGCGCAGAGGATCGAGGTGATGCCGAACAGCCCGAGGCCGAGGATGAAGATCCGGCGGCGTCCGAACTGGTCGCCCAGTGAGCCACCCACGAGCAGCAGCGACACCAGCGCCAGCAGGTAGGCCTCCACCACCCACTGCTGGTCGGCGAGGCCGACTCCGAGATCGTCACTGAGCGCCGGGAGCGCGACGTTGACCACGGTCGCGTCGAGGAAGACGACCGTAGAGCCGAGGATCGTCGCGACCACGGTGAGCCGATTGCGGCGAGCGTCAGACAAGACTCGAACGAGTTTACGGAGGGCCGTCCGCGGGCCCTCGCGCATCCGTGATTTCCCACCTTGCGCCACCTCCGCAGGAGCGAGAGACTTGCCGGGTTCCATGCGGGCAAGGGCACTATTCATCGCACTGGCGAGCATCGCGCTCGTCGCGGCTCCGGGAGGCGCAGCACTGGCGAGCCTCGCCAAGACGCGCCCACGGGGCGCCAAGGCCGTGCTGCCGATCGGCTGCACACACGGGGGGGCGCATTTCGTCACCAACGGGCCGCGGGGCCGCAAGCGGATCGCGATCGGCTTCGACGACGGCCCGAGCGACTACACGGCGCAGGTCCTCAGGGTCCTGCGCCGCTTCGACTCGCACGCCACCTTCTTCGAGATCGGCCAGGAGACCGGTGGGCGCGCCCAGATCATGAAGAAGGTCCTTCGCCAGGGAAACGAGATCGGCAACCACTCGCTCCATCACGAGGCCTACCCCTCCTCGGGCTCGATCCACGAGACCGACCGCCTGATCCGCGGGGCCACCGGTTTTCGGCCCTGCGACTTCCGGCCTCCCGACGGCGCGGTCAACAGCGGGCTCATCTCCCGCGCACACGCCCAGAATCTCGTCACCGTCAACTGGGAGGTGGACCCGCGCGACTGGGCGACCCCCGGAACGAGCGCGATCGCCTCGAACGTGATCTCCAACGCCCACAACGGCTCGATCGTCGTCATGCACGACGGCGGCGGCAACCGCAGCGAGACCGTCGCGGCGCTTCCGGCGATCCTGAGCCACTTCCGCCACCGCGGCTACAGGTTCGTCACGGTGGCCGAGCTGCTCGGCCACAAGTTCATCTATCCGAAGCCGCAACCCACGCAGTAGGGGCTAGGGCTCCGGCGGCTCTCGCAGCTGGTGTGCCGGCGTGAAGAAGTTGCGACGCGCCAGGGTGATGGCCATCAGGGCGGCGATCGACACGGCACCGAGCAGCACGTAGAGGAGGATGAGCTGGAGGCGCACCGCATCGGTCGGGTTGGCCCCCGCCAGCAGCATCCCGACCATCGTCCCCGGGAAGAAGATCAGGCCCGTCGTCTTCGTCGAGTCGACCAGCGTGATCATTCCGGAGCGCAGACCGCGGCGGACGAGCGGCGTGACGGCCTGCGAGGAGGTCGCGCCGAGGGCTAGCGTCGCCTCGATCTTCCGCGACTGCTCGTGGACGTCCTCACCGAGCCGGTTAAGCGCCACGGCTGCGGCTGTCATCGAGTTGCCGATCACCATCCCACCGACGGGGACCAGGTACCGCGGCGTCGCCGGGAAGATGCCGAGGGCGATGACCAGCCCCAGAGTCGCGGCGGCGGCGACGGCGAGCGCGACCAGCAGGGGCCAGAAGGCGTTCGGAACCTGCTTCGCGCGGTGGCGTGCCGTGAATGCCCCGAAGACGACCATCACGGTGATCAGTGCCAGGACGAGGAGCGCGGAGTCCTGGTCGAAGATCAACGTGATCACGTACCCGATCGCGGTCAGCTGGATCAGGGAGCGGACGACGGCGATCCCTATGTCCTCCTCGAGCCCGGCATGCCAGGCACGCGAGGCGATTGCGGCGATCGCGACCAGGGCGAGCGCCGCGGCGACCTCGCCGATAGTCACGTGAATCGACGAGGCCGCGACGATCACGTCGCATCCTCCACGGCGGCGATGGCCGGCTCGATCTCCTGTTCGAGGACCTCGGCCGCCGACCCCTGTGCGGTCACCCTCCCGCCCTCTATCCGAATCACGTACTCCGCCAGCCGGCGGGCCTGTTCCATGTCGTGGGTCACGACGACGATTGAGATCGCCGTGCGCGCGCGGAGGCCGCGCAGCGTCGCCTCCACGGCGTCGCGGGCGGTCTGATCGAGGGCGGAGGTCGGCTCGTCGAGGAGCAGGACGCGCGGGTCGAGGGCGAGCGCCCGCGCCAGCATCACCCGCTGCTGCTCGCCGACGGAGAGCTTGGCTGCATCGCGATCCTCGAATGCCGGATCGAGCCCAGCCAGCTCGAGACAGCTGCGAGCGTCGAAGCTGTGGCCGGCGAGCCGCGGCCCGTAGGCGACGTTGTCGTGGACCGTGCCGTCGATCAGCGCAGGCAGCTGGGGCACGAGGCTGACCTCGCGGCGGAGCTCGAGCGGGTCGCGCTCGCGCACGTCCTTGCCCTCATAGATCACACGGCCCGAGTCGGGGTCCGCGAGCCGGTTCAGCAGCCGGAGCATCGTCGACTTGCCGCTGCCCGAGGGACCGACGATCGAGCTGGCGCCCACCGGCAGCCTGGCATCCAGATCCCGCAGCACGAGCTTTCCCGATCGCGAATAGCTGACGTCCTCGAGCTCAAACAGCACCGCTCGATTATCCGTCCGTGGCCTAAATCCGCCCGCACTAACGGTGGCGCCTAGTGCCGCGGCTTGCTCTTCAGCTTCAGCTTCAGAGGGATCGTCTGCGTGCTTGGGCTGCCCCCCATCGGCGTGTAGACGAACCTGACCGTGGTCTTCAGCTTGCCCTTCTTGCGCAGGATCCTGCGTCCAGCGCTCGAGGCGGTCAGGACGAACGTCACGGGGCCCGCAGTTGCCGGGGTGATGGTGTCGCGGGTGAGCACCGGCTTCGAGTTTTCTTCTTCTTCTTCTTCTTCGCGGGCACGGCGAAACGGTTGTCATTGATCGCCCCGGCGTCGAGCCTGCCGGGGTTGGGAACCGTGACGACGACGGCGGCTCTGCCCTTCTTGCCACCCGTCGGTGCGCCCACCGTGAAGGAATTGGACGGATCGATCTGGGCGTTGTAGAGGAGCTCGCTGTCGGCCAAGCCCCCGATGGCAGCGACCGGAGGCCCGCCGACCGGGACCGAGCTGGTCGACTGGAACTGATAGGCCGCACCCGGGGTGATCGCCCGCTCCACGCCCAGGGTGGCCCGGATCGCAACGATGTCGCCGGCCGCGACGGGGATGCCCCCCTTGAGCGGATAGGTGCCTGCGCCCGCTCCGAACAGGTTGTCCGGGCCGGCGGCAACCACCTGAATGGAGCCGTCCGCGAGGCGGTGGACGATCCGCAGGCTGACGTCGCCGGACGACATGCTGCCCTGCTTGAGGTGGCCGCCGGTCACGGTGCCGTTGACCGGCGAGAGAGTGCTTCCCGCCGCCGGCAAAACCGCGAAGGCGGTGATGTCTCCGCCGATCGCGCTGCCCGGGGCGAGGGGCGCGGTGAGGCTGCTGCCGACGGTGATCGTGGCGTGGGCGGACGGAGCCATGAACGCAACACCGGCAACCGCCACTACCGCGATCCAAGCCCCCTTGTCCCTCATTGGCGGATGGTATCCCTTCGACCGTGAGCCGCAAGGAGCGCTTCCCCCAGCGGATCCACCCCATGCTCGCCAAGCCGGGCATGGTTCCGGAGTCCGACTCTGAGGAATGGGCATATGAGATCAAGTGGGACGGGATCCGAGCGCTGGGCTACGCCCGCCGCGGCGGGTGGGCGATGCTGAGCCGCCGGCTGGAGGACGTCACCGCCCGCTATCCGGAGCTCGAGGGAATCGCCGAGGCGCTCGCGGATCGCGCCGCGGTCGTCGATGGCGAGGTGGTCGCCCTCGACGCCGATGGGCGGCCACGCTTCCAGCTGATCCAGAGCCGCATGGGCCTCACCTCTCCGGCGGGCGTCAAGGCGAAGATGGAGCGGCAACCCGTCGACTACGTGATCTTCGACCTGCTCCATCTTGACGGGCGCTGCGTCCGCGACCTGCCCTATCTGCAGCGCCGGGAGCTGCTCGAGGAGCTCGCTCTCGACGGCACCCGGTGGCAGACCCCCGCCTACCGGCTCGACGGTGGCTCCGACCTGCTGGAGGCGGCCCGCCGACAGGGCCTCGAGGGAATCGTCTCCAAGCGCACCGACAGCCCCTACAGGCCCGGAAAGCGGACGGGAGAGTGGATCAAGACCCGGGTCTGGCGCCGCCAGGAGTTCGTGATCGGCGGCTACATCCCGGGCGAGGGCAGTCGCGCGAAACGCGTCGGTTCGGTTCTGGTCGGCTACTACGACAGGCGGCGCTCCGAGCTGCGCAAGGGACAGCGTCAGAGGTTGCACTTCGCGGGCGGCGTCGGCTCCGGGCTGAAGGAGGACGACCTCGACTTTCTGACCAGGGAGCTGCGCAAACGGAAGCGTCCCGAGAGCCCGTTCGTGGTGGGGGCGCCGACCGGTCCGAAGGCCCGCTTCGCCGTCTGGTGCGAGCCCGAGCTGGTCTGCGAGGTCTCCTGGACGGAGTGGACCAACGTGGGAACGCTCCGCCAGCCGGCCTTCAAGGGCATGCGCCCGGCGAATGACAAGGACCCGCGTGAGGTGGTGAACGAATTCCCCTGACCGATGAGTTTCCCGCGCCCGGGTGGTCTCTGAGGGTGTGGAACGCAAGCTTGCGCCCGATTGCCGGCGCCCGCCCAGGGGTAATCTCAGCAATGTCGAAGGATTCGGATCGAGGTGATTGAGCGTGGCTAGGGCCATATGGAGTGGATCGATCAGCTTCGGGCTTCTCAACGTGCCCGTGAAGCTCTACAGCGCGGTCTCCAAGCAGACCGTGCGCTTCCGCGAGCTTCGCGAGGCCGACGGCTCGCGCGTGAAGCACAAGCGCGTCGCCGAGTCCGACGGCAAGGAGGTCCCCTACGAGAAGATCGTCAAGGGCTACGAGTACGCGCCGGACCAGTACGTGGTGCTGACCAAGGACGAGCTCGCCGACCTCGAGCCGCAGCGCTCCCGGGCGATCGAGATCCAGGACTTCGTCGACCTGGACGACATCGACCCCATCTATTTCGAGCAGCCCTACTTCCTCGGCCCCGACAAGGGCGCGGCCCGCGCCTACGCGCTGCTGGTCCAGGCGATGAAGGAGTCGCGCAAGGTCGCGATCGCCCGCTTCGTCCTCCGCAACAAGGAGCACCTGGCGGCGATCAGGCCCATGGATGACGTGCTCACCCTGACCACGATGCGCTTCCACGACGAGGTCACCTCCCCCAAGGACCTCGACGGAGAGGTCTTCGACGAGGAGAAGCCGAAGAAGCCCGAGCAGCGTGAGCTCGAGATGGCCAAGCAGCTGATCGGCTCCCTGACCAGCGACTTCAAGCCCGGCCAGTACCGCGACGAGTACCGCGAGGAGCTGCTCGACCTGCTCGAGCGCAAGGCTGCCGGCAAGGAGGTCGTCAGCGCGCCCACCGAGGAGCCGAAGCCGACCAAGGCGCCAGACCTGATGGCCGCCCTCGAGGAGAGCCTCGCCGCCGTGAAGGGCGAGGAGGCCAGCGGCAACGGCAAGGCGAAGCCCAAGGCAAAGCCGAAGGCGAAGCCGAAGTCCTCGTCGGGATCCAAGTCGAAGTCCTCGTCACGGTCGAAGTCCTCCAGCTCGAACGGCCGCAAGTCGAGCTCCGGCTCTCGCAAGAAGTCCAAGGCTCGTTCCTAGGCACTCGCCCGCGTTGGCGAGCACCAAGCCAAAGAAGCGGGACCAGGAGGTCACGGTCGGCAACCGCCGGCTGAAGCTGACCAACCTGGACAAGGTCCTCTATCCGGAGACGAAGACCACCAAGGCGCAGGTGATCGACTACTACGCCCGGGTGGCCGACCTGATCATTCCCCACCTGAAGGGACGGCCGCTCACGCTCCGCCGCTTCCCGGAGGGCGTCGGCAAGCCGCAGACGTCCTTCTTCGAGAAGAACTGCCCGAAGCACCGGCCCGATTGGGTGAAAACGACGCCGATCTACGTCGACCGGCGCGCGGGTGAGATCGACTTCTGCCTCTGCGAGAACCGGGCCACGCTGGTCTGGATGGCCCAGCTGGCCGCGCTGGAGCTCCATCCCTCCCTCTCGAAGTCGACGCGGATGGAGCAGCCGACGGTGCTCGCCTTCGACCTCGACCCCGGCGCCCCGGCGAGCCTCACCGAGTGCTGCAAGGTGGCGCTCCGGGTCCGGGAGCTGTTCTCCGCGTTCGGCCTCGAGGGTTTCCCGAAGGTCTCCGGCGGCAAGGGCCTGCAGGTCTACTTCCCGCTCAACACCAAGGTCACCTATGAGCAGACCAGCCCGTTCGCCAAGGCGGTCGCACAGCTCCTGGAGCAGCAGACGCCGAAGGAGGTCGTCTCGAAGATGGCCAAGGCCGACCGGCGCGGCAAGGTCTTCGTCGACTGGAGCCAGAACCACCAGAAGAAGACGACCATCGCCGTCTACTCCCTTCGCGCCCGGGAGCACCCCACCGCCTCCATCCCCCTGAACTGGAATGAGGTCGAGCAGGCGGCGAAGAACAAGAAGTCAGCCGAGAAGCTCCGCTTCGAGATCCCGGCGGCCATCAAGCGCATCGAGAAGGAGGGCGATCTGTTCGAGCCCGTCCTCAAGCTGAAGCAGAAGCTGCCCGACCTCGGCGAGCTCGAGACCGAGTAAGCGGCCGCTGTTTGCCCTCCGAGCGCCGTGCAAGTGTGCGCGGCGTGCGCCCGCGTCCGGGCGCGAGCCAATCAAAGGAGGGATTCATGTCGTTCTTGAAGAGAGGGGCCGCGCGCTGGGTCGTGCCGGCTGCCCTCGCCGCGGTGCTGATCGCGGCCCTGCTGGTCACCCCGGTGATCGGGGCAAGCAGCGGCGTCAGCGCGAAGAAGGTCAACAAGACGATCGCCAAGAAGACGAACGTCACCCAGCTCACCATCGCTGGAGCGCCGAACCTGAGCAGCTCGCAGACAGTGCTGGGGACGCTGAGCCTCGGTCAGGGCAGCTACGACGTGACCAGCACGTTCGACGTCCGGCAGAACGCGGCCGGAGCCAACATCCAGTGCGTTCTTCGCCTCAATGGCGTGGGTCAGGACCAATCCGACACGTTCGTCGGCACCGGGACGATCTCCGATCAGAGCAGCGTCTCGATGGACGTCGCGGGCCAGGCGAAGGCCTCGACCACCGCGCAGCTGCTCTGCTCGTCGACCCAAGCGGCGAACATCAACCACGCGGAGATCACTGCCCTGAAGGTCCCGCGGGTGAAGATCCTCAGGGGCTAGTGATCCGAGCGATACTGCCCCCCGTAGTCAGGGGCGCAGCATCGCCCGCCTGAAAGTGACGGGGCGCCGGCAGCCGAGTACCTAGGGGGTTGCCGGCGCCGCGCGCACCCACTTTTCGCCTGGTTCTCGCTTCGGCGCGTCCATAGACTCGCCGGACCATGGGAGTGGGAGGAGGGTCGCGACAGGGTGTGCTCCTCGCCGGCTTGGCTGTCGGCGTGGCGCTGTTGCTGCCCGCGAGCGCTCAGGCAGCGCAGACGATCGGGCAGGCGGCGGACGGCTCGGGCTGCACCGGCGGTGAGTCCTACACCCAAGGGCCCCTTCTCGCTAGCACCTACTCCCCGACCGCTCCGGGCGTGATCACGTCGTGGAGCTCCTTCGCCGCGGCGACGCCCGGCACGCAGTTGGTGCTCCTCGTGCTCAAGCCGAACCCGGCGGGATCGACTCACTTCATCGCCACCCAGAAGGACCAGGCGCGCGTGCTGACTCAGGCGAACACCCTCAACACCTTCTCGGGCCTGCACCTGCCTATTGCTGCCGGTGAGCAGCTCGGCCTGTTCCTTCCAAGTGGCGGCGCCGACTGCTTCTTCGACGCACCTCCGGACGACGGGCTGTTCTTCACCGGCGGCGACCCACCGCTGAACACTGACGTGAATTTCACCGGCTCGAACACAGACCGCCGCATGAACGCCTCGGCCGTCGTCGAGCCCGACGCCGATCGCGACGGCTTTGGAGACGAGACCCAGGACGCCTGTCCGAGCTCCGCAGCCGCGCAGGGGGCATGCCCGGTCGCGACGCACAAGAAGTGCAAGAAGCACAAGAAGTCGCGCGACGCCTCTGCAGCGAAGAAGAAGCGCTGTAAGAAGAAGAAGCGCCGCTAGAGAGGCTGCCGGACGACCGGGTTCCGGTTCGCGGCCACCTCGTCGAGTCGGCGGACCGGGGTCGTGTAGGGCGCTCCCTGCGCGATCCCGGGATCGTCGCCCGCCTCGGCGAGGATCGAGTCGATGGCCTCGGCGAACGCGTCGAGGGTCTCGCGCGTCTCGGTCTCCGTCGGCTCGACCATCAGGGCCTCGTCGACCAGCAGCGGGAAGTAGACCGTCGGCGGGTGCATGCCGTGGTCGAGCAGGCGCTTGGCGATGTCGAGGGTCTTGATCCCGAGCTCCTTCTTCGCGGGCGCTCCCGAGAGGACGAACTCGTGCATCGGGCGGTTCTGGAAGGCGACCGGCGTGTAGGCGCCGGCCTTTCCCGCGCTCAGCTTGGCCAGCAGGTAGTTGGCGTTCAACACCGCCGTCTCAGACGCCTCCTGGAGCCCGTCGCCGCCGAGGCTGAGGATGTAGGCGTAGGAGCGGACGAAGACGCCGAAGTTGCCCTGGAAGCCGCGGAGGCGGCCGATCGACTTGGGCCGTTCGAAGTCGAGGTCGAAGGAGGGCTCTCCCCCGTTCTGCGGCTCGCGGCGCACCACCTGCGGGCGCGGCAGGAAGGGCTCGATCCGGTCCGAGCAGGCGATCGGGCCGGCGCCGGGCCCGCCGCCGCCGTGCGGCTGTGAGAACGACTTGTGCAGGTTGACGTGGACGATGTCGAAGCCCATGTCCCCCGGCCGCGAGCGGCCCATGATCGCGTTCAGGTTGGCGCCGTCGTAGTAGAGGGTGCCGCCCGCCTGGTGGACGATCGAGGCGATCTCCTCGATGTTCTCGTCGAACAGCCCGAGCGTGTTCGGGTTGGTGAGCATCAGGCAGGCCGTCTCGTCGCCCGCCTTCGCCCGCAGGTCGTCGAGGTCGATGCCACCCTTCTCGTTCGAGGCGAGCTTCACGACCTCGTAGCCCGCCATTGTCACCGTGGCCGGGTTGGTGCCGTGGGCGGTGTCAGGCGTCAACACCTTCGTGCGGCTCTCGCCCCGGTCCGCGTGATACGCCCGGGTCAGCAGCAGGCCCGCGAGCTCCCCGTGAGAGCCGGCCGACGGCTGGAGGCTCACGTGCGGCAGCCCGCAGATCTCCGACAGGGACTGCTGGAGCAGCCACATGAGCTCGAGCGCACCCTGGGCGCGCTTCGGCTCCTGTGCCGGATGCAACCGCGCATGGCCCGGCAGGGCGGCGACGCGCTCGTTCAGCCGAGGGTTGTGCTTCATCGTGCATGAGCCGAGCGGATAGAAGCCGGTGTCGAGGTCGAAGTTCCGCCGCGAGATCCGGTTGTAGTGCCGGACGATCTCGGGCTCCGAGACCTCGGGAAGCTCCGCCGGCTTCGAGCGCAGCAGGCTCTCCGGGATCAGGTCCTCGATCGGGCGCTCCTCCACCCCGGGCTCGGGCAGCGTCGCCGCCCGGCGCCCCTCGACCGATCGCTCGTAGATCGTGGTCGCGTGATCGCGCTGCATCGGGGTCTCCGTGATCTCGGGGCCGAGCGGCTTGCTCATGACGCCACCCCCTCCTCGACCTTCGATCCCTTGAGGTCGGCGACCGCGCGCCCGAGCGAGTCCGCCAGCCGGTCGATGTCGCCCTTGCCGCGCCTCTCGGTGATCGCGATCAGGAGACCGTTCTCGTACTCGGGATAGTCCCGCCCGAGCGGGTAGCCGGCGCCGATGCCATCCGCGGCGCAGCGGTCGAGCACCTGGGCCACCGGCGCGTCCAGGCTCACGGCGAATTCGCGGACCGCCGGAGCGTCGTGCAGCAGCTCGATCCCGTCCACCTGGGCGAGGCGCTCCCGGGCGTAGGCGGTGCGCCTAACCAGGAGCTCGCCGAGCTCGACGAAGCCGCGCTTGCCGAGCCAGGCCAGGTGGATCATCCCCGCCAGCGCATTGAGCGCCTGGGCGGTGCAGATGTTGTGCGTCGCCTTCTCGCGGCGGATGTGCTGCTCGCGCGTCTGCAGGGTGAGCACGAAGCCGCGGCGACCGTCGACGTCGGTCGTCTCGCCGGCGATCCGGCCCGGCATCCGGCGGATGTGCTCGTCCGTCGCGCAGAAGAACCCGAAGGACGGGCCGCCGTAGTCGAGCCGGTTGCCGAGGGGCTGGCCCTCGCCGACCGCGATGTCCGCACCGCACTCGCCGGGCGGCTTCAGGATCGAGAGGGCGATCGGGTCACACGCCACCACCACCAGTGCGCCGCGGTCCTTGGCCGCGGCGGCCAGGGCCTCGATGTCCTCGACCCCGCCCAGGAAGTTCGGCTGCTGGAGGAAGACGGCGGCGGTCTCCTCGTCGATCGCCTCGGCCAGCGCGGCGGCGTCCGTGACGCCGTCCTGGAGCCCGACCTCGACCAGTTCCGTTCCGTATCCGGCTCCGTAGGTGACCAGGGACTCGCGGCTGTGGGGGTGCAGGCCGCGGGTGGCGACGAGCTTCCTCCGCCCGGTGGCGCCGATCGCCAGGTAGGCCGCGGACGCGACCGCGGACGGGCCCTCGTACAGCGCGGCGTTGGAGACCGGGAGGCCGGTGAGCTCCGACATGGCCGTCTGGAACTCGAACATGACCTGCAGCCCGCCCTGGGAGATCTCGGGCTGGTACGGCGTGTAGGGCGTCAGGAACTCGGAGCGGCCGATGATCGCGTCGACGATCGCCGGCACGTAGTGGTCGTACATGCCCGCGCCGAGGAAGCTCGTCTCGGCCTCGGCGTGCGCGTTCCGGGAAGCAAGCGAGGAGAGCCGGTCGTACACCTCTGTCTCGGGCTTGCCGTCGGGCAGCTCGAGCGCGCGGTCGAGGCGAACCGCCTCGGGGATCACGTCGAAGAGCTCGTCGATCGAGGCGACGCCGATCGCGTCGAGCATCTCCTGGCGGTCCTGATCGGTGGCGGACGTGTACCTGCTCACGGACGACTCATCGTAGTGAGGGCCGCCGATGGGGCGACGGCTAGGCCGGCGTCTGCTCGAGCTGCTCCTTCAGGCGCTCCAGATCGCCGCGGTTCGCTCGCCTGACCGCGGGAGCCATCAGGGGTGAGAGCAGGCGCGAGAAGCCGGTTGGAGCACCTCGGTTGCAAAGGCGCATCACCGTCTCCCTCTCCATTCCGTCCTCCCAGGTGTAGGTCGTCTCCATGGGGAAGGGCCCATCGTCGGTCGACATCACCAGGCGCTCGGCCGGGACGTACTCCCTGACCTCGTAGACGTAGGACAGCCGGCGGCCGAGGAAGCGCGCCTCGAAGGCGAAGCGGGAGCCCACCGACAGGGGCCTGGGCGTCTCCCACTTCGCGGACTCGATCCGGGCATACCAGGCGGTCGCATTGTCGGGCTCGGAGGCATAGGCGGCAACCTCTTCTCTCGGGCGGTCGATCGCGATCTGCGTCTCCACGTCGATCGGCATCAGGCCTCCTTCTCCTGCGCCCGGTAGGTCACCACCTCCACCCGCTCGAGCGTGACCATGCCGTCGGTGACCATCTCGTCCAGCTTGGGCATGATCGCCTCGATCTTCGCCGCCGTGTCCGCGACCTCGATGACAATCGGCAGGTCCTCGGAGAGCCTCAGGATGCGAGCCGTGTGCAGGTGCGAGTTCGCGCCGAATCCCTCGACGCCTCGCAGAACGGTGGCCCCGGCCATTCCCTCCTCGCGGAGCATCTCGACGATCGCCTGGTAGAGCGGCTTGCGACCGTGTTTGTCGGACTCGCCGATGAAGATCCGCAGCAGCTTGCCCTCGCCCTCGAGCTTCACAGCGTCCGCCCGACGGCCAGGCCCGAAGCAGCGGCGAGGAGCCCGAGTGCAAGCATCCCGACCGAGTACAGCAGGGCCAGGCCGATCGCCCCATCCTCGGCCAGCTTGACCGTCTCGTAGGTGTAGGTCGAGAAGGTGGTGAAGGACCCCAGGAACCCGATCCCGAGCGCCACCCGCCAGTTCGGGTGGGGCAGCAGCCGCTCCGTGGTGAGAGCCACCAGCAGCCCGAGGAGGAACGCGCCCAGGACGTTGATCAAGAACGTCCCCCAGGGGAACTGGCCATGGACCAGGTCGCTGACCCGGCCGTCGAGCCAGTAGCGGCTGATGGCGCCCGCGGCGCCGAAGATTCCGACCAACGCGTAAGTCACTGCGGACCTCCTGCTGTCTTTGACAACGACGTAGAGGCCATCAGCGGCAGCGAACCGCGGTTAGGAGCGAGCCTCATCGCTCGGGCGCGCAGGATAGCCAAGGCGGTCAGCCATCGCGCACCTTTCGGACCTCCCTCCAGATCGAGAGTGCGAGCAGGATCGCGACGGCCACAGGCAGGACGAGCCACGCTGATCCTGCGTCGATCACCGCCGTGAGGGCCAGAGCGCAGACCACGCCGGCGGCGGTCACCCAATCATCACCGGCGACGAATTCCCAGATCCCCAGGCCTGTATTCCGCACGCGAGTCACGCCTGGACCGCCGCACCTTCGGGGACCTGCGGGCGGAAGAGGCGAACCAGCAGGAGCGAGAACGTGAGAACGGCCGGGACGACGACGAGAAGGGCCGCGTCATCCCCGGGCCAGTGCGCTCCAGCGCCCTCGGCCCCCCAGAAGATCCCGAATGACGTGAGCATGACCCCGACGCTGAACTTCATCGCGTTCTCCGGCGCACGAGCAAGCGGATGGCGGACCGCGACTCCCACGCCAGCCACCAGGAGGACCGCGGCGGCGGCGGAGGCGGCGGCCAGGCCGAGGCGGTGCTGGTTGGCGCCGAAGGTAAGGGCGATGAAGACGACCTCGAGACCCTCCAGGAGGACGCCCTTGAAGGCGATGGTGAAGGAGTAGCCATCGAAGCCCTCGTGCAGCGCACCCGCCGCCAGGGCCTCCGCCGATTCCTCGCGGTAGATCTCCTCCTCGTCGTGCTGGGCCTTGATCCCAGTCGCGCGCAGGATGGCCTTGCGCAGCCACTGCAGCCCGAAGACGAGCAAAAGGCCGCCGACGACCAATCGCAGGGTGTCGAGCGGCAGGGATGTCAGCCGCGGCCCCAGGATCGCCGTCGCCGCCGCCAGCGCGATGACCGCCGCCGCACAGCCGCTCAGAGCCGAACGCCAGCTACGCGTGATGCCGACAGCGAGAACGATGGTGAGCGCCTCGACCGCCTCGACCGCGCAGGCGAGGAATACCGAGACCGCGAGTCCGATGGCCTGGCCGCTCACGACGACCCCGCCACCGCCTGCCTACGAGTCGTCCTCGAGCAGCTTCTTGTACGCGGCGACGTCCATCAGGCCGTCGGCCTCAGATGGATCCGAGAGCTTCACCTTGACCATCCAGCCCTCGCCATACGGGTCCTGGTTGATCTTCTCGGGATTCTCCGCCAGCGCCGAGTTCACCTCGGTCACCTCGCCGGAGAGGGGCGCGTAGACGTCCGAGACGGCCTTGACGGACTCGACCTCGGCATAGGCCTCGTCCTTGCGGAGCTCCTTGCCGGCCTCGGGGGGTTCGTAGAAGACGACCTCGCCCAGGGCGTCCTGCGCGTACCAGGTCACCCCGAAGGTGGCGGTGTCGCCCTCGATGCGCGCCCAGTCGTGCTCGGGGTGGTAGCGAAGGTCGTCTGGATAGCTCTCGTCGGCCACGGCGGAAACCTAGTCCTTCGAGTAGAGCGGCGCCTTGCGGATCTCGGCCTCCCGCCGCTTGCCGCGGACATCGATCTCGATTCCGGTCCCGGGCTCGGCGAGATCGCTTCGCACGTAACCCATCCCGATCCCGACCTCGAGGCAGGGCGAGAGGGTGCCGCTGGTCACGACGCCGGCCTCGTCGTCACCCGAGACGATCGGGTTTCCCTGTCGGGGGATTCCCGCGCCCGTGATCACGAAGGGCTCGAGCACTTCCTTCGGCCCGTCGTCGCGGACCTTGCGGCATGCCTCCGAGCCGATGAAGCCCGTGTCCTCCTTGACGCACCAGCCCAGTCCCGCCTCGATCGGTGTCCGCTCATCCGTGAGGTCGTTGCCATAGAGGCAGTAGTTGACCTCGAGCCTCAGGGTGTCCCGAGCGCCGAGTCCCGCGGGACGCGCGCCGCCCCCGATCAGCGCGTCCCAGACCGTCTTCGCGTCGTCCGGCGCGATCAGCAGCTCCACACCATCCTCGCCGGTGTAGCCCGTCCCGCAGACGAGCGCCGGGGATCCGGCCACCGGCAGCTCGGCCGTCCTGAAACGAGGCGGCAGCTCGCCGTCGGTGATGCGCTGGACGATCTGGCGGGCCTCCGGCCCCTGCACCGCGAGCATCGCGTAAGCCTCGATGCGGTCGCGGACCTCGGCGTCCTCGAACTCGACGGCGTGCGCCTCGAACCACTCCAGGTCGCGCACGTGGTTGGCGGCGTTCGTGACGGTCAGGTAGCGCTCCTCACCGAGCCGGTAGGTGAAGAGGTCGTCGAGAACGCCCCCGTCCTCGCGGCACAGGCAGGAGTACTGAGCTCCGCCGACGGCGATCTTCGAGACGTCGTTGGAGAGCAGCCGCTGGAGCAGCTCCGCCGCCTGTGGCCCCTCCGTCTCGATCTCGCCCATGTGCGAGACGTCGAAGACACCGCAGGCGTTCCGCACCAGCAGGTGCTCCTCCTTGATCCCGTCGTACTGAACGGGCATCTCCCAGCCGGCGAATGGCACCAGCTTCGCGCCCGCGGCGACGTGAGCCTCGTACAGCGGGGTCCTTTTCAGCGTCCCTGCTTCCATCGCGGGGCACGATACTGCCGCGCATGGGACTGACCGAGGAGCAGATGATCACCGCCCTCCGGGAGACCAATGACGCCATCAACCGGGGGGAGTTCGACAAGGCGATCGAGCTGGCCGACCCTGACATCGTCCTCGTCCGCACCGGCGCCATGCCCGTCGTCCGCGGCGCGGACGGGCTGCGAGCCTGGATGGAGCCGGACGCCTTCGAGTCGCAGCACTTCGAACTGCTCGACCATGAGATCAGCGGCAACCGGGTTCTCGTCCACACGCTGACCAGGGCTCGCGGCGCGGGCAGCGGAATCGAGATCGAGCTCCGGAGCCACACGCTGTGGAGCTTCAACGACGCGGGCAGGATCAGCCGCGTTGAGATCTTCCTGCTCGAGCAGGAAGAGGAGGCCCGTCGCGCTCTGCTCGCTGCTTGATCCCGAGCAGCATCTTGCGCTCCATCAGGAAGTGCGGGAGCTCGATCAGCGCGACGTAGTAGGCCGCATACAGCGCGCTGTCGTGCGGCTCCCCGCGGCAGACGACGCGGCACCGGCGATCCCCCAGCGGCTCGACCGCGAACGAGCCCCAGCCCTCGAGGCCGATTTCGCGACCCGGCTCGAACCGGCTGACCGGCAGACCGTTGAGCGGATGCAGCATCACCTTCTCCCCGATCTCCCGGTGCTGCCACTCGTGGTGAATCCGATCGGCATTCCGCATCCGGCAGCCGGCGAGGTTCTCGAGCCACTCGTAGCTGTAGAAGCCGCCGCGGTCCTGGCCCAGCTGGGCGAGCCAGGGCCAGACCTCCTCCGCGGGTGCCTCGACCTCGATCGCATGGACGGGCTGGGTGGTCGTTCCCTCGCCGGACGCCCCCCAGCTGCGCATCCAGCTCCTCACCGGCCCCGCGTAGGCGATCAGGGCGGCTGTGCCGATCCCGGCCGGCAGCGACGGCGGCCTGCCTCGCGCCAGCGCACGAGCGGTGGCGCTGACGCATCTCCATGCCGCGAACGCCAGCAGCAGCGGTCCCCCGACCATCACGAGGACGGCCCTGAGGCCCTCGACCGCCTTCCGCGGTCCGCTCATCAGAACTAAACGGGTTGCGCCTCGCTGCGCTCGGCGCACCCTCGCATTTACTTCAGGAAATCGGGGACGTCGATCTCCGACTCGGAGATCCGCAGGTCGCTGAGGGTCTCCCGGCTGCGACCCACGCCCGCCGCCGGTCGGCGCTCCGCCGCGCGGGCCGTGAACTCCGGCGCGCGGGCGATCATCTCGAAGCCCTCGAAGCCGGTGGCGATCACGGTGACGCGGACCTCCTCGTGCATCGAAGAGTCCACGACCGCTCCGAAGACGATGTTGGCGTTCGCGTCCGCGGCCTGGATGCACATCCGCGCGGCCTCGTTGACCTCGAAGAGGCCCAGGTCCTCGCCGCCGGTGACGTTCAAGAGCATGCCCTTGGCGCCGTCGATCTGCTCCTCGATCAGAGGCGAGGTGATGGCCGCCTTGGCGGCCTCGACGGCACGGTTCTCGCCGGTCCCGGTGCCGACGCCCATCAGAGCCGAGCCGGCCTGGTGCATGACCAGGCGGACGTCGGCGAAGTCGAGGTTGATCAGACCCGGGATCGTGATCAGGTCGGTGATGCCCTGGACGCCCTGGCGGAGGATGTCGTCGGCCTCGCGGAAGGCCTCGAGGATCGTGGTCCGGCGCTCGACGATCTGCAGCAGCTTCTCGTTCGGCACGGTGATCAGGGTGTCGACCTCCTTGCGGAGCCGGTCGATGCCCTCCTCGGCCTGCGCCATGCGCTTCTTGCCCTCGAACTCGAAAGGCTTGGTGACCGCGCCGACGGTGAGGGCACCGATCTCCTGCTTGGCGATCTCGGCGATCACGGGGGCCGCGCCGGTACCGGTGCCGCCGCCCTCGCCGCAGGTGATGAAGATCATGTCCGCGCCCTTCAGCGCGTCCTTGATCTCATCGCGAGACTCGGCGGCCGCGCCCGCGCCCACCTCGGGGTTGGCGCCCGCGCCGAGGCCCTTGGTCAGGTTGTGGCCGATGCCGATCTTCACGTCGGCGTCGCAGGCCTGCAGGGCCTGCGCATCCGTGTTCACCGCGACGAATTCCACGCCACGGAGACCCGCGTCGACCATCCGGCTGACGGCATTTGAACCGCCACCACCGACTCCGACGACCTTGATTACGGCCAGATAAGACGTTTCCATTGTTGGTCCTGCTCCGAGCCCCTCACCGCCGATTCGGCTGCGGGGCACTACCGATTTACGGACACGATACGCGGTTTCCTGCAGTCCGCAAGCCTGCAGTCTCAAGTCTGCCTTGAGGGTTGCCCCGGGGTGAGTCTAGTGTCGAGGTCGAGGTATAGACTTGGTTGAGGCTCCGAAAAATCCCTGCAAAAAGGGCACTTTCAGCATCGCCTCTCGGCCCACGCCCGGCCGCCTGCCACGGGGGCCCTCAGGGCCAAATCAGCGTGCATGCCTCGTTGCAAGCCCGTTTCGCGAGGGGCCGCGCGAGCCCTAGCCACCCGCGACGGGCCGGTCCGGAACGCTGACGTCGAGGTAGGACGGGGTGCCGCGCTCGTCGCTCGAGAGCACCGCGACGGCCGCTCTCCACTTGTCGGCGGCGCGAGCGCCGTCGCCGAAACGGATCTGGGGGCCGTTGTTCAGGTCGACCACGACCCCTCCCTCGTCCTCATTCCAGACAGACGAGGTGATGCGGTTCTTCAGGGGCCCGGGGGTCGCTCCGAGGATCGCCGCCTGGGCCGCGGCATCCTGATCGAGGCGCACGCCGTTGGCTGCCGCGCCCTCGATTCGCGGCAGCGCTTTGGAATCGAAGTCAGCGCCGGTGAGCAGGTAGCCATCGGCCGAGACCGCGGTCTCCTGGCCGTGAACCCGGACGAAGGCGACCGGCAGGCGCTCGGTGATCGTCACCTGGAGGCCGTGAGGGAAGCTCGTGCTGGCCGCCACGGAGGCGACCGTCGGGAAACGCGCCACGGCGTCCCGCAGCTCGCCGTCCTTGATGTGAAGGGTCGTCATGTCGCCGGCCGCCCGCTCGACGGCCGACTTGATCTCCCGCTCGTTCGTCGTCGCGCCCTTGATCGTCACGCCCTGGATGGCGAACCACGAGAGGTCCCGGAACCAGAGCATGTAGCCGCCGTAGAGAGCAAGGAGCACGATCGCCGCGGCCAGTGCCCGCCGGCGGATGACCGCCCCGCGTGAGGCGGGCCGCGGCCGCGCACGTGGGCGGGAACGGGGCCGCGCGACCGGGCGGCGCGGGTTCAGCGCTCGAGTTGCCATTCCCTCCGATTCACCGCTCGAGGCTCCATTCCTCCGGCCAACTGACCTCACCGAGGATCTGCACCTCGGGCTCGAGGGTCACGCCGAAGCGCCCATGGACCTGGCGGCGGGCCTCCGCCATCACCTGGAGGATGTCCGAGGTCGTGGCGCCGCCGGTGTTCTCGACGAAGTTGGCGTGCTTCGGCGAGAGCCTGGCGGCGCCGACCTGAAGCCCGCGGCAACCCGCCGCGTCGAGGAGCTGGCCGGCCGAGCGACCCTCCGCCCGGGGATCGTCGGGATTCATGAAGGTCGAGCCGAAGGTCTTGATGCCCGAGGGCTGGGCCTCCTTCCTCCTTCGCCGCATGTCCGCCATGGTGGCCTTGACGTCGGCTGGATTTGCCTCTCGGAGAGCGAAGGTCGCGAGGGCGACGACCTCCCTGTCGCCCAGGTCGGAGCCGCGATAGCGAAAGCCGAGCTCGTCGGGCCGACGCTCCTCCGAGCCGCTCGGCGTGCAGACCACCACCCGCTCGAGCACGCGCCCGAGCTCGCCGCCGTACGCGTTCGCGTTCATCCGCACCGCGCCTCCGACCGTGCCGGGGATGTTCACGCCGAACTCGAGGCCGGTCAGGCCCCACCCCGCCGACTTGGCGGCGGCCGAGGGAAGCCGTGCCCCTCCCCCGCAGATCACCTCCGTCTCGGCGCGCTCGATCCGGGTCAGCTCGCCGTTGAGCTTCATGACGAGTCCGCGAAAGCCGTCGTCGGAGACGAGCAGGTTCGAGCCCGATCCAACGACGCCGATCGGAAGATCCTCGGTCTCCGCCCAGGAGAGCAGCTCCACCACCCACTGCTCGCTCTCGGGGCGAGCGAAGTAGTCCGCCGACCCGCCCGCCCGAACCGTGGTGAGCCGAGAGAGCGGGTAGTCGCGCTCGACCCCGTCGGGGACGCTCACGGACCCTCGCCTCCGTTCACAAGTGACTCGCCGAGCTTGTAGACGTCGCCGGCGCCGATCGTGATCAGCACGTCGCCCTCGCCCAGCCGAGGAGCGAGCGCGCGGGCAGCCAGCTCCGCGGTCGGCAGCCACCAGACGCGGCGCCCGCGCCCGTGATCGGCCGCGGCGGCGGCGACCATCATGCCGCTGACCCCCTCCAGATCGCCGACGGGCTCCTCGCGGGCGGGATAGACGTCGAGGACGGCGACCTCATCGGCGGCGGCCAGCGCAGCTCCGAACTCGGTCGCGAGTGCCTTGGTACGGGAGTAGAGATGCGGCTGGAAGGCGACGATCAGGCGCCGTGGGTCGAGATCCCGGGCGGCCTCGAGGGTGGCGGCGACCTCAGTCGGGTGATGGGCGTAGTCGTCGTAGATGCGCGCGCCTCGGGCCTCCCCCTTCAGCTCGAGCCTGCGGGCGACGCCCGGGAAGTCGGCGAGAGCACGAGAGCACGCCTCGACATCGGCGGAGGCCAGCGAGAGGCTGCCCAGCGCGGCGAGGGCATTGGCGACGTTGTGCCGTCCCGGGACTCGCAGCGAGACCTCGGTGTCGATCCCCGCGCCGCGGGCCCGGAAGCGAACGCCGCCGGCTTCGGGGCTGATGTCCCCGGCGACCAGCTCCGCCTCGAGCGGAGGCTGCCCCGCCGCCGGCTCCAGCGCGAACCGCACCAGCCGCCGCGACTCCTGGCCCGGCAGGCGCACCTCCGCGCCCGTGATCAGGCCGCTTGCCGGGGCGGCGAACGCCGCGAACGCCTCGGAGAGCTCGGACAGCGAGCTCCAGCGGGAGTGATGGTCGAGCTCGAGGTTGGTGATCACCGCGACCTCCGGCCGGAGCTTCAGGAAGCTTGCGTCGCTCTCGTCCGCCTCCGCGATGGCCCAGTCGCCCTCGCCCCAGTCGGCGTTGGTGGGCTCCCCGTCCGGCCCGGCGCCGGGCAGCTCGCCCCCCAGGAAGAAGGCCGGGTCCGCACCCGTCGCGCGCAGGGCCCAGATGCACATCGCAGCCGTCGTCGTCTTCCCATGGGTGCCGGCGATCGCCAGCAGGCGGCGCTGTGAGCAGAGCTCGGCGAGCAGCTCGCCGCGGTGGATGACGCGCTGGCCGCGGTCGCGAGCCCGCGCCAGCTCGGGGTTGTCATCCGGCACGGCGGTCGAGACGACGACGTCCGCCCCCTCGGGGACCTGGTCCGCGTCGTGTCCCAGGTGCGGCTCGATCCCAGCCGCCCTGAGGCGCTCCATATAGGAGGACTCGGCCCGGTCCGAGCCGCTCACCTCGGCCCCGAGCCGGCGGCACACCAGTGCGAGGCCGCTCATGCCCGCCCCGCCGATCGCGATGAAGTGGAGCCCGCGGCCCTCCATCGGCCTCGACTCAGCCATCGGCCGCCGCCTTCAGCACCTCTCCCGCGATTCTCCTGGCGGCGTCCGGCTTCGCCAGCCGCCTGGCTGCGAGGCTCATCTCGCGCAGGCGGTCCTCGTCGCCGAGCAGCTCGCTGATCGTGGCGCTCAATCGATCGGCCGTCAGCTCGCCGTCGGGGATCACGACGGCCGCGCCCCCATCGGCCATCCAGCGCGCGTTCGCGGTCTGATGGTCGGCGGTCG
Organism: uncultured Solirubrobacterales bacterium; assembly: GCA_963815045.1. Classification (GTDB taxonomy): domain Bacteria; phylum Actinomycetota; class Thermoleophilia; order Solirubrobacterales; family 70-9; genus DASUPK01. The sequence goes on from CAWFET010000002.1 coordinate 1,380,422, forward strand.
CATGCGGATAGGGAACCAGGATGGCGGGGCGCCCAGCGGCGGCGATCTCCATCACCGACCCGCCGGCGCGGCCGACGACCAGGTCGGCCGCGGCCAGGACGTCGCCGAGGTCGGGCTCGTACTGCAGCAGCGTGTATCGCTCGGGCCTCCCCTCCTCGTCCCAGCGGCGCTGAAGCTCCGGATAGTCCCGCCGTCCGACGACGTGCAGTACCCAGGGCTGCCCGACGTGGTCGCCTCGGAGGCCGACGAAGGCCTCGAAGGCGGCTCGGTTGATAGAGAGCGCGCCCAGGCTGCCGCCCACCACCGTCACGCAGTCGCCCGGCTCCGGAATGCCGAAGCGGCGGCGGGCGACCGTGGGGTCGGCCTCCAGGACAGCCTGGGGCACGGGGCGGCCGGTCACGACATAGGGGCCGCCGTCCCGCTTCGGGATCGGGAAGGCGAGGCAGACGCGTTCGGCCCGGCGGGCCAGCATCCGATTGGCGAGCCCCAGGTGGCTGTCGGCCTCCGTGAGGACCAGGGGCAGGTCCATGCGGACGGCCGCCAGGCCCGCCGGCCCGGCGACGTAGCCGCCACCCCCAAGGACCGCGTCGGCCTTGCGGGCCTCAAGCACCCGACGGGCGGCGGGGACGGCACGGGCGGCACGCCAGGCCGCCCGCATCGCCTTCAGGGGATTCCGGCGATCCAGGCCGCTGACGCGCAGGAAGTCGATCTCGTACCCGGCGGCGGGAACGAGATCCGCCTCGGCGCGCTCGCGCGTCCCGAGGAAGCTGACCTCGGCGCCCTCAGCCCGAAGCGCGTCGGCGACGGCGATCGCCGGTACGACGTGCCCCGCCGTGCCGCCGGCCGCTATCACGACTCGTGCCACTTGCTGCGCGCTTTCTCCTGGTGTTGTTTCCGCCCTCGACCACGCGCAGTCTCGCAGGGCGCGCGGCCGTGCCGCGGCCGGAGCCGCTTCGCGAGCCGGCCTGCGCGGGCCGTCGGGCGACGTTCAGGATCAGGCCCGCCGCGGCGAGCGTGATCACGAGACTCGTCCCTCCGTAAGAGACGAACGGCAGTGGTACTCCCGTGAGCGGGGCTAGGCCGAGCACCGCGAAGAGGTTGAGCGCCGCCTGGGCCAGGATCAGCGAGGTGAGACCGGCGGCGAGCAGCTTGCTGAAGCGGTCGCGCGCACGGTGCGCTGCGCGCAGTCCCGCGTAGCCGAACATCCCGAAGAGGCCGACGAGCACGAACATGCCGACCAGGCCGAGCTCCTCGCCGATCACCGCGGCGATCATGTCGGTGTGGGCCTCGGGCAGATAGGAGGCCTTCTGGACGCTCTCCCCCAGACCGACGCCCGTCAGCCCGCCGGAGCCGATGGCGATCGTCGCCTGCTTCGCCTGGAAGCCGGCGCCGCTCGCGTCGCTGTTGGGATGGAGGAAGCCCGTGAGGCGCTGCTCCTGATACGGGTGCATCGCGATCATCACCACGGCGACGAACGCGATCACCGCGCCGACGGGCGCGAGGGTGCGCGGCTTGACGCCGGCGAGGAAGAGGACGCAGCAGACGGCGAACGAGACGACGATCGAGGTGCCGAGATCGGGCTCCTTGGCGATCAAGAGGACGGAGAGGCCCACGATCAGCAGGTATGGCCCGAGGCCGGCGAGGGTCCGCGCGCGCTTCGGCTCGGACGAGAGCAGGTGGGCGCCGTAGAGGACGAGCGCGATCTTCGCCAGCTCGGAGGGCTGGAACTGCACAAAGCCGCCACCGACCCAGCGCTGTGCGCCGTTCACGGTCGTGCCCACGCCCGGCAGCAGGACCGCGAAGAGCAGGAAGAGGGAGGTCCCCAGGATCAGCGGCGTCATCGGCTTGAGCGCCGCCACACCGCGGACCGAGGCGACGCGCATCACCAGCAGGCCGATGGCTCCGAAGACCACGGTTCGCTCGAGGTAGTAGAAGCCGTTCCCGCCGCTGTTGAGCAGCGAGCGCGCCGAGCTCGCGCTGAAAACCATCACCGCTCCGAAGGCGAGCAGGCAGAGCGTCGCGGTGAGCAGCAGGGAGTACTCGAGCGGCGGTGGCGTCTGCTTGCCGGTTTTAGTCTGGGCGCTCATCCGAGTCCCTCCACCAGCTCGCGGAAGCGGTCGCCGCGCGCCTCGAAGTCCTTGAATGCGTCGAAGCTCGCCGCCGCGGGCGACAGCAGGACGACCTCTCCTGGCTGCGCGTCCGCGCTTGCGGACTCCACGGCTCGCTCCAGCGTCCCGGCCTCGATGACTTCGACGCCCGTTCCGGACAGCTCCGCGACCACTCGCTCGGCCGCCTCGCCGATCGCATAGACGGCGACGCAGCTCTCGCCAACGGCAGCCGCCAGCGGCTCGAAGCTCTCCTGCTTGGGCCGCCCGCCGGCGATCAGGCGAACGCCGCCATCGAAGGCCCTGACCGCCGCCACGGCGGAGGCGACGTTGGTGGCCTTGGAGTCGTTCACGTAAAGGACGCCGGCGAGCTCGCGGACCCGCTCGAGGCGGTGGGCGACGCCCTGAAAGCTCCGCAGCCCTTCGGCGACCGAGTCCCGAGGCAGTCCCAGGGCGAGCGCCGCCGCGGCGGCCGCCATCGCGTTCTCGACGTTGTGCGCTCCCAGGAGCTGAAGCTCATCGCCCCGGATCAGAGGCTCATCGGCAGCGAAGATGACGCCGTCCCGCATGCTGACCTCGCAGTCGGGATCGGCTGACTCCCCCTCGACGGGACAGAACCGGATCCGCCGCGCGCAGCCACCGAGATCGCGATTCCGCAGCTCGGGGGTGTCGCCGTTGTAGACGGCCGCGTCGTCGTTGCCCTGGTTGGCGAAGATCCGCAGCTTCGCCTCGAGATAGGCCTCGAGAGTGCCGTGGCGATCGAGGTGATCGGGCGCGAGGTTGATGAAGACGGCGCACTCCGGTGAGAAGTACTCCGTGTCCTCGAGCTGGAAGCTGGACGCCTCGCAGACCACGGTGGCGTCGGCGTCGATCGCGCCGACGAGCGAGGCGAGCGGCGTGCCGACATTGCCGGCCACGACAACCGGGCGGCCGGCCGTCCGGTGGAGATGGCCGAGCAGCTCGGTCGTGGTCGTCTTGCCGTTGGTGCCGGTGACGGCGCAGAAGGGGTTCGGGAGCAGCCGCCAGGCGAGCTCGAGCTCGCCGGTGACACCGATGCCGCGTTCGCGCGCCGCCCCGAGGACGGGTGCGTCCTGGGGCACTCCGGGGCTCTTCACCACCGTTCGGGCGCGATCGAGTTGCCGTGTTCCTTCCACGCCCAAACTGACTTCGACGCCTGAGGCCTCCAGCCCTGCCGCCTCCTCGGGCCTCCCGGAATCCACCCCGAAGACGGTCTCGCCACGCTCGGCGAGCAGGCTCGCGATGGCCGCGCCGGAGCGCGCCAGACCCACCACCAGGAAGGGGCCCTCAGGCAGGGGCGGTCGTGGCTTCTCGCCTGAGTTCACATAATCATGTTCGACCTCGGCCGCCCACTCCCTGCGTGCTCAGGCGTGCCTGAAACCGCCGAAATCAAGCCAATTGGCGCCTTCTTGGCGCGCCGATGCCGCTCGGGTCACTTCCTCTTTTTCTTCTTGCACTTCTTCTTGGCTGACCGCGCCGAGCGCTTGTGCTTCTTCTTGCACTTCTTTCTGTGCGTGGTGCCCGCTGGTGGGGGCGGTGTGACGTAGGTCTTGAACGCGAAGTCGTCCCCTGGATCCATGATCCAGCCCCCCTGCGGAGGGGCGGGCTCGCTGCTCTCGAACGCAGCACCCCCGGAATACGGGTCCGTAGCGGCTTTGTAGTACCACCCGCCGTAGTTATTGCTCGGGAACGTGTTGTAGGCGACGAGCGCGTATTGAGTGCCCGCCGTTACGGCTGCGGGCGTCGCGAAGGTGGCCGGCACGAACGCTTGATCGGTTCCTATGGCCGAGGCGGGAATGGCCGCGCTTGCGAGAACCGATGTACCGGGTAGGCCAGCGGACGTGTTGCGTATCTCGACCGTGACGGGGAGGACCTGGCTGCCGGTCTGGACGAGCAACAGGTCGGCTTGGTCCAGTCCGCCGCTGATGCCCGCCGTGAAGGTCTGAGCGAGGCTTGACGTCGCGTACATGCCCACGCTTGTGGTGAAGCTGGTCTGTTGCTGGTCGAGCGTCCCGGCCGAAGCCGAGGCAGCTGCACCGAGCAGGAGCGCCGCGCAGGCCGCGGAGGCCAAGACGAGCTTGCGCGTAATGCGCCCGAACGTTCTCTTCATGTTCTTCTCCCCGCGTTTTGTTCCCCCATAGGAGGCCTCAACATACTTCTGGAGCGACGGCCAGGTCAACGCTTCTCGCGCAAGCGCGGTCTACTTACACGGGCAGCTTCTGCGCATGCTTGCGGCACTTCTTGCGGGCCTTCTTGGAGGCCTTCTTCTTCTTTTTCTTGCACTTCTTGAGCGCCGCGGCGCGCTGGCCCGTGGGCCCGACGGCAGACGTGGGCTCGAGAGTCGCGCTCAGATCGGCCCGGGCATCCGGTGGGCCCGCGATGGGAAAGGCCTGGGGTGCGCCGAGCGCGGGATCACCGCTGGGGCCGAAGTAGTGGAAGTGGTCCGCCGCATTGCTCGTGGACATTCCGCAGATGTAGCCCCAGTCCCCGATCACCTGGCCGGCTCGCACGGAGATCTGTGTGGGAAAGCTCTGCACCCCGGCTCCGGTGAAGGTACCCGGATCGCTCTTTGCGACCACGTTGTACGTCGTGCCCGACACCGGCTGCAGGACCAGCAGCTTGACCTGGTGGGATCCCGCATCGCTCGCCGCCGAGAAGGATGTGATCACTCCGTCAGCGGGAATCGTGTAGGCCGGAGCGCTACCGCCCGCGTCCTGGACCTGGCCAAAGGCGTCACTGCAGGTGCCGGGAGATCCGGTCTGTCCAAGGCTGGTTGCGGCCTGAGCCGATGCTGTCACCCCCGCAAGCAATCCCGCACTGCTCACGACCGCGGCTGTCGACACGGTCAGCCACCTACGGCGCCTGCCAAACCCGTCACTCAACATAAGGTCTTCTTTCTTCGCCCCGGGCCCCCCAGCGACGCCACCCTACCCTAGGTCCCGATCGACTGCTGGTACAGCGTGAAGCCGATGCCCGAGCAGACAGCGGCGATGATCCAGAAGCGGAGCATGATCTTCGTCTCCGACCAGGCCATCAGCTCGAAGTGATGGTGGACCGGGGCCATCAGCAGGATCCGGCGGCGGAAGGCCTTGAAGGCGGCCACCTGGAGGGCGACCGAGAGCGCCTCGATCACGAAGATGCCGCCGGTGATGATCAAGAGGATCTCGGTCTGGGTCATCACGGCTAAGGCGCCGATCGCCCCTCCGAGGCCGAGCGACCCCGTATCCCCCATGAAGATCGACGCCGGGAAGGCGTTGAACCAGAGGAAGCCGATGCAGCCGCCGACGAAGCAGGCGGAGAGCAGCGAGAGGCTGTGCTGGCCGGTCGTGATGAAGGTGATCGCCGTGTAGGCGAGCAGGACGATCGCGCAACAGCCGGCGGCGAGACCGTCCAGCCCGTCGGTCAGGTTGACGGCGTTCGAGGACCCCGCGATCACGAGGAAGATCACGATCGGATAGACGAAGTCGGGGATGTCGAGCGAGGCGTGGGAGATGCGCAGCTCCAGGCTCGACTCGAGGCCGACCGAATGGCGCGCCACGTACCAGAGCCCGAGCGCCAGGCCGAGCTGAAGCAGCAGCTTGTAGCGCGCCGACAGGCCGAGCGAGCGGCGGCGGGTGATCTTCAGGTAGTCGTCGGCGAACCCGATCAGGGCGCAGCCGAGGGCGACGCCGAACACCGCGAGGCTCTGGGTGTCGCGATCGGACAGCACGAGATACGGGATTGCGACGGCCGTGAAGATGATCAGGCCGCCCATCGTCGGCGTGCCCGCCTTCTCGTGGTGCTCCTCCGGGCCCTCCTCGCGGATCTGCTGGCCGAACTCGCGAACGCGCAGGTACTCGATGAACTTCGGGCCGAGGAAGATGCAGATCAGCATCGCGCCCATCGCCGCGATCAGGATCTCGCCGAGCAAGCTAGGCCTCCGCCGTCAGTTTCTCGGCGACCCTCTCGAGCCCGACCGCGCGGGAGCCCTTGACCAGGACGGCATCGCCCGGGCCGAGCGCCGCGGCGAGCGCATCGGCGGCGGCGTCCGCGTCCGCGACGTGCTGGTCCGGTTCGTACGCGGCCGCCAGCTCCCCCACCCCGATGATCAGCTCGACTCCCTGCTCGCGGGCGTGCTGGCCGACCTCTCGGTGATAGGCGGCGGCGTCGGGTCCGAGCTCTCGCATCTCGCCCAGGACAGCGACGCGCCGGCCGCTCGCCTGCAGCGTGGCGAGGTGGTCCAGCGCCGCCCGCATCGAGACCGGGTTGGCGTTGTAGGAGTCGTTGATCAGGATGGCGTTCTCCGGGAGCTCCACCAGCTCCCCACGAAGGCGCGAGAAGACTATCCCGGGTGCCCGATCCGCCATCTCGGCGGCGGGATATCCGAGCGCCAGGCCGGCTGCGATCGCCGCCAGGGCGTTGGTGAGGTTGTGAGCCTCGACGAAAGGCAGCTTGAACGCATGCTCGCCGTCCGGCGATCGAACGAGGGCATCGGTCTCTCCGTCCTCCGCGAGGACCCAGGTCGCCTCGACGTCGCCGCCCGGCCCGAATCGAAGGAGCTTCTGGGCGCGCTCCAGGTGCGGAGCCAGCGGTCCGGGATCGGCCGGCACCACCGCGGTGCCGCCCTCGCGCAGCCCGTCGATGATCTCCGCCTTGGCGGCCGCGATCGCCTCCACCGAGCCCAGTAGCTCCACATGCACCGGGCCGACGTTCGTGATCACACCGACGTCCGGCGCGGCGATCGCGCAGAGCTCCGCGATCTGCCCGGGGCCGCGCATGGCCATCTCGAGCACCAGCACCTCCGTCGCCTCCGGCGCGGCCAGCACGGTGAGGGGCAACCCGATCTCGGTGTTGTAGTTCTCCGGGCTCGCGTGCACCTCGGCGGGCAGCAGGGCGCGGCAGATGTCCTTGACGGAGGTCTTCCCGGTCGAACCGGTGATCCCGACCACGAGCGCGTCGAGCTCTGTCCTCCACGCCCGCGCCAGGGACTGGAGCGACGCCAGGGGGTCCGCCGAGCCCAGGATCCAGCCGGCTCCGTCGAGCGCGGCACCGGCCTTCCGCTGGGCGGCCAGCTCACGACCCCACTGGGTCCCGACCAGAATCCCCCAGGCTCGATCGCGCAGCGCGGCGGCGCCGAACTCACCGCCGTCGGCCCGCTCGCCGGGGAGGCCCACGAAGAGGTCGTCCTCGCGAACCTCGCGGGAGTCGATCACCGCGCGGATGGGGCCTCCCTCATCGCCGCGGGCCAGCACCTCCGCCCCCGCCATCAAGGCGAGACGGTCGCCGTCGAGGGAGATCAAGTCGCGGTCGTCCTCAGGTGGACGGTCTCGATCCAGGTGCGCCCGGGGGCGCGGGTGGCCGAGCAGGTCAAGGACGCAGGGTGAAGCCCTTGCTGGCTGCAAGGGCGAGCGCGAGGACGCAGACATGCGAAGCCCACGCGCGTCATCCGGGTGTGCCTGGACTCGGGACCGGCCACCTCAGCTTGCGGAGCTCGTCCCGGGCCACGTCGCGATCGTCGAACGGGATCTTTCGCCCGTTCTCGAACTCCTGACCCTGCTCGTGCCCCTTGCCGGCGATCACCACCAGGTCGCCCTCTTCGGCCCGCGCCAGGGCTGAGGCGATCGCCGCCCGCCGGTCTGCGTCGATCAGGACCTCGGCGTGCGCAGGGTTGGGGATGCCCGCGCGAATCTGCTCGATGATCGCGTCGGGGTCCTCGGAGCGTGGGTTGTCGGAGGTCACCACCGCGATGTCGGACAGCTCCGCCCCCGCTCGCCCCATGAGCGGCCGCTTGTCGCGGTCGCGGTCGCCACCGCAACCGAACACGGAGATCAGCTGCCGGCCGGTCAGCCGCCTCGCCGCTTCCAGCACGTTCTCCAGCGAGTCCGGCGTGTGCGCGTAGTCGACGATCACCCCGAAGGGCTGCCCCTCGTCGATGGACTCGAACCGCCCCGGGACCTGCTCGGCGGAGGCGAGCGCCGTGGCCGCCTCGCCCAGGTCCAGGCCCAGCGCATGCGCGACGGAGAGAGCGGCCAGCGCGTTCGAGACGTTGAACTCCCCCGGCAGGGGCGTCTGCACATCGAGCTCGCCCTCGGGCGACATGCACAGGAAGCGCGATCCGCTCGGGTCGAAGGTGACGCCGCGCGCGCTCAGATCGGCGGCGCCGCCCGCCGCCGAATAGGTGATGCAGTCCCCGCCGTCGCCGGTGGAGAGCTCCTCGGCGAGCCGCTGCCCGTACGGGTCATCCAGGTTGACGACGGAGATCCCACCCTCGAGCTCGATCGCCGGGGCGCCGCCCTCGCTCGTGAAGAGCAGTCGCTTGGCGGCGAAGTAGTCCTCCATGTCGGCGTGGAAGTCGAGGTGGTCCTGGCTCAGGTTCGTGAAGACCTTGACGGCGAAGTCGATCGCGTCGGCGCGGTGCAGGACGAGCGCGTGGGAGGAGACCTCCATCGCGCAGGCATCGTCACCCGCCTGGAGCATGCGGGCGAAGGCCCGCTGGAGGTCGATCGCCTCCGGGGTCGTGCGCTCGACCTCCTCGACCTGGCCACCGACCACCTGCCGCACTGTCCCGAGAAGGCCGCATTGCCGCCCGGCGGACTCGAGCAGGTGCCGGACGAGGAAGGCCGTGGTGGTCTTGCCGTTGGTGCCGGTGATCCCGACCACCGTGAGCTCCGAGGTCGGATCCTCGTTGAAGGCCGCGGCGATCGGCGCCATCGCGGCCCTGGCGTCCTCGACCTGGGCCTGAGGCACGTCGAGCTCGAGCGGGCGCTCCACGACCAGGGCCGAGGCGCCGCCCTCCACCGCCGCGGCCGCGAAATCGTGTCCATCGGTCTTCTCGCCGGCGAAGCAGAAGAACAGGGTCCCGTCGGCCACCCGGCGGCTGTCGTAGGCGAGATCCGAAATCTCCACGGAGGGATCGCCGCGCACCTCAGTGGCGGCGCCTGCGGCTCTGAGCAGGTCGCGAAGCTCCATCCCGACGCGATTCTAGGAGCGGCCCCCGGAACCGGCTTGCCGGCCGTCCGGGTCAGTTCGGCGAGATGCCCAGGTACGGCAGCGCGAATTCGGCGATCTGCCCGAAGACGGGAGCCGCGACCTGGCCGCCGACGTGGACGTACTGCGGCTCGTCGACGACCACGGCCACGAGCAGCTTCGGGTGGTTCGCGGGTGCGAAGCCGACGAATGAGGCGACGTAGCGGGTGTCGGAGTAGGTGCCGTTCTCGACCTTCTGCGCGGTGCCCGTCTTGCCCGCCAGCGTGTAGCCCGGGACGCTCACCTCCGAAGCGGTGCCGCCCGGGGCTAGGACGCCCTCGAGCATGCGGCGGAGCTGCGCCGCGGTCCGCGGGGTGATTACGCGGTGCGGGTCGGTGTTCCCGTCGACCGGCTGGCCGCCGACGGTCTTGACCAGGGTCGGGCGGCGCAGGATCCCGCCGTCGGCGATCGCCGAGTAGGCCGTCGCGATCTGCATCGGGGTCACCGACAGGCCCTGGCCGATCGGCAGGTTCCCCATCGTCGAGCCCGAGTAGTCGTTGCGGGACGGGACGATCCCGCGCTCCTCCCCGGGGTAGCCGACACCGGTGGGCTGCCCGAAGCCGAAGCGGTTGATCCACTGAGAGAAGCGGTCCGCGCCCTCCTTCAGGCCGATCGTCACCGCGCCGACGTTCGAGGACTGGGCCAGGATCTGAGCCGTGGTCAGGGTCTCCGGCGGGCGCGCCTCGGCCTCGCCGATCGTCCGGTCGTAGACGTGGATCTCGGACGGCAGATAGAAGCTCGAGCTCGGAGTGACGACGTGGTCCTCGAGGGCCGAGGCCACGGTGAAGGCCTTGAAGGTCGACCCGGGCTCGTAGGTGAAGCCGGTGGCGCGGTTCTCGAGCTCGTTCGAGGTCGCGTTCGAGAGGTCTGAGGGATCGAAGCCCGGCGTGTTCGCCATCGCCAGGACCTCGCCGGTGTTCGGGTTCATGACGATCGCGGTGCCGCCCTTGGCGCCGTAATGGCTGACGGCCTCGTTGAGCGCCGACTCGGTCTTGTCCTGAATCGCGGCGTCGAGCGTGGTCTGGACGTCCTCCCCGACGCTGGCGGGCTTGATGGTCTCCATGCGGAGCGGCCGGCCGACGGCGTCGTGGACGACGTCCTCCTCGCCGTTGGCGCCGCCGAGGACGCTGTTCTCCGAGTGCTCCAGCCCGGTGAGCCCCTGGTTGTCTGTCCCCACCGCGCCGATCACCTGCGAGGCGAGCTCGCCCTGCGGATAGAGGCGCTTGCTGGTCGGGACCGTCGAGATCCCGGTGATGTTGAGCTGCTTCACCTCATCCGCGACGTTCGGATCGACCTTGCGCGCGAGATAGGCGAAGCCCGAGTTGCGGTCGGAGAGGGCGTTGAGCAGGTCCGAGGTCGGCTCGCCGAGCACCTCGTGGAGCTTCAGCGCCGTCCGGCCCGGGTTCTCGACCTGGTACGGCGTGGCGACCACGTCCGCCGCGTCCTCGGACGCGGCCAGCACCTTGCCGTTGCGGTCGAGCACCCGGCCGCGCTCGCCCGGGATCGTGACCGTGGTGACCTGCTGGGTGCGGGCCTCGGCCCGGAGGGTGCCGCCTTTCACGCCCTGCAGCCAGAACGCGCGCAGGAGAACGAGGGAGAAGAGCAGGAAGAACGCGCAGAAGAGCAGGCCCAGCCGGCGGTCGATGAGCCGCATCGCCAGGCGCTCCTAGAGCCCCACGCCTCCGGTTGAGCTCCCGGACGAGCCGGAGGAGGATCCGCTGCCGCTCGAGCTGCCGCTGCTCGACGTGCCGGTGCCCGAGGGCGTGCTCGCCGGGGCGGGCGTCGCCGTCGGAGCCACGGTAGTTGTCGGAGCGGCGGTCGCGGTGGAGCTCGTGCTCACGGGCGCGTAGGACGTGCCCGGGTCCGGATAGCTCGAGGGCTGGCTCGGCGCCAGCAGGAAGCCGTCGGTGCCCAGCAGGTGCGCCAGGCGCGCCGCGTCCCCATCGCTCGCGTCTAGGTAGGTGATCTCCTTGGGATTGGGGTTGGCCAACCCGAGTCGCGCGGCCTCGGCCTCCACCCTGGCGGCCGACAGCTTCTGGTCGATCTCGGCGCGCAGCGCGGAAATCTCGGTCTTGAGCCCGTCGATCTGCAGCGACACGCGGCCCGAGCCCGCCGTCAGGCTGAGGCTGACGACGTTGAGGGCGACGATGCCGACCAGCATCGCGCCGAGCACGGCGATCCAGCCGCGGCCCCGGGTGAGGCGCATGATCAGCGTCGAGTCGGAGATGTCGCGGACCGCTCCGGCGCTGCGGACGGCGGCCTGCGGGAAGAGAGCGGCGCCCGCCACGGCCGGGCGGACGAGCCGGGCGGCAGGAGCCTGGCGGGAGCGAGCCTTCTGCGGCTGGCGGGGGCGGGGCTTTCGAGCGGGACGAGGCCGATGGCGCGGCGCTGTGGCAGGGGCGCTGCGTGCGGTTGCGGCCTCCATCAGCTCTCCTCCTCGCGGATCTTGAGCGCGGCGCGGAAGTGGGCCGAGGAGGCGCGCGGGTTGCGCTCGATCTCCTCGGGGCCGGGCGCGATGGCCCGCTTGGTGAGCAGCTCGGCCTCGGGCTCCCGGCCGCAGACGCAGACCGGCAGCTCGGGCGGGCAGACGCAGCCACGGGCACGGTCGGCCAGGAAACGCTTCACGCGGCGGTCCTCGAGAGAATGGAAGGAGACCGCGCCGAGGCGCCCGCCGGTCGGCAGGATCGCCCAGGCGAGCGGCAGCGCGTGGTCGAGCGCGTCGAGCTCGCCGTTCACGGCGATGCGGATCGCCTGGAAGGTCCTCTTGGCCGGATGCCCGCGCCCGAACCGCTCAGACGGCGGAATCGCGGCCTTGATGGCGGCGACCAGCTGCGAGGTGGTGTCGATCGGGCGGCGCTTGGTGATCTCGCGGGCGATCGAGCCGGCGCGGCGCTCCTCGCCGAGCTCGCGGATCACGTTCGCGATCCGGTCCTGCGGCCACTCGTTCACGACCGTCGCGGCCGAGAGGCTCTGGGTCGGGTCCATCCGCATGTCGAGCGGGGCGTCGTAGGCGTAGGAGAAGCCGCGCTCCCAGGCGTCGATCTGCATCGAGGACATGCCGAGGTCGAAGACGATGCCGTCCGGGCGGATGCCCTCGCCGCGCAGGCCCTCGAGCGCGGCGACGAAGTCGGCACGAAGGAAGCGCGAGCGGGGCGGCGCGACGCTGGCGAACTCGCTCCAGCGCTCCTCGGAGGTTGGATCGCGATCCACGGCGATCAGCTCGCCCTCCGGGCCGATGCGCTCGGAGATCAGGCGGGCGTGGCCGCCGCCGCCGAAGGTGCAGTCGACGAAGGTCTCGCCGGGCTTGGGGTCGAGGACGTCGACCAGCTCGGTCGCCAGTACGGGTTCATGTTCCTGGGGCACATAGGAAAGGTTCGCTGACTCGGCAAGGGATCCCACTACCCGGTGCGTTGCTGTCGCCATCTCAGCCTCCTCGCTCCTCTTCGGAGAGGTTCTCCGCGACGTCGGAAACCTCTGCATCCATCTCCTTCTCGTACTCGGCCCAGCGCTCGGCGCTCCAGATCTCGAACCAGTCGTCGGAGCCGACGATCACGCACGGGCCCTCCCCCAGGCCCGCGTGCTCGATCAGCTTCTTCGGCAGCCGGATGCGGCCGGCCGAGTCCAGGCTGTCGTCGAAGGCGCCGCCGTGGAAGTGGCGGCGCAGCATGCGTCCGCGCTTGCCGAGCGGATTGGTCTCACCCAGGAAGCTCTTCGTGAAGTTCTCGTAGCCGCCGGGCGCGAACACCCAGACGGAGGGGTCCAGCCCTTTGGCGAGAACGACTCCATCAGCCAGCGCCGCGCGGAACCTCGACGGCACCGTGAGGCGGTCCTTCGCGTCGAGATTGTGCTCGTACTGACCGAGAAAAGACAAGTGGGGCGCCCTTGAGTTCGGAGCGGGCCGGGGTGGTGAGGTGGGAGGAGCCTCATCACCCCGGCCCTATTGACCAACTCTGATTTGCCACGCTAACCCACTCTGCCCCACTTTGCAACACAGATTGGGCGGCCGCATTCCAGCCGATCCGTCGGACGGAATTGCTACCCGGGTCCGGAACAGGCTGAATTCCGCATTCCCATGCGGTTTGCGTCGTTGGTAAGGGCGCAGACAAGGACGCGGAGGGACGCTCCTCCTGCAACTCCGGTTGCAGCAAAGAGGAGCGCTAGGCGGCCATCTGCCAGACGCCGACGGCGTTGCCGGCGGGATCCCGGAAGACCGCGACCGTGAGATCACCCTCCGGATACGGGCCGGTGATCAGCTCTCCCCCGTTCGCGGCCACACGCTCGAGCACCTCCGGCACGCTCTCGACGAAGACGTAGGGGCGAATCCCGGCTTCGCCCGCCACCGCCATGTCCGAGTGGATGTGACCGATCACGTGCCCCGTGCCGTCCCGGAAGCTCGGATTTTCGCGATCGGTGTCGACCTCCCAGCCGAACACGGCCGCGTAGAAATCCGCCACCCATTTGGGATTCGGCGCCGGAATGCGCAGATAGGAGATGCCGCCGGGCCTGGCGATCCCGGACTCGACGCCGTCGTTCATGCCCCCATTCTGGCAACGACGCCTCACGTGCCGGCTCGCGCGCTCGTTTCAGAAGGAGCGATCAACCTGAGGAGGACAACATGGACTTCGAACAGCGCTACCGGGCGATGGAGACGAGGGACGACCGCTACGCAGGCGAGTTCTTCGCCGCCGTCACCTCGACCGGGATCTACTGCCGACCGGGCTGCCCGGCGCGGACCCCGAAGCGCGAGAACGTGCGCTTTTACCTGACGGCTGGGGCGGCACGGAGCGATGGCTTCCGCGCTTGCCTGCGGTGTCATCCGGACTCCGTCGCCTGATCAGAAGCCTGCCGTGAAGCGATCGACGTTGGCCAGGAGGCCCGCGGCGATCATCAGGAGCACGGAAGGCACCAGGAGCAGCGCCACCGCGAGCTGGATCTTCGGCGCCGCCCGCGCCGCGTGCTCCTCGATTCGGCGGCGCTGAACGCCCCGAAGGGCGCTCGCCTGCTCGCGAAGCTGATCAGCGAGGGGCGAGCCATAGCGACGAGAGCGCTCGATGACTCCGCACATCGCGGCGACCTCGCGGACCGGGGCCCGCCGCCTGAGGGAGGCGAGCGCGTCGCGCTGAGACATTCCACACGAGCTCTCCGCCGACAACATCGCGAGCTCACGCGCCAGCGGGCCCTCTCCCCCGCCGAGCTCGCTGAGGCCCGCGAGCGGGCTCCGTCCCGCCGCCGTCCCGACGGCGAGCAGGTCGAGCGCATCGGGGAGCCCGGCGCGCAGGGCCCGCAGCCGCATCCGGGCGCGCCGTTCGAGCCAAGCGTCGGGCGCAAGAAAGCCGGCGGCCGGGAGCCCGGCAGCAACGATCCAGGCGAGCCGGCTCGGGGCGACGGGCGCGACGACCACGCCCCAGAGAAGCCCCGCCAGAGCCCCTCCGACCTTGCCGGCGAGCAAAGCCTGGACGGAGATCCGGTCGGCGAGCCCCGCCCTCGTCAGGCGGCGCGTCAGGCCAAGCCTGCCGTCCGCAACCGCCGTCAGCGACATGCTCCGGGGCGGTCGCAGCGACCCCGATTGTTCCGCGGGTGGCGACTGGCGACCCGCAACGGCTTCGGCGATCGCGGCGAACCCGAGGATGAGCGCCCCGGCGGCGAGCAGCAGCGCCCCGATCACTCCGCCGGCCTCCCCAGCCGCCGGATCAGAGCGAAGCCGGCAACCTGCAATCCGCCTGCGATCAGCAGCATCAGCGCCGAGGCGGGCTCCGAGAGCACCCGCGAGACGAACCCCGGCTGCAGCAGCTCGGCGAACAGCGCTGCCCCTGCTGGCAGAGCCACCACGAGCAGTCCCGTGAAGCGGGCCTGAGTGGTCGCGGCGCGAGCCTCGTCGGCGACCCGGTCTCGATCCGCCGCCGCCCCGGCGAGGCGGCGCATCAGCGCAGCGACGTCTCCGCCGGCCACCTGCTGGCTGAGCAGCGCGGTCGCCAGGGAGTCGACCCGGTCCGAACGGAGCCTGGAGCGCATCGCCGACAGGGCCTCGGCGGTCGAGGCGCCCAACTCCAGCTCCGCGGCGACGCGGGCGAGTTCTGCCGACGAGGGCCCCTCGAGCGAGGAGGCGGCCGCGGCCAGCGCGCCCCTCACGGAATGTCCGCCCGAGATCGCATCCGCGATGGCCGAGGCGACATCGGGGATGGACCGCTCCACGGCTCGGCGATAGCGCTCTCGGCGGCCTGCGACGAGAACGCCCACACACCACGGTCCCGCCGCGGCGACGATCGCTAGCGGGCCAGGGCCGGCGATCAGGACAGCCGTCAGCGCAATCGCTCCGCTGCCGAGCATCGCAAGGCGGCGCTGCTCCTCGGCGCTCGGCGCATAGCCTTCGCGCGAGGCCCGTCGCAGGGGCGCGATCGATGCACGGAGCCAGTCGCCCACACCCGGGACGGAGATGAGGGCGTCCCGGGCGGCAACCGCCGCAAGACCGCCGGCCATCGCGATCAGAGCGATCAGGACCTGGCCGCCCACCGGCTCCTCTCCTTCTCGGTGCCGAGCCGGTAGAGCTCGCGAACCCCGACCGAACCGGCGGTGCGGACGACCTCTGCGACCTCCACCACCCTCCGCGACCCGTCGCTGAGCCGAGCCAGGTGGATCACGAGATCGAGCCCCCGCCCAAGCTGCTCGCGAATCGCCTCGTGCGGCAGCCCCACCCCGGCCATCAGCGCCAGCGTCTCGATCCGGCGAAGCGCGTCCTCCGGCGAGTTCGCGTGCACTGTGGAGAGCGCGCCCTCGTGGCCGGTGTTGAGAGCCATCAACAGGTCGAGTGCCTCTCCACCCCTCACCTCCCCGATCACGATCCGATCGGGCCGCATCCGCAGCGCGCCGCGCAGCAGGTCGCGGATCTCGATGCGCCCGCGACCTTCAAGATTGGCCGGGCGGCTCTCCAGCCGGACCACGTGCGGCTGGCGCAGGCGGAGCTCGGCCGCGTCCTCGATCGTGATCACGCGCTCGTCCGGATCGACGAATGCGGAGAGAGCGTTGAGAAGGGTCGTCTTGCCGGAGCCCGTGCCGCCACTGACCAGGATGCTCCGGCGAGCCGCCACTGCGGCGGCCAGCTGGTCGTGAAGCTCCTCGGTGATCGTCCCGAGCTCGACCAGTTCACGCGGCCCTGGGCGGACGGCCGAGAAGCGGCGGATCGAAAGCGAAGGCCCATCGACCGAGAGCGGCGGAATCACGACGTGTACGCGGGAGCCGTCCTCCAGCCGGGCGTCAACCATCGGGCTGAGCTCGTCGACCCTGCGGCCGAGCGGCGTCAGGATTCGCTCAATCGCGTCCCGGAGCGCCTGCTCCGACGGGAACGAGACCTCAGTTCGCTCGATCCGGCCGGCGCGCTCGACGTAGACGTACTCGTGGCCGTTGACCATCACCTCCTCCACAGCCGGATCGGCAAGCAGCTCCTCCAGCGGGCCGAGCCCGACCGCCTCCCGGAGGATGAGCTCGCAGAGGCGGTCCCGCGTCGGTCGCTCGAGGATCGCGGCGTCCTCGTCGACGAGCTCGCGCACGGCGTCCGGAAGCGGACCCAACGCGGCGCCGCCGGAGGCCGCCTTAGCGCGGCGGCGCTCCACCAGCCGGCGCTGCAGCTCGGCGGCCAGCTCATCCAGGTGTCTGCGGCGGACACGCTCGTCCACCCTGAGGTAAGGGTGCAGCGGTTTCGACTCGCCCCGGTAGCCTCGAGACGTGGCTGAGATCGAGGTCAGGCAGGCGGATATCACCAAGCTCGACGTCGACGCGATCGCCAATGCCGCCAACACCCAGCTCCGGCACGGCGGCGGCGTTGCGGGCGCCGTCTCCCGGGCCGGCGGCCCATCGGTTCAGGCCGAGAGCGACGAGCGTGCCCCGATCGGGCTCGGCGAGGCCGTGGAGACGACGGCCGGCGAGATGCCGGCTCGTTGGGTGATCCACGCGGCGACCATGGAGCTGGGCGGCCCGACCTCCGCTGAGATCATCCGGAGCGCGACGGCCAGCACCCTCGCCAAGGCCGACGAGCTCGGAGCTCGCAGCCTGGCGCTCGTGGCCTTCGGCACCGGCGTGGGCGGCTTTCCGCTCGACGAGGCCGCGCGGATCGAGGTCGAGGAGGTCCGCCGCCATCTGGAGTCGGGCAGCGGCCTCGAGCGCGTCGTCTTCGCGGTGCATGGCGACGAGGCCCAGGCCGCCTTCAGCCGGGCGATGAGTCAGCGCGGCTGATTGAGTCTCAATGACCGATGGCCTTCGCCCATCCGGCACGACACCTGCTGCGAGCCAAGGACCTCGCTGACGCCCGCTACTCCGAGCGGCTCGGCGTCGACGACATGGCCGGGGCCGCCGGGCTCTCCAGGGCCCATTTCAGCCGCGAGTTCCGGCGGACCTTCGGCGAGTCGCCCCACCACTACCTGCTGACGCGCCGCCTCGAGCGCGCCGCCGAGCTGCTGCGGATGACCGATTGGACCGTCGCCGAGGTCTGCCTCGAGGTCGGGCTGCAGAGCATCGGGTCCTTCACCACCAGCTTCAAGCGCGCCTACGGCCGGACCCCGACCTCCTACCGGGCGAGCCAGCCGCCCGCGGCCACCTTCGCGAAGGTGCCGAGCTGCGTCCTGCGGACGTACCTCCGGCCCGAGACAGCACGTTTCAAGAAGACAGGCGACTGAGCCGGAACTAGCTTGGCCCGGTCAACTGAATCGACGAAAGGAGACGAGATGATTCGCGTTTCGAACGGGCAGGTCTGGGTCCACGACCAGGACGAGGCTCTCGAGTTCTGGACCAAGAAGGTCGGCTGGGAGGTCCGCTCCGACATCACGATGGAGGAGCTCGGCGGCTTCCGCTGGCTCACCGTCGGTGCGCCGGGCCAGGACTTCTCCCTCGCCCTGATGGCGATCCCGAGCCCGCCGGTCGTGGACGAGAACACCAAGAAGCAGCTCGAGGAGCTGATGTCCAAGGGCTTCGCCGGAGCGGTCTTCCTGACCGCCGACGACGTCCAGGCGGAATACGAGGAGCTCAAGGGCCGCGGCGTTGAGTTCACCGAGGCACCGGCAGAGCAACCGTACGGTCTCGACTCCGAGTTCCGGGACCCTTCCGGCAACAGGTACCGGCTCGGCAAGCCCACGGTTGGCTGATTCAAGTCCTGGGCAGCAGGCGGATCTCGCGGCCGGCGCTCTGCGCGCCGATCAGCGAGAGCGCCTGCTGCTCGTTGACGGCGAGGGTGGCGGACCAGCCCTCACCCGGATCGGCGGGGCCACGGAGCGCCAGGAGCCTCACTCCAGTCGCCGCGATGCGGGCGGTGGCCGATCGGCCGAGCCCGGCCTGGCGTGAGACCACCACGTCGACGCGGCTTCCCTCCGGCGACCCGTCGCCGACCATGAGCGCCTCGGCTCCGGCGACGGGCACCTCGAGCGGGCGGAGACCATCCGCCACACCCGGAGCCTGGCGCTTCGCTTCGCTCGGGACCGTGAGCTGGGCGCCCAGCACGTACGAACCCGTGGGGATGAGCGCGCTCGGGGCGCGCCCGATGGCCTCGGCGGCGCTGACGAGCGCGCCGGGCGGAACGAAAGTCGCCGGCACCCGCCGAACGGAGAGCGCCGAGCCGACCCGCTCCGGGGGGATTGCCTCCCCCGCGGGCAATTCCGCGGTGGCGACGAGCACCGGCCGCAGCGGGCCGTAGCGGGCCTCGACTCGCGAGCGGTACCGCCCAGCGACCATCGCTGCGAGCAGCGCGCAGACGAGCGCCGCGGCGAGGAAGAGGACGGCCCGCCTCCGGCGGCTCACGCCGCCAGCGCGAAGCCGGGCTCGGCGAGGGGCAACTCCAGGGCGGCGACGCAGCCGCTGCCCGTCCGGCAGAGCGCGAACCGGCCACGATGGGCGCTCGCGACCTCGGAAACGAGATCGGTGCCGTGCCCGCGCCGCGGG
The DNA here is from genome assembly GCA_963815045.1 of uncultured Solirubrobacterales bacterium. Lineage (GTDB taxonomy): Bacteria > Actinomycetota > Thermoleophilia > Solirubrobacterales > 70-9 > DASUPK01. The sequence goes on from CAWFET010000002.1 coordinate 1,399,471, forward strand.
TCGCGATCTCGCCTCGACGATCGGCTCGATGCCCCGTTGGCGATCGTGAGACGGAGACGGCCGGCGACCCGGGCTCCGGTCATGACGACCGGCGGCCCGCCGTGTTCCAGGGCGTTGGAGATCAGGTTGTCGACGGCCTGTGCCATCCGGACCGCGTCGCCGTCGACCTGCGCCGGCCCGGCGTCCCAGTAGACGCGAATCCCGCCGGTCCGCGCGGCGATCGGCCGCCAGCGCTCCAGGGCCGCAAAGACGACCTCTCTACACGAGAAGCGCCCGATCGCCGGAGAGCTAGCTGCGCCGTTGACCGCGCCGTCAAGGTCGCGCAGCGCGCTGGCGGCGACCTCGAGCAACCCACGGCGACTGGCTGCGGGCGGCGAAGCGGCCGGCTGGGGAGAAGACTCCTCCATCAAGACCAGCGCCTGCAGCGGTCGCCGGAGCTCGTGGAGCGCGCGGTTGAGCGCCCTCTTGTGCGCCGGTGTGATCATGAGTCGAGCAGCCGGTAGCCGACTCCCCAGCAATTGAAGACGTAGCGCGCCCCCTCGGGGTCGAGCTTGCGCCGCAGCCGGCTCGCGTGGGAGTCGAGCGTTCGGGTTCGGCCCTTCGAGCGGAAGCCCCAGACGTCGCGCAGCAGCTCGTCCTTTGTGAAGACCCTTCGCGGCTCGGCAGCCAGTGCGCGGAGCAGCGCGAACTCCTTGTTCGCGAGCTCGACCTGCCGGTCGCCGACCGTGACCCGGCGGGTGGCCGGGTCGCAAGTCAGATCGCCGAGCCGAATCGGTCCCCGCCGCGCGCCCGAGCGCCGGCGAAGCACGGCCGCCAAACGGGCGAGCAGCTCCGGATAGTGGAAGGGCTTGCCCAGGTAGTCATCGGCCCCGGCCTCGAAGCCGCGCAGCCGGTCCGCCTCGCTGGAGCGCCCAGACAGGACCAGCACCGGCAGCTCCGGGTCGAAGCGCTCACCGGCGGCTCGGATCTCCCGCAGGACGTCGATCCCCGGGGCATCCGGCAGCCCGAGATCCAGCAGCATCAGATCGGGCTGGTTGTAGCCGCAGAGACGGAGTGCGTCGGAGGCGCTCGGCGCCGGCAGTGCGCGGTATCGGTCGGCGGTCAGGTGGTCGCAGAGAAGCTCGCGCGTCGCGTCGTCGTCCTCGCAGACGACCACCGTGGCGATCTCTTCGACGTTGGGCAGCACGCCCACATAAGCGCCCGGCGCCGCACACTCTCCCCCGCGTCGCTAGAGGTGAAGGCGCCGGCGTTCGAGGTGGTGCTCGGGATGCTCCTCCGGCGCCGGATGGTCCTCACCGGTCCGCCGCACCAGGGCCCAGGTGAGCACCGCGCCGACCGCCACGAGGCCGACCAGCACCCAGGTCGAGTCCCCCAGCGCCGTCGCGAAGGCGCCAGCGGCATCGCCCGGATGGAGGTCGAGCTGGTCGGCCTGGATGCTCTGGAAGACCGCGGAGACGACAGCGAGTGCGACGGCGCCCGCCGTCACCCGGATCATCGCCAGGACGCCCGCAGCGATCCCGGCCTTGGCGCGGGGCATCGCCAGCATCGCGGCGGTGGACATCGGCGCATAGACCAGGCCGAGCGAGATGCCGAAGAGCAGATAGCCGGGCAGCAGGGCGCCGTAGGAGCTCGACGCGTCGATCTGGGTGAGCAGGGCAAGGCCCACCGCTCCGCAGACCATCCCGAAGGTCATCAGCACGCGCGGCCCGATCCGGTCGATCAGCGGTCCGCAGAACGGCGAGATGAAGACCATCGGCGCGGTGATCGGCAGGACCAGCAGGCCGGCTGCGACCGGGCCGTGGCCGAGCACGCCCTGGAGGTACTGGGGCTGGAGGAAGATCACCGCCCAGTAGGCGCCGACCAGGGCGAAGGCGGCCGCCGAGGCGCCGAGGTATGGGCCGTTGCGGAAGAGGCTGAAGTCGACGATCGGTGACTCGACCCGGTGTTCGATCACCCAGAAGGCGACCAGCAGGAGCACGCCCGCCGTGAGCAGCCCGAGCGTCTTCCCGGAGCCCCAGCCCCAGTCATCGGAGCGGACGAGGGCGAACACGACGAACAGCAGGCCCGGGGTGAAGGCGGCCAGTCCGCGGAGGTCGAGCTTCGGAGGCGCGGTCTCGTCGCGTGACTCGTGCGCCGACGCCCAGGTGATGAAGATCCCAAGGGCGCAGATCGGCAGGTTGACCCAGAAGATCAACCGCCAGTCCAGGTCGATCAGCAGGCCGCCGACCAGCGGGCCGATCGCGAGCGCCAGCGCCGAGACGGCGGCCCAGATCCCGAGCGCCTTGCCCTGCTCCTCGACCGGGAAAGCGTGGCTCACGATCGCCAGGGAGAGCGACAGCATCGCTGCGCCGCCCGCTCCCTGCACCACCCGAGCGCCGACCAGCACGGCGTCATCGCCCGCGAGGGCGGCCAGCACCGAGCCCGCCGCGAAGATCGCCATCCCGATCAGGAAGACCAGCCGGCGGCCGTAGATGTCGCCGAGCCGGCCCGCGGTCACCACCAGCACGCTGATCACCAGCAGATAGCCGTTCAGGATCCACTGCACGTTGTCCGCGGAGGCGTGTAGGTCCTTCTCGATCGTCGGCAGCGCGAGCGCGACCACCGTCGAGTCGAGCATCAGGATGAAGAGGCCGAGGCAGGTGCCGACGAGGACCCACCACTGGCGGTTCGGTCCGCTGATCACGTGTGCGGGGACGGCAGCTCGAGCACGGCCATTGCGCCGGGGCAGCGTATGAGCCGGCACGGCGGCACGGAACGGCGCAGCTCGATCACGCGATCGCGCTCATCCAGGAAGAGCAAGTCGATCGCAAACCGCATCCCGAAGGTGTGGACGCTGCGGCAGCGCGGGATCAGCAGGCCCGCCCCGGCGCGCTCACGGCGCAAGAGGGCGAGGCCGAGCAGGCGGCTGGGCACGGTCGTCGCGACGGGCACGGACGCGCCCACGATCTCGGAGAGCTCGAGTCCACGGAAGCGGAGCGGCGTCCCCACGCTCACATAAGCTTCCGGCCGCATGGAATACGCGGCACAGCCACCCGTCGCCGTAGCGCGCCCCGACTCGACGTTCCTGCAGAGGGTCTTCCTCTGGATGTTCGTCGGGCTCGCGATCACCGGCGGCACCGCGGCGGCGATCGGCTCCTCGGACAGCCTGCTCACGAAGATCACCCAGACCCCGGGGATCGTCATCGGCGTGGTGGTCGCGCAGCTCGCGCTCGTCCTGCTGCTGGTCTTCATGCTGCCTCGGATCTCGGTCGCGCTGGCGACCTTCCTCTTCCTCCTCTACTCCGCGACGGTCGGCGTCACCTTCGCCTTCCTCTTCGAGCTCTACACGACGCAATCGATCTTCACCGCGTTCCTGATCACCGCCGGTATGTTCGGCGCGCTGGCCGTCTGGGGCGCCGTCACCCACATCGACCTCTCCAAGGTCGGCTCGATCGCCTTCATGGCCCTGATCGGGCTGATCCTGGCGACGATCGTGAACATCTTCTGGGCCAACTCGACGCTCTACTGGATCACCACGTACGCCGGAGTCGGGATCTTCGCCTCGCTGACCGCGTACGACATGCAGAAGCTGGCGCAGATCAACAAGCAGGGGCTCACCGGCGAGGCCGAGGGACGCGCGTCGATCATGGGCGCGCTCGCCCTCTACCTCGACTTCATCAACCTCTTCCTCTTCCTGCTGCGGATCTTCGGCCAGTCACGCTAGGCCGGCCGCTCCGCTCCCGCACCTGTAGGCGGTCTCAGGACGCTTCTGTGCGGGGAAAATCCGTCTCCGGCTTGGTGGCCACTACGACCTCGGAGGGAACGCCCCACCGAGCGATCACCTCACGATCTCGTACTTGCCAAGCGCCGTGTGCGAGAAGCTCGCTCAGCTCGATGGGCCGACACCCACCGAGAAGCGCGGGGCGACGTTTCGCGACCGCTTCCCATGCTCGCGAGACCCGGCGGGTGGTCGGGGTGATCCCGTGGGTGAGGCCGACGACGCACAGGAGTCCGGCTGGGCCGGTCAGTCGCTCCGCCTCGGCGAGCAGCCGCCGTGCGTCCTCGACCGTGAGGAGATCGAACACGTAGGTCGCCACGAAGCGATCGAACCCGCCGTCCTCGCCGGCCAACTCGAACACGGGCGGGTTGACCAGGTCCACCTCCGCGCGTGGTCTCCACCGATCGAGTCGCCGGCTCGCCAGAGCCACCATCCTCGGGCTGACGTCGACACCGAGGTAGCGGGCGTCATCCGGGAGGCGGTCGCGGAGGAGCGAGGCCGCGAAGCGCCCGGTGCCGCAACCGAGCTCGAAAACGGACTCAGCCTCGTTGAACCCGCCAAGCTCCGCCAGCTTGGAGGTGGCCGCGTCCTCGTAGAAGCGCTGGGTGTCCTGCACCCGTCCGATTCGGTCGTAGACCCGACGTGCATCTTCAGCGACCAGCGGCATAGATCTACTCCAGTCTGGCGCGTGGCGGTGGTCTGTAGCTTCCCCCCATGGCGGATTCAGGGGAGACCCCGACCCTCTACGAGTGGGCCGGCGGGCGCGAGGCGTTCGAACGGCTGATCGGCTCCTTCTACGACCGGGTCGAGGGCGACGAGCTCATCTCTCCCCTCTTCCCCGGCGGCGTCAGCGAGGAGCTTCGCCACAACGTCACGCTCTGGTGGATCGAGGTCTTCGGCGGGCCGGCCGACTACACGAAGGACCTGGGCGGCTACCACCGCATGGTCGGAAGGCACAAGGACCTCGGGATCACCCCGGAGCAGCGGCTCCGGTTCGCGACGCTGATGAGCATGGCCACAGACGACGCGGGCCTGCCCGACGACCCCGAGTTCCGCTCCGCCTTCATGGCCTACGTCGAGTGGGGCACCCGCCTGGCCTTCCACAACTCGCAGCCCGGCGCCGACGACGTCCCGCAGGAGGCGCCCACCCCGCGCTGGGGATGGGGAGTGGCGCCGCCGTACGAGCCATGAGCGGCGTCAAGGCGGGACCGGACGGGAAGCTCCGCTGCTCCTGGGGGCTGAGCGCCCCCGAGTACATCTCCTACCACGACACCGAATGGGGCCGGCCGGTTCACGGCGAGAACGAGCTGTACGAGCGTCTGACGCTCGAGGCGTTTCAGTCCGGGCTCTCGTGGCTGACCATCCTGCGCAAGCGCGAGAACTTCCGGCGCGCCTTCGACCGCTTCGACATCGAGAAGGTCGCCGCGTACGGGGCCAAGGACACGAAGCGCCTGATGGAGAACGCCGGCATCGTCCGCAACCGCAAGAAGATCGAGGCGGCGATCACGAACGCAACGGCCGCCCGGGAGTTGCACGCGGGCGGCGAGAGCCTCGACGGGCTGCTCTGGAGCTTTGCGCCGGACCCGGACTCCCGGCCGGTCCCGAAGCAGCTTTCCGACCTGGAGCCCACCACCCCCGAGTCGAAGGCGCTGGCAAAGGAGCTCAAGCGGCGCGGCTTCGTCTTCGTCGGACCGACGACCGCCTACGCCACGATGGAGGCGATTGGAATGGTCAACGACCACCTCGCGGGCTGCGCCTTTCGGTAGCACACGTCGACGTGGAGGCTGGGTTCCCTTTTGCTGCAACCGGTCGTTCAGGAACCCCGAAACGCTGGCGGCGAGCACCCTCATCCGCAAAGATGCACGAACCGCATGGACGAGACCGCACGCAGAGGAAATTACGAATCCGGGGCCGACTACGTCTTGGAGTACGGAGAGCTCCGCTTCGCCTTCAACGAGCGGGACTTCGCCCAGCGCGTCGAGCAGGCGGCGGTGAAGCTTGACTTCGTCCGCCAGGGCCTCGACGAGCACGAGCTCGAGGACCTGCTGGAGCTGGCTGTGAACGGCGAGATCCGTGAGCCCTGCTCCCCCCTCGGCGGGCACGTCAACGAGAACTGGGACGAGCTCGTCGGCCCGTCCAACAAGAGCCTCGTTCATTGGCTTCGCCGCCTCGTCTTCCGCGGCGCCTGGCTCGACCAGCGCGTCAAGGAGGGTGAGCTCGACATCGTCTTCGACGAGTCGACGCAGACCTTCGGTTACGTCCAGCCGGACCGCGATTCAGAGCTGATCGAGCTCTCCGCGGAGCCGTCCTGGGGAGCAGTCGCCTACGGCGGCCGCGACCGCGCTTAGCTGCTCAGCGCTTCTTCTTCTTCTTGCACTTCTTCTTCTTGGCGCTCTTGGCGGAGTGCTTGTGCTTCTTCTTCTTGCACTTCTTCTTACAGGAACCCTGCGTCGCGGCATTCGCCGAGCACTGGTCCTGGGTCTCATCCCCAAAGCCGTCATTGTCGGCGTCCGGCTCGAGAGTGGCCTCGATGTTCCACCGGTTGCCCGATGCGTCGTTTGACGTCGAAAAGGTTGCGCCCTTCTGCAGGTCGAGGCCGAAGTCGTAGAAGTGGTGGTCCCCGGGGACCCCGGAGAAGACGCACCACGTGTCCTGGGTCACCACCTGGACCCCGAGCAGGTCGCCCGGGAGAACGCTGATCCTGGCGGGAAAGTGAGTCAGGGCGCCGCTGGGGACGACCCCGGGATCACTGCGGTCGACGACCACGAAATCGCTGCCGGCCCGACGGAACACGACCAGGCGCATCCCGCCGTCGATCGTCCCGCCGCGCGTGGTGTAACCGGTGAGCACACCCTGCGAAGGGATCGTGTAGCTCGGAGCACCAGCGCCGCTTGCATCCTGGACGCCCGTCAGGTCGCTGCACTGGATCTCAGCCGCGGTCGACGGAGCCGCCTGCCCGACGGTGGTCGCGCCAAGCGCCGGCGGCGCCATGGCGGCAAGCATTCCGGCTGCACATGCTGCGAGTAGAGCCTTGCGCATTCGATCGTCCTCCCGAGCTCGACTTCCCCTGTCCCGCCGGACTCTATTGGAAGCCCCGGAGCTGTCAACGACTGATGCCGATCAGCCCTGCAGCCAGGCGGGTGGCTCGGTCTTCGGGACCTCGCCGGCGATCCGGCTCATGACGCCGTAGAAGCGCGGCAGCTCCGGGTAGACGATCGCCTTCCCGGTCGTGATCAGGCCGACGGAGATCGCGCGCTCCGGGTCGGCCCAGCCCATGATGTTGATCAGCCCGAGGTGGCCGAAGGCGAGGTCGGTGTCGCGGCCGTAGAGGCTGACGTAGTCGGCGCCGAGCATCAGGCCGTAGGAGAAGCGGGTCGGGAAGACAAGCGAGAAATCGATCTCGAGGTGGGACTGCTCGGTGAGCGCCCGCCGGATCGTCCTCGGCTCCATCACCCGCACGCCGTCCAGCTCCCCTCCCTGCCTGAAGATCTCGAAGAAGCGAGAGAGCTCGCTGGCCGTCGTGACCACGTTCGCGGACGGCACCAGCGCGGTCAGGAAGCGGGGGTCGTTCGAGAGCTCGACCACCTCATCGAGAGGCGACCCCAGCACGCGCTTGACGAGCGTGGACAGCGGCGGAAGGATCGGCGGCCCGGTCACGTAGGAGGGAGCGACCCGCTCAACGTCCTCCGGCGCGACACCGTAGTTGCCCCACCTGAAGCCGAGCGGGCCCAGGATCTCCTCCGCGAGGACCTCCCGGACCGTCTTCCCGGTCACCCGCCGGACGATCTCGCCGAGGATGTACCCGCCGGACACCGCGTGGTAGGCGAGCATCCGGCCGGGGCGGATGCTCGGCTTGGACTCGCAGATCAGCCTGACGATCCGGTCCCAGTCGTCGATCGACTCGAGGTCGAGCGCCTCCTTCGGCATGGAGGCGAGCCCGGCGCGGTGCGCGAGCACATGGGCGATCGTGGTCCCCTCCTTCCCCTGCTGCGCGTACTCGGGGATGTACTCGCTGACGCGGTCGCCGATGTGGAGCTGGCGGCGCTCGTCGAGGAGGTGGATGACCATCGCGGTAACCGCCTTCGAGGCCGAGAAGATGCAGGCCGGGACGTCCGGGGTCATCGGGACCTTCGGCGCGTCCTCCGGGTCGTCGGGGCCGTTGCCGCGCGCGTGTCCGATCGCTCGGTCGAGGACCACCTGTCCCTCGCGGCGGACGCAGAGCTGCAGGCCCGGGTGGACCCCGCTGCGGTAGAGGTCGACCGCCGCCTCCCAGAGCCGCTCGACCGTCTCCGGGTCGAGGCCCGTGGCGTTCGCCTCGGCCTCCTCCCCGCGCGTCGTCACCGCCTCCAGGTCGTCCGGGACGCGGACGCGATGGAAGACGTCGGGTACGCCGGGTAGGTGCGGCAGATGCAGGACGTCCGAGAGATGTGGACGTCGTGGTGTCACCTACAACCGGCTGAGCAGCTCCGCGTTCGAGCTGGTCTCGCCGATCTGATCCGAGAGCGCCTGGGCGCCCTGCTCCGGGTCCATCTCCGCGAGCTCCGCGCGCAGGAGGCGGATCTTCCCCATCTCCTCCGCGTCGCGCAGCTCGTCCTCCCCGGACGCTCGGCAGTCCGCCGCCACCAGCGCCGGGACGATTCCCTTCGCGGCCAGATCGGCATCGAGGCGGAGCAGGAGGTTCTCGGTCGTCTCCAGGGCCTCACGAACCTCGGCGCCCCGGTCATCGGAGTCGAGCACGGTCGCGATCACGGTGAGCGAGCCGCTCCCCTCCTCGTCGAGCTCACGGCCGGCGCCGAAGATCCGCTTGACGCGCCCGGAGTCGCGGTAGCCCAGGGCGAGCCGGCTGAGCGAGTCGATCAGGACGACGACATCCTCCCCGCTCTCGGCCAGACGCTTCGCGTGTCCCATCGCCAGCTCGGCCGCTCGGACCTGGTCGCGTGGCTCCTGGTCGGCGGTCGCGGCGAAGATCTCCGCTTGCGGCAGCGCCCGCTCCCACTGAGGGACCTCCTCGGGCCGCTCATCCGCGAGCAGAACGCAGAGGTGAGCTCCGGTCTCCGCGATTGCGCCACCCAGGGCGCGCAGCAGCGCGGTCCGCCCGGAGCGGGGCTGCGCGAGCACCAGCACGCGCTGCCCGAAGGCCAGCGGTCCGAGCAGGTCGACCGCGCGAACGAGCGGGTCCGCAGCCGCATCGGGGGCGAGCAGGCGGCGATGGGGCGGCGCCGCGGTCAGATCCTCGAACTGCGTGCGCTCGTCCTCCGGGCTCTGGCCGTTGACGGTCTCGACACGGATCAGGGCGCGGTGGCGCTCGCCGCGGCGCGGCTGCCGGGCGGGGCCGGTGACCTGGTCGCCGGGACGCAGCTCGCAGCGGCGGATCTGCGAAGCGGACACGTAGACGTCGCCCTCGGCCTCGCCCATCCCGGTCAGCCGCAGGAAGCCGTAGCCCTGGGGCATCCGGTCGAGCACGCCGGTGACCTCCTCGGAGGCCTCATCAGAAGCCTCATCAGAAGCCTCGTCCTCGCCGCCGCCGGCGTCCTCAGATAGGTCCTCTGTCTCGGCGGCGGCTGCGGGCGAGGCAACCTCCTTGGACCGTGGCTTGGGCCGCGCCCTTGACCGTGCCCTTGACGAGGCTTCCGCTTCGGCACCCTCCCCGCCGAGCGCCTCGATCAGCTCGTCACGGGTCAGCATCCGGTACCGCTCCACGCCCTGCTCGCGCGCTCGCTGGTGCAGGTCTGCCAGATGTAGGTCCTTGAGGGCCACCGACGCGCGCATGCTAGACGCCTGAATGCACCGACCGCGCTAGGCCGGCACTCGCCCTGGATCGAGACCCTCTGCCTCCGCCACCCGCCCCCATGCCGTCTCCTCGTCGGAGACGCGCGAAGGGCTCCAGCCGAGCTCGCTCCCGAGAAGCGTGGCGACCGCCTCGACGCGGGCCCCGTCGCGGAGCTCGGAGGCCGCGACGAGCCCGAGTCTGGTCCGCCGCAGCAGCACGTCGGCGACCGAGCGCGCCTGTTCGCGCCTGGCGGCCAGCACGACCTCAGCCATCAGGTCGGGGTGGCCGGGGACGATCGGCTCAGCCAGCTCCGGGCTCTCCTCGCACAGATCGAGCACGGAGCGCGCCGCGTGCCCGTAGCGGAAGGCGAGCTGGTCGGTGGCGCCCTCGGGCAGCTCGATGCCCGTTCGCAAGTCCTCCGGCCGGGCGGACATGCCCAGGGGGATGTCGTCCGTGCGGCACTCGGCCTCGCGGCCATCGCGCTCGACGATCCTGTCGACCACCTGGGCCGCCATGCGCCGGAAGGTGGTCAGCTTGCCGCCCGTGATCGTGAGCATTCCCGAGGAGGTCTCGTACAGCTCGGCCTTCCGCGAGATGTCGACCGACTTCTTCGGATCGCCCGTGGAGATCAGAGGTCGCACGCCGGCGTAGGCGCCGGTCAGCTCGTCCGGGCCGATGCTCGTCCCGAAGTAGGAGTTGAGGGCGTCGAGCAGGTAGGCGACGTCGTCGGCGCCGGCGGGCACCTCGTCGATCTCGCCCTCGTAGTCGTTGTCCGTCGTCCCGACCAGGACCCGCCCGTACCAGGGCAGGGCGAAGATCGTGCGGTCTGCTCCGGCGGGAACGATGCAGGCGGCGGTGCCGATGTCGAGGTCGTCGTTGGAGAGGGTCACGTGCGAGCCCCGGCTCGGCCGGATCCTGGGGATCTCCTCCTCGGTGAGCAGCTCGTCGGGCCGGATACGGTCGGCCCACACCCCAGTCGCATTGACGACATTCGTGGCGTGGACCTCGACCCGCTCCCCGGACTCCGCCTCGGTGAACGCGACGCCCGCGGCGCGGCCGTCGTCCTCCAGCACCTCCGTCACCTCGGCGCCGTTCACGACCACCGCGCCGAAGCGCTCCGCCTCGCCGAGAACCGTGAGCACGAGCCGCACGTCGTCGGTCTGGCAGTCGTAGAACAGATAGGCCGAGCTCGGGTCCATCGGCTCCAGCGCCGGAATCAGCTCCACGGCCTCCTCCCCGGAGATCGTGCGATGCCGGTCCGGGGACCAGTACTCGGCCTCGTCGCGGTGCTCGTTGCGCTGGCTGCGACCGCGCCCGATGCGCGAGGTCGCCATCACGTCGTACATGTTCAGGCCGATCCCGATGGCGCGGTTCTTCCTCTCGCCGCCGACCGCCGGAACCAGGAACGGCGTCGGATAGACGAGGTGCGGCGCCAGCCGAACGAGCAGCTGGCGTTCGAGCAGCGCCTCCCGAACCAGTCCGAGATCGAAGTTCTGCAGGTAGCGAAGGCCTCCGTGCACCATCTTCGAGGAGCGGCTCGAGGTGCCCTGGGCGAAATCCCCTCGCTCCACCAGGGCGACCGAGTAGCCGCGCGAGGCCGCATCGAGCGCCACCCCGGCGCCCGTGATGCCGCCGCCCACCACGACCACGTCGAAGGGGTCATCGCGCATCGCCGCGATTGCCTGCTCCCGGGAGATCATTCGAGGAACTCGATCACCTGGTCGGCGGGCAGGCGCTCGGGCGGCCGCTGCTCCTGCACGGGCGTGCCGAGATGGATCAGGCCGACGAACCGCTCGTCCTCCGGCATCCCGACGGCGGCACAGCCCTCCGGCGTCCGCAGCACCTCCGGCGTCCGCCAGTAGGTGGCCAGGCCCCGGTTGTGGCCGGCCAGCAGGACGATGTAGGCGGCGCAGGCCGCTGCGTGCAGGTCCTCCTCGTCCTGGATCTCATCGCCGGTGAGCGCGCAGGAGCAGACAACGAGGGTCGGGGCGCGATCGAGCTTCGACGCGGACTCCGGCCCTGCCGCCTCCTTGAGCCGTTCCAGGGCCTCCGGCCCAACCACCCGGAAGCGCCATGGGTTGGTCAGGTTGTGGTTAGGCGCCCAGCGCGCGAGGTCGAGGATCTCCTCGATCACCTCCGCGTCGACCGGCTCGGGCCGGTATGCCTTGTGGGTCCGGCGGGTGCGGATCGCCTCCTCGACTTCCATGGGTGGAAACCTAGGGCAGGCGGCGTTTGTACCTCAGCCAGCCGCCCCAGATCACGGCTGCACCCAGGAACACGATCCCGAGGGCGATCAGCCAACCCGGGACTCCCCCATCGCCGCCCCCGCTGGAAGCGCTCGAAGATGCTGGATCGAGCGGGACCGGTGCCTTCTGCTCGACGGCCTGTGTCGTCGTGCGGGCGTCGCCCTTCTGCTTGTGCGCGCCATGCGCCTTCCCGGACGCGGAGCCGGTCGTGGCCGCGCCCGCGCCCCCGCCCGGGGCCGACACCCCGCCGCCCACGTTGGACACCGCCCGGGGGACGGGATTGAGCGGGAAGGAGGCGCCGTTCACGGCCATCAGGGCCTGGCTGGTTACCCAGACCGGAGTCTGGTCGCTCGTCGAGGAGTACCGGTAGTGGCCGTCCTGGGCCTGAGCCGAGGCGAGGTAGCTGAGGGGCGTCCCACCGCTGCGAACGGACGTGGGCGAGACTCCCGCGGCGACCAGGCCCTGCGCGGCCCAGGCGGTCGACTGGGCGTTCACGGAGCCGCCGGAGAGTGCGAAGCCGCCGCCGGAGCGCTGCACGCCGCGGAGGTAGGAGACCCCCCGCCGGACGCCGGAGCTGCTGCCCGCGGCGCCCAGGGCCTGCAGGACGGCGCCGGTGCTGTCGGCATCGCTCGCCGACTTCGCGGCGAAGCCCCAGCCACCGTCATCGTTCTGGACCCCGCGCAGCCACGATGCGGAGCGAGAGTTGCCTCCGGTGACGCCCGCCGCCTTGAGGGCGAGGATGCCGAACGCAGTCGGGTTCACCTGCTGGCCCCAGGAGCCGTCGCCGCCACGGCGTGAGACAAGCCGGCTGACCAGGTCGTGCCCCTGGAAATGACGCGGGTCGAGCCCCGCACCCCGCAGCAGCAGGATCGTGCGCTCGAGGTCGCCGGTGGTGCTGATCTCGCCCACCGTCCCGGCCAGGTAGCTGATCGGGGTGGCATCCCCATGATCGACGTCGAGAGGATTCACCCCGGCGGCTTCGAGCCCTAGGACCGCCCAGCCCGTCATCGCCGGGCTCGAGTCCTCCCCGCGGGCGAACCCGAAGCCGCCGTCGCCGTTCTGGGCGCTCCTCAGCCAGGCGACGGCCGCGGGCGAGCCGCCGCCGGACGCGTCGGCCCGGGTGCCGCCGAGCAGGGCGGACGCAGCGATCAGCAGGGCGGCGAGAAGACAGGCGGCGCCCGTCGCGACGCCCTTCGGCGTTCGGCTCTCCCCACGGCCAGGCCTCCAGGCGAACTCAAAGCGCCGCCGGTAGCGAGTGAGCATCCGCACCATGGCCGGGCCGGCGACCAGGGCCAGCGCCGCATTCCCGGCCGCATGCGCCACGTTGAAGGGCAGTCCGCGCGCGGAGATCGCCAGGTAGCGGTCCAGCGACTGCTCGCCGCCGAAGCCGAACATCACGGAGAAATCGAGCAGCGCACCGTACGCGAAGCCCGTGAAGGCGCACGCCACAGCGAGGCTCAGCCGGCCCATGTGCCGGCCCGTCCCCGCGGCCAGGACTGCGCCGAAGATCCCGGTGAGCCCCCAGCCGGCCATCTGCCAGGGCGTCCAGGGGCCCTGCCCGAGCCAGAAGTTCGAGACGAGGCCCGTCAGGGCCCCGACCGCGAACCCCGGCGCGCCGCCCAGCGTGTACCCCGCAATCAGGGCTATGTCAGTGCTCGGGACAACGTTCGGGATCGGCGAGAAGGCGACGCGCCCGGCGACTGAGATCGCCGCGAGCGCGGCGACCAGGGCGACGACCTGCGACGGCGGGCGGGAGCGCTCGTACCAGGTGAATCCACCCAGGAGGGTGATGGCGAGCATCACGATCACCGCGGCCTGCCAGCTCATCGCTTCGCCTCTTCCGCCCCGGCGGCCGAGCCCGCGTTCCGCGTTGAGGAACCCCGCAGCGCGGCGATCCCGCCCTCGACGGTGATCGTCCCTCCATCGAGGATCCGGGCGACCTCGCTGGAGAAGTACCAGCCCCCCGAGAGGAGCTCGGTGGCGGCGCCGTCGGCGGCCACCTCGCCGCGCGCGAGCAGGATCACCCGGTCGGCGAAGGTCGCTGCGAACTCGACGTCGTGGGTCGCGATCACCACCGCCGTGCCCGCGTCGGAGAGGCCACGGCCCAGCTCGGCGAGCTCCGCCTTCCTGGCCCGGTCCATGCCCCGGGTCGGCTCGTCGAGGAGGAGGGCGCCGGGCAGGTCGCCGTCCCCGTCGTCCCGCCCGGCCACGACGATCGCGAGAGCGAGGCGCTGGCGCTCGCCTCCAGACAGATCGCGCGGGTCGGCGTCGACCAGCTCCTCCAGCCCGAAGCGGCGGAGCGCCTCCTGGCCGTCCGGGCTTCGCAGCTCCTCGCCGACGCGCTCGTGCACGAAGAGGTCGCCGGGCCGCTGGGGAAGAAGGGCGACCCCGGACGGAGCCTCCAGCCGCCCGCGCTGTGGCTCGGCGAGCCCGGCGGCGGTTCGCAGCAGGGTGCTCTTCCCGGCCCCGTTGGCTCCCATCAGGGCGACGCGCTCTCCCCGCCCGACCTCGAGATCGACCCCCCGCAGCGCCTCGGTGCGCTCCTCGCCGAATCCGAGCTCGACCCAGAGGTCGTGGGAGGCGAGCGCGACTCCGCCGCCCCGCCCCGGGGCCAGGTCCCGCATCGCCACATCCCGATCCTGGATTGCGAGGCCCCACCCCATGAGGTTCCTGCGGGCCTCGCGAACGCTCGGCGGCGGGGGCAGGCCGAGCGCATCGAGCAGCCGGGCGCCCGGCGTCGCCAGGACCTCGTCGTGCTCGAGGGCCCAGCGGAGAAAGGCCTCGGGGGCGCCGTCGAAGGCGATCTCTCCGCGCTCGAGCGCGATGGCGCGGTCCGCCGCGGCCAGGCAACGCTCCAGGCGATGCTCGCCGAGCAGAACCGCCACCCCCCACTCCTCGTTCAACCGCCTCAACAGGGAGATCAGCTCGTCCCCGGCCACCGGGTCGAGCTGAGAGGTGGGCTCGTCGAGCAGGATCAGCCTCGGCCGCGTGGCGAGGGCAGCCGCAAGCGCGATGCGCTGGAGCTCCCCTCCGGAGAGCGTGTCCGTCGTCCGCTCGAGCAGATGGTCGATCGCCAGGGCGAGAGCGACCTCCTCCACGGCGCGGGAGCGGGCCGCCGGCGCCACCCCCCTGAGCTCGAGCGGGAGCTCGATCTCAGCGCGGACGGTGGTGCTGACGACCTGTGTCTCCGGCTCCTGGGCGACCATCCCAACCGCCTCCGCCAGCTCAGCCGGCCCGTGCGTGCGGACGTCCATTCCGGCCACCTCGAGCTCACCCTCGATCCGGCCCCCGTGGAAGTGGGGCACCAGGCCACACCCGGCGCGCAGGAGAGTCGACTTCCCGGACCCCGAGCGCCCGGCGAGCACGACGAACTCGCCCGCCTCGACCGTGAGCTCAATCGCGCGCAGCGCCTCGCCGCTCGCCTCCGGGTAGCGGTAGGAGAGGCCGCTCGCTCTGAGAACCGGGTCAGGCACGCGATCGCCACCTTCTGACCGCGAATGGCACCGCCGCCAGCACGATCAGCCCGACGCACAGCGCGAGCGTCAGCACACCGGCATCCATCTCTATCCGCGGATAGGTGTCGAAGCTCCCCGCGCCGGCGAATCGCGCCGCGAGCCCGGCGCCGAGGATCGCCCCGGCGGTCAGATACAGCGGCAGGTCGTCTCGGGAACGCTCGCGGCGTCCATGCGGGCGGATCCCGAGAGAGTGACCCCGGAGCTCGAGCGTCGCCGCGACGTCGACGGCCCGGTCCAGGGAACCCTCGACCAGCCGCCGTGCCATCGCCGGACGCCCGACCGGCTCGGCCCCCGGCCCACGCAGGGCGATGGCCTCGCGCATCCGTGCTCCATCGGCGGCGGCGAGCGGCACCATCCGCGTGACCAGTCCCGCCGTCATCGCCGAGCGCCGCGCCAGGGGCCGCAGGGCGCGCAGGACGCGATCGGGATCGACGCAGGCCGAGTAGACGCCGAACGCCATCACCACCGCGACGACCCGCAGTCCGATCGCGGCGCCGGCGGCCAGCGACTCCAGGGTGACGTCGGTGTTCCCCAGCACCGGGAGGTCCCACCCTCGGACCAGGATGGTCTCGCCGCGATGCGTGACCAGCGCGTTGATGACGATCATGAAGATCAGAAGGGTCAGGCCGAGGCGCAGGGAGGCCCGCACCGCCCGGCCGGCGCCCGCCGCGTAACCGGCCAGCGCCGTCGCGGCCGTCGCGGCGATCAGCACCAGGGGGCTCGAGTAGACGAAGCCGACCACGGCGAGGGCGCCCAGATAGGCGACGGCGGCACCCGGATTGGCTCGATGGAGCGCGCTCCGCCCCGGTGTATAGGCAAAGGCGGATCTCACTGTACGGGCACCCCGATGGCGCCGGCTCCGGGCTGCGTGGCCACGGCGTAGTGGTTCCTGAGCGCGGGCCCGACCAGGGCCACGGCGGCCATCACCCCCTTGGCGTCGGTCCCGGTGACGACCCAGACCGGCGGACCGTCACCCGGCCGCAGTGCTGCAATCAGCCCGCCGCCCTTGCCAACGCTTCCGGCGGGCTGACCCTGCTGGTTTAGCAGTTCCAGCAGGGGCCTCCCCTCGCCGACGAAGCGCGCGAAGACGCCGCTCCTGTCCGGCGCATCGGCAAGCAGGTCAACGGACGGGTCCTTTCGAATCGCATCCCAGGGGCCCACCTCGACCACCAGTGGATCCGCGACCGGACCCGCCGATGTCTTCACGCCGACCGGAGAGAGCCGCTGACCCGCGGCTCCGCAGGTCGCCGCGCTCGCGTGGCAGACGATCGTGGCGGGCCAGTGTGTTCCACGGAAGCCGTGCACGAACGGCTCCGGCCAGGAGCCGACGACCGCCGGCACGCGCATGGCGGCGGTCCAATCCCGGTAGTCCCACCAGATCCGGTCGCCGCTCGAGAGGTCATAGTCGGTCGACCCCACCGGGGACTCGATGCCGTTCACGTAGAAGAACCAGTCGAGGGTGCGGCCGCCGCTGACGGTCCCCGAGAGCCCGGCGATCGACTGGACGAAGCCGCCTCCATAACGGGTGGTGATGTCCGTATTGCGGTCCAGCACGCGCAGCACGGTGTCGGACTCGTGGATCGAGTCGGTCTTCTGGGCGAGGACCTTGCTGCCATAGTCGCGGGTGACCGTGAGCGAGACGTCGCCCTGGTCCTGGCCGGGACCGAGACCGCAACCGGCGGCCACCGTGGCGCCGAGCGCCAGGGTGGTCGCCAGGATGCGGGCGCGGATCACTTCCTGCCCTTCCCCTTGTGCTTGTGGTGTCCCTTGCCGCGGGTGCGAATCGACTCGCAGCTCTTGGAGACGCGGTCCTTGCGATCCCGGACGACGACGTCTCTTCCGCCGCCGCAGAAGATCCGGTCGCGGCCGCCCCCGTTGGCGATGATTCGGTCGTTCCCGGCACCGGCCTTGACGCCGTCGGCTCCGCCGCGCGGGCGGATCAGGTCGTTGCCATCGGTTCCCTTGATCCCCTCGGCCTCGTCGCTGCCGAGGATCTCGCGTCCACGCTCCGCCGCGCAGGCGCGCTCCGGCTGCGTCGCGACGCACACCGACAGCGTGGAGCTCGGGACATCGTTGTAGTCGCCCGTCGCGGTGAGCTCATACGTCCCGGGCGCCGGGAACGTGACGACGGCATTACCGCTGCCGTCCGTCTGCACCGGCGACCCCGCCCCCTGCACGGTCGCGCCCTGGCGAGCGGACACGGTCGTGGTGTAGGAGCGGACGTTGACCATGACTGGGACTCCGGGCGCAGTTCGCACCGGCGCGGTCAGATCCAGCTCCTCGTCGGCGCTGAAATCGTCGGGCGTGCGGTAGGCGAGCAGGTCCTCGCCACCCTGAATGGGGAACAGCTGGGCACCGACCTGGAGGGCCTGGTGATTCGCCTTCAGGAAGAAAAACCCGGGCGGTGTCTGCGCGTTGATCTGACAGACGCCGAGCGACCCGAAATCCGCGAAGTCCGCGTCGGAGATCCGGATCGGCTGGAGTGCCGGCTCGACCTGAGCGGCCTCCCAGATCGCGCCGAGCATGTTCGGGCTCGACTGCGTGTAGCTCTGCCCGCTGCTGTGGTTCGACGCGCTGAAGCAGTCGGGCCCGGCAAATGTCTTGATGGTCGTGGTGCTCGGCACGTACTGGATGACGTCGGCGAGGTTGCCGGCGTCATTGCTCGCCACGCGTAGATCGACGGGGACGCTGGCGCTCGCACTTCCGGCGCCCAGCGCGGCAACCGCGATCAGCCCGGCCAGCGCTGAGATCGAGACAGTGATTCTCATCAGTGAGCCACCCCTTCCTCGAGGGTCGTGTTGGCGGGCCGGGGACAGGTCTCCTGGCTTCCGGGCTCGACTGAGGCGCCTTCCCGGGGAGTCGAGGACTCCCCAGTGGTCTAGTGCGACAGCATCGCCCGGTCACAGTGGCGGGACCGCGCCGGCTTTTCACCGGACTTCCCTTGACCACCGACCGTTATGAACGCCGCGGATCCTACATCGGCGGGGCGCCAAAAAAGAGGGGCGGCCCGAAGGCCGCCCCTCTCGCAACTCAAAGGGAAAAGGTCCTACTTCTTCTTCTTGGACTTCTTCGCCTTGCACTTCTGCGTGGACACAGCGGTCTGCGAGCTGTTGTCCCAGAAGGTGGTCGTCTCGCTGCTGACCATCTTGTGCTTCTTGCTCTTGCAGCGGGCCATGACGTAGTACGTCTTCTTCTTGCCCTTGCCGCCCGTCTTGACCTTGGTCTGCGTCGTGTCGAACAGCGTCAGGTCCGTGCCCGGCGTGTTCGGGAGACCCGTCACGTCGAGGGTGTTCGGGCCTGCTGCGTACTGGCCGTTCAGGACCAGGGTCAGCGAGTTGGCGATGCGGGTCCAGACGAACAGAGTCGTCGGACCACCGCTGACGAGCAGAACCGGGTTCGGCGAGGTGAAGAACCCGGTCTTGTTGTTGACCTCGTTGGTGCCCGTACCCACGATGCTTCCGCCACAGGCGGACTGAACCGCGGTCGTGGTGGTCGCTGCATTGAGGGTCGCCTGCGGACAGGCGGGCAGATTGCCGTTGACGAACTTGATCTGATGATCCAGGTGGAAGATCGTCTCCTTCGCCGCCGGCGACCCGTTGAAATCGCTGTAGGTCGTAGCGATGATGTTGTGCAGCGAGACACCTGTCCACGTCTTCGTCTGAAGCTTCGAAGGCGCGACCGTTGCATTCAGGGTCTGGCCTGTCGGAGCGCCCGCATAGGCGGTGCCCGAGACGGCGAGCGCCCCGGCCACGGCCAGCGTGGCTCCGATCAGATACTTGCGCTTACGCATACCACTCCTTTTCCGTTGGGCAAATTCCCTGGTAGCGGTGCGGATTGCGGCGCCACCAGCCCTTGGATTTGCCTTCTCTCGCTGAACCTAACACAGCAAATTGGGCGTAGTTGTGCGGTTCGCGCGCTGCAAGCGACTCACCCAATTAGTCGGTAGCCGGGTTTAGGGGTTCGCGTAGACGTGCGTGTAGTCGCTCATCTCGGCTATCTGCCCGATCGAGGGCTGCTGTGGCTGCTTCGTGCAGGCCGGCGCGGGCAGCGCCGTGCTGCTCGTCTGGCCACCGAACGGGAACTGCTTGAGCGTGTCCAGGAGCTGCTGCGGGGTGTCGAAGGTCGCCCGGTTCGAGAAGAACGGGTTGCCGGTGTAGCTGGCGTCCGGTCCGAGTGTGGTGACGAGGCCGGGCGGGTTCGCGCAGGGCCGCGTATCGAATGTGTCGAGCCCGCCGGCGACCTTGAGCGCGCTGTTGGGTGCGATGTAGGGGTTGGTTCGGGAGTAGGCGAGGCGATGGGACGTGAAGTTCGCGAACGACTCGGGGTAGCTGGGCGCGGAGCTGCGGATGTAATGCCCCGCCCCGCCCGATTCGGTCGTGCCGACGGCGTTGGTGGCGACGGCGAAGTTCGCGATCAGGCCCGTGATGTCGTTCTGGTAGCGCCCGATGCCCGAGATGATCGGCGTGAGCTGCTGCGTGAACGGATGGAGCTCGGTGAGCAGGGGCGGGAGATCGCTGTTGAGCAGCGTCTGCAGGGCCGGCAGCCCGGTCAGGCCCCGCTTCTGGGTCTTGCGCAGACCCACGAAGAAGCCCTTGAAGTCAGGCGTCACCTGGGCGATCGGCTTGAGGTCGGCACTGAGCTCCCGCGCGGCGGGATGGAGCTGGGTGACTACCGGATTTGCGAGGCGCGAGAAGCTGGCGAGCCGGTTGAGCGTCAGCTTGGACTCGTCGAGGAAGGTCGGCAGCGCCCGGAAGGTGGCCTCGAGGTCCTGGTTGCGCACGGCCGTGGTGCGGAACACGGTCCCCGAGTTTCGGATCAGGCCCTGGAGCTGCCCCTGCCTCTCGCTGAGGGCCCCGAAGACCTCGCCGGTGTTGCGAACCAGCTGCTGGACCGCGCCCTGCTGCGTGTCCAGCACGCGCAGCAGCTTGTTCGCGTCCTCGGCGAACGGCGCGAGGTTGGCGATCGCGGCGGAGAGGTCGGCGCCACGCCCGTAGCTCGCAATGGCGAGCTGTTGCATCCACGTCTGGAACGCGGCCCGCGTCTTGGTATCGAATGTCCTGAAGATCTCGTCCAGCTGGACCGACGGCTCCACCTGCGCCTTGGGCAGGCTTCCGCCCTCCGGGAGCTTCGGCCCGCTTCCGTCTCCCTGCGTGAGCTCGACGTAGGTCTCCCCCAGCAGCGTCTTCTGCCGGAGCATCGCGCGCGTGTTGGCGGGAATGGGTGCGTATGGAGTGTCGATCTCGATGGTGGCGACAGCGAGATCCTTGTTCGGGCCCGAATCCTCCAGGCTGATGGACTTGACCTTGCCCACCGAGACGTTGTGGATGCGCACGTCGGATTCCTGCGCCAACTGAGTCGCCTCGCTGAACGGGACCTTGATCCTGTAGCCCTCAGGCTTCAGCGGAACCGGGCCGCCGAAGGTCGCCCAGAGGAAGAGGAGCAGGCCGAAACACGAGAAGGCGAACGCGACCGCTACGGCGATCTGACCGACTGTGGGCGCCCGCTGACCCATCAGCCGCACCCCGGAATGTTGGTTGCCGTGGGCTGCCCGGTGAGCTGGTAGAGCATGCGCAGATACGGCTCCGACCGCAGCACGTTGTCAGCGACCCGGGCGGTTCCGCAGCTCTCCAGGACGACGCCTCGCCTGATCGGCCCGTACGCGTCCTGGAGGAGGTAGGTGGCGTTCAGGTCGTGGTTCAGCCAGGGGACGTAGAAGAGGAAGCCCTCCTGATCGCCCGGCGGGTTGTAGGCGAGCGCGTTCAGCCCGGAGTTCAGGTCCGTGAACCCGGTGCGCAGGCCCGGCGAGGCCTTGCCGAGGCCCTGCGAGATCTGCGCCAGGTGCGTGACCGGGCTGGCGACCTGCTGTGTGAAGGGCCGGATCTGGTTCTCGATCGGCCCGGCTGTCTGCTGGAAGAACGGGCGCAGCGCCCGCAGCGCCGGGGCGGTGGCCTTCGCGCCCGGGATGGACTTCTTGAGCGCCGGGCCGGCCTGGAGCGCGAGGCTGTTCGCGCTGGTGAGCGCCCCCTTGGCCTCCTTCAGCGTCGATGGGAGCTCGCGGATCGAGCTGCGGATCGATGCCTGTTCCTTGGCGAACGAGGCGAGCACGGCGTCGGAGGAATCGACGAAGTTGACGAGGTCCTGATCGCGGTTGCCGAGCTCGGTCGAAAGAAGCTGGAAGTTGTGGATCGAACTGGCGATGTTCACACGCCGCGTCGCGAGGGCCCCGGAGATGCGGCCGATGTCGCGGGCGAACGGATCGAGGCGCCGCAGGGCGTTGGAGAGCTTCACGTCACGGCCCTGTGCCGGGTCGAGCGCCTCCGCCCCGTTCGCGAGCAGGAGCTTCAGGAATTGCTGCGTGTCCGCGTCGAGCGAAGCCAGGACCTCGTCGGGGTTCACCTGGGGCTGGGTGGAGGAGAGCGGGATCGTCGAGCCCTCCTTCACATCGGGCGCCGACTGGGTGCCGGGGTCGACCTCGACCACCATGTCGTTCAGACCCGTCTTCGGCCGCAGCAGAAGCGAGGAGTTGGTGTGGATGAGAGGCGCGTACTTGTTGTCGACCTCCATTCCGACGACGGCGTGGCCGTCCTGGAGCGTCACGCTGCTGACCTCGCCGACCTTGATGCCGGCGATGTCCACCGACTGGCCCTGGCCCGGGGTGACGGCCTGGGCGGTCGAGAAGTCGGCCTTGAGCGCGAAGCGATCCGTGCCGATCAGGGGCACCCAACTAGGCAGGACGGCCCGCTGGTTCACCAGGATCACGGTCACCGCGAACAGGCCGGCCAGGATGAGCCCGGTGATGGCCAGCACGTCGCGCAGGTGGGTTCTCAGGGCGTGTCTCATGGGTAGGGCAACGGGTCAGCCGGGCCCTGGTCGGCCGCCGGGCCGTTCAGGTCGGGGATGGGATTGCTCTGGCAGGTGACGTCGGTCCTGAAGGGGGGCTTGGAGCTGGTGACGGGCTTCGTGCCGATTGGCGGGACGGTCGAGCCCCCCCAGAGGGCCTCCTGCGGCGGGGGGCCGCCGGTCGAAAGCCGCAGGTTGGGCACCGGGCCGCCCGCCGGGACCGCGCCGCCGGCCGAGAAGAAGCGGAGCGAGGAGCCGTTGCCGTCGAACGGCTGGGATTCGCCGGCGAGGCCGGTCACCGTGTAGCCGAACTCCTTGTAGTTCGGCACTCCGGTCGTGAAGTTGTATCCGCCGCCCGAATCGCTGAGGGGGACGTCGCCCGTGGGAAGCAGGACGTTGTCCACGCAACCGCTCAGCAGGCCGATCTGCGAGAACAGCGGCCTGCCCTCGTCCGTGGACTTGCCGGCTCCCGGACCGGCGATGCGCAGCTGACTGGCGATGTAGCCCAGCTCGTTCTTGCCGAGCAGCGCCGCGGTCTGGTTGATCCAGGGCTGCGAGGCGGCGATGGTGGCCGGCAGCTCGCGGATCCCGGGGGTGAGGTCCCGGGCGAAGGTCCGCAGATAGGGCAGCGTCGCGTTCGTGTGGCGCAGGGACGGCTCGGCGATCTGGAGCGTCGGGCCGAGCAGCTTGATGGTGCGCTGCAGGTTCTCGGACTCGGACGCGAGCGCGCCGGTCACGATGTTGAAGTTGGAGACCAGGCCCTGGAGCTGCGACTCGTGGCCGTTCAGTGCGCCGAAGATCTTCGCCTGGGCGGCGATCAGGTTGGAGAGGTCGTGCGGCGCGGTCCCCTGCAGCGCCTGGTTGACGATGGCCGAGTCGCGAGCGGCCGTCTTCCCGTAGGTGAAGGACTTGTTGATCGCCTCGGCGGCCGTCAGGCCCTGGACCTCCGGGTCCTGCGTCACCTCGTCGGCTGCGGTCGGCTTGTGCGTGAGCGCCGTGCCGTATCCCTCGAGGAGCTTCTGCAGGTTGGCGCGGTCCGGGGCCTGCAGGGAGGTGAGGATCTGGTCCAGCTGCACCGCCGTGGAGGTCTGGGTGACCGGGATCGTGCCCCCATTCGAGAGCGAGTGGGCGCTAGGGCTGCCGGGCCGCACGTCGAGGAAGAAGTTGCCCTCCAGGAAGATGCGCGGCCGGATCTCGACCTGCGCGTCGCTGTGGACCGGCTGGCCGTTGTCGTCGACCGTGAAGGTGACGTCGGAGTAGTTGCTCGCGCAGTCCCCGGTTGTCAGGCCGTTGTCGCAGACGCTCTTCACGCTCACGACCTTGCCGACGTTGACGCCGGCGATCCTGACCGGCGAGTCCTTGCGGATGTTGGCCGCGTTCTTGAAGACCGCGTGGAGCTCGAAGTGGCTCTGGAAAGGAATCGTCTTGGTCCAGGCCAGGTAGGTCCCGACGACGACCAGGGCGATCAGGATCAGGGCGTTGCGGATCCGGTGAGGCGGATGGCCCTTGCGGTAGACCCGCTCGTCGTAGTCCTTGCCTGCCACCTGGACGGGCGGCTTGTTGGCGCGCTCGTCCGTCACTTCTTGCCCTTCTTCTTGGACTTCTTCTTCTTCGTGACCTGCTGGAGGATCTGGCCGTCGGTGTGGATGCCCTGGTTGCCGGGCACGTTGCCGATGGTCTGACCGGCCGGGTAGCCCTCGTTCCCCGACTCGCACTCATGCGTCTGCCCCGGCGACGCGGTGTTCGGATACGGGTTGTAGTGGAGGAAGTTCGTCGTCTGGCCGCCGCCGTTGGCCGGCGCGGAGCTCGGGCCGATCTCGCTGTTCGGCCCGATCGGCGGCTGCAGGACGATGAACCGCTGGCTGGCCCCCACCCCGTCCTCCGAGCCCAGGAAGCTCGCCACGTTGCGGAAGAGCAGCGTCGCGTAGTTGCAGACGGACTGCACCGGGGTGATGAACGAGAGCGGCGGCGCCAGCGTGTTGTTGAAGGTCGTGAGGTCGTTGATGCCGGTGCGAGCCCCCGAGTTGTTGGAGAGGTTCAGGACCGCCTGGGCGGTCGGGTCGAGCTGGGCGTTGAACGCCGGGGAAAGCGCAAGCGCCTTGACGCCCTCCACGATCGAGTTCCCGAGGTCCTTCTGGACCGGCGCGATCGCGTGGAAGCCGGGCCGCAGCTCGCTGAAGAGCTTGGCGGTGTTGGCCAGCAGTGGCCGGATCGTCGGCAGGGTCGCGATCGTGGTGTCCTCGGTCGAGGGCGACTTCGAGATCGCCTCCTGAATGAACGGGCGCGAGACCCGCGCGAAGGCGCCGAAAGTCGTGTCGAGGTCGACGAAGAGCTGGCCCTGAATCTCCGCGACCGGGGCGACCTCGGCCGCGGTGGCGGACAGCGAGGAGACGAAGTTGCCGAGCCCGGTGTTCGGATCGGCCAGGTTCCGCATCACCGGCGTGAGCACCCTGACCAGCGGCTTGAGCTGGCCGATCGCGTCGTTCAGGTCCACCCCGCGTCCTGCCAGCGCGTTTCCGAACTCGAGCAGGTTCGACTGGATGGCCGTCCTGGTGGGAGCGTCGAACATGTTGAAGACCTGATCGATCTCGACGGGCTCCGGCCGGGCCGCGGTCAGCGGGACCGTCGATCCGGGCTTGAATCCCTGGCTCGAGTCCCCGCGGTTGATCTCCAGGTACTTGAGGCCGAGGGCGGACTTCGCCCGGACGACCAGCGTCGAGTTCTCGGGCAGCGGGTCGATGTTCTGATTGAGCTCCATGTTGACCTTGGCCACCTGCGTGGTGCACTGGCGGGTCGGGTCGTTCGGGCAGGGCGCGTCGTTGACGGTCTCGGGATCGACCGACTTGATCTGACCGACCCGGATGCCGCCGATGCGGACCTCGTTGCCCGGCACGAGGCTGTCGGCGTTCGGCAGCTCCGCGGAGATCTTGTAGGTGGGGACGAACGGCAGGCCCTGGTTGGCCTGGTAGGAGAGGAAGACCGCAACTACGACCACGAGCACCGTCACCGCTCCGACGAGGGTCGGGCTGGCTGCCAGGCTGCCGGCGCGCCCGCCCCTCATGCGCCGTCTCCGAGCAGGAACTGGAGGAACATCTGGGCCTGCCTCATCGAGACCGCCTGTGATTGGGGCGAATCCTTGCTCTGGTCGCCCCCAGGGGTCGTGGTGGTCGTGCCGGAGCCCGAGTTGGAGTCCGTGCCGGAACCGGAGTCCTGCGGCGTCGTCGGGGTCCGCGGCGGGACGAGCTGCGGGATCAGATCCTGGATGTTCGGGACGTTGACCTGCGGCAGCGGCGAGGCATTGTGGATCCCCGCCTTGGAGATCTTTGCCTTCTTGCCCTTCTTCTTGGTCGTGGTCGTGGGGGCCGACGCGTGGAAGGTCGCGCCGCAGACGTCCTGGAAGGAGTCCGAGACCTCGACGCAGCTCGTGAGCTGGAGGTTCGAGCGGAGGAAGTGCCCGTACGAGTCGAAGCCGTTCGCCGTGCCGACGGAGTTGTAGATGAAGTCCATCAGGTTCTGGAAGCCCTGGGTCTTCTCGAAGGTGCTCAGGAACGCGGAGAAGTTCTGGCCGATCGAGACCGAGGAGCTCGCCGTGTTGGCCAGGTCGCTGAGCAGCCCGTCGGACGCGGCGAGCTTCGGCCCGGCTGTCTCGGCGGCGTTCCCGAGGCTGATCAGCGCCGGGGTGCCCTCCTTCGCGAAGGCCGGCAGGTTCACGGTCGCCTTGCTCAGGCCGGGCGCCGCGATGTTGAGGTCGGTGAAGAGCGGCGTCCCCTGGTCAGCGAAGTCCTTGAGCTTCGTCATCGTGAGCCGCACCTGATGGAGGGTCGCCGGGAACTTGTGCAGCCCGGCCTCGAGGTCGGCGCTGCGCTCGGCTGTGGCCTGTCCCGAGATCGCCGCGTTGTGGAAGAAACCGGTGATGTGGGTGCGCTCCCGCGCGAGCGGCGCGAGCACCTGGTCGCCGTTGCTCGCCAGGCTGGCGAGCTGCTGGTTCTGCTCGGCGAGGATCGCCAGCACGCGGTCGGTCTGCCTCAGCGCCGGATTAGCCCGGTCGATGACCGCACCCAGGTCCTGGCCACGCCCCGCGAGGCCGGCGCCGAGGCTGTTCAGGATGAGCCGGAAGCGGTCGTTGAAGGGCAGGCGCTGGATGTTCTGGATCAGGTCCAGATCGACCGTGGTGCCGTTGTTCTCGAGCGGCAGCAGATACTGGCCGGCGCCGTCCTGGCCGTCGGGGATCTTCTGGAGGAGGGGCGGCAGCGGAGTACCCGGCGCTCGCGGCTGGGTCGGGGTGCAGTCGACGAACTTCTCGCCGATCAGCGACTGCGGGCGGATCAGGCAGCTCGCGTCCTGGCGGAAGTCCTTGAAGCCGGAGTCCTCGATCTTCATCACGACGATCGCCTTGCCCGGGACCGCATGCGGCCCGCCCTCCAGGCTGGCGGTCTCGGTGTCGTTCGAGACGTCGACCGACTCGACCGACCCAACCGTCGCGCCGGCCACCCGGACCTGCTCGCCCGAGACCACGAACGAGCCGTTGTCGAAGTAGCCCCGGACCAGATAGGTGCCGCTGGCGCCGTTCGAGCCGATCGCGGGCAGCGCGATCAGCATCGCGGCGAGCAGCACCCCGGCGACTATGAGGGCGATCCGCCTCATGGCCCCGGCACCGATTCGCTCGAGTTACAGGACGAGGGGCTGGCGGGGGCGCCGTTCGGCGGGCCGAGGAAGGCCCCGGCCGGCGACGGAGCGGCGAATGGGTTGCTGCCGAGCAGAACGGGCGAGGCGGCGCCCGGGCAGCGGCGGAACAGGTTGTAGTTGGGTCCACCGAACGCGCCGTAATCGGCGAAGGGGGTGGCGGAGTTAGCTGCGGTGAGAGGCGTAGTCGGCTGGAAGACGCCCATGCCCGCCGGCTGCACCCGCACGTAGTGGCCGTTCGCGTCGTAGTAGCCGGCGGTCTGGTTCAGGTGAGCGATTCCGGCGGTCAGGTCGGGCGTGTAGGGACGGAGGAACTCGAGTTGCGGCAGCGAGTCCTGCATCGCCTGGACGGTGATCGGGATGTTGTCCGCCGCCCGCTTCTGCAGGGCGACCAGGTAACCGGTCGCATCGGCGAGATCGTTCGACTTGCCGTTCAGATTGACCGCGCGGTTCAGGTCCCTGAAGACCGGGACCGAGCGGGTCAGCACCGGGTGGAGCTGCCGGAGGAACGGTGCGAGGTTCTTGGTGCTGGTCCGGGTCGCATTGACCAGCGGAGTGAGGTCGTCCAGAGCGGGCCGGAGGTTGTGGAAGGTCGTATTGGCCTGGCGGAGCGTGCCGGGGAGTGCGACCAGGGCCTGGTCGAAGGACTGGTTCTCAGCGGCGATCGAGCCGAGGGCGATGTTCGCGTTCTGCGTCAGCGAGGAGAGATCGGCCCGGCGCTCGGCGACGGCCGAGACGATGTTTGCGCCGTTGACGATGAAGTTGGTGAGGGTGCCCTCGTCGCGGTTGAGCTCTTGGATGAGGCGGTCGGTCGCGACGAGCGAGGGGCTCAGGTACTTGTAGGTCTGGTTGGCGGCCGGTCCCTGTCCGGCGTAGACGGTTGCCGAGCCCTGGATGACGTTCCGCAGCGCCTGGCGCTCCGGGCCGCGCAGGGTGTTGAAGAGCTGATCGAGGTCGACCGGGCTGGTCGTGTCCGTCTCGGAGATGATCGCGTCGCTCGCGAGCTCCGGGTTGTTGTCGGGCCCGGGCTGGATCGAGATGTAGCGGTTCGCGATTCCCGACAGGGAGGTGGCGCGGACGATCGCCGTGGTCCCCTCGTGCAGGGGACGGTCCACCGAGATGTCGACCTGGGCCTGCCCGTTGTCGGTCAGCTTGACGTCGTCGACGCTGCCGACCGGGACACCGCCGATCAGGACCTGGTTGCCCTTGACGAGCTGACCGCCCGTCTCGAACAGCAGGCGGTAGCGGCTCGAGTCCCCGCCGCCCGACAGCAGCAGGACGAGGATCGCGAGTACGACCAGCGCCAGCGCGCCGATCGCCGCCAGGCGAGCGAAC
This sequence comes from uncultured Solirubrobacterales bacterium, assembly GCA_963815045.1. GTDB lineage: Bacteria > Actinomycetota > Thermoleophilia > Solirubrobacterales > 70-9 > DASUPK01. The sequence goes on from CAWFET010000002.1 coordinate 1,427,617, forward strand.
CTGCCGCCCCCCCGTACGCGTCCTCCGCCCCGTGGTGTGGCCGTCCCGTCTCCGGGGCTCACATTCGCTCCACCTGGAAGCAGACCCGTTGCGAGCCATGAGCGTCCGTTCGGGTCCCTATGACGGTCCCATCCTCCAGCAGCTCCTCACCTGCTTCCCAGCAGCGTTTCTCTCCTGCCGCAATCCAGCAGCTCCACAGGCGATCCTATCTCGGACCCCAGGCGTCGAATCGGTATTTGGCCGTACTTTCCGAGGTGTTAACGGGTGCTTAATCGCCTCGATTTCGACCCGATTCGGGGCTTCCCTGCCCCGCCGACGGTCCTCGCTAGGGCAGTGCGACGTAGCCCGCCAGGAATGAACGGGCGGACGGGGTGTCCAACCGGTAGTCCACGTTCGTCGAGCGGCAGGCCGTGTCGCCGGTGATCGTCGTCGCGGCGACGACCCTGGTCTCATGCGCGCCGGCGCCGAGGAAGTTCGGGCCGCCCGAGTCTCCATAACAAGTGCCACCGTTTCCGGTCGAGGCGTTCTGGGAGATCCGCAGCCAGCTCGGGGTGATCGAGTTGAGGGTGCCGACCGAGAAGAAGCGCACGTCCGTGTAGGTGTACGTCTTGCCCCCCGGCCCGTTGTTGACGGCCTGCGCGCCGTAGCCGGCGGAGGTGAACTGCTGGTTCGCCGGAAGCGAGGACAGCGAGCCCGCAGCGGGAAGGCCGGCCGGAGCGATCCCCTTCACCGCCTTGTCGAGCACCACGACGGCGATGTCATGCGGGTCGCTCTGCGACCGGCTGTACGCCGGGTCCGCATGCCAGGTCCCCGGGAAGGTCGCGCCCTTCGGATAGACGTAGGAGGAGTCGAAGGTGACATTGACCCGGCTCACTCCCTCGTCGCAGTGGGCGGCGGTGAGGAAGACCGTCGGGCTGATCAGCGTCCCAGTGCACTCGGCCCAGGTGCCGTCGGAGAAGGCCTGCTGCGCGAGCAGCGCCCCGACCTCCGGATGGCGGTTGCCGTCAGGCGCGCCGTTGGTGATGGCCGATGCCGGCGAAGCGATTGCGAGCGAAGCGACGACGACGATCCCTGCGACGAGCCTCCGCATCTCAGCCCCTCCACGTCCCGGTTTGACGATTCGGGTTCAGCCTACATCTCCGCCCAGTGTGCGTTAGTCGGACAACAGCGCCGCTTTGCATGGAAAGCACTAGTCGGGGCCTGGCGGCAAGCTACGTTTGATCGGCCAGCCTTTCGAGACTAATGTCAACAGACTCGAAGGAAGGAGAAGGGCGTGAGTGAGAACACCGAGACCGCGATCCTTGCTGGGGGCTGTTACTGGGGGGTGCAGGAGCTGTTTCGCAGGCGCGAGGGCGTCATCTCCTCCCGGGTCGGCTTCACCGGCGGCGAGAACGCGAACCCGACCGAAGAGAACAACGAAGGCCATGCCGAGGCCACCGAGATCGTCTTCGACCCGGAGCGGACCTCCTACCGCGACATTCTCGAGTTCTTCTTCCAGATCCACGACCCAACGTCGAAGAACCGGCAGATGGATGATGTCGGCCAGGAGTACCGCTCGGAGATCTTCTATACCTCCGACGATCAGCGGAGGGTGGCTGAGGACACCATCGCCGACGTCGACGCCTCCGGCCTCTGGCCCGGGAAGGTGGTCACCAAGGTGAGCGAGGCGAGCCGGTTCTGGGAGGGCCCGCCCGAGGACCAGTACTACCTCGAACACAACGTCGACGGCGAGACCTGCCACTTCCCACGCCCGGGCTGGAAGCTGCCTCACCGCGAGACCGCGGCCTAGCTCAGCCTGAATAGGAGCTTCTCCAGTCCGTTAAGCCGGATAGGTGCTTTGGACGAGAAGCGGCGCCTTGCATGGAAAGCGCAACACCTAGCGGCGGACTGATTGACTTGTGACCGTGCCAATGCGACTTTTAATTGCGGCCGGTCAGGCGGCGACTAGTGGCGAGAATCTCCCAGCAGGCGTCCGTGAGTTGATCGAGGTGGCCGACGAGACTCTCGTCATTGCCCCCGCATTGCCAACGCGCTTTGAATGGTGGTCTTCAGCCACGGACAAGGCGCGCGAACAGGCAGACGAGCGGCTGCGGACGGTTCTCGGCCACCTCGAAGAAGAATCAGGAAAGCCGGTCGGCGGATCCGTGGGCGCGGACGATCCGATACTCGCGTTCGAGGATGCGCTCGCGAGCTTTCCCGCCGACCACATCCTTGTCGGGCTCCGCTCTGCCGAGCGCTCCGGCTGGCAGGAGCGTGGATTGCTGGACAAGTTGCTGCGATTCGGGCTTCCAGTCACCGTTTTCACTCTGCCCCCTGAGTAGTGCTTTGGACGAAAAGCGGCTATCCGCTCTGCATGGAACACTGCGGTGTTCGGCACCGACTGACGGTTCAGCGCTTCTTCTTCAACTTCACCTTCACCGCCTGGGTGGCGGGGTCGCCGTTCTTCGGCGCGTAGGTGACCGCGACGTTGAGCTTCACCTTGCCCTTCCTCTTGAGCTTCTTCTTCTGCTTGCCCTTAGCCTTGATCAAGAGCTGGGCCGGGCCGGCACCGACCGCCTTGCTGATCACTGCCCGGCCGGCGGAGGCGGCCTTCACCCCCCTGCCTGAGGCGCTCAGCTCCCCGGGGTTGGGGAGATTGAGGCTGAGGGTCGCGCTGCCCTTCTTCTTGTTGGATGTGATCGCAGCGAGTGTGAACGTATTGAAGGGCTCGAAGGTGGCGGAGATGTTCACGCGCTCGTCGATGCTGGGAGAGAACTGCGCCGCCTCACCGTCGGCGAGGTCGGTGATCCAGGCGAGGACGGTGTCGCCGGAGGTGGCCGGGAAGGCGCATCCGACGTTGGCACCGCCATGCATGCCGAGGATGTCGCCGGGCTGCACCGGGACATGGGCAGAGAAAATGTTCAGCATTCCGCCGGCGATCGGATGCGGGCCATCATGGCCGACGACCTGGTAGACGTTCGGATCGTCGATCTTGCGGAACACCTTCATCGTCACCTGCTGCCCCGTGCCGGTCCTCGCGAGGTGGCTCCAAGCCGTGACCGTCCCCGCTTCATTAAACATGTAGGAGGCGCCCGAGAAGACACGTTCCTGAGCGAGCTCGACCGGGACACAGGCCAGCGAAGCCGTCCCCACCTGCCCGACCGTCACTGACGCAGCGGCGAGGGAGGCGCTCGCCGCCAAAGACAGCGTGGTGAGCGAGGCGACGCACGCGAAGCGCCTGAGTGAGCGCGGCCAGGGTGTTCCCAGAGCCACGCAGCGAAACTGTCGTACGCGCATGGGCTCCCTCCGAGCCCATTGATGCTAGCCGCGCATAGGCCCGAAATCAACAACGCCGGGCTGTCGGAGCAGAGCAAGCCGGAAAGAAACCGCCGCTTTGGACGAGAAGAGGCGGTCCGCATGGAATCGCGTTATTCGCCACCGCGACCTCAGAAGAGGCAAGATCCGCGCATGGCAAAGGTCTGCGGAACTCTCTTCCTGACGCTGGGGCTGGTGGTCGGCATGATGAGTTCAGCGCTCGCCGCCGGACCGAAACTCGAGCCGAACATCTCGTACGGCAGCTGTAACGCTTCCTGCGGGCGACCGGCCGTATGGATGCTGTCCTCGTCAAGCGGGAGAGGGGCGCTCATTGGAATCCAGGACGGTTGCGAGGTCCGATTCAACGAGGCGCGCTTTGGAAACGTCCGGATCGCTCGTTCCGGAAAATTCCACGCGAGGCGGGTCTTGCCTCAGATTGGGATAGACCCGAGTAACCCCGGCAGCTTTCTCGACGTGACACAAACGATTCGTGGCCGTGTCAGGAGCCCTAGGAAGATCGTCGGGATTGCAAGGCAGAGCGATGCGGTGTGCAGCATTTCGTTCCGGTTCGTCGCCCGCCAGATCTGAACCAGGTAGGCCCGCGGCGTCGTCCTTCGCTTTGGACGAGAAGCGGCTCCCGCATTCACGCGGATCGGAGCCTGGCCGGTGCGGACAGGGGTGGGATACTCCTCAGTAGGGGACTTAAGAAACGGAGGAGTGAGATGAAGTACCTCATCAGCGCCACACCCGGTCCGATGCCTCCAACGCCCGAGCAGCTCGACACCGCGATCGAATGGCTCGAGGGAAAGAATGAGGATGGCACCTTCGACTGCACGTACGGCTACCTCGAGGGCGGCGGCTTCAGCATCGCGAACGCCGGTTCCCATGGCGATGCCCTCGACCTGATGACCGATTACCCGCTGTTTGGAATGGTCACCTGGGAGGTGCGGCCATTGCTCGAATTCAAGGAGGGTCTGACCACCTTGCGGGCGAAGCTGGCTGAGGCCCAGGCGGCAATGGCCGCGGGCTAGCTTGGAGTCGCAGCCCCACTAGGTGCAGCGAGCGGGAGCACGCCACCAACGTGCTCCCCCTCGCGCAAGAAGCAAGTCTCCTAGACCAGAGGGTCCCGGCCTAGACCGCTGCTTTCCACGCAAAGCGGCGCTTTCGCGCAATACGCAGTTCCGACGAAGTCCTGGCCGGTCCCAGAGTCAAGAAATGAAGAAGCCCCGCTTCCGCAGGGCTTTGATGAGGCACCGCTACCGGGATTCGAACCCGGGTTTCCGGACTGAGAAGCACACCGATGATGGGTCGGCTGGGTCCGCCAGGCACGGATGAAGCGTTCTCAGTTCGCCTCGAGGCCCTCGGAAATGCAGGTTTCGCGACAAATTCGCGACAAAGTTCTGAAAGCTGCAGTGACCACGAATAGGGCGTTGGCGCTACCTCGGACTCAGCCTTGGCGAGGGCGGGTCCCCGGGATCTCCAGGGCGCGGACCGCGTGCGAGAGCCCGTAGCCGAGTTTGACGGCGAACTCGGCTTGCTCCGGCTCCAGCTCGGTGCTCTGGTCGAACTCCTCCACGTGGGCCAGGATTGGCGGCCAGCGATCTCGTAGGACCACCATTAGCTCAAACATCAGCTGAGCCCAGACCTCCGGGCCGAAGCTGAAGGGCTCGGGAAGGTCCTCAGCGGTCTGGGTCATGGCGATCTGGACGGCGTCGACGGGCTCGCTCTCGAAGATCTCGCGCAGCTTCGACGTGTATTCCGGGTCGAAGGTCGCCGGGCTCTCGGAAATCTCCCGCTCCCTGACACCGATCCAGTAGCCCATGCCGGCCGCGTCGAGAAACAGATTGAAGTCCTCGCGGAACTGAGTCAGGCGGTCGGAGGTCTTGACGATCACCTCGCCCGGGACCTCGTCGTATTCCCAGGTCTCGTCTCCCATCCGTTCCATCGCCGAGGTGATCAGCAGGTAAGGAATGTAGTCCGGGTCGCCGGATCCATTCTCCTCGGCCGCCTGATCGGGCCGACTCCCTGAATCTCCTGCCCCTCGGGCTCGAACTGATCTTCCCCCTCGGGCTCGGGCTGCTCAGCGGCGTCATCAGCCCAGTCTGGCGGGCGGTCCTCGTTGATCCATGCCGCGAGCTCGGCCGCGGAGAGATCAGGAAACTCGAACGGATTCGGCAGACCATCTCGCCGCAAGGATCGGCGCAGCTTCTTGCGCGCCTTCTTGGCGTGCTTCCGCCAAACTGCGGCGCGCATCTCGTCCTCTCGGTCGGCCCGCTCGCTGGCGTGAATCGAATCGCTCAGCTTCAGCCAGAGAATCTGGCCTTGCTCGAGTTGTTGGCCAGGTCGCCGGAGAGCGACTGGCCGATGCCGCGCATCAGCAGCTCAACCTTGGTCCATTGGGCGAGCTCGTCACTGAGCTCCCAGCCATTGGTGTTCGTCACCACGAGTCTGGGGTTCTTCACGCGTGTACCGCACCCGCAGAAACACGACGTTGCCTTCGCCTCCTCCACCGGACGATTCTTTCAGTGCGAGCGCCACCGCGCTAGGCCTTTACTTAGGCGGCGCGACGTGACGAGCCCTCGATGGCATCCGTCACCCTGAGTGACACGCTATCTTGGAATGCGTCGGACAGCAGCTCGGCCTCGTGGTCGCGAGCCTTGTAGTGCAAGTACCGCTGAGTGGTCTTGATGTCCGCGTGGCCCATCCAGGCCTGGACCTGAACGATGTCGGCGCGGTTGATCGCGATCGTCCCAAAGGTGTGACGCAGGTCGTGAAAGCGCAGCTCGCGGAGGCCGCGTGCTCCAGCGCCGCCTTGTAGCGATACCCGAGCTTCTGGGCATTGACGTGCCCACGAGGGCCGCGGAAGACCAGGTCATCGTCGTCGGTGAAATGTTCGCGCTCGCCGAGCCGCGCCAAGGCTCGAGCGACCTCGTCAGCCATCGGCACCGCTCTCCCCGGCCGGACTTCGGCGTGTCCACTCCGTTGCCGCTCTTGTAGGTCCGGTGGACTCGGACAATCCGGCGCTCGAAGTCGACGTCGCGCCAGCGCAGCGCGAGCAGCTCGCCCTGCCGGAGTCCAGTGAAGGCAGCGGTCAGAAAGATCGCCGCGTCCTGCTCCGAGTCGGCGGCGCGCACCAGGGCCCAGACCTCAGCTGGCGAGAGCACGTCGATCTCGACCTTGGATCGGACACGAGGTCGCTCGACCTCGTCCATCGGATTAGTCCGTAGGCCGTAGCGTCGCTTCGCGTGCCGGAAGATCGAGCCGAGGATGACGAGGTACTTCTGGACGGTCCGGTTCGACGGAGCCTCCTGCGCGATCCACTGGTCCCGCCACCGCTCGATCACCTCGGTGGTGATGTCCTCCACCGTGAGGCCGCCGAGGACCTCGTCGAGCCTGCGGACGGTCAGTCGGTAGTCGGTGAGCGTTGAGGCCTTGCAGGCGCGCTCCTGGGCAGCGTGACGCAGCCACTCGGCGCTCGCGTCGGCGAAGGTGACCCCGGTCGAGACCGGCGCGTCGAGCTCCCGCGGCGCAGATCGGTCAGCAGCTCCTGCAGCGCGTCGTCGGCCATGCGACGGGTGAAGTGGCCGGCCGGCGGTCGACCCCGCCCGGTCCAGTTCGGCCCGAGCCGCTGCTGCCCGTGACTTCCGTCAGGTCGCTGGTACTTCAAGTACCAAACCGAGCCGCGCTTGCCCTTCCGCAGGCTCACTTGTCCGCTGGCTCGCGCCACAAATCCATTCTCACTCTGAGTCCGGATGCCGCCCCGACCTGGCCGCGACAGTAGCGGCGGCGGCGCGGCCGTCAAGGGGCTTCGCCCCGACCCCCTCCGGGGGTTGACGGCCGTCGCCTAAGCCGCCGCTAGGCTCGCTCTCAGGTCGGGCAAAGGGGGAGTGATCGAACCAGAGCTTCTGGACCGAGACGCACCAGCCAGCGCCGCACTTCTCCACCGCTCGCTCGACATGGGAAACCACCTTGGGCGGGCAGAGGTAGATGATCGCGTCAGGAGCTCTTCTCGCCGAAGCACCTGTCCCTCCCAGGCGTCGATGATCTTCGCGAGTCGCTCCGGCGCCTTCGCGGTCAGCTCGACCTCGATCGCGTGCTCCTGGGGCTTGCCGTCCTGGAGGGTGAGCCGGTAAAGGTCCGGGTGATGCCAGCCGGGATCGGGATAGCTGCGCTTGGCCGAGTAGAAGTTCCCGCCGAGCAGGCGCTCCTCCGCGAGCATCTCGCGCTCGGAGAGAATGGTGTCGCCGACTCCGCCGCCCTCGAGCCAGGCGGCGACCTGGGCGCAGACGATCAAGTGGTTCGCGGCCCAGACCGAGACGCGAACGGCCCGAGCTCGCGCCGATCGGCGAGCCGAAGGCCGCGTGAGGTCACCGCGAGCAGCGGGCCACTTCGCCCGATCGGCAGGTGAACCTCGATCAGCCCGGCTTCCCTCAGACGACGCTCTCGGTCCAAGGTCACCGACCTGCCCGTGTCAGCCCACCACTGAACTGCAGTCCTGTTCACCACACCGAACCTGCAGATGAAATCCAGCACCTGCAGATCCCTGAAGCTGATCGTCTCTCGCTCTCCCTTGACTCTCTTCCTCGGCATCACCCCTCATGACGCAAAACCACTCCAAACGTCCCGCCGTCCGCACCCGCGCTCACCCCCTCCCGACCGGCCCGTAGCTAGCCGCCGACTCCCCGCTCCCCACATCGTGGGGGAAGGGGAGTCGGCGGCGTACGAAGGGCCGGTCTGTGCCTAGAGAACTTCCGCGGGTGCGGCCGGCGGGTCCGTACCAGTGTCCGGACTTCTGGACGGTCTAGTGGAACCTTCCGCACCCTTTGAATGGTTCCAGGATCCAGCCCAGATACGATCAGCCGCAGATGCCCTTCAAAGCAACATTGCTACTGGCTGACTTCGCGCAGGTCGCCGAAGGCAAGCTGTACATCACAGGCGGCGGATGGACCGTCATCGGTCTTGGTGCCCCGAGCGCCGTAGCCGTTTACATCTCCGTGCCTTGGGATCAGACCAACCGCCAGCACGTGTGGAAGCTGGAACTCGTCGACAGTGATGGCACTCCCGTGACTGTGCCAGGTCCGCTTGGCGACCAGCAGGAAGTCGCACTCGAAAGCGGATTTAAAGTGGGCCGGCCCCCTGGTACGACACCGGGTACTGACCTTGGCATGCCCTTGGCAATGAACTTCGGACCACTACCACTGGAACCGAACAAGCGGTACGAGTGGCGATTCTCCTTGAACGGGGAAAGCGACGAAGACTGGCGTCTTCCGTTCAATACGGCTCCACTACCGGAGGGTTTCGCGCCCCCCGGGACCGGACCCCCGCCCGTCGAAGACGACTAGACCGTAACCAGGTAAGCGCCCGACGAGCCGCCTATGCCAGGGGCATAGCGATACCCGGCTTGGGCGTCCGCGGGCTGCACAGTGCCCGGACCCGTCCAGGCCAGAAAGCCCGTCTCCAGCGGCACGTCCACGAAATCCTCGGCGAGATGGGCCTCCCCGACGGCGTGTCCCTCAGCGTCGTACTGCACGAGCATCAACTCATGAGCAGCGTCGGGCTCGCGATCGACGATCGCGCGCATCGCCGCACGTGCTGCGGTCAAATTGTCGAACGCGGATACGGCGTTCCCTGCGCTATCCAACACCATGTAATCCATACGAATGCTTCCTCCTAGTCGATACATACGATATCGACCACTGACTGGGCGATCCTCTCCGCTTCGCCCCAAATAGTCAAGTGTCCGCGTGAGCCCCATTTCGCCATTCGGAACCCGCTTCCTGGAGTTAGCCTGAGCTCCGCGCTGTATGGACCGAGTTCTCGGCCCCGCCTGCGAACCGTTCTGACCGTGGACGCCAGCCGCTCCGCCGAGTCATAGACGGAGACTCCCTCATTTAGCTCCGGATGCTCTGCCTCGGGGGTCCTTCCCCTTGGAGGTAGCCCCAGCTCGGCCCGCGAACGGAACGCATCGAGGAAATCGTCTGACCCCCTGTCCTGCGTCGGCACACCCCGAAAGACGGTGATCTCCTCGGAGACGTCAACGATTTCCGGTGGTTCCTTCGGCACGGTCCGAAACTACCGGACCCTCTCGATGCATTTTTCGCGACAGATTCGCGACAAAGTTCCAGGATCCGCGCGTCCTCAGAAAGAGAAAAACCCCCGCTTTGCGGGGGCTTCCTGAGGCACCGCTACCGGGATTCGAACCCGGGTTTCCGGACTGAGAATCCGGCGTCCTAGTCCCCTAGACGATAGCGGCGAGTTTTGTGACGGCCGTGAGTGTAGCCAGGCTCAGAGCAGGCCTCAGGCTAAGCTTCGACGCCCCGCGGCTGTGGCGGAACTGGTAGACGCGCAGGCTTCAGGTGCCTGTGTCCTTCGGGACGTGGAGGTTCGACTCCTCTCAGCCGCATCCGGTGCTGCCCGCTAGGCGCCGGCGCCGATCAGGAACTCCAGCGACTCGGGTGGGCCGAGGCAGTGGCCCTGCGCCTCGTCGATGCCGAGGTCCTCCAGCAGCTCGAGGATCGCGAGCGTCTCGATCCCCTGGGCGATGACCCGCTGTCCGGCGCGGTGCGCCTTGAGGACGGCGCTGCTCACCGCCCGGCGCTTTCCCCGGTCCTCCGCCAGGCCGTCGATGAACGGAGCTCCGAGCTTCACGAAGCTGATCGGGAGCCGGCGCAGCAGGAACGACTCGGGGCCACCCTCGACGAAGCCATCGAGTGCGATCCGACAGCCGAGGTCGGCAACGGCGTTGACGAAGGCGCCCGCCGCGTCGAGTCCCTCAGTCATCTGCTCCTCGCTGAGCTCGAAGACGAGGTCCCCCGGCGCGGCGCCCGTCTCCTCCAAACGGTCTCGGATCAGGCCGATCATGGCCTCATCCGTCGACCTCACGCTGAGGTTGAGGTCCACGGGAGTCCCGGAAGCCGCGACCTCTATCGCCCGGCCGACCACCCAGCGATCGATCTCGCGGATCGATCCGAACTCCTCAGCGGCCAGCACGAACTCTCCGGCCGGGATCAGCCGGCGCCGGTCCACCATCCGCAGGAAGAGCTCATGGCGCATCGTCTCGCCGCTGATGACGTCGACGATGCGCTGGCCGTGCAGGACGAAGAGGTCCCTCTCCAAAGCCTCTTCGATCCTGCGCGACCAATCCAGCGGGCGCAGCAACCCCCCTGGCCCGGATTCCTCTCCAGAGGTCATGTCCAATGATCACCGCAGCCGGCAGGCGGGCGCAACGTGACGAAGTACTGGACGAACGGCGGGGAAACTACGGAGGGCGGGCGGGTCAGCCGAGATGCCGCAGGGCCGAGCGGGCCGCGTTGTAGCCATTCATCCCATGGGCGCCGGCCCCGGGGGGCGTCGCCGCCGAGCAGATGTAGACCCCGTCGATTCCGGCGCTGTAGGGATCGAGGGCGAGGCGAGGCCTGATGAGAATCTGGACCGGCGAGTTGGCGCCGGTGATGATGTCGCCCCCGGTGTAGTTGGCGTTGTAGCTCTCGAGGCCGGCCGGCGTTCGGATCGAGGTCTCTCGGATCCGCTCCCTGAATCCGGGAGCGAACCGCTCGATCTGCCCGAGCACAGCCTCGGTCGCGTCTCCTGTGTATCCGCGCGGGACGTGCGCGTAGGCGTAGAGCGGATGGAGGTCTCCCTGCGAGCGGCCCGGGTCCGCGAGGTACTGCTGGCCGATCAGCACGAAGGGGCGCTCCGGCATCTCCCCGCGGTTGATCGCCCGCTCGGCGGCCCTGATCTCCTCGAAGGTGCCGGCGGCGTGGACGGTGCCAGCCCGCCGGCAGGCCTCGTTCGTCCAGGGCACGCCCCCCTCCACCGCGAGGTCGACCTTGAACGCCCCGGGCCCGTGCCGGTAGCGGCGATAGGCGCGCGCGACCCGGGCCGGCAGGCGGTCGCCCGCGATCTCCGCCACGGCCGCCGGCGCCAGGTCGAAGACGACGACGTCGGCGCCCGCCACCTCGTCGTAGCTGCTCACGCGCCGGCCGGTCTCGATCCGCCCGCCGTGCTCGCGCAGCACGGCGGCGAGCGCGTCGGCGATCGTCTGTGAGCCGCCCCTGGCGACCGGCCAGCCGAAGGCGTGGCACGCGTCGATCAGCGCGCATCCGACCGAGGAGCTCATCGGTCCGCTCAGCGGGGCGAAGGCGTGGGCCGCCACACCGCCGAAGAGAGCGCGGCCCTGCGGTGTGCTCCACGAGCGGACCAGCACCGATGCGGGCGCGGCCGCCGGGATGCCGAAACGCGCCAGGCGGAGCGGGTGGCGGGGCACGTGGATGATCGGAGCGAGCATGTCCTCGAGCAGCTCCTCGAAGTGGGCGGACGAGGAGCCGAAGACCCGGCGCCAGGCGTGACCGTCCTCCCCGAGACCACGGGCCGTCTCTTCGATCGAGCGGACCATGACGCCGGCGCTGCCGTCGTCGAGCGGATGGGCGAGGTCCACCTCCGGGAAGAGCCACTCGAACCCGTGCTTCGCCAGGTCGAGGGAGTTGAGGAAGGGCGAGCCGGCGGCCATCGGGTGGATCGCCGAGCAGTCGTCGTGGAGCAGGCCGGGGACGGTGAGCTCGCTGGAGCGGGTGCCGCCGCCGATCCGCTCCTCGGCCTCGAGCACGGTCACCCCCACGCCGTTTCGAGCCAGCTCAATCGCACAGGCCAGCCCGTTCGGGCCGGAGCCGACGACGACCGCGTCGCTCAACGACTCACTGCGGGCGACTCCGAGCCGCCGACCGGAAGTGGCTCGGCCGGAGCGTCGGAACCGCCCTCGACGACCACCGGGAAGTCGAACGACTCGTCGAGCCAGGGCTGGCTGGTCACCATGTCCTTGACCGCGATGGTGCCCTCCTCCAGCAGCCCGTCGACCGCGTCCCAGATCTCGTAGTGCTGGTAGCCGCGCCCGCGAATCGTCGGCTCAGACTCCAGGTAGATGACCCGCACGTCACCCGGCTCATAGCGGCAGCGCTCCTGCACCGCAGCCAGCAGCTGCGCGCTGTGGAAGTGAGCATCGCCGAAATTCCAGCCGTTGACGACGTTCGAGATCAGCTCGCCCTCGCGCACGTCGTATGACTCGACATCGTCCACGGCGTGGGGCAGCAGGGCATTCAGCGCCCGCCCGTGCGAGTGCATCGCCCGGAATGCGAGCCCTCGGTTGAGGAGATAGAGCGCGGTCTCGCGGTCGTAGATGTCGCCGACCTGCTCGGCGATGGTCCGCGCCGGCTTCTTGATGTCCGTGTCCAGCTTCTCCTCCGCCCCCCTTCCCTTGCGGAAGAGCCACGCGCTCGTCGCCCAGTTGCCGGCGTAGTAGCGCATCGAGGGCAGGAAGGAGACCTTGTCCGGGCGGTTGCCTCCGAGCAGCGGGAGCAGGAGACAGGGGACCGCGAGGACGGCGATCAGCAGCGGGTCGTCCAGCGTCGAGAGCGGCGTGTCGCCGTAGTGCCCGAAGAGGAAGAGGATCCCGAAGATCATGAACAGGTTCCACTCGAGCGGGACGGCCAGGGGGAACATCGAGGTGATGTTCAGGTGGAAGAGGATCATTCCCACGATCGCAATGGTCCGGATCGTCGGGTTGTCCTGGAAGACCAGCAGCGCCGGCCAGAGGAACTCCTGAACCGTGCCGAAGTGCGCAATACCGGACGAGAGGCGCGAGGGCATCATGTCCTCCGGGTAGTCGCGCCAGAGCCTGACCCTCACCGAGCGTGGGACCAGCGGGGCGTTGCTCATCATCGTCGAGACGACGAACGGGAAGTGGCTGTTGAGCTTCGAGGAAGCGGCGCCCCACCAGATGAAGAGGAAGACGAACTGCCACGCGACGATCCAGTGCTCGATCCCGAACAGCCCGACGACGAGAACGGTGCAGTAGATCTCCGGCCGGGCGCCCAGGAACGACACCTTGTCTCGGAGCCCGAGGAGCCCGAGCAACCCCAGGAGCACCGCGATTCCGGCCGGGGGCAGCTTGCCCGCGAAGTCGCCGGACCGGTCCACGCCCGTGGCCAGGAGAAGGAAGACCCCGGTGGCGAGCACTCCCGCGTACAGGCCCACGTCGAGCCACGTGCGGGTCGACCCCTTGGTGAAGGGGACCCTGTCCGGCCACGGCGGCAGGCGCACCGTCCCGGGGCGCAGCCAGTAGAGGACACCGCCGATCGGCGGCGCGAACCGGAAGCTTAGCGGCATCGACCCCGCCCCGAGCCCGAGGATCTCCCAGAGCAGCAGCCAGACGGCCAGCTTCTCGAACACGATCGGCTGCGTCCACCAGTCGCTCAGGTTGGTGAGGCTGCCGAGCCCGGGCGTGAGCGAGATGACCAGGCCCGCCGCCACGCAGAAGACGACCAGCTTGAGGACGTAGATGAAGTAGACGAAGGTGGGCGACCCGAATCCGTTCGCCCCCCAGTCCTGGACCAGGGGCTTGAGCCGGCTCAGATGCGGCTTGGCCTTCCACTCCTCCAACTCGAACGGCGGGGGTGCGGGTGTGAAGAAGCCCATGACCCTGCCGCAACCCTATAAGGGCGGGGCGTCAGCCGCCGCCCTGCCTGATGCCGCTCGGCGGATCCGTTGCATAGGTGCGGATCAGCCCGTTGACCAGGTCGCGCTTCTCCGAGTCGGAGAGGCGCGACCCGCCGTGGATCAGCTTGTACTGGAGCGGCGGCATCTCTCCGCCCTGGATCTGGTCCACGAGCTCCGAGATGTCCGGCTGGGGCTGGTCCCACTCGGAGAAGTTGAGGTTGCCTCGGCCATCGTCGACGTCGTGCTGGACCAGCCACGAGACCGGAGCGACGTTCGTGTACCAGGGCCACTTCGTCAGATTGCTGTGGCAGTCTCCGCAGGCTTGGCTCGCGAGCTGCTCGGTGCGCGGGCTGTCCCAGCGGACTGCCCGGGTCACGGCCGGGTCGGAATGACTGCGCCCGTACGGGACCAGCTGGATCAGGAGGAACAGCGCCGGAATCCCGATCGCCAGGTAGCGGAGGGCCTTTCTCCAGTCCATCGCCGGAAACTATCCGGCAGCGCCTAAGAACCGGGTTAGAAACTTGCGCCGCAACTTCGCGCTCCGGCGCTCGTTATGGTCGATTGATGCTCCGAACCCGAAGGGCCAGGGCGGGTTTCCTGCTGGCGGGGATCGCCTCACTCTGCATCCTCATCCTGCTCGCGCGGGGTGAGACCTCACGCGCAGCGAGCAGCAAGCCCAACGTGATCATGTTCACCACGGACGATCAGACCGTGCGTGACATGCAGGTCATGCCGAAGACTCAGGCGCTGATCGGCAGCCCCGGCGCCACCTTCCTGCACGCCTACGCGTCGGACCCGCTCTGCTGCCCCTCCAGGGTCACGGTCCAGACCGGGGACTACGCCCACAACACCGGGGTTCTCGGCAACACCCCGCCGCAGGGCGGCTACCAGTCGTTCAACGACAAGAACGACCTGCCTGTCTGGCTGCAATCGGACGGTTACCGCACGATCCACATCGGCAAGATGCCGAACGGCTTCGGGGAGCCCAACGTGGGCGGCCCGACCTACGTGCCTCCTGGCTGGGGCCCCTTCGCCGGAGGAACGAGCGCCGCGTCCAAGGGCGAGTTCTATGGCTTCGTCGGCCCGCCCTCGTCCTACACGGGATTCACCCTCGACGAGAACGGCGTCGACAAGGCCTACACGCCCGACGACTACTCGACCGACGTGTACGGCGACCTCGCGGTCGACCGGATCAACAACCACCTCACGCACTTCCCCAACGACCCGCTCTACATGCAGGTCCAGTTCTTCGCGCCGCACGACCCCGCGACGCCGGCGCCGAAGTACGCCAATGCGTTCGCCACCGCCCCCCTGCCGGTCGACCCGAGCTTCAACGAGAAGAACGTCAAGGACAAGCCCGCCTGGATCAAGAGGATCAGCCGGTTCGGCCCGGGGCTGATCGCGAAGATCCAGACGCGCTACCAGCACCGACTGGAGACACTGTTGTCCGTCGACGATGCGGTCGAGAAGATCGTCAACGACCTGCAGGAGCACGGGGTCCTCGGCAACACCTATCTGATCTTCACCTCGGACCAGGGCTTCATGCAGGGACAGCACCGCCTGCACCAGGGCAAGTTCGTCCCCTATGACCCATCGACTCAAGTCCCGCTCCTCATCCGCGGCCCGGGCATCCCCGCCGGCTCGCAGCCCAGGGCCCTCGTCTGGAACGGCGACATCACCTCGACGATCCTGCAGATGACCGGCGCGAGGCCCGGCCTGCCGCAGGACGGGCAGTCGATGCTTCCCCTGGCGCAGAGCCCGACGCAGAAGTCCACCCGGCCGATCCTGTTCGAGACCGGCCCTCCGGGCACGACCTTCGAGCCCGGCACGGGCACGGCAGCCGCCGCGTCTGGACACAAGGTCGGCACCTACGTCAAGAACACGGACCTCGACCACACAGCCCAGCTCTCCCGCGCGATCGTCGCCCCCCGCTACCGGGCGATCCGCACGGGCCGCTACCTGCTCACGAAGTACTCGGACGGCGGGCGCGAGATGTACGACGTCTCGCGCGACCCGCTGATGATGAACTCGATCTGGAAGAACGGGCGCTACGCGCCGGTCAAGAAGTTTCTCCTCAAGAGGCTCGCGAAGCTCGTCCACTGCAGCGGGCCGGCGTGCGCGAAGCAGATCGGCAAGCCGCCGAAGCCGCTCGCCAAGCCGAAGAAGCGGAAGCAGAAGCCCGTCACGCCATAGAGTCCGCGCCATGGCGCGGAGGATGAGCGCGGACGAAGCCGGCGCCCTGTTCGAACCGAGGGATACGTTCGCCATGCCGCTCGGCCCGGGCCAGCCCGCCGCGCTGCTCGAGGCGCTGGGGAAGCGGGACGACTGGGAGGAGCTCCGCATCGGGACGGCTCTGCTCTTCGTCTTCACGCCGCTCTTCCAGCATCGAAACGTCCATTACCTCTCGGGCTTCTTCGGCCCGATCGAGCGGGTCCTGCGCGACCAGGGCGCCAACATCAGCTTCGCCCCGGCCGACTTCCGGCGCTTCGAGCCGATCCTCGAGGACCAGGCCCCGCGCGTGTTCGCGACAGCGGCCGCTCCGCCCGACGCCGACGGCTGGTGCAGCCTCTCCCTGCACGCGGGCAGCACCTACGACGAGATGCAGCGGATCGCCGCCGACCCGAACCGGCTCCTGATCGCCGAGGTCTCCGAGCTCTTCCCGCGGACGCCCGGCTATGAGCCCGACTACAAGCACGCCCTCCATGTCGACCAGATCGACGTCCTGGTCGAGAGCGACAAGGGGCCGCTCCCCCTCGAGGACCCGCCGCCCGGCGACGCCGAGCGCGCGATCGCCGAGCATGCCCGCCGGTACATCCCGGACGGGGCGACTCTTCAGACGGGCATCGGCGCGATCCCCTCGACGATCGCGGGGCTGCTCGCCGAAGGGGACGGCGGGGACTACGGGGCACACTCCGAGATGTTCACCACCGGCCTGATGCAGCTCCACGAGGCCGGGAAGATCACCAACCGCAAGGGCCAATACGACGGCGTCTCGGTCGCGACCTTCGCCGGCGGCACCCAGGAGCTCTATGAGTGGCTCGACGAGAACCCCGACATCGCCTTCCTCCCCGTCTCGATCGTCAACTCCCCCGACGTGATCGCCCGCAACCGGAGGATGGTGACGATCAACGGCGCGCTCTCGGTGGACGTCCACGGCCAGGTGATCGCCGACACGATCAACGCCAACCAGTTCTCTGGGATCGGCGGCCACGAGGACTTCGTCTCGGGCCCCGCCCTGTCCCTCCAGGCCACCTCCCTGCTCTGCCTCTCGTCGACCTACACGCATGAAGAGAAGCGCTACTCGCGAATCGTGCCCTGGTTCGACGTCGGCGCCGTGATCACAACTCCGCGCCATCAGGTCGACGTGATCATCACCGAGTACGGGGCCGCCGAGCTGCAGGGCAAGACCGTCCATCAGCGGGGGGAGGCGCTGGCCTCGATCGCCCATCCCGACTATCGCGATGAGCTGCTCGCCGCCGCCGAGCGCGCCTCGCACGGACACGCCCCCTTCCAATGAGCTCCGAGCCCCCTGCCCCGCTCTTCGGCGACTACTACCGCGAGATCTACGCGAAGGGAATGCTCGCCGGCGAGCAGCCGACCCTGCCGATGGCCTGGGCGGAGCTCGAGGCGAAGGCGCGCGACTCACTCGACGAGCGGGCGATCGCGTACATCTTCGGCGGCGCCGGCTCCGAGGACACGATGCGCGCGAACCTGGAGGCGTTCAGGCGCCGGCGGATCGTCCCGCGCGTGCTGCGCCAGGACCTCTCCACGCGCGACCTCTCGCTGGAGCTGCTCGGGACGCAGATGCCCGCGCCGGTGCTGCTCGCGCCGATCGGGGTGCAGACCCTGCTCCACGAGGAGGGAGAGCTCGCCTCCGCGAGGGCGGCGGACACGCTCGGGCTGCCGCTGATCACGAGCACGGCGTCGGCCACCTCGATGGAGGAGATCGCCGAGGCGAACGGCGAAGGGCCTCGCTGGTTCCAGCTCTACTGGCCGAACGACGACGAGATCGCCGCGAGCCTGGTCAGCAGGGCCGAGGCCGCCGGGTACTCCGCCCTCGTGCTCACCGTCGACAACTACCTGCCCGGCTGGAAGCCACGGGACCTCCAGCAGGCATATCTGCCCTTCCTCGAGGGGATCGGGATCGCGCAGTACCTCACAGATCCCGTGTTCCAGCGGGGACTCGAGAAGCCGCCGGACGAGGACATCGGCGCAGCGGTCGGGCACTTCCTCGGCGTGTTCGCGAACCCGAACCTGACCTGGGAGCGCCTGGAATGGCTGCGCGGGGAGACGACCCTCCCCATCGTCCTCAAGGGGATCCTGCATCCCGAAGACGCTCGAGAGGCGCGCGAGCGCGGCATCGACGGACTAGTCGTCTCCAACCACGGCGGGCGGCAGATCGACGGCGCGATCGCCTCGCTCGACGCGCTGCCCCCGATCGTCGACGCGGTCGGCGGGGAGACGGCGGTCCTGCTCGACAGCGGTGTTCGTTCGGGGGCCGACGCCTTCAAGGCGCTCGCCCTCGGCGCCGACGCGGTGCTGGTCGGACGGCCCTACCTCTGGGGGCTGGCGCTCGCCGGCCAGGAGGGCGTCGAGATCGTGCTGCGCTCGCTGCTCGCCGAGCTCGACCTGACGATGGCGCTCTGCGGCGCCACCTCCCTCGGCGAGATCGACTCGGACCTGCTGCGCGCGGTCTAACCGGCGAGCGCGTAGGCGGGGCAGTTCGCGTGCACCGTGACGGTGCAGCCCGTCCCGTTGCGGATCTCCACCGCGTCGCACAGCATCCGCGCCAGCCAGATTCCGCGGCCTCCGATGCCCTTCGAGGGCGGTGTGAGCTGGCCGGCCAGCGCGTCCCGGATCCCCTCCCCGTCATCGCTGACCTCGCAGATCAGCTCGGTGTCCGTCTCCCAGACGCGAAGATGGGCGGGCGGGCTTCCGTGAAGGACCGCGTTGCTCGCGAGCTCGTTGACGGCGAGTGCCAGCTCGTCGGCGCGCGAGTCCGGCAGTCCGCACTCCACGGCGGCCGAGGAGATCACCCGGCGCACCTGGCGGAGATCGGCGAGGTTGAAGACCAGATCGGTCGACGGCTCCCCCTCGGGTGGCCCGACGTCGCCGTTGAGGCGGCGGCAGAACACCTGGGGGTCCTCGTACGGCTCGCTCGTGGCGGGGCCGTCCGGCCGCAGGATCGCCGGATGGGTGCAGTGGGCGTGCTGGACGATCTCGGCCGGCAGCGCCCGCGCGTCATAGGGGCAGAGGAGGCTGACCGGCATGCCGGCGAAGGCGACGTTGGCGACCGACTCGTTGCGTGCCCAGTCACGCACCTGGGCCTCGTTGCCGAGCGTCCAGGGCGGCTCCCCGATCAGCCGGACCCGCCCACGATCGGTCCTCTCCCCGGCCCAGCGAGCGAACTTGTCGCGAGTCCGGGCGGAGGTCTCGTACCACTCCTCGACTGTGAGCAGGGTTACCCCCTCGGGCTGCCCGCCGAGGGCGGAGCGCAGGCTCTCGACGTTCGCGGTCTGCACGGCGACCAGCGCCGGCTCGCCAGCCGCGATGCCCTCCTCGACGAACGGCAGGGCGACGTCCATGAACGCGTCATCGGTCCCGTAGATCAGGGCCGAATGAACGAACCCCAGGTCCGGGGCGGACGCATCCCCTTCGTACTTCATCAAGGTTGCTCTACCCGCTTGGCTCAGATTTGACGCCGCTCGCGCTCCGATCGCCGCCGAGCCCTGTTGCAGAATCAAGACGATGAGGACGTGCGCGAGAAAATGGATGCTGCTTTCGGCCGTGGCGCTGGCCGCGGCGGCGCTCTGCATCGCCCCCGGCTCGGCGGGCGCCGGGACGAGGGCGCTCGGAATCGATGTCTCCCGCTTCCAGGGCCCGATCGACTGGCCCACCGTGGCCACGTCCGGCGGCATTCGCTTCGCGTTCGTCCAGGCGAGCCGCGGCAGCGGCGCCGACTGCACCGTGAAGCCCGGGCAGTGCGGCGCCGACCCGTTCTTCGCCACCAACCGGGTCGCCGCGGAGTCGAACGGGATCCGCGTCGGCGCCTATCACCGCGCCTTCGCCGCTGGGGGAACCACCGCCGACGCCCGCGCGGACGCGATCGCCGAGGCCGACGTCTTCCTCGCGACCGTCGGCTCGCTGCAGAGCGGCGAGCTCGTGCCGGTGCTGGACGTCGAGACGCCGTTCAGCGGGATGACCGCAACGACCCTGCGCACCTGGATCCGGGTCTGGGTGAAGAAGGTGAACAAGCGGCTCGGCCGCAAGCCGATGATCTACACGAACGCCTCGAGCTGGGGAGCGACGGGCAACACCCGCGAGTTCGCGAAAGCGAAGTACCCGCTCTGGGTAGCCGAGTGGGGAGTCTCCCGTCCGTCGGTCCCGGCCTCGAACTGGGCCGGTCACGGCTATTCGGTCTGGCAGTACTCCAGCTCCGGGACCGTGCAGGGAATCTCCGGAAAGGTCGATCAGGACCGGCTCGGCAAGGGCCTCGCCAAGATCACCGTGCGCTGACGCCGCTCGGTGCGCCGCCCCCCACGCGGCCGAGGCGGACAGCCCGACTACCGATGTGCGCCGGCCGCGTCTGTGGCTGGCCGGAATCGGCTCCGTGACCCCGCCGCGCGGGTGACGAAATGGCGGTCCTCGAGGCCGCCAAGACGAATGCCCGGGGCTGGACCAGGAGCGACGTCGACCACGAACTCCGGGTGCCCCCAGAGCTCGTAGCGGGTGGCGTCCACGTACACCGGCGCGCCGCCGATCTCACCGACGCGGAGGTCGTCGGCATCGGGGAGCAGCTCGGCTCGCGTCAGGCAGCGAAGCTCGCCCGCGTCGCAGGACGGGCCGATGCAGGCGAAGGCAAGTGGTCCGTGGGTGCTCCTCAGGCCCTCGATCAGCTCGATCGCCTCTGCGGTCGCGGTGACCCGGCAGGCGGCGAACTGGGAGACCATCCCGTCACCACCCACTCGAGACGACGACCAAGCCCATCGTCCAGAGCTCGTCGGGCGAATAGGAATACTCCTCGAGGGTCCGGCAGTCCTCGAGGATCGCGCGGCTCTCGTGGGCCGGCCACGCGAATCCCCGCACGACCCTGAACAGCTGCAGTCCATCCGTCAGGTAGACGTCGGGCTCCAGCGCGGTGGTCGAGAGGCGGCCCCTCGTGGTCTCGGTAACGACTGCCATGACGCCAACCGTACCCCTGGGCCAGGCCCGTTCCATCGGGGCCAACGACCGGATCGCACTAGGTACTCTCCACCTAGTCCCCTGAGGTGTGGAAAACGGCTACCGGGGAGCACGGTTGGCGTCCGAACAGAACAAGCTCACGGATGAGCGCTTGGAGCAGCTGCTCGAGGTCGGCCGGACGATCGTGTCCGAGCTCGACCTGGAGACCCTGCTTCGGCGTGTCGCCGAGGCTGCCCGCGACCTGACCGGGGCAGCCTATGCCGCCCTCGGGATCCTGAACGCGGACAAGTCCGGCCTCGAGCGCTTTCTGCATTCGGGCATCGACGAGCAGATCCGGCGCGAGATCGGGCCACTGCCGCGCGGCCGCGGGGTACTCGGCGAGCTGATTCGCAATCCCAAGCCGCTGCGCCTCGCGGACGTCAACGCTCATGCGCGCTCCTATGGGTTTCCACCGAATCACCCTGAGATGAAGACCTTCCTCGGAACCCCCGTGCTGGTCCGCGGCGAGGCCTGGGGAAACCTCTACCTGACCGAGAAGAAGGGCGGCGCCGAGTTCGACGAGATCGACGAACAGGTGGTGATCGTCCTGGCGGCGTGGGCCGGCGTGGCGATCGAGAATGCGCGCCTTTATGAGCGAATCGACCGCCGCCGGGAGGAGCTCGAGAAGGCGCTGCGCGGCCTGGAGGCGAGCTCGGACATCGCCCGGACCGTCTCGAGCGGGATCGAGCTGGGCGACCTCCTCGAGCTGATCGCGAAGCGCGGCCGTGGGGTCGTCGGGGCGACGCAGGCGGTCCTGCTGGTGTCAGACGGCGGCTCGCTCTCGATCGCGGCCGCGGCTGGCGAGCAGCCGGGCGCCCTCGAGGGACGGCGGCTCCCCGACAGCCCGACGTGGCTCAACGACCTTCAGGCCGAGACCCCCGAGCTGCGCGGCCTCCCCACCCTCGTCGCGGAGCTGGAGTTCCGCGACCGTTTCAGGGGGCGCCTGGTGGCCTTCGGGGCGCTGGGCTCGGACGGCTTCGATTCGAACGACGAGCAGGTCTTCGAGTCCTTCGCCGCCGGGGCCGCGGCGACCATCGGGACGGTGCAGGCGGTCGAGGCGGAGAAGCTGAAGATGTCGATCGAGGCGTCGGAGCGCGAGCGCGTCCGCTGGGCGCGTGAGCTGCACGACGAGACGCTCCAGGAGCTGGGGGCTCTCAGGGTCCTGCTCGACGCGGCGGGCAGCGACCGGGAGCTGTCGGCGGACGCGAGGCAGATCGCGGTCGATCACGTCGACCGCGGGATCCGAAATCTCCAGGGCCTGATCACAGAGCTGCGGCCCTCGGTCCTCGACGAGCTCGGCGTCGGACCCGCGATCGAGTCCCTCTCCCGCCGCTCGAGCGAGCGCTTCGGAATCGAGATCGACGCCAGCGTGGACATCGGCAGCGACGAGTCGGAGGGGCCAAGCCGGCTCGCGCCCGACCTGGAGGCAACGATCTACCGCCTGGTGCAGGAAGCGTCCAACAACGCGATCAAGCACGCGAATCCCGACCGGATCTCGGTCACGGTGAGCTGTACCGACGAGGTGGTCGAGGTGATCGTCGTTGACGACGGGAGCGGCTTCGATCCGGAGGCCGCCGACCGAAGCTTCGGGCTGGTCGGCATGGAGGAGCGGGTGTCGCTCGCCGGCGGCACCCTGGAGATCGCCTCCGAGCCGGGCCGGGGCACGAGGGTGCGCGCCGATCTGCCGCTGAGCCAGCCGGAGACTGGCCGAGGTCGCCCGACGAGGCCGGCGGCGGAGGCGGAGGCGCAGGCGGAGCGGGACCGAGCCCGCTAGCCCTCTTCGATCAGGCCGTTCTCGCGGGCGAAGGTGACGACCTCGGCCCGACTGTTGGTCCCGAGCTTGCGGTGAATCGCGGCACGGTGTGTCTCGACCGTCCGGATCGAGATGACGAGCTTCTCGGCGATCTCCGGGTTGGTATGCCCGGCGGCCACCAGCCGGAGGACGTCGATCTCCCGCGGGGTGAGCCCGCCGGGCGGCCCCGAGGGCGTGGCCGCAAGCCTCGCTCCGAGCTGCGGGTTGATGTAGGTCTCGCCCTGCGCGGCCGCGCGAATCGCGTCGACCAGCTCGGAGCCGGCGGCGTGCTTGACGACGAACGCCTTGGCGCCAAGGCGAAAGGCCTCCTTGGCGAAGGCGGGGTCGTCCTGCATCGTCAGCACGACGACGGCCGTGTCGGGGGAGCTCTCGTGGACCTTGGGGATCGACCCCAGGCTCGGCTCCCCCGGCATGTTCAGGTCGAGCACGAGGATGCTGGGCTTGAGCCCGGAGGCGCGGCGGCGCGCGGTCTCGGCGTCGCCGGCCTCTGCAACGACCTCCATGTCGCCCTCGGCCTCGACGATCCGGCGCAAGCCGTCGCGGACGATCTCATGATCGTCCGCGAGGATGATGCTGATGCCGTCGCTCTGGCTCTCTTCGGTCGTGTCAGGCGCCATTGCGGTTGAGGGCACGCTACCGGTCTCCATTCAGCCGAGGTGCTTCTTCTGCTCCTTGATCTGCTCGGCCATCGCGTCGAGCGCGTCATCGGTGCGCTGGGCATGTACCGCCCTCACTCCGAGCTCACGACGCATGTCCTCGGTCGCGTCCTCGAGCGTCCGCTGCCATTCCGTGGCGCGCTCCTCAGCGCGATCACGCAGGGTCACGGTCCGCTCCTTCGCGTCCGACCTCAGGTCATCCAGGGCCTCGCGCGAGCGGCTCAGTGCCGAGTCGATGGCTGTCCGGACCTCTTCGGTCGCCTGCTGGCGCGCCTGGTTGAGGTCCTCCACCGCATGCTCCAGATAGGTGGTGACTGTCTGCTCTTCTGTCTGGGTGGTCATCTTTGCCTCCTCTCGAGTCGTGACTTCCTTGCACATCCAGTCTTGACCCCGAGAAGAGCCGATCCATCCGTGCAAACCACCGGGATTCGGATCAGGGAGGGCTTGCTATCTGGGTGAGCTGGGCCAGCGAGAAGATGAGCAGGGCCGCCCCCAGGCTCATGCCATCAGCGCGACGATGGACAGCCGGATGGCCTTGGCGATGGAGACCCTTCGGAACCGCGATCAGGCTCGTCGCGAGCTCGCTTGTCGTGCTCCACGATCTCCTTGGCGACCTCCTGTCGCGAGAGTCCCTCCGGCACGCCCCGCCAGTATGGGTGAGATCCCGGCCGGGTCGCTCACCTGGAACCTCGAGCACGGTCGATTGGGATTGGTGCGGGGTCCGCTACCGATGCGTACGGGGTTTCCGCCGAGCCCCTAGCCTTCGACAGCGCGAGTGCCCCAGCGGATCCCGAGCACGATGACCCGCCGCGTCACGATGATCGCCCCGACCAGGGCGAGCATCTCGAGGCTGTTGGCGCTGGCGAGCCTGATCAGGCCCGCGGCAAGCAGGAACTCGAGCCCAAGCGTGATGTGATTCGCGAACGCCGAAGCGGCGTGGCGGCCGGCGAAGAGCGACAGGCATGCGCCGATGATGATGATCACAGCGGCAATCGCGAACGGAATCGCAGCGACCGCCGAGGTCAGCTCCGAGGGCAGGTGCTCGACGCTCATCTTGAGCCGGGTTTCGGTTCGGGCATGTCTCCCGGCATCGCGAGCATTCCCTTCTTCTCCATCTCAGCTGCCTTCTCGACCTCCTGAGCGAGGAAATAGTTGAGGACGGTCCTGATCGCAGCGATCGCCGCCAGCTGCTCGATGTCGTTCCAGGTCGGAGAAACCGCTGTCTTCAAGATGTCAGCGGCGAGCTGGAACTCGAGGCCGAGGGCAAGGAAGCGGCCGAGCAGCAGGCGCACGTGCTCATAGGCGACCGGCCTGATACGGAGCTCGGACATCAGGTAGACCATCGCCGCAACGAGCACCCCAACCGCGATCACCGTGGCGCCGATCGCCTCGACGACCGGGATGAACTTGTCAACCGCGGTGCGGAGCCAGTCCTCTAGAGCGGTGCCCGTGACGACGATGGGCAGACAATAGGTTCGGGTGCCGATGGATGGATCGAGGGCTGGCTCAGGACCGCTCTTAGATCAGATTCGGGTCGGCGACCACTTCGACCATCGCTGGTCCGTCGTGATCGAGCGCGTTTGCGATTGCATCGTCGAGCTCCGATGCCTGCGTCACGCGTATGCCCAGGGCCCCGCAGTTCTCCGCGTACTTCGAAAAGTCGGGGTTGGTGAGCTGCGTCTGCCAGACGTCCCACTCCCCGGCGGCCTGCTCCTTCGAGATCTTGCCCAGCTGGCCGTTGTTCAGCAGGACGTGGGTGATGTTCATGTTGTGACGGACCGCGGTCGTCACCTCGGCCATGTACTGGCCGAATCCACCGTCTCCGGTTACGCACACGATCGGCTGGTCCGGCCTCGCCGCCGCGGCACCGATCGCCGCCGGATAACCGAACCCGATCGACCCCAGATAGCCGGACATGAGGACGCGCTGGGAGCCCGAGCACTCGAAGTAGCGCCCGAATGAATAGGTGTTGTTGCCGACGTCGACGGCGATCACGGCGTCGTCGGGCACCAGCTTGCTCATCGAGGCGAAGACGGCGGCTGATGCAACCCCGTTGGCGCGGTCGTCGACGGCGCGGTTCGCCTTCTCGGCGTTCCAGATCTCCTTGCGGGCGGCGACGTCGCTGCGCTGATCGGTCGCGGAGAGCCTCGTGCCCTCCAGGCGCTCCGCAAACAGCTTGGCGGTGACACCGATCTCGCCCCAGACGGGAATCTCGACGGCGTGGAACTTGCCGAGCTGGAGCGGGTCGTAGTCGACCTGGATGATGGGATGGCCGGGGTAGATGCCGGTGTGGTTCGAGAACGAGGCACCGAAGACGAGTAGCAGGTCGGCCTCATTCATCACCCAGCTCGCGACCGGCGTGCCGCTGCGGCCGAGCACGCCGCAGGCAAGCGGGTGGTCGTCCCCGATCTGGCCCTTGGCCTTGAAGGTGGTGATCACGGGCGCGCCGAGCGTCTCGGCCAGGGAGATCACACCGCCCATCTGATCGCGGGCGCCGTGTCCGACGATGATCACGGGGCGCTCTGCCTTCTCGAGCCTGGCGATGGCACGGTCGACCTGACCGGCCGGAGGAGTGATCTGGCGCTCGGTGAGTCGTCCCGCCGGCGGCACCGTCTCCTCCTCGGGCGCAGGTTCGGTCTGGACGTTGTCGGGAAAGATCAGGTGAGCGGGGGCCGACTGGAGGATGGCGTTCTTGCAGGCGAGCGCCATCAGCTCCGTGTGCTTGGAGGACGGAAGAACGGTCTGCGACCAGCAGGCGACGGACTCGAAGGCCTTGTCGAGCGGCACCTCCTGGAAGGCCCCGGGGCCCAGGACCTGGACCTCGACCTGACCGGTCAGCGCCAGGACAGGGGACCGGTCCACCTTTGCGTCCCACATCCCGGTGAGCAGATTGGTCGCGCCCGGCCCTGCGATTGTCAGGCAGGCAGCGGGCTTGCCTGTCAGCTTGCCGTACGCCGATGCCGCGAAGGCGGCGGCGCCCTCATGACGGATCCCGATATAGGTGAGATTTCCGGACTCCTCCTGACGGCGAATCGCGTCGGCGAGGCCGAGGTTCGAGTGGCCGACCATGCCGAAGACGTGCTCGACGCCCCACTCGACCATCGTCTCGACCATCGCATCAGTGACCGTCCGTTCGTGTGTGGCCGCGGGCTCGATGCCCACGTAGATGCCGTCATCTCGGATCTCGAGCGGATAGCAGGTGGCCTCGTCATCGAATCCCGGCGACTGCCCGGTCAGCGGGTCGTAGTCGAATCCGTGCCAGGGGCAGCGCAGCAGGCCGCCCTCGATCGAGCCCTCACCCAGTGGCCCGCCCTGGTGCGGGCAGTGGTTGTCAAGCGCCGCGTACTTGCCCTCGAAATGAACGAGGGCGCAGCTCTTGAGACCCGCGGTGACCGTGGTCACGCGGCCCTCGGGGAGTCCGTCGGGCTCGAGCACCTTGTGCCACTCAACGGTGGCCTTGGATCCGTTTTCGCTCACTTCGACTTCATTTCGTGGAGGGCTTCCTTGCGGGTCCGGCAGAAGTCGAGCGCCAGAGCGAGCTGGTCCACACTATCTGCGATCACGGAGAAATCGAGCTCGGCGCCCGCAAATCCCTTCGCCTGCCAGAGCTCGCCCGTTGCTGTTCCCGTCCACGGCCCGACATAGAGGTAGGGCTCGTCGTGCTCGGCGTCACCGGGGGAGAAGCCATAGTTCGCCCGGTTTCCATCCTTTTCGGAGCCGGCCTCGATCGCGAGGTCGAAGTGCTCGGGCCAGAGGTTCGCCTCTGAGGGATCGTCACCGGACCAATCCGAGCGGAGCTGCTCGAGGACGGCATCGGCGAGCGCATACCAGCGTCCCAGCTGCTCAGCGGCGGCCGGATCGATCTCGAGCTGCGCGGAGTCAGTCGGCGCCCCGCCTGAAAGGAGATCGTGTCCGATCAGCTCGGCTCCGGCCGCGAGCGTGCTCAGTCGCTCACGCTTCTCCTCCTCACCGCGCCGCACGACGAGCTCGGCGCCGTCGACGCGAACCTGGCACTCCTCGCCCTGCCATTCGAACGGGGGCGTGCCGAAGCCGCCCGGCGTCGCCTGCAGGGCAATTTCGTTGTCCGGTTTGCGCGCGGGAGCGACTAGTTGCCCGGCCACGCGGTGAAGCGTCTCGCGAGTCGCCCCGAACCCCTCAACCAGGGACCCGAGTGGCTCAGTCGGGTGCGCTGTCAGTGGACTGCCTTTCCATTCGAGCGAAGCACGTACCAGTAACCGCCGAACTCGACCGCGGCCTGGCAGTTGACCTCACCGGGGGAGCGGTCACCCTCGTAGTAGTAGACGGGATGGCCCGCGTAGGTCGCCTGGAGCTTGCCATCGCTGCGGCGGGTCGTCCCGACGAGTCCGGGCTTGGCACCCGAGATGGCCGCCGGCGCCGATTTGACTAGGTAGGGCGGCCAGGCAGTGGCGCAGTCACCCGAGCACCTGCTGCGCTGACCTCGGTCCGAGGTGAACAGGTAGAGCGCGCGGCCACGGCCGTCGGCGAGGATGCGCCCGTAGTCGCTGCCGATCACCTTCAGCTTCGGGCCCCGTCGATTGGGTGCAGATGAGGTGTCGGCACCGTGCGTCGTCGCTGAAGCCACCGGATCGTCCTTGGCGGACGAGCTTGAGGAGCCACATCCGGCAAAGGCGGCCGCAACGATCGCGGCGAGCGGAAGGAGCCGGAAGCGCATGGCGAGCAGTACCGAGAGGTATCTCTCCGTTACACGGCAGATGATCGACTCTGCCCGTCAGTCGCTCGGCGTGCTGGCCGTATTCAGGGAGTGGAAGACGGCTCGCTGGGCGCCCGGTACTCAGGGTTGGGATGATCGGGCATCGAGAGATCCCAGTCATAGGTGGAATTGCCGTAGGCCGGGACGCCGCCCGCATCTTTGAGCATGCGCGCGACGTGAAGGATGTTCCACGTCATAAAGGTGGTGTTGCGGCTTGTCCAAGCATTCTCGGGGCCGCCGCTCATCGGGTCGGCATAGGAATCTCCGGGACCCGCCTCGCCGTTCCAGTAGGAGTCGGTCTGGGGAGGCACGGTCACGCCGATGTGCTGCAAGGCATAGAGGACCTGGGCCGAGACGTGCTTGCCGCCGTCCTCGTTGCCAGTCGTGACCGCGCCGCCGACCTTGCCGTAGTAGGACCACTGGCCGGCGTCGTTCACATCTCCCGAGTAGGCGTACAGCCGCTCGATGATCAACCGCGTCGGTGAGGCCTGGTCGCCGAGCCAAATCGGGCCCGCGATCATCAGGATGTCGGCCGGCTCGACCAGCTCGCGATAGATCTTCGGGAAGTCGTCCTGCTCGTAGCCGTGCTCGGTCATGTCGGGCCAAACGCCGGGCGGTATCACGTGGTCGACGGTGCGGACGAGATCGACCTTGACCCCCACGCGGCTCATGATCGTCTGAGGGATTGACAGCAATGCCTCGGTGTGGCTCGGCTCAGGCGAGCGCTTGAGGGTGCCGTTGAAGATGACGGCCCGCAGGTCGTCGTACTTGGCCGGGGCCTCGTCCGCCTGCTTTTCGATGAAGCTCTGGATGTTCGCTGGAATTTTCATGGAGAGGAGTCCGGTGGCGGCGCCGAGTATTACAACGGGGGCGCAACATTGCCCGACCGGCCGCGGAACCGGAACGGGGTCCAGCCTGCATATACGGTGTTCAGGAGGCCTCGACCTGGCGTCCCCACGACACGCTCGAAAGCATGGAACGCTCGAGCAGCGCGCATGACCGCCCCGAAGACCGGCGTCCCCCCACCGCCCCGCGCCGCTCTATCGAGGTCTCGGAGGGCGAACGCTGCCCCAAACCAAATGGAAGGAACGTGATCTGAATGAACACGAATCAACAGGAGTCCGACGGCGCGACACGGGTGGCCTACATCCTCGGCGTGCCCTTGGCAGAGAACGTCGTGCGCCAGTGGCCACAGATGAACGAGATCGTCCGCACCAGCAAGCTCGTCGCTGACGTTGAAGGGAACTTCCCCGAGCTCACCCTGGAGGTAGGCAGGCGTCTCCAGCTCGACGACGCAGTGGTGGTCGAGTGGACTTGCGACTACGGCGATGGACGCCTCTATCGGAACGTGACAATCGGCGAGCTGGAGGACGGGAAAGCCGTGCGCGTCACCGACTACTGGGGCGAGCCCACCAAGACGCCCGAGTGGCGGCGAGAGCTGACCGATCGACTCGAAATGCCTGGGGACGGCATCTGGCCGGACGGAGAGCACCTCAGCCACTACTAGAGGTATCCCAAGGACCTTCATGACCTGGAACTGCTGCACCTCGCCCGGATCCTGAAGGATGCCGGCGGCATTCCCGCCCACGGCAACCAGCGGACCGAGTGGGACGGGGGCTGCCGGTTCGATTTCCCGAACCCGGAGCACCGCTAGCGGTCTAGACCCCCGCGAGCCAGTCCTCGAAGCTGGGGCCCGCGAGCTTCGCGCCGGGGTTGGGCAGCGCCGCGCCTCCCGCGTATGCCTCCGCGTCCGGATCGTCGGGACCGGACACCAATACCGACTCGTGCGTCTCGCGTACCTCGACCGGCTCACCGCGGCTCGCGAAGAAGGCGGCGGCCACGTCGGCGATGCGCTCCGCTCGGGGCCCTGCGACCTCGGTGATCCTGCCGTTCTCGATCTCCGGCTCCTCGGCCGCGTCGGCGAGAGTCTCGGCGACGACGCGGGCGGCCACGAGCTGAGTCTGCATCTCCGGAAGCCGGGCGACCCCATCCTGGACCGACCAGCCCACCAGTGGCTCGACGAACTCATGGAACTGGGCCGCGCGAACGATCCGGACCGGCAGCGGCCCTTCGAGCAGGGCCTGCTCCTGGGCCAGCTTCGCGGCGTTGTAACCGCCGTGGAACTTGTCGATGCCGATGATGGAGACGACGACGATCCCCCGCGCGCCGGCCGCAGCCCCCGCTCGCTGGATGTTCCGCGCCGAAGCGGTGAAGAACTCCGTCGCCGACTCCTGGTCGGGCGAGGGGCCTGTGGCCGTGTCGATGATCGTCTCGACCCCTTCGAGCGCCTCATCGAGGCCCTCGCCCGTGACCACGTCGATGCCCGTCGAGCGCGAGATCGGGACGACCTCGTGTCCGCGCTCCTCGAGGATCTCGACGAGAGGCACGCCAACCCGGCCGGTGGCACCCGTGACTGCGATCTTCTGCCCGTTGCTCTCGGTCTCCATGGCTGGTCCTTTCCTGCACCGGGCTCGATGCCGGCGGGTCGGGCGGCGCCATTCGCC
Source organism: uncultured Solirubrobacterales bacterium (assembly GCA_963815045.1). Lineage (GTDB taxonomy): Bacteria > Actinomycetota > Thermoleophilia > Solirubrobacterales > 70-9 > DASUPK01. The sequence continues at coordinate 1,458,328 of CAWFET010000002.1, forward strand.
GCTTCACCCCTAGGACGTACCGGCTCCCATCAACGTGACAGGGCGGGGTCCCCGACGCGGTTACTCGTAGCGGACCGTCCGGTTTCGGCCCGCCTCCTTGGCCGAGTAAAGGGCGCGATCGGCGTTATCGAGCAGGCGAGCGGGGTCATCGATGCCTTCGTTCGAGCTGACTCCCGCCGAAACGGTGACCTTCCCGGCCGGTTCGAACGGCTCGTCCTCGATCGCGCGGCGAACACGCTCGGCAGCGGAGGCGGCGGAATCGCCACTCGCCTCGGGAACGAGCCACGCGAATTCCTCTCCACCCATTCGAGCGACGAGGCCGTCGCGGCGAGTTTCACCCTTGAGTCGCCGTGCGAAGTCGGCCAGGACGCTGTCGCCGGTGGCGTGACCATGACGATCGTTCACCGACTTGAAGTGATCGAGGTCGAACAGGACCAGGCTGAGGTCGCGACCGTATCGCTCGGCCCTCGCCCACTCTGATTCCAAGCGTGACTCGAACAGCCGCCGGTTCGCGAGGCCGGTCAGCGCGTCGTGATTTGCCTGCTGCTCGAGCTCCTCCATCGCATCCGCGTTGGCGACCGCGAGCGCGACGAGGGGCGCGAACCGATCGAGCCGTCGCTCTGCGTTGTCTGGAACTCCTCGACCACCGAAAGCGGCGCCGATCGTGCCCCAGAGCCGTCCGGCGACGAGGATCGGTGTGGCGATCGCCCCCTCGATCGTGAAGTCCTCCACCGTCCGGGCCGCCGGATCCCCTGCGTCCACCTTCAGGGAGTCGACGCGGGCGCATTTTTGTGTCTGAAAGACCCGCGCCGATGCGGTGGCGCCATCGAGGTCGAAGGTCGCGCCGGCGAGATCGGTGCCGGAATCCGGCCATCCTCCGGCAACCGAGCCCTGCTTGTCTTCGACCAAGAAGCGCGTAACTGCGGCGGCGCGTGCTCCGAGGAGGATGCCGAGCTGCTCTGCGACGGCCGTGAAGACGCGGATTGGCTCTGTTCCCTCGGCCACGAGGGTGGCGATCGCACTGATCGCCCTCTCCTCGGCCTCCCGCTCGAGGCGCTCGGTTATGTCCTGGGCGACCCCGAGTGCACCGCTGACCTGCCCGTCCGGGTCAATTAGGGGGACGATCTCAACACCGAAATCGCGACGGGTGACGTGCGAGTGCACCTCGGTTGAGATCTTCTCCCCGTCGAGCGCACGGCGATAGAGGCTCTCGATGAGCCGCCCATGCTCTCCTCCTCCGGAGGTCTCCCGGACGGGCCTGCCGATCATCCCCTCCACATCGAGGTCCGCGTCAGCCACCGTGCCGCCACCGAGCCAGCTGAGCCGCAGATCGGGATCGACCAGGCTGACCGCCATATTCGGCAGGTGATCGACCAGCGTCCTGTTGCGCGCCTCGGACTCGGCCAAAGCGGTCTCGGCGCGATGGCGGTCGGTGATGTCCGTGACGAGGACGAAGAAGCCGCGGACGACGCCGTCCGCTTCGTCGGGAATGTAGGAGGCCTGCGTGTAGCGAACCTCCCCTGAGGGGGTGGTGATCTCTCGGTCGAACAGCTGGCGCTCGCCCGCCAGCGCGCCTTCGATGTAGGGAAGGTTCTGCTCGTAGAGCTCGGGACCAAGGAGGTCCCTGATGTGCGTTCCCTCGATCTCCGCAGGCGACTTCCCGAAGAACGCAACGTAGGCGTCATTGGCCATCTGGTTGCGGAGGTCGCTGTCCCAATAGCCGGCCATGGCGGGCAGCGAATTGAGGATCGCCTGGATCGCCCCGTGGGAGTTCGCTCCCACGGTGCCAACAGCCCCCCGGTGAGCTGACTCGTCCACGCTCGTCAAATCATCGACCACCTTCGCCCCGCGATGAACCGTAGGAACCACGGAGAGCGTCGTTCAGCTGAGTTCCTCGACCAGCCCGATGATGATGCCCGCCGGGCCGCGGATGTAGCAGTACCGGTAGATGTCCTTGTACTGCGCCACCTCGCCCACGAGCTCGGCGCCGTGGGCGCGCAGGCGGTCGAGGACGTCGTCGACGGCGTCGACGACGAACGTGAGGCGCGGGATGCCCGGGGTGTTCACCGGCTCCCTCGGCGCAGTGCCGGTGGCAGCCGGCGAATTGAACGTCGACAGCTCGACCCGGCCGTGGCCGTCCGGGGTCCGCACGAAGGCGAGGTCGGCTCGGACGCCGTCCAACCCGACGAGCTGGTCCACCCATTCGCCCTCGACCGCTGCCTCGCCCTCCAGTTCCAGGCCCAGTTCGACGAAGAACGCGATGGCGGCCGGGAGATCCTCGACCACGACGCCGACGTGATCCATCCGGTGGATCGTCATGCCGCGCAGTCTAGGTTGGAGTTTCCTGCCCGAACGAGGAGACAACCTCAGCGGTCATCCGCAAGGCTCTCCGCCGCCACCTCAAGGTCAGCTGACCAGAAAACGCCGATTGCGAACAGCTCGCGCTCCGCGGTCAGCCGTACCGATCCGGTCCCGCGCGCTCGAGCTTGATTCGAATCAATACGCGCCGTTCGCGTTTCATCCGGGCGCGGTACTCGTCCCAGTCGGGGTTCTCATCTGGGAAGCGCTTGTAGTAATCGATCAGAGGGTCCATTGCCTCTGGCAGAGAGAGCACCTCCGCGAGCCCCTCGACGAAAAGCCACTGCCCAAAGAACGCTTCCGTGAAAGCACAGACCTGGGCCCGGGGGTCGCGACGAAGATTCGCGACCTTGTATGCGGTTTCCCGGCTGGAAATGATCGCGTGACCCGCGCCATCAATGTTCACGAGAACAGGGCTCTGCTGGATGCGATCCCCCGCCACCCGCGTAGCCAGCACACCTCGATGATGCTCGCGGAGAAAGGCCCGCGACTGGTCAAGATCCACGATCGGGAACTCTAGTCGGGGCGACTGGATTTGAACCAGCGACCTTTCGGCCCCCAGCCGAATGCGCTACCAGACTGCGCCACGCCCCGGTGACGGGTCAATCCTAGAGGGAAGCGGGCGACGGGACTCGAACCCGCTCCTCGAGCTTGGAAGGCTCACGTGCAACCGTTAACACCTCGCCCGCGCGGCGCCGATTATAGGTTCGCGATCACGCCTGTCCGGCAAGGCCGCCGCCGTCGGGTTTGCGAAACTCAGCGGCCGCGGGACGGTTCTATCGGCTGGGACGTCCGGCGGGTCCTCGACCACTCATCGAATGCATCCTCTCCCCAGGCCAAACCTGAAGCACACACGCGCGCGCGCGATGCTCGGCGCCGCTCTCGCGCTGCTCGCGATCGCGGGAGCGGGGCTGCTCGCCCGGGACGCCCACGGCGCTCCGTCCCAGAAGAACGTCGTGTTCATCCTCACGGACGACATGACGAGCAGCGAGCTCGCCGCCATGCCGAACGTGCAGTCGCTGATCGCCGGTCAGGGGACGAGCTTCAACAGGGCGTACGTGTCCTTTCCCCTCTGCTGCCCCTCTCGCGCGACGATGATGAGCGGGCTCTACATGCACAACCACGGGGTGCACGGCAACTTCGCGCCGAACGGCGGCTGGCCGAAGTTCCGCTCGCACGAATCCAACGACCTGGCGGTCTGGATGCACGACAACGGCTACTACGACGTCCACATCGGCAAGTACCTGAACGGCTACGGCGCGGACGACGGCGGTCTGCCGGTGCCTCCGGGGTGGGACGAGTGGTACGGGAAGGTCTCGGAGGACGCGCTCTACTTCAACTATGAGCTGATCGAGAAAACCGGGCCGACGGCCACGCCTCACATCACCTTCTACGGCGATCAGCCGGCCGACTACCAGACCGACGTCTTCAGCGACCGAGCCGTGAACTTCGTCAACGACAAGGGGCTCGCGAACCAGCCCTTCTGGCTGAATCTCTGGTTCAACTCGCCGCATGGCCCATTCGACCCCGCGCCCAGGGACCTGCACCGGCTGGACGCGACCCCTCTGCCGAAGCTCCCGGGCTTCAACGAGAAGAACATCACCGACAAGCCGAAGTGGCTGCGGAGGCAGGTGAGGAAGCGGCTCAGCAAGAAGCAGGCCACCCTGATCGCCAATGAGCGGCGGCGCCAGGAGGAGCAGCTGATCTCCGTCGACCAATCGGTCGGCGAGCTCGTCCAGTCCCTGAAGGACAAGGGGATCCTCGACGACACCTACATCATCTTCGCCTCGGACAACGGCATCTTCCGCGGCGAGCATCGGATCGCGAGCGGGAAGTTCCTTCCGTACGACCCGGCCTCGAGGGTGCCGCTGATCATCCGAGGCCCCGGGATCCCGGCGGGGGGCGTCAGCGACGAGCTCGTCTGGAACGGCGACATTCCCCAGACGATCCTCCAGATCGCCTCCGGTTCACAGAACGACTCGGTGGACGGCCGCTCGCTCCTGCCGTTCGCGCAGAACCCCGGCCTGCGTTCGACCCGCCCCATCCTGCTCGAAGGCGACACCGGGCCGGGCGGAACGGGCACAGAGTCCTCTGCGCAGTCGAGCAGCGCCCGAACCCGCGAGGCTCGCGTCCATGTCGCTGGCCGGCGCGGAGTGTCGAACCTGGAGCAGGAGCCGGACGCGATCAAGTCCGCGGAACAGACCAACCACGCCCCGGCCTACCGCTCGATTCGCACGGCCCGCTACGAGTACACGCTCTACGCCAACGGCCAGTCGGAGCTCTATGACATGCAACGGGATCCGTTCCAGCTCCACTCCGTGGTCAGTGACCCCCGCTACCGGTACGTTCGCAAGTGGCTCTATTCCCAGCTGATCCCGTTGTCGGCATGCGCCGGCTCGTCGTGCCGGGTCGAGCTCGGCCCGGATCCGGCGCCGCTGCCGAAGAGCGCCGTCCGGCCCAAGGGCAAGAAGAAGCCGAAGACGCCGCCGACCAGGGGCTAGCCCTCGTAGGCCGCGGGTTACGATTCTGCGGCAAGGGGCACTGGCCAAACTGGCTAAGGCACCGGTCTCCAAAACCGGCGATTCCAGGTTCGAGTCCTGGGTGCCCCGCTCTTCGGCCGCGCGTTACTCCGGGCGGCGCTTCGCGACAGCCGTCCGGGTGGCATCGCGCAGGTCCTGGATCGGCGTCCCCTTCTCGACGTAGCCGTCCGCACCGCGCTCGATCGACGGCGGGCCCATCCGGTCGGCTGAGAAGCCGGAGAGGACGATGATCGCGACGTCTGGGTCGCCCTTGCGGATCTCGGGGATCGCCTCGAGACCGTCCATGTCCGGCATGGAGAGATCGAGCAGGACCGCCTCCGGATGGGTGGCGGCGATGCCGTCGAGGGCCGTTCGCCCATCGCCGGCCTCGCCGACGATCTCGAAGCCCGGGTCCTCCTCCATGCCGAAGCGAATCAGCTCCCGGAGCTCGGGAACGTCATCTACGAGGTAGACCGAAATGGGCTTGCGCTCTGTCATGCACCCCCCAAAGCCGCTCTCCTCAGCTAGAAGCATCGCTTCCCGCCACGGTTGCCGGCCTCTGTCGCCTCAACTCGCCAGGGCCCAGGGCCACCTCGCTGTCTTCCTCACCGAGAAGCTCGGTGATGATCATTCGGGCCTTCTTCAGCGTCTCCTCGACCGCCTTCTGGCTCTTCTCGTCCTGGCCCTGGTCGAGAGCGTACTTGGCCACCGAGAGCCCCTGGACGATGTTGTCGTTGATCTCGAGGGCCTGCCGCTCCCTCACCTTCATGTCCTCGAAGAGCTGCGCGCCGCGTAGAACGCTCGCGTAGCTGCCGCGCAGTGAGAGGTAGTAGAGAGCCACGCCGGCCCCGACGACATCCCAGGCGACCGACGGCCAGTGCCAGGAGGCGCGCAGGTCGAGCGCCTGCTGGTCGTGGATGCCGAAGCTCGGAATCAGCATGTGGAACCCATGGGTGCCGTGGTGGACGCCACAGGTCAGAAAGATCAGGCCGGTCGCCAGTCCAAGCTTGTTCGTGGTCAGCTGGTTGGTGCGAATCAGCCCGCCGAGGATGATGTAGGCGATCACCAGGTAGGCGATCCCGATCACGCCGTTCGCGGCAGCTGAGATTTGCCAGGTCATCCCGACCTCCTCTTGAGTCGACGCAGTCCCACGGTGGGTGACGCCCGGATGGGGCGGCATTCTTCCAGAGGTCCCTTACGGAGCACATCCGTATTTGCCACGAGACATGAAAACTAGAATCGAGTGCCCGCGGGCGTGGTGGAATTGGAAGACACGCTGGCTTTAGGTGCCAGTGCTCGAGAGAGCGTGGGGGTTCGAGTCCCTCCGCCCGCATGCGCCCGTCAGTTGGGTGTAGCGCACATCCAGCCGAGTCCATAGACTTGCTCGCCATGGAAGCGGGGTCGATCCGTCCCGGATACGAGCTCTGGCGACCGAACAGGGAGAAATCCGAGTCGAACAGCGCTCGGGTCCTGGTCGTTTTCCTTCTGCTCCTCTCAGCCGGGCTCGCGCTGGTGATCACCCTTGGTGGATGGACGCGGCTGGAGGGCGGGAAGATCTTCGCCCTTGCCTACGTCGCGCTCTACGTGCTCTTCGCGTACCTCGTGGCCCACTGGAACCGAGGCTCGCTTCCGGTGATCTCGGCGCTGGCGATCATCCTCGCCATCTTCGCCGGGATCGCCGCACCTGCCTGGTTCGACCGGGCCAAGCCCGGTCTCAGCGGCCCGGCACTTCCAGATGACCTGCTGGGATTGCTCTGCCTCGTGCTCGTCCCGGTGCAGGTGATCCTGATCGCCGTTGCGATGGTGGCGTTCAACCAGGAGTGGCACGTCGAGGAGGAGCGACCTATCGGCGATGAGCTGCCGCCCGTCGAGCCTAAGGACGGGCCGGACAAGCCATCCAAGGCCGCGTCGTCGCGACGCGGCGGCGGCCGGAAGACCACCGGCACGAGCAAGAGCCGCGCCGGCACCCGGCGGTCGACGGCGACGCGCCGGCCTAAAAAAGCCTGAGCGGCGGCTCGATCAGCGCCGGTCCGTCCTGGCGGACGTCGTTCACCGCGTCCGAGACCTCGGTGACGATCAGATCGTCCGTCGGCGCGAGCAGGCCCAGGAGCTCGGTCTCTTCCGCTCCGGGATCGAGCCAGTTCCCTTCGCCTGACTCGGAGAGGATCACCGGCATCCGGTCATGGATCGGAGCGACCACCTCGCCCGGCGCGCAGGTGACGATGGCGCAGGAATGGACCGAGGACCCATCCGGACGGCGCGCCTCGGCCCAAAGACCGGCGAAGGCGAACGGGTCCTTCGACGGCCGCGTGATCCAGACCGGCTTCTTGCCCGTCTCCTCGGCCCGCCACTCATAGAAGCCGTCGGCGACGATCAGGCAGCGGTGCGTGCGGAACGCGTCCCGAAACGCGGGGAACTCCGCAACGGTCTCGGCCCGGGCGTTGATCAGCAGCCGGTCGAAGCTGTCCGGATCCGCGAAGTGCGGAACCAGCCCCCAACGCAGCATCCCCGGCTCGCGCCGGCCATCGTCGTTGAGCCGGATGGCGAGCACTGGGTCCGTCGGCGCGACGTTGTACCGAGGCTCCTGCTCGATCTTCGCTTCCTCGCTCAGCCCGAACCGAAACCGCAGCAGCCGAGGGTCGGGGTCGGTGAGCGTGTAGCGCCCGCACATGGCCCCAAGCCTAAGCGGCGAGTCGGCGCGCGCCGAGCCTCCCGATCACGCGGCGAATGACGTCGATCACCTCATCGGGCTCGTGGCGAACCTGCGCGTGCGTGAAGCGGAGGGTGGTCAGCCCGGCCGCCACATGAAGCTGGTCGCGCCGGCGGTCGCGAGCTTGCTGGGCGGGAGTCCGGTGGTAACGCAGCCCATCGGTCTCCACGATGAGGCCGAGGTCCGGCCAGTGGAAGTCGACACGGAAGCAGCGGACGACCACCTGCGTCTGAGGCATCGGCAGGCGTGCGTCACTGATCAGCCGCAGGAACATTCGCTCCAGCTCGGAGTCCGTGAGGCGGAACGTCTGGCGGTCAAGGAGGCGCAGCAACCGGCCTGCGCCGGGCCGGCCACGCATCTCCTCGACAGACTGCCGTAGTCGACCTGGTTCGATCAGATCAAGTCGGTCCGCCTCGTTGATCGCCGACTCGAGCTGCCCCGGTGAGAGTCGAAGGCCGATATCCACGAGGGTGCGGGCCGGACTGGTCACGGAAATTCCAAGACGAACCCCGCGATCAAGGTGGCTGAATCCACTGCGCCGGTGCACCCGGATCCCCCGCGGTCGACGCCGCGATCCTGCTGATACCGACACCTCGATCGGGCCTCCATGGGGCCGACTCATACCCCATAGCTCGGCTGCGCTGATGTGGCTGAGCAGCGCTCCGCGCCCCCACGCCAGCACTGCAGCGGTCATCCGCTCGAGCCGTCCGATCTGCCGTCCGCCGAGCACGAAGACCCCGTGATGAAGCCGGCGAAGGCGACCGATCCGCAACCCGTGCGAGATACCGCTCTTGGTCAGGCCGAGGTCGAGCAGCTGTTCACGTGTGATCACCCCGTGCTGGAGGCGAAGAAGATGCCAGATCTCCCGCTGTTGACCATCTATGCCCGCTATAGCGGTCCAAGATGGCCAGACCCTTGATTCGCCCCCTTCCCAGCCGCTTTTCGGCGCTGGCGCGATGCCGGAGGTGGGAGTCGAACCCACACGTCCCGAGGGACACGGCATTTTGAGTGCCGCGCGTCTGCCATTCCGCCACTCCGGCGCGTGAGCAACGATAACCCGGCCCCTGCTTCCCAGCTGAACGCGATAATCCGCGGGCCGGTGGACTCAGCGGGACGACTCGACGTGATCCGCGATCTCTGCTCCTTCGAGGGGCGGGGTCCCGGTGCCGATGCCGAGCGGCGCGCGGCGACCATGCTCGCCGGGCGGCTGCGCGGCGCCGGGCGGCGGGTGGCGATCGAGCCGTTCTACTCCCACCCCCAGTACGCAGTCGTCCACCTGATCCACGCCGCGATCGGCATCGCGGGGAGCATCATCGCCACCGTCCAGCCGGCGGTCGGCTTCACGCTCGTCCTCATTGCCGCTGTTTCGACCTACCTGGACCTCAACACCCGCCTCTACCTGGTCCGCTCACTGCTCTTCCGCCGCATCTCCCAGAACGTCGTCTCGCCGGGCGATCGCCCGGACGCCCCCGCCCGGCTCATCCTGATGGCCCACTACGACGCGGCCCGCACCGGCTACGTCTTCTCGAAGGGCTCCAAGCGAATCCGCCGGCTCCCCGAGCGCACCCGCCTCGCCCTCGGCCCCTTCCGGATCTTCTTCTGGCTAGGCCTGGCTCCCCTCCTCCCCATCCTCGGCGCCCGCATGGCCGGTCTCGACGCGACCTGGCTCAACGCGCTTCAGGCGATTCCGACGATCGTCCTGATCATCGCCGGCTTTCTGATGATCGACATCGCCCTCTCCGACATCGTCCCCGGCGCATACGACAACGCCTCGGGCGTCGCGGCCGTCCTCTCCGCCGCCGAGGAGCTCACCGCGAACCCGCCGGAGAACCTCGACGTCTGGATCGTGCTCGCGGGCTCGGAGGAATCGTTCTGCGAGGGAAGCCGCGCCTTCGTCCGCTCCCGGCGCAAGGAGCTCGACCGCGCCACCACCGCCTTCGTGAACGTCGACTCGGTCTCCTCCGGTCAGGTCGCCTACGAGATCAGCCAGGGCCCGGTGATCAGCCTCCCGCACGACCCGCAGCTGATCGAGCTCTGCCAGGCCCTCTCGGATGCGGGCGCCGGCGGCGGCGCCCGCCCCATCCGACACCCGGTCCTCGACGACGCCATGCCCGCCCGCGCACGCCGCTTCCGCGCGATCACCCTGCGAACCACCGACGAAGCCGGCAACCTCGCCCCCTGGTACCACACGCACGACGACACCCCCGAGCGCGTCGACGCGGAGGCACTGACCCGCGCCACCGACTTCCTCGTCTCCCTCGTGCGCCTGATGGACCGAGACGCCGGGCGCCACGCCGGAGCGGCCGCCTCCCAGCCGACGGCCGCCGTCGAACCCGTGTAAAGATCGGGCCGTGGAGGAGACCACCGCCGAGGCGCAGATCCTCTGGGCGCCCACGCCCGAGATGGTCGAGCGCTCCCAGCTGACCCGCTATATCGGCTGGCTGGCCGAGAACCGCGACCTCCACTTCGACGACTACCACGCACTCTGGCGCTGGTCGGTCACCGAGATCGAGGAGTTCTGGGGCACCCTCTGGGAGTACTTCGAGGTGATCTCGGACGGCCCGTACGAGGAGGTCCTCAAGGAGCGCGTCATGCCCGGCGCCCGCTGGTTCGAGGGAGCCAACCTCAACTACGCGGAGCACATCTTCCGCGGCAAGGACGAGCACGAGGTCGCCGTCGTCTACGCCTCGGAGCTCCGCGAGCTGAGCGAGCTCCGCTGGGGCGAGCTGCGCGAGCAGGTCGCCCAGGTGCGCGAGGGCCTCCAGTCCCTCGGCGTCTCGAACGGCGACCGGGTCGTCGCCTACCTCCCCAACGGCCCCGAGGCCCTGGTCGCCTTTCTCGCCACCGCCAGCCTCGGCGCCATCTGGTCGAGCTGCTCCCCGGACTTCGGCCCGGGCAGCATCGTCGACCGCTTCGCCCAGATCGAGCCGAAGGTGATGTTCGCGGTCGACGGCTACCGCTACGGCGGCAAGGACTTCGACCGCATGGAGGTCGTCGCCGAGGTGGCCGGGCAGATCCCGAGCCTGGAGCGGATCGTCGTCGTTCCGTACCTGAGCCAGTCTCCCGAGCTCTCAGTCATCGAGGAGCACAAGAAGACAGCCCCGCCGATGACCTGGGGACAGCTCACCGACCTCGGTTCCGGCGCCGAGCTCCACTTCGAGCGCGTCTCCTTCGACCATCCCCTCTGGGTCCTCTACTCCTCCGGAACCACCGGCCTCCCCAAGGCGATCGTTCAGGGCCATGGCGGGATCCTCATGGAGCAGCTGAAGAAGGGCCATCTCCACCTCGACGCCCAACCCGGCGACCGCCTCTTCTGGTTCACGACTACCGGCTGGATGATGTGGAACTTCCTCATCGGCGGGCTGCTCACCGACGCCTCAATCGTCCTCTACGACGGCAACCCCGCGTACCCCGACATGGGGGTGCTTTGGGACCTGGCCGAGCGCACCGGCGAGACCACCTTCGGCACCAGCGCCGCCTACATCGCCGCCTGCATGAACGACGGCGTCCGCCCGGAGGAGGGCCGCGAGCTCTCCCGTCTTCGCTCCGTCGGCTCCACCGGCTCCCCCCTCTCGCCTGAGGGCTTCGACTGGATCTACGAGCACCTCGGCGCGGACACCTGGCTCTTCTCGACCAGCGGCGGCACCGACCTCTGCACCGCCTTCGTCGGCGGCGTCCCGATCCTGCCCGTGTACAAGGGCGAGCTGCAGGGCCGCGCCCTCGGCGCCAAGGTCGAGGCCTTCGACGAGGACGGCAACCCGGTCACCGACGAGGTGGGAGAGCTCGTCATCAGCGAGCCGATGCCGTCGATGCCCGTCTTCTTCTGGGGCGACGAGGACGGCTCCCGCTACCGGGCCAGCTACTTCGAGATGTATCCGGGCGTGTGGCGCCACGGCGACTGGATCGAGATCACCTCCCGCGGCACCGCGATCATCTACGGCCGCTCCGACTCGACCATCAACCGCGGCGGTATCCGGATGGGGACGGCGGAGATCTACCGCGCCGTCGCGGACCTCCCCGAGGTCCTGGACTCGCTCGTCGTCGACGTGCCCAGGCCGGGAACCGAGGGTTGGATGCCGCTCTTCGTGGTCCTGCGCGAGGACGTCGAGCTCGACGACGACCTGACCGGGGAGATCAAGCGCCGGATCCGCGAGCAGTGCTCCCCTCGCCATGTGCCCAACGAGATCTTCCAGATCAAGGAGGTCCCGCGCACGCTGAGCGGCAAGGTCCTCGAGGTCCCGGTCAAGCGGATCCTGATGGGCGATCCGCCCGAGAAGGCCGCCAGCCGCGACTCGCTCGCCAACCCCGCCGCCCTCGACTACTTCACGGAGCTGGCCCAGGCGAGCAACTGATCCGCTGATCCGCTCCGGCCGGGCGCGCGTAGTGAAGGCCATGACCGCCGCGGAGATTCCCTCCCGCAAGGACTGGAAGCAGGATCTCGCCCCGTACCTGGCAATCGATCGGCGGCGCAGCCTCGGTCAGATCGCGAGCGTCGTCCTGCCCTATCTCGCCGTCTGGGTAGTCGCGGCACTGATCGAGCCGAGCGTCCCGGTCGCGATCGCACTCGGCCTCGTCGCAACGGTCTTCCTGATCAGGATGTACTCGCTCTTCCACGACCTCACGCACAACTCGATGTTCTCCTCGCGCGAGGCGAACGCCCGCTGGGGCCACCTCCTCGGCTACCTGCTGTTCACGCCCTACCGCTGGTGGCAGCGCCAGCACCTCATCCACCACGCCCACACGGGAGACCTCGAGCACCGCGGCGTCGGAGAGATCAACACGATGACCGTGACCGAGTACGAGGAGGCATCTCCGCTGCGCCGGCTGGGCTACCGCCTCTACCGGAACCCGCTGCTCATGCTGCTGGTGGGCCCGAGCCTGGTGTTCCTGGTCGAGCGCCGCTTCCCGCAGCGGGGCATGACGCCCAGGATCCTCGCGAGCGTCGTCGCGACCAACCTCGCGCTCGTGGTCTGGGTGGTGGGCTGGTCCTCGGTGGTCGGCTGGGGAACGTTCGTGGTGATCCAGGGCACGACCCTGCTCGCCGGCGGGGCTATCGCCGCCTGGATGCTCTACATCCAGCACCAGTACGAGGAGACGTATTACTCCGAGCCGGAGGGCTGGCAGTTCGAGCTCGCCGCCCTGCAGGGCAGCTCGTACCTCGACCTCCCGCGCCCCCTGGCCTGGATGGTCGGCAACGCGAACTTCCACCACGTCCACCACCTGAGCGCGAGGATCCCGAACTACAACCTGCGCGCCGCGCACGAGGGGCACCCGATGTTCGAGCGCACGCCCGTGGTCACAATCGGCAGCAGCTTCCGCACCTTCCGCCTGAAGCTCTGGGATGCCGAGGCCGAGTCGCTGGTCCGCCTCCCGAACAGAAAGAGAAGCGCAGTGGAGGAACGGCTTCGCCATCAGATCGCGGCCACAGGCGACCGCACGGCAGAAGTCGCTTCGGGCTTCGCCCTCCGCTCCGAAGTGGAGCGGTCTGGTGGCCGCTAGGCGGGCGTGACTGGGTTGCGCCGGTCCGCGAAACGACGATCCTTGCTCGCGGCGAGCGCGAACCGCTGAACTAGCTCCCGCCGCAGCGCATCGGGCTCGATCACCGAGTCCACGACCAGCTCCGAGGCAAGGTGGAGGATGTCGATGTCCTCGGAGTACTCCTCCCGCTTCCCCTCGACGAACCGGCTGCGCTCCTCGGGGTCTTCGATTGCCTGGATCTGGTTGAAGAAGACCGCGTTGATGGCCGCCTCGGGCCCCATGACCGCGATCTGCGCTTGCGGGAACGCGAGGCACGCATCGGGCTCGAAGGCGGGGCCGGCCATCGCGTAGAGGCCGGCGCCGTAGGCCTTCCGCACGACCACCGAGAGCTTGGGCACCGTGGCCTCGGAGACCGCGCTGATCATCTTGGCGCCGTGACGGATGATTCCCTGCCGCTCGACGTCCTTGCCGATCATGAACCCGGGCACGTCCGCGAGGAAGAGCAGCGGCACGTTGAACGCGTTGCAGGTCATGATGAACCGCGCTGCCTTGTCGGCCGAGTCGACGAAGAGCACCCCGCCCTTCACCTTCGGCTGGTTGGCCACGATCCCAATGACCCGGCCGTCGAGCCGCGCGTAGCCGACCACGACCTCCTTCGCCCAGCGGGCGTGGACCTCCAGAAACGAATCCGCGTCGACGGTTGCGGCGATCAGATCCCGAATGTCGAACGGGTCCTTCTCGTTCGACGGCACGATCTCCGACACCGCCCGGCTCTCCGCCGGCTCGGCGGGCGGCGCGGCGGGCGGCTCCTCGCGCCAGCTTCCGGGCATGTACGAGAGGTAGCTGCGCGCGAGATCGATCGCCTCCTCGTCGGACTTGGTGAGGAAGTGCCCGCAGCCGGAGACGGACGTGTGCATCCGCGCACCGCCCATCTCCTCGAGCGTGACCTTCTCGCCGATCACCATCTCGGCCATGCGCGGCGATCCGAGGTACATCGAGGCGTTGCCGTCGCGCATGATCACGACATCGCAGAAGGCAGGGATATAGGCACCCCCCGCCGCGCTCGGGCCGAAGAGCAGGCATACCTGGGGCACCTGTCCGGAGAGGCGGACCTGGTTGTGGAAGATGTGCCCGGCGCCGCGCCGCCCGGGGAACATCCGCACCTGGTCGGTGATCCGCGCGCCGGCGGAGTCGACCAGATAGATGATCGGCACCTGGTCCGCCTGTGCCCGCTCCTGGATGCGGAGGATCTTCTCGACGGTCTTCGGGCCCCACGAGCCGGCCTTGACCGCGGGGTCATTCGCCATCAGGGCCACAGGCCGGCCGCCCACCATCCCCATCCCGGTTACGACCCCGTCTGCGCCGAGACCCTCCTGCTCCCAGTTGGCGAGCAGCCCGTCCTCGACGAACGAATCTGGATCGAGCAGCCTCGCCACCCGGTCGCGCACGGGCAGCTTCTCCTGCTCGGCGACCTTCTTGCGGTGTCGCTCAGGCCCCCCTTCCAGCGCGGCATCGAGTGCCGCCCTGACGTCGCTCACGGCCGCCCCGAAACGATCAGGTCCGAGCCTCCTGCTCGGACTCGGCGTCGACGATCTGGGTCTCCTCGGTGGAGCCGTGCTCTTCCGCCGGGGCGACGTCCTCCACCATCTCCTCGTCCGCGTCCTCGTCCGCGAATTCGCCCATGGGCTCCTCGTCGTCCTCGCGGGACAGGGGATCGAGCTCCTCCGGCACATCGAACGGATCCGCCCCGGCTTCCGGGCGGTGCTCGGAGACGGCCCCGGTCAGCTTTGCGGTGAGCTCCTCGGTGTCGGCCAGAACGTCGTTCCGGCGTCTCACCAGGTCCGCGATCACGGCCTCGATGTCCTCACGCCGCTGAGTGCCCTCCTCGACGATCCGGCGCGCCTGCGCCTGGGCGCTCTCGAGGGTTTCGCGAGCCAGCCTCTCTGCCTCCGCCTTGGCATTGGACAGCACCCCTTCCGCCTCCTGGCGCGTCTGCTGCGCGTAGGCGTCGGCGGAGGAGCGCGTCTCGCTCGCGTACCTGTCGGTCTCGGCGCGCGTCTCGGTGGCCTCCATGTTCGCGGTGTTGACCGTTCCGCGGGCCTCCTCCTCGGCCTCGGCGCGGATCTGCTGCGCGCTCTCCTCCGCCTGGGCCAGGATGGCGCCTGTCCGCTGGCCGACCCGCTCGAGCTCGCGCTTGACCGTGTCGGAGCGGGACTCGTCCCCCGCCCCGGTCTCGAGCCAGTCGGCGAGACGGGCCAGGAACTTCTCGACCTCGTGCTTGTCGTATCCGCGCTTCGAAGACGGGAAGGTTGCGTTGCGGATCCGGTCCAGGCTGGTCTGGTCGACTGGCATGCGTCCGTTCCTCCTTGAGCTGGCTAGTCCCCGGCGTCCACCGGGACGGGCTCATCGCCGGAGTAATCGTAGAACCCCTTGCCAGACTTGCGGCCGAAATCGCCTGCGTCGACCATCTTCTGCAGCGTGTCGGGCGCGGCGAAGCGGTCCTCGCCGTAGTCGTCGACCATCACGGCGGCGATTGCGGCGAGGGTGTCCAGCCCGACGAAGTCCGCCAGCGTCAGCGGGCCCATCGGGTGGCTGGCGCCGGCCATCATCCCCGTGTCGATGTCCTTGATGGATCCCACGCCCTGCTCGTGAGCCCGGATCGCGTCGAGCATGTATGGAACGAGGAGGCGGTTGACGATGAAGCCGCGATTGTCGCCGGCGGCGACGGTGGTCTTCCCGAGCGCCTCGCCCACCTCGAAGCCGACCGCGACAGCCTCGTCCGAGGACTTCTCGGCGCGCACGACCTCGAGCAACGGCATCACCTGGGGCGGATTGAAGAAGTGGAGCCCGAGCATCCTCTCGGGCCGCTTGGTGGCGTCGGCCTGAGTGGCGACCGAGAGGGACGAGGTGTTGGTGGCGAGATACGCATCGTCCTTGACGATCTGGTCGACCTCGCGCCACATCTCGAGCTTCATGTCGAGGTCCTCCGTGATCGCCTCGATCACGAGATCGCAGCCGGCGAGGTCGGAGTAGTCGAGCGTGGGCGTGATCCGGCCGAGGACGGCATCCGCCTCGGACTGCTCCATCCTGCCCTTCTCGACCGCGCGCGCGAGCTGCTTCGAGATCTTGCCCATGCCCTTGTCGAGCGGCGCCTGATCGATCTCACGCACCACCACGTCCCAGCCCTGCTGCGCACAGATCTGTGAGATCCCGTGGCCCATCAGGCCGCAGCCCAGGACGCCGACCTTGCTGATCGCCATATGCTTTCGCTTCCTTTCATGCGAGGGCGCGCGCCAGCGCGACCCGTGTAGTGGAGTGAGTCTGTCTTTGGCGGGCGGGAGCATAGGGGCCGCAACCGCCAAAGGTCTCGCGGGTTTCACTTGCGAATGAGCTGGGGCAAACGACACACGGCAGGCTGGGCTATCGGCGCGCTCGCGGCGAGTATCTGCGCCTGCGCGGCAATGGCCGTGCCCGGGCGCGCCTCCGCGGCATGCAACAAGGCGTGCCAGGAGCACCGCGTGAAGATCGCCAAGCTCCGGCACCGGAACGCCCAACAGAAGCGGCCCAACGTCGTCGTCATCGATACGGACGACATGAACCAGAGCGACATGTTCGTCATGCGCAACACGCTGAGCCTGCTCGCGGCGCACGGCACCACGTTCAGCAACAGCTACGTCTCGTATCCGCTCTGCTGCCCCTCCCGCGCGAGCTTCCTGACGGGGCAGTACGCCCACAACCACCACGTGCTGACCGACCAGCGCTACGGCGACCTCGACAACTCGAACACGCTCGCCGTCTGGATGCGGCGGGCCAAGTACCGCACCGCGATGGTGGGCAAGTACCTGAACGGCTACGGCGTTCCCCCGTTCAGCCCGCGCGAGGTCCCGAAGGGCTGGACCCAGTGGGACGCGCTCACCGGCGGCACCGAGCAGCACCGCTACGGCTTCAAGCTCAACGAGAACGGCAAGGTCCACCACTACGGCCGCAAGCCGGCCAACTACATCGACTACGTGCTCAACTCGAAGGTCAACGCGATTCTCAAGCAATGGACGGTCAGTCCGAAGCCGTTCTTCATCTACTACAACCCAAACAACCCCCACGGCGAGGCCGGGACGCCGATCTGGTCCACGCGCGATCCTGAGCCGGCTCCCCAGTACCTGGGCATCTTCGGCGACATCACCGCCCCGCGCCCGCCCAACTTCGACGAGCCGGACGTCTCGGACAAGCCCGAGCAGATCCGGAACATCCCCCACCTCTCGGACTCCGAGCTCGCCGACATCGACCGGCGATATCGCGGCCGCCTCGAGAGCCTGCTCTCAGTGGACGACGAGGTGAAGCGGATCTTCGGCCTCGTCCGCAAGTACGGCGACAAGCGGAAGACCTTCTTCGTCTTCACCTCCGACAACGGCCTGGAGATGGGCTCGCACCGGATCGAGTTCAAGAACTTTCTCTACGAAGAGGGTGAGCGGGTGCCCTTGGTCATCCGCGGCCCGGGCTTCCCGCAGGGACAGGTTCGCAACCAGCTCGCGGCGAACATCGATCTTGCGCCCACGATCACGTCGCTGACCGGCGTGACGTCCGCTCGCGTCATGGATGGGATCCCACTGCTCCCCCTCGCCCAGAATCCGGGCGCCGGCTCGAACCGCGCCATTCTCTTCGAGAGCCCCGACATCGGCGCGTACGGGATCCGCGAGGGACAGTGGAAATACAACCTCTGGAACAACGGGGACGAGGAGCTCTACAACCTCGACAGCGACCCATACGAGCTCACCAACCGGCTCTATGACCCTCCCGGACCGGCGGCCCCCTCGCCGGCGGACATCGCGCGGGCGGCTGATCTCAGGGCGCGCCTGGAGCAGCTGCGCATCTGCAACGGCGCTTCCTGTCAGTAGCTAGGCGGCCGAGACTTCTTCGAGCTTCTGCTTCATCCCGTCGGCGAGCGCGTGCACTCCGCTCATCGGCCGAATGAAGACCTCCATGCGGTTGATCCGGCCGTCCTCGCCGAAATGCAGGAAGTCGATGCCGTCGAGCTCCCGCTCGCCGACCCGTGCGCTGAAGGCGAGAGCCGCCGCGTCGCCGGTCTCGACCTGATCGGTGTAGCGAAAGTCCTCGAAGACCTGCGAGACGGCACCAAGCAGGAGGGCGACGGCATCGCGTCCCTCGTAGGGCTTGAACACCACCGGACTGCGGAAGACGACGTCCTCGGCGAAGAGCTCGTCGATCGCCGAGAAGTCCTTCGACTCGGCTGCGGCACGGAAGCGATCGCTCTGCATACAGCCACCCTACCGGTGCCAGTCCACCGGGCCCGCTGTGAGCAGGTGCGCGCCGAGGGGACGGCCCAGCACCTTCTGCACCTCGCTCGAGGCTGCGATCAGCTTCGCCAGGTCCACCCCGGTCTCGACTCCCATCTCCTCCAGCATCGAGACAAGGTCCTCCGTCGAGATGTTCCCGGTGGAGCCCGGCGGCACCGGGCATCCGCCCAGCTCGCCGAAGGAGCTCTCGAACGAGTCGATCCCCTGCTCCAGGGCGGCCAGCACGTTGGCGAGGCCCTGGCCACGTGTGTTGTGGAAGTGGGCGGTCAGCTCGACGTCGTGGAGGCGGTCGCGCGCCTGTGCGAAGAACTCGCCCACCTGGCGCGGGTTCGCCATCCCGGTGGTGTCGCCGAAGGCGATCTCCTCGCAGCCGAAGCTCCGCAGCCGCTCGGCGATCTCGAAGACCCGCTCGGGCGGCACCTCTCCCTCGTAGGGACAGCCGAAGCTGGTCGAGATCACCCCCTCGCAGCGCAGCCCGGCGTCTCGGGCGGCGCCGATCGTCCCCTCGAGATCGGCGAGTGACTCCGCAATCGAGCGGTTCACGTTCTTCTGGTTGTGGGTTTCCGAGGCCGAGAGGAAGAAGTTCCCCTCCTGGAAGCGGTCACGGAGCTTCAGCGCGTTCTCGAGGCCCCTGCTGTTCGGGATCAGGACGGAGTAGGCGACGTCCTCGCGCGGCTCGAAGCGGGTCAGCACCTCGCCCCCGTCGGCGAGCTGCGGGATCACGTCCGGGCGCACGAACGAGGTGACCTCCATCCGCCGAAGCCCGGACTCGCCGAGCAGCCCGATCAGGCGCACCTTCTCCTCGGTCGGGATCACCTCGGGCTCGTTCTGGAACCCGTCGCGTGGTCCGACCTCGCGGATCCGGACCCTTTTCGGAAGCTCTGCGGCCATCTCCCTCAGCCTAGCCAGGCGCCGAGGCGCGCCGGCCTACTCGCCGGTGACCGAGCCCACCTGGATCACGCGCCGCTCGTGCGTGCCGACGCCGATCGTCCGGTCGCCCTCGGTGACCTCGACGTCGAAGCGGAGCTTTCGGTCGTCGACGATCTCGTTCAGCTTCGCGTGGACCACGCAGGTCGAGCCCTCGGCCGCGGCGGAACGTGCTTGATGCAGACCTCGAAGCCCACCGTCGCGCTGCCGTCCTCGAGGTTCTCGTAGGCGAGACCGGCGCAGCAGGCCTCCATCATCCCGATCATTCCCGGCGTCGAGAGGACGCTGGCGCCGATCGTTCCCCCGACATCTGTGATCAGCCGGTCCTCGACGACGAACTCCATGTCGCGCTCCATGCCGACCTTCAGCAACGCTCCGCCTCCTCCGCTTCGCGTCCGAGGGCTACGCGAATCATCAGCCCACCATCCCCATCCCGCCGGAGGCACCGATGCACTCGCCCGTCACGTAGGAGGAGTCGTCGGAGGCGAGGAAGGCTGCCACCGCGGCGACCTCCTCGGGCTGGCCGAGCCGCTTCAGCTGGGTGCCGCTCTTCATCGTCTCGATGATCTTCTCGCCGATCTCGCCGAACTCCTTGGCCTGCATCAGCAGCGGCGTCTCGATCGGGCCCGGCGCGATCGCGTTGGCGGTGATCCCGAAGCGCGCGCCCTCGCGCGCCATCACCTTGGTGAAGCCGATCACGCCGGCCTTGGCGGCCGAGTAGACGGCGGAGCCCTTCGAGCCCACGCGGCCCGCCTCGGAGGCGATGCTGACGATCCTCCCGTAGCCGGCCTCCTGCATGCCGGGCAGCGCCGCGTACGTGCAGTTGAGGACGCCCCGCAGGTTGACCGCGATCACCTTCTCCCACTGCTCCGGAGTGGTCTGGGTGAAGAAGCCGAACTCGTCCGTCCCGGCGTTGTTGACGAGGATGTCGATCGGCGAGCCGGCGCTCTCGACGGCAGCCTGGGCGGAGGCGAGGTCGGTCACGTCGAGCTCGATGGCCAGGCCCGACACCTCCCCCGCGACCTCGGCGGCGGATTCGAGGTTCAGGTCGCCGATAGTCACGTCGGCGCCCTCGGCGGCTAGCCGCCGCGCGATCGCCGCGCCGATGCCGCTGGCGCCCCCGGTGACGAGCGCCTTCTTGCCCTCGAGTCTCATTGCGACAAGCAGCCTATTGAGGCCGCCCTGTAGCTTGCTCGCCGATGGCTGAGCCAATCCCGATCATCGGCGGCACCGGAGCACTGGGCTACGGCCTGGCCGTGCGCCTGGCGCGCGCCGGTCAGCAGATCGTGATCGGGTCTCGCAAGCCCGAGCGAGCCGAGGAGGCCGCAGGGAAGCTGCGCGATGCGGTGCCCGGCGCCGAGATCGAGGGCCTGGAGAACGGCGAGGCGGCGAAGCGCGGGCCGATCGTCTTCCTGACGGTCCCGTTCCGCGCCCAATCCGAGACCCTGACCAATCTGAAGGAGCATCTGAACGCCGGCCAGCTGCTCGTCGACTGCACCGTCCCCCTCGCAGCAGCCATCTCGGGCAAGGCGACCCGCACGATCGGCGTCTGGCAGGGCTCTGCGGCCCAGCAGGCTCAGGAGATGGCGCCGGATGGCGTGACGGTTGTCTCGGCACTGCACACGGTGAGCGCCCCTTCCCTGGCCGGCGACGAGGAGCTCGACGAGGACGTGCTGATCTGCGGCAACCGCAAGGCGGACAAGGCGCGGGTGGCCGAGATCATCGAGCTGATCGACGGGCTGCGAACGGTCAACGCCGGGCCCCTGGATCAGGCCAGGATCGTGGAGCCGCTCACCGCGCTGTTGATCGGCATCAACAGCCGCTACAAGACCCACGCCGGAATCAGGATCACCGGCCTGCCGGAGGAAGACCACTGGAAGTGACGCGGGCAGTGGTTCTCGCCGGAGGGACCGGCGGGGCGAAGCTCGCCGCCGGAATGCAGGATGTGCTCCGCGAGGGTCTCTCGGTGGTCGTCAACACCGGAGACGACATCGAAATCGCCGGCGTCGACGTCTCCCCCGATCCGGACCTGGTCACCTACTGGCTCAGCGGCGAGATCGACGAGAAGCGCGGCTGGGGAATCAAGGACGACGGCTTCACGGTGTTCGACCGCCTGGTCCAGCTCGGCACCCCGGACTGGTTCCGCCTCTCGGACCGCGACCTCGCCACCTGCCTGTATCGCAAGGAGTTCATCGCCGAGGGTGGCCGCCGCACGGACGCTCATGCCCAGATCGCACGCGCGCTGGGCGTCCGAGCGACCGTGCTGCCGATGTGCGAGGAGCCGGTCCGCACCCGCGTCAGGACCGCGGAGGGCTGGAGGGATCTGCAGCAGTACCTGGTCGCGGAGCACGCCGAGGCGCCCGTCGAGCGGATACAGCTGGATGGAATCGACGCGGCAACTCCGACCCCGGAGGTGCTCGCGGCAATCGGCGCCGCCGAGGCGATCGTGATCGGCCCGTCGAACCCCGTGATCTCGATCGGGCCGATCCTCTCCATGCCCGCGGTCCGCGAGGCCATCGCAGCCTCGCCGGCCCCGGTGGTGGCCGTCAGCCCGTATGTGGCCGGCCAGGTCGTGAAGGGCCCGACAGACCTGTTCATGCAGGCGGTCGGCCGGCCCTCGACCGCTGCGGGAGCGGCATCGCTCTATGAGGGCCTGCTCGACGGAATGATGTGCGACCCGGGCGATCCGGATCCGCCCCCGGAGGGAATCCGCATCATGAGCGCCCCCACACTGATGGAGGGGGCCGGCGGCAGGCGCGAGGTCGCCGAGCTCACCCTCGAGTTCGCATCGACGCTTAGGCAGCAGGCTTAGATCCGCCATAACCGGGTATGAGTCGCGCCTCAACCGCTAGCCTGACTCTTCGTGGGGGCGAATCCCGACAACTTGCACACGACCGCGATCGTTCCGGTGAAGGGACTCACAGTCGCCAACGGGCGGCTCAACGGCACGCTGTCGTCGGACGAGCGAAATCAGCTCGCGGAGGCTCTCTTCCTCGACCTGATCGTGAAGCTGCCGCGCAGCCGCTGCATCGATGACGTCCTGGTCGTCACGGCCGACGACTCGATCGCGCGCCAGGTGCGCTGGTTCGGGCACAAGGTGCTGATCCAGAAAGAGGATGGGGGCCATTCCGAGGCCGCCGCCGCGGGCGCACGCGCCGCCATGGCGGAGGGCACCGGGCGGGTGGCCATGCTTCCGGTGGACTGCCCGATGCTCGACATCCAGGAGCTCGACTCCCACATCGGGCGGTCGCCGCGAACGGCCCTGATCGTCCCCGACCGGCACGGCACAGGCACGAACGGCCTGGTGCTCGCACCGCCGGACGTCTTCCTCCCGGCCTTCGGGCCCGACAGCTGCGCCCGCCACGTCAGCCGGGCACGCGCGGCCGGCATCAGCTTCGCGCTCGAGCGGGTCGAGTCGATGGGCTTGGACCTCGACACCGCCGAGGACTACTCGCTGCTGCGCGACCGGCTCCTGCTCGACCCCCAGCCCGCGCCCCGCACGGCGAAGGTCCTCTGGGAGCTCGGCGAGCGCACGCAGCCCGCGGCCGCCTGAACGCGCCGGCCGCGTAGCTTTCCCTCGATGACGAGGAGTACGCGCGAGCTGCGCATCAAGCCGCTGGTCGGCGTGCCCGAGCTGAGCGAAGGCGATCCACTGGGGAGCCTGATCGCGGAGGCTGCGGCTCCCGCCTCCGACGACGTGGTGGTCGTCTCGCAGAAGGTCGTCTCAAAGGTGGAGGGGCGGGTTCGGTCGCTCTCGGAGGTGAAGCCCGGCGAGCGCTCCCTGCAGCTGGCGGCGGAGCTCGACAAGGACCCGGCGCTGGTCGAGCTGATCCTCGAGGAGAGCGTGCGGGTGGTCCGAGCGGAACGCAGCGTGCTGATCACCGAGACCAACGAGGGCTGGGTGTGCGCGAATGCCGGGATCGACTCCTCCAACCTCGCTGAGGGCAACGTGTCCCTCTTGCCCGTCGACTGCGACGCCTCGGCCCGCCGGATCCGTGCCGAGATCGCCGCAGCCTCGGGCGCGTCCCCCGCGGTGGTGATCGCGGACAGCTTCGGCCGCGCCTGGCGCGTCGGCCAGGCCGACATCGCGATCGGCTGTGCCGGAGTCGGCGCGCTCGCGGACTGGCGCGGGAGGAAGGACCAGCAGCAGCGTGAGCTCTCGGCGACCCTGATCGCCGTGGCCGACGAGCTCGCCTCGGCGGCCGATCTCGTGCGCGACAAGGACTCGGGCGTGCCCGGAGCGGTCATCTCGGGGGTGGGTGACCTGGTGACGGCCGACGACGGGAGTGGCGCGGCCCCTCTGCGCCGTGCGGCGGAGGACGACCTCTTCAGGTGAGCGGCCCGGGGGCCGCTAGAGCGAGACCGCCGTGTCCTTGGCGGCGATCTCCTTCATCGAGGGCGGCTTGGTGCCCTCGTTGGTGAACTCGGGCGGGTCGTAGACCTTGCCGGGCATCGCGCCCATCGCGATGATGCGAGCCGGCTCGTCGCCGGTGATCAGCTTCCGCTTCTCGGTCGCCCCGACCCGCGCGAAGACACCGGGCTCGAGCTCGTACTCCTCTCCTCCGACCCGGAGGGTGGCCCGGCCGGAGACGACCGTGTACACCTCTTCCTGGTCGTCGTGAGTCTGGTCGTGCTCCGGGAAGTGACTGAAGTTCGGCGGCAGGTCGATGACGGCGAGCCCAAACGAGCTGACACCCAGGCCCGCCCGCGCCCGCCTGAAGCCTCCCCCGAAGATCGCCTCGAAGTCCTCGACACGCTTGACGGTCACATCTGGCATTTAACTCTTCCTCTCCCCATGCCTCTCTCAATACGGAGGCTAACCGCCGATCTGAAGGACGGCGGAGCCTTCCACCCTACCGTGACGAATGTCATCCAACGCACTGTTGGCCTCGGCGAGCGGATAGACCTGGATTCGCGTCTCGACCGGCAGGCTCGCGGCCAGGGGAATGAACTCCTCGCCGTCCGCGCGAGTCAGATTTGCGACGGAGCGCATCGTCCGCTCGTGCCAGAGCAGCTCGTAGGGAAAGGACGGGATGTCGCTCATGTGGATCCCCGCTGAAACCACGGTGGCGCCCGGCGCCGAGGCACGAAGGGCGTCGACCATCAGGTCCCCGACCGGGGCGAAGACGATGGCCGCATCGAGGTCCGAGGCCTCGGGATCGCCCACCGCCCCCGCCCACTCGGCGCCCAGCGAGCGCGCCAGCTCCTGCGTCTCGGTGTCGCCCTCGCGCGTCAGCGCGTAGACGCGCCAGCCCTGGGCGACGGCGACCTGGCAGATGATGTGGGCCGAGGAGCCGAACCCGTAGAGGCCGAGGCGCTCGCCCTTCCCCGCCAGACGCAGCGACCGGTAGCCGATCAGGCCGGCGCAGAGAAGCGGCGCGACGTGCTCATCCGCCTGTTCGCCCGGAACCGGGAAGCAGAAGCGCTCGTCCGCCACCGCCAGCTCGGCGTAGCCGCCGTCGATGTCGTAGCCCGTGAACTTCGCCCGTTCGCAGAGGTTCTCGCGGCCGGAGCGGCAGTAGCGACAGGTGCCGTCGGTCCAGCCGAGCCAGGGCACGCCGACCCGATCGCCCACCGCGAAGCGCGTCGCACCCTCGCCGGCCCCGGCGACCCTGCCCACGATCTGATGGCCGAGGACGAGAGGCAGCTTGGGCTCGCTCAGCTCCCCGTCGACGATGTGGAGGTCGGTCCGGCAGACGCCGCAGGTCGAGACCTCGATCAGGATCTGACCGTCAACGGGCTTCGGGTCGGGCAGCTCTCGCTCGGTGAGCGGCTCGCCCGCCCGCTCCAGGACCATGGCACGCATGCGCGGATTGTCTCGAATAGGATCGCCGCGGCCAGGGATTGACAGAGGAGGGTGAATGAACGACGACCGCTACGCGTGGTACGGAGCGGCGACCGGAATGGTCTTCGTGGTCCTGACCTTGATCGGGTTCGCCGCGGTCATCCCGACGCCACCGGACCTGAACGCACCGTCGCAGGAATGGGCGAGCTATTTCCTCAGCCATCACAGCGCGATCCGCGCCGGGGTTGTGGTCCTGGCGGTCGCGTTCGGCTTCTACATCTGGTTCCTGGGAACGCTGACGAGCGTGCTCCGAATCGCCAGCGGCACGCCGAGGCTGCCGTCGATCGCCCTGATCGGCGGCGTCATCGGAGGCACGCTGCTGCTGGTCGGGCTCTCCGCGGAAGCGGTGGCGGCCTATCGTCCCCAGGGAGTCGATCCGCTGATCACACGAGCGCTGGATGACATCTTCGTGCTCGTCGGCGTGGCGGCAATTCCGGCGTTCACCACGTTCTTCCTGGCGACCGCGATCGTGCTGCTGCGGAGCGGCGCCTTTCCGGCCTGGCTCGGCTGGCTGACCGTCGCCGCAGCGGTTGTGCAGCCGCTGACCTTCGGGGCACTGTTCACCAAGAGCGGGGCGTTTGCGGGCGATGGCGCACTGGGGCTGTTCGTGCCGTTGGTCGTCACGTTCGTGGCCTTCTTCGCTCTCAGCGCCCTGATCACCGCCTGGGCCCGGAACGCGACCAAGACCGGGAACCCAACCCTGACCGAAAGGATTCGGGGCGCCGTCACGGGCGCGGCCACCGGCGCGGCGGCCGGGGCGCGCGAAGGGCGCCCGGGCTCCGCGGGCTAGTAGGTCTCGACGATGTCGTAGAGCGTCGTCCGCTGGGCCGGTGTCCTGCCGGCCCGGCGGGCGGCCTCGATCAGCTGCTCGGGCTCGAGCCGCACGCCGTGGTGCGACCCCGCCATGCGGGAGATGTTCTCCTCCATCAGCGTGCCGCCCAGGTCGTTGACTCCCCAGCGAAGGCTCTCGGTCGCGGCGTCGAGGCCCATCTTCACCCAGCTCGCCTGCAGGTTCGGAATCGACTTGCCGAGGGCGAGCCGGAAGGCGGCGGTGTGCTTCAGGTTGTCGTCGCGCGAGATCTCCTCCACGCCGTGGGTGCGGCCGAGGAGCGTGTTGAAGGGGATGAAGCTGAGCGGCACGAATTCGGTGATCCCGCCGGTCCGCTCCTGCAGCTCGCGGACGATCCGCATGTGCCGGGCCAGCTCGCGCGGCTCCTCGATGTGACCGAACATCACCGTCGAGGTCGAGCGCAGGCCGGCGCGGTGTGAGGCCTCGATGATCTCGACCCAGCGCGCCACCGGCAGCTTGTTGGGAGAGATGCGCTGGCGGACCCCGTCATCGAGGACCTCGGCGGCCGTTCCGGGAGTGGACCCCAGCCCGCACTCGATCAGGTATTCGAAGACCGCGTCCGGCGGGCGGCCGGAGCGCTCGCACATGTAGTGGACCTCCATCGGCGAGTACGCGTGCAGGTGGATCTCCGGAGCGCACTCTTTCGCGAACCGCAGCCACCGCCCGTAGTCCTCGAGCGTGTAGTCGGGGTGGATGCCGCCCTGCATGCAGATCTCGGTCGCGCCGAAGTCGAGCGCCTCCTCGATCCGGGCGGCGAAGTCGTCCTCGTTGACGAGGTAGGCGTCCGGAGAGCGCTTGCCCTGGCCGAAGCCGCAGAACGCGCAGCCGACCACGCAGACGTTCGTGAAGTTGATGTTCCGGTTGACCACGAAGGTCGCCACCTCTCCGGCCAGCTCGGCACGGAGCTCATCGGCGGCGACCCGCATCTCCTCGATCACCTCGGGGCGCGTCTCGGAGAACAGGGCGGTCAGCTCCTCCTCCGAGAGCTCATCTCCCCGCCGGCCCTTCTCGATCGCGCGCGGCGCGATCTCGGGCGCGGGCAGCGCCTCCTGGCGGCGGCCGGAGCCGCGGCGAGGGATGAAGCTCCAGTACTTGAGCTTCACGACGTCGAGCACCCCCTGCTCCATCCACTCGGGGTCGAGGTACTGCGGGTAGGCGCAGAGCCGCTCGGTGAGCGCGTAACCGCGCGGCGCCAGCTCCTTTCGCACCTGATGGGGACTCGGGAAGGGCTCCTCCGGCGAGATGTGATCGCCGTTGCTCGAGAGGCCGCCGAGGTCGGTCGCCCCCGCGTCGACCAGCTCTGGCCACCAGTCGGCCAGGTTCGGCGGCACCTGGACGCCGACGTCGGGCATCAGCCGGCTCGCTTCGGCGATCAGCTGCTTCATGTCCTCGATCGAGACGGGCGTCGCCCAATCCGGGAGGGGCAGCTCGGATCCAACTGTCCTGCCGCTTGTCCATCGCTCCCGCGAGGCCTCGTCGGCTATCTCCGCCACCTCCTGGCCGTAGTAGCGCGGGTGCGGCACGAAGTTCTGGAGGATCACCTCCTGGATGTGACCGAACTCGGCCTGCACCGCCGCGATCGCCTCGAGCGCCTGGATCCGCTCCTTCGGTGTCTCCCCGATGCCGACGAGGATTCCTGTCGTGAACGGGATCCGCAGCTCACCGGCGAGACGCATCGTCTCCAGCCGCTTGGCCGGGTGCTTGGTGGGCGATCCCCGGTGGACCACCAGGTCCGGGTTGATCGACTCCAGCATCAGGCCCTGAGAGGCCGTCACCTCGCGCAGCCGCTCGAGGTCGGTGCGCGAGAGGACGCCGACGTTCGTGTGAGGGAGCAGGCCGCGCTCCAGCGCCCTCTGGCAAGCCCAGGCGACATAGGAGGTGAAGTCCTCGTGGCCCCACTCCCTCAGGCGCGCGGCGACCTCGGCATTCACCTCCGGGCGCTCACCGGTGAGGACGAGCAGCTCCTTGGCGTTCCGGCGCACCGCCTCGTCGAGGAGGCGGTCGACCTCATCGGGATCGTGGACGTGCGCCTGATGCGTCGCGAACGCGCAGTACTTGCAGTAGCACTGGCACGTCCTCGATAGCGAGAGCGTGTAGTTCCGCGAGAAGGTCACCCTGCGCATTGCAGGGCAAACCTAGCGAACCGCTTGTTCGGGCCGGACGTGCCTAGGAACCGGCGATGCCACCGGGCGGCGACGACGGCGGGGGGCCGCCGGGGCCGGGACCGGACGACTGCCGCAGCGGCGGCGCCTCGCCCGCGGGCGGAGCGGGTCCGCGCGGGGCTACGGTGTCCGCCAGCTCCTGCACCGGGCCACTCGAGGGCTCGATGATGAACCGGTAGACCAGAGCCGCCAGCAGGGCGCCGACGATCGGGCCGATGATGTAGGCCAGCGCGTCCGTGAAGTGGTTGCCGACGAGGGCCGGGCCGAACCAGCGCGCGGGGTTGAACGAGCCGCCCGTAAGCGGTCCGAGCACCATGACCGCCATGCCGAGCGCGCCACCGATGGCGAGCGGGGCCCAGCGACGGGTCTCTGGATTGAGAGCCACCGCCAGCACGGTGAGAACAAGGACGAAGGTGCCGATCGCCTCGACAATCCCGCCCTGAAAGCCGCCGGACAGCAGGGCGCTCACCTTCGGGGTTCCGTAGTCGGAGGCACGGCCCTCGTCGAGCAGGAAGGCCTTGGTCAGCAGGGCGCCGAGGACGCCGCCCGAGAGCTGGGCGAGGATGTAGACGAGCCCGTCGATCGGATCGATCCGCCGGATCACGATGAAGGCCGTGGTGACCGCGGGGTTGAAGTGGCCGCCGCTCGCCACGCCGATGCTGATGATCAGTCCGAACAGCAGGAGGAAGTGCGTCAGGCCGACGACCGCGAAGTCCGACCCGAACTGGGCGTTCTGGCCCGTGGCCACATAGAGCACCACAACGCTCGTGATGAAGAAGACCAGGAGCAGCGTCCCGACCAGCTCAGCGATATACGCCGCTAGACCTCGATCTTGCACTTGAAGTGACCTCCTCGTAGCTCTCGGAAAAGAACGCCCCACAGGTGCGGGGCGGCGCGCAGTCTAACCGGATTTCCGGCCGGGCCGAGACCCCCGGGCAAACCTTTAGCGGCGCCTTATGAAATAGCCTCGGCCCCGCATGAGACGGGTCGCCGCGCTGCTGGCGGCCGCCCTCCTCGTTTTGGCCCTCGGGGCCTGCGGAGGGGGCGGCGCTGAACCGGGCGCGCCGGAAGGCGCGACCCTTGTCCTCGACTTCCAGCCGAACGCCGTGCACTCCGGCATCTACGCCGCGCAGGCGAACGGCGACTTCACCGACGAGGGGATCGACCTCCACATCCAGGAGCCCTCCAGCAGCGCCGACAGCGCCAAGCTGCTGGAAGCGGGCCGCGCCGACTTTGCGGTGATGGACATCAACGACTTCGGCATCGCCCGCGAGCGCGGCCTCGACCTGATCGCAATCGCCGCCATCGTCCAGCGGCCGCTGGCCTCGGTGATCGCGCGCGACCCGAACGAGATCCGGACGCCGGCGGACCTGGCCGGCAAGACGATCGGCGTCACCGGAGTCCCCTCCGACGACGCCGTCCTCGACACGGTGCTCCGGTCAGGCGGCGTCGACCCCTCCGACGTGCATCGGGTGACGATCGGCTTCAACGCGGTCGCCGACCTGGCGGCCGGGAAGGTGGACGCGGCCACAGCGTTCTGGAACGCGGAGGGCGTCGAGCTCCAGCAGCAGGGCATCCCGATCCGAGAGTTCCGCGTCGATCAGTTCGGGGCGCCGCGGTATCCGGAGCTGGTCGTAGCGACATCGGCGGATCGGCTGTCAGGAGACGGGTGCCCCAAGGCGCTGGCCTTGGTCCGGGGATTGGAGAAGGGCTACACCTCGATGAAGCACTCGCCCAGCGGGGCCCTGGACGATCTGCTCTCGTCCGTGTCCGGGCTGGACCCCGCGTCCCAGAAGGCTCAGTTCGATGCCCTCCTGACCGCACATGTCTTCTCGCCCGGCGGCCTGGCGGAGTTCATCCCGACCATCTCCCTGCAGTGGGCCTCGCGATGGGCTCAGTGGGCCCGAGCAAACGGAGTGATCTCCGCCTCCGCGTCGAGAGACGTTGCGGCCGGCTTCAGGGTCGTCACGCGGGCCGACAAATGCCCTCTCGGCCGTTAGCGAGCGCTTGACGCACAGCCAATCGGGGGACTTCAGCTGAGTGCCCCGTCGACGAGCTCGGGGAGGTCCCGTGCCATCCGGCTTCGAGGCACGGCCATCGTCAACCCCGCTTCCTCGGCCCGCTTCTTCATCTCGACGTCGACATGCGAGTAGAACCCGATCACCGGGACGCCCAGCTCGCCCAGCCGCTCCGGCGGGACCGCGTCGAGATCGGCGACCACCAGGTCGATCCCGTCGAGCTCGTCGGGCACCTCGGAGTCCTGCTCCACCTCGTGGCCGCTCGCCTCGAGCGAGGTGCGCACGCGGCTCGCGAGCATCAGGTCCTGCACCAGGGCTGCGACACGGGCCATCTCTTCAGCTCTCCAGGGGCGTCCAGATCAAGCGTCCAAGCAGGCAATTTGACCAAATAAGAGGGATGTAGCTCTGGACATTCGTACCGATACACCCTGCCGTGGGGCGTACTGCGCATCCTCGAAGTTCCCGCCGCAGGGTGTTGCCTTGGGCTGCCGTGGCTTTCTCGATCATCTGGGGGACCGTCATCGGCATGGCCGCGACGCGGGGGAATCCGGGGCTGGCCATGTTCGCGGGTGTGGGCATGCTGTTCACCCTCACACTGACGGTTCTGCTCTACCGGCAGCAGGTCGAGCTCCGCGATCTGGCCGAGACCGACACCCTCACGGGCCTGATCAACCATCGCGGCTTCCAGGAGGCTCTTCGCACTCAGCTCAAGAAGGCGGAGGCACAGGGGGAGCCGGTCGCGCTGGTCGCAATCGACATCGACGACTTCAAGGCTGTCAACGAGAGACATGGCCACCCGTTCGGGGACGGCGTCCTCGAGGGCGTGGCCGCGCAGCTCCGCAAGGCCGTCCGGCGCGGCGACATCGCCGCACGCACCGGCGGCGAGGAGTTCGCACTGATCCTTCCCGGCACCTCCGCCGAAGCCGCGCAGGAGATCGCTGAGCGCGTGAGAGGGGCGGTTGCGCGCCTCTCCCCCGCCGGATCCGATCTCAGCTGCTCAGCCGGAGTCGCCGTGTTCCCGGTCGACTCCGACGATGCCGGGACGCTCCTGCAGCTGGCCGAGGGAGCCCTGTACTGGGCCAAGCGTTCGGGCAAATCCCGGACCCGCCGGTTCGATCCCGATCACGTCCGGCTCAGCGGCGACGCGCCACAGCGATCGGAGATCCAGCGCATCCTCGACGAGAGGGCGATCGAGCCGCTCTACCAGCCGGTTGCCTCCCTCACCACCGGTCGCCTGATCGGGTACGAGGCGCTCGCCCGCTTCCCCGACGCCCCCGACCGTCCCCCCTCCACCTGGTTCGCCCAGGCGAACGCCTGCGGCCTCGGCCCCGAGCTGGAGGCCGCCGCGATCGAAGCCGCCCTGCAGACTCCCGGCCGCCCGCCGGGCACCCACCTGGCGGTCAACGTCAGCCCGTCGGCGCTCTCGACCGATGCCGTCAAGCGAGTCATTCCCGATGACCTCTCCGACGTGATCATCGAACTCACCGAGCACGAGGTCTACGTCGGCGACAGCCTGCTCGCCGACTCGCTGGCCCAGCTTCGCGAGCGCGGCGCGCGGATCGCGATCGACGACGCCGGCGCCGGGTACGCCGGCCTCAAGCAGGTCATGTGGGTGCGCCCGGACATCGTCAAGCTCGATCTCGACCTGACCCGCGCGATCCACTCCGATCCGGTGCGGATGGCGCTGGTCGAGTCTCTCGTGCGCTTCGCGCGCCGCGTCGGCGCCACGGTCTGCGCAGAGGGAGTCGAGAATCACGACGACATCGAGGCGCTCTCCAATCTCGACGTCCCCTGCGGGCAGGGCTACGCGATCGGCCGGCCCGCTCCCCCTGGAGCCGGGTCTCCCCCCCGGCCGCCGAGACCTGCCGCAACGCACTCGCCAAGGCGCTGATCTCGACACCGGGCGGTGACAGCCCGACGATCTCGGCCGGAGACCGCCGCCTCGAGCACCTCAGCGCCCGGCTCGCCAACTCCAGGTCGCCTGACGATCTCTACAGCGCCCTGGACCTGATCGCGGGAGAGCTCCACGCCGACAAGATCGCGCTCTCCCAGTGGCACCCGGACATGGACATCGTCGAGACACTTGCGGAGAGCGGCTCCCAGCCCGAGGAGGAGTACTTCTCGGTGGAGAAGTATCCGACCACCGGACGCGTTCTCGAGCGCCAGGAGTCAGCGCAGCTCCTGGTGGGCGACCCCCGGGCTGACCGGCTCGAGCTCGAGCTGATGTTCTCGCTCGGCTACCGCACGCTCTTGATCGTCCCGGTCGTGCATCGCGGCGAGAGCATCGGGATCGTCGAGGCGATGTGTGAGGAGGAGCGGCCCTGGACGCGAACCGAGATGAACCGGGCGCGCATCATCGCCAACCAGCTCGCCTCCGTCATCGAGTCCTTCTTCCGGGTTCCGGACCCGGAGCGTTTCGTCTAGCTAGAGGCTGCGGCGCCGCTGGAAGTCCCGCCGGATGCTGTCCGGCCGGCCCCACCACTGCATGATCTCGGCGCGGCCCTCCTGGGCGTCCCGCACCCGAAGCTCGCCGCCGATGCCCTCGCCATCGAGCTTGGTGAGTGCTCCCGAACCGTCTCGGCCGCCGCGGCGTGACCGAAGCGGTGGGCGACGTTGATCCGCCAGTGCCAGTCCGCCCGCGAGTACGGCTGCGCGTTCACCAGCGAGAGGATCACGGCGGCGTCGACGTAGCGGGTCTCGTCGGCGATCCGCAGGTCGAGCTCGAGGTCGGTCCAGTCGTCCGGGAGCGTCTCCACGACCGCCTCGAAGTCCTCTACGAGTGCCACGGACGCAGAGTATCGACGGCTTCGCCATCAGGTCGCGGCCACGAGCCGCCGCTAGCCGATGAAGACCTGCTCCAGAAGGAAGACGTTGAGGGCGATGATCAGCCCCGAGAGCACGGAGACCACCACGGTGAGCCAGCCCGGATTCGCGAGCGAGCCCATCAGGTCTCGCCGGCGGGTGAGCATCACGAGCGGGACCAGGGCGAACGGGATGCCGAAGGAGAGGACGACCTGGCTCGCCACCAGTGCGGCGGTTGGGTCGACGCCGATGGCGAGCACGATCAGCGCCGGAGTGAGCGTGATCGCCCGACGCAGGAAGATCGGGATCCGGCGGCGGATGAACCCCTGCATCACGACCTGTCCCGCCATGGTCCCCACCGACGATGAGGCGTAGCCCGACGCCAGCAGGGCCACGCCGAAGATCGTCGCCGCGCCCGGCGAGACGACCTGCTTGAGACCGTCGAAGGCCCCATCGATGGTGTCGATCCCGGCCAGGCCGCTGCCGTGGAAGAGGGCGGCGGCCATGATCATCATCGCGAGGTTGACCGCGCCCGCGAGCGCCATTGCGATCACCACGTCGATGCGCTCGAACCGCAGGATCTTCCGCCTCTCCCTCTCGTCGCGGCCCACGATCCGGCGCTGCGTGAGGGCCGAATGCAGATAGATGACGTGCGGCATCACGGTGGCGCCGATGATTCCCGTGGCCAGCAGGATGCTCTCGGTGCCGTCGAATCCCGGCGTGAAGAGGTGCTTGGCCACCTGGCTCCCATCGGGATGCGACTCGAAGATCTCGAAGGCGAAGGCGAGGACGACGACGCCGACCATCACGACGATGCCCGCCTCGAGCCGGCGGAAGCCCTTCTGCTGCAGGCCGAGGATGGCGAAGGCGCCGGCGCCCGCGAGCAGGCCCGCCGGGAACAGCGGGATTCCGAAGAGCAGGTTCAGGCCGAGTGCCGCGCCGACCACCTCGGCGATGTCGCAGGCTGCCGCCACGATCTCCGCCTGCAGCCAGAGTCCGATGGACGTGCGGCGCGAGAAGGCGTCCCGGCAAGCCTCCGCCAGGTTCCTCCCGGTCGCGATCCCGAGCTTCGCCGACTGCGTCTGGACGACCATCGCGATCAGGTTCGCCCCGAGGACCACCCAGAGCAGCAGGTAGCCGAACTTGGCGCCACCGGCGATGTTCGTGGCGAAGTTGCCCGGGTCGACGTACGCGACGGCGGCGATGAACGCCGGGCCGAGGAACGGCCAGATCCGGGCCAACCCGCGCGCGTGTCCGTCGAGCGAGCGGCGAGCCGCCCGGTTGACGGCCGCCTCGCCGGGAAGGACGTCCTCGGGCAGCACGTCCTCGGCGCCGCCGAGGAAGTCTCCGGGTGCCGGGGGCTCCGAGAGCTCGCCGGGCAGTGGATCGACGAGCCCGAGTTCCTCCTCAGCCACGCTGGACCCTCATGCTCTCCGCGAGCTTCGGGCCGAGCGGGTGGGTGCGGCCCCCGATCTCGACGATGACCGGCCCCCCGAACGGCTCGCGGCTCCTGATCGAAAGCTTCGCCCCAGGCTGGATCGACCTCTCCGCGAGGTAGCGCAGCATCGCCGCGTCGCTGTCGGATACGCGGGTGAAGACGGCTTCCTCGCCCGGCTCGACCTCGGTCAGCGGCACTGAGTCGTCGGAGCGGATCGCCAGGTCGCGGTCGGGGATCGGATCGCCATGGGGATCGATGGCGGGCTCTCCGAGCTTGGCCGCGATCAGCTCCTCGAGCTCCTCGGAGATGTGGTGCTCGAGCACCTCGGCCTCCTCGTGGACCCGGTCCCACGGCATGCCCAGGACCTCGGCGAGGAAGAGCTCGATCAGCCTGTGGTGACGGATCATCTCGAGCGCGATGCGCTCGCCCTCCGGCGTCAGGCGCGCCCCCCGGTAGGGGGCATACTCGACCACTCCCTCCTTGGCGAGGCGCCGCAGCATCCCGGAGGCGGACGCGGGCGTGACGCCCAACCGCTGCGCCACGGCCGTGGTGCCCACCCCCTCCGGCTCGCGCGCCTGCAGCTCGTAGAGCGCCTTCGCGTAGTTCTCGGCGCCCTCGTTGGTGCGGCGCTTCGGGTGGGCGTTGTGAGCCTGCGCCGGCATCCGCGGTATTGAAGCAGATCCAAACTCAGAAGTTAGGAGTGGCTAACTTCTACACTGTGCACATGGCCGAGAGCGCAACGCAGATCGAGCTCGACGGGCAGTACCGCGCCCTCCGTGAGGAGGCCGGGTTCCTGCGACGCGGAAGCGCCGCCCTGCTGGTCTCCGGTCCCGACGCCGCCGAGTATCTGCAGGGCCAGCTCACCAACGACATCGAGGCGCTGGAGCCCGGAGCGGGGTGTTACGCGGCCCTCCTCGATCGCAAGGGCCACCTCACCTCCGACATGCGGGTGCTGCACCTCGAGAACGGTGATCTCTGGCTCGACCTCGAGCCGGTCTCCGCGGACGCGGTCCAAAAGCATCTGCGGACCTACAGCATCGGCCGGGAGGTCGAGATCGAGGACGTCACCGACCGCTGGTCGATCGTCTCGCTGATCGGTCCGCGCTCGCCCGAACTCTCCGGCTTCGAGGGTCTCGGGCCGGAACACGTCCACCGCTCTCGCCAGTGGGATGGCATCGACGTGCTCGGGGTCGCCACAGACCTCGGCATCGATCTGATCGTGAAGCTCGATGACACCGACGCGCTCGAGACGGCGCTCTCCTCGGCCGGCGCCGTTCCGGTGAGCGACGAGGCCGCCGAGATCATTCGCGTGGAGTCGGGCCGGCCCAGGTTCGGGCTCGAGATGAGCTCCGAGCACATGCCCGCGGAGGCCGGCATCGTCGAGCGGGCGGTCGACTTCGAGAAGGGCTGCTACATCGGCCAGGAGCCGGTTGCCCGCCTGCATTACCGCGGCAAGCCCAACCGGACACTGCGCGGTCTCCGTCTGAGCGCGCCCGCCGCACACGGCGACCCGCTCGTCCTCGGCGACAAGGAGGTCGGCGCGATCGGCACCGCGTGCCTCTCGCCCGCCCACGGAGCGATCGCCCTCGCGATCGTTCGCCGCGAGGCCGCTGAGGGTGAGCAGCTGGCCATCGGCGATGGCGGCGCCACCGCCGAGGTGGTCGAGCTGCCCTTCGTCTCCTGAGGCACTGAGGCGGACCGTCCCGCCATTCGGCTAGATTCCTCGGCGCATGCTGCGGAGGAGGGGCAGAGCGCTGCTCTTGCCGGCCACGTTGCTGGTCGTCGTGGTCGTCGCGGGCTGTGGCCGTAACGACTTCAACAACGACCCGCGGCCTCCCATCCCCGCGGAGGTGAGCGTGAAGATCGCAACCGACGGGGTCGGTGTCTCTCCAAGGGAGGTCGGCGCCGGCCTCGTGAACTTCACGGTCGCCAACCTCACCAACGGGACCGGCAGCCTGGCGATTCACGGGCCGGTCAGCGCCGAGTCGGACCAGATCGGGCCCGGCGACGCGGAGACCTTCAAGGTGAACCTGAAGACCGGAAGCTACGAGGCGAGCGCCAACGGCATCGCGGTGCGCCCGTTCAGCTTCACCGTCGGGCCCGAGCGGCCCTCCGGCAAGAACGACCTGCTGCTGCCCTAGCCGCCGCTAGGAGCGGGCGTCGCCCGAGGCCCGGGCCCCGTCCACGAGGCGGGGCAGGACCGAGTTGAGCATGACCTCGAGCCGGGCGTAGCCGGTTCTGTGCTCGGCCGACCGAAGCGTGAGCGCGACGCGGGCCGGATCGATTCGATGCAGGCCGGCCCCACCGCCCCTCCGCGGAGGGAACCCTTTGTTCTCGGACGCTTCCATGCGTGCTCTTTTGTCCTTTTCGTCGCCGGGCAGGGGAAGCATTATCGCCCAGACCGGGGTTGGACGGAATATTCGGGGGGGTCAAATCGGGGGTCAAATCGGGGGTCAAATCAGGCCTCGCCTTCCTCCGGGCTCGCCACCTCGATCAGGGCCTCGATCCGCTCCAGCCGCGCGCGCACGCCCTCGACCATCTCGTCGAGCCCGGCGCGGGCCTTCTCCGAGCTCGTCTTGATCCCGGTCAGGGTGGAGCGGATGGCCTGCGCCTGCTTCAGGCAGGTCACGGCCTCCTCCGCCACGATCTGGACCTCCGCAGCGTCCACAGTCAGGTCCTGCTCACGGGCCATCGCCACGCGAGCGGCGGCCAGGCGGTAGGCGACCTCGAGCGCCAGTCCATCGGGTTCCTCGCGATCGACGGCGACGATCAGCTTGTTCCCCTCGTACTCGACGAGCGTCTCCCGTCCCGCGGGCACGCGGTCCTCTCCGGCGACGACCAGAACGCCGAAGGAGGCGGCGCGCGACGCCATCGCCTCGTTGAGCTCCTTCCAAGCCTCGTTCTTCGAGAGCCGCTTGTCCTTGGCCTCGAAGATGACGCGCCCCACCGCGGGACCGCTGGCGGCCCCGAGCTCGATCAGCGTGTCGCCCTTCTTCCCTCCCCCCTCGGCGCCCTCTCCGCCGGTGTGCGACGAGGCGTCGCCGCGGGTGGCGGCGATGCGCTCGAGCGACCGGTCGACCCGATCCTCGAAGCTCCGCCCCTTGCGGGTGCCGGCCTCCTCGGCCTCCTCCAGCGCCTCGCGGCCCTGGTCGAGACCGGCGAGCTCCGCGGCGCGGCTGAGCAGCTCGTCGACCTTCGCCTCGAGCTTCTGGTCGCGCGTGTCCTGGTCCTCCTTGCGCTCGCGAGCCCAGGTCCGGAGCGTCGCCATGATCGGGCCGAGCGGGTTGCGATCGTCGTCCGCCGAGAGCCGGCGCATGAACTCCTCGTCGCGCTCGTCGAGCATCCGCTTGATCTGGGCCTGGACGGCGCCCTCACGGTCCTCCCCGAAGGTCTCCGCGATCTGCTCGGAGAGCACCTCGCTGTGCGACTCGAGCGCCTGGCCGAGGGCGCCCTCGGCCCCCTCGTCGCCCAGCGCCCGCCGCAGGCCCTCCTCGATCCGCTCGACGGCCTCGCGGTTCTTCGTCTCGATCGACTCTCGGTGGGCGCTTGTCACCTGCTCGAACTCGCGCCGGACATAGTCGACCTCGACCGCGGTCTCCTCCCGGTCGAGGACGCGCGCGCCGATTTCGACGGCGCGCCGAATCGTCTTCGCGGGCTCCTCCCCCGCCTCCGCGCGCTCGCGGGCTACCCGCGCCGTCTGCTCGTCGGCGATCGTCAGGCCCTCGATCACGATCCGGTCCCCGAGCAGGCGAACCGAGCCGGATCCCTCTGGCTCGAGCGGCAGCTGTGGCTTTTCGGACGCTTCCATGGATCTTCGAACGTAGTCGGGAGACCGGACGGGAACCTGACGAGGGACGGTTGACTACGATCCACGCGTCCGTCAGAGCACCGGTAATCGGGTCGCGCTCACGCGCGCCCTCTCACAACAGGAGTGACCTTGGCCGTAGAGATCGCCGACGTATCCAAGCTCGATGTCCAGCCGGGCGAGCTGCCCGAGAAGATGGCCGCCTGGGTCATTCGCCAGGAGCGCGAGGGCGAGCCCAAGGACGCCATGCAGGTGGAGGAGATCGAGGTGCCGCAGCCGGGCGCCTTCGAGGTGATCGTCCGCGTGATGGCCGCGGGGGTCAACTTCAACAACGTCTGGGCCTCTCTCGGCAAGCCCGTGTCCGTCTTCGGCTACGGCGACCACCCCGAGTACGGCCACCACATCCCAGGCTCCGACGCCTCGGGCGTCGTCTGGAAGGTCGGCGAAGGCGTCACCCGCTGGAAGCCGGGAGACGAGGTCGTGATCCACTGCAACCAGGCCTCCTACGAGGACGTCGAGGTGCACGGCCTGGATCCGATGGCGGCGCCCAGCCAGGAGATCTGGGGCTACGAGACGACCTGGGGCTCCTTCGCCCAGTTCACCAAGGTCCAGGCGCAGCAGTTGCTGCCCAAGCCCAAGAACCTCTCCTGGGCGGAGTCCTCCGCCTACGGGCTGACCTACTTCACGGCCTACCGGATGCTGATGGACCAGTGCAAGCTCCAGGCGGGGCACAACGTCCTGATCTGGGGCGCGGCCGGCGGCCTCGGAGTCTTCGCCGTCCAGCTCTGCAAGGCGGCCGGTGCGAACGCGGTCGGCGTCGTCTCCTCCGACGAGAAGGGGGAGCTGGTCAAGCGGCTCGGTGCGGTCGACTACGTCAATCGCAACGACTTCACGGGCATGATGCGTGACGACGAGAACATCAACGACCGCGAGGCGGAGAAGGGCCGCTTCAAGGTCTCGCGCGAGTTCGCCAAGAGGGTCAAGGAGATCCTCGGCGATGCTCCCGACATCGTCTTCGAGCACGTCGGCCGGGCGACCTTCCCGACGTCGGTGTTCACGGTCAAGCCGTTCGGCAAGGTGGTGATCTGCGGCGCGACCTCGGGATACACGCTCGACTTCGACGTCCGCTACCTGTGGATGAAGCAGAAGCAGATCATCGGCTCGCACTTCGCCAACGCCTACGAGTGCTGGCGGGCTAATGAGCTGATGGCAGAGGGCAAGGTCCAGCCGGTCCTGTGGCGGGTGATGGGGTTCGACGGCGTCGCCGATGCTCACCAGCTCCTCCACGAGAACAAGCACCTCGGCAAGATCTCGATCCTCGTGGGCGCGACGAGCGAGGACGAGGGCAAGGAAGAGGACGGTCCCGGCGCGATCCGGGCCGAGGTGGGCGCATGAGCACGCCGGAGCCGGCCCAGGGCACCTGGGAGCAGCCGTCCATCGACACCGGGACCCTCGAGATCGTCTACATCGAGTGGCACGTCCACCCCTTCCGCGCGGAGCGCTGGTACGAGATCTGGGAGCCCGGCGCCGCCCGGGCCATGGCCTTCGGCGCCAAGGGCTGGTCGCTGACCCGGAACGTCGAGGACCCCCTGCACTTCCGCCAGGCCTCGGTCTGGGACAACCATGAGGACTTCGAGCGCTACTGGTACTCCGACGAGATCGCGGCTCTGCGCGAGGAGGCGCTCAACTACTACAACAAGCCCCTCCTCCCGGTCTGGCACACCCTGATCGCGGGAGAGTGATCCGCCCCCTCCTCGCACTCGCGGGAGCGACGGCGGTCGGCGCGGTCGTGCTGCTGG
Source organism: uncultured Solirubrobacterales bacterium (assembly GCA_963815045.1). Lineage (GTDB taxonomy): Bacteria > Actinomycetota > Thermoleophilia > Solirubrobacterales > 70-9 > DASUPK01. The sequence continues at coordinate 1,498,351 of CAWFET010000002.1, forward strand.
CCGCCCCGGGGATGAGACATGCCGAGGCCGCGCCCTGCCCGCCGCCCGTGTTCACGAATTCCGCCGGGTCCCTCTCCATTTCGGGCGCGCCGACGTGTACCGATGATCCGGAGCAGCTCTCGGTCTTCTGCTCCGCAGGCACGGTCCACCTCGACTACTCCGTCAACGGCAACCTCTCCCAGACGTACGACTCCGCCGTCGCCTGTGGGGCGCCCTCCCGAATCGTCGTGACCGGGAATTACGGAGCGGATCAGATCGACCTCGCACGGGTCAGCGCAGCCAACGGCTTCACCGGCATCAGCCAGCCGAACGTGCTGGACGGGGGAGCCGATGCCGATGTGCTCGCGCCGGGGCCGCTGGCCAGCTCCGACGTCGGCAGCTATGGGAGCGACATCCTCCTGCTTCGGAACGGGAAGGCCGACCAGGCGAACTGCGGACCGGACGTCGATGCCGTTCAGACGGACGCGCCCGGAACGGATTCCCTGATCGACTGCGAGGTCGTCGATGCCGCCCCGACCCCGGCCAGCCCGAAGAATAAGAAGAAGAAGTGCAAGAAGAAGCACGGCAAGCGGCACCACTGCAAGAAGCGCCGCGCAGCTACTTAGCCCCAGGACCGGTGTTCCCTCTATGCGCATGACGCGAGCCCGTCAGCCATTGCTGCGCCTCACCGTCTCCGCGGCCGCCGCCGCGGCGCTCCTCGTTGCGCCCGGCGCGGCTCAGGCGAAGGTCGGCTCGTCGCTCAGCGGCAGCCTGCTGACAGTCAGCGGCGGTAGGCACTCCGACCGGATCGTCGTCGCCTGCCGAAACGGCCTGGTCAAGGTCAACGGCAAGAACCCGCGCGGCGGTGCGATCGGCTGCCCGAAGGTCTCCGAGGTGGACGTCGTGGCGGGCGGGGGCAACGACCGCGTCGATCTCTCGGGAGTGGGCACCGATGCCGGCTTCGGCCAGCGCGACCTCCCCGGCGGATTCGGACATGGGACCGGCGCGGCGGCGGACCTCGGCCCCGGCAACGACCGTTACACGGGTGGAGGCTCCGCCTTCAACCTCGTGCTCGCCGGCGCGGGTGACGACCGCATGCGCGGCGGGCGCGTCCGCGACAGCCTCCAGGGCGGCAGCGGCGACGACACCGCGACCGCCGGGGCCGGCCGCGACATCCTGCTCGGCAACTCCGGCAACGACAAGCTCAACGGCGGCGCTGACGACGACCTGCTCAGCGGCAACTCCGGCGACGATCTGCTGATCGGCGCGGCGGGCACGGACCTGCTCGGCGGCGGCTCCGGGAAGGACCGCCTCTTCGGCGGACCTGGTCCCGACGAGCTGATCGGCGGCCCGGGCAAGGACCGCCTCAACGGCGGCCCGGGCAACAACACGCTCGTCCAGGACTCCCCGAAGAAGTAGCTCGAAGTCAGTGCTGCTCGAGCGGCGCCATCGTGAGGCCCGCCTGCTGGAGCTGCTCCCAGTAGAGCTCGGCTGGCTCCTTCGGCCCGGTCCAGACCGCGGCCCGGCCGCGGCTGTGGATGGTGTCGGCGTACCGGTAGCCGCCGTCGAGCGAGATTCCCGGGATCACGCGCGAGAGCGTCTTGGCGACGTGGTCGAAGGTGTTGTGATCGTCGTTGAGGACGATCACCATCCAGTTCCCACCCACTCCCTCGCCTGGGCCGGCTGATTTGGGGCGCTCAACCGTGGTCGTGGCCACGGGCTCAAGGTAGAGGATCGCTCCGGGGCGCCGGAAAGATTCCGTGCCCTCGGGAAGGGGCCTCAGAAGGGGTTCGGCACCTGGACGGTGACGTTGTCGAACACGCCCATCACGCCCCTGCCGGAACCGCTCTTGACGCCGGAGACGAGGACCGTCTGGCGGCCGTCAGGCTGGTCCGACGCCGAATCTGTGAGTGAGACGACGTTGGTGCCGTTCACGGAGCCGATCACGCTGGTGCTGTTTCCGCCGAACGAGAACGCGCGAAGCGCGACCACGTTGGGCTTCGAGCCGATCTTGATGAACTTGCCGCTGCCGGACGCCTCGAGCTTGGGGCCCGCCGATCCCTTGGGATCGCGGAAGTACTGCCACTTGTGCTTGTTCGGGAGCACGCGCAGCACGTAGCTCGCACTGCTGCTGTATCGCACCCCGACACCGACCAGGGACTTGGCGATGGCCTTCTTGCCGCCACCGCCGACCGTGGCCGTCGCGACCATGCCCAGGTCCGAGTACTGGCTGCTCGAATCGCCGACCACGGACGAGCGGAAGGTGCAGGTGCTCCCCCTCTTGCCGACCGCAAGGCCGAGGGCCTGGTTCTTCACCCAGTTCCGCTTGCAGCCGGTCGTGCCGACGTTCTGGAAGGCGTTGACGTCGTCCTGGCCCTGGAACGTGTAGCTCGCCACCGGGATGGGAGCTGCGTGCGCGACCGCTCCCGCCGCGAGGGCGGCGAGGGTCACAGTCAGGGCTGTCAGCTTGGTTCTCATGCGCGGGTGAGCGTAGCCAGGAGGCGTCCGAGAGTTTGCAAGAACACTCCGCAGCGCCGGATGGAGCGGTCGGTGCGGCAGCTTCTCTTACCAGGCACTTACCATTAGGCCCATGAGCGACCACCGCCTGCCCGAGCGGGACCGCCCCTGGATGATGCGGACGTACGCGGGGCACTCCGACGCCGAGCGCTCCAACGAGCTCTACCGCAAGAACCTCGCCAAGGGCCAGACCGGCCTCTCGGTCGCCTTCGACCTGCCCACGCAGACCGGCTACGACCCGGATGCCGAGCTGGCGCGCGGCGAGGTCGGCAAGGTCGGCGTCTCGATCGTCCACAAGGGCGACATGCACACGCTGTTCGACGGCATCCCGCTCGGCGAGATGAACACGTCGATGACCATCAACGCGACGGCCGCCTGGCTGCTCGCCCTATATGCGACCGTCGCCGAGGAGAACGGCGTCGAGCGCGCCGCCCTGGCCGGCACCACCCAGAACGACATCATCAAGGAGTACCTCTCGCGCGGGACCTACTCGTTCCCGCCCGGGCCCTCGATGCGCCTGATCGCCGACACCGTCGCCTTCACCGTCAACGAGATCCCGAAGTGGAACCCGATCAACGTCTGCAGCTATCACCTGCAGGAGGCCGGGGCGACGCCGGTCCAGGAGATCGCCTACGCCCTCTCCACCGCCATCGCCGTGCTCGACGAGGTCAAGGCGCGCGGCCAGGTCTCAGACGACGACTTCCCCAAGGTCTTCGGGCGGATCTCGTTCTTCGTCAACGCAGGCGTCCGCTTCATCGAGGAGCACGCCAAGCTGCGCGCCATGGGCCGTCTCTGGGAGGAGATCGGCCGCAACCGCTACGGCGTCACCGAGCCAAAGTTCCTCCGCCTGCGCTACGGCGTCCAGGTCAACTCGCTCGGCCTGACCGAATCGCAGCCGGAGAACAACGTCCCGCGCATCGTGCTGGAAGCCCTCGCGGTGACCCTCGGCCGCGACTCCCGGGCCCGCGCGATTCAGCTGCCCGCCTGGAACGAGGCGCTCGGCCTGCCCCGCCCCTGGGACCAGCAGTGGAGCCTGCGCATCCAGCAGATCCTCGCCAACGAGACCGACATCCTCGACTACCCCGACATCTTCGAGGGATCGAAGGTCATGGACGGGCTGGTCGACGAGCTCGCGTCGGGCGCCGATGCCGAGATGAAGGAGGTCGCCGACCGCGGAGGCGCGGTCGAGGCGGTGCCGTACATGAAGGCGCAGCTCGTCGAGTCGAACCGCGAGCGGATCGCGAAGATCGAGCGCGGCGAGATCACCGTCGTCGGCCAGAACAAGTTCACGGAGTCCGAGGAGTCGCCACTCACCACGGGCGAGGACGGCGGCATCCTGACGCCCGACCCCGAGGTCGAGCGCGAGCGGATCGAGGCCCTCGAGCAGTGGCGCTCCGAGCGCGACCAGGCCGCCGTCGACGCCGCGCTCGAGAAGCTCGCCGAGGCGGCGCGCGACGAGTCCGCGAACATCCTCCCGGCCACGATCGAGGCTGCCAAGGCGGGTGCCACCACAGGCGAGTGGGCCGGCGTCCTGCGTGAGGTCTTCGGGGACTACCGGGCCCCCACCGGCGTCGCGGAGGCGGCCGCAGGCGGCTCCGTCAACGGCGACCTGCTCTCCGGCGTGCGCGATCGCGTCGCAGCGGTCTCGGAGGAGATCGGCCATCCGATCCGGATCCTGGTCGGCAAGCCCGGCCTCGACGGGCATTCGAACGGCGCCGAGCAGATCGCCGTCCGCGCCCGCGACGTGGGCATGGAGGTCATCTACCAGGGGATCCGGCTCACTCCGGAGCAGATCGCCAAGTCGGCCGTCGAGGAGGACGTCGACGTGGTCGGCCTCTCCATCCTCTCCGGCTCCCACCGCGAGCTGGTCCCGCGCGTGGTCGAGCTGCTCCGCGCCGACGGCGCGGACATCCCCGTGGTCGTCGGGGGCATCATTCCCGCCGTCGACGCGGCGGCCATGAAGGAGGCCGGCGTAGCCGGGGTTTACACGCCCAAGGACTTCGAGATCAACCGCATCATGGGCGAGATCGCGGAGCTGGTGGCCGAGCGCCATCGCGCCGCGCAGCCGGCTTGATGGCCGAGCCGGAGCTGAACGGCGACCGCAGCTCCTGGCTTCGCTGCTATCGCTGCTGGGCGCGTGACCTCGAGGTGCAGCTCCACTACGACGCGATCCTGCGCATCGATCCCGAGACCGCCGAGCCGTCCGAACGAGTCGACGAGGTCCAGGAGGCGGTCGTCCAGTGCCTGCGCTGTCTCCACGACCAGCCGCACCTGACGATCCAGGAGGACAAGGTCGTCCCGATCGAGGACCGCTGGGAGCGGATGGTGGCCGGCACGCCCTGGGTCGCCTCCTGCACCGTCACCGTCGACCAGGACCAGGTCGAGACCTGCTCCGGCCCGGAGGCCGGCGAGTCGCTCACCTACGGCTCCTTCGGCGAGCAGGGCACCCGCGAGTTCTTCACCCACGTCCGCTTCCACAAGCACGACGAGGAGCGGATCATCGTCCACCTGCTGGTCGAGCTCTACGCGCGCTCGGCCGAGGAGGCGACGGAGGTCCTCGAGGAGGCTTCCCGCGGCGTCCTCGAGATCACCTCGCTGGCGGAGGAGTCACGCCCGCCCGCGCACGCGCCCGACGAGGCGCACTAGCCAGGGGTTGCGTCGGGCCACCGCCGCCGGTCAGGTTTGCCGGGTCCGGTCAGCGAGGCGTGCGAGGAGGCAAAGAGATGACGAAGCTTCGAATGGCAGCGCTTTCGGCGGTGGGCTGCGCGATCGCTCTGCTCCCCGCTTCGGCAGGAGCGGCGACGTTCTCGAACGCGAGCGCGATCGCGATCAACGACTACCCCGTGCTGATGTCCTGCTCGATGGGTCCCGACGCCGCCCAGGCGACGCCCTATCCCTCGCCGGTCCAGGTCTCGGGCCATAAGGGGTTCACGACGAAGGTGACCGCCACCCTCCATGGCTTCAGCCATAGCTATCCGGCGGACGTTCGGATATTGCTCGCAGGCCCGCTCGGCCAGACCACCGAGCTGTACAACGAGGCCGGGGGCAGCACGGACGCCTCGGGCCTCACCCTCACGTTCGACGATGCGGCCGCCACCACGCTCCCCAGCCCGTTGGTCAGCGGCACCTTCAAGCCGAGCCAGACGCCGGACAACGGGTGCGGGACCAACCCGGCCGTGGCATTTCCGACGCCGGCACCGTCAGGCCCGTACGGTGGCGCGCTGTCCGCGTTCAACGGGACGAATCCGAACGGGGCCTGGAACCTTTACGTGATCGACAACGCAAACGGGGACAGCGGCTCCATCTCGGGCGGCTGGAGCCTCGACGTCTCCGCGGTCCCGCCGGCGCAGTGCCGGCCGCTCCGCAAGCAGCTCAAGAGGCTGAAGAAGCACCACGCGCCCCACAAGAAGCTCGCGAAGAAGAGGAGGAGGATGCGCCTGCTCGGCTGCTAGCCGGTTGGCCCGGCAGCCTGCTTCGCGCAGTACGCGTCCCTCGAGGCGCGGATCCCCGGCACCTGGACCGCCGCGATGCTCTGGGCCCAGAGCGCGGCGTTCGCCTGGATCTGCTTCGTGATCACCTCTCGCTCGGCATCCGTCCTGGCCTTGAGAAGCCGCTCGGCATTTCGCCAGACCAGCTCCCGCCAGACGCGGACCGCCTCGAGCCCGCCGATGTCGTCAACCTTCACGAGATCCGGATTGGTCACGCCGATCGACGGGTCGTAGCGCTGCCTGATGGCGGTCACCACGGGCTCATACGCCCGGTTGAGGACCTCGTTGATCGCGTCGTGGTCGGGCTTGCGTGAGGCGCCGTCCGGGCTCCGGACGCCGAGGGCCGCGATCACGAACGGCATGTCGTTCTGGACATGCGCATTGATGCCCAGCAGCATCTCCTGGGCGCCGGTGATCTGTCCCGACGCCGCCTGTTGGAACGCGATGCGCCAGGCCGGCGGCACAGGATCTCCGTGCTCCCAGGCGTGGACCGTGTTGAAGTAGAAGTCCGCGAAGAGAGCATCCTCGGTGTAGAGGTAGTTCCGGTCTTGGACCAGCCCGGGGTCCGTGTCGAGCATCCCCCGCATGACCCGGGTCAGAGTCAGATAGGTGGTGGCGAAGACGCCGCGGTGATCGCAGCCGAGCTGGTCGCGCAAGTCGGTCATCCGGTCGATCTCGGTGTCGATGCACGAGATCGACGGGGACTCGCAGTACGGCACCGGCCCCGGCTGCACGTCGGTCGGCGTGTCCGGCGCCGGGGGCAGCAGCGCGGTCCAGTTGGTGTTCGGGACGAGCAGCGAGTTTGCGCTCGCCGGCGCAACGGCCCACGCGAGTACGCCCACGACGAGGGCAACCAGCGCCGCCAGACGTGCATACCCACCCATCCCGCACGCGATCCTACCCCCGCGCGGGAGTTCCCGAAACCAGGCTCGGGCTCAGGCGGGCTGGTCGGGCCCCTCGGCCCCGGGATCCTTGATCGCCTCGCCGGCGGCCTTCGCCTTGTCCTTCAGGCTGCCCTTGCCCTTGGCGATGTCCTTGAGCTCCTCCGCGTCCTCCTTGAGGGCGTCGGTGCCGCCGCGCTTGTCGACCACCTTCTTGGCCTGGTCGGCCAGCCTTCTGAAATTGACCATCTCTCCTCCTCGAGTTGCAGGCAGGCGAAGTATCCCCTGCTGATCAGCCGGGGTTCTTGCGCGGCACCAGCACGGCCCGCTTGAACTCCGCGACCAGCGTCCCGTCCTGCTTGTAGACGCGGGTGTGGACCTTGACCACGCCGCGGTCCTTCTTGGACTCGGACGGTCGGACCTCCAGCACCTCGGACTCGCAGAAGAGGGTGTCGCCGTGGAAGACCGGCGCCGGGTGCTTGAGATCCTCGGTCGCGAGGTTGGCGATCGCCTTGCCGGAGACATCGCTCACCGACATGCCGAGCGCGAGGGAGTAGACCAGCGGCCCCACGACGACGTTCTGTCCCTGCTGGGACTGGGAGGCGTACACGTCGTTCAGGTGCAGCGGGTGGTGGTTCATGGTGATCAGGCAGAAGAGGTGGTCATCTGACTCCGTCACCGTCTTGGCGGGCCAGTGCTTGTACACCGCGCCGACCTCGAACTCCTCCAGATAGCGCCCGTACTCGTGCGCCCCGGAGGCCTCTCGCTCGGCCTGGTCCGTCGTCAGCTGGTGGTTCTCGTCGCTCATCGTTTGAGTCGGTCTCCTCGAGTCGTTGGGATGACTCTCCTCCTCCTGGTGCGGCGCGGGATGGTAGTCGGGTCAGGAGATCGTTGCCTCGATGCCCTCGAAGCGGGACAGGTCGGCGACCTCGGCGTCGATCTTCGGCCCCAGGCGCTCGCGCTCGGCCTTCGGCAGGTTGAGGGTGATCTCCAGGCGGCCGCCCTTTCGCGACGAGCGCCAGCCGCCTACGACGATGCCGTCCTCGAGGATCACCGGCCTGATCCAGCCGCCTCCCCCCTCCTTCACGTGGATCGCGTGCTCGCCCGCGACGGAGAAGCCGCGGTCCTTCCAACCGAGGAGGTAGGTGTCGAAGTTGCCGAGCATCCGGACCTGGCCCGTGGCGGGCAGGCGCCCTCGGGCGCCGCGGGGCGCCAGCATCGTCTCGCCCTCGACCGTGACCTCCTCGATCTCCTTCGCAATCGACTCGAGGCCCGCGCGCACATCGCGGAGCGGCAGGCCCGCCCAGTAGGCGAAGTCCCGATCGGTGGCCGGCGCGAACGCCCGGATGTACCGGCGCGCGAGCTCCGCAAGCGCGCGCTCCCGATCGAACGGCGGCTGCTTGCCGATCCAGTCCTCACGTCGGACGAGACAGGTGGTCTTGCCGCGATCCTGCCCGAGGCACGCGATCCCGCTCAACACGGCCGTCAGCGCGATGTGCATACCCGTCTGCTGGTTCAGCTTCACCCCGGCCGCCTCAGCACGCTCGCGCGCCTCACTGCGCGTCAGTGGCCCCTCATCGGCGAGGGCTCTCGCGATCACCTCGAGCGCCCTGTCCTGCTTCGCCACCGTCAGGCCGAGCTGTTTCAGGCGCCGGCGCGACCAGCGCTCGGTATCCGGCTCGAACAACGGCAGCCACCAGCCGGCGTCATCCATCGGGATCAGGTGGATGGTCTTGCGCATCACCCAGGTGCGCAGGAGCGATCGCTCCTCGACCCTGGCCCGCGTGATGTCCTCGGCCGTCAGCCGGCGGCTGCGCGAGCGGAAGGTCTGCGGACCGGCGTAGACGTCCTGTGCCTGAGCACCCGCGATGGAGCGGGCGATCTCGGCGGGATCCGTCGCGGATGCAGGACGGTGGAGCAGCTGCGTGGCCGCTCGCCTTCTCGCCAGGGTCGTCAGTGGACTTTCTTGGTCCGCGCCCGCTGCTCGTGGCGCTCGATCACCTGGACGATCAGCTTCTGGATGTTGCTGTCGCCGCTGGCCTTGATGTGGCCGGCGTCATACGCCGCGCGATAGTCGGACACGGTGCCCTGTTCTGCGAGCCGGTTGAACTCCGAGCGGGTGAACTCCACCGTGACCCGGGCGTCCTCGGTTGAGGCGGACTTGCTGATCTTCGGGCCCGGGACCTCGACGCGGAACATCTGCACGTCGCCGCGACCGCGCAGCTCCAGCTCGAAGACGAGCTTCAGCTGGGCGAGCGCCGGAACCTCCGACTGGAAGCGCTCGATCGCGGTGGCGATCAGTTCCTGGGTCGATGCCATCCCCCCGATTAGTACCGCATCGGCACGGGTACGCTGCCATCGGATGCGCTGGGAGGCGGGGACAGCGGTGCTGGTGGCGCTGGCGAGCGCCGTGCTGGCGGTCGGCTGCGGGGGCGGTGGGCCGAGCGATCAGGACCAGATCAAGGGCGTCCTCGAAACCTCCTTCACCACCGCAGACCCGGTGCAGTGCGATCAGGTGACGCAGAAGGGACTGCAGAACATCGCCCCGTCCGTTGCGCAGGCGCCGGATCCCCGCAAGGCCTGCAGGGACGCCCTCGATCCCGGCTCCAGCGCGGATTCGATCCGGATCTCGGGCCTGACGGTGAACGGCGATCACGCGACCGCAACGGTCACCCCGCAGGGTGGGTCGTTCGCGGGCGCCGCAGTCACCGTCCCGCTCGTGAAGGAGGGCGGGTGGAAGATCGACGGCCTCGACGACGTCAGGATCGTGGACCGAGACGCCTACCTGACCTCGCTCGACGAGGCCGCGAAGGACAGCTTCGGGAACGATGCACTTCGCCCACGCGACTCGCGCTGCATCACCGAGTACATACGCCGGAACGCCAGCAACGCCGAGCTCGAGCGCTCTCTGAACACCGGCGACAAGAAATATGCGTACGACGCCGCCAGGTTCTGCCTTGGCGGAGGCATCGACCTGATCGCCATCACCCAGCTGGTGGAGACCCAGCTGATCCACGAGGGAATCGATCCGGACCAGGCCAGGTGCCTGGCGGCCCTGTCCATCGCCGGTCAGAAGTCGGCGACCCTGGAGGAATTCGCGACCTCACGGAAGATTCAGCAGAGCATCGCGAACGTCATCAAGAAGGGCGCCTTCATCTGCGCCGACGCCGGCAGGTAGCGGCTGCTTCAGCCGCGCCTCACCACGGGATCGGCTCACGGTTCCTGAAGAACCCGCCGGTCGGGCCGTCGTCCGGCAGGGTCGCGAGCCAGACGGCCGTGTCGGCACCTTCTTCCACCGATTTGGTCGCGCCCGAGCCGCCCATGTCGGTGCGAACCCAGCCGGGACACATCGCGTTGATCTTGATGTCCTCCTCGTCCCAGGCAAGCGTCCGGGTGAGAGCGTTGAGGGCCGCCTTGGAGACGCGGTAGGCACCCCGCCCGCCGTTCATGTCGGAGAGCTGGCCGGCTCCGCTCGAGACGTTCACGATTCGCGGCTGTGAGCTGCGATGGAGCAGCGGCAGGAAAGCCTCGATCAGGCGCCACGGCCCGAAGGTGTTGACCTCGAGGACCTCGTGGGCCCGGTCGAGGTCGTAGTCGGCCGCCCCGACCGGATCCCCGTAGACGCCCGCGTTGTTGATCAGCGCGTCGAGGTGGCCGGGGTCGGAGCCGATCACCTCCAGAGCCGCGTACACCTCGTCCTGGTCGGTGACGTCGAGCTCGATGGGAATGATCCGGTCGCCCTCCGCGACGTCATCGGGATCCCTGGCTCCGGCGAAGACGACGAAGCCGTGGTCGGCGGCGAGCTGGCGCGCAATCTCAGCACCGATCCCGCGGCTCGCCCCGCTGACCAGCGCCACCCGCTCCTCGGAAGCCATGTGTCCAGTCTAGGAAGCGGGCCACAACGGCTCTTTCCTTGACGCGCTGCTCCGGTACTGAGATTGTGATTCGCGGCACAACCTGGATTCTTCAAACCTGGAGGTTTCGCATGGACACGTCGAGGAAGTGGCTCTCTCCGCCAATGCTGATGGCGACGGCGGCAATGATGGTTGCGCTCGCAGCGATGATCGTGGCGCTGGCGGGTACGGCGGGAGCTGGGCCGCTGGCCTCGAGCAGCAAACTCAACAAGTCGGAGAAGAAGCAGGTGAAGCGGATCGTCTCGAGTCAGCTCAAGAAGCTGACCTTCTCGACCGAGACCCAGCCTGTGTCGATCCCAGCCGGTGGCAACGGCAGCATCTCCGCCAGCTGCCTGGGTGAGAAGGTCGTGGCCGGCGGAGGAGGGCCGCAGTTCTTCCCGCCGACCCATCCGGACAACTTCAACATGCAGCTGAGGAGCTCGGCCCCGATGGTTGCAGGGCGCTCGGCTGGGGACGGGGAGCTGCCCGACGCCTGGCGGGCGGTGTTCCACAACAGCGGACCGACGGAAGCCTTTGGTACGGCCTACGCCATCTGCGAGAACATCCCGTAAGCAAGGGGGCCGCTGGGGCTAGATCTTGTTCCGCTCCAGCAGCTTCTTCCCGATGACCATCCGCTGGATCTCGGAGGTGCCCTCGCCGATCAGGAGCAGCGGCGCGTCTCGGTAGAGGCGCTCGATCTCGTACTCCTTGGAGTAGCCATAGCCGCCGTGAATCCGGAAGGAATCCTCGACGCACTCCTTGCCGGTCTCCGAGGCGATCAGCTTCGCCATCCCGGCCTCCAGGTCTGAGCGCTCGCCGGCGTCCTTCATCCTCGCGGCCTTGCGCGTGACCAGGCGGGCGGCCTCGATCTTGGTGGCCATGTCGGCGAGCTTGAAGAGGATCGCCTGGTGCTGGGCGATCGGCTTGCCGAACGTCTTGCGCTCCTGCGAGTACTTGAGAGCCAGCTCCAGCGCGCGCTGGGCGATGCCGACACCGCGCGCGGCGACGTTGACGCGGCCGACCTCGAGCGCATCCATCATCTGAGAGAAGCCCTTGCCGAGCCCGGCCTCCTCTCCGCCGAGGATCCGATCCGGCGGGCACTTGTAGCCCGAGTAGACGAGCTCGGTGGACTCGACGCCCTTGTAGCCCATCTTCTTGATCTTCGGGGGGATCTCCAGGCCGGCGAAGTCGCCCTCGTTCTTGTCCTTCCAGGGCTCCTTCTCGGTGATGAAGCAGGTCATCCCCTTGTAGGGCGGGTCGGCCTTCGGGTCGTTCTTCATCAGGACGAAGACGACGCTCGAGCCGAGTCCGTTGGTGACCCACATCTTCTGGCCCTCGAGGATCCAGTTGCCGTCGTCGTCCTTGGTCGCCGTCGCCTTGATCCCCTGGACGTCGGAGCCGACCTCGGGCTCAGAGAGCGAGAAGGCGGCGCGGATCTCGCCGGTCGCCATCTTCGGCAGGAAGTACTGCTTCTGGTCGTCTGTGCCGAACTTCATCAGCAGGTAGGAGCCGATGAAGTGGGTGTTGACGACACCGGAGATCGAGATCCAGCCGCGCGAGAGCTCCTCGACGATCATCGCGTAGGTCGTCAGGTCGAGGCCCATGCCGTCGTACTCCTCGGGGATCGTCACCCCGAAGAGCCCGAGCTCCTTCATCTGCTCGACGATCGCCTCGGGGAACTTGTCCTCGTGATCGAACTCCTCGGCGTTGGGGATGATCTCCTTGTCGACGAAGTCCCGGACCATCTCGACGATGGCCTTCTGCTCGTCGGTCATCTCCTGGAAGTTGGTGCTCTCCTGCTGCTCGGTTGCGACGGCCATTGGCTCCTCTGAAGTCGTGTTTGCGCAGCCAAGGATAGGACGACGCCCACGGAGGGCGCGTTACCCTCGCCCGGCAGGTGCCCGGAACCGATGACACCGCCGCTCTATTCGAGGAGGTGACCGCTGAGCTCGAGCTCGGCGCCGGAACGGTCCTCGAGGGCGAGCAGATGGTTGACCTGATCGAGGAGCTGCTGCGCGAGCGGGCCCACCCGGAGTACGAGACGGTGATGGTGCCCGTGGAGGGGCCGACGCTCAACTACCACGGGGTCGCGGGCTTCAGGGAGGCGCTGGCCGACTGGCTGAGTCCGTGGGAGGACTTCCGCTTCGAGATCGAGGAGCTCCTGCCGGTCGACGACATGATCGTGATGATGGTTCGTCAGACCGGGACCACCAAGCACGGCGGGGTCGAGATCACGACGGAGAGCGGGACCGTCTGGTGGGTTCAGGATGCGCAGATCCGGCGCGCGAGCTTCTACCTCGATCGCCAGGCGGCCCGCAAGGTCGCGGGCATCGTTTGACCCAAAGCGCCTCGGCTTGTACACCTTGTAACTAAAGGCACGAGGGGGGTTGCCAATTTGGCCTGATCGGCCGATGAGAGTGGAGAGGATGTCGACAGCGCCGACAACCGGGGGGGCGCGTTCGCCCACCGCTTGGACCCTGATCCGGCCGCTCCCCGCCTGGGCTTGGATCCTGGTCGGCGTGACCCTCGCCGTCCTCGTAGTTGAGTGCGTGGTCGAGGCCGGCGCATTCGGGTACGGCCAGCGTGCGCTGAACCTCGAAAGCGTCACCTACCTCTCGCTGATGTGGGCCGCCGGCATCTTCGGGCTTGCGGGGGCTTGGGTGCGGCGGGATCTCGGGGGCTGGGGGCTGATCGCCTTCGGACTGATCGCCACCGCGATCGCGGACACCTACTTCCAGTTCTACGTCGATCCGGTGGCGGGCCCCTACCCGTCGGTCGCCGACTACCTCTACTTCAGCTCCTATGTCCTCATCGTCCTCGGATTGAGGAATCTATGGCGCCGCACCCGCCACGGCGGGACGCCGTTCTACGCCCTGCTCACTCCCCTGCTCGGCGCGGCGACGCTGTGGTGGTGGATCACCCTCAACCCTGTCACCGGAACGCTGGAGGGCACGACCGCGGCTCGCCTGACGACCGTCGCCTATCCGGCCCTGGACCTGCTGCTGATCTGCTCAGTGCTCGTCGCCCTTGCGACGGTCGGCTGGCGCTCCGGCCGACCGCTGGCGCTGCTGGCCGCGGGCGCGGCGTTCTACGGCATCGCCGACTCCGTCTACGCGGCGCAGGTCGCCGCCGGCTCCGTTCCCGACCTGACCCTGATCAACGCCCTCTGGCCGATCGCCTCGCTGCTGATGGCCGTGGCCGCGTGGGTTCCCGACCGCCAAGACGTCTCCGGCGAGCCAAGCGAGAACCGGCTCGAGCTCTTCTTCGCGCTCGCCGCGATCGCGATCGCGCTGGTCGTCCTCGTCTGGGATCACTACAAGCGGTTCAACGGGGTCACGGTGTTCCTCGCCCTGCTGACGCTCACGGCGGCGGCGATCAGGCTCGTCCTCCTCTACCAGGAGGCGGTCAGAGCCCGCCGTAAGGCGCTCGACGCGGAGCGCCGGCGTGGCTGGATAGAGGGACTGCACGCGAGCTCCATGGCGGCTGCGCTCGATTGCGTGATCACCGTCGACGGGAAAAACAAGGTCCTCAGCTGGAACCCGGCGGCCACCCGGACCTTCGGCTACCGCGCCGAGGATGCGGTCGGGCAGAACGTCGCCGACCTGGTCGTGCCGGACTCCCGCCGAGACGAGTACGACCGGACGTTCGAACGCCTGATCACCGGCGAGAATCTGGAGCGGATCGGCAAGCGCTTCGAATGGGTCGCCCGGCGCTCGGACGGCTCCGAGATCCCGATCGAGATGGCGTTCACAAGAACAGACGGCGACTCCCCGACCTACACCTCGGTCATTCGCGACATCACGGAGCGCAGGCGCCGTGATGAAGAGCGCGAGCGGCTCGCCAGGATGGTGATGTCGTCCGAGGATGCGATGGTCTCCACATCGCTCGACGACAAGATCATCGCCTGGAATCCCGCCGCAGAGCACATCTACGGATACAGCGCGGACGAGATCGTGGGCAAGAGCAAGCTGCTGATCGTTCCGGAGAACCGGCGCCAGGAGCTCGAACAAGTTGCGGAGGTCGTGCTTCGGGGCGAGTCGACGACGATCGAGACCGAGCGGCTCCGCAGGGACGGCGAGGTGATCGACGTCCTGCTCCAGGTCTTCCCGCTCCGTGACGACGACGGCGTTGTGACGGGCTACTCCAGCGTCTCGAGGGACATCACCGACCGGCGGAAGCGGGAGGCCGAGGCCCGACGCAACCGCGAGCGAGATGCCTGGCGGCACGAGATCGAGGAGGCGCTCGGGCACGACCGCTTCGAGTTCGAGCGCCAGCCGGTGCTCGACCTGAGCTCCGGCCGCATCACCCACCATGAGCTGCTCATCCGCCTGCGCCTGGCGGACGAGCTCGTGCCACCCGGGCGATTCCTGCCGCACGCCGAGGGAACCCCGTTGATGAGGCGGATCGATCGTTGGGCGATCCGCCGCGGAATCGAGCTCGCCGCCGAGCGGCCCGTCGCCATCAACCTTTCGGCGACGAGCCTCGGCGACCCGGGCATCGTCTCCGCCGTGGAGAAGGCATTGCGCGAGGCCGGGGCCGGGGCCGAGAACGTCAGCTTCGAGATCACCGAAACGGCGGCCGCCGAGGACCTGGACGCCGCCCGCTCGCTGGTCGAGGCGCTCAGGGGCCTCGGCTGCTCGGTCGAGCTCGACGACTTCGGGACGGGCTACGGATCGTTCACCTATCTCGCCCGCCTCCCGGTCAACACGCTGAAGATCGACATGTCGTTCATCCGCGAGCTGGCGAACAGTCCCGAGGACCTGCGTGTGGTGCGCTCGATCGTCGCGGTGGCGCAGAACTTCGGGCTGACCACGATCGCCGAGGGCGTGGAGAACGTGGACACCCTCAACCTGCTGCGGGGAGTCGAGGTCGACCAGGTCCAGGGCTATCTGATCGGCCGCCCCCAGAGCGACTGGATGGTGGAGGCCGATCTGGAGCTGGACCGCAGGCCGGCCGGCGCCGGATGACGGATCGCGAGCAGATCGTTGGCCGTGCGATCGAGGCGCTCAACGAGAGCGACTGGGAGGCGCTCACGGACTGCATTCACCCCGACATGAGGCTCTCGCAGCCGGTTCCTGACGTCGGGCAGGCCCATTACGAGAGCTATCCCGGGATCTACCACGGCCGGCGCGAGGCGGTCGACCTCCTGCGCCAGTTCGCGCAGCGGGCCGAGGGGGTCGAGATCGATCTGCGCCAAGCGGAGGAGATCGGCGACGAGGGCCTTCTCTACGAGTTCGTCTGGCTGATCGGGCCCGAGGAGCGGCGCTCCGCGCAGCTCGCCTGGGGCCTGAGCCGCTTCAAGGACGGCAAGGTCCTCTCGAGCTCGATCTTCGCGACTGAGGACGCCGCGCGCTCAGCGATCGCGCGCGGCGCCTGAGGCGGGTTACTCCTCGGCGAGGATGCCGTAGAGCTTGCGGCGGGCGTCCTTGAGGATCTCCGCCGCCTTCGTCAGCTGCTCCTCGTTGTCGGCGCGGGCGAGTTGCTTCGCCGCTCCCATCAGCTTGAAGAGCTCCTTGCGGGCCTCGAATCGGGGCGAGTCCTCGTCGCCCTCCTCCCAGGGCTGCTGGCCTTCGGTTCGCTCGGGAGCGGCCTCCTTGCCGGCGTCCGTGAGCGAGTAGACCTTGCGGCCATCGACCTCATCGGCCGTGGCCAGTCCCTCGTCCTCCAGCAGTTGGAGCGTCGGGTAGATCGAGCCGGCGCTCGGGCGCCAGCGGCCACCGGTGCGCTCCTCGAGCTCGGTGATCAGCTCGTAGCCGTGCATGGGCCTGTCGTCGAGCAGCGCCAGGATGGCGCTGCGGACATCCCCGCGACGGACGCGATGGCGCCCCCGGCCATGGCCGCGACCGTGGCTCATCCCGTGCCGCCCATATCCGCGGCGGCTTCTCTGTCTGTGCATTCGCGTTGTTCCTTTCGATCAATCATGAACTAACGCGATATATCGTAACAGCTCGCTATCTCCCGCTCACAAATCCCAGCCGAAGAGCAGCGAGCGCTGATCGGGCTCCTCCCGCTCGTAGAAGCGGTGGGCGTCGGCGCGCGACTCGGCGCTGCTCAGAGACAGATGGCTGGCGCCACGCTCCCGCGCCCACTCCTTGGCGGCGTCGAGCAGTCCCTTCCCCACCCCCTGCGAGCGGTGCTGGGGGCTGACCGCGAGGTCCTCGACCCAGCAGCGCGGGCCGAAACGCACCGAGTTCAGCTCCAGATAGGCCGTGCAGAGGCCAAGGAGCTCGCCACGATGCTCAGCCACCAACACGGTCGAGTCCTCATCCGCGATCGCCGCTGCAATCGCGTCCCGCGCACGATTCGGATCCCAGCGTGCTGGCACCGACCCTGGCGGCGCGAACAGCCACTCGTACATGCCGAGCACCCGCTCGACCTCCCCCGGCACGGCCTCGCGAACCTTCGCCATCGCCGCAGGCTATCCCGCTGAGCCGCTGATCAAGCCTTCTAGGTAGCGTTCGGGGCATGCGAAATCCAAGGAACTTCTTCAAGCCAATGGCGATCGGCGCGCCCGATCCGCTCCGCGAGATCCCCGTCAAGCCCTCGCGGATGATCCACTTCTTCGACGCGTCCAACGAGAAGATGCGGGCGAAGGTGCCCGACATGGCCAAGCAGGCCGACATTCTGCTCGGCAACCTCGAGGACGCGATCACGGTCGAGAACAAGGTTCCCGCCAGGCGGGGGCTGATCGAGGTCGGCAAGGAGGTCGACTTCGGCGACACCCAGCTCTGGACCCGCGTGAACGCGCTGGAGAGCCCCTGGGTCCTCGATGACCTCACCGAGCTGGTGACCGAGATCGGCGAGGTGCTCGAGGTGATCATGGTCCCGAAGGTCGAGGGGCCCTGGGACATCCACTACGTCGACCAGCTGCTCGCGCAATTGGAGGCGAAGGCGAAGGTCGAGAGCCCGATCCTGATCCACGCGATCCTCGAGACGGCGCAGGGCGTCGTCAACCTCGAGGAGATCGCCGCGGCGAGTCCGCGGATGCAGGGAATGAGCTTCGGGCCGGCCGACCTGGCCGCCTCGCGGCGGATGAAGACCACCCGGGTCGGCGGAGGCCACCCGGGCTACCGCGTGATGGAGGACCCGGACCCCGACAACCCCGATGCCGAGCGGGTCAGCGCGCAGCAGGACCTCTGGCACTACTCGATCGCGCGCATGGTCGACGCCTGTGCCTCGAACGACATCCTGCCCTTCTACGGGCCGTTCGGAGACATCAAGGACACCGCCGGCTGCGAGACGCAGTTCCGCGCGGCGTTCCTGATGGGCTGCGTCGGCGCCTGGTCGCTGCACCCGGTGCAGATCGAGATCGCCAAGAAGGTCTTCAGCCCGCCGCCGGACGAGGTGATCTTCGCCAAGAAGGTGCTGGAGGCGATCCCGGACGGCGCCGGCGTCCACATGATCGACGGCAAGATGCAGGACGACGCCACCTGGAAGCAGTGCAAGGTGATGGTGACGCTCGCCGAGATGCTCGCCAAGAAGGACCCGGAGCTGGCCAAGGCCTACGAGGTGTGAGCGAGTCCTTCCGGACCACCCTGCGGGTCCGCTACAACGAGTGCGACCCGCAGGGCGTCGTCTTCAACGCGAACTACCTGACCTACTTCGACATCACCATGGGCGAGCTCTGGCGGGAGCTCGGTGGGTACCAGGCGATGGTGGAAGCGGGCGTCGACATGGTCGTCGCCGAGGCGACGATCCGCTACATGGCCCCGCTGCGATTCGACGATGAGATGGAGGTCGTGGCCCGGGTCACCCGCCTCGGCGACACCTCCATGACGACGGAGTTGGTGATCGAGGACGGTGGCGAGCCGGCCGCGGAGGGTGAGCTCCGGCACGTCTTCATCGAGACGGGCGGCGGGGCGAAGTCGCCCATCCCCGAGTCGATTCGCTCGGGGCTGGAGCGCTATCTCGTCTAAGCGAGCGCGGGCGCCTCGGGCAGATGGTCGAGCGCGTCACTCAGCTCGTCCTCGGAGAGCTCCAGGTCCTCGAGCTCGCCGGCGAAGTACGCGGCGTAGGCGGACATGTCGAAGTGCCCGTGGCCGGAGAGGTTGAAGAGGATCACCCGCTCCTCGCCGGCCTGCTTGGCTGCCTCGGCCTCGTCGAAGACCGCGCGGATCGCGTGCGCGGGCTCGGGCCCGGGGATGATCCCCTCGCAGCGCGAGAAGCGGACGGCGGCCTCGAAGGCGGCGGTCTGCTTGATCGCTGTCGCCTCCACGAGACCCTCCTTGACCAGGGCGCAGAGGCTCGGGGCGTCGCCGTGGTAGCGCAGGCCCCCGGCGTGCACGGGCGGCGGGACGAAGTCGTGGCCCAGCGTGTACATGGGCATCAGCGGCGTCATGCCCACGGTGTCGCCGAAGTCGTAGGCGTAACGGCCGCGGGTCAGGGTCGGGCAGGCGGCCGGCTCGGCGCCGACGAACCGGGTGTTCGTCCCCTCACGCAGGCGCTGCCGCAGGAACGGGTACGCGATCCCGGCGAAGTTGGAGCCGCCGCCGACGCACCCGATCACGACGTCCGGGGCCTCGCCGGCCATCTCCATCTGCTTGATGCACTCCTCGCCGATCACCGTCTGGTGCAGGCAGACGTGGTTGAGCACCGAGCCGAGCGAGTAGTTCGTGTCGTCGGAGGACGCCGCGACCTCCACCGCCTCCGAGATCGCGATGCCGAGACTTCCGGAGGCGTGCTCGGCCTGCGAGCGGCCCGCCCCGGTGAGGTCCGAGGGACTGCGATGGACCGTCCCGCCCCAGGTCTCGATCATCGCCTTGCGGTAGGGCTTCTGGTCGTAGGAGATCCCGACCATGAACACCTCGCACTCGAGCCCGAAGAGCTGGCAGGCGAGCGACATCGCCGATCCCCACTGTCCCGCGCCGGTCTCGGTTGAGATCTTCCGGATCCCGGCCTCGCGGTTGTAGAAGGCCTGGGGGACGGCGGTGTTCGGCTTGTGGGAGCCGGCCGGCGAGACCCCCTCGTACTTGTAGTAGATGTGCGCCGGGGTATCCAGCTCCCGCTCCAGGCGAGTGGCCCGCAGCAGCGGCGTCGGTCGCCATAGGCGGTAGATGTCCCGGACCTCATCCGGGATCGCGATGTCGGGATCCGTCGAGACCTCCTGTTCGATCAGGCCCATAGCGAAGATCGGCGCCAGATCGTCCGGACCGGCGGGCTCCCCGGTGGCGGGGCTGAGTGGCGGTGGCGGTGGGTCGCCGGGGAGGTCCGCGAGGAGGTTCACCCAGCTGGCTGGGATCTCCTCCTCGGAGAGCTCGAACTTGACCTGCGCGCCCATCGCCGAGCGATTCTATGCCTCGGTCGGTACCCAGTAGTGCGCATTTAGCCATCCGCCCCATTCCCGATGAACTAGTAATGCGCCTGCGGCTCGCATCACTCGGTCTCACCCTGCTCGGCACGGCAGCGCTCCTGCTCGTGCCCGCTGCCGCGCAGGCGCGTCCCAGCTGCCACGGCAAGAAGGCGACGGTCGTGCTCGGCGGCGGCAACAACAAGTACGTCGCGCCACACCATGGGCACGGCAACCAGGTCGTGATCGCAGGCGCGGGGAACGACTACATCGTCACCGGCAAGGGCTCTGATGTGATCTGCGCCGGGGACGGCAACGACCGCGTCCTCGCCGGCCGCGGAACCGATCGCGTCTACGGCGGGACGGGCGACGACTCGATCGTGAACATCAAGGGCAAGGACTCGAGCTTCGGCGAGGACGGCAACGACACGATCCAGGGCGGCCCGAGCCCCGACGCGATCGACGGCGGCACCGGCAACGACGTGGTCGACGGCGGGAGCGACCGCGACCACGTCGAGGGTGGCCCCGGAGACGACCTGGTCCTCGGAGGCGACGGCAGCGACACGCTGGACGGCGGGGACGGCGTCGACGAGATCCACGGCGGCTCGGGTGGCGAGGACATGACCGGCGGGACGGGCAACGACCGGCTCTACGGCGATCTGCTCGACGACCACATGGACGGCGGCCCCGGAGACGACCTGCTCGTCGGCGGCCACGGCAACGACAAGATGAGCGGCGGCAGCGGCAACGACTGGATGCGCGGAGGCCCGAACGGCGACACCTACGCCGGCGGCGACGGCGTCGACACCGTGAGCTACGCGGACACCACCCCCTCTTTCGACACCACGACCGGCGTCAACGTGGACATGCCCTCGGGGCAGGCCGTGACCCCCGACGGATACGAGCAGTTCAACGGCGTCGAGGACTTTCTCGGCTCCGCCTTCGACGACACGATCACAGGAGCCGGCGGGTCCGATGGTCTGGACGGCGGCCCAGGGAACGACAAGATCGCGGGTGGCCCCGGCGCGGACGAGCTCAACGGCGGACCCGGCAATGACAGCTGCGATGTGGCGGCCGGCGACAAGACCACCGCCTGCGGCCTCGGCAGGCTTCCCGAGACACCCTCCGACGCGAGGCCGTCAGGAGCCTTCGTCTACATGGACCCACGCGGTCCCGACCCCGGCCTGTACGTGATCGGCGCTCAGGATGGCGGCAACGACGACCTTCTCGTGGCGGCGGCAAACGGGGTCTTCTCGGTGACCTCCCGGGTCGGCGCGGCGATCTCGAGCCTGCCCGGCCCGGTCGACACCTGCGCCGTCCTGCACGCCCTGGTCCAATGCCCCACGCCCTCGACGCCACTCAGCTTCGTCACGGTCTGGGGCGACTCGGGGAACGACCACCTCAGCCTGTCGGGCAACTTCCCGTCCACCATGACCACCCTCATGGACGGCGGGCCGGGCAGCGACGTCCTCGACGGCACCTCCGGCGACGACATCCTCTACAGCGGGCAGTCCGGCAACGACACCCTCAACGGCGGTGACGGCAGCGACGCGCTGCTCGGCCTCGGCACCGGCGGCGACAAGCTCAACGGCGGCAACGGGAACGACCAGCTCGTCACCGACGACGTCTGCCAGGGCCACGACTACAGCGGCGGCCCGGGCTTCGACATCGCCGGCTTCGCCCGCTACAAGTTCGCGCCGAAGAACGGGGTCAAGGCGACCCTCGGTGGCACGGCGAGCGATCCCGACCGCAACGGATGCAACCCCTCCCAGCTCAGCAACGACCTCGAGATCCTCGAGGGCTCTGACGGACCCGACATCCTGACGGGGACCAACGGCAAGGATCCCCTGATCCTGGGCCGCGACGGCAACGACGTCATCCATGGGATGGGGGGAGCCGACGACATCGACGGAGGCTCCGGGGCCGACAGCCTCTTCGGGGACGGGGGTTTCGACACCCTCGAGTCACAGGACGGCCAGCGCGACCAGACGGTCGACTGCGGCAAGAGCGGCGGGCAGGCCTTCCGGGACAAGGCCGACCCCGTCAGGCGCTGCAAGAAGCTCAAGAAGAGCGCGCGGAAGCGGAAGGGCAGGTAACTACTCGCCGAGGCGCTCCTCGAGCGCCTTCAGCTGGCCGCGCACCTCATCCGGCAGGCGGGAGCCGAACTGCGCCAGGTGCGAGGAGACCTGGTGCAGCTGCTGGCGCACCTCGTCGGGGTCGACCTTGAGCAGTGACTCCATCTTCTCGTCGGTGAGGTCCAGGTTCTCGGTATTGATGTCGCCGGCAGGCGGCACCAGCCCGATCGGAGTCTCGTCGGCCTCACCCTCGCCCGCGGTGCGGCGGCAGATCCAGTCGAGCACCCGGATGTTCTCGCCGAAGCCGGGCCAGATGAACTTGCCGTCATCGTCCTTGCGGAACCAGTTGACGACGAAGATCTTCGGGAGCTTCGAGTCGTCGCCCTTGGCGCCGATCTCCAGCCAGTGCTTCATGTAGTCGGCCATGTTGTAGCCGCAGAACGGGAGCATCGCGAACGGGTCGAAGCGGAGCTGACCCACCGCTCCGGCGGCGGCTGCGGTCGTCTCGACCGACATCGTCGAGGCGAGGAAGACGCCGTGCTCCCAGTCGTACGCCTCGTGGACGAGCGGCACCGCCGTCGCGCGGCGGCCACCGAACAGGAAGGCGTCGATCGGCACGCCGGCCGGGTCGTCCCAGGCCGGATCGAAGGTCGGGCACTGGGTGACCGACACCGTGAAGCGGGAGTTGGGATGCGCGGCCGGCTCGTCCTTCTCGGGCGTCCAGTCGCGGCCCTTCCAGTCGATCAGGTGGTCCGGAGCGTCGCCCATGCCCTCCCACCAGATGTCGCCGTCATCGGTCTTGGCGACGTTCGTGAAGATCGTGTCGCGCTCGACCGACTTCATCGCGTTGGGGTTGGTCTTGACGCCGGTGCCGGGCGCGACGCCGAAGAAGCCCGCCTCCGGGTTGATCGCGTAGAGGCGCCCGTCTTCGCCGAATCGGATCCAGGCGATGTCGTCGCCGATCGTCTGCACCTTCCAGCCGGGGACGCTCGGCACGAGCATCGCGAGATTGGTCTTGCCCGAGGCCGACGGGAACGCCGCCGCCAGGTGCTTGACCGTGCCCTCCGGCGAGGTCAGCTTGATGATCAGCATGTGCTCGGCCATCCAGCCCTCGTCGCGGGCCATCGCCGAGGCGATGCGCAGGGCGAGGCACTTCTTGCCGAGCAGCGCGTTGCCGCCGTAGCCCGAGCCGAAAGACCAGATCTCGCGGGCCTCGGGGAAGTGGACGATGTACTTCGTCTCGTTGCAGGGCCATGGGACGTCATGCTCGCCGTGAGTGAGCGGCATGCCCACCGAATGGACACAGGGGACGAAATCCCCGTCCTCGCCCAGCGCCTCGAGGGCCTTGGTCCCCATCCGGGTCATGATCCGCATCGAGGTAGCGACATAGGCCGAATCGGTCACCTGGACGCCGATCTGGGCGACCGGGGAGCCGATCGGGCCCATCGAGAAGGGCACGACGTACATGGTGCGGCCCTGCATCGAGCCGCTGAAGATGTCTGTGAGCAACTCCCGCATCTCCTCCGGGTGATGCCAGTTGTTGTTGGGGCCCGCGTCCTCCTCCTGCTCGGAGCAGATGAAGGTGCGGTCCTCCACCCTGGCCACGTCGTCGGGGTCGGAGCGCGCGAGGTAGGAGTTGGGACGCTTGGCGTCGGAGAGCTTCTCGAAAGTGCCGGCGTCCACCAGCGTCTGACAGAGGTCGTCGTACTCGGCCGCGGATCCGTCGCACCAATGGATCGCGTCGGGCTGGGTCAGCTCGGCCATCTCCTCGACCCAGGAGACCAGCTTGGCGTGCGTCGTCGGTGCCTCTTGCGCGGCGGTTGTCTCACTCACTGATGCGTTCAACTCCTTGGTTTCGATGGGTTCCCCCTCCCTGCGAGGCGCGAGATGTTTTCACACCGCTCGGCGCCCAAGCGCGTTTCCAAAGGGAGGGATGCCCGGCGAATCGTAGGGATTCGCCGATTTTGTGGGCCCACCGTAGTGATCAGCCCGAGGACATCCATCGGTGCTCAGCACGTAGTCGCCTGCGTAGTCATCCCACCCCGAAGACCGGTGCGCGGCGCTGATGCGGCACGCACACCCCAGGCATAGCTTGGGCACACAGACCATTCGCCATCTGGAAGGGGTTCCGAATGACCGTTTCGACCGATCTGCTCCGCCGCTTCGAAGAGCTCTCCAAGCAGGACACGGACTACGCCGGCGGCAAGGGCGCCAATCTCGGCGAGATGACCGCGGCGGGCCTCCCGGTCCCCCCCGGCTTCGTCGTCGGCGCCTCCTCATACGCCCTCTTCTGCGACGTCGGCGGCCTGCGCGACCGCATCGAGGAGCAGCTCTCCTCGGTTGACGTGGACGACACCGCCGCGCTGGAGACCGCCACCTTGGAGGTCCGCAAGATGGTCGAGGCGGAGCCGGTTCCCGCCGAGGTGGCGGACGAGATCCGGGACGCCTATCTGGAGCTCGCGGGAGATCGCGACAACCCACCGGTCGCGGTTCGCTCCTCCGCAACGGCCGAGGACACCGAGGCCGCCTCCTTCGCCGGCATGAACGAGACCTTCCTGAACGTCCGCGGCCCGGACGAGGTCGTCGACGCGGTCCGCCGCTGCTGGTCCTCGCTGTTCGGCGCCCGCACCGTCTTCTACCGCGCCAAGCAGGGCTTCGGCCAGGCTGACATGGACATCGCCGTCGTGGTCCAGATCCAGATCCTCTCCACCCGCGCAGGCGTGATGTTCACCATCGACCCCGCCTCGGGCGACAGCGACCGCCTCGTGATCGAGGGCTCTCTCGGCCTCGGCGAATCGGTCGTCTCTGGCCAGGTCTCCCCGGACCGCTACGTGATCGACAAGGAGACGCTCCACATCGAGAAGCGCGACGTGAAGCGCAAGGAGCTCGTCATCGAGCCCCTCCCCGACGGCGGCACCCGCACCAGGGAGCTCTCCGGCGACGAGTCGACACAGCCGGTCCTCACCGACGAGGAGGTTCGCCGCATCGCCGAGCTCGGCATTCGCGACGAGGAGCACTACGGCAAGCCCCAGGACACCGAGTGGGCCTTCGACGAGGAGGGCATCGCCTGGATGCTGCAGAGCCGGCCGGTGACCTCTTCAGGCGGCGACACCTCCGTCGAGCTCGCCGAGCACGAGGGCGAGGCGCTCGTGCGCGGCCTGGGCGCCGCTCCCGGCGTCGCCCACGGCGAGGTCAAGATCATCTCCGAACTCAGCTCGGGCAACGACCTGAAGGAGGGTGACGTCCTGGTCACCCATATGACCGCTCCCGACTGGGTTCCCCTGATGAGGCGCTCCGCCGCGATCATCACGGACTCGGGCGGCATGACCTGCCACGCCGCGATCGTCTCGCGGGAACTCGGCATCCCCTGCGTCGTCGGCGCCGCCGACGCGACTTCAAAGCTGCGTGACGGAGAGCTCGTGACCGTGGACGCCACACACGGGACGGTTTACGAGGGCGAAATCGCCGTCACCGGACAGGAGACCGGGTCCGGTGATGGATCCGCCCCCCTAGGGGGCGGGGCTCCCGTCACCGCGACCCAGCTCCTTGTCAACCTCTCCGAGCCCTCGCAGATCGAGCGGGCAGCAAGCCTGAACGTCGAAGGATGCGGCCTGCTCCGGGCGGAGCTGATGGTGATCGAGGCCCTCGAGGGCCGCCATCCGCGCCTGTTGATCGAGCAGGGCAAGGGCGAGGAGTTCGTCGACCGGATGGGCGAGGCGCTGACCAAGTTCGCCGAGGGCTTCGCCCCGAGGCCGATCACCTACCGGACGATCGACTTCCGCTCCAACGAGTTCAAGGGGCTCGAGGGCGGCGACCGCTTTGAGCCGGAGGAGGCGAACCCTATGATCGGCTACCGGGGCGCCCTCCGCTACATGAAGGAGCCCGACCTCTTCAAGCTCGAGCTCGCCGCGATCCGCCGCGTTTGGGACGCCGGCCACACGAACTTCCACGTGATGCTGCCGTTCGTCCGCACGCCGCGCGAGCTGATCGCGTGCCGCAACGTGATGGCCGAGGAAGGCCTGCTGGACCTGCCCGGCTTCGAGCTCTGGGTGATGGCCGAGGTCCCGTCGGTCTACTTCCACCTCCCCCGTTACGCGGAGCTGGGCGTGAAGGGCATCTCGATCGGCTCGAACGACCTGACCCAGCTGATGCTGGGCTCCGATCGCGACTCCGAGGTTCTCTCGGCGATGTTCGACGAGCGCGACTCGGCGGTCCAGGACTACCTGCGGCTGCTGATCCCACGTGCCAACGAGCTCGGCCTGTCCACCTCGATCTGCGGCCAGGCGCCCTCCGTGCACCGCGAGTACGCCCAGCTGCTGGTCGAGTGCGGCATCGACGCGATCTCGGTCAACATCGACACGGTCGATGCGGCCCGCCGCCTGATCGCCTCCGCCGAGCAGCGCGTCCTGCTGGACGCGGCCCGAGCCGGGAGCTAGAGGAGGGCCGGGGGTCATGGACGATCAGCTCAACGCAATCGACGCGACCTTCCTGGAGCTCGAGGAGGCGGACCAGAGCGCCCACATGCACATCGGCGCCGTGATGCTGCTCGAGCCGCAGCCGGGCGGCGGCGCCCCGCCGATCGACCTCGTCCGCCAGGACGTCATCGATCGCCTGCCGGACCTCCCGCGCTACACGCAGAAGCTCTCCTCCCCCCGCACCGGCGGCCTTCATTGGCCCCATTGGGAGGAGGACCGGCGGTTCCGCATCGAGCGGCACGTCCGGATCGCCGGACTGCCCACCCCGGGCGGGGCGGACGAGTTGCTGGAGTGGGCCGGCGAGTACTTCTCGCAGCGCCTGGACCGGTCCAAGCCGCTCTGGGAGATCGTGATGCTGGAGCTCGCCGACGGTCGCTGGGGGCTCGTCACCAAGACCCACCACTGCATGGTCGACGGCGTCGGCTCGGTCGACATTGCGACCACGCTGCTCGACACCGAGCCCGACCGGCTGATCCGCCGGAACGGAGGGGCGAAGGGGACGCCGCACGTCAGCCATCCGAACACCTTCGAGACACCGAGGCGAGGCCTGCGCCACACGGCCTCGCTGATCGCCAAGCCCTACCTGTTCGTCGGGAGTGCCCTCCTCCGGACCGCCCAGGCCGGCCTGCACGCTGCGGAGTCAGCCTTTGGGATGGCGACCCATCCAAGCCGCGCGCGCGAGGCCGCCCACCGCTCGCGGGCCCTCGCGGAGCTGATCGTCCGCGACGAGCTCGTCGCGGCCCCGGAGTGCAGTCTCAACCGGCCGATCGGCGCCGGCCGTCAGCTCGCCGTGATCAACGTGAAGCTCGACGAGCTCAAGGAGATCAAGAACGCCCTGGGCGGCACCCTCAACGACGTCGTCCTCGCGGCGGCCGCCGGCGGATTCCGCAGGCTGCTGACCGAACGCGGCGAGATGGTCCGCGAGCCCGGGCTGCGCGCCATGGTCCCGATGAACATCCGCACCGCCGCCGACCGCCTGTCGATGGGCAACCGGATCTCGTCCCTGTTCGTTCACCTGCCGGTCGGAGCCTCCGACCCCGCCGAGCGCTACCGCCTTCAGGTGGAGGAGGCCGAGAGCCTCAAGTCCGGGACGCAGCACGAGGGATCGAGCGTGCTCCTCGATCTCGGCAACCACATGCCGCCGGTGCTGCATAGCTTCGTGGCCCGCGCCCTCTTCGCGACCCGGCTCTTCAACGTCACGATCACGAACGTCCCCGGACCGCAGGTACCGCTCTACTACTTTGGCTCCAAGATCCAGGAGATCTGGCCGCTGGTCCCGATCGCGGCCGAGCACGCCGTGGGTCTCGCCGTGTTCAGCTACGACGGAACGCTCTTCTTCTGCATCAACGCCGACCGAGACACCGTCCCGGACCTCGGCGTGCTCAACAGCGGAATCGCCGAATCGCTCGCCGAGCTCGGCGAGCTGGCCCGCTCGGGCCAGGCGGCCTGATGTTCCAGGTCAGGATCCACGGACGAGGCGGCCAGGGCGTCGTCACCGCGGCCGAGATGCTCTCGATCGCGGGCTTCGAGGACGGAGAGCACGCCCAGGCCTTCCCCACGTTCGGCTCTGAGCGGACGGGCGCGCCCGTGACCGCGTTCTGCCGGATCGACGATCGCGAGATCCGGGTGCGCGAGCCGATCGCCGAACCTGACGCGCTGATCATCCAGGACCCCACCCTCCTCCACCAGGTGAAGGTCTTCAGCGGGCTTCGCGATGGGGGCTACGTCCTGATCAACACCTCGCGCAGCCTCGAAGACCTCGGTCTCGGCGAGTTCGCCGCCGGCTTCAAGCCCGGCCGGCTGATCACGCTCGCCGCGAGCGAGATCGCCAACCGCCAACTGGGGCGGCCGCTGCCCAACACCTCGCTGCTCGGCGGCTTCGCGGCCATGACAGGGGTCGTCAAGCTTCAGTCCGTCATCCGCGCGATCGCCCAGAAGTTCTCCGGCGAGATCGCCGGCCGCAACATGCTCGCGGCGGACGTCGCCTACGAGTTCGTCCAGCGTGAGATCGGGGAGCTGACCCGTGCGTAGCCCGGGCCGCCGTCAGGAGGAAGGCTCCCGCGCGATCGCCGAGGCCGTGGCGCTCTGCCGGCCAGAGGTGATCAGCGCCTATCCGATCTCCCCGCAGACCCACATCGTCGAGCACCTCTCGGATCTCGTGCGGACGGGTGACCTCGACCCCTGCGAATACCTGATGGTCGAGTCCGAGTTCGGCGCGATGTCAGCGGCGATCGGGGCCTCGGCCGCTGGCGCCCGCACCTACACGGCTACCGCCTCCCAGGGCCTCCTCTACATGGCCGAGGCGCTCTACAACGCGTCGGGCCTCGGGCTGCCGATCGTCATGACGGTCGCCAATCGCGCAATCGGTGCCCCGATCAACATCTGGAACGACCACTCCGACTCGATGTCGCAACGCGACTCCGGCTGGATCCAGCTCTACGCCGAGTCGAACCAGGAGGCCCTCGACATGCATATCCAGGCCTACCGGATCGCGGAGGAGATCTCGCTGCCGGTGATGGTCTGCATGGACGGATTCATCCTCACCCACGCCTACGAGGAGGTGGACATCCCCGACCAGGCGAGCGTCGACGGATTCCTGCCGCCCTTCGAGCCCCGCCACGTGCTCGACCCCGACGAGCCGATGACGATCGGGGCGATGGTCGGGCCAGAGGCCTTCTTCGAGGTCAAGTACCTCGGCCACGCCAAGCAGATGCTGGCGCTGGACGCGATCGCGCAGGTGGGCCAGCGCTTCGCCGTCGACTTCGGGCGGCCGTCGGGCGGATTGGTTCGCCGGTACAGGACCGAGGGCGCAGAGACGATCATCGTGGCGCTCGGCTCCGTCCTCGGGACGATCGAGGAGGTCGTCGACGAGATGCGCGACGCCGGGATCCGGGTCGGCGCTCTGGCCATCAAGTCCTTCCGGCCATTCCCGCTCGAGGAGGTCCGGGAGGCGCTCGCCGGGGCCTGCCGGATCGTCGTCCTGGAGAAGGCCCTCGCCCCAGGCCGCGGCGGGATCGTCTCCACGGACGTCCACGAGGCCCTGGTGGGCGGACACGCACGCTGCAGCACCGTGATCGCGGGCCTGGGTGGCCGAGCGATCACGCGCTCCTCGCTCCACGACCTGCTGGAGCGGGCAGGCCGGGACGAGCTGGAGCCGCTCTCCTTCCTCGACCTCGACCTCGACCTCGTCAAGCGGGAGCTCGCGCGAGAGACCGAGGGCAGGCCGGCGGGTCCTCACGCCGAGAACATGCTGCGCGACCTCGGCGTCGTCGCTGCAGAGGCCCACTGATGCCCTACCAGGACGTCAAGCTCTACCAGACGGGCACCTACGTGGCCGGTAACCGGCTGCTCGACCCAGCGAAGCGGACGGTCCAGGCCAAGATGGAGCGCTCCAACACGCTCACCTGCGGCCACCGGGCCTGCCAGGGGTGCGGCGAGGCGCTCGGCGCCCGCTATGTCCTCGACTCCGCGATGCGGGCGACGAAGGGAAAGCTCGTCGCGGCGAACGCCACCGGCTGCCTGGAGGTCTTCTCCACCCCCTATCCCGAGAGCTCCTGGAACCTGCCCTGGATCCACTCGCTGTTCGGCAACGCGCCGGCCGTCGCCACCGGCGTCGCTGCCGCGATGCGCGCCAAGGGCCGCGAGGACATCCGCGTGGTCGGCCAGGGCGGTGACGGCGGCACGCTCGACATCGGCTTCGGCTGCCTCTCCGGGATGTTCGAGCGAAACGACGACGTGCTCTTCGTCTGTTACGACAACGAGGCCTACATGAACACCGGCGTCCAGCGCTCGGGCGCCACCCCGCCGGCCGCCCGCACGGCGAACACCAAGCCGGTCGGCGACACGACCGGCAACGTCTTCGGCCAGGGCAAGAACGCGCCGCTGATCGCGATGGCGCACGAGATCCCCTACGTCGCCACCGCAACCGTCGCCGAGCTCCATGACCTCGAGTACAAGGTCGAGCGGGCGATGGAGTTCCGCGGCGCCCGCTACCTCCACGTCTTCGTGCCCTGCCCACTCGGGTGGGGCTCCGCCTCCGGCGACACGATCAAGATCGCCCGCCTCGTCAAGGAGACCGGGATCTTCCCCGTCTTCGAGGCGGAGGACGGCGAGGTGGTCGGCGTCTCCAAGATCCGCAAGCAGGTGCCCGTGACCGAGTACCTGAAGCTGCAGCGGCGCTATGCGCACCTCTTCAAGGACCCGCCGCAGACCGAGGTGATCGAGGCGATCCAGGCTCGCGCCGACGCCAACATCGAGCGCTTCGGCCTGCTGGGCGGCTACGGATCGCTCCCCGACCTGCTCCACGATGGCGGGCACGACCTGCTCGCCGACACCCCCCACGGACCGCAGTGATGTCCTCACGTCCCTACGCCATCACGCTCGACGTCGGCTCCAGCCTCGCCAACAAGACCGGCTCCTGGCGAACCGAGCGGGCCCAGTACGTCGACCGCCTCCCCCCCTGCAATCAGGCCTGCCCGGCTGGCGAGAACTGCCAGGCCTGGTTGTACGAGGCCGAGGACGGCGGCGACGGCTACGAGCGCGCCTGGCGCAAGATCGTCGAGGAGAACCCGTTCCCCGCGATCATGGGGCGCGTCTGTTACCACCCGTGCGAGTCGACCTGCAACCGCGGCGAGCTGGACGAGTCCGTCGGCATCCACTCGGTTGAGCGCTTCATCGGCGACGAGGCGATCAAGCAGGGCTGGTCCTTCGAGCCGCCCGCCAAGCCGTCGGGCAAGCGGGTGCTCATCGTCGGCGCGGGCCCCTCCGGCCTCTCCGCCGCCTACCACCTGCGCCGCCTCGGCCACGAGGTGACGATCCGCGAGGCCGGCCCGATGGCGGGCGGCATGATGCGCTTCGGCATCCCCACCTACCGCCTTCCGCGCGACGTGCTGGACGCCGAGGTCCAGCGGATCCTCGACCTGGGCGTGGAGCTCGAGCTCAACTGCAAGGTCACGAACATCGAGGAGGCCATGAAGGAGGACGGCTTCGACGCGGCCTTCCTCGCGGTCGGCGCCCACATCGGCAGGCACGCCGACATCCCCGCAGGCGAGGCCGCCCACATTCTCGACGCGGTGTCGGTTCTCGAGCAGATGGAGGGCGATGAGCGGCCCCTCCTCGGGCGCAAGGTCGTCGTCTACGGCGGCGGCAACACGGCGATGGACGCGGCCCGCACGGCCAAGCGGCTCGGCGCCACCGACGCGGTGGTCGTCTACCGCCGCAACCGCGACCGGATGCCCGCCCACGAGTTCGAAGTCACCGAGGCCGAGGACGAGGGCGTGATGATGCGCTGGCTCGAGACCATCAAGCAGGTCGACGGCAAGAAGATCACCGTGGAGAAGATGGAGCTCGACGAGACAGGCTTCCCCCAGCCCACCGGCGAATTCGACGAGCTGGAGGCCGACTCGGTCATCCTCGCGCTCGGGCAGGAGGCCGACCTCTCCCTCCTCGACGGCGTCGCCGGCATCGAGGTCACCGACGGTGTCGTCCAGGTCGCGCCGAACATGATGACCGGGCACGAGGGCGTCTTCGCGGGCGGCGACATGGTTCCCGCGGAGCGCACCGTCACCGTCGGCGTCGGCCACGGCAAGAAGGCCGCCCGCAACATCGACGGATGGCTGCGGAGCGAGGCCTTCGAGCCCCCGCCGAAGCACGAGGTCGTCACCTTCGACCAGCTCAACACCTGGTACTACGCCGACGCACCACGCGCCCTCCAGCCGGAGCTCGAAGCGGCGCGCCGGGCTTCCACCTTCGATGAGGTCGTCGGCGGGCTCGACGAGTCCAACGCCCTCTATGAGGCGCGCCGCTGCATGTCATGCGGCAACTGCTTCTCCTGCGACAACTGCTACGCCGTCTGTCCCGACAACGCCGTGATCAAGCTCGGCGAGCCGGGCGAGCTCTATGAGATCGATCTCGACTTCTGCAAGGGATGCCGGCTCTGCGTCCAGGAGTGCCCGTGCGGCGCGATCGAGATGATCCCGGAGAAGATCTGATGAGCGCGGTCTGGTCGAGAAGCGTGGAGCTGTTCGGCCGGTTCCGGGTCGCCTTCTGGGCCTTCAGCGCCGGCCTCGTCGGGCTCTACGTCTACGGGCTCGTCTGGGGCGCCTACAGCCCGCTCGACCTCGGCGGCGGGGTGCTCAGCATCATCTGCATCACGCTCCTGGTCCTGTTCACCATTCACGAGATCCACATGCGCCGGGAGATGCGCAAGCATCGGCACGACATGGACCACTCCGACCGCGAGCGCCGCGGCTTCTAGCGCGTCGCGGCCCTCAGGTCCCGCACCCGCTCGGCGAACATGCGCCAGCGACGCTCGTTCTCGTGCACCAGGGTCGCCGAGCGCGTGAACAGGTCGGATGCCGCATCAAGCAGCTCGCTCGCGGTGAACAGATAGGCGGGATTGCGCCTCGGGCCGGCGAGATCCTGGCGAAGCGCGTCCGGCGCGAAGTCGACCTGGCCGAGGACATCCAGCGCCCGGCGCAGATAGCGGGCGCAGAGGGAGTTCATTCCCGCCGCCTGCCAGTCGTTCCCGATGATCCGGTGGCGCTCGCCGAGCAGGTCGATCAGGTCATCGAACTCGACCAGGGCGCCCGCCACCGCCCACGATTGCTCCATCGCGCCCGCCAGCCATTCGCCGGTCTGCTCGCAACCCGCCGCCATGGTCTCGATCTCGCTCTTCATCTGCGTGATCTCCGCGGGCTCGCCCTCCCCCTCCATGAAGAGGATCCCGCTGTCGCCGACGAGACCGGGCGGGTTCAGGTCCTCGGCGCCAGCGAACGGGCTCGCGGCGGGATGATCGCTGGGCTCGGCCTTGCTCCACTGAGCGGCCAGCTCCTTGAGCGCTCGCGACGCAGCCTGGATCTCGCGCGCGCTCCCCAGCGGTGCCTGCGCGTAGAACTCCTCGTGCTGCCGGTGGAACCGAGACAGGTTCTCGATCGTCTCCAGCAGCTGCGGCGGGACATCCCTGTGCTCGGCCATCCGCGCGCCAGCAAATCACAACGGGCGCGCTTCGCCTAGCCCGGGCGCGGGACGACCATCACGGGGCACTTCGCCGCGCGGATGACGCGCGAGGAGACGCTCCCGATCAGCAGGCGCAGCACCGGCCCGAAGCCCCGCGATCCGAGCACCAGCAGGTCCACTCCGGATTCGCAGGCCTCGAGCAGCTTGTCGACCGGGTTGCCCTTCTCCAACACCGGCAGGGCCCGCAGCTCGGGCGGGAGCTCGGCGACCGCGTCGTGGAGGCGGCTCTGGAAGTCCGGCCCCGCCTCGGCGCCCGTCTGCGCCGCGGCGGCCGCACCCATCGCCGGCACCGGTGTCGCCACTCCGACCACCTTCATCGAAGCGTGGAACTTCTGCGCGAGCCTGGCACCCTCCTGAAGGGCGGCGTGCGACTCGGCCATCCCGTCGTACCCCACCGCGAGGACCCGCAGTCGGTCCTGCGAGTGGTCCTCCTCCGCGTAGCCCTTCGGCGCGATGACCAGCCGGCAGCGGGCGCCATGCAGGAGGTGCTCGGCGACGCTTCCGGGCGAGACCGAGCCGACGTGTCCGTGATGCGTCGACCCGAGCACGATCAGGTCGGCCTCCCCGGTCTCGGCGAGAGCCTGGAGCGCGTCGGCCGGCGATCCCTTCTCGACGTTCACCACCTTGAGCTCGCCGCCATCCCTCATCACCACGCGTTCGGCGAGCACGCGCGCGTCCTCGCCGCGGTCGTTCTCCTCGTAGCCGACGACGACCTTGGGATAGAGGGGCTTCTCGTCCATGGAGGGGAAGCCTAAGCGGGTCTGCGCCGCGGCCGTCTTCTGCAAGTGTTCGGAGCCTGAACGCGACGCCCCGAGGAGAGGCCGTCTACCCGGCCGAGCGCGAGGCCGACGTGGCTCTGCGCGACGGCAGCACCGTCCACGTCAGGCCCGTTCGGGCCGATGACGAGGACGCGCTGTTCGCCTTCCTCGAGGGGCTCGACCCGAGCTCGCGGATGTTCAGGTTCTTCTCCGGCGGCGTCAACCTGCGCGCGGCAGCGCAATCGATGGCGGAAGCCGACTATGCGCAGCGCTACGGGCTGGTCGCGCTTCGAGACGACGAGGTTGTCGGCCAGGGGATCTACATCGGCGACGGCGGGCGACGACGCCGAGGTCGCCTTCGCGGTCGCCGACCGGCTGCAGGGACACGGGCTGGCGACGCTGCTGCTCGCCCACCTGGCCGAGGTCGCCGTCGACAACGACATCACCGTGTTCCACGCCGAGGTGATGCCCGAGAACCACCGGATGGTGGAGGTCTTCCGGGAGAGCGGATTCCCGGCCGAGATCTCCTCGGCGCCCGGCGTGATCCGAGTCGTGTTCCCGACCTCGTTCGAGGACGAGGCGCTGCGGCGCTTCGAGGACCGCGACCGGCTGGCGGCCGAGGCCGCCCTCCGCTACTTCCTGGAGCCGAGCGGGATCGCCGTGATCGGCGCCTCCCGCGACCGCACCACCGTCGGCGGGCAGCTCTTTCACAACACGCTGGAGTCGGGCTTCGAGGGCGTCACCTATCCGGTCAACCCGCACGCCGAGGTCGTGCAGTCGGTCCACTCCTACCGCAGCATCGAGGAGCTGCCCGAGGATGTGGAGCTGGCGGCGATCGCGGTGCCGGCGACGGCCGTCGTCGAGGCGGCCCGTCAGTGCGCCGAGCGCGGAGTGCGGGCGCTGGTCGTGATCTCCGCAGGCTTCGCGGAGGTCGGTCCCGAGGGGGCCGAGCGCGAGCGCGAGCTCGTCACCGTCTGCCGCGCCGCCGGGATGCGCCTGATCGGCCCGAACTGCCTCGGCATCCTCAACACGACCGAGGGCCACCGCTTCAACGCCACCTTCGCTCCGGGCGGCCCGCCGCCGGGCAACGTCGGCTTCGTGACGCAGAGCGGCGCCCTCGGCCTCGCGCTGATCGATCTGGCGAGCGACCGCAGCCTCGGCGTCTCCTCCTTCGCCTCGATCGGCAATCGCGCGGACATCACCGCGAACGACATGCTCGAGTACTGGGAGTCGGACGACGCCACAGAGGTCGCCCTGCTCTACATCGAGTCGTTCAGCGACCCGCGCCGCTTCTCGCGGGTCGCTCGCCGCGTCGGCCGCGACATGCCGATCGTGGCGGTGAAGAGCGGCCGCTCCGCCGCCGGCCGGCGGGCCACGAGCTCGCACACCGGGGCGCTGATCGCCGCGTCCGATCTGACGGTCGACGCCCTCTTCGACCAGGTGGGGGTGATCCGCACCGAGACCCTCTCCGAGCTTCTCGACGTCGCCTCGCTGCTGGCGACGCAGCCGCGCCCGGAGGGCAATCGGGTCGGGATCGTCACCAACGCCGGGGGCCCCGGCGTGATGTGCGCGGACGCCTGCGAAGCCGCCGGGCTCGAGGTTCCGGAGCTGCCCGAGGAGGTGCTCGCCTCTCTGCGCGAGTTCCTGCCGGCCGAGGCGGGGATCTACAACCCCGTCGACATGATCGCGACCGCCTCCGCCGACCACTACCGCCAGACGATCCGGGCGCTGGCGGCATACGAGGGCCTCGACTCGCTCATCGTCATCTTCATCAAGCCGCTCCTCACCCGCCCCGAGGACGTCGCAGGCGCGATCCACGAGGCGGTCGCCGAGATGCCGCGCCGGATCCCGGTGCAGGCGGTGTTCATGTCCGAGAAGGACCACGCCGCGGCCCGGGCGGTCGGAGCGATGCCCGTCCACCTCTACCCGGAGGCCGCCGCCCACGCACTCGGGCGGGTCATGCGCCACGTGGACTGGTGCCGTGCGCCGTCCGAGGAGCCGCCGGACTTCGAGGACCTGGACGACGAGCAGGCTGCCGCCCTGATCGCGGAGACGCTCGGCGCGGGACAGGAGTGGATGGACATCGAGGGCGCCTCGCGGCTCCTCGGTTGCTACGGGATCCCGATTCCCCGCTGGCGCACCGCCGGTGACCCGGAGGAGGCCGCGAGGGCGGCCGAGGAGCTCGGCGGGACGGTGGCCCTGAAGGCGCAGGGCGAGGGCCTCCTCCACAAGACCGAGATGGGCGGCGTGCAGATCGGGCTGGACCCCGGCCTGGTGGCCGAGGCCGCCAAGGAGATGGACCAGGCTGTGAGCGCTGCCGGGGGGAAACGCGAGAAGTTCATCGTCCAGGAGATGGTCGGCGACGGGACGGAGCTCCTGATCGGCGTGGCCGACGACGCCACCTTCGGCCCGGTCCTCGCGTGCGGGGCCGGCGGGACGCAGGCCGAGCTGCTTCGCGACGTCTCCATCCGCGTCACTCCGATCACTCGAACCGACGCCGGCCAGATGATCCGCTCGCTCGTCACCTTCCCTCTGCTCACCGGCTTCCGCGGCGCCGCCCACGCCGATCTCGAGGCGATCGAGGAACAGCTGCTCCGGGTCGGCGCGATGGTCGAGGCCCACAGCGAGATCGCCGAGCTGGACCTCAACCCGGTCCTCGCCCGCGCCGACGGCGCGCTGGCGGTGGACTACCGGATCAGGCTGCGGGCGCGGCCTCCCCAGCGCTCCTGGCCACGCACCTGGAAGTAGCGGATACTGGGCCGGTGGAGGTCGAGCACGGCACGACGGAGCGGAGGCGGATCGTCGTCCGCGGAGTCGTGCAGGGAGTCGGCTTCCGCCCCTTCGTCCACCGGCTCGCGACCAGCAGGAGGCTCGGCGGCTTCGCGCTCAACGACGGGCAGGGCCTGATCGTCGAGGTCGAGGGGGACCCGATCGCCCTCGGCCTGTTCACGGGGGAGCCGTGGACGACGCCCCGGCTCACGCCTCCGTCGAGGAGATGTCGACCTCGCTGGTGCCGCCCCGCGGCGAGCGCGAGTTCCGCATCGAGCCGAGCTCCGGCGATCCGGCCGGCGCGCTCATCCCTCCCGACATCGCCACCTGCGAGGAGTGCCTCCGGGAGCTCTGGGACCCGGACGACCGCCGCCACCGCTACCCGTTCATCAACTGCACCCGCTGCGGCCCGCGCTTCACGATCGTGCGCCGGGCGCCGTATGACCGTGCCAATACGACGATGGCCGGCTTCGAGATGTGCGACGCCTGCCGGGCGGAGTACGGGGACCCCGGGGACCGCCGCTTCCACGCCGAGCCGATCGCCTGCCCCGATTGCGGGCCACGGCTCTCGATGCCCCTGGAGGAGGCCGTCGAGCTGCTGCTCGAGGGCGCGATCGTCGCCGTCAAGGGCCTCGGCGGCTACCACCTGGCCTGCGACGCGACGAACGAGCGGGCCGTTTCGCGGCTGCGCGCGCTGAAGCAGCGCGAGCAGAAGCCCTTCGCGCTGATGACGGCGGACCCCGATCCGATCGTCGAGCTCGATGAGCGGGAGCGCGATCTGCTCGCCGGCTCCGCCGCGCCGATCGTGTTGGCGAGGCGCCGCAACCGGACTTCCATCGCGCACTCGGTGGCCCCGGACACGCCATGGCTGGGCGTGATGCTCCCCTACACCCCGCTCCATCACCTGCTCTGCGCCGACGCCGGGCTGCCTCTCGTGATGACCTCCGGGAACCGCTCGAACGAGCCGGTCGTCACCGGCGACGACGAGGCCCTCGAACGGCTCGGCGACATCGCGGACGCGTTCCTCTCCCACGACCGGCCGATCCACCGCCGCTGCGAGGACTCGGTGGTGCGGGCCACCCATCCGCTGCGGCGCTCCCGCGGCCTCACTCCCAAGCGGCTGCCGCTCTCGCGCCGCGGAACCACCCCCATCGTCGCCACCGGCGCCGAGCTGAAGAGCACCTTCTGCGTGCTGCGAGGAGAGCAGGCCCTCCTCTCCCCCCACCTCGGCGACCTCGACTCGCCGCTCGCCTATGAGGCCTTCCGGTCCGATCTCGCGCTCTATCTGGAGATGCTCGACGTTCGGCCGGAGGCGATCGCGCACGACCTCCATCCCGACTACCTCTCGACCCGCTGG
Organism: uncultured Solirubrobacterales bacterium; assembly: GCA_963815045.1. Classification (GTDB taxonomy): domain Bacteria; phylum Actinomycetota; class Thermoleophilia; order Solirubrobacterales; family 70-9; genus DASUPK01. The sequence goes on from CAWFET010000002.1 coordinate 1,536,846, forward strand.
GCGCTCGAGCAGGACGCCGAGGCGATCCCGGTCCAGCACCACCACGCACACGCCGCAGCCTGCCTCGCCGAGCACCGCGAGTCGTGTGCACTCGCCCTCGTCTTCGACGGCACCGGGCTCGGAGACGACGGAACCCTCTGGGGCGGCGAGCTGCTCTGGGCCTCCCTCGACGGCTACGAGCGCCTCGCCCATCTCGACCCGGTTCCCCTCCCCGGCGGCGAGGCCGCGATTCGCGAGCCGTGGCGGATGGCGGCGGCCTACCTGGAGGCGGCCGATCGCCCGGTCCCGTACGCGCGCTGGCGGGAGGTGCGGCAGAGCATACGGGTGAATGCGCCCCTCTCCTCCGGGATGGGTCGCCTCTTCGACGCTGCCGCGGCGCTGCTCGGCATCCGGGAGACAGGTCAGCTACGAGGGGCAGGCGGCGATCGAGCTCGAGCAGCTCGCCGGCGACACCGCCGCCGACCCGTATCCCTGCCGGATCGAGGACGGCGTGATCCACGGCGCCGACCTGATCGCGGCCGCTCATGACGATCTCGCCGAGGGTCGTCCCCGCGACCGGATCGCCGCGGCCTTCCACGAGGGCGTCGCCGTCGCAGCCGCGCAGGCCTGCGCCGAGGCCGGCGAGCCACCCGTGAACGTGGTGCTGTCGGGCGGGACCTTCCAGAATCTCCGCCTGACCCAATCGGTCGCGCGGAGACTCGCTAGCTTGGGGTTCGATGTGCTGACCCACCGTCTCGTTCCCCCGAACGACGGCGGCATCAGCTTCGGCCAGGCCGCGATCGCGGCGAGGAGAGTGGATTAGCTGTGTGCCTTGGCATCCCAGGCCAGATCGTCGAGATCGTCGACACGGAGAACCGCGTCGCCAAGGTCGACGTCTCCGGCGTGCGGCGGAACGTCGACGTCGGGCTGCTCTGGGAGGGCCCGGACGCGGTCGGCATCGGCGACTGGGTGCTGATCCACGTCGGCTTCGCGATCTCGCGGATCGACGAGGCCGAGGCGCACGAGACCCTGCGGGCCCTGGAGATGATGGGGCGGGCATACGAGGAGGAGCTGGCCGATCTCAAGACCACTGCGATCGACTGAGCCGCCGCGGATCGGCTGCGCGTCCCTCGACGAGGCGATCGCCGAGCGCACGCGCGTGGTGGCCGAGTTCTTCGGAGCCGAGGCCGCCGAGCTCGCGGTCGCCTGCCACGCGATGGCTCGCGCCTTCGCGCGCGGCGGCACGCTGATCCCGTTCGGCACCGGCCCCGCCGCGACCGACGCGGCCCACGCCGCCGTCGAGTTCATGCACCCGGTGATCGTCGGCAAGCGGGCGCTCCCCGCGATCGCGCCCTCCAACGACGTCACCGGCGCCACCACCCTCTCCCGCCTCGCCGGCCCCGACGACATCGCGCTCGCCATCTCCCACGGCGCCCCGGGCCCGGAGACCGCGCGCTTCATCGAGGCCGCTCGCGCTCGCGGGCTGCTGACGATCGCGATGTCGGGCGGCGAGAAGGTCGAGGGCCCCACCCACTCCTTCGCCGTCCCAAGCGACGACGCGGCCATCGTCCAGGAGACCCAGGAGACCGCCTACCACGTGCTCTGGGAGTTGGTCCACGTCTTCTTCGAGCAGCCCGACCTGGTGAACGAGGCCTGCATCACCTGCGGCGACGTCGCGGTCGAGGCGCGCGTTGCGGAGGTCCGCGGCGCCACCGCGGTGATCGAGAAGGACGGCGCGCGGGAGGAGATCGCGATCGACCTGGTCGAGGACGTCGCCGTCGGCGACACCCTGCTCTGCCACGCCGGCGCCGCCATCGAGAAGGTCCAGAGCGACCCGACCGACTTCCTCTACCCCTTCCAGGCCTCCGGCGGATCGGACCTGGACGCGACCCTCGCCGACGTCCGCGCCTCCACCCTCGAGAAGGCGGGCGAGGTGACCGCGCTGCGCTCGGTGATCGACACCGGCGCGATCGCCCGCACGGCCGACAAGCTCCGCCAGCAGCTCGAAGCCGGCGGCCGCCTGCTCGCCTTCGGCAACGGCGGCTCGGCCACCGACGCCCAGGACCTCGCCGCCGATGCGCTCGCCCGCGGTTTCGCCGCCGTCGCGCTCAACAACGACGCCGCCACGGTCACCGCCGTCGCCAACGACGTCGGCACCGAGCAGGTCTTCGCCCGCCAGCTGATCGCGCTCGGCCGGCCCGGGCGACGTCGCGATCGCGATCTCCACCAGCGGCGGCTCGCCCAACGTCGTACGGGCGATCGAGGAGGCGCACGGCCGCGGCCTCACCACCGTCGCGCTGACCGGCTACGAGGGCGGGCGCCTGGCGGCGCTCGACGCCCTCGACCACCTCTTCGTCGTCCCCTCCGACCACATCCCGCGGATCCAGGAGGCCCAGGCGACGATCTACCACCTGCTGCTCGAGGCCATATGAGGTTCGTCGACGAGTACCGCGACCCAGCTCTCGCCAAGCGGCTGGCCGCTGAGATCAGGGAGCTTGCCGACCCCGGCCGCACCTACAAGCTGATGGAGGTCTGCGGCGGCCACACGCACTCCATCTACAAGCACGGCGTCGAGGACCTGCTGCCCGACAACGTCGAGCTCGTCCACGGCCCCGGCTGCCCGGTCTGCGTGATCCCGATGGGCCGCCAGGATGACGCGATCGCGATCGCCGAGCGCCCCGAGGTGATCTTCACAACCTTCGGCGACATGATGCGGGTGCCGTCCTCGAACGGCTCGCTGCTGGACGCGAAGGCGCGCGGCGCCGACGTGCGGATGGTCTACTCGCCACTCGACGCGCTGAAGATCGCCCGCGAGAACCCGGACCGCGAGGTCGTCTTCTTCGCGATCGGATTCGAGACCACCGCCCCCTCCACCGCGATCACCCTGAAGCGCGCCCGAGCCGAGGGCATCAAGAACTTCTCGGCCTTCTGCAATCACGTCACGATCGTTCCGGCGATCCGAGCGATCCTCGACTCCCCCGATCTGCGGCTCGACGGCTTCATCGGTCCCGGCCACGTCTCCACGGTGATCGGCCTGCGGCCCTACCGCTTCATCGCCGAGGAGCACGGCAAGCCCGTGGTCGTCTCCGGCTTCGAGCCGCTCGACGTGCTCCAGGGCGTCCACATGCTGCTCACCCAGCTCGCCGAGGGCCGCTGCGAGGTCGAGAACCAGTACCAGCGCGTGGTCCGGCCCGAGGGCAACCGACTGGCCCTCGCGGCTATCGCCGAGACGATGGAGCTCCGCACCACCTTCGAGTGGCGCGGCCTCGGCTTCATCTCCCAGAGCGCTCTGAAGGTCCGCCCCGGGTTCGCCGACTGGGACGCCGAGGTCCGCTTCGAGGTCCCCGGCGTCCGCGTCGCCGACCCGAAGGCCTGCCAGTGCGGCGAGGTGCTGAAGGGAGTGATCCGTCCCTGGGAGTGCAAGGTCTTCGGCACCGCCTGCACCCCCGAGCACCCGATCGGCACCTGCATGGTCTCGAGCGAGGGCGCCTGCGCCGCCTATTACAACTACGGCCGCCACGCGGGGCGGCGAAAGGGCGAGAGTGTCGCGGTCTGAGGAGGAGGTCCTCGAAGCGATCGAGGCGCGCCGGCGCCGGCCGCGCCGCAAGGTCCTCGACGAGCACATCACGCTCAGTCACGGCGCCGGCGGCAAGGCGTCGCACGACCTGATCGAGGGGATCTTCGTCCGCGAGTTCTCCAACGAGCTCCTCGACCCGCTCGGCGACTCGGCCCTGGTCGGCACCGGCAAGGACCAGCTCGCCTTCACCACCGACTCCTTCGTCGTCCGCCCGCTCTTCTTCCCCGGCGGCGACATCGGCGAGCTCGCCGTCAACGGCACGATCAACGACCTGGCGATGACCGGCGCGACCCCGCTCGCCCTCTCCGCCAGCTTCATCCTCGAGGAGGGCATGCCGGTCGCCGAGGTGGAGCGGATCGCCGCCTCCATGGCCGAGGCCGCCCGCACCGCCGACGTTCGCATCGCCACCGGCGACACCAAGGTCGTCGAACGCGGCAAGGCCGACGGCCTCTACATCAACACCTCGGCAGTCGGCGTGGTCGAGCACGAGCACATCCTCGGCCCCCGCGCGATCCGCGCCGGCGACAAGGTCCTCATCTCGGGCCCGATCGGCGACCACGGCATGGCCGTGATGATCGCCCGGGGCGAGCTGGAGCTCGAGGTCGAGCTGGAGTCCGACACCGCCGCCCTGAACGGCATCGTCAACACGCTGCTCTCAGACGTCCCGGCGTTCGGCGTCCGCTGCCTGCGCGACCCGACCCGCGGCGGCCTCGCCACCGTCCTCGCCGAGCTCGCCCTCACCGCCCAGGTCGGCATCACCATCACGGAATCGGAGATCCCGATCCGCCGGGAGGTCGCCGGCGCCTGCGAGATCCTCGGCATCGACCCGATCTACGTCGCGAATGAGGGCAAGCTGATCGCCTTCGTGGCGCCGGACTCAGCCAACGCCGCCCTGGCGGCGCTCCGCTCGCACCCACTGGGCCGAGAGGCGGCGGTCATCGCGGAGGTCACGGAGGAGCCCCCGGGCCTCGTCACGCTCGACACGGCCTTCGGCGGGTCCCGGGTCGTGGACATGCTCGCGGGCGATCCCCTGCCCCGTATCTGCTGAGGGGCGAGTAGGTGAGTGGCCACCACGGAGTCCAGGGCCGAAGTGCGCACGGATGAAACCGGGGGCGGGAACGGCGACCATGGCCGGGATGGAACGAATCCACGACAGAATGCGCCACTGGATGGAGTCCGACCTCGTCGGCGTCGCGGTGACGCTGGCCGCGGTAGCGGTCTTTGGCCTCGCCTTCGCCGGTTTTTACGTCGCCGGACCCATCGGCGGGATCGCCTTCGCCATCTTCAGCATCGGGCTGATCGCGATGATTGTGGTTCAGCCTGGCCGTCAGAAGTAGCGAAGCCGCACGCGGGGCAAACCCCTCGGGCCCGCCGCCCGTAGCTGACACGTGGACGAATTGCTCTTGCCGGGCGCGCCCCCGCGGTTAGCCTGGCACCGCCTCTACTCACATCGGACAGGGATGGTCACGATGACGCTCACGACGCTGAACGTGCAGGACCTCGAGACGAGCTCGCTGCGCTCCACCGCCACCGACGACGCCGCCTGGGTCGGCGGCTACTTCTCCTACGGCGGCAGCAACGCCGAACAGTCCTGCACGATCTACTTCGCGATCCCGCCCGGCGATCGTCTCGGCAAGCACCACGACACCGCCGAGGAGACCCAATACATCCTCTCCGGCGGCGGTGACCTGCTCACCGACGACGGCGCCCAGCCGATCAAGCCGGGCGACGTCTTCGTCCTCGAGGAGGGCGTCTCCCACGACCTGCACAACACGGGCGACGAGGACCTGCGCGTGCTCGCCTTCTTCTCGAAGCCGCAGGTGGAGCAGCACTGGGACGTCGAGACCTGGCCGCCGGACGATGCGAAGGTGACCGGGTCGCCCAACCGGGGCTGAGAAAGCCCTAACCGGCGCGACTTCGCCTCACCGCAGGACCTCGAGCAGATCGCCCACCTCGAGCTCCTCGGCGAGCGGATGGCGCAGCGGCCGGTTGGACTTCACCTGGTACCGGTTGCGCCGGCCCTGTCGCTCGCGGACCACGTAGCCATCGTCGACGAGCTCGGAGAGGATCCGGTGGGCGGCGCGCTCGGTGATGCCGACAGCGGCGGCGATGTCCCGCAGGCGTATGCCGGGATCGCGGGCGACGCAGACCAGGACGTGCGCGTGGTTCGTCAGGAAGTCCCAGCGAGGAGCGACGTGAGTCGTGGCTTTGGCCATAGTTGAAAAGTGTTTCATGAATTACTGATACGGTGTTCCCATGGCCAATGAGCTCACACAGATCCCTTCCGCGACTCCCGTCCCAGTTGCGTCACCGATGCCGGCCGCAACGCCGGTCCCAGCCGCGCCGATCGTCCCGCCGGGAGCTCCGCGAACGGAGACCCAGTGACCGCCGCAACTTCCAAAGAGCCGTTCGCCGGCTACGACAAGCTCAAGACCAAGGACCTCGTGGCGGCGCTCTCCAGTCATTCCCAGGTGGAACTCGCCGAGGTCGATAGCTACGAGCGCGCCCACGAGGATCGCCACATGGTCTTCAACAAGCTTCGCTGGCTGCGCCAGGATGAACCGCTCCCGGGTTACGACGCGATGAGCATCGACGACGTGGTCGCCGCGCTCGGGAAGGCCGATCTCTCGGAGATCAAGCGAGTACGCGGCTACGAGCGCAAGTTCCAGGCTCGTCGCGACGTGCTCGATGAGGTGGATCGCCTCCATCAAGAGCGGCGAGTCCCCCTCGTCTCACGCAACTCTGCGCACTAGCGACCGCGCAATGCGGCCCAGTTCATCCAGCGCCTGGGATGGGCGGTCACCGACGCCAAGGATGCCGAGGACCTCTCGTCCGGCTAGCGGGCGACGCCGAGTAGGCGCTCGCGCCAGGCGTCTACTCCCTCACCCGTCCGCGCGCTGACCTGAATGGTCTCTGCCGACGGGTTCACCTGGTCGAGGTTGGCGAGGAATCGCTCCATCGAGAAGTCGACGTGCGGCAGCAGGTCGAGCTTGTTGATCACGACCAGCTCGCAGGTGCGGAACATGAGCGGGTACTTGAGCGGCTTGTCCTCGCCCTCGGTGACCGAGGAGATCATCCAGCGGCGGTCCTCGCCGACCGTGAACTCGGCCGGGCAGACGAGGTTGCCGACGTTCTCGATCATCAGCAGGTCGATCTCGCCGAGCGGGACCTGGCCGAGCGCCGAGCGGACCATGTTGGCGTCGAGGTGGCACTCGCCGCCGAAGGCCGGATCGGTGTTGATCTGGGTGACCGGAATGTGGAGGTGTGAGAGCCGATCGGCGTCGAGGCTGCCACGGACGTCACCCTCCAGCACGCCCACGCGGACGTCGCCTGTGTCTTCGAGAGCCCGCTCGAGCAAGGTGGTCTTCCCGGCGCCCGGCGCGCTCATCAGGTTGATCACGGTGACGCGGGCGGCGTCGAAGTCGGCGCGGTTCGCCTCGGCGATCGTCTGATTGGCGTCGAGCGCGCCCTCGGCTACGCGGACCGTCGTCTGGTGCATGTCAGGAGGCTCCCACGGCGGGCTCGGTGACGTCAATCGACTCGACGACCAGCTCGTCGCCGCTGACGACGCGGTGATCGGGCGATTCGCACTCAGGGCAGCGGAACCGCACGACGAGCTCGTCACCGGATCGCGCGGGCGGCGGCGCCGGATCCCACTCGGCGCCGCATGCCGAGCAGCGCAGCCGCGACGGGACCCGCTCCCACTCGAGCGAGGCGCCGTCGCACAGGGACCCCGCCGAGGCGACCTCGAAGTAGAAGCTCAGGTACTCGGGGACGACCTGGCGCAGGCGGCCCACCCGCACGCGGACGATGGTGATCGGCCGCCCCTCGGCGTGGCGCTCCGCCGCGGCGACGATGGCCTGCGCGACCGCGAGCTCGTGCATCAGGAAGCTTCCTCGTCGCGTTCGAGGACCCCAGCGGCCTCCGCGGCCTCTCGCCTGCCCCAGAAGAGCTGGGCCCGGCGGACCGCGCCGTCCCTGAGCCAGAAGACGTACCAGGCGCGGGCGTTGAACTCGGAGGAAGGGTCGGCGGAGGATCTGAAGGTCCCCCGCACGCAGAGCAGCACGCGGGATTCCGTGGCCGCGGTGATGTTCTCGACCTGGACGTCGACCACCTCGCCGCCCACCCGCTTGAACGCGTCCCACCAGTCGCTCACGCCGCGACGGCCCCGGTAGAGCTTGCGGACGCCTGGCCACCCCTCGCGGTCGTCCCACTCGACGTCTTCGGTGAGGAACGCCAGGAAGGCCTCCTCGTCTCCCCGCTCGACGGCATCGAGCATCCGCCGGATGACCGTGACGTCATCCATCACTGGGCTCCTCGCCGCCGAGCTCGCTGTGTAGCTCGCTCACCAGCGCGTCGACCGTGGCCTCCACCGCCGGGGAGAGCCCCTCCCCCGCCTCGAAGTTCTCGCCCTCGATTCCGTAGACGGCGAGCCGGGGCGGCAGCCGGTCGAGCTGGCGGGCGAGCTCCACGGCGTCGCCGACGCCAAGCGAGTGGGTCGAGGATCGAAACGTCTCGGCCGGGAGCGGCTCGTGGGTGGCGTCGAAGCGATAGAGGTCCCCCGGACTGCCGCTGCTGCTGACCGCGTCGATGATCAGCACCTCCTTCATCAGCTCGAAGGACTGGATGAGCGAGGCCGGCTCACCCTCTTCCTCGAGAAGCCGGATCCCCGGCGGATGGGTGGCGCGAAGCCGCCGCGCGACCTCGAGCCCGGCGGCGTCGTCGGAGCGGTAGCGATTGCCGACGCCGATCAAAGCGAGCCAGGCGCGGTAGCCGGACTCGGGGGCGTGCTCCAGCGACAGGCCGAGCGCGTGCGCGTCGCGCCGGGCCGCCTCGATGTCCTGCTGTAGCTGCTCGCGCTGGCGCTCCATCAGACGGAGCGAGTTGTGACCGGCGTCGAGGAAGCGACGCTCCTCGCGCAGGAACTCGGGGTCGCTCGGCTTGTGCTCGCGATGAATGAAGTGCTTCGCCATCGCGTCAGGCGCGGTCGACATCGAGCTTCAGGAAGTGGGTCGAGCAGCTGATGCAGGGGTCGTAGTTGCGGATCGCCTGCTCGCATTCCCACTGCAGGCGGTCGTCGGGCAGCTCGACGCGAGGCTTCACGAACTCGAGCAGGTCCTGCTCGATCCGGGCCTGGTTCTGGGAAGTGGGAGGAACGATTCGCGCCTCGGCGATCGAGCCGTCGTCCTCCAGCCGGTAGCGGTGCCAGAGCATTCCGCGTGGGGCCTCGCTCCAGCCGCATCCCGCCGCCGCCCTGGGCTCGGGCACCTGCGCAGGGGGATCAGGCGGCTCGTAGCCCGCGATCAGCTCCAGCGCCTCCTCCAGGGCGAAGATGATCTCCACGCTGCGGACCAGGATCGACTTGAACGGGTTGCGGCACTCCGGTCCGAGGCCGGCTCCCTCCGCGGCCTCCTTCGCACCGTCGGTGAGCTGCTCGTAGTTGAGCGAGTAGCGGGCCATCGGCCCGAGGAAGTAGGTCCCACCGCCGGACATGCGCGACTGCAGGGCGGTCGAGTGCGGGACGTGCTGCTCGGAGAAGTGCTCCTCGTACTCCCCCGGCCCGATGTCGAGACCGGAGCTCGAGACCAGGCGCCCGTCCTCGATCGCGTAGCGATCCGGCTGGCGCAGCGCGACGAACTCGTAGTCCTGCTCGAAGTCGGGGAAATCGAGCCCGGCGAGGAAGGTGACCGCGCCGCGCATGAAGTCGCGCGACTCCTCTAGCGCCGGGACGAGCGCATCGAGGTGCTCGCGGCCGGGCGCCTTGTAGAAGCCGCCGACCCTTGTGTTGATCGGGTGGATCGCGCGGCCGCCGATCGTCCGCAGCAGCTCGTTGCCCATCGCCTTCACCTTCAATGCGCCCTCCACCACCTCGCGGTGGTCGCGCGCCATCTGCCAGGCCGAGTCGAAGCCGAAGAAGTCCGGGGCGTGCAGCAGGAAGACGTGAAGCGCGTGCGACTCGATCCACTCGCCGCAGTACATGAGCCGGCGCAGGGCGCGGATCCGCTGGTCCACCTGGACATCGAGCGCGTCCTCCATCGCGTTGAAGGCGCTGGTCATGTAGGCGACCGGGCAGATGCCGCAGATCCGCGCGGTGATGTCCGGCGCCTCCTTGAAGTCGCGGCCGCGCAGGAACGCCTCGAAGAAGCGAGGGGGCTCGTAGATCTGGAGCTCGACGTTCTCGACCTCGCCGCCCCGGATCTTGACCTGCATCGCGCCCTCGCCCTCGACGCGGGCGAGCGCCTCGGTGCGGATCGTCCGCGTCTCGCGTCAGCCATCCGCCTCGAGCCTCTCGCTCTCGGCCTGGAACGGCTCGGCGGCCGTGTGGAAGGTCCGGTAGACGCGGATCACGTCGACCTCGTCCATGCCGAGGCCCTCGAACCAGCGCGACAGCGACGGCGCGTTCGGCGTTTCCATCGGGCCGAAGCAGCCGTAGCAGCCGCGGTCGTAGCTGGGACAGAGCGCGCCGCAGCCGGCGTGGGTCACCGGCCCGAGGCACGGCGTGCCGTGGGCGACCATCACGCAGACGTTCCCGGCGCGCTTGCACTCGATGCAGACCGAGTGGTTCGCGACGGCCGGCTTGCGCTCGTTGACGAAGGCGCTGATCACCTCGAGCAGCTGGTGGCGGTCGACCGGGCAGCCCTGCAGCTCGAAGTCGACGGGGACATGGGAGGAGATCGGCGTCGACGTGTCGAGCGTCGAGATGTAGTCGGGGGTGGCGTAGACGACCGACATGAAGTCCTCGACGTCCGCGAAGTTCTTCAGCGCCTGGATGCCGCCGGAGGTCGCGCAGGCCCCGATCGTCACCAGCCGCTTCGACTTCGCCCGCACCTCCTTGATCCGCTCGGCGTCGTGCGGCGTGGTGATCGAGCCCTCGACCAGCGAGAGGTCATAGGGGCCCTCGACCTCGCCGCGCGTCGCCTCCAGGAAGTAGGCCACCTCGATCTGGTCCGGCAGCGAGACGAGCTCGCGCTCGAAGTCGAGCAGGGAGAGCTGGCAGCCGTCGCAGGACGCGAACTTCCAGACCGCAAGCTTCGGCCGCTCGCTCACAGCTCTCGCACTCCAAGCAGCGACCCGATCCGCCCGACCGGGAAGACCGGGCCGTCCTTGCAGACGAACCGGTGGCCGAGCTGGCAGTGGCCGCAGTGGCCGATCGCGCACTTCATGTTCCGCTCGAGCGAGACGTGGATGCTCTCCGTGGGGACGCCGCGGTCCTGGAGCGCCTGCGTGACGAAGCGCATCATCACCTCCGGCCCACAGACCATCGCCGTGGTTCGAGTGCCCTCGAAGCCGGCGATCGGGATCAGCTTCGTGACCAGCCCCACACGAGCGCCCCAATCCCCCGAGGCGGCATCGACCGTGTACTTGACGTCGATCCCGGACTCTCGCCAGGCCTGGAGCTCGCCGAAGAACAGCATCTCGTCGGGTGAGCGGGCGCCGTACAGGAGCGACACCGCCCGATAGGAGTCGCGGTTTGCGATCAGGTGCTTGATCGCAAGGCGAAGTGGCGCCAAGCCGATCCCACCCGCGACGACGACCACGTCACCTCCCTCCGCGTCGGCGAGGGGCCAACTGTTGCCGAAAGGGCCGCGTACCCCGACCTGAGCGCCTGTCTCGATCGCACAGAGTGCGCGGGTGGCCGCGCCGACGGCGCGCACGGTGTGTCCGAGCCGCTCGTCGGCTCGGCCACCGCCGCTGACGGAGATCGGCACCTCGCCAGCGCCGAAGGCGTAGAGCATGGAGAACTGGCCGGGACGGAACTCGCCGACGCCGGCGCCAGCGATGGGCTCGAGCTCGAGCGTCCAGGTGTCGCCAAGCTCCTGGCGCTTGTCGGCCACTGCGTATGAGGTGGGCACCATCGGATCGGCAACCATCGCTCAGCCCGCGCCGACGTGCCCGTAGACGTCGAGGAGGCGCATTCGCGTGGCCTGCAGACGCTCAACCATCACCGGGATGAAGCGGCGCATCAGTTGATAGCCCAGCACAGGGTCCGTGTCCGACTTCCCGCGCAGGCACGCAGCGTCGAAGGCGACCGTATGGACATTGCCCATCGCACGGCAATCGAAGTCGACACGGAAAGGCGGCACCAGCCAGGACCAGCCGAGCAGGTCCCCGTCGTCGATCGTCTCGATCGTCAGGGCTCCTCGCTGCGGGACGAAGACCTCGAGGGCCACACGGCCGTACCGGATCACGTAGAAGGTGTTGGCCGGGTCCCCCTCGCGCAGCAGGTACTGCCCGTCCTCGAAGGTGGTGTTCCGAGCGCAGCCCGCGATCAGGGCCAAATGCTCCTCCGACATCCCGTTGAATGCGGGTGCCTCGGCGAGAAGCTGCTCAATGGTCTGCACTGATCCCCCTCTCCCCATCGCCGGGCCCGAGGTCGGTGGCGCGGATCGCCGCCGCCTCCTCGGTGATGTCGATCGCCACCGGGCACCAGGTGATGCAGCGCCCGCAGCCGACGCAGCCCGAGGTGCCGAACTGGTCGATCCAGGTGGCGAGCTTGTGGGTCATCCACTGGCGATAGCGCGAGGGAGCCGAGTTCCGGATGCTGCCGCCGTGGATGTAGGAGTGGTCGAGGTTGAAGCAGGAGTCCCACTGCCGCGTCCGCTCCGCCTCCTCCCCGGCGAGGTCGCTTACGTCCTCGACCGTGTGGCAGAAGCAGGTCGGGCAGACCAGCGTGCAGTTGCCGCAGGTGAGACAGCGCTCCGAGACCTCGTCCCAGCGCGGGTGCTCCATGTTCCGGTAGAGGAGCTCCTTGATCCCATCGGTGTCGAGCTCTCGCCCCATCTGCGAAGCGCACTCCTCGGAGACCGCCGCCGCGGCCTCCGCGTCCGCCTCGCCGGCCTCGGCTGCGCCGATCTCCGCCAGCACCTCCTCCCCGCGATCCGATCCGGCCTCGACCAGGAAGCGGTGCTCGCCGTCGAGCAGCTCCGTCAGCGCGAGGTCGTATCCCGACTCGGCGCGCGGCCCGGTGCCCATCGACACGCAGAAGCAGGTGTTGCCCGCCTTCGAGCAGTTGATCGCGACGATGAACGCGTCGCGGCGGCGAGCCTCGTAGTCGGCGTCCGTGTGGGAATCGCCGATGAAGACCTTGTCCTGGATGCCGATCGCCGCCAGGTCGCAGGAGCGGACGCCGAGGAACGCGTATCGCGGCCGCTCCTCGGAGTTCTCCTCGTATGAGATCTCACCACCGGCCGCCTTCTTCGCCTTCCAGAGGGTCAGGTTGGGCGGGAAGAGATGGTGCTTCCAGGAGTTCGGCCCGTTGTTGAAGCCGAAGAGCGCGTCGTCGCCGCGCTCGTGGAGGCGGTAGGTGCCGCCCTCCTGCTCATCCGTGACCCCGGCCGGCAGCTGCGCGGCCGAGGAGATCTCCTCGTAGAGGATGGCCCCGTCGCGGACCGTCGGTCCGATCACCGTGTAGCCGCGCGACGCCAGCGCGGAGATCAGCTCGTCCATGGCGGCGCTGCGAATTACGGACGCGGTAGAGGGGCTCACTCCCGTCGAAGACTATGCCTCGCCCGTGCTCGCGTCTAACCGTGGGGACTACGCAGACCGGATGTCACTTGCGGGGCGGCCGATTCGTCTATTGGACGTGGGACAGCTTCGAGCTCAACACAGCATCGAGCAGGCCCGGGAAGCGGGCGTCGAGATCCTCCCGGCGCAGCTCCGTGAGCTTCGTGGTGCCCTGCCGCTCCTGGCGGATCACGCCGGCCTCGCGGAGAGTGCGGAAGTGGTGGGTCATCGTCGACTTGCTGAGCCCGAAGCCGAACTTGCCGCAGGCTCGCGGCTCGTCGTCCTCGTCGAGCCGGCGAACGATCTCGAGCCGGTGCGGGTCGCTCAGCGCGGCCAGCACGGCCGGCAGCTCGATCTCGCTTCTCTCGGGATGGTGCTCCATGGGAGTCAGTCTAGCGTTGTACGACAAACATCGAACTTCTTTGGTACGATGTTCATCGTACTATCAAACCAACCCGAAGGCAAGCACATGTCCGACACCCAGATCATCGAAACCACAGCCGCCGCCCAGCAATCCACGGACGGTGACGTTCGTCTCACGAGCCCCTCTCGACGCGCCGCGGCGGTCGAGGCGGCGTACATTCTGGAGGCCGTTCGCAAGTGAACCCGGTCACCGCAGCGAAGGGGGCCATGAAGCGGAACTCCAACGCACTGCTGCTGGTCGTCTGTCTCGGCCAGTTCATGGTGATCCTCGACGTCTCGATCGTGAACGTCGCGCTGCCGTCCATCAAGGACGCGCTCGGCTTCTCGACCAACGGCCTGCAGTGGGTCCTGAACGCCTACACGCTGACCTTCGCCGGCTTCCTGCTGCTCGGCGGGCGCGCCGCCGACCTCTTCGGCCGCCGCCGGATGTTCTACACCGGCACCCTCCTCTTCTCCGGAGCCTCGCTGATCTGTGCAATCGCCCCCACCGCGGAGACCCTGGTCGCCGCGCGAGCGCTCCAGGGCATCGGCGGCGCGATCCTCTCCCCCGCCACCCTCGCGATCATCACCACCTCCTTCGATGAGGGCCCGCCGCGGAACCGCGCGCTCGGGCTCTGGGGCGCCGTCGGCGCGATCGGCGCCACCGCCGGCGTCCTCCTCGGCGGCATCCTGACCGAGGCCTTCAGCTGGCCCGCGATCTTCGTCATCAACATCCCGATCGGGGTGGGAATCGTCCTCTTCAGCACCAACCTGATCCCCGAGGGCCGCAGCGAGTCGGAGAACCGGCACTTCGATCTCCCCGGTGCGATCCTGGTCACGCTCGGGATGACCGCGCTCACCTACGGGATCGTCACCACCGACCGGCTCGGTTGGGGCTCCCTCGGTGTCCTCGGTCCTGTCGCGGCCGGGGCGGCACTGCTGGTGGCGTTCGGCCTGTACGAGAACAGCCTCACCAAGCACCCGGAACGGACCGCGCTCATGCCCCTGAGCGTCTTCAAGCTCCGCAACCTGCGCGCCGCGAACCTCGTGATCTTCCTGCTCTACGGCGCGATCTTCGGCTTCTGGTTCTTCCAGTCCCTCTACATGCAGGGGACGCTCCACTACAGCGCCCTCAAGACCGGCCTCGCTTTCGTCCCGATGACGGTCGCGGTCGGCACCGGCGCGACCCTCGCGCCGCGGCTGGCCAGGCTGATCGGCGCCCGCTGGGTGCTCGCCCTCGGAATGCTCTCGGCGACAATCGGGGAGTTCCTGCTGACCAGCGTCCACCCCGGCGGTAGCTACATCGCGAACGTGTTTCCCGGCGGGGTGCTCGGCGCGCTCGGCCTCGGCTTGGCCCTGGTGCCGGCGACGATCGTGGCGGTGCAGGGCGTCCCTCGTGCGCTGAGTGGACTCGCGTCCGGCGTGCTCAACACCTCCCGTTTCGTCGGCGCGGCACTCGGCCTGGCCGTGCTCAGCACGCTCGCCGCCAACCACACCACATCGGAAATCGACTCCGGCACCTCCGCCGCGCAAGGCGCTGACGGACGGCTTCCAGCTGCAGTTCGGCGTCGGCGCCCTCTTCTGCCTCGTCGGGGTGGTCGCCGCGGTCGTGTTGCTCCGCCCGCAGCGCGAGCACGAGCCCGCGCCGGAGATGGCCAGCGCCGAGCGCGCCTAGCGGCCGCCTGTGGCCGCGATCTGATGGCGGAGCGGGGGAACCGGGCTCGCCCCGGCTCCCCCACCCGGTCGGCTACGGAAGCGTCGTGCTCTTGATCGCTCCGACAGGTGTCGCGGTGATGACCTTGTTCGTGACGAGCAGAAGTGCCGCGCCCGGGTTGTCACACGCGAGGTTCACTGCGCCGGCGCTCGCGAACGTGTGCACCAGAAGGTTCGCGATGGTCGTGTTGTTGGCTGCGTCCACGGCCTCGAGCGACCTGTCCTGGTCACCGCCCGCGATCAGGAAGCACTGGACCGGGTCCTGCGTCCCGCCCTTGGCCAGCACGGCCTTCGAGTTGATCACGTAGCTCCCCGCGGGGACCTGCAGGGTCAGGACGGTGGTCGACCCGGACGCAGCCGGCACCTGCGCCGCCGTGTCCTGCCTGATCGACTGGGCGGTGCCGGCTCCACTCAGCGATGCCTCGTTGATCTGAGCGCCCGTCAGCGTGTCGGGCTTGACCCGGTTCGCCTTGATCGTCTTCTTCTTGATCTTCTTGTTGGTCACCGCCTGGTTCTTGAGATCGCCGGTCCCGATGAACCCGGAACCGATCGCGTAGCCGCCGCCGAGTGCGACGAACAGCGCGATCACGGCGATCACCAGCGCGGGTGTTCCCCTCAACTTCTTGCGCATTGCTCCTCCTTGTGGCCGAGACATTCGCTGGCCACCGGAAAGCCAGCCCGTTCGACCCTATTACGGCGGCTCGGCGATTTGGGCTTTTGCGGCGCACCGCCAAAAGCGGGGTCTATGTACTGTTCCCGCCCGCCCCCATGCGCTTCTACGAGTTCGAAAGCCGTCGCATCGTCGAGCGGGCCGGGATTCCGGTCACCGAGTACGGCTTCTGCAAGACCGCCGACGAGGCCAAGCAGGCCGCCGAGAGGATCGGCGGCCCGACCGTGATCAAGTCGCAGGTCCTCACGGGCGGGCGCATGAAGGCGGGCGGCGTCAAGTTCGCGGACACCCCCGAGGAGGCCGGCTCGCACGCCGCAGAGATCCTCGAGCTCGAGATCAACGGTCACATGCCCGTCGGGGTCCTGGTCGATCCCAAGGCGGAGGTCGAGCAGGAGTACTACGCGGCGGTCCTCTGGGACGGCCGCGCCAAGCGCCCGATGATGCTCTTCTCCGACATGGGCGGCATCGACATCGAGGAGGTCGCCGATCAGCATCCCGACCACGTCGGCCGCGGCCATCTCTCGAACCTCCACCCGGTTCCCGACTTCCGCGCCAAGGAGGTCGTCGCGGCCGCCGGCGGGCTCACCGGCCGCGAGCTCACCCGCGCCACTCCGATCCTCGCCCGCCTCGCCCAGCTCCAGCGCGACTACGACATGACGCTCGCCGAGATCAACCCGGTGGCGCGGCTCTCCGACGGCTCCTTCGTCGCCCTCGACGCGCACATGGAGATGGAGGACGAGGCCGTCGGCCGCCACCAGAAGATGCTCAAGGAGATCGGCGTCGAGCTCGAGGAGCCGCGCGAGCTCTACGAGCCCTCCGAGTTCGAGCGAAACGTCAAGGCGATCGACGAGGCCGACCACCGCGGCGTGATCCAGGGCAAGGACCACGGCTTCACCGGCAACCTCGGCCTGGTGATCGGCGCCGGCGGCGGCTCGCTCACCCTCACCGACGCGGTCCGCAGCCAGGGCGGCAAGCCCGCCAACTACGCCGAGATCGGCGGCAACCCGTCCGTCGCCAAGTCCTGCGGCCTCGCCAAGGAGGTCCTGCAGAAGGAGGGCGTCGAGAAGATCGCGGTGATGATGTCGATCGTCTCCAACACACGGGTGGACATCGTCGCCCGCGGCGTGATCAAGGCGTGCCTCGAGCTCGGCAAGGACCCGGCCGAGACGATCGCCGTCTTCCGGATCCCCGGCGCGTGGGAGGAGGAGGGCTCCAAGATCCTCGGCAAGTACGGGATCGAGTTCCGCGACCGCAACACCTCCATGTGGGAGGCCGCCGGCGAGGCCGTCGAGAAGATCCAGGGGGCGGCGGCCTGATGTCGATCCTGCTGAACGAGGACTTCACCTTCATCGTCCAGGGCATCACGGGCCGCGAGGCCGTGAACCTGACCAAGGAGTGCCTCGACTACGGCTCCAAGATCGTCGGCGGCGTCACACCCGGCCGCAAGGGCCGCGACGTCCACGGCGTCCCGGTCTTCGACACCGTCGAGCAGGCTGTCGAGAACCACGGGTCGCAGATCGACGGCGCCGTCGTCACCGTCCCCCCCGCCTTCACCAAGGACGCCGTCTTCGAGGCGATCGAGAACGGGATCAAGCTGATCGTGATCGTCACGGAGCGCATCCCGCGCCGCGACGTCGCCCAGATGGTCGAGCTCGCCAACCTGCGCGGCGCGCGGATCATCGGCCCCAACTGCCTCGGGATCATCGCCCCGGGCGTCGGCAAGATGGGCGGCATCGGCGGCCCCGCCAAGGACGCCGCCAAGGCGTACGAGCCCGGCTCGATCGGCGTCATGTCTCGCTCCGGCGGCATGACCACCGAGATCTCCTCCACTCTCACCGCCGCCGGCCTCGGCGTGTCCACCGCCGTCTCGATCGGCGGCGACGCGATCATCGGCTCCACCTACGCCGAGCTGATGCCGCTCTTCGAGGCCGACGAGCAGACCGAGGCGATCGTGATCTACACCGAGCCCGGCGGCCGCATGGAGGCCGAGCTGGTCGACTGGCGGGAGGCCAACGACGCGAAGCTTCCGATCATCGCCTTCATGGCCGGCAAGTTCATGGACGACGAGGAGATGCAGGGCATGAGCTTCGGGCACGCCGGCACGATCGTCGAGGGCGCAGAGGACTCGGCGACCCAGAAGATCGCCCGCCTCGAGGCCGCCGGCATCCCGGTCGTCGAGCGGATCGACGAGATCCCGGACGCCGTCAAGGAGAAGCTGGGAGCCGAAGGTCTGATGGCCGCGAAGCAGCTCGAGGGCATCTTCATCGACGTCGAGATCGACGACGCGATCGCCGAACGACGCCGAGATCGCCGCGAAGCTCGAGGAGGTCTGCCCCGTCGACATCTTCGCCGACGAGGACGGCAAGGTCGCCGTGGTCCGCGAGAACCTCGACGAGTGCGTCCTCTGCAACCTCTGCGTCGAGGCGGCGCCCCCGGGCGGGGTCGTCGTCAAGAAGCTCTACGACGGCACCGAGCTG
>CAWFET010000003.1:0-829993 GCA_963815045.1 uncultured Solirubrobacterales bacterium
TCAAGCGTTTCGGAGGCCCGGCTCACGCCGGGCCTCTTGCTTTTCTGGGACGGTGACGAACCTCCGGATCGCGGGCCTGCTGCTCATCCTCGGCTCGGCGATCACCCTGGGACTGCACACCCTCGAAGCCCCCGTGGAGCTCTACCGCTGGCTCTATCACCACGTGCTCTCCGGCCTCGATGTGCCGAAGGAACCCTCTCACGGCACGGTCCAGGCCGTCAGCGACGTCTCGCTGATCGGCGGGATCCTGGAGCTGGTCGCCGGGATCGCACTGCTCGTCGCCGACCGGGTGCGGTCAGGCTAGCCCTGGGTGCCCAGCACCGCGCTCATCGGGCGCGGCTCGACCCCGAGCGACTCGGCGTCGGCGGTACCGCGCTCGCTCGTCATCGGCACCTCCATCAGCTCGGCCTCCTCCCAGGTCGCGAACACCGAGGGCCCAGCGAGCAGCTCGAGCGCGCGCAATCCTCCACGGACGAGCGGCACCGGAACGTGCACGAGCGGCCGGCTCCGGCCGGTGGCCTCGAGGACGCGCTCGACGATGTCGTCATAGGAGAGGACCTGGGGGCCGGCGAGCTCGAAGCGGCGTTCGGAGCCCCCGCCCGATCCGTTCAGCGATGAGGCCACGCACCGCGAGACGTCGCGCGCCCAGATCGGCTGGTAGCGCGCGTGCCCCTCACCGGAGACCGGCACGGCCGGGAGGATCGAGAGACGCTGCAGCAGGGTGATCCAGGGGTCCCCGGGCCGGTAGACGATCGAGGGCGCGAAGACGGTGGTGTCGAGCGGGGACTCGCCGACGGCACGCTCGGCGATCGCCTTGGAGCGGAAGAAGCGGGTCCGCTGAAACGGGGTCGCGCCCATCGCCGAGAAGAAGAGAAACCGCTTGACGCCGGCGCGCTCCGCCAGCCGCAGCAGGCGAACGGTGGCGAGGCCGTTGAGCTCCTCGATCGTGCCCCCGGGCTGGTCACGGATCGTCGCCGCCAGGTGGATGACGGTCTCGACACCCCGCATGGCGTGCCGGATCGAGAGGGGGTCGCGCAGATCGCCGAGGGTGATCTGGACGTCGACGCGATGCTCGCCGAGCTTCTTCGGATCCCTGACGAGCACGCGGACCCGCTCCCCCGCATCGAGCAATTGCGGCAGCAGCTCTCCCCCGACGACGCCGGTCGCTCCCGTTAGCAGAATCACTCCGCCACCTTAGCCACGTGCAGCCACGCGTCGAGGCGTCGCCTTGCCTAGAATGTCGCGTTCCGCGGCGCCCGATGGGCGCCGCAATCGCAACCGAGACTTGGGAAAGGAAGAGACGCCTGTGGCATACGTCATCGCAGAGCCGTGCATCGGCGAGAAGGACAACTCCTGCGTAGAGGTCTGCCCCGTCGACTGCATCCACCCGACTCCGGACGAGCCCGACTACGACAACGTGCAGCAGCTCTTCATCGATCCCGATGAGTGCATCGACTGCGACGCCTGCGTCGAGGCCTGTCCCGTCGATGCGTGCTTCGCCGAGGACCAGCTCCCCGAGGAGTGGTCCAAGTACACGCAGATCAATCTCGACTACTACAAGAGCAAGGCCTAGCCAGCTCGCCGGCGAGACCGGCGAGTAGTAGCCAAAGCTCCCGCCCGGAGCTACCGAGTATTGGACATCTGTCTAGGGCGGCACTAAAAATTGGGGCGCCCGCCCTGGGCGTCGATTCGTGGAGTGATGAAGACTCTGCGGAACATCGCCCTGGCGGCCCTGGCGAGCGTCCTCCTCGTCGCCCCGGCGGCGGCCAGCGCGTCGGGCCCCTGGGACAGGCTGCTCGCCCCAGAGTCCGCCTGCCCGGGCCAGTCGGACGCCTCCCTGCCCGTCCGCACTCAGGAGCAGGTCATGGTCTGCATGCACCGCTGGGCTCGCTCTCAGGAGGGCCTGTCCGGCCTTCACGTCTCGAAGCAGCTGCGCGCCTCCTCGACCAGGAAGGCCCGGGACATCAGGCGCTGTCAGGACTTCAGCCACGACGCCTGCGGGCGTGACGCGTTCTACTGGTTCAAGAAGGTCGGCTTCCTGCGCGGCTCATTCGGCGCCGGCGAGAACCTCGAGCTCGGCAACGGCGACGCGGCGACGGTCCGCGGCGCCATGAGCGCCTGGCTCAATTCCGATGAGCACCGGACCGTGCTGCTCGCGCCGAGCTTCGACGACGTCGGGGTCAGCATGGTCTCCGGCCAGTTCAAGGGCTACAGCGGCGTCGCCATCTGGGTCGCCCACTTCGGATACCACCACTGAGCCATAGGAGGCGATCGGTTACCTTCCGGGCGTGCTGCGCACCGGGACAGCCCTCGCCTCACTGATCGCGATCCTGGCGGTGATCGCCGGCTGCGGCGGCGGCGGGAGCAGCAGCAACGGTGGCGACAACCCGAAGGCGACCTACATCGCCCACGGCGATGAGATCTGCGCACACACCACCTTCGCGATCGGCCAGGCTGGACGCGAGCGGTTCGGCACCTCGAATCCGTCTCGCGCGCAGGTTCTCCAATTCGTGCAGGAGGTCTTCGTCCCGAACTTCGAGGAGCTGGTCACCAGTCTCCGGGCGCTCAACCCGCCGGCTGGGGATCAGGCCAAGACGGCGGCGATCTACGACTCGCTCGACCAGGCGGTGAACCGCGTCAAGCAGGACCCCAGCATCTATTTGGAGCCGAATCAGGCGGGCATCTTCGACAAGCCCGACACCCTCGCCCAGGCATACGGATTCACGCAGTGCGGCCAGAAGTGATCGACGCCGCCTGACCGGCGATCAGTACACGGTTTTCCATCCGTAGTAGTCCGCGCAATCTCCTCTCGGAAAACTACGGTCCTTGAGCGGGGTTGGGAAGTCGCTCACCTGCCGGATATGGATGATTTGCAGCGGAAACACGCGCAAGCACGTCGTCCTGATGGTCCCCTCTAAACGTTTGTCCCATCAGCGGGGCGCTTGTAATTCAACGGAAGTACGGCTAAGTTCGCCGTCTGAATCGCCAGATTTCCCGATCTGAGTCGGATACGCGGCTGACGGGGACGGCAAAACCGGGGAGAATCACATGCAGTGGCGTAGTAGCTCTCATCTCCGGCCGCGCGCGGCAGGTAGCTCGCGCAGGTCCCGGCGCCTCCGCGGTCCTGGGGGACCGATCGGCTTCTTGGCAATCGTCGGAGTTCTCGGCGTCGCCTCCGGCTTCGCGCTTGCGTCGCCGCCATCCGACCCTTCCGTCGGCAGCGCGCCTGAAGCTTGCGGCACCGGCACCAGCGTCGCCACACGTATCGACGAGCCCAGCAGCGGCCTGACCACCAGCGTTCAGGTGATCGGCGGGGCGACCCTGACCTTTGTCTTCGACAACGAGCCGGGCGGCCCCTATTCGGCCACCTGGACAGCCGACGCTCCGTTCACCGGCACCATCGTGGTCAAGGCCGGCAGCGGAAACTCGAACGGTGATGGAGGCACTACGACCTTCACCGTCAGCAATCAGACCGCCGGCACCGTCTTCAGCCCGTTCACCAACGACCAGGGCCAGACGCACGCCATCAGCCATGTCGACGTCTGCGGCACTGGGACCACCACCCACACCACGGATACGACGCTGACCACAACGCTGCCAAACACGACGTCGACGATCACGGAACCGAACACGACGTCGACGATCACCGGCCCTGGAACGACGTCGACGATCACGGAACCGAACACGACATCGACGGTGACCGAACCGGATCAGACGACCACTGTCACCGAACCCGGGACGACATCCACGGTCACCCAGGACACGACGACAACGACCACCGGTCCGGATACGACGCTGACCACGACGATCCCATGTGAGACACCTGTGAGCGCCGTGACCCCGAAGTCGCTGACCACGATCACGATCGGCGGCACGACGATCACGCAGACCCAGCCGGGATCGACGGTCACGCAGACCGAGCCAGGCTCGACCGTGACCGACACCCAGCCGGGCACGACCGTGACTCAGACGGTCCCGGGCAACACGGTCACCCAGACCGAGCCGGGCAGCACGGGCCTCACCACGGTCCCGGGCTCGACGATCATCTCGACGGTCTCCGGCCAGACCAACACGGTCACCGACTGCACGACCTCGACCACGAGCACGACCAGCTCGACCGGTGGAACGACCACCACCGGCACGGGCGGCACACAGGGCACGACGACCTCCGGTGGTGGCACCGGCAGCGTCGCCGGCACCACCGCCAAGAAGCATCGGAACAATGGCAACGAGCCGGTGGCCGCAACTGCCCAGAGCGGCTCGGGCGGACTGCCCTTCACGGGCCTGCACGTCCCGCTGCTGATCCTGCTCGGTGTCGGCCTCGGCGCCACCGGCCTGTTCCTCAGGCGGAGGCTCGGAAGTCTCGAGTAGTTGAGTCGTAACCTGAGCGGCATCGCTCAGCTGATTCATACGGGTGCCAGATGCGCGCGCGGCCGGGGGGCCGGCGCGTGTCGGCGCCTGAGCCGCATCGCAGCCGTGGGGGCGGCGACCGTGGCCGTCGCTCTGCTGGTCCCGTCGGCATCCGGGGCCGCCGACCAGAGCACGGCCGGCTACCAGCCCCCCGTGGTGACCGTGCCCTCCGTACTGCCGGGAACGCCGTTCGGCTATTCGGTGGATGCCAGCACGGCGATCAACCGCTCGGACGAGAATCCGACGATTCGGGCTCTGCGCCGGCGGCTCGGCCCGCTCTCGGCGGTGCCGTCGGCCACGCCCGACCACTGGGAGGTGGCGTACACGCAGAACGGCAAGCCCGTCGGGCTCACCTTCGTGGATGCCCGATCCGGGAAGGTGACCCAGGCCTGGACCGGGGCCCAGGTGATCTGGCCGATGGCCCGCGGGTACAGCGGGCAGTTCGGCCACATCCTGAACGCCCCCTACGTGTGGATCCCGCTGGCCCTGATCTTCTTCTTCGGGCTCTTCGACATGCGCAGATGGCGGCGGCTCGCGCATCTCGACCTGCTCTTCCTGCTCAGCTTCGGGATCTCCCAGATCTACTACAACAACGCCGAGATCGGTGTCTCCGCCCCGATCGCGTACGTCCCGCTCGTCTACCTCTTCGGGCGAATGCTCTGGATCGGGCTCAAGGGCCGCGGCACCGGGCTGCGGCCGTCGGTCCCCATCACCTGGCTGGTGGTCGCGGTCGTCTTCCTCTGCGGATTCAGGATCGCGGTCAACATCGCGGACTCCGGCGTCATCGACGTCGGCTACGCGGGAGTGATCGGCGCGGACCGAATCGAGCACGGCGACGCGATCTACGGGGATCACGCCTTCCCGGAGGACAACTCGCGCGGCGACACCTACGGCCCGGTGAACTACGCGGCCTATGTCCCGTTCAACCTGATCTTCGGCTGGTCAGGCCACTGGGACAGCCTGCCGGCCGCCCACGCGGCGTCGATCTTCTTCGACCTCGCCGCCATCGTGGGGCTCTTCTTCCTCGGGAAGCAGCTCCGCCCCGGGCGCCGTGGGCGCGACCTGGGGGTGATCATGGCGTTCGCCTGGGCTGCCTACCCCTACACCGACATGGCTCTCCAGTCGAACTCCAACGACGCGCTGGTGGGGGCGCTCTTGATCTGGGGGCTGGTGGCCTTCGCCTCGGTGGGCTGGCGCGCGATCCTGATCGCGCTGGCGGCGGGAGCCAAGTTCACCCCCCTCTTCCTGGTGCCGCTCTACGCCACCGGCTATGAGGGGCTGGCCGGGCGATTCAGCCGCAAGGAGGGCCGCGCATCGGGCGCGATCTCGAAGATGGCCGCTCTTCGCCTCCCTCGCACCACCGCAATCCGCGTCATGTACTTCGCGACCGTCTTCGCATCCGCCTGCGCGCTGCTGCTCGTCTACCCGGCGATCGACCCCGGCCTGGCGAAGACCTGGGAGCGAACCATCCAGAGCCAGCTCGATCGAACCTCGCCCTTCTCGATCTGGGGCCAGGTGACCTGGCTCCAGCCGCTGCAGACGCTGCTGACGATCGGCACGGTCGCCTTTGCCTCCGCCCTCGCCCTGATCCCGCGCAAGCGCACCCTCGTCCAGGTCTCCGCGCTCGCCGCAGCGGTCATCATCGCCACGCAGCTGACGCTCGAGCACTGGTTCTACCTCTACATCGCCTGGTTCTTCGGAATGCTGATCGCGGCGATCGCGCCCGATACGGCGGACGACGCAAACGCCCCGAAACCGCAGGAGAAGGACCTCCCGCTGACGGGTTCAAATGCCAGAGCGAAGGCTCAGCTGCGGCGTGCCCGCGAGAGCCAGTCCCCTGCCCCGCTAGCCGGCGCCCGCGTAGACCTGCGGCCTGGGCGCCTCGGCCGGCCTCCAGGCCTCCCGCAGGATCGGGGCAGCGACCAGCCAGAGGTAGACCAGTAGGTACAGGTTTCGCGCCGCGACCGGCCAGACGAAGCTGCCGCTGAGGGCGTCCACCCCGTCGTAGTTCTGGAGCGCGATCTGCGTGAACAGGATCGCGACCAGCAGGACGAGGTTCTCCTTGCCGAGCCCGTACGCGCAGGCCGAGACCGGGAGGATCCAGAGCAGGAACTGCGGTGAGAGCACCGGAGCGAAGATGACGAGCACTGTGAGGAGCGCCGTGGCCAGCTCGAGATTCGAGGCCTTCGAGCGCCAGCCGGCCCAGACGAGCCACAGGTAGCCGACCGCCCCGACGACGACCGAGATCCAGCGCGCGGCGGTCGCACCGGCGGCGTGGATCTCGAATCCACCGTGGCCCACCCCCGATGAGACCCCGGATGTCCCGAGCACGTGAGCGATCTCGAACGGGCTTGCGGCGAGGCTCTCCACCTGCAGGGCTCGCTGCGTGTGGTACGTGATCGCCGAGCCGAACTCATCGCCCATGACGAGCACGGCCGCGGCGCAGAGCAGCAGGGGGATCAGGCCCGCGACGATCACCCGTCTCAGGTTTCGCTCACCGCGCAGCAGGGCCGGATACAAGAAGAGCGGGAACGCCTTGATCCCCACGCCGATCGAGAGCAATCCGGACCAGGTCGCAGACCGCCCCCGGTCGCGGGCGAGGATCGCCGCCAGCACGAAGAGCGCGGGAACGAGGTCGAATCGGTTGAGCGCAAGCGGCCCGACGTCGATCAGCGAGTTGTCGAGGATGACGTCGGAGAGGATCACCAGCCCCGCCGTGTAGATCCCCAGCGCCGACAGAACGCGCTTCGCGTCGCCTGGGAGCGCCAATCCGATCAGGACGACCATCGCGAGGTCGAAGGCGAGCATCTCCCACATGAAGCCGTCGACGAACCCCTGCGTGCTGTCGTCGATGTAGATCGGGGCGATCAGGACCGGGACCGAGAGCGGCGGATACTCGATCTGCTGGTCCCGGTACGGGAGGTCGCCGCCCTTGATCGCCTGGGCCTGCGGCGCGAAGTCGTTGAGCAGGACGGAGGACCAGTCCCCGATCGTCGGGACGAAAACGGCCAGGTGAAGCGCACAGACGAGTGCCGCGGCGGTCGCCCGCCAGCGGGTCGGCATTCGCCCTACTGGACCATCGGCAGCTCAGTGCCGCTGATCCCGCCGCCGTTCGAGGCCGGGGCCGCGGGCGCCTGCGCGCCCTGCAGGAGGGGAAGCTCGACGGGGGTCGCCGCCACGATGCCTCGCGCGGCCTCGCGAATCATCTGAGACGCCGGTGCATCGGGGTCCTCGACAACCAGGGGCCTGCCCTCATCGGCGTGCTCGCGGAGCTCGGTGGACAGCGGCACCTTCGCGAGCAGGGGCACGTCGAGCTCGTCGGCGAGCAGCTGGCCGCCACCCTCGCCGAAGATCGCGACGCGCTCACCGTCGGGGCCCGTGAACGCGGACATGTTCTCGATCACGCCCAGCACCTCGAGGTCGACCTTGGCAGCCATCTCGGCGGAGCGCCGGGCGACGCTCTGAGCGGCGGGCTGCGGCGTCGTGACGATCGCGATCTTGGCCTGCGGAATCAGCTGGGCGAGGGTCATGGAGACGTCGCCGGTACCCGGGGGCAGGTCGAGCAGCAGATAGTCGAGCTCGTCCCAGGCCACGTCCTCGAGGAACTGCTGGATCGCCTTGTGGAGCATGGGGCCACGCCAGACGACCGCTGCGTTCTCCTCGACGAAGAAGCCGATCGACATCACCGATGGGCCGGAGGGCGAGACGGGCGGGATGATCTTTCGCTCCGGCGAGACGTCCGGCTTCTGGTTGATGCCGAGCATCCGCGGAATGGAATAGCCGTAGACGTCGCAGTCGAGGGCGCCGGCCTTGTGGCCCTCCGCGTGCAGCGCCGCCGCGAGGTTCGCGGTCATCGTCGACTTGCCGACGCCGCCCTTCCCGGACGCGACGCAGATCACGTTCTTCACCTGGGCGAGGGCGCCCTCCGGCAGCTTGGGCCGCCCGAGCTTCTGCTGGAGGTCGGACTTCTCGCCATCGGAGAGGACGTCGAAGCCGACGGCGACGGTGTTGACGCCCTCCAGCTCCGAGACGTGCTGGACCACCGCGTTCTGGAAGTGGGAGCGGATCGGGCATCCCGGAGTCGTCAGCGAGACGACCACGTCGACGCGGCCGTCGTCGTGGATGTCGATGGAGCGCACCATCCCGAGCTCGACGATGGAGCGCCGCAGCTCCGGGTCGATGACCCGGGTGAGCTTCTCGGTGATCTGGTCCTTGGTCGGCACGGTCGCCCATTGTAGGCGGGGGCACGCGGCGACTCCGCCCCGCCACGTGAAAACCGGGCCACTGGGGCCCGGTTTTCGAGGGAGGAGAGGTTGCTGCTTCCCGCTGGCGAGGATCTATCGGTGCCAGCAGGCTTCTCCGGGCTCGCCACCTCTCGAGGGCGACCCGGGCTAAGCGACTAGATCCGCTCGCGCACCTTCTTCACGGTCGGCTCGACGCGGTCCCGGTAGATGGGCTCCACGCGCTCCTTGACGACCGGCTCGACGCGCTCGCGATAAACGGGCTCGACCCGCTCCTTGACGACGGGCTGGACCCGGTCGCGGTAGACGGGCTCGACGCGCTCGCGCGCCTTGCGGGCCTGGCCGATCAGCTGCTCGGTGACCTGACGGCGGACGTCGCCGCCCTTGGTCTCGGCCTTCTGGAGCTCAGTGCTGAGGCGCTCCCGGAGCGACTCGAGCTCGGCGTTCCTGGTCTCCGCGTCGCGGAAGCTCTGGACGCGCTTCTGCAGCGTCTCGATCTCCTGCGAACGGGTCTCGGAGTTGGTCCAGGTCTCGGCGGTCGTGCGAACCGTCTCGGCGACCGTCGGTGCGGCGCCGATCGCGACATCGACGGCACGGGTGGCCTGCTCGGACGGCTTGCGGCCGTTGCTGACGACTTCAGGGGTCTTCTCTTCGGTCTTGGTCTTGCTGGTGGTCTTGCTGGCCATCTCGGCTCTCAATCCCTTCGGCTGGCTTTCGTCGGTCTTATTAGCTCTAAGGTTGTTCGGAGCTTAGCACCGAACACATGTTTTGGCGAACACACGTTTGTAACCCTCCCGGAAGGGCGAGTTACACCTTTTCGCCGATCTGCGGCTAACGAAACAGGGAGAGGAAGCGGTGCTCCCGGGCGACGCCCACGCGCTCCACCCATTCGGCGGGGGTGTCCAGCTCATCGGGCCTCGGCAGCGAGTCGGGCTCGCTCCAGGCGCGGTTCAGGGTGCGGATGCCGTGCGCGCGGACCACCTCGTCGGCGAACGCCTTGCCACGACGGTACTGCGCCAGCTTCATGTCGAGGCCGAGCACCTTGGAGACGATCGAGTCGAGCAGGCCCCTCCGCTCGCGGTCTCGGTCGAGAGCGCGGCGCAGGACCGTGTACCCGGGGTCGAGCTGGTCACCTACGGCGTCCATGACGTGCTCGGCGTAGCCCTCGACGAGGGTCATCGTCGCCGTCAGCTTCTCCACCAGGCGGCGCTGCGGCTCCGGCCAGAGCAGGGTCGCGAGCTCGCCGTTGGTCGCCGAGCGAACTAGCTCGCGGGGGTTCGTCCTGGCAAGCTTGCCGAGCAGCTCACCGGGCTTCACCTCGATCGCCGCCTTCTCGAAGAGCTCCTCGGCGATGCCGCCGATGTGCTCACGGAGCCAGGGGACGGCCGAGAAATGGACCGCGTGCGTGGTCTCGTGGAGCGCGATCCAGCGCAGGAAGAGGTCGCGGTCGACATCGAGGCGGGATCGAGCGGCGGAGAGATTCGGGCCCACGAAGAGCAGCCTCGGCGCCCGCGCAGGGCCGATCAGGGCTACGTCGTACTGGCCGATCACCCGCTGCGCGAGGTAGCCGACCGCCAGCCCGATCTCGGCCCCTGTGGCGGCGCCGACGATGGTCCGCTGCAGACCCCCGCCCTTCCCATTCGAGTCCTTCATCCGGTCCTCCAGGTGGCCCTCCACGCGGGTCGAGAGCTCGCGGAAGGTCTCCAGGTTGACCTCGGCCCATTCCGCCCGGTCGACCAGTTCCGCGGGCGGGACCGTCCCCTTCGGCTTCAGGCCGGTGTACCGGCGGACCAGCTCCGCCGCCCGGTCGGACTCCGAGCGAAGCTCGTCCTCGCTTCCGTCCCAGCGCGGCCCGGTGCCTGAGAGCGCCCGGGCGACGCGCTCGGCCATGCTCCAATCGACCAGTCCCTCAGGCATGGACGGCCGCCTGCGCTTCGCGGAGGATGGCCAGATCGCCCGGCGTGCGGGCGGCCGCGAGGTCGTAACGGGCACTGAGGTCTAGCGGGGCGTCGTCGAGGCCGCCATCCCCGAAGTCGAGCGACGCGCCCGCGACCCGCGCGATCAGCTGACCCGCGGCGGCATCCACGGAACGGCAGCCGCGCGTGGTCATCATGCCGTCGAAGCGCCCGCAGGCCACGTAGCAGAGGTCCACGGCGATGGATCCCGGCGAGCGGAGCCGGTAGGCACGGTCCCGCAGGACCTCCGCGGCCCTCACGACCCTCTCCGGCTTCGAGGCCTCGAGAGCCACGAGCTCGAGCCCGTCGCCCTCCGGGACGCTGATCTCGCTGCCGTCGAGCTCCGCATGGCCGTCTCGGGTGGCGATGAACTCCTCCCCGGCGCCGAACTCGTAGATGTAGCCGAGCGTGACGTCGTCCATGGATTCGCCCTCGGCGACCGCGATGCTGACGCTGTGGAGCGGGATCGTCCGGCGTGCGTTCAGCGAGCCGTCGATCGGGTCGATCACGACCCGCAGCGAGCCCCCGTCGCCGAAGCTGACCGACCCTCGCTCCTCCGACACGGCACTGAACTCATGTCCGTCGCGATGCAGGGCGTCGAGCTCGGTGAAGATCGCGTCCTCGCAGAGCCGGTCGATGACCAGGGTGTTGTCGCCGCCCTCGCCGACGCCGTCGTACTGCGTGCGAGCCTCGATCCCCTGGTGCTCGGAGAAGACGCGCTTCTGCGCCTCGACGGCCCGGCGGCAGGCGGCAATCCACTCGTCGCTGGTCGGGCCGGCCACGCGGGCCAGGTTAGCGAGGGTTTCCGCGCGGCCAGCGGGGAACCCGGTAGGCGGTGGCGGAGGCGTCGGTTAGCCTGAAATCGATGGTTGAGGAGAACGATCGCGGCGGCCAGGTGCCGACCGAGCAACAGGAGGCGGTGGTCGCTCACGCGAGCGGGGCCATGCTCGCCCTGGGCGCGGCGGGGTCCGGGCGGACCGAGGCGCTCGCCCGCCGGCTCAGCCGCCTCGTCAGCGAAGGGCGCAGTCCGCTGGTTCTCTCGCGGTCGGCCGCCGCGGCAGACCGAATCCGGGTCCGCGCCGAGGAGCTGATCGAAACTCCATATGAGGAGCTCGTGGTCCACACCCATCCCGTCGCCGCGGCGCGGATCCTGCGCGAGCACGCCACCGAGGCCGAGATCGACCCATTCTTCGAGTCCCTCAGCCCGGCTGAGCGCCTCGCGATGCTGCTCGACCGCATCGACGAGCTGCCGCTGCGGCGGCACGAGATCCGGGGAAATCCGGCGGGCCTGCTCGCCCGCATAGTCGACCGCATCGACGCCCTGAAGTCGGCCGGCGTGACCGCCGAGCGATTCCGGCGTTGGGCCGATCAGCAGGCGGGCGCCTCCTCCTCCGAGCGGGAATCGGCCGCCAGGGAGCGGGAATTCGCCGAGCTCTACGAGCTGCACGACTCCATGCTCCGGGCCGCGGGCGCGATGGACGAGGTCGATGCCGTGATCGAGCTCACGCGCCTGCTCGACGAGAAGCCGGCGCTCGCGGAGGCGGTCTCGGACCGGTTCCCCGACCTGCTCGTCGATGAGGGCGAGGACGCGTGCCCCGCGGAGCGATCGCTGATCGAGGCGCTCGCCCGAGGCGCCGAGACGACGGTGATCTCATGCGACGACGAACAGGCCCGGGCGCCGTGCCGGGCCGCCTCGGCCTGGGTGCGCCAGGCCTTCTCGCCCACGGAGGTGACCCTGGAGCCCAGCTGGCGCTACGGCGGCGACCTGCTCGACGCCGCCCACGCGGTGGTGGCGCCCGCGGACCGCGGCGCGGAGGTCGAGCGGCGGGCGGCCGGCCCGCCGACCCGAGTTCGCTTCTGGTGCGGGGTCAACGAGCGCGCGGAGGCCCAGGCTGTCGCGCGCGACATCGAGTCGGCCCTCGCCGCGGGCGAGGTGAAGATGGAGGAGGTCTGCGTCGCGGTGCCCAGAGGCGGCGGCAGGGCGCGGGCGATCGCGGCGGCCCTCGAGGAGCGGCGAGTGCCGTACCGCGTGACCGGCCCGGGTGCCTTCTTCCAGCGGCCGGAGGTGCGCGACGTGATCGCCTGGCTGCGCCTGCTCGCGGATCCGACCGACGCGGCGGCCGCCGTACGGGCGCTCAGCCGCCCGCCGGTGGAGCTCAGGTCGGTCGACCTTGCCCGCTGCACAACGATCGCCCGCCGGCGCAAGCTCGACATGGTCTCCGCGCTCGAAGCGTCGCTGGAGAGCCCGCAGATCCCTCCCGAGGCCCGGGATCGAATCCGCGAGTTCCTCCAGCTGCACAGGGCCGCCGCCCGCGCCATGGGAGAGATGCGCGCCGACGTCTTCGTCAGGCGGCTGATCGAGCGGATCGGATTCCGCCGCCACCGGCTCTTCGCCGCGCACCCCGAGGCCGCCGAGCGGCTCCGGAATCTCTCACGGCTGGGAGAGCTGGCGGCCGCCTGGACCCGCCGTGAGCCGACCGGGTCGAACCGCGACTTCGTGCGCTATCTCGTCGCGGTCTCGGAGGCCGGGGTCCCGCCGGTCGACGAGCCCAGCGAGCCGACGGCCGACGCCGTCCGCCTGATGTCGCTGGAGCGCACCAAGGGACTCGAGTTCTCCCGCGTCTATGTGGTGGGGCTGCATGCCGGTGCCGTCCCGGGAGCGACACCTGCCGGCGCCCCTGTCGTGCCAACCGGGGTGGGGGCCGGCGGACCGTCCCACGAGGACGAGCAGAGGCGCCTTCTGTACGTGGCAATGACCCGGGCCCGGGACGAGCTCGTCCTCTCGCGGCCGGCGGCGACCGAGGGCGGCAACGTCCGGCCCTCGCCGTTCTACGACGATGCGCGCGCGGTCCTCGACGCGACCGAGCAGGAGCACGGCGAGGAGCTGTTCGGGCCCGCGGAGGGCCTGCAGGCGACCTACCGGATGATTCAGGACGAGGTGCTCGAGGAGGCCTGGCGGGCCGGCGGGAAGCTGCGCGAGCCTCGCCTGGACACCTATGTGGACGTGACCAGGGCGGTCGCGCGGTTTCTTGAGCTGGTCAAGCTCGCCGGGCTGATCCAGGGATCCAGTGAGGAGCCGGCGGCCGACGCCCTCGCTGCGATCAATGACCTGCTCGACCACGCGATCTCCTCCGAGCAGCGCACCGCGCTCCATGACTCGGGTCTCGACGCCTACCTGCTCGACGAGGAGGGGGCGGCCAAGCGCCGCCGCGAGCTGATCGAGCAGCGCGACGAGCCCTCGCTCGAGGCGTTCCTGCCACGGCGCGGCGAGGGGCTGGCTCTCTCCGCCACCGACATCACGCTGTACCGGACGTGCCCACTCAAGTACAAGTTCGCGCGCGTCTTCGGCATCCCCCAGGAGACGACCATCAACCAGCGCTTCGGGATCGTCATCCACCAGGTCCTCGAGCGCTTCCATGGGCAGCAGGCGGCCGAGGCGGGCGAGGCCGGGGCGGGCAGCCTGGAGCGCCTCATGGCGCTGTTCGCGACGGCCTGGAGGCGCTCCGGCTTCGGCGAGTCGGACGACGAGCTCCAGTTCCGCGAGAAGGCGATCGAGGCCCTGCACCGCTACCACGCGCGAGAGGTGGCGAGCGGGTCACATCCGCGCTGGGTCGAGCGGAAGTTCGACTTCCGGATCGGCCCCCACCATCTGCGCGGACGCGTCGACCGGGTGGACCAGCTGCCCAGCGGGAGCTACGAGCTGATCGACTACAAGACCGGCGATCCGAAGCCGGCGCGCGAGCTCGAATCCGACGTGCAGCTCGCGATCTATCGGCTGGCCGCGCGTGAGGCGTGGCGGCTGGAGGGCGCAGCGGGGAGCTACTGGTACGTGCTCGCCGACGAGAAGGTCGCGGTCGGCGGGTCGCCGGACGACCTCGAGCGTGTCGAGGGAGTCGTGCTCGAGGTCGGCGAGGGAATCCTCGGCCAGGACTTCGAGCCGCGGCCGTCGCCGGAGATCTGCTCCTGGTGCGACTTCAGGCTGATCTGTCCGGCCTCTGAAGCCTGACCCTCCCGCCGCGCCCTGTACATATGTACAGTTTTCTGGTACATTTGTACAACTATGTTGGCCTGGATCTATCTCTCCGCAGCGATCGCCACCGAAGTGGTCGGCACCATCTTCCTTCGGTTCACCGACGGCTTCACGAAGCCGGCCCCCTCCGCCGTCGTCATCGTCACCTACGTCATCTCGCTCTGGCTCACCGCCCTGGCCCTCAAGGGCCTCGAGATCAGCCTGGCGTACGCGGTCTGGGCCGGCGTCGGCACGGCCGCGATCGCGATCATCGGGATGACCGCGATGGGCGAGACCGTCAACGGGCTGAAGCTCGCGAGCATCGGCCTCGTGATCGGCGGGGTCGTCGGCCTCAACCTCTCCGGCGCCAACTAGCCTGCGATGTACATGGCGACGGCTGAGACAGCGACGCGCGACAGGCGCGAGGAGATCCTGGAGGCGACTCTCCGGGTGATCGGCCGGGAAGGCCGCCAGGCCGTCACCCACCGGGCCGTCGCCGAGGAGGCCGGGGTCCCGCTGGGCTCCACCACCTACTACTTCGATTCGCGAGACGACCTGCTCGGCCAGGCGCTCGAGCACGTGGCGCGCAAGGAGATCGAGCGGCACCGGAAGCTAGGCGAGGAGCTGCGTAGGGCGAAGACGCCGCGCCAGCTGGCCGATCTGCTTCTCAACGAGCTCATCTTCGAGGCCGAGGACCGGGACGCCTACATCGCCGAGTACGAGCTCTGGCTCGAGGCCGGACGCCGGCCCGATCTGCGCGAGGCGGCCACGGAATGGTGCGACGCCGTCCAGCTCGCCGTGGCGGGAGCGATGGAGAAGCTGGGAAGCACGGATCCGGCTACCGATGCGAGTCTCATCGTCGCCGCGATCGACGGACTGGGTGAGCGCGCGCTCGGCCGCGAGGAGGATGCCGCCCAGGCGATCGCCGAGTTCCGGCCGCAGCTGCGGCGGCTGATCGAGCGGCTGCTCGCCTAAGCGGCCCGGTGGCCGCTAGTTCTCCGGGCCGCCACCCTGCTGGCGCAGGTAGCGCTCGAAGTCCCGGGCGAGGGATTCGCCAGAGGGAACGTCCTCATCGACGTCGAGGCGGTCGGCCTGCTCGGCCTCCAGGCGCTGGACGAGCTCCTCGATCTCCGGATTGGCGGCGACCGCGCGGGTCACCTGGCTCTCGTACGAGTCGGATTCCTCCTCGAGCCCGGATGCCTCCACGGCGACTCCGACGAGACCCTCGAGCCTGCGAAGCAGCGCCAGGGCCGCCTTCGGGTTGGGAACCGCCGCGACGTAGTGCGGCACGGCCGCCCAGAGGCTCGCGGACGGGATCCCGCGGCGGCGGCACGCGTCGTGGAGCACGCCGACGACGCCGGTCGGCCCCTCGTAGCTCGAACGGGCGAGGTCGAGACGCTCCACGAGATCCTCGTCCGAGGCGAGGCCGGTGATCGGGACGGGGAGGGTGTGAGCGACGTCGGCGATCAGGGCGCCCAGCGTGACCACCATCTCCACGCCGAGCATCTCGGCGGCATCCGCGATCCCATCGGAGAACGTCCTCCAGCGCAGGTTCGGCTCGGTGCCGGCGAGGAGAACCAGGTCACGTTCCGCGCCCTCGGGAGTCGCGGCGAGCATGACGTTCCCCGGCCACTCGATCTCGCGGCTCTGTCCCTCGGTGAGGCTGATCGTCGGCCGGTTCGCCTGGAAGTCGAAGAAATCCTCGGGATCGATCTGAGCGATCAGCTCAGCGTCGAGGGACTCTGCCGCGGTGGTAAGTGCCGTCGTCGCCGAGCCGGCCGCGTCGTTCCAACCCGCGAAAGCGCATACGAGAACCGGGGATCGAAGCTGCGGAGGCTCGGCCTCCCAAGCGAGCGCGTCCATCGGGCGAGACTAGCCAATCGGGGCACGCGGGCACCCCGGTTCGGGCCTCTGATGTCCGGCCGAGTTTGGACACTCAGGGAGTGGAGGCCGCCACCCAACCACCGCAGGTCGCCGAGCTGCGCCCCGGGCAGCGATTTCGCGGCGTCTTCGCGTGTGTGCGCAAGGATCGGCTCTCCGCACGCAACGGCTCCATCTACCTCTCGCTCGAGCTGCGCGACCGAACCGGCGCGATCCCGGCTCGCGTGTTCAGGGAGGTTGACCGCCTCGCCGGCCGATTCGAGCGAGGCGACGCGATTCATGTCTCCGGCAAGGTGGAGCGCTTCCGGGGCGAACTGGTCGCCGAGCTCGACGACATCCAGCCCGTGGCCGAGGGCGAGCTCGATCCATCCGAGTTCCTGCCCGCCGCCTACCGGAACGCCGAGGAGCTCGAGGGGTTTCTCGAGCACCTGACGCGGGAGGTCCACGACGAGCCCCTGCGGCGGGTCGTCGAGCGGGTTCTCTTCACCGAGCCCGTCGCGGCCGAGTTCCGCCGGGCCCCGTGTACGCGGGCCGGCCACCACGCGTACGTCGGCGGCCTGATCGAGCACACGGTCGCCGTCGGCACCCTCGTCGGCGAGGTCTGCCAGCTTCACCCGCGACTGGATTCGGACCTGCTGATGGCCGCCACGCTCGTCCACGACGTGGGCAAGACGCGCGAGTTCAGCTACGGGGCGGAGTTCGGGATCACCGAGGAGGGCCGGCTGATCGGTCACCTGGCGCTGGGGGCCGAGATCGTCGGCGGTGCCGCGGGAGGACTGCCGCCCGACCGCAGGGCGGCGCTGCTCCACTGCGTGCTCTCACACCACGGGGCCGACGGGAACCGTTCCGGGGCGCGCGGCTTCGGGATGCCCGAGGCGCTCGCGCTCTATCGCCTCAACGCCCTCGATGCCGGGATCAAGGGCGCCCTGGAGCACGGGCTCCAATAGGCCTACTTGCCGTGAGAGCCGCTGGAATTGCCCGTACTGCTCGAGGTGCCGTGAGATGCGCTGCTCCCGCCCGCGTGGCCGTGCGAGCTGCCTGAGCTTCCCCCGCCACCGCTGGAGCCATGGCCGCGACTCGAGCCATGGCTGCCGCTCGAACCATGGCTCCCGCTCGAGTGATGGCCCCCGCCGGAGCCGCCACTGCCGTGAGATGAGGAGGAGCCGGTCGCCGCGACGGATGAGTGCGAGGACGAGGATGAGGAGCCGCCCGACGGCGACTCGCCGGACTGCCCGGTGGCCTTGCCGTGGCTCTTCGAGGTGTGCTCCTGGTGCGCCTGGTCGCTCTTGCCGTTGTTGTCCCCCACGCCGCGTCGCTTCCCGCCGGCGACGCCGCCGTGCAGCCGCCCCGGGAGGCCGGGGTGCAGGACCCGCGGGCCGGACACCGACCCGGGTTGGGTGATGGCCGCGAGGCCGCCCACCGGTCCGGCGACCGTCGGGCACGCCGCCGTGCCGCATGCCGGCGGGGGACCGGGAACCGTGGACGGGGGCGCAGCGTCGGATTCCCCCAGGGCGCCGGAGCGGGCAAGGGCGGTCCCCGCTCCGCCTACGACCAGACACATGAGGAGGGCGAGCAGCCGGGATGAGCGTTCGCCGGTCGGCCTCGCACGACGCTCGCGCACGACCTGCTCGAGCGCGCCGGCGACCTCCGGATCGAACTGGGTGCCGGAGCAGCGCCTGATCTCGGCGACCGCCTCGGCCGCCGAGCGACCGGCCCGGTAGGGGCGATCGCTCCGGATCGCGTGGAAGGTGTCAGCGCAGAAGATGATCCGGCTCCCAAGTGGGATGTCGTCGCCCTTGAGCCCGTCCGGATAGCCGTCGCCGTCCCAGCGCTCGTGCGAGTGGCGAACGAGATGACCGACCTGGCGAGCTCCTCGACCGCGCTCAGGATCTCCTCGCCGATGACGGTGTGGCGCCGCATCAGCGCCCATTCCTCATCGGTGAGCGGGCCGGGCTTCTCGAGAATCCGGCTGGGCACCCAGGCCTTGCCGATGTCGTGGAGCTGGGCCGCGATGAGCAGGTCATCGGCGGCGTCGCCGGTAAAGCCCAGTCGATCGCCGATCGCCTCCGTGATCAGGACCACGTCATCCGAGTGCTCGGCCGTGCCTGCGCCCGCCTCGGCGAGGATCGCCCTGCAGACGTCCAGGGCGACGTCGCGCGCACCTGGAGCCTCGATGGCGCCGTTGCCGTTCCCCCGCGACTTCCCGTTCGTGCCGTTGCCGACCGCCTTGCCGAGGCGCGCCGCCAGCTCGGCGGAGGTCGTTCCGCCTGGTTCCCGGCTGATGTCGGTATCCGCTCGCATCCCTCACCCCCCTTGCCCGTCCCGTTCGGGCAAACGATCTGCGTGCGGAGCCAGTCTCTCCAGATCCCGGCTTGGCCTGCCGCGCAAGTTTGGCAGTCACACCGAGCCCGGAAATACCAAGAATGCAGGGATTAGTCGGAGTAGTCCGGATGCGGTTCCTCTGGCTGCCGAACGGCCCGGATGACCAGCTGCGCCGCGATCAGGAGCGCGAGCCCGGCGAAGGTGAGCTCCAGGGCCCGCTCGGGAACGGCGTTGGAGGTGACGACTCCGACCAGCACCCCCAGGGGCGAGAGCGCGCCGATCACGAGCCCCTCGCGCACGCGGACGTTCCCGTATCCGAGCTGGCGCCAGACCGCGACGAGGGCAACCGGGACGATCGCCAGCAGCGAGGTTGCCTCCGCGTGGACCTGGGACTCGTCCATGAAGATCGCGAGCGCCGGGACGAACAGGATGCCGCCGCCCACGCCGAGCAGCCCCCCGACCAGCCCACCCGCGAAGCCCATGAGTGCCGCGGCGATCGAGCTCACGAGATGATCAGCTTCGCCGCGATGATCACGAGGAGGCCTGCAAAGAGAAGGGAGATCGTGCGCTCGGGGATGCGCTGCTGGAGGGCTGTCCCAGCGATCGCCCCGCCGATTGCGGGGACGCCGACCAGCGCAGCGTTCGGCGGATCGACGTTGCCGTAGAAAGCCTGCAGGGTGACGGCGACGGCCGCGATCACCACGATGGCCATCATGCTGGTCCCGGTCGCCTCCCTGGCCCCGTAACCGAGCCAGACGATCAGCAGCGGGACGATCACGCTGCCGCCCCCCACCCCGAGCAGGCCGCTGAACGCACCACCCACCGTGCCGATCGCCGCCAGCTTCAGAGTTCGTGACTCGTGCATGGCGGGCGATACTACGGCGATGCCAGACGTGGAGGGACAGGACGGCGCGCTCGAGCCGCTGCTCGCGCCGTTTACCGGGGATCCAGACCGCTCGGCCGTCCTTACGGATGTCGACGGCACGATCGCGCCGATCGTCCTGCGGCCCGAGGACGCCGCGGTGCCCGAGTCGACGCGAGATCTGCTGCGAGGACTGGCAGAGCGCTACGCCCTGGTCGGTTGCCTGAGCGGCCGCCGGGCGCTGGAGGCGCGGCGCATCGTCGGGCTGGACGAGCTCGCCTACTCCGGCAATCACGGCTTCGAGCTGTTGCTGCCCGGCGACGACCAGGTGCGTCCCGAGCCCTCTCTCGACGGTCACGAGGGAGATGCGCCGCGGTTCGTCGAGGGACTCGACCGCTCCGAGCTCGACCGGGTCGGGATCCGGACCGAGGACAAGGGCGCGATCGTCGCCCTCCACTGGCGCGGAGCCGACAACGAGGGAGCCGCCGAATCCGTCGCCCACGAGATCGCCAGCGCGGCCGAGTGGCAGGGCCTGGTCTCGCACCGGGGGCGGAAGGTGCTCGAAATCAGGCCGGACGTCGCGATCAACAAGGGAATCGCCGTTGCGGCCCTGCTCGCCTCCACCCCGGTCGTCAACGCCCTCTACGGCGGCGACGACCGAACCGACGTCGACGCCTTCACGGCACTGAGGACGCTGCATGACGATGGCGAGCTGGAGGCGATCGCCTGCATCGCCGTCGCCTCGGACGAGTCGCCGCCGGAGGTTGCCCGAGAAGCGGATCTGACCGTCGACGGGCCCAAGGGGTTTGTCCGCGCCCTCGAGGCGCTCCTCTAGATGGCCTTCTGCGACCTGCTGCGAACGACGGTCCTGCTGGCCGCCGGCGCCGCCACCGCACTCGCCGCGCTCACCGTGGTCACGGTGAGCGCCTCCGGCGACACGCTGACGCTCTACGTCGCGGCGGTCTGGTGGGTCATCGCACTGGTCGGAGGGATCATCCTTGGCAGCCCCGCTCGCGCCGCCGAGGCGATGCGTCCGGCGCTCACCGAGGCGCGAATGGCCACCGCGCTCCCCGACCTCGGCAACCCGACTCGGGCGGCGCTCGCCCGGCTCTGGCCCCTCGCGGCGTTCGCCGCGATCGCCGGCGGCGTCGGACTGGTCTACTCAGGGGTCGCGGCGATCGGCACGGGTTTCGCGATCGGAGCGGCGCTGACCCTGCGCTCGAGGGAGGGCGCGGTGGCGGCGATCGAGGAGCGGGACGGCGTCCGCTTCTACGTCGAGCAAGGCTCGGCGCTGCAGCCGGTCAAGCTCGTGCGAACGCCGGGACTGCGGCGCGACAGGCCCCCGCCCGGGAGCCAACCGCCACCGCCACCCGCGGCTGCCTAGGCAGCCGCGGGCACCTCAGCCTGAGTCGCCTCGGCGTTCGACATCTCGACATGCGCCTTGCTGTCGCGGGTCCGGATCAGGACCAGGGTCGCGACGAAGCCGAGCGCCGCGATCACCGCGCCGCCGAAGAACGCGCTCTGGAATCCCTCCGTGAGCCCGTTCGCGAGCGTCGAGTGACCGGTCGCCATCACGTCGCTCGTGCGCGTGGTGGCGATCGTGGAGAGCACCGCGAGCCCGAGCGCCCCGCCGATCTGCTGCGAGGTGTTGATCAGGCCGCTGGCGAGGCCCTGCTCACGCTGCTCGACGCCGGACACGGCCGCGATCGTCGAGGTGACGAAGCCGAATCCGAGGCCGATCGCGGCGAGCAGAGACGCGCCGAGGATGTCGGTCAGGAAGCCGCCGCCGACCGAGACCTGGCTGAACCAGAGCAGCCCGGCGGAGACCGAGAGCATCCCGGCCGCGAGGATCGGCTTGAAGCCGAACCGCGTGACCAGCTGGCCGCCGACGCCGGCAGCCAGGATGATCGTCACAGCCAGGGGCAGGTACGAGAGTCCGGTGTGAATCGGGCTGTAGCCCAGGACCTGCTGCATGTACAGGGAGATGAAATAGAACATCGAGAACAGGGAGGCCCCGAGCAGGATCCCGACCACGTTGGCCCCTGTCAGGGTCCTCAGCCGGAAGATCCGGAACGGCACCAGTGGAGCCTTGGAGCGCTGCTCGACGAAAACGAAGGCCACGATCAGGGCCACCGAGAGGGCGAGCAGGCCGACGATCTTGGTCGACCCCCAGCCTGAGTTGCTCGCATCGAGCAGGGCATAGGCGAGCACCGACAGGCCCGCGGTGATGCTCACCGCGCCGGCCGCGTCGAAGTGCCTCGTCTCGGACTCCGAGCGGCTCTCTCCAATCAGCCCGGGAGTGAATGCGAGAGCGATGGCCGCCACCGGGACGTTGACCCAGAGGACCCACTCCCAGCCGAGTCCGTCGGTGAGGATGCCGCCGAGCAGGACCCCGGCTGCGCCGGCCGATCCCGCCACGGCGCCCCAGGCACCGAGGGCCTTGTTCCGCTCAGCTCCGTCCTGGAAGAGGCCGGTAACGATCGAGAGCGCTGCGGGCGAGACGATCGCGGCGCCCAGGCCCTGAGCGGCGCGCGCCGCGATCAGCTGGCCCTGCGTGGCCGCGAATCCGGCCGCCAGCGAAGCGATGCCGACGACGGCCAGCCCTGTCATGAAGACGCGGCGCCGGCCGAGCAGGTCTGCCGCGCGGCCACCGAGCAGCAGGAAGCCGCCGAAGGCGATCACATAGGCGTTGACCACCCAGGGGAGGTTCTCCTCCGAGAAGCCGAGCCCCTTGCCGATGCTCGGCAGGGCCACGTTGACGATCGATGCATCGAGGACCACGATGAACTGCGCGACGCAGAGGAGAATCAACGCGGTCCAGCGCTTCTCGAGATATTCCTGAGGTGTGGTCATCCCCCTGACTCCTTTCGCAACTCGGGGTGTTGTCGCTCTTTCACTCTTTAAGACGAACGAGATGGGCTGAATTGGACAGTTGAGTTATGCTTATTCGGAACCTGAGTTCCGGTTTCGCTTAGGACTATACGGAATTCAGATTCCGTTTGCGTGCAGGTAGTCACACAAGTGGGATTACGCCTCAACGCGCAGCTAGGCTCGATCCATGGCCGCCACCAAGACAAAGCCCGAGTCAGCCCCCGCACTGCGGGCCGATGCCCGGCGCAACCGGGAGTCGATCAAGCAGGCGGCCCGTGAAGGCTTCGCCGAGCACGGCTTCGACTGCCAGATGGAGGACATAGCCCGGACCGCCGGGGTCGGCGTCGGCACCGTCTATCGCCACTTCCCCAACAAGGAGGCCCTGCTCGACGCTCTGGTCGCGGACCGTTTCGAGCGGATGGCCGAGGAGACCGCGAGGGCGCTCGAGAAGGACGACCCGTGGGAGGCCTTCTGCGAGCTGATGCGCTGGTCGGCCCAGTACCAGGCCGAGGACCGCGGGCTCTCCGAGGTGCTCGGCTCGCGGCCGCTGGTCGGGGAGGCCGCAGCCGCGAAGTCCGGCCTGGTCGAGCTCAGCGGCAAGCTGATCCGAAATGCGCAGCGCGCGGGAAAGATGCGCAAGGACCTCCTGGTCGAGGACATCCCGACGATGATCTGCGGCCTCAGCGCCGTCACCGGTTCGGCCGAGGGCAGCATGCCGGCGATGAACTGGGAGCGCTTCCTCGAGGTGATGCTCGATGGGATGAGCGCGCCGGGAAGCGCGAAGCTTCCCGCACCGAGGGCTCGCCTCAACCGGCCGCGCTAGTCAGGACCGCTTCGCCCGCTTGCGCAGCGGCGCGAACGAGCGCCAGGGCCGCGTATTGGCGATCTGCTTGGCGCTCAGCCAGGCACGCCGGGCGGTCGCAACCGAATACTTGATGTTGGAGAGCGTGTCGGTGCCGTGGGCGTCGGTGGTGCAGATGATCCAGGCGCCCGCCTCGGCCGCGAGCTTGGCGTGGCCCTCGTTCAGGTCGCGGCGGTTCGGGTTGCCGTTGATCTCGAGCATCGTCCCGCTGCGCGCCGCCGCCTCCGCCACCCGCTCGATGTCGATCCCGTAGGGCTCGCGGCGCAGCAGCAGCCGGCCCGTGAGGTGCCCGATGCAGTCGACCAGCGGGTGCTCCATGGCGGCCACCACTCGCTCGGTCATCGCCTTCGCCGAGATGTTGAACGAGGTGTGCACGCTGCAGATCACCCAGTCGAGCTCGGCGAGCAGCTCGTCGGGGTAGTCCGGCCGGCCCTTCGTGTCGATGTTGACCTCCGAGCCGGCGAGCAGGCGGAACCCGCGCGGGGCCTTCTCGTTCCAGGCGCGGATCTCCTCAACCCGCTTCGCCAGCTGTCTGGGCGTGACGTCGTTGCCGAACCCATGGGTCGCGGAGTGGTCGGTGACCGCCAGGTAGGCGTAGCCGCGACGGCGGGCGGCATCCGCCATCTCCTCCAGGGTTTGCC
This sequence comes from uncultured Solirubrobacterales bacterium, assembly GCA_963815045.1. GTDB lineage: Bacteria > Actinomycetota > Thermoleophilia > Solirubrobacterales > 70-9 > DASUPK01. Next base: position 24,055 of record CAWFET010000003.1, read on the forward strand.
GGCCATCCGAGAGCGTGGTGTGGCAGTGCAGATCCCCGCGGATGTCATCGGGGGTGACCAGGTCGGGCAGCTCGCCCGTGTCCCCGGCCTCGATCTCTCCCCTTCCCTCACGCAGCTCCGGCTCGATGTAGGGGAGGCCGAGCAGCTCGTAGACGCCCGCCTCGTCGGTGAACTTGTGCACCTTCTTCCCCTCCACCTCGGCCACCCCGTACTCGCTGACGGAGAGGCCGCGGGCCTGGGCCCGCTCGCGCAGCTGCACGTTGTGAGCGGCCGATCCGGTGAAGTGCTGCAGCAGGTCTCCGAACTCCTTCTCGGAACCGATCCGCAGGTCGACCTTCAGGCCGGCGTGGGTAAGCACGCTAGCCGCAGCGTCGCCGCCGCGCCGGGTCTCGGCCGAGAGGCCATGGGTGGCCAGGGCCTGCGCGAGCGCCGCCGGATCGTCGGTCGTCGCGATCAGGTCGAGGTCCTTGCAGGTCTCGGCCCAGCGGCGGGCGGAACCGGCCAGCTCGATCCGGTTCGCGACCCCCATCGCCTTCAGGTCGCTGGAGATCTCGTCGGCGATCGGCAGCACGTGCGAGAGCAGCAGGTGCTCGCCGATGCCGTCCTCGGTGACCCCCTCCAGCGACGAGAGGATGTTCTCCTCGGTCTTGGGCCCGAGGCCCCGAATCGTGGCGATCCTGCCCTGCTCGGCGGCCTCCTTGAGCTGGGTGAGGTCCTCGACCCCCACCTCGTCGTAGATCCGGCGGGCGGTCTTGGCGCCGAGGCCCGGGACGCGCGTCACCTCGACCAGGGTCGCGGGGAACTTCTGCTTGAGCTTGTCCGCCGACGGGATGCTGCCGGTCTCGATCAGGGTCTCGATCTTCTGGGCGAGGGTCTTCCCCACATTGGGCAGCTCGGTCAGCCGGCCCTCATCCGCAAGCTGCTCGATCGAGACCGGGCTCTGGGCGATCGTCCTGGCGGCCTCTCGGTACGCGAGCACCCTGAAGCGGTCGGCGCCGTCCAGCTCGTAGAGGATCCCCAGCTCCCGAAGTGCCGCTGCTATCTCGGCGTTGCGCATATCTCCAAACTAGACGACCGATTCCCAATCCCCGCACACCCGGATGACGCGCCTGGCGCTTCGCAGCTCGGCGTCCTCGGCCTCGCTTTTGGCGCCACCAAAGGCTTCGCCCTGCGTCCTTGATCTGCTCGACCAGGCGCGCCCCCGGTCGCCCGCGGATTGGGACTCGATCGTCTGGTGGGGACGGCTATCTTGCCGCCGTGCCCGCTGCCCCTCCCCAGGCGCCGGACGTCTGGGTCATCCTCCCGACCTACAACGAGGCCGAGAACCTCGAGCGGATCGTCGCCGCGGTGCTCGAGCAGCTGCCGGCGTCGCGGCGCGTGCTGATCGTCGACGACAACTCGCCAGACGGAACCGGCGAGATCGCCGATCGCCTCGCCGAGCGGGACGAGTCCATCGCGGTTCTCCATCGCGAGCGCAAGGAGGGCCTCGGGCCCGCCTACCTGGCGGGCTTCCGCGTGGCTCTCGAGGGAGGCGCTCAGCGGATCATCGAGATGGACGCCGACTTCTCGCACGACCCGAGCTATCTCCCAGCTCTGATCGACGCAACTGAGCACGCCGACCTCGCGATCGGCAGCCGCTACGTCCCGGGCGGCGGGATAACCGACTGGGGGCCGATGAGGAGATTCATCAGCCGCGGCGGAAGCGCCTACGCACGAGTGGCGCTCGGGCTGCCGGTCAAGGACCTGACGGGCGGCTTCAAGTGCTTCCGCAGGATCGTGCTCGAGACGATCAACCTCGACACGATCGAGGCGAGGGGCTACGCATTCCAGGTCGAGACGACCTATCGCGCGATCAGGGCCGGGTTCCGGGTGGTCGAAGTCCCGATCGTGTTCAAGGACCGCGCGGACGGGACATCCAAGATGAGCAAGTCGATCGTCGCCGAGGCGATGTGGCGCGTGCCCGTCATGCGCTTCCGGCGCTGGTAGGTCGCTTCACTTTGTATAGTAACCCTGGACGCTCTGGCTAGACTGAACAGGGCACCAGTCAAGACCACGACCTAGGAGACCACCGTGCCGGGCAAGCTCAACGATGTAACCGACGCCACTTTCCAGTCCGACGTGCTCGACGCCGAGGGCCCTGTGCTCGTCGACTTCTGGGCTCCCTGGTGCGGGCCGTGCCGCGTGGTCCATCCGGTGCTCGAGGAGATCGATTCCGAGCGCGAGGATCTCACCATCGTCAGCCTGAACACCGATGAGAATCCGCAGACGGCCGCGAAGTACGAGGTCCTCTCGATTCCGACGTTGATCGTCTTCAAGGGCGGCGAGGTCGCGACACGCCTGGTCGGTGCCCGACCGAAGGCGCGGCTCGAGTCCGAGCTCGAGCCGGTTCTCGCGTAGCTGGCTACGGAGCGTCAGCGCGTCGGATCCGGTTCGCCCTTCGAGGCTACGGTCGGCTTCTCACGCGCAGTCAGGGTCGGCGATCGCGTGGTGGTCTCGGGCACCGCACCCGTGTGGCCCGACGGTTCCTGCGACCCCGACCCGGAGATCCAGGCAAGACGGTGTCTGGAGATCATTCTCGAGGCGCTGGCTGAGGCGGGCGCGTCGGCGGAGCACGTCGTCCGAACCCGGATGTTCGTCACTGACGCCGCAGACTCGCAGGCGGTCGGGCGGGCTCACTCCGCGATCTTTGGCGACGTCCGACCTGCAGCGTCAATGGTGGTCGTCGCAGGGTTGCTCGACCCGCGCTGGAAGGTCGAGATCGAGGCCGAGGCGATCGTCGACTAGAGGATCTGCTCGCTGACGAAGCCGGCCAGCAGGACTCCGAAGCCGCCGATCTCCACCACGATCAGGGCCCACATGAAGGGGTTGAGGCCCGGCAGCCCATCTCCCTCGCGGAATCGGTTGTCGGTGTCGCGCGTGATCCCGTTGTAGATGTAGCCCGAGATCGCGCCGACGAAGAAGGCGATCACGGCGAAGGCGGCGATCAGGTTGACGGCGGTGCTCCAGGCCGAGAGCTCAACGAACACCGCGATCAGGAGGGTGGCAAACGAGTAGAGCAGCGCAGCGCGGTGGGCGACGTCGACGTAGGGATGCGCCAGCCCCTCGGGGCTCGCCGCCATCTGCCGGTACTTCCAGACGCCGAGGAACAGCGCACCGAGGAAGATCATCCCGGCGGCGAGGAGGACCGCCTTGGTGTCGCCCCCGAGCTCCATGCGAGGACTGTAATCGGCGGCATTGGTGAGTTGCCGTCCCCCATCCGACGGAAACTCACCAACCGCGCCACTATCGGAGCTGCCGCACCGTTTCGGGGGTGACTTCGGTGAGTGATTCGAGCGTCACGTCCGCCAACTCGAGCGCCGCATGCTCGGGCGGGAAGTCCTGGTTAGGCACCGCCACGACGGCCATCCCGGCGGCGTGGGCCGATCGGATTCCATTGGTCGAATCCTCGATCGCGACGCAGGTGCCCGGCTTCTTCCCCAGCCGTCTTGCGGCCTCGAGAAACACGTCCGGCGCGGGCTTGCCCGCTCCCACCTCCTCAGAGGAAACCGTCGCCTCGAAATCGTCGGCGAGCCCGGCGAGCTCGAGAACGAGGTCGATCACGGGGCGATTGGATGAGGATGCGAGGCCGAGCGACCAGTCGGCGGCGAGTGACCTGACGGCGCCCACGGCGCCCGGAAGCAGCGGCAGCTTCTCCCGATAGGTATCGGCGACGCGATCGGCCACCTCGCGCGAGATCTCCTCGGGATCCAGCTCGACGCCGAGCCGGTCCCGGACGTAGCGAGACCATTCCACCGAGCTCATTCCCATCATGTCCCGCTGCGCGCCGTCGTGCCAGTTCCCGCCCTGCTCCTCGACGAACCGCTTGCGCACCTCATCCCAGACGGCCTCGGAGTCGACCAGAACTCCATCGAGGTCGAAGATCACGGCAGCGGGCACTCAGCTCCTGCTGACCGCGATCCGCAGCTCGCGGCCGTCGATGGTCGCCTTCTCGCCCGCGCCGTCGGCGCTGTAGTCGACGGAGTCGGCGAGGGTCTCGCCGGCGATGTAGGACTCGTGCTCGCGCGCGGCGGCGAGCAGCTCCTCGTCGCCCCCCAGGGCGAGTGCGATCCGGTCCGAGACCTCGAGGCCGGCCTGCTTGCGCGCCTCCTGGACGGCGCGGACCACCTCGCGGGCCAGGCCCTCTATGCGGAGCTCGTCGTCGAGGTCGAGCTCGAGAGCGACCGCGTGGCCCGACTCGGCCTCCACCTGGTAGCCCTCGAGGGGCTCCATGACGAGGTTGACGTCGTCCGCCGACAGTGTGTGGTCCTTGCCGTCGATGTTGACGCCGACCTCCTCGCCGCTGTCGAGCGCGCTCGACACCGCCCCGGCGTCGAGCGCCTCCACGGCTGCGGCCACCTGCGGCATGTCCTTGCCGAAACGGGGACCGAGCGAGCGGTAGTTGGGACGCACCCGGTAGGAGACGAGCTCGGCCTCGGTGTGCACGAAGTCGAGCTCCTTCACGTTGAGCTCGGAGGCGACCACCTCGGTGAGCCGCTCGACCGAGGTGCGCTCGGCGTCGGAGGCGACGACCACCGCCTTGCGGAGCGGCTGGCGGAGCTTGACCTTCGCCTGGGAGCGAGCCGCACGTCCCAGTTCGACCGTGCGGCGGACGGCATCCATCCCAGCCTCGAGCTGATCGTCGATCAGGTCCTCGTCGACCTGCGGGTAGTCGCACAGGTGGACCGAGTCGCGGCCGTCCTCGAATCCGTCCTCCTCCGACCCCACCGCGAGGTTGGTGTAGATCTCATCCGCGACGAAGGGGATGAAGGGCGCCAGCAGCGTGACCAGGGTGGTCAGGCAGTGGCGCAGCGTCGCGAAGGCAGCCTCGTCGCCATCCCAGAAGCGGCGGCGGCTGAGGCGCACGTACCAGTTGGAGAGCTCGTCGCTGTAGTTGGCGATCGCGCGGGCCGCGTGGGTGCAGTCGAAGCTCTCCATGTGCTCGCGCACCTCGGCGATCGTGCGCTGCAGCCGGGAGAGCGCCCAGCGGTCGAGCTCGCCGGCCGAGCCCTCGCCCCGCTTCCCGGAGCTCCAGGCCTCCGAGAGGGCTGAGGGCTCAAAGCCCTCGGCGTTCGCGTACAGCACCCAGAACGAGTAGGTGTTCCAGAGGGTCAGCAGAAAGTGCCGCACCGCATCGCCGACCGTGTCGAGCGAGAAGCGGTAACCCTCCCACGGCTCCTTGGAGGCGAAGTAGTACCAGCGGAAGGCGTCCGCGCCGTGGCGGTCGATCACGTCCCAGGGCGCGACCACGTTGCCGCGGCTCTTCGACATCTTCTGGCCCTCGGGATCGAGGATGAGGCCGAGGCAGACGACGTTGCGGTAGCTCGAGGTGTCGAAGAGCAGGACAGACTCGGCGAGCAGCGTGTAGAACCAGCCCCGGGTCTGGTCGATCGCCTCGCAGATGAAGTCCGCGGGGAAGCGCTCCTTGAAGATCTCCTCGTTCTCGAAGGGGTAGTGGTACTGCGCCCAGGGCATCGAGCCGGAGTCGAACCAGGTGTCGATCACCGACGCGACCCGGCGCATCGTGCCGTCGCAGCCCTGCCGCTCGCAGGGATAGACGGCGTCGTCGATGTAGGGGCGGTGGAGGTCGTCCGGAACCTCCGCGCCCTTCTCGCGCAGATCGGCGATCGACCCGGCGCAGAAGCGCTCCTCGCAATCCTCTTGGTCGCACTCCCAGACCGGCAGCGGCGTGCCCCAGTAGCGGTCGCGGGAGAGAGCCCAGTCGACGTTGCCCTCGAGCCACTTGCCGAAGCGGCCGTGCTTGATGTGCTCGGGATGCCAGCCGATCTCCTCGTTGGCGGCGAGCATCCGGTCGCGCACCTCGGTCGTCTTCACGTACCAGCTGGCCCTGGCGTAGTAGAGGAGCGGCGTGTCGCAGCGCCAGCAGTGCGGATACGCATGCAGGTAGGCCTCCTCCCGAAACAGCAGCCCGCGGCGTTCCAGGTCATCGATCAGCTGCCGGGTCACCTCGGGGTCCTTGACGAAGCGGCCCTCGAATGAGACGACACGCTGGTCGAATTTCCCATCCGGTTTCACCGGGTTGTAGAGGGTGTTGGGGTGCTCGGGATCGAACCGCGTGCTCGGATCGCTCCCCGCCGCCTCGAAATCGTCTTCGCCGAAGGCCGGAGCGAGATGGACGATGCCCGTGCCCTCGTCGGTCGTGACGAAATCGGCGCTGATCACCGGGAAGCCCCCCTCCTCGCGGTCCTGGAGCTTGAAGATCGGCCCGCGATAGCTTCTTCCGGCCAGCTCGCTTCCCGGGAGACGCTCGACGATCTCCGCCTCCTCGCCGAGCACGCTCTCGACCAGCGCGCTGGCCAGGATCAGAGTCTCGCCTCCGAGACGCACCCGGGCGTACTCGACGTCCGGGGCGACAGCGGCGGCCTCGTTGCCTGGAAGGGTCCAGGGAGTCGTCGTCCAGACGAGCAGCGACTCGTCGGCATCGAGCAGCGGGAAGCGAACGTAGATCGACGGGTCCTCGACGTCCTTGTAACCGAGCGCGACCTCGTGGGAGGAGAGCGCGGTGCCGTCGCGCGGGCAGTACGGGACGACCTTGTAGTCCTCGTAGAGCCGGCCGTCATCCCACATCCGCCGCAGCGCCCACCAGACGGACTCGATGTAGTCGTTCGTCATCGTCACGTAGGGGTCGTCGAGGTCGAGCCAGAAGCCGATGCGCTCCGTCATCCGGTTCCAGTCCTCGACGTAGCGGAAGACCGACTCGCGGCAGCGGGCGTTGAACTCCGCGATGCCGAACTCCTCGATCTCGTCCTTCGAGGTGATGCCCAGCTCGCGCTCGACCTCGAGCTCGACCGGCAGGCCGTGACAATCCCAGCCCGCCTTCCGCGGGACCTGGTGGCCGGTCATCGTCTTGAACCGCGGATAGATGTCCTTGAAGACCCGCGCCAGGACGTGATGGGAGCCCGGCCGGCCGTTGGCGGTCGGCGGCCCCTCGTAGAAGCTCCACAGCGGAGCGTCGGCGCGGTTGGTGAAGGAGCGCTGAAAGACGTCGCGCTCGCGCCAGCGCTCGAGGATCCGCTCCTCGAGCTCGGGGAAGGACTGCTTCGGGTCAACTGGTCTGAATCCGGCCATTGGGCGGGATTCTCGCAGTCAGTCCTTGCGAATCGTCAGCGCCCCGTCCTTCTCGATCGTCCAGCCGGGGTGGTGCGCCACCTCCCAGGGGTGCCCGTCGGGGTCGATGAAGATTCCCGAGTAGCCGCCCCAGAAGGTCTCTGCGGGCTCGCGCCCGATGGTCGCGCCCGCCTCTCGGGCCTGCTCGATCACCTCGTCGACCTCGTCAGTCGAGCGGGTGTTGTACGCGAGGGTGATCCCTCCCCAGCCGGGGAAGTCGGCGACCGCGCTGTCCTCCGCGAGCTGGGCGCGCCCCCAAAGGGCGAGCACCATCCCGCCGGCCTGGAAGAAGACGACGTCATCGCCCTCCTCCGCGCCCGTCTTCCACCCGAGGGCCTCGTAGAAGCTCCGGGCGCGATCCAGATCCGAGATCCCGAGGGTGATCAGGCTGACTCTCTGCTCCATCTCCGTCTCCTTCGTCGATTGAGGTCGAAGCTATCCGGAGATCGATCGTTCGCCTTGAACATTTCGGACGTTCTCTAGGTTTCCGTCATGACGCCGTACAGCGAGTTCGCCCCATCGGGCGACGTGTACTCGCTCGTCGCGTGTCGCTGGCTGCGCCAGACCGGCGAGGACAAATCGCGCGAGCCGGTCCTCATCCTCCCGGACGGATGCGTGGACCTGCTCTGGCGCGAGGGCGACCTGGTGGTGGCCGGGCTGGACCGAGCCGCCAGGCCCACCCGAGTCTCACCGGGCGAGCGGATTCTCGGCCTGCGGCTCCGGCCGGGCCTGGCCGGGGCGCTGCTCGGCATGCCCGCCAGCGAGATCCTCGACGTGCATGTCCGGCTGGAGGAGCTGCTCGGCCCGGCCGGCCGAGAGCTCGCGGAGCGCGTCGGTGAGAGCGAAGGAGAGAAGGAGGTGTTTCGCGTCCTCGAGGGGGAGATCCGCTCGCGGGTCCAGGCGATCGGGCCTGACCCGCTGGTGCTCGCGGCGATCCGACGTCTCGGTTTCCCCGGCGCACGCGTCGACCAGCTCGCCGAATCGCTCGGGATCAGCGACAGGCAGCTCAGGCGGCGGTTCCACCGGGCGGTGGGCTACGGCCCGAAGACGCTCGACCGGGTTCTGCGCTTCCGGCGCCTGGTCGCGCAGTCTGGCGCGATCGCGGCAGGCGAAAGCGACCTCGCTCGGGTTGCTGCCGAGCTGGGCTACGCCGACCAGGCCCACATGACGCGCGACTGCCTGCGGCTCTCGGGCCTGACCCCCCTCCAGCTCGCCGAGCTCTGGGCCGGCTGACGCCGCCGGAAATGCGTCCAGCGGGGTTTCGGCCCTGCGGGCCGCGAGCAAGATCCATTCATGACAATCGGGACATCGCTCTTCCTGATCGCCGTGGGGGCGATCCTGCGCTATGCGGTCGCGGACAAATGGAAGGCCGTTGACATCCCGACGGTCGGGCTGATCCTGATGATCGTCGGCGCCGTCGGGTTCGTGATCGGCCTCTATCTGGTGTTCGTGCGCGGCAGGCCGGATCCGTCGCTCGGCGAGGACGACGTCGTGGTTCGGCGTCGCCGGACGCGCTACTAGGCGGCGCGGTCCAGCTTGCGGCAGAGATCAGCGAGCTGGCGCTTCTCCGTCTCGTCCAGCACGCCGAACGCCTCGCGCACCCGCTCCGCATGGGCGGGGAATGCGTGCGTGACCAGGTTGTAGCCGGCCTCGGTCAGGCCGACCGCGACCGCGCGGCGATCGCTCTCGAGACGGCTGCGGCCGATGAAGCCGCGCTTCTCGAGCGTGTCGAGGACCTCGGTCGCGGTCGCCTTGGAGGCGCCGAGGCGGCGGCGCATCGTGCGCAGCTCCAGGCGGCCCCCGGCGCTGGTGAGCAGGACCAGCATCGTGAAGCCGGTCGCCGAGACGCCGATCCGCTCGAGGTCCGCCGCCAGGCGGCGGGTGAGATTCGCCTCGGCCCGCACGAGCGCCTCCAGTGCTCGGTGCGCGAGCGGATCGATGGGGCGAAGGGGCGTCGCCTCTTCGGTCACGGGTGATCAAGTTATGGACCGCGGCGGACGTAGGATCAGTGACGTGCTTCGCGCGACCGCGATCGCCCTGCTGGCCGCCACGGCGATGGTGGCCCTGTCGGCCTGCGGGGCGAAGAAGAACGACCTCGCCCCGGCGGCCTGCCTGGTCACCAACCGCGGCTACCTGAGGGCTCTCGAGAGCGCTCCCGGCCCAGTGCGGCTGGCGGGGACTACGCCGATCTCGGACTGCCTCGTCCCCGAGCAGGACGGCGGCCAGCTGGCCAACATCGGCCAGCCGATGATCGTCGCGGCCACCAAGCTGAACGCCGAGGCGCGAGCGGGCTCCCTGACCGCCGCCGTGCAGCTCGGCTACCTGATCGGGGCCGTCGCCAAGGGGGCTGATGCGATCCACACCGACCTGTCCAGGCGGCTCAACGCCGCCGCCCGCTTCAGCCAGACGGGCGGGACGATGCCCGCGAGCTTCGAGCGCGCCTTCGGCCGGGGCTACGCCGCAGGCCACAGCTCGGGCTAGATAGCCTGAGTGGTGATGGAAGCCAAGACCGCCGACCAGCTCTGGGGAGGCGAGACCACGAAAGCAGTCGAGAACTTCAGGATCTCGGGTCAGCCGGTCCCGGCGCCCGTGATCCACTGGCTGGGGCGCCTCAAGGCCGCCGCGGCCCGCGCGAATGCTGGGCTCGGGAAGCTCGATTCCGACCTCGCGGAGAAGATCGCCAAGGCCGGCGACGAGGTCGCCGCCGGCGATCACGACGAGCAGTTCCCGATCGACGTGTTCCAGACCGGATCCGGCACCTCGTCGAACATGAACGCGAACGAGGTGATCGCCGAGCTCGCCGGCGACGAGGCCCATCCCAACGACCACGTGAACATGGGCCAGTCCTCCAATGACGTCTTCCCGTCCGCCGTCCACCTGGCTGCCCTGGGCGAGGTCCACTCCGACCTGCTGCCCGCGCTGGATGAGCTCCGCGCAGCGCTCGAGCGCAAGGCGGATGAATTCGCCGATCTCGTCAAGACCGGCCGGACCCACCTGATGGACGCGGTGCCCGTGACCCTCGGCCAGGAGTTCGCCGGGTACGCGGCCCAGATCAGGCTGGGCGCCGAGCGCGTTCGCTCGACGCTCGGCCGCGTCGGGCAGATCCCGCTTGGCGGGACCGCTACCGGAACGGGCCTCAACACGCACCCAGAGTTCGCCGCCAAGGTCCGCGAACAGCTCAGCGCCGATACGGGACTCGACATCTCCGAGCCCGCCGACCCCTTCGAGGCACAGGCCAACCGCGACGCCCTGGTCGAGCTCTCCGGCGCTCTCAAGACCGTCGCGGTCTCGATGCTGAAGATCGCCAACGACCTGGCGCTGATGGGCTCCGGGCCGCGGGCCGGTCTGGCCGAGCTGCGCCTGCCCGAGCTCCAGAAGGGCTCCTCGATCATGCCCGGCAAGGTCAACCCGGTGATCCCGGAGGTCGTCATCCAGGTGGCCGACCAGGTGATCGGCAACGACGCGGCGATCACGATGGGCGGAAGCCAGGGCCAGTTCGAGCTCAACGTTCGGGTGCCGCTGATCGCGCGCAACCTGCTCGACTCGATCAAGCTGCTCGCCGCAGCCTCGCGCGCCCTCGACGAGAAGTGCGTCAGCGGGATCGAGCCGAACGAGGAGATGCTCGAGCGCCACCGCGAGTCGAACCTGATCGTCGCGACGGCCCTCAACCCGCACATCGGCTACGACAAGGCCGGCGAGATCGTCAAGGAGGCCGCCGCCTCGAACCGTTCGATTCGCGAGGTGGCGAAGGAGATGGGTGTCTCCGAGGAGATCCTCGACGAGGCGCTCGACCATCGCAAGATGGCCCACCCGCACGACTAGCGCGACGGAGCGATCGCACACATCCCGCCCTGCGCCTACGGCGTAAGGTCGGGTGTGGTGGAGAAGCACGACGCAGTCATCGTCGGGGCGCGCTGCGCCGGGTCAACGCTGGCGACCGCGCTCGCCCAGCGCGACTGGGATGTCGTGATGGTCGACCGGGACACCTTCCCGAGCACGACCGTCTCGACCCACCTGCTCTACCCGAACACGCTCGCCCGGCTCGAGCGGCTGGGCGTGCTGGACACGCTTCAGTCTCAGCACGAGCTTGCCTTCGCCTCGCATCGCCTCGTGGCCCTGGGGCACGAGACGGCTGGCCGCTACACCCCGATCGAGGGCTTCGACCTCGGGCTGGCGCCGCGCCGCATCGCGCTCGACGAGGCCGGAGTCGATACGGCTCTCGCCGCCCGCGTGACGGGAATCTTCGGCACGCGCGTGGTCGACCTGCTCGGCGGAGGCACCGACGAAGACCCGGTGCGGGGAATCAGGCTGGCGGATGGCCGCGAGATCGAGGCGACATGGGTATTCGGCGCCGACGGCCGGGGTTCGATGGTCGCCGGGAAGCTCGGCCTGGAGAAGGAGCGCACCCAGCGGGGTGAGCTCGCCTTCTCCTACTCCTACTGGAGCGGCATCCCGGTCGATGAGCCCGTTTCGACCCTGCAGATCAACCTCGACGAGATGCTCTACCACGGGCCCGTCGAGGACGGGCTCTATCTCGTGATCGCCAACGGTGTCCCGGATCTTGCGCAGGGAACGAAACCGGAGAGGGAGCGCAAGTACATGGAGGCGGTCCGCCGGTTCCCCGAGACCCTCGACCCGAACCTGCTCGACGGCGCCGAGATGGTGACCGAGGTGACCGTGGCCCCGGAGTCCCTGATGCGCGGCTTCTACCGGCAGCCGACAGGGCCGGGCTGGGCGCTGGTCGGGGACGCTTGCTACTTCAAGCACCCGGGCACGGCCCAGGGGATTGGAGACGCCGTGGAGGCGGCGCTGTACGTGGCCGACACTCTCTCGGGCGGCGGCGACCTCGATGACTACGAGGAGTGGCGCGATGCCAAGTCGGCCGAGCACTACGACTGGTCCTTCGCTTGGGGCCGTTTCCCGAAGCCGGAGAGTGCCGAGCCGCTGTTCCGCGGTTGGGCTTCGGACCCCGACGCCGGGCAGGACCTACGCGATTGCCTGGCCCGCACGGTGGAGCCCTCCCAGCTGATGAGCAAGGACCGGCTCGAGCGCTGGTTCGCGCCGGTCTGAGTGGGGCGGTGAGGATGCCGGAGGCGCCGGGCAGTCCCCGGATCGTCACGGCGAGGCGGCCGGCCGCAGCAGCCAAGAAGAAGAAGCGGCGCCGGTAGCGCGCTTCGTCAGCCCTGGAAGGTGACCAGGCGCTCCTCGGTGAGCTCTCGCACCGCGTAATGGGGGCCCTCGCGGGTGTTGCCCGAGTCCTTGACCCCCCCGTAGGGCATCTGGTCGGTGCGGAAGGTCGGGACCTCGTTGATCAGGACGCCGCCGAACTCGAGCGTCTGGCCGGCCTTGATCGCTTTGCCCACGTCCCGAGTGAAGACTCCGGCCTGCAGCCCGTAGCGCGAGTCGTTGGCCATCTCCAGGCCCTCCTCGAACCTCTTGAACGTGTGGATGGTGGCGACCGGCCCGAAGATCTCGTCCTTCCACGTGTGGCACTCGCGGGGATCGTCCTTGATCACGGTGGGCGCGACGCAGCGGTCCTCGTCGACCAGCTCGCCGCCGGTCAGGATCTGCCCGCCCTTCGACGCCGCCTCATCGATCCACTCCTTGACGCGGTCCTTGTCGCCAGGGGAGATCACGGGGCCCACGTCGGTGTTCTCGTCCATCGGATCGCCGACGACCAGCGACTCGACGTTCTTGACGAAACGCTCGGTGAACTGATCGGCGATCGAGTCGTGGAGAAGGATCCGCTGAACCGAGATGCAGCTCTGGCCGGCATGCGAGTAGGCGTGGATCTGGGCCTTGTCGGCCGCGGTTTCCCAGTCCCCGTCCTCGTTCACGATCAGCGGCGCGTTCGAGCCCAGCTCGAGATTGACCTTCTTGTGCGGAACCGCGGAGCGGATGCCCCAGCCGACCTCGGCGGAGCCGGTGAAGGTGATCGCGTGGGTCCTCTTGCTTTCCACGATCGCATTGCCGACATCCGAGCCGGAGCCGCAGACGACCTGGAGCCAGTTCTCGGGCAGCCCGGCGTCGTAGAGCACCTCCGCCAGCTTGATGGCTGAGATGGGGGTCTGCCCGGCGGGCTTCAGGACCACAGCGTTGCCCGCGGCGATCGCCGGGCCGAGCTTGTGGGCGACCAGGTTGAGGGGGAAGTTGAACGGGCTGATCGCGCCGACCACCCCGTAGGGAACGCGGATCACGATGCCGAGCTTGCCCTCCCCGGCGGCGCCGGCGTCCATCGGGATCGTGTGGCCGGTGAGGCTGCGAGCCTCGACCGCGGCGAACTCGAGCGTGCCGACGCAGCGCTGAGCCTCCACACGGGCGGTCTTGACGGGCTTGCCGGCCTCGGCGGCGATCGTCATCGCGAGATCGTCCTCGCGCTCGGCGACGAGCTCCGCGGCGCGGTCGAGGACCGCCGCCCGCTTGTGCGCGGGGAATTCGCCGGCCAGGAACGCCTCGGCGGCCTCATCGGTCGCCCGGTCCACCAGGGCGGCATCCCCCTTCGGCACCCGGCCGATGACGGTTCCGTCGTACGGGGACTTCACCTCGGACCATTCGCCGGTCTCGATCCACTCGCCGGCGACGTAGAGCTTGTGGTCTGTGGCCTGAATCGTCTCGGTCGCCATAGTCCTCTCCTTGGAACGGGTCTCTCTCCTCGGCTACCCACAAGCTAGCTCACGCACTCGGGCCGCCCGAGGGCCGTTCTGGCCACAGTCCATGGGAGATCCGCTCCAAACCGCAACTTCCCGCCGCGCTACCCGTTATTCAGGGGCGATGCCCCGGGGGACCCGACTCCTGCTCTGCGCGCTTGCCTGCCTCCTCGCCCTCCCCGCGATGGCGTCGGCCAAGGTCTGGGTCGTCAAGGGCGCGGGCTTCGGCCACGGCGTCGGCATGAGCCAGTACGGGGCCTACGGCTACGCCAAGCACGGGTTCACCTACGACCAGATCCTGACCCACTACTACACGGGCACCACGATCGGGTCAACGGCTGATCAGTCGGTGCGGGTCCTCCTGCGCGATTCGGTCGGCAGCGTCGCCTTCCACGGCGCGAACTCCGCCTGCGGCGTCGCCATCAAGCCGGGCAAGACGTACGTGGCGAAGCGGAAGGGCGCCGGTGTGGTGGTGCGCTCGAAGAAGGGAAGGCGGATCGCGAAGTGCGCGGTCATGACGGCGACGGGCGCGCCGGCCGTCGCCGTGGCGGGCAAGGGCGCCTACCGGGGCTCGCTCGAGGTCCGGCGCTCATCGAGCGGCCTCGACGCGATCAACGTGCTCGACATCGAGGACTACGTGCGGGGCGTGGTCTCGAGGGAGTCACCCTCATCGTGGCCGATCGAGGCGCTCAAGTCCCAGGCGGTCGCCGCGCGCTCGTACGTGCTCTCCACCGCGTCCCACGGCGGGACGTTCGACGTCTTCGACGACACCCGGAGCCAGGCCTACGGCGGGGTCGCCGCGGAGACGGCGAAGACCGACAAGGCGGTCAGCGCCACCCACCTGCAGGTCGTCCTCGACAAGGGCAAGGTCGCCCAGACCTTCTTCTTCTCGACCTCCGGCGGCCACACGGAAAACAACGAGTTCTCCTCACTGGGATTCGGGCAGCCGGCCGTGCCGTACCTGCGAGGCGTCGACGACCCCTACGAGGCGGACGCCGGATCGCCGTACGAACACTGGAAGCGGAAGTACTCGGTCGGGCGGATCAGCGGCGCGCTCCACGGCATCGGGCTGCGCGGCAAGCTGCGCAACGTCGTGGTGACCCAGCGCGGCGCGTCGCCTCGCATCGTGCACGCGAACCTGGTCGGGAGCGGCGGGACCACGACGGTCAACGGCCCTCAGCTGGCGAGCGCGCTCGGCCTGCCGGACACCTGGGCGTTCTTCAAGAAGAAGTAGAAGTCACGCATGGAAGTCGCGGGCAAGGAGGTCGCTCGGATCGGCCTCGGGACCAACCGGCTGACCTCGACGCGGGAGAACCACGCGTTCCTGCGCGAGGCGGTCGAGGCCGGGCTCGGAATGATCGACACCGCGCACGTCTACACCGGCGGGGACAGCGAGCGGGCGATCGGTGAGACGCTGTTGCCGCAGCCGGAAGGGCTCGTCATCGCCACCAAGGGGGGCTATTCGGGGAGTGGCAGCCCAGAGGCGCTCCGGGCTCAGATCGAGCAGAGCTTCGAGAGCCTGCGGGCCGCGACGATTGACCTCTACTACCTGCACCGCATCGATCCGGAGACGCCGCTCGCCGACAGCCTCGGGACGATCGCCGAGTACCGCGAGGCGGGGAGGATCAGGGAGGTCGGCATCTCGGCGGTCACCGTCGAGCAGATCGAGGCCGCCCGCGAGATCGTTCCGATCGCCGCGGTGCAGAACCACTACAACGTCGGCGAGCGCGGTCACGACGACGTCGTCGACTACTGCGAGGAGAACGAGATCGTCTTCGTTCCCTACTACCCGGTGAAGGGCGACGCGCCCTCGGCGCTCGCGGAGATCGCGCGGAGCCACGACGCATCTCCCGAGCAGATCGCGCTCGCCTGGCTGCTCCACCGCTCCCCGGTCATGCTGCCGATCCCCGGCACGCTCTCGATCGAGCACCTGCGCGAGAACCTCGCCGCCCTCGACATCGAGCTCTCGGGCGACGAGTTCGAGGCGATCTCCCGGGGCGCCTAGCCGTCCGGATAGGGCTGAACCGGGATGCCGTGGCCGGCGTCACGGGTGCCGAACTCATACGCGGCCGCGCCCCTCACCGCGAGACGCTGCGCCGGGCCACCGTCGAGCTCGACGTCGAGCTCCAGGTCCGAGATCGAGCAGTTGAGCGTGTTGTGCTCGGGGCCGACCGGATCGGCATAGATCCAGGCGACGAAGTCCTTGGCGGCGGCGCGGACGTTCCCCGCCACCTTGATCCCCTTGCCCTTGAGCTCGAAGCGCGCGCCCGTTGGCGACTCCTCGACCTCGGTGCTGCGGACCTGTCCGAAGCCCCCGAGCCGATGGGCCTTGCCGTCGAGCATCAGCATCGCGTTGCCGACCCACGGCGTGGTGCGCCCGCCGATCTTGATCCGGCCCACCGCCATGTCGAAGTAGTCCTCGGGCGAGCGGCCCTCGAACTCCGAGCCCTGGATCCAGACCCACCGCTCGGCGTGCTCGGCGCCCCAGTTGTGCCCGATCATCCCCCGCCAGTCGGCCACCTCGATCCGCTCGCCGCCCACCTCGAGCTCGCCGTTGAAGACCGCATCCGGGTAGGGGCTCAGGAACTTGGTCTTGGGCAGCTTCGAGCGGTAGAGGAACTCGCGAGGCAGGTGGTGGAAGGGCTCGTGAGAGTCCGCGAATCGCAGGTCCCACTTCGCCGCCATCACGTCGGTCTCGACGCGCCCGACCGCGCGGCCGTCGGTGACCGACGCGTCGGCGACGCGGATGTAGGTGTCGGGCGAGTTGCTCAGCTCGTCAGCGCCGAACTGGCGCTTCGTGGCCCTGGGACCGGCTGCGGAGGAGTCGAAGAGGACGAACCAGATCGCGCAGGTCGCCTCCTCGCCGGGCCGCTTGTGAACGGTGTGGCGGATCCAGGCTCCACGGCCGCCACCAGGCTGGACGAGCTTCAGGTAGAAGCTCTCGTAGTGCCCCGCCTTGGGCGGGACGTCGGGGAAGCGAGCCCTCGTTCTCACGCCGGGGACGCTATCGGCCGGTGAGCCTTCGGGCCCGGGAGCGGACCTCGGCCGCGGCCTCATCCGCCTGCGGAACCTGCCGTTGGCGCATCAGGACCTCTCCGGCGACAACCGTGGTGTCGACGACGGAGCCCGCGGCAGCGTAGACCAGGTCGGCGTCCAGATCGCCCGCGGAGAGCTCCGGATCGGAGGCCCGGAGCAACAGGAAGTCGGCCGGCGCCCCCACCTCCAGCGGAGTGCCGCCCAGCACCGGCGAGCGCAGCCCGCGCGCGATCGCGAGTGCCTCGGCCGCGGGCAGGGTCGATGGATCGCCGCTGGCGTGCTTCTGGCTGAGCGCGAACAGCTTCACCTCCTCGAAGGAGTCGAGATTCGAGTTCGAGGAGACGCCGTCCGTCCCGAGGCCCAGCGCCACGCCCGCCTTGGCGGCCTCCGGATACGGGAGAAGCCCACCCACGGCGAGCTTCATGTTCGCCGCCGGGTTCGCGACGACCGTCGCGCCGCGCTCGGCGATCAGAGTCAGCTCCGCCTCGTCGAGCCAGACGCCGTGGGCGAGCACGGTCCGCTCGCCGAGGAAGCCGAGCTCGTCCAGATAGGCGGCGGGCCGCTTCCCGTGCGCCTGAACGCAGTCAGCCACCTCCTGCTCGGTCTCGGAGAGGTGGATGTGGAGCGGAAGCTCACGCTCGGCGGCGAGCTCTGCGATCCAGTGCAGGGTCTCCGCGCTGACGGTGTAGATCGCGTGCGGGCCGAGGCTCGGTTGAACGAGCGGTCCGGCCTCGCCGAGGCGATCCAGGACCTCGAGCACCTCCGGCCGGAGAGCCTCGCCCTTCGCCGGGTCGAGCTGGTCGATGATCACGCTGCTGGCCACTGCGCGAATCCCGGCGTCGCGGACCGCGGCCGCGACCTCGGTGCCGTGCCAGTACATGTCGACGAACCTCGTCGTCCCCGCGCGGATCATCTCGACGCAGGCGAGCCGCGTCCCCCAGTAGACGTCCTCGGGCTCGAGCTTCGCCTCGGCCGGCCAGATCTTCGTCTTCAGCCACTCCATCAGCGGCATGTCGTCGCCGAAGCCGCGGAACAGGGTCATCGCGGCGTGGGTGTGCCCGTTCACCATCGGCGGGCAGAGGAGGAGTCCCGCCGCGTCGATCACATCATCGGCGGGACCGGCTTCGACCTCTGCTCCGAGCTCGGTGATCAGGCCGTCCTCGGCGCGGAGCCCGACCACCTCGCCATTCAGCGTGGCGCCGGTGACAGCGAGGCTCAACTGCCCGGCAATCCCTTGGCGAGCGCGGGCAGGACGAACTCCAGGTCAGCCGCCAGCGTCTTGGCGGTCCGGTCGCGGCCGCGCCGGTACTCGTCCACGGTGAGGGCCTTGTCCTCGATCCCGTTCGCCAGGTTGTCGACCGTGCAGACCACCGCGTAGGCCAGCGCCGCCTCGCCGGCGAGGATCGCCTCCGCCGCGACGGTCATTCCGACCATGTCGGCTACCTCGGCCAGCGCGCGCACCTCGGCGGGCGTCTCGAAGCGCGGCCCGATCGTCTGCGCGTAGGTCCCGCCCACCTCGAGGTCGGTTTTGGTGAGAGAGGCCCAGGCGCTGATCACGATGTCGCGCCAGTCCGGATCGAAGCCGGGGACCGAGTGCCCGCGTGGATCACGGTAGAAGCTGGGCGCGATCTCCGGCGCGTAGAAGTCCTCCGGGCAGCTCAGCATCCCGACCTTGAGGTCCTTGTCGAGGCTTCCCACGGACGCAAGCGCCAGCACCCGGTTGCAGCCGAGCTCGCAGGCCGCTCTGATGTTGGCGCGATGGTCGACCAGGTGGGCCGGGATCGAGCGGTCGAACCCGTGCCGCGCGATGCCGACGATGTCCCCGCCGTCCGTCGCCTCCACCGGCAGGACGCCCCCGGCGTCGACGCTGACCCGCTCGCCCGAGACCGGGTCGGCGCCCTCCGGCAGGCTGTTGCCGTGGATCACGCAAAGCCGTTCAGCCGTCGGGCGCGGTGCGGTCATGCCGGCACTGTAGTCGCGCTATTTCACGCTCATGCAGATCACGTAGGCGGTCGCTGTCGTGTTGCCGCCCCCAGCGTTGTTGATGTAGTTCGTCTCGAAGGCGGTGGGGGTGTCGCCGTTCAGGGCGCTCGCGCCGCCGGCCTTCACTGGGCGCAGACTCATGAGCTGGATATCCGAGTTCTGACTCGCGCTGAGGGCACCGCCACCCACGGCCACCTCTCCTGGTTGGCACTCCGCCCGCGTGATCGCGTTGCTGCCATCGTTCAGCGGCTTCGAGGCAGTCCGCACGACCACCGACGGCGTCTTGACCGCCCCGGCGGCGAGCTTGGAGGCGGTGACCGCGGCGTTCGCGAGCTTCGCCTCGGTGACGGCGCCGTTCTTGATGTTCTTGGTCTTGACCGCGTTCTTGCCCAGGTGGAACGCATAGGCGCTGCCGCCGAGGGCGATGAAGAGCGCGAGAAGCGCGACAACATTGGAGAACGTGAGCTTGACCCGAATGAAGCGCATGAGACCTCCCTGGACTCGAAACGTTCGGACGAGCCCACCCTATCCATCTAGGTCCTGATGTGGATCACGTCGCCGTCGGCGACGACGTAGTCGCGGCCCTCGATCCGCAGCGTGCCGCGCTCGCGGGCGGCCGCGTAGCCGCCGGCGTCGAGCAGCTCGTCCCAGGCGATGACCTCGGCCCGCACGAACGCCTTCTGGATGTCGCCGTGGACGCGGCCGGCCGCGTCCCATGCGCTCCCGCCCCGATTCAGCGTGTGCGCCTGGGCGGGCTTGTCGGTGTCAGCCGTGAAGAAGCTCTCCAGCTGGAGCAGCTCGAAGGCCGCGCGGATCAGGCGCTCGAGGCCCGACCGCTCGATCCCCAACTCGCCCCGCATCTCCTCCGCCTCCTCCTCGTCGAGCTCCCGCAGATCCGCCTCGATGCGGGCCGAGATCACGACCACCTGGGCGTCCATTCCCTCCGCGTGCGCCAGCAGCTCCGGCGGAGCGTCGGCCTCGCCCTCTTCCACGTTGACCACGTACAGAGTGGGCTTGCCGGTCAGCGGCGAGAGGTTGCGCAGCGCATCGGGGGCGGCGTCGGGCACCGGAATCTCGCGCGCGGGGCGACCTCCTTCGAGAGCCGCCACCACCTGCTCGAGCCACTCGCGCTCGGCGATCACCGCCTTGTCGCCGCCCCGGGCCTGCTTGGTGACCCGCTCGAGGCGGCGCTCGGCGCTCTCCAGGTCGGCGGCGAGCAGCTCAGTCTCGATCAGCTCGGCATCGGCGACCGGATCGACGCGCCCCTCGGGGTGGGCCACGGCGCTCGAGCCATGCGCGCGAATCACGTGGCAGATCGCGTCGGTCTCGCGGATCGAAGCTAGGAACTGATTGCCCAGGCCCTCCCCCTGCGAAGCGCCCTTGACCAGGCCGGCGATGTCGTGGAAGTAGATCGTCTCGTGAACCGTCTCCGAGGCGCCGAGCATCTCCGCGATCCGGTCGAGGCGCTCGTCCGGAACGCCGACCACCGCGACGTTCGGCTCCACCGTCGTGAACGGGTAGTCACCGGTCTCCGCGCCGGCGGCCGTCAGCGCGTTGAACAGGGTCGACTTGCCCGCATTGGGCATTCCCACGATCCCGATCTTCATCAGAGCGGGACGATCAGGCCCAGGCCGACGCCGATGACGGCGCCGGCGAGCACGTCGGAGGGGTAGTGCATGCCGAGATAGGGGCGGCAGACCGCGATCGCCCCGGCCAGGATGAAGAGGAGCGCCGCCTCGGGCGCGATCCGGGTCATCGCGGTCGCGCAGGCGAACGAGGAGGTGGCATGGGCCGAGGGGAAGCTGAGCGAGCTCGGTGCCCCACCCAGCGGCGGGAGACCCTCGAGCACCGGCCGCTGGCGCCGGACGAGGAGCTTGATCGCGAAGTTGAGCCCGATCGCCACCGGGCCGAGAAATCCCGCGACGACCCAGTCCTCGCCGTTGTCCGGGTCGATGAACGCCATCGCGATCCCGATCGCGAGCCAGACCGCGCCGTACTCGCCGATCTTGCCCAGCGCCCTGCCGACCGCCTCGGCCGGCGGGCTGTGAAAGCGGGTCCGCATCCCGTAGAGGACGCGGCTGTCGAGGCGCTGGAGCACCGGCGCAGAATACGGTTCGGCGATGGCCACGGACGCCGAGCGTCTCCAGCAGTACGAGGATGACTTCCGGCACGCCGGCCTGCCCCTCTTCAGCGAGGACATCTCCGCGTCCGAGGACATCTGGAACCGGGCCGCCCCGCTCCTCGGGCTGGTCTTCCTCGGGGAGATGCTCGGCGCCGGCAATCTCGACTGGTCCTGGTGGCAGAACCTGCTCGCCGTCACCGGCGGACTCGCGATCCTGCTGGTTGCGATCGCCGTCCTCAACAAGGCTCGCGGACGACCGTTCTCCGCGATTCCGCGCCGCCTGGGCAAAACCGAGCTCGCCGGGTTCGTGCTCGTGCCGGCGTTCCTGCCGCTGATCTTCAGCGCCGGCGGGCAGTTCCGAAGCGCCCTGGTGACGGCCGCCGCGAACCTGCTCCTGCTCTGCCTGATCTACGGCGTCGTCGGACTCGGGCTCGTCTCGATCCTCCGCTGGGTGATCTCACGGATCGTCACCCAGCTGCGCTCGGCGCTGACGCTGCTCGCCCGCGCGGTCCCGCTGCTGGCGATCTTCGTGCTCCTCTCCTTCCCGACCCAGGAGCTCTGGCAGATGTTCAGCAATCCCACCCAGGGGGTCTACGCGACGATCATCGTCCTCTTCATCGTGCTCGGCGTGGGATTCCTGGCCGTCCGCCTGCCGCGCGAGGCGGTGCGGCTCGAGCACGAGGTGAGCGCCGATGCCCCTCCCCTGCAGCGCCGCCAGCTCTTCAACGTCGGCCTCGTGATGTTCGTCAGCCAGGCGGTGCAGGTGCTGCTGGTCAGCCTGATGATCGGCGCCTTTCTGACCGTCTTCGGCGTGCTCGCGATCGACGACTCGATGCGCGCCCAGTGGATCGGCGACCCAGGGAACGTCCTCTTCCACTTCCATCTCTTCGGCGAGCGGCTCGAGCTGACCAGCGAGCTGCTCCGCGTCGCGCTCGGGCTGGCGGCGTTCTCCGGCTTCTACTTCGCGATCGCGATCTTCACCGACTCCACCTACCGCGAGGAGTTCCTCGACGAGCTCACCTCCGAGATGCGCAAGAGCTTCGAGGAGCGCGCCGAGTATCTGAAGCTCCGGGACAATCCGGTGAGTGGCTGAGACCGCGAACAGGGTGATGGTCCCGGGCTACCGGCACGTGCCGGGGCACCACTGCGGCTCGACCGCCCTGCGGAACCTGCTCGGATTCCACGGAGTCGAGATCTCCGAGGAGATGGCCTTCGGCCTGGGCGCGGGCGCCTGCTTCTACTACGTGGTCCTGGACGAGCACTCGCCCACCCGCTTCACCAACGGCCGGGCTGCCCGGCTGGAGGAGAACTTCCTGGAGCTGACCGAGGTGCCGCTGCGGCTGCGAACCGAGAAGGACCCGGAGGCCTCCTGGGCGCTGGCGAAGGGGGACGTCGATGCCGGCCGCCCGGCGCTGCTGCTCACCGACCTCTACTACCTCGACCACTACGGGCGCTCGGCCCACTTCCCGGGACACGCGGTCGTCCTGGCCGGCTACGACGACGAGCTCGCCTGGCTCTCCGACACCTCCTTCGAGGACCTCCAGACCACCTCGCTCGAGAGCCTGAGGGAGGCGCGCCACTCCCAGCAGCCCATCTTCCCTCTGGAGGGGCACGCGATCGACCTGCCCGAGGGAGTCGAGCTCAGCCGCGACGACCTGCTCGCCCACGCGCCGAAGGCGATCGCCCGGGCCGCGAGCCAGATGCTGGAGCCGCCGCTGGGCGACTTCGAGGGGCTGCCGGCGCTGCGGAAGTTCGCGGCCGAGGTGGGCCACTGGCCCGAGACCGCCGAGGACTGGCAGTGGTGCGCGCGCTTCCTCTACCAGGTGATCGAGCGCCGCGGGACGGGAGGCGGCAACTTCCGGAAGATGTACTCCAGGTTCCTGGAGGAGGCCAGGTACGAGGAGGCCGCACTCGCGCGGGAGGCCTCAGACGACTGGAGCAGCCTCGCGGTGGCCGCGCGAACCGCGAGCGAGCCCGAGGAGGCCGATCCCGAGCAGTGGCGGGCCCTGTCGGCCGAGGCCGCGAAGGTGCTCGACGCCGAGGAGCGGCTCTGGGCCGCCCTCGCGAAGGCCGGCTGAGCTAGCCGCCGAAGCCGATCTTCTGCGGAGTCGTGGCGCTGCGGATGAACACGACCTGGCGCAGGTCGATCGAGACCATGCCCTCCTCCGCGTCCAGATCGAGCCAGCCGTCGCCCTTCTCGAGCGCCTTGCGCAGGTCCTTGAGCTTGCCGTCGTCGATCCTGACCTCGACGACCTGTCCTCCCGAGAACCCGATCGAAACTCGCTCTGCCGATGTCATCAATGCTCCTTGGCCGGTTCGACGATTTCTGTCAGCACTCCGCCGGTCGAGCGCGGGTGCAGAAACGCAACGCGAGAGTTGCGGATACCCACTCTAGCTTCTGAGTCGATCAGCTCGACTCCCGCCTCCTTGAGCTCGCCGAGCACCTTGTCGATGTCGTCGACGGCGTAGGCGACGTGGTGCAGGCCGGGCCCGCGCTTCTCCAGATACTTGCCCACCGGCGTCTCCGGCCCGAGAGGGCGCAGCAGCTCGACGTGACCGTCGCCGACGTCGAGCAGCGCCGCCTCGACGCCCTGGGACTCCACCGTCTCGCGGTGGGCCAGCGGCATGCCGAGGGTCTTCTCGTAGAGCGCGAGGGCGCCCTCGAGGTCGTCGGTCGCTACGCCGATGTGGTCGATCCTGCCGAGCACGGGCGCTGCAGTCTACGTAGCGGGGAGCGGATCCTCCGGCCTCGCCTCGCCGTCGGCCTCCTGTTCGACTCTGAGGATCTCGCGCAGCGCCGTGACGCTGACCTCGAGCTGCTCGGGGGTCGGCTCCTTGGTGGCGATCAGGCGCTGGATCTCGTGGCCGGGCCGGTGGAAGGCGCGGGCGGCGGGGCTCGACGGGTTGCGCTCGCTCCAGGCGAACATCTCCGCGGCCAGCGACGCACTCGCCAGGCCCACTGCCGCGCGGGCCACGGGGCCCGGGTCCTCGAGGGCTCGCTCGAGGAGCAGCTGCCCGGCGGCCGACAGCACGAGCATGGGCGCGACCAGGTTGGAGCCGCAGCGCTCGTGCTCCTTGGTGGCGGACGCCGGGTCATCGGAGCCGGCCTCATAGGCGCCGATCGCCTTGTGCTCGGCGCCGTGGTAGGCGGCGAGGTTGCGGTCGCTGAGGGCGACCATCGCGGGGGCGAGGCCCAGGGCAGCCTGCGCCAACTCGGCCGCCGCACTCGCTTTCTTGCGGCGCAGGGCGCGACTGGCGCTGGAGGCGATGAACATCGCGGCGATCACGCGAACGTCTTCGAAGGGCAGGCGGGCGGCCCGGAGCTTCAGTCGGACCGTGGGGATGAGCAGGAAGGCCTCGGCGAGCCGCAGCGGCCCGCGCAGCAGCGGCACCCGGACGGCCAGCTCGGGCGCCAGGGCGGGCTTCGGGCCCGAGGCGACCTGGATCTCCCCGGCCTGGTCCCGGGCGGCCGCGGCCCATGAGGTCGGACCGTGGATCAGCAGCCCGTTGCGCAGGGCCATCCCGCCGAGGCGGAGGACGTATTCCTCCTCCGGTGGCGGAGCCGGCGCGCGGTTGCCGTTGGTCTCGCTCATCCGAGCATTCTCTGCGGCAGGTCGAAGAAGAAGCGGGCCGACAGCTCGACGTCCGCGACCGGGATGCGCTCGTCGGCGCCGTGGATCAGGGGGGCGGCGCGCAGCAGGTCAATCTCGCGATGAGGGCAGAAGCCGTAGACGACGGCATCCGGGAAGGCGGCGCGGAACGGGTTGCTGTCGCTGAACCCGGGCATCACCGTCGGCGCGATCCCCGCGCCCGGATCGGCGTCGGCGAGCCAGCCGCGGATCGCCTCGGCCAGCGGGGTGTCCATGGGCGAGCTCGAGCCGACCACCGCCTCGCTGAACTCGACCTCGTAGTCGCCCTCTCCGATCAGGGCCGCCAGCTGGCGAAGGGCGTCGTCCTTGCCCTGGCCTGGCGGCACGCGGCAGTCGATCAGGGCCTCGGCCTCGGAGGGGATCACGTTCGCCTTCTTGCCGGCCTGCGCCCTGGTGGGCGTGAGCGTGACGCCGAGCATCGGCTCGACCAGGAAGTCGGCAAGCAGCGGCTGCTCGGCGCGCAGGCGCTCAAGCCCGGCGCGCACGCCCTCCTCGCCGGGGAACGGCTCGCCGAAGAGAGCCTCCAGCATCGCCTCCCCGACATCGGTCGGCTCGGGCGGCGGCTGCTCGGAGAGCGCGGCGAGATAGCCGGAGAGCTTGAGCAGCGCGTTGTCGCCGATCCGCGGCAGGGACGCGTGCCCCGCCTCGCCGCTCGTGCGCAGCTTCATCCGGAAGATCCCCTTCTCGCCGACGCTGAGGGTGTAGAGCCGCCGGCCGGCGAACTCCACCACGTTGCCGCCGCCCTCGTTGACGACGAAGTCGCTGCGCACCTTGTCCGGGTGCTGCTCGCAGAGCCAGAACGCGCCGAGTCCGCCTCCGACCTCCTCGTCGGCGGTGATCACCAGCTGCAGATCGCCTGACGAGGGCCGCCAGCCGGTCTCGGCCAGCGTGGCGGCGGCGGCGACCTCGGCCGCGACCTGCCCCTTCATGTCGAGCGCGCCGCGACCGCGCACCCAGCCCTCCGCGACGTCGCCGGCCCACGGGTCGAAGCTCCACTCCTCCGGGTCGGCGCGAACCGTGTCGACGTGTCCGAGGAAGGTGAGAGTGGGTCCGTCGCCGGCCCCTCGCAGCCGGGCGACCAGGTTGGGCCGGCCGGGCTCCGCGGAGAGCTGCTCGCACTCGAACCCGGCATCGGTCAGGACCTCCTGCAGGTGATCCTGGACCGGCCCCTCGTTGCCCGGCGGGTTGACGGTGTCCGTCTGGATCAGCCGGCCGAGCAGCTCGACCGCCCGAGGGCCGAGGCCCTGCGGCACGGCGGCCGTTGCGGTGCCCTCCTCCATCCGTTCAGCCTAGCTAGGGGAGTGGTGCACCGAGCAAAGCGAGCGCGGCGCCCACGCCACCGGAGGCGAGCAGCGTCTCGACCACGCCCCGGCGAGCAATCAGCAGGCTGACCGCCGCGGCCACGAGCACCGGGATCTGCCAGGTCTCGTCGATGCCGCCGGCCAGCGTCACCGCCGAGCCGAGGATCGCGCCGATCGCCGCGGGACCGGCACCGTCCAGGAACGCACGGGCGCGGTCGTTCCGGCGAAACCGCTCGAAGCGCCCACCGCCGAGCAGGATGAAGGAGAAGCTCGGGATGAACGCGACCGCCGCCGCAAGCACCGCGCCGCCCACGCCGTGCGCCGCGTAGCCGACCGCTGCGACCGTCGCGACCACCGGCCCGGGGGTGACCTGCCCCAGGGCCACCGCGTTCAGGAACTGCGCGTCCGTCATCCAGTGGTAGACGTGGACGGCGTCCTGCTGCATCAGCGGAATGATCACGAAGCCCCCTCCGAAGGAGAGAGCGCCGACCTTGAACGCCGTCCAGGCGAGGGCGCCGATCCCGCCGGTCGAAGCCGTTGCCAGCGGGAGTGGCCACCAGAAGCCAGCCGTCTCGGCCGGGCGCCTCCGCCGGAAGACCTCGAGCAGGCCGCAGGCGACCAGGACGAGCACGAGATAGGGCCCGATCGCGGTCGCCGCCGCGACGCCGGCGAGCAGATAGACCAGCCAGCGAACCCGGTGGCCGTGTCCCTCCATCGCGTGGCGGTAGCTCGGACCGACCAGCTCGCTGCCGGCCCGAACGGCGACCGCTGCGACCGCTGCGCCCGCACCGGCGCCGGCGCCGCGGACCCAGTCCGGAGGCGCGGAGGAGAGAAAGAGGATCGACAGCGCAATCACCATCACGACCGCCGGGACGACGAACCCGAGCCCACCGACCACAGCGCCGAGCGGGCCGCCCACCCGGTAGGCGCAGAAGATCGAGAGCTGGGTCGACGAGGGACCCGGCAGCAGCGAGCAGGCTGCGTTGGCGTCCTCGAACGCGCGCGCGTCCATCCATCCGTTCTTCGCGACCACCAGCCGCCGCAGCAGCGTGACGTGCGCCGGCGGGCCCCCGAAGCCCGTCAGTCCGATTCGGAGCCACTCCCTCGCGATCGTCCCGAGCGGCGCGGTGGGGCGGTTCATACTGCGGCAGCATGCCGGACCCGGGTGACCAGCTCTTCCAGACGGGCGACGAGAACCCTCAGGCGGAGGCCTTCACGGAGGACGCGCCGCTCGCCGCTCGCATGCGCCCGCGGGATCTCGACGAGCTCGCCGGCCAGACGCACCTGCTCGAGCCGGGGTCCGCGCTGCGGACCGCCATCGAGTCGGGCGAGCCTCACAGCGCGATCTTCTACGGGCCACCCGGCAGCGGCAAGACGACCGTGGCGCGGATCATCGCCGCGCGGGCGAAGGGCGCCTTCGAGGAGCTCTCGGCGGTGAACGCCGGCCGTCCCGAGGTCCGCGAGGTGATCGCGCGGGCCCGGGAGCGCCGCGCCGCCGGGCGCCCGACGATCTTCTTCCTCGATGAGATCCACCGCTTCAACAAGGGCCAGCAGGACGCGCTGCTCCCCGCGGTCGAGGAGGGCCTGATCACGCTGATCGGGGCCACCACGGAGAACCCGTACTTCGAGGTCAACTCGGCCCTCCTCTCCCGCTCGCAGATCTACGAGTTCCGCCCGCTCAGCGCGAGAGAGATCGAGGAGCTCGTGCTCCGGGCACTCGGCGACGACCGGGGAATTCCGGACCCGCCGGAAATCGCGCCGGACGCGCTGAAGATGCTGGCCGCCAGGGCCGGAGGCGACGGGCGGGTGGCCCTGGCGGCTCTGGAGCGGGCCGTGGAGGCGACCCGCGTCGCCGAGCGGAACGCGATACGGGTGGAGGAGGTCGAAGACGCGCTCCAGCGCAAGGCCCTGCTCTACGACCGCGAGGGAGACAGGCACTACGACTACATCTCGGCCTGGATCAAGGCGACGCGCGGGTCCGACGTGGACGCCTCGATCTACTACCTCGCGGTCATGCTCGAGGGCGGTGAGGACCCGCGCTTCATCGCGCGGCGGATGGTGATCTTCGCCTCCGAGGACATCGGCAACGCCGATCCGCAGGCGCTGGTGGTCGCGACCGCCGCGGGCCAGGCAGTCGATCGCGTGGGGCTCCCCGAGTGCGCCCTCAACCTCGCCCAGGCCGCCGCCTACCTCGCGCTGGCGCCGAAGTCGAACGCCTCGACCATGGCGATCTCGAAGGCGAGCGCCCATGTCCGCGAGCACGGCGCTGCCGCTCCCCCGCCCCACCTGCAGGATGCCCACTACCCGGGAGCGAAGGAGCTCGGCCGCGGCGAGGGCTACCGCTACCCCCACGGCGAGCCCGGCGCCGTCACCGATCAGCCGCTTGCGCCGGAGACGGTGCGCGGCGAGCGCTTCTACGAACCCACCGACCGCGGACTGGAGGCCGAACTGCGCGAGCGCCTCGAGCGCCTGCGCGAGCGGTTCGGGAAATAGGGCCGCACCGGCCCCTGCGTTAGCGCAGCGTTAAGGCGATTCGCCGGAGCTTCGCGCCGCAACTTTCCCCGGCGATCGCTGTTTTGGGCCATGTCTGACGCTCTGGCAGTCGTGCGGTTCGCCGGAGCCGGCGCGTCAATAGCCGGGGAGTGGACAACGAAGGCCGGGAGCTCGGGGATTGCTCCCGGCCTTCAACTTTCATCAGACGACGTGCAGGGAAGTTGGGAGGGAGCGGCCTCGGCGGGAGGTCGCTGCCTGGATTCGGACTGAGACGGCACGGGAATGAGTCGCGCGTAGAATCGCTCCGGACGAGCCCACGCGACGAGAGGACGCATTGATGGAGGCGAGCCGCACCCGCAAGACCGGCGCCAGCCGGAAGTCCAGCTCCAACGGCAAGGGGAGCACCAAGACCTCCGCGAAGCGGGCCAAGGCCAAGCCGAAGCCCGCACTCGAGTCCTTCAATCCCGCGACCGGTGAGCTGGTCGGGACCGTCGAGACGATCACCCCGGCGAAGGTGCAGGGGATCGTCGACGACGTCGCCGAGGTGCAGCCGTTCTGGGCCGCCCTCTCCCTCGAAGATCGCGCTCGCTACATGCGGCGGGCGATCGACGTGCTGCTCACCGACCTCGACGAGATCGCGGAGCTGCTCACCAGCGAGCAGGGCAAGCCGCGGGTGGAGAGCTACACGATGGAGCTCCTCCCGACGGTCGACTCGCTCAAGTGGATCGCTGACAACGGCCCTCAGATCCTCTCCGACGAGAAGCTCTCGATGCCGATCATCCTGAAGTCGAAGAGCGCCAAGTTCACCTACGAGCCGATCGGCGTCGTCGGGGTGATCGCGCCGTGGAACTACCCCTGGTCGATCCCCTTCGGCGAGGTGGCGATCGCGCTGATGTGCGGGAACGGCGTGGTGCTCAAGCCCGCCAGCCTGACGCCGCTGATCGGCGAGCGAATCCGACAGACCTTCGAGAAGGCCGGGCTGCCCGAGGGCCTGATCCGCACCGTCCACGGTGGCGGCCGGATCGGCGACGCCCTCGTCAAGTCGACCGCGGGGAAGATCTTCTTCACGGGCTCCGTCGAGGTCGGCCGCAAGGTCGGCGTCGAGTGCGCCAAGCGGATGAAGGGCTCCGTCCTGGAGCTCGGCGGGAAGGACCCGCAGATCGTCTGCGCCGACGCAGACCTCGCGAACGCCGTCTCCGGCGCGGTCTGGGGCGGCTTCGCCAACGCCGGCCAGACCTGCTCAGGAATCGAGCGGGTCTACGTTGTCGACGAGGTCGCCGATCGGTTCCTGGAGGGCGTGGTCCGCGAGACCGAGCGCCTGACGGTCGGCGACCCGCTTGAGTGGACCACCGAGATCGGCCCGATGGTCTCCGACGAGCAGGCCGCGATCGTCACGGAACTGGTCGACGACGCGGTCAAGAGCGGCGCGACCAAGCTCACCGGCGGCCCGACCAAGGTCAAGGGGATGAAGGGCAGCTTCATCGCCCCCGTCGTGCTGGCCG
Organism: uncultured Solirubrobacterales bacterium; assembly: GCA_963815045.1. Taxonomy (GTDB): domain Bacteria; phylum Actinomycetota; class Thermoleophilia; order Solirubrobacterales; family 70-9; genus DASUPK01. The sequence continues at coordinate 53,953 of CAWFET010000003.1, forward strand.
ACGTCACGCACGACATGCGGATCATGAACGAGGAGATCTTCGGCCCGGTTCTGCCGGTGATGAGGGTCTCCTCTGAGGAGGAGGCGCTCGAGCGCGCCAACGACTCGCAGTTCGGGCTCGGCGCATCCGTCTGGACCAAGGACCGGGCCAAGGGCGAGCGCATGGCGCACCAGATCGAGTCGGGAATGGTCTGGGTGAACGATCACTCCTTCTCGCACGGGGCCTGCCAGTGCGCCTGGGGCGGCGTCAAGGACTCCGGCCTGGGCCGGTCCCACTCCAAGTTCGGCTTCTACGAGTGCGTGAACATCAAGCAGCTCGCCTGGGAGCCCGGCTGGGCACGGGACATGTGGTGGCAGCCCTACGACCGCAAGCTCGGCGACGCGCTCCGCTCCTCCGCGAAGCTGCTCTACAGCCGCAACGGCGACCGGTTGGCGGCGCTGCGCGAGGGCTTCCGGCCGCTCGTCGAGGTCACCCGGCGGACGATGCGCAAGGGCCGGTAGCCGCCTCCCCACGCCCGCGACAGGATCGCGGGATTAGAAATCTGAAACAGCCGCATACCTGGCCGCCCAGCTGATCGTCGGGGCCGGCGGTGGCCCCTGACGGCCTACGTGATATTCGTACCGGCGTGTTCGACAGGGGGATGTCGATTCGGAAGCGCGGGATCTCGCTGGGCGCGGGACGCTGCTCATCGCGAGATTTAGCCATTTCTTTACCGGGCTTCACCGTGACTATCGCCCTGCCGATGGGTTATCCGTGGTGATGCTCCCGAACGTCACAGAAGCCAGGCGCGCGCGGGCGGCGATCGCGCTCGTGCTGGCGCTCGCAGGCGTGGCGCTGCTCGCTCAGCTGGCCGGCGCCCAGCCGGCGGGCGCGAAGGCGGTGACCTACGCGCACCGGAGCTTCCAGCTCAGCGGGGCGAACCAGAAGCGCCGGCTGTCGGTCAGTTGTCCACGCCGGCTGAACCCGCTCGGCGGCGGCGTCTCGAGCTCTCCCTCGCCGGGCAGCGACGGTGAGGGTGTCTATCCACACTCGTTCGAGCGCCTCGGCGTCCAGAACGGCTTTCACAGCACCGTGGTGCTCTTCGATCCCTCGGGTCGCGGGACGACCGCGCACAACGTGACCCTGACCGTGGCGTGCCGACACGGACACAGGAAGGTGACCCCGCCTCACACGACCGTCTATGTCAACCCGGGCCAGACCAAGACGGCGGTCGCGACCTGCCCCGGCAGGCGCCACCTCTTCGGAGGCGGCTTCCAGCGCACGGACTTCACCGCGAGAGGCGGCGACTACATCACCGAATCGCGGGCGATCTCCAGCAAGTCCTGGAGCGTGTCGGGCCATGCGTTCGGCAGCTTCGGCGGAGAGCTCACCGCGATCGCCTACTGCTGGCGCAGCAAGAAGCCGCTGCTCACCGAGGTCTCTGCGTCGACCACGATCCAAACGGGAGGCTTCGGAGCGGTCACGACCCCCTCCTGCCCTCGAGGGCATCTCGTCTACGGCGGATTCAACAGCTCCCCGGCGGGATCGCTCCTGCTGGCCGACGGGACGTTCAGCCCCACTGGCGGCTGGATGTCGTCGGCCAGGAACCAGTTCGGCCCAACGGCAACTTTCACGGCGTACGGGTACTGCCTGAAGCTCTAGATTCGCTCGAATGGAGCGGACCGTGGCCGTGGAAAGCGGCCCCGTCACGAGCACCAGCACGCCGGCCCTGGATCTGCGGGGCCTTCGTCGCGATTTCGGCGACCGGACCGCGCTAGGCGGGATCACAGCCCGGCTCGAGTCGGGCGAGAGCCTCGCGGTGCTCGGACGAAACGGCTCCGGCAAGTCGACGCTGTTGAGAATCCTGGCCGGGCTCCTGCGCCCGAGCGGCGGCGAGGTCAGCGTGCTCGGCTGCTCGCTTCCCAAGGAGACCCACCGGATCCGGGGCCGCATCGGCTATCTGGGCCACGATCCCCTGCTCTACCGCGACCTGACCGTCCGGGAGAACCTCGAGCTGGTGGCCAGCCTGCACCGGCTCAACCCGGAGCCGGCGGACATCCGAATCCAGACCCTGCTCGAAGACACAGGCATGGCCCACCGGGCACATGACAGGGTCGCCGAGCTGTCCGCCGGGATGAAGCAGCGCGTTGACATCTGCCGCGCCGTCCTGCCGAGCCCGGCGCTTCTGCTCCTCGATGAGCCCGACGCCCATCTCGATCCCGAGGCGCGCGACCGGGTGCAACCCCTGATCTCGGCCACAGAGGAACGCGCCCGGGTGCTCGTCAGCCATGACCGCGAGGCGGCGACGGCCGGAGCCGACCTCGTCCTGGAGCTCGGATGAGCCCCTTCGGCGCACTGCTTCGGAAGGACCTGCGGGTCGAGCTCCGGACGCTGCGCTCGCTTCCCGCGATGGCGCTGTTCGCCGTCAGCGCGTTCGTCATCTTTCGCTTCGGGCTCGACCGGACGACGCTGGAGGCAGATCTCGCGGCAGGGGTCCTCGTGCCGACGCTCCTCTTCGCTGCCCTGCTCGCGATCAACCGGCTGTTCGTGGCCGAGCGCGAGGAGGGGGGATTCGATCTGATCCGCCTGGCCCCAATCGACCGGACCGTGCTGTTCGCCGCCAAGGCGAGTGCGCTGGTGATCTACCTGGTCGTTCTCGAGCTGATCGCGGTGCCGATCTTCGCTCTCTTCTTCCTCCAATCGGTCTCCGGGCTGATCCCGCTCGCGCTGATCCTGCTCCTGATGAACATCGGACTGGCGGCGACCGGGACGCTGATCTCCACGATCGCGACGATGTCAAGCGCCCGTGACCTGCTGGCTCCGCTGATCCTTCTCCCACTGCTCATCCCGCTCGTGATTGCGGCCGCGGGCGCCGGAGAGCACCTCCTCGCGGCCGGCGGGCCCGACTACGGCGGCTTCGGCAAGTGGCTGGCACTGCTCGGCCTCTACGATCTGATCTTCCTCTTGGTGGGTTACGCGACCTTCGACTTCCTGCTCGAGGACTGACATCCATGGCCAGGACGCTCAGCTCGATAACGCTTCGCCGCCTCGCGATCGCGACCGTCCTGGCGATGGGCGCCGGCTACGGGCTCGCCTTCCTCTACGCACCGGAGGACGCCGATCAGGGCTTCATCCAGAAGATCTTCTACCTGCACGTGCCGCTCGCCATCGTCGCGCTCGTGGGCTTCATCGTCGCCGGGCTGCTCGCGATCCAGCACCTCCGCACCGGGGAGTCGAAGTGGGACGCGCGCTCCTATGTCTCGATCCACCTCTCGGTTATCTTCGGCGTCGCCGTGCTGCTCACCGGCGCGATCTGGGCGAAGGGCTCCTGGGGCGTCTGGTGGGAGTGGCGGGAGCCGACGCTGGTCAGCTTCCTGATCGTCTTCCTGCTGTACGCCACCTACTACCCCCTGCGCTATGCGATCGAGGACCGGGATCGCCAGGCGCGCTACGCCTCGGTCTTCGCGATCACGGCCGGCGCCTTCGTGCCGCTCAACTTCGCTGCGGTGCGCGCCGCCCAGCCGCTGGTCCATCCCAGGACCTTCTCCGACGCCGGCGGCCTGCCCGGATCCATGCTGCTCGCCTTCCTCGTCTGCCTGGCGGGGGTGGCCCTGCTCTGGCTGACCCTGGTTCGCTTCGAGCTGGCCTCCAAGCGCGCCTCGGGGGACCTGAAGCGGATCCGCAGGGCTCTCGGCGAAGGCGACGGACCGCCGCAGCCGGCCCGCTCGATCGCCCCCGTCGCGACCTCGGCGATGAGCTCGATGCGCGCGGAGGACGGCCGATGATCCCGCTCGCGATCGAGAGCGCCGACCGCTACGTCGGCGGCGCCTACCTCGTCTTCCTCCTGCTGCTTCTCATCTACGTGGCGATCATGGCCGCCAAGCTCCAGCGCATTCAGCGAGACCTCGGCTCGCTCGCCGAGCTTGCCGAGCAGTCGCCCGGCAGGGGCAGCCGTGACGTCGGGCAGATCCGCGACCGCGAGCATGAGATCCAGGCCGTGCGCCAGGGGGATCGCGGATGAGCGGCCTGCTTGCGCTCGGCGTCTCTCACCGCACCGCCCCGCTGGCGCTGCGTGAGCAGCTGGCCCTGACCGAGGGCCGCGCCGCGGGAGTCCTCAACGCACTCGTCTCCGAGGAGCCGATCAGCGAGGCGGTCGCCCTCTCCACCTGCAACCGGACCGAGCTCTATCTGGTGGCCACGGACTCCGTCGAGGCCGAGGCCGCGGGCCTGGGAGTTCTCGCGCGCGAGGCCGGGATCCGGCCGACCGAGTTGCTCGGACCGCTCTATTCGCTACGCGGCGCGGAGGCGGCCCGCCACCTCTACCGGGTCACCGCGGGACTCGACTCGAAGATCGTCGGAGAGGCCGAGATTCAGGGACAGGTGAAGCGGGCCTACGAGCTCGCGCTCGTCGAGGGCGCTCCGGGGCCGATCCTCAACCGAATGTTCCGCGGCGCCCTGACGTCCGGCAAGCGCGCCAGGACCGAGACCGCCGTCGGCGAGAAGGGCGTCTCCATTCCCTCGGTCGCCGTCGAGCTGGCCCAGCGGAATCTCGGGGATCTCTCCGAGCGACGGGTCCTGCTGATCGGCGCGGGCGAGACCTCCGAGCTCACCGCCCGCGCACTCGCCGCACGCGGCTCCGACGCCGTCTTCATCGCCAACCGCGGCTACAACCGCGCGATCTCCCTCGCTGAGCGCTTCGCCGGCAGGGCCGTCCGGATCGACGACCTCCCGGCGCAGCTCGCCGACGCCGACATCGTCGTCTCGGCGACGAACTCGCCTCACCACCTGATCGAGCGCTCGGAGCTCTCGCTGATCATGGGCGAGCGCGAGGGCAGGCCGCTGCTGCTGATCGACCTCGCCGTGCCGCGCGACATCGACCCCGAGATACGCGAGCTGGAGGGCGTGAGCCTCTACGACGTCGACGAGGTGCAGGCGATCGTCGAGCAGAACGCCTCTGGGCGCGAGGCCGAGGCCCGCCGCGCGAGCGGCATCCTGGATGTCGAGCTCGCGCGCTTCGAGCGCTGGCTCGGCGCCCAGGAGGTGATGCCGACGGTCGCCGCCCTGCGCGAGCGCGCCGACCGCATCGTCTCCCAGGTCCTCTCCGAGAACGCGACCCGCTGGGAGAGCCTCTCGGCGACGGATCGCGAGCGAATCGAGCAGATGGCTCGGGCGATCGCCAGCCGGCTCCTGCACGAGCCGACGGTGAGGATCAAGGGGATGGCCGACCGCGACGACGCCTACCTCCAGGTCAGCGTCCTGCGCGAGCTGTTCGGGCTCGACGCGGGCACGGAGCCCGGAGACGCCGAGGGCGGAGACGTAGCCTCCCTCGACGAGCGGCGCCGACGCAGCGAACGCAGCTGAGGCCGCGGTGACGGAGCCACCGCTTCGGCTCGGCACGCGGGGCAGCACGCTGGCGCTCGCACAGGCGAAGGCTGTCGCGAAGCAGCTCCGGGACGCCGAGATCGTGCCGATCAAGACCGCCGACGCGGACGTCGGGGACAAGGCGCGCTTCGTCAAGGCGATCGAGCAGGCCCTGCTGGACGGGGAGATCGACCTGGCCGTGCACTCCGCGAAGGATCTGCCGAGCGAGCTGCCCGAGGGCCTCCAGATCGCCGGGGTCCCCTCTCGCGAGGACGCACGGGATGCCTACGTGGGCAGCGTGAGCTCCCTCGGCAAGGTGCCGGAGGGATCGCGGATCGGCACCTCCAGCCTGCGACGCCGCGCCCAGATCCTGGCGCTGCGGCCCGATCTCGAGGTGTTGGAGGTCCGGGGCAACGTCGACACGAGGCTCCGAAAGCTCGAGGCGGGCGAGTACGACGGCCTGGTCCTGGCGGCGGCCGGTCTGCAGCGGCTCGGCCGAGCGGAGGAGATCTCCTTCAGGCTGGAGCTCGAAGAGCTGGTCCCCTCGCCCGGCCAGGGAGCGCTGGCGATCGAGGCACCCCACGCCGAGGACCGTCCCGTGACCGCCGCCGAGTCCATTACGGACCGAGGCGCTCTCGGGACGCTGAGCGCCGAGCGAGCGCTGGTGGCTGCACTCGACGCCAGCTGCAACACGCCGCTCGGGGCGCACGCCACGCTCGAGAGCGGCGGACTGATGAAGCTCCGCGCCTTCTGCGGCCTTCCGGATGGCAGCGAGTGGATCCGGGACGAGCTGGAGATGGACGCCTCGAACCCCGAGGCGCTCGCGACGACCCTGGCGGAGCGGATCAAGGCGGCGGGCGCTGAGGATCTCCTCGCCCGTGCCGAGTCGATGGCGGTCGGGACATGAGCAGCGCGCCCGGAATCGTCTACCTGGTCGGCGCCGGCCCCGGCGACCCGGGCCTGATGACCACTCGATCCCTGGAGCTGATCGTCGCGGCCGACGTGATCGTCCACGACCGCCTCATTCCGCGCGAAGCGCTCGCACCGGCCCGACCGGACGCCGAGCTGCTCTACGTCGGCAAGGAGCCCGGCTCGGCCAGCGTGCTGCAGGAGGGCATCGCCGAGCTGCTCATCGACCGCGCCCGGCAGGGCAAGCTGGTGGTTCGCCTGAAGGGCGGCGATCCGTTCGTCTTCGGCCGTGGCGGCGAGGAGGCCGAGGCCCTGGCGGACGCGGAGATCCCCTTCGAGATCGTCCCCGGGATCACCGCCGGCATCGCGGCGCCCGAGTACGCGGGGATCCCGGTCACGCACCGCGACGACGCCTCGGCCGTGGCCTTCGTCACCGGGCACGAGGACCCGGGGAAGGAGGACTCCGTTCTCGACTACGAGGCGCTCGCCCGCTTTCCGGGGACGCTGGTCTTCTACATGGGCGTCAAGGCGCTGCCGCGGATCGCCGAGGCGCTGATCGCCGCGGGACGGAGCGGCACGGAGCCGGCGGCTGTGGTGGAGCGCGGCACGCTCCCCGGCCAGCGGACGGTGACCTCGACGCTGGAGGGAATCGCCGCCGCCGCCGAGGACGCGGGCATCAAGCCGCCCTCGGTGACGATCGTCGGCCCGGTCGCCGCCCGCCGCGAGCGGATCGCCTGGCTGGAGCGCCGCCCGCTGCACGGCAAGAAGGTGGTGGTCACCCGGGCGCGAGCCCAGGCGAGCGAGCTGGCGCGCCAGCTCGAGGCTCTCGGAGCCGAGCCCGTCGAGCTGCCCGCCATCCGCATCGAGCCGCGAATCGACACCGAGGAGGTCCAGCGGGCGATCGCGAACCTCCACACCTACGCCCTGGTCTGCGTCACCAGCCCCAACGGCGCCCGCCTGCTCTTCGAAGCGATGGCGGCCCAGGGCCGGGACTCGCGCGCCCTCGCCAACGCCAGCGTTGCGGCGATCGGCTCCGGCACCGAGACGGCCCTGGCGGCGGGCGGCATCATGGCCGACATCGTCCCGGAGCGATTCGTGGCCGAGGAGCTGGTCGAAAAGCTCAACCAGCTGGAGCTCGGGGGCAAGCCGGTGCTGATCGCGCGAGCCGCCGAGGCGAGGGAGCTGCTGCCGGAGGCGCTGCGCAAGCGAGGCGCGGAGGTCGACGAGGTGGCCCTCTACGAGACCGTGGCGGAGACGCCGGATCCGGAGGACGTGGAGCGCGCCCGCGACGCGGACTTCATCACCTTCACCTCCTCCTCCACGGTGCGCAACTTCATGGCGGCGAGTCCCAATGGGATTCCCGAGGGGGCGAAGGTCGTCTCGATCGGCCCGATCACCAGCGAGGCCATCCGTGAGGCGGGTCTGTCCGTAGACGTGGAAGCCGACCGTCACGACATCGGCGGCCTTGTCGATGCCCTGCTCAGCTCAGGTCAGGGCGGGTAAAGTCGCGATCCAAATCCAGGGAGAGGAGACCCGATGAGCAGGATGACTCGCAAGATTGGCCTCACAGGCGCGCTGGCTCTGGCGCTGTTCGCCGTCGCGGGGCCGGCCTCGGCGGCGACCGTGAGCTACACGAATCACACGACGATCAACGTGCCGAACAACTCGGGCGTGGCTGGTCTGCCCGACCCGGTCACCGTGCCCGCGGGGCGGACACCGGTGCAGTCGGTCGAGGTCTCGAACGCGCAGCCGATCTGGGCATCCGGCGGCACCGACTTCGAGATGTGGCTCACCGATCCCTCGAACACCCGGCTCGAGCTGATGACGATCGGCTGTCCGACCATGAATCCCGGCACGCACTTCGCGGTCCGCGACAGCGCCGCCATCTTCGCCGACGACACCATCGCCTTCTGCAACAACCAGCTGAACGGCGGCGAGGGCAAGCCGAACGATCCGGCGGGCGGCACCTTCGCCTCCTCCTACAACGGCAAGAACAGCTCGGGCACGTGGACCCTCTTCGTGCGTGATGCCGGGATCCAGCTGGGTGGGGGCGTCTTCAACGACTGGACCCTGACGATCACTCACGCACCGTTCGAGCTCACCGCAACCGCGAACAAGCAGAAGCTCAAGAAGAGGCTGCTGGTCAGCGCCACCTGCAACGCGAACTGCTCGCTGTCGAGCAGTGCAGATGCCTCCCCGGCGACCTTCAGCCTGCTGCAGGGCGAGTCCCAGCAGCTGTCCGTCGCGCTGACCAAAAAGGCGCGGAAGCGGCTCGCGAAGAGGGGCAAGGCGATGATCGGCCTCAGCGCCGACGACGGCTATGGCGACCCAGCGGCCAGCGCGACGGTCAAGATCAAGCTGAAGCGCAAGCACAAGCACAAGCACAAGCACAAGAAGTAGTCCGTCGGACGGGAGGTGATTGGATTCGGCTGTGGCTACGCCTCGGCCGATCACCTTCCTCTCGGACTACGGGTACGAGGACGAATTCGCAGGCGTCTGCCGGGCGGTGATCTCACAGATCGCCCCCGGCGCGCCGCTGATCGATCTCACTCACGGAATCGCGCGCCAGGACGTCCGGCAGGGCGCGATCGCCCTCGGCAACTCACTGCCCTCCTGCCCGCCGGGAGTGCATCTTGCGGTCGTTGACCCGGGGGTGGGCAGCGAGCGCCGAGCCGTCGCCGTGGCGGCCGCCGAGGGGCGCTTCCTGATCGGCCCCGACAACGGGTTGCTCTCGCGGGCGCTGGACCGGCTCGGCGGAGCGCTGGACGCCGTGGAGCTCACACGCTCACCGTTCCGGCTCGAGCCGGTCTCGGCGACCTTCCACGGCCGGGACCTGTTCGCCCCCGTGGCGGCCCACCTCTCGCTCGGGGCACGGCTCGAGGAGGCGGGAGAGTCGATCGATCCCGGCTCGCTGGTCGCGCTCGACCTCCCCACTCCGGAGGTCAGCGACACCGAGGTCGTGGCGCACGCCATTCACGGCGACGGCTACGGGAACGTCACCCTCGACGTGGACGCGTCGATGCTCTCCGAGGGTCCGATCCACCAGGGGGACGCGCTCGAGGTCCTGGCGCCCGATGGCCGCTTCGAGGCCCGCTGGGCCCGCACCTTCGCCGACGTCGGCCCCGCCGACGTACTCCTCTTCGAGGACTCCTCAGGCGCCCTCGCGCTCGCCGTCAGCGGCGGGAGCGCGGCCGGACTGATGAACCTGGATCAGGACGCCGAGGTCACGCTGCGACCCTTCAAGTGACCGTGGAGTTCGGCCGGCCGCACCGCCACTTCCGCCGCACCGACTCGACCAACGAACGGGCCAAGGAGCTGGCGATGGCCGGGGCGCCGGGCGGGCTGGTGATCACCGCCGACGAGCAGACCGCCGGCCGCGGCCGGCGCGGCAACGCCTGGTTCGCGCCGCCCGGCTCCTGCCTCCTCTACTCGGGCCTCGTCCGCCCCTTCGCCGCGGACCGGTCACCGCTTCTGCCGCTCGCCGTCCCGCTGGCGGTCTGCGAGGCGGCCGAGCGCGTCGCGCCCGTCCGCTGCCAGGTCAAATGGCCGAACGACGTCTGGATCGACGAGCGCAAGGTCTCCGGCGTGCTCGTCGAGGCCCGCCCGGACGAGGGGTGGGCGGTCATCGGTGTCGGGCTCAACGTGGCGATCGCCGAAGACGAGCTCCCATCGGAGCTGCGCAAGAGTGCCGCCTCCCTGCTTCCAACCGAGGCCGAGGGCGGCCGTGCGCCCGGGGGGGCGCCGGGGGTGAAGCGATCGCTCGACGCTCTCAACGAGGCGCTGAGCCGCTGGCTCGAAGCTCCGGATGACGAAGTTCTGAGCGCCTTCCGGGCGCGCGACGCCCTCGCCGGCAGGCGCATCTCCTGGGACGGCGGCGTAGGAGTCGCCAAGGAGGTCGACGAGCGCGGCCATCTGGTGGTGGAGAAGCCCGACGGCGAGCGGCTGGCGCTCGGCGCCGGCGAAGTCCACCTGGCGCTCGAGGGCTAGTTCAGCTCGCCGGGCGCCGGATGATCGCCGTCGCCGTCGCGGTGGCGACCAGTTCGCCTTCGGGGTCCCGCAGCTCTCCCGCCAGGTAGGCGACGTCCCTGCCACGCCGCACGATCCTCGCACTGCCGCGCAACTCGCCGGGCTTTGCCGGCTTCATGAACTGCACGTTCAGGTTCGCGGTCGGCGCCCACTCGCCGTCGCCGAGGGTCGCAACCAGCGCCGGCCCGAGGGTGTCGTCGAGCATCGCGGCCAGGAAGCCGCCCTGGACCGTCCCAGCGGGATTGAGGAACTTGTCGATCGCGGTGAAGGCGACCTCGATCGTCCCCTCGTCGGGATCGATCTCGATGAGCTTCCAGCCGAGCAGCACGGCGGCCGGCGGCGGGTCCGCCCGGCCCTCCATCACGTCCCAGAACGGGCCCTCGCGAGCCAAGGTCTACGACTCGTCGGCGGCCTCGGCGGCCTCGAGCTCCTCTTCGGCCTCGAGCTCCGCGCCGTTCTCCTCGTCGGAGATCTCGAGCTCCTCGAGGTCGTGCTCGTCAGGGAGGTCGTCCGGCTGCTTGCCGTTCTTCTTGGCGGCGGCGCCGTTCTTCTTCGAGGCGCCCCCGTCCTTCGCGCCACCCTTGCGCTTGCGTCGGCGTCGCTTGCCACCGGACTTCGGGAAGTTGCGGAGCAGCTCGCGGGCGACCGCGGAGGGCTTGCGGGCGGCGCGCATCCGGGCCCCGCGCAGGACCTCCTCACCCTCGGGGGTGTGGGCGACGCCGGCGGCGAGCAGCGCCGCGGCGAGGCGGCGATCCTGGTTGCGGGAGGCGTGCACGAGCCGGCGCGCGTTCCGCCCGTGGGCCCGGCCCGAAGAGTTGACGAGCAGGCCGAGCAGGCGCTTGGTCTCCGGCCAGCGCTGGACCGCGTACTCCTCGTGCAGGTCTCGCGTGTAGTCGGCGAGACGCCAGACCCAGGCCTGAGCCTGGTCGCGACGGCCGATCCGGCGCTCGGCCAGCGCTTCGAGCATGACCTTGGTCCCTGCACGACGATCGTCCCGGGCCCAGGTCCCGATCGTGTCGATCGCGTCGTCGAATGCATCGGCGTCACGCAGGGCGGCGATCTCGACCAGCGCCTTCAGCCGCAGCTGCTGGTTGCGGTTGCGCTGCACGCAGGTGAGCAGGAAGCGGCGGCGGAGCTCCTTGGTCTGGTCGTTCTGGAGCATCGCCTTGGCGCGTCGCCAGCCGGACGGGTTGACCCGCGCCCCGGCGAGGGCGGCCCAGACGTGCTGCTCGGAGTGGTTCAGGTTCTCGACCGCGATGCGCCAGAGCTCGCGCTCCAGGACGCGCAGACGGCTCTCCGACTTGTCGGACACCGGCACCACGCGCTTCTCAACCCGCACGCGGCGCCCGCGGCCGCGGCGCACGGGCCCGACGACAATCGCGCCGCCACGGTAGACGTCGCGGTCGAGCAGGCTGTGGAGGGTGACGATGGTCTCGTCGTGGGTGGTGGCCGGGTGGACAAGATCGATCACCAGGCCGGCCTCCTTACCCGGGTTCCGGCGGGTGACTCGCCCCACCCGCTGCTGGTAGACGCGGCGGGAGGCGGTCGGCGCCAGGTGCATGCAGATCGTTGCGCGGGGGGAGTTCCAGCCCTCGGCGAGGAGCATCGCGTTGCAGAGCACGTCGACCTCGCCTCGCTCGAACCCGGCCAGGATCTCGGCGAGCTCGCGCTTCGGGGTCTCGCCCGATACGGCGCGGGCGTTGATGCCGGCGTCCTGGAAGGCCTTGGCGACGTTCTTGGCGTGCTTGACGCCGGCCGTGTAGACGACGCCGGGGACCCGGCGGAAGCGGGAGCGGTAGAGGTCGGCGATCGCGACGTTGAAGGGCGCCTGGTCGAGCAGCTTGGCGAGCTCCTCCTGGTCGAAGTCCTGATCCACCTCGCCCTTCCGCAAGGGCACCTTGGCGATCGTCCGGACGCCGGGGCCCGGCGGGATGCGGACGCAGCGAAGCGGCGCGATCACACCACGGCGGGCGGCCTGCGCGAGATCGAAGCGTGATGTCTGGGTCGGGAAGAGATCCGCGACGTGCCGGGCAATCAGCGCGCCCGTCGCGGTCATCCCGATGAACACCGGGCCGTCCCAGGCGCGGATGCAGCCGCTGGTCTTCTCGCCGAGGGCGGTGTGGGCCTCGTCGCAGATCACGATCGAGTAGGCGTCCGAGATGCGGCCGGCATTGCGGACGAACCACTGATAGGTCTCGACGGTGACCGGCCCGTAGGGATTGTCCTTGCCGTCGAGCAGCGGCGGCGAGAGACGGTCCTTGTAGCCGCGGTCGGAGATCTCGCCGATGAACTGGTCGACCAGGTTGCGGCGGTGGGTGAGGATCAGGATCCCGCCGGTGCGCGAGGCCTCGATGAAGCCCACCGCGGCGACGGTCTTGCCGGCGCCGGTCGCGTGCTCGAACCAGAAGCGGCGGCTGGCGCCGGGGTCGTCCGGAGCCTCCTCGACGACCTCCTCATCCTCGTCCTCGACCCAGTCCTCGGCCTCCTCCTCCTCGGTGGCCTCCTCTTCCTCCTCTTCCTCCTCTTCCTCCTCGAGGGCCTCCTCAGCGGTGTCGGCGGCGGCCCCGTTGCCGGAGGGAGCCTCCTCCTTCACGGCCGGAGCGCCCCCGTTCCCGTTGCCGGTCCAGGCGTGGCCGTTGAGCCGCTCCTGCACGTCGGCGATCAGCGCGGCGAGGGTTCCGGAGAGCGCGTCGACCTGGTGGGCGTTGAGCTCGGCGCCGTCCGCGAGATGGGGCTCGTCCTCGGAGAGCAGCCGCTCGAGGCCGACCATGAGCGAGAAGTCCCGGCGCCACTCCATCGACGGCGCCTCGCGGCCCTCGTCGATCTCGGCGAGGGCTGCGTCCAGGGCTCGCCGGCGCGGCGTTCCAGCGGCGAGGTCCTTCGGCTTCTCGCCTTCGAGCAGGAAGGGCTCACGCGCGAAGTCATATGCACGTTCGATGTCGGCGCTCGTAGGCGCCTTTGCCGCTTTGGCGGCCGGCTTGGTCTCTTCAGCCAATCTGAGGCTCTCTTGATCCGCCGCTCCCCGCCAACCGCAAAGATGGCGAGGCGCATGTGGCCTGATCACGGAAGACACCCGAGATACGGCTGTCCGCTCCGGGCTCTCCCTTGGTCCAGGAACTCAATGGACCGGTAGGAATTAAAGCACTCTTGATCGACGACTCGTATTCCCTGAGCATGAATCTGAAATCAGTCCGACACCGAACCGCCCTGGCAGCCCTCGCCGCGTGCCTGATCGCAGTCGTCGCGGCCGGTTGCGGCAGCAACTCGGGCAATCCCGATTCCCGCCTCTCGCTCGAGCAGGCGACCCAGCTGCTCACCGGCGCGCCGCCGCAGCTCGCGGCGATCCGCAGCCAGGCGAACCAGCTGCTCGACGGCGGCAAGGACGCGTTCGACCAGCGCATCGCTGGGCTGAAGGGCCACCCGATCGTCGTCAACGACTGGGCCTCGTGGTGCGGCCCCTGCCGCTTCGAGTTCCCGTTCCTGCAGTCCCAGGCCTCCAAGCGCGCCAAGGACGTCGCCTTTCTCGGCGTGGACTCCGACGACTCGAGCGGCTCGGCCAAGACCTTCCTCGGCGAGCTGCCGCTCCCCTACCCCTCCTACAGCGACCCCGACAAGTCGATCCGCCAGGAGCTCCACGGCATCGGCTATCCGGCGACGATCTTCTACGACCGCAACGGCGACGCCGTCTACACCCACCAGGGCGTGTACCAGAGCGAGGACCAACTCGCCGCGGATATCCAGAGATACGCGCTGAACAGCGGATAATGAACCCATGACCGAGCTCGCTATCGCCCTGCTGGTCGTGGCCGTGCTTCTGTTCATCGCCGAGGCGCACGCTCCCACGACTGTGCTGGGGCTGCTCGGGGTCGCCGCACTCGTCGGAGCCGGGTTCGCCTGGCGGGACGCGGGTCACGATCTGCCCGTCGCGGCGATCGTGATCGCCGGGGTGATCCTCGCGGGCTTCATCGTCTTCGCCTCCCGCAAGGCGCTCGCCGCGCATCGCGATCAGCCGGTGAGGACTGGCTGGGAGCAGCTGGTGGGCGAGATCGGCGAGGTGCGGGAGCCGCTCGACCCGGAGGGCCAGGTCTTCATCGATGGAGCCCTGTGGCGCGCCCGAGTCGCAAGCCCCGGAAGCCGGATCGACGTAGGCAATAGAGTGCGGGTGAAGTTGGTCGACGGCCTGACACTGGAGGTCGACCCCGCTCCCGACCGAGACCCGGCAAGCGTCCAGAAAGGGACCTGACCCATGGCGATAGCGATCGGCGTCCTCGTTGTCCTCGTCTTCTTCGTCCTGATCTTCCTCGGCGCGTCGGTCCGGGTCCTGAGGGAGTACGAGCGCGGCGTGATCTTCCGGCTCGGTCGTCTGATCGCCCAGAAGGGGCCCGGCCTGATCCTGCTGGTCCCGGTGATCGACCGGATGGTCCGGGTGGACCTGCGGACGGTCACGCTGAACATCCCGCCGCAGGAGGTCATCACTCGCGACAACGTCCCGGCCCGCGTCAACGCGGTCTGCTACTTCCGGGTGATCGACCCCAACAAGTCGATCGTCGAGGTCGAGAACTTCCTGCTCGCCACCTCGCAGATCGCCCAGACCACGCTTCGTTCCGTGCTCGGCAAGGCCGACCTCGACCAGCTGCTCTCCGAGCGGGAGCGACTCAACGAGGACCTGCAGAAGATCATCGACGAGCAGACCGAGCCCTGGGGCGTGAAGGTCAGCACCGTCGAGATCAAGGACGTCGAGATCCCCGAGCAGATGCAGAGGGCGATGGCGCGGCAGGCGGAGGCGGAGAGGGAGCGGCGCGCGAAGATCATCAACTCCGAGGGTGAGTACCAGGCCGCCGAGAAGCTCGCCCAGGCCGCCGACATCATCTCCAAGAACCCGGCAACCCTCCAGTTGCGCTACCTGCAGACGCTGCTCGAGATGGGCGTCAACCAGAACACCACGATCGTCTTCCCCTTGCCCATCGACCTGATCGAGGCGTTCACGGCGATGGCCAAGAAGAACGCCGGCGAGTGAGCGGCAGCGGAAACCGCTCCGTTCTGACGCACGCTTGAGCGCAGACTGCCGTTTGACCGTCACCGTCCGTAAGGCGCGCGACGCTGCGGAGGTGCAGGCGGCGACGGACCTGCGGATCCGTGTCTTCTGCGACGAGCAGGGTGTGGACCCCGAGCTGGAGGTGGATGGGCTCGACGACGATGCGACCCAGGTCGTCGCGCTGGACGAGTCAGGGATCGTCGCAACGTGCCGGTTGCGGTACCCCGAATCCGGCGTCTGCAAGCTCGAACGGATGGTCGTCGACGCCCGCTGTCGAAAGCTGGGCGTGGGCGGCCGGCTGCTCGAATGGTCCGAGGAGGAGGGACGCGCCTCCGGCGCGACGACGATGGTCCTCAATTCCCAGCTGCGCGCCCAGGACTTCTACGGCTCCCACGGCTATGAGCGCGAGGGGGAGGTCTTCATGGACGCGGACATCGAGCACATCCGGATGACCAAGGTGCTCTGATGACCGAGGAGAAGCCGACACCCGAGATCCGGCTCGACCAGCTCACCGGGCTGCGGACGATCCTCTCGCCCGCCCGGGCGGACCGCCCTTTCGACTTCGGCGGCGTCCCCGACGAGGAGAACAGCGCGGCCGCCGAGAAATGCCCCTTCTGCGAGGGCCGCGAGGACCGAACGCCGCCGGAGACTTGGGCGGACCGGCCGGGCGGAGGAGCTGCGAACAGTCCCGGCTGGAGGGTCCGCGCCGTCCCCAACCTCTATCCGGCGCTCGCGCAGACCGAGCCGGGCGGCGAGATCGGAGCGGACGAGGGGGTGACTCCCGCGGGCGACCCGCTCCGGGCCGTCTCGCGTGGGCGGGAGCCGGACCTCTTCAAGGCGACCGTCGCCACCGGGTTCCACGAGGTGATCGTCAACTCGCCGAAGCACCACACCTCGCTGGGACAGCTGGACGATCCCGAGCTCTCAGCCGCAGTGGCGGGGTGGCGGGAACGAATGGGCGCACACGGGGAGCGCGCCGCCTATGTGCAGCTGATCATCAACGAGGGCAGGGAGGCCGGGGCCTCGCTCGAGCACAGCCACGCGCAGCTCTATGCGCTGGGCTTCGTGCCTGCGCAGGTGGCGCGGGAGCGGGAGCGCTTCATCTCCTACAACCAGCACACGATGGGCGGTGACCTGCTCGCCGAGATCGCCTCGGAGGAGGTCCGCCGCCGCGAGCGGCTGGTGGCGATCGACGACGACGCGCTGCTGATCTGTCCCTGGGCCTCGCGCTCGCCGTTCGAGCTGAGGATCGTCCCCCGTCGGCCCACGCCCAGCTTCGAGAGCGACGGCGAGGTCGGTGTCGGGATGCTCCGCACGGCCCTACGGGCGCTCGAGGCCCGCTTCGACCGGGTCCCGCAGTTCAACGCCTGGACGATCACCGCCCCGCGCGGGGCCGAGGAGTTCCATTGGCACCTCGACATCGCGCCGCGGATCGGGATCAGGGCGGGATTCGAGATGTCCACTGGGGTCGAGCTCAACGTCTTCCCGCCGGAGCGCTCCGCGGCCGAGCTGCGCGAGGCGCTCGGGTAGGGTCCCGCTCCCGTGCCGCCCGTCCGCCGACCCATTCCCCGCTTCATCGCGGACGCCAGCGCCGAGGGGTTGCCCTATGGGCGCTGGGGCGCCCGGCTGCGCGACGAGTTCGCCAAGGCCTGCGAGCCCCACATCGCCGAGGCGGGCGGGCCACCGGGCGAGGTGACCTGGTTTCCCGAGCGGGGCTGGGGAGGCCGCATCTACGTGCCGGGCGTCGCGCCCGTGGAGGGCGCCCAGGAGCCGAGCGAGTATTTCGGCCTCGTCTCCTTCGTGCGCCCCGAGGGCGGCGAGGCCGGCGCCTTCGAGGCGACCGCCGACTTCACCGATGTGACCGCCGATCAGAACCCCGACTGGATGATCGACCTGAATGAGGAGGTGATCGGCTCCTGGCGCGGCGAGAGCGAGCGCCGCGGCGACGTCACCCTCGTCTGGGGGACGCCGCTCGTGCGCGGCGCCAAGGCCGCGACCGCCGAGCTGGACGTCGAGGTGGTCGACCAGACCCCGATCACCGACGAGCGCTTCACGCTGGTGGCGCTCGACGCCGTCAAGGGCTTCCCCGACGACCTCTTTCTGGAGGTCAAGATCTGGAGCGAGCAGGGCCAGGAGCTGGCCGCCGAGAGCCTCTACGACGAGCCGGAGTAGGGCTCAGGAAGTGGGGCTGGCGCAGGGTGAGGCCGGCGCGGAGCACTAACCTCAGCCCCGGCCCCGATAGCTCAGCTGGATAGAGCGACTCCCTCCTAAGGAGTAGGCCCCAGGTTCGAATCCTGGTCGGGGCGCTGCAGCGGCCCGTCATTCGTCCAACGCGGCGTCGGGATCGCGCTTTCGCCTCGGTCTCCGCCGAAGATGTGCGCATGAGGTATGCCCTGACGCGTCTGAACTGCCTGTTTCGGGGACACGAGTGGCGGGTGAACAGCACCCCTCGCGGTCACATCGAGCTCTGTTACCACTGCCAGGCCAGCAGGCCGCTGAAGAGCAAGCCCGCTCAGCCCGCCTGATCCACCGCCGTGCAACTACCCGCCCGGGGCTGGTCAAGCCGGGGCACGCTTGCTTCCATTCCTGCTGAGGAGTCAGTGGCATCGACCAGCAGCAAGCGGTTGCCCTACATGCCCGGTCTGGATGGCCTGCGTGCCATCGCCGTGCTGGCCGTGTTCGTCTACCACTTCCACAACGGAGGGGGGTGGCTGCCGGGCGGGTTCCTCGGCGTCGACGTCTTCTTCGTGATCAGCGGGTACTTGATCACCTCGCTGCTGCTCAGCGAGTTCCGCAAGGAGGGGCGCATCGACCTGGTCGCCTTCTGGCTGCGGCGGGCGCGGCGGCTGCTGCCGGCGGTCGGGGTGCTGATCGCCGTGGTGATGGTGGCCGGCGCCTTCTTCGACCTCGGGCAGATCTCGACCCTGCGCGGCCAGGCCCTGGCGTCGATGGCCTACGTGACGAACTGGGACCTGATCCTCTCCCACCAGTCCTACTTCGAGCAGTTCGCGCGGCCCTCGCTCTTCCGGCACCTCTGGTCGCTGGCGGTGGAGGAGCAGTTCTATCTGCTCTGGCCAATCGCCTTCGCGTTCTTCATGACGCGCTTCGGGCACCGTCGAGTGGTGATCGGCGTGATTGCGGGGGCGATCGCCTCCAGCCTGCTGATGGCCATCCTGTTCGACCCGGTCAACCCGAACCGCGTCTTCTACGGGACTGACACCCGCGCGACGCCGCTGCTGATCGGCGTGGCGCTCGCCTTCTTCTGGCACCCCGAGCGCCTCAAGCCGAAGACCGGGACGCTGGCGCCCATAGCCCTGAACGCGATGGGGGCGATCGGACTGTCGATGGTCGTGATCACCTTCATGACCGTCCACGACTACGACATCTCGCTCTACCACGGCGGCTTCCTGCTGCTCTCGATCTGGACGGCGATGCTGATCGCGGCGCTCGCCCATCCGGCCGCCTCGATCGGCCGGACGCTCGGCAATCCGGGCATGCGCTGGCTCGGTCTCCGCAGCTACAGCTTCTACCTCTGGCACTGGCCGGTGCTCGAGCTGACGCGACCGGGCATCGACGTGCCGCTCCACGGGCCGGTCCTATTCGCGCTGCAGCTCGGCATCACGCTGGCGCTCGCCGATCTCTCCTACCGCTACGTCGAGCAGCCCTTCCGCCACTCCACCAGCTGGCAGCGGCCGGACTGGACCCGCATCGGGCGGATGGGCATCGCGGTCGGCGTCACCACGGTGGTGCTCGTGGTCGGCTGGAGCGGGATCGTGCCCAAGGGGCACCCCGGGCAGCTGCACGTCGCCTCGGCCGAGATCACGCCGACGAAGGCGAAGTACGTCGCTCCTCCGATCTCGGTCACCCGGGCGGTCTCCGAGGCATCGGGCGGACGCCTCCCGGTCAAGGCGAGCTCCATCCGAGGCCGCAGGCAGAAGGCGCTGGCGGTGCTCGCGCTGGGCGACTCGGTGATGGTCGACGCGCGTGACGGGCTCGCACGCCTGCTCGGCCCGCGGCTCACCCTGAACGCCCACGTGGGCCGCCAGGCCGGCGAGATCATCGACCTGCTGCATCAGTACGCGGCGCACGGTGGGCTTCCGAACTACGTCGTCCTGCAGCTCGGCGACAACGGCCCCGTCTACAGCGACGACCTCGAGCGACTTCACGCCGCCCTGAGGGGCGTCCCACACGTCCTGCTGGTCAACGTCGAGGTGCCGCGCAGCTGGCAGGGCGAGGTCAACTCCGCTCTTTCGGAGGCCGCGGGCAACTGGGGGCAGGCGCAGCTCGTCGACTGGCACGCGGTCGCGGACTCGCACGGCGGGATCACCACCGACGGCATTCACCTGACCGAGAAGGGGATCGAGCTCTACTCGCGGCTGGTCGCCGCATCGGTGCGCACGGCCGCCGGCAGGGGCCGGTAGCCGCTCAGCTCGCTTCCCCGCCCAGTGTCGGCGGATCTCCGCGGAGCACCCAGCCATTCGCGGAATCCCGCACGAGGGCTCCGGTCGCTGCCAGCGAGCTGAGCGCGGTTGTCACCGACGGCCGTCGGGCGCCGATCAGGAGGCTGAGTGTCTCGTGGGTGAGCTTCAGCGGGATCACGACCCGCTCCGCCTCCCGATGACCCCAGCGCTCCGCGAGATGCCAGAAGAGGATCAGCAGCCGGCGGTCGAGCCCGCGGACGTTGTCCGTCGCGGCGATGATCGCCAGCGAGCGGGACCGCTCCATCTGCTTGTCGAGCAGGGCCGCGTTGAGCTCGGGACGTGAGCAGAGCCGCACCGCGACCCTCCGGTCGAGGACCGCGAGCCTGACCGGCTCGACGACCCGCCAGTCGGCTTCGCAGAAGGAGACGGGATCCTCGACCCACGGGCGGATCAGGTCCCCGCGATGGAGGAGCTCCCCGCTGCAGGCAGCGTCGACCGTCACCCGGCGGATGAGCATCCCTTCGATCAACAGGTAGCCGAGGTGGCCGGGCTCGGGCGTAGTGGGCGGCGGCTCCCAGCGCCCCTTCTCGAGTTGGAGGACTCCGGTCTGAAGGGTCGCGCTCAGGGCACGGACCGCGTCCCGGGGGAGATGACGCGCAAGGTCAGGATCGGCCTCCAGCAGATTCGCCCGCATCTGCGGGTCATACCCGGATTACGCGATCTCGCCCTCCGCGAGCGCCTCCGAGGGCTCAAGGGTCGGCGGCGCGATCTCCACACGTGAGCCGCCGTCGGTCTTGGCCGCATACAGCGCGACGTCAGCCCGCCTCAGGAGCTCGTCGAGCGACTGGCCGCCCTCCCAGGCCGCGACCCCGGCCGAGAAGCTGCCCAGCTCCGGTGTCATCCCCTTGAGGCGCTCGATCGCGGCGAGGGCCTGGCCGTCGGAGGTGTCCATGAGGAGAGCGCCGAACTCGTCGCCGCCGAGGCGGGCGAGGACGTCCCCGGCGCGGAGCGCCGTCCGCATCCGGTCCGCGGTCTCCACCAGGACGCGGTCGCCCTCGTCGTGGCCGCGCGAGTCGTTGATCTCCTTGAGGCTGTCCAGGTCGAGGAGGAGCAGGCCAACCTGCGTCCCCTCTCGGGTGGCGCGGGCCAGCTCACGCTCCGCCGTCATCCGCCAGCCCCTGCGGTTGAGCAGGCCGGTGAGGTCGTCGACCGTCGCCTCCTTGAGCAGGCGGGCGTTGAGCGTCTGCGTTTCACGCGTTACGGCCCGCAGCGAGTAGGCAACGCTGAGGCCGACGAGGACGAGCAGCGTGGCGTGGCCCCAGCTCACCGGATAGGCGGGCGGCCCGAAGATCAGCATCGGTCCGAAGGCGCAGGCGGCGAGGACTCCCATCCCGATCGCGAGCTCGCGGTCCGTGGTCCGGATCCCGAACCAGATCATCGCCATCATCATCAGGACGGCATACGGCGATGCCGCCCCGCCGCTGTAGGCCTGGAGCATGGTCAGCGCGGGGAGACCCCCGTAGGCGGCGGCATAGAAGGGGATCGGATCGCGACGGGTGAAGACCGCCACGCCGATCGGCGCGAGACATCCGCCGATCGCGCCGATGAAGAAGACCGTGTGGTGCGAGTCGAAGTTCGTCGCGGTCGCGACCGCGATCGGCACCGTGTTGCCGAGGATTGCGAAGCGCAGGGTCCGGCGTCGCTGCCTGGCGCTGTAGCGCATCGGTTCGGTCATCGAGAGCCGGATGACAGTAGGCGATGCGCCCCTGTTGCACATCCGCAGAAATCGCCCAAATTCAGCCGCCCGGGCGAACAGAGCGGGGCCCGGGCACACGCCCGGGCCCCGCAGTCAACCCGTCAGCCCGCCAGGGTGCGGGTGCCCGCGCAACGTGAGGCAACCTAGGAAGTGATGGCTCTCAGCCGGTTAACGAGGTGGTCCCGCTGCGTGTCAATCCTGTGAATCGGCGGCGAGCATGAACGCCTCGAGGCGCTCGTTGTAGGGCGCGCCGATCGAGGGGACCGTGTGTCCCCGCCCCTCGATCACCTCGCGCTCGGCGGAGAGGGCCAGCGCCAGCGAATCGCAGACTGCCTCGAACGCCGGCGAGTGCCCACCGGAGAGGACGAGGACGGGAAAGTCCGCGGCGGCCAGCCGCTCGAGCGGGATCTCCGCCTCCCAGGAGGGCCGCTCGCGCTTCAGCAGCTCGACGCCGTGCAGGAGCTCCGGGGGCACCTCCTCGGGCGTCCCGTAGGCGGAGCCGGCCCCGCCGCGGAAGAGCCGGAGGAAGTCCTCGGGCGGAATCTCCTCGGCG
The DNA here is from genome assembly GCA_963815045.1 of uncultured Solirubrobacterales bacterium. Taxonomy (GTDB): domain Bacteria; phylum Actinomycetota; class Thermoleophilia; order Solirubrobacterales; family 70-9; genus DASUPK01. The sequence continues at coordinate 75,993 of CAWFET010000003.1, forward strand.
TGAGCGAAGAGGCGCTCGCCGTTGGAGATCATCTCGTCGACCTCCGGCACCCCGGCGGCCACCCGCAGGCAGCCGGGCTCCGACACGGTCAGGGACCGGACCGCAGCGGGCCGCAGCGCGGCGGCCAGCAGCGAGATCACCGCTCCATAGGAGTGCCCCACCAGATGCGCTCCGTCGCCGAGCAGCTCGGCGAACATCGGCGCCTCGGCCTCGAAGTCGTTTCGCTCCAGCGGAGGACTCTCGCCGAACCCCGGACGGCTGGGGATCGCGAGGCTCCAGCGCGGGGCCAGCTCGCGCTGCTTCCGCCAGGTGAGCTCCGGTCCGACGATGTCGCCGTGGATGAAGAGGATGGGCGGCCCGCAGCCCAGCCGCTCAACCGCGAGCATGGCGCCTCAGCTTGAGCAGGTGGTTGCGGAATCCGATCCCGAACCCGGTCGGCTTTCCGCGGTAGTTCTGGATCAGGCTCGGTCCGGCATGGCACGTCCAGCCGCCCTTGGTGTCCCACGCCCAGCCGATGTAGGAGATGCCCAGGCGGTCCGCCCAGCGCATCCACTTGTCGATGTAGTCGTGGCGGCAGTCGGTCTGGCCGAGCTCGCCGACCACCACGGGGACGCGCGCGGCGGTCGCGGCGATGGCCGCCTTGCAGCCGCGGAGACAGGGAGCGAGATGGTGGCCGTAGTTGTGCTCGGAGGCCACCAGCTGGCCGAGAGGATCGGTCGGCTCGTGCGCCAGCCAGCCCGAGAGATCGCGGGCGTAGTCGATGCCGCCAAGCATCAGCGGCTGCGTGGCCCCGGTCGCCCGCACGGCGTCGACGAGCTGCTGCATCCCGGCAGCCGGGTACGCGCCGTGGCGCTCGGAGAAACGGCCGCCGGCCTGGATCTCGCAGCCGGCCAGCCAGCAGTCCCAGCCGATGTCGTGCGGCTCGTTGTAGAGATCGAAGACGAGGGAGTGGTTGGCCGCAAAGTGGGCCGCGACCGAGCTCCAGAACGCGGGTGAGGAGTCCGCGTCGGGCATCGGGATGATCCCGAGCGCCCGCTGGCCATTGGGGGCGGCGACGTGCTCGTCGATCACCACGTAGAGGCCGGCGGCGTTCAGCCGAGCCACGAACCCATCGATCGCTGCTCGGTAGGCCGGGCCGCTGAGGCTCGGCTTCACCCCGTCGATCCCAAGCCAGCAGTCCGGGTTGAGGGGCAGGCGGACAGCGTTGATCCCCCACTTCCGCATCGCCCGGATGCTGCGCGCGCCGGTCGGGCCGTCGAAGAACCCGAAGCCCTCGGCGCATGCATACTCGGAGCCGCTGCGGCTCACGCCCAGGAGCCTGATCGGCTGGCCGGAGCCGTCGACCAGGCGATTCCCGGACACGCTCAGCCCCAGCGCCGAGGGCGACGAAATGGCGCTCAGGCACAGCGCGAGCGTGACGATCCGTAGGACCCGCGTCATCTCCGAACAAACCCTACGATCAGCGCGATGAAGCTCGTCATCCAGATTCCCTGTCTGAACGAGGCGGAGTCACTCCCGCCCCTCTTCTCCGAGCTGCCCCGCGAGGTTCCCGGCTTCGACCAGGTCGAATGGCTGGTGATCGACGACGGCTCCACGGACGGCACCGCCGAGGTCGCCAAGCGTCACGGCGTCGACCATCTGGTCCGGCTGACCAGCCACCGGGGTCTCGCCACCGCCTTCCAGTCCGGCCTCGACGCCGCGCTCAAGCTGGGCGCCGACGTGATCGTCAACACCGACGCCGACGGCCAGTACAGCTCCTCCGACATTCCCCGCCTGGTCGAGCCGATCACGGCCCGCCGCGCCGACATGGTCGTGGGCGACCGCCGCGTGCAGGACGTCGAGCACTTCTCCTTCACCAAGAAGCTCCTGCAGAAGCTCGGCAGCTGGGTCGTACGCCGGGCCTCCGGCACCAGCGTGCCCGACACGACCTCCGGCTTCCGCGCGTACAACCGAGAGGCCGCTCTCCAGCTGATCGTGGTCTCTCGCTACACGTACACGCTCGAGAGCCTGATCCAGGCGGGCAAGATGTCGGTCGCGATCGAGGACGTCCCGATCTCGCCGAACGAGACCGAGCGGGAGTCACGACTCGTCGGCTCCACCTCGTCGTACGTGAGGCGGAACGCGTTCGCGATCTTCCGCGCCTACACGCTCTATGAGCCGCTGCGCGTCTTCCTGGGCCTGACGATCGTCTTCACGGTGCTGGCGCTGGCGGCGTGGTCGCCGTGGCTGCTCGACTGGATCCTGAACGGCGACCGCTCCGGCCACATCCAGTCCCTGATCCTGGGCGCCGTGCTGATGCTGGCCGCGGTCCAGATGTTCGCGCTCGGGATCATCGGCGACGCACTCGCCGGGCAGCGCGTGATCCAGCAGCGCGTCTACGAGCGGGTCCGCCGTCTCGAGCTGGAGGCCGGCGTCGGGCCCTCGAACTACGAGCGCGGCGAGGTCGAGCCACCCCGGCCCCTGACCGTGGAGACGATCCAGACCACCGCGGCCAGGTGAGCGTGGAAACCGCCGAGACCGGCGGGAACGTCTACGACAAGTACGGCAGCTCGAACCCGATCGAGCGGCGTCTGATGGCCGGGTTCATGGCTCAGCTCGACGAGCTGGTGGAGCGCACCGGCGCGAAGGAGGGGCATGAGGTCGGCTGCGGCGAGGGCGAGCTCTCGATCCGGCTGGCGCAGCGGGGCATGTCGATGCGCGGGACCGACGCCTTCCCGCAGGTCCTGACCGAGGCTCGGCGCCGCGCGGAGGCGGCCGGCGTGGAGATCGACTTCGAGGCGGCGCCCGTCGAGGAGCTCGACGCCGAGCGTCACGCCGCCGAGTTGATCGTCTGCTGCGAGGTGCTGGAGCATCTCGCCGACCCCGAGCGTGCACTGGACGTCCTCGCGGGTCTCGCCCGGCCGTGGCTGATCGCAAGCGTCCCGCGGGAACCCCTCTGGCGCGCGCTCAACCTGGCCCGGTTCTCGTACGTCGGGAACCTCGGGAACACGCCCGGGCACCTGAACCACTGGTCCAGGCGTGAGTTCGTGCGGTTTCTCACACGGCGCTTCGAGGTAATCGGGGTGAGAAGCCCGACTCCCTGGAGCATGGTTCTCTGCCGCGTACAATCGCCGCCTTCATGAGCCGCCTTCGACGGTCGCTACGACCGCTCTTCTCCCGGCCCGGCGTCGCAGCCGTGGTCACCCTGGGTGTCGCCTGGGGTCTCGTCATGCACCAGGTCGGCTGGGCGCAGCTCGCCCACTTCGACCAGGTGCAGGCCTTCTCGAAGGGCCAGGCGCAGATCGACCAGTGGCACTGGAACACGAACGACAAGGCCTGGGTCGACGGGCACTACTACTCCGTGAAGAGCCCCGGCATGGCCGCGATCAGCACACCTCTCTACGACGCGATCGAGGGGCTCGGCGGCGACAAGCTGGCCCGTGCCGCCGCGACCAACGCCGACCGCACCGCGCATCCGAAGTGGGGCTACAACGGCGTCATTCCCATCGAGAACTTCGGCTACGACGTCGAGCGCGGTCAGCGCGTCCAGGCGTCGATCAAGGACCTGACGCCGCTGATCTGGGCCCTCACCCTGCTGGCGGCGGTGATCCCGGGAGTCCTGCTGCTGCTCGCCGTGCGCTGGGCGGCCGATCGGTTCGTCCCGGGCTACGGCACCGCCGCCGCGATCACCCTCGGCCTGGCGACGGTGGTGATGACCTTCGCCGCGGAGTTCTTCTCACACGTGATCTCCGCCGGGCTCGGCTTCGCGGCGTTCTGCCTGCTGATGAAGGAACGGGAGAAGGAGCCGAGCCTCGGCCTGGTGGCGGTGGCCGGCCTGCTCGCGGGCCTCGCCGTCACCTTCGAGTTCCAGACGGGACTGGTCGGCGTCGTGCTCTTCGGCTACGCCCTCTCCCGTCGGACTGACTGGCTGCGGCGCGGCGCGGTTTACGGCGCGGGCGCGGTGGCCGGCGCGCTGCCGATGCTCGCCTTCAACTACTGGGCCTTCGGCAACCCGCTCAAGCTCGCGTACGGCTACGCCGTGGACTTCCCCGGCGCGAGCGGCCATGACGTGCTCGGCCTGAACAGCGCGGGCTTCTTCGGCATCACGATGCCGCGCCTCGACAGCGCCGTGGACCTGCTGTTCGCCGGCCGCGGCCTGCTGATTCTCACGCCGATCCTGATCATGGGCGTCGTCGGCACCTTCATGATGCGCCGGGACCAACACCGCGCGGAAGCCAACACGATCCTGGCCGTCGCCGCCGTCTACTTCCTCTACAACAGCGGCTACTGGCTGCCCTTCGGCGGCGGCACGCCGGGCCCGCGGTTCCTGATCCCGGCGATGCCGTTCGTCGCGGTCGGCCTCGCATACGCGTACAAGCGGCTGCCAGCGCTCACCCTGGGGCTCGCGATCCCCTCCGGGCTGATGATGCTCGCCGCGACACTGACCTACCCGCTGCTCGGCAGGCAGGGCACCGGCACCTGGGCGGACTGGCTGATGGAGGGCAAGCTCGAGCACACCGTCCTGACCGCCTTCGGCGTCACCAATGCCTGGCTCGCCATCGCGCCGTTCGTGGCCGCAGTTCTCACGGCGATCGTGCTGGCGGTGCGCGCCACTCCGTCGACGTCGCTCTCCGACTACCGCTACGCGGCGCCCGCGGTCCTCGCCTGGGCATGCGTCTCGCTGCTCGGCCCGAGCCTCAGCTCGGAGGAGATGACCCCGTTCAACCGTGGAAACGTCTCCGTCGTCTGGCTGATCGCATCGGCGCTGGTGCTCTCGCTCGCCACCCTGACCATCGTCAGGGTCCGCGAGGGCCGCGCTCAGTCTGGGCCGGAGGTCCCGCCGGCGCGGGATCGCGCGCTCGCTCCCGGGCTGGCGCTCGAAGACAGCACCTCGTAGAAGACCAGCCCCGGGCGGTCAGGGAGCCGGTAGCGCCTCAGCGGCAGCCCCGCGACCGGCTTGCGCTGTGCTCCGGCCTGCGGCGTGCCCTCGGTGAGCCCAAGGTGAAGGATCACGGTGCGCACCCCGTAGGCCTGCAGCTCGCGGACCGTGGCGGCGTCGGGAAACGTCGCCATGTGCTTGACGAGATCGAGCACGATCGCGGGGTTGGTGCTGGCTCGGCCGTTGACCATCTCGGGGAAGCCCTGCGTCGACTCGAGCTGGTAGGCGCGGTTCTCCTTCGCCGTCAGAGCGGGGAGATGCAGCTGGGGCTGGGGGATGTCCGCGGTCGAGGCCAGGGACGGCGGCACCTCCGGCTCGGCCTGGCTGTCAAAGGGGTCGAACGGGATGCTGCGGCCCTCGGTGACGATGGCCAGCGCGAGCACACCGGCGACCGCGACCGCCGACCACGCCGGCCAGCGACGGCGTCGGACAGCCCGGATCGCGGCCTCCGCGCCTCCCGCAGCGAGCAGCGCGAGTGCCAGGGCGGTGAAGGTGGCCATGCGGCCCGGGGTGCGGATCCCGTTCCAGCCGGGAAGCGCCTCGTAGAGGACGCGGTACGGCCAGAGGAGGCCGCCCTGCTCGCGGAAGCCGAGCGAGAGAATCGCGAACGCCAGGGCCGCGATCCCGAGCCCGACGCGCCACCGCTTGGTGAGGCTGCTCGACCAGAGACCGGCGATCGCGAGGCCCAGGATCACCACGCCCGGGAAGAGGGTCTTCTCCTGCCAGGTCGTGAGGGTGTCGCGGATCCCCGCGGTGGCGTGACCCCAGACGAAGTTCTCCTCGGGCGCGGTGAGGAAGACCTTCAGCGGGCCCGAGAAGGCGGCCACCTCGTGCGGGCTGCGTCTCGACGCCGGGAAATGGTCCCCGATGTAGAGGTAGGCGTGCGCGATCCAGTACGAGAACAGGGTGAAAACGACGGCGCCCGCCACTCCGGCGACGATCATCCGCCGCGGGATCGGGCGGCCGCCCGCGAGCGAGCCAGGCGATCACGCCGATCAGCACGGCTCCGGCGATCCCGTACGCGAACGGAAGGCCGAGGGCCCAGCCGATCGAGAGCTGCCATGCCGCCACGATCCAGGCCCCGAAGATCCACCAGTGGCTGCGCAGGCGGATGCCGCGCACCGCGAAGGCGATGGCCAGCGGGATGCCGCCGCTCGAGATCACCTGCAGGTGACCGTCCTGCTCCAGCCGATAGGGCGCGTAGGCGAAGGCCGCGCCGGCAATCACGGCGCCGACCGGGCCGAGACCGAGCTCGCGGGCCAGCAGGTACGCCCCGAAGAAGGCGAGGGCGTAGGCGAAGATGAAGAGCAGGTCGTAGCGGACCATCGCCGCGTGCGGGCCCGTGCCGATCAGCCCCGAGGGCGCGTAGCCGATCAGCGCGTCCCCGAAGGCGAGCGAGTACTTGGTCGGCCAGAAGCGGTTGGCGTCGAAGAAGTGAAGCGGCTGGTGGAGCAGCGCGTGCCCGCCCCAGGCAGGCTGCCAGGCCTCGGCGAGCGGGTCGCCGATGTCGCGCGGGACCGTCGACCCCAGATGCAGGATCAGGGGCCAGGTCATCATGATCGCGAGCAGCGCGGCTCCCAGCGCGGCGAGCCCGACCTCTCGCCGTGTCATCTCTCTCGGCGACATCTGAGCGGGGCATCCTCGCAATTCGGGATGCCATCGTGCGCTCCCCTCCATATGCTGCCGCCATGCTGATCGCACTGATCGCCGTCGGCGTCATCCTCTTCCTGGCGTTCGACGCTTGGGTCATCTATCGCGTCTTTGCCTCGCGGGCGAGCGCCGACGACTACGGGGGGTTCATGGTCCCCGGCGAGAGCACCGTGACCGTGCCGGCCGGGAAGCTCAAGGTCTCCTACCAGGAGGAGTACAAGGCCAAGAGCGACGAGGACACCATCTACTTCGGGGTCCCCGGCCAGCTGAAGGTCACCGTCACCAATGACGCGACCGGCGAGCCGATGGAGATCAAGGCACCCGGCTTCCACGGGATGGGCGAGTCGCTCAACACCGGGAGCGGCTGGAGCCGAGCGCTCGTCGGCTCGGTCCAGGTCACCGAGCCGGGCAGCTACACGGTGAAGGCCGAGCCCGCCATCGAGAACGGCGTCGAGCCGAAGATCCTGATCGGCAAGTAGAGACGCGCTAGCGGTCCGGCCGGTCCGGATACAGCTCGTCGATGGTCACGAGCGGCCGGTAGGGCGCGCCGCCGGACGCCTCCTGGATCGCCTCGCCGCCACCGGCCAGGCGGTCGACCACCGAGACGACGCCGGCGATCTGGTGGCCCTCCTCGAGGATCCGCTCGATCGCGCGAACCGTGGAGCCACCCGTGGTGACGACGTCCTCCACCACCAGGCAGCGGGTGCCGGGCTCGAGCACCGGCCCCTCGATCCAGCGCTGCAGGCCGTGCTCCTTCTTCTCCTTGCGGACGAAGAAGGCGATCAGCCCGTCGCCGCCCTCGGCCCCGATCGCCGCGCTGGCGAGCGGGTCGGCACCCATGGTCATCCCGCCGACCGCGGTCGCGCCCCTCTCGGTCGCCTCAGCCGCGATCAGCTCGCCCACGGCACGGAAGGCCGGAGGCCGGAGGATCGCCCGCTTGGCGTCGACGTAGTACTGCGCCTTCTGGCCGCTGGAGAGCGTCACCTCGCCGATGACGAGCGCGTGCTCGCGCAGCTCGGCGAGCAGGGTCTCCCGCGCTCCGTCCAGGTCCGTCGGCATCGGGGCATCCTAGGATGCGGCCGATGCGCACGGGGTACCGGCTCGCGATCGGCGTCGCGGCGATCACGATCGTGGTCGCCGGCGTCCTGTTCATCGCCGAAGCCTTCGGGTCGACCCGGGACGCGACCGCCTACGGCCAGGTCGGCGTTCCCGGCCGGGAGTCGGTCAACCTCCCCGCGGGCGACTTGATCATCTTCTACGGGGAGATTCCAACGACCGACGCCGACCGCCCCCTGCAAGTCCCGGCGAGCCTGAAGCTCAGCATCCGCACCACGAACGGGCAGTTGCTGCTCGGATCGACCCCCTTCGTCTCCGGAGGGTTCACGGATGGCGACTATCGGCGACGCGCGATCGCGAAGCTGCGAGTTCCGGAGGCGGGCGACTACGAGGCGGTCGCATCTGCCCGGAACGTGGCCCCCGCCGGGCGGGCCACGATCAGCTTCGGGCACAACGGCAGCAGGGACTTCGGCTACGTCCTCTTCGTTCTGGCGGGCGGGGGCCTGCTCGCGGCGATCCTCGGGATCGGCACCGCGATCGTCGAGCGCCTGGAGAGCGACTAGCCGAGGGCCTCCCGGAAGCCCTGCCGCCAGCTCGGGTAGGAGGGCTGCCAATCGAGCTCCCGCTTCGCCATCTCGTTGGAAGCGCCCTCGAGCCGTGTGGCCAGCGTGGCCGCCTGCTTCCCCACGGCCAGCTTCGCGAGCCATACGGGGACGTGGCGCGGGGGCTTGGCCCCGATCGCCTCGGCGTAGGCCGGCAACCACTCCGCCTGGGGAGCGGGCTCGTCGTCGCAGACGTTGTAGATCCCGGCGCCGCGATCGAGCGCCGCGATCGTCGCGGCCGCGGCGTCATCGGTCTGCACCAGCGAGAAGACGCCGGTCCCCGCGCCGAGTATCGGCGCACGGCGGCGCCGGACATCGCTGCGGTCGAAGCCTCCCGGCACCATCTCGACCTCGGGGCCGTAGAAGTACCCGTACCGGAGGACGACGCCCTCGAGCCCCGGGGTCTCCAGCGCCGACCGCTCCAGTGACTCGAGTGCCACGAGGCCCTGGCCCGTCGGGGCGTCAGGTGGAAGCTGGAGCAGGGGGTCGTCCTCGCTGTGCGCCCGCTTGCCGGTCGAGGCGTAGAAGAAGCAGACGCTCTGGACGATCAGCCGGAGCGCGCCGGCTTCGGCCGCCGCCCCGGCGAGCGCGGGACCGACCGTTCCCCGGAGCTCATTGGTGGGCCCGAACGTCTCCTCCGCCCGGCGGAAGTTCATCTTGTTGGGCAGGTTGGTGAGTTGGTTGATCACCACCTCGGGCCTGGCCTCGATGACGGTGCGCCGGAGCGCATCGGTGTCACGGGCGTCGACCACCACGGGCTCGCCCCCCAGCCGGCGGATCGTCTCGGCCCGCTCCGGCGAGCGGGTGGTCCCGACCACCTCGTGACCCTGCGCATGAAGCTGCTTGACGAGTGGCCGGCCGATCACCCCGGTCGCTCCGGCGACGAAGACCCTCATCGACCTAGCTAATCAAACGGCGCCCGACACATAGAGCCAACAAGTGGGCGATCTACGACCTAGAGGTAGATGTGAATGGCGTCCCCGAGGTTGATCCAGTTGTAGATGTAGTGCGAGAACGGGATCGGGTTGCGGACGCAGCCGTGGCTCGCCGCCTCGTGCATGGGGACGGGGTTGTAGCCGTGAGTCGCGTAGCCCCGGATGAAGTAGACGGAGTAGTACATCCCCTCCGAGTTGTAGCCCGGGTCCTTGCGATAGAAGTGGTAGGTGCCTCGCACCGTCGGGGTGGAGGGCTTGCCGGTCGAGACGTGGAAGGTCGCCACCACGTCGTCGCCGTTGATGAGGGCCATCACCTGGCGCGAGATGTCGACCTCGACATGGTGGCCCGAGTGGTAGCGGGGCTGGAAGCCGCCCTTGCCCTGGAGCAGCTTCTCGAAGATCACCGGCTTGTACTGGTAGTTCCGGGCCATGTTGTTGACCTTGCGGAACGCCAGCGTCGCGAGCTGCGAGCCGTGGTTGAACTTGCCGCTGACGTGGCCGCCGGTGTAGTAGCCCTCGTCGACCAGCGCCTGGTTGTAGAGGTGGGAGATCGCGCCCTTGCGCAGGTGCTTCGGCACGCGGACGGTGAAGCGCTGCGGCTGGGAGCTCTGCCCTCCGCTGGTGGCCGTCACCGCGTAGTTGCAGCAGGCGTCGATGACGAAGGGGAAGGAGAACTTTCCGTCGGCGCCGACGGTGAGCTGCTTCTTCTCGACGGTGTTGCCGCTGGCGTCGACCTGGACGGTGACGTTCTGGCCGCCGGTCGCACCGGGCAGGTTGCCGACGGCCGTGACCTTGTCGAGGAGGCCGGGGCTCTTGGGGCCGTTCAGCTCGAGGGTCGGAGCCCCGGTCGCCGCACTCGCAGAGGCGACAGGCAGAAGCACAGCGAGGGCCGCGACGGCGGTCACCAGCAGTGCAAAGGTCTTCCCTCCCCGAATCACGAGGCGGCATTGTGCAACATCCGGCGGCCGAATGCATTTGCGCAGGCAAGAAAAATGCCGATGATTCCGGCCTTCTTGCTGGCTACCTTCGGTCGATGCGCAGGGGATTCGCGACTCTGATCGCCACGGTCGTCTTCGGGCTGGCTGCGGCCGCCGCCATGGCGTCCTTTCACGTGGGCACCTACAGCGGCGAGGCGTCCGGAGAGAGGGTGCTCTTCACCACCGACACCCATACAGCCCACGGCTTCACCTGGGGCGCGCGGTCCCTGTTCAGCAACACCGCGATCGAGCACCACGACGGTGTCTGGCGATTCCACACCCACACCGAGCGCTGGCGAGTCCACGGTCACTGGGTCAGCAGCACATCGGTGCAGGGCTCCATTTGCGCGCTGAACTCGGACGGCAGCTGCCCGACCGAGCATCTGCATCACTACACGGCCGAGCTGAAGACGGCGAAGTAGCCGGAGCCCGCGGGAGACGGGGGCTCTAGGCGCAGCGGGGCGCTGGGTCCTTGCCGGCAGAAGCAACGTCCCCGGCGATGCGGTCCGTCGCAGGACGGGGCGCTGCAGCGGCGCAGCCTTCTGACGGTGGGACCCCTATGGGTCCCGCACTGCACAGCGGCAGCGAATGATTGACGTACGAGGGACTGTCGCTGTAGCGACACGCGGACGCGGAGTAAGAGATGCCCGGCCCCGGGGTGCTGCAGTTGTGCAGGCCGAGGGTGGGATCGTTGTAAGCCAAGACCGACACCGAGCCGTCCACCCGCAGGTGCTTGGTCTTCTTGCTCTTCTTCGTGATCATCTTGCCCGTCGCGCTGGCGCTGATATTCCCGGGAGCGCCACTGGTGGGGATCACGGACGAGTAGGAGTAGGAGAAGGTTCCCTTCCTCATCTTGATGTTGGTGTAGTTGGCTGTCCCGTAGGCGTTGGACCCGGTTGGGGCAGTCGCCGTGCCGATCGGCGGATCGCAGCTGACGCCGACCGTGGCGCTGTAGATGGCTTGACGCGGCGTGTAGGGCCCGTGTCGCTCTTTGTTCTTGTAGAAGACGGCGACCTGGATCCTCAGCTGGGGGAGGAACCCGCCTTGGAAGTCGTATCTGCGAGTGGCAGCCTGAGCCGCTGGGACGACTAGGACCGCCCCGAGGAGAGAGACCAGCGCGATCGATAGCGGGCGTTTCATTTGCACGGTTCAGGCTTCCACCCTCGCCCACGATCGCCAACGGTGCTCCCACCCGGTCTGGAATCCGGGCAAAACACCTACGACCAGGTGGTGGAGCGACATGAACCAGGGCACGGCTGCTCGCCGTTCAGCACTGGCCGAGCACCACGGCGATCGCAATTGCGTTGTTCAGGAAGTGGGTGAGCATGCTCGGGTAGATCGATCCCGTCTTGTTGTACAGCCACGCCAGCCCCACCCCCAGGCCGGCGAGGGGGATCGCGGCGGTCGGCCCGGTGGGCGCGTGGACGAGGCCGAAGATCGCCCCGGAGAGAAGCGCCGAGGGCCAGAGCGACCAGCGCGTCCGCAGGCCGGCGAAGAAGAAGCCGCGGAAGAAGATCTCCTCGGCGATCGGCGCCAGCACGACGATCGCCATCACCGCGAAGATCGCGATCCCGATTCCGGGGTTGCAGACGCCGAGCTCCTTGCCGATGTCCTCCTGCTTGGGCTGCAGCACGATCGCCGAGAAGGCGATCACCCCCGCGTAGTAGATGCCGAGCACGGCGAACATCCAGCCGAAGGCGGACGGCTCGAAGCGCCGCAGCCCGAGCCGCCTCAGGGCGTCCCTCAGGCTGAATCGCCAACTCGATGCCATCCCGATCGCAACGGCGATCAGCATCCCGTCGAAGAGCGCCTGCGTCGCCAGGATGCCCGCATCGCTCGCCTTGTCCGGGTCGCCGATGTTCGGATCGAACGGAAGGACGAGGAGCGGCGGGACGATCACCACCAGGAGCAGGCCGCCGAGCAGTCCCCAGATCGACCCCCCGAACCCCCAGGGCACGTCCATCCGGTCGGGCCTGACCGGCTTGGGCGGCGCCGGCGGCGCCTGCGGGGGCGGCGGATAGACCGGTCCGGCTCCGCCGGTGATCGGCCGCGCCTGCGGGGGCGGCGGTGCCTGTGGTGGAGGCGGTGCCTGTGGGAGCGGGGGATTGGCCGGGGCGGCTCTGGTCAGCTTGAGCTTGCGGCGCACCACGATGGTCTTGGCGGCCCTGTCCCCGAGGCGCTGCTTGCGCGCTGACGAGGCGATCATCAGCTCGCCGATCAGCCAGAAGTCGACGAGCCGCAGCAGGTTCCGGATGCTCGCCTGCCCATAGGTGAGCCGCTCCGCGCCGTCCAACGAGCGCACCTGGATCCCGGCGGCGTTCTTGCCGACGGTATGACCCCAGCGCCACTCGCAGAAGGCGAAGTAGTTGAACCAGAGGGACACGACCACGAGCAGGGCGATCCCGGCGGCCAGGTCGGAGACGTGATCGGGGTCGATCGGGAGCCACCCGAGGATCAGGAAGACCACGACCAGCCAGGTTGCGTTGTCGATGAAGATCGCGAGAGCGCGCGACCAGAATCCGGCGAGCTGGGGTTCCTCCATCTCAGAGATGCTGATCGATCTCCCCGAGGGAGGCGATGTCGCCGTCGCCACGGTCGCGGTCGATCAGCAGCGAGCGGATCCCCGCGGCCCGCGCTCCGGCCACGTCCTCATCCGCCGTGTCCCCAACGTGCAGCGCCTCGTCCGCCCCACAGCCCGCGAGCTCGAGGGCGCGTTCGAAGATCGCCGGATCCGGCTTGCGGGCGCCCGCCTCCGCGGAGGTGATCGTCCCGTCCACCATCTCCCCCAGCCCGCATCCGTCGAGCACTCGGGGCAGCGAGCAGTCCCAGTTCGACACGACCAGCAACCGCAGTCCCCGGTCATGGAGGTTCCTCAGCGCCGGGACGGCGTCCGGATACGCGGAGAAGCGGATGGCGGCGACCAGCTCGTCCACGCCGACATCCATCCCGAGCTTCCGCGAGACGAGCGCCGCGCAGCGCTCCCGCAGCTCGGTCAGGGAGGCCTCGTCGCGGCCCTCGTGCGCGTGCTCCTTGTAGTACGCCATCTCGGCCTTCAGCGCCTCGACCAGCTGCTCGTCCGAGATCTCCGCCGGCACCAGGTCGCGCAGGGAGACCCACGGAGGCTCGAGTTCCACGAGCGTGCCGAGGGCGTCCAGGAAGACAGCGCGGGTCACAGTCGAAATACTCCCCCACTGATGCTGGCGGCCGCGGACCAGACCTTCTGGCAGGCACACGGGGACGAGATCTCCGCGGCGATCACGATCGTCGTCGCCGTTCTGGTCGCGATCATCGTCGACCGCCTTCTGATCGGCCGCGCCGTCCACGCCGCCACGAGGCTCGAGACCGGCGAGCTCTCGCGCGAGGCGCGCACCCGCCTCCGCCTGATCCGCCGCCTGCTCTTCCTGGCGATCATCCTGATCGGGATCGCGCTGGCCCTGAGCCAGTTCACTTCGATCAAGCGCTTCGCGACCGGCATCCTCGCCTCGACGGCGGTGCTCGGGATCATCATCGGCTTCGCCGGGCGCCAGGTGATCGCGAACCTGGTCTCCGGAATCCTGCTGGCGATCACGCAGCCGATCCGGATCGGCGACCTGGTCTCGATCGGCGACGAGGTCCACGGACGGGTCACGGACATCGCCCTCACCTACACGAGCGTCGACGCCGGCGACGGCAGCCTGATCGTCGTCCCGAACGAGAAGGTCGCCACCGACGTCGTGATCAACCACTCGGCCGGCAACAACGCCGCCCCGGTCACCGTCGACATCTGGTTACGCCCGGACGCCGACGTCGAGGCCGCACGCAAGGCACTCGAACACGGCGAGGTCACCTCCGCGCACCTGATGGAGGTGACGCCGGAGGGCGCCCGCCTGCAGGTGAAGGCCGCGATCGACGCCGGAGTGGACCGCGAGGCACACGAGACCGACCTGCGGGAGCGGACGCAAGGCGTCCTGCGGGAGGAGGGGTTACTTAAATCCCCCTGAACCGGCGCTGAGTACCCTTTTCAGGCCATGTCGCAGCGAGCCCGCAGACGACGCCGGCGTCTCCAGGACTCGGGCAGGAAGAAACTCCTGCTCGGCGTCGGCATTCCCCTGGCCGCGATCCTCGCCGGGCTCCTCGGCGGCGGCATCTGGCTGCTGAGCATCTACAACTCGGCGCCGTCGCTGGCCTCGCTCAGGCCGATCACGAAGGGGGCCGTGTCCAAGGTCTACGCCGCTGACGGCTCCCTGATCGGGGTGATCCACTCCGACACGATCCGCCAGCCCGTCCCGAGCAGCAAGATCCCGCAGGACATGAAGGACGCGACCGTGGCGATCGAGGACCGCCGCTTCTACGAGCACGGCGGCATCGATCCCTCCGCGATCGTCCGCGCCGGATGGTCGGACCTCACGGCCGGTGGGAAGGCTGTGCAGGGCGGTTCGACGATCACGCAGCAGCTCGTCCGGAACCTCTACATCCAGAACCCCCAGGACACCCTGAAGCGGAAGATCATCGAGGCCCACCTCGCCAACGAGGAGGAGGATGCCCACAGCAAGGACTGGATCCTCACCAAGTACCTCAACACCGCGCCGTACGGAACCAACTACGGCGCCACCGCGATCGGCGTCGAGGCGGCCGCTCAGACCTACTACTCGGAGCACGCCGAGGACCTGACGCTGCCCCAGGCCGCCGTGATCGCCGGCCTTCCCCAGGCTCCCTCGCAGTACAACCCCTTCCTCAACCCGCGGGCGGCCCTGGCCCGCCGGAACGAAGTACTCCAGGCGATGAAGCAGCAGGGCAAGATCAGCGACAGCGAGTACTCGGAGGCCGCCAGTCAGGGTCTCGACCTCAATCCGGGGAACAAGTACAACCGGATCCGCCAGCCCTACATCTTCGACCTGGTGAAGCAGGAGCTCGAGGACCGCTACGGCGTCAACACGATCCAGAACGGCGGGCTGAAGGTCTACACGACGATCGATCCGCGGCTCCAGGACGCGGCGCAGAGCGCCGTCGACTCCTGCTCGGTCTGTTACTCGGGCGGCGGGCCCGCCTCGGCGCTCGCCTCGGTCGACCCCTCGAACGGGCACATCGTCGCGCTCGCTTCCACCCAGCGCTATTCGATCTCGAGCCAGTTCAACTTCGCCGCCCACGCCCAGCGCCAGCCGGGGTCCTCCTTCAAGGTCTACGACCTGACCACGGCGATCAAGCAGGGCATCGATCCCGACACGACCTACTACGACGGTTCCTCACCGGCGAACCTGACCATCCCGGGAGGCGGCAGCTGGGAGGTCAACAACGCGGAGCCCGGCGGCGGGACCATGCCGCTCAACGTGGCGACCTGGGACTCGGTCAACGTGATCTTTGCCAAGCTCGGCCTCGACGTCGGCCCGGAGAACATCGCCAGGACCGCCTACGACATGGGGATCACCTCGCCGCTCGGGATCAAGGGCGCGCACGACACGCCCTGCAAGCTGGGCCCGAACTGCTTCATCCCCCCCGCCGACGCGATCGGCGGACTCAGCGTCGGCGTCACCCCGCTCGAGCAGGCGGATGCCTACGCCACCCTCGCCAACGGCGGCATCCATCACGACGCGACCGCGATCGACAGGGTCGTCTTCCCCGGCGGCAAGGTCGACGAGAGCGGCACTGGCGACGGCAAGCGGGTTCTCACCCCCGGCCAGGCATATGAGGTCACCAAGATCCTCGAGGGCGTGATCACCTCCGGCACGGGTGCCGGCTACACCTCCATCGGCTGCTCCTCTGAGGCTGGCAAGACCGGCACCAGTGAGGGGCTCTCGGATGCGTGGTTCGTCGGCTACACGCCGCTGTATTCGACCGCGGTCTGGACCGGACACCCGCTCTCGCGCGACTACACCGGCTACGGCGGCCCGACCTCCGGACCGATCTGGCGCTCCTTCATGGAGTCCGCTCAGGGGAGCGAGTGCCCGGACTTCACGGTCCCCTCGAGCCTCCCGGAGCTGTCCTCGTACCACGGTGAGCACACTTCCTCGAGCTCCAGCTCGTGCTACTCCAGCTCCAGCTCGAGCCCCAGCAGCTCGAGCTCCTGCTCGTCCTCGTACTCGCAGACCACCACGACGACCGACTCCGGCAACAACAACAGCAACAACCACGACCAGGGCGCCTACGCCCCGGGCGTCGGCCAGAAGCCCGCGCCCACGCCGAAGCCCAAGCCGACGCCTGCGCCTCCCGCCCCACCCCCGCCCAGCGGCGGCGTCGTCACCCCGTAAGGCGCCCGAGCTCCTCGGGCCCCGCGCCGTCGATCTCGATCCGCTTGCGCCTGGCGCGAGCGCCGGTCGCGATCCTGACCCGGCTTCTCGCCACGCCGGCGCGCTTGGCGATCAGCTTGACGACGACCTTGTTCGCGGCGTCGTCCACCGGCGCGGCCGTGACGCGCACGGCGAGCACTCCGTCGCGCATGCCCGCGATCTCATTGCGGCTCGCACGCGCCGTCACCTTCACGTCGATCGTCAACACGAGCCTTAGCCTAGGTCCATGCCCGCAAGCGAGTTCGACCTGATCGCCGCGATCAACGACTGCCTTCCGCTCCGTAACGAGCGGATGCGAATCTCGAGCGGAGACGACGCGGCCGTGGTCGAGCCGCTCGGAGCCAGCGCCGTGTCAGTCGACGCGGTGGTCGACGGGGTCCACTTCAGGCTCGAGAGCTTCGGGGCGCGGGCGGTCGGCCGCAAGGCCCTCGCGGCGGCGCTCTCCGATCTCGCCGCGATGGGGGCGACCCCGGGAGAGGCCTACGTCTCGCTGGGGGCCCCACCCGAGATGGAGGACGGGGTCCTGCTCGGGATCGCCGACGGCCTCGCCGAGGTGGCGAACCGGGAGTCGGTCGTGATCGGCGGCGGCGACCTGGTGGGCTCACCGACGCTCTTCGTCTCGGTCACCGCGATCGGCTACGAGACGGGAGGGGGAGCGCTGGTTGGCCGAACGGGAGCGAAGCCCGGGGACCTGATCGCGGTGACCGGCGAGCTCGGTGGAGCGGCCGCCGCGCTGTGGCTTCTCGAGCCAGGGGGGCCCGAAGCCAAGATTTCGCCCGAGATTCGCGAGCGGCTGGTCGCCAGGCAGCTCGATCCCAATCCGCGGCTGGACGAGGGGCACGGGCTGGCCGAGGCCGGCATCTCCGCCATGATCGACATCAGCGACGGGCTGGGCGCGGACGCGGGTCATCTGGCGAGCGCGAGCGCATGCCGAATCGAGATCGACGTCCGGAAGATCCCCCTCGCCGAGGGGATCGCCGAGGTCGTTGGCGGCAAGGATGCCGCCCTGGAGCTCGCCGCCAGCGGAGGCGAGGACTACGAGCTGCTGGCCGCCATTCCGGAGGAGGCGTTCGTCCGGGCCACCGCGGCGGTGCGCGATGCCGGCGGCGAGCTGACCGAGATCGGCTACGTCACCGACGGCCAGGGCGTGGCCCTGAAGCTCCCGGACGGCCGTGAGCTCGAGCCCCGCGGCTTCGACCAGAGGCGCGGGTCCCTCTCCGGCTCGGGCTGAGCCTGCTCCGGCGGCACCTCGGGCTCCGGTGCCTCCTCCTCGACGCGGGGTTCCTCGACGCCCGGCTCGAGATCGGCTGGCGTTGCCTGGCGCCGAACCGAGATCTCGCCGTCGATCGGCGGCACCCCGGACGCGCGCTGGGGCGTCCTGCCCAGGGCCAGGATCGCCACCCCGGAACCGGCGAACAGGCAGCCGAGTAGCGCGAGCGAGGCGCCGATCTGACCGTCGGCGAGCATCAGCAGCAGGTCGTGCCAAACGCCGAGGCCGGCATCGAAGCGGCTTGCGAGGTTCGCGACGAGCGCGAACAGGGGCAGCAGGCCGAGGAGAAGGAGACCCGCGACCGCGGGCGGGCCAGCCGGCCGGGTCGCGGCGAAGAGCCAGGCGTGCAGGCCGAGCGCCACCAGCACGGCCAGATAGGGATTCACCAGCCAGACGCCGAGCGTCACCACGCAGGCGACCAGGACGGCAGCGGGGGCGGCGGTCCCGGCGGCTCTCGGGGGCGGCGGCCGCAGCGGCCGCATGAAGAACGCGATCGCGCAGTAGGCGAGGAGGGCGACGACCACGGAGATGGTCCCGCCCAGCCCGAGCGACTCGGCTCGTGGATCGAAAGGGAAGTCGGGGCTCGGCATCAGCCCGACGAGAGTCGCGGCCCCCCCGACCACCAGCGCGCCGAGGAAGGGAACCGCACGCAGCCCGGCCCAGAGGAAGCCGTGCCCGGCCTCGATCGGGCTCCGCGCCGAGCTCGCCAATCCGGACCCGGCACCGAGCGCGGCGGGCGCGAGCAGCGCCAGGGCGAGCATCGCGATCGTCCAGCCCGGGAGCAGGTTCCCCGCCAGCCCGATGTAGCCGTTCGGGCCGTGCTGCACGGCCTCCTGGGAGGCGTCGAGAGCCAGGATCAGGGCGAGGGACGCGCGCCCGAAGCGCGAGAAGGTGTCGGTGTTGAAGTTGTCCGGTGTGTCCCTGCCGGGGTCGAGAGGGAGCTCGCCGTCGGAGGAGAGCCGGACCGCCGGAAGGCCGGCCTGGACGAGGGGTCCCTGCTCCCCGAGGCCCGCAGGGAGGGCCAGCCTGAACAGGTCCGAGAGCGGGCCCTCATCACCGGCGGGAGTGCCAGTCTCCTTGGAGACGATCGAGTTCGCGGTTTCGTCGATCTGGCTTGCGGTGCTCTGATCTCCGGTCGACCACGGGATCACCAGCGGCGCCACCGGGTCCCGCACGGCCGGCTGCGTGAGGACGATGGCGGCGTCGAGCAGCCCGGCGTCGCTGTAGTCGCGGATGAAGCGCTTCGCTCCCTGGGCGCCGATGCTCGATCCGTCCGTGGAGACGAAGACGAGCGTCTTGTGGTGCGAGGAGCCGGAGAAGCTGTCGGCGATCTGCAGCATGGCGGCAGTGGCCGCCGCGGTGGTGACGGCTCCGCTGCCCTGTGCGACGTCGCGTGGCGCGATCAGGGCTATCTGCCGGTCCGACTCGCCGGGCAGGGTGGCGATGAGGTTGCGCAGATTGACGTCGTTCCCGTGGAAGGTGCCACCGAAGCGCTGCTCGGCGACGGTGACGCCGTCGATCGCGGCGAAGTGCCGCTTGACCTGCTCGGCCATCGCCTCGTCGGCGGCCGAGCCTGGCGTCGGGTAGGCCGCGGCATTGGTGAGCTCCTTGGCGAGGGGCGCCGCGGTCGCCGGGTCGAAGGCGTCGGGGGGGACGCCGCCGGAGATCGGGGACGGCACCGACTGCAGGGAGAACATCGCGATCACCGCGGCCAGGGGCACGGCGAGCAGGGCGAATCTGTAGATACGCAAGTCGATCATCAGCGGAGCACAGGCGTCCTTCTAACCTTCAGGGCATGGCGCCAGGACAGGCGCGGATCCTGCTCGTGGACGATGAGCAGGCCGTGCAGACGCTTCTCACCTACCCGCTCCGCAAGGAAGGTTATGAGGTGGTGGGGGCGATGGATGGGCAAGAGGCACTGGATCGCTTCGGCGAGGAGAGATTCGATCTCGTGGTCCTGGACATCATGCTCCCGAAGCTGGATGGGATCGAGGTCTGCAGGCGACTTCGCACCCGCAGCCAGGTGCCGATCATCATGCTGACCGCCAAGGGGGATGAGGTCGACAAGATCACCGGCCTCGAGATGGGGGCCGATGACTACATCACCAAGCCGTTCTCGGTTCGGGAGTTCCGGAGCCGCGTCAAGGCCGCCCTCCGGCGCGGCGGCATGACCGGCCAGCAGCTCAGCGCCAACGAGCCGATCCGCGCGGGGGAGCTCGAGATCGACTTCGAGCGCCGCGCCGTCTCGCTCAAGTCAAAGCCGGTGCAGCTCACCTACGTCGAGTTCGAGATCCTCGCCGCGCTCGCCGCCTCCCCCGGCCGCGTCTACACCCGCGAGATGCTGCTGGAGCACATCTGGGGGGACTCCACCTATCGCGATCCCCGCACGGTCGACGTCCACATCCGCCACCTGCGAGAGAAGCTCGAGTCCGACGCCAAGGATCCGGAGTACCTGTTCACGGTGCGCGGCGTGGGCTACCGGTTTCGCGACTCCAACCGCGATTGAGGCTCAACACCCTCCGCAACCGGCTGGTCGCGCTGATCACGCTGATCACGGCGGCGGCGATCGGGTTCGTCTACCTGTACGTGGTGCCCCAGCTCGAATCGAGCCTGAACGCGGAGAAGCTGCGGCGCCTCGAGAGGCTGGGGGTCGAGCAGACGCCGCGCCTCGCGCACGCGCTCGAATCGGGCGCCTCCCAGCAGCAGATCGAGGAGGTGGTCCGCACCACGGCGCAGTCGACGGAGAGCCGGGTGACCCTCCTGGCCGTGCGCAACGAGTCCGGAGGGCCCGTGCCGGCGTTCGTCGTCGCGGACTCCCAGGCGGAGGCGACCGCGATCCAGGGCCGCTACCTGACCGCCGACGCTGCGATCGAGGACCAGCACGTGGCCTCGGGGGTCGAGCACGTCGCGGGCACGCGGGTGGGGACCTCCGCCGTCCCGATCCAGCTCAATGGGCAGACACGCTGGGTGGCGGTGCTGTCCACCCCGCTCGCGGAGGTGAACGACGACGTCGCCCTCGTTCGCCGTCAGATCCTGATCGCGGGGCTGATCGCGCTGATCGCGGCCTCCCTGATCGGCTACTGGGCCTCCGGCGCGGTCTCGCGGCGGCTGCGGCGGATGCGCGAGGCGGCCGAGACGGTGGCCGAGGGGCACTTCGACCAGCCGATTCCGGTCGACTCCTCCGACGAGCTCGGCCAGCTCGCCCGGAGCTTCAACGACATGCAACGCCGCCTGGCGCGCCTCGACAGCTCGCGAAAGGAGTTCATCGCCAACGCCTCGCACGAGCTGCGCACACCGATCTTCTCTCTGGGCGGGTTCGTCGAGCTCCTGGAGACCGAGAAGCTGACCGCGGCCGAGCGACGCTCGTTCGTCGCCGAGATGCGCGCGGCGATCGAGCGGTTGCAGAAGCTCACCATCGACCTGCTCGACCTCTCGCGGCTCGACGCAGACGTGATCGAGATCAAGCGGGAGGAGGTGGACCTGAAGGAGGCGGCCCGTGCGGTCGCCGACGAATTCCGTCCCGCGGCGAGTACACACCGCTCCTCGCTCCAGGTCCGCGGGCGCGGTGAGGCCGTCGCGCTCGCCGACCTAAATCGGGTCTCACAAATCATCCGTATTCTCATCGACAATGCCATTACGCATACGCCGCAGGGAACGAACGTGACGGTCACCGCTGTCCGCGGGCGAGGAGCCGCGGAGCTGATCGTGGGGGACGACGCCAAGAAGGGCATCGACCCGCGCGCGATCGACAAGGTCTTCGACCGCTTCTACACGGGCGACGCCGCGACCGGCTCGGGACTGGGCCTCGCGATCGCCGACGAGCTGGCGCTGCGCATGAACGGCCAGCTCGCGGTCGTCTCCCGCCGCGGCCACACCGCCTTCACCCTGAGCCTGCCTCTCGCCAAGGAGCGGGGACGCCAGCGCGAGCCCGCCGGGGCCGCCGCGTGAGGCGCCTGTATGCCCTCCTGCTGGCCGTGGCAGCCTCGGCCCTGATCGCCGCCGGCTGCGGCGGTGGCGGCGACACGACGATCACCGAGGGAAGCGGGCCGGCCAGCACCCAGCCGGTCGTCGTCGAATCGAGCGGCGGGAGCTTCAACCCGGCTCAGATCTACAAGGACGTCTCCCCGGGCGTCGTCACGATCATCTCCGTCTTCGACTCGAGCGGCAACTCCCTCCTCGGCGGCGGAGGCGGCTCGGCCGGCCAGGGCTCCGGCTTCGTCGTCGACAAGGACGGGGACATCGTCACCAACGCCCACGTCGTCACCAGCGGCGGGCGCCTGAACGGCGGCGGCACACCGCACGCCGCGAAGCAGGTCTTCGTGGAGTTCGGCGACCGCAACCGGGTCCCGGCTCAGATCGTCGGATTCGACGCCGACGCGGACGTCGCCCTGATCAAGGTCGACCCCGACGGCCTCAACCTCGTCCCGGTTCCGCTCTCGGATCGTTCCGCGTTTGCCGTCGGCGAGCCCGTCGCCGCGATCGGCAGCCCGTTCGGCGAGACACAGTCGCTCTCGATCGGCGTGATCTCGGCCACCAACCGGACGGTCGAGGGCCTCACCAACTTCGGCATCGACAACGCCATCCAGACGGACGCCTCCATCAACCCGGGCAACTCGGGCGGGCCGCTGCTCGACTCGAAGGGCGAGGTGATCGGCATCAACGAGCAGATCGCCTCGAGCTCCGGCTCCAACTCCGGCGTCGGCTTCGCGATCCCGGTCACGTCGGTCCGCTACTCCCTCCCGCAGCTCCGCGCCGGCGGCAAGGTCCAGTACGCGTTCCTCGGCGTCACGAGCGAGTCGCTGTACCCGCAGCTCGCCGAGCATCTCGGGCTCGACACCAAGAGCGGCGCGCTGATCACCGACGTGGTCAGCGGCAGCCCGGCGGACAAGGCCGGGCTGAAGGGATCGACCGACGAGACCACCTTCCAGCTCCAGCACGTCAAGACCGGCGGCGACGTCGTGATCGCGGTGGACGGCAAGCCCGTCTTCCAGAACAACGACCTCTCCGAGCTGGTCGCGCTCCACAAGCCCGGCGACACGGTCACGCTCGACATCCTTCGCGGCGGCCAGCACGCCACCGTCGACGTGACGCTCGGCTCGCGTCCGTCGGACGTCGGTCAGTAGCGACCGCCAGCCTCGGCTTCTCGAGGTGTGTCTTCCAGCCCCACTGCTGTGCGTGGAGGGTGCTGTCCGGGTTTGGGCGAGTAGCGCTCATCGTCCAAAGCCGGGATGTCCGAAGTTGTGGTTGCTATGGACCCACAACTCCGGACAGCTCCGCATGAAGCGGCGCTTCTCGTCCAAAGCAGTAGTCCCACTGTCGCGAGTTAGGGTCAGGCCAGTGCCGCAGTTTTCGATCATGTTCCGAACTAGGCCCATGCCGGCCCATGCGATCGCCGCTGTCCTAGAAGCCGCCGGGGTTGAACGCGTCGCCGACTACGGCAGCTCGGCCCCCGATGACCCAGACCACAAATACCGACCAGACACCCACGTGGTCCGGCTGGAAGCCGACACGGCCGATGAGGCTGGTCGCGCCGTCACCGAGGTCGTGCAGGACAAGGCCGCCGGGTTCCAGCTGATCAGCGTCTCTCCGGACGAGTAGCGCTTCTCCTCCAAAGGAGCGATCTCGCCTCGCCTAGCCCATCAGCAGATCCCGATGTCCGCCGGCTTCCCCGGCACGTCCTTACATGTGCGCAGCTCGGGCGGCAGGGTCTCGGCTGCGGTCACCTTGAGTCCGCCCCCAGGCTGCTTGATGACGTAAACGAGCGTCGGCTTGCTGCGTGACGGGGCTCTCACCGAGCACCCGAAGAACCTCGAGCGGCTCGGAGAGCACCGTATGTTCGGGCCGGGGCCGAACTTCGATCGGAGGAGAGCTTCCGCCCGCGAAGGCTGAACGCGTTGTGCCTGCACGAGCTTGGCTCGTATGGCCGGAGACCAGACCGCCGCACCGCGGGAGCTGTCGATGACCGCTCGCCGCCCCAGAGGGCGATGAAGAGTGACGGCAAACGGAACCTCGAAGTTTCTCTCCTCACAGAACAGACTCCCCCCACTGGTACGGATTTCAGCACCGACCAGGACCTCTGTGGACGTCTCTCGGACGGTCACGTCACCGATCGATCGATTTCCGTCGTCGCAACTTGGAACGCCTCCCGCCACCAGGCGCAGACGCGTATCCGTTGGATGTGGCGTGTTCCTCCACGGCTTGTTGAACGCAACCGTGGCTGTATGTCCTTGGCTGTCGCCGGCACTCCCGCCGGAGCAGGCGCTCAATAGGAAGCCGGCCGTGACGGGAGCGACCAAGAGGAGGAGGAATTTCGGAATCCGGATCACGGCCTTGGGATCCTCTCACCCGCGAAGGAATCCTTAGGGCGCCGCCGCTTCTCGTCCAAAGCGGCTGTTCCACTCCTGCCCTACGGGCCTCCGTAGCAGACCGGCAGCCCGGGCTTGATGTACGGGGGCCGTTGGCCGTACCGGCAAGGGGTCGCCGAGTAGGGAACCGGCCCGCCGCTCGTGCAGTTGTGCCAGCCGGGGGGCGGATAGTTGAAGTCAAGAATCGACACCGAGCCGTTGACTCGCAGCTGCTTTCCCTTCTTCTTCGCGAGCACCTTGCCCGTCAGGGTGGCGCTGATGTTCCCTGGAGGATCACTAGTTACGTAGGCGGACGAGTACGAGTAGGTAAAGCTCCCCTTCCTCAGCTTGATGTAGCCGTTGCCGGACCCGCTCTGGGCGAACGCATCGGAACTGACCGGCGGATTGCAGTTAGTGGGAACTCGGTCGTCAAAGGCGGCGAGGCGCGGGGTGTAGGGGCCATGTCGCTGTTTGTTCTTGTAGACGACGAGAAGGTGGATCGCCAAATGTCCCGGGATCGCAGGCTGGAAGTCCTGGAAGTGGTAGTAGCGGGTCGCGCTTTGCGCGGTGGGAGCGACCATGACAACGACGAAGAGTGAGGCGAGTGCGATCGATACTGGGCGTCTCATTTGGTCGTCTCCACGGTCCAGACTGCCACGCCCGTTCGCACCCACCATCGGTGCTCCCGCTCGATCTGGAATCCGTGCACAGCACGTAGGCGTGCCTTAGCCGACCAGGCACTACTGCTTTCCATGCAAAGCGCTACTGACCTCGACGGGGGCCCGACCGGGCAGTACCACCTCGGACCGGTGGGCGACGCCCGTAGCGACTTATGCTGGGCGGCCGCTTGCTACTGCGGCTATATGGCGAAGCCGTCCATCACAAACCTCGTAACCGACCTCGCGACTGAGCTACGCGAGGAGGTCCTTCCCAAGCTCGGCGCTCATGCCGGCCGCGCTCATTCGGGATCCGCCGAGGGCGGCGACGTCACCTTCGAGATCGACGAGCACGCCGAGCGGCGGATGGAGGAGTTCCTCGCTGAGCGGGCGCCCGAGGTCTCCTTCTACTCCGAGGACCGCGGCATGGTGTCGCCGGCGGGCGACCGGGCCGAGTGGGTCCTGATCGTCGACCCGATCGACGGCACCCGCCCCGCCCTCGCCGGGCTCGAATCGAGCTGCGTATCGGTCGCCGCTGCGCGACTCGACGGTGAGCCGACGATGGCCGACGTCCAGGTCGGCTGCGTGCTGGAGCTGAAGAGTGGCGCGGCCTTCGTCGCCGAACGCGGCGCGGGGCTCGAGCCGGCGCCCAGCCTGTCCGAGAACAGCTCGCTGGAGCGGATGTTCTGGACCTACGGCTTCCGCGGCCGCCCGGCGCGCGCGCTCGTCGAGGTGCTCGCGGAGCTGATCGACCGCTCTTCCGTCGGAGGCGGCACCTTCGACCTGGGCTCGGCCACCTTCGACATGACCCGGGTGGTCTCGGGCCAGCTGGACGCCTACATCGAGCCGGGGCCGCGGATGATCGACGACGTGCCGGCGATTCGCGCCGAGTTCGAGCGCGTCGGGGGCGGCGCGGTCCTCAACAACTCGCCGTACGACCTGGCGGCCGCGACGATCTGCCTGCAGGAGGGCGGAGCCATCGTCACGGACGCCTACGGGCAATCGCTGGCCGATCGGCCGCTGCTCGGCTCGAGCCACGAGTTCCAGATGTCCTGTGTCGCCGCCGCAAACGCCGAGCTGCACGCGGCGATCTGCGCGGAGCTCGACCAAGGCATCGAGCGGCTCCGCACCGCCATCTCCTAAAACGGGTGCGCTAACGCGCACCCTCGCACCAACGAGTACTTTTCCGCCCTTGCGCAATCAACTTCATCCGGAAGCGAGCAGGGGGATCTCGTGCTTCAAGAGGTAGCGCTGGGGTCCAAGTCCCTGGCCGACTACACGCACCTGGCCGGCCGCGGCCTGGTCGACGAGATCCGCGAGCTCGCGGAGAACCTGCAGGGCAAGCGGGTCCTGCACGTGAGCGCGACCGCCTTCGGCGGCGGCGTCTCGGAGATCCTCTACACGCTCGTGCCGCTGATGCGGGACGTGGGGCTCGACACCCACTGGCAGATCATCATGGGCCGCGAGGAGTTCTTCAACGCGACGAAGCTTCTCCACAACTCGCTGCAGGGGGATCCGAACACCCTCAGCCCCAACCAGTGGGAGCTGTTCGACCACTACAACAAGATGAACGCCGACTCGCTCGAGGGCGAGTGGGACGTGGTCATCGTCCATGACCCGCAGCCGGTCGGGATGCGCCACGACGCGAGGGACCACTCGAAGAACTGGGTCTGGCGCTGCCACATCGACCTCTCCGAACCGAACCCCGAGCCGATCACGCGGATGCTGCCGCTGATCTCCGAGTACGACATCACCGTTTGGCACATGGAGCAGTACGTGCCGAAGGGCCTCGACGGGCACGGCGGCGTGCGGATCGTCCCGCCGGCGATCGACCCCCTCTCCCCCAAGAACATGGCGCTCAGCCCCGACGACGCGTCCTTCGTCTGCAACCAGTTCGGCATCGACGTCGACCGTCCCCTGATCACCCAGGTCTCCCGCTTCGACCCCTGGAAGGACCCGATCGGCGTGATCGACGCCTACCGCCGGGTCACCAAGGAGATCCCGGAGGTGCAGCTCGCGCTGGTCGGCTCGATGGCCACCGACGACCCGGAGGGCTGGGAGTTCTTCCACCGCACCTTCGAGTACGCCGGCTCGGACCCCGACATCAAGATCCTCAACAACCTGAACAACGTCGGCGCGATCGAGGTGAACGCCTTCCAGTCGCAGTCCGACCTGGTCATGCAGAAATCGATCCGCGAGGGCTTCGGACTGACGGTCGCCGAGTCGCTCTGGAAGGGCAGGCCGACCATCGGCGGCGACGTGGGCGGCATCCCGCTGCAGATCGTCGACGGCGAGGACGGCTACCTGGTCTCCTCACCCGACGAGGCCGCGAAGCGGTCGATCGAGATCCTCCAGGACCCCGAGCTGGGCCGCCGCCTGGGGCGCGCCGGCAAGGAACGCACCCGGGAGCGCTTCCTGACCCCGCGGCTGCTGCTCGACTGGCTGCGGATCTTCACCGACCTGGATTCGTAAGCGGCCACCAGGCCGCTCCACCTCGGAGCGAAGGGCGAAGCCCGTAGCGACTTATGTTGGGCGGCCGCTTGTGGCCGCGATCTGATGGCGAGCCCTGCAGAGGCTCGAGGCGCGCCGACTAAAGTGGGGCGCGTGCCGGATACCCATCCCCTGACGATCGTCTCCAACCGCGGGCCCGCGGAGTTCGGTGTGGATGGCAGCGGCAATCGCATCGTCCACCGCGGCGGCGGCGGCCTCGTCACGGCCCTGTCGGGGCTCGTGTCCCACCGCAACGCGCTCTGGATCGCCTCCGCGATGACGGAGGAGGACGTGGTCGTCGCCAGCGAGAACGACGGGCCGACGCAGATCGAGCTGGACGGGATCTCCTACGACGTGCAGATGGTCGCCTCGAACCCGGCCGCGTACGACCGCTTCTACAACGTGATCGCGAACCCGATCCTCTGGTTCATCCAGCACTACCTGTGGGACCTCTCGAACGCCCCGGACATCCGGCAGGCGGAGGTGGACGCCTGGGAGGAGGGCTACAAGGTGGTCAACGATGACATCGCCGACTGCGTGATCCGTGCGATCGAGGGCCAGGAGAGCCCGGTGGTGATGCTCCACGACTACCACCTCTACACCTGCCCCGGCCTGATCCGCAAGGCCCGCCCCGACGCCTTCCTCCACTACTTCGTCCACATCCCGTGGTCCCAGCCGGACTCATGGCGGATCCTCCCCAACCGCTGGCGGGAGGAGATCTACCTGAGCATGCTCTCCAACGACATCATCGGCTTCCACACGACCGCCTACTGCCGCAACTTCCTGCAGTGCTGCCGGGAGCTGATGGAGCTCGAGACGGACTACGAGCGCATGTCGGTCATCCACGAGGGGCGCGAGATCTGGGTCCGTGCCTACCCGCTCTCGATCGACACCCAGCGGCTCTACCGGGCGGCCGAGTCCGCGGACGTGGCCTTCTACGAGAAGGAGCTGCTGCGCCGCCGACGCGACCACCTGATCATCCGGGTGGACCGCGCCGACCTCTCGAAAAACGTCCTGCGCGGCTTCACCGCCTTCGACGTCTTCCTGGAGCAGCACCCCGAGTTCCGCGAGAAGGTCACCTTCATCGCCCACCTGCAGCCCTCCCGGCAGGACGTCCCCGAGTACGCCGAGTACCTGGAGCGGATCGAGGCGTTGGTCGCTGTCGTCAACCACCGACACGGGACGACCGACTGGATGCCGATCGACCTGCGCATCTACGAGAACTTCCACGAGGCCGTCGCCCGCTACAAGCACTTCGACCTGCTGATGGTCAACTCGCTCTTCGACGGGATGAACCTCGTCGCCAAGGAGGCGCCGGCGGTCAACACGCGCGACGGAGTCGTGATGCTCTCCGAGAACACGGGCGCGCACGAGGAGCTCGGCGACTGCGCCCTCTCGGTCAACCCGTTCGACATCCAGGAGCAGGCCGACGAGATCCACCGCGCCCTGACCATGAATCCCGAGGAGCGAGCGCTCAGGGCCCGTCGCCTCAAGGAGATCATCACCGAGCGCGACCCGGGCGACTGGGTCGATGAGCAGCTCGCCGACATCCGCGCGAAGCGGGCGCCGGCCAAGGTCTCCCCATAGCCCCGACCGCAGGCGGTCGCTAGCGCTCGAAGCCGAACCGCTCGGCGCTGGGCGGCGCGTACACGGCCGGCGGCACGTACACCGGCAACGAAGGAGCCGGAGTGGGCGGACCGCTCGGTTTGCCGGGATTGTGCCGTCGATGGGCGGTGTGCCGGTGTCTCGTGGCCGTGGTGGCCCGACGGGGCGAGTTCCTTCCGGCATGCGAAAACAACTCGCCCGGACGGCGTGAGTCGGCCTTCGGTGCGGGATTCGGAGGGGCAGACTCCGCAGTCGCCTCGACCCCGGCCGGGCGAGGCGGAAGGCCGACGTCCGCGGGTACGGCAGGCGGCTTGTCCGAGCCGAGCAGCGCGGGCAGCGAAGCGATGCCGGCGATCGCCGCGGCCGCGATTGCGACGGCCTTCCCCACGCCCGCCCACCTGATCTGCCTGCCGGACACCCCCGCTTGAGGTCACGCAGGCGAACGTTCTCCCCTATAGTCGCCCGCCGTGAACCGCCACTACGAACTCGTACTGATGCTCGACCCCGAGGCCGCCGACGAGGCCCGCGAGAAGGTCGCGGGCGACGTCAAGCAGGCGATCGAGGGCGCGGGCACGCTCGACAAGGCCGACGTCTGGGGCCTGCGCAAGCTCGCCTACGAGATCAAGCAGCGCAACGAGGCCGACTATCGCTTCTTCCGCTTCCAGGGCGAGCCGCAGCTGCTCGAGCGGCTGGATCACAACCTGAAGATCACCGACGGCGTCCTGCGCTTTCGCATCTTCAAGGTCGACCCCGAGTCGCCGGCGAACCCGCCGCCCGCCATTGAGCGGCCCATGGCGATCGAGGGTGCACGCCCCGACCGCGAAGACCGTCCGCGCCGTGGGCGCCGCGCCGACCGCGACGAGTAGCGGCGCGCCTCGTTCCGCAGTTTCCGGCCTTTCTTCCCGACCGGGGGGAGAACCGACCGTGCGGCGACCTAAGATCGATGTTCAGGAATCGATAGAGAAGAGGAGTTGATCCAGTGGCGGGTTCGAACATCAACACGGTCGTAATCACGGGAAACCTCACCAAGGATCCCGAGCTGCGCTCGACGCCCGGCGGAACCTCCGTCTGCAAGCTTCGCGTGGCCGTCAACAGCCGCCGCAAGGACGGGCAGAGCGGCGAGTGGGTCGACAAGCCCAACTACTTCGACGTCACCGTCTGGGGCGCGCAGGGCGAGAACTGCGCCAACTACCTCTCCAAGGGCCGCCCGGTCGCCGTCGAGGGACGGCTCGACTGGCGCGAGTGGGAGGCGCAGGACGGCTCCAAGCGCCAGGCGGTGGAGATCATCGCCAACAGCGTCCAGTTCCTGGGCTCGCGCTCGGACAACGCGGGCGGCGGTGGCGGCAACGGGACCTTCCAGCCGAGCTCAGACGTGCCGGCCGACACCTCGGACTTCGAGGGCGCGACCGTCAGCGCTGGCGGCGGCTCGGACGACGACATTCCGTTCTAACGAGGCTTCGGTCCGGCCCTCCACAGCTCTCGGTTGTGCCTGCCGTCCTTGGCGGTGAAGAAGAGGGTGCCACCGACCGCGGTGAGATTCGTGGGCTCGCTGCTGCTGCTGCCACGGCGGATGTCCCTGACGATGGTCGTCCCAGCCCGGGTGCCGTCGCTTCGCCAGAGCTCCTGGCCGCGCCTCTTGTCGGCTCCGGCGAAGTAGAGCGGTCCTTTGGCAACAGTCAGCGATTGGGGGCCGAAGTAGCGCCCTGGGCCGATTCGCCTGACGAGGGTCGTTCCCTGCGGCGTGCCGTCGCTGTGCCATAGCCCGCTCCCGGAGCCGAAGTAGAGAGCCCTTCCCTTGGGCACGATGGGGCCAATGCCGCCCTGGACCTGCTTGACGAGGGTCGTCCCGACCTCGGTGCCGTCGCTTCGCCACAGCTCTCCCGTGCTGAGTCCGGTGTGAGACGCCGTGAAGTAGAGGGCGCCCCTCGACGTGGGTCCGAGGTAGACGGAGGTCGCGGGGCCGAAGTCTTTGACCACCGTCGTGCCGGCCTCGGTGCCGTCGCTTCGCCACAGCGCACTGCCGCCGGAGTTGGCGTCGCCGGCGCTGAAGAAAAGAGTCCCGTTGAAGTCGGTGAGGCTCGAGATGTAGACGAAGTGGGGCTTGACCAAGGTCGTCCCCGCCCCGGTGCCATCGCTTCGCCATAGATCTGAATAGAAACCGCCGAAGCTGCCGAAGTAGAGAGTGCCATTGACGTTGATGAGTGGGTAGACGCCCATGTTCGGGAACGGCTTGACCAGAGTCGTCCCCGCCCCGGTACCGTCACTTCGCCACAGCCCGGACCCGGAATCGGTGCCGTCGAAGGCGGAGAAATAGAGAATGCCGTTGGCGTCGGTGAAGTAGTAAGGATTGCCGCCCTGGCTGCCGGGGTTGATGTCCTTGACCATTCTCGTCCCCCGCGCTGTGCCATCACTTCGCCAGAGCTCGGGCCCGTGCACGCCGTCGTCGGCCGTGAAGTAGATAATGCGGTTGACGGCCGTGATTCCGGAGAGGTCGCTCCCGTTCCGACCAGGCCTGATGTCCTTGACCATCCTCGTCCCTCGCCCCGTGCCATCGCTTTGCCAGAGCTCGAATCCGTGCTTGCCATCGTTGGCGCTGAAGTAGAGCGTCCCGTGGACATCGGTGAGGTCGCCCCCGTTGTAGACGCAGCCGCAATTGCCGCCGCCGTTGGTGGTGATGCTGGGGGAGCGACCCGGATTGATGTCCTTGACCAGCACGGCCCGTCGGTGCCCGGCCGCCCGGGCGCCCGGAGTCGATACGAGCATCCCGCACGCGGCGATCAGCAATACGAGTCCGCACGCGAACAGCGGCATACGGTGACGGGCGAGGTGCATTCGATTCCCTCCTTGGGCTCTATCAACGCTAACCCTGTGAATCCACGTCCGGATCGGTGTTGCCGACCCAATCGTGATCCGGGGGGACCACCGAGTGCCGCGCCCAATATGGGCGCGGCCGCTACCATTCGCGGCCGCTCATGGCTCGTCAGCAGAGACAGCAGACTCCGACCGGCAACCGCAGGCGCCGCGGGCCGGCCGATCGCGGTCGCCCGCGGAAGTACACGCGCCTCAACGTCGAGGCGATCGACTACAAGGACCTGAACCTGCTGCGGCGGTTCATCTCCGATCGCGGCAAGACCCGCTCCCGTCGTGTCACCGGTCTCTCCCGGAAGCACCAGCAGCAGCTCACGCTGGCCGTGAAGCGCGCCCGCGAGCTCGCCATGCTGCCCTACGTCGGCGAGCGTTAGGCCGATGGCCCAGGCGGTCCTGCTCAAGGATGTCGAGGGACTCGGCGAGGCCGGCACGGCCATCGACGTCTCTCCCGGCTACCTGCGCAACTACCTCGTGCCGCGCAAGCTGGCCCAGCCGGCGACGAAGGGCGCCCTCGAGGAAGCTCAGCGGAAGCGGGAGCGCGAGGAGCAGGCCGAGAAGCAGGCCGCCGAGCGCGCCGGTGAGACCTCAGCCCTGCTCTCGAAGACCGTCCTGACGATCAACCACCGCGCCGGCGAGGACGGCAAGCTCTTCGGCTCCGTCACCTCCGCCGAGATCGCCGAGGCGATCCAGGCAGCACGCAGCCTCAAGATCGACCGAAAGAAGATCCGCCTCGAGGAGCCGATCCGCGAGACCGGCACCTACATGGTCGAGGTCGAGGTCGGCGGTGGCGCCACCGCCTCGGTGAAGACGATCGTCGCGGAAGCGAAGGAGTAAGGACCTGCCGCGCCAGGGTCGCACCCCTGGATGCGGCCCAGGACCGGCGCTGGATCGCCGCCTGCCTCCTTGCAAGTAGCACCGCTACGCGCTTCGTCGGCAGTCGGCACCCAGCTTGGTCCTGAACCGCCCCAGGGGCACGCCCCTAACGCGACAGGTCCTGGGCGCAAAAACCGCCCTTCTTCGCCAGGCACGATTCGTGCCTGGATTACGGCGACCGCAAATAGCCACAACTTTCCTGCGGGGGCCCGCCGCCTGTGATTTTCTAGCCAGGCTCGTGCGGATCTAGTTCCAGAAGGGGCACATGGGAATCCGCCGGGCCCGTATCCAGACTGGAGAGAGACTCGGCCGCCAGGTCGAGCGATCCCCTGCGCAACCGAGGAGCACTTGGCCACCAACGGAACACCGACCATCGTCCCGCCCCAGAACCTCGAGGCCGAGGAGTCCGTGCTCGGGGCGATGCTGGTCTCGGAGTCGACGATCGAGCCGGTCATGCTCGACGTCCACCTGCGCGCGGACGACTTCTACCGCGACCGCCACCGGACCATCTACGAGGCCATCATCGGCCTCAACGAGAACGCCGAGCCCGTCGACGTCCTGACGGTCTCAGAGGCACTCGCGCAGCGCGGCCAGCTGGATGCGATCGGCGGCCGCGACGTCGTCGCCAGCCTGGCGGCCAAGGTCCCGGCCCCGGGCAGCGCCAAGCACTACGCGCAGATCGTCAAGCAGAACTCGCTGATGCGCCGCCTCGACCTGGCGGCGAAGCGAATCCAGCAATCGATCATCGAGCGGGACGGCGAGCCCAGGGCGCTGGTCGAGAACGCCGAGCGGCTGCTCTTCCAGGTCGCCAACGAGCAGCAGGCCGATGACTTCCGCCAGATCAGCGAGATCCTCCACGACGAGATCGACAAGCTCGAGAAGCTCGCGAGCGGCGACTCCGAGATCACGGGCACGCCCTCCGGCTTCCGAGACCTCGACGACAAGACCGGCGGCTTCCAGCCCGGCAACCTGATCGTGATCGCGGCCCGGCCCGCAATGGGCAAGTCGACCCTCGTCTGCGACTTCGCCCAGAACATCGCCATGAAGCACAACAAGCCGGTCGCCCTCTTCTCGCTGGAGATGTCGGAGATGGAGCTCGCCCACCGATTCATCGGCTCCCAGTCGCGGATCTCCTCGGACCGCCTCCGCAAGGGCAAGGTCGCACAGAAGGACTGGCCGAAGGTCGTCAAGGCCTGCAACCAGCTCGAGTCGGCGCCGCTCTGGATCGACGACTCCTCGGACCTCGGCCTGCTCGAGCTGCGCGCCAAGGCCCGCCGCCTCCATGCCCAGGAGCGCGGACGCGGGCACGACGGCCTCGGCCTGGTGATCGTCGACTACATGCAGCTGATGCGCTCGGACGACCCTCGCGCCAACCGGGTCGAGCAGGTCTCCCAGTTCAGCCGCGGCCTCAAGATCCTCGCCCGCGAGCTCGCAGTGCCGGTGATCGGGATCTCCCAGCTCTCACGCGCCCCCGAGCAGCGGCCCGACAAGCGGCCGATCCTCTCTGACCTGCGCGAGTCCGGCGCGATTGAGCAGGACGCCGACCTGGTCGGCTTCCTCTACCGCGACGACTACTACAACGCCGAGTCCGAGGACCCCGGCGGCGCCGAGCTGATCCTCGCCAAACACCGCAACGGACCGGTCGGCACCGTCAACCTCGTCTTCCTCGAGCACTACCCGAAGTTCGCCGACCGGGCGCGGGGTGAGCAGCCGGTCGAGCAACCGGCCGGTTCGGGCACGCCGGTCACGGACATAGGCACAGAGGGCGACCAGTTCGCGGACGCCGAGGAGCTCTAGGTGGCGATCAACTCTCCCTCGAGCGACCGCGAGCCCTGCCGTCTCGGCATCTGCGACGGCTCCGGCTGGATCCTCGGACCCGAGGACGTGGCCCGTCCCTGCGACTGCCGCTCGAAGATGGTCGCGAAGGCCCGCCTGCGCGGAATCGACTCGGTGATCCCCGCCAAGTACCGGGGCGTCTCCTTCGACCGGCCTCCGGTGACGAAGATCGATGAGTTCGTGGTCCGGCGCGTCCGCAACTTCTGCGAGGAGATCGGCGAGAACCTCGACACCGGGCGCGGGATGTGGTTCTTCGGAAGTTCCGGGACCGGCAAGACGACCCTCGCGATGCTGATCTCCCGCATAGCTCTCGATGCGGGTCGCTCCGTCGCCATCTACTCGCTCCCCAAGCTGTTGAGCCGGATTCGCCAGACCTACGATGCCGAGGTCGGAGAGCAGTCCTATTCGCAGCTCTTCGAGAGGCTCGCGACGGTCGACCTGCTCCATCTCGACGATCTCGGGACGGAGAAGCAGACGGACTGGGTGCTCGAGCAGCTCTATGCCCTGATCAACGAGCGCTACGAACGCCAGCACTCGTTGATCGTCACCAGCAACTTCGAGGACGACGAGCTGGAGAAGCAGCTCGGCACCCGGATCGTCTCCCGGCTGATCGAGATGTGCGGAGACCCGGTCCTCCTCTTCGACGAGGACCGCCGGATGCGCGTCTCCGCGGACGTCCCCGGCTCGCTCGGGGAAAGCGCCCTCGGTGGCGGCGGGATGGCGGGCGGGCTCGGCCCGCTCGACCACTAGCCGCCACCAGGTCGCTGCATTTGGAGCGGCCGCCGTGCGGCCGCGACTTATGCGGGGCGACCGCTTGTGGCGGCGATCTGATGGCGAAGCCGGATCGCCGCCAACCTCCTCATAATCCTTGTCATGCCAGGACTCGTCATAGTCGGCGCCCAGTGGGGCGACGAAGGGAAGGGAAAGGTCACCGACCTGCTCGCCGAGCAGGCCGATGTCGTGATCCGCTTTCAGGGCGGCAACAACGCCGGCCACACGATCATCCGAGACGGTGAGACCTTCAAGTTCCACCTGATCCCGTCCGGAATCCTCTATCCCGGCAAGATCTGCGCGATCGGCAACGGCGTGGTGATCGACCCCGGCGTCCTGACCGGCGAGATCGAGGGCCTGCGCCACCGGGGCATCGACGTCAGCGGCCTGCGGATTTCGGCCAACGCCCACGTGATCATGCCGTACCACGTGAAGCTCGACACGGCCGGGGAGCTGAAGCTGGGCAAGCTCGAGATCGGCACCACGAGGCGCGGGATCGGGCCCGCCTACGCGGACAAGGCCTCCCGCCTCGGCATCCGGGTCCAGGACCTGCTCGACGCGAAGATCCTCCGCAAGAAGATCACGACCGCGATGGACCCGAAGCAGCAGATGCTCCGGCCCTTCGCCAAGGACCCCGAGCTCGACCTGCACACGATGGTCGAGGACTACCTCGCCTACGGGCAGCGGCTCGCCCCGCATATCGCCGACACCGCCAAGCTCTGCTGGGAGGCCCTCGACGCCGACCACACCGTCCTCTTCGAGGGCGCGCAGGGCATCATGCTCGACCTCGACCACGGCACCTATCCCTTCGTCACCTCATCGAACCCCGTCGCCGGCGCGGCCTGCATCGGCGCCGGAGTCGGCCCGCGCGACATCGACGAGATCTGGGGGATCGCCAAGGCCTACGCGACGCGCGTGGGCGCGGGCCCCTTCCCGTCGGAGCTCGAGGACGATCTCGGCGACATGCTCCGGGAGCGAGGCGGCGAGCTGGGGACGACCACCGGACGCCCGAGGCGCTGCGGCTGGCTCGACCTGGTCGCGCTGCGCTACGCGGTGCGCCTCAACACCATGAGCGCGCTCGCAGTCACCAAGCTCGACGTGCTCTCCGGAATAGACCCGATCCGCGTCTGCACCCGCTACCGCCACCCTGACGGCGCGGTCTTCGACGAGTTCCCCTACCACCAGTCGATCATCCACAGCGTGGAGCCCGAGTACGAGGAGCTGCCCGGCTTCGAGGGCGACATCGGCGAGTGTCGCCGAGAGGAGGACCTGCCCAAGGAGGCACGCGACTACCTGGCTGCGATCTCCGATCGCATGGGCATCCCCGTGCGCCTCGTCGGCGTCGGCCCGGGCCGAGACCAGGTGATCTGGATGGGCCAGGAAGCAGAGCCCCGTCTCCGGGCCGCCGCCTAGGCCAGCGCGCCGGTACTGGCGATCTCGTGCGTATCCAGCTGGGGGATCAGGCCCTCGGCGACGCCCTGCTCCTCACCGCGGCGGAGCATGCGCATGCCGAGGATCGTCGCGGCCAGGGTGGCCGTGACGCCGAGGCTCACCTGCACGCTGAGCAATCCCTGGCGGGTCCAGTAGACGTCCCGGAGGTCGAGCAGCAGAGCGGCCTCGTCCATGGTGAGCCCCATGCCGACGCCGAACGGAACCGCCAGCGCGGACTCGACACGCTGGTTTCGGGTGGTGAGCGCACCGATCCCAGAGCCGAAGGCGAGCACGATCCCCGGGACGAAGTGGTGGATGTGCCGTCCACTGACGTGGATGTCTCCGGCGGGCCACCAGGACTGGCGAATCCCCCAGGTCGCCAGCCGCGCGAAGGCGAACGCCCCCAGGAATCCCTGGAGGATGTTGAAGAGGACCGTCTCGTGGTGGGGGGTCGCGATGATTCCGCGCCGCGCCACGGCGAGGGTGTCCCGGGTCGCCTGTCCGGCGGCGTCAACCAGCGTCTCGGGGGTCTCCGCGTCCCTGCTCTCCCGCCGCCGACGGGCCATCCGCAGCGCCTCGCCGGTGACGAGCGTCCCGAGCGCTCCGGCGGCGAACACCGCCAGGCCCACCGTTACCCGGTCGGCCCGCCGCTCGCCTCGCCTGCTTCTGGTCAGCCTCCGCACGCTGGGGGATGCTAGCCCGGTCAGGTTCGGCAACTCGGAAATAGGGCAGGAATGCCGCTTGTGAAGCCAGATCAGCAGTTTCCACTGACACGTGGATCCACCCCGCGCAATAGAGTGCCCTTCATGCGGAGGCTGCTCACTTCCCCCGTGAACGTCGGCGTCAGCGCCGCCAGGCACGTCCTGTGGTACCTGAGCTACCACGCAGGTCCCCGCCAGCCCTAGATGGGAATCATCGCCTGGATCATCCTGGGACTCTTCGCGGGCACCATTGCGAGGGCCGTCATTCCCGGGCGGACCGAGCCAGGGGGCTGCATCGGCACCACCGCCATCGGCATCCTCGGCGCTCTGCTCGGCGGCTTCCTGGCGAGCGCCCTCAACGTCGGCCACATCCACGACTTCTTCGATCTCGGAACCTGGCTGATCGCGATCGCCGGGTCGGTCATCCTGCTGCTGATCATCCGCGCGATCGCTCGCTGAGCGCTGTAGCTCGAGCGCGAAGCCAATCGTCTGACTCGTTCTCCTCGGCGCGGCCTGCCCTTCGCACCTTTGCCCCATCGGCCGGGTTACAAGCTGTACCAAGAATCGGAAAGCGCAAGACAAGGAGTGACCATGCGCAAACGCAAGTATCTGATTGGAGCCACACTTGGCGTTCTCGGAGCG
The DNA here is from genome assembly GCA_963815045.1 of uncultured Solirubrobacterales bacterium. Taxonomy (GTDB): domain Bacteria; phylum Actinomycetota; class Thermoleophilia; order Solirubrobacterales; family 70-9; genus DASUPK01. Next base: position 113,881 of record CAWFET010000003.1, read on the forward strand.
CTCGCCTTCTCGGGAACCGCCATGGCAGGCGTTCCAACCGGCCAGACGTTGCAGGCGACGATCGCGCCCAAGAAGCTCGACAAGAAGCAGTTCAGGGCCGCCTCGCTGCACAACATCATCGCTACGACCTACAGCGATTTCAACGGGTCGCCGGCGGCGAAGGAGACGATCTTCCACCTGGATCATCAGATCAAGTTCGTCAACGGCAATCTGCCCGCCTGTCCGCAGGCGACCCTCAATGCAGCGACCACCACGACCGCGGTTCAGTCCGCCTGTGGCGGAAGCATCGTGGGTACGGGCACCAACGAGGTCAACAACAAGACCGGGTTCTTCACCTCGCCGAACCCGGTTCTGCTCGTCAGCGGTGGTCCGACGACTCTGTTCGTCTGGACCCGCATCGCCAACTCGCTGACCCTGGTCCTGAACGGCCAGTACGCAGCAGGCCCGAACACCCTCGACGTGACGGGTCTCCCGAACACGCCGGGCACGGACCTGACGCTGTTCGACACGACGATGACCAAGAAGAAGACCGCTGGAAAGGGTAAGAAGAAGAAGTTCTACGTCATGGCTCGTTGTAAGAGCAAGAAGCACAAGATGGTCAGCAGCGAGACGACCACCTTCTGGGACGGCAGCTCGCAGACCGCCGTCTCCAGGCAGAAGTGCAAGGCGAAGTCCAAGAAGAAGAAGTAACCGGGTCCCATCGCCTGGAAGGTCGTGAGGGCGGTCCGCTGTCTGGACCGCCCTCACGCTTCCCGCGCCCGGGACCTGGCTGATCGCGGTTCAGGGCGAGCAGCTTTTCAGCCAGTCGGTGGCGCCGGTGCCCGGGCAGCGGTCCCGGCCCTGGCCCCCGCGGATGCGATCAGCGCCGCGACCGCCGACCAGCGTGTCCCGGCCGGGTCCTCCGTTGATCACGTCCCTGCCCGGGCCGGCGCAGATGCGGTCGTTCCCCCTCCCCCCGATGACGCGGTCACGTCCGCCCAGACTCGCGATCACGTCAGGGCCCACACTGCCGCGCAGCTCGTCGCGGCCCGGCGTCCCCACGACGGTCGCGATCCGGCCGGCGCAGCGGATCCGCTTCGGCCGGTCGGTGCCGATCCCGTCGACCTGCGAGCGGAACGTGGCGAAGGCGGGCTTCTCCGAGTAATCGTCGCGCAGCAGCCCGACGGCATCGAAGAGGTCCGTGCCGTTCGAGACGTTGTCGCGCAGGTTGAACCAGCGGTAGTCGGTCACCCCTAGAGTTCCGGAGTAGCGGTGCACCGCGTCCAGGGTGGACCTGAGAGCCGCGTCCTGGGTGCCCTCCGAACGCCCCAGATTGGTCGGGTAGCCATTCTCCGTCACCCAGAGGTCGACGTTGCGGCCGAACCCGCCCAGGGGCAGGTAGCAGTCGCGCAGCAGCGTGAGGGCCTCGACGGTGTCGCTTCCGGCCGCCTGCGGCGTCGAGACCGGCGGGAAGACGAGCCCCGGATAGATCTGCAGCCCGACGTAGTCGAGCGCCCGCCGGAACTCAGGCGTCGCCAGACCGCCCAGCTGCTGCCAGAAGCTCGCATCCGAGGTCGGCGACCAGCGCCAGGCGAACGAGAAGCCGAGCTGGACATCCGGGCGACCGATCCGGTCGAGTTCCCGGCGGGCGGTGCTCACGCCGGTGACGATCGCCTGCATCACGCCGGGATAGCTCCCATCGGAGGTGTTCGGCGAGACCGGAAAGTTGGCCTCGTTGGTGATCGTCAGCGCCTTCACCGACGGTCGCTTGCCCAGAATGCGTGCTGCGGTCCTCACGTAGCCGGCCCAGGCCGCCATGTCGCCCTCCTGGCCGGCCGGTGGGTGGTAGCGGACCTGAAGCTCAGAGTCGAAGCCGGCCTTCGCGTATTGGTCGACGAGGGCGGCGTAGCGCCGGATCCCCTCCACGCCGTCGGACATCAGCATCCGGTTCAGATGAAGCACCAGCTGCCGTCTCCCGGGACGGAGGCGAGCCAGAGCAGCCTGGGCGGCCTCCGGACCCTCCGGCTTGGGCTGGCCCTGAGAGATGCCGGCGCTTCCCGCCGCGAGCGGCGTGATGCCGAAGCGGAGGCGCTGCGCGGGCACGCTGACGGGCGGGGGTGAGGCCGTGAGGCAGAGATCGGCGGGGAGCTGGGCCACAGCGGCGGGTGGACCGCCTGGGCCACCCGCAGCGAGAGCGGCGGTCGCCAACGCGAGCGCGAGGACCAGGGGCCTCACCGCATTCAGCCTGCCGCGCACCGCTCCCGCCGACATCGTGATGGGCCGTACAGGGATCGAACCTGTGACCTTGAGATTAAGAGTCTCCTGCTCTACCAGCTGAGCTAACGGCCCTGGTGGAGGGCGGCATTATAGGAAGCGCCGCAAGAAGCTAGAGCCCGCCGGTGCCGAGACCGTTGAGCGGGTTGGCGCCGCCCGTTCCTCCGGTCCCGCCTGTCCCTCCGGTGGCACCGCCGGTGCCCTGCGTCTGCTGTTGCTGCTTCGTGAGCTGCTTGATCGCGGCCTGGAGCTGCTGGCCGAGCTGCTTGAACTGCGTGACCTGGCTGGTCTGCGCCGAGGTGCCGCCCTTCGCGGTCTTCGCCTGAGCCGCCGCCTGGTCGCCGCCCTTCGTGTCGCCGGCGAGGTAGAGGTACTGGGCGAGGGTCAGGTAGGAGTTGGCGTTGACGGTCTTCGGCTGCTTCTGCATCCGGATCTGCTGCGCCTGGGCGGCGCTCTTCCAGTCGTCCACGGCCGCGTTCACGTCGGTGAGCGCCTCTGTCTGGCTGGTGTCCGACCTGGCCTGCGAGAAGTCGATTCGCGCGAGCAGGTCGAACACGTTGAGCGCGTAGACCGCGGTCGAGACGGCGACGTCGCCCTTGCTCGCCTTCACGTACTTGTTCCAGGCGTCCGCGGCCTCGCGGAGATGCTGCACGCCGTCGCTGGTCGGGACGCCGTTGCTGTCGGTGTTGGAGTTGGCGGCGGAGTAGTGCAGCCGCACCAGATTCGCCATCGCGGTCGTGTCATTGGGATTGGCCGCGAGCTGCGCCTCCGCGGTGTTGATGTCGCCGTCGAAGGCCGTCGAGGTGCTCCCGCCGCCGCCACCGAAGAGGTCGCTGAAGCTGAATCCGCCACCCCCGGTGCCGACGCCGAGGAAAACGAAGCTGATCGCGAAGATCAGCGCCAGGCCGCCGAACACCACGCGAACGACGCGGCGACGACGGGGCGATTGCAGGTCGAAGAGCACGGCGGAAGCCTAGATGAACGCGGTTCGGCGCCTAGGCCGCCCCGCTGGGGGGCGGGTCGGAGATCGTGATGTCGTGCTCGGTGGCGTCCTCGGCCGGTCTGCCGACCATCTTGGCCAGCATGACGCTGAGCTCGTAGAGCAGGATCAGCGGCACCGCCTCGATCAGCATGGTCACCGGGTCGGTCCCGGGCAGGAGCATGGCCACGATCAGTAGTACGACGTAGGCGTACTTGCGGTTCTCTGAGAGCTGTTCGGGGGTGACGATGCCGAGCCTGGTGATCGCCAGGATCCCGATCGGTAACTGGAAGATCAGCCCCATCACCGCGAGCGTCAGCGTGAAGAAGCTGTAGTAGTCCTTCGCCCGGATCTGGATGTTGAACTGGTCGTTGTTGAAGTTGAGGAGGAACTTGGTCGCCGCCGGCAGGACGACGAAGTAGCCGAAGACCACGCCGGCCACGAAGAGGATCGGGACGCCCATCAGGAACGGGACGACGACGCGCTTCTCGCGGGTGGTCAGAGCCGGCAGGACGAAGGCGTAGGCCTGGTAGAGGATCACCGGCAGCGAGATCACCAGAGCGGCGTACGCCGTGATGGTCACGGTGGTGGTGAAGGGCTCCGCCACCCCGAAGGTGATCGGCGTCCTGTCACCCGGCAGGGGCGCGTTGGCGATGTCGAGCAGCCGGCTGTTCTGCCAGAAGCAGAGGCCGAAGGCGACCGAGTACGCGACGATCGAAATGACGATGCGCGTCCGAAGCTCGTCGAGATGTTCGACGAGCGTGAGCCGGTCCTCGAATTCGACCGGCCGTAGCCGGGCCATTGCCTAGGCCTTGTTCTCGGAGACGATCTCGCCCTCGACTGGCTCCGCTGGGCTCTGCGTAGCCGCCTCGGGCGGCTGCGGCTGGCTTGCCTGTACCTGCTGGCTCGCCTGCAACTCGCGCTGCTTCTCCTCGGGGGAATCCTGGTCGGACTCCCCGGAGAGTGAGTTCTTGAACTCGCGGATGCCATGTCCCATCGACTTGCCGAGCTCCGGAAGGCGCTTCGGCCCGAAGATGATCAGGACGATGACGAGAACGACAGCTATCTCCAGCGGTCCAACGTTGGGCATCGTGGCGGATGTTAGCCGCTGACGGCCACTCGGCCGCCACCCCTCACCCAACCGCTATTTCTCGACCCGCTCGCGGAAGTTGAGGTAGAACCGGCTCGCCGTCGGCTCCGCCTGGCCCTGGTACTTGCTGCCCGCCTCCTGGGCGCCGTAGGCGTGCTCGACCGGCGCGTCCATGCGCATGAACGAGATCTGCCCGATCGGCATGCCGTGGTAGATCGTGATCGGCAGGGTGGCCAGGTTGGAGAGCTCGAGCGTGAGGTTGCCCTCGAACCCCGGGTCGACGAACCCGGCCGTCGAATGGATCACCAGCCCGAGCCGGCCGAGAGAGCTCTTTCCCTCCAGCCGGGCGACGAGGTCATCGGGCAGGCGCACCCGCTCGAGCGTCTGGCCGAGCACGAACTCGCCGGGATGCAGCACGAACGGCTCCTCATCCTCGACCGTGACGAGCTCGGTCAGGTTCTCCATCGGCTCGCGCACGTCTATGTAGGGGTAACGGGAGTTGTTGAAGACGCGGAAGCTGCGGTCCACGCGCATGTCGACGCTGGAGGGCTGCACGAGGGTCTCGTCGTAGGGATCGAAGACGAGCCGGCCGGCTGCAACCTCCTCCTTGATCGTGCGATCGCTCAATACCACGGGGGCAGTCTATTCCGCACGCACAAAGAAACTCACTTTTGGCCTAAAGATCCTGCCCGCGTCTCCCGATATGTCCAGCACGATGGAAACACCGAAGCGGACACACACCGAGCCCCGTGTCGAGACCGGGCGCAAGTCCGCCGAGGGGATGCACGCCTGCCCCAGCTGCTCCTCCATCCTGGTTCAGCCGGTCAACTGGCACGAGCAGGGCGACGGGAGCTGGAGCGTCGAGCTCCGCTGCCCCGAGTGCGAATGGTGGGGCCGCGACACCTACAGCCAGGCCGAGGTCGACCACTACGACGAGGAGCTGGATCGGGGCGGCCAGGAGCTGATCGAGGACCTTCGCTCGCTCACCCGGGCGAACATGGAGGACGAGGCCGACCGGTTCGCCCTGGCGCTGGCGAGCGACTGCATCCTTCCCGAAGACTTCTGATGAGAGGGTGCGCGTAAGCGCAACCCGATTCAGGTACCCCACAAGCAGCACCACTCCATAACGAGTCACCTCCCTGCAGCCAACGGCCCCCTCTGGGGGCCGTTGGCGTTGATGGGAGGGTGGAGCGAAGCGGAACCCGATTGATGCGGGCCCCGGAAGGGGCTACGCGTAGCGCTCGACCACGCCGTCGGCGATCATGCCGAGCAGCTCGCGCTCCTCATCGGTGAAGTCCGGCGAGTCGAGGATCTCCTTCGCGCGCCCGATGCCCTCCTTGGCGCGCTCGCGGACCTCGTCGAGGGCGGCCGTGGCGGCGATCCGGTCGCAGAGCGCCTCCGCGGCCTCCTGATCGAGTCCTCGCAGCTCGGCGTCGCCGAGCCCTGGATCGAGACGGCGCGCCAGGATGAGCGGCAGCGTCACGGTGCCGTCGAGCAGGTCGGTGCCGCGCGCCTTCCCGGTGCGCTCCGACGGCCCGCTCACATCGAGGACGTCATCGAGCAGCTGGAAGGCCAGGCCGATCTCCCGGCCGAACGAGGCGAGCTCCTCGGTGCCGGGGCGCCCCGAGGAGATCCGGCCGAGACGGCAGGCCGATTCGAACAGCCTCGCCGTCTTCAGAGAGCAACGCTCCAGATAGCGCTCCTCGCTGACCTGTGTGTCGAAGGCGTCATGGCGCTGGGCGAGCTCCCCTAGCGCCAGGGCGACAGAGGCCGAGCTCAGCTCCGCGACCTCTTCCTCGCTGCCATCGACGGCGAGCTCCGCGAACGCACGCGAGAAGAGCAGGTCGCCGACCCCAACCGCACGATCCCGTCCCGAGCGGGCGACGACGGTGGGACGGCCGCGCCGCACAGGGGCGCCGTCGAGGACATCGTCGTGGACGAGGGTCGCCATGTGGACCATCTCCACGGCCGTGGCAACCCGCACGGCTCGATCCCCCGCACCGTCTCCGGCGGCCATCAGGACCAGCAACGGGCGCATCCGCTTGCCGCCCGCCGTCAGCGTCGCCTCGGCCTCCTCGCCGAGCCGCCGCCCGTAGCCCCCTGAGCGCTCGGTCAGCCGGCTCTCCACCTGGGCCATCCGAGCGGGCAGCCAGGCACTTGCCGCGTCCATCACGGCGGTCACGGGAGGGGGTACGGAGGAACGGGTCATGCGGACTTGGTGGCGCTGTGGATCGCGATGATGCCGCCGGCCAGCAACAGCCAGCGGATCTCGGTGAAGCCGGCGCCATCGATCATCGACGCCAGCCGCTGGGGGTCGGGAAAGCTGCGCACCGAATTGGGCAGGTAGCTGTATGCGTCCGAGTCGCCGGCGAGGGAGCCGATCACCGGGACGATCCGGTCGAACCAGAGCGAATAGAAGCTCGAGAGCGGCTCCCGCTGAGGGCGCGTGATCTCGAGGATCACCAGCCTGCCGCCGGGGCGGAGCACGCGGGCCATCTCCGAGAGACCTCTCTCCAGGTCGGCGAGGTTGCGGGCGCCGAAGCCGATGGTGACCGCGCCGAAGCTCGCATCGCCGTAGGGGAGCTCGAGGGCGTCGGCCCAGCCGAACTCGACGGGCAACCCCTCCTCCCCGCTCTTGTGGCGGGCGAGGTCGAGCATCGGCTCGGAGAAGTCGCTGCCGACCACCCGCCCGTCGGGTCCGATCCGCCTCCTCAGCGCCAGCGCCAGGTCGCCGGTGCCGGTGCAGAGGTCCAGGGCGTCCGATCCGGGGCCGACCTGAGCCCGGTCGACGGCGCGCTCACGCCACTCATGGTGGAGTCCGGCGGTCATCGCCGAATTCATCAGGTCGTAGACACCGGCGATCCGGTCGAACATCCCACGGACCTCCGTCGCGAACTCCTCGGAGTCGCGCTGTGGGACGCCGCTCTCGGCCTCGGTGCCGGACGAGACACTCATGTCGGCGAGGTTAGAGCGCCGTTTGGTTGAGGGCTTAGTTGAGGGCTTAGTTGAGGGAGGCGAGGTACGCCGTCAGCGCCTGGAACTTGGCCGGCGGCAGACCCGCGTAGGACGGCATGATGCTCGGCCCGACCTGCAGCGATCGCGCGATCGCGTTTCTCGGGATCCGCGCGCCGATCTGGGTCAGCTCCGGACCGGGCCCATCGTTGCCGTTGTCGCCCAGCTTGTGGCAGGCCAGGCAGCCCGATTGGGCCACGACCTCCTTGCCCGGCTCCAACGCCGCCGAGGTCTTCAGGTCGATCTCGCTCGGCGGCCCGGCGGTGGCGCCCAGGAAGGTGAGGTAGGCCATGCCGATGATCGTGAGGATCCCCGCGGTGGTCGCGATCGGCCTGCGCTCGGGTCTGCGCTCCGCGTTCCGGTCGTAGAACGGCAGCAGCAGCAGCAGGACCATGAAGAGGGTCGGCAGGCCGATGGTCGCAATCGGCACCGCCCACGGCGGCTTGATCACGCGCAGCAGCTCGAAGAGGAAGAAGAAGTACCACTCGGGTCGCGGCGTGTAGGTCGTCGTGGTCGGGTCGACCTTCGGCCCCTGCTCCGCGCCGAGGAGGATCGACAGCCCCACGATCACCAGGGCGACGATCAGCATCATCACCGTGTCCTTCATGACCGCGTACGGGAAGAACGGCTTGCCCTTCTTCTTCAGGACCTCGTAGTCGCGGAGGTACTCCTCCTTCTCCCGGCGGTTCAACCCACTTCCTCCTTGCGGAGGGCGGGCTTCGGCCGCTGCGCCTTCGTCCACGGGGGCGCCGTGGTGCCGAGCTTGACGACGAGGTAGAGGTGCGCCCCGATCAGGGCGATGATCAACCCGGGCACTAAGAGCATGTGGATCGCGTAGAACCGCGACAGGGTGGTCGCGCCGATCTCGGGACCGGCGCGCAGGAAGTCCGCCAGGTAGGGCCCGAGCACAGGGCCGGTGCCGGTGATGTTGTTGGCGACGATCGTCGCCCAGTAGGAGCGCTGGTCGAACGGCAACAGGTAGCCCGTCAGGCCCATCACCAGGGTGAGGATGATCAGGACGACGCCGATCACCCAGTTGAGCTCCCGCGGGTACTTGTAGGCGCCGAAGAAGAAGGTGCGCCCCATGTGCAGGAAGATGCAGATGATCATCACCGAGGCCCCCCACTTGTGCATGCCTCTGACGAACTCGCCCATCCAGACGTCGTTGGTCAGGTGGGTGATCGACCCGTAAGCCTGGGTCGGGGACGGCGTGTAGTACATCGCCAGGAAGACGCCGGTGAGCGCTTGGAATGTGAAGGCGAAGAGCGTGGCCGAGCCGAGCGTGTAGAACCAGTTGGTCCCCTTCGGGACCTTGCGGAAGAGCATCCCCGTGAGGAAGCTCGAGCCGCCGGTGCGCTCGTCGAGCCAGCCCAGGGTGTCGGCGCCCGCCTCCTTGGCGATGTCGGCGGGACCGGCGCCGTTGCCGTTCCCGTTGGCGCCGTTGACGCGCTCACCCGGCTTGGCCGGGCGGCTCAGGGGTCCTGGCTTTGGAAGCTTCGGCACTCGGATCTCTCCTACGGCGGCGGCGGCACCGAGGGCCGCGGCGGGTAGAGGTAGTTCCAGACGCCGCCGGTGAACTCGCCCGGATCCCGGGCGCGCACCGGATCGAAGCTGTTGGTGACGCTGTAGCGCGCCCCGACCTCCACCTGCCCGTTGGTCACCCGGGTCTGGAAGCGGTCCAAGGGCCGAACCGGCGGGCCGCCGATGCGCTCGCCGAGGAAGCCGTAGACGCCGCCGTGGCATGGGCAGATGAAGTTGCCCGCGGCCTGGACGAAACGAACGGGGCAGCCGAGGTGCGCGCAGCGCGTGGAGATCGCGATGTACTCGCTCGAGGTCTCCTTCTGGTACCCCGACGGCAGGCCGGTAAGCGTGGGGTCTCCCTGCCGAACGTAGACGGTGGTCTTGCCCGTCTCGCCGATGCCCTCGACCGCGGTGATGGTCACCGGGCGATACGTGTCGGCGGTGAAGTTCGAGGTCGGACCGACGGCCTGCCACGGCTCGTCCTCCTGCTCGAACAGAGGCGCGGCGGCGAACCCGATGGCTGGCAGCACGATTGCGGCGCCGGCCAGCCCTCCGATCGCCTGCACGGCGACCGTGAAGGCGGTGCGCCGGTTCATCGACTCGCCCTCGAAGTAGCCCGCAGGATCCGGGCTCGGGAGCCCGTTCGGCGTCCCCTGCTTGTTGTTTCCCTCTTCAGCCACTGTCTGAGACGTCTTCGGCGAAGCCTATCGAGTCGGCTGCCAAGGCCAGCGCATCGCTCATGCCCGCCTCACGCGCGGATTTGGTAGCGCTCTGCATCAGCAGATCCGCCGCGCCCGGCTCCGAGCGGCGGAGCGCCTCCTTCGCCAGCTCATGCTCCTCGGTCGCTCCGGCCCCGACCGCGACGGCCGCGGCGAGCCAGAGCACGCGGGCGTCGCCCGCGCCGTCGCTGTTCTCCGCGTGCACCTGGGCGGACAGGCTGATCAGGTCGGCCAGCTCCCTGACCGCGGCGAGGTCACCGCGCGCGGCGAGCCTCTCGAGGCCGAGGGCGTAGAGGAAGTCGCCGGCGAGGAGGCGCAGATCGCCGTCGGCTCCCTCGATCAGCCTGGGCTCCTCGTAGTGGAGGAGGTAGCCCTCCCGGATCGCCTCCACCAGCACGACGTACTCGTCCGGGGCCCCCTGGGCCCGCGGGCCCGAGGCGGCCAGCTCGCCCAGGGCCGGCTCATCGTCGGCGTCCCGGACGTAGGGCGTGATCACGTTCTCACCGTCGCGGAGGAGCGCCGACAGGGAGGCGAGGGAAGTCGAGGTCGTGGCCATGCGTCGTTTCGAGATTAGAGCGACGCGTCAGGAGATGGCCTCGCGGAACGCCTCACCGGCGGCCGTGATCGTCTCGTCGATCGAGGCCTCGTCGTGGGCGAGCGAGGGGAACCACGCCTCGAACTGGGAGGCGGGCGGATAGACACCGCGGTCGAGCATGGCGCGGCAGAAGCGCCCGTACGCCCGGGCGTCGCAGGCCTGGGCTCCGGCGAAGTCCCGCACCGGGTCGGCGCTGAAGAAGACCGTGAGCAGCCCGGGCACGCTGGCCACCTGGATGGGGAGATCGCCCGCGGCACGCCGCAGGCCGGTGGCGAGGCGGGTGGTGGCTGACTCGATTCCGACGTACGCGGCGCCGTCCAGCTTTCGCAGCGTGGCGAGGCCCGCGGCAACCGCGAGCGGGTTTCCGGAGAGGGTGCCCGCCTGGTAGACGTCGCCTGCCGGAGCGATCCGCTCCATGAGCTCCCGGCTTCCCCCGTAGGCGGCGGCCGGCAGTCCTCCGCCGATCACCTTCCCCATCACCGTCAGGTCCGCATCGATCCCGAGCAGCTCCTGCGCCCCACCGCGGGCGACTCGGAAGCCGGTGATCACCTCGTCGATGATGAGGAGCGAGCCCACCTCAGCCGTCGCGTCCCTGACCGCCTCGAGGAAGCCGGGATCGGGCGGGACGACGCCCATGTTCGCGGGAACCGCCTCGGCGATCACGGCGGCCGGGCGGCCTCGCGAGATCGCCTCGACCACCGCGCCGGTGTCGTTCCACGGGACGATCACGGTGTCGGACGCCTGGGCCTCGGTGACGCCCGGGCTCGCCGGGACGCCCGCGGTGGCGAGCCCCGAGCCGCCCTCCGCGAGCAGGCCGTCGACGTGGCCGTGGTAGGCGCCGGCGAACTTCATCACCGTGGTCCTTCCGGTCACGGCGCGCGCGAGCCGCAGGGCGGACATCGTCGCCTCGGTGCCGGAGCTGGTCATGCGGATCATCTCGACGCTCGCGAAGCGAGCGACCACCTCTGCCGCGAGGTCGACCTCGCCGGCCGTGGGAGCTCCATAGCTCGTGCCCCGCCCGGCCGCGTCCCGGACCGCCTGCACGACGAGAGGGTCCGCGTGGCCGAGAATCAGCGGTCCCCACGAGGAGACCCAGTCGACGTAGCGGTTGCCATCGACGTCCCAGATGTAGGGCCCCTCCCCATGGTCGATGAAGATCGGGTCGCGGCCGATCGACCGCATCGCCCGCACCGGGGAGTTCACCCCGCCGGGCAGCACCTCCAGGGCTCGCCGGTACAGCTCGTCCGACCTGCCTATGAGTTCTCCGCCTCCCAGCGGGCGTACTCGTCGGTGAAGTAGTGGAGGCGGATCTTCTTGAACTCGGTCGAGGAATAGAGGACGGCTCGGTCCTCGCCGTGCAGGCCGTGCTCCTCGGCGATCCCGTCGAGGACCGCGTCGCATTCCTCCTTCGAGCGGCCGTGGGCCATGGTGAAGACGCTGTAGGGCCAGTCTGCGTAGGTGGGACGTTGATAGCAGTGGGAGACGCCGCGGACGGCGGCCATCCGGGCGCCGACCTCGAGGATCTGGTCCTCCGGAACACGCCAGACGCCCATCCCGTTGGCGGAGAACCCCGCTCGGCGGTGGTAGAGGATCGCCGCGACCCGCCGGAGGATCTTGCGGTCGACCATCCCCCGGAGGTGATCGAGGAAGGAGTCGGTGCTCATGCCGACCTCGGCGGCCGGGGCGTCGTAGGGCCGGTCGGTGACCTCCATGGGCCCCTGGAGCGCGCGGATCACCGCGATGTCGGTCTCGTCGTAGGGCTGGCGCTCGAGCTCGCGGGGCGGAGCGGCCTCGACGGCCGCGGAGAGCTCCTCGGTGCCGCCCTCCATCTCCAGGTTCATGTTGATCTTGAACAGCTGCAGCGTCGGCAGCTGGCGGATCGACTCCGCCCCGGTGAGGCGCTGCAGCACGTCGAGCGTGCCCTGCAGGCCGAGCTCGGAGTCCGGCGGCGTCGCGATCGTGAACCAGAGGTTGAACTCGTGGGTCCGGAGATAGTTGTGGGAGACGCCCGGGTGGGCGTTGATGATCTTGGCGGCGCGCTGCGGGTTCTCGGTATCGACCTTCGCGGCCACCAGCATCGAGCTGTAGCCGAGCGCCCTGGTGTCGAAGATCGGCGTGATCTCGCGGATGATCCGGCCGTCGAGGAGACGCTGGGTCCGCGCCTTGACGTCGCCCGGATCGAGCTCCGCCTGTGCGGCGATCAGCTCGAAGGGCTCGGGCTCGAGCGGATAGCTCGACTGGAGCAGGTTCATCAGGTGCTTGTCGGTGTCGTCAAGCGGGATGGCCGCGCCGCCGGCGCGCGAACGGAGCTTCGGCTTCGCGGCCGCGGTCGTGATCCCGTCCGCTGGGCGGCTCATCGGCGAGCAGCCTCGCTCGAGAGCCAGGCTGCGGCGTCCTTGGCGAAGTAGGTGATGATCATGTCCGCTCCGGCCCGGCGAATCGACGTCAGCGACTCCATCGCGGCAGCGCGCTCGTCGATCCAGCCGTTGGCGGCGGCGGCCTTCAGCATCGAGTACTCGCCACCCACGTGGTACGCGGCGAGCGGAGCGCCGGTCGCGTCCTTGACCCGACGGATCACGTCGAGGTAGGGGAGGGCGGGCTTCACCATGACGACGTCGGCGCCCTCCTCCAGGTCGAGCCTGGCCTCCCGAACCGCCTCATCGGCGTTCGCCGGATCCATCTGGTAGCCGCGGCGGTCCCCGAACTCCGGAGTGGAGCCTGCGGCCTCGCGGAACGGCCCGTAAAAGGCGGATGCGTATTTGGCGCTGTAGGCGACGATCGGAACGTCGGAGTGGCCCTCCTCGTCGAGCTGGCCGCGGATCGCGCCGATCCGGCCATCCATCATGTCGCTCGGCGCCACGGCGTCAGCACCCGCGGCGGCGTGGGAGATTGCCGTCTTGGCGAGCAGCTCGACGGTGAGGTCGTTGTCCACCTCTCCGTCGCGGACGATGCCGCAGTGGCCGTGCGAGGTGTATTCGCAGAGGCAGACGTCGGTGATCACCACGATCTCCGGATGCGCCTCCTTCAGGGCGCGGACGGCCATCTGGACGACGCCCTCGTCGTCGTAGGCCTCGGAGCCGACCTCGTCCTTGCTGGCCGGGATGCCGAAGAGGATGACCGCTCTCACCCCCGCCGCCGCGATTTCGGTGACCTCGGCGACCGCCTCGGAGATGGAGAGCCGCTCCATGCCGGGCATGGTCTCGATCGGCTCGCGGACGCTCTCGCCCGCGGTGATGAAGAGCGGCTGGACCAGATGGTCGGCCGTCAGGTCGGTCTCCCGGACCAGGTCACGAAGTGGCTCCGTGCGGCGCAGGCGGCGAAGTCGGGTGGCTGGAAAGCTCACTGGGTTGATTCTAGGGCGGTCCACCAGGGGCCCGGCGGGCGGGTCCTGTCGCCACGAGCCCGAGCAGCCGTCAAGCGAAGCGGCGCAGCGCCAAGCGGGCGAGCACCAAGTATCCGATCGTCAGCAGGGCCAGGTGCAGCAGCGGCAGGCCGAGGCTCGGCCCCGACGAGGAGAGGGCTCCCGAGAGGGCGTCCACGGCTGGGCGGAACGGGAAGGCTCCGGCGATCACGTGGATCACGTCGAGCAGGCCCTTGCTGACGGTGCCCGACGGGACCAGGGAGATGAAGGCCACCGGCAGCGCGAGCGCGAAAGCGAGCAGGGCGCTTGCACGCACCTCGCGGGCCGCGGCGCCGATCGCCAGCCCCAGCCCGGACGAGGCCGCGCCCGCGAGCAGGATCGCCGGGACGATCAGGTAGATCCGGCTCCACGAGATCGATTCGAACGGCGTGATCGCGGCGAGCATGAGCAGGGTCACCACCAGGGCCGCGGCGGTGCCGAGGGTCGCCTTCTCGACCAGCAGGCCGGTGCGGCTGACCAGGCCGCGCGTGAGCCGCGTGAAGGTGTTCTCCTCCCGTTCCAGGGCGAGCGAGCCCGAGACGAGCAGCACGGTGACGAAGAGCAGCGTGATGGCGGCGGCCACGGCGACAGCGAAGGTGTCGAGGGGCGGCACGCTGCCCGCGATCACGTCCTTGTTCACGGCGATCGGCTGGCGGACGGAGGCCAGCAGGCTGTTCGCGAGCGCCAGGTTCTGGCGGGCGAGCCTGGCGAAGTCGCTCACCTGCGCCACCTTGGCGCGCTGCTCCGGTGGCAGGCTCGACTCGACCTGATTGAGGACCTTCTCGGCCTTCCGCAGGCCGAGGATGTGGACGGTCTGGTTGATGAACGGGATCTCGAACGACCCGCCATTGGCGAGGATCCGCTCGTAGTCCCCCGCGACGCCGCTGATCTTCTCCGAGACGAGCAGGTTGGCCTGGGTGAGCAGCGAGCGGATCCTGTCGTCGACGACCTGGGCCTTGAGCGGATCGTCGTTGTTGACGATCACGTCGACGGTCGCCGGCTCGCTGGAGTTGGTGCTGAGCTCGCCCTGGAGCTTGCTGATGAAGTCCGGCGGCAGGATGAGGCCGCCGAGGACGTCGCCGTCCTTCACCTTCTGCTCGACCTCCGCGCGGCTCGAGACGTCGACGCACTCGATCTTGGAGCAGAGCTGTCGCCGAGCCTCGTTCTGGCTGAATCCGCCGGTGCCGAGCTGGAGGCCGGTCCCTTGAGGTATCTGGTTCAGGAACGCGACCCGCGGCTTCTCCGGGCTGCGGGAGATCGCCAGCCCGATCAGGACCGCAAGGACGATCGGATAGACGACCAGCAGCCCGGTGATCAGGGGCGAGCGGCGGAGCAGCTGCAGGTCCTTGATCAGCAGCCAGCGCATCAGTGGCCCCTCTTCTTCAGAAAGCGCACGAAGTCGTTCTCCGGGTCGACCGCGGTCCCCTTGGGCCGGGGGCCCGCGGCCCGGCGCATCTGGGCGAAGCTGCCGTCGAAGATCGTCTCGCCATCGGCGAGGACCACCAGCCGGTCCCCGTAGTGGCTCGCCTCCTCGATCTGGTGAGTCGAGTAGATCACCGTCGTCCCCTGCTTCGCGAGGCCCGCGACGAACTCCCAGAGCCGCACGCGCTGGCTCGGGTCGAGGCCGGAGCTGGGCTCATCGAGCAGCAGCACCGAGGGATCGCCGAGCAGGCCGATCGCGATGTTGATGCGCTGCTGGTTGCCGCCCGACAGTGAGGAGACCTGGTCGTGGCGGCGCTCCTCGAGCCCGGTCTGGGCGAGCATGCGCTCGACGGTCCCCTCGACATCCTCGGACGCCTCCATGCGCGCAAAGAGCCGCAGGTTCTCCTCGACGGTCAGCCGGCGATAGAGAGCCGCCTGCTGAGGGACCCAGCCGACCTCGCCGTTCGAGGAGTCGATCCGGCCCGAGTCGGGCCTGGCGATGCCGGCGAGGATGGAGAGGAGGGTTGTCTTGCCGGCGCCGTTCGGCCCCAGGACGGCCAGGAGCTCGCCGCGATCGACAGCGAAGCTGACGTCCCGGAGGGCTACGCGCGCGCCGAACGACTTGGAGAGGCCCTCGACCTCGAGGACGGGGGCGGCCTGGCTCATCGCGGGAAAGCTAGCGGGATGACCGAGGCCTCACGTGGTCTACGCTCCCCCGCCTGATGAGGCTCCTCTTCATAGGGGACGTCGTCGGCAAGCCAGGCCGGGAGGGACTGGCGGCGGCGATGCCCGAGCTTCGCGCCGAGCGGATGCCCGACCTCGTCGTGGTCAACGGCGAGAACGCCGCCGGTGGCGTGGGCATCACCGCGGAGACCGCGGGGCAGATCTTCGACGTGGGCGCCGACGTGATCACCCTCGGCAATCACACCTACCGCCACAAGGACGTCTATCCGTACCTCGATTCCGAGACGCGGATCATCCGTCCCGCCAACTTCCCCGCCGCGAATCCGGGGCGGGGCCACACGATCACCGAGGCCGCCGGCATGCGGGTCGCCGTGATCAACCTGAGCGGGCAGATGCACCTGCAGGTGGAGCGCAACCCCTTCGGCGCGATCGACGAGCTGCTCGACTCGCTCGCCGGCGCGGCCGACGCGGTCATCGTCGACTTCCACGCCGAGCTGACCAGCGAGAAGGTGGCCATGGGCTGGCATCTGGATGGCAGGGTGGCGGCGGTGCTGGGCACCCACACCCACGTGCCGACGGCCGACCTCCGGGTCCTGCCCGGCGGAACCGCTCACATCTCCGACGTCGGCATGACCGGATCCCGGTCCGGTGTGATCGGCGTGAAGCGGGAGCAGGCGCTACGCGCCTTCAGGACGCAGATGCCGGTTCGCTTCGACGGGGCGGACGAGGACGTCTGGGTCATGGGGGTCGCGGTCGAGATCGGCGACGACGGGCTCGCTCGCGGGATCGACCAGATCCTCCTCCCCGTCTCCACCTAGCGGCGGGACCGTCCCGACGGTCAGCAGGGCGATCAGAAGGAACGGCAGGAACCAGGGGATGTAGAGGTAGAACCAGTGGTCGATCGTCAGCTCCATGGCGATCATCACGGCGGCACCGAGCGCGGCGACGGTGATGTGGTCGCGACGGCGCGGGCGGAAGGCCACCAGCAGCGACAGCCCAACGGCCGCGGCCTTGACCACAGCCTGCAGCCAGCCGAGTGAGTGATCCTGCCCCCAGATGCTGAAGGGTGAGTCGCGGCCGCCCTGCTCGGCGATCGTGCGATGCCAGAAGGTCGAGAGGCCCGGATCCTCCAGCGCCTGGAAGGAGACGGCGAAGATCGTCAGAGCGAATGCGATGGTGAAGGGAACGACCGCCTTTGCGTACCGGCGAAACCCGCCCCTGACGGTCGCCCCATAGGTCGCGAAGAGCGGCCCGAGCGCCAGCGGCGCGAACTTGGTCATCGAGGTGAGGCCAAGCGTGATGCCGCGCGGAATCGGGGAGGTCAGGCAGAGCAGGCTCGCGGCGAGGCCGAGTGCGACCAGCGAATCGTTGGTGTTCGACTCCAGCGCGTAGGCGGTGTATGGAAAGGCCGCCCAGGCGAAGCAGAGCAGGATCCCGAGCTCCTTCCCGCGCCGCCCGCGACGGAAGCGCATGCCGAGGAGGAAGAGAACTCCCATCGTCGCCAGGTCGAAGAAGATCGAAGCGGCGTGCGCGGCCGGCAGGTCGTCCCAGGTCCCGCTCCAGGGCAGCACCTGCTCGAAGGGGACGTAGGCGTAGTAGGCCACGGGCCCATAGGTGTCCCCCGACTGGTCGTCGGAGGGGAAGTTGTCGTAGATCGGCTTGCGGTCGGCGATCCGGTCGGCGCCGATCACCCCCGAGTACCCGACGTCGATCACGTTGGAGTCGACCACGTTCAGGGTGATCCGGCCCGCGATCAGGACGACCGTCATCACGGCGAGGACCGCGATCGGCATCGTCGGCCGCAGGCCCGAGCCCTGCTTTCGCCGGAAGCCGAGCCAGAGTGCGCGCCCGAGCAGATAGAGCAGGGGCGGGTAGGCGAGCGGGACCGAGAGCCCGATGTTGCCCCTGTTGAAGAGGTAGTGGGAGAGCCCGAAGCCGCCGACGAGGACGAGGAGGTCCAGGTGGGCGAGGCGGAACGGCCGGCGCCAGTCGAGCAGCCCCAGGATGAAGATCCCGCAGAGGGGCAGCCAGATGTAGGGCGCGTTCACCATCCGCCCGAACGCGCCGGGGTAGCCGCGCGCCATGCGCCAGGCGACCTGGTAGCCGGTCCAGGACTCGAGTACCTCCCCCGTGGCCGGATCGATCACCACCTGGACGACCTCGTCCGAGCCGCTGAAGAACCCGACCTCCCAGAGGCCGGTCGACTGGTTGCGGCTGGCGGACGACGTCAGGTTGGGATGCTGCTCGCGGGCGGCGGCCGCCTTGGGGTCCAGCTTGGCGATCTGGATCGCCTTCTGCTTGCTGATCTGGTGAGGCTCGGCGGCGCCGGCCGGGCCTGGCGAGAGCAGCGCGGCCGCGAGAAGTGCGAAGAGGAGGAGAAATGCCGGCTTCGCCATCAGGCGGGGGCGCATACCCCTAGTCGTCGAAGGTCCACAGCTTGTTGCCGACGAAATTGAACGGCATCGCGATCGCCACCGAGATTGCCTGAGCGGGCAGCTCGCTCATCCCTCCACCCACGAGGAGCTTGAGCGCGATCAGGTTGACGACCAGCGCGAGCACGCTGACCGTGAAGAAGCGGGCGGCCTGGAACCCGGCGTGACCTTGCTTCGCGTCGAAGGTCCAGTGACGGTTCCACCAGAAGTTGCTGGTCACGGCGACGCAGAAGGCGGCGATCGCCGCGGCGATGTAGTGGACGTTCAGGGCACCGTTGACCAGCGCGAACACCACCAGGTTGATCAGATAGCCCGAGGCGCCGACGATGCCGAACTGGAAGAGCTGCAGCCAGTTGCCCGGCTTGAGGGTGCCCCGCCCGATCCGCTTCGCGGTCTCCACCGGCGGCGTCATCCTTGTGGCCTTCCGCCGTTCACCCCGAAGTGCTCGAGGATCACCGGTGCGAGGTCTCGCAGCGCCCATTGCGGCCGCTTACCCGGGTCCTCCGGGCCGCAACCGACGAAGACCGCCGGTCCCAGCGAGTCGCCTCGCCCGAGCGAGCCGTGGCTGCCTCCGCCGGCGTGGCTGATGCCGCCCCAATCGACGCACTCGTAGCCCTCGGCGGCGGAGATCAGGACGTCGCCGGCATGCGGCGACGTGAGCGCGGACCAGAGCCGGGCGAGCGCGTCGGGGTATTCCTCCGACTCGAACCGGCCACGCGTGATGTCCGCGTCGAGCGCCTCGGGCTCGCCGCTGATCGACCAGCCGTTTCCGCGCAGGTCCCTGAGCTGACCCCCGGGGCGGAAGCGGAACTCGCGGCCGTTGCGCTCGACCACCGCCTCGGCGGCAACGGCGTCATCCAGGCCGACCCCCTTTCGCAGCACCGGGGTGCCGTCCTCCCGGGAAAGCCAGGTGACCAGATCGACGCCGGTGAGCTCTCGGAGGCGAAGCCGTGCGCGCTCGTGGGTCGCGGCGTGGCGGCGGCCCGTGTCGAGGATGTAGACGGCCCCGGCCCGCGAGGTCGGGCTGACCGCGATCTCGGCCTCCTCTGGCCGATCCGTGTTCGGCTGCAGCACGGCCCAATCCTCCGCGAGCTCATCCGCCAGCGGAAGACCATGCTCGACGGCCGTCTGCGCGTGATCGGCGGTCAGGATCACCGCGTGCTCCTCGAGGAAGGCGTCGAGGCCACCGCCGGCGTCGACGATCCGGGTGAACATCGCGTCGGCCTTGGCGATCGATTCGACCTGGGCCTCGGGTCCATGGCGGTGCGAGTGGAAGTCGTTGTCCGGGAGGCTGAAGAGAAGGAAGTCGTAGGCGCCCTCGGCGACGAGGTTCTCCGCGACACAGGCGGAGTACTCGTCCCGGGTCCCCGGCCGAGTGAAGCTCGGGCCACAACCGGTGGGACGGCTGGCATAGAGATCTCCGTAGAAGAACTCGTCGGGACCCCAGACCGCGTGCCGGAAGTTGATCGCCTCGGCGGCGCGCTTCACCAGGCCCTCGAGGCCGAGCTGATGGCGCTGTCGCCCCCGGTAGATCAGGAACGGGGTCGCGGCGGTGCGGATCCCCGCGTCGCCGAGGCGCTCAAAGACCGTCTGCGCCTGCCAGCTCAGGTGGTCGAGGTTCATGTTGTAGACGAGGTCGTACATCGCTCGGAAGAGGCCGAAGGTCCGGGTCGCCTCAAAGGAGGAGCCGTATTCGATGTAGCGGCGCTCCAGTCGGTGGTACCAGTTCATCCCCATGACCCAGTGACCGGCCGGGCCGAGGCCGGTCATCATCTCCGAGCTCGCCACTGGGGTCACCGAGGGGAAGCTGGACACGACATCCGTGACGGTCTTGCCCCGCTCGACCAGGGCGGCGAAGGTCGGAGCGAGGTCCTCGTCGATCGCGCGCATCAGCATCTCGGGGTGCATCGCATCGACTACAACAAGGACGAGCTTCCGCGGCACGGCTAGGAGAGAAATCCGGTTGTGGGCTTCATCTAGCGGAGGACCCGCAGGCCCTCGTGTTTGCGCTCGGCCTGCCGGCGGCGCGAGATCCAGAGTCCGATCAGCGCGACCAGGACGAGCAGCGAGAACGGCTTGAGGACGAGACTCACTCCGGCGACCACCACGGCGGCGAGCACAACGATCGCCGTGACCCCGCTCGGTGCCTGAGCCTGGGTCTGGGCCGCCAGGCCACCCTGCTGCCGGCGGGCCGCGCCGGAGACGACATCGCGGGTGACGACCGCGGCCAGGCCGGCGCCGATCACGCCGATGGGCAGGGCGGGCCAGAGGGCCTCGTCCGCGCCGTTCAGCGCGGCGCCGGCGGCGAGCACCCCGAGGGGCGCTGCGCCCGCGACGGCCCCCCAGGCGGGCATGATCGCCGGCACGACTACGCCGATGATCAAACCGACTGCGATGGCCAGGCCCAGTCCCTGGCAGATGGCGAGGAACATGATCCGGCCGCAGGCTACAGGGACTCATCTGCGCGCCAGTTGAGCTTCACCTCCGCACAACGGAGTCCGTAACACTGTCTCGCGATGACCGAGCCGTCCGAGCAGCCGCGGCGTCAGGGCGAGGCGCCGCGCAGGCGCCGCGCGCACACGACCTCGCGCGACCTGGAGCGCTACGCGGGCCTGTTCGCCCGCCGCACCCAGGTGATGCGCTCGTCCGCGATGCGGGACCTGATGGCGATCACCGCGAGGCCCGAGGTGATCTCCCTGGCGGGAGGCCTGCCCGACACCTCGACCTTCCCATCCGACAGCTTCGCGGCGCAGATGACCCGCATCGCGCATGAGTCCTCCGCCGAGGCGCTCCAGTACGGACCCACCGAGGGATTCCAGGAGACCAAGGAGTGCATCCTCGAGGTGATGGGTGCCGAGGGGATGGCCCCCGACCCGGACGACCTGATCGTCACCACCGGCGGGCAGCAGGCGATCGACCTGATCACCAAGACGCTGGTCAACCCGGGCGACCCGGTGATCTGCGAGGCCCCCACCTATCCGGGGGCCGTTCCGACCTTCTGCAGCTACGAGGCGGACGTCCATCAGGTGAGCACGGACGACGAGGGCATGCGAATCGACGAGCTCGAGGAGCTGCTCACCGCGCTCGCGGTCGCGGGCCGGCGGCCGAAGTTCATCTACTCGGTGCCGAGCTTCCAGAACCCCGCCGGGGTGACGATGTCGGGCGAGCGGCGGCGGCGCCTGGTCGAGCTCGCCCGGGAGCACGAGGTCCTGATCTGCGAGGACAACCCCTACGGCCTGCTGCGCTTCGAGGGAGAGCCGGAGCCGACCCTCTACAGCCTGGACGGCGGGGACTACGTCCTCTACCTCGGAACCCTCTCCAAGATCCTCTCCCCCGGCATCCGGATCGGCTGGGTCGCCGCGCCTCCGCCGATCCTGGAGAAGATCGGCCTCGGCAAGCAGGCGGCCGACCTCTGCACGTCCACCCTGACCCAGTACTTCGTGCGCGAATACTTCGCCGAGGGTCGCTGGCGCGAGTACATCGCCGATCTGATCGGGATCTACCGCAATCGCCGTGACGCGATGCTCGACGCCCTCGATCGGCACTTCCCCGAGCAGGCGGTGTGGTCACGCCCCGAGGGCGGCCTCTTCCTCTGGGCGACGCTCCCTGACTACATCGACACGACCGATCTGCTTGCGAAAGCCTTGCGGCAGAACGTCGCCTTCGTGCCTGGACGCGCCGCCTACGTCGACGGGCGAGGCGGTTCATCGATGCGCCTCAACTTCTCGTCGTCGGGCGAGGACGAGCTACGGGAGGGGATCAGGCGGATCGGCGGCGTCGTGCAGGAGCAGGTCGCCCTCTACGAGACGATCACCGGCGAGCACCGCGTGGAGCCGGAGCGGGACGACGAGGGTCCCGGCGGCGACGTCGTCCCGATGCCGAAGCGATGAAGGTCGCGGTGCTCAAGGGCGGCAGCTCGCTGGAGCGCGGCGTCTCGCTTCGGTCGGCGGCGCGAGTCGAGGACGCGGTCGCGGCGCTGGGTCACGAAGCGATCGGCATCGACGTCGGAGCGGAGCTGGTCAGCCGGCTGCGCGAGGAGCGTCCCGACGTCGTCTTCATCGCGCTTCACGGGCCGGGCGGTGAGGACGGCACCGTTCAGGAGCTGCTCGAGATCCTCGACCTCCCGTACACCGGTCCCGGGGTGGCCGCCTGCGCTCTCTGCATGGACAAGGTCGCCGCCAAACACGAGATGCGGTCAGCGGAGATCCCCACTCCGGACTGGGCGGCCTTCAACGCCACGGCGTTCCGGGAGCTCGGTGCCGCCGACACCCTCGAGGAGATCGAGGGGAAGCTCGGCTTTCCGCTGGTCGTGAAGCCGGCGAGCCAGGGGTCCTCGCTGGGGGTGGAGTTCGCCTCGTCGCGTGACGAGGTCCCGCAGGCGCTGGTCGCCGCCTTCAGCTACGACGACCGGGTCCTCCTGGAGCGCTACGTGAAGGGCCGCGAGCTCGCCGTCAGCGTGCTCGGCTCCGACCCGCTGCCGATCGTCGAGGCAATTCCCCGCGAGGAGGACTTCTTCAACTTCGAGGCCCGCTACGAGATCGGCCGAACCGAGTACGTGTGCCCGGCCGACCTCGACGATGCGGGGACCCGGCAGGTTCAGGCGCTGGCGAGCGAGACGTACGAGACGCTCGGCTGCTCGGGCTTCGCGCGAGTCGACCTGATCCTGGGAGACGAGGGGCCACAGGTCCTCGAGGTGAACGCGATCCCGGGGCTCACCGACACGAGCCTCTTCCCGATGGCCGCCGAGGCGGCCGGGATCGACTTCACCGCGCTCGTTGAGCGAATCCTGGATTCAGCACGACTTCGCCACAAGGTCGCCGCGAGCTAGATCTCGCCCTCGCCCGAGGCGAAGTCCTCGGGCGTGACGTTGTCGAGGAAGTCCTTGAACTTCTCGACGACCTGCTCCTGGTCCTCGACCTCCTCGCCCTCGAACTCGATGGCGGACTCCTCGATCACCTCGTCGGCGGCGAAGATCGGCGCCGACGTGCGAACCGCGAGGGCGAGTGCGTCGGAGGGACGCGAGTCGATCTCCATCTCCGATCCGTTCATCGAGATCGTGATCGAGGCGAAGAAGGTGTTGTCCCGCAGCTCGGTGACAGAGACCTTCTCGCACTTGGCCTCCATCTGATCGAGGACGTCGGAGAGGAGATCGTGCGTCATCGGGCGGGGGGTCGAGGCGCCCTGCAGCTTCATCAGGATCGCCGCAGCCTCGGGATGGCCGATCCAGATCGGCAGGAACTTGTTGCCATCCACGGTCTTCAGCAACACGATCGGCTGCTTGCCGACCATGTCGAAGCTGACTCCATAGATGGTCATCCTCTGCACTCGGGTCCTCCTCGGGCGTCTCGCACGAAGTATAGGAGCGGCCCGACGGCCTCCTCGGCGCGTGGAACAATCGAGCGGATGCCCGAGTGCCGCCAGCAGGCCTTCATCGACGCGCCGATCGAGGTGGTGTGGGAGCTGGCGTCCGACCCGGACCGCCAGACCGAATGGTGGCCCGACACGATCACCTTCGAGTGCATCGATGGCGACTTCGAGCAGGGCTGCCACGTCCGCAACGTCCAGAAGCGGCCCTGGCCGATGTCGGATCTCGAGACCACCCTGGAGGTCGATCGGATGGTTCCCGGCAAGGAGCTCACGATCCGCTGCATGGACACGGGCACCTACACGCGATCGGTCCTCACCGAGGGACAGGGCGGCACCTTCGTCGAGATGGAGGCCGGCAGCGACCCGACGAACCTCGGTGTCCGCGTCCAGTCGGCGATGGCCGGGACGCGGATGTTCCGTCGCTGGGTCGAGCACGCGCTGGAGGGAATCAGGGACGCCGCTGAGAGCGAGCGAGCGGCGAGTTGAGTGGGCGATCCTGGACTCGAACCAGGGACCTCGTCCTTATCAGAGACGCGCTCTAACCAACTGAGCTAATCGCCCGGGATCGCGCATATTAGCTGCGCTTCCGCAGCCGCCTAGCGAGGGATTCGAGCTCCCCGAGATCGTCGAAGTGGAGCTCGGCCTTGACGCCGCTTCCCGCCCGCCGCACCTTGACGTCCCGGCCGAGTGCGGAGCCGAGGGTGTCCTCCGCATCCGACATCGCGGCGCGCTCCTCGGCGGAGATCCTCCCGCCGGCGGGCGCCTTCTTCCGGCTCGGGCCCTGGCCGGCGTGGCGCTCGGTCTCGCGGACCGACCATCCCTCGGAGGCGGCCTGCTTGGCAAGGCGCGTGCGCTTCTCCTGGTCGGAGACCTGGAGGATCGCCCGGCCGTGCCCCTCGCTCAGCTCCTGGCGCTCGAGCAGCGAGAGAACCGGGTCGGGGAGGTCGAGCAGGCGGATCAGGTTGGAGATCGCGGCGCGGCTGCGGCCCACCCGCCGGGCGAGCTCCTCCTTCGAGATACCCAGGTCGTCGACGAGGGCGGCGCAGGCGCGCGCCTCCTCGATCGGGTTGAGGTCCTCCCGGACCATGTTCTCGATCAGGGCCGCCTGCAGGCGTTCGTCCTCCGGAGAGGTCCTGATGACCGCCGGGACGCGGTCGATGCCCGCCTTCTGCGCGGCCCGCCAGCGGCGCTCGCCCGCGACCAGCTCGTAGCGGCCACCGTCGAGGGGCCGGACGATCAGCGGCTGCAGCAGCCCGACCGAGCCAATGGATCCGGCGAGGGCGTCGAGCGCCGCCGCATCGAACTTGGCCCGCGGCTGGTCCGGGTTGGGCTCGATCTGCGTGACGTCGAGCTCGCGCAGCTCGGGCCCACCCTCGGCGCTCTCCGGCAGGATCGCGGCAAGCCCCCTCCCCATTCCGCGCTTGCGCTCAGCCATCCGCCACTCCCAGGGCGAGGACCTCGTCGGCGAGGGCGCGGTAGGCCTTTGAGCCGGACGACCTCGGGTCGTGCTCGGACACGGGGATGCCGTAGCTCGGCGCCTCGGCGACCCGCACGCTGCGCGGGACGACGGTCTTGAAGACCCTGGCGGGCAGATGCTCCCGCAGCTCACGTTCGACGTCCTGCGAGAGCCTGGTGCGGTCGTCGTGCATGGTGATCAGGACGCCCGCGATCTCGAGGTTCGGGTTGAGCTCGCGCCGGACGAGCTTCAGCGTGTCGAGGAACTGGACCAGCCCCTCGAGGGCCAGGTACTCGGCCTGCACCGGGACGATCACCTTGTCGGCGGCGACCAGGGCGTTGACGGCGACCGGGCCGAGGGAGGGCGGGCAGTCGAGCAGGGTGTAGGAGAAGCGCGAGCGGACCGGGCCGAGACCGTCACGGAGCCGGGTCTCATAGCCGGAGAAACGCGGCAGCTCCACGGCGGCGCCGGCCAGGTCCACATGCGCCGGGACCACCCACAGGTTGTCGGGGCCCGCCGGCCGGGCGGCCTCCGCGACCGAGACCTCACCGGTGAGGCATTCGTAGGAGGACGGCGTCGAGTCCTTCGGCAGGCCGAGGGCGACGGTCGCGTTGCACTGGGCATCGAGGTCGACGATCAGCGTCTGCTGACCGTCGCTCGCCACGAAGGCGCCCATGTTCACCGCGGTCGTCGTCTTGCCGACGCCGCCCTTCTGGTTCGCGATCGCGTAAACGGTTCCCATTCGAGGTCGAATCGTTCGGGTCAGTGCTGTTCGGAGCCGAACGGGCGCTTCGCCGCCATCCCGGGCCGGCGCGGCAATCCGTTCGGAGTCGGTCCATTCTTGCGGAGGAGGTGGATGTGTCTGTCGCGGCTGCCCGGATAAGGCCGCACGCTCCGGACCTCGAGCGGCTCCATGGCGAGCCGCTCTCCCGCGCGAGCAAGCTCCGCCTCCTCCGCGGAGGAGCGCGCGCCCTTCCAGGCGACCAGGACACCGCCCTCGCGGAGCAGCGGGGAGGCGAGTTCGGCGAGCGTGGAGAGTGAGCCGACGGCCCGGGCGGTCACGGCGTCGTAGGCCTCGCGGCCCTCGCCGCCTGCCCGCTCCTCGGAGCGCTCGCAGACCACCGTCACGTTGCCGCTCCCCATCCGGCCGGCGGCGTCGCGGAGGAACTCGCACTTGCGGCCGGACGACTCGATCAGGTCGACGCGGGCCTCGGGCAGGCAGGCGGCCAGCACGAGGCCGGGCAGCCCGGCGCCGCTGCCGAGGTCGGCGATCCTGGCCGCCCGGGCGAGCTCATCGACCTCGAGCCCGCTCACCGAATCGGCGATGTGCACCTCCCGGGCTCTCTCGACGGTCGAGGCGGCGATCGGCGCGCGCGGATCCGCCAGCAGCTCGAGCAGGGTCTCGAGCGCCGGCTCCGCCTCGGTTGGCGCAGAGCTCAATCGGAGACGAGGGGCGCGACGACCACGCAGCGGTTGGGCTCGTCGCCCTCGCTGTAGGTCTCGATCTCGGGGCGGTCGCGCAGGTGCTCGTGGACGACCCGCCGCTCGTTCGAGCCCATCGGGTCCATCTCCACGGCCTCCCCGTGCGAGAGGGCATCCTCCGCGGCCATGTCGGCACGCCGCCGCAGCGACTCCCCCTGGCGCCGCCGGTATCCCGCGGCATCGACGGTGACCCGCTTGCGGTCCTGCCGCCCGCGGTAGGCGGCCTGGTAGGAGAGCAGCTGGATCGCGTCGATCGTCTGCCCGTGCCGGCCGATCAACAGCCCGACGTCCTCGCCCTCGATATCCGCATGAATCTCCTCGTCCCCCTCTTCGACGATCACCGAAGCCTCGAGCCCAAGCTCCTCGAGAATCCGCTCAAGCATCACGCGCACCCGCTCGGCGGGCTGCTCGGGCAGCACAGAAGCCGCCGCCCCATCTGCTCCTCCATCAGCCACGCGAGCAGTCTAGTTCCGGCGGCCCGTCCCTGACTACTTGCGCCGCTTGCGCTTCCGAGGCGGAGGTGGGGGCGCCTTCTCGGAGCGGACCTCCTCCGGCGTCGGCACCGCAGGCAGCGGCCAGACGAAGTGGATCACGGTCTGCTGCATGACCTGCCAGAGCCCGCTGGCGATGAAGTAGACGGCGATCCCGGCCGGCGCGTTGGGGATCAGGAAGACGGTCACCAGCGAGAAGATCCCGGCCATCATGTAGCGCTGGGCGTTGCCGCCGGTCGTCGGCGAGGGGTTGAAGAAGAGGAGGGCGAAGGTCCCGGCGACGGCGAGGATGACGAGCACGACCGCCTCGGCGCCGGTCGGGTGGGCGGTCAGGTCGGAGACGAACAGCCACCCCGCATTGCCGACCTCGTCCTTGAAGGTGCTCGAGCGCAGCAGCGCGTAGAGGGCGATGAAGACCGGGAACTGAAAGACGAGCGGCAGGCAGGCCGACAGCGGGTTGACGCCGTGCTCCTTGAAGAGCGTCATCTGCTCGCGCTGCATGCGCTCGCGGTCGTCCTTGTACTTCTCCTGGATCTCCTTCAGGTAGGGCTGGAGCGCCTGCATCTCGCGCATGCCGTGCATCGACTTGAGCGTGAACGGCAGCACGATCGCCCGCGAGAGCCAGGTGATCAGGACGATCCCAAGTCCCCAGGCAACGCCGACGTCGTTGTGCAACCACGTCAGGACGTCGTTGAAGAGGTTGATGATCGGCTGGAGGATGTGGGCTTCGAGGAACATGACCGGGGAGTTCTACGTCAGATCGGCTTCGTTGGACGCGCCGCCTCCGGGCAGCTGCGCCCGGGCGGTGCGTTCGGAGCGCGTCGGCGCGCCCCGGAAGAGGGTTCGATCGGAGAGCTCGTCGACCCCGCCGTCGCTCCAGGGGTTGCACCGCAGAACCCGCCAGCCGGCCAGGATCGTCCCGCGGATCGGTCCGAGCTCACGGATCGCCTGCACGGCGTAGCTGGAGCAGGTCGGGTAGTAGCGGCAGCGCGGCGCGATCGCCGGGGAGATCAGTCGCTGGTAGAGGCGGATCGGTGCGACCAGCAGGGCGGACAGCCACCGTTTCACGACAAACGCTCCTCGCCGGAGTCGTTGACCAGCTCGGCCAGGGAGGAGCGAAGCGCCTCCTGCCCGTCACGCTCCAGCAGGCCCTCCACCCCCGGGCGGGCGACGATCACGTAGTCGTCCCCCGTCTCGAGGCCGTCGGAGAGCTCCCAGAACGCCTCCCGGATCGCCCGCTTCACCTTGTTCCGCGTCACGGCCTTGCCGATCTTCCGGCCGACCGAGAGGCCGAGACGGGCGCCGTCGCGCGACTCGTCCTCGCGGCGCGCGAATGAATAGAGCACCAGAAAGCGATTGCCCCGCGAGTTGCCCTCGCGGTAGACGCGGTCGAAATCGCCGCTCCGCGAGAGCCGGCGGCGACGCGCGTCCGGACGGCCCCTGGAGGCCAACGTCAGGGCGTCAGCCGCTTGCGGCCCTTCTGACGCCGGCGCCGGAGAATGGCGCGGCCGGAACGGGTCGAGCTCCTGGCCCGGAAGCCATGGGTTCGGGCTCGCTTTCGCTTCTTCGGCTGGTAGGTCCGCTTCATTGGGAGAGCCCCGGGAGGGAGGGGCGAGGGCACGGCAGTATAGGGCGTGGCCCCACCCGGGAAACACCCTCACGGTTTTAGCCGCGTTTTGCACGGACGCTGCCCCGCGGGCCTTCCCGGCCGCGGAGGCCGACCCTATGATCGGCCAGCCTGACACGGGTTGCTCGGAGCGGAGCACCCTCGCCTTAAGCACGCCGTACGCACGACGATCAGAGAGGAGCACCAAGTTCCGGGGCAGGTACGCGACGTACGCCAGGACCTCGAGGATCCCTGGCGGGAGATCCAGCGAGAGCTGGCCGCCTCGGTGCACGAGGACACCTACCGCCTCTGGTTCTCCCCCCTCACCCCGGTCTCCCGCCGGGGCGCCACCCTCTATCTGACCGGTCCGAAGCGGGTCGTCCGCTGGGTCAGCCGCCGCTACATGGAGCTGCTGCGCGCGGCGGCGCACCGCGCGGTCGACGGACTCCGCGAGATCGAGCTCGTCGCTCCCGAGGACGCCGACGCCGTCTCCCCCGCCTCGACAGAGGCCGCGTCCCAGGTCGCCCTCAACCCCGACTACACCTTCGAGCGCTTCGTGATCGGGCCCGGGAACCAGCTCGCGCATGCCGCCGCCCTCGCGATCGCCGAGGCGCCCGGCGAGGCGTACAACCCCCTCTTCCTGCACGGGCCTCCCGGGTTGGGGAAGACCCACCTGCTCGGCGCGATCGCCAACTACCTGCACCGCCACAGCCCGCAGCTGGCGGTCCACTACACGACCGCCGAGTCCTTCACCAACGAGTTCGTCTCCTCGCTGCAGGGCGCCGGCATCGAGGGCTTCAAGGAGCGCTATCGCCGGGCCGACGTCCTGCTGATCGACGACGTCCAGTTCCTCCAGGGCAAGGCCCGCACCGCGGACGAGTTCTTCCACACCTTCAACGCCCTGTATGAGGGCGGCGCGCAGATCGTCCTCACCGCGGATTGCGTCCCCGCCGAGCTCTCAGCGCTCTCCGACCGCCTGCGCGACCGCTTCGAGTGGGGCCTGACGGTTCCCGTCGAGCCGCCCGACCTCGCCACCCGCCTCGTCTTCCTCGGCAACCTCGCCCGGGAGCAGACCGAGCAGCTGCCTCCCGACGCGCTCCGGGCCCTCGCCTCCAAGGCCTCCGCCAACCTCCGCGTGCTGAAGGGCGCGCTCACACGCGTGGTCGCCCTCTCCTCCCTGACCGCCTCGGCCGTGACGCCGGACTCCGTCGACCGCGCCCTGCCCGGCGCCGCCATCGCCGCGCCGGCCAAGGAGGGCCTGGAGCCGCGTCAGGTCCAGGAGGCCGTCGCCGCGCGCCTCGGCCTGAGCGTCGAGCAGATCCTCTCCCCCACCCGCAGCGCTCCCGTCGCCCGCGCCCGCCAGCTCGCCATGTACCTGACCCGCGAGCTCACCGACCTCTCGTTGCCGGCCATCGCGGAGGCCTTCAACCGCCGCGACCACACCACCGTCATGCACGCCATCCGCAGGGTCGAGAAGGGCGCCCTCGAGGACGCCACCCTCTCTCGCGCCGTCGAGGAGCTCACCACCGAGCTTCAATCCGAGGGCGGAATGGATCGTGACCGAACCGATTGAAAGAATCGACCGAGGAGGCTGTCCACATATCCACGCCATCCACAACCCTTACTACTCCTAGGGAAGCCGAAGACCAACAGGCCATGAAGATCAACACCACAAGGCAGGCACTTCTCGACGCTCTTCTCGTCGTCTCCCGGGCTGTCTCGGCCCGCGCGGCGTTGCAGGCCCTCTCGGGCATCCTGATCACCACCGACGGTGGAGCCCGGCTGCGCGCGACGGACATGGAGCTGGGGCTCGAGGTCGGTCTCGACGGTGAGGTGGAGGGCGGCGGGTCCGTGGTCCTGCCGGGCCGGCTGCTGGTGGAGGTCGCTCGCTCGCTTCCGGACGGTCCCGTCAGCCTCAGCCTGCGGGAGGCCGAGCGTGACATCGAGATCAGCGCCGGCTCCTCGCGCTTTCACCTGCGGACGTTGCCCGCCGATGACTTCCCGCGTTTCCCCGAGACTGAGGGCGATCCGGCGGAGCTGCCGGCGGCCCCGCTCCGGGACACGATCAACCGCGTGGCCCGCGCGGCGTCGCGAGACGAGGCCAGGCCGGTCCTCACCGGAGTCCTGGTGACGGTCGAGGGCGACGAGATGACGATGGTGGCGACGGACTCCTACCGGCTCGCCGTCAAGAAGACGAAGCTGGAGGCATCGGTGCCCGAGCGCCTCGAGGCCAACGTCCCGGCGCGCGCGCTGCGCGAGCTGGCACGGCTGATCGAGGCCGGCGGGGAGGACACGCTGAGCGTGTGGCTGACCCGCAACCAGGCGGTCTTCCGGGTCGGCCCGACCTCGCTGAGCTCTCGCCTGATCGATGGTCAGTTCCCGAACCATTCTCAGCTGCTGCCCGAGTCCTACGAGCACGAGGTGAAGCTGCCGCGGACCGAGCTGCTCGAGGTGACCAGGCGGGTCTCCCAGCTGGCCCAGCGAAACGCGGCGCTCCGGCTCTCCTTCTCGGACGGTGAGCTCGTCGTCTCGGCTGAGACGCCCGACCTGGGGGATGCCCGCGAGGCCCTGCCGGCGCCGTACTCGGGCGAGCTGCTGGAGATCGGATTCAACCCGGAGTTCGTCCGGGATGGCCTGGAGTCGATCGAGTCGGACGAGATTCTCCTGAAGCTGATCTCGCCGCTGCGGCCGGGGCTGCTGGAGCCGTCGGGCGATGACGACTTCAGGTACCTGGTGATGCCGATTCGCCTGAACGTGTGACGCCATGGTCATTCGCGCCGTCGAGTGCCGCGGCTTTCGCAACCTCGCCGAGGCGCGCACTGACGTCGGCGGCGGGGTGGTGGTCGTCCACGGGCCGAACGGCGCCGGCAAGACCAACCTGCTCGAGGCCCTCTACTTCGGGCTGACGGGTCGCTCGTTCCGCACCGGGAACGACCGCGACCTGATCCGGTACGGGGAGGAGGGGGCCCGGGTCGAGCTCGAGCTGGCCGAAGGGGGCTCGCTCCTCGCAGCCCTCGATCGCTCCGGGGAACGCCGCCATCTGCTCTCCGGTCGCCCGCTCGCCGGCTCGGGGGAGCGGCCGCTGGTGAGCGTCTTCCACCCCGACCGATTGGCGCTCGTCAAGGGCGCGCCCGCTCACCGCCGTGCCCATCTCGATCGGCTCTGCGGCGCGCTGTGGCCCGCGCGCGCCGACCTGCGCACCCGCTTCGGCCGGACGCTCGCGCAGCGAAACGCGCTGGTCGCGAGGGTCCGGGCGGGGCTCGGCAGCCCGGAGTCCCTGCCCTCCTGGGACGAGCGGCTGGCGGAGGAGGCGGCGCCGCTGATCGCGGCCCGCTCGGAGGCAGTCGAAGCGCTGAGGACCGGCTTCACCGCGATGGCCGGCAGGCTCGGGCTCGAGGACGCGGAGATCTCCTATCGGCCAAGGGCCGCGCAGGGCGGGGAGGAGCTGGCGGCGGAGCTCGCCCGGCGCCGGGCCGAGGACCTCGGGCGCGCCTACACCTCCTACGGCCCGCAGCTCGACGAGGTCGAGCTCCGGCTGGCCGGCCGCGCGCTGCGCCGCTTCGCCTCGCAGGGTCAGCAGCGGCTCGCCCTCCTGGCCCTGCTCTTCGCGGAGCGCGAAGCCCTGCTCGACGCCGGGCGCTCCGCTCCGCTGATGTTGCTCGACGACGTGATGAGCGAGCTCGACGCGGACCACCGCCAGCTGCTGGTCTCGCTGCTGGAGGGCACGGGCCAGTCGGTGATCAGCGCGACCGAGACCGCGCACGTCCCATCGGCGACCGCGCTCCGCATCGAGGTCAACGCCGGCACCCTCTCCCATGCGCCCGCCCTGAAGGCGGCCTGATGCGGCGTCGCACCCCGCGCCCGATCGGAGCTGCCCTCGAGACCGTGCTGCAGGGGGCCGAGCCCGCGACCCTGCTGGCGGCGGTCCAGAGCGCCTGGCCCGGGGCGGTGGGGGAGGCGGTGGCGCGCGAGGCGAGCCCCGTCTCGGAGCGCGACGGGGTGGTCACCGTGGCCTGCGGGTCGGCCACCTGGGCCCAGGAGCTCGACCTGCTGAGCGGTCAGATCCTCGAGCAGCTGAGGGAAAACCTGCCCGAATGGGCCGAGCTTGGGGCTATTCGCTTCACCGCCTCAGGAGCCTCCGAGTAAGTTTCTTTTCATACGTGATTTGCAGGGCTTTTGTGCGCGTTCCACGCAATTTCCGGGGCTTCCGACTGGTAGACTTATGTCTACTTGTGTGAGGCCCCGACCCTCCTGTCCGCGAGGACCCTCCGAGCCGGGTCACGAAGGTCGGGGCATCCCCTGATGGAACTGAAAGGAAGCTGAGTGGCGAAGACCGCTGCGAAGAAGAAGCCGGCAACGAAGGCCTCAACCTATGGCGCCAAGGACATCACGGTCCTCGAGGGCCTCGAGGCCGTTCGCAAGCGCCCCGGCATGTACATCGGCTCGACCGGCCCCCGCGGCCTGCACCACCTCGTCTACGAGGTTGTGGACAACTCCGTGGACGAGGCGATCGCCGGCCATGCCAAGCGCGTCACCGTGACGCTGCATCCCGACAACAGCTGCACCGTGGTCGACGATGGCCGCGGCATTCCCGTGGACAAGATGAAGAAGGCGAAGAACAAGCCCGCCGCGGAAGTCGTGCTGACCACCCTGCATGCCGGCGGCAAGTTCGGCGACGGCGGCGGCTACAAGGTCTCGGGTGGCCTGCACGGTGTCGGCGTCTCGGTCGTCAACGCCCTCTCGGAGAGGCTCGACCTGGAGATCTGGCGCGACGGCGCGGTCTGGACGCAGAGCTACGAGCGCGGCAAGCCTCTCGCGAGGCTCAAGAAGGGCCGTGCGGTGAAGACCACAGGGACGACCATCACCTTCGTCCCGGACACCGAGATCTTCGAGGACATCGAGTTCGACTTCGAGATCCTCGCCGAGCGGCTCCGGGAGACCGCATTCCTGACCCGCGGCCTGAAGGTCGAGCTGATCGACGAGCGAGGCGCCGGCCGCAAGGTCGAGTTTCTCTACAAGGGCGGCATCGCCGACTTCGTCAAGCACCTGAACGAGACGAAGGACCCGCTCCACCGCAAGATCATCTTCTTCGAGGGCGAGAACAAGGATGGTCAGGTTGAGGTCGCGCTGCAGTGGAACTCCTCCTATCAGGAGTCCACGTTCAGCTTCGCCAACAACATCAACACCCACGAGGGTGGCACCCACCTCTCCGGCTTCCGGTCGGCCCTGACCAGGACGCTCAACGCGATCGCGCGCAACCGCAACCTGCTCAAGGAGAAGGACGACAACCTTTCGGGCGAGGACGTCCGCGAAGGGCTCACCGCAGTGGTCTCGGTAAAGCTCGCCGACCCGCAGTTCGAGGGCCAGACCAAGGGCAAGCTCGGCAACCCTCCGATCGAGGGCCTGGTCAAGGAGGTCGTCAACCGCCAGCTCGGGGACTTCCTCGAAGAGCACCCGGCCGACGCTCGCCGGATCCTGATCAAGGCCGTGGAGGCGGCGCGGGCTCGCGATGCGGCGCGCAAGGCGCGCGACCTGACGCGGCGCAAGTCCGCGCTGGAGAACTCCACGCTGCCCGGCAAGCTTGCCGACTGCTCGGTGAAGGACCCCGCCCTGGCGGAGCTGTTCATCGTCGAGGGCGACTCGGCGGGCGGCTCCGCGAAGCAGGGGCGGGACCGCAACACCCAGGCGGTGCTCCCCCTGCGCGGCAAGATCATCAACGTCGAGAAAAGCCGAATCGACAAGGTCCTCTCCAACAACGAGATCCAGGCGCTGATCACAGCGATCGGGACCGGACTGCAGGACGAGTTCAAGGTCGAGGACCTTCGGTACCACAAGATCGTGCTGATGACCGATGCCGACGTCGACGGGGCCCACATCCGCACGCTGGTGCTCACCTTCCTGTACCGGCAGATGAAGGAGCTGATCGACGGGGGGTTCGTCTACATCGCCAAGCCGCCCCTCTACAAGGTGAAGAACGGTTCGAGCGAGATCTACGTCGAGCGCGAGGGTGAGCTCGAAGAGCTCCTGCTTGCCGACAAGCTCGATGAGTTCACCGTCGTGGACTCGACGGGCAAGGAGAGAAAGCTCTCCAAGCGCCGCTGGCAGGACTTCAAGCGCCACTTCAAGGCGGTGGAGGGCTGGTCGTCGACGCTCAGGGCCGAGTTCGGACACGAGACGATCGACTTCATCTCCGACGCCCAGCTCCTCCAGACCGGCGCCAAGACGATGGCGGCCGCGGCCAAGCTCTTCAAGGCCAGGGATCTGAAGGACGCTCTATACGAGACGAAGCTGCTGGACCAGAAGACCACTGGCCTGACCGTCAAGGGCATCCACCGCCGTAGCGGTCTGGCGATCGAGCACAAGCTCTCCAAGGCGATGTTCGACTCACAGCCCTATAAGGAGCTCGTCGACGCCTACAGCAAGGTGGTCGCCGAGATGGGCAAGCCGCCGTTCGTGGTCTCGCTCGGTGAAAAGGAGGCCGAGGCCGAGAACTTCTCGGAGCTCCGCCGCGAGGTCCTCGAGCTGGCTCGCCAGGGCGTGACCCTGTCGCGCTTCAAGGGACTCGGCGAGATGAACTCCGAGCAGCTTCGGGAGACGACCATGGACCCGGAGACCCGGACGCTCCAGCAGGTCTCGATCGACGAGGCGGCCGCGAGTGGCCTGGAGCAGACCTTCTCCGATCTGATGGGCGACAAGGTGGAACCCCGGAAGGCGTTCATCGAAAGACATGCCCGCGACGTCCGCTTCCTGGACGTCTGAGGAGGTGATCGCTGATGGCTGACGGAGACCAGAACACTTTGGACGGCGCCCTCCACGGCAAGATCGAGGAGCGCGAGCTCGAGAAGGAGATGCGCTCCTCGTACCTCGATTACGCGATGAGCGTGATCGTCGGTCGTGCGCTGCCCGACGTCCGCGACGGGCTCAAGCCGGTGCACCGGCGCGTCCTCTACGCGATGCACGACCTCGGGCTGCAGCCGAACCGGGCGTACCGGAAGTGCGCCTTCATCGTCGGCGAGGTGATGGGCAAGTACCACCCGCACGGCGACTCGGCGATCTACGAGACGCTGGTTCGAATGGCGCAGGACTTCGCGCTGCGCTATCCGCTCGTCGACGGGCAAGGCAACTTCGGCTCGATCGACGACGACCCGCCCGCTGCAATGCGGTACACGGAGGCGCGGCTCGACTCGTTGGCCACCGAGATGCTCCGCGACATCGACGCGGACACCGTCGACTTCGGCCCGAACTACGACGAGTCGACGCGCGAGCCCGTGCTGCTGCCGGCCCGCTTCCCGAACCTTCTGGTCAACGGCGCGACCGGGATTGCCGTCGGCATGGCGACCAACATCCCGCCGCACAACCTCCGCGAGGTGATCGGGGCCGTCAACGCGTACATCGAGGATCCCGAGGTCGACATGAAGGGCCTGATGAAGCACGTCAAGGGCCCGGACTTCCCAGGGGGTGGCACGATCATGGGTACGCAGGGCATCCGTGACGCGTACCGGTCGGGCCGCGGGTCGGTCAAGGTGCGCGCGAAGGCCCATGTCGAGCCGCTCAAGGGTGGCAAGGACGCGATCATCGTCACCGAGCTGCCCTTCATGGTCAAGAAGGGTGGGGAGGGCGGCCTGATCACCAAGATCGCCGACCTTGTCCGCGACAAGAAGATCACCGGGATCTCCGACCTGCGCGACGAATCGGACCGCAACGGCATGCGCCTGGTGATCGAGCTGAAGCGGGGCGGCGACCCTGCCCAGGTGGTCCTCAACCAGCTCTACAAGCGCACCGCCATGCAGCAGGCCTTCGGCATCAACATGGTCGCGCTCGTCGACGGCGTGCCGAAGACCCTCAGCCTCCGTGAGCTGGTCGAGCAGTACGTCGGCCACCAGAAGGAGGTCATCACCCGGCGCACGCAGCATCAACTTGCCCGGGCCGAGGCGCGCGCTCACATCCTCGAGGGCCTGCTGATCGCCCTCAAGAACCTGGACGCGGTGATCAAGCTGATCCGCGCCTCGAAGGACCCGGAGACCGCTCGCGACGGCCTGATCAAGAAGTTCAAGCTCACTCGCGCCCAGGCCCAAGCGATCCTGGACATGCGCCTGCAGCGCCTCACCGCGCTCGAGGCCGACAGGATCAAGACCGAGCACGCCGAGCTCACGAAGCTGATCAAGGAGCTCCGCGCGATCCTCGCTGACGAGAAGAAGGTCCTCGCCCTGGTGAAGAAGGAGCTCTCCGAGCTCGGGGAGCGCTACGGCGACGACCGCCGCACGGAGATCACCGCCTCCGAGGGCGAGCTCGACATCGAGGACGTGATCGCCGACCAGCAGATGGTCGTCTCGATCACCGCCTCCGGCTACGCGAAGCGCACGCCGCTGGTGACCTACCGCCAGCAGCGGCGAGGCGGCCGGGGCGTGATGGGCATGAACATGAAGGAGGGCGACTACATCGAGCACCTGCACGTCTGCTCGACGCACGACTACCTCCTCTTCTTCACCAACCAGGGGAAGGTCTACCGGCAGAAGGTCTACGAGCTGCCCGAGGGCAGCCGAGCCTCGCGGGGCCGTGCGCTGGCGAACTTCCTGCCGCTGAGGGAGAAGGAAAAGGTGATGTCGGTGATCCCGACCCGCGACTTCTCAGAGGACAAGTACCTCGTCTTCGCGACCTCCCAGGGCATGGTCAAGAAGACGCTGTTCAAGGACTACGACACGCCGATCCGCGCGGACGGGATCATCGCGATCAACATCAAGAAGGGCGATGAGCTGGTCCGGGTGCGGATGAGCTCAGGCAAGGACGACCTGATCATGGTCTCCAAGTCCGGCCACGCGATCCGCTTCAACGAGAAGCTGGCGCGCCCGATGGGACGAGGCACCGCCGGCGTCAAGGGGATGAACGTCGCCGCCAAGGGCAACGAGGTCCTCTCACTCGACGTGGTGGACCATCAGGACAGGAAGGGCGAGCTGCTGGTCGTCACCGAGAACGGCTACGGCAAGCGGACCTCGATCTCCGAGTATCCGATCAAGGGACGCGGCGGCAAGGGCGTCCTGACCGCGAAGCTGACCGCCAAGAAGGGCGGGCTCGCCGGCGCACGGGTGGTGCGCGAGGGCCAGGAGCTGATCTTCATCTCCCAGACCGGGATGGTGCAGCGCAACGCGGTGTCCGGCATCTCGCGGATGGGCCGGCCGACCCAGGGCGTGCGGGTCATGAATCTGAAGAAGGGTGACCGCGTCAGCGCCGTCGCCCTGGTCGTGGAGTCCGAGGCCAACGGGAACGGAAACGGCGCCGCCGCGACCGACCCTCCGGTGGAGGACGAGCTCCCGACGGCCGAGAACGTCGCCGAGGAGGCCGCTGCGGCCGAGGCCGCCGGCAACGGGGAGGCCAAGGTCACGAAGCGCTCCGGCTCGAGCGCGACTGCCCCCAAGGCCAAGCCGAAGGCGAAGCCGGCCGCCAAGCCGAGGAGCAAGGCTCCCGCCAAGCCCAAGGCCAAGCCGAAGCCCGCGGCGAAACCGAAGCCCGCGGCGAAGCCCAAGGCTGCTCGCCCAAAGGCCGCTCGCCCCAAGGTGAAGCCGAAGCACACGGCGACCGCGAAGCAGCGGGCCGAGTCGGAGCGCAAGAAGAAGCGGTAGACGGCTTCGCCATCAGATCGCGGCCGTAAAGCGGCCACCCCTGACAAGTCGCTACGGGCTTCGCCCTCCGCTCCGAAATGGAGCGGGGTGGCCGCTAGGCCGTCAGCAGGTACGGCTCCCACGCCTCCGGTGTGCGGGGCGCGGCGATGCGGATGAAGACGGTCGGGCCGGGCGGGCGCGGGTTCCGCTTCGGATGCATGCGGATCTCGTGGGGGAGGCGGTTGCCCTTCTTGCGGTTGCAGGGAGCGCAGGAGGCGACGATGTTCTCCCAGACCGACTGGCCGCCGCGGCTCCGGGGGATGACGTGGTCGACGGTCAGCGCCGGCTTCTCGGAGCCGCAGTACTGGCAGGTCCAGCCGTCGCGGGCGAGGACCGCCTTGCGCGTGATCCGGCGGCGATGGATGTCGCGGGGGACGCGGACGAAGCTGACCAACCGGATCACCTCCGGCCGGTCGACCCGCATCTTCTCCGAGCGCAGCACGTCCGCACCGTGCTCGAGGACCTCCGCCTTCTCCTTGAGCAACAGAACGAGCGCGCGCCGGACAGTGCAGACGTTGAGGGGCTCATAGCTCGCGTTCAGAACCAGCACCCGCCCGCGGGTCAGGCGGCGGGCTGCGGATACCGCTACCTCGGGGTCGGCATCTCCATTCTGGGCGGGGTCGTGGCCGTTCTCGTGGGCGGCCTCATGGCCGTTGACCGCAACCCGCTGTGCGGTGGCCCCGTTGCCCATGCTGGGCGCGATTGTAATGCAGGGCCTACTCGGCTCCGGGGACTCCGAGCGGGGCCGCGATGGGCCAGCTGCCCAGTACACGCACGTTCTCGGCCTTCGAGCGAAGCACGTCGATCGCCCCTGAGAGCGGGTCCTCGCCGGCGCCTCCCTCGACGTCACAGAAGAACTGGTACCGCCCGAGCCCTCGGCGCAGCGGCCGCGACTCGATTCGGCTGAGGTTGATCTCCCGGTCCGAGAAGACCTGGAGCGCGTCGACCAGCGCCCCGGGGTGGTCCTCACCGAGCTCCGAGAAGACCAATGAGGTGCGCCACGGCC
The DNA here is from genome assembly GCA_963815045.1 of uncultured Solirubrobacterales bacterium. Taxonomy (GTDB): domain Bacteria; phylum Actinomycetota; class Thermoleophilia; order Solirubrobacterales; family 70-9; genus DASUPK01. The sequence goes on from CAWFET010000003.1 coordinate 153,052, forward strand.
CCGAGCCCGACGGCACGGTCCCATCGGGCGCGACCCAGACGAAGCGAGTGATGTTGTCGGGCTCGTCCTCGACGCCGTGGCGGAGGACGGCGGCGCCGTAGAGCTCCGCGGCCGACTCGGCCCCGAGTGCCGCCCAGGGCTGGTCCGCCTCGGCGACGGTGCGCACCGCCTCGGCCGTGCTCGGCGCGGCACGCACCTCGGCCTGGGGCAGGTTCTCCCGGATGAACCGGGCACACTGCGCGCTCGGCTGCGGATGGGAGATGACGGCCTCGATCCGCTCCAGCGGCATCTCCTCCCGCGCGATCAGGCAGTGGCGGATCGGCAGGTCGTACTCCCCGACGAGGGTGACCCCGTCGGCGTCGAAGGCGAGCGTGTCCAGGGTCGCCGTGACGGCACCTTCGATCGAGTTCTCGAACGGGACCAGCGCCCGGTCGGCCTCGCCCTCACGCACCGCCAGGATCGCGTCGTAGACGCTCGCCGAGGGCACGGGATCCACCTCCGTATCGCCGATTGCGGAGTTCAGGGCGTCCTCACTGAAGGTTCCCCGCGGCCCGAGGTACGCGATTCGCATGGCTGGGGCGGGGTCCTCGCCCCGGGTCAGGAGCCGAAGACGACGGTGTACGTCGACGAGTTGTTGTCGGTGAGCTGCTCGCTTGGCACGGGCTCGACGACCACCTCCAACTGGGTGGGCGTGCCCGGCGTCGGCTTGGCGGTCAGCGGGATCTTGATCGTTCCTGACTGCCCGGCGCTGAGCGAGGGGAGCTGGCCGGTGAGGGTGGTGCCTCCCAGCTGGACGTTGACCTTGATCCCTGACTCGTCGCTGTCGCCTGAGTTGGTCACGCCGATGTCGATCTCGGTCGAGTCGCTCGGAACCGTGGTCGTCGTGTCCGGCGAGAGCTGCGTGCTGCCGATCGTTGTGGAGTCGAGGGAGAGGCCGTGGACGCCGCCGGTCGTCGCGGTGTTGCCGGTGATCGCGTTCAGCTTGGTGACCAGGTTGGTCTGATCGAGATAGTCCGTCGCGTTCGCCGGCATGAAGTTCCCCGGCGGCAGGGGCTGCCCCTCGACGCCCTCGTCCTTCAGCACCTTCTGGATGTCGGGCTTGCCGATCTGCGTCCAGAGGATGTCGCTGGCGTAGAGGGAGCCCATCGCGTTGGAGATTGTCGTGATCGCGTCCGCTGTCTGGCTGCGTGCGGCAGCCTGAGTCACGTTGGAGGCGATGGCGGTGAGCGCATCCCGCCGCAGCGTCAGAGTCTGCTCAACGGCCGCCTGGGCGTCGTGCATCTGACCCGGCACGCTCAGGCTGTCGGCGCGGTCGAGCAGGCTGGTCGAGGCGTCACGCTGGGCGAGCACCTGGTTCTGCACGTCGACCGAGCTGGACCCGCCGCTCGGGGAGTTGAGCAGCTGGAAGAAGTCGGTCCCGCTCTGCTGGGACTGCTGCATGATCGTCGCGACATTCGAGTCGTAGTTGCGGAGGGCGCGGTCGGACCGGGCCTTCAGGCAGCCCCTGAATCCGATCACGATCAGGATCAGGAAGGCGAGACCCACCCCGACGCCGATCAGGCGGCGGACCAGGTACTGCTGGCGTCGCCGTTGGGGCCCCCCGACCCTGCGTCTCGGGCGGTCCGGCTCGTCGGCGACGACCACGTCGTCTTGTTCCTCATCGAGGAATGCCAAACCGCCGCTCAGTATGAACAGGGGGCGCGACGCATGTAATCCAGGCCGTTTGGGGCGCGCTCGTGCGCAGGAAGAGACGCTTCGCCACCGAACTTGGAGAAGCCATGGTGGGCGAGCAGATCCTGGGCAGATTCCGCATCGAGGAGCGGATTGGGAGCGGCGGCTTCGGCACCGTCTATCGCGCCTGGGACGAGCGCCTGCAGCGCCCGGTCGCCGTCAAGGTGATCGACCGCGACCACGGCGCCCCTCGGGTGACGCGCGAGGCCCAGGCGGTCGCGCGCCTGGCGCACCGCAACATCGCGACGCTGTACGAGCTCGCCAGCGACGGCGAGCGTGCCTTCCTGGTCTCCGAGTTGATCGAGGGGGAGACCCTCCGGGCGCTCGGCAGGCGCGGTGAGCTCACCGACCGACTCGTCGCACGAGTCGGAGCGGATTCCGCGGCCGCGCTGATGGCTGCTCACCGGGCGGGAGTCGTCCACCGCGACGTGAAGCCCGAGAACATCCTGGTCGTACGCGAGGGCGCGCGTCAGCGCGACCCGTTTCATGTCGAGGCGAAGCTGGTCGACTTCGGCATCGCCCGGATCGCCGGCGAGCGCAGCCTGACCGCGACCGGAGCGGTGCTCGGGACCCTTGCCTACATGGCCCCCGAGCAGGCGGATGGCCTGCGGCCGGGTCCTTCGGCCGACGTCTACTCCCTCGCGCTCACCCTGTACGAATGCTTCTGCGGGGAGCACCCGCTCGTCCGCGAAAGCCCCGCAGCGACCGCTAGGGCGATCGGCGAGCCGATTGCCCCCCTTTCGGCGGTCCGTCCGGATCTGCCCGAGGGGATGACGGACGCGATCGACGCCGCACTCGACCCCGATGGGGAGATGCGGCCGCTCGCCTCCGACCTGGAGGCGGCTCTCGCGGCCCACATCAACGAGCTCGATGGCGATCCCCTGCCGGCGGTCGAGGGGCTCCAGGGCTTCGACGAGGACGAGCGGCCGTCCCGTTCACTGCCCAGCCTGGCGAGATTCCTTCCCGGGGCGGGGGTGGCCGCCCTCGGCGTAGCCGCCCTGATCGTCACCGGCGCTCCCGCCCCGGTCGTCCTGGCGGCTCTCGTTCCCGGGGTGCTCGCCCTGGGCCGGCCACGTCCCGCGTATGCGCTGCAGCTCGCCCTGGTCTTCCTCTGGACCCTGATCGGCGCGGGCGATCCGGGGGTCGCGGCCGTTGTCCTCGTGCTGGGCGCACCGCTCCTGGCACCCGCGATCGACCCGGACGCCATTCCGCTTCCCGGCGCCGCGCCGATCCTGGGCCTGATCGGCCTCGGCCCGGTCTATCCGGCGCTCGCCGGACTGACCCGGGGCGCCGCCGGCCGGGCGCTCCTGGGAGGCATCGGATACCTCTGGATCGCGGCGTGGGAAGAGCTCGCTCACCGCACCCTCCTGCTCGGCCCGGTCGCGGACCCTCCGGCGCACTGGAAGGGATCGGCCGGAACGGCGATCTCAGACATCTTGATGCCCCTGATCGATGGCTCCGTGCTCGCGGCTGCCGGGATCTTCGCCGCAGCGGCGCTCGTGCTCCCGGTGCTGGTGCGTGGACGCACACCGCTGCTCGACGCCGTCGGCGCCCTGATCTGGGCGGCCGGCCTGATCACGACCCTGAAGCTGGTGGCCGGGGGCGGCACGCCGCCCGGGCTGCTTTTCGGGACTCTCCTGGCCGCGGCGATTGCCGCCGTGCTCGCCCGGAGAATGGGCCCGCCGGCGCATTACAGGAGCGGCTCCCTCGAGGGGCCGCCGCCCGATGCGCTCGCGTAGCTTCACGCACTAGCATTTCGCCTCGGCCTGCGTTCCTACCGGCCGTCCCACCGATCCCAGGAGCCTGTCATCAGCGTTCTGCGCAACCTTGAAGCTCGCATCGAGGGCCTCGTCGAGGGCGTGTTCAGCCGTGCCTTCAGCTCCGGCGTGCAGCCGGTGGAGATCGCGCGCAAGCTCTCCAAGGAGATGGATGCCCACAAGACGGCTTCCGTCCAGCGGGTCTACGTGCCCAACGAGTACACGGTCTGGCTCTGCCCGGACGACTATGAGCGCTTCAAGGACTACGAGGCCTCACTCGCTCAGGAGCTGAGCGGCCACCTGCTGGAGCACGCTCGCCACCACGACTACGACCTGCTCACCAGGCCCGTCGTGAACCTCGACCAGGACGAGCGGCTCCGCCTCGGCGAGTTCGGAATCCAGACCCGTCTGGTCCGCCCGCCGCAACGGCAGGGCGCCGACCCGGAGCAGGGGGAGCACGGCCACACGATGGTCTACTCGGCGACGCAGGCGGAGAAGGCGAAGTCGAAGCGGCGCCCCGACGCCGCCTACTCGGAGACCAGGGCGATCGTCACAGTCGACGATCGCCGTTACGTCCTCGACGGCCCGACGGCGACGCTCGGCCGCTCCAAGGAGGCCGACTGCATCATCGATGACCCCAACATCTCTCGCCGGCATGCCGAGCTGCGCCGGTCGAGCGTCGGGGATTGGCAGATCGTCGACCTCAACTCGACCAACGGGGTGAAGGTCAACGGCCGCCGCGTCGCGAACGCCCGACTGTCGCCGGGGGATGAGATCACGCTAGGGACCAAGGTCTTCGGTTTCGACATCGAGCAGTGAACGACCTCGAGCCGCTAGCCGTAGCGCTCAAGTTCGGCTTCCTGGCCGTCCTCTACCTGTTCTTGCTCTGGGTCACCCGCATGGCCCTGCGCGACCTGCGTGGCACGGCGTCGCCCGGATTCGAGACCGGCTATCACGACGTGCTCGGAGGCGAGGCCGAGGCGACCGATGCCTTCCTCGTGGTCCAGGAGGGCGGCGGCCTCAACAAGGGCGATCACTTCGACCTCTTCGGCGGGATCTCCCTGGGTCGATCCCCTGACGCCGATGTGAGGCTGGACGACCGCTACGCCTCCGGCTTCCACGCCCGCGTGTTCAACCGCGGCGGCAACTACTTCGTCGAGGACCTGAACTCCACCAACGGCACCCTGCTCAACTCCCAGGAGCTGCACGGCGAGGCCGAGCTCCGCCCGGGCGACGTGATCCGGATCGGGGACACTGAGTTCCGCTTCGAGGTCTCCTGATGCTGACCGTCGCCGAAGAAGCCCACAAGACCGATACCGGCCGCCAGCGCCACGCGAACGAGGACTCCTACTTCGCGCGAGCACCGCTGTTCGCCGTCGCGGACGGGATGGGCGGGGCCCAGGCCGGCGAGGTTGCCTCTCGGATCGCCGCGGGCGCCTTCGAGCGGCGCAGTCAGCTCACCGACGAGCAGCCGGCCGAGGGCCAGCTCGAGCAGATCGCGCAGTCGGCGAACCGCGAGATCCACCGCCTCGCCCAGGAAGATTCCTCGCGCGCCGGCATGGGGACCACCCTGACCGCCGCGATGCTCCGGGGGAACGAGGTGGCGTTCGGCCACGTCGGCGACAGCCGCGCCTACGTGCTGCGCGACGGGCAGCTCAAGCGACTCACCAAGGACCACTCGCTGGTCGAAGAGCTCCGCCGTCAGGGCAGGCTGACCGAGGAGGAGGCCGAGGAGCACCCCCAGCGCTCGATCATCACCCGCGCCCTCGGCCCCGAGCCGAACGTGAACGTCGACACCATGACCTTCCCGGCCAAGGACGGCGACGTGTTCCTGCTCTGCAGCGACGGCCTGACGACGATGGTCTCGGACGATGAGATCCGCCAGATCCTCGTCTCCTCACGAGGCCTGCGGGGCGCTGTCAAGGAGCTCGTCGACGCGGCCAATCGCGGCGGAGGCCGGGACAACATCACCGCCGTCGCCTTCCGGGTGGCCGATGCGGACGCGAGAGAGGGCGAGGAGAGCGCGACGCTGATCTCCCGCACCGCCGAGCAGGCTGGGCTCACCGGGGAGCGGATGCGTGCGGCCACCGACCGAATGCGCGGTCGCGGGCCGATCCCGGCGCCGCGCCGCCGCCGCCGTTTCCTCGGCTGGGCGGTGGCCATCCTCGCGGCGATCGTGGTGATCGGCGGGGGCTTCCTGTTTGCCCGCTCCGTCTACTTCCTCGGCACCGACGACGGGGGCAACGTCGCCCTCTATCGCGGCCTTCCCTACAGCCTCCCGCTCGGAATCAGCCTCTACTCGAAGCAGTACTCGGTCCCGGTCCAGGAGGGGACCCTCTCGGAGGACCGCCAGCGCGCGGTCACCGGGCACACGCTGCGCGGCAAGGGTGACGCGACCGACCTGATCGACGACATCCAGGCGAGGCCGACAGAGGGCCTGCCGCCGCCGCCTCCACCGCCGTCGAAGAAGAAGAAATCTGGGGCCAACTCGAACGGCCAGCAGGCCAAGAAGAGTTGAGCGCCCGCACCCGCGAGCTCTTTGCCCTGATCCCGGTCGCCCTGCTGGTCACGGCCGGGTTCACGGCCGTGCTCATCACCAACTCGGATCAGCTCAACGCGAGCGTCTTCTACGGCGCCTACTTCCTGGCGGTCTGCGTCGCCACCCACATCGTCATCCGCGTCCGCCTGCCCGACGCCGATCCCTTCCTCTTCCCGCTGGTGGCGCTCCTGGCCGCCTTCGGGCTGGTGATGCTCTACCGGCTCGACCAGGGCCTCGCGCGAGACCAGGCCAACTGGTTCGTGCTCGGGCTGGTTCTCTTCTCCGCGACGATCATCTTCCTGCGGGACTACGAGGCGCTCGAGCGCTACCGCTACCTGATCGCGCTCGCCGGGATCGTCCTGCTGATCCTGCCCCGATTCCTGGGGCACGCGACCAATGACGCGTATCTCGCAGTCAACTTCGGGCCCGTCACCTTCCAGCCGACCGAGCTGGCGAAGATCTGCATCGTCGTCTTCCTCGCCAGCTACCTGAACGAGCGCCGGGAGGTGCTGGTGGTGGGGGCACGGCGGTTCATGGGGCTGGTGCTGCCGCCGCTCAAGCATCTGGGGCCTCTGCTCGTCGTCTGGGGCGCGGCAATGGTCCTGCTGGTCTTCATCCGGGACCTGGGCAGCTCGGTGATGTTCTTCGGGGCGTTCCTCGCGCTGATCTACGTCGCGACCGGGCGGCTCTCGTTCGTGATCATCGGCCTGCTCATGTTCGTGCTGGGCGCCTACTTCTTCGCCCACACCGCTCCGCACATCCAGCAGCGCTTCGACATCTGGCTCGACCCGTTCCACGACTCGAGCGGGAGCGGCTACCAGCTCTCGCAGTCGATCTTCGCCCAGGCGGACGGTGGTCTCTTCGGGAAGGGGCTGGGTGATTCGCTTGTCCAGCTGCCGGCCTGTCACGGCGACTTCCCGGACCGCTGCGCGATCCTCCCCGCGCCCCACACGGACTTCATCTACGCCGTGATCGTCGATGAGCTCGGCCTCTTCGGCGGCGCCGCGGTGGTCCTGATCTACGCGCTGATCGCCGAGCGCGGCTTCAAGACCGCGATCCTGGCGGAGGACGGATTCTCGAAGCTGCTGGCGACGGGCCTGACGACGATCCTGGCGCTGCAGGCCTTCGTGATCATCGGGGGGGTCACCAGGGTGATCCCCCTGACCGGCGTCACGCTGCCATTCATCAGCTACGGCGGCAGCTCGATCGTCGCCAACTTCATCCTCTTAGCCCTGCTGCTGATGGTCTCCGACAAGTCCCGCCGCCGGGTGCGGCTGCAGAACCAGGGGGCGCCCCAGTGAACCGGCAGATCGTCAAGCTCTTCGGCCTGATCCTGGTGCTCTACGCGCTGCTCTTCGGCTTCACCTCGTACTGGTCGGTCTTCGACTCGAGCTCTCTGAAGGCGAACACCGCGAACCGCAGGCCGCTGCTCGAGGAGCAGCAGATCAAGCGCGGCGACATCGTCGCCGACGACGGGACCGTGATCGCGCACTCGCGGGCGGTCGGCAAGGGCAACAGCAAGACCTACGTCCGCCACTACCCGCTCGGCTCCCTGTTCGGCAATCCGATCGGGTACAGCTACGTCGATCGCGGCAGGGTCAGCTTCGAGCTCTCTCACAACGACGAGTTGGTCGGCAACAAGACCGAGTTCCTCTCGGTGCTCGATGAGCTCCAGGGTCACGCGCAGGAGGGCGACAAGGTCCAGTCCGCGCTCAACGTGAACGCCCAGCAAGCCGCCGTGAACGGCCTCGCCGGACGCCGAGGCTCAGTCGTCGCGATCGTGCCGTCGACCGGGGAGGTCAAGGCGATGGTGAGCATCCCCGAGTACGACCCCAACCAGGTCGAGAGGGCGAGCACCTTCAGGCACCTCAACACCGACACCAGCGCCCCACTGCTGAACCGCGCCACGCAGGGCGGCTATCCACCGGGCTCGACGATGAAGGTGGTGACCGCGACGGCGGCGCTCGACAGCGGAGACCTCAGCCCCAGCTCCGTCTTCAGCGGCCGGTCACCGATCCCGATCGAGGGAGTGCCGCTCGCGAACTCCGGAGGGGAGCAGTTCGGCGACATCGACATGACCACCGCGTTGACCAACTCGGTCAACACCTGGTGGGCGCAGGCGGGGGAGAAGATCGGCAAGGACACGATGTTCAAGTACATGGACCGCTACGGCTTCAATGCGAAGCCCCGCCTCGACTATCCGAACTTCCAGCTCTTCGCCAGCGGCGTCTACGACGGGAACAAGCTGCTCAACGCGTCCGACTCGATCGACATCGGCCGCGTCGCGATCGGCCAGGAGCGTCTGCGCGTCACGCCACTCCAGATGGCCGAGGTCGCCGCCGCCGTTGCGAACAAGGGCGAGCTGATGGAGCCTCGCCTCTGGTCGAAGGTGATCGATCCGGACGGGCGTGAGACGAAGCTCGACCCCGCCCGCCAGAGCAGAGTGATGAGCGAGGACACCGCGTCCAAGCTCAACGACATGATGCAGGACGTGGTCAACGAGGGAACGGGGACCGACGCCGCGGTCTCGGGCATCGACGTGGCCGGCAAGACGGGCACCGCGGAGATCTCGCCCGGCGTCAACGACGCGTGGTTCATCGGCTTCGCCCCCGCGAGCGATCCCAAGATCGCGATCTCCTGCATCGTCGAGCACACCAGCGGCTTCGGCGGGCCGACCTGCGGGCCCATCTTCAAGTCGGTCGCCGAGAGCCTGCTGGGGAGCGGCGCGTAGTGGCCACGGCACGCAAGGGCACGATGGTCGATGAGCGCTACCGCCTCGATCGGAAGATCGGGTCGGGCGGGATGGCGGATGTCTGGCTCGCCGAGGACACCGAGCTCGACCGCAACGTCGCGATCAAGATCCTCCACGACCGCTTCGCCCAGGACGGCGAGTTCGTGCAGCGCTTCCAGCGCGAGGCCCAATCGGCCGCCGGCCTGCAGCATCCGAACGTGGTCGGCGTGTTCGACCGGGGCTCCTTTCGCGACTCCTACTTCATCGCGATGGAGTACGTGGACGGCCCCTCGCTCAAGGACCTGGTCAAGGGCGGGATGGGGACGAAGGACGCCATCGACTTCACACGGCAGATCCTGAAGGCCGCCCGCTTCGCCCACCGCAAGGGGATCATCCACCGCGACCTGAAGCCGCAGAACGTCCTGATCGACGACGAGGGTCGCGCCCGCGTCGCCGACTTCGGGATCGCGCGCGGCGGCGAGAACTCCGACATCACCGCGACCGGATCGGTGATGGGAACGGCGCAGTACCTCTCGCCGGAGCAGGCGCAGGGCAAGCCGACCACGCCGAGCTCCGACATCTACTCGATCGGAGTGATCCTCTACGAGGCGCTGACCGGCCGGGTGCCGTTCGAGGGGGACAGCGCCGTCGCGGTCGCCCTGAAGCAGGTCTCCGAGACGCCCAGGCGACCCAGCGCCATCAACCCGAACATCCCTCCGGCCCTGGACGCCGTCGTCATGCGCGCGCTCGCCAAGGACCCGGAGGCCCGCTTCAAGGACGCTGACGCGTTCCTGAAGGCCCTCGACGCCGCGGAGAAGGCGCCCGACTCGCCGCGCCCCCAGGACACGGCCGCCTACGCCGCGGTGTCGCCGGAGGGGGAGACCGATCTCCCCGCCGAGGAGGAGGTCTACGAGGAGTACGACCCGGACAGGCGCCGCCGCTGGCGCTGGCTCGTGATCGCCCTGCTCGCCTGCGGCGTGGCGGCGCTCGTCGCCTACGCCCTCACCCGCCCGCAGCAGGTCGGGATCCCCGACGTGATCGGCAAGAACTCCGATCAGGCGAGCCAGATCCTCGACAGCGCAGGCTTCAAGGTCGCGATCAAGGCGGTGCCGAGCGCCGTGCCGAGGGATCAGGTCGTCGAGCAGGACCCCATCCCCACCGACCGCGGCGGCGGCAAGGTCGAGGAGGGCTCCACGGTCACCCTGAGCGTCAGCTCCGGCCCGGCGATCCGGGCCGTTCCCTCCGTCGTCGGCCTGAGCGAGGCCGATGCGACCAAACGCCTGGAGAAGACCGGTTTCAAGGTCAACGTCATGCAGCAGTACTCGAAGTCCGTCCCCAGGGGCGCGGTGATCGGCACCTCACCGCCGGCCGGCACCCAGCTCTCGACCCTGCAGCCCGTGACGCTGCTGGTCTCGCGCGGCGCGAACACCGTCGTCGTCCCCAACGTCGTCGGCCTGAACGACCAGCAGGCCCTGGCCACGCTGTCGAACGCCGGCCTGTCGGGCACCGAGGTCCAGAAGGACTCAACCGAGCCACAGGGCAAGGTCCTGAGCCAGAGCCCCGGCTCCGGCAAGCGTGTCCCGCGCGGATCCCAGGTCACGATCTTCGCCTCGACCGGCGCGATCACCGTCCCCGACGTCACGGGCCTGCTGCGGAAGGACGCTGTCAACACCCTGAAGAAGGCGGGCTTCACCCCGGCCGTGACCGAGCAGACCACCAGCGACCCGAATGAGGTCGGCGTCGTGATCTCCGAGTTCCCGCCGAGCGGCTCGCGCGGGCAGCGCGGCGACACCGTGACGATCTCGGTCGGGGTCGCCGCGCCGACCGCCACGACGCCATGAGGGTCGCGGTACTCGGCGGCGGGACCTCGTCGGAGCACGAGGTCTCGCTGCGCTCCGCCGCCTCGGTCGCGGGCGGCCTTCGCGAGGCCGGACACGAGACCGTCGAGGTGACCATCGAGCGCGATGGCCGCTGGTCTGCCGAGGGTGAGGAGGTCCGCTTTGCACCCGCCACCGGCCTGCTGGGCTGCGATGTCGCATTCCCGGTCCTGCACGGCCCCGGGGGGGAGGACGGCAGCGTCCAGGGCCTGCTCGAGGTCCTCGGCATCCCCTATGCGGGCTCCGACGTCGAGGCCTCGGCGATCTGCATGGACAAGCTCGTCTTCAAGGACCTGCTGGCCCGGCACGGAATCCCTCAGGTCGACTACTGCCGGGCAGGCGAACCCGAGTGGAAGGCGATCGCCTCGGGGTTCGCGGAGCCGGTCTGGGTGAAGCCGGCCCGGCTCGGCTCGAGCGTGGGGATCTCGCCCGCGTCGGGCACCGAGGAGCTCGATCGAGCCGTCGAGGAGGCGGGCCGGCACGATCCGCGGGTGATCGTCGAGGCGCCGGCTCCGGGCAAGGAGGTCGAGTGCTCGCTGCTCGGCAACGAGGACCCGGTCGCCTCACCGCCCGGCGAGATCGACACCAAGGGGCACGATTGGTACGACTACGAGGCCAAGTACGCGGAGGGCGGCATGGAGCTGGTCATCCCGGCAAGGATCTCCGAGGAGGCGACCGAGACGCTCCGTTCCCTCGCGCGCCAGGTGTTCACGCTCTGCGGCTGCAGCGGCCTGGCCCGTTGCGACTTCTTCGTCGACGGGGACGACGTGCTCGTCAACGAGCTCAACACGATCCCGGGCTTCACCGAGACCAGCGTCTACGGCAAGCTCTTCGAGGCCGACGGGATCGCCTATCCCGAGCTCTGCGACCGGCTGGTGAAGCTGGCGATCGAGCGCCACGAGCAGGCGCGCAGCTACGAGTTTTAACCCGCCTTCAACAGCCGAACGTCCGAGATCTCCATCTGGTATCGCCCAGGGTCGTCCTTGGCGGACGGAAGCTTGGTGACCCAGATCAGGAAGGACTGGGCCGGCTTGCCCGGCAGCGAGACGGTCTCGTTCCCTCCACCGCCCGACACGGTGGCCACGGGCTGGCCCCAGCCGGAGAGATCACTCGGCGGTGAGCCGGTCGACTCGTAGATCTCGGCGTCGTAGCCGGGCGTCGGCGACTTGATCGCGATGGACTTCGCGGTCACCGTGCTCCCGGCGTCGATTGCGAGACCGACGCCGTCCTTGAGGCCGCCGAAATCCGGTGTGTCGTAGTGCTCGCTCGACCAGGCGGTTCCGGTCGGGTTCGAGTCGACCGCCAGGCCCTCGGTGCCCGTTTCGTGCTGGTCTCCCTCGGGATCGAACTCGCTCGCCGCTTCCGGGGAGAGGCGGATCTCGGAGCTGCCACCACCCGCCGAGCCGTTGCCGCCGAGGTCGAGATGCTGGCCACCGAAGATGACAGCCGCGGCGATCAGCGCGATGCCGATCAGCCCCATGACGATCCCGATCCACGGCGGGCGGTGGCCACCGAGCCGGCGACGGGCCTTGGGCACCGAGTCGAGCACGCTGGTCGCCTCCCCGCTGGTGCCTCCGCGGCGCGCGGCCTCGACCTCGAGCGTCTGCTCCAGGTCGCGGACCATCTCGGCGACGGTGTTGTACCGGTCACGCGGGTCCTTGGTGGTCGCCCGGTCGACGACCGACGCGACCACTGCCGACACCTCGGGCCGCTTGGCCTGCACGTCCGGCATCGGCTCGTTCACGTGCTTCATCGCCACGCCGACCTGCGTCTCGGCCTGGAAGGGGACGTCGCCGGTGAGCATCTCGTAGAGGACGACGCCCAGCGAATAGACGTCGGAGCGCTCGTCGACGTCCTCGCCCATCGCCTGCTCGGGGGAGACGTAGTCGGTGGTGCCGAGGACCCGGCCTGTCGCGGTCATCCCCTTCTGTTCCAACGACCGGGCGATGCCGAAGTCCGTGACCTTCGCCCGGCCGTCGGGATCGATCAGGACGTTCTGGGGCTTCACGTCGCGGTGGACGAGCTTGCGGGCGTGCGCGGCGGTCAGGCCCCGGCCGATCTCGATCCCATAGGCGACCGCCTCGTCCACCGGCAGCGGGCCGTCATCCTGGATCCGGCGCTTCAGGGTGCGGCCGTCGATGTACTCGAAGACGATGTAGGGACGACCGTCGTCCTCGCCCGCGTCGATGACGCCGACCAGGTTGGGGTGGGAGAGGCGGGCCGCGGTCCGGGCCTCACGGCGAAAGCGCTCGAGCTGGTCGGCCTCCTCCGAGATCTCGCGGTGCAGCAGCTTGACCGCCACTGGGCGGTCGAGGACCTCGTCGTTGGCCAGGTAGACCGTCGACATGCCGCCCGAGCCCAGCTTCGACTCGAGCCTGTACCGGCCCGAGAGTACGGTGGAGCTCAAGCGTTCCAATCGTCTTGCCTTTGCATCGCGCTGTATTTTCGCCCCCCGCCGCCCTCACCGCTGAGAGCCTGCGCCCGAACGAATGATGACTGTCCAGGTCCGCTTCTACACCGATCCCGTCTGTCCCTGGTCCTGGGCCGCCGAGCCGGCCCTCAGGCGGCTGATGTGGGAGTTCGACGGCGAGCTCGAGTTCGTCTGGGTGATGGGCGGGCTGGCGCGCCGCTACGGCCGCGAGTACCGCGACGAGCAGGGCCGGATCGGATACGGGCCGGATTGCAACGCGGACCTGATCTCGCATTGGCTTCAGGTGGCTGCCGACGGCCTGATGCCGACCGACCCCAGAATCTGGACCGAGAGCCCGCTGACCTCGACGTACCCCTCCTGTCAGGCGGTGAAGGCGGCCTCCGAGCAGGGCTGGGAGGCCGGCTACCGGTACCTGCGCGCCGTGCGGGAGGGGGTCATGTTCGAGCGCCAGAAGCTCGATCGCCCCGAGTCACTGCTGGCGGCCGCTCGGGGCACCCATATCGACCGGGCGCGCTTCGAGATCGACCTGTTCTCGGAGGCGATCACGGAGGCCTTCGCCGCCGACCTCGACGAGGTGCGCAACCCCTCGCGGGAGGCGCGCGACGCCGGCGCCGTCGGCAGGACCGAGGGCAAGGATCGTGTCAGCTTCCCCTCGGCGCTCTTCATCGGTGAGGACGGGCAGCGCCACGGCGTCTGGGGGCAGGCCCGGTCTCACCCCGCGCTGCGTGACGCGGCGCTTCGGGCAGGAGCCAAACAGCGCAATGAAGGTCCCCTGGAGCCGGCGCAGGCGATTCAGCGCTTCGGCCGTTGCGCGACGCGGGAGCTGGAGGTCCTCGCCGAGAAGCCGCTGCCGGTCCTCGAAGCCGAGCTCTGGGAGATGGCGCGGGACTGGAAGCTGAAGCCGATCCGGGCGCTGACCGGAACGCTCTGGGAGCCCGCCTAGGCCCTGGTGACGGCGGGAGGACCCTCCGTGGCGCGGCCGATCCGCTTCGCCGACGGGTAATGAGCCTGCAGCTCCTTCATTGCCGCGTCCTCGTCCGCCGGGGCCACCACGACGCAGAACCCGCAGCCCATGTTGAAGACCTCGTGCATCTCGTCGTCGCCGACGCCGCCGAGCTCCTGGATCAGCTCGAGGACCGGCGGGACCGGCAGCGGGTGGTCGATCTCGTAGGCGACCTCCGCCTCGAGGCGAAGCAGGTTGTCGAGGCCGCTCGAGGTGATGTGGGCGAGCCCGCGCACGTCGACGTCGGAGCGCAGCAGCTCCACCACCGGCTTGACGTAGATCTCGGTCGGCTCGAGCAGGACATCGCCGAGCGGGCGACCCAGCCGCTCGTCGTCGAGCGGGATGTCAGCCAGCGCCTTGCGGGCCAGCGTGTAGCCGTTGGAGTGCAGGCCCGAGGAGGGGAGCCCGATGACCGCGTCTCCGGGTTCGATCGCGGCGCCGGTGACGAGCGAATCGAGCTGCACGACCCCGAAACACGCGCCGGCCAGATCGAGGCCGTTGATCAGCTCCCCGAGCTGGGCGAGCTCGCCGCCGACGATCTCGATCCCGGCCAGCTCGGCGCCGCGCGCCAGGCCGACGCCGATCGCGCCGGCGATCTCAGGGTCGGCGCGGTCGACGGCCAGGTAGTCGACCATCGCCAGCGGCTCGGCGCCGACGCAGATCACGTCGTTGACGTTCATCGCGATGCAGTCGATGCCGACGGTGTCCCAGCGGCCGAGCTGCTCGGCGAGGACCAGCTTGGTGCCGACGCCGTCGGTGCTCAGGGCGATCCCGGTCTCGTCGTTGAGCCGGACGACGTTCGCGTAGTGGCCGCTGGCGAGAACCTGGCGGCTCTCAGTCGGCGCGGAGGCCGCGAGCGCCGCCACCAGCGAGGCGACGGCGGCGTCGGCGTCTCCCTGGCTCACCCCCGCCTGGGCGTAGGCGTCCTCGCTCACGCCGGGATCTCCTCCTTCGGGGGAGTGGGCGAGTAGCCCTCCGGCTGGCCGTTGCCTGAGACGAAGGGGGGACTGGGGACGCGCCGGCGGCGCCACAGGTTCGCCAGGACCGTGCCCGCGAGAGCAGCGCGGTAGGCGGCGTACGGCCAGAGCGCGCTGTCGCGTTCCACCACGCGGATCAGCTCCTGGGAGGCGAGGGTCGACGCGAAGGAGGTGGCGGTGCCCGCCGCGAACCCGGCGCGGGCCTCGCGGGGGAGCCCCCGGCGCCTCATCCGGATGCCCTTGAGGACGGCCGCGCCGACGATGACCGGCAGCGCCACGGTCCGGGAGAGCATGTTCGAATGCTGCCGTGTGAAGCCGCGCCAGCGGGCGGCGGTCAGGGTGGCGCCATTCCGCGAGATGCCGGGCGCCAGAGCGGCGGCCTGAGCGAGCCCGAGGGCGAGCCCGTCGGCGGCCGTCGCGGTCCCTCGGTCCCTCACCTGGGGTCGCCGATCCGCGATCACCATGCCGGCCGCGCCGGCCAGCAGCCCGACCGCAGTCGCGGCGGGGCCACCGAGCCGCCGCTCGATCGGCTTCTCGAGCACCACGCCGAGCAGGGCCGGAGGCAGAAAGGAGAGCGCGATCACCGAGGCCTTGCGGCGGTCGAATGACCGAAGCTCCTCGGCGATCACGCGCCGCTGGCCCAGCAGGAGCGCGGCAGCCGCGCCGGCATGCAGCGCGACCTCGAAGCTCTTCTGCAGCTCGGGGTCACGGCCGTCTTCGTCCCAGCCCGCGAGCCAGGGGATCAGGGTGAGATGGGCGGAGCTCGAGACCGGGAGCAGCTCGGTCGGCCCCTGAACGGCGCCGAGGACGACCGCCCTCGACCGCCGCATCATGAAACGGGTGGCGCCTCGGCTTCGCCCGCGGCGCTCCCTCGCGTACCCGGCTGCTCCTCAGCGTCGTCGGTCGGCCCCCCGGGGCCGCGGCGACGCTTGATCAGGAGATAGGCGATCGCGGCGATCGCGGCGACGACGACCACGTAGTCGAGGAAGGCGAGCTTCTGGTGCCATTGGTCCCAGCTGTCGCCGACCGCCCGGCCGATCAGCGTCAGGCTCGAGAGCCAGATCACCGAGCCGGCCAGGGTCAGCGGGATGAACCGGCGCAACGGCATCTCCGCGACACCGGCGGGGAGGGAGATGAAGGCGCGCACGAGGGGCAGCAGCCTGCCCACGAAGACGGTGATGTCGCCGCGGCGCTGGAACCAGCCATCCACCCAGTCGAGGCGCTTGCGGTCGATGTGGATCAGCTTGTTGCGCTCGAGTAGGTCGATGCGCCCGTAGTAGCCCGCCGCGTAGGCGATCAGACAGCCGATCAGCTCGCCGGTGACCCCGGCGGCGATTACGCCGAACAGCGTGAGGTCGCCGTCGCTCACCTTGAAGCCAGCGAACAGCATCGTCGCCTCGCTCGGGATCGGAATGCAGGCGCTGCCGAGCAGGGTGAGGGTGAAGACGCCGGCGTAGCCAACACTTCCGATGAAATCGGTGCAGAGGTTGACGAGCGGATCGAGGAGGGCAGCGATAGGCATGGAATTCGGCGCGGCTGGGCGGCCTGCCCCGCGCGGCGCCACATGGTAGGCGGTTGCAGAACGGCTCGCGAGGATCCTCATTTTTCCCCGGATTCGGGCGGTTCCCACTAGACTCGCTGCTCGCGTGGAGCGGCTCAAGCACCCCGTCTACAGGCATCGCCTGATCCAGCTCGCCGCAGACGCAGTCCTCATTGCGGCCGCCTACTACCTGGCCTTCAGGTTGCGGTTCCTCGACGCCCCGGGCGGGATCCCCGATCGCTACGACCACATGCTCGGCCACACGATCGGCTTCGTCGTGATCGGCCAGCTGATGGTCTTCTACGCCTTCGGCCTCTACGAGAAGTGGTGGCGCTACTTCCGCCTTCCGGACATGATCGCGGTGCTGCGCGCCTGCGCAGGCTCGACGGCGATCCTGGCCATCGCCTTCCTGCTGCTGAAGCCGTTTGACGACCAGATCCCACGCTCGGTCGTGGTCAGCTACTTCCTGCTCACGGTCTTCCTGGTCGGCGGCGCGAGGCTTCTGGCCCGGATGCTGCTGGTCGAGCGGATGGCCCGCCGCGAGGTGCGCGGCGCCCGCCGCGTGCTTGTGATCGGCGCCGGCTCGGGCGGTCAGATGGTCGTGCGCGAGATGCAGCTCAACCCGAATCTCGGCTCGCGGGCCATCGGCTTCCTCGATGACGACCCGCGCAAGCGCGGAATGCGGCTGCACGGCATCAACGTGGTGGGCACCACCGAGGAGGTGGGCGGGGTCCTCGACGAGTTCAACCCCGACGAGGTGATCATCGCGATCCCCTCGGCGCCGGGAGTGCTGCGCGGCCGCGTGGTGACCGCCTGCCGCGAGCGGGACGTACCGGTACGGACCCTGCCGACCGTCTTCGAGCTGCTCCGCGGAGGAGTCCAGCTCACCAGGCAGCTGCGCGAGGTCCAGGTCGAGGACGTTCTCGGCCGCGACCCGGTGAAGATGGAGCTCGACCGCGTCGGCGCGTACGTGCAGGAGAAGGTCGTGCTGGTCACCGGGGCCGGCGGCTCGATCGGCTCAGAGCTGGTTCGCCAGATCGCCCGGGTGCGCCCGAAGCTGCTCGTGATCCTCGACCACGCCGAGGACAACCTCTTCCGCATCGACCGGGAGATGATCGAGGAGCGGCATTTCACCCGGGTCGAATCCGTCCTCGCGGACTGCAAGGAGGGCGACCGGATGCTCGAGGTGATGCAGCGCTTCAAGCCCGAGATCGTCTTCCACGCGGCCGCGTACAAGCACGTGCCCCTGATGGAGGCGAACCCGCTGGAGGCGATCCGAAACAACGCGATGGCGACCAAGGTCACCGCCGAGACCGCCGTGGCATCCGGCTGCGAGCGCTTCGTTCTGATCTCGACCGACAAGGCCGTCAACCCGCGCACCGTGATGGGAGCGTCGAAGGCGATGGCCGAGTGGATCGTCGAGGCCGCCGGGCGGAAGCACCCGCAGACGAAGTTCGTCTCGGTCCGCTTCGGCAACGTCCTCGCGTCCTCGGGCAGCGTGGTGCCGATCTTCCGCAACCAGATCGAGCGCGGCGGCCCCGTCACGGTGACCGACCCGGAGATGACGCGGTACTTCATGACCATCCCCGAGGCGGTGCAGCTGGTGATCCGCTCCGGCGACCTCGGTGGCGCCAGCGGCGAGGTCTTCGTGCTGGAGATGGGCGAGCCGGTGAAGATCGTCGATCTCGCGCACAACATGATCAGGCTCGCCGGCTACGAGCCCGAGGTCGACATCGCGGTCGAGGTCGTCGGCGCGCGGCCCGGCGAGAAGCTGCACGAGGAGCTCTTCAACTCGGATGAGCGCCCGCAGCCGACGGCGTCCGACCGGATCGTGAGGGCCGTCCGCAGTGCGCCACTCGACCCGGAGTGGGTGAACGGAACCCTGACCCGCCTTGAGACCCTGATCAGGGAGGGCGACGAGGCGCACCTGGCCGCGCGGACGGTCGAGCTCGTCTCGAAGCGCCGGGCAGCCGACCTGGCAGTCGAGGATCTGACTGGCTGAGCTAAACGGGTCGCGCTGTCGCGCGCCCTCGCGTTAAGAAGCTCCCTAACATCCCGCGCCGCGGCCATGAGCGGTCTTCTGAAGGACGTCGGAGCAGTTGCGGGCATCGCCTCATTCCTGGGGTTGGCCCTGCTTGCCCTGCTCTATTTCGCGCAGGCGCGTGACATCCGGCGCCTGCGCGAACAGGCAAGCTTCCTGGTCGAGGGCTCCGATGACGGAGAGACCGTCGCGCCCGCCGAGCGGACCGCCACGGCAGTCGCCTCGACCACGAAGGAGCCCGAGAAGGCCGCCGCGGCCGCGGCGGCGGCGGCGCCCAACGACGCAGAGGCCTTCCGGCGCGCGGAGCTCGCCAGACAGGCGGCGCAGCGCCGCCAGCGCTTCGAGCAGCGCCGTCGGCCGGGAAATGGGCGAGAGCGCCCGGGCTGGATGTCGGAGCCGCTGTCCGTGGCAGTGATCGCGGTCGGCGCGATCCTGCTCGTGGCAGGGATCGCCTTCGGCGTCACGCATCTGACCGGCGGATCGTCCGATTCCCCGACCGCCGGCGGCGGCAAGAAGAGCAAGGGACCGTGTCCGCCGAGCCAGACGAAGGTCGCCGTGCTCAACGGGACCGCCACGCCCGGCCTCGCGGCCGAGTCCGCCAGCCAGCTGAAGCAGAAGCAGTACAAGGTGGGGCCGGTCGGAAACACCTCGACCCCGTTCTCGACGAGTGTGGTCATGCTCGATCCAAGCGCCGACCCGCAGTGCGCATCGGTGATCGGCGACATCGTCGGCATCCCGAAGTCGCAGCCGATGAGCAACGAGGTCCGGCCGGATGCCGAAGGGGACCCCGTCGCGGTCGTCCTCGGGGACGACAAGGCAGGGGCGTCCAGCAGCACCGGGGTCAGCGACACGACCGGCTCGGGTCTCTGAGCCAAGCAGCAAGCCCGGTCGCCCTGTGAGCGAGCGCAGCCGATCGGCCGTCCTGATCTCGATCCTCGTGGTCTCGCTGCTGATGGCGGCGACAGCGGGCGCGATCGTCTACACCCAGCACCTGCGCGACGAGGGCCCGGTGGTCAGCACGATCCACTGGAAGACCCGCCCGGGGCCGCGCTACCGGATCTGCTTCCTGCTGACGCGTGACGACCACGTGAAGGTCGCGGTGGTCGACTTCGACAACCGACAGGTGCGGACGCTGGCCGACCAGGAGCTCCAGGGCGGAGACACCCCTCACTGCTTCGACTGGGACGCGCGCACCTCCTCGGGGAAGCCCGCCCCGCCGGGCCCGTACCACCTCCAGCTGACCCTCGAGCGCGCGGACCGGACCGCGGTCTCGGGCGAGCACGTCACGATCCACGCCGGCGGAGGAAGGCAATGACCGAGGTGCTGGAGGTCGTCGGCTGCCTGGCCGCCGCGGCGGCGCTGGCCACCTCGCTCCTCACCTCCGATCCGCGCCTGCGGGCGGCGGGCCTGTTGCTGGCCGGCGGGCTGGCGGTGGCCCTGATCGGCGGTCAGGGATGGGATGAGCTCCGGAACCTGCGCGACCATCCACCCGAATTCGCGGCGGCGGTCCTGGCCGCGATCGTCGCCCTCGCGATCGGCGCGGCGGCGATGTTGCGCTGGCCGATTCTGCTGCCGCTGCTGCTGATCGCGGCCCTGCCTTTCCGCGTGCGCCTGCACGTGGCGGGTGGACAGGCGGTGAATCTCCTGGTGCCGCTCTACGTCGTGATCGGCTCGGGGGTGCTGGCGACGGCGGTGGACACGGTCCGCGGCCGAACGAACCTCCGCAGGCTGCCCAAGCCGCTGGTGGTCGCACTGGTGGCGGTCGTCTGCCTCTACGCGCTGCAGACCATCTACTCGCCCGACAAGGCGTTCGCCGCCCGCAACATCGGGTTCTTCCTGGTCCCGTTCGCCATCCTCTTCTCCCTGCTGTCCGAGGCGACCTGGGATCGGCGGCTGCTGCGGCTCGCCCTCGTGGTGCTCGTGGCCGAGGGGCTGATCCTGGCGGGGATCGGGATCGGCCAGTTCGCGACCGAGCACATCTTCTGGAACGGCAAGCTCGACGCCTCGAACGACTTCCATTTCTACTTCCGGGTCAACTCGCTGTTCTGGGACCCGAACATCTACGGCCGCTATCTCGTCCTGACGATCCTGCTCGCCACGACCACCCTCCTCTGGGCGGCCAACCGGCTGCTGGCCTTCGCGCTCACGGGCGCCGTCGCGATCGCCTTCACCGGCCTCTTCTTCGCCTTCTCGCAGACGAGCTTCCTCGCCCTCTTCGCGGGGCTGCTGCTGCTCGTCGCGCTCCGCTGGAGCTTCCGCTGGACGGCGATCGCCACAGGCGTCGCGGTGGTCCTGATCGGAGGCGGGCTGCTCGTCCGCCACGCCTCCAACGACTCGAACTCCATCAACACCGAGGGGCACGGGACGCTGGTCTCTGGCGGGTTGAAGCTCGCCCGCCACCGTCCGCTCTACGGGTACGGCTCGGCCTCCTTCTCCAAGGAGTTCGCTCGCGAGGAGAACGTCCCGGCGGGCGAGACCACGATCTCTCACAGCGAGCCGGTCACGGTCGCGGCGGAGCAGGGTGCGATCGGAGTGCTCGCCTACCTCGCGCTGATCGTCGCGGCGGCGTGGACGATGCTGGCCGGGATGCGACGGATGGCACCGGGCCTGGGGGCGCCATTCCGCTCCCTCGCGGATGGCGATCGGGCCGAGCTCGTGCCGGCGCGAATCGCCATCGCAGTGGCCTTCGGCGCGCTGCTCGTGCACACGATCGGCTATGCGGCGTACCTGACCGATCCGCTCACCTGGGCCCTGCTGGCCGCCGGCGGCGTGCTCGCCGCCGAGGCGGGCGTGGGTGAATGGCCCGGCGAGGGGCGGCGACTCCTCCGCTGCGGGTCCGGGCGTCAGTCTTACGGAGTAGTCATGACCGGATACCTACGCCGCCTGGCGACCACGGGGGCCGCGTACACGGCCTCCAGCGTGATCTCGAAGCTGATCGCGGTCGCGCTGCTGCCGCTCTACACGCGGTATCTGACGCCGGCCGACTACGGCGCCGCCGAGGTGCTGGTCACCGGCGTGATCGCGGCCAGCATCGTGATCCGGCTCGGGATCATCGAGGCCCTGCTGCGCTTCTACTACCAGGCCGACGAGGTCCCGGACCAGGTGGTGAAGACGGCGTTCGCCTCCCTTCTCTGGACGACGACCATCGGCCTGCTCGTCGCGTTGCCGCTTGCCGAGCCGCTGTCGCGGCTTCTGCTCGACCACTCGGACCCGAACCTGATGCGGATCGCGATCTTCGGCCTCTGGGTCTTCACGATGTTCGAGTTTCTGACCGCCCTGTTCCGGATCGACGAGCGCGCTAAGGCGTACTTCGCCTTCACGGTCTCCAACGTCCTGGTGACGATCCCGGTGACGGTCTGGCTGGTGGTGGGCCAGGACAAGGGCGCCAGCGGCCTTCTCTGGGGCCAGTACGCGACTGGGGCGGTGTTCCTCGCCGGCCTGATCGTCGCGCAGCGCCACCGGCTCGCCCTGGTCCCCGACTTCCCCCTCTGGCGCCGAATGCTGCGCTGGGGGCTGCCTACGATGCCCGCCGAGCTCTCGCTCTACTCGCTCAACTTCATCGACCGGGTGCTGATCGTCCGGCTCGTTGGCCTCGGCCCTGCGGGCCTCTACAGCCTCTCGGTCAAGTTCGCGCAGGCCGTCAACGTCCTCGTCAAGGGTTTCCAGCTCGCCTGGCCGCCGCTGGCGTACTCGATCACCGACGACGACGAGGCTCGCCGCGCCTACGCCGTGATCGTCACCTGGTTCGTTTCGGTGACGACCTTCTTCGTCGCCGGCATGTGGCTGCTCTCGCGCTGGATCGTCCGGCTCCTGGCAGCTCCGGAGTTCTTCGACTCCTACAAGACGATCGGCCTGATCTCGACCGGGGTGATGCTCTACGCGCTCTACCTCGTCCTGGTGATCATCCTCGGCCGGACCGGGCGGACGGAGTTCAACTTCCCAGCGACAGGCGCGGGGACCGTGGTCAACATCGCGCTCAACCTGATCCTGCTTCCGACGATGGGAATCGTCGGCGCGGGCATCTCGCTGGTGGCCTCATACGCCGTGGTGCTCGTCCTCATGTACGTGTTCACCCAGCGGCTCTTCAAGGTTCCATACGAGTGGCTGCGCCTCGCCCAGGCCACCGGGCTCGCCGTGGTGCTGGTTCTTGTGGGAGAGCTCCTGCTCCCGACCAGCGGCTTCTGGGGGCTGGCCGGCCGGACCGCCCTCTGGCTCGCCTACCCGCTGCTGCTCTGGGTGACCGGCTTCCTCAACGACGAGGAGCGCGAGGCGGCCGGCCGGGTGATGAGCCCGGCGTACGTCAAGGCCGCTCTGGTGAGGCTCCGGGAAACGCCGCCGCCCGAGCCGGAGGACGACGACGAGAAGAAGCCGGAGGAAACGCGAGGCCATGGCCCCCGTCTCACGCGCGAGACCCTCGAGGCCGAGCAGCGGGACGAGGACGCGATCCGCTAGTCCGCCTCGGCGGACGGAGTCAGGCGTTGCCCGCCGCGCGTTCGAGCGTGGCGGACATTCGCGCCGCCATCACCTTCACGTCATGGGCCCTCGCGGCATCCCGCGCGGCCCGATTCGGGGAAGGCAGCGCGGAGGCGCGGTCGAGCGCCGCGGCGAGCGCATCGGTGTCCTCAGGGTCGACCAGCACACCCGCCTCGGGGGTGACGAACTCGGGCGGGCCGCCGACCGTGGTCGCGACGACGCTTCGCTCCATCGCCATCGCCTCCAGGGTCGCCTGGCCGAAGGGCTCGATCAGGGAGGGCTGGCAGAGGACGTCACAGGCCGCGACCCACTGCGGGACGTCCTCCTGCGGGATTCGCCCCACCAGCTTGACGCCCGCCTGACCCGCGAGCCTGCTTCGCAGTGGGCCGTCGCCGACGAAGGCGAGGCGGCCGCGACCGAGCGTCGCGAATGCATCCGCCAGGCGCTCGGTGTTCTTGCGCCCGATCAGCGAGCCGACGCAGAGGAAGGCGGGCCCCTCGCCGTCCCAGCCGAGCGTCTCCCGGGCGGCCGCAGCCGGCTGCGGCGAGAAGGCGTCGAGGTCCACGCCGCAGTCGGCGATCTCGATCTTGGGCTCGGCCGAGGGGATGTGATCCGTGAGCAGGCCGGCGAGCCAGTGGGAGTTGGCGATCACGGCCGAGGAGCGGCGCAGCACCCAGCGCGTCGCCGCCTGGACCCCGGGGATCCGGCCCAGGTTGGCGACGTCCTGTCCGTGGGCCATGACGACGAGGGGTGCGCCGGCCGCCCGTGCCGCAAGGGCACCGGCGGCGCCGGAGGGAAAGAGGAAGTGGGCGAAGACGACGTCGGGCTCGAAACGGCGAGCCGCGGCACGGGATTCCCGGACCAGCCGGAGGTACTTGGAGCGGGAGCCACCGCGCTGGCTGATCGAGGAGACCTCAACGTCGTGTCCCAGCGCCTCGAGCTCGCGTGTCAGCGGCACCAGGAAGCTGCCGAGGTCAGGCTGCTCGGGGCTCGGCCACATCTGGGTCACCTCCAGGATCCGCATGGCTACGACCCTAAGGCCCGGTTGTACGCCTCGGCGGCTTCGCGGATCCCCTCGCCGCGGTCCGGCACGAGGGCCTGGCGGGCGTGGAGCCAGTAGCGGCGCGGCGAGTGGCCTGGCATGAACAACGCGGCCAGCGCGCGGAGGAGGTGAGGCCAGGCGAGCAGCGGCCGCATCAGGAACGCCTCCACCCGGCCCAGGTGCTTGCGGAGGTAGCGGTTCTGGTTGCGGTGGAATTCGACAATCCGCCGTTCGGCACCGGCGGCATCCTGGGCCATCTGGTCGTGGTGCACGGCGCGGGCTGCGGGGACGTAGAGGATCTTCCAGCCGGCGCCCTGGAGCCGCTTGCAGAAGTCGGTCTCGTCGGAGTAGACGAAGAACTCCGGGTCGAGCCAGCCGACGTGCTCCGCCGCCGCCCGCCGGATCATCATCGCGCTCGATTGCACCCAGCCGACCTGCCTGGTCCCGGTGCCGCCGCTCTCGACGGTGTACCGGCGGTGCATGAACAAGGCGCCCGCCAGGACCGTCTCCGCGCTCGGCAGCCGCCAGGCGCAGGGAACCTCGCGGCCGTCGGGCGCCAGCAGCTGCGCGCCCGCCGCGGCCGCATCGCGATCGGACTGCATCGCGCCGAGCAGGGCGGCCACGGCGCCGGGCTGGAGCTCGGAGTCCTCGTTGAGCATCAGGCAGAACTCGCCGCGCGCCTCCTGCAGGAGGTGGCTGTCGTTGGCCGCCTTGCCGGCTCGGCGATCGAGTGCGATCAGACGGATATCGCGGTCCAGCGCTCGCACCGCGTCGGCGGAGCCATCGTCGGATGCGTTGTCGAGGACGAGGATCTCGTGCTCGAGATCGGACGGCGTCGTCCGCTCGATTGCATCCAGGCAGGCGAGCAATAGCTCCCGCCCGTTCGTGTTCACCACGCAATAGGAGACCAGCACGGCGACAATGCTCGCCCATGCGCGTCCAGATCGTCGATCCGGCGGCCTACACGCCACCGTATGACCACGCCCTCTCGGGCGCGCTCGCCGGTGCCGGCGTCGATGTCGAGCTGATCACCGCCCGCTTTCCCTACGGGCCCGTCCCAGTCGAGCCGGGATACGAGGTCCACGAGCACTTCTACCGGCGCGGGTCGCGTGAGGGAATCGGGCCGAGGCGCCGGCGGCTCCTCCGCGCCGCCGAGCACATCCCCGACATGCTCCGCTACCGGCGCGTTGCGGAACGGGCCGATCTCGTCCACTACATGTGGCTGCCGATCCCGGCGCTGGACCATCACCTGCTGGCGCCGAAGCGCCCGCGCGTCTACACGATGCACTGGCGCCTCCCGGAGACCGAGTCGAGGGTCGGGCGCTCGCTCAGGAAGCTCCTCGCGAAGATGGACGCGGTCATCGTCCATTCCGAGCATGGGGCCGGGCGCCTGCGGACGGACTTCGGCGTTCCGGCGGAGCGGCTGCGCGTGATCCCGCACGGTGCGTTCGACTACCTCACCCGGCAGCCCGACGAGCAGCCGCTGCCCGAGGAGCTGCGCGACGTCAGGGGGCCGGTGATCCTCGCCTTCGGCCTGCTCCGCCCCTACAAGGGGACGGACGTCCTGCTCCGGGCCTTCTCCCAGATCCGCGGAGCCGAGCTCTGGATCGTCGGCATGCCCCGAATGCCGATGGACGAGCTCCGCGAGCTCGCCGATCGCGGGCCCGGCAGGGTCCGGTTCGTCGATCGCTTCATCCCGGACAACGAGATACCGGCCTTCATGCGCCGGGCCGACCTGGTCGTGCTGCCCTACCGGAACATCGAGCAGTCAGGGGTCCTCTACACGGCGCTGGCGTTCGGGCGGCCGCTGATCCTGAGCGCGGTCGGAGGGTTCTCGGAGATCGCCGAGCGTGGCGCGGCCCGGCTGGTCCCTCCCGAGGATCCGGACGCGTTGGCGGAGGCGATGAAGGAGCTGATCGCCGACCGCGACACCGCCGCCTCACTCGCGGCGGGCGCTGAGCGAGAGGCGGCGAACGTCTCCTCCTGGGAGCGGATCGCGGAGTCGACGGTGGCCCTCTACCGCAATCTGCTCGACAGCCGATAATCCCCGCTCATGGCGCTCGAGATCGTCTTCTGGGCCGCGCTGGGCCTGATCGTCTACGCCCACCTGGGCTATCCACTGCTGCTCTGGGCCCTGTCCCGCGTCTTCGGGGAGGGCCGGCCTTCCTCGGATCCGGGGGGCGAGCTTCCCGCCGTCACCCTGGTCATCCCCGCCTACGACGAGGAGCAGGTGATCGAGCGGAAGATCGCCAACGCCCGAGAGCTCGACTACCCGGCCGACCGCCTCGAGATCGTCGTCGCCTCCGACGGCTCCAAGGACCGCACTGTCGAGCTCGCGCGAGCGGCCGGCGCCGACCGGGTGCTCGAGCTGCCCCGCGGCGGCAAGGTCGCCGCGCTCAACCAGGCGGTCAGAGAGGCGAAGGGCACGATCCTCGCCTTCTCCGACGCAAACAGCTACTGGCGCCCGGATGCGCTGCGGCGGCTCGTCGCCCGCTTCGCCGACGAGCGCATCGGCTACGCCTGCGGCCAGGTCCGCTTCTCGGGAGGGGAGGGGGGCAACCAGGAGGGGATCTACTGGCGCTACGAGATGGCGGTGCGCTCGATGGAGACGCGGCTCGCGGGAATCACAGCGGGCAACGGAGCGATCTACGCCGTTCGCCGCGACGCCTACATCGATCTCGACCCGAGCCGCGGGCAGGACATCGGCTTCCCCTTCGAGCTCACCAAGAGGGGCTGGCGGGCCGTCTACGAGCCCGCTGCCGTCGCCGAGGAGAAGATGGCGCCGACCGTCGAGGGAGAGTTCCGCCGCAAGCGCAGGATGATGTGGGGGCTCTGGGACGTGATGCTGCGCTGGGGCATGCTCGATCCACGCGGCTACGGGCCCGGCTACGCCCTCGAGATCTACTCCCACCGCCTGCTGCGCTACCTGACCCCGTGGCTCCATCTGATCGCCTTCGGCGCGAACGTCGCCCTGCTCGGCGACGGCTCGCTCTACGTCGTCACCATGGCGCTGCAGCTGGCTCTGCTGCTCGGTGCCCTGCTCGGGCGCTTCATCCCCGCCCTCCCGTTCCGGATCGCCTACTACTACGTGACCGTGACCGCCTCCATCGCCGTGGGACTCTGGGATCGCCTCCGAGCCGGCTCCGTGCCGATCGGCTGGGAGAAGGTCGAGGGGACGCGGTGAGCGGCTCCAATGGCCCCACGCCGGACGCGGCGCAGCAGCGCCTGAACGTCCCGCCCCCCGCGACCCGCCCCAAGCAGGGTCTGCCCCGCTGGGCCGATCTCGCGATCGCTCTGGTCTCCCTGGTCCTGCTCTCACCGGTCCTGCTCGTGGCGGCGCTCGCGATCAAGCTCACCTCGCGCGGCCCGGTGATCTATCGCCAGCGGCGGGTGGGCCGCGACGGGATGATCTTCGAGATGTTCAAGCTCCGGACGATGAAGCAGGGCGCCGATCCCGTCGGCGTCGGTACGGCGGTCACCGCCGAGGATCCGCGCGTCACGGGGGTTGGCCGGCTCCTGAGGCGCTTCTCCCTCGACGAGCTTCCCAACCTCTTCAACGTGCTCCGCGGAGACATGCGGATCGTCGGCCCGCGCGCCACGCTGCCCGCCCAGGTCGAGCTCTACACGCCGCGGCAGCTCCGCCGCCTGGACCTCCGGCCGGGCGTCACCGGGTGGGCCCAGATCCATGGCCGCGCGGGGATTCCCTGGGAGGAGCGGATCGAGCTGGACGTCTGGTACGTCGAGCATCGCTCGCTGCGCCTCGACCTGAAGATCCTCACCCGCACTCCGGGAGCACTGATCGGCGGTGCGGGGAACGTGGCGGTGGACGAGTACGCGGGGTCGTCGCCCGACTCGCCACTGCGCAAGGCCGCCGAGCGAGAGAGGGCGAGGGAGCGCTAGTGGCTCGAGGAATCTCACTCAGGGACTTCAGGCCGGAGGACGCCGAGGCCGTTCAGCGCTGGTTCAACTCGCCGGCGGCCACGGCCAACCTGCTCGAGCACCGCGACGGTGAGCTCACCGAGGAGGACGCGAAGCGCTGGGTGCAGCGCGCGATCGATCAGGCCTCCGATCCGAAGGCGGAGGACCGCAAGTGGGCCGTGGAGGTCGAAGGCATCGACGACCCGGTCGGCTTCACGGCCCTCTACGGCCTCAACCGCCAGACCGCCCCCGAGCTGGGCGCGATCATGGGTGACGAGCGGGTGCGCGGCCGCGGCGTCGGCCGCGAGGCGGAGCGGCTCACCAACCTGAAGGCCTTCGAGGAGTTCGGGGCGCACAAGGTCTACGGCCGCATCCCCGCGACGAACGAGGCCGCTAAGAAGGCCGTCATCTACAACGGCTGGAAGCAGGAGGGCGTCCTGCGCAGGCAGGTGCGCCATGGCGACGAGCTGCTCGACGTCGAGATCTGGGGCGGCTTCCGCGAGGACCTGCCCGAGCCGCCCGAAGAGTGAAGGCCACGCTCATCGCGGACGGCGGCGCTGCCGCCTCCGAGGACGACAACTTCTTCCGCTCCTCGCCCTTCCTCGAGGCCGAGGGCGCGACGCACACGATCGACGTCGGCGGGTCGCTGCGGCTCCCGGTGATCGTCCGCTCCGTAGAGGGCAGCGAGCGGGTGGACGCGATCTCGCCGTACGGCTATCCGGGGGCCTCGGGGAGCTACGCCGAGCCGATCGATCCGCGCGCCGTCGACTGGTCGGAGACGGGCCTGGTGAGCGCGTTCGTGCGCGACCGGATCGGCAGCCCGGCGCTGTCGGGTGGGACCGTCCGCAACCACGTCCATGTCGCCGATGGGGACTCGGGGATCCGCAAGCGGCTCCGCGAGCAGATCCGCCGCAACGAGCGCCGCGGCTGGGAGGTCGAGACGATCGGCGGGCCCGAGGCCGATGGGGCGGCGGCGACGGCCTTCGAACGTGCCTACGCCGAGACGATGGCCCGCACCGGCGCCGCCCAGCGTTACCTCTACCCCAGCGAGTACTTCGAGACGCTCCTGCGGAGCGAGCGGAGCTGGCTCGTCCTGGCCGGGCGAGAGGGGGAGCGCCTGGCCGGAGCCATAGCCGTCGCCAGCGACGGCTACCTCCACTACTACCTGGGAGGCACCCTCGACGAGGCGCTCGGCGATTCGCCGATGAAGAACCTGTTCGCGGCCATGATCTCGCTCGGTGCCGAGTTGGCGCTGCCGCTCAGCCTCGGAGGCGGCCTCACCCCTGGCGACTCCCTCGATGAGTTCAAGCGTGGCTTCGCCAACGGGGAGGCGCCCTTCCACACGCATGAGCTGGTCTGCGACCCGGCCGCCTACGGGGAGCTCGCGGCGCGCTCGGAGCCAGCGCCCGAGGGGTTCTTCCCCGCCTATCGGTCCTAGGCGCCGGTGCCGCCGCTTGCGTGGTGCTTCTTCTTCCGCTTCCTCTTCCTCTTCGCGGAGTGCTTGATCCGCTTCTGCACGGCGGCCTGGATCTGGGGGACGAGCGGGATCAGCGCTCCGCCCGGGCAGGCCGTCAGGCCGAGCGTCGTGTGGCCGAGGACTCGCGGCACCGTGATCACGGTGCCGGCCGGGTAGCGGCTCTCCGAGCCGCCCGCCGAGGTGAGCTGCACGGTCCCGGTCGCCGGCGTGGCGTGGTTCACGCCGAGCTTCCAGGCGAGGAACCGGATGATCGAACGCTGCGCCTCGGGCGTCGGAGCCTCGCTCGTGTGGTCCCCGATCGACGCAATCGACGTGGTCTGCGAGTTGAAGCCCTGAGACTGCGCGCCCACCACCGGCCGCTTGAGGCCCCCGGCGCGCCCTTCGTAGAGGGTTCCGTAGCGGTCGACCAGCGCGTTGTAGCCGATGTCGTTCCACCCGTTGCCGTAGACGTGGAAGCGGCAGATGCCCAGCACGATCGAGGGGGCCTCGGCGGCCGTGTAGTCGTTGGCGTTGACGGTGTGGTGGATCACCGCCGCTCGGACCGTGCCGTACTCGGCCGGCCCGCGCGGAGGGCAACCTCCGTCCGCCAGATCGGCTCCCCAGGCGGCGCGGCTGACGACCGGTGGCTTCGGAGAGAGCTTGAGCGCCTGTGCGACCGGCGTGGAGGCGACCGAGATCACCGCCGTGTTGATCGCGTGGCGGGCGGAGTTGACGAGCCGGTCGGCGAAGCCGCCCGCGGTGCCGGAGACGTTCACGAAGTGCAGGCGGCCATGTGGCCGGAAGGGCGCTCGAACCTGGGCGACATCTGCGCCCCCGACGTAGATCGGCGTCCCGTCCTCCTGGTCGACCCACTCGCTCCAGTGGCCGCCGTCGTTGCGAACCCGGATCTGCACCGTCCGCTTCTCCCGGGCGACGCCGACCAGGTCGAAGCGGTGAGGAGCGTCGATCGGCGACGAGATCCAGCGAGCGGCCTTCTGGTGGGGATGAGCCGAGCGGGCGGAGGCGACGGCCGCCGGCACCATTCGCTTGGCGGCGGGAATCGCCCTCTCGAAGTCAACTGCCCCCGTCATGTAGGGGCGCAGGGAGAGCGCGGGCGCGGCGACCCATGCGCACGCCGTGGCCAGCGCCAGACCTACCCCTGTCAGCAACCGTTTGCGCACTCAGCCTCCCGAACACATCAGCGCGGCCCTGGTTGTGGGCATGAACCTACGGAAGGTTGATCGGAATGCCCTGCTCCGGCCCGTTGCCGCGGTAGGTATCGCGGAAGTTCCGGATCACGTCGAGGACGCCCTCGTTGTAGTGCGGGCAGACGACCTCGTTGGTCCAGGCCGTGACGGCGACGTCGTAGGGCATGTCCGGGTCCGGGTAGAGCAGCATGCCGTCAGCGTCCGCGTCGAAGACGCCCTTGAGCGCGAGCTGGTCGTTCTCCGGCAGGGTCGGCTTGTAGTGGATCTCGATCCGCCCGTGCTCCATGGCGTGGACCTCGTTGCGGATGTTGGTCTCCTTGCTCGTGTCACTCGTGATCTGGCTCGTGTAGGCCCCGTCATCGATCGGCACCGGGTTGTGATTCCCGGACGTCGGGGGAACGGTGCCGTACTTGACCGGGGTCGAGTTCGGCACGTGCGTGTTGCCCTCGTTCGGTAGATCGAGCTTCGCCTGGCAGCCCGCCTTCTGCGCGGAGATCCTCAGGTCGGCGATCTGGATCGGCGGCGGCGGCGTTCCGGTCCGGCAGTCGGGCTCCAGCCCTCTGGTGGTCCCGCCCGAGTTCTTGATGTGCGCCTCGGAGCAGAAATTGCCGGTCCCGCCACCTCCGCCGCCGCTCGCGATCACCGCGACCAGCCCTGCGACCACGGCCACCGTGAGGATGCCCGCAACGACGTAGCCGGCCACCAGGCGACGACGCCCGCCGGAGTGCGACGCACGCTCGGCGGCGAGCCGCTGCGCGCGGAGTCGCTCCTTCTCTTCCTTGCGTGAAGCCATGAGAGGCGGAGAGGCTAGCGGAGGGGGTTCAAGCTTCGCTTAGCGCGGTCTCGGGCTCGCGCGTGACTCCCCAGACCTCGTCCAGGAACGAGGCCAGCTCCTGGTCCAGGCGCTCGGGCGCGATCCGCCACTCGAGGATCGAGTTGGCCTCGATCAGACGAGAGTTCGGCAGCTCCTCGGCGAGCATCCCCGAGTCAGAGAACGGATGAAGGGGATCGGCGTGGTGCCCGATCACCAGGGTCGGCTGCGTCATCTCGACCCGGAACTGCTTGTGCGGCGCCGAGGAGCCGAGGAAGAGGCCCTCGAGCACGGCCGAGGAGGGCGCCGGGTCCTGCCGGACCATGTCGAGCCCCAGGTCCAGCAGCGGATTGGTCCGCGGAATCCGGCGCGCGAGCGCCGCCACCCGGCGCAGCACGGGCTCCGCGGCCCGCAGCCCGACCATGATCGGAGTGAAGATCAGCGCGGCGGCGAGCAGGGCGTTGTCGAGCACCGGCATCTCGATCATCATCGCCCGGATCCGCTGCGGCGAGATGTGATTGAACTCGAGCGTCGTGTTCGCTCCCAGAGAGGTGCCGCCGACGACCGCCTGAGCGATCTCGAGGTGGTCCATCAGCGCCTCGACCTGACGCGCGAAGAAGGTCATCGAGTAGTTCGACATCTGCGGCGGTCGGTCGGAGCGACCGTGGCCGAGCAGGTCGATGGCGATCACGCGGTTCCCGAGCGCCGCCATCTCCGGTCCCAGCCGGTCGAACATCCTGCGGCTGAGGAGAAGACCGTGGATCAGGATCAGCGGCCGGTCGCCCTCCCCATACTCGTCGTATGAGATCGAGTGGCCGTTGTAGTCGAACTCGGGCATCGCGGGGAGTCTAGGCCCAGCCTCAGGCGGCTCCGGCGGCGGTGGCCTCGCGGTCCTCCCAGGGCCTGGAGGCGTGCAGCGCACCCAGGATCGCCCGAGATGCCGGCGAGCGGTTGAGCGCGTAGAGGTGGATCCCCGGCGCGCCCCGCCGGAGCAGATCGGCGCACTGCTGCGTCGCATAGGCGACGCCGAGCTCGAACTCCGCCCGCTCGTCTCCGTCAAGCGACTCCATCGCCGAGGCGAGGGGGTCGGGAATGGAGGCCTCGCAGAGCTCCGAGATCCGCGCGATCTGCTTGAAACCGGTCATCGGCATGATGCCGGGGATGATCGGCACGTCGATCCCGGCCGCCCGCGCGGCGGGGACGAAGTCGAAGTAGAGCTGGTTGTCGTAGAAGAGCTGCGTGATCAGGAAGCTCACTCCGTTATCGACCTTGGTCTTCAGGTAGGCGAGGTCGGCCTCCAGGCTGGAGGCCTCGGGATGGACCTCGGGGAAGCACGCGCCGCCGATCGCGATCTCCGGATGGGTCTCGTGGATCAGCGCCGCCAGCTCGGAGGCGCTGCCCAGCCCGCCCTCCGGCTGCTCGAAGTCCTTCTGGCCGCGCGGCGGGTCACCGCGCAGGGCGAGGATGTTCTCGATCCCGGCAGCCGCGATCCGGTCGATGATCTCCTGGAGGCTCTCGACGGACTCGCCGACGCAGCTGAGATGCGCCATCGCCTCGGAGTCGTAGGTGTCGCGGATGGCCCTGGTCGTGTCGAGGGTCCCCTCGCGGGTTGCGCCGCCCGCTCCGTAGGTCACCGAGAAGAAGTGCGGATCCTGCCTGCGGAGCACCTCGACGGTCTCGAACAGGGTCTGGCTGCCCTCGTCGGTCTTGGGTGGGAAGAACTCGACGGAGAAGACCGGGCGGCTCGAATTGAGCATTTCGTCGATGCGCATCACCGCAAGGGTATTGAGCGGGCCATAGCATCGAGGCAGTGCCCTTTCACGTCGAGATCTCGAGCGGCTTCCGGCAGCGTGCTCGCGCCTTCAATCTGGACGAGGCGGAGCTGCGGGCCACCGTGCTCGAGCCCTGGGTGCAGGGACGCAGGGTCCATCTCGGGGACAAGGACTTCGAGCCGAGGGACTCCAGGCTGGTGGTCCTGGAGGGCCCCGAGCTCGCCGACGTTGACCTCTCGATGGGGCGGGGATGGGCAAACGCGGAGAAAGCCTCCGAGAACGTCACCCGGAGGCTGGTCGAGTCCGCCTCCGCTCCCACCAAGCCCGTGGTGGCGATCCTTGCCGAGGAGGACGCGATGCGGGTCGAGGTGGCCGGGATGCTCGCGCGCCTCGAGCTGGAGCTCGCCCCCTGGGAGCAGCTTCGCTCTCTGATCCTGGGGGCTGCGGCTCCTCCCGGCGGCCCAGGGCACGCGGCGGTCCTCGCGCTCGGGGCTGGCCCGCCCTCCTCTTCCTGGCTGTTCGATGCCGGTCTCGCCCGCGGCGCGCTCGGTGGAAGGGCGGTGGTGGTCCAGCTCGGCGACGTGGTGATCCCCGCGCAACTCGTCGGAGTCGAAGTCGTGCGCCTCGAACCGGGGGAGGAATCGTCGGTCCGGGCGCTCGGGGACCGACTCACCAAATAGACGGGGCGCCCCGAAGGGCGCCCCGTCCTGCTAGAGGACTGCCTGCGCAGTCGCTTGTTCAGACCTTCGCCGCGACCCGCTTGACGATGCCGGGCTTCGAGAACCTGATCTCGGTGCCGCGGGCGACTGCGATCACCGGGGCATTCGAGATCTCGATCGCGTAGCCGGCCCGGGCGCTCAGGTTCACGTGGCCCTTCGGGGACGCCGGCGAGGATCCGACGACGATCAGGTCGGCCTCGGTATGGCGCTCGACGACGCTCACGCCGAGCGCATCGGCGAGGCTCTTCGCGGTCTCGATCGCGCTCCGATCTCCGTCGTCCTCGACCAGCACGCCGACGCTCTTAATCGCGTGATCGCGGGTCCGGTAGCCGGCCGGGGCGATCGCAACGGCGGCGGGGCCCCCGGTCAGCATCCGTTGTGCGGACGTGCCCGGCATCACTGCGCCCTGGGCTGTCCGGTAATCGGAGCCGAACACGATCAGCTCGGCCTTCTCGCTCTCGGCCAGCTCCCAGAGGCCGGCGCCGGTCGAGGCGTGGACGACAACGTGCTGAGCGATCTTCTCGTCGCCGAGCGCCAGCGCGCCACTGGCGAGCAGCTCCTCGGCCTCCTTCTCCTCGAGGGCCTCACGGGCCTGGTCGGGCTGCTGCGTGTGACGCACGTAAGCGAGCGAGACGTCGCCGCCGAACTGGGCCAGCTGGCCCCCAAGCGCGAGCGCGTCCCGGTCGTTGTCGGTGCCGTCGTAGGAAACGATGATCTTGGCCATTGGCTTCTCCTCGGGTCGAAGATTTGGTCGGTTCGAAGTTCGCTGCCATGTTGCCGAGGACCTGGCATTAGTACAAGTACTGTTGATGATCTCTAGAATTAGAAGCACTAATGCTGAACGTGCAGCGACTGAGGGTGCTTCGTGAGGTTCTCGCTCAGGGGTCCTTCTCGGAGGCGGCGAGCGCGCTCAACTACACCCAATCCGCCGTTTCCCAGGCGATTGCCACGCTGGAGGCAGAGGCGGGTGTCCCGCTGCTCGAGCGCGATCGCCGCGGGGTGCGCCCCACCAGCGCGGGCGAGCGCCTCAACGAGCACGGGGTGCGCATCCTGACGCAGCTCGATGCCGCCGAGGCGGAGCTGGGCGCGATCGCCGGCGTCAGGGGCGGAGAGCTTCGGATGGCCTCGTTTCCGACCGCCGGGGCAACCCTGATGCCCCTCGCGATTGCATCCTTCCGCAGCACCCACCCCGACGTTGCGCTGAGTCTGGTGGAGGGGGAGCCGGAGGAGCTCATCCCCAGGCTCCGCGAGGGAGAATTCGACCTCGGTCTGATCTTCGAGTTCGAGGGAACGGGTGAGCTCGGCCCGGGTCTGCGCGGCACGCCCCTCTTCGAGGACCCGATGAAGCTCGCCCTGCCGAAGGGCCACCATCTGGCCGGCAAGGACCGGATCTCCCTGGTGGACGTGTCGGAAGACGCTTGGGTGCAGACTTCCGATGCCAGCGCGTGCGCACGTCATGTCGTCCGGATCTGCCGCGCCGCCGGCTTCGAGCCACGGGTGTCGTTTGAGTCGGACGATTACCTGACCGTCCAGGGACTGGTCGCGGCCGGCGTGGGGGTGGCCCTGATCCCGGAGCTCGCCCTCTCGCAGACGGTCAGCTACGACATCGCAGTCACGGAGCTCCATCCCGCTGCGCCGGTGCGGCACATCGTCGCCGCGACGCGCGGCTCGGCGGTCTCCCTGCCGGCGGCAGCGGCGATGCTGGACATCCTCAGGGACGAATCCCGCCGCTACCAACCTGAATGACCCCGCAAACGACCGCCGCCCCCACCTTGCGGCGGGGGCGGCGGACACAACGCGAGGGACTCCGTAGGAGCAACCCGCTATATGGCGATGCGGAGCAGCACTACCCGCTCTGCGCCCCGGAGGGGAATGCGAGCGAGGGCACGTCGGAGGGGTAGACCTCGTGGCCGTGGACGGCCAGGTCGCCCTCTTCCATTTCCTCCTCGGTCATCCGGAGTGAAACGAACAACCCGATCAGCTTGAGCAGGATGAACGTTCCGATCGCCGAGAACGCGATCACCCAGAGCGCCGTCAGCGCCTGCCACTTGAGCAGATCCCAGCTGCCGGACACGATGCCCGGAGCAGCGCCCATCGCCTCGTTGGCGAAGACGCCTGTCAGCAGACCGCCCGCGAGGCCGGCGAAACCGTGGGTGTAGACCACGCCCAGGGTGTCGTCGACCTTACGGAACGGAGCTGCCCGGCTCAGGTAGTTGAGGGCGAAGTAGACGATCAGTGCAGCGATCACCCCTATCGCCATCGCGCCCCAGCCGTTCACGAACCCGGCACCGGGCGTAATCGCAACGAGCCCGGTGATCATCCCGTTGACGCTCGAGATCAGGCTGGGCTTATGCCCGGTCGCATAGTCGCAACCGACCCAGACCAGCAGGGCCACCGCGGTACACAGGTTCGTGTTCAGAACGGCCGCGGAGGCGATGTCGTTCGCCAGGTACGGGTCACCCCCGTTGAAGCCGTTCCAGCCGAGCCACAGAAGGCCCGCTCCGGTGGCGACCATCAACAGGTTGTTCGGAGCATCGATCTCACGATCCCGCTGCAGCCTGGGACCGATCACTGCGGCAGCGACGAAGCCCGAGACACCCGCGGCGAGGTGGATCACGTAACCGCCGGAGAAGTCGAGCGCGCCATGCTGGGCGAAGTAACCGCCACCCCAGATGAGGAAAGCGTTGATCGTGTAGATGATGCTCGACCACACGAGCACGAACGGGATCCAGGCCCGGAAGTTGATCCGGCCCAGGACCGATCCGAGCATCAGGATCGGGGTGATGGCCGCAAAGACGAACTGGAAATAAGCCAGTGTCGACTGCGGAAACACCACGTCTCCGACGAGCGGAATGTTGCCCTGCTTCAGCAGGTCATCGCTGTTCAGGATCGCTCCAGGCTTACCCCACAGGTTTCCGAAGAATCCGTGGTCGGCCCCGAAAATGTGCATCGGCGCACCGAACGCGAACTTGTACGCGTAGAGCACCCAGACGATCAGCACCAGAGCGAACGCGATGAAGGCCATCATCATCGAGTTCACCGACCAGCGCTTCTGCATCACGCCGCCATAGAGGACGACGAGCCCGGGCACGCTCATCAGCCCGACGAGCGTTGACGCCGTCATCTGCCAAGCGTTGTCGCCCGGACTCAACCAATTCAAATCCATGCGCGATGTTTCCTTTCTCATTGACGGGCAGATCCGGGCGCCCCTGAAACGCAGAAACGCCCCTCATAGAAGGGACCTGCCCAATGGCAGCCGGAAGCGTGCCTGGGCGAGACCTCTGCCGGTACATACACGGGTCCAAAGATCCGGCGGCGACGTTCGCCACCTTGTCGGAATTGCGCCCGAGTGGTCTCGCTAACCTGGCCCGCGCCATGCCGATGCAGGGACACTGGGACCGCGTCAACACGCCGTTGCGCAAGCTCACGCGCCGGGAGCGCAACGTTGCGATCGGTGCGGTCGTGCTGAGCCTGGCCGCGATCCTCGCCGTCATCCTCGCGACAGCGGGGAACTCGGAGCCGAAGGCGGGCCCCGGGTGCATCTACGCGATCATCCCGGGGGTGATGGGCGCGGAGCCGGTCGACGCCTGCGGTACCCAGGCGCAATTCGTCTGTGCGAAGCATGCGACGGGATCGGCTCCTGGGTCCGAGACGATCAGGACGGCCTGCCGGGAGGCTCACATCGTCGTCTCACCCGCGATCGCCAAGGAGGCGCGGGACCCCGCCAGGATTCCGCACCGCAGCACGTCCACTGGTCTCTGACGCCGAGCCGCGCATGGCGGACGTAGCCCGAGGGATCCTCACTGAAGCTCAACTCAACCGGGCGCTACTCGCGCGGCAGCTCTTGCTCGAGCGCGTCAAGGCGCCCCTCCCGAAGGTGCTCGAGCGGATGGGCACCCTGCAGGCGCAGTACGCGCCCTCGATGTACATCGGCCTCTGGTCGCGAATCGCGCAGTTCGAGCGGGACCAGCTCGATCGGGCGCTCGAGCGGCGCAGCGTCGCTCAGGGGACGCTGATGCGCTCGACGATCCACCTCGTCTCGAAGGCCGACTACTGGCCTGTGGCGACCGCGGTGCGGCGGGCCCGACGCGAGTCCTGGCTCAAATACGGGCCCCGCCGTGCCTACAGCGCCGCGCAGATGTCCTCCGCCGCGCGCAAGCTCCGCAAGGAGCTGGGTGACGGCACGATGGGCCGGAAGGAGATCCACGAGCTACTCGGCTCCGACAGCGTCGTCACTAACGGCGTGAACATGTGGATCGACCTCGTCAGGGTGCCTCCATCCGGGACGTGGGAGCGGCGGCGGGCCGATCTGTACGCCGCCGCGGAGCATTGGCTGGGCACCCCGGCGAAGGGCCTGGACGAGGCCTCCGGGATCGAGCTCTTGGTGCGGCGCTACCTGGCCGGCCTCGGGCCGGCGGCGGCGACGGACATCGCCAACTGGGCGGGTCTTCATCCGAAGCGGATTGCCCCGGCGATCGAGTCGATGAAGCTGCGCTCCTTCCGAGATGAGGGCGGGCAGGAGCTCGTCGACCTGCCGCGGGCGCCGCTGCCGGACCCGGAGACACCGGCGCCGGTCCGCTTCCTCGGGACCTGGGACGCGATGCTGCTCACCCACGCCCGCCGAACCGGGGTGCTCCCCGAGGAGCACCGCCCGAAGGTCTTCAACCCCCGCACCCCTCAGTCGATGCCCACCTTCCTGGTGGACGGCCGTGTCGCCGGCAGCTGGAAGTTCGATCAGGGGAAGGTGAAGCTCGACCCGTTCGAGCGGCTCGACGCCGAGACGAAGCGCGAGCTCGGCGCCGAGGCCGACCGGCTGGCGGATCTACACGCCTAGAGCGACAGCCTCGCCAGCCACCGCCCGACGACTTCAGCGATCGCCTCCGGATCCGACTTGAGGCCGTGGTCGCCTCGCACCTTGACCACCTCCCGGCCGGGTCCCTCGGGGGGCATGCCGAAGCGGTCGCTCTCGCCCTGGACCACCAGCACGGGCACGGTCACCGCCTCCAGCTCCGGCAGCCGGCTCTGCGGCGGCTTCTCGCCGCGGCGCGGTGGCAGCAGCGGGAAGGCGAGACAGAGCACGGCGGCCGCGTCGGTCTCCGGGAGGGTCCGGCAGGCGACGCGCGCGCCGAGCGAGCGCCCCCCGACCACCAGCGGCAGGCCGGCGAGCTCGTGATCGCGGAGATACCGGATGACGGTGACCCAGGCCTCGTCCAGGCGCTTCGCGGGCGCTGGGGCGCGCTTCCCGGCGACCCGGTAGGGCTGCTCCACCAGCGCCACCGAGATCCCCTCGCCGACCGCGGCCTCGGTCGCCGCCCGGAGATCCGGCCCGTCGATGCCGGCTCCCGCGCCGTGTCCCAGCACCACGCCGCCGCGGGCGTCCTTGGCCTGATGAAGAAGCGCCCGGGCCGGACCGGAGGGGGTGTCGATGTGGATTCCCGCCATGGAGCGCGACTCTAAGCCGCGGTCGAAACAAATCCATGAATATGGAGCTAGCCGGACTCGAACCGGCGACCTCCTGGGTGCGATCCAGGCGCTCTCCCAACTGAGCTATAGCCCCGGGTGGGATCTACCGATAACTATTAGGCCCACGGCCGAATAAGCCAGCGTGCCGGGGGCCAAGGATACTCGTGACCATGAACTTCGGACGCCGCCTGGGACTGTTCTTCCTCTTGATCGCGATCGTGCCGACCGCGGCACTGATCGGCATCCTGATCTTCGTCAGCCAGGACTCGCAGCAGGGCAAGGCCGACGCTCGCCTGGCAGCCAGCGTCCAGACGGCGGTCTCCATCTTCAACGAGCGGACGGCGAATGCGAGCGGCCACGCGCGACCGCTCGCCGCCAGTCCCGGCCTGGCCATCGCGCTCAAATCTGGCGATCCTGTCGCCCTTCGCGCCTTCACCCGGCGGGCGGCGAGCGAGCCGGGGGTTGTCCGGGTGGAGATTCTCGACAACGCCTCGCGCCAGATGGCCGGGAGTGGTCCGCCCGACGCGGTCGCCTTTGCTCGAGTGGGACTGACCGAGCAGGCCCGGCCCGTGGGTGCGCTGCGCCTGTCCACGACCACGGCGCAGGCGTACGCGGCCGAGGTTCATCGCCTGACGGGGCATCAGGTCGTGCTCCGCCGGGCGGGGACGACGCTCGCCTCGACAGTGGCGGCCCCGTCCAAGACGCTGGACCCGGATGAGACCGCCGATCTGAGCGCAGGCGGCGAGAGCTACAGGGCCCACGCGACCACGCTGGACGCGAGCGATGGCCTGACGCTGGTCATGCTCGGTCCGCCGAAGTCCGGTGGGTTCCTCGGCATCACGGCTCCCGAGCTGGCGATCCTGGTGCTCTTCCTGATGCTCGGCGTCGCGCTCGCCTGGACGCTGGCCCGAACCCTGACTCGCCTCCACCGGCGGGTCTCCGAACAAGCCATGACGGACCCTCTCACCGGCCTGGCCAACCGCCGCTACATGGCGGAGACGCTCGATCGGGAGGTGGCTCGGGCGGGGCGCTTCGGCCACCCGATCTCGCTGATCATCATCGACGTCGACGACTTCAAGCAGATCAACGATCGCGAGGGGCACCTCCAGGGCGACGTCGTGCTCGAGACGGTGGCCGACCAGGTCCGGGAGGGCACGCGGTCGATCGATGTCCCAGCGCGCTACGGCGGGGATGAGCTCGCCGTGATCCTGGTCGAGACCGACCGCGAGGGCGCGCTCATCGTCGGCGAGCGCCTGGCCGACCGGATGCGGAACGTGGACGTGCCGCTCCGAGAGGGTGGGACGATGGCCGTCACGATCAGCCTGGGCGTGGCGACGATCCCGGACTCGGCCCATGACCTCGATTCGCTGGTCGATTCCGCCGACAGGGCGCTGCTGCGCGCGAAACGAGCGGGCAAGAACCAGATTCGGGCGGCTCCCGCGACGCGGCCTGGAGACCACGCGGATGACGACGTGCCTGGGCGCGGCGGCCGACGATTCGCCCCCGAGGGTGGGGCGAGGGGCAAACGGCCGTAAATTGGTCGCTCGGGTGCAGGGTCCAGGCACCGATCCAGGTATCACATATGCCCTGCAGCGCCTAAGCTTTGAACCCTCGAGGCGGTCAGACCGCGCATCATGGGAATACTCGACGACGCGATTCGCGAACACCTCGATCTGAAGCGCAAGCACGGCGCCCACGACGCCGACCTGCGCGAAATCGAGGACGAGGCGTTCGGCTCAGCCGACCGCCCGGATCCGTTCGCGGCGAATGAGCTCTTCAACGAGGTTTCCTCACCGGGGGAGGCCTCGCCACAGTCGCCCACGGCGACGCCGGATGAGCCGGCCGACTTGAGCGAGATCGAGGCTCCCGGCGACCTGGGTGACCTCGAGGCACCCGAGGGCCTGACCGATCCCGATGTCGGTGGGGAGGATCCGACGCGCCTCGTCGAGCCCCAGGCCCTGCGTCCCTCCGAGCCCAGCTTCGAGGAGCCGCCGGCCGAGCCCGCGAGCCCTCCCGAGGGCGTCTCGCAGATCCCAGGCCAGGTCGAGCTTCCGGGTCAGGACGAGATACCCGGTCAGGAGACGTTCGAGGAGCCACTCGAGAGGTATCAGCCGTCCGAGCCCATCGCGGGTCCCGAGACCGAGACCGGTGAGCCCGAGGCCCCGGCGGCGCCCTCCTCGCCCTCGGAGTCGCTCGAGGACCTGATCGCCGAGGAGGAGCCATTCCCCGAGGACGCGGCCGCGGAACCGTCCGCCGGGCCGCCCGATCTGCCGTTTGACCCAGAGGCCCCGCCGCCCGCCGCCGAGCAGGCCGCGCCGG
This sequence comes from uncultured Solirubrobacterales bacterium, assembly GCA_963815045.1. Classification (GTDB taxonomy): domain Bacteria; phylum Actinomycetota; class Thermoleophilia; order Solirubrobacterales; family 70-9; genus DASUPK01. The sequence goes on from CAWFET010000003.1 coordinate 194,860, forward strand.
AGGCGGAGCTCGAGCCGGAGCCCGAGCCGGACTTCGAGCCGGAGCCGGAAGCCGCGTCCGACCGGCCGCTTGAGCCGGAGAGCTCGGTGCCGGAGCCCCCTCCACCTCCGCCCGCCGCAGGCTCGGAGCCCCCTGGCAGGGCACGGGGCCGTATCGACGTGCCGACCCAGGAGCATCCGCCGCCGGGGGACACCGGAGGACTACCGCCGCTGCCCCCCGAGGAGCCGCTGGATGAGCCGCCCTCGGCGGAGGAGCAGCTGCCGGAGCCGTACACCGAGGAGCCGCCTGACGACTCCGGGGCGCCGGCGCTCTACGACTTCGAGACGGATGAGGACCCGGTGGGCGGCGCGCCTGCCCCGGCCGACGACGATGACTTCGAGGCTCTCGGCCCCGCGGAGGAGGAGGCCCCATACCTCGAGGAGGAGGAGCCCTACGCGGAGGAGCCCGTCTCGGGCACCGAGCCGCCGGTCGAGGAGCCGGGCACGGAGGTCCGGCCCGCCCTCGAGGACGACGAGGTGTACGAGGGCGGCACTCTCGATCCCGAGGAGTCCTATGAGGAGGAAGAGGGGGAGGAGGGCCTCTGGTTCGAGAAGGGGCCCCCGAAGGACTTCGACTTCGACGACTAGGCCGGCTCAGACGTAGCCGCGCGTGCGGCTCGCCTCGACCACTCGCTCGATTCCGACCAGATACGCGGCCTCCCGCAGGGAGAGGCGCTCCTCCTTCGACCGGGCCGAGACGTCGCGGTAGGCGCGCCTCATGATGCCGCCGAGCTTGTCGTTCACCTCGCGCTCGGACCAGCGGAAGTGCTGGAGGTTCTGCACCCACTCGAAGTAGGAGCAGACGACGCCGCCGGCGTTGGCCATCACGTCCGGGATCACGTGGACGCCCTTGTCGTGGAGGATCTGGTCGGCCGCCGGCGTTGTGGGCGAGTTGGCGCCCTCGATGATCATCTTGGTGTTGATCCGGTCGGCGTTGTGCTCGTGGATCATGCCGCCGAGGGCCGCGGGAATGAGGACGTCGCACTCGATGGCGAGCAGGTCGTCTGGGCTGATCACGTCGGCGCCGGGAAACTCGGTGAGCTCGCCGCCATCCCGAATGTGGGCGGCGAGGTCGTCGGCGTCGATCCCTCCTCGCTGTGGATGGCTCCCGTCGCGTCGGAGGTGCCGATCATCTTGGCGCCGAGCTGCTGGAGGATTCGCGACGCCCAGGAGCCGACGTTGCCGTAGCCCTGGACCACGAAGGTGCAGTCCGCGGGCGTCATCCCGATCTGGGGGGCGGCCTCACGGAACATGTAGATGCAGCCGCGGCCCGTCGCCTGTTCACGTCCGTATGACCCCTCGAGCGCGATCGGCTTGCCGGTGCAGATGGCCGGCGTGTGGCCGTGGAGCTTGCCGTACTCGTCCATCATCCAGGCCATCACCTGGGCGTTGGTGTTGACGTCGGGGGCGGGGATGTCGCGTGTGGGACCCAGGACCTTCTGGATCTTGTCCATGAAGGAGCGGGTGATCGCCTGGAGCTCGTCGCTGCTGAGCTCGGTGGCCGGGCAGTTGACGCCGCCCTTGGCGCCGCCGAAGGGGATGTTGGCGACGGCGGTCTTCCAGGTCATCAGCGAGGCCAGCGCCCGGACCTCGTCGACGTCGACTTCCGGGTGGTATCTGATGCCGCCCTTGTAGGGGCCACGAGCGCCGTTGTGCTGGATCCGGTAGCCGGAGAAGGTGTGGACCTTGCCATCGGCGAGCTTCACCGGGATCTGGACGGTGACCTCGCGGTATGGGGTCCAGAAGACGGTGCGGATATCGTCGGGGAGCCCGAGCCGCTCGACGGCGCGGTCGAAGTAGAAGCGGACGATGTCGAGGTTCGAGACCTCGGCGCGCTGGGCCGGCTTCGCCTCTCCGGCCGCCGCCTTGCGCTCCTTGTGCTCGTCCACGGCGGTCGGGGACTTGTCCGTCTTCTCCCGGTGGCCGCCCGTCTGCGGGTTCTTGGCCTTGGTTGCCATTACCCCTCCTGGGGGGGTTCGCCAGTGGGGCCAGTCTCTCACAGCGGCTTTCACGGGGTTGCGGATGCCCGCCGTACAATCGTTCTCCCACGGGGCCATAGCTCAGTTGGGAGAGCGCGGCGTTTGCAACGCCGAGGTCGCGGGTTCGAGCCCCGCTGGCTCCATCGCTGAACGGCGAGCTACTTCTTCTTCGGCTTTCGGCGCAGCTTCAGGTTGACCACGGCCTGATCCGCGAGCGCGGTCCCCGGGGGCACGCTCTGCGACTTGACGAACTTGGCGGCCTTCCCCTTCTTGGGCCTGGTCACATCGCCGACCCTGCACCCTCCGTTGGCGAGCGCCTTCTTCGCGGCGCCGAGCTTCTTGCCCTTCAGCTTGGGGACGAGGCAGTACTCCACGGTGGCGTTGTAGGCGAGCTCCGAGTTGTTGTGGGTGTTGTCCGGCGGGCGCGAGGATCCGAAGTCGAACGGAAGAGCCCACTCGCTGATCGTGGCACCGGGAGTGGGGCTCGCCTCCTTGATCGTCGTGCCTTCGAGATCAAGGCCGATCAGATCGCCGGCCTTGACCACCAGTCCCGAAGGGAAAGTCTGCAGACCGACGCTGTTGGTGTGCACCGAAGACATGCCTAAGCCAGGCGTATAGGCGCCACCGCTCGCAGGCTTGACGACCAGCAACGACATTTCGCCAGTCGACCCCAGGATCGCTCTCCAGTTGATGATCGTGCCGTCCACCGGCGAGGCAACCGTTGCACCGGGCTCCGGAAGTGCCGTGTTCACCTCCAGGGAATGGCTGGTGAGCGCTCCGGTGAAGTTTGCGGTCAGCGGACTCCCCACGGTCACGGTCGCCGCCTGTGCGCTCGTACCCGGCGCCAACACCCCGCCCACGATTGCGATCGCGGCGAAGCTGATCCCGCGCCTCAGCGCTCCCATCCGGCCCCGCCTGATCGCTCTCGGCCCCCCGAGGTGTCCTCGATCACCTTGCGCTCGATCTTCTCCAGCTCGACGTCGAGCTCGCGGTCGGCCAGCATGCCCCGCAGCGCGCCGGTGATCGTCCTGGCCCACATCCGCCGCGCCACCGCGACCTCGGTATGGCCCGCCGGGTCGTGCCCGTACTCGGTCCACTCGACGCAGACCTGCCGCTCGCCCGCCGGCGCGTCGTCGGGCAGAGGAGCCCCGTCCCCGTAGAGCATGATCCGGGCTCCCCAGCCGTCGGGACACAGCTCCTGCATCCGCTCGCGGGCTCGCCACTCGCGCACCATCATCGCGTCCCGGCGCCGCTTGTAGCGCGACAGGAACAGCACCGTCGCGGTCAGCAGCGCGCAGGCCACGACGGTCGCCACCACAATCTCGGCAGACACCCCGAGGCCGCCACCCTTCTGCTGCGGTGTGTTCTGGAGAGCCAGGATGTGAAGCGCTTCGATCATCGCCCCAAATTCATATACCCCCGATGGCGGTTTGCAAAGGGGGTTGGGCGGCGATCAGGAGAACGCGCAGGTGCTCACCAGGACGAGGAGCAGCGCGACTGGGCAGCCGACCAGGGCGATCAGCGCCGCGATCCACCTGCGGAGCACCAGGGCCCCGATCCCCGCGGTCATTCCGGCGATCGCGGCGATGGCAGTCACCGCGTCGATCGGATCCGTCCAATGCGGCGGTCCGCCTCCTCCGCCGCACCCGGGCTGTGCCAGCACGAAGACGATCGCCAGCACGCAGGTGACCGCTGTGAGGCCCAGCGCCGCATTGGCCAGCCAGCGCGCCAGCTCCTCCAGCCGCGACCGCCTGACCTGCCCCCGCGTCCCGATGTGGATGACCAGCTTGCCGAGATGGAGCACCCGGTCCCGCACGTCATCGGCCTGGCTCCGCACGGCCCATCCCTCGGAGCGCCCGATCAGCGTCCCGGCGGCCGCCGCGACGAGCAGGACCACCGGCAGCATCAGCAGGGGGGCGGCCGCGGGAGTCACGTCATCGCCATCGGTGGCCACGAGGACGACGATCACCCCGATGCCGGCCCAGACCCCGATGACCCCGAGGTTGGTGAAGATCCGCAGCCACTCGGTGCGTGGATTGACGCGCATGCTCCACGCTGTCGCCACCGCCACGATGGCGAGGATCGCGAACGCGTAGAGCCACGCCCGAGAGTCGTATTCGCGCTGCAGCGGCTCCGCGGCCCTCTCCCGGGCCACGCCCTCGCTGAGCTGGGCGTTGAAGCAGCTCGCCTGGTTGGCCTGGCAGTAGCGTGAGGGGAGGTCCGGCAGGCGAGACTCGGTGTGGGCGAGGTCGGCGGCGGCCACCACCAGGATGAAGGCGCAGACCGCCGCGCACGCCAGAATCGGACGGCTCGGCAGCTCCCACCTCATCTTCATCCGCCTATCCGCCCGGCGGCTGCTTGGGCTTGGCCGGGGGCGGCGCGGGAGCCACCACGCCCTCCTGCACGAACCCGGCGCGCAGCAGCGCCGGGACCTGCGTGATCGGGTTCGGCGAGTGGATCAGCACGACGCCCAGCTGATGCCCACCCACCCGCGCGGTGGTCACGTAGCAGCGTCCCGCCGGGTCCGTGAACCCGGTCTTCAGCCCGGTGACCTGCGCCTGCGGCAGGCCGGCCAGGCCGTGCTGGAGGAAGTAGTGGTTGTTGTAGAGGTAGAGGTGCTTCCCCTTGATCGGAAAGCGCGGCTTCGCTGAGCGCGTCTGCGCGATCTGAGCGATGCGCGGGTTCGCCAGGTCCGCGCGCGCGAGCTCGGCGAGGTCGTCGGGGCAGGAGTAGTTGCCGCGGTCGCGCAGGCCGTTCGGCGTCGAGTAGTGGGTGCACTCGAGCCCCATCGACTTCGCCTGCGCGTTCATCTCCTTGACGAACCGCGTCACGCTCCCGCCGTCGTGCTCGGCCAGTGCGACGGCCGCGTCGTTCGCCGAGATCATGATCAGCGCCTGGAGCAGGGGCTCGAGCGGCACCTTCTTGCCGCGAGGCAGCAGCCCGGTCGCCGAGCCCGGCGTCTGCGACGCCTTCCGGCTCACCAGCACATGCTCTCCGGGCCGGTTCTCGTCCGCCACGATCAGCGCGGTCATCATCTTGGTCAAGCTCGCGATGGGGTGCTGGAGCCGCGGGTTGCGCTGCCAGAGGACCGCGCCCGACTTAACGTCGAAGAGGATCCCCGCGGCCGGGGGATGCTTGAAGCGGTAGTGGACGGGGAGCTGCCCGGTGACCGGGAGGAGCGCGAAATGGGAGACGGCGATGGCCCTCTTGATCGCCGAGACGTCGGGAGCGGTCACGGATGGCGGCACCACGGCGCGGGTGGTGAGCTCCGAGTCCCGGTTTCCCGCCCGGTCCGGCCAGATCGCGAACGCAACCACTGCGGCCACGCCGAAAACGAGCACCACCCCGGCGATGATCGCGATCCGCTTAGTCATCGGGCGGGTTGCGGAGGGCGCCGATCAGGCCGGCGGCGATCATCCCGACGATCCCCAGCGAGACCGCGTACAGCGCGATCGCGCCGATGTCCCCGTAGGTCCGCAGGCGCAGCCCGGTGTCCGCGATCACGTAGATCGTGACCGCGGCGAAGAACCCGCAGAAGACCAGGCCGAGCAGCAGCAGTCCGTTCCGAAGGTCGGGGTCCATATTTGGCTCAGATGGTCGGTAAGCGAGGTTCGGGTCTGCGTCTTCGCATCACGGAGAGCATCGCCCCCGCCACCGCCAGGCCGAAGACGAAGCCGCCCACGTGCGCGAAATAGGCGACCCCCTGGTCGCCCCCCGAGCCGACCGCGACCTGCCCGAGGGCTGGGACGAACTGAAGGATGAACCAGAGCGCGAGCAGGATCAACGCCGGTATCTCGACCAGCGTGACGAAGAAGATGATGAAGATCAGGGTGAGCACCCTCGCGCGCGGATAGAAGAGCGCGTACGCGCCGAGCACTCCCGCGATGGCCCCGCTGGCGCCGATCGTGGGCGCCGTGGAGGACGGGTCGATCACCGCCTGCGTGTAGACCGCGATCAGCCCGGCCAGGATGTAGAAGAGCAGGAACCCGGCGCGCCCCAGCCGCTCTTCGACGTTGTTGCCGAAGACCCAGAGGAAGAGCATGTTGCCGATGATGTGCAGCCAGCCGCCGTGCATGAACATCGACGTGAAGAGCGTCTCGTACCACGGCTTCTGGTCGATCTGGAACGGCCCCAGGTCGGCGCCCGGGTTGGCTCGGCTGCGAGCAACGGCCTCGTCGTAGTCCCTCGTGCCCGGACAGACCACCCCCGCCTCGAACTGACCGGGGGCGACCTCGCTGACCGCGCCGATGTCGCACTTGCCGGCGCTCGTGTGGGTGATCCGGTAGGGGATCGCCCCGTATTCGAGCGAGCTCTGGTCGATGTGGCCGAACCCGGCCTCGCTGAGCCGCCGGTTCTCCGGGAAGTTGAGCTGCCAGATGAACACCAGGACGCAGGCGACGATCAGGCCAACCGTGACCACGGGGAACCGCGAGGTCGGGTTGTTGTCCTTCAGCGGCAGCACCTGGCGCCGCAGAGCCTACGTGTAGGTCCACCGCGAAGTTTGTGGCGGTCGCTGATGGCGAAGCCGTCTACCCGCGCTGTTGAGGCGGCGGGATCTCGTCCCGGATCGCCGGCAGCTTCGCCGACTTCGGCGGGGCGAGAACCGCCCGACCGGATGCCTTCGCCGGCACCGCGCCCCCGCCGCTCACCCAGCGGACCGGAAGCGGCTTGTTCTGGAGCAGCGGCCCCCACGTCGGTACGTCGAGGTTGCCCGTCTGGGAGAGCCCGTGGTCTCGCTGGAATGCGATCACGGCCGCCTGGGTCGAGCCCTGGTAGTAGCCGCTCACCGGAACGGTGTAGCCGCCGCCCGCGAGCAGCTGCTGCGCCCACGCGACGAAGTCACCCTTGGAGCCGAGGTGCAGGAAGGGATAGCTCGGATAGGGCCCGGTGGATGCGGCCGAGACCGGCTGGCGGAGCGCCTTCCACTGCCGCTTTCCGGCCTCCTGCCAGTCCCACCAGCTGACGCCGTCGAACCCGTGCGACATGGCCAGCGCGCGGAATCGCTTGATCTGCCCGGCCTTGGGCCGGCTGTAGACCTGGCCGAGGGGATCGATCTGGCGGCCGTAGATCCGGTTCCACACCCAGGTGTGGATGTAGCCGGTGTCCACCGTCGTGCCGATGTCCTTCCAGTAGAGCTGCGGGACGTTGTACTGGGCGCCCCCGGGCCCGAGGAAGACCGAGTAGGGAAGGGCCGGGTGGTAGTCGACGTACGGGAAGCTGGCGAGGCCCAGCGGGTAGTCCGGCCCGACCTGGGAGCGCAGGCTCGACATGAAGTAGGACGCCTGCGGATACTTGCCCTCGTATTGGCCCTCGACGTCGAGCACCAGGCAATCGGCGCCATTGGCGACGGCGGCGGCACCTACCTTCGCCTCCTTGCCTGGCTTGTCGCCATAGATGAACTGCCAGGCGCAGACGTCGAGTCCCCGGGCGTGCAGCCCGTTCACCACGCGCGGCGAGAACTGGCTCCAGTAGTGCGTCCCGTCCCCCGACTTGATCAGCACCGTGTCGATGTGGTTGGCGCGCGCCTTCTTCGCGATCTTCCCGAGCTTGCCGTGTGAGGAGCGGCTCAGGTACCAGATCCACATTCCGTTACCTGACAGTGGGCTCTGCCCGGCGCTTGTGCCGCTCGTCTGGGACGAGGCGCCACCGGCGAACGGCCCGGCCGCCAGCGCAAGCAGGGCTGCGCAGGCGATCAGGGCAACAGTCGTTGTGCGTAGGCGGGCACGCATGGATCGAGGCTACGGACCCCGAAACACGCCCTTGCAGGGAAAGCTGCGTCCGGCCTTTGTTAAGCAGTCGCCGCCGCGGGCAGTTGCTCGTCCGCGTGGTACGAGCTCCGCACCAGCGGGCCGGCCGCGACGGACTCGAAGCCGAGCTCCCGGGCCGCCTTCTCGAGCGCCTCGAACTCCTCGGGGTGCCAGTAGCGGTCGACAGGCAGGTGCCTCTCCGTGGGGCGCAGGTACTGGCCCACGGTGAGGATCTGAACGCCGTGGTCACGCAGGATCGAGAACGTCTCGACCATCTCGTCGAACTCCTCGCCCAGCCCCACCATCAGGCCGGACTTGGTGAGGACCTCGTCGCCGCCCATCTCCTTCGCCATGCGGAGGACGCGCGCGGAGCGCAGGAAGTTGGATCCCCGGCGCGCCATCGGGTAGAGACGCGGCACCGTCTCGACGTTGTGGTTGAAGACGTCGGGGCGCTCGGCGATCACCTTGGCGAGAGGCATCTCCTGGCCGCGGAAGTCGGGGGTCAGCACCTCGACCTTGCATGACGGGGCCATGCGGCGGATCGAGCGGATCACGCCGACGAAGGCGCCGGCGCCGTAGTCGGGCAGGTCGTCGCGGTCGACCGAGGTGATCACCGCGTGTCGCAGGCCCATGCGCTTCACCTGGTTCGCGACGCGAAGGGGCTCGAGCGGGTCGTTCCAGCTCGGCTTGCCCGTCTGCACGTTGCAGAAGCCACAGCGGCGGGTGCAGACGTCGCCGAGGATCATGAAGGTGGCCGTGCCGCGCTCCCAGCACTCGCCGACGTTCGGGCAGTTGGCCTCCTCGCAGACCGTGTGCAGGTTGTCCTGCTCGATCGAGCGCTTCAGCCGCCGGTAGGTCGGCCCGCCGGGCGCGGGAACCTTGAGCCACGGAGGCTTGCGCGATCGGAAGGGGACTTTGCCCTCCTCATCGGTCACGTGGCCCCCGGGGTTGGACCGGGAGCGGGTCACATGGATTCGGTCCGTGATCGATTCAGACATCGGATCTACCGTACCGGGGCCGGTTCGCCGAGCAGTTCGGTCAGTGCCTCCGGCGTGGTGGCGACCGGCTCGCGGCCGTAGATCTCGCCGAAGCGCTCGGTGACGACGTCCATGCAGGCGTCCATGTCGACCTCCGAGCCGAACTCGCGGCAGAGCGAGGTCATCCGGACCCCGTCGATCCCGCACGGGACCACCCATTCGAAGGGCTGCAGGTCATTGTTGACGTTGATGGCGAAGCCGTGCGTGGTGACCCCACGGCTGACGTGCACGCCGATCGAACCGATCTTCCGGCCCTCCGGCGGGCCGCCGCCGACCCAGACTCCGGTGAGGTCCTCGATCACCTCGGCATCCACCCCGTAGGCGGCGAGTGAGCCGGCCATCAGCCCCTCCAGTCCGCGGACGTACTCGTGCACGTTGTTCCCGTACGGCTTCAGAGAGACGATCGGATAGCCGACCAGCTGCCCCGGGCCGTGGTAGGTGACCGCCCCGCCGCGATCGGTCTCGCAGACCTCGATCCCCTGCATCCGGTACCAGTCCTCGCCCATGGCGAGCTCGCCCGGCTGGGTGCGGCGCCCCTTCGTGTAGACCGGGTGGTGCTCGAGCAGCAGCAGGACGTCGGGAATCTCGTCGGCCTGGCGGGCCGCCTCGATCCGCCTCTGCAGGTCCAGAGCCTCCTCGTAGGGGAGGAGCCCGCAGCGCACGGTCAGCACCTCGTCCACCCCTTCATTGTCACACGCGTCATGCACCGGCCGCGGGCGCTCCCTCCTGACCCGGCGGCCAGAAGGGCCACTCCTCGAAGTGCGAGCAGAGGCACGTGTCGTTCAGACGGACGACCCAGAGGTCGCGGTATTCCTTCTGCTGGCGGTGAACCCGCCCCTCCTTGTCCGTCGCCCTCTTGTAGTCGACGGTAACCCGCGCGACCCCGGTGTCGCCCTCGACCGCCAGCACCTCGCTGGTCATCTCGAACGCCTCATCCGGCCCGATCCGCTCCCCCTCCCACATCTCCGCGATCGCCTCGAGACCCACATGCGGCGTCTCGTACGGCGCCGTGGAGTAGCTGGCGTCCTCCGTGAACAGCTCGGCCAGGACCTCGGTCCCCGGCGTCCGCCAGGCCCGCTCGTAGGCGGCGATCCAGTCGGCGAGCTGCGCGCGATTCACAACGCCGCCACCCTAGAGCGAGACGACGGAGACCGTGTCGAGTGCCTCCGCGGCGACCGCCTTCGCCGCCTCGAGCGGCGTCACCGACCGTTGCGGACGGGGATGCTTCAGTCCCGCGGACGGGGCGTGGTCCCCTCCTGAAGCCACTTCTCGCAGCCCTTTTCCGAGTCCTTGCCCTTCCCGCCCTTGCAGGCGTCGTGGCCTCTCTGCCCGAGCAGGGCGTCCTTTCCGTTTCCCCCGGACAGCTGATCCTTTCCGCGGCCACCGCAGATCAGGTCGTTGCCCCCGTAACCGAACAGCTTGTCGTTTCCCTCTAGCCCGGCCATCACGTCCCGGCCCTGCGTGCCGTGCAGATCCTCGCTGTGCCGAGTCCCGACGATGGTCGATCGCTTGCCCTTGCAGGTCGGACAGCTCGACAGGTTCCCGTCCTGAGTCTCGTCACCCAGACCGTCACGGTCGCAGTCGGGCTCAACCATCGCGGAGAGATCCAACTGGCGGTTCATCGCGGACGCGCCGAACGGATCCGTCGGTGTGAATGTCGCCGTTCCCGGCGGAGCCACATCGCCGCCGACCGGTCCATTCAGCAGCTCGGTGTCGCCTGGCTGAGGCCGATCGCAGTAGCCGGCGCTTCCGGTGAAGAACCCGATCAGGTCGCCGGCCTTGACGGCGGCCTGCACCGGGAACGTGCTCAATGTGCCGATGGCTGGAGCCACGAGGCCGCTCTCCGCGATCACCTCGAAGTCGTTCCCTTGCACACGGCGGGCGACCTTGAACTTCAGGGAGGGAACCTGAGCGGTGATCGCCGACCCTTCGAAGCTCCATCTCGTGATCACCCCGTCATTGAGAACGGTGTACTGGAGCCAGGTGAAGCCTGCAGCACATCCCTTTGAGTCCGGGGTGAACGTTTGACCGATCTGCGTCGCCGCCACCGCACTTCCCGAAGCGGCGAGGGCTGTCACCAGAGCGACCAGCGCCGGGATGGCGGACCGTCTCATGATCGAAAGCATGAGTGTCTAGAGGGTCCCATCCCCCGTACGCGCCGCCATCCGTGTTCAACACCGAAACGGCAGGGGCTAGAGCGCGAGCCCGAGCGGGGATTCGAGCAGCTCGCGCACGCGCGCCAGGAACTGGGCGCCGTCGGCGCCGTAGAGGATGCGGTGGTCGCAGGCGAGGGTGACGCCCATCAGCTGCCGGGCCACGATTTCGCCGGAGTCGGCCACCACCGGCTTCGCCTTGAGCTCGCCCACGGCGAGGATGCCTGCCTGAGGCGTGTTGATCACCGCGTGGAAGTTCGAGATCCCGTACATGCCGAGGTTGGAGACGGTGAAGGTGCCGCCGGAGAGCTCGGGCGGCGTGATCGACCCGTCCCGGACCCGCGCGGCGAGCGCCCGCGTCTCGGTGGAGATCTGCCGCAATCCCTTTCGGTCGGCGTCGAAGACGGTGGGAACGACCAGCGCGTCTTGGGCGGCCACCGCCACGCCGACGTTGATCCGCGAATACAGCTCGATCTTCCCGTCGCGGTAAGCGCCGTTGGCTCGGGGGAACTCGCCCAGAGCCAGCGCGCAGGCCTTGACGACCATGTCGTTGAAGGTAGGGACCGGCTCGCCCTCCTCGGCCTGCGCCTTCAGCGCCGCTCGTCCCTCGACCGCCGCGCTCATGTCGATCTCGGCCTGCAGGTAGAAGTGCGGCGCGGTCGCCTTCGACTCGGCCATCCGCCGCGCGACCGTCTGCTGCAGCTTGGTGAGCTCGAGCACCTGCACCTGTCCCTTGGCCGTCTCTGGTTTCTCGGCGACGCCGGGCGTCGGCCCTGCCGGAGCGGCCGGCGCAACCGCAGCCTCCGCCGGGACCTGCGCGGCCGCCGCCCCGCCGGAGAGCGCCCGCTCGACGTCCTTCTTGACGATCCGCCCACCCGGCCCGGACCCGCTCACGGCGGAGAGATCCAACCCGCGATCCCTGGCGATCCGCTTGGCGATCGGAGAGGCCCGAAGCCGCCCGTCACCCCCAGCCGCGGCTGGGGAAGGAGGTGTAGCCACCGGACCCGGCGAACCCGGCGGCGTGACCGGGGATGCGGCACCAGCAGGCTCCGGCCGTTCGATGGCCGGCTGATCTGCGTCAGGAGTCTGAACCTCGGTCTCAGCGCCGGCCCTGCCTGCTGGGGCCGCAGCCCCGGGCGCGCCGCCATTCCCGCCGACAACCTCGGATGCATCCCCCACCCGCGCAATCGGATCCCCGACCGGCAGCGTGTCCCCCTCCTGCGCCATGACCTCGACCAGCGTCCCGGCGGAGTCGGACTCGTAGACCATGTTGGCCTTGTCGGTCTCGATCTCGACGAGCTCCTCGCCGACCTCAACCGAGTCTCCGACACCCTTGAGCCAGCGCAGCACCGTCCCCTCCTCCATGGAGTCGGACAGCCTCGGCATGACGATGTCGACGGCCATCAGAGGCTGCCCTCCAGCGTCTGAAGGGCCGCGCTGACGATGTGTTCGACGTGCGGGATCGCCGCCTGCTCCATCCGCTTCGAGTAGGGCATCGGGACGTCGGCGCCGGTGACCCGCTCGATCGGCGCGTCGAGATGGTCGAAGGCCTGCCCCTGGATCAGGGCGGCCAGATTCGCGCCGACGCCACCGTGCGGCCAGCCCTCCTCGACGATCACGGCTCGGTTCGTCTTGCGGACTGACTCGACGATCGTGTCGAGGTCGAGGGGACGCAGCGTGCGGGGATCGATCACCTCGGCCTCGACGCCGTGCTCCTCGGAGAGGGTCTTGGCGGCCTGCTGGGCCACCTCGACCATGCGCAGGATGGCGACGATCGTCACGTCCGAGCCCTCGCGCCGGATCGCGGCCTCACCGAAGTTGACGACCCCGTCGCCGTTCTCGGGAACCTCGCCGCGCAGGCCGTAGAGCGATTCGTGCTCGATGAAGATCACCGGGTTGTCGTCGCGGATCGCCGCCTTGAGCAGGCCCTTGCCGTCGGCCGGAGTGGAGGGGCAGGCGACGAGCAGTCCCGGGATCTGCAGGAACATCGCCTCGAAGCTGTGTGAGTGGGTCGGTCCGAGCTGGTGACCGCCGCCCCCCGGCATCCGGACGACGAGCGGCACCCGAACCTGGCCGCCGAACATGTAGGGAATCGCAGCGGCGTGGTTGACGATCTGGTCCATCGCCAGCAGCGCGAAGTTGACGGTCATGATCTCGACGATCGGCCGCAGGCCCCCCATCCCCGCGCCGACGCCCATGCCGACGATGGAGTTCTCGGAGATCGGGGTGTCGCGGACCCGCTTCTCACCGAACTCGTCGAGCAGGCCCTCGGTGACCTTGAAGGATCCCTGGAACACCGCAACGTCCTCACCCATCACGAAGACGCTCTCGTCGCGGCGCATCTCCTCCGCCATCGCGTCCCGCAGGGCCTCGCGCATCCGCATCACGGCCATCAGTGCACGTCCTCGGGCCGCGTGTCGGGTTGGACGCCCTCAGCCTCGAGCAGCTCCTCGTCCTCGGCGTATTCCGCTCCGCGCTCGGCGAGCTTGCGGGCGCGCTCGGTCGCGTCGCGCTCCTCCTCCGCCGCGTGCGAGTCGGGCGAGCGCTCGTCGACCCCGTACCAGCCGGGAACCTGGTCGCCGAGGACGTAGAGGTGGTCATAGAGGGAGTCGAGGGGCGGCTCCGGGGAGTTGTCGGCGAATTCCACCGCGTCGGTCACGACCCGGTCGGCCTCCTCGCGGATCTCATCCACGTCGGCCGCGGTGAGCACCTTCTCGGAGACCAGACGCTTCGAGAAGCTCTCGATGGGGTCCTTGTGCTGCCACTCCTCGACCTCCTCCTTGGTCCGGTAGACCTCGGGGTCGGCGGCGGAATGCCCGCGGTAGCGGTAGGTGAAGGCCTCGACCAGGGTCGGTCTGCGGTCCTCGCGCGCCAGGCGGATGTGCTCCGCCACCGTCTCGCGGACCGCCATCACATCCATGCCGTCGACCCTCACGCCGGGTACGCCCATGCCCTCCGCCTTGTGGGAGAGATCGGTGACCGCCGAGTGCCGCTCGAGCGAGGTGCCCATGCCGTAGAGGTTGTTCTCGACCAAAAAGACGACGGGCAGGCTCCAGAGCGCCGCCAGGTTCATCGTCTCGCCGAAGTTGCCCGTGTTCGAGGCGCCGTCGCCGAACATGCAGACGGTCACCTCGTCGGTCCCGCGGTAGTCGGAGGAGAGCGCCAGGCCCGCCGCGAGCGGCAGGTTCCCGCCGACGATCCCGTAGCCGCCCATGAAGCGGTGCTCGAGGTCGAAGATGTGCATCGAGCCGCCCCGGCCGCCTGACGTTCCGTCCACGCGGCCGAACAGCTCCGCCATCACCCGCTTCGGGTCGGTGCCCCGGGCGATCGCGTGGCCGTGGGTCCGGTATGTCCCGATCAGGTAGTCGTCCGGGCGCATCACGGAGGTGGTCCCGACGATCGTGGCCTCCTCGCCGACCGCCAGGTGGAGGAAGCCACCGGCCTTGGCGCGCTGGTACTGGCGTCCCGCCTCCTCCTCGAAGCGGCGAATCAACGCCATCTGGCTGAGCAGCTCGCGGCAGGTGGCCTCCTCGGGGAGCTTCGGCTTGGCCGCGGCCTTGCCCTTGCCGTCGGACGATCCGGTCGACCGCCGTCCCGATTTGGTCTTGCTCTCTGCCACTGGGCTCAGCCTACTCCTGGGGCCTTTCGACCTGGCCGAATCCGCCGTCTGCGGTGGGTTAGAGTCTTCAAATCAACGGACCTGGGAGGGAAACGTGATCAGCATCCGTCGTCTCCTACTGGCCAGCGTATGCATGCTCGCCATGGTGGCCGCGACAGCGGCGCCCGCCGGTGCCTTCTACTACCCGTCCGGGCCGCAGGTGAACGTCGACAAGAGCCAGCTGACGGGGTGGCAGCAGTGCTTCAGCGACACCTACGCCGACAACACGTCGCCGCTCGCCGGCATCTTCGGCCAATGCGACAAGGGACTGCTGCTGCTGGCCGGCGGCCCGACGGACAGCTCCACGCTGACCGTGCTAGCCGCTGCGCCGCGGGCGGACGTCCTCTTCGAGACCGGGAAGTCCGATACCCCGCACGACGCCAACGGGAGCGGCTGGTACTTCAACAACGACTTCTCGTGGGGCTTTGCCAAGCAGGGCGACCCGATCCTGCGCGACAGCTGCGACGTCGAGGCCAGCGCGGATGGTGACCCCAACGGCCCCAACCCGGACCTCCGCCTCTGCTGGCACACGTTCGGTGGTTTTCTCGACAACGGCTACCGGGCCGGAGCGGTGGTCGACCTCAACAGCAGCACGGCCTACACGCGCTACGTCTACCAGGCCACCTGCGACACGACCGTGCAGGTCGGGAAGGTCAGGAGAAATCGCAAGAAGGGGACCGCGACGCTGCCCCTGACCCTGCCGGTCGCCGGCACGGTGGTGGGGTCCGGCAAGGGCCTGAAGCAGGTCCAGGTCACCGCCGCCGGGGCCGGGGTCGTCGATCTCCCCGTGAAGCCCAAGGGCGCCAAGAGGCGGAAGCTCAAGGCCGAGGGCAAGGCGAAGGTCAGCGAGAAGATCAGCTTCACGGCCAGCTGCGGCGCCACGGGTGAGAGCGGCAGCAAGGTCAAGCTGCGCAAGCGGCTGGGCTGAGCGGCTCTCAGGCTCCCGAGGCGGCCCGCACGGCCTCCTCGAGGCGGTCGTCGCCCCAGAAGAGCTCTTTCCCGACGGCCACCGTGGGGATCCCCTCGATGCCCCGCTCCAGCGCCTCGTCGGTTGCGGCCCGGAGCTTGTCCTTGACCGACTTCGTCTCGATTCCCTTCGTCACCGCGTTGGGATGGAGCTCGCAGGCTGCGGCGGCCACCAGCACGTTGTTGAGGTCGCTCATGTCGCGGCCGGCCGCGAAGACCTGGCGGAAGCAGGCGAGGGAGAACGAGACGACGCGCCCGGACTCCTTCGCGTAGACCGCCGCCCGCACGGGATTGAGGCTGTAGTTCTCGATCGGCCAGCCCTCGGGGTAGACGACCTTCGGCAGGCCACGCTCGTCCGCTCGCCGCTGGACCTCCGCCAGGTGGTCGGGATCCGGGCCTTCCGGTGGCAGAGACCAGGGCCGCCTGCCGGTTGTCCGCAGCAGATGGCCGAATGAGATCGGCTGCCACTCGGGCTGCTCGAGCTCTACCTCCGCGAACAGGCCGCTGATTCGCTCGGCCGCCAGATAGGAGTACGGCGAGTTGAAGTCGTAGTAGAAGATCGCCCGCTCGGTCATCCGTCGGGACTCCGCATTCCGGCGACCATGTAGTAGACCGCCAGGGCGCCGATGATCACCAGCACCGCGACCGGGTTGATGAACGCGACCAGCACGGCGACCAGGTAGAACGGATTGCCGATCTGGAAGGCGAGCGATCTGCGGCGAACCTCCTCGTCGGTCAACTCGACGCCGAGCTTCTCGCGGTGGCGGGTGATGTATTCCCAGAGCACGCCGAAGGCGATGGCCATCAGGACGAAGGAGGCGGCGTAGACGGCCGCGGCGACATGCTCGTCCTCGGTGGACTTGAGGTGTTCGGCCATCAGCGCGGTGGCGAACGGGATCAGCACCACCGACATCAGGACGAGCAGGTTGAGGTAGAGAACGCCGCGGTCCGCGCGCTTCAGGTGATCGATCACCCCATGATGGTTCACCCAGATGATCCCGATCACCCAGAAGCTGACGAAGAACGAGGCGAACGAGGGCCACTCGTCGCCGAGCTTGTGCCACAGGCCGTTCCCCGTCGGCACGGCGATGTCGAGCACCAGCAGGGTGATCGCGACCGCGAAGACCCCGTCCGAGAAGGCCTCCAGTCGGTTCTTCGTCATTTCCTAAGCGTGGATCGCCCAGCCGTCGACGGCGCGGGCGCCGTCGAGGATCGCCTCCGACATCGTCGGATGCGGGTGGATGATGCGCTGCAGCTCCGGATAGCCGCCCTCGAGCGCCATCACGTTGCAGATCTCGCTGATCATGTCGCAGGCGATGTTCCCGACGATGTGGGCGCCCAGGATCTCTCCGTACTCGGGGTCGCCGACGATCTTCACGAGCCCGGCGCGATCGTCGTAGACGACCGAGGCGCCGGCGCCGCCCAGCTTGAACTTGCCGACCTTGATCTGGCGCCCGGCGTCCTTCGCCTGCTCCTCGGTCAAGCCGACGCTCGCCACCTGCGGGTGGGTGAAGGTCGCGCCCGGGATCAGGTCGACGTTGATGGGCTCGGTCTCGTGGCCCGCCGCCACCTCGACGGCGACGACGCCCTCCTCCTCGGCCTTGTGGGCGAGGGCGGGGCCGCGGACGAGGTCGCCGATCGCGAAGATGCCGTCGGCCGAGGTCCGCTGGAGCTCGTCGATCTCGATCTGGCCGCGATCGTTGGTCTTGACGCCGGCCGCGTCGAGGTTGAGTGGATCCGTGTCGGGCTTCCGCCCGCCGGCGATGACCAGGTAATCGGCCTTGATCTCCCCCTCGCCGGCCTTCACCTTGACGCCGCTCTTCTGCTCCTCGACGCTTTCGACCTTGGTGCCGGTGAGCACCTCCATGCCGTCCTTCTTGAACTGGCGCTCGACGACCCGGGCCATGTCCTTGTCCTCCAGCGGCAGGATCTGGTCGAGCATCTCGATCAGCGTGACCTGGACGCCCATGCGGGAATAGGCGGAGGCGATCTCCGAGCCGGAGGCGCCGGCCCCGGCGATCACCAGCGACTTGGGCATCGTCTCGAGCGAGTAGGCGCCCCAGGTGTCGATCACGCGGTCGGAGAAGTCAACTCCGGGGATCGGCATTGCGACGGAGCCGGTGGCGAGCACGATCGCCTTTGCCTGGTGCTCGTCATCGCCGACCTTCACCCTGCCCCCGCCGGCAAGAGAGGCCTCGCCCTGGAGGAAGTCGGCCTTGTTCTTCTTCCAGAGGAACTCGACGCCGTCCTCGAGAGTCTTCGAGACCTTGGTCCGGCGTTCCTGGAGCGCCTTCCAGTCGATCTCCGCCTTCCCGGCCTTGATGCCGAGCTCGGCGCCATCCGCGCTCACGGCGTGGAAGATCTCGGCGGTGTGGAGGACCGTCTTCGCCGGGATGCAGGCGTAGTTGAGGCAGCGGCCGCCCGCCTTGTCGCGCTCGACCACAGCCGTCTTCTGCCCGAGCTGGGCTGCCCTGATTGCGGCCACGTAACCCCCCGGGCCGCCTCCGATCACGATCACGTCGTACTCGGCCATTGGCCTTCGACTCTATAGGAGCAGGCGTTTCGGCCCTGCTGGTCCTACTGCTCTTGCGCGTCGACCAGAGAGCCGAAAAGCAAGTCGTAGAGCGGAACGTAGAACTCCAGCGGGACCTGCTCCGGGTCGACCAGGTGCTGCACCGCAAGGCCGACGTCGAGCGCGATCATCGCCGTTGCTATCTGGTCCGGCGGCAGCGGAGGCTTGCGCCCGACCTCCTTGAAGGTGGCCTTGGTCTGCTCAGCCACGAGTGCCCGGTTGCCGCTCCAGAAGCTCGCCGCGAGCTTCCGGAAGTCCTCATCCCGTGCAGCTTGCGTCAGACACTCGAGCCAGAGCCGGAAGAGCCAGCTGCCGGCCTCGTCCTTTTGGACGTCGCGGAGGCGCTCAGCTCCCCATCGGAGGCGCTCCCGCGGTCTGCCGGGTTGGGCCTCCGCCTCCTTCGCCAGTTCGGTATAGCGCTCGTAAACGCGGGCCTGCAGCAGCTCGACGAAGAGCTCGTCCTTGCTGTTGAAGTTGGAGTAGAAGGCGCCCCGGGTGAAGCCGGCCTCCGCTGTGATCTCCTCGACGCTCGACCCCTGCAGCCCCCGCCGCAGGAAGACGCGCTCGGCCGCGTCGAGGAGGCGCTCGCGAGTCTCGGCCTGCTTTTCCTTGCGAGTGAGGCGTTTCGGCGGCTTGCGGCGCGGGGTGACGGTCTCAGACATCGCGAGCCACGGAGGAGGTCAGAAGGCGGGCTGGCTCGGGAGCGGATCGCCGGCGAAGAAGAAGAACCAGACCTCGAAGGCGATGACCGCCAATACACCGACGACTATGAAGAGACGTTCGATGGGATCAATGCCTTGATCGTCCGGTCGCGGCGCGTCGCTGAAGCTGCGGTTCCAGGAGCGTCGTCTCACCCGGTCGCGCTCCTTGGCGGGATCGATCGACCTGCCTCGAATCCATGAGCCCAAGAGGAGCGCCAGCCAATATGAGACGACGATCCCGGTGGCGATGAAGAGCGCGAGCGAGGGTGTCAGTTCCTTCTTCGTGCCTGCGAGCTTCGACGCGAACCAGACCCACGCCAGCGGGATCCCGGCTGCTGCCGCGAGCGCGACGGCGGTTCCCCACAGCGAGCCCACTCCGATGACGAGTCGGCGAACGCGGCGGTGCTGCTCATTCTTGGCCACCACGACCGCATACACTACCGTATGCAGATACATGGCTGTATCTGGTTCTCGGTTAGATGTCGCCGGGTGGGGACGGCATCTGGATGCGCGCCATCGCCCTGATCATGAAATAGAAGAGCGCGCCGGAGCCGGCGAGCAGGATTGTCGTCCCGACCGCCTGGAGCACCGAGCTGACCACGACCAACCCGAAGGCGCTGGCGAGCATGACCAGGAGCAGCACGGTCTGGAAGCCCAGGACCGCCCAGTAGCGGGCCCGCCACATGCCGACGGTCATCGCCCAGAGGACGATGCCGAAGAGGATGATCGGAACCGGCTTGATGTGCCGCCCGCCGGCATCAACGCCCGCGATGGCGAGGCCGGCGGAGACGGTGAAGACGATCGCCAGCACAGCGGAGGCGATTGCGCCAACCGTGACCGCCCTCGGCCGTTCGCCCTCGTCTAGAGGCTCGAGCTTGGCGCGGGCCTCGTCGTTGCGCTCCTCGTAGCGCCGGGACATCTTCTCCTGGAAGCTCTCCGTCGGCTCGGGGGTGGTTGCGGTGGCGGCGTCGCCGTTCGTCCCGCCGGTGCGCTCGGCGGCGCGGCGCTTTCGCTTCTGCCGCTCGGCCCGCTTGCGCTCCCGGTCGCTCATCCGCGCTCCCGGCGGGCCGCCGGGTCAACCGCGTCGAACAGCGCCGTAGCCGCGGCGCGTGGATCGGCCGCGTCGCGGATCGACCTGACGACGCAGATCCGCTCCGCGCCGGAGGAGACGACCTCGTCCACGTTCCCGGCGTCGATCCCGCCGATTGCGAACCAGGGGCGCTCGGCGAGCCCGGCGGCTTCGTCGATCAGCTCGAGGCCGGTGGCGGGGCGACCCTCCTTGGTGGGGGTCTCGCAGATCGGTCCGACGCTGATGTAGTCGACCGGTTGCTGGGCGGACGCCTCGATCTGCTCCCGGCTGTGCGTGGAGAGCCCGATGATCGCGTCGGGGCCCATGAGCCGGCGGGCCTCTGCGGGGTCCATGTCGTCCTGGCCCACGTGCACGCCGTCAGCACGCAGCTCGAGCGCCAGGTGGGGGTCGTCGTTGACGATGAACAGGGCCCCGTAGGTGTTGGCCAGCCGCCGGAAGGTGTGGCCCGAGCGCTCGATCGCGCTGCGGGGCAGCTCGCGGTCGCGCAGCTCGATCATCCCCACGCCCGCGCCCATCGCCGCATTCAGCAGGCGCTCCGGGTCCTGGCCGTGCGGACGCCCCTCGCAGACGAAGTAGAGACGGGCCCAGCGCAGACGCTGGCGTCGCAGCTCCCCGATGGCCTCGGGGGGAGCCAGATGAGTCGGGCCGGACGGAGCGTCAGTCACTTCGCAAGCAGCGTAGATGACGGGGGTACGATGGATCTGCAACGGGAGCCCACCAAAGGGCTGAGAGGGCGGCTGAAGCGCCGCCGACCGTCCGAACCTGATCCGGGTAATGCCGGCGCAGGGAGGTTGGAGCGCCTCGGCCGCCCAGATGGGAAGCGGCAGTGAGAGACGAAACGAACAGCGGATTCGATGCGATCTTCGTCGGCGGCGGCGTGATCGGCCTGGCCTCGGCCTGGCGGACCGCGCAGAGCGGTGCGCGTGTCTGCGTCCTGGAGGCGGAGCGGCCGGCCGCGGGCGCGACGGGCGTGGCCGCCGGGATGCTCGCCCCGGCGGGCGAGGCGTCCTGGGGCGAGGACCAGCTGCTCGCCCTCAATCTGGAGTCGCTCAGCCTCTGGCCCGGCTTCGCCGAGGAGCTGGAGCGCGCCTCCGGGATAAAGACCGGATTCGCGCGGCGAGGCGCCCTGCACGTCGCGCTCGACCGAGACGAGGCCGAGAGACTGCGCCGCCGGTACGACCTCCAGCGGAAGCTTGGCCTCGACTCGGATTGGCTCTCCGGCGGAGCGTGCAGGAAGCTCGAGCCCGGGCTGGCCACCGCGGTCCGCGGTGGGGCCCGTGTACCGGGCGATGCGACCGTCGACCCGCGTCGCGTGGCCGCGGCTCTCTTGGCCGCCCTCGACTCGACCGGAGTGGCGGTCCACACCGGCGTGAGGGTCGTCTCCGCCGAGCGGCGCGAGGGCTGGCGGCTCAGCGCCGCGGACGGCCGGGCCTTTGCCGGCGCGTCCGTCGTGTTGACGGCCGGATGCTGGTCCGGGCGCCTGGAGTGGGTCCCGGCCGAATCGAGGCCGCCGGTCCGCCCGGTGAAGGGGGAGATCGTGACCCTGCGCGGACCGGCCGACGAGCCCGTCACCGAGCGGATCGTCGCCGGGGACCGCGTCTACACGGTCCCCCGAGCCGATGGCAGGCTGATCGTCGGCGCGACCGTGGAGGAGCGAGGGTTCGACACGACCGTCACCGCGGGAGGCGTTCACGAGCTGCTCAGAGAGGCGTATCGGCTGCTTCCGGAGATCGCCGAGCTCGAGCTGGCCGAGACGACCGCCGGCCTGCGTCCGGGTAGCCCCGACAATGCGCCGATGATCGGAGAGAGCGCAACCGAGGGCCTGCTGGTCGCAACGGGGCACTTCCGCAACGGGGTGCTTCAGGCGCCCCTCACGGCCGAATGCGTCGCCGCGCTCCTCGGGGGCGAGCCGCCTCCCATCGACCTGACGCCCTTCTCGCCGCTTCGATTCGCGGGCGAGCGGGCCGAGGCGGCAGAGGTCGCATGAACGTCGAGCTGAACGGCGAGATCGTCACGCTCCCCGACGGCGCGACCGTGGCCACGGCGATCGAGGCTTCCGGAGCCGCCACCGACCGTGGCGTCGCAGTCGCGCTCGACGGCGACGTGGTTCCGCGCAGCGAGTGGGAGAAGACCTTTCTCTCCGATGGGCAGAAGGTGGAGGTGCTCGCGGCGATCCAGGGCGGCGCCGAAGGCGGCCTCGAGCTCGGCGACAGGACCTGGGGCTCGCGCCTGATCGTCGGGACCGGCGGGTTTCGCTCCCTCGAGCAGATGGAGGAGGCCCTGATCGCCTCCGGCACGGAGATCGTCACGGTCGCCCTGCGCAGGGTGGACCCGGCATCGCAGGGCTCGGTGCTCGATGTGATCCGCCGGCTCGGCCTGTTCGCGCTGCCGAACACGGCCGGCTGCTACACGGCGCGCGATGCGGTGCGGACGGCGAAGCTCGCGCGTGAGGCATTCGGAACCGACTGGGTGAAGCTGGAGGTGATCGGCGACGATCGCACCCTCTTCCCGGATGCCGTGGAGCTGCTCGACGCGGCCGAGCAGCTTGTCGACGAGGGCTTCACGGTCCTCCCCTACACCAACGACGACCCGATTCTGGCCCGGCGCCTCGAGGAGGCGGGCTGTGCGGCCGTGATGCCGCTCGGCTCGCCGATCGGCTCGGGGATGGGGATTCGAAATCCCTACAACGTGCGAATCATCGCCGAGCGAGCGAGCGTCCCGGTGATCCTGGACGCAGGGATCGGCACTGCCTCCGATGCCGCGCTGGCGATGGAGCTGGGCTGCGACGCGGTGCTGCTGGCGAGCGCGGTCTCGCGGGCCGAGGATCCGGCCGGGATGGCCGCGGCGATGCGTTCGGCGGTCGAGGCGGGCTGGGCCGCGAGGCAGGCAGGGCGGATCCCGCGCCAGCTGCACGCCGAGGCATCGACCCCGCTCGAGGGAACCCCGGAGCTCTCCTAGCGCCGGCGGAGCCGGCCGGCTATCTGGTCGACGCCCTCGCCGAACGCGCCGAACGTCCAGCCCACCCCGTGGGCGGCCTTGTTGAGGACGGTGTCGGCGACCGGCGCGGCGGCGCGGTCGGGATCCCTGCCGAGCTCGACGGACGCCTGGCGAACAGCGTCCAGATGCGGCTCGAAGCGCACGGCCCAGTCCTCGCAGAACCCGGCCATGTCGCGGTCGTCGCGGGCTCGTGCCAGCTCCGCGAGCTGCCGCAGCAGCGTCGTCAGGTGCTCGCCGTCGAGGACCGAGAACCGCGCCACCATGCCGGCGTCGCCGCCGCGGTCCGCGATTCCCGTCCTCAGGTCGGCGAGCCTGGCGCCGAGGTTCTGGGCCATCGGGCTGCCGTAGAGGCCGTAGGCCTCGGTGCGCGGCCGCAGCTCCTCCAGGAGCCGGTCCGCCTCGGCGGCCCCGCGCTGGAGCTTCTCGCCGATCGGAATGTCCTCCAGCAGCGTCCCGATCCGAGCCCAGCGATGGGTCAGGTGGCGCGCCGAGACGTAGAGCTCCCGGTAGGCCCGGTGCTCGGCGGGATGGAGTTTCGGGTTCTCCTCGGTCATGCGGGATGCAGGATCACAGAAGCGGCGGGGCCGGCGTTGAACGGTTGGACGCCGTGATCACGGTATGCGAACATACGTTCGTATCCAGATCCCGGACGTTGTAGAGACTGGAGAGCGATGCGCTGGGACGCACAGAGGGTCGACAGAGAGAAGGGAAGGAGCCTGCCCGGCCTCGACGTCGAGCGGGTGAGGACCTTCGACGCCCCCGAGGCCCTCGGCATCAACTTCCACGAGGTCCGGGCGAAGTCGGCCCTCAACAAGGTGCCGGGCGATTACCTGCCTTTCAACTGGACGGTCAACACCTTCAGGGGCTGCAGTCATGCGTGCGTCTTCTGTTTCGCTCGCAATACGCACACCTATCTGGACCTCGATGCAGGCCGGGACTTCGAGCGGGAGATCGTGGTCAAGACCAACGCCCCGGAGCTGCTCCGGGCCGAGCTGGCAAGGCCGAGCTGGAAGCGTGAGCTCGTCGCGATCGGGACGAACACCGACCCATACCAGTGGGCCGAGGGGAAATACCGCCTGATGCCTCCGATCATCGAGGCGTTGCGGGACTTCGAGACGCCGCTGTCGGTGCTGAGCAAGTCCCCTCTGCCGCTGCGCGACCTCGACCTATACCTTGAGCTCGCTGAGGTGGCGGACGTCTCGGTCAACTTCTCCGTCCCGACGCTGGACGAGAAGATCTGGCGCGAGACCGAGCCGCACACACCCCATCCGCGCAAGCGTCTCGAGGCCGTCGCGGCGTTCAACGAGGCGGGGATTCCCTCCGGGGTCCTGGTCGCCCCGCTGATGCCGGGCATCAACGACTCGCCCGAGCTGGTAGAGGAGATCGTCTCGGTCGCCGAGGAGGCCGGCGCCACCTTCGTCAACGGGATCGCCCTGCACCTGCGGCCCGGGGTGAAGGAGGTGTTCATGTCGTGGCTCTCCGCGGCACGCCCGGATCTGGTGCCGAGGTACGACGACCTCTATCGGGACCGCGCCTACGCGCCGAGCGCCGAGCGCAAGCGGATCGGCTCGCTGGTGCGTGCGCCGAATCTCTCCCATGACCCGCGGTACAGCCGGCGGGCGCGGCTCGAGGCCCGGCGCAGGGCGCGCGAGGACGCAAGGGCCGAACCTGAGGTGGTGCAGACGAAGCTCTTCTAGTGAGGCGCCAGGGCCGGCGAGCGGACGGGGCTAGCCCTCGACGCCGGTCGCGTCGTGGGGTGCCCCCACCGGTTTCGACTGAGAGGAGCCTCGCTGGCGGAGGTATGCGGTGAAGGCCACGAATGAGCCGACCGCGAGGAACTCGGATTGCCAGTTCTGGAGGGTCGCCTGCCAGAAGTCGGCGGAACCGACGTAGCCGAGCCACGAGACGACCTTCTCGTGATGGTCGACCTGATTGGCGTTGTACTTGGTCCAACCGGTGACCGACTGCGCGAACCAGGAGCCGAAGAAGATGATCGACATCACGATCAGCAGCGAGTTCGAATACACGTAGGTCTTGATGCCCTTCGGCTTGGCCCAGGCGGGCGAATCGGGGTCGGCATGCTCGCCGAGCTTCTGCTCCTTGTCCGACTCGAGCCCGGCCTTGCCCGGTGGCTTCGACTCCGGCGAGCCGCGTTCTATGAGCCAGATGGTCGCCAGCATGAAGAGCATGAATTGGAGGTACTCGGACTGCCAGTTCTCCATCACGGCGTTGCCGAAGTCCGACGAGACGATGTAGCGCCAGAACGTCATCGTCGTCCCGTGATGGGCCAGCGCGTCCTCGTTGTGGAGCGTGTGCCCCGCGATCGCCTGGCCGACGAGGGCGGCCATGAAGATCACGAGAAAGAACAGCGACAGCGAGTGCTCGCCGATGAAGCGCCTCAGGCGTTCCATCAGTTGTGAGCCAGCCCGATCACCGTGTAGAAGGCGAGCCCGGTCGCAATCAGCACCAGCCAGGTGAAGAACATCACTCTCATGCGGAGAGGTCATGCCCGCATGGGGCGTCTCTAATCCGCCCGAGGACCCGCTAGCGCTGGCTCCAGGCTTCCGCCGGGTCGCTCAACTCGCGAACGTCCGCAGACAGCTCGCCCCCGACCACGTCCGCGAGGGTGGTGTCCTCCATCACCGCACGGATGTTGGCGCGCAGCGCGACCCAGACCTTCTGCAGCGGCTTGGCCTCGCCCCTGTACTTGAGGGATTCCGGTCCCTGGCCTCGCACGGTCGCCAGCGGCCCCTCGACGGCCCTCACGATGTCCGCCAGGCTGACCTCGCCGGCGTCCTTGGCGAGCCAATAGCCGCCCTGGGCGCCGCGCCGGCTGGCGACGATCCCGGTGTGCTTGAGCTCGCCCAGGATGTTCTCGAGGAACTTGAGCGGGATGTCCTGGGCATCGGCGATGGCCTCGCCCTTGACCGGGTCGCCGCCCCCCGCGGCGAGCTCCAGCGACGCGCGCACGGCGTAGTCGACCTTGGCCGAGATCCTCATCCCGCCCGAGACTCTAGTGACGAACGAGGCGACGCCTAGACTTGCGCCGCCCCCTTAACTCAACTGGTCAGAGTGCCGGTCTTTTAAATCGGTGGTCCGGGTTCGAGTCCCGGAGGGGGCATGCGATTCGGGCTTTGGCCAGTTCGGACCGCTATAGCGAGCAGAAGTGGTCAAACGCCGCGCCCGGCCTAGTGCCGGAAGTGGCGGCGCTTCGTGAAGACCATAGCCACGCCCGCCGCGTCGCACGCCTCGATCACCTCGGCGTCCCGCTTCGAGCCGCCCGGCTGGATCACGGCGACCGCTCCGGCCTCGATCGCGGCCTGAGGCCCATCCGCGAAGGGGAAGAACGCATCCGACGCGACCACCGAGCCGGCCAGCAGAGTCTCGGCGTCAGGGCCGTGCGCCTCCCTCGCCTTCTCGATCGACAGCCGGACGGAGTCCACCCGGCTCATCTGGCCCGCGCCGATGCCGAGGGTGGCCCGGTCCCGGGCCAGCACGATCGCGTTCGACTTCACGTGACGACAAACGCGCCACGCGAACAGCAGGTCCTCCCACTGCTCATCGGTCGGCTGCGTCTTGGTCGCGACCTCCATCAGCTCGCGCGGCTCGGGTGAGCCGTCCGGATCCTGGACCAGGATCCCGCCGCGCACCCGCTTGATGTCAGGCTCGATCTGGTGGGTGCGGCGCTCGGTGTCCTCGAGGATCCGGATCGCCTCCTTCTGCTGGAGGATCTCCAGCGCATCCTCGTCGTAGCCGGGCGCGATCAGGACCTCGACGAACTGGCTGTTCAGCCGCTCCGCGAGCGCCGCATCGACGGGCCGGTTGAGCGCGATCACGCCCCCGAACGCCGACATCGGATCGCAGGCGAAGGCCTTCTCGTAGGCGGGACCGATCTCATCGGCCTCGGCGACGCCGCACGGGTTGTTGTGCTTGACGATCACGCAACCCGGGCCCTCCAGGTCCCCGAGCAGCGTGCGCGCCGAGTTGAGATCGAGCACGTTGTTGAACGAGAGCGGCTTTCCGTGCAGCTTCGCCACCATGGAAAGCACGTGCGAGCGCGCCCTCGGCTCGGTGTAAAGCGCGGCGCGCTGGTGCGGGTTCTCGCCGTAGGAGAGGTCGAGCTCCTTCTCCCAGGCCGTCACCCAGTAGGTCGGAAGCTGCTCGTAGCGCCGCCCGAACCAGCGGCTGATCGCCGCGTCGTAGCGGGCGGTGTAGGCGAACGCCTCGTTCGCCAGCCAGTGCCGCGTGGCGGCCGACAGCTCGCCCGTCTCCTCGAGCTCGTCCAACACGGCGTCATAGCTCTCCGGCCGGACCACCACCGCCACGAACCGATGGTTCTTCGCCGCGGCCCTGATCATCGTGGGCCCTCCGATGTCGATGTTCTCGATCGCCTCCTCCTCGGGCACGTCGCGGCGGGCCACGGTGCGCTCGAACGGATAGAGGTTCACGCAGACCAGGTCGATCGCCTCGATCTCCCGCTCCCTCAGCGTCTCGGCGTGCTCGGGGTTGTCCCGGACGGCCAGCAGCGCCGCGTGCAGGTGTGGATGAAGCGTCTTCACCCTTCCGTCGAGGATCTCCGGGAACCCGGTGAGGTCCTCGACCGGCCGGGCCTCGACCCCGGCCTCGCGCAGGACGGACAGCGTCCCCCCGGTCGAGATCACCTCCACCCCCTGCTTGGCCAGGCCCGCGGCGAACTCCGCGACCCCGGTCTTGTCGGCCACCGAGATCAGCGCCCGGCGGACCGGCAGCGACTCGCCGGCGGGCTCTGGAGCGATTTCGGAGGAGGGAGTCGACATGAGAGCGAGTCTATTCAGGATCGATATGGACCAGACGCGGGTTCTGATCGTCGATTCGAACGCGTCCGGCGGCGAGCATCCGGATCGTCTCCGGCAGGAGCGCGTGCTCGGTTGCGTGGATCACCCTCTCGGTCTCGTCCCAGTTGCGGCTGGGGGCCACCGGGACCGGCCGCTGCATGATGATCGGCCCCGAGTCGACGCCCTCGTCGACGAAGTGAACCGTCACCCCGGTGATCTTCGAGCCGTGGTCGATCGCCTGCTGCACGGCATTGATCCCCGGGAACGCCGGCAGCAGGGCCGGATGGACGTTGATGACCCGGTTGGGAAACCGGCCCACGAACTCGGGTGAGAGCAGCTGCATGTAGCCCGCCAGCACGACCAGGTCCGGCTCTCGGGACTCGATCCAGTCGCCGAGCGCCCGGTCGCGCTCCTCCCGATCCGCGTAGTCGGCGACGGGGAACACCCCCGTCTCGACCCCCGCCTTGCCGGCCCGCTCGAGCGCCATCGCATCGGGCTTGTCCGAGCCGACGCCGACGACCTCGACCCCCTCCTCCCCACCATGGAGCTGGTCGAGGATCGCCTGCAGGTTGGTCCCCCCACCCGAGGCGAGAACGACGATCCGGAAAGCGCTCACGTAGCGGGTGTCTTACCTGCTCGCGGGGACGACGGCGATGTCCTCGAGCGCGAACTTGCCGTTCGCGCTCTCAGGGTCGCCCAGCGGATACTCGCCCGTGAAGCAGGCATCGCAATGCTTCTCGCGCGGCGTGCCGACGGCCTCGTAGACGGCGTCCATCGACAGATAGGCGAGGGAATCCGCGCCGAGCTCCTCGGCGATCTCCTCGATCGACCGGTCGTGGGCGATCATCTCCTCACGGGTCGACATGTCGATTCCGTAATGACAGGGATGGCGGATCGGCGGCGCCGAGATCCGCAGGTGCACCTCCTTCGCGCCCGCGTCCTTCAGCATCGCGACGATCTGCCGCGTGGTGTTGCCGCGCACGATCGAGTCGTCCACGACCACCACCCGCTTGCCCGCGACGATCTCCGGGAGCGGATTGAACTTCATGCGCAGCCCGTGCTTGCGCAGCTCCTGACCGGGCTGGATGAACGTCCTCGCCACGTAGCGGTTCTTGATCAGGCCGTCGTCCTTCGGCAGCCCCGTTGCCCGCGCGAACCCGTTGGCCATCGGATTGCCCGAGTCGGGCACGGAGATGACCAGGTCGGCTTCCACCGGAGCCTCCTCGGCCAGCAGCTCGCCCATCCGCCCACGCACCTCCTGCAGCACCCGGTTCTCCAGCCGGGTGTCCGGACGCGAGAAGTAGATGTGCTCGAATACGCACTGAGCCTGCCGCTCGCCGGTGACCACCGGCTTGAGCTCCAGGCCCTTGGCCGTCAGCGAGACCATCTCGCCGGGCTGGACCTCGCGGATCATCTGCGCGCCGATGATGTCGAAGGCGCAGCTCTCGGAGGCGACCACGAAGCATTCGGGGGAGCCGTCACTGGGCTTCATCTTGCCGAGGGCCAGGGGCCGCACGCCGTGCGGATCGCGGAAGGCGACCACAGCGTGCTTGGTCATCACCACGGTGGAATAGGCGCCCTCGAGCCGCGGCATGACCTCGGCGACCGCGTCCTCGATCCACTCGTCGCCCTCGCCCGCGGTGCGCGAGAGCAGGGCGGCCATGATCTCCGAGTCCGACGTGCCGCGAAGCTGGAGCCCCGCCTCGGTGAGCTCGTTGTAGAGCTCGACCGCGTTGGTCAGGTTGCCGTTGTGGGCGAGCGCGAGCTCACGGCCGTCGTCGCGCCAGACCGGCTGGGCGTTGTCCCAGGCGCCGCCGCCCGTGGTCGAGTAGCGCACGTGCCCGATCGCCATGTCGCCGGCGAGGGCACGGAGCTTCTCCTCGTCGAAGACCTGGCTGACCAGGCCCAGCTCCCGCAGCGTCGTGATGTGGCCGCCCTCGCAGGTGGCGATCCCCGCCGACTCCTGGCCGCGGTGCTGCAGGGCGTAGAGGCCGAAGTAGGAGAGCCGGGCGACGTCGCGCCCGGGCGCGTACACGCCAAAGACCCCGCACTCATCGCGCGGACCATCGCGATCGGGAACGTCGAAGCGCGCGTCAGTCACGTCTGTGGAGGTGTCTCAACCTCTGGAGTCGAAGTGGAGGGCTCAAGAACAGCCCGCACCCGGAGGGTAGCAGCGGCCACGGAGGGGCCAGAGGCCTCAAACCGCCGCAAACTGCCGGTTTTGCGGCTACTTCTTCTTCTTGGGGTGCTTGATCAGGGTGACGGTGACCGGCTTCGTGTTGGGCACACCCGCCACCCCCGCAGGCACGAAGTGGATGAAGACCTTCACCTTGACCTTCCCCTTGCCCTTCTTCTTCACCTGCTTCTTGAGCTTCTTCGCCGTCTTGCCGACGGGCTTGACGGCCAGCTTGAACGAGCCGGCTGCGGTCAGGGTCAGCCCCTGCTGCTTGACGGCCGATGCGACGGCGTTGGTGTCGGGCGGCGTGCTGACCTGGTTCAGCGTCACCTGGCCTGGGCCCGGCACCTTCGCGCCGATCGTCGCCGTGCCCTTTTTCTTCTTCTTCGCGATCGAGGTGACCGTGATCTTGTTCGCCGGGGCAGCTGCGGGGAGGCACGGATCGGTCGGGCCGTTGATCAGGCTCGGGTTGGACGCCCCTCCGCCCAGGTTCGACCTTCCGATGAGGTCGCTGGCCCCGCTGTTCCCCCAGAAGATGTACTGAGAGTTGACCGCGACCCCGCAGACGTCATTCGCGGCCGGCACGGCGCTGGGGACGAAGTTGTTGTTCGCGGTGCCACCTCCGATCGGCGCCCGGCCGATCGCCTTCGAAGTCGAGCCCCAGTAGAGGAAGTTCGAGTCGGCGGCGAGGCCGCAGCTCCCCGTCACGCCATTGATGAAGCTCGTCTGGCGATTCGCGCCGTTGACCGTCGCCCGGCTCACGCTTTGAGCCAAGGCGGTGTCAAGCCAGTACACGAAGTTCTGATCCGCGGCGATGCCGCAGGACGGCTCGGGGCCGGTGACCACCAGGTTCCCGGTCGGCGAGCTGCCGTCGAGGCTGGCCTTCCCCATCGTGCCGGCGCCTGTGTTGTTCCAGAAGATGCTCGAGGAATTGACTGCGATCGCCGCGTGTGCCGGCAGCGCATCAAAGTCCTCGACGCCGGATGCGTGAGGGATGAAATTCTGATTCACGCCGGTGCCGTCGAGATTGGCGCGGCCGATCGTGCTGGTGGCTCCGGTTCCCTGGGTCCAGTAGATGTACTTCGAGTCGATGGCCACGCCACCGACGTTGCTGAGGCCGCTGATGAAGGCGTTGTTGACGCCCGAGCCGTTCAGCTTCGCCCGCCCGATCGTCGTCTGGCCGCCGCTCGCCCAGTAGACGAAGTTCGCGCTCGCCAATGACGGGAGCGCGAGCAGCGCGATGACAGCGATCAGCATCGCCGCCAGCGGCCTCCCTCTCCGGTGTGGACGAGCGCCCGGCATCTCTACCCGGCAGAACACGCAGGGATCCTACCCGGAGCGGTCCATTCCATTCAGATGCGCTCGGCGAGCGAGCGCCAGGAACGCTCGGCATCGTCGAGGGTCACCGAGACATCCCGCTCGGCGGCCGCGATCTCGATGCGGTCTCCCTGGGCGGCGCCGAGTTCCACGGCCTCTATGCCCGCCGCCTTCGCGCGCTCCAGCAGGCCCGTCGGATCGGCGGCGGCGAGCACGATCCCGCCGGGTCCCTCGCCGAAGAGGTTGGTCTCGCCGGAGCCCCCGCGCAGCTCGACGAGCGGGTCGAGGTCGACCTTCATTCCCAACGTGGCCGCGATCGCCATCTCCGCCAGCGCACACGCGAGACCGCCGTCGCTGACGTCGTGCGCGGCGGTGACCAGGCCCTCGCGCACGAGCTCCCGGACGAGCTGAAGGGCGCCATCGACCTCGTCAACCGGTATCTGGGGCAGGCCCCGGTCGAGCTCGCCGCGCTGCTTGGCCAGCTCGGAGCCCGCCAGCGAGGGCGCAAATGGCCCGACGAGGACCAGGCGGTCTCCATCCCTGGGCGCCAGGCCCGGCACGGCGGCCGGGTCCGGCAGCTCGCCCACCATCCCGACGACCGGCGTCGGGTAGATCGGGCCATGCTCGGTCTCGTTGTAGAGAGAGACGTTCCCGCCGACCACGGGCACCCGCAGGGCGACGCAGGCGTCGGCGAGGCCGAGCACCGCGCGGTCGAGCTGCCAGGCGACATTGGGCTTCTCGGGATTGCCGAAGTTGAGGCAGTTGGTGAGGCCGAGTGGCTCGGCGCCCACGCACGCCAGGTTCTGGGCGCACTCGAGTACCGCCTCGACCGCGCCCGCATACGGATCGCAGGCGACCCTGCGGCCGTTCCCGTCGATCGCCACCGCGATCGCCCGCTCGGACTCGGGGATCATCAGGACGGCGGCATCCGCGGATTCCGGCCGTCGTGCGGTCCGCGAGCCGACCACCGAGTCGTACTGCTCGAAGGCCCACCGCTTCGAGGCGACGTTCGGCGCCCCGAGCAGGGCGCAGAGGATCTCGGACGGATCTTCGGTCTGGATCGTCGCCTGGTTGCCGTACATCCAGCCGGCCGGCTCTCCGGGCTCGAGGTCGTACAGCGGGCACTCGTCCACCAGCGCGGAGACCGGCACGTCCCCGACCTCGACACCGTCGTCCAGCACCCGCAGGCGATCGTTGTCCGTGATCTCCCCGATTGCCGCGGCGCCCGTCTGCCAGCGCTCGCAGGTGGCGACGACCTCGTCGAGCCGCGACGGCTCGACCACGGCCAGCATCCGCTCCTGGGACTCGGAGACCATCACCTCGAAGGGCTCCATGTCCCCCTCCCGCAGCGGCACCCGGCGCACGTCGATGTCGATCCCGACGCCGCCCTTCGACGCCATCTCCCCCGCCGAGGAGGTCAAACCCGCCGCGCCCAGGTCTTGCAGCGAGACGAGCAGGTCGCGGTCGAGCAGCTCCAGGCAGCACTCGAGCACCTTGGACTCCTCGAAGGGGTCTCCGATCTGGACACTCGGGCGCTTGGAGTCATCGCCGGCCTCGAGCTCGGCCGAGGCGAGCACCGAGGCGCCGCCGATCCCGTCGCGCCCGGTCGATGCGCCCATGATCACGAGCAGGTTCCCCGGACCCGCGGCGGCTGAGCGGATCATCGCGTCCGTCTTCGCAAGCCCGACGCACATCGCGTTCACGAGGCAGTTGTGCTCGTACGGCGGCTCGAAGTAGACCTCGCCGCCGACATTCGGCACCCCGATCGAGTTGCCGTAGTGGCCGATGCCGGCGACCGCGCCCTCGAACAGGTAGCGGGACCGCTCATCCGACGGCTCACCGAACCGCAGCGAGTCGAGCACCGCGATCGGCCTCGCGCCGATCGCGAAGACGTCCCGCAGGATGCCGCCGACGCCGGTGGCGGCGCCCTGGAACGGCTCGACGGCGCTCGGGTGGTTGTGCGACTCGACCTTGAAGGCGATCGAGTGACCGTTGCCGATGTCGACCGCGCCGGCGTTCTCCCCCGGGCCCATCACCACCCGCTCGCCCTCGGTCGGCAGCCGCCCGAGCAGCTTTCGCGAGTGCTTGTAGGCGCAGTGCTCCGACCAGAGCAGCGAGAACATCGCCAGCTCGACGCCATTCGGGTCACGGCCGAGCAGCCCGACGATCCGCTCGTACTCGAAGTCGGTGAGCCCGAGCTCGCGGTGCGGGCTCTCGGAGACCCCGGCGCTCACGCGGCTGCGGCCTGGGGGCTTCCGGCCAGCGCACGGAACAGAACGAGCCCGTCGTCAGAGCCGGTCAGCGGGTCGACCGCATGCTCGGGATGCGGCATCAGCCCGATCACGTTCCCCTGTTCGTTGACCACCCCGGCGATGTCGCGGACGCTGCCGTTCGGGTTCTGGCCGGGTGCGTAGCGGAAGGCGATCCGTCCCTCGGACTCCAGCGGGTCGAGCTGATCGTCGGGCGCGAAGTAGCGGCCGCTCATGTGCTTGACCGGGATCGACAGGTGCGAGCCGGCATCGATTGCCTCACCGAAAGGCCCCGAGAATTCCTCGGCGACCAGCTCGACCTGGCGGCAGATGAAGCGCAGTCCCTCGTTGGGCAGCAGCGCACCCGGCAGGAGCCCCGCCTCGCAGAGGACCTGAAAGCCGTTGCAGATTCCGAGCACGGGCCCTCCATCGGCCGCGAACCGCGCCACCGCCTCCATCGCCGGCGAGAAGCGTGCGATCGCCCCGGCTCGCAGATAGTCGCCGTAGGAGAAGCCGCCCGGGACGACGATGCCGTCGAGTCCCGAGAGATCAGTTTCCTCGTGCCAGACGAGCCTTCCATCCCCGACTCGCTGCACGGCGGCGACGGCATCACGCTCGTCGCACGATCCCGGGAACTGGATGACGCCGATCACTGCTCGAGCTCCACCTCGAAGTCCTCGATCAGCGGATTCGCGAGCAGCTTCTCGCTGAGCGACTCGAGCTTCGCCGGGTCATCGACCTCGAGCTCGACCAATCGCCCGACGCGAACGTCGTGAATGCCCTCGAAACCCAGCGCCGGCAGCGCCCGCTCGACGGCCTTCCCCTGCGGGTCGAGGATGCCCTCCTTCGGCCTGATCAGGACCTTCGCCTTCACCAGGCCAGCGTACCTGCGGGCCCGGCCCAACCGGCGGCGCGAAACGGGTTGCGCCTGCGGCGCACCCTCGCATCAGCCGAGTTTGCGGCCGGTGATCTTCTCGTAGGCCTCGACGTACTTGGCCCGGGTGTTCTGGACGACCTCGCCCGGCAGCTCGGGGCCGGGGTCCGTGTGGTCCCAGCCGACGGAGTTGGAGTAGTCGCGCACGTACTGCTTGTCGAACGAGGGCTGGGCCCCGCCCGGCTCGTAGGTGTCCGCCGGCCAGAACCGTGAGGAATCCGGGGTGAGGACCTCGTCGGCGAGGACCACGTCCGCGCCGGCCGAGCGGCCGAACTCGAACTTGGTGTCGGCCAGGATGATTCCCCGCTCCGCGGCATGGTCCGCACCGCGCTGGTAGATCTCGATCGAGACCCGGCGAAGCTCCTCCATCAGGGGCCGGTCGCCGATCAGCTCGGCGGCGCGGTCGAAGTCGATGTTCTCGTCGTGGTCGCCGAGCTCCGCCTTCGTCGCCGGGGTGAAGATCGGCTCCGGCAGCTTGTCGGACTCGGTCAGCCCCTCCGGCAGCTCGATGCCGCAGACGGCACCCGACTCGCGGTACTCCTTCCAGCCCGAGCCGGAGAGATAGCCCCGAACGACGCATTCGACCGGGAACATCTCGAGCTTCTTCACCCGCATTCCGCGGCCGGCGGCCTCTGGCGGGACGTCCTCGGAGATGAAGTGGTTCGGGACGATCTCCTGCGTGAGCTCGAACCAGAAGAGCGACATCTGGGTCAGGACCTTGCCCTTGTCGGGGATCTCGGTCGGCAGGATCACGTCGTAGACCGAGATCCGGTCGGACGCGACCATGATCAGCTCGTCGCCGTCCTCGTAGATCTCACGGACCTTGCCCGAGCCGTGCAGCTTCAATTCCGCCAAAGAACCGCTCATCCGCCTCCCACCTCCGGTTGCACTGTCGGATGGGCCTTCGCCCATTCCATGATCTTGTCCGAGCCCACGATCGACCTGCCCTCGTCGAGGGCGAGAACGGGCAGGTTGATCTGGCCGGTGAGCCTCTTCACCTCGTCGCGTTCGTTGCGCCGCCGCCCCCAGGTCCAGGGAACCATCCGGTAGCCGGGCAGGTCGCGGATCTCGTACTCGTAGCCGGCCTCATCCAACGCCCTGGCGGCTCGTCCGCACGCATGACCGATCGCGGCGTGCTTCTCCCTCTGACCACAGGTGTAGAGGATCACGCCTCAAGCCTATCCAGGCGACTCATCACCTCGGGGACGTGCTTCAGGTAGGCCTGGTAGTCGAAGACCTGGTCGAGGTCGAGCTGCGGGGCGGCCTTGCCGATCAGCTTCCGGAAGTCGATCTCCTCGTCCCACGCGCGCTGGGCGTTCTCCTGGACCAGGCGGTAGGCGTCGTCGCGGGTCATTCCCGATTCGACCAGGGCGGTCAGGGCCCGCTGGCTGAACAGGGCGCCATGGGTGAGCTCGATGTTCTTCCGCATCCGGTCGATGTGAACGGTCATCCCGTCCACGATCCGGGTGGCGATGTGCTGCATGTAGTCGATGGCGATCGTCGCGTCCGGGAGGACGACCCGCTCGGCGCCGGAGTGCGAGATGTCCCTCTCGTGCCAGAGGGCGATGTTCTCCATCCCGACCTGGGAGTAGCCGCGGAGCACCCGGGCGAGCCCGCAGAGCCGCTCGGCCAGGATCGGATTGCGCTTGTGGGGCATCGCCGACGAGCCCTTCTGCCCGGAGCCGAACGGCTCCTCGACCTCTCTCACCTCGGTGCGCTGCAGGTTGCGGATCTCCGTCGCGAATCGCTCCAGGCCGGCTCCGGCGATCGCGATCCGGGCGAGGACGACGGCGTGACGGTCCCGCGGGACGACCTGGGTGGAGACATCCTCCGCCCGCAGGCCGACCGCCTGCATCACGCTCGCCTCGACGCTCGGCGGGACGGAGGCATAGGTGCCGACCGCACCCGACAGGGCGCCCACCGCGGCCTGTTCGAAGGCGTCCGTGAGGCGCTGGAGGTTGCGGTCGGCCTCGAAGGCGAAGCTCGCCAGCCGCAGGCCGAAGGTCGACGGCTCGGCGTGGACGCCGTGAGTGCGGCCGACGCAGAGCGTCTCGGCGAACTCCTTCGCCCGCACGACGAGGGCGTCCCGGTAGGCGCGGGCCCCACGCAACACGATCTCGCCGGCCTCGGAGATCTGCAGCGCCAGGGCGGTGTCGAGGACGTCAGAGGAGGTCAGGCCGTAGTGGATCCACCGCCCCTCCTCCCCGATCGAGCCGGAGACGACGTCGACGAAGGCAGCCACGTCGTGGCCCGTTGTGCGCTCCCTCTCCTCGACGGCGTCGACGGTGAAGGAGGCCCGCTCGCTGCAGGCTCGCGCCGCATCCTCAGGGACGGCGCCCTCGGCCGCCCATGCCTCCGTGGCCGCGAGCTCCACCTTGAGCCATGTCTCCATCCGGCGCTGCTGGGTCCAGACGGCACCAATCTCATCCCGGGTGTACCTCGGGATCACGTCGGAATCAAGCCGCCACCGGGGCCCACGGCGGGGTCAGCGCCTTGGTCAGCAGCTCGGTGTCGCAGTACTCGGTCAGCTCCTTCACCTTGCCTCCGTCCATCCGGCAGACGTAGCAGTAGGTGTTCCTGTACGGCCGCCCGGCCTTCGTGGTGACATCGCCGCGGCATTCGATCACAACGTAGTCGTCCTCGGCGATCAGCCGGACGGTGGTGTTCCGGTAGCGCGTCGCGAACTGCGCGAAGAGCGGGTCGAGGAGCTTCTCTCGCACGGCGGTCTTCCCCTCCCAGGTCCCGGACCACTCGGTGCTGCCGATGATGCGCCAGCAAACGTCGTCGCCGAGGGCCTCGACGAAGGGCGCACCATTTCCTTGGGCCAGCGCGTCGAAGACCTCCTCCATCAGTGCCTTGTTCTCCGCTGCATCCATTGGTTGACCTCCTTGGATCGATGGGAGAACCAAGCTACGCCGGGATGAGCGATGCCACAAGCGATGATCTCTCACAGTTATCATGCGGTTTACGCATGGCAGAGTTCAGCCTGAACGGCCTCAGGGTCCTCCGCGAGGTCGCGGCAAACGGCTCATTCACCGCTGCCGCGAGATCCCTCGGGTACACGCAGTCCGCGGTCTCCCGGCAGGTCGCAGGGCTGGAGGGCGCGGCGGGAGTTCCACTCTTCGAACGCACAGCCCGCGGTGTTCGCATGACCGACGCGGGGACCGCCTTGCTGCACCGGGCGGACACGGTGCTCGATGAAATGGACGCCGCGGAACGGGAACTCCAGGGACTGTCACGGGCGGCCTCCGCCAGGCTCCGGGTCGGTGCGTTTCCCACGGCGGTGGCGGCTCTGCTGCCGCGAGCCATGCGCGCCTTCAGAGAGCGGAACCCCGACGCCGTCGTCTCACTCCGTGAGGGCAGCACCTCAACGCAGCTCCGCCGGCTCGTCTCGGGGTCGGGCGATGTGGGAGTGATCAGCGTCCTGCCCCAACGGCAGGCTCCGCGGGAACGTCGTGTCACTCTGGAGCATCTGATCGACGATCCGCTCCTGCTCGCCGTCGGCTGGGAGCACCCACTCGCCAGGCGCCGCACCGTCAACCTGGACGATCTGGCCTCAGAACGCTGGATCGCCGGCAGTGCCAAGGCAGACGACTCGATGCTCGGCGCGTGGCAGTGGGCCGGGTGGCAGCCGAAGGTGGAGCTGATCGCCAAGGAATGGACCGCCAAGCTGGGCCTGGTCGCTGCCGGCTTGGGGGTGACACTGGTTCCGGGCCTGGCTGCGGATTCGGTGCGGCCGGACGTTTCTCTGGTCAGGATCCGCAGCGAGCGGCCAGCCAGCCGTGCCGTCTTCCTGGCGAGGAGAGCACAGGATGAGGCGCCGCACGCCCGGGCATTCGCGGAGTTGCTGCACGACATCGCCGCGCAGCTGACCGCCGAGCTCCAGCGCCGGGTCGCTACGCGTTGATGATCCGGACGGCGAGCAGTCCCGCGTTCTTCGCGCCGTCGATCGCGACGCAGGCGACCGGCACACCCGGCGGCATCTGCACCGCCGAGAGGAGCGCGTCCAGGCCGCCCAGGTTTTTGCCTCCGATCGGCACCCCGATCACGGGCAGCTCGGTCTTGGAGGCGGCGAAGCCCGGGAGGGCGGCCGACATACCGGCCCCGGCGATGATCACCTTCAGCCCGCGCATCTTCGCGTTGGTGCAGTACTCGCTGGTCTCCTCGGGTTGGCGGTGCGCGCTCAGGACCCTGACCTCGTAGCGGATGCCGTGTTCCTGGAGAGCCTGCCCCGCCGGCTGCATCTTGGGCTTGTCGTTCTTCGACCCCATGATGATCCCGACGAGCGGGGCATCGACCTCGATCTCCTCGAACGCCTCCTCGACCTCGGGCATCGTCTCCGCGGCAACCTCGCCCTCAGGCATCAGCTCCTCCATTCGTAGTCGTCTTTCAGTCCGTCCTATGCCGCCGCGGCCCGGTCCACCGCTCTGGCGGCGATGTCGGTCCGCAGCTGCCTTCCATCGAAGTCGATCAGCTCGGCCGCCTCGTAGGCGCGGCGCCGCGCGTCGGCGGCCGTCGGACCGAGGCCCGTCACGTCCAGGACGCGGCCGCCCGCCGTGACGATCTCCCCGTCGCGCTCGGCGGTTCCCGCGTGGAAGATCTCGACGCCCTCGACGGCCGCCGCGCGGTCGAGGCCGGAGATCACGTCTCCCTTGGAGGAGGAAGCCGGGTACCCGGCCGAGGCGAGCACCACCGTCACCGCCCAATCGTCTCCGAACCGCGCCGCGGCTCCCGCGAGCCCGCCCGGCTCCCGCGAGGCGAGGAAGAGCTGGAGCGGATCGCTCTGCAGCCGAGGCATCACGGCCTGCGTCTCGGGATCGCCGAAGCGGCAGTTGAACTCGAGCACCTTCGGGCCGTCGGCGGTCATCATCAGCCCGGCGTAGAGGACGCCGTGAAACGGGGTGCCTCGCCGCCTCATGGCGTCGACCACGGGCCGGTGCACGAGATCGGCGATGCGCTCGGTCTCGGCCGCATCGAAGCCGGGGACCGGCGAATAGCTCCCCATGCCGCCCGTGTTCGGCCCCTCGTCGCCGTCTCCGATCCGCTTGTAGTCCTGGGCGGGAGCGAGAGGCAGGACGTTCTCGCCGTCGCAGAGCGCGAGCAGCGACAGCTCCTCGCCCTCCAGGAACTCCTCCATCACCACCCGCGTCTCGCCGAAGCGCCGCTCCTGGAAGAAGACGTCGATCGCCTCGCGCGCCTCGCCCTCGGTGGCGCAGATGATCACCCCCTTGCCCGCGGCCAGGCCGTCGGCCTTGAGGACGAGCGGATATGTGGCGCCCGCGATTCCGCTCGACGGCCTCCTCGTGGCTGCTCAGCACGGCGTGTCCGGCGGTGGGGACCCCGGCCTCCTCCATCAGCTCCTTCGCATGGAGCTTCGAGCCCTCGAGCCGGGCGGCCTCCCGGCTGGGCCCGAAGGCCGGGATGCCCTCGTCCTCGAGCTGGTCGACGAGGCCGGCCACGAGCGGAGCCTCGGGGCCGACCACGACGAGGCCGACCTCCTCGTCGCGCGCGGCGGCGATCAGCGCGTCGAGGTCCTCCGCACCGGCTTCGAGGCAGCGAGCCTCCGCCGCGATCCCGGCATTGCCGGGCGCACAGAGCAACTCGGGCTTCTGCGGGGAGCGAGAGAGAGCACGCACGATCGCGTGCTCGCGCCCCCCTCCTCCGACGACCAGAACCCTCAAAGGGCGCCCGCCAGCTCCTCGGAGGGAATCGCGGCGAGCGTCTGGCTGCTCATCGTCCCGCGCGAGCCCAGCTCGACCGAGACCTTGGCCATCGTCTTCTCATCGGGCGCCTCGACGATCGTGATGAAGTCGTACTGGCCGAGCGTGGCCCACTGCTCCTTGACCTTGACGCCGAGCTGCTCGACCTCCTTGTTGACCTCCTGGACCCGGCTCGGGTTGTTCTTGAGCGTCTGAACGCCCTCGGAGGTCAGATTGGTGAGCATTACGTATGTCGGCATGCTGTTCTCCTCTCCTGTGACTTGCCCCGTTGACCCCCTTTCTTTCACTTTCCGCGGCGGCGTGCAATCTCGCCGCGCCTGTCCGAGACAGACGGGATCATTCGGGCGATGAGTGATCACCCGATCGTCGCTCGCTTCTACGACCGGCTGACGGCGGGCACCGAGCATGCCGGGCTGGGCGAGATGCGCCGGGAGCTGCTCGCCACGGCGCGGGGCCGGGTGCTCGAGCTGGGGGCCGGCACCGGCCACAACCTCCCGTACTACACCTCCGAGGTCACGGAGCTCGTGATGATCGAGCCCGACCCTCACATGGGCGCCCGGCTCCGCGACAAGCTGGCCGGGGAGGGGACGGCGGCCGGCAAGCCTTCGGTGGTCTCCTCTCCGGCCGAGGACCTGCCCTTCGACGACGACAGCTTCGACACGGTGGTCGCCACGCTCGTGCTCTGCACCGTCGATGACCCCCAGCGGGCGCTGACCGAGGCCCGCCGCGTGCTGGTCGAGGGCGGCAGGCTGCTCTTCATAGAGCACGTCCGGAGCATGTCCCCCCGTCGCGCCTGGTGGCAGGACCGCCTGGAGCGCCCCTGGGGCTTCCTCGCCGGCGGGTGCCACCCCAACCGCGCGACGGACCAGCTGCTGGCGGGCGCGGGGTTCTGGATAGACAGCATCGAGCGCACCAGGCTGCCCAAGGCCCCGCCGATAGTGCGGCCGCTGATCCGCGGTGTCGCGCAGCGGCCGAGCGGAGTCAGCTCCGTCTAGCCGGCGGTGCCGTCCTGCCAGGGGGCGAGGTCCTCGGCGGTCGCCCAGGGCGATTTCCCCTCAACCTCCACCTGGCCGGCCATCGCGGCCATCTTCTCCTGCGATGACTCGGTCGCCGAGGAGACCATGAACCACTTGCGCTCGACTCCGAGCCCCTGGGCGAGCGGGAGCGAGCCGCCCTCGTAGACCGCGCGCTTCAGCGAGCGGATCGACTCCGGGGAGCGGCGCGCCAGGCGCTCACCCATGTGGATGGCCGCCTCCTTCACCTGTGCCGCCGGCACCACCGCGCCGACCAGGCCGTGGTCGAGTGCCTCGCGCGGGCTCAACGTCCTGCCCTCGAGCATCATCTGCAGCGCTCGGCCCACGCCGACCACCCGGGGCAGACGCTGGGTTCCCCCGGCGCCCGGGTTGAAGTCGATCGTCATCTCGGGCAGGCCGATGGCGATGTCGCTGTCGGCCATCACCCGCACGTCGCAGGCGAGCGAGATCTCGCAACCGCCGCCGGTCGCCGGGCCGTTGATCGCGGCGATGAAGACCTTGTCCGACCGGTTCATCGCCAGGAAGAGGTCATGGATCCGGTAGAGCTCGAAGACGGCGGCCAGCGGGGTCCGCTCGGCGAGGTCGCGGAGCACCGGAATCCGCCGCACGGCGCCGGCGATTTTGAGGACGATGGACGTGAGCCACGGAGGCGCTGCGATTCCCGCCCGCCGGACGCTGGCCAGGATCTCCCCCACGTCGTAGTGGGTGATGTAGAGGTCGTCGGGCTTGCCGGTGATCACGACGGCGCCCACCGAGCGGTCGCCGTCGAGCGAGCGCACCAGGCGATCGAGCTCGCGGACCATCTCCGCGGTCATGAAGTTGTGCGGCGGGTGATCGGCCCGGACCACGAGGACCCGCCCGCGCCGCTCGAGATCGAGCATCGGCATGGGGATGAACCCTACGCCGGTCGGTCAGCGGCTACGCGTCGAAGCCGACGTGGACGTGGT
This sequence comes from uncultured Solirubrobacterales bacterium, assembly GCA_963815045.1. Taxonomy (GTDB): domain Bacteria; phylum Actinomycetota; class Thermoleophilia; order Solirubrobacterales; family 70-9; genus DASUPK01. The sequence goes on from CAWFET010000003.1 coordinate 236,989, forward strand.
CGCAGTGATCGGCCTGCGCGAAGCCGTTCGGGTTCGCGGGGCCGTCCGGGTCCCAGCAGTAGATGAGCTCGGTCGGCTCCTGGCCGGGTGGCAGGGCGCCGATCTGGCGGGCGATCGTGCCGCAGGGCCCGTCGGGCGAGACGTCGGTGCAGGCAACGCCGTCGATTGCCGCGATGTCCATGGCGCGCCCGTAGTAGTGGTTGGAGACGTTGCCGCTCGAGGCGTACTTGGAGTGGTCGGAGCGAAGGGCCGAGATCCGGATCGTGTGCTCCTGGCTGATCGCGCCCAGGATGCCGAGGATCCGCGGGTCGATGGCACCGGACTGGATGTCGACCATCTCGAGCTGATTCGAGAGCTCGACGTTCTTCCAGTTGATCGGCGCGTTCGTCGGGCCGGGCAGGGCGACGGAGTAGGCCACGGTCTTCACCTGGCAGCTGCCCGCCATCGACTCGGCGTCCTGCAGCACGGCGTCGACGTACCACTCGGCGTGGTTGTGCTCGAAGAGCCCGGCGCGCAGGTCGCCCGCGGCCCAGATCATCCGGGCCAGCGTCGCTGCGGAGTCCGCGGGGCTCTCCCGCCTGATCTTGCCGTCGGCGTCGCCGTCCACCGCGTACTGCTTCCAGTGGTCCGCGGTGATGCCGAGCGGCCCGACCGAGGAGAGCTGCTCGCGGCTCATGCCCTTGCCGAAATCCGACTCCATCCGCGCGACGGCGGCCAGCGCCCAGACGCCACCCTGCCCGAGGTCGTAGCGGCCGGCGGCGTCCTGAAAGGCCTTCATGTAGTCGTCCGGGACGGACTCGCGCGAGCCGTCCGCGGGAGAGCAGACCAGCTCCTGGCGCTTCGGGATCAGGGAGAGACCGCCAAGTGACCCGTTGCCGATCCCGCTGAAGCAGGCGGCCCTGGCCATGACCTCGGAGACGTACCAGTCGGCGTGGTTGTAGGCGAACACTGCGCCCTCCGGGTCCTCCGGCATGCCTGCCGCGCGCAGGTAGCGGGCGGCGGCGAAGATCGCGTCGTTCGGGTTGTTCGGGTCCTTGGTGCCGTCGTGGTCGGCGTCGACGCCGTAGGTGGCCCAGGTCGAGGGCATGAACTGCATCCAGCCCTCGGCGCCCGCGGAGGAGGGACCGAGGTTCTGCCCGAAGCCGCTTTCGATCTCGTTGATGGCGGCGAGGATCGAGGGGCCCGCCGGACCGAGGTCATAGGCCTGTGACGCGGCCTGGTAGATCGGGCCGAGGTAGGCGGGGATCGCGACGGGACCGCAGGCGGTGGGCGTGAGGGGGCCCGGGGGCGGCGGTGCGGTGCCGCCCACCTTCGCGGCGCCCTTCTCGTTCTCGCCGCCCTTCGGCCCCTTGGTGCCGCCGTTGCCCGAAGGCTTCGGCGCGGGCTTCTGGGTCTTCGGCTGCTTGACGATCGGCTTCGCCGGGGGCAGCAGGGTCACCGGCGGCTGCGGCTGGCTGGGCGGCTCAGGCGGATCGGCGGTCGTCGTCGTGGTCCCGGGGTCGGTCGTGGTCTGCGCGGCGGCTCCCGGAGCCGCGATTGCCGCGCCCACGACCGTCGCCGCGATTGCCGATCTGAGGCGGCCCATCAGCCAAGGACCTGGGCGACTCGCCACGCGTCGCCGGTCTTCGTCAGGGTCAGCCGCAGCTCGCTGATCGCCCGCAGGCGCACCAGCGAGACGCTGGCGGTCACCTGCTTCTTGGAGGCGGTGCCGAGGACGACGTTGAGAACGCGGGCCTGTGGCACCTTGCCGTTCGAGGGGAGCCGCGGCGGGTCGGCGGCCAGAGACTTGACCAGCGGCTTGGTGGCGGTGGCGGTGAAGGCGTCGTCGGTCTTCTTGCTCGACCTGCCGACCTCATAGCCCACGAAGGCCTGCGCGAACTTCCAGGCGACCTGGGCCGGCGGCGCCGAGGTCTTGGTGGGCGCCTGCACAGGCGCCGGGGCGGCATGGCCGGGCTGGATCTGCGGCGTGACGCCCTGGAGGGTCGTCAGATGGGCGGTGTGCGGCGCCACCGCGATCGCTGAGGCGGCGACGTGCTGCGTGACGGACGTGGCGGGATGATCGCCCGCGCTCATCGCACCTCCCACGGCCGACGCCATCGCCAGGGTGGCCGCGCCGGCGGCGATCGCCACCTTCGCGCGGCGGCTGCGGTGGCTCATCGCATCCCCGACGGGCCAGGTGAGCCTGGTCTGGATCAGCCGCTGGAGCGGCAGCAGTCTGCGCCCGGCCCGCTCCATGGCGTCGCGGGTGGCATCGCTGCCTCGCCAGAGCACGTTCTCCTCGATGCCCCAGGCGGCTTCGCGAACCGACCAGGCGGCATCGTCAGCTGAAAGTGAGAGGGCGCGCCGAAAGGCGCGACCCGATTGACGTTGGTTCATCTCTCACCTATTCGTCCAGGCGAGGCGGAAGCCAGATACCGAGAAGTGGGTTCTTTACGCGGCTGCCAGGCGTCGTGCACCCGGCTTGGCCTTCTTGAAGACGAGCTCACCGTCGGCCGCGTCGACCTCGACCGCGTCGCCCTCGGCGAAGTCCCCCTCGAGCAGCCGCAGCGCGAGCTTGTCGATCAGCTGCTTCTGGATCACCCGCTTCAGCGGCCGGGCGCCGTAGGTCGGGTCGAATCCGAGGTTGCCGAGCAGCTCTCGCGCCTGGTCGGTGAGATCGATCTCGATGCCGCGCTCGCTGACGCGCTGCGCGAGCTGGGCGACCTGGATGTCCACGATCTTGCCGAGGTCGGCCTTGCTGAGGCGATGGAAGATGACGACGTCGTCGATCCGGTTGAGGAACTCCGGCGGGAAGGTCTGGGTGAGGGCCTCCTCGACCTGCTGTCTGGTCTCATCCGCAATAGCCGCCCCCGGACGCGAAGCGGAGGAGGCGGCGTTTGATGAAGCTGCGGCGATGGACTGGGAGCCGACGTTCGAGGTCATGATCAGGACGGTGTTCTTGAAGTCCACGGTGCGGCCCTGGCCATCGGTGAGACGGCCGTCGTCCATGATCTGGAGCAGGACGTTGAAGACGTCGGGGTGGGCCTTCTCGATCTCGTCGAGCAGGATCACCGAGTACGGCCGGCGGCGGACCGCCTCCGTGAGCTGGCCGCCCTCCTCGTAGCCGACGTAGCCGGGCGGCGCCCCGATCAGGCGGGCGACCGCGTGCTTCTCCATGTACTCGGACATGTCGATGCGGACGATCGCCTGCTCCGAGTCGAACATCAGCGAGGCCAACGCCTTGGCCAGCTCGGTCTTGCCGACGCCGGTGGGGCCGAGGAAGAGGAAGCTGCCGATCGGCTGGTCCGGGTCGGAGAGCCCGGCGCGGGAACGGCGCAGGGCGCCGGAGACGGCTTCGACCGCCTCGTCCTGTCCGATCACCCGCTCGTGCAGGCGCTCCTCCATGTGGATCAGCTTCTCGACCTCGCCCTCCATCAGCCGGGAGACGGGGATGCCGGTCCACTTGGCGACGACCTCGGCGATGTCCTCCTCGGTGACCTCCTCGGTCAGCATCGAGCCGCCGTCGCGATGGAGCTCAGCGAGCTTCGCCTCGCCGTCGGTGACCTGCTTCTCGAGCTCGGGGATGCGCCCGTAACGCAGCTCCGCCGCCCGCTCGAGGTCCGCGTCGCGCTCGGCCCGCTCGGCCTCGCGCTGGACCTCCTCGAGCTCCGCCTTGGCCGACTTGATCTCGTCGATGGCGCCCTTCTCGTTCTGCCAGCGCGCCTTCATCTCGGAGGAGCGCTCGCGCAGGTCGGCGAGCTCGGCCTCGATCGCGTCGAGGCGCTCCTTCGAGGCCTCGTCCTTCTCCTTCTTGAGAGCCTCGCGCTCGATCTCGAGCTGCTGGATCCGGCGCTCCACCTCGTCGATCTCGGTCGGCATCGAGTCGATCTCGATCTTCAGCCGCGAGGCGGCCTCGTCGATCAGGTCGATCGCCTTGTCCGGCAGGAAGCGATCGGCGATGTAGCGGTCGGAGAGCGTCGCCGCGGCGACGATCGCGGCGTCAGTGATGCGAACGCCGTGGTGGACCTCGTAGCGCTCCTTGAGGCCACGCAGGATCGCGATGGTGTCGGCAGCGTCGGGCTCCCCGACGAGGACCGGCTGGAACCGGCGCTCGAGTGCCGCGTCCTTCTCGATGTGCTTGCGGTACTCGTCGAGCGTGGTGGCGCCGACGGCGCGCAGCTCGCCGCGCGCGAGCATCGGCTTCAAGAGGTTGGACGCGTCGACGGCACCCTCGGCCGCGCCGGCTCCGACGATCGTGTGGAGCTCGTCCATGAAGAGGACGATCTGGCCCTCGGCGGCCTGGATCTCCTTGAGGACGGCCTTGAGCCGCTCCTCGAACTCGCCGCGGTACTTGGAGCCGGCGAGCAGGGAGCCGATGTCGAGCGAGATCACCCGGCGGTCGCGCAGCGACTCGGGGATGTCGCCGGAGACGATCCGCTGTGCGAGCCCCTCGACGATCGCGGTCTTGCCGACACCCGGATCGCCGATCAGGACCGGGTTGTTCTTGGTGCGGCGGGAGAGAACCTGGATGACGCGGCGGATCTCCTCGTCGCGGCCGATGACCGGGTCGAGCTTGCCCGCCTCCGCCTCGGCCGTCAGGTCGCGCCCGTACTTGTCGAGGGCGCCGAAGGTGTCCTCGGGGTTGGGTGAGGTGACGCGATGGGGCCCGCGCACCTCCGAGATCGCCTGCACCAGCTCCTTGCGGGCGGGAAGAAGGTCGGACACGCCGGACTTCGGCTCGCTCAGCGCGAGCAGGATGTGCTCGGTCGAGATGTACTCGTCGCCGAGGCCGGTCGACTCCTTCTCCGCCTGCTGCAGCACCCAGACGAACTCGCTCGACGGGCGGACCTCGGGGATGGTGTTGCCGCTCAGGCTGGGGAGCTTGTCGATCGCCTCCCGCGCGCGGGCGCGGGCATCCTGTGCGTCGACGCCGAGCCGCTGCAGGACCGGCACGACGACGCCCTCCTCCTGCTCGAGCAGGGCGAGGAGCAGATGGGGCGGCGCGACCTCTGGGTTGGAGCCCTCGGACGCGAGCCGCTGGGCCGCCGCGACGGCCTCCTGGGATTTGACGGTGAATCGGTCAGGCTGCATGTGCAGTCATGGTACCGGCTTTAGTGGGAAAAGTAAAGAAATCTATGTCTAGGAGACTTAGATCCACGCGTGGCCCACGATTGGGCGATTGTGGGGTTTACACGGCTTGCCGCCGCGCATAGGATCCACTCAGCGACCGCTTCGGTCAAGGACGACATGGCGAGCAACGTCGAGACCTATCAGCGCATCCTCGAGACCTTCAACCGGGAGGGCGTCGATGGAGTGATGCCCTTCTTCACGGACGACGTCGAGGTCTACGACCCCGACCTGCCCGAGGGGCCCTACCGGGGCCCCGAGGCGGCCCGGCACGTCGCCGAGCTGCTGATGAGCGGCTTCGAGAACGTGGAGATCAAGGACTTCAGGCTGCTGTCGGCGGGAGACCGGGTGGTCGCCCTGCTGCACACCCACGCCAAGGGGGGGCGCGACGACCTCGAGGTGGAGCAGCGCGACGCTCACACCATCACCTTCCGCGACGGCAAGATCGCCTACTGGCGGCTGTACCTGGATCAGGTCGAGGCGCTCACCGACGCGGGACTCGATCCCGAGCTGGCGAGCGCCAAGAGCAGCACGCCGTCCTAGTGGGGGCGCCGGCGGATCGGGATCCGCGTGGATCCCTGGTCCGAGCCCATGCTCTGGGGCTCATACGCCCCGTAGGGCACCAGCTCTCCCCCGATTGACTTGCGAAGCCGCTCGAGCTCCTTCGTCATCCGGGTCTCCATCTCGGCCGCACGCTTGCGCATCTTCGCCATCTCGCCCCGCATGCGCTCGACCTGACGCTCGAGCTCGAGGACGGTCTCGACCCCGGCGAGGTTGAGTCCCTCCTCGCTCGTCATCTGCTGGATCCGGCGGAGCCGCTCGACATCGGACTGCGAGTAGAGGCGGGTGTTCTTCGGCGATCGCTTCGGCGCGATCAGGCCGCGCGCCTCGTACATCCGCAGGGTCTGGGGATGCATCTCGGCGAGCTCGGCCGCGACCGAGATCATGAAGACGCCGCGGTCCTGATCCAGCCTCCGCCCGCCATCGCTTCTCTTCCTCGGTCCACCGTCAGCCATCGGTCCTCACTCTCCCCTCCTCACCGGATGATCCGGCCGCGGTGTTCGTGGCGGCCGTTGATGCCCGTCCGAGCAGGGAGGCGCGCGGGTTCTGGCCGTTCAGCGCCTCGGCCAGCTTCGCGACGGCCTCACGCTGCTCATCGGAAAGCTCCTTCGGCACGTCGATGCGGATCCGGTAGTGGATGTCACCGTTCCCGGAGCCGCTGGTCCGCGGAGGTCCCTCCCCCCGCAGCCGCTGGACGGAGCCATGCTGCGTTCCCGCCGGAATGCGGATCGTCTTCGACCCGCTGATGGTCGGGACCTCGATCGTCGCCCCCTGGATCGCCTCGGCGATCGTGACCGGCAGGTCGACCTCGAGGTTCCCGTCGGGACGCTGCTTGAAGACCGGTGAAGGCGCGACGCGCGTGGTCACGTAGAGATCGCCCCTGGGGCCGCTTCGGAATCCGGCCTCACCCTTTCCCGCCAATCTGATCCTGCTGCCGTCGTGGACGCCCGCCGGGATGTTCACGCGGTAGCGCTTGGTCTCCTGGGTGATGCCCTGGCCGCCGCAGGTCGGGCAGGGGTCGTCGATCACGCTGCCCTGGCCGCCGCACTCCGGGCAGGGCTGCGAGATCGAGAAGAGGCCCTGGCCCTGCGCATCGATGCCGGTTCCCTCGCAGCGCGGGCAGGTGTGCGGTGACGTGCCCGGCTTCGCCCCGCTGCCGTGGCAGTTCGGGCACTCGCCGGTGGTCGGGACCGAGACCGCGATCTGGGTGCCGTGCATCGCCTGGTCGAAGGAGAGGTGAACCTCCGTCTCGAGATCGCGGCCGCGCTGCTCGCGCGGGCCCTGCTGGCCTCGGCCCTGGAAGAAGGTGGAGAAGATGTCGCCCAGGTTCGAGGCGAAGCCGCCGCCGGGGAACCCACCGCCCGCGCCGCCGGGAAAGCCGCCCGCGCCGAAGCCGCCGAAGCGCCCGCCGGCGTCGTACTGCTTGCGCTTCTCCGGGTCGGAGAGGGTGTCGTAGGCCTGCTGGATCTCCTTGAAGCGCTCCTCCGCGTCGGCGTCATCCGGATTGCGATCCGGATGCCACTTGCGCGCCAGCTCCCGGTAGGCCTTCTTGAGCTCGTCCTGCGAGGCGGACTTGGAGACGCCCAGGACCTCGTAGAAGTCGCGCGGGGGCCGCGGCCATTACTTGCTCACCACCACCTTGGCCGGTCGCAGGACCTGGCCGTTCAGGCGATAGCCCTTCTGCATGGTCTCCAGGACGATGCCCGCTTCGGCTCCCTCGGCCGGCTGGGTCGAGAGCGCCTCATGGAGCTGCGGGTCGAACTTCTCGCCCTTCGGGTCGAAGGACTCCACGCCGGCGTTGCCGAGCCTGCCCCTGAGCTCCTCGAGCACCAGGCCGACGCCCTCGACCAGCGCTCCGTGCGCCGCCGGGTCTGAGCCCGAGGCGAGCGCGCGCTCGAGGTTGTCGATCACGGGAAGGAGCTCGCGAGCCAGCTCCGTCTTGCCGCGGGCGAGGGCGTCGGAGGTCTCCTTCGCCACGCGCTTGCGGTAGTTCTCGAAGTCGGCCCGGGTGCGCTGCGCGAGCTCGAGGTATTCATCGCGCTCCCGCTTTAGATCCGGCGGCGGTGTTTGTGGCCGCCGTTCATCCAATTCGTCGAGATCACGCTCGACCTGATCCGCCGCCTCGTTGCCGTCTGCCTCCGCGGCAGAGGAGTCGTCGACGACCTCAGCGTCGACGATCTCCTCGCCGTTCGTGTGGCCCTCTTCAGTCACCGGGCTCCCTTACGAGGTCTTCTCGTCGTCGACGACCTCGGCGTCCACGACCTCCTCCTCGCCGGCGCCGTTCTGCGAGGCACCGTCGGTGGAAGCCGCGGCCTGCTCTTCGGCCGCCTGCGAGTAGATCTGCTCGGAGACCTTCTGGAAGGCCGCCTGCAGCGCATCCGACTTCGAGCGGATCTCGCCGGCGTCCTCCGAGGTGAGCGAGTCGCGCACGTCCTTGATCGCCGCCTCGATCTCCTCCTTCGAGGAGGAATCGACCTTGTCGCCCAGCTCGCCGAGCTGCTTCTCCGCCTGGTAGGCGGCGTTCTCGGCGACGTTGCGGGCCTCGGCCAGCTCGCGCTGGCGGCGGTCCTCGTCGGCGTGCGACTCGGCGTCCTTGATCATCTGATCCACCTCGGTGTCGTCGAGGCCGGAGCCGCCCTTGATTTCGATCTTCTGCTCCTTGCCGGTGCCGAGATCCTTGGCGGAGACGTTCAGGATGCCGTTGGCGTCGATGTCGAACGTGACCTCGATCTGGGGCATGCCGCGCGGCGCGGGCGGAATCCCGGTGAGCTGGAACTTGCCCAGGCTCTTGTTGCCGGAAGCCATCTCGCGCTCGCCCTGGAGCACGTGCACCTCGACCGAGGGCTGGTTGTCCTCCGCCGTCGAGAAGATCTCCGACTTCTTCGTCGGGATCGTCGTGTTGCGCTCGATCAGCTTCGTCATCACGCCGCCCTTGGTCTCGATGCCGAGGGTGAGCGGGGTGACGTCGAGGAGCAGCACGTCCTTGACGTCGCCGGCCAGGACGCCCGCCTGAATCGCGGCGCCGATCGCCACGACCTCGTCGGGGTTGACGCCCTTGTGGGGCTCCTTGCCGGTCAGCTCCTTGACCTTCTCCTGCACGGTCGGCATGCGGGTCATCCCGCCGACCAGGACCACGTGGTCCACGTCGGTGCCGGCGTCGGAGAGGGCCTGCTTGACGGGCCCGACCACCCGCTCGAGCAGATCCGAGGTGAGCTCGGAGAGCTTCGCCCGGGTCAGCTTGATGTCGAGGTGCTTCGGCCCCGCGTCGGTCGCGGTGATGAAGGGCAGGTTGATCTGCGTCTCCTGCGTGGTGGAGAGCTCGATCTTCGCCTTCTCCGCGGCCTCGTAGAGGCGCTGCAGGGAGTTCTTGTCGGCGGAGAGATCGACGCCCTGGTCGCGCTTGAACTCGGCGACCAGCCATTCGACGATCGCCTTGTCCCAGTTGTCGCCACCGAGGTGGTTGTCACCCGAGGTGGCCTTCACCTCGAAGACGCCGTCGCCGATCTCCAGGACCGAGACGTCGAAGGTGCCGCCGCCCAGGTCGAAGACCAGGATGGTCTGGTCGGACTCCTCCTTGTCGAGCCCGTACGCGAGTGCGGCCGCCGTCGGCTCGTTGATGATCCGCTTGACGTCGAGTCCGGCGACCTTGCCGGCGTCCTTGGTCGCCTGGCGCTGGTCGTCGTTGAAGTAGGCCGGGACGGTGATCACGGCCGAGTCGACGGGCTCGCCGAGCTTGGCCTCTGCGTCGGCCTTGAGCTTCTGCAGGATCATCGCCGAGATCTCCGGCGGGGAGTACTGCTTGCCGCCCACGTCGATGCGGACGTCGCCGTTTGGTCCGGCGACGACCTCGTACGGGACGATGGTCTCCTCCTCCTTGACCTCGGCCTCCTTGCGGCCCATGAAGCGCTTGATCGAGAAGATCGTCTTCTCGGGGTTCATCACGGCCTGGCGCTTGGCGACGGTTCCCACCAGGCGCTCGCCGGAGTCGGTGAAGGCGACGACGGACGGTGTCGTCCGGCCACCTTCCGCGTTTTCGATGATCTCGGGCTCTCCACCCTCCATGGCCGCCATGGCCGAGTTGGTGGTGCCGAGATCGATTCCGATCGTCTTTGCCACTTTCATTCCTCCAAAGCTGGGGTTCAGTGCTTGGGCTTCAGCATAGCCGCCCAAGAAATCTAAGTGGCAGTGTGGCAGATGTGTGAGCAGATGTAAAGCGTTTCAAAGAAGAGAGGCCCCCGCGGAAGCGGGGGCCTCTTCGACTTCGGTCTCGGAGCGGGGCCCGCTACTTGATTTGTAGCTGGCTGAAGACCCCGAAGTGGTCCGACGACCAGAGGCCATGCTTGTAGGTGTGCGTGAGAGCACCCTTCTTGAACTTGACCTTCTTGCTGTCGGACATGATGTGGTCGACCCGGTGGGTGATCCCGGCCGTGCTCGGGTTGGTCAGGTTCGGATCCTGGATGCAGCACCCGAACGGCGGCGGCTTCAACGCCCTCTCACTGAACCCGCCGGCGCGCAGCGCCAGGTAGCCCAGGGAGTCGCCCGGGAGCACCTGATCGCCGTGCACCGGGAAATCCGAGTTGAAGTCGCCGATCAAGAGCGTCGGCAGCTTCGCCGTCGCCGGCCCGTTCGGCCCGACCAGCTCGTTGGCCTGCGCCTCACGGATTCCGCCCTGCGCGTAGGTCTTCCCATCGCTGCCGCTATTGCTGGCCGCGCTGTCGAAGGCCTCGAGGTGGCTGTCCACCACGTGCACCTTGCGGCCGTTCTTCTTCACGTTGACGGCCGCCCAGCCGCGAGTCACGTCGACAGGAAGCACGCCACCGACCGTCACGCGGAGCAGCGTGTTGAAATGTCCGCCCTGAGCGTTGCTGAGCGTGATGCCGGCGTTCTTGCGAACCAGGATCGCGTCCCGCATCGTCAGCCGCTCGTTGTGGCATTGGCTGGGACAGGCACCGAGGCCGCCCGTCCCCTGGTTCACCGGGAGCTCGAAGTCGAACTCCTGCTCGACGCTGGCGATCTTGTAGCGCAGCGGCTTCTTGCCCTTCTTCGTCTTGCCCTTCTTGTTCAGCTTTGCGAGCAGGTCGCTGAGGAAGTCCCCGCCCGCGGGATCCGTCTGCGTAGCCTTCGGGCCGGTGGTGACGGCGCCCAGGTCATAGGGCCCGGTGCGCCACCACGCAGCCTCCTGGAGGCCGACCACGTCGGGCTTCTTCTTCTTGATCTCATTCGCGAGCAGCGTGGACCGGATCGTCGGGAACTGCGTCACGTGCACCTGTTGCTCGATCTGGTAGGCGGCGTTGACGGCGCCGTCGATGCTGGTGGCCTGAAGCGCGGGGCTCAGGTCGGCACCGAGATACAGATTGCGGGTCATCACGGTGAGCTGATGGCCCTTCTTCTTTCCCTTGGCATCGGCGGTGCCGGGAAGCAGCGTCAGACCGAGGGCCATGATCAGCCCGAGGATCGCCGCAACGCCCAAGCGCCCCCGCTTGCCCTGGGAGGGGTGTGCGTGACTCAACTGAAACTCCTTTCTCAGAGGGGGCCTGTTGCCACGCATCGGTGCGTGCGGTCCCCTCGAGTCCTCTCTCTCTGCTGCTAACAACGCTATTTTGACGCAGAGTTGCGGCCGAAACCGCAATAAGCCGCAGTTATGGGTAGGGCTAGGGGCCCTGCCCGGCGACCTGGGAGACGAAGGTTGCCACCTGGTCGGCCTGCTGGCCGGAGAGGACGCCCTTCGGCATGCGGCCGTTCACCCCGTTGTTGATCGCGCTGAGCACCCGTGGCTTGATCGTCGCGGGATCCGGAGCACTGGCGCTCGGCGGGGCGAGCAGCTCGTCGAGGTTCGGTCCGATGACGCCGTCGGTGCCGGCCTTGGCGAGCGTGTGGCAGGCGCCGCAATTCGTGACGAACAGGTCCTTGCCCCCCTGCAGGCTCGACGAGACCTCCTCAGGGGAGGCGCTCTGGGAGCCCTCATGGGTGATGGCCCAGGCGGGTACGCCGACTCCGAGGAGCAGGACCACCAAGCCGAACATGACGAAGGTGCTGCGCTTCATTTCGCGGGCGGGAGCATATTGCTCTTGTAGTACGGGCACATCCGCCGCAGGCCGCACTCGCCGCAGCGCGGCCTCGGCCGGCAGACCGCCCGGCCGTGCTGGATCAGGTTGACGTGGAGCTCGTAGGCGTCCTCGGGCGGCGTGATGGCGAGCATCTCGTCGTGGGCCTCCTCGAAGGGAGCGCCCTGGCGGAAGAGACCGAGGCGGCCGCCGACCCGGTGAACGTGAGTGTCGACGGGGATCTCGGGGCGGCCGAAGGCGAAGATCATCACGCAGGCCGCGGTCTTGCGGCCGACGCCCGGTAGGTCGTCGAGATAGGACAGTGCCTCCTCCCGCGGCGCCTCCGCCAGCCAATCCAGGTCGGGATGGTCGCCGAGACGGTCGAGGATCTCCTGGATGCGCGGGGCCTTCGTGACGCTCAGCCCACCCGGCTTGATGGCGGCCTCCACCTCCTCGGTCGGAGCGTCGCGGACCTCCTCCCAGGTCGGGAAGCGCTCGCGGAGCCGGTCATATGCGACGTCGCGGTTGCGGTCGTTCGTGTTCTGGGAGAGGACCGTGCGGACCAGCTCGGCGATCGGGTGGCCGTGCGGCCGGCTCACGGGCTGTCCGTAGAGCTCGCGGAGCCGATCGCGGATCGCGAGCACGCGGCGCCGCGACGGGCGGCGCCATTCCGGATCGCGCTTGGGGATGCGTGGGGGCGGGCTCGAGGGAAGCTCGGGGGTCTCCCCGTCGGCCAGCACGACCTTGCTCGGCAACGGCATACCCCCATTAAACGGGTTGCGCCTGCGGCGCACCCTCGCATCTATTGTCCGCGCCCACCGTGTCCGAGATCGAGACCGGGACAGTGATGGTCGACGGCGTCTCCACCTTCTTCCGCCGCGTCAAGGGGGACGGCCCGCCCGCCGTGTTCGTGCACGGCAACCCGACGCATTCCGAGGACTGGCAGCCCTTCCTCGAGCGAATGTCCACCCCCGCCCTCGCCTTCGACCTTCCCGGCTGGGGCCGATCCGACCGCCCGCCACCGGCCGAATTCGACTACTCGATGGACGGGCTCGCCAGGTTCACCGGGCGCTTCCTGCAGCGGATGGCCGTCGAGGACCATTCTCTGGTGGTCCACGACTGGGGGGCCGTGGGCTTGATCGCGGCCCAGAAGGACCCCCAGAGGATCCGGCGGCTGGTGATCATCAACGCGGTCGCCCTGCTGCCCGGGTACCGCTGGCACCGCACCGCGCGCGTCTGGAGGACGCGCGGGCTGGGCGAGCTCTCGAACAGGATCTGGTCGCGGCGCCTGCTCGACTTGGGGCTGCGCGAGTCGCGCGGCGACTGGAGCAGGCACGACCCCGAGTTCGTCGACATGGTCTGGGACCATCTTGATCGCGGCACGTTCGAGGCGATCCTGCGGCTGTACCGCTCGGCGCCGTCCGACCGCCTGGCGGAGGCGGGTGAGCGCCTCGGGACGATCCGGGCCCCGACACTCGTGATCTGGGGCGGGCGCGATCGCTACATCCCGGCTCGCTTCGGGTCTGCCTACGCGGCTCGCCTGCCCGATGCGGAGCTGATCGAGCTGCCAGAGGCGGGACACTGGCCCTGGATCGACGCTCCAGAGGTGGTCGACAGGGTGATCCGCTTCCTCGCAACCGACGAAGAGTTCCGCAATTCCTGACGAAGGTGTTATCGCCGCGTAACCACGCGCGGCCTGATGACTAGAATCTTCCGGTCATGCGTGCCCTGATCGACAAAATTGGCAATTGGCTGCCGCACGGCTACGGAGACGCCGCGCGCCAGCTCAGCCTGTTCGTGGTCGCGGAGCTCTGCTACGAGGCCGTCCGCGGCGTTGCCGACGGACAGCGCGCGACCGCCATCGCCAATGGCCAGAACGTGATCGATTTCGAGAAGAGCACGCACACCTTCTTCGAGCCCAACCTGCAGTCGGTGTTCATCCACCAGCGGTGGATCATCGACTTCGCCAACTTCATGTACATGAACAGCCACTTCGTGGTGACCACGGCGTTCCTGGTCTGGCTGTACATGTTCAGGAACCAGAATTTCTACTTCGTGCGCAACATGTTCATGGTTGCCATGGGGTTGGCGGTGGTGGGCTACGCCCTTCTGCCGACCGCACCGCCGCGGCTCTTCCCCGGCGACGGCCTTGTCGACACGATCACCCAGTACGCCCAGGTCAACCATGACTCCGGCCTCGTGAAGCTCTTCATCAACCCCTACGCGGCGATCCCCAGCATGCACGTCGCCTTCTCGACGATGATCGGCGTCACGGGCGTGTTGATCTCCAGGCACAGGATCACCAAGGTCATCTGGGCCGCCTATCCGGTCTTGGTGTTCTGGGTCGTGATCGTCACGGCGAATCACTTCTGGGTCGACGGCGCCTTCGGCCTGACCGTGGCAGTGCTTTCGGCCGTCACCGCCCTGCAGATTCTGGCCCGCGTCCGGCCGGCCGTCTGGTCCTGGCGGCCAGCAACAGCTTGAGCGCGCGAGAGGCGCTCCGCCGCTACGGCGAGCCGGGGCTGGTGGCGGCTGCCCTCGGGGCCGCCTATCTGATCGTCCAGCCGGACAGCGCGGACCACGCGGCGCAGGTCTTTCGCTCGGGCCTCTTCGAGCACCAGGGCCTGATCACCTGGGACAACTTCTGGTTCGGTGGCCATCACCTGCCGGGCTACGGGATCCTCCTGCCGATCCTGAGCGCGCTGATCGGGCCGCGGCTCGTCGGCGTGGTCGCCACGATCGCCGCGGCGATGCTCTTCTCGGCAATCGCCTATCGCCGGTTCGGCGATCGGGCGCGACTCGGAGTGGCTTGGTTCGCGACGGCGACCGCGATCAGCCTCTTCACCGGCCGGCTCACCTTCGCCCTCGGAGTTGCCATCGCGCTCTGCGCGGTGCTCGCGGCGCAGAGAGGCCATCGCATCACGGCAATCTGGTTCGCGGCGCTGACGCCCCTCGCGAGCCCGGTGGCCGCCCTCTTCCTCGCCTGCGGCGTGGTCGCCTACGCGATCTCTGAGCGCAGCCGGCGGGGGCTCGAGCTTGCCGTGGTCGCGGTCGGGGTGGCGCTGCTGATCTCGGCCGCGTTCCCTGAGGGCGGGACCGAGCCGTTCGACTTCTCGAGCTTCGAGCCGGCGATCCTCGTCGCGATCGCCGTCTTCGTCGCCCTGCCCCCGGAGGAGCGCCTCCTTCGCTACGGAGTGGCGATGTACGGCGCCGCCCTGTCCGCGGCCTTCCTGATCCAGACGCCGATGGGCGGCAATGCCACCCGGCTGGGCTCCCTGCTGCTCGGCCCGATCCTCGCCTTCGGGCTCTGGCGGCGCCAGAGGTTCGCGCTCGTCCTCCTGATTCCGGTGCTTATCTACTGGCAGTGGTCTCCGGTCGTCCGCGACCTCGAGGAGGTCAATGCCCAACCATCGGTCAGTGCCGGGTACTACGCGCCTTTGATCGACTTCCTCCGCGGCCAGCCGCACCGGGATTCCCAGCGAGTCGAGGTTCTGCCGGAAGCCCATCACTGGGAGTCCGCCTACGTGCCGGACGGGCTCTACATAGCCCGCGGCTGGGAACGCCAGCTCGATCGAAAGCTGAATCCGCTCTTCTACCAATCCGCCCCGATCACCGGGCGCGAGTACCGGAGCTGGCTCGATGACCTCGGAGTGGGCTATGTCGCGGTGCCCCGCGCGCCGCTCGACTACGCCGCGCTCGGGGAGAAGCACATGCTGAAGAAGGGGCCGCCGAAGTACCTCGAGAAGGTCTTTCACAGCAAGAACTGGACCGTCTACGCGGTTCACCATCCCTCCCCGCTCGCGATCGGCGGCAAGATGGTCAAGCTGACCCCGCAGGGCTTCGTGGTCGACGCCAGCGCTCCCGGCACGGTCCTAGTGCGCGTGCACTGGACCCCGTACTGGTCGATCGAGCAGGGAACGGGCTGCGTCGAGCAGGCGCCCGGCGGCTACACGATGATCGACGTGACGACGCCAGGGCGCTTCCGGGTGGGAATCGACTTCTCGCCGGTTCGGGCGGTCAGCTCGGGCCCACGTTGCCACCAGGAGCCGGTGATCCAGTACGGCACGGCCCAGTCCTCGGCCGCGCGCGCGGCCAGGATCTCCCGCATGGGTGGCAACCCGTGAGCGCGGCGAAGCTCCGCAGCGTCAGGTTCCTGCCGCGCGGGCCGCTCGACCTCGTGCTCCAGCTGCTGCTGCTCGCGGCCGCCTATTGGTTGTGGCGACATGGCCGGGGTGCGGTCACCTCGGGCATGGGGATCTCCTTCTCCCACGCCAGGGACATCGTCAGCGCCGAGCGCTCCCTCGGGCTCCTGATCGAGCCGGGCCTCCAGCACTGGGCCGTCCACGCCGGCTGGCCCGCGGAGGTCGCCCGCTGGGGATACGCCAACCTCCACTTCAAGGGCAGCTGCCTGATGCTGGCGATCCTCTACTTCCGCTATCGCGGCAGCTTCGGCTTCGTCCGCAACGCGGTGTTCGCGGCGATGGCGATCTCGGTGATCGGCTACGCGCTCTTCCCGACGGCGCCGCCGCGCTTTCTCCCCGAGCTCGGCCTCGACCCCGCCAGCTCCGTGACAGGGAACAACCCGCTCCTCTCGAATCCGGGCGATGCCCTCTTCAATCCGTTCGCGGCGGTTCCGTCGATGCACGTTGGCCTCTCGGTGATCCTGGCCTGGTCGCTGGCGATGCTCGTGCGCACTGCCGTGCTGCGCGGGCTGCTCTTCGCGTATCCGCTGTTGATGACGTTCGTCGTCATGGCGAGCGGCAACCACTTCTGGATCGACGCCGTCCTGGGGCTGCTCACCGCGGCGCTCGCGGTCGGCATGGCGACGGTGCTGGGACGGGTGAACCCCGACTGGTCCTTCGGTCCTGTCGGGCCTCCGCAGCCCGCGGGGGAGCTCGAGCCGCGACCAGAGCCCGAGGCAGCGCCGGCCTGATGGACGCCTGATGGAGTTCTCGGCGGCGGTTCGCAATCGCCTGATCGAGTCGCGTCTCACGCCGAACGCCATCTCGCTGGTGGGGCTGGTCGGCAACCTGGCGGCCGCTGTCCTGATCTGGCAGGGCCTCTACTTCCTCGGGGGGATCGCCTTCATCATCGGCTCGGTGATGGACACGCTCGACGGCCGCTACGCGCGCGTGTCGGGCAAGGGGACGCTGTTCGGGGCCTTTCTGGACTCCACCCTCGATCGCGTCGAGGAGGGGATCGTGCTCACCGCCGTGGCCTATCGGTTCGCGCTCACGGGCGACGAGTTCGCCGCCGCGATGTGCGTGGTGGTCGTGCTCGGCTCCCTGATGGTGAGCTACACGCGCGCCCGCGCAGAGGCGCTGGGCGTCGAGTGCAAGGTCGGGTTGGCCACACGCCCGGTGCGAGTGGTCATACTCTCGATCGGCCTCATCTTCGCGAAGGGCGCCGGTGTCTTCGATGCAGATCTTTTGGCTCCGGCCATCTACGCTATGGCGGCGCTGACGGCTTTCACCGTGGTACAGCGCGTTTGGCACGTGAGGAATGCGCTCATCGAGCGCGGCGCGGATCCGCAGCAGGCGCCCGCCGAACCCCCGGTCCCAGCCGACGACGTGTAACCACCCTCGAGCGCAAGTGTCGTTTCAAGGCTGAGTTTCTTTATCTAGGAGGATTTCCCAGAGATGAGCACCGTGAATGGAAGAGCTAATGGCGCCCGGCGCAACGGCGCTCGCGACGACAAGGTTCGTGTCGCGATAGTCGGTGTCGGCAACTGCGCGAGCTCTTTCGTGCAGGGCGTCGAGTACTACAAGGACGCCGACCCGGCCGAGCGTGTTCCGGGCCTGATGCACGTGGACCTTGGCGGCTACCACGTGAGCGACATCGAGTTCACCGCCGCCTTCGACATCGATGCAGAGAAGGTCGGGAAGGATCTCTCAGAGGCGATCTTCTCCGGCCAGAACAACACCTACAAGTTTTCCGACGTCCCGAAGCTCGGGGTCAAGGTCCATCGCGGCATGACCCACGACGGTCTCGGGAAGTACCTGAAGGAGAAGATCACCAAGGCGCCGGGCGAGACGGCGGACATCGTCGGGATCCTGCAGGACACCCAGACGGACGTCGTCGTCTGCTATCTGCCGGTCGGCTCCGAGCAGGCGACCAAGTGGTACGTCGAGCAGGCTCTCGCCGCCGGCGTCGGCTTCGTCAACTGCCTGCCGGTCTTCATCGCGCGTGAGGATTACTGGGACCGGCGCTTCGAGGAGGCCGGCCTGCCGATCATCGGCGACGACATCAAGAGCCAGGTCGGCGCGACGATCGTGCACCGCAGCCTGGCGAGGCTGTTCGCCGACCGGGGCGTGAGCATGGAGCGCACCAGCCAGCTCAACGTCGGCGGGAACATGGACTTCTACAACATGCTCGAGCGCGAGCGGCTGGAGTCCAAGAAGATCTCGAAGACGAACGCGGTCACCTCGATCATGGATCACGAGCTGCCCCCCGAGGATGTCCACGTCGGTCCCTCGGACTACGTGCCGTGGCTCACGGATCGCAAGTGGGCGCACATCAGGGTCGAGGGCAGGACGTTCGGCGACGTACCCCTGAACGTCGAGCTGAAGCTCGAGGTCTGGGACTCACCGAACTCGGCCGGCATCGTGATCGACGCGGTCCGGACCGTGAAGCTGGCGCTCAACAACGGGATCTCCGGCCAGCTCGATGGTCCCTCCAGCTACCTGATGAAGTCGCCGCACCACCAGCGGCCTGACTCGCTGGCGCGGGAGATGACCGAGGAGTTCATCGCCAAGTACGCCAGGCAGCGCGGCCTGCCCGAGGGCAAGGAAGAGAAGAAGGGCAAGAAGGGCAAGAAGGCCAAGGCGAAGGCCAAGTAGGGCTTCGGCCGGCGGCGGGCGGCCGTCGCGGGCAACCCTGAAATCGTCTTGAGGTTGCCCGCGCCGCCCGCCCGCCACCGGCCTGAGTACTAGGCGCTCCTTCCGTAAGCTCGCTGCTCGTGGGCGCCGATTCTCTCTCCATTGCGCAGGTGAGTCCCCATCCGTGGGGCTCGCGCCACGAGATCAACGAGTTCGTCCGGCGGACCTCCGAGGAGCTCGCCGAGCGGGGCCATCGGGTCCTGATCGTCGCTCCCTCCGATTCGCGGGCGGCGATCCGAGAGAGTCGCAAGCTGATCCGGGAGGCCGGGGACAACCCGCGCGCCCTGCTCACCGGCGAGAACCCGCGGGTGCTCGCCGTCGGCCAGAGCATCCCCCTGCCCAGCGGCCCTCGGCGCAGGCCATCGCCGCTGCCGCTCGACATCAGCGGCGCCCTCGAGCGCCTGCTCGGGGCCGTGCCCCTCGACCTTCTTCACGTCCACGAGCCGTTCGCCCCCAGCACCGGCTCGGCGGCGCTGCGCCATTCCCAGTCGCTCAACGTCGCGACCTTCCACGAGCCGGTCGAGCGCGTCCTCTCGACGCAGGTCGGGCGGATGCTGGTGGAGGTCTTCTTCGGCCGGATCGACGAGCGCACGGCGAGCAATGAGGCCACCGGCGAGCTCCTGCAGCGCTTCTTCCCGGGGAACTACCAGCTGATCAGGCCCGGCGCCGACGTCGCCGAGCCGGCCCTCGATCCTCCGCCCCCGGGGCGGATCCGGATCGTGCACTGCGCCGAGGAGGAGCGTGGAGCGCTCCGCCTGCTGCTCCGGGCCCTGCGCAAGCTGCCCGAGGACCTCGACTGGGAGGGCGTGATCTGGTTCGACGGGCCCACTGACCCTCTCGCTCGGGTCAGCCGGCGGCTGCGCGAGCGCCTCCGCGTGGTGCGGCCGCGTGACGGCGAGCCGGCCGAGTTCCTGGCGGGCGCGGACATCGCGTGCCTTGCGTCCGGCGGCGTGCGCGCCGCCCCGGGCCTGATCCGGAAAGCGATCGCAGCCGGGGCAGTCCCGGTCGTCTCGGACCTGGAGCTCTACCGGGAGCTGGTCGGAGAGGGGGAGCGCGGGCTGCTCTTCCCGCTCGGCGACGTCCTGACGCTGACGGCGCAGCTCGAGCGGCTCTGCCGCGATGCCTCGCTGAGGGACGAGCTCCGTGCGGCGGCCAGAGGTTCCGGTGAGGCACGGCCCTGGGCCGAGGTCGCCGACGACGTGGAGGCCGTCTACCGGCGGTTGGTCGACCGGCGCCAGGATCCGGAGGGAAACCCCGAGATTCGCCGGCGCCTGCGGGACCGCGACTACGTCCACGTCGACCTGCACATGCACACCGACCACTCTCCGGACTGCGCCACCCCCGCGGAGCTGCTGCTCGAGACCGCCAAGGAGCGCGGACTCGGCGCGATCGCGATCACCGACCACAACGAGATCTCCGGGGCCCTCGAGGCGCGCGAGATCGCGGAGCGGATCGGCGGGATCAGGGTGATCGTCGCGGAGGAGGTGAAGACGGCGCACGAGGGTGAGGTGATCGGCCTCTTTCTCAGCGAGCGGATCGAGCGCGGCATGTCGATGGCGGAGACGATCGCCGAGATCCGCCGCCAGGGGGGGCTCGTCTACGTCCCGCATCCTTTCGATCGCCTGCACTCCGTCCCCGACTACGAGCATCTGCTCGAGATCGTCGACCAGATCGACATCCTCGAGGTCTTCAACCCGCGTGTGACGCTCTCCGCCTTCAACGAGGAGGCCGTCCGCTTCGCCCGCAAGTACTCGATCGTGCCGGGTGCCGGCTCCGACAGCCACGTGGCGCAGGGCCTGGGCAGCGTCAAGATCCGCCTGCGGGACTTCGACGGGCCCCAGGAGTTCCTGGAGTCGATGAGGGAGGCGGACATCGTCCGCAAGCACAAGAACCTCGTCTACGTCCAGGCGCTCAAGTTTCTGCAGACCAGCGGCGGGCGTGGGGGCCGCTCGCTGGCTGAGCGTGATGGGAGGAAGACGCGGTCCAGCCGTCGCAGAGCGAGCAAGAGTTGATGCACCCGCAAGGGGCCGGGCCGGGGCCGAAGAAGAGGCAAGGCGCCGTGTCATCCATAACCGACGACGAGATCCGCGAGAAGTACCTCGAGCGCGCGATCCGGGAGCTGAACGACCTGGGACGGGAGCTCGCCGCCTGCCAGGACTGCCCCCGGGGGAACGTGATGCCGGTGCAGGGCTCGGGGCACCCGCAGGCCGACATCATGATGTTGAAGCGCTCTGCGACCGCCTCGGAGATCGAGGAGGGCGTCGCCTTCTACGGCCGCGCCGGGAACGCGCTGATGAAGAGCTTCAAGCGCCTGGCGATCGACCCGATCGTCGTCTTCGGGACCCTCTGCGTGAAGTGCCCGCTGACCGATCCCACCCACGCCTCCGAAGCATGCGTCGCACGGGTCGCCGAGGAGATCGCGATCGTGCAGCCCAGGATCGTCGTGGTGATGGGCGACGAGGCACTCGACACGCTGAACGAGCTCGAGTTGCCGCTGTCGGAGCGCATCGAGCCGATCGAGGGCGAGGTGCAGCGCCTCACCCCGACGGTGGACGCGCTGTACGTGCCCGACATCGACGACTCACTCGACACCGAGGATGCGAAGCAGCGCTTCTGGTCCTCTTTCCGGGTGCTCGGCGAGTGGTACGACCGTTTGCCGCCCTACTAGGTCTCGCTCTCCCGCCTAGACTGAAGCCATGGAGCTCGAGGATCGAACCATCGAGCAGCTGCCCGACCGGTGCCAGAACTGCGGCGCCACGCTGACCGACGCGGAGAAGGAGACGGCGCTCACGGATGGGCCGCCGAGCGGCCTGGTGCTGTGCGCGACCTGCGCTTCCGAGGTCGTCCCGGTCGAAGAGGCCGACGACGCCGAGGCCGAGGCCTAGCCCCGGCGCTTCCTGCGCTTCGCGGTCACGCGACAGCCGGTGTGGTTGCGCCCCGCCCGGGGCACGACCGTGACGCTCACCTTGGGCTTGCGAGGGCAGGCGACTATCCGCAGGAGGTTCGCATTGCGCTTCGATGCGATCCCGCCACCCCGCACCGTGACCGTGTAGCCCGCCGGGTAGTGGTCACGCGGCAGGAAGATCTGCGTCTGGCGGAACTTCGTTTTCGCCCGCCTGTGTGAGTGCCGCTTGCGAAGCCGGGTCGCGAACTTCTTGCCCGAAGGGCCCTTCGTCGAGTAGGCGAGGCTGAACCGGCGCGTCGAGGGGTCGAACCCGAAGCTCGTCGGCGTGCCGGCCACGACCTGCGGATAGGGCTCGGAGAGCACGTCCAGCTTCGACTGCTTGACGTTCGCCCCGGCTGGCGGCTGGTTCGGGTCGATCACGATCGCCTGCATGCCGGAACCTGACGTCGTCGGATCGAGACACTCGCAGTAGTGCCAGTACTCCCAGGAGACCATGTGCTGGTCGGCCTCGCTGACATTCCGGCGGATAGTGCCCAGGTCATCGGTGGCGCCGAACTCGCTCAGCATCAGCGCATCTCCGGTCGTCTGTGCGTGCTGGTCCGCGTTCTGAAGCGTGTGCTGGTCAAGAGCGGCGCAGTTCTCCAGGCTGTAGGGGGGCACGGCGAGCCCCGGCGTGCAGTAGACGTGGAAGGTGAAGCCGCCGGCGCTCGCTCCGAGACCGTCGATGCTGGACTTCGCGCCGAAGTTGAAGAGGACGTTGGGCTCGTACCAGATCAGCTTCTGCCGCTCGACGCTGCGGATTTGAGAGATCACGCGGCGGTAGAACGGCTCCATGGTGCCGGTGTCGAATGCCGCGCAGCCGTCCTGCGTGAAGCAGGTGGACCAGGGGGTGCCGGGCCACGGCTCGTTCATCACGTCGAAGCCGAGGGTGTGCGAAGCGGACGCGAACCGCGCGGCGACGTGTCCCCAGGCCGCGGCATAGCGGTCCTGGAGCCCGACCCCTCCCGGGCCGGGGGAATTGGCCCAGAAGTGATCGAAGGCTCGGATCAGCGCGGGCATGCCGAAGTAGTTCGCCGGGAAGCCCAGCTGGGGGGTGTTGGGGAGACCATCGTCCTGGACCGCCCAATCCGGCCAGCCCTCGCCCTGGAAGCGCTCGTTGTACATGTCCTGGTGGAAGTCGAGCTGGCTGAAGATGCCGTGAGCGGCGAGGTTCGCCTCGGTAGCGGCGATGTCGTTCAGATAGGAATCGCCGTAGTTGCCCGGCGAGGGCTCGACGGCCTTGTAGATCAGGCCGAGTCGGACGGTGTCGAACCCGTTGCGCTGCAGGAAGGCGGCGTCGTCGTCCCCGAAGCCCTGAGCCGAGGGCGCGTACGGCGGCTGCTTGTTGACCATGTTGACGCCATGCAGGATCGCCACGCGGCCCTTCGCGTCCGTGATCCAGCGGCCGGAGTGGCTGAGTGGGGCTGTGGGCCCGGCGTCAGCCGCCGGAGCGAAGGAGATCGCTCCCAACGCCGCGCCGGCGGCGATCGCCATGGCTCTCCTCGCCCAGCGCATCGCGCCAGTATGGCGGGGACCGGCTCGGCTAGGCGGTCTCGCCCAGCGTGTCGGCGAGCACCGACACGTGGGTGGGGTGGGCCTCGGACTGCGCCTTGCGGCCGGCGTCCGTGACGCAGGCGAAGACGCCGCGGCGATCGTGATCGCAGACGTTTCGGCAGACGTAGCCGTCGTCCTCGAGGCGCTGGACCAGGCGGGACAGCGCGCTCTGGCTGAGGTGGATCTCCTCGGCGAGCTCCTGGATGCGGCGATGGCCCTCGGGGGAGTCCGAGAGCCGCCAGAGGACCTCGTACTCAGTGAGGGAGAGGCGATGCTCGCGCTGGAGGGCGTGTTCGAGCGCCTCTCGCACCCGGGCGTGCTCCGCCTCGAGCTCACTCCACCGGTCTAGAAGCTGATCTCTCTCTGCTGCAGCGTTCGTGGGCATCTCGCCTCACTCTTCTGGCCCCTGTGGGCGGCATTATAGCAAAAGTTGCTTGCACATAACTTGTTGTCACATTGCATGCGTATGCATATACTAGCCGCCTCACGAGTACAGCCCTTGGACCGTTTGGGAGGTAGCAATGGAGCAAGCAACACCGACTTCACCGGCAACTCGATTCGATTCCCGCCTCTGGGGACTTCTGCTGCTCCTCTGCGGCGTCCTCTTCCTGGACGGGATGGACGTCTCAATGGTGGCCGTCGCGCTGCCGAACATCGGGCATGAGCTCGGTCTCGAGCCCAGCTCGCTGCAGTGGATCGTGAGCGGCTATGTGCTCGGCTATGGCGGCCTGCTGCTGCTCGGCGGCCGCGCGGCCGACCTGATCGGCCGCCGCAAGGTGCTGCTCGCCGGCCTGGCCGTCTTCGTGGTCGCCTCGTTCATCGGCGGCATCGCGAACGACGGGACGACCCTGATCGCCACCAGGTTCATCAAGGGCGCGTCCGCGGCCTTCACGGCGCCGGCCGGGCTCTCGATCATCACCACGAAGTTCGCCGAGGGTCCCGCTCGCAACAAGGCCCTGAGCGTCTACACGGCGACGGGCGCGAGCGGCTGGTCCGCCGGCCTGATCTTCGGCGGCCTGCTCACCGAGCTCGGCTGGCGGTGGACGTTCTTCATGCCGGTGCCGATCGCGGCCGGCATCCTGTTCCTGCTGCCGCGCTACCTCGATCGCGATCAGGGCGCGGGTTTCTCGTTCCGGAAGCTCGACTTCGCGGGGACCGCGACCCTGGCGGCGACGATGCTGGGCCTCGTCTACACCGTGGTCGAGGCTCCGGACGTCGGCTGGGGCTCGGCGCGGACGCTGCTTTCCTTCATCGGCGTTGGCGCGTTGCTCAGCGCCTTTGTCCTGATCGAGCAGCACAGCCCGAATCCCCTGGTTCGCCTCGGCATCCTGCGCTCGCCGCAGCTGCGACGGGCCAACTTCGGCGCCATGGCGCTGCTCGGCAGCTGGTTCGGCTTCCAGTTCATGGGCACCCTGTACATGCAGGACCTGAGGGACTGGTCGGCGGTCGAGATGGCCCTGGCCTTCCTGCCGACCGGGCTGATCGTGGCGACTGGGTCGCCGAACATCGGCCGGTTGGTCAACCGGGTGGGGACGACCATCCCGGTCGCCCTCGGGCTCACCAGCCTGGCGGCCTCGTACCTGCTGTTCCTCAACATCGGGGCTAACACCGACTACCTGACCGGGATGCTGCCGACGTTCATCCTGGCCGGGATCGGATTCATGCTCACCTTCGGGCCACTGAACATGGCTGCGACCGGTGGCGTGGCGCCCGAGGAGCAGGGGCTGGCCTCCGGGCTGGTCTACACCTCATTCCAGGTCGGCGGGGCGATCGGACTCGCCATCGCCACGGCCGTGATCGACGCCGGCACGGCCGCGTCCAGCTCGCCCGCCGGGAGTGCCGCGGCGTTGCTCGACGGATTCCACCCGGCGATCCTGACCTCGCTGGCCATCGCGGTGATCGGCATCGGCATCACCGTGGTGCCCCTGTTGCGCGAGCGTTTTCAGCCGCAGCTCGCGCACGCTGCGGCAGGCGAGCATCAGGAGTAGTTCTCCCTAGGGCCGATTCCCACGGACGGGGCGTCTTCCCGGGCGCCCCGTCCGAGCCCTGCCCCGGCGCTCGACGCTGGAGCTGCACGCAGCTCCTTCTTGGCTGATTCTCAGCCTGCTCCCAGGTTCGGGGAGCAAGCTGGCCGGGTGTCAAAGCCCGAGGAAGCGGAGCCGACTCGAATCCTGGTCGTCGACGACGAGTTGAACATCGCCGAGCTCGTCTCGACCGCGCTTCGCTACGACGGCTTCGAGGTCGCCACGGCCACCAGCGGAGCCGAGGCACTCAGGCGCAGTCGCAGGTACCGGCCTCACCTGCTCGTCCTCGACGTGATGCTTCCCGATATCGACGGCTACGAGGTCGCCCGGCGCCTCGGAGCGACCTCGGAGCACAGGCTGCCCATCGTCTTCCTCACCGCCAAGGACACGACCGAGGACAAGATCCGCGGCCTCACGCTTGGCGGGGACGACTATGTGACCAAGCCCTTCAGTGTCGAGGAGCTGATCGCCCGCGTGCGGACGATCTTGAGGCGGGTCGGCGACGTCGCGGCCCCGAAACTCGCCTTCGAGGATCTCGAGCTCGACGAGGAGACCCGGGAGGTTCGGCGCGGCGACCGCCTGATCGAGCTGACGGCGACCGAGTTTCGCCTCCTGCGCTACCTGCTCGCCAACCCGCGCCGGGTCCTGCGGCGCGCCCAGATTCTCGACTACGTCTGGGACTACGACTTCGGGGGCGACGGGCGGATCCTCGAGACCTACATCAGCTACCTGCGCAAGAAGGTCGACGCTGAGGGCCAGCCGCTGATTCACACCGTGCGAGGCGTGGGCTACGTGCTGCGCCCAGCGCACTGATGTCGATCCGGGCGCGCCTATTGGTCGGGGTCCTGGTCCTGACGACGATCGGACTGGCGACGGTCGCGGTCGTCTCGCACACTGCCCTTCGCTCCTATCTCTCGGACCGTCTCAACCAACAGGTGGCGAGCGCGGAGGGGCCGGCAAGCCGCGCGCTGATCGGCAAGCTGATCAAGAGCGGCAAGCTCGAATCCTTCGCGCCCCTGCCGAAGAGCGCGAAGTCGGTTCCTCCGCGTGTGCTGCGTCAGAGCGACGCGACCGGTCTGCCTCCCGGAACCGATGCCGAGCTCCGCAGTCGGAACGGCAAGGTGCTCGCGCGGGTTCGCTTCTCCTATGGCGAGAAGAACCTCGCTCGGGTCGAGCTGCCGGCCTCGATTCCGCTCTCGAGCGGGTCGTCGACCAAGATCATTCATGCCTCTGCTCGCTCCGGCTCGGACGGATTCCGGGCCGCCGCGTTCCGAGTTCCCGGGGGTCGAGGAACCGTCGTGGTCGCCTTGCCCGAGCGCGATCTGAATCAGACCCTCGCCAAGCTCGGGACGATCGAGCTGCTGGCCAGCCTCGGGGTCCTGGCCGCGCTCGCGGTGCTCACGCTCTGGGCCGTGAAGATCGGCCTGGCGCCGCTCGAGCGCATGCAGCGCGCGGCCCGCTCGATCGCGGCCGGAACCCTCAGCCGGCGGGTCGAGCCGGCGAGCGAATCAACCGAGGTCGGCCGGCTCGGCCTGGCGCTGAACGAGATGCTGAGGCGGATCCAGGAGGCCTTCGCCAAGCGCGAGGCGAGCGAGGAGCGGATGCGACGGTTCCTCGCCGACGCCTCGCACGAGTTGAGGACGCCGCTGAGCTCGGTTCGCGGCTACGCCGAGCTGTTCCGGCTGGGGATGGCGGAGGAACCCGGCAAGCTGGCTCAGGCGATGCGGCGGATCGAGGACGAATCTGAGCGCATGAGTGCATTGGTCGAGGACCTGCTCACCTTGGCCCGGCTCGACCAGGTTCGCGCCCCCGCCAGGGAGCCGGTCGACCTCGGCGCGCTGATGAGCGACCTGGTCCTGGACGCTCGCCTGAGTGTGCCGAAACGAGACATCGCCGTTCGGGTCCGCGGCGAAGCCCGCGTCATCGGCGACGCCGGCCAGCTGCGCCGGGCGATGAGCAATCTGCTCTCGAACGCCCTCCGGCACACCCCTGAGGAGACACCGATCGAGCTCTCGCTCGATGGGGATGGAGACGAGGTCACCTTCACCGTCCGCGACCACGGGGAGGGACTCACCCCGGGCACGGAGGACGAGGTCTTCGAGCGCTTCTGGCGGGGGGATTCGGCTCGTGGCCGAGCCGACGGTGGCTCCGGGCTCGGGCTGGCGATCGTCGCCGCGATCGTCTCCACCCATGGCGGCTCCCACTCCGCCTCTGCGCACGAAGGCGGCGGCGCTCTGTTCAGCATCTCGGTGCCAAAGGCACCGACTGGGCCTGAGACTTCGGAGCTCGCAGCCGCCGAAGATCCCCAGGTTTCTCTCAGCGGTCCCTAACGGTTGCTTCAGCTTGGTCGGCTCTGATCCGCACGCGCCTTGGTCGCGGCATCCCTCCCAATGCCCGCGAAACGGCCAAGGCGGAAGCCGCGACCGGCGTGTGGTCGCGGCGCCTCCCCAATGACGGAGGGCTCCCACCGTGCGCGGGAGCCCTCCGTCGATAGTCCGCGCCGAAGCTCTCAGGAAACTCCCAGCCTCCCCTTGTGGTGCTTTCAGCTTGTTCGGCGAGCGTTGGCCGCCGATGTCCGCAAAGGCCAGAGAGCTCCGTACCGCCCTGCGCCGTCCGTCGGTCCCGACCGCGGTCCTGCTCGTGCTCTGCGGGATCGCGGTCGGGGTCGCAATCGGCGTGATCGGCCCGGCATCGGCGAAGCAGGCCCCGGCAGCGACCGTGACCGCGACCCGCGGCACGGTGCAGAAGACGGTCACCGGCAGCGGTTCGCTTGAAGCATCGAGCACCGCGAACCTGAACTTCCAGACCAGCGGGACGATCTCGCGGGTCTACGTCCATGCCGGCGAGCGCGTCCGAAGGGGCCAGCTTCTGGCCACTCTCGACGACACCGACGCTCGGGCCTCGGTGTCCGAGGCTCAGGCGAATCTGGATTCGGCTCAGGCCGCTCTGCACAGCGCAAAGGTCGGCTCGACCTCCACGACCCAGACCACGAGCAGCGCTCCTGGCAGCGGCAACGCCGCGAGTGCGACTGGAGGATCTGGATCGAGCGAATCGCCGGCTGCGAAGGCGGCCAACATCGCCTCGGCCGAGGCCAGCCTCGAGAGCGCCCAGGTCGCTCTCGACAATGCGGAGTCGACTCTCGAGCAGACCAAGCTGCGGACGACGATGGATGGCCTGGTCGCCTCCGTCTCCGGCGAAGCCGGCCAGGCTGTGACGGCCGGGACGAACCTCGACACCTCCTCTGCGAGCACGGGCTCCTCCGACAGCAGCACGGGGGCATCCGGTGGTTCGGGCGGCACAGGGGCAAGCGGCGGAGGCTCCAGCACGCCGAGCTCCTCAAGCTCCTCCAGCTCGTCCTCGTCGAGCAGCTCGAGCGCCGTCGTGGTGCTCCAGAACCTCGACCAGATGAAGCTCAGCGTCGACTTCAGCGAGGCGGACATCGCCGACATCAAGGTCGGCAAGCCGGCAAGCGTCACCGTGAGCGCCCTCGGCGACCGCCAGTTCGCGGCCAAGGTCACGGAGATCGGGCTCGTGTCGAGCACCAGCAACGGAGTCGTCAGCTATCCCGTGACCCTGGTCCTGACCCAGGACTCCTCGCAGCTGAAGCCCGGGATGACCGGTTCGGCCAAGGTCGTCGTCGCCCAGGCCGATGGCGTGATCGCGATCTCGAGCTCGGCGCTCACCGGTAGCTCGGTCAAGGTCCAGGAGAACGGCGAAACCGTGACCAAGCAGGTGACCACGGGCCTGGTCGGAGACAGCACGACCGAGATCACCAGCGGTCTCAACGTCGGTGACAAGGTCGAGATCCAGACCCAGTCCGCGCTCCCCGGCGGCTCGGGCGGGCTCCCGTCAGGCGGCCCCCCGGGCGGTCTCAGCGGCGGCATCGGCGGAGGCGGCGGACCGCCAGGGGGGTTCCCGGGCGGATGACCAAGCCGCTGATTCAACTCGAGCGCCTGGAGCGCACCTACACCCTGCCGGGCATAGAGGTCAGAGCCCTTCGCGGGGTCTCCCTGCAGATCGACCGCGGTGAGTTCGTGGCGATCATGGGCCCGTCGGGCAGCGGCAAGTCGACCATGATGAGCATCCTCGGCTGCCTCGATGCGCCAACCGGCGGCCGCTACCTGCTCGACGGGATCGACGTCAGCCAGATCGACGAGGACGGCCTGGCCGACCTGCGAAACCGCAAGCTCGGCTTCGTCTTCCAGAGCTTCAACCTGGTCCCCCGCACCAGCGCCCTCGCCAACGTCGAGCTGCCGCTCGGCTACGCGGGCGTTCCGCGCAAGCGCCGGCGCGAGATGGCCGGGGCCGCGCTGACCTCGGTTGGGATGCTCGGCCATGCTCGCCACCTGCCCGCGGAGCTCTCCGGCGGCCAGCAGCAGAGGGTGGCAATCGCCAGAGCGATCGTCACCAATCCGAGCCTGATCATGGCCGACGAGCCGACCGGCGCACTGGACTCGCGCTCGGGCGAGGAAGTGCTGCGCATCTTCGACGCCCTCAATGAGCTGGGCCGGACGGTGATCATGATCACTCACGAGCCGCCGGTCGCGGCCCGGGCCCATCGCACGGTGCAGATCGCCGACGGCCGGATCGTGGGCGACGAGCGAAAGGGCCGCGGTCCGCGCCCACGGCGAGCAGCCAAGCGCAAGCGAGAGGCGGTCAGCGGCTGATGGTTCGCGAGACACTCAGGACCGCGCTGGCCGGGCTCTCCGCGAACAAGCTCCGCTCGGGTCTCACCGTGCTCGGGATGACGATCGGGGTTGGGGCCGTGATCGTCCTGATCGCGGTCGGCAACGGGTCATCGAAGAAGGTCCAGTCGAGCATTCAGGCATTGGGCACCAACACCCTGACGGTGATGCCCGGTGGCGGTGGATTCGGCCCGTCCACTACGAGCAGCTCCAGCTCCGTCTCCCTGACCCTCGATGACGCGAAGGCGCTCGAGGACCCGACCCTGGCCCCCGACGTCGCCAGCGCATCGCCGGTTGTGAACGTCCAGTCGGCGACTCTCGTCAACGGGTCGACGAGCTACCAGCCCTCACAGACCGTCGGGACGACGGCTTCCTACGGCCAGGCGCAGAACTACCAGGCCTCGAGCGGCCAGTTCATCACCGACCAGCAGGTCAACGCCCGTGAGCGCGTCGCGGTGATCGGCCCGACCGTCGCCTCCAGCCTCTTCGCCGGGCAGAGCCCTGTTGGGCAGACGATCCAGATCAACGGCTCGAGCTTCCGCGTCATCGGAGTCACCAAGTCCAAGGGCTCGAACGGCTTCCAGGACTCCGACGACATCGTGATCGTCCCGGTCACCGCGGCCCAGGACGTCCTGTCCGGATACGGCGACATCAACCAGATCGTCGTCCAGGCCAAGTCCGAGCAACAGCTCGATGCGGCGCAGGCCGAGGTGAACTCGATTCTCTACGACCGCCTTGACGTCACCGACCCGACCGATCCGGGCTTCCAGGTCCTGAACCAGGGCTCGATCCTCGAGGCCTCCAGCTCGACGAGCAAGGTCTTCACGACGCTGCTCGGCGCAGTCGCGGCGATCTCGCTCCTCGTGGGCGGGATCGGCGTGATGAACATCATGCTGGTCAGCGTCACCGAGCGGACGCGTGAGATCGGCATCCGCAAGGCGGTCGGAGCGCGCCGGGCTCACATCCTCTCCCAGTTCCTCGCAGAAGCCGTGCTCGTCTCCGTGCTCGGCGGGCTGACCGGCGTCGCGGCCGGGGTGATCGCCAGTCGCTTCGAGATCGCCGGCGTCCAGCCGGTGATCGCCACCTATTCGATCTTCCTCGCCTTCGGCGCCGCGACCGCGGCCGGGCTCTTCTTCGGCACCTACCCAGCCGGCCGCGCCGCGGCCATGCGACCAATGGAGGCCCTGCGCTTTGAGTAAGCAGACGACAACCGAAGCTGAGCCTGAGCAGACCACCGAGATCCTCGACGAACCCCTGCTCGAGGATGGCGACTGGCCCGAGGCCGAGCACGCCCCGATCACTCGGCGGCGCGGCTTCGCCGGCATGCTGACGCCGTTCCGCATCGGCCTGCTCTGCCTGCTGATCCTCGTCGTCGGCTTCATCGGTGGAGTCCTGGTGCAGAAGGGCAGTGGCGGGGGAAGCAGCGCGACCCAGAACCCCTTCGGGTCCGGCGGCGTGCCCTCCTTCTTGACCGGCGCCGGTCAGGGCAACTCGACGATCGGCACGGTCGCCACTGTCGCCGGCGGCACTCTCTACGTCACCGACGCCCAGGGGACGACGGTCAAGGTCCTGACGACGGGGGCCACCAAGGTCACCCGAACGAGCGAGAGCAAGGCTCACGACATCCACCCGGGGGACTCGGTGGTGATTCAGGGCGCGGCGCGCAGGAGCGGCACCGTCAAGGCCCAGTCGGTGAGCGCCACGGCATCGGGGGCCTCGACCGGGGCCCCTGCCGGTCTCGGCGGGACCGGTGGGAGCTCGGCGAACTCGGGCGGTGGCTCGAGCGCCGTCAACCAGCTTTTCGGGAACTGAGCTGTGCTCGGAGCCTGAACGGATCAATCCATGCAGAAAGAGAGGAATCAGATGAACGTGCGAACGAAATGGCTCCGACGGAGACCAATGGGCGCCTTACTCGCAGCCGGGGCAGTCGCGGTTGGGCTGGGCGCCTGTGGTGGAGGCTCGAGCTCAAATGCCTCGGACAGCGGCACTTCGACGACGGCCAACGCCGGTCCCGGTGGTTTTCAGCTCACGGCCGAGCAGCGATCCTGCGTCGAGGGCAAGGGCGTCACCATCCCGAGTCCGGGCTCCGGCGGCCAGCCGCCGTCGGGTGGTCCGCCTGCCGGCGGTGCGGGTGGCCAGGACTTCCAGAAGATGCAGCAGGCGCTCCAGGACTGCGGCGTCAACATTCCCAATGGCCCACCGGGCGGCGGGAGCTTCGACCCCTCGGCGATGCGCAAGCAGATCACCAGGTACGTGGCCTGCGTTCGCCAGAACGGCTACGACCTTCCCGACCCGAACACCTCGGGGAACGGGCCGGTCTTCGACTCGTCGAAGGTCAACCAGGACGACCCGAAGTTCAAGGCCGCCAGCGCCAAGTGCCAGAACCTGCTCCCTTCGGGCCCTCAGGGTGCTCCGCCACAGTGACGTGGGGCGGGCGCTGAAGCGCGTGGCCGCTAGTCGCCCGGAGCCGCAGCCTCCGCGAGCTCGCCCATGTTCTCGATGTTCGCGCTGGCGAGGGCTCTGACCACGGTCACTCCGAGCGCTCGATAGCGGCCGAGGCCGGCCTGGACGACGCTCTCGTTCTCGCCCGCGACGCCGACCGTCCCCTCCGGCGCCCGCTGGCGGTCGAAGTGGTCCCGGTATCCCTTGTGGAGATCCCGATAGAAGGATTCGTCCTTGGCGAGGCGGCCCTCGGCGTTGGCTCCGACCGCCGTCCTGACGTAGCCGAAGATCGCGGGCGCCTCACGCCCTGCTTCCTCGGCGCCGCCCTCGACCCAGCCACGCGCCTGCTCGGCGAACTCGGGGGTCATCCAGTTGAAGAAGACGCCGTCCCACTCCGCCCCGGCGAAGGCGCACATCTTCGGTCCCATCGCGGCCAGCACGAGACGGACGCCGGGCAGCGCCTCGCGCAGCGCGGGCAGCGCCTCGCGCATCGCGGTCAGCGGCTTCTCGGTGAAACCGGCGCCGAGGCCGAGCCAGAGCCGGTCCTTGTCGATGCCGAGCCGCTCGATGTCACCGGCGATCTCCTCAGGGGACTGGCGGTCGAGCGCGATCACCGCGACGCCGAGGTCGATCCGATCGGCGCCCTTCGCGTACTCGGCGAGGGTCTCGAGGCCCTTGGCGCCCGGATGGTCGTTGGACCACATCGAGTGGTAGCCGAGCTCCTGGCAGCGGGCGGCGAGGGGACTGGCGACATCCTGGTCGAGCCCGGCGGTCACCCCGAACGCCCTGCTCATGCCTTCTCCAGCAGCGCCACGCACTCGATGTGCGGGGTCTGGGGGAACATGTCGACCGGCCTCACGCGCCGCAGCCTATAGCCGGCCTCCGCGAGTTGGGCCGCGTTGGGCGCGAGGGTGGTCGGGTTGCAGGAGACGTAGACGATCCGCGGCGCCTCGCACTCGATCAGCCGCCGCACGATCTTCTTGGAGAGGCCGGCCCGTGGCGGATCCACGACGACCACGTCCGGCCGCCCGGCCTCCTCGAGCAGCGGGCGGATCTCCTTGCGCGCGTCGCCCGCGCGAAACCGCGCGTTCTCGACTTCGTTGCGGTGAGCGTTCTCCTCAGCGTCGACGATCGCCTCCGGGACGATCTCGATCCCCCAGATCTCACCGGCGTCCTTGGCCATGGTCAGGCCGAGGGTTCCGATCCCGCAGAAGAGGTCGAAGACGCGCTCGGTGCCGGTCAGCCCGGCGAACTCCGTCACCAGGCCGTAGAGCCGCTCCGCCATCTCGGTGTTGGTCTGGAAGAAGGCACGGTGGGAGATCCGGAAGCGCAGTCCGCAGAGCTCCTCCTCCAGGTGCTCCTCGCCCAGGGCGCCGGTCGGGCCGTCCGTTGTGCTCCCGGGTCCTTCGACGATCGTGTGCAGGTCGACGGGCGGGCGGGGGATCTCGGCTGCAGAGGTGACCAGGCGGCTCTGCAGCTGGCCGGTGCGCCGGCCCTCGCGGATCACCAGGTTGCGGAAGACGCCCTCCCGGGCCCTCGCGTCCCAGGCGGGCAGGCCGGCGGAGCGGGCCCAGTCACGCAGCTCGTTGCGGCGGGCGTTGTTGCGCTCGGAGGCGAGCTGGCAGTCCTCGGCGTCGACGATCAGGTCCCAGCGGCCACGGGCGTGGAAGCCGAGGACGAGCTCGCCGTCCCGCTCGCCGAACGAGTACTCGAGCTTGTTCCGGTAACGCCAGCGCTCGACCGCCGGCTCGATCGGCTCGAGCTCGAACCCCTCCAGGCCGCCGAGCCGCACCAGGGCTTCCTCCACCTGTGACTGCTTGTGGCGGAGCTGCTCCTCGTAGGCGAGACCCTGCCAGGGAGCTCCGGGACAGGGCTCGCCGCCGTGGTCGCAGCGGGAGGGGACGCGATCGGGTGACTCGCGCACGACCTCCTTCGCCTGGGCCTCCGCGTAGCCACGCTTCGCCTTGGTGACCTCCGCGGTCACCCGGTCCCCGGGCAGCGCTCCGGCGACGAAGACGACGTAGCCATTGCGGCGCGCAATGCCCTTGCCTCCGTAGGCCAGCGACTCGACGTCGAGCGTGAGCAGCTCGCCGCGGGCCGGCCGCTCCGGGGTGATCGTCCCGTCGGTCATCGTCGGCCTATCGTTGCAGCCGCCGCCGTATAGGCTTGCGCGGAATTTGCGGAAAAAGTCCCCACAGGAGGTTCAAGTGGAATCAAGCGAGAGCAGTGGCGTCAAGGATCAGGTTCAAAAGGCGATCGACGATCTTCGGGCAGCCGGCGAGAAGGCGACGGGCGACGTCCGCTCGAGCATCGACTCGGCCGTCTCACGGCTTCGCGATGTCTCCGGCGACGCGACCGGCAAGGCGTCCGATCAGGTCTCGAACTGGCGCGACACGCTGGACAAGGCCACCGAGGACGTTCGCAAGGAGCTCGGCAAGCTCGCCGTCCGGGCGCAGAGCTCGGTCGAGGCACTCGACGAGATCGCCAAGGAGCTCGACGAGAGGCGCAAGAGCCTCAAGTAGTCAGGGCTGGAGCTTGCGGTCCAGGGCCCGCAGGAGACCCTTGCGGGCCTTGTTCTTGCGCTCGTAGTCGCGGACCTTCCGCAGCTCCTGCCGGCTGAGCTCCTGCAGCCGCCGGTCGATCTGCCGGATTGAGAGCTGGTCGTACGCCGTGATCGGGAAGCCCGGGACGCGGGCGCCTCGCCGCACGCGGTCGACGCTCGCCAGAGGTTTGTCCACGGCGGCGACGGTCTTCTTCCTCGCCTGCTCCGCTCGTCC
The DNA here is from genome assembly GCA_963815045.1 of uncultured Solirubrobacterales bacterium. Classification (GTDB taxonomy): domain Bacteria; phylum Actinomycetota; class Thermoleophilia; order Solirubrobacterales; family 70-9; genus DASUPK01. The sequence goes on from CAWFET010000003.1 coordinate 272,004, forward strand.
GCCGACCTCCTGCTTCGCGCGGTCGGGCACGTCGCGAACCTGGGAGAGCACTCCCTCGAGCTGGGAGAGCAGGTCCTCGGCCTGCTCGCGGCCCCGGGTGGCGAGCCTCCCGACCATCTCCTCTGCGTCACCCCGCGTCATCCGGCCGCGGCGCACGGCGTCGTCAACGACCTCCTGCAGGCGATCGCGCGAAATCGTGATGCTCTTCTCGAGCGCGTCGCGGAACGCCTGCACGCTCTGCTCGGCGCGGGAGCTCTCCTCCTCCGTGGGCGCGCTTGCCATCGATCGCACTATCCCACACGCACCCCGGCCGGAAACGCCTCGCCGAAAATGACGGCCCCGCACGCCGTCATCCTGCGTCCTCGGTCGCTCACATAGTCCCCGCTATGCGCGCTCCCTGCGTCCTTGGCTGACGGCGTCCGGCTCGCGTCATTTCTCGACGAACGTTCCCGGCCGGGGTGCAGCGAACTTTCCAATCACGGGGTTGTGATCGGCGAGCCGAATCTTCTTCCCGGTCTCGGGGTCGACCCGGTCCCGCGCCTCGGGCGGCCACGCCGCGGGGTGCTCCACCACCTCCATGCCGCGCACCAGCAGGTGGCTGAGACGGTCGGGGGCCGTCCGGGGCGCCAGGCCGAACCGCTCCTCGAGCTGGTCGAAGACGCCGCTCGCCTTGGGTCTGACGTTGAAGTCCCCGCCGAAGATCAATGCGTCGGAGCCGGCGAAGGCGACGGCGCGCTCCGCACCGTCGAGCAGCTCGCGCTCGGCGGAGGACGGTTTGGTGCTGACGTGGAGGTTCGCGACGCATGGCCCGGCCTCGAGCCGGGTCAGGGCCATGACCCGCAGCTCGGGTTTTCGGGTCAGGACCTCCCGCCTGCGCTCCGCGATTTGGCCGGCGGCACCACGGACGAGCGTCGTGTCGGAGCCGCCCTCCCAGGCGCCGAGCAGGTCGGGTCGCCAGCGCCCGATCATCGAGGTGAACGGCTGCAGCCAGTTCCGGCCGCTGAGCGCGCGGTGTGCCTGCGCGCCGCAGACCTCGGCCAGCCCGGTCTTCCAGCTGGGCGGGAATTCCTGGAACAGGGCCACGTCCCAGTCGACCGAGTCGATCAGCGTGGCGAACTCGTCGAACAGGTCCCAGTTGGTCTGCTCGTACTCCCTGCCGAGGCGCGGTCCCCGCCTGAAGTTGCCCTTGTGGGCACGGACCTGGAGCTCGGGCTCGGGAGGCCAGTCGCGACCGTGGAACAAGTTCCATGTCATTGCGGTGAGCTGCACGGCCCTAGTATCGATGGCGTGATGCATTCACCGACCGCACACCGCCCGGCGAGCGACTTCCTGACCGGCGAGGAGCTCGATCGCGACGAGCTGCTGGCCCTGCTCGAGCGCGCCGAGGAACTCAAGCGCGGCAGGGCTCGGGGCGAGGGCAGCGACTCCCTCGCGGGGCTGTCAGTGGCGCTGGTCTTCGAGAAGCCGTCGACGCGGACGCGCGTCTCGTTCGAGGTCGGCGTCGCCGAGCTTGGCGCAACGCCGATCGTGCTTCGCGGAGACGAGCTGCAGCTCACGCGCGGCGAGTCGTTCGGCGACACGGGCCGCATCCTGTCCGGCTACCTGCACGGCATCGTGATCCGCTCGGGGTCCGACGAGAGGGTTCGCGAGCTGGCCGATGGCGCGAGCGTCCCTGTGGTCAACGGCCTGACGCCGGGACATCACCCCTGCCAGGCCCTCGCCGACCTGCTCACCCTGAAGGAGCGCTTCGGCGACCTGGAGGGGCTGCGGCTCGCCTACGTCGGGGACGGCAACAACGTGGCCCGCTCGCTCGCCATCCTCGGCCGAATCGCCGGGGTAGAGGTGGTCGTCGCCAGTCCCGAGGGCTACCGGCTCGAGGAGGGCTTGGCCGAGCTGGCCGGCGATCCGAAGGCTGCCGTTGCCGGTGCCGACGCCGTCTACACCGACGTCTGGGTGAGCATGGGCGACGAGGAGACCGCGGATCAGAGGCGAGCGGACCTCGCTCCCTACCAGGTGAACGACGAGCTGCTCGCGGCGGCCTCCCACCGCGCGATCGCGCTGCACTGCCTCCCCGCCCATCCGGGAGAGGAGATCACGGCCGACGTGCTCTACGGAGAGCGCTCGGCTGTCTGGGACCAGGCTGAGAACCGCCTGCACGCCCAGAAGGCGCTGCTCGAGCGGCTGCTCGGCTAGCTCGGCTCGCAGACGACCACAGGGATGCGGCGGCCGACAACGTCGGCGCGCTCCTGGTAGTCGTCGTAGCCGGGATACAGCAGGGTGGCCCGCTTCCAGAGGCGCTCGCGTTCTGGGCCCTCGGCCTCGCGTGCCCGATAGGCGCCACCTCGCCCGCGAGCCCAGAGCTCGATCTCAGGGTTGGCCGTGACGTTGTGGAACCAGGCCGGGTGGCGCGGCTTGCCCGTCTGCGACGCGATCAGGATCACGTCGTCGCCGTCCGTGAAGTAGACGAGCGGCGTCGTTCGCTCCTTGCCGCTCTTGGCGCCCGTATGGGTGAGAAGGACGGTCGGAACCCCGCTCGGGATCTTGGCCAGCCCGCGTGTGGCCCGCATCAGGTGCGGGTCGACCTTGTTGGCGACATTCAGCGCCATCCATCCGCCGAACTTCCCCTTGGCCGTCCAGCGCAGCGCGCGCTGCATGGGATTGCGCGGCTTGGCCGGATCGAAGTCGGGAACTCGTCCCACGACCACAGCCTAGTTCGGTGACGCCCCACTGCTCGGACGGATCCGAGAAATCCCGCTGCCTAGACTTGCTGGCCGCTGGCCCCGTCGTCCAACGGCTAGGACATCAGGTTTTCAACCTGGGAACGCGGGTTCGACTCCCGCCGGGGCTACTCAGTGGAATACCCCTAGGCCGGTTCTGGGGGCAGGGCTGAGGTAGGGGCGAGCTGTGGGTGCCAGGCTTGGTGCATGGCGAATTCTCGAGTTCTGATCCTCGGCGGCGGCTTCGGTGGCCTCGAGACGGCGTTCGACCTTCGCCGGCTCGTCGGAGACCGCGCCGAGATCACGCTCGTCTCCGACCAGGACCACTTCCTCTTCAAGCCGAACTCGATCTACGTCCCCTTCGGACTCGATCCGGAGCGCCTCAAGGTGGGGCTCGCCAAGCCGGCCGCGAAGCGGGGAATCAGACTGATCCAGGGACATGCGCACGAGATCGATCCCGACGCGCAAAGCGTCACGGTCGACGACCAGAGGATTGACTACGACCAGCTCGTGATCGCGACCGGCTCGGGGATGCGGCCAAGCGAGATACCGGGACTGAGCGAGCACGCGATCAGCATGTGGACTCCCGAGGAGATGCTGGAGCTGCGAGCGGGTTTCGAGCGGACGCTCGAGGCGGCGAAGGCCGGCAATCGCCAGCGGGTCCTGTTCCTGATTCCACCGAACAACAAGTGCGCCGGCCCGCTCTACGAGATCGTTCTGATGTTCGAGACCTGGCTTCGACGCAAGGGAGGTCGCGACGCGACCTCGATCACCTGGGCGACCTACGAGGACGGCTACATCCAGGCGTTTGGGCCTCGCCTCCACGAGTTGGTCACCGGCGAGTTCGAGCGGCGGGGGATCGAGGGTCACACCGATTGGGTGGTCGACAGCGTCGACTCCAAGGGAGTCGAGTTCCACAACGGCGAGCGGCTCGAGCACGATCTGCTGGTTGCGTTCCCTCCCTACGTCGCCTCGACGCCGTTCCCCGGGCTGGAGGCGGACGACCGCGGCTTCCTGACGACGGACCTGGCCACGCGCCGACTCGAGCGCCATCCCGAGATCTACGCCGTGGGCGACGCCGGCGACTTCCCCGTCAAGCAGGCGTTCCTCGCCTTCCTGCAAGCCGATGCCGCCGCTTCGCAGATCGCCTCGGTGATCCTCGGAACCGAGCCGAAGCTGAGCTTCGATCCGGTCAGCATGTGCATCATGGAGCAGTTCGACAAGGCGACCTTCGCCAAGGTCCCGCTGCGCCTCACCGGCGATCCAGCTCACCCGATCGAGGTTCGTCCGGACGCCAACGGCGACTACCGGGTGGGGTCCAACCGGGTCTGGCGGATCGGGAAGAAGATGCTGGGCACCTCGGTTCCCTGGCGCTTCCGCCACGGCAAGCCGTTTCACGCGGGCGCCTTCTGGAGCGGCATGGACGTCGGCCTGAAGGCGATGTCCGGCGTCCTCTCCGACTGACCGCCCCGTTTAGGGGGCTCGACTAGCCTCCCCGCGGTGCTGCCTGAGATCCACCTCGGACCGCTCACCCTCCAGACCTTCGGGATCTGCTTCGCGGTTGCGTTCATCGCGGCCGGGGCCGTGATCTGGCGGCGCTTCGGTGAGCTCGGCAAGCCGGCCGACTGGGCCTACGAGATGGGCTTCGCGGCCCTCATCGGCGGGCTCGTCGGGTCGCGCCTCGACTTCATCATCGAGAACTACAGCGACGTCAAGGGGGACCTGCTGGGGAACATCTTCTCCGGGTCCGGCCTGGTCTGGTACGGCGGGGTCATAGGCGGAACCGTCGCAGTCTTGATCTGGGCCTGGTGGCGAGGATTCCTCAACCTCACCCTGCTCGACGTCGCGGCCCCGGCGCTCGCGCTCGGATACGCGATCGGCCGCTGCGGCTGCCAGCTCTCCGGCGACGGCGACTACGGCAAGGCCTGGGACGGGCCGTGGGCGATGTCCTATCCCGACGGGACGAAGCCGACCCATCAGACCGTCCACCCGACGCCGGTCTACGAGACCCTGGTGATGGGCCTGGTCGCGCTGCTGCTCTGGCGGCTCCGCGACCGCCTCACCAACGGACTCCTCTTCGCGCTCTATCTGCTCCTGGCCGGAGCCGAGCGGTTCCTGGTCGAGTTCATCCGCCGAAACGACGACGTGGCGCTCGGCCTCACGCTGGCCCAGCTGCTCAGCGTGGCGATGATGCTGATCGGCGGGATCTGGCTCCTGCTGGCCTTCCGCCGCGCTCCCAGGCCGGCCACCGCCTGAGCGTCACAGCGGATTCACAAGCGATGCGCGGACCTCCGGTAGACCGGAGGTCCGCAGTCAAATCGCGAAAGGAGGGCGTATGACCGACGAGCTCCAGGAGGTTCAGGAGCCACAGAAGGAGCAGGCCCCGGAGGCCGAGGAGATGGGGGCCGAGGGGTCCGACCAGGGGGAGGACTCGGCGGAAGAGGGCTCCGAGGATCTCTGAGCTAGACCGACCGGAGCAGGCCGCCGTCGAGCGGGATCACCGCTCCCGTGAGATAGGCGGCCCTCTCCGAGCACAGGAAGGCGACCAGGTCGCCGTATTCGTCGGGGTGGCCGAGCCGCTTGGCGGGGATCCGCTCCTTCGCAGCGGCCTCGGCGCTCTCCAGAGACCCGTCGCGGTCGGCGAGCCGGTCCGTGGCGAACATCCCGGTCGCGACCGTGTTGACGGTGATGCCGTCGCCCGCGACCTCGTCGGCGAGTGTCTCGAGCAGCCCGAGCGCGGCCAGGCGGTTCGCGTTCGAGAGAGTCAGATACGGGATGGGCTCGCGGATCGAGCTCGAGGAGACGTTGACGATTCGCCCCCAGCCGCGCTCGCGCATGCCGGGAAGCACCCCCTCGATCAGCAGCCGGGTGGCCAGCACCAGCGTGCGGAAGGCCTCCTCCCACTCCTCGAGCGAGTTGTCGAGCGCGCCGCCACCGGGGGGCCCTCCCGTGTTGGCGACGAGGATGTCGATCGGCCCGAGGGACTCGGCGACCTCGCCCGGGAGCTCGCGCACCCGATCCAGGTCGGCGGTGTCGGCGGGGAAGACGTGGACGTCACCCTCGATCTCCTCGGCCGTGGCCCGCAGCGAGTCTTCGCCGCGGCTCGAGATCGCGACCCGGGCACCCTCCCGCGCCAGGGCCCCGGCGATCCCCCGGCCGATGCCGCGGCTGGCGCCCATCACCAGCCCGGTGCGGCCCTCGATTCCTAGGTCCACAGCGCGCCTCCCGGCCGCTGCGCCAGCCAGGCGCACCAGGCGGCGAAGGCGGCGACGGCGATCGCAACCCCGAGCCAGTGGACCCCGGCGATGACCGCAAGGGCGCTCGGGATCCCGGCCAGGACGGCGCCCAGCAGCACGCCCCGGGTGTCGAGATGGAGTATCCAGGCCGTCAGCGCCGCGCACCCGAGCCAGGCGAGCGGTCCGGTGAGCCAGCCCCAGTCCTCGAAGAAGGAGTGCGGGAGGGCCGCCGCGAGGACCAGCGACACGGCCGCGACGGCCACGACCTGCGCGACGGCAGCCCGCCAGAGGATCGAGCGGTCCATCACCCGGTCAGCTTGGCGAGGTACGCCGCGTCGTCGGGAGGCAGGCCCGGAATGGACTGGCCGTCCCAGGTGATCCCGTCGGACATCGCGACGAAGAGCTGCTCGCGCTGGCGCAGGCTGAGCTTCTCGAACCGCGCCAGGGCGAGGAAGGAATAGAGCTTCGGCATCGCGTCCCGCCAGCCGTGGTCGGTGCCGTGGACCTTCGCGAGGTCGTGGATCGTCTTGGGCGCATCCTTCAGCGGCTCCCTGAAGATCTGCGCGAAGACGGCGAAGTCAAGCTGCTCCATGCGGCCCTCCGGCACAAGCAGGGTCTCGTCGGTGGGCGCGACCAGCCCGCACTCGAGCTCCTCGGCGGTCATCAGGAGGACGCCGTCGGTCGGCCGCGGATTGCACTCGATCATCACGAGCCCGTCGTCGGTCTCGATGAAGTCGAGCGACATCTGCCCGTCCCAGCTCAGGTCGCTGCCGAGCTTCTCGACGGTGGGCAGCGTGTCCGAGGGGTCGACCGAGAGGAACTGGATCCCCGTCGAATGCTCCCACTGTCGGGGCGCCCGGTAGGACATGTGGGTCGCGACCCTGCCGTCGTGAAGCGCCGAGTACGTGCAGTGCATCGGCCCGTCGACGAACTCCTGCACCAGCCAGGGGTTCGCCTCTGTCGGCTGGCAGGCGTCGACCGAGAGGTGGCCGGCCAGCGGGCCGGTGTTGGTGAGCAGGCCGACGCCGCCGCGCGAGAAGGCCGCGCGGGCGAAGTAACGCGGATAGCTCTCGATCGCCTTGTTCAGCTCATCCGGGCTGTGGGCGAGCGTGGTGTGCGGCGTGCGGATCTCGAGCCGGTCGCAGAGCTCCTGGAAGGTGCCCTTGTCGTGCACCTGCGCGAGGGTGCGGAAGGGAGGCGCGTAGAGCTTCGTCACGGCGGAGAGCCGCTCATGCTGCGCGGCGAGGTAAAAGACTTCCTCGAACATCGGGATGACGACTTCGATCTCGTTGACCTCCGCGATCCGCTCGACGTCGGAGGCGAACTGCGCCGGGTCGGCAGTCGCCGAGGCCGTGGTGAAGTGGCCGGACAGGTACTTGGAGTGGCTGCCCGGGGAGGCCTCGTAGCTGTCGCAGGCGAAGACCTCGTGTCCGCGCTCCCCGAGCTTGCGGATCACGTCGAGCGCGAACGGCATCCGGGAGCTGGTGATCAGGAGCCTCACGGCCCTAACCCTAGAGGCGCGGCTACTGGCGGTGCTTGCGCTTCCGGTGCTTCTTGCGGTGCTTCGCCTTCACATCCGCGGAGCCGCTGACTGGATCGCCGAGCGGCAGCGAGACGTCGATGCCCTCGAAGGTGACGGCACCGGCCGAACGCTGTAGGTCGTAGAGGGAGGAGGAGGCGGTGAGCTGAAGCCTGTAGCCACCGCCCGCCGGCGCCCTGGCGGCGACCATCTCCAGATCGCGGGAGATCGAGTGCTGCTGACCGTCGAGGGTCAGCGGGATCGGAGTCGCGATGTTGCCGAGCACAGTCCCGTTGCGCGGATTCACGAACTGGGCGTAGATCCAGGTCTTCTGCGGGGCGGCGGTTCCCTGGTAGGTCAGGTCGAGGTGCGGCGCCCCGACCACGTCTGCATTCGCCGCCGGTCCGGGGATCGAGGCGTTGACCGCATCGAGAGCCTGCGTGGCGAAGATCAGTGCGCCGCTTCCCTGCCCAGGCACGATCGGGAGCGTGCCGGAGCCGGACGCCCTGAGCTGCCCGGCCGGCTTGAGCGGATACGCGTCGCTGGTGTGGAGCTGGGCGTCGTCGGCGATCCAGGCGAACTTGGGCCCGGTGTCCGTGTCCTGCTTGCCGCGCAGGTAGCGGTCGAACCAGGAGAGCTGGCGCTGGTCGAGATAGTTCGAGCCGGGACCCGCTCCCGTCAGGCAGACGCCGTGACCGCCGCAGAACCAGATCATCTTCACGGGGACGTTCTGGGTCGCCGAGGCGGGGCCCTTGCGCTTCCTCTTCTTGCCCTTCCTGCGCTTCTTGTGCTTCGCCTTGATCGCTGCGGTGCGCAGGGTGTTGTCCCCGATGTCCTGGAAGTTGGTGACCCCCTCGTCGAGCGGGAAGAGCGTGTCGACCGTCCCCTGCATGATCAGCGTCGGCACGTGGATCTTCTCGACCAGGTCGCCGGGGCCGTGTGCGGCCATCCAGGCGAGGTCGTCCTGCGTCGTGGTGCCGGTGGCCACTCCATTGGCGAGGACCGAATAGAAGTGTGGGTCCTGGCGCCCGGCCGCGGTCGCCGGCGAATTGAGGCCGCCCGGCAGGGACCCCTCGACTCCCAGGGCGATCAGCAGTGAGCCCCAGCCGAACTTGATGTTCTGCTCCGGGAAGAGGCTGGTCAGCAGGGAGTGCCAGGCGATCGTCGGCGCTATCGCGTCGATTCGCCGATCAAGTGCGGCCGCCACCAGCTGGATGCCGCCGCCGTAGCTCGCTCCCGCCATCCCGATCGTCGGGTCGTCGGGGCTGGTCGCGCACGTGACGCGGCTCTTCGAGCGGCGCCTGCGGTGCTTGGCACGGCGCTTCCGCTTCGTCTGGGTGCAAGTCTGGTCCAGCTGGGCCTCGGACTGCTTGGCGACCCAGTCGATCAGGGCCTGGACGTCTCGGCCCTCGTATCGCGGGTCATCGATCTCAACGGTCCCTCCGGACTGCCCGAAGCCGCGCGGATCCCAGGTCAGGACGTTGTAGCCGTGGCTGACGAAGTTGCCGATGCCGGGAACTCCGAAGATCGCGCCCGCCCCGGTGCCGCCGCCCGCATTCGTGTCGCCGGGCTGGCTCCAGCCCGGCCCCTCGAGGATGGTCGGCGCCGGGTTCTGAGCGCTGACGCCCTTGCCGACGAACCAGTGGGCGGCGATCTTGGTCCCGTCGAAGGAGGTGATCGTCACGTCCTTGGCGCCGGCCGCCGGCGCAAATGCGAGAGTGGCCGCCAGGACGGCGGCGGTGAGAAGTCCCCCACGGACTCGCCTCCACATGGCGCGCGACGGTACCACCGCTTCCCGGGCGCCGCGCCGGTCATAATCGGGACGAGCCCAGGGCGGTTAGCTCAGTTGGGAGAGCGCCTCGTTTACACCGAGGAGGTCGCTGGTTCGAGCCCGGCACCGCCCATTCCTCCCTCATCCTCCTCTGGCTGACTGGCCAATCGGATTGGCCCACCCCGGTGCGGGTATACGAGCGCCGAGCAAGTCAGGCCACGGAAGGAGGGAATGCTCATGTTGTGGTTAATCGCAGGCGTTGTTCTGCTGATCATCGCCATCGCGGGTGGGGCCATCATTCACCCCGTGCTGTTCGCGCTGGCAATCGTCGCGCTGCTGATCTTCTTCATGGGACGCGGCGGCCGCACCCGCACCATCTGACCCCCGGCGCGCACCTTCAAGCCGGGTTCCGCGTGAGGCCCGCTGCCGCCTGAGTCAGGTACGGCAGCGGGCCAGAGCGCGGGAGTAGAAGCGCAGGCCGTCGCGCCAGTGGGTAGCGGATCGGCCGGTCTGCGATACAAGTTCGGGGTCTTGTCAGCCACGACTCTTTTCGCACATGGGATAGCCAGCGGCGACCCCACGACCGACCGGGTCATGATCTGGACGCAGATCGGCACGGACGCGGAGTCGGCGCCGGTCGGTTGGACCGTCGCACGCGACCCCGAGCTCTTGGATGTGGTGGCCTCCGGGGAGACGACCGCCGAGGGCGAGCGCGACCACACGGTCCACGTGGACGTCACCGGCCTGGAGCCGGGCGTGACGTACCACTACGGCTTCAGCGCGGTGGGCGAGGACTCTCCGGTCGGGCGCACCTGGACCCTGCGATCCGACGCCGACCGCCTGCGCTTGGCGATGTGCTCCTGCGCCAAGCACAACGCCGGCTTCTTCAACGCCTACGCGCGGATCGCGGAGCGCGAGGACCTCGACTTCCTGCTCCATCTCGGGGACTACATCTACGAGGCCGGGAACACGCCGGCGAAGGGGCAGACTCCGGGCGCCGACATCGGCCGCGACTTCGATCCGCTGGAGGAGTGCCGCACGCTCGACGAGTACCGAACGCGCTATCGCCAGTACCACCGAGACCCCGACGTGCAGGCGCTCCACCGCGCGCTGCCGATCATCCTGACGCTCGACGACCACGAACTCGCCGACGGCGCCTGGGCCGGGGGCTCGGACGCGCACGACCCGAAGCTGCACGGCCCGTGGGAGGACCGCAAGGCCGCGGCCTTCAGGGCACGCTGGGAATGGCTTCCGGCCAGGCCTCCGGATCCCGGCGACATGACGCGCGTCTTCCGCCAGATCAGCGTCGGCGACCTCGCCGACATCTTCCTGCTCGACATCCGCTCGCGTCGCGACCAACCGGCGCTGGAACCCGAGATGAGCAAGCCCGAGAGGACGATGCTCGGGCCTGAGCAGCGCGAGTGGCTGATGGGCGCGCTCGATGACTCCAGCGCGGCCTGGCGGCTGGTCGGGAGCCCGTCGATCATGCACCAGACCTTCTCCGATGGCCCGAGCGAGCTCCTCCAGACGGCGATGCTGAAGCTGAAGCTGATGGACGAGGACGGCGAGGGACCGGATGAGGACCAGTGGGACGGCTACCCGGCCGAGCGCGACGCCGTCCTGGAGAAGTTCTCAGAGCTCGAGGACCTCGCCGTGCTCAGTGCCGACATCCACGTCTGCGTCGCGTCGCATCTCTCGCGGAACGGCTCGACCGTCGCGCCGGAGATCACCGCGCCGAGCCTCACCTCCCAGAATCTCGACGAGAAGCTCAAGCTGGATCCCCGCGACGAGACCATCGTGGCCGCGGAGCGCGAGTTCACCGAGGCGCTCGACCACGTCGAGTGGTGCGAGTTCTCGGGCCATGGCTACGTCGTGTGCGACGTCGACCGAGACCGGCTGAGGGCGGAGTGGTGGCTGGTCGACGGCGTGCTCGAGCGCCTCCCGGGCGAGACCATGGCGGCCGCATACGAGGTGCGGCGCGGCTCGCCCGAGCTGACCGCCGCCTGAGGACGCCTACTCGGCGGGCTGCTGGGGCTCGTCGGGCTTGACGTGCTGCGGCATCAGGGCGCCGGTCGAGCCGGAGCGGTCCCTTTCGATCAGCCTTCGCGCCATCGATTCCCCGTCCTCGGGCAGGAAGGTGCGGCGGAGGTCGTGCGCCTCGAAGATCTCGTCGAGGTCCTCGCGCGTCAGGGTCTCGTGCTCGAGCGCGTTCGCGGCGAGGTCCTCGAGACAGCGGCGGTTCACCTTCATCAGCTGGCGCGCCCGCGCATAGGCCATGTGCGCAAGCTCCTGGGCGCTCTGGTCGACGTCGCGCCGGGTTTGGTCCGAGAGCGCGTAGTCGCTGGTCGGCTGCGCCAGAGGCGCGCTGTCCGGGGGCCCGTGCGAGAGGGTCATGCCGAACTCGGTGACCATCTGCACGCAGATCTTCTGGACGCGGGCCAGGTCGTCCGCCGCGCCGGAATAGGCCTCGTCGAAGACCTCCTCCTCCGCCGCCCGGCCGCCGAGCAGGATCACGATCTCATCCATCAGGTCCTTGCGGGAGCGCAGATAGCGGTCCTCGCTGGGTGAGTGTGCGACGAACCCGAGCGCGGGGCCGCGGGGGACGATGCTGAGGATCTCGGGTGGGTCGAGGCCGCAGAGACGACGGCAGAGGGCGTGACCCGCCTCGTGGTAGGCGACGATCTTGCGCTCCTTCTCGGTCAGCCGCCGTGTCTGCTGGGACCCGACGGACTGGCGCAGGAGCGCCTCGTCGAGGTCCTCCCGCGAGATCGCCATATGCCCGGCTCGCCCGGCGATGATCGCGGCCTCGTTCAGCGCGTTGGCAAGCTGGGCCCCTGTGAGGCCGGTGGTCTTGCGGGCCACGTCGGTGAGGTCGATCGTGTCCGCGAGCACCTTGCCCTTGGCGTGCGAGCGGAGAATCGCGTCGCGCCCGTCCCGGTCCGGAGGAGAGACAAGGACCTGACGGTCGAAGCGCCCGGGGCGCAGGAGCGCCTTGTCGAGCTTCTCGACGTTGTTGGAGGCGGCGAGGACGATCACGGTGCCCGGATCCCGCTCGAAGCCGTCGAGCTCCACCAGCAGTTGGTTGAGGGCCTGCTCGGTTTCCTTGGTCCCGCCGTCCCCGCCGCCCGAGCCGCGGTGGCCGCCGACGGCGTCGAGCTCGTCGATGAAGATGACCGCCCGCCCGGAGCTGCGGGCCTCCTTGAAGAGACGGCGGATTCGGGCGGCGCCGCGTCCCACGAACATCTCGACGAAGCTCGAGCCGGAGGCGGCGAAGAAGTCAACGCCGGCGTGTGCGGCAACGGCGCGGGCCAGCATGGTCTTGCCTGTTCCGGGGGGGCCGTAGAGCAGCACGCCACGCGGGGCCCGGGCGCCGAGTGCCTCGAAGCGCTTCGGGTCCTTGAGCCACTCCGCGACGTCGACCAGCTCCTCCTTGGCCGCATCGACGCCCTGGACCTCGTCCCAGAGGACCGGGGCGATGCTGCTCGCCTTGACCGTCTGGGGACGAGTCGTGCCCATCGTGCTCCGCAGGAAGATCACCAGGACGATCAGAATCCCGGCCGAGAACGCCACCCCGAAGACGGGGTACCACTCGAAGAAGAAGTCCTGGATCGATGCGAGCAGGGGCATATGCGCCGTCAACCCAACTTATCGGCAGGCGAGCCGCCTGCCTGCAGCGAATTTTTGGGTGCTGGCGGGCCTACGCCTCGCCGTAGAGCATGACCTTGCTCGTGTCGTCCGGATCGGCCTTGATCTGGAACTTCTTGCCGGGCTGGTAGGCGTTGACGGCGTCCTGGGTCAGGTACTGGTGGACGGTCGTGTCATAGCTCTGGCCGTTCTCGAGCTCGACGCTGACCGCGATGTCGTAGGCCTTGTTGACCGGATCCGACCCCTCGCCGGACTCGGTGATCGAGTTGATCGTGGCCGTGCCGGCCAGGCCGCCCTGATTCAGCTTCATCGCCAGGTTGGCGTACTCGACGTCGCCGGCGGACGGGCTCATCTGCCCCGCTCCCCCTTGCATCGCCTGCTCCTGAGCCTTCTTGATGTTGTCCATCAATCCCATCTGGACTCTCCTTCTCCCCGTGGTGTGCGGTGGACGTCGCACTCTATCCGAGGTTCTTTCGGATACGGTCGGGCTATGGACGCAAGTCAGCTGAAGCGCATTCCGCTCTTCTCGGACGCGTCAGACGAGGAGCTCAAGCAGGTCGCCGCCTTCGCGCAGTCGAAGGAGATCCCGGAGGGCGAGGAGATCGTCTCGGAGGGCGGATTCTCGCGCGAGCTGCTGGCGATCGAGGAGGGCACCGCGGAGGTGACCCGTGACGGCGAGCGCCTCGCCGACCTCGGGCCGGGAGACGTCTTCGGCGAGGCGGGGATGCTGGACGACTCGATGCGGAGCGCAACGGTCACGTCGACGTCGCGAATGAGGCTGATCAGCCTCGGCCACTTCGAGGTGAAGCGCCTGAAGAAGGACGCCCCCGGCGTCTACCGCAGCATCGAGCAGCTCGTCGAGGAACGCTCCGAGTAGCTACGCGATCTGCGTGCGAAGCTCGCCCAGGGTGGGCGAGGTGATCACGATCTCGTCTCCGGACTTGAGCCAGACGCGGGGCTCGCGCACGCTGCCGACGCCGGACGGCGTCCCGGTCGACACGATGTCCCCCGGCACGAAGCTCATCCAGCGCGACAGCCGCGCCACGAGCTCGGCGACGGAGAAGACCAGGTCGGACGTCGAGGCGTCCTGCATCCGCTCGCCGTTCAGGTCGAGCGTGAAGGAGATCGAGTCCGGTTCTCCAGCCTCATCCGGAGTGACGAGCGCCGGGCCGCACGGCGCCGATCCGTCGAAGACCTTGCCCGGCATCCACTGCGGAGTGGCGAACTGCAGGTCCCGGGCGGAGAGGTCGTCGAGCAGCATGTAGCCCGCGATCGCGTCGAGCGCCCGGTCCGGCTCGACGTCCTTGCACGGCCTGCCGATGACGAAGGCCACCTCCGCCTCGTAGTCGACCTTCTCGCTGGCGGCCGGGAGCTGGACCGTCGCATCCGGTGGTGCGAGGGCGTTCCGGAACTTGGCGAAGAAGGTCGGCTGCTCGGGAGGGTCGATGCCGGCCTCCGCGGCGTGGGATCGGTAGTTGAGGCCGATGCAGACGATCTTGTCCGGGTCCGGTATCGGGGGCAGCAGCTGGGGGTCGGCGACCGGATCGGGTCCGCCACCGTCGATTCCCTTCGAGAGCTCCTCGACGCGCTCGGTCTCGATCAGCTCCCTGACGGTGACATGCTCGACGCCGAGCACCGGGGCCGCGTCGATCACCCCGCCCTCGGTCTGCACGCCGGCGCGAGGCCTGCCGCCGTCGCTGAACGTCACCAGCCTCATGCGGCCACCCTAGTCCGTCTCCCCGGCATCGCGCGAGCGGGTTCGTTAGGTTCCCGCGCCATCAGAGGGGGGTCAATCCCCGGAAACAAGCAGTGTGCGAGGAGGCACGAATGGCAGAAGGCACCGTCAAGTGGTTCAGCAACGAGAAGGGTTATGGCTTCATCACGCCGGATGACGGCAGCAAGGACCTCTTCGTCCACTTCTCGAGCATCGACGGCGACGGCTACAAGTCGCTCGACGACGGCGCGCGGGTGAGCTACGAGTCCGAGGAGGGCCCGAAGGGCCCCGTCGCCACCAACGTTTCGCTGGTGAGCGGCTAGCCTGCAAGTCGCCCTCGGGGGCGTAGCTCAGTTGGTTAGAGCGCCGGCCTGTCACGCCGGAGGCCGCGGGTTCGAGTCCCGTCGCTCCCGTTCTCTACTGGTGCGGTAACGAAGAGCCAGCCAGGAAGAAGAACCACACCTCGAAGACCAGGACGCCGAGGATCACGCAGGCCGCAACGACCCGCTCGGGCGCGCTCATGCCGAACCTCGATCTGATGTCCTGAACCCGGTCGCCGCGCTTGGCGCGTTGCCAGGGCGAGGTCTCGCCGGCGAACCTGGGACGGCCGGTCACCCGGTCGTACGTCGAGCTCAGCCAGGTGAGCGCCAGCCCGAGGAGGAACTCGAGGACGGTGAGGACGACCAGCACGGTGATCACGCCGCGGAGGCTCAGGACCCTGCCGTTCTGCGATTGTGCGCCCAGCCAGATCGCGAGCAGCGGAGCGCCCGTGAAGGTGTTGATGCCGACGAGCGCGGTTCCCGCCACCAGGAGCATCCGCTTGAGCTCCAGGTGCGCGGGCGGCTCCCAGTCCAGCTTCGGAGCCGGGAGGCTCGCGGTCGCTAGGTCACGCGGATCGAACTCGGGCTCGAGCGCGATCCCCTCGAACTCGAGGTCCAGGGCGCTCTCCCCACCCGGCACCCCGTCCGCCATCGCCTCGATCTGCTCGGGGGTGACGCCGCCGGTGTGAACCGTGACGGCGTTGGGCCTTCCCTCCTGGTGCGCCCTCAGCACCTCGATGCATCCGCCGAGCACGACGACCTTCTTGGTGGACTTGATCTTCTTCGCGGCGAGGTCCAGGCCGAAGACCGCCTCGGAGCGGCGATACAGCCCGACGTCGGGTGAGACGACCCACATCGGCCATGAGGGGCCCAGGTGGGTGCCCAACCCGGCGAAGCCGAGGATGTGGCCGTCGCGGTCCCGGACCGGGAACGTGATCCGCGACCGGAAGTAGGCGTGCACCCGCCCCCTGCCCGAGAGGCGCGCCAGGCCCGAGTCCACGATCTCCTCCGTCGCATAGCCGAGCTCGCGGAGGTGGGCCATCAGCTCGTCCGGGCCGACCGGCGCGTAGCCGACCCCGAAGCGGCGGATCACCTTCTCATCGAGGTCGTGCTCGGCGAGGATCGCGCGGGCGGCGTGTGCGGCTTCGGACTCCCAGAGATAAGACTCGAAGAAGTCCCCGGCGTCGGCGAGCAGCCCGACAAGCCGGTCATCCGTGACTGGTTTCACCTGCGTCTGTTGCATCCCGCCGTCACCCATCCTCGCATGCGCACCTGACCGGCGCCTAAGTTGCCCGGAGAGCGAGCCCAGCTGGCCTCTACGCGATGCTTAGGGCATCGTCGACGAGGCCAATGTCACCTATCTGACCCCGGGGCAGGAGGACCTGCCGCAGGAGTTCCAGTCGCGCAACCTCGAGAAGAGAGCGCTGCAGGCGCTCGTCGCCCTCGGGCTGCTTGTCGCGGTGTTCCTGCTCGCGCCCGGACTGGGCGAGGTCCGCGACCTGCTCGTCAAGGCCAAGCCCGGGTGGCTGGTCCTGGCCCTGGCGCTCGAGGGACTCTCCTTCGTCTCCTACCTGGTGATGTTCGGACCGATCTTCTGCACCGGTCTCACCTGGAATCGCTGCTGGCAGATCGGCGGCTCGGAGCTCGCGATGGGGTCGATCGTTCCCGCCAGCGGCGCCGGCGGGCTGGCTCTTGGCGCCTGGGTGCTGCACCGGGGCGGCATGGGGGGAGAGCGGATCGCGCGACGCTCGGTCGCCTTCTTCATGATCAAGAGCGGCGTCAACTTCGTGGCCGTCGCCTTGCTGGGATTCGCGCTCGCGGTCGGCCTGTTCGGCCCCGACCTGTCCCTCTGGTTGACGGCCCTGCCGGCTGCCCTCGCGACCCTCACCATCGGAGCCGTCGCCCTGCTGCCGCGCTTCGGCCCCGGCGAACGGCCCGAACCGGACGCCTCGCGGATGCAGCGCTGGATCAGTGCGACGCGACGAGCGGTGATCGACGGCACAGGCGAGGCGGGCAAGATCCTCCACCGGCGGCACCCGGCCGTGATCGCCGGGGCGATCGGCTACTGGGCGTTCGACAACCTCGTCCTCTGGGCGACCTTCCACGCCTTCGGCGCCTCGCCGCCGCTCACGGTGATCCTGATGGGCTATCTGATCGGCCAGCTCGGGGGCGCCCTGCCGCTGCCCGGTGGGATCGGCGGGATCGACCTCGGGCTGATCGGGACGCTGATCGTCTACGGCGCCCCAGCCGCCGCGACCGCGGCCGCCGTGCTCGCCTACCGGATCATCCTGTTCTGGCTGCCGCTGGTCGTCGGCGGCATCGCATTCACCATGCTTCGCCGCGATATGCCGAGGGGGCAGGAGTTCGCCTCCTGCGCGCCAGCCATCGCGGCCCAGTCCGCCTAGGTCAGACCGGCAGCTTCTTCGCCTTGGCCTTGCACTTCTTGCGGGCCTTGGCGGACTTCTTCTTCTTGCACTTCTTGAGGGCGGCGGCGCGCTGGCCGGTCGGGCCCGTCGAGGTCGGCGGCGGCGGTGGCGGAGAGGCCACCGTGAAGTTGCGGGTCACCACCGCGCTGGTGTTGCCGGCGACGTCCGTGCCGCGCACCCGGACGCCGTGAGAGCCGACCGCGAGACCGGAGAGGTTGAGCGGCGAGGAGCATGGGCTGAACGAGCTGCCATCGACCCTGCACTCGAAGTCCGCGGGCTCATCGGCGGTGAAGCCGATACTCACGCTGGTGTCGGTCGCTGAGCTGCCCTCGGCCGGCCCGGAGGTGAAGCTGACGGTCGGTGGGTGGGTGTCGACGGTGAAGTGGGTGGTGGTCGTATCGCTCGTGTCGGGACCCAGGCCCGGGTTGGAAGGAGTCTGGGCCGAGCGGAGCGTGAAGGTGTAATCCCCGTCCGTAAGCGGGCCCAGGTCGAGCGGGGTGTCGCAGGGATCGATCGGGGTGCCGTTGAGCTCGCACTGGAAGGTCACGGGATCATTCGGGGAGCTGAAGACGATCTGCGGGGTCGTGTCGTTGATCGAGGCGCCGTCGGATGGAGCCGCGTTGATCGAAACCACGGGGTAGGTGGAGCATTGGCTGCCGGTATTGATCCCCGCCGGCGTCGCCATCTCGGAGCTGTTCTGCGGCGGCAGG
Organism: uncultured Solirubrobacterales bacterium; assembly: GCA_963815045.1. Lineage (GTDB taxonomy): Bacteria > Actinomycetota > Thermoleophilia > Solirubrobacterales > 70-9 > DASUPK01. The sequence continues at coordinate 290,062 of CAWFET010000003.1, forward strand.
CCGTTGGCGATTTGGTTCGCGGTCACGCACTGTCCTGGGAAAAGGTCGGACGGCGTGGGGACGCTCCAGTTCCCGCTGTTATCGGCCAACGTCGACGTTATGAAAGCCCGGAGGTCGCCATGGCTGGAGTAGGTCGTGTAGACGTAGACCGAAGCCATCGGCAAGGCGGTCCCGGAGATCGACGTGCCTGTTGCACTGATGGTCGGGGCCTGGATGCAGTTGTTGGTGAAGTTGTTGCTGCAGGTGCCGGGTCCGTCGGGGCCCATGTCGATGAAGATGTCGTTTCCATTCGCGGGGCTGCCGTTGTTCTTGCCGAGATTGACCAGGAACTCGTTGTCGGAGCCGCCCTGCCCGTAGGCGATGGCGTCGGAGCCGCTGTTGGAGATCACGTTCGGGTTCGTGCTGCCGCCGCCGATGACGTTGTCGTTGAGCCCGTTGCTCCCGCCCATCAGGATCCCTGCGCCGATGTCCGGCTCCGGGGTGCCGGTCGAGGTCGTGCCGATGTAGTTGCCGGCGATCAAGTTGCTCGAGGCTCCCTGAGTCAGCAGGATCCCGGGCTGGCCAGTGCCCTTCACGTTGCCGACCGTGTTCGCGTGTGCGGCGTCGCTGTTGTCGTAGTCGCCGACGTTGTTGTTGTCGCCGGCGATCGTCAGGCCCGGCTCGGCCGCGTTGATCCCGAGGTCCTGCCCGCTCGGTCCGACTCCGATCACGTTGCCCTGCACCGTCATCGTGCCCGTGAGGAAGACACCGTTGCCGCCGAAGCGATTGTCGGCGATCGTGCCCCCCGTCCCGGCGAGATCGGTGAGGCCGGAGCTCCCGCTCGGGCTGGAGTACGTGTTGGCGATCGACGCCGTCCCCACCGCGTTCAGCCCGATGTAGTTGTTCGTCACGTTCAGCGTGTTGACCAGGGAGGCCTTGATTCCCCCGTCCGTGTTGCCGGCGATGTAGTTGCGCTTGGTGTTCGCCGCGCCGCCGATCGTGACGTTGGATGCCCCTTCGAGGTCGATGCCGCTGCCTTTGTTGACGCCGGTCCCGTTCCCCTCGTTGGTGGTGCCGTCCAGGCCCAATCCGATGAAGTTGCCGCTGATCGTGAAGCTACTCGGAGCGCCGCCCTGGTCCAGGGTGTGGATCCCATCCCCGCCGAAGCCGACGATCAGATTGCATTGCCCGTCGCATTGCCCGGCCGTTGTCGCGTCGCCCCCGATCGTGTGCCCGCTGCTGGAGCCGCTGATGTCGATCGCGGTTCCGCCGGGGTTGCTCGACACGCTCCCGTTGGGAAGCGCCCCGAAGTAGTTGCCTCGGATCGTCTGCCCGTCGGCGTTGCTGCCGACCGAGATCGCGGCGCCCGTGTTGGAGGCGAACACGTTGCGGTCAGCGGTGGTGCTTCCGCCGATCACCGCGTTGCTCGCGTTCACCAGCGTGACGCCGTTGACGTTCGCGTCGAGCGTCGTGCCGTCCAGTCCGACACCGAACCACGAGCCCTTCAGCGTCAGGGAGCTCGCACCGGACTGAACCTGGATCCCGGATCCCCCCGCGCCCGTGAATGCGATGCCGCTGATGCTGACCCCCGGTGTGTAGTTGAAGAGGGCCGCGGTCCCCCCGTTTTTGTCCAGGCCGACGCACGGCTTGGCGCCGGCGGTCGCATCGCAGTCGCCACCCGTGATTGTGACGTTGTCCGTGATGTTGATGTCCGAGCTTCCCTCCGAGATCGTCGCGTTGGCCGCAACGCCGTTGAAGACCGTTGGGTCGAAGTCGATGACGTCGTCGACCGAGGGAGTCGAGTTCGAGAGGGTGATCGCGGAGCGCAAGCTGCAGTCGTTCGCCGCGCCGTTGCACGCCTGACTGTCCGTGTCTCCTGTGTTGTTCACCGTGTAGGTGACCGCCCAGGCGGACGGCGCGTAGAGGAGCGCCGCCGCGCAGCCGAGCAGCAGAGCCATCCGTAGTGGCCGCAGAATTCCCCCGTCCCGCCGGCGCATCCCTATTCCCCGATTGCGCATCCGGCGGGAACGTAGCCGGTTCGCCGGTCGCGGTCATCAGGGGTTTTCCGCAGCCGAATGGTTGAAACTGCGCCGGTCATGCGTCCAACCCGTCTCGCCGTGACCGCTCTGGTCCTTTTCGTTGCTCTTCCCGCGACGGCCCAGGCCTGCGATCCCGGCTCGTTCGACCCGGCGAACCAGCCCCCGTTCGGAGGCGAGACCGTCACGCTCTCCGATCCGCTTGCCCAGGGCGCGAGCGTCGATGGCTTCCGGCTGACCCCCGGCCGGGCGACCGCCATCGCCACCGGAGCGCTTACTCCCAGCGGGTCGGTGCGCCGCTTCGAGGTTCGGACGCGCACGGGCGCCGGCCTGCCGCAACAGTGGCAGGTCGACTACTTCGACGCGAGCGGCGCCGACGTCGGGCAGGTCGTGATCGACGACGCGGGCGGCTGCGTGGTCGAGACCTGGACCGGCACCCAAGTGGACACGAAGCTCGCCCGCGGTTACCAGGGCGCTGTCTCGGGCGACGTCAACCACCTCTGGATCTGGTTGCCGCTCTGCGTTCTCTTCCTCGCGCCGTTCATCGACCCGCGCCGCCCGCTGAGGCTGATCCACCTCGATCTGCTCGCGCTGCTCGGCTTCAGCGTCTCGCTTGCGTTCTTCAACCACGCGATGATCGAGGCGTCGGTGGCGCTCGTCTATCCCGTGCTCGCCTACCTCTTCGTGCGCATGGTGATCGCGGGATTCAGGCCGGTGGAGACCCGCGACCGCCTGCTCCCATTTGCGCCACGCGGACTTTTGGTCGCCGGGATCGTGGCGCTGGTCGGTTTCCACACCGCCTATGTGGCGACCGAGGGCAAGGTGATCGACGTCGGCCTCGCCAGCGTGATCGGCGCCGACCGGCTGGTGAACGGGGACGAGGTCTATGGGCCCGGCGCGAGCTCCGGGATGCCTATTCGGGGCGACGTCTACGGCCCGGTCAACTATCTGTCCTACGTGCCGTTCGAGCAGGCGCTCCCGTGGAGCGGGCGGTGGGACGAGGTCTCAGCCGCCCGGGCCGCGGCTCTGGGCTTCGAGCTGCTCACCGCACTCGCTCTGTTCGCTCTGGGCCGCCGGGTCCGAGCGGGGCCGGAGGGAACGACGCTGGGCATCTCCCTGGCCTACGCCTGGCTTGCATTCCCCTTCACGATGTACGCGCTCGGCTCCAGCTTCAACGACTCGCTGGTGGCGCTGCTGGTCGTTTGCAGCCTGCTCGTGCTCTCCTCAGCCCCGGCGCGCGGCGCGGTCTCGGCGCTGGCGGGCCTGACCAAGTTCGGCCCGCTGGTCCTGGCGCCGCTGTTCGCCGCCGGCCACGGAGAGCGCCGCCCGCGGCCACTCATCCTCTTCGTTCTCGCCTTTCTCGCGACCGCGGCGATCATGACCATCCCGCTGCTCCCCGACGGCGGCTACCGCGAGCTCTATGACCGCACGCTGGGCTACCAGGCCTCGCGCGGCTCCCCCTTCAGCGTCTGGGGGCAGGCGCCGTCGCTGCACTTCCTGCAGACCGCGAGCAAGGTGTTCGCCCTCGGACTCGCGACCCTGTTCTTCTTCGTCCCCTCGCGGCGCTCCACCCTGCAGATTGCGGCACTGAGCGCGACTCTGCTGATCGCGGTCCAGGTCACCGCGAACCACTGGTTCTACCCCTACGTGGTCTGGTTCGCTCCCCTGGTCCTGCTGGCCACCTTCGCGCAGCGCCGCGGGCCCGAACCGGCGACTCAGCGTCCCTAGGCACGGATTTCGACAGCCGGTCGAGCCGCCCCCGGCGATCTTTCGACATCGGGCCAAGGATCGCCTCGCGCATCGAGCGGACAATTTCCGCATGAAGGGAGCGATGAGACAGATCGTCGCGTTCGGCGGCGGCGGCTTCTCGCAGGAGTCCGAGAACCCGCTGCTGGACGACTACGTCCTCGGCCTCACCGGGACGGCCGACCCGCGCGTCTGCTTCTTCCCCACGGCCAGCGGTGACGCCGACCACTACCTCGTCCGCTTCTACAACGCCTTCCGCGACCGGGCGCGGGCGTCCCACGTCAGCCTCTTCCGGCGCGAGCGCGGCGTCTCCGACATCCGCTCCCACCTGCTGGCCCAGGACGTGATCTACGTCGGCGGCGGCAGCCTGATCAGCCTGCTCGGGGTTTGGCGGGCTCACGGGATCGACTCGATACTGCGCGAGGCCTACGAGGCGGGGGTGGTCCTCTGTGGGCTCTCGGCCGGCTCGCTCTGCTGGTTCGCCGAAGCGGTCAGCGGCTACCAGGGCGAGATCAACCGCGTTCCCGGGCTCGGCTTCCTGCCGCATTCGAACGCGGTGCACTACTGCGACGGCGAGCGGCGCGGGGCGTTCCATCGCCACCTGCTCGACGGGATGCCTGCGGGTTTCGCCGCCGAGGACGGCGCGGCGCTGCGGTTCGTAGGGGATGAGCTGGTCGAGGTCGTGGCCTCCCGGCCGGAGGCGCGGGCGTACAAGCTGGAGCGACGAGGGAGCCAGATCCTCGAGACGAGGCTGGCAACCCGGTACCTGGGCGCGGACGCCCCGGACAACGTCGTTCCGCTGGTGCGCCAGGCAGCCTAGGCTGACCTTTGTGAGCTCTCGGCGCCGCATCCTCGCCCTCGGCGGACACGACTTCGACCGCCGAGCGGGGAACGACGCGATCTGCGACCTGATCGTCGAGCTGGCCGACTCCCCGCGCCCGAAGATCTGCCTGCTGCCGACGGCGAGCGGTGACCCCGAGGACCAGATCTCCCGCTTCCGGCGGTCATTCGCCGAGCGCGACTGCGTGCCGCAGGCGATCTCGCTCTTCCGCCTCGGCGACAACCCGGTCGACCTACGCGAGGAGCTCCTCAACCAGGACGTGATCTACGCGGGCGGCGGCAGCATGGTGAACCTGATCGCGATCTGGCGGGCGCACGGCCTCGACGAGATCCTGCGCGAGTGCTGGTCCGAGGGAATCCTGATCGTCGGCCAGAGCGCCGGGGCCATGTGCTGGTTCGCGGGCGGCATCACGAGTTCGCAGGGTGACCCCGACGTGGCGAACGGGTTCGGCGTCCTGCCCGGCAGCCTCTGCGTCCACTACCTGAGCGAGCCGGTGCGCCGCCGCCGGTTCCTCCGCGCGATCGCGAGCGGAGAGCTCGAGGCCGGGCTCGGGCTCGAGGACCAGACGGGCGCGCTCTTCGAGGACACCGAGCTCACCGAGACGATCAGCGCGCGGGAGGGCGCCGCCGCCTGGGAGGTGGCGCCGGAGGGCGCCGGAGCGCGCGAGGTCGAGCTCTCCTCACGGCAGCTGGAGGACAGTCGGCCGCCGATCAACGGCACCGGCTCGGACATCCTCGAGCTGCGTCAGACGCTCGCTAGCCGCACCTCACCAGGTGGGCGCCCTACCCGCAGGGCTCAAATGATCCGACGGGACCGGCGCCGGGCGCCCTAGAGCGCGCCGCCGGCGGCGGGCGGCATCGAGGGATCGCTGCCCTCGTCGCCGATCTGCTCGCGCGCCAGGAAGTCCTCGATCAGCAGCGGGCTGTCCTTCGCCTGCTCGCAGACGTTGAGGAGGTCGTTCATCGAGGAGACCTCCTCGACCTGCTCCTTGACGAACCAGGTGAGGAACTGCTCGGCGCGGAAGTCTCCCGCCTCCCGGGCGAGCTTGAAGAGGTCGTTGATCTCGTCCGAGACCCGCTTCTCCTGCTCCAGCGCCATCTTCACCGGCCCGACGACGTCGTCGTAGCGGGTCTGCTGAGAGGTGATGTCGGGGATCTTCACCTCTTCATCGGTGTCGAGCAGGTACTGGACCATGATCATCGCGTGGTTCCGCTCCTCGACCGCCTGGCGGTAGAAGAAGGCGGCGAGACGGGGCAGGGTCTCCGAGTCGTAGTAGACGGCCGCGCCGATGTACTGCTGCTGGGCGGCGAACTCGTTTGAGATCTGCTCGTTGAGGGCGTCGGCGAAGCTCTGGTCGGCCATGTTCGGCAGCCTATAGGGCGGTGATTGTTCAGGCTCCCCAGCGGAAGCCGGTCTCGGTGGGCATCGGCTCGAGCGGGCTCGAGGGCTGGCCCAGCTCGGTGCCGGCTGTGTTGTAGCCGGAGGGCGCCACGTCGTTGGGCGTATCGGGATGGAAGATCGAGGCGAGGTATTGGATGTGCCCGCGGCCGGGGCCGAGCTCCCACTGCCCGCCGCCGTAGGCGCCGATGCCGTTCTCCTCACAGAAGTCGTAGCCGGCGAAGAGCTCGTGAAGGGGCCCGAACCGCGACGGCTTGATGTTGACCATCTTCGGCATCCAGGGCTGGGCCTTGATGTCGGCGACCGAGTGGATGGGGGCGTCCCAGGTGACGCGATCGGCGACCGGGTCGAGAATCGGCTTCGTCTCGTCGTTCACGTCCGGGTCCTCGAGCCAGGCATCGGGGAAGGTCTCGATCAGCTTGCTGTAGAGCTCGGGGTCCGTGTCGACGTCGACCGGCGTGCCCTTGTACTGGCCCTTCAGGTCGAGCGAGTCGACGGCGCCGGTCTCGGCCAGCTGGGCGATCAGGTCATCGGTCCAGTCGTTGGTCGGGTCGAGCTTGAAGCGGAGCGTCGGGTAGACCTCGAGCCGCTTGCGGACCGGCTCGATCGTCGAGACCTCCTCGGAGCCGGGCGGAGTGAGCCGCATCGAGACGACGAACGTGACGGGCTTCGGCTCGCGCCCCACGACCTCGTGCAGCGACTTGCCGGCCTGGCGCAGCGCGAGGTCGAGTGCGGCGCTCTCGAACGCCCAGCGGCGGTAGTTGACGGACACCTCGCGCTCGGGAGGGCTGGGGAAGAGCTCGAGGCCATCGAGCAGCTCCGAGAAGGAGGCGATCGTGTGCTCGCCTGCCAGGTCGAGGACCGGGCCGGCGTCCTGGAAGGCGACGTGATCGAGAGCGTCGTAGACGACGTCCTCGCCGAGCCCCTCGTGGCCGCCGCCCTTCAGGTGGATGATCGTCGTGAGCCGCTCGAAGGCGTCGGGGACCTCGAAGTCGAGCCCGCTGAGCTCGTAGCCCTCGATCTCGAGCGGCAGGTCCTTGATCTTGTCGTAGCTGCTCACCGGGATGACCCTACCGACCGCCACAACTCGGTAAGCCCCGAACGCCCCGGGCAAATATGCTGCTGAGCGCAGAGAGGGATTCGGGGCCAAGGAGAGGCGTCCGGTGATGAGGTTCGTGAGGAATGTGAGGTGGGCAGTCTTGATGGCGTCAGCCGCTGCGCTGATCGCCGTCGCGATGGTGCCCGCCGCCGCGTCCGCCGCCAACAACCTCGCCGTCCACGGCAGCGTCAACCAGGTCTACGTGACCGGAGCGCAGCCCGGGACCAGCCTGCGTCTGATCGACCGCAAGAAGAGGAAGGTCGCGACCAAGCCCGTCGGCTCGCTGGGCGGCGTCGTCTTCCGCCGGGTCCCGGCCGGCAAGGGCTACAGGGTCCGTGCCGCCGATGGCTCGCTGTCGGTGCGGGTCGGCGTGATGCGCGACCGCCCCCCGAAGAACACTTCGATCTACAACCAGACCCTGCCCGCGGGCGGTTACGGCTACCTCACGACGCGGGACGGGACCAAGCTCGCGGTGGACGTCCGGCTGCCGGGTCCCGCCTCCGACGGCCCGTATCCGACGCTGGTCGAGTACGCCGGCTACGGCTACGCCAACCCGGCCGGAGCCCAGAGCGGGATCAGCCAGATCCTCAACCTGCTCGGTTATGCCGTGATCGACGTGAACATGCGCGGCACCGGCTGCTCGGGCGGCGCGTTCGACTACTTCGAGACGCTGCAGAGCCTGGACGGCTACGACGTGGTAGAGACCACCGCCCGCCAGCCGTGGGTTCTCCACAACCGCGTCGGCATGGCCGGCGTCTCCTACGGCGGGATCAGCCAGCTCTTCGTCGGAGCGACGCGGCCGCCTCATCTGTCGGCGATCACGCCGCTCTCGGTGATCGACAACACGGCGACGACGCTCTATCCGGGCGGCTTCCTCAACACGGGCTTCGCTCTGCAGTGGGCGCAGGACCGCGTCGACGATGCCAAGCCCGCGACGGCCGACACGGGGCAGGGCTGGGCCTATCAGAGGATCCAGGAGGGCGACCAGATCTGCAAGGCCAATCAGACCCTCCACACCGCGGCCGCGGACCTGATCTCGAAGGTCCACCGCAATCGCTTCTACCGCCCGAAGGTGGCGAATCCGCTCAACCCCAGCACCTTCGTCAACCGGATCAAGGTGCCGACCTTCATGGCGTGCCAGTTCGAGGACGAGCAGACGGGCGGCCACTGCGCCAACCTCGCCGACCGCTTCACGGGCACGAAGCGGAAGTGGTTCACGTTCGAGAACGGCTTCCACATCGACTCGCTCGATCCCGCGACCTTCAACCGCTGGTTCGACTTCCTCGAGCTCTACGTCGCCGGCCGAAGACCGCAGTTATCGCCGCTGGTCGCCGGCGGGGCGCCTGCGCTCTACCAGGCGGTCATGGGCGTCCCTGGCGTGACCCTGCCCCACGATCCGATCCAGGACCAGCCGGACTACGCGTCGGCCCTCGCAGCCTTCCAGGCGCAGCCTCAGGTCAAGGTGATGTTCGACAACGGGGCGGGCGGGGCCCCCGGATACCCCTATCCGGGCTTCGAGCGCGACTTCAGCCGTTTCCCGATCCCGGGCACCCGGGCCCGCTCCTGGTTCTTCGGGCCGAACGGGACCCTGACCGGCAAGCCGCCGAAGAAGGGTGGAAGCCAGAGCTTCACCTGGGACAAGAGCGCGCGGCCCTCGAGCGACTTCGCCGGGACGAACACGGGCGGCGGCGATCTCTGGACCAACCACCCGAACTTCGACTGGCGTCAGCCGCCGTCAGGGACGGCCGCGTCCTATCTGACTCCGCCGCTCGGCTCGGACACGGCGATCGTCGGAGCCGGCGCCGTGCAGGCGTGGGTCAAGGCCTCGGTGCCGGATGTCGACCTGCAGGTGACCGTCTCGGAGGTTCGCCCCGACGGCAAGGAGACCTATGTGCAGAGCGGCTACCTGCGCACCAGCCTCCGGGCGTTGGCTCCGCGCAAGAGCACCCTGCTCGAGCCCGTCCTCAGCCTGCGCCGCGACACCGCGGCCAAGCTGCCGAAGGGACGCTTCACCAAGCTGGTCATCCCCCTCTACTACGAGGGCCACATGTACCGCGCGGGCTCGCGAATCCGCGTGACGGTGAGCTCGCCGAACGGCGACCAGCCCGTCTGGGGCTTCGACGAGACGGTCCCGCAGGGCACGGCCAACGTCCGGATCGCCTCGAACCGCAAGCACCACTCGAGGCTGATCCTGCCGCTGATCCGGGGGATCACCGCGCCGACGCCGCTGCCGCCCTGCCCGGGGCTGCGCGGAGAGCCCTGCCGGAACTTCTAGCCGGACGAGCTAGGCGGCCTTGACGCCCGGCCCGGTCGCCTCGGCGTCCCTCGCGCTGACCTCCTCGCCGCACTTGTCGCAGCGCAGCTGGAGCGTCGGCTCGCCGCCGCAGTCCTTGTGGCGGATCTTCACCGGTGGGCAATCGCCCTCCATGTAGCGGTCGCCCCAGTCGCGCAGCGCGATCAGGACCGGATACAGGTCGAGGCCCCTCTCGGTGAGGCGATAGCGGTCGCGGGTGCGGACGTCGTCCTTGTAGGGCTCGCGGCGCAGCACCCCGGCGTCGACCAGGCGCCCGAGGCGCTCCGAGAGCAGGGAGCGCGAGATGCCGAGGGACTGCTGAAAGTCCTCGAAGCGCTTCGTCCCGTTGAACGCCTGGCGCAGGATCACCAGGGTCCACCGGTCGCCGAGCAGGGCGGCCGGCTTGGCGATCGAGAACTCCAGGTCGGCGATCTCCGCGGCGCGCATCGACGGCAGGATACCCGGCCTGCGTTCGGAATCCGAACCCTATAGGCTTGCGTCCATCTTTCGAACCCAGCACCCCTGAGGAGGACCGATGCCGAAGCTCGACCTGACGATTCCCGCCGATGCCCTCTCCGACGAGGCCCAGCAGGAGCTGGCGCGTGACCTCGGCGCGACCCTGTTGCACTGGGAGGGAGCGCCGGACACGGAGTTCTTCCGCTCGATCACCTGGGCCCACGTGCACGCCCTGCCCGCCGAGTCGATCCAGACTCCGGACGGCCAGGCCGAGCCGCACGCCGTCATCGACATCACCGTCCCGAGCGGCGCTCTCAGCGACCGTCGCAAGGCCGGGCTCGTCGAGGACACGACAAAGCGTGTCCTCGAGGCGACCGGCTGGGGGCCGGAGGCCGGGGTGCGCGTCTGGACCCTGATCCACGAGGTACCCGACGGCAACTGGGGGGCCGGCGGACAGGTCGTTCGCTTCGAGCAGCTCCGCGAGGCGGCCAAGGCCGAGCGCGAGCAGGAGGGCTCGGGCAAGGACCAGGTCCCGGCGGCCAAGGCGGGTGAGGAGGTACCCGCGTGAGGCAGCTCCAGTTCGTCGAGAAGGGCAAGCTCGAGTGGCGCGACGCGCCCGACCCGAAGCTCGACGGTGACCGGCAGGCGATCGTTCGCCCGGTCGCGCTGGCGACATGTGACATCGACGTCGCCTTCGTCCAGGGGCGCTTCCCGGCGCAGTCGTTCGCCTTCGGCCACGAGTGCGTCGCCGAGGTGACCGACGTCGGCGATGCCGTGGAGTCGGTCGAGCCCGGGGATCTGGTCAGCGTGCCGTTCCAGATCTCCTGCGGCGAATGCGACGCCTGTCGCGACGGGAGGACCGGCAATTGCGAGTCCGTGTCCCGCCTCTCGACCTACGGCCTGCCGATCGGGGAGGACTACGGGGGCTTCGCCAGCGACGCGGTGAAGGTCCCGTACCCGGACGCGATGCTCGTCCCGATTCCGGACGGCGTCGCGCCGGCGACGGTCGCGAGCCTCTCGGACAACATCCCGGACGCCTGGCGGTGTGTGGCGCCCGCGCTCGAAGACCATCCCGGCGCCGCCGTCCTGATCGCGATGGGGGCGGGGTCGATCGCGCTGTACTCGGTCGCCATCGCCATGGCTCTCGGCGCTGAGAGGGTCGACGTGGTGGGAGGCAGCGATCGCGATCGCGAGCTGGCGGCGAAGCTCGGCGCGAACGTCCTCGACGAGGAGTTTCCGGCGAGGGCGGGCTTCTATCCGGTCACCGTCGACGCCAGCGCGGATCCCGCCGGCATCAACTGCGCTCTCAAGTCAACCGACGCCGACGGCATCTGCACCAGCATCGGGATCTACCTCGAGCCCACGCCGCTTCCCCTGCTCGACATGTTCACGCAGGGGATCACCTTCGTCACCGGGCGCCCGCACGTGCGGACCCTGATGCCCGAGGTGCTCGACCTGATCCGGCAGGGCAGGTTCGACCCCGACCCGATGACGGTCAACCGGGCCGACTGGGAGGACGCGGAGGAGGCCCTGTCGGACCTGCGCGCGAAGACGGTCGTCTCACGCGAGGGTGCCGCGTAAGCGGCAACCCGTTTTGGGTTGGCTAGTGCGGTGAGCCGACGCCGCCGGTGTTGCCGCTGGCGGTGGCGGTGGCGGGTCGCAACGCGTTGATCTGGGGCTGCTGGAAGAGCAGCCGCATTGAGTCGTCCGAGGCGAAGAAGAAGAACGCGCCGACGCCCTGCTTCAGGGCGGGCTGGACACACGACGCTGCCTGAGCGGCCGACGTGCTCAGGATCGCCTGGCTCGCCGAGGCCTCCGGGCTGTCCGTGAAGGAGATCTCCATCCCCAGGTTGGCCATGTTCGGCTTCGCCTTCTTGTGGAGCGGCAGGCGGATGGTCTTCTTGACCTTCTTCCGCTTCCCCTTGACGCGCACCTTCTTGGTGACGAACTTGAAGTTGTACTGGAGGCGCAGAGCCTTGGCCCGCGCTCCGAACCCCGGGCCGGCGCCGTTGGCGCAGGCGTCCTGGGTCTGAACAGCCTGCGGGCCGAGGTGGCGGCCGCCGAGCCGCGCGTTCTGCTTGTCGAGGTTCTGCGCGATCTGGCCGTAGTTCCAGCCGGCCACGTCCTGCGGGACGAGGCCGGTCTTCTTGCCGGTGCCCACCGAATCGCCCGCGACGGTCGAGGTGAAGCCGAAGTTCCAGCCCCGCAGAAGGGGAAACGCCTTCGCGAAGTTGCTGGCCCAGGGCGGACGGCCCGGGGCGGTCGAGCGCCCGTCGTTCCAGTCGGCCTGCTCGTAGTCGCTGATCAGCGCGTAGATGTTCGGGTCAGAGACTCCGGTGAAGGCATAGCCGGCCGCCGTGGAGTTGAAGCTGAGGCCGTTGAGAGCGACGATCCGGTTGCAGGGAAAGGCGGTGCGCAGGTTCGCGGCGAGGCCCGCGGCGACCGTGGGGGTCATCGCCGGGAAACTGCCGCTGCCGCCGAAGCGGGTGTTGAGGACGAAGACGTCCTGAGGCCGGATCCGGCCGCCCATCCCGCCGTCGGGCTTCGTGTAGGTGTCGACGTTCCCCTGGGTGTTGATCCGGATCATCATCGTGAAGCGGGTCGGCCCCGAGCCGGTCGGCGAGAGCCCGTAGGGGAGGGGTGGGCAGCCCGCGGACGCCTTGGCGGCCGAGGCCGCGTCGGGCGCGGCCGAACGGGCGGCGAGCAGCAGCACCGCGAGCAGGGCGGCGAGCGCGATCAGGGCGATCGCGGTGCGGGTGCGCACAGAGGCGCTCCCATGCGGTTGTGAGTCGATTCCTGCCATTGGGACGAGTGACGCCCGACGCTAGCGGCGCCCACCCCTTGAACACGCGAGGTGTCTTGCAGTCGCGCCGTCAGGTCAGACGGGCGTTCGCGAGCTCGCCGAAGGCCTCGATCGCGGCGGTCAGGTCCGCCTCGGCCGTGTCCTCCTCGCGGGCGTGGCTGATGCCTCCGATCGACGGCGAGAAGACCATCGTGGTCGGGACGAGCGGCGCCATCGAGGCAGCGTCGTGTAGCGCGCCGCTGGGAAGCTCGTGGCCGGTCCCGATGACCCTCTGGCACGCCTCCCGGGCGAGCTCGACCAGCCCCGGGTCGAAGGAGATGGGCTCGATCCGCCAGACCGGCTCCTCGGCCACCTCGCAGCCCCTCGCGGCGGCGCTCGAGCGGATGGCCTCGCGCGCTGCCGCGAGCATCCGCGCCAGGGCCTCGGCGTCGGGGTGGCGGAGGTCCACCAGCATCGAGGCGACACCCGGCACCGCCGTCGGGATGCCCGGCTCGAAGGTCATCGCCCCGACGGTGCCGACCCCGCCCTCGTCCGTGGCGATCTCCTCGACACGGAGCGCCGCGGCGGAGGCGGCCAGGCCCGGATCCCGCCGCACGTCCATCGGGGTGGTCCCGGCGTGCGCGGCCTGCCCCGAGATCACGAAGCGAAGTCTCTCCACACCGGCGCATCCCATCACGGCTGCTGCCTGGAGCCCCTCGGCCTCCAGGACGGGGCCCTGCTCGATGTGCAATTCCAGATACGCGCCGAGCCGCTCGAGACGGGAGCGGCATTCGAGCACACGCTCCAGGTCGACGCCGTTCTCGGCCAGGACTCCGGGAGCCCGGCGGCCGTCCGCGTCGCGGGCGTTCGCCAGCTCGGCCGGATCGAACGTCCCCGCGGCAGCCGAGCTGCCGAACAGGCTGCGACCGAACCGGGCACCCTCCTCGTCCGCCCAGTCCACCAGCGCGATGGAGCTGGACGGCTTCTCGCCGGACGCGGCCCAGGCCCGCAGGACGCCGAGAGCGCCCATCACGCCGAGAGCTCCGTCGAGCCAGCCGCCGTCAGGGACGGAATCGAGATGAGAGCCGAGCGCCAGTGCGGGCTCCGATTCGCCCGGCAGATAGGCCCAGGCGTTGCCGGCCTCGTCGATCTCCGGCTCGAGGCCGAGCTCGCCGAGCAGCTCGGCGAGATACTCGCGCGCTCGCCGCCACCCATCCGCCCAGCAGAGCCGCTGAGCCCCATTCTCGTCGCCGGTGCGGCGCTGGAGCTCGCGCAGGTCGGCGATCACGCGCTCCGCGTCGATCGCCGGTCCACTCAACCGACGCGCTCCCTTCTCAGCGCCTGGCTCAGGCAGTGCGGGCCACCGCCGCCCAGGGTGAACATGGAGAGATCGACCTCGATCACCCCGAGGCCCCGATTGCGGAGCGCGGCGTTCAGCTCGATGGCGCCGGCCGCCGAGATCACCCGCTCGTCGCCCAGCGAGATCGCGTTGACGCCCAGCGTGAAGGCCTGCTCGGCGCTCACCTCGATCAGGTCGAAGCCCTTGCCCCGCAGCCACTCAACGGCGGGGGCGGGCAGCATCTCCGAGCAGACCGCGGCCAGCTTCTCCGCCAGGACCGCAACGAGGACGTCGATGTGGACGTAGCGCTCCGGGAACGGCTGCACGCGCGCCTCCCAGCCGTCCTCGCGGAACCACGCGGCGAGCTGCTCGGCCGCGCGCTCCTGGGTGCGGGTCTCACCCGCCCCGATCAGCACGGCGCCGGGCTCGACGATCATCACGTCGCCGCCCTCGAGCGAACCGGCCGTGATCATCCCCCGGATCGGAATCCCAGCCTCCTGATGGAACCGGATGACGGGTGCGTACTCGCCGCGCCGCCACCATTGCGCCGGCTGGGTCACCACCGTCCCATTGGGCCCCATCGTGCTCGAGTCACGCGTGAACACCTGGTAGTGGAGGGCGGGATCCGGCTCCATGAAGTGGCAGCGGACGCCCGCGTCCTCGTACGCGCCGACCAGCGCCGCGTGCTGGGAGGCGGCCAGCTCGCCGTCGAAGCGATGTCCGGCCTCGAGCGTCGCCTCGGTGATCGCGCTGGTCGCTCGCCAGCGGAAGTTTTCGGGCCGGCAGACGAGGACGTCCAGGAGGCGGCCGTGCTCGGAGTCGACTCCCCAGGCGGGCTCGGCGCCGTTCACTCCATCACCACCCGGACTGTCCGCAGGGACCGGTCGCTCGCGCCGCGGACGAGGCCGCCGTGGGCCAGCGAGTCCGCCATGTAGGCCATCGTGGGCGCTGTGAGGCGTTCTCCCGGGAGCACGTTCGGAACTCCCGGCGGATAGGCGGCGAGGGATTCGGCCGCGATCCTTCCCTCGGCGTCCGCGAAGGCAACGACCTCCTGCGGGCCGAGAAACGCGTCCCGCGGCGAGAGCTCGAGGGGACCCCAGGGGGGAGGCTCCGCAAACGCCCGGCGCCGTTCCTGGTCGCCCGGCCCGATCTCCTCCACCGCGTGCTCGAGCGACGCGACGAGCCGCTCCGCCGATGCGGTGGCCGTCTCGCCGAGCCCGAAGACG
Organism: uncultured Solirubrobacterales bacterium; assembly: GCA_963815045.1. Classification (GTDB taxonomy): domain Bacteria; phylum Actinomycetota; class Thermoleophilia; order Solirubrobacterales; family 70-9; genus DASUPK01. The sequence continues at coordinate 305,257 of CAWFET010000003.1, forward strand.
GCGACGATCACGTTCTCGGAGAAGAGCTCGAGGACGGCGTCGTCCTTGGCCCTCATCAGCTCGGCGATCCGGTGGCCGGTCGCTCCCGTCCCCCGGACGTCGATCGAGAGCCGCAGCGGGTCCCAGGCGGCCACGCTGGTGCGGCCGGCGAGCCGCTCGTCGAGCACGTCGAGGCCGGGGATCCCACGGATCCGCTCTCGCGTCGCGGCGAGCCTCTCCAGCGTGTCGTCGAGCAGCTCGTGCCCCCGGGTGGCGGCGAGCCGCCTCGCGGCATCGAGCGATGCCGTCAGCAGGGCGTTCGGACTCGTCGACTCGACCAGCGTCACCGAGCGGTCGACGATGTCCCCGTCCACCCGGTCGCCGTCGCCCAGATGCAGGATCGCCGACTGGGTCAGGCTGCCGACGATCTTGTGCGTGCTCGAGAGCACCATGTCCGCGCCACCCCTCAGCGCGCCGGCGGGGAGGCCCTCGTGGAAGTAGAGGTGGGAGCCCCAGGCCTCGTCCACCACCAGCGGGATGTCGCGCGAGTGGGCGACCTCAGCGAGCTCCGCCACGCGCGCCACGGCGCCGAAGTAGGTCGGCGAGACGAGCATGACCGCCTCCGCGTCGGGCTCGGCGTCGAGGGCCGCCGTCAGGGCCTCGGGAGTGACGCAGTGGGCGATCCCGAGCTCCGGGTCGATCTCCGGCGAGACGAACGTCGGCCGCAGGCCGGAGAGGACCAGGCCGTCGATGATCGATGAGTGAACGTTCCGCTGGACTACCACGGGCCCCCGGTCCGGAGGACCGGTCCTGAGCTTGCCGGTGGCGTGCGCGAGGGTCATGCAGATCGCGTGATTGCCGCCGGAGGCGCCGTTCAGCAGAAACCAGCTGCGCCTCGCCCCCCAGGCGTCTGCGGCCAGCGACTGAGCGCGCTGGAACGGGGTCGGCTCGGGCCCGACGTCGATCCCCTCGATCCCGGCGGGAACGTCGTGGAGGACCGCCGCTTCGCCCAGCGCCTCGATCAGTCCGGCGTCCGCGCCTGTGCCCTTGTGGCCAGGGATGTGGAAGCGTCCGGGGTTGCGGGCGACGTAGGAGACGACCGCGTCGAGGTACGGAGCTTCGTTCTGGTCGGCCACTAGGCGATCGTATCCACGGCTTCGCCTTCAGATCGCGGCCACGAGCGGCCGCCCCTCACAAGTCGCTACGCGCTTCGCGGTCCGCTCCAAAATGGATCGGCCTGGTGGCCGCTACGCCCCGTGCGGCGGCTCTCCGCCGGTGTATTGCGAGTACGGGTACCACCACTCCTTCGGCGCCACCTCGCTCTCGATGTGGACGTGCTTCGTCTCCTGGAAGGCCTCGAGTCCCTCGCGCCCCAGCTCGCGGCCGAGGCCGGACTGCTTGAAGCCGCCGAAGGGGCCCGCGTCGTTGTCGGTGAGCGGGTCGTTGAACCAGACGGTGCCGGCCTTCACCTCGCGCATGCAGCGCAGGATCGTCCTGAAGTCCTCGGTGTAGATGTTCGCCCCGAGCCCATAGGGGGTGGAGTTGGCGAGCTCGATCGCCTCGTCGAGGCTCTTCACGGGGACGAGGGGGGCTACCGGGCCGAAGGTCTCCTCCCGCAGCAGATCGGTCTCCGCCGGTGCGCCGGTGACGACCGCGGGCGCGAAGAAGTGACCACGCCCCTGACCGCCGGAGTCGCCGCCGACCACCACCTCGGCGCCGGAGCCGACGGCCGCCTCCACCTGGGCGGCGACTTTCCCCCGCTGGTCCGCGGAGACCATCGGACCGATGTCCGTGTCGCTCTGCATCGGATCGCCGATCACCAGGCTCTTCGTGTAGTCGACGAACGCGTTCAGGTAGTCGTCGTAGACGTCCTCCATCACGTAGAAGCGCTCGGCGCTCGTGCAGACCTGGCCCGAGTTGAGGAACGCGGCCCACGCCCCGCCCTTGGCGGCGACATCGATCCGGTCCGCGACGTCCGAGCAGACGATGAACGGGTCCTTGCCGCCCATCTCGAGGTTGACGCGGGCCATGCGATCGATGCAGGCCTGGGCCACCTTCTTCCCGGTCCCGACCGAGCCCGTGAAGGCGATGCCGTCGACGCGCGGCTCGGAGGCGATCGCCGCTCCGACCTCGGGCCCTCCCGCCACCAGGTTCACGACGCCGGGCGGCAGGTGATCGAGGCAGGGGGCGAGCATCAGCGTCGAGAGCGGGGTGAGCTCGGATGGCTTGCAGACGAGGGTGTTGCCCGCCGCCAGCGCCGGCGCCATCTTCCAGGCGAGCAGCAGGAGGGGGTAGTTCCAGGGAACGATGCAGCCGATCACGCCGAGCGGCTCCTTCACCACCAGGGAGAGCTGACTCGACTCGATCGACGGAATGATCCGACCCGCCGAATCGCGGCCGATCTCGGCGTAGTAGTCGAAGCAGGCGGCGGTCCAGCCGATCTCGTCGGAGTTCTCGACCAGCGGCTTGCCGCCCTCGAGCGTCATCACCTCGGCGAGCTCGTCGGTCCGCGCGCGCAGCCGCATCGCGACCTCCCGCAGCAGCTCGCCTCGGTCCACCGCCGGCGTCCTGGCCCACTCCCGTGATGCCTCGCGAGCGGCGGCGAACGCGGCGTCCAGCTGCTCGGGGTCGGCGGTCCCGATCGACGCGACGGTCTCCTCGGTGAAGGGGTTCTCGACCTCGAGCGGTGACCCGTTGCCGGCGACTCCTTCGCCGTTGACCAACATCCGTGTCTCGAACTCGGCCATACCCCGATCGTATTGGTGGGACGGCTTCGCCATCGCGCTGATGCACGGCTTCGCCATCGAGCCGCGGCCACAAGCGGCCGCCCCTCATAAGTCGCTCCGGGCTTCGCCCTCCGCTCCAAAGGAAAGCGGCCTGGTGGCCGCTCAGGGGTAGGCGGGGTAGGACGGCCAGGGGGAGAAGGAAACCGGCCGCCCTATCCGCCCGCCTGCGCCGAGGCTGAAACCCGGCGGAGGCGAGGCACTGAATATGTGGGCGGGCGCCGGAGTAGGGGGTCTCCGAACGCCCGCCCGCTGCCTCGACTCAGAGCGAGATTACCCCGCCGATATCTACCTAAACCTGCGTATTCCGCAGTTTGCGACTATCGACCCTTCGCAGCGACGGCTCGTTGCAGCTGGCTCTTGTTCATGCTCGAGCGGCCGTCGATGCGCAGGCGCTTCGCCTGGTTGTAGAGCTGTTCCTTGGTCTGGCCCTTCGGCCGGTTCGTCCCGGAGCGCTGTCCTCCCCGGCTCTGCGGCGAGGACCCCCGGGTCGAGCTGCGCGACCGGGTGCTGGATTCTCCCGAGCGAGCGCGGTTCTTGTTCACCGTGCGTGCAGCCATTTCCTTCGCGCGGGACGACGATGCGCCGCGCTTCTGAGCGCTCTGCTTGACCTTCTCGTACTGCCGGGCACGCTTCGTTCCCTTCTTTACGCCACGCGGTGGCATTCGAATCCCTCCTTCATGGGCTTTCAGCCCTTGCGGTACCCGGCGCGCGGGCGGGGAAACGGTGTTTCCCATCCCCGCATTCCTGGGTAGCTACCTTTCGTGGGCGGCCACACCTCGGGCTCCCCAGGGGCGATACAGCCACGGGTCACGAGGAGCCGAGCCTTGACTGAACTTGCCTTGGCCGACATCCAAATGAAGGATCAGACCCCCTCTCCAGGGCCTGGTGAACAGCTGCTCGGCGAGCGTCGGCTTCTCGAGCGCTACGCCAAGGACAAGTCGGCGATCGTCCGCGAGGAGCTGGTCGACCGCTTCATGCCACTCGCACGCCGCCTCGCGGCGCGCTACGCCGGCGGGGCCGAGCCGTTCGACGACCTGGTGCAGGTCGCCAGCGTGGGCCTGGTCAAGGCGATCGACCGCTTCGATCCCGAGCGTGGCACAGCGTTCTCCACCTTCGCGGTGCCGACCATCCTCGGCGAGCTGAAGCGCCACTTCCGCGACCGCGGCTGGTCGGTGCACGTGCCGAGGGACGTCCAGGAGCGCATCCTCAAGGTCGAGCGCGCCACGGCGGAGTTGCCCGCCAAGCTGGGTCACACGCCCACGATTCAGGAGATCGGCCAGCGCATCGAGGCGACCGACGAGGAGGTGCTCGAGGCGATGCATGCCTCCCAGGGCCATCATGCGGTGTCGCTCGACGCGACGTCGACGATGGGCGACGGCGACGAACCGGGACCCCTGCGCGACCGGATCGGCTCGGAGGACCTCTCCTTCGACACGGTCGAGTACGGCGAGGCGATCGGGCCCGTCCTTCAGGAGATCTCCGACCGCGACCGCAAGGTCCTCCACCTGCGGTTCGTCGAGGACCTCACCCAGAGTGAGATCGCCGACCGCGTCGGCGTCTCCCAGATGCACGTCTCGCGGATCCTGCGGGCGACGATTGAGAAGCTCCGGGAGCGAATCCCCGAAGAGGAGCTCTAAGCGGCCACCAGGTCGCTCCATTTTGGAGCGGAGGGCGAAGCCCGTAGCGACTTGTGTGGGGCGGCCGCTCGTGGCCGCGACCTGAGGGCGAAGCGGGTGACTCTTCCTACTGAGCCTGCGTCACCTCGAACTCGAGGAACTCGGCCGCCTCGCCGCCGGGGCCCTCGCCCTTGGTGACCTCCATGTTGCTGGCGAGACTGCGCAGCGAGCCCGCCCCGGGCACCTCCATCTCGTCCATCAGCCGCTCGCCTCCGCCCGCCACCAGCGGACCGACCCGGACGCCGAGCGTGCCGACCCCATCCTTGATCGCAACGACGACCCTGCCGCTCGCGAACTCGCCGCCCTCGCTCGCTGACACCGCATCGCCGAGCAGCACGGTGTCCGCCAGCCGATCCACCGAGAACTCGGCACGCGCGGCAAGCGCTCCCATGATCCGGGCCAAGACCGGCTTCACAATGACTCCCGGGGTCAGGGCGATCTCGAGCTCCTTCGGGGCCACCGTGGGCTTGCCGTTGTTCGCGGCCTCGGGCTGGGCATAGCCGAATCGAATCCTCGTTCGGCTTCCTCGCCCGGCGCCGCCGCTGATCTCGAAGCTGTCGGAGAGTGCGGCGATCAGGGGCAGGCCGAGGCCGAGCGAGGGATCGCCGTCATTGGCACGAGGCCTGAAGCCGTGACCCTCGTCTCCGACCTCGACGATGAGCTCGCTGTCGCCCGGCTCGGCGCTGACCAGCAGGGGGCCGGACTCGCCCTCGTAGGCGTGCAGGACCACGTTGTTGCAGGCCTCGGTCACGACCGTCTTCAGATCCGCGATCCGCGACCCGGTGAGGCCCAGGGCCTCGGCCACGCCGGCGATCGCCTGGCGTACGACGATCACGTTCTCCGCGGTCGCGGGCAGGCTCAGCTCGAAGCCGGCGGCGCTCATCTGGCCGGCTCCTCGGAGCCCAGGGCCTCCTGGAAGGCCTCGTCCCGCCGGGCATGAACGGGCAGCTCGGTCCGCAGACCGGTCACCTCGAGCACGCGATCCACCGCGTCGGCGCCGTTGTCATGGACCACCGCGAGGCCGATGCCGGCCTCGGTCGCGCGACGGCGCTCGTCGAGGATCACTCCGAGAATGGACGAGTCGATGAACGTTGCCGGGGAGAGGTCGATCACGGTGGCGGTTCCTTCATCGAGCAGGCTGTCGATCCTCCGGCGGAGGGTCGGCGCGGTGCTCAAATCATGCTCGCCTGAAATGGTCAGCACGGCCAGTCCTGCGTCGTTGCGCTCGAGCGCGAGTTCCCCCGTTCGCACAACGGCGAAACTACCTTGATCGGGGGGCACTCAAACCTCCTGATCAGGACGAACCGCAGCGAGCTTGTCCGCACGTCGCTGCTGCCACACCGTGAAGATCATCGCGAACACGGTGGTGGCAAAGAGCATGGTGGCGATGATGTAGACCTGAACCGGGATGCCTCGCTGGGCCGCGCCGAAGATGTAGAGGGGGAAGGTCACCTGGGTGCCGGCCGTGAAGTTGGAGACGACGAAGTCGTCGATCGACAGCGCGAACGCGAGCAGCGCCCCCCCGATGATCCCGGGCCAGATCAACGGCAGGGTGATCTTCCTGAAGGTCGTGAAGGCGTCCGCGCCCAGGTCCTGAGCGGCCTCCTCGAGGCTGCGATCGAAGCCGATCAGCCGCGAGCGCACCACGATGACCACGAAGCTGATGCAGAACATGACGTGGGCGATCAGCAGCGTCGAGAAGCCCAGCTGGAGGCCGTAGATCAGGAACATCGAGAGCAGCGAGGCGCCCAGCACCACCTCGGGTGTGGCGGTGGGGACGACGATCAGGTAGTTCGAGGCCCGGCGGCCGAAGAAGTCGTAGCGGACGAGGGCGAGGGCGATCATGGTCCCGAGCACGGTCGAGATCAGCGTCGCCAGCAGGGCCAGGCGGAGGCTGAGGAGCAGGGCGTCGGTGAGCTCCGAGATCTCGAAGGGATGCGCCCAGTGGGAGAGGGTGAAGCCCTGCCAGGTGAAGTTGAACTTGCCCGCGGGGTCGTTGAACGAGAAGACGATGATCAGGATGATCGGGATCAGCATGTAGGCGATCGCGAGCCCGCCATAGATCAGGATTCCGTTGTGCTTCAGCCAATTCCACGCACGAGAGGGCGCGGATTCGCGGCGGCGCTGGGGGAGTGTGGCGGCGTGGGCTTCCATCGCTACTCGACGACGTCCGCTCCGCCGATCTCTTCGCCCATCAGGGCTTCGGAGCCGGCGATCCGGATGTAGATGAAGACGATCACGAGCATCGCCGCCATCAACGTGAACGAGATGGCCGCGGCGGCCGGATAGTCGGTCTGCTTCAGGTAGAGCGACTGGATGACGTTGCCGATCATCGAGTTCTGGGCGCCGCCCAGGAACTGGGCGTTGATGTAGTCGCCGGTAGCCGGAATGAAGGTGAGCAGCGTCCCGGCGACGACGCCGGGCATCGAGAGGGGAAGGGTCACCCTGAGGAATGCCTGCCGGGAGGACGCGTACAGATCCTTGGCCGCCTCCACCAGGCTGGTGTCGAGCCGCTCCAGGCTGGCGTAGATCGGCAGGATCATGAAGGGCAGGAAGTTGTAGGTGAGGCCCGCGATCACCGCGGAGCTCGTCGCCAGCAGGCGGCCGTCGTTCGAGATGAGGCCGAGCGTCTGGAGGGTGTGGACCACGAACCCGTTGTCGGAGAGGATCGTCTCCCAGGCCAGGGTCCGGATCAGGTAGGTGGTGAAGAAGGGTGCCACCACGGCCAGCAACATCGCGTTCTTCCAACGCCCACCCCGGAAGGCGATCGCATAGGCGAGCGGGTATGCGATCACGAGGGCGAGGATCGTCGCAATCGCCGAGTAGCGGAACGCCCTGAAGAACTGGGTGTCATAGGCGCTCAGCGCGTCGGTGTAGTTCGAGAACTGCCAGTTGAAGCGGAAATCGGGAAAGATCCCGCTGTCGAGCGAGAGCCGGCCCATGAAGTACATGGGCACGACGAAGAAGAGGATCAGCCAGAGGATCCCCGGCCCCAGCAGGAAGTACGGGATGAGGCGGCGGCGGAGGGCGACCAAGCGCTGGTCACGCATCAGTCGTCTCCGCCACCTCTCATCGAACCTCTGCTAGCCGTTCAGGACGCCCTCGAACGCCCTGGTCACCGTCTGTTCCTCCTGGCCCGTCAGATTGGGCTGGGTGGAGCACTTCTTGGTGAAGTCCTCCGTCGGGAAGATCAACGGGTCGTTCACCAGGTCCGGGTTGGTGCTCTGGAATATCTGCTGCACACCATCCACCGGCGTGACATAGCTGTTGTAGGCCGCAATCTGCGCCTGGTTCTTCGGGTCGTAGACGTAGTTCATGAACGCCTCCGCCGCCGTCGGGTTGGGCGCGCCGACCGGGATCTCCATGTTGTCCGACCAGAGGATGCAGCCCTCCGTCGGCATCCGGAACTCGATCGCCGGGTTGTCGGCCTGCAGCTGGACCGCGTCACCGGACCAGCCGATGATCGCCGCCACGTCGCCGTTCGCCATGTCGCGGGTGTAGTCGTTGCCCGTGAAGCGGCGAATCTGGCCCGAGGCCACGGCCGACTTGAGCTTGTCGATCGTGTCCAGCCACTGCTGCTGGGTGGCCTTGTTCGGATCGATTCCGTCCGCCTTCATCACCAGGGGCACCGTGTCCCGCAGCTCGGTGAGCATCTCGACCTTGCCCTTGTACTGCGGGTCGAACAGGTCGTTGATCGAGTGCACGTTCGGGGCCAACTTGGTGTTGACGATCAGCCCGGTCATACCGCTCTGCCACGGGATCGAGTACTTGCGTCCCGGGTCGAATGACGCGTTCTTCAGATCCGGGCGGATGTTCTTCTCGACGTTCGGGATCCCGGCCGGGTCGATGTTCTGGACGTAGCCGAGGTCGTGCATCTTCTGGGCCATCCAGTCCGTCACGACGATCATGCTGCGCCCGCCCGACTGTCCCTTGGAAAGCAGGGGCTGCATCTTGGCGAAGAACTCCTGGTTGTCGTTGACGTCCTCGATGTAGTTGGTGTGGACCCCGGTGGCCTTGTCGAAGTCCGACACCGTGTTCTTGTCGATGTAGAGCGGCCAGTTCGAGATGGTCATGTTGCCGTGAGGCGGGGGCTGGTACTTCACGGTCTGCACGTTCTCCGATCCGCTACCGCCCTCGATCCCACCGCCGCCGCACGCGGCGAGAGCGATCGCGGCTGCGAACGCCCCGCCCGCCACGATCACTACGCGGAATCTCCTCTTGCTCGTCACTTGCTCCTCCTGTCCGATTCGCTCAGGCTGCTTCCACTGCTTCTGGTTCTGCTGCTGCACCATTCCCCGCCGACTCCTTGACCACGTGCATGTGGCCAGGGCTCCAAGAAAGCTTTACGTTCGCGCCGCCACCCGGGAGCCGCTGGCGCTCGGCCTCGTCCGCGTTGGGGACGAGCACGGTCATGCGGACGTCCTCGGTGAGCTTCACGATCAGCTGCGTGGCTGTGCCGAGGTAGAGAGAGCTCTCGACCAGGCCCTCGACGCTCGGGTCGCCGCCCCCGCCCTCGCCGATGGAGAGCTTCTCGGGCCGCACCACCGCGTGGCAGCGCTCACCGACCGAGAATCCCCTGGCGCCGGTCGCCACCTTGGCGCCGCTGTCGAGCTCGACCTCGCCCTGATCGCCGGTCTTGCGAATCACGCCGGGCATCAGGTTCGACACGCCGATGAAGCCGGCGACGAAGGTGGTGGTGGGGCGGTCGTAGACCTCCTCGGGGTCGCCGATCTGCTCGATTCGGCCGCGGTTCATGACCGCGATCCGGTCGGACATGGTCAGCGCCTCCTCCTGGTCGTGCGTCACGTAGACGAAGGTGATCCCGACCTCGCGCTGGATCTTCTTGAGCTCCACCTGCAGTCCCTTGCGGAGCTTCAGGTCGAGCGCGCCGAGCGGCTCGTCGAGCAGCAGGACTCGGGGGAGGTTGACCAGGGCGCGGGCGAGCGCCACCCGCTGCTGCATCCCGCCGGAGAGCTGGGAGGGGCGCCGGTTCGCCTCAGCGGCCAGCCCGACGCGCTCGAGCTCCTCGCGGACCCGCTTCTGGATCTCGCCCTTGTCGACGCCCTTGCGCTTCAGCCCGAAGGCGACGTTGTCCTTGACGCTCAGATGGGGGAAGAGGGCGTAGCTCTGGAAGACGGTGTTGGTCGGCCGCTTGTGCGGCGGGATGCCGACCATGTCCTGGTCGTCGATCGCGAGCCGGCCGTCGGAGACCTCCTCGAAGCCGGCGATCATCCGCAGCGTCGTCGTCTTGCCGCAGCCGCTCGGGCCGAGCATCGTGAAGAACTCGCCCTCGGCGATGTCGAGGTCGATCGCATCGACGGCGGTGAGCTCGCCGAAGCGCTTGGTGACGGAGTTGAGGACGACGCACGGGCCGCCGCTCTTGTCCGCCTCTGCCATCACGGCCGCACGACCAGCACCGGAACATCTGAGGTTTGTACGAGCTTGTACGGAGTGGAGCCGATGATCGCTCCCTTGAGGGGGCTCTCCCCATGGCTGCCGACCACGATCATCCGCGCGCCGTGATTTTCGCCGGCTGTGACCAGAGCGTCATGTGGATGCTCGTTGATCAACTCCACGGAGCATTCCACGCCTGCCGCCTTGGTGCTGTCGGCCCCCTCTTGTGTCACCTTCCGAGCGAACTCCTCGACCGCCCTTCGCTGCTCGGGTACCTCGCCTCCTCCATAGCCGCCCGGCGCCGAGCCGAAGACCAGCACGATGCTGTCGCCGAGTGCCTTGGCGAAGTCAGTGGCGTGACTCAACGCCGCCTTGGAGGCATCCGATCCGTCATATCCGACCACGATCTCGCTCATCGTCTCCTCCTCAATCCGCCATCACGGAGGCTTCACCCTGGACCTTGCCCTCGAGGATTCCGGGCTGGGCCGTCTCGGACTTGCGCTTGAAGAACTGCGGATAGGCGAAGTTGGCGATCACCATCACGAGCACTCCCACGAGCAGCATGCCCACGCCGATCGCGACTGGGACGCCGAACCCGAGGAACTTCCCGGCGTAGGTGTTCTCCACCTTGTTGTAGTCGATCAGGGCCTTGATGAAGATGCCGGTCAGCATCAGGCCGCCCACGAAGGGAACGACCCCGGCCATGAAGAAGTTGCGGGCGCTCTTGGTCAGCTCCCGGCGGTAGAAGAACGCGCAGGCGAAGCCGGTGATGCCGTAGTAGAAGGCGATCTGGAAGCCGAGGGCGCTGATCGAGTCGCCGAGCACGTTCTGGCTGACGTTGATGATGATCAGCGTCCAGACCAGGGAGATGCCGCCCATCGCCAGGGTCGAGACGTCGGGCGTCAGGTGCCTCGGGTGAATCCGGCCGAACGCCTTCGGAATCGCACCGAAGCGCGCCATCGAGAGAGTCGTCCTCGCCGTGGGCAGGATCGTGGTCTGCGTCGAGGCCGAGGCGGAGGTCAGCACCGCGATGATCAGGAGCTTGTCCCACGGCGTGCCGAAGACGTCGCCTCCCAGCGCACTCAGGACGTCATCGCCGTGGTGCTTCAGGAAGATCGTCCCGGCGAAAGCTTGGGCTGACGCGGACACCGCCACGTAGATCAGAACGAGGAGAAGCGTGCTCATCACCGCCGCCTTGCCAGGTCCGGAGGCGCTGTCCTGGGACTCCTCGTTACAGCAGACGCCGCTGTCCCACCCCCAGTAGATGAAGACGCCGAGCAGCACGCCGTCGATCAGGGCGCTCCAACCTCCCGGCAGGCCGAAGGGCGAGAACCAGAAGAGCTCGATCGGGGTGCCCTGGTGGCCGATGTAGACGTGCCCGAGGGCGACCGCGCAGAAGACGCCGAGGATGATCACCTCGGCTGTCAGCAGCACATACTGGGTGCGAGCCGAGAGCTCGATGCCCGTGTAACAGATCCAGGTCATCAGGGCGATCCAGACAGTGGCCGCGATGCTGACGTCGAGCAGGTTGTTGGCCGCGGCGTCGAGGCCGAAGAGCAGGAAGGTGTACTTGCCGGCGATGTAGGCGAGCGCCGCCATCACGACGACGTCGGAGACCACGATCGCCCAGCCGGTCAGCCAGCCGAGCCGGGGCCCCATGGCGCGGGTGACCCACGTGAAGCTGGTGCCGCAGTCGGGATCGGCCCGGTTGAGCCAGTAGTACCCCGCCGCGATCAGGAGCATCGGAACGAAGGAGACGATCATGACCGCCGGCGCGTGGGCCCCCATCCCGCCGACGGCGACGACGAAGCCGAGTGTGGCCGCCAGGCTGTAGGCCGGGGCCACCGAGGCCGTGGAGATGACCAGGTTCGAGAGGTAGCCAAGAGCCCCGGTCTTCAGGCCCTTGCCACCCGCTGCGGAGCCCTCCGGATCGCTTGCCGAAATCGGAACCGCCGCGCTCTCCAAGTTGTCTCCTCCTCCGTAGCCCGGTTGTTGGCCACTGCGGACGCCCGACCCTAAGAAGCGCGACGAATCGTCGCAAGGGGCGAAAGCCCTAAAAACGGATACCGGCCTTATACAGTCTGTACAAGTCCCCTGAGGCGGATTTCACACATCTCCGCTTGTAGGGCCGAGCCCCTGTGGGTAGCGTTGTACGGTGAGGCTAGAGAGACTGGAGGAGTGGGATGGCAGCCAGCAGCGCCACGCAGACCGCCAAAACTGAGGCAAATGCGCTCCAGGAGCAGGCACAACGCCACCTCTGGATGCACTTCACGCAGATGGGATCGTTCGGCCCCGAACACGAGGTCCCGATCATCGTCCGCGGCGAGGGTTGCTACGTCTGGGACGACCACGGCAACCGCTACCTGGACGGACTCTCCGCCCTCTTCTGCGTCAACTCCGGCCATGGCCGCGCCGAGCTGGGCGACGCTATGGCGGCCCAGGTCCGGGAGCTCGACTTCATCACGGTCTGGAGCTACGCCCATCCGCGCGCCATCGAGCTGGCGACGCGGATCTCCGCCCTCACGCCCGGCGACCTGAACCGGGTCTTCTTCACCAACAGCGGCTCCGAGTCGGTTGAGTCGGCGATCAAGCTGGCGCGGAGCTATCACCGGTCCAGGGGGAACGCCCTGAAGACGAAGCTGGTCGCGCGAGAGATCGCCTACCACGGCACCACCCTCGGAGCCCTGAGCGCCACCGGCATTCCCTCGCTCCGCGCCCAGTTCGAGCCGCTGGCGCCCGGCGGAGTCCACGTGCCGAACACCAACAGCTACCGCTGGCCGGAGGACCGCGACCCGCTCTGGGCCGCGGACCAGATCGAGGAGCGGATCCTCTTCGAGGGCCCCGAGACCGTCTCGGCGGTGATCCTGGAGCCGCTCCAGAACGCCGGCGGCTGCATCCCGCCGCAGGAGGGCTACTTCCAGCGCGTCAGGGAGATCTGCGACCGCTACGACGTCCTCTTGATCTCCGACGAGGTGATCTGCGCCTGGGGCCGGCTGGGCCATTACTTCGGCTGCCAGCGCTACGGCTACCAGCCGGACATCATCACCGTCGCGAAGGCGCTCACCTCCGCCTACGTCCCGATGGGCGGGATGATCGTCTCGGACCGCGTCTTCGAGCCCTTCGAGGAGGGCACCTCGATGTTCGCGCACGGCTCGACCTTCGCCGGCCATCCGGTCGCGGCCGCGGCCGCGCTCGCGAACCTGGACGTCTTCGAGCGGGAGGACCTCTGCGGGCACGTGTTGGCCAAGGAGGATGAGTTCCGGGCGGCGCTCGAGTCCCTCTATGACATTCCGATCGTCGGAGACGTGCGAGGCGACGGCTACTTCTACGCGATCGAGCTGGTCAAGGACAAGGAGACCAAGGAGCACATGGAGGACGAGGAGTCCGAGAAGCTCCTGCGGGGCTATCTCTCCGGTGAGCTCTACCGGCGGGGCCTGATCTGCCGGGCCGACGATCGCGGGGACCCCGTGATCCAGTTCTCGCCTCCGCTGATCGCCGATACAGAGCAGTTCGAGGAGATCGTGGACGTACTGCGCCCGGTCCTCGAAGAGGCAGCCCGCCGCATAGGACACTGATGCTCACCGTCGAGAGCCTCACCACCGAGCTCGGCCTGAAGGTCGCCGCTGGAGGTGACGACGCCGCCGAGCGGGAGATTCGCTGGGTCCACATGACCGAGCTGCTCGATCCCACCCCCTGGCTCTCGGGAGGCGAGCTCCTGATGACGACCGGGATCCGGCTCGAGAACGCCGAGAAACAGCGCAAGTTCATCCGGCTGCTCTCCGAGGCGGGCGTGGCCGGGCTCGGCTTCGGGACCGGATTCGACCACGCGAAGATCCCGAAGGCTCTGCTCACCGAGGCGAACGCCTCCGGGTTCCCAGTCTTCGAGGTCCCCTACGAGACACCGTTCATCGCGATCACCGAGGCGGCCTTCAGCCGGCTCGTCAACGAGCAGTACGACGTGCTCTCCCGGGGCATCGCGGTCAACGAGCGGCTCGAGCGGCTCGTCCTTCAGGGCGGCGGCCTCGATGAGGTCGCGAAGGAGATCGCCGCCGCGATCGGGGGGAGCTCGGTCGTCCTCGACGCCCGCGGGGAGGTCCTCGCCAGCGGCGGCCGCCGCCTGCCGGAATACCTGCTCGAGGCTGTTCGCACCGAGGTCGTGCCACGCGGCACCGCCGCCGCGCCCTTCGTGCCCAACCAGCCTGATCTCCGCGGACGCGCCCTCGCCCATCCGGTCTCGCCGCGCCCCGGCGCCGCCGAGGCCTGGCTCGTGGTGGTGCGGCGCTCCGGCGAGCTGGGTGACTTCGAGCGCCTCTGCGTCCAGCAGGCCGCGATCGTCGTCGCGCTCGAGCTGATGCGCGAGCGCGTCGCCCAGGAGACCGAGCGCCGTCTCTCCGGCGAGGTTCTGGCGGCGACCCTCTCCGGGCGCCTGGCGCCGGACGACATTCGCGACCGGCTCGCGCCGTTCGGGATCGGCGAGCGGGCGGCGGTACTGGCCTTCGAGCTCGGCGATGCTGCGGCGGCGGAGGCGACTCTCGGCGAGTACCTCGCGAGCCAGAACCGCGCGGCCGTCGTGGCGCCGCATCCGGCCGGCCGGCGCGAGCTCCTCTGCGCGATCGTGGATGGCGCCAAGGGCGATCCGTTCGAGCTTGCGAGTGAGGGCCGCCAGGCCCTCGAGAAGGTGCACGGCCCGACTCGGGCGGCGACCAGCCGCTCGATGCCGACCGAGCGGGTACGCCATTCCTTCCACGAGGCGCGCTGCGCCCTGGAGGCGACCGCCTTCGCGAACGGAGCCGCCCCGGACGTCGCCTCACACCGGGACCTCGGCGCCTTCACCCTGCTCCTCTCGGTTCAGGACGGCGAGGCCCTCCGGCTCTATACCGAGTCCGTCCTCGGGCCGATCGAGGACTCCGATGAGCGCTACGCCGGTGAGCTGCTCCGCTCGCTTGAGGCCTACATCGACCGCAACGGGCACTGGGAGCGCGCGGCCGGAGACTGCTACTGCCACCGCCACACGCTGCGCTACCGCATCAAGCGCATCGAGGAGCTCACCGGCCGTGATCTGAGCCGGGCGAACGACCGGGTCGAGCTTTGGCTCGCCCTGCGCGCGAGGGAGCTCATCTCATGAGGGTCGCGGTGCTGGGAGCCGGCGGGACGATCGCGCCCGCGATCGTGCGGGATCTTGCGGAGTCCGAGGAGGTCACCGCCATGCGGCTGCTCGACATCGACCTGCGCAAGGCGGAGGCGGTGGCGATGGAGCAAGGCGGGGGCAAGGCGGAGGCTCGCCAGGCGGATGCCACCTCCGATCTCGCCGAGCAGCTCGAGGGCATGGAGGTGCTGGTCAACTCGGCCGCCTACCGGATCAACCTCGCCGCGATGCGCGCCTGCCTCGATGCCGGCTGCCACTACATCGACCTGGGCGGCCTCTACCACGTCGCGAAGGAGCAGCTCGCTCTCTCCGGGGAGTTCGAGCAGCGCGGCAGGCTGGCGCTCCTGGGGATGGGTTCTGCGCCCGGCAAGACGAATCTGCTGGCGGCGCGAGCCGTGAAGGAGCTGCCGGGCAATCCGATCTCGATCTCCGTGCTGGCGGGCGGCCGCGACCTGAAGCCCACCGGCGAGCTCAGCTTCCCCTACGCCCTGAGGACGCTGCTCGACGAGATCACGATGCCGCCGATGGCGATCATCAACGGCCGGCCGCAGGAGATGAAGCCGTTGCAGGACGGCCCGCGCGCCGACTTCGGCGAACCGATCGGCGAGGCCGAGACGATCTTCACCCTTCATTCCGAGGTTCTCACGTTCGGCGACAGCTTCGGCGCGCCGAACGTCACGTTTGCGCTCTCGTTGCCACCAACGGTGCTCGAGAGCCTGAAGGAGCTGGCGGGGGCGAGCGAGGAGCGGATAGCCGAAGTCGCCCGCTCTGCATCGCCCCCGTCGGCGAACACCACCTCGATCCACATCGTCGAGGTCACCGGGCCCGACACGGTGATCCGCGCCCGCAGCGTGACGCCGCCGAACGAGGAGTGGGGGCTCGGCGGCGGGATCGTCTCCACAGCCACGCCCGCCGCCGCCGCCGTGCGGCTGCTCGCGCGTGGCGCAATCACGAAGCGCGGCGCCCTGCCGCCGGAGGCCTGCATCGAGCCCGACGAGATGTTCGCCGAGCTCGAGACCCGGGGCGTGCGGTTCGACTTCTCCGACTCGCCCCTCGATAAGGCCGCCACGCTCTCGACGAGGACCGCCTGATGAAGGTCGGAATCCCGACGGAGATCAAGGACGACGAGTACCGCGTCGCGCTGACGCCCGCCGGCGCCCGCGAGCTCCGCGAGCACGGCCACGAGGTTCTGCTGCAGGCCGGTGCGGGAGAGGGCAGCGCCATCACCGACGAGGCATACGAATCGCAGGGCGTCACGATCCTCCCCGACGCCGACGCGGTCTTCGAGCAGTCGGAGATGGTCCTCGGCGTCAAGGAGCCCCAGCCTGAGGAGGTGGAACTGCTCCGCCCGGAGCACACCCTCTTCACCTACCTGCATCTGGCGCCCGACCCGGAGCTGACCAAGGGCCTTCAGGAGAGCGGCGCCACCTGTGTCGCCTACGAGACCGTCGAGGACTCGCAGGGCCGGCTGCCGCTGCTCGCGCCGATGAGCGAGGTGGCGGGCAAGATCGCGACCCAGGCCGGCGCGTTCTTCCTCGAGAAGCCACTCGGTGGCCGGGGGATTTTGCTCGGCGGCGTCCCGGGCGTCGCGCCTGCGAACGTGATGGTGATCGGCGGCGGAGCGGTCGGCATGCACGCCGCGTTCATTGCGATCGGGATGGAGGCGGATGTCTTCGTCTTCGACGTCTCGATCGACAAGCTCCGCGAGCTGGACGTCGCCTTCGGCGGCCGCGCCTCGACCGTCTTCTCCTCGACCCTTGCGATCGAGGAGATGCTGCCGCGCGCGGACCTGGTGATCGGCGCCGTCCTGGTCCACGGGGCGAAGGCGCCCTACGTGGTCCGCAAGGAGCAGCTCAAGCTGATGAAGAAGAACGCGGTCCTGGTCGACGTCGCGATCGACCAGGGCGGCTGCTTCGAGACGTCACATCCGACCACCCATCGCGACCCCGTCTTCGAGGTCGAGGGGATCACCCATTACTGCGTCGCGAACATGCCGGGCGCGGTGCCGATCACGTCGACCTATGCACTGACCAACGCCACGCTTCCGTACGTCCTGGCCCTGGCGGACCACGGCGTTGCGGACGCGGCCCGCCGGGACCCCGGTCTGAGACTCGGGATCAACGTCGCCGCCGGTACTGTCACTCATCCCGCCGTCGCGGAAGCCGTCGGGGTGGACCACACGCCGGTCGAGGACGTGCTCGGCAGCAAAGAGAAAGTCTGAACAAGGAGGAGAGATGGCCACCGCCACCGCAAAGCGAAATTCCCGAAGCTCCCGAGCGAGCCGGAACGGGAAGCCGAGGGCTATCACCCTCAAGAACATGATCGACGGCAAGCAGGTCTCGCCGTCCGACAACAAGCGCGAGGACGTGATCAACCCGGCAACCGGCCAGGTGATCGCCAAGTCGCCGCTCTCCAGCAAGCGCGACGTCGACGACGCCGTCAAGGCCGCCAAGAAGGCGTTCGAGACCTGGGGAGTGACCACTCCGGCCGACCGCATGGCGCTGCTGTTGAAGCTCGCCGACCGGATCGAGGAGCGCGCCGACGAGCTCGCCGACATCGAGTCCGCGGACGCCGGCAAGCCCCGCTCCGCCTTCTACGAGGATGAGATCCCCTTCATGTGCGACAACCTCCGCTACTTCGCGGGAGCCGCCCGGAACATGGACGGCCGCGCCACCGGCGAGTACCTCGAGGGCTATACGTCGTGGGTCCGGCGCGAGCCGATCGGCGTCGTCGGCCAGATCACTCCGTGGAACTACCCGATGATGATGGCGATCTGGAAGATCGCTCCGGCTCTCGCCGCTGGCAACACGCTCGTCCTGAAGCCGGCGGAGACGACCCCGATGTCGACCCTGACGGTGCTGGCCGAGCTCTGCGCCGAGATCTTCCCGCCCGGCGTGGCGAACTTCGTCGGCGGGCACGGCGACCCCACCGGAGCCGCGATCGTCCGGCATCCCGACATCGGCATGGTCTCCCTTACCGGCTCGCCCGAGACCGGCAAGTGGATCGCGCGGGAGTCCGCGGACACGCTGAAGCGCGTTCACCTCGAGCTCGGCGGCAAGGCGCCGGTCGTGGTCTTCGACGACGTCGACATGGCCGTGGCGATGGAGACGATCGCCGGGACCGGCTACTACAACGCCGGCCAGGACTGCACCGCAGCGACGCGGGTGCTGGCCTCCAAGAAGGTCTACGACAAGGTCGTCAGCGGCCTCGCCGGGCAGGCCGAGGCGCTGAAGATCGGCGACACGGCGAACGGCAACACGACGCTGGGCCCCGTCAACTCAGAGCGCCAGCTCGAGCGGGTCGAGGGCTTCCTCGAGCGCCGGCCGGACAACGCCGAGGTCGTCACCGGGGGCAAGAAGGCGCGCCGGCCGGGCTTCTTCATGAAGCCGGCGGTGGTGGCCGGCCTGAAGCAGTCCGACGAGATGATCCAGAACGAGATCTTCGGCCCGGTGATCACGGTCCAGCCGTTCACCTCCGAGGAGAGGGCGATCCAGTGGGCGAACGGCACCCGCTACGGCCTCGCGTCGTCAGTGTGGACTCGCGACGTCGGCCGGGCCTTGCGTGTCTCGAAGGCGCTCCAGTTCGGCTGCGTCTGGGTCAACGACCACATCCCGATCGTCTCGGAGATGCCGCACGGCGGCTACAAGCAGTCCGGCTACGGCAAGGACCTGTCGATGTACGGGCTCGAGGACTACACGCAGGTCAAGCACGTGATGGCGAACATCAGCTGAGCGACATTCGGGGGCTGTCCGGACTTTGGCCCCTATACGGGGCACAACTCCGGACAGCCGATCCGAGATTCGTCTCGTGGATCAGCGGGGGCTTGAGCAACGCGCGTCGGTGAGGCTCGACCCGAGGTCCGTGTGGAGCACCGATGACGAGGCTGCTCCCGGCGAGGAATCTTTCCGGAGAAGATGAGACGGACTCCTTTCATCGCGCTGGCCCTGTTCGTCGTGGTTGCCCAGGCCGTTTCGGGGGCGCGGGCGTCTTCGGCGAGCGCGTACAAGACGTATTCGACCTCGCACCGCTTCTTCCAGGAGCAGGCCGCGGGTCCTGGCGGTGTCTCAATCATCCTCAACGTCGAATATGCGCAGAGGTCTCCGAAGGGCAAGAGCACTCCACGGAAGGTGTTCGTGCAGTTCGCGGCGCCGGTGAGCTGCCAGGTGGGCGGGACCACCACGGCCACCGTTGCGAGCGGCCCTTTCAAGTTCCAGCACCAGAAGGTCGAGTTCTCCGGATCGTTCACGAACCAGTTCCCACCGGCCTCCAACCCGGCTCCCGGGTCCAATGGCACGTACTTCGCAACGGGCCATCTGATCAGGAAGAAGAACAAGAAGAAATGGCGGATGGAGGGCACGACGACCGTCCTGACCCACAGCTCGCCGCCCGCATTCCTTAACTGCACCAGTGATGAGATTCCGTACTCGGCGACGCGGTGCTCGTGGTTTCCGCCGGCCAATGGCGTCCCGCCGCTCTGTACCAACCTGCCGGTGGGGGGGTCAGCGAGGGACTAGCGGGTGCGCTGGCAGTAGCCGTACGCGGTGAGGTTCGCCGGCCCGAAGTAGCCGAACGCGTTCGCCGTGCTGGTGCCGTCGTCGTTCAGCGAGCTGCCCGCGTAGAAGGCGTTGCGGGAGTCGAGTGAGAAGCCGGTGGTGGTGAGCCGCAGGTTGCCGGGACAGGACGGCGTGGTCGCGGTCGCGTTCATGCCGGCCCCCACGGGCGCCGGGGTAGAGGAGACCTCGGTCAGGATCGCGCCCTTCGCCTTCGAGCAGTAGGCGATCGCGGTGAGCTCGCCGCCGCCGGTCGTGCCGCTGCCGATGTAGGCGCTGCCGGTCACGCGCCAGGCGTTGGTGCCGACGGCCCGGGACTCGGTGATGTAGTTGCCGCCGTCGCTGGCGAAGTTGGTGCGCTGGAAGCCGCCGGTGATCAGCTGCTGGCCCTTCGGGCAGCGGGCGACAGCGGACTTCACCTGGCCGGGGAGGATGAAGACGGTCTTGTGCGGCGTCGGGTTCTGCGGGATCTGGCCACGGGCGCAGACCGTCTGGATGGTGACGTTGCGCGGTGTGGTCGAGGCCCAGTTCGAATCGAACAGCACCGCGCTGATGTGGAAGCCACGCTGGGCGCCCAGCCGCTCATAGGAATGGGGGTAGATGCCCTCGCCGTCGGCGCTCGGGCCGGGGCTCGCCAGCATGCCACCGCCGATCGGGTACTTGCCGCCGGGGCAGAGCACCTCGTGCCTGGTCAGCTGGTCCGGGGCCGACATCCTGAAGGTCTTCGAGACGATCTGGACCTGCCTGGGCGGCCCGGGCTTGCCGGGGATGATCCTCGGGCCGCCGCGCCCCTGGACGCGGATCGTGCCCTGCGCCGAGTTGAGGATGTAGAGCCCGGACGTGGCGCGCAGGGCCATCAGCGTCTTGTTGCAGCTGGTGCCGTGCTTCAGCACGAAGACGACGTTGAGGCGGTGGATCGAGTTAGGGCCGTTCGCGACGCCCACCTTCAGGCCGCGCTTCGTCTGGCCGATCAGCTTGGCCAGCCGTGGGGCGGGCGGGTAGCAGCCGTCCGTGCTCACCGAGCGGACGTAGAGGGCGATCTTGAAGGCGTCCTCGAGCTTCTTGGTCGCCGGGTTGTGGCCGGCGCCGCCGCGCGCCTGCGCCGAGCCGGTGCAGGCGAGCAGCGCGATCAGCAGCGCGATTGGAAGTAGGGCCCTCTTCGCGGTCACGATTGGCTTTGAACACGCCCGCGACGGAGAAAGAGCGCCAGCCCGCAGATCAGGGCGACGCCTCCCACGGCGAACGGCCACCAGGGTACGCCTCGGCCGCTATCGGATGGCTCCGGCTCGGCCGCGGCAAGGCCGCCCGGCAGTGCTCGCGCCAGGAAGCGGCCGTAGGCATGGGCGCCGGGGAAGTTGGGATGGAAGAGGTCGGGCAGGAACCAGGCGCCCGGAGCCGGGTCGGCTCGGTGGTGCGGCAGCGAGTACTTGACCCAATCGAGCAGCTTGACCTGATCCGGATGCTCCCTCGCTGCCCTGACGATCACGTCGGTATCGGGCGCCGGCGGATGGCCGGTGTCGGCGTCGTAGGCCGTCACGAGGACGAGCTTCCGCTTGGGACCGATCACCTTGAGGGCGAACTTGATCAGGTCGTCGTTGACCCCGCCGTTGCCGTAGGCATTGAGCAGGATGAGCTTCGGCAGCTTCCCCTGGTTCCGAAGGTCGCGGGCAACCCAGATGCTCTGCTTGAAGCCGCGGCAGCCAAGAGCGTTGACGTCGAACCCGACCCGGGTCAGATCCGGGATCGGCAGCAGCATGGTCGAGTCGCCGATGGCGATCGGCGGCGGCCCGTGTCCCGTCCCATATGGATTCCGCTGCGCCTGCCCCGTGTGTACGTGTCCGCAGCCGAACTCGGGCTCGCCGACCGCGAAGGCTGCGCTCGCCTGCCAGAGGCCGAGCACGATCAGGCCGATCGTGAGCAGTCCCGCCTTCGTCCTCAAAACCCTCGGTCCCCGCCTAGAAGTTCTGGGTGTACGTGCTCTTGATCTCCGCGTCGCCCTTGCGGCAGTCTGCCGTGGCGTTGTACTGGACGCCCGGCACGGACTGGCGGGCTCCCTCGGTGCAGTCGAATCCCTCCACGGCCGTCTTGCAGGTGCCTCCCGCGCCGCCGTTCTGCAGGCGGCAGTGGTGGTAGGCCACCACGACCTTCTCGGCCTGTCCGCAGCTCACGCCGCCAACCTGAAGCGACGTGACATAGGAGGCTCCGAGGTTCTGCTGCTTGCCGTTGATGTCGCACGAGCTCAGGGCGGCCCCGGTCGTGGAGCTGCTGTCCGAAGAGCCGCCCCCGCACCCGGCGATCGCCGCGGCGAGGACCAGAAGGATCAAGACGAGCCGTTTCAAGATGGGGCCAGTCTATTTGCGCTTCCAGCGGCGGCGCGTTTGCGCCTCGAGTCGTCGCGGTAGGATCGCGGGCATCTTGCGGAGGACGATCACAGGGATCGTTGCGGCGGGGGCCCTCCTTGCTGCGATTCTCGCTCCGGGCGGCAGCGCCGCGCCGGTCGCGCACGAGGCCGGTTTCTCTCCCTGTGACATCAGCGGGCAGCAGCAGAACCTCGGCGCGTCCTACGTGACGTCGCTCAAGGTCCAGGGCGTGGGCTGCGCCAAGGGCGAGAAGGTGATCAGGGCCTACCACCGGTGCCGCCACCAGGCGGGGGGTCCGGCCGGCACCTGCGGATCGACGCTGCTCGGCTTCAAGTGCAAGGACGGCAATCGGCAGAGCGTGCCGGGCGTCCAGTACAACGCCACGGCGAAGTGCCACAAGGTCTCGAACGCATCGAAGCGCGTGAAGAGCCGCTACACGCAGAACGACTAGCTCACCTCGTAGCCCAGCTCTCCCAGCTTCTCGTTCATCGCCTCGCGCATCAGCTGCTGCTCGGCGGCGGTCATGTGCTCGCGCCAGAGGCCGGGCGTGGCGGCGCGGTGGAACTTGCCGCTGCCCCGCTGGTCCTCCGGGATGCGCTCGAAGGCGTGCCTGGCGGCGACGTCGCTGGCCCATCCGGGAGGAGTCTCAACCCCAAGCCACCGTCCGATCCTCTCCAGTTCCTCGCGCGTGTCGGCCAGCAGATCCTCGTAGCGGACGGTCAGGGCGGCGTCGGGACCCACCTGCGCGCAGGCGCGCTGCACCGTCTCGGTTCGGTACACCCAGCTGGCCGCGCTCCCGATGATCAGCTTCTCGCGCTCCTCCTGGGAGAGCTGATCCCAGCCCAGGTCCTTCGGGGCCCCCCACGACGCGGTGGTGAAGTGGTCCGCCATCGAATCGATCACGTCGCGGCCATCTCGCTGGAGGAAGATGATTCGCGACTGGGGCGTCAGCGACACGAGGACGTCGGCAGCCTCCGAGCTGTTCGGTTCCTTGACCACCAGGTAGGGATCGTCCCAGTCGGTCCTGGCCTGACCGTGGGCGAGCTGATCCTCGAACCCCTCCAGCAGAAACGCCCGCATCACCGGCGCCCAGAGCGGCTCCCGCGAAGGCGACAGGACCCAGCCGGCGAGGGTGGCGTGGGAGTCCCTCGATGAGACGAGCTTGAGAGTTCCGTCCTTGGGCCAGGCGAACGTCCGGTTGAAGAGCTCTCCCGCCCAGGTCTCGTCGATCGTGGCGACGCCCGGCGCGCCAGCCTCGCTGAGCATCTGCAGCAGCCAGGTGCTGCCCGAGCGAGGAGATCCGAAGATCCAGACGATCCGCGATTCGAGCGCATCGAAGCCGGGCTGCTCGAGATAGCGCCGGCGGTGCCACGCGGCCATCCGGGAGCGAAGTCGTGTGCCGATCCTCCTCGCGTTGCTCATGTCGTCCCTCTCAATAGTCGAAGTCCCGGCCGAGAGCCTGCAGGACAAGGTTCGCGGCCACCGAGGAGCCGTCCTCGTTCAGATGGATGCCGTCGGACATTCGCACGATCGTGTCCTTGCCGTTGATCGGGATCGAGTCGCGGTAGGTGTCGCCGGGGGTGAAGGTCGGAATCAGGTCGACGACGCGGACCCGGCCGCCCAGCGGCGCCGCGGCCTGCCGCACCGCCTGGTTGACGTCGTCGGCGATCGGCTTCCGGGCCGGATCGCGCTGAGTCGGCACCGTGAGCCAGTAGATCCTCTTGACGCCGCCCGTCAGGTAGTTGGTCATCATCTGGCTGACGCGCGATCGGAAGATCGCCTCCCACTGCGGGCCGCAGCAGCTCACCGGCTTTCCGTTCGGCCCCGGCATCGGATAGCCCTCGTTGGCCCCGATGAAGAGCACGGCGGCGTCTGGTTGGTCGTCCTGAGCCTGCGTCGTGGAGAGCTTGCTCCAGTCGACGAGGCCGGTGTTCGAGATCCCGGTGGCCAGATGCGGGTCGCGGATCACCTGCACGTCGGGGCCCTGGTCGGCCAGCTTGCGCGCGATCTCGATGTCGAGCGGGGTGGAGAGCGAGTCGCCCGTGACGAGCAGCTTGTGGAGTGGCTGAGGAGCGGCCGCCACCGGCGGCAGCACTGAAGCCGGCGCGCCGGCGGCGCCCGGAGCTGCCCGGAAACCCTGGCCGGAGAGCTGCTGATCGGGCGATAGCCAGGAGGTGAGATCGCGGCGGGTGTCTGCGAGGGGGAGCCGGTCGGAGATCCACCCCGCCGGACCGCCGATCGCCCGGACGATGTCGCGCCCGAGCCCTGGTTTCAGCTCGTCCGCCGCCTTCCGCACCGACCCTCCGGCGAAGATCAGCAGGAGAAAGGTCGTCAGGGTGACCGCCTTGACCGCGTCCCATCCCGAGAAGCGCCGGAGGTGCCAGCGGTCGAAGCGCCCCATCAGGCTGTCGTCGCCATGAGGCTCGCCCTCGCGGCCGGGGCGCGCCTCGGCCTCCATCTCGGCGATCGTCTCGAAGTTTTCGTCTGCTCTTGCCATCAGAAGCGGAAGTAGATGAATGGGGGGACGCCCTGGCTCGGCACCGTCGCGCCGACGATCAGCACCACGACGGCGAGGGCCGCGCCCAGCAGCAGGGGCTGGAGCCGGCCGAGGCGCAGCTCGATGCCCTCCATCGGGCGCTCGGGCAGCAGCTGGAGTCCGACGACGAGGACGATCGCGCCGACGACCGGGACCGAGTAGAGCGTGGCCGGCCCGGAGCGCACCAGCGCGGACATGTAATCGCCGAACAGGCTGAGGTCCGTGGAGCGGAAGAGGATCCAGCCGACGACGATCAGGTTGAAGGTGACGAACCACCGCAGCCAGCCCGGGAAGATCCGGCCGAGGCGGCCCTTGATCGCGTGCTCGGCCGAGAGCCCGGTGCCCTGGTAGGCGCCCCACGCCACGAAGTTCCAGGCGGCGCCGTGCCAGAGGCCGCCGAGCGCCATGGTCAGCATCAGGTTGATGTATGTCCGCGCCTTCCCCTTGCGGTTGCCGCCGAGCGGGATGTAGAGGTAGTCGCGCAGGAAGCGGGACAGGGTCATGTGCCAGCGCCGCCAGAAGTCGCGGAAGCCGGTCGCGCGGTACGGGCTGTTGAAGTTCTGCGGGAAGACGAAGCCCATCAGCAGGGCGAGCCCGATCGCCATGTCGGTGTAGCCCGAGAAGTCGCAGAAGATCTGCGCGGTGTAGGCGTACGCGGCGAGGATCGCGTCTGGCGCGCTGTAGGCCTGCGGCACGGCGAAGACCTTGTCGACCACCTCGCGCGCCAGGTAGTCGGCGATCATCACCTTCTTGATCAACCCGAGCGCGATCAGGGTGAGCCCCGCGCCAACGGCCACCCGGTCCGGATCCCTCGGCTCCCGAAGCTGAGGCAGGAACTCGCTGGCGCGCACGATCGGCCCGGCGACCAGGTGCGGGAAGAAGCTCAGGTAGATCGCGGCGTCGAGCAGGGAGGCCGGCTCCGTCTGCCGGCGCTTGACGTCGACGACGTAGGTGACGGCCTGGAAGCTGAAGAAGCTGACCCCGACCGGCAGCGCGATCGTGACCAGCGGCAGCGGCATGCCCAGGCCGATCGAGTCGAGCACGTCGGAGACGTCCGTGACGAAGAACCCGTAGTACTTGAAGACGGCGAGGATCCCGAGGTCGAAGACCACGCCGCCCGCCGTGAACCACTTGCGGAGGCGATCGTCCTCGGTCCGGTGGATGGCGACGACGGCGAGCTGGCTGACCAGGGTGATCGCGCCGAGCAGCAGGCAGAAGCGCGGATCGGCGGCCGCATAGAAGACATAACTTGCAACGACGATGAACGGCTTCCAGATCTGCTGGCGCGGCATCAGCGCCCAGGAGAGGGCCAGGACGATCGGAAAGAAGATGGCGAACTCGACTGTCGGGAAGAGCACGGGCGTCAGAGTACGGATCGCGCTCGGCGCGACCCTCGCCGTGCTGGTGCCCGCGCTATCAGCTTCGACCGCCCAGGCGGGCTGCGGCGGAGTCGAGATCGCCACCCCGAAGCACAAGGTCGCTCCCCGGCCGCCGCTGGCGATCGGGGACTCCTCGATGCTGTTCGCACTGCCCGCCCTGGCCCGGATCGGCTACAAGGCGAACGCGCGCGGCTGCCGCCAGTTCGCGGAAGGGCTGCGCATCCTTCGCGACGGAAGACGCCATCACCAGCTCCCGCATCTCGTCGTCATGGCGCTCGGCGCCGACGCGTCGGTGACCGGGCATCAGATCGAGCAGGCCAAGAAGATCCTCGGCCCGAAGCGGAAGCTGGGCCTGGTCACCCCGCGCGAGCTCGGCGGCGGCGAGTCGAACGACGCGGACGTGATCCGCAACGCCGGCCAGCGCGACCCCGAGCGGGTCAAGGTCCTCGACTGGGTCCACTACTCAGCGGGGCATTCGAACTGGTTCCAGCCGGATGGCCTCCACCTCACCTTCTCGGGAGCCCACGCCTTTGCGCGCCTGCTGAAGAAGCTCATCCCGCTGGCCAAATCGCCCAACGGCGGCAAGGGTCAGGGCAAGGGCGGGAAGTGACCGGTCTTCGCAACCGGTAGCGCCCGCGACAGGAAGGTCGCGTAGGCGTCGGCGCCGGTGTAGTTCGGGTGGAAGAGGTCGGGCAGGAACCAGGCGCCCGGGGTGGGCTCGGCGGCGTGGTGCGAGCGGCTGTATTTGACCCAGTCGAGGACGAAGATCCGATGCCGGTGCTGCCTGGCGGCCTTGAAGAGGACGTCGGTGTCGGGGGCGGGGGGATGGCCCGTGTCGGCGTTGTAGGCCGTGACAAGGCCGAGGACCCTCCTGCGGCCGAGCACGTCGAGCGCCTCCGAGATCAGCCCCGGGTTGACCCCGCCGTTGCCGTAGGCGTTGATCATCACGAGGTGCGGCAGGTGGCCCTTCGCCTTCAGCTTCCGCGCGATGTTGACCGCTTCCTTGAACCCACGGCAGCCGCGGGCGTTGACCGAGAAGCCCACCGCGTCCAGGTTCGGGATCGGCAGGATCATCGTCGAGTCGCCGAGCGCCACCGGCGCCCGGCCCTTGGGGTTGGGGTCGACGGTCGCCTTGCCGCGATGGATCTTCTTGCAGCCGTAGTCGGGCTCGCCCGCCCCATGGGCCTGAGAATCCAGCCCGATGAGCAGGCAGAGCGCAACGACCGCGACGGCTCCCTGGCGAACGCCGACCATCGTGGGGCCAGTCTATGACTCTTGGGCTGAGACGCCTGCGGCCTCGAGAGCCGCGTCACGGTCCATGTATCCCTGCACGCGGACGATGCGCCCGTCCCGCAGGTCGAAGACGACCGCCGCGTCGATCTCCAGCTCCACGCCGCTGCTCCTGCCACGCTGGTACTCCCGATGGAGGAGGACGATGCGGTCGCCGGCATCGATGAACTCCTCGGGCTCGACCCGGTGCTCGTCCCAGGTCTCCTCGACCTCCTCGTAGTCCCGCCGGATCTCGTCGACGCCGCGCAGGACGCGCCCTCCCTCGACGCCGCCGACCGTCGGATGCTGCTCCACGTCGGGATCGACGAAGGCCTCAGATCCCTCCCAATCCCCCCTCGACCAGCAGTAGGCGAACCGTTGAACGACCTCTAGGTTCTCCTGCGACATGGCGGCTAGTTGACGACGACGGCGCTCTCGGCCGGACCGGCCGCGCCGCCGCCGCGCGAGCTGATGCTCTCCTCCCGCGTCAGGCGGTGCGCGATGTAGACCGGGATGATCGAGAGCAGCACGACGATCACCGCGACCACGTTGGTGATCGGCAGCTGCTGGCCGCGGAAGAGGTTGTCGAGGATCCAGATGGGCAGGGTCTGCTGGCCGCCGCCCAGGGTGAACGTGGTGACGATGATCTCGTCGAACGACAGAGCGAACGCGAGCAGGGCGCCTGCGACGAGCGCGGTCTGCATGTTGGGAAGCGTGACGTGCCGGAACGTCTGCCAGGTGTGCGCGCCGAGATCGGCCGACGCCTCCTCGAGGCTCCCCGACACCCTGCGCAGCCGGGCGATCACGTTGTTGTAGATGACGACGATGCAGAAGGTGGCGTGCGCGACGATCACGGTGAAGAGGCCGAGCGTCACGCCGAGCACCTGGGTGAAGGTGTCGCTCAGCGCGAGGCCGGTGACGATTCCGGGCAGCGCGATCGGGATCACCACCAGGAACGAGACGGTCTCGCGGCCGAAGAACCGGTGCCTCGCCACCGCAAAGGAGGCGAGGGTGCCGAGTACCAGCGCGATCCCGGTCGCTGCGATGCCGACCTTGATCGAGGTGAAGAAGGCGGTGCGCGCCGCGTGGTCGCGGATCGCGTCCCCGAACCAGTGGGTCGTGACGCTATCCAGCGGCCACTTCAGGGTGGTGCCGCCGTTGAAGGCGTAGATGGCGATCACGATCAGCGGGATATAGATGAAGGCGAGGGTGATCCCGACGCCGACGCGAAGCAGGTTCCTGTACTTGGGGGAGAGGGTCATGGGCTAGAGGTGCTCGAAGGCCCCTAGGCGGCGGGCGATCAGCAGGTAGCCGACCATCACCACGATCGGGACGGTCGCGAACGCGGATGCGAGGGGCAGGTTGTTGGTGTGGCTGGTGAAGACGACGTTCCCGATGAACTGCGTGTCGGGTGAGACGAGTGACGGCGTGATGTAGTCGCCGAGCGTCAGGGAGAACGTGAAGATCGAGCCGGCGACGACCGCCGGGAAGGCGAGTGGCAGGATCACCCGCCGGAAGGTCAGGAATGGCTTGGCGCCGAGGTCCTCCGAGGCCGAGAGCAGCGAGTCGGGGATGCGCTCGAGGCCCGCGTAGATCGGCAGGATCATGTACGGGAGCCACAGGTAGCTCATCACGATCCAGACCGCGGTGGCGCCGAAGCCCGGTCCATTGAGCCCGATCGGGTCGAGGGCCCAGTTGATCAGGCCGTTTGCGCCCAGCATCGTCTGCCAGGCGTACACCTTGACCAGATAGAAGGACCAGAGCGGCATCAGCACGGCCACCACCAGGAACCCCTTGGCCCTGGGCGAGGCGATCTTGGCCATGTAGAAGGCGATCGGGAACGCCAGCAGCGCGTCGGTCACGGTGACGGCCGCTGCGATGCCGATCGTGCGGAACGCCACCGTGCGGTAGACGTCGGTGTTCCAGAGCTCCTTGTAGTTGTCGAAGGTGAAGCCCTTGATCAGCTCGCCGCTGAGCGCATCGACGCTCCAGAAGGCGGCGACCAGCAACACCGCCAGAGAGCCGAGGTAGAGGAAGACCAGCCACGCCAGCGGCGCGGTCAGAAGCGCCCCCACCTGGACGCGGGGACGGCCATGGAAGAGGTCGGCGAGCCTGCGGCCCGCCGACCTCTTCCGCGGCGCGGCGCTTACGCCGGCCGCTTCCATGACCTACGAATCAACCCTTGATCTCGGTCCATGCAGCGGACCAGTCGTTGTAGTCCTTGCAGACGTTGCCACGGCTATCGCCGCAGTCGGCGACCGGAACCTTCCAGTAGTACGTGTTCTTCCAGAAGTTCGGATCCGCTGCGTGGTACTCGTCGCAGAACTTCGGATCCGCCGGCAGGCCATCTGCCTTGGCGGCAGCGGTCAACGTGTTTGGATCGCATGACTTGCTCTGGGCCGGTGCTTCACCGAAGTACTGAGCGACCTCGGCGTTGGCCTCGGGCGAGACGATGAAATTCATCCACTTGTACATGCAGTTCGGATGAGCCGCGTTCTTCGCGATCATCCACGTGTCCGACCAGCCCGTCGCACCCTCGGTCGGCTGGAAGCCGGTGCTTGCCCCGGGGGCCTGCATCGGCTGCTTGTCGGCCAGCAGGGCGAAGTACTGGTACTGCCACGTCGTGCCGACCACCACGTCCCCGTTCGAGAACGAGTTGATCTGCTTGGCGGCATCCGACCAGTACTCACCGACGTTCGCATGCTGCTGCTTGAGCAGGTCGACGGCGGCACTGAACTGCTTGTCATCGAGCTCGTAGGGATCCGTGATCCCCAGGTCAGGCTGATGGGCCTTCAGGTACACGGCGGCATCCGCGATGTAGATCGGATCGTCGTACACGCTGATCTTGCCCTTGTACTTCGAGGCCTGATTCGGATCGAGCATCACCGACCACGAGGTCGGATTTGGCTTGACGTCGTTCGAATTCGACATCAAGAGGTTCGCGCCACGCCCGTGGGGGATCCCGTAAGGGGTCCCATCGAACGTGTTGTACGGCTGGTTCTTGAGGTCGTCGAAAATCGTCTTGTAGTTCGGCACCAGGTCCGTGTTGACCGGGGCGACGTCACCACCGTCGACGAGCTTCGCTGTCGCGTTGCCCGACGCCGAGACGCCGTCCCACTGGCCGGTGCGCATCAGGTCGACCATCTCGTCCGAGGTGCCGGCCTCCTTCAGATTGATCTGGCAGCCCGTCTGCTTCTCGAAGTCGGACTTCCACGGGTCGGCCACGTATCCGGGCCAGGCGACGAGGTTCAGCTTCCCCTCGCCGGCTCCCACGGACTTCTGGGCGCTTCCATTGTCGTTGCTGCTGCTTCCACCACACCCGGCGACCACCAACATTGTGGCGGCGAGCCCTCCGACGATCGCGGCGGGCAGCCAGGCGGAGCGAGCTCTGAGTCGGCTCACTTTCCTTCCTCCTCTCCCTCTACGGCGACGGTCTGTTCCGCGCGCCATCCAATTTTCACTTTGCGGCCGCGTTCTGCCTGGACCTCCGCGGAGGTCGTCTCCAGGTTCTGGCGGACGATTTGGAGCTGTCCCCCCGCTTCGAGGTCGACGAGATACCGCGTGATCATCCCGGCGTAGGAGACGTCTTTGATCGTCCCCTCCTCGACATGAAGTCCCTTGGGCGCCTTGCCGTCGTCGACGAAGAAGATCTTCTCCGGGCGCACGGTGATGCGCTGGCCATCGCGCTCGAGCAGGTTCGAGACGCCGACGAAGCCGGCGACGAAGGCGTTGGCCGGGCGCTCGTAGATCTCCGTCGGCGGCCCGATCTGCTCGACCCGGCCCTCGCTGAAGACCGCGATCCGGTCGGACATCGTCAGGGCCTCATCCTGGTCGTGGGTCACGTAGATGAACGTGATCCCGACCTGGCCCTGGATCGCCTTGAGCTCGACCTGCATCTGCTCGCGCAGCTTCAGGTCGAGGGCGCCGAGCGGCTCGTCCAGGAGCAGGACCCGCGGCTCGTTGACGATCGCCCGCGCCAGCGCGACGCGCTGCTGCTGGCCGCCCGAGAGCTGGTTCGGCTTGCGTTCCTCGTACCCGCCGAGGCGAACGGTCGCCAGCGCCTCGGTGGCGCGCTTGCGGCGCTCCGCCCTGTCGACCCCCTTCACGCGCAGTCCGTAGGCGACGTTGTCGCCCACGCTCATGTGGGGGAAGAGGGCGTAGTCCTGGAAGACCGTGTTGACGGAGCGGTCGTAGGGCGGCTGGCCGGTCACGTCATTCCCGCCGAGCTCGACGCGGCCGGTGTCCGGCTCCTCGAAGCCGGCGATCATGCGAAGGGTCGTGGTCTTTCCCGATCCCGACGGCCCCAGCAGCGTGAAGAACTCGCCGCGCTTCACCTCGAGGTCGAGGTCTTGCACGGCGGCCACCTCGCCGTAGTGCTTGCTCACCCCAACGAGCCGGACGTCGACGTCCTCGCCGCCGGGCGCGGCGCCGGACTCCTCCTCACTCGTTGCCTGGGTCGAGGCTACGGCCTTCTCCTTCGCTGGCTTAGGTACCGGGTCGCTGTGCGCACCGTACAACGCACCCCGGTGAGGCCTTAGGTATATCCGAGCGCCGCCCCGCCTCGCGGGGACACGATGGACAATCTTTGCGGGATGCCTTGGACATCCCGCCTTCTACGTAGCGGCCACCGCTCGTGGCCGCGGCTCTATGGGGAAGCGGTCCCTAGTACCCGGGGAAGTACTTCGCGGTGAAGCCGGCCATCTTCCGCTTCTTCTTCCGCCACCGCGGACCCGAGCCCTGGTTCCACCGGTCTCCGCCGGAGGAGGTGTCAAACCGCAGGCCCGCCACGATCATGTAGGCGTGGCTCGCGTTCGCGTAGACCGTGATCCAGCGACCCTTGCCGGGTGCGCCCCAGCTGCTGGCCAGAGGACCGGAGGGCTCCGGGCTCGACAGCATTCCGGCCGCGTGCAGTACGTAGCTCACGGCTCCGGAGCAGTCATAGCCGGTGTCGGTGAAGCTTCTGTGGCCACCACCCCAGTGGTAGGGGAAGGTGTGGATCGCGTTACCCGCCGCGATCGCCGCCTGGATGTTGGCGGGCGCGTCCGAGGGCGCCACGGCCGTACCGTCCTTGCGCAGCTTGGCGCGGCCGGGAGGGCCGACCGGCGCGGCCGGATCGGTCGATGTCGTGGTGGTGCCGCCGGGTGTGCCGGTGCCACCGGTCTGCGCGGCCGCTGGTACGGCCACGGCCAGTGCTGAAATCGCTGTGACCCCCGCCACTGCGAGGCGACGCTTGAGGCTAGATGTGCTTCGCATCAACAGTTCTCCTTTGCAGGCCTGCGGGGTTAGCTGACGGGCTGGCGCTTAAGGAGCCTGCGCCCCCACCCTTCGACTGCGGTGGGTTAGCCCCAAAACTTGGTTCCCCCGCTCCCATCTCCTCTGTCGGATGGGACTCGGCGTAACTCGCGCGGGACCTTACCAAACGTGAGAGATCCCTTGCAATCGACAACCGTTTGCTCGTGACTTCAGGCACGATCTTTGGATTCGACGCCCGTGAGGCAGGGTCCTGCCGCCTTTGGACATCAATCGGGAGGCCTGCGAAAGCGGCACGCCGCGCCGCCTGGGAGAGGCGGCGCGGCGTACCTAGGGGAGGAGAGGTGGCCTCGATGAGGCCGCACGCAGGCGGCTAGAGGCCCGGGGAGAAGCGCGTCGAGTAGCCGGTGGCTGCTCGCATGTTGAAACGCCACCGCGGTCCCGAGCCCTGGTTGAGAGACTCGCCCGCCGCGGAGGTGTCGAACCGCAGCCCGGCGACCGTCATCCAGGCGTGGGTCCGGTTGGCGTACACGGTGATCCAGGAACCGATGCCCGGGACGCCCCAGGCCATCAGCGGTCCGGAGGCCATCGGACTGGGAAGCAGGCCGGCCGCGTGCAGCACGTAGCTGACCGCGCCCGAGCAGTCGTAGCCCTTGGACTTGAAACTGCGATGGCCTCCGCCCCAGATGTAGGGGCGCTTGTGGATCCTGTTGGCCGCCTTGATCGCCTTTCGGATCTGCCGCGGCGCGTTGGCCGGCGGGATCGCCTTGCCGCTGGGCAGGATCTGGGCGGTTCCGCTCGGGGCCGTCGAGGTCGTGACGCTGCCGGGCGACCCCGTCCCGCCAGTCTGGGCCATGGCCGGTACCGCGGCGCTGAGCGACGCGACCAACAGCAGCCCTGCGAAGGCCAGCTTCCTGCCTCTGCTGAGTGTGTATGACCGCAAACCGTTCTCCTTCGTCGGCCTACGGGGTTAGCTGACGGGCTACCGCTAAAGGACTCGCGGCTCCACTCTTCGGTGGATTAGCCCCAACTGCTTGGTTCCCCCGCTCTCGGCCCGCCCTGGCGGGGTCGAGATTCGGCGTTTGGTTCGCGCGAAAATGTAGCAGGGTCCGCGGAACTGTGAGGAGGTACTCATACGAGGGTGGCGAACGGAGGGCTTCGCCATCAACTCGCGGCCATAAGCGGCCACCCAGCATGAGCAGCTTCGCCCGCGGCCTACGCTCCTGAGTTGAGTGGCCTGGTGGCCGCTACAGCCCTGGGAAGTGGCGCACGGCGAACCCGGTGCCGGTGCGCAGCGTGTAGCGCCAGCGAGGTCCGCGTCCCTGGTTGACCGTCTCGCCGCGCGGAGAGGTGTCGTAGCGCAGCCCGGCGATGTACATGTAGGTGTGGGTCTTGTTGGCGAAGACCGTGATCCAGCTGCCCGGGCCTGACATCCCCCACCAGGCGAGCTGCCCGGAGACGAGCGGCGAGCTGAGCAGTCCGGCGGCGTGGAGCACGTAGCTGACCGCGCCGGAGCAGTCGTAGCCTCTCGCCTTGAAGCTCCGATGGCCCCCGCCCCAGATGTAGGTCTTCCTGTGGATGCGGTTCGCCGCCTGGATCGCCCGCACCACGGCGAAGGGAGCGCCGGCGGGGATGTTGGCCTTGCCGTTGGGCAGGAGCGCGGCCGTGCTGGGAGAGGGCGAGGTTCCGGCCGGGGCGCCGGGCTCGGTGGTGGTCGTCGTCCCCTCGGTCTGACCGGCCGCCGGCGCGGCCGCGATCAGCGCGAGGCAAAACAGGAGTCCTGCCAGTCCGAGCCTGCGCGAAGCGTGATATGAGCGAGACAGCATCAATCTCTCCTCGGCTCCAACCCCTCATGACTGAAGCCTTTTCTCCTGCAAACGACCGTAGCAGAGCAAACCCCGTTTGTGAGCGAGCGCTCATAGACGCGGACATGTAGTTTCACGGCGTGGA
Organism: uncultured Solirubrobacterales bacterium; assembly: GCA_963815045.1. Lineage (GTDB taxonomy): Bacteria > Actinomycetota > Thermoleophilia > Solirubrobacterales > 70-9 > DASUPK01. Next base: position 339,532 of record CAWFET010000003.1, read on the forward strand.
TCTCGAGGGGAAGCGGGTGCTGCTCAGCGGCGCCACCGGGGGCATCGGGCGGGCAATCGCCGAGGAGCTGGCGGGTCGCGGGGCGAATATCGTCGTGAGCTCGCGTCGCGAGGAGGAGCTCGCTGAGCTCGTTCGCGCCCTGCCGGGCGGCGCCGACCGCCACGAGGTGGTCGTGGCCGACCTCGCCGAGGACGGCGCCGCGGAGAAGCTCGTCGAGGACGCGGGCGACGTCGAGATCCTGGTCGCGAACGCTGCGTTGCCGGCGAGCGGCAAGCTCGACGACTTCAGCTCGACTGAGGTCCAGCGCGCGATCCGCGTCAACTTCGAGTCCCCGATCCTGATGGCGCGAGCGCTCGCGCCGAAACTCGCCAGGAAGGGGGAGGGGCATCTGGTCTTCATCTCCTCGCTTTCCGGGAAGGTCGGCTCGCCACGGGCGGCGCTCTACGGGGCGACCAAGTTCGGCCTGCGGGGATTCGCCTTCGGCCTGCGCGAGGACATGCATCCCCACGGCGTCGGCGTCTCCATCGTCTCGCCCGGCTTCGTGCGGGGCGCGGGCATGTGGGCGGACGCCGACGTGGACCCGCCTCCGATGATCGGCATGACGACGCCGGCGAAGGTGGCCAAGGCCGTCGCGCGGGCGATCGAGCGCAACCGCAACGAGATCACGGTGGCGCCGCGGCGGCAGCGATTCGTGGCCGAGATCGGTTATCGGCATCCGGAGCTCGCGGCGCGAATGCAGCGGCGCAGCGGCGCGGAGCGGATCGCGTCCGACCTCGCGGCCGGACAGGCAGACAAGCGCTAGCTCCGGTTATTCTTCTCGGAGCGCGTCACGGAGGACGCGCGGCGCGCCGAGGGACGCGCCTCCATCGTTGGAGATAGGACAGGAGAGGTAATGCGGAAGCTCGTGCTGGTGTCGGCAATCGTCGGTTCGTTGTTCGCTGCGTCGAACGCGCAGGCAGCGATCCCGGATGTCTTCGGTGGTGCGCTCACCTGCACCGATGCGGGCACACAGAGGCAATGCGGGACCGACACGAGCAGCGACAGCGGCTCGGGCACTCGCAGCACGGCGCCCTCCTGGGACGGCACTCCGATCGACGTCAAGGTCGCCTTCCCCGCCGATCCGAGTCCGAGCCCCGACGGCAACTATCCCCTGATCATCCTGGGCCACGGCTACGGCGGATCCAAGAACAGCTTCCTGTTCAGCGACATGACGCGGTTCACCGACCGCGGCTACGCCGTGTTCGCGATGACCGCGCGCGGGTTCCACCAGTCCTGCGGCCAGGCCAACGCGATCTCGGCGGCCACACCCGGCGCCTGCGACAACGGCTACATCCACCTGATGGATGACCGCTATGAGATCCGCGACGCGCAGTTCTTCGCGGGCGAGCTTGCCGACGAGGGCCTGGTCGATGGCCAGCGGGTCGGGGCGATCGGCGGCTCTTACGGCGGCGGCCTTTCGCTCCAGCTGGCCACGCTGAAGGATCGCGTGATGCTGCCCGATGGCAGCCTGGCGCCCTGGACGAGCCCTGTGAATGGCATCCCGATGCGAATTGCCGGTGCGGCCCCGGACATCCCGTGGAGCGACCTGGCCTACTCGCTCACGCCGAATGGGCACAAGCTCGACTACGTCGCCGACCCGGCCTACAACGGCCGGATGGGGATCGAGAAGGAGTCGTTCAACAACGGCTTGTATGCGACCGTCAACCCCTTGGGAGCGGGCCTCTACTGCGGCGAGGCTCCGTACCCGTCGCCGTGCACCGACTTCGGTGCCGACGTCACGTCGTGGAAGGCCCGGATCGAGCAGGGGGAGCCCTATGACGGCGATCAGGCCGCGCAGGCGATCCTCGAGGAGATCAAGGCGCACCACTCCGCGTACTACATCGACCATTCCGTGGCGCCCGCACCGCTGCTGATCTCGAACGGCTTCAGTGACGATCTCTTCCCGGCGGACGAGGCGATCGGCTACTACAACCGGATTCGGGCGCAGTATCCGACCGCGCCGATCTCGCTCTTCTTCGGCGACTTCGGGCACATGCGCGCTCTCAACAAGACGGATGTGACCGATGCCCTCAACAACGCGGACGACGCCTGGCTCGACCATTACGTGAAGGGCACGGGCTCCCAGCCGTTCCAGGGTGCGACCGCCTACACCCTGACCTGTCCGTCATCGGCTCCTTCCGGCGGCCCGTATCAGGCGGGGAGCTGGGCGGGTCTCTCGCACGGGGTCGTCCGCTTCGCCGACAGCGCCAGCAAGACGATCTCCGCGAGCGGTGGGTCTGCCAGCGTCGATGCGACCTTCGATCCGGTTCAGAACGGGGCCGGCGGGAACGCCTGCCAGACGGCCTCGGGCGACAACATCAACGGCGTCGCGACCTACAGGCTGCCGCCCGCCGGTGGGAGCGGCTACACGCTGCTCGGCTCCCCGACGGTCGTGGCGACGATCGCCGACCCGGTCGCGAATTCCGAGCTCGCAGCGCGGCTGCTGGACGTCGCTCCCGACAACACCGAGACCCTCGTTGCCCGGCAGCTCTACCGGCCGGATGTCGGGACCTCGCGTCAGGTGTTCCAGCTCCACCCGAGCGGGCACCTGTTCGCTCCCGGCCACGTCGCGAAGCTGGAGCTGCTCCCGAAGGATGCCGGCGGGAGCGCGCTCAACAGCTACGGGCGACCGGCGAACGGCCAGGGCGACATCACCGTCTCGAACCTCGACCTGCGGCTGCCGGTGTCCGATGACCCGGGCGCGGCCGCCGGCCAGGTCGGCGCTGCGCCCGCATTGCCGCTTCCCTGCGGCATGGCGATCGCGCCGGAGTTCTCCTCCGCCGACTACGTCCGAGCCACGCTCGGCGCGGGCAAGCTCAAGATCAAGGGCAAGAAGGCGAAGGTGCCGGTCGACTCGGCGCCGGGCTCGAATCCCTGCCAGGTTCAGGTCAAGCTGCTGGGCGCCGGCAAGGCAACTGCCAGCGCCGCCAAGAAGAAGAAGAAGAAGAAGAAGAAGGGCAAGTACCTGGGCAAGGGCGGCGCGACCATCGCCGGTGGCCACAGCGCGATCGTCAAGGTCAAGCTGAGCAAGCGCGGACGCCGGGCGCTTTCGAAGGGCAGTGCCGTGCGCGTTCAGGTGACCACGATCGACCCCACCGGCGACACCGCTCAGACCACGAAGGTCAAGCTCGGCAAGAAGCACAAGAAGCACAAGAAGCACAAGAAGCACAAGAAGTAGCGGCGCTGGACCGTCCGGCGGCGTTGGCCGCCGGACGCCAAAGGTCATAATCCCCGTGTGACTGATTCCTTCGGAGCGCGCGCCGAGCTCGACGTCTCGGGCCGGAAGGTGGAAATCAACCGCCTCGACGCTCTGCAGGATCGCTTCGACGTGGCGCGCCTGCCGTACTCGGTCAAGGTGCTGCTCGAGAACGCGCTGCGCCTGGAGGACGGCACATCGGTCACCTCCGACGACGTCGAGGCGATCGCGACCTGGGACGCGAAGGCGGATCCGTCCGTCGAGATCCCCTTCCAGCCCGCCCGCGTCCTGATGCAGGACTTCACGGGCGTCCCCGCCGTGGTTGACCTGGCGGCGATGCGCGACGCGATGGAGGACCTCGGCGGCAGCCCGAGCGCGATCAACCCGCAGGTGGATGTCGATCTGGTGATCGATCACTCGGTGCAGGTCGACGCCTTCGGCAACCAGAAGGCCTTCGGGATCAACGAGGAGCGCGACTATGAGCGGAACGGAGAGCGTTACGCCTTCCTGCGCTGGGGCCAGACCGCGTTCGACAACTTCAGGGTGGTGCCGCCCGCCACCGGGATCTGCCACCAGGTCAACCTCGAGTACCTCGGCCAGTGCGTCTACACCCGTGAGGTCGACGGGACCGCGCAGGCCTATCCGGACACCCTGGTCGGCACCGACTCCCACACGACGATGATCAACGGCCTCGGCGTGCTCGGTTGGGGCGTCGGCGGGATCGAGGCTGAGGCCGCGATGCTGGGGCAGCCGATCTCGATGCTGCTCCCGCAGGTGATCGGCTTCAGGCTGACCGGCGAGCTGCGCGAGGGCGCGACGGCGACCGATCTGGTCCTGACTGTGACGGAGATGCTGCGCGAGAAGGGGGTCGTCTCGAAGTTCGTCGAGTTCTTCGGCCCCGGCATTGCGGATCTCGGCCTGGCTGACCGGGCGACGATCGGGAACATGTCGCCGGAGTTCGGCTCGACCTGCGCGATCTTCCCCATCGACGCCGAGACGCTCCGCTACCTCGAGTTCACGGGGCGGCCCACGGAGCAGATCGAGCTCGTCGATGCCTACACGCGCGAGCAGGGCCTCTTCCACGAGCCCGATGCGGAGGAGGCCACCTACAGCGACACGCTCGAGCTCGACCTCGGCGACGTCGAGCCCAGCATCGCGGGCCCGAAGCGCCCGCAGGACCGGATCGCGGTCTCCAACGCGAAGCCGGCGTTCCTCGAGGCCATGCAGGAATGGGATCCCGAGGCGGGCGATGAGCTCAGCAACATGCTCGACGTCGCGATCGACGAGTCGTTCCCGGCCTCCGACCCTCCGGCGGAGGACCACGACGGCGAGAACGGAAAGCCGCGCAGGGCCGGGTTGACCGCCGTCGCCGAGCAGAAGAAGACGAGCGACTCCGTGACGGTCCAGCTCGAGGACGGCGAGACCATCGAGCTCGACCACGGGATGGTCGTGATCGCCGCGATCACCAGCTGCACCAACACCTCCAACCCCTCGGTCATGCTCGGCGCTGGACTGGTCGCCAAGAAGGCGGTGGAGCGCGGACTCGCCCGGAAGCCGTGGGTGAAGACCTCGCTCGCGCCGGGCTCCACGGTCGTGACCGAGTACCTGGAGAAGTCTGGCCTGGACAGGTACCTCGACGAGCTCCAGTTCAACCTGGTCGGCTACGGCTGCACCACCTGCATCGGGAACTCCGGCCCGCTGCCGGAGGCGATCTCGAAGGCGGTCAACGACAACGACCTCGTCGTCTGCTCGGTGCTCTCCGGCAACCGGAACTTCGAGGGCCGGATCAACCCCGACACCCGCGCGAACTACCTGGCGTCGCCACCTCTCGTCGTCGCCTACGCGCTCGCCGGCCGGATGGACATCGACCTGACGACCGAGCCCCTCGGCAACGACTCAGATGGCGAGCCGGTCTACCTCTCCGACCTCTGGCCGAGCTCCGGCGAGATCAAGAAGGTCGTCGGCGAGGCCGTCCGGGCGGACATGTTCACAAAGAGCTACGCGGACGTTTTCACGGGCGACAAGCGGTGGAAGGGAATCGAGGTTCCCGAGGGCGACCGCTACACCTGGCCCGACTCGACCTACGTGCGCAAGCCGAGCTTCTTCGAGGAGATGGATCCCGAGCCGAAGCCCGTCGAGCCGATCGAGGGCGCGCGCGTTCTCGCAGTGCTCGGCGACTCGGTCACCACCGACCACATCTCGCCCGCCGGTGCGATCAAGAAGGACAGCCCGGCGGGGAGGTGGCTCCAGGAGCAGGGCGTCGACGTCCGCGACTTCAACTCCTACGGCTCGCGCCGCGGCAACCACGAGGTGATGATCCGGGGCACCTTCGCGAATGTCCGGCTGCGCAACCGCCTGGTCGAGAAGGAGGGTGGCTTCACCAAGCACTTCTCTCCATCAGGAGGTTCGGGCGAGGAGACCACGATCTACGAGGCGGCGATGAGCTACGCCGACGAGGGGGTGCCGCTCGTCGTGCTCGCCGGCAAGGAGTACGGCTCGGGCTCTTCGCGCGACTGGGCGGCGAAGGGCACCAACCTGCTCGGCGTGCGTGCCGTGATCGCGGAGAGCTTCGAGCGGATCCACCGCTCCAACCTGATCGGGATGGGCGTGCTGCCGCTGCAGTTCCCGGAGGGCGAGTCGATCGATTCGCTCGGCCTGACCGGAGAGGAGACCTTCGACGTCGGCGACCTCCAGAACGGCGAGGCGAAGACCGTCGAGGTGACAGCGCGTCGCGACGGACGGGACGACGTCACCTTTGAGGCGATGGTCCGTATCGACACCCCGAACGAGGTCAGCTACTTCCAGAACGGCGGCATCCTGCACCGCGTTCTGCGCGACCTGCGCTCGCGTTCCTAGGTAATTCGCCGAGTCTCTTGACCCCGGTCGGGGGTGGGGTTAGGCTCGCCCGGCCGGCGAGGGGCCCGGCGATGGGGATTTGACGTGGCAAGGAGAACCACGTGGGCGTTCTCAGCGCGTTGCGCCCGGGACATTGGATCGGCCTCGGCCTGGTGGCGGCCCTGATCGCCACCGGCGCCTGGACCAACATCTTCGGCCTCCTGGGCGGCGATTCGAGCAAGGCTCAGCGGCTCAACACCTGCCTCCATAACCACGGAGTCAACATCGCATCGCTTGCGACGAGCATCGGCGACCCGACGACGCTGCTGCGTGGCGCGAAGGCGACCGATCAGCTGATCCACCAGGCGGCGAAGAACAACCAGATCAAGAACGGCGAGGCGCGGACCGTGATGTCCTGCCTCCATCGCATCGATCGCTGACGAGAGACGCGGTCTGGCGGTGGGCCCCCGTTTCCCCTATTTGCTTTGGTCGCACAAAGAAGCGGCGTGGCGGGGCCGCGGGAGGCAGGGGGTCCACACGGCCCGCGCCACGCCTGCGCGTCGGTAGCCAGGGAGGGATTTCCGACGCGATCGTTCCCGGAGGCGGGACTGTCCCGGGAACGAGTTGTTCAAGTTAGTACGTCCTCCCGCCTCATTTGATTATTCCCCGTTTCGTCGTGCGGTGTCAACTCCGGCGCCCTGATTCCCCACCCGCGGCGCTCGATCAGCTCGATTCCGATCACAGCGCCGAGCGGTCCGAAGGGCGTCAGGGTCGCCGCGAGCAGCGGCCAAGGTGCCTCACGGCGCATGATCGCCCAGAAGATGAGAGCGCAGAGCCCGAGGTAGCCGATGCCGTGCAGCAGCCCGAAAAGCGCGGTCTCCGAGGCATAGCCCGGCGCGATCCAGAAGACCAGCAGCGCAGTGAAGAGGCCGAGCTCGAACCAGGAGGCGATCTTCACCCAGTGGAAGAGGCGACCCGGAACGGGCTTCGGAGCGGGATTCGCATGCTCGGCCGTGGCCACCGGATGAAAGTAGCGGGTGCCCGGACTCGACATCCGGTCGGAGTGCCGGGGGGTGATCTTCATACCGGCTGTCCATGGTCTTGTTGACCCCTGGCCGCAAAGATGCCGCCATGGACCGATTCCAAGGTGATCAAGGTTCCAACGTGAGCATGAGGAGGCTCGTGCGGTTGCAGCGCTCGTATCGGTGCGCGAGCTGTGACGCAGAACACCACTCCTGGGCTCGACTCAGCTCCTGTCCCGATTGCGGCCGCTCCCTCTCGGTGGCTGTGATCAGACGGGCAGCGCTCACGGGGCCGGTCTGACAAACGCCAGCGCGGGCCGTTCGTGCGGGGGCGATGGCCCGCATGGACGGCCCGCTCAGGCCGGCACCAAGCGGCCACCAGGCCGCTCCACCTCGGAGCGGAGGGCGAAGCCCGTAGCGACTTATGTGGGGCGGCCGCTTGTGGCCGCGGCTATATGGCGAAGCCGGGCCGAGCTACGCCGGATCCGCTCGGCCCATCAGCGCCGTGAGGACGATCCGCTCCTGCTCCCTCGTGTGGGCGACGGCGTAGCCCTCGCCGGGGCTCGCCCGCGGGGGCCGCCCGATGTAGCCGAGCTCGACGCCCTCGGGGAGCAGCTCCGGCATCCGGCGCTGCATCACGGACCAGGCGCCCATGTTCCGGGGCTCCTCCTGGACCCAGACGATCTCCTTCAGGTTCGGGTAGCTCTCGATCGTCTCGGTGAGCTGCTCCTTGGCGAAGGGGTAGAGGAGCTCGGCGCGGGCGATCGCGACGTTCTCGGTCTCCTCGCGCTTGGGAGCGGCGTCGATGTCGTAATAGATCTTGCCGCTGCAGAGGACCAGCCGCTCGACCTTCTCCTTGCGGTTCTGGGCGTGCGAGTCGTCGAGGACGAATTCGAAGGATCCCGCGGTGAGGTCCTCGAGGGTCGAGGTCGCGCGGGGCAGGCGCAGCAGGCCCTTCGGGGTGAAGACCACCATCGGCCGCGCCTTCTGGATGTGGGCCTGACGGCGAAGCAGGTGGAAGTACTGCGCCGCCGTCGACGGGTTGGCGATCCGAATGTTCCCCTCGGCGGCGAGCTGGATGAAGCGCTCGATCCGGGCACTCGAGTGCTCCGGGCCGGCGCCCTCGTAGCCGTGGGGGAGGAGGAGGGTGAGCCGTGAGGTCTGGCCCCACTTCGCCTCGGCCGAGACGATGAAGCTGTCGATGATCACCTGCGCCGAGTTGCCGAAGTCCCCGAACTGGGCCTCCCAGAGGACGAGGCTGTCCGGCTCGTGGGCCGAGTACCCGTACTCGAAGCCGAGACAAGCCGATTCCGAGAGCGGGCTGTTGTGGAGCTCGAGCGGCGCCTTCGCCTCGGGGAGATTCTGGATCGGCGCGTAGCGCAGGCCCGTCTTCTCGTCGTGGAGGACGAGGTGGCGGTGGGAGAAGGTGCCGCGCTCGGTGTCCTGGCCGGTGAAACGGATGTGGACGTCCTCGGTGAGCAGCGACCCGAGCGCGAGCGCCTCGGCGTGCCCGAACTCGATCCCGCCGTCGTTCATCGCGTCCAGCCGCTTGGAGAGGGGCTTCCGGAGCTTGCGGTGGATCGTGAAGCTGTCCGGGACGCGGAGCAGCTCCTCGTTCAGCTTGCGCAGCCGGTCCTCGGGAACCGCCGTCTCGACGCTCGGGCTGCGCGTGCGATCGAGCTCGCCGGTGCCCGTCGCCGTCGGGTCCGCGAAGTCGCCCGACTCGATCTTCTGCCGGAGATCGTCGTGAGCGGACTTCAGCGACTTCTGCCGCTGGTCGTTTCGCTCCTCGACCTCGTCGGGGGTGATCATCCCCTCCTTGACGAGCTCCTCGGCGTAGAGCTGGCTGACAGGCGGGTGCTCCTTGATCTTCGCCGCCATCAGCGGCTGGGTGTAGGCGGGCTCGTCGGTCTCGTTGTGGCCGAAGCGGCGGTAGCCGATCAGGTCGATGACGACATCGCGGCCCCAGCGCTCGCGGTAGGCCATTGCCAGCCGGACGGCGCCCAGGCAGGCCTCGGGGTCGTCGGCGTTGACGTGGATGATCGGGACGTTGAAGCCCTTCGCCATGTCGGCGGCGTACGGGGTGGAGCGTCCCTCCTCCGGATCGGTGGTGAAGCCGATCTGGTTGTTCTGGATGAGGTGAATCGTGCCGCCGGTCGCGTAGCCCTTGAGCGACTGCAGGTTGAGCGTCTCGGCGACGACTCCCTGCGCCGGGAAGGCCGCGTCGCCATGCAGCAGGACCGGGACGGCGGCCATCGGGTCGTGCTCGAGGCGGCCGTTCTGGCGGCTGGTCTGGGATGCCCGGGCGGCGCCGGTGACCACCGGGTCCACGTACTCGAGGTGACTCGGGTTCGGATAGAGCCGGACGCCGATCTCCGAGTCGTCCTTCGTCTTGAAGATCCCGTTGTGGCCGTAGTGGTACTTGACGTCCCCCGTGCCCCCGGTGGGGATCGCGGCCAGTGACTTGACGGCCTCGATCGCCTTGGCGCCCTCGAACTCGGCGATGATCGACTCCACCGGCCGGCCGATGTTGTGGGCCAGCACGGCGAGGCGGCCGCGGTGAGCCATGCCGATGACCACGTCATGGGCTCCCTCGGTGTGGGCCATCTCGAAGACCTCGTCGAGCATCGGAACGACGGTGTCGAGGCCCTCGATCGAGAACATCTTCTGGCCCAGGTAGGCCCTCTCGAGGTAGCGCTCGAAGCCGAAGACCTGGATCAGCCGATCCAGCAGCCGCTGCTTCTCCTCCGGCTCGAGCGGCTTGCGATGCCAGCCGGTCTCGATCATGTCGCGCAGCCACATCCGCTGCTGGTGCGAGGAGAGGTGCTCGATCTGGTACGCGATCGTGCCGCAGTAGGCCTCACGCATCCGCGGCAGGACCTCGAGCAGCGTCTCGCCCTCGACCCCGATGCGGAGGATCTCAGCCGGGATCTGGGACATCAGCTCGGGCGTCAGGTTGAGGGTCTCCGGCTGGATCGCGGGGTCGCCCTTCGGCTCCGAGCCGAGCGGGTCGAGCCGGGCGGCCAGGTGTCCGTGGGTCCGGTAGGCCTTGAGCAGGGAGGTCGCCGCCTGGACCGCCTGCATCAGCTCCATGTTGGGCTTGGCGGAGACGCTGGGGGCGGCGACTCCGCCCGGCGCACCAGGGGCCGCCAGGGGCGGCGCGGAGGCCGAGGCCGCATGCGCCGACGTGATCGGCTCGGGCGGGACGTCGAGGTCGCGCGCCACCGACTCGTAGAAGTCGTCCTCGCCCTGCAGCAGCTCCTCGATCCGGCGCAGGAAGGAGCCCGATTCCGCGCCCTGGATCACCCGGTGGTCGTACGTCGAGGTCATCGTCATCACCTTGGAGATGCCGAGCGCCTTGATCTTCTCCGGCGTGGCGTGCCTCCACTCGACCGGGTAGGCGAGGGAGCCGCAGGCGACGATCGTCCCCTGGCCCTTGAGAAGTCGCGGGACCGACGCGACGGTGCCGAGGCCACCCGGGTTGGTGAGGCTGATGTTCGTGCCCTGGAAGTCGTCGGCGGTGAGGCTGTTCTCCCGCGTCTTGGTGATCAGCTCCTCGTAGTAGGAGTGGAAGCCCTTGAAGTCCAGGCCGTCAGCGCCCTTGATGCACGGAACCATCAGCGAGCGCTTGCCCTTGCGCTCGACGTCGACCGCGATGCCGAGATTGACGCCGCCCGGCTCGATCACCGTCGGCTTGCCCTCGCGCTCCTCGAAGGCGCGCCCCATCACCGGCCACTCCTGACCGGCCTTGACGATCGCCCAGGCGATCAGGTGGGTGAAGCTCACCTTCATCCCGCGCTCCTTCAGGACCGCGTTGAGCGCCTTCCGCTTCGCGTCGAGCGTGTCGACGGCGAGCTCCCGGAACGAGGTGGCCGTCGGGATCGAGCGGCTCTCGTCCATCGCCTTGGCGAGGGTGGCGGCGGGACCGCGGAGAGGCTTGGCCTCGCCATGGGCCGCCTTGGCCGGGGCAGCGCCGTCGCCGCCGTTCAGGACGTCCGCCTTGGTGACCTTGCCACCCGGGCCGGTGCCCTTGACGCCCGCAAGATCGACGCCGTTGGCCTGGGCCGCGCGGCGAGCTACGGGGGTGGCGGCTACGGCTTCGCCATCAGATCCGCTCAAGGAGGTTGAAGCGCCCGCAGGAGCCGGCGCCGAACCGGCGTTGGTATCGGGGGTCGCCGGCTCCGAGGACGCTTCCTTTGATGCTGGTCCCTTGGCCATCTCGGCGAGCGGCTTGCCGACCTCGATCGTCTCGTCGGGGCCGACCAGGATCTTGGTGATCGTGCCGTCGGCGGGGGCGGGGACCTCCGCATCGACCTTGTCGGTGGAGACCTCGACGACCGTGTCGCCCTCGGCAATCTGGTCACCCTCGGAGACGTGCCACTCGAGCACCGTTCCCTCGGTGACGGACTCACCCATCTCGGGCATGACGATCTCCAGACCACCCCCCTTCAGCTCCTTGCCGGCGGAGACCGAAGCGTCGTCGCTGGTGGCAGTGGTGGACCCTCCGGCGCCGTTCGACCCGGCTTCGCCATCAGAAGAAGCGGCTGCGGGCGCTTCAACCTCCTTTTCCGCAGCCTCAGGCGGTCCGCCGTTCGTGTCGATCTCGGCCATCGGCTTTCCGACCTCGATCTCTTCGTCAGGCTGGACCAGGATCTTGGTGACCGTGCCGGAGGCGGGGGCGGGGACCTCGGCGTCGACCTTGTCGGTCGACACCTCGACCATGGTGTCGCCCTCCTCGACCGAATCCCCTTCCGAGACATGCCACTCCAGCACGGTGCCCTCGGTCACCGACTCGCCCATCTCGGGCATCAAGAGTTCAACCTTTTGCTGAGTGGCCATTCCCCTCTACTAACTGTATGACGTTCCCTAAACGCGCAATGCAGGAACGCTGCTCAACCGATTCGTGCGATCAGATCGACGGCCGGCCAACCGTGGTCGCGGATGAACTCGCGGGTCGGGGCGACCGTCTCACAAAAGGCGCAGGCGATCTGGTCCGAGAAGCCGACCGGCGCCGACAGCGTCAGCGGCATGTCGCACTCCGGACAGGCGAGGGACCTCATCCCGAGCCAGGCCGCGCGCTCCGCGGGACGGATCTCGACCCGCGCGGCGGCGGCCCGCAGGCGCTCGTCGCGCTCCGGATCCACATTCGACGCTGGGTCGTAGAACAGCCCCACGACTCAATTATTGCGCTGCGCGGCCGTGGGCCAAGCGGGATCGGCCGCGGTCGGTGTAAGTTGCAGCCAGTTTGGATGGAGGAGGGGTGAGATGAGCTATTTCGTCACCGGTGCCACCGGGTTCATCGGCCGCAACCTGGTCGAGCAATTGCTCGAGCGCGAGGGGACGATCTACGTCCTGGTCCGCGAGGGATCGCGCGGCCGGCTCGAGGAGTTGAAGAACCGCTGGGGCGCCGACGAGGACCGCATCGTCCCGGTGATCGGCGACCTCTCCCAGGAGCACCTGGGTTGCGCCGATCAGATCGGGGAGCTCAAGGGCAACGTCGACCACTTCTTCCACCTGGCGGCGATCTACGACATGACGGCGGACGCCGAGAGCCAGCGCGTCGCCAACGTTGAGGGCACGCGGGAGGCGGTCAAGCTCGCCAAGGAGCTCGACGCCAAGCACTTCCACATGGTCAGCTCGATCGCGGCCGCCGGCCTCTACAAGGGCACCTTCACCGAGGACATGTTCGAGGAGGCCGAGAAGGTCGACAACCACCCCTACTTCCAGACGAAGCACGAGTCGGAGGCCGTGGTCCGTGAGGAGTGCGAGGTCCCATGGCGGGTCTACCGGCCGGGGATCGTCGTCGGTCACTCAGAGACGGGCGAGATGGACAAGGTCGACGGGCCCTACTACTTCTTCAAGCTGCTGCAGCGCGCCCGCAACGCCGTCCCGCAGTGGTTCCCCGGGATCGGGATCGAGGGGCGGAAGATCAACATCGTCCCGGTCGACTTCGTCGCCAGGGCGATGGACCACATCGCGCACATCGACGGGCTCGACGGCCAGGCATTCCACCTCACGGACCCGAACCCGCTCAGTGCCGGCCAGGTGATCAACACCTTTGCCAAGGCTGCGCATGCGCCCGAGGCTGTGATGCGGATCGACTCGCGGATGTTCGACTTCATCCCCAAGCAGGTCCGTGGTGGGCTGACCATGCTGCCGCCGGTGAAGCGGATCACCGACCAGGTGCTCGGCGACCTGGGCATCCCGCGTTCGGTCCTCGTCTACATCAACTATCCGACCGACTTCGACTCGACCAAGACGCAGGAGGCGCTGGAGGGAACCGACATCTCGGTGCCCCCGTTGCCCAGCTACGCGGACAAGCTCTGGGACTACTGGGAGCGCAACCTCGACCCCGACCTGTTCAAGGACCGCTCGCTGTCCGGGGCGATCGGCGGCAAGGTCGTCCTGATCACAGGGGCCTCATCGGGCATCGGCAAGGCGGCGGCGATCAGGTGCGGGGAGGCCGGCGCGGAGGTCCTGCTGGTCGCCCGGACGCCGGAGAAGCTCGAGGAGACCAAGGCCGAGGTGGAGGAGGCGGGCGGGAGCGCGCACATCTACCAGTGCGACCTCTCGGACCTGGACGACGTCGAGCGGATGGCGAAGGAGGTGCTCGAGAAGCACGAGCGGGTCGACATCCTCGTCAACAACGCGGGCCGGTCGATCCGGCGCTCGATCGAGAACTCGTACGACCGCTTCCACGACTTCGAACGGACCATGCAGCTCAACTACTTCGGTGCGCTGCGCTTGATTCTCAGCCTGCTGCCGAGCATGCGCAAGCGAAGCAAGGGCCGCAAGGGCGGCCACATCATCAACGTCAGCTCGATCGGCGTGCAGACGAACACCCCCCGGTTCTCGGCTTACGTCGCCTCGAAGGCCGCGCTCGACGCCTGGTCGCGCTGCGTCGCCTCCGAGGTGGTCGACGACGGGGTCAGCATCACCACGATCCATATGCCGCTGGTCCGGACGCCGATGATCGCCCCGACCAAGATGTACGACGCCTTCCCGACGATCACGCCCGATCAGGCCGCGGAGATGATCACCACCGCGATGATCACGAAGCCGAAGAAGGTCGCGACTCGTCTCGGCAACTTCGGCGAGCTCCTCTACAACGTCGCGCCGAAGGCCTCAGACGCGATCCTCAACACCGCCTACAAGCTCTTCCCGGAGTCGAGCGCCGCGAAGGGCAAGGGGAAGGACGGCGACAAGCCCGCCGCGAAGGAGCAGGAGCTCTCCACGGAGGGTGTGGCGTTCGCTTACCTGATGCGCGGCGTGCACTGGTGATCAGGCGGGCCGGCTGGCTCGGCCTCCTGGTGCTGGCCGCTGCGGCGCTGCCCAGCGCGGCATCGGCAACGCCGCTCGTGATCGCGGACAACTCGGGGGGCAACGACATCAACGCGTCGGCGAACGACTCCCAGCGGCACGAGGTCACCGTGACCTTCCAGGCCGGCTCGTACCAGGTGAACGACAGGGCCGGGGTGCAGAACATGTGGCCCAGCTGCACCGCCATCGACCCCGAGACGGTCAGCTGCCCGCGGACAGGTGGAACGACGGTCCAGATCAGCACGGGCGCGGGTGACGACATCATCGTCTTCCAGTCGATGCAGGCGAATGACGTCGGCGAGGCGATCACCGGCGCTGGGGACGATGCGATCGACGGGTCACAGAACCACGGTGGGAACCAGCTCCGCGGTGGCCCTGGGAACGACCTCATCTTCGGCAGGGGCGGGAACGACGCGCTGTATGGAGGGAGTGGCCGGGATCGGCTGAACGGCGGGTCTGGGAAGGACTACCTGACCGGCGGGGCTGGGAGGGATGACCTGAAGGCGCGGGATGGTGCGCGTGACTCGCGGATTCTCTGCGGTGGCGGCGACGACCGCGCGACCTTCGATCGGATCGACCCGATGCCGGTGAGCTGCTGAGCGGGCCCATGGACGCGACCGCAGCCCGCCGGCTGAAGCACTGGGGCTGGGGGTACGAGGACCAGCAGCCACCGCGCGATCAGGTCGAGGGGATCGCCAAGGCCGTCACCGATCGCCTCGGCTTTAAGGTCGACGAGATCGAGGAGCCCGTCCCGCTGGAGGAGGTGGAGCTCCGCGAGGCTCGCCTCAAGCCCCCGAAGGGCCTCGGGGAGATGTTCTCGAGCGATCCCTACGACCGGGTGTCCCACTCGCTCGGCAAGGCCTACCGGGACGTGGTCCGCGGCTTTCGTGGCGAGTTCGCCAACCCGACTGACCTCGTCGCGTATCCGGAGTCTCCGGAGGACGTCGACGCCGTCCTCAACTACTGCGCCGACGAGGGCGCCGCCGCGATCCCGTTCGGCGGCGGGACCAGTGTGGTCGGAGGAATCGAGCCGCGGATGCGCGACGAGTACCCGGGGGTCGTCAGCATCGACCTGAAGCGGATGGACCGCGTCCTCGAGGTCGACGCGGTCTCGAAGGCGGCTCGCATCCAGGCCGGCGCCACCGGGCCGGGGCTCGAGGAGCAGCTCCGCGAGCACGGGCTGACGTTGCGCCACTTCCCACAGTCCTTCGAGTACTCCACGCTGGGCGGCTGGATCGCGACCCGCGCCGGCGGGCACTTCGCGACGCTCGAGACCCACATCGACGACCTGGTCGAGTCGGTGCGCGCGGTGACGCTCGACGGGGAGTGGGAGAGCAGGCGCCTGCCGGGATCGGGCGCCGGACCGAGCCCGGACCGGATGCTGATCGGGTCGGAGGGGATCCTCGCCGTGATCGTCGACGCCTGGGTGCGTGTCCGCGAGCGCCCGACCGAGAAGGTCTCCACCGGGGTCGCCTTCGATGACTTCGCGACCGCGGCGGAGGCGGTGCGTGAGATCTCCCAGTCCGGCCTCAACCCGTCGAACTGTCGCCTCCTCGACCCGGTCGAGTCCGAAGTGACTTCGGCCGGGCCGCCGGGCAAGGCGCTCCTCGTGCTCGGCTTCGAGTCGGCGCATGTCCCGGTGGAGGAGGGGATGTCCCTCGCGCTTGCGATCTGCCGTGGCCACGGAGGCGAACCAGGCGAGCTCCGGCGCGGGACCCGCGAGTCATCGGGTGGCGACGGGGACGCCGTCAACACCTGGCGCAACGCCTTCCTGTTCGCGCCCTACCTCCGGGACTCGCTGGTCGCCTGCGGGATCCTCTCTGACACCTTCGAGACCGCGATCACCTGGGAGCGCTTCCCGGAATTCCACGCCGAGGTGATGGAGACCGCCAGGCGGGCCGCCGCCGAGGCGAGCGGTGCGAAGGCCGAGGGCCCGGGGTCCCCGAGGGTCAGCTGCCGGTTCACCCACGTCTATCCCGACGGGCCGGCGCCGTATTACACGGTGCTGGCACCGGCCAGGCGCGGGGAGGAGGTCGCGCAGTGGGATGAGATCAAGGCCGCGGTTTCGATGGCCCTGATCGACGCGGGCGGCACGATCACGCACCACCACGCCGTCGGCCGCGATCACCGGCCCTGGTACGACAGGCAGCGCCCCGACCCCTTCGCGAATGCACTGCGGGCCGCCAAGCGAGAGCTCGACCCGAAGAGCGTTCTGAACCCCGGCGTCCTGATCGATCCGTAGCGCTCAGGGCTGCGTGGCGCGGCGGACCGCAACGCGCAGGACCTCACCGCCGATGAGACGCTCGAGGTGGCCGACGACAGCCCACAGCGCCCGGAGGCGAAGACCGGCCCGGCCGTTGACCGGTTTGATCCGGGCCTCGCTCACGAGGACGTTTTGCCCCGGGCCGTCGGGCTCGATCCAGTGAGCCAGAAGCACCCTTACCGTGCCGCGCTGGTCCCAGGCCAGGAAGTCGTCCGCGCCTTCGATCCGAGGGTAGTCCCGCCGCAGCGTCCAGATCCGCCCGCACATGCCCGAAACCGACCAACGAGCTCCCTCGTCGATCACGGTGAACGGGTACTGCCGGAGCAGATCTCGGAAGGGGAGATCCGACGAGGTGCCGGGGATGCGCCAGCGCACGGCCCGTCCCAGGGTCGGGGCGTCACGAAGCCGGACCGTCTCCGCCGCATGCCACAGGCGACCGGCATCGGCTGCGGCGGAGGCGCGGTGACAGGTGCGTACCTGTGGATCGGGAAGCCATTCATCGAGGTCGGGGCCCATGGGTGCAGTAGTACGCCACTGCCGCTTCTCGTGGATTGCCGCCGGCCGCCTTCCAGTGCCCCTTCTCGTCCAAAGCGATGCGCTCATACTCCAATGCGTGAGCGGCCTCAGACTCTTCGGCATATTGGTGGCTGGCTGGCTCGGGCTACTCGCCGCGGTGGTAGTTGCTGGCTTTTTGTATGAAGCGCTTGGCATATGGGCGACGATCGTGTGGGGTCTGGTGTTGGCCGGCGCCCTTGCCGTGCTGCTAAATCAATACGCGCGGTCAGCGTCGTAGATCACTCCGCTGCTTCTCGTCCAAAGCAGCGCCTTTCGACTGATCCCTGTGCAGCCGACTGCGCTCCTGCTTTCGCGAAGGGAGGTGTGCCGCCGCCGGCCGAAATATTGGAGCGCAGAGCATGGCAAGACGATTGTCAGCGTCTCTCGCTGGGTTCGACAGTCTCAGGACGAGCGGATCCCGGCTCTGCCTCACCTCGACGCAGCAAGTAGATCGCGGCGCCGAAGGCCAGCGCCAGCCCGGCGAGTACCCCGAGCTCGAGCAGGAAGTTGTTGAGTGCCTGACCGGAAGGGATCTGCTCGACCTTGGCCGTGATCACCACGACCCGCCGGACGACCGCGATCAGCCCGATCAACAGGAAGGGCTCAGCGTGGACCTCCCCCTCGTAGAGCACCAGCGCCAGCGTGTGCAGGAGCTCGGCGACGATTAACAGGAGCAGGACCCGGTCGAGTACCAGGAGCCCGATCTGCACGGCGTCGTCGTGGTCGTCGATGCCCGTGACGACGCCGTCGACCGTGCCTACGATCACGAGGATCCCCGCGGTAGCGAGCAGGACACCGACGGCGATGTAGATGGCCTCCTGCACCCAGCCGATGCCCGCGGTGACCACCTCGGGCCGGGAAGGAAATTTCGCTTGTGGCCGCACTGGCCGGGAGGGTTCGGCCATCCTGATCATTATCTGCCCCTGACGCGCTGAGATGTGGACAGCTTGCCGCCTTAGCGGCTGCTTTCACGCGTTTGCGAGCGACTCGGCTCGGCGCCAGGCAGGCGAGGCAACCGCGTCCACACGCCGTCCCCGGGTATATCGTCACCACGATGTTCGGGCGAAACTGGGAGCGCGTCGACGGAAAGGTCCTGGCTGAGGGGCTTGCCACTCGCCGGCCCTCCTCAGACGGCCAGTGGTACACGCGGATGAAGTACGTCGTCGAGTATCAGCTGCCGGGCACCGATGCTGAGCGGGTAGAGCTGAAGGAGGCCGAAAGATTCGGCTCAAAGGTCATGAAGGGACTGACCAAGGACGCGACCGCGCCGCTGCTCGTCGACCGGAAGTCAGGGAAGGTCCGCTTCGACACGGACGACCCACGGATCAACCTGAAGGCTCAAACTGCGCGGGGCAAGCGGCGGGACGACGAGGAGTTCGAGAAGGCGCTGAAGGGCTGAGCGCGATCGGGCGGCTCGGCCGGTGCGCGGGCCGTCGTAGTCCAGAGGTCAGCTCGCGACGTTGGATCGGATGCGGTCGATTAGCTCTTCGGCGGTGTTCGACGACAGGTTGGCGAACGCCATCCCCCGGGCCACGGCACCGACGGCGACCAGCTCATCCGGCGATAGCTGATCGGCGACGCTGGCGCTCAGATCGGCAGGGATCGGCCCGCGAAACCGCGTCTCGACCAGCGCCGTGGCGTAGGCGACCGCAGCACGACTGCGATCGTCAAGCTCGCCCAGCTCTCCGAGGCCGATCGCCTCGACATCCTCGGGTGAGACCCCGGCGCGGCTCGCCATGCGCTCATGCACGAAGGCGCAACCGCGACAGGAGTTGACGCGGCTGACGGCGACCATGATCCGCTCGCGCAGTTGTGGGTCGAGGGTGCGGCGGAGGTACACGGACGAAAGCGGCCAAGCCCGGCGAGCGACGCCAATGAAGTCGCGGACCGCCTCAGCCGGCGAGGCAAATGTGCGGGGTGTTGGGCGAGGCGCGGCGACGGGCACACGAGAGATGATCGCAACTCCGCAGCCATGGGCACCTGCTGTCGACGAACAACCGAAGCCGGACCGCCGTAAAGCAGCGGTCTCGGATCACCCCTCCAGGCGGTGATGGGCAGGGGCTTGCGGCCTCGATCTGACGGCGAATTGCGCGTCACGATCACTACCCTGCGCCCTCATGGCCGACGCTCTCCAGGAGCGGAGCAAGCCTGAGGTGGCGCAGCCGGCCCCGGGCGACGCTTCCGAGAGGCCCCGCCGCGGGCCACTTCGCGCTGTGCTCAAGGCGATGCGCCCGCAGGAGTGGGTCAAGAACACCCTCGTCTTCGCGGGCCTGCTCTTCTCGGCGAAGTTCAAGGAATTCGACGCGGTCGTGGCCGCCTCGGTCACCTTCGCGGCGTTCTGCATGGTCGCGTCGGCCGGGTACCTGGTCAATGACGCGCACGACGTCGCCGAGGACCGCCAGCACCCGACGAAGCGGTTCCGGCCGATCGCCGCCGGCGAGCTCAGCATCTCGACGGCCATCACGCTCGCCGTCGTGCTCGCCATCGTCGCCCTCGCGGGCTCGGCCGCTCTCGAGGGCCTGGAGGTCGGCGGGTTGGTCCTCGCCTATGGCGTGGGCACCACGCTCTACTCCTACGTGCTCAAGCACGAGGTGATCCTCGACGTGATGACGATCGCCGGGCTCTTCGTGCTGCGGGTGCTCGCCGGTGCGGTCGCCGTCGGTGCCGACGCCTCCGCCTTCCTGCTCCTCTGCACCGGGATGGTTGCCCTCTTCCTCGGCTTCACGAAGCGCCGCCAGGAGGCGACCTCCGAGCTGCACTCCGGCACCTCGTCCAGGCCCGTGCTCGAGCACTACTCGATCCCGTTCCTCGACCAGATGGTCGCGATGGTGACCGCCTCGACGGTGATGAGCTACGCGATCTACGCGGTCAACTCGCCGCTGATCGGCTCGAAGATGCTGGGCACGCTGCCGCCGGTCATCTACGGGATCTTCCGCTACCTGTATCTGATCTACGACCGGAAGGACACCCGGTCGACCGACGCGATCCTGCTCGACGACTACGGCATGATCGGCGCCGCGGTCACCTGGGTCGCCAGCGTGGGCATCCTGCTCGCTATTTACCACTAGGGCAGTCCTGTGCAACGTGCCAGGCGTGAAGCGGGGCCCGGTTCAAGTGTTTCGCGCGGCGCGCCGAAGCAAGGAGCATGTTCCGCCGAAGCCGGGTCCTGTCGCTGCTGCTTGCCCTCGCCGCTGTCGGCGCTCTGACGGTTCCGGCCCTGGCGGGAGCCGCGAAGCGAGCGGTGATCACCGTCCCGATGACCGAGATCGGGCAGCCGGGCAATCCCGGCGCTGCGATCACTCCCTTCACGGACGCGATTTACCAGTCGTGCTCCGACGCGCCGGCGTCACCGCCCTGTCAGACGGTGGGGTCGGTCGGCTACCCGTACCGCATCGGCGAGCTCGAGGTGACCGTGAGCCAGTACGTCGCCTTCCTCAACACCGCCGACCCTGCCGGAAGCAACCGCCACGACCTGTTCAGCACGAACGAGACGGCCTCGGCCTGGCCCAAGTACGGGCAGATCGCCTTCCGGAAGAAGGCCCGCGCCGGCCATCACTACTCGGTCGCGTATCCCGAGTGGGCCGACAAGCCGTACGGCTTCGCGAACTTCCTGCGCACCGCGCGCTTCGCCAACTCCCTCAGCAACGGCAAGGTCCTCTCGAAGATGCCGTTCTCGCAGCACGGTTTCGCCTACGTGATCTACAGGGTCCGCCTCTCGCCCAAGACGGAGCGGGGCATGTACGACATGCGCAACCCGAAGACGACCCGGCACAGGGCCAAGGGCTTCGTCGTCCCCAGCCAGAACGAGTGGATCAAGGCCGCCTACTACGACCCGAACGGCGGCGGGATGTACTCGTACTGGAAGTACCCGACCAACCCCGGCACGTTCTTCGACCAGCCCACCCAGCTTTCGCCCGATCCCTCGGCGCCGAACACGGCGACGCTCAACCCCACGACCGGTGACGTCACCAATTCATCGACGCAGCCGCTCGCGATCTACCACGGCACCTCGTTCCCGACCTGGTGCCCGGGGCAGGTGTCGGCGAGCGATTGCAGCTCGGTCAACCCGCTTCACCTCAGCGCCGGCACCTACCAGAAGATCTATCAGGGCAGCGTCGGCACGGTGGGGCAGGCGGGCACGCTCGGGCCGTGGGGCACCCTCGACCAGGGCGGCAACGCGGTCGAGTGGACCGACACGATCACACCGCCGCCCGCTGGCAAGAAGGGGGCGCGGGTATGGCGGCGCCTCCACGGCGGCGTGCCCAACGCCCCCGGGTACCAGCTCTGGCTCTCCGCGATCGGCCTCCAGCCGCAGGACAACAAGTTCTACAACGCGGTCTACCCGTGGCTGGGCTTCCGGGTCGGCGTGATCGGGAACCTGTAGCCGTCAGAGCCGGAAGGTGACGACCTTGCGGTCGAGCACGCAGCGGCCCTGCGACACGCCGCCGCTGCACCTGTAGCCCTGCAACGCGTGGGCGTGGGTCTTCGCGTACTCGGTCGCGATCCGCTTGGCCTTCGAGCACGGAACCTTGACGGCCCGCACGCCTCCGCCGCAGTTCTGCATCCCGCCGGCGGTGGCTCCTGACGGCACGGCCAGAATGACGAGCGAGGTCACGGTCGCGAGTAGCAGGAGGCGAATCTGCTTGGCCTTCATCTCGCGGCCAGAATCGGCGCGCCCGGCGGGATCCCTGAACCGGAGGCGCACGGGGTGGACGTCTGGCCTCGACAGAATTGGGTGGTCGCGCCCAGTCCGGCCGTTGACTGGCCAGTCGGCCAGTCAGATAGAGTCCGGAACGTGGACCTGACTCTGACCGATTCGGAGACCGCCTTCCGCGACGAGGTCCGGAGCTGGCTGGAGGAGAACCATCCGGGCCCCTCCCCCGAGGGTGACGATCAGGCCGAATTCGAGTTCCGCCGCGCGTGGCAGAAGAAGATGCACGAGGCCGGCTGGGCGGGCCTCTCCTGGCCCGAGGAGTACGGCGGCAAGGGCGCGACCCTGATCGAGCAGTCGATCTTCAACGAGGAGCTGGCCCGCCAGCGCGTGCCGCTCCCGGCGAACGTGCTCGGCCTCGTGATGGGCGGGCCTGTCGTGATCGCCCACGGCGACGAGGACCAGAAGGAGCGCTACCTGGAGCCGATCCTCTCGGGTGAGGAGATCTGGTGCCAGGGCTTCTCCGAGCCGGAATCGGGCTCGGACCTCGCCTCGCTCAAGACCCGCGCCGTGAAGAGCGACAACGGCACCTGGAAGGTGACCGGCCAGAAGGTCTGGACCACCTACGCGCACGAGGCCAAGTACTGCATGCTCCTCGCCCGCACCGACCAGGACGCCCCGAAGCACAAGGGCATCACCTACTTCATCCTCGACATGGATCAGCCGAACGTCGACGTCCGGCCGCTCCGCCAGATCACCGGCGAGGCGGAGTTCAACGAGATCTTCCTCGAGGAGGCCGAGATCCCGGACGAGAACATCATCGGCCAGGTGGGCGGCGGCTGGGGCGTCGCGATCACGACCCTGATGTTCGAGCGCGCCGGCCTGGGCGCCGCCGCCGTGATGGGGCTGAAGCGCTCCATGGAGGACCTCCTCGCGGTGATCCGCGAGCGCGGGCTCGACGGTGATCCGGTGATCCGCCAGCAGATCGCGGACCTGCAGATCGGCATCGAGGCGATGCGCCTCGGCGCACTGCGCGCGCTGACCGCGACGATGAAGTCTGGGATCCCCGGCCCGGAGGGCTCGCTCTCCAAGTGGCAGTGGGCCGACTACAACCAGGCCCTCACCGAGCTCGGCAACGAGGTGCTCGGCCCCGAGGGGATGCGCGTCAACACCGAGTGGAGCTACCGCTTCCTGCGCTCCCGCGCCAACTCGATCGAGGGCGGCACCACCGAGGTGCTCAAGAACATCATCGCCGAGCGCGTGCTCGGCCTGCCGAGGCTGAGGTAGCCGTGAACTTCGATCTGAACGACGAACAGCAAGAGATCAAGCGCACCGCCCACGAGTTCCTGGGCTCCCGCTTCAAGCCCGAGAAGGTCCGGGAGCTGGCAGAGGCGCGCTCGTACGACGATGCGCTCTGGAAGGAGATCTCCGAGCTCGGCTGGCCCGGGATCGCGATCTCCGAGGACGACGGCGGTCAGGGCCTCGGCATGGTGGAGCTCGCCGTG
This sequence comes from uncultured Solirubrobacterales bacterium, assembly GCA_963815045.1. Lineage (GTDB taxonomy): Bacteria > Actinomycetota > Thermoleophilia > Solirubrobacterales > 70-9 > DASUPK01. Next base: position 362,918 of record CAWFET010000003.1, read on the forward strand.
CTCATGGAGGAGTCCGGTTATGCATGCGCGCCCAGCCCACTGCTCGGAACCGCCGGCGCCGCGCTCGTCATCTCGGCCGCCGGTTCAGACGAGCAGCGCGCTGAGTGGCTGCCCAAGCTGGCTTCGGGCGAGGCGACCGGGTCGTTCGGCGGCTTCGCCGACGGCACCAGCACCCTCTTCTGCGACCTGCCCACCGCCGACGTCGTCGTCACCTTTGACGGCGAGGGCGCGCTGGTCGCTCCGGCCTCCGAGGTCGACTTCGAGCCCTTCGAGGCGATCGACGCCACGCGCTCCTACGGGCTGGTGTCTGACGCCCCGGGCGAGCGGCTGCCAGGGGATGTCGACGCCGGCCGGGACCGGCTCGCCGTCGCGATAGCCGGCGAGCTCACGGGGATCGCCCAGCGGACCATGGAGATGGCCGTCGAGTACGCGCGGGAACGCCAGCAGTTCGGTCGCCCGATCGGCGCCTACCAGGGCGTCGGGCACCGCTGCGCGGCGATGTTGCTGGCCACGGAGGAGTCGCGCTCGCTGACCTACTACGCATCCTGGACCGCCGACGCCGAGCCTGAGTCGCTGCCGCTTGCCGCGGCGATGGCAGGCGCGCGATCGGCCGACGCCGGCTGGCAGGTGCCTGCCTCAGCCCTTCAGGTCCTCGGCGGCATCGGCTTCACGTGGGAGCACGACCTGCAGTTCTGGCTCAAGCGCGGCCGGGTGGCCGGCCGTATGCTCGGCACCCCGCGTGATCATCGCGAGCGTGTCGCAGATCTCTCCGGCATGGGCGCCGGCGAGCCCGCCGCCGTATAGGAGAATCAAGACGATGAGACGTCCCGTCGTCCGCGCCTCAGGTTTCGGGATCGCGCTGTTGCTGGCGCTCGCCGCATTTGCTTCCTCCGCCGGGGCAGCCGTGACGATCGGCCAGGTTCCCCCGAGCGCCCCGCCGAGCAGCTGCAGCAACGTCGTCGATGACTGGGTGCAGCCGACAGAGGTCTCGGGCAATTCATACGTGGTGCCGGCAACCCCAGGCGTCGCGTCATGGACGATCACCTCATGGAGCACGTTTGCCTCGACCACGGCGAAGCAGCACTGGACGATGAAGGTGTTTCGAAAGGTCTCCGGGACCAACTACAAGGTCGTCGGCCACGACGGGCCTCGGGCTCTGACCAGCGGAGCGCTCAACACCTTTCCGGCGAGCATCGTGGCGAAGGCCGGCGACCTCCTCGGGATGAACGACAACTCGGTCGACCCACCGACCAGCACCGCTTGCGAATTTGCGGCACCGGCGGGAGACAACATCTTCTTCGGCAGCGGGAATCTGTCGGACGGTGAGTCGGGCCCGATCGCCTCAATGGTTTCGAATCGCCGGCTGAACATCTCGGCCACTGCCGAACCGACCAACACGTTCAGCTTCGGCGTTCTGACGCGATACCGAAATCGGGGGACGGCCAGCATCGAGGTGCGCGTGCCCAATTCAGGCGAGTTCACGATCTCCGGCCTGGGCGTCAGGACCAAGACCACGACGTATGGAGCACCCGGCGGCAGCCAGCTGCTGATCGCGACGAGCGGCAAGAAGCGCAGGAAGCTGAACCGGAAGGGCAAGGTGACGGTCGTCCCGACCTTCACCTACACGCCGGTTGCCGGTTCCGCTCGGTCGCAGTCGCTGGCCGTACGGCTGAAGAAGAACGTTCCGCGGAAGAAGAACCGCCGGCTCTAGCCCGCGTCGGCCAGCTCGGCGATCAGGTCGACGCCGTCGAGATCGCGGTGCGTCAGGTACTGCAGCATCACTCTCTCGACGCCGGCCTTCTCGAGCTCGCCAAGCTGCTCGCGGATCTGGGCGACCGTTCCGACGAGGGAATTCGGTCGTTCCGCCCCGAGGTAGGACTCGGGGTCAACCGCCTCTTCCCCGCGTACCTCCGCTGTCGCGTGCGCGCGCTCGAGCAGGTCGACCTCGTCGGAGCCGATGATGCAGCTCGTCATCAGCGAGATGGTCGGGCGATCGCGCCCGGCTGACCCCCAGGCCTCGAGGACGTCGGGGACGGCCGCCGCGCACTCCTCGGCGGTCATCATCACCAGGTTGTACTCGTCGGCCCAGCGGGCCGCGAGCCGCAGGCTGCGGGGCTTCGCCCGGCCCCCGACGATCAGGTTCGGGGGGGAGAGGGGCTTCGGCAGGGCGTTACCGCTGAGCTCGTAGTGCTCGCCCTTGAATTCGAGGCCATCCTCCTCCCAGGAGCGCCGCACGATCTCGATCTGCTCCTCGAGCAGCTCGAAGCGCTCGCCGGTGGTGAGGAAGGGAAAGCCGTAGGAGGTGTGCTCCGTCTCCAGCCAACCGGTTCCCATTCCCAGCTCGATCCGCCCTCCGCCCGCGATGTGGTCGGCCGTGACGACGCCCTTCGCCAGCACGGAGGGGTGCCGGAAGGTCGCCGGCGAGACGAGTGTCCCAAGGCGCAGGGTGCTGGTGACTGCGGCGAGCCCGCAGATCGTCCCCCAGGCATCGAGTGAGCCGCGGTCCGTTCGGCCCATCACCGACTGGTAGTGGTCCGATCGGAAGAGGGCCTCGATCGGGTTGTCCTCACAGGCCTTGGCGAGCGCCAGCCACTCCTCCCAGGTGACCGACTCCTGGCCCTCGATCATCAGGCAGATCCGCATCAGTCGGGAAGTATCTCCGCGTCGGTGATGACCTGAACCTTCCCGCGGTGGGAGAAGTGGACGTCGACCGTTTCGTTCTCGCCGTAGCTGCCGAACAGGCCGAGGCTCATCGCGAGCCAGCGGCTCTTCGAGACCTTCTCCTTCACGATCGGCCGCGAGAAGACGATCAGGTCGTTGTGCACGGAGAAGTCTGAGCCCTCGCGCTGCTCCGTCCCGTTGATGAACACCTGGATCGGCGGCTCAGACCCGTTCGGGAGCCGGACGCGTCGTCCCGCTTCGTAGCTCTCGCCCATCGCGCGGAGGTTAGTCCGCGGGGGCCTACCGGAGCGTGATCCGCTTCTCCGACGGCGTCAGGTCTGGTCCGGCGGGTCCGTAGGCGCGGACCTGGAAGCGGTAGTGGCCCGGCGGCAGACCCCTGTAGGTCATCGGGGAGCTGCAGTCCTTGACGGGGGTGGGCTTGTCGGGACGCTTCAGCTTGCATCCGAAGCTCCAGGCGTGGCCTGTCGCGATGAACTTGAACGTCACCTTGCCGCGACGGGAATCCATCTTCACCTTGGTGAGCCTCGTGTCGGGAGGACCGATGACCTGGTGCGGGTCGCTCGTCTGCGAGGCCGAGCCGGCCGCGTTGGTCGCCGTCTCCCGGCAGCGGTAATCGCCCGGGAGGGAGGTGGTGTAGGAGGCACTCGTCGCGCCGCCGATATCGGCACCGTCGCGAGTCCACTGGTAGCCGACGCTCTGCGGCGCGCGGTAGAAGAAGGAGGCGAGCACGTCGGGCGCCCACGTGCCCGGCGAGCACGAGAGCAGGGCGCCGGCGATCGAGCTGCCTGAGACCTGCGGCGCGCCGGTGCCGCTTGGCGCACGAAGCAGGACCGGGAACCGGGCCTGGCTGCTGATCACCGGAGATGTGTCGAGCAACCCCCCGCCACCTGATCCGTCAGCGTTGACGTAAGAGATCGGATTGCCGCTGCTGCCGAGGTTCCCCCACCAGAGCCTCCCCGTCGTCGGGTCGACCGCCAGGCCGACGCCGCCCTTCTCTGTCGCCCCGGTGAGGTTGAGCTCGCCGCCGCCGCCCGATCCGTCGACGTGGGCATAGGAGATCGTGCTGATCAGATTGGTCCAGTAGATGAGCCCCGTCGCGTGGTCGATCACCAGGCCGTGGGGCTCGTCCGGGTTCGACCCGGTGATGTCGAGCTCTCCTCCGCCACCCGATCCGTCGAGGTTCGCGTAGGAGATCGTGTTGTTGCCCAGGTTGGCCCAGTAGATCCTCCCCGCGGCCGGGTCGATCGTCGCGCCGTAGGGAGCGTCCGGGGTCGCCCCGGTGATGTCGAGATCGCCGCCGCCCGATCCGTCGAGGTTGGCGTAGGAGATCGTGTTGCCACTGTCGGCCCAGTAGAGCCGGCCCGCCGCGGGGTCGACCGCCAGGCCGTGGGGCTTGGTTATCGTCGCCCCGGTGAGGTTGAGTTCGCCGCCGTGGCCCGTGCCGTCGAGATTGGCGTAGGAGATCGTGGCGCTGTTCTGGTTGGCCCAGTAGATTCGCCCCGTCGCGGTGTCGATGGCCACGCCTCGGGGACCGCCCGGGGTCGCGCCGGCGAGATTGACCGTGCCGCCGCCGCCCGTTCCGTCGAGGTTGGCGTAGGCGATCGTGTTGTTGCCCCCGTTCCCCCAGTAGATGCGATCCGCCCCGAAGGCCGCGGGCGCCATCGCCAGCGCGAGCAACGCGCTGGCGATCAGGGGAACGCAAATCCGGCGGGCGCGCCCAGCTTGCACGGTCATATCTTCGTCCTCCCACTCACCATCGATGCCCCCACTGGCCGGACAGCCTAAGCGCAGATGCCCTGCGAAACCAGGTTGTCCGCGACCTCGGAGAGGTTGTAGACGATGAAGTGCCAGCTCGGTCCGGCGGCCGCTGAGCCGGTCAGGATGGGAAGCGGTCCCATGGGGCCCGGCGCCGAGGAGTTGAAGCCCCCACCAAGGAGGGACTTTCCCTTCGGGCAGTTGGGCGACGCCAGGGTCGTGGATTCGATCCCCGCCATGCTCGAGGCGGGCACGGTGCTAGCCGCGCTCAGGTCGGTCAACTTCAGCCCGGAAGCGCAGTAGGCGTAGCTGGTGACCGTGCGTTGCGGGGAGCCTGAGTTGGTGAAGGCCGCAAGCCAGCTCGTCGGGCTCGACTTGTAGTTCGCGAAGAAGACGGGGAAGCTCGGGGACCCGGTCAGGACCGGCGCGGGAGTCGAGGAGAACCCACCGCCCAGCGCCTGCGTCCCGGCTGGGCAGGTGGCCGTCGCGGTCGACTGTCCACCGGACCCCGACGACAGCTCGCCCGCGGCGCTCACCTCGCTTATCCGGAGGACCTTCCGCTTCTTCTTGCCCTTCTTCTTTCTGAGCGTCGCCGTCCGGCAGTCGGCGCTCGCTGTGACGGGGAGCGAAGCCGCAGGACCCCCGGAGTGCTCTCGCGCAGCCGACACCTGCCAGCTGTTGTCTCCGACCCGGCGGGACTCGTAGACGATGTGCAGATCGGTGAGGGTCGTGCCTGAGACGACGAGCGGTGCCGTGAACCCGCCGCCCACCGCCAGCTGGCCGGCGGGGCAGGTGGCCGTCACCGTGACCTGCTGTCCATCGGCCGAGGTGTTCTGCGAAGCCGAGACGACCGTGACCGGCGGCGACTTCGGCTTCTTCTTCTTTTTCTTCGCATCCGCCGTCGCGACGCCGAGCAGCAGCGGCACGAGCAGGAATGCGACGACGACGCGGAAGATTCCCTTCTCCCTCACGGCGCGGAGCCTACCCGTCCGACGACGGACGCAGGGTCTCCGCAAGCCGCTCGAATGCCTCGTCCAGCGAACCCGCGCGAATCGTCTCCTTGCGGATCGCGCCGATGTAGGCGATCGCCGAACCGTCCCCCATCACGTCGATGCCGCCCTCGCGCGAGCGGAAGAGGCCGGGGCCGGAGATCTCGATGCGAGCCTCGACGCGCTGACCGGGTGTGTGCTCCCGGAAGGCGCTGATCGCGGGAAGCCCACCCTCGCGCTGGACCTCCTCGACCCGCCGGCGAGCTTCGGCGATCGCCTCGTCGAGCGTCGCGAACTTCTCCCTGCCGACGCGGGGCCCGTGCCGGACGGTGACCTTCCACTTGCCCACCCACGGCAGACTATTTCGCGCGCCGAGCCCTCGGGTGAATCAGGCGCCGCGGCGGGGGCGCTTCGGGCGCTTCGCCGGCGGCCCGGTGATCTTCTCGGGGCCATCCCGCTTCTCGGGCGGCGTGTAGTCGACGTCGCGGCGGCCGGTGTAGATCTGGCGCGGCCTGGCGATCTTCAGGTCCGGGTCGGAGTTCTGCTCCATCCACTGGGCGATCCAGCCGGAGGTGCGCGGGATCGCGAAGATCACCGTGAACATGTCGTTCGGCACGCCGATCGCCTCGTAGATGAGGCCCGAGTAGAAGTCGACGTTCGGGTAGAGCTTCCGCGAGGTGAAGAACTCGTCGTCGAGGGCGCGCTTCTCGAGCTCGACGGCGACGTCGAGCAGCGGATTGTCCCCTGTCGCCTCGAGCACCTCCTCGACGTGCTTCTTGATGATCCGGGCGCGCGGGTCGTAGTTCTTGTAGACCCGGTGGCCGAAGCCCATCAGCTTCTCCTCCCGCCTCTTCACGCCCTCGAGGAAGTCCGGGATGTTCTCGACCGTCTCGATCCTGCGCAGCATCCTCAGCGCGGCCTCGTTGGCGCCGCCGTGCAGCGGGCCATAGAGGGCCGCGACTCCGGCGGCCACCGCCGAGTACGGGTCGACGCCCGATGAGCCGACCGACCGAACCGCGTTCGTCGAGCAGTTCTGCTCGTGGTCGGCGTGCAGGATGAAGAGCACGTCCAGAGCCTTGGCGATCCGGGGATCGGGCTTGAAGCTGTCCTCCATCTTGAACAGCATCGAGAGGAAGTTCTCGGAGTAGCCGAGCTCGTTGTCCGGGTAGACGTAGGGGAGTCCCATGCTGTGGCGATAGGCCCAGGCGGCCAGCGTCGGGACCTTGGCGATCAGCCTGATCGCCGCCATGTAGCGCTCCTCCGGATCGTCGATGTGCTTCGCGTCCGGATAGAAGGTCGAGAGCGCCCCGACGTTGGCGAGCAGCATTCCCATCGGGTGCGCGTCGTGGCGGAAGGCCTCGTTCAGCTTCTTGATGTCCTCATGGGCGAAGGTGTGATGGGTTACGTCGAAGGTCCAGCGCTCGAGCTGCGACGGGGTGGGGAGCTCGCCGAAGATCAGGAGGTAGGCGACCTCGAGGTAGGTCGAGTGCTCGCTGAGCTGCTCGATCGGGATGCCGCGGTGCTGGAGGACTCCCGCCTCGCCGTCGATGTAGGTGATCGCCGAACGGCAGGACGCCGTATTCGTGAAGGCCGGGTCGTACCCCATCAGGCCGAAGTCGTCCTCCGAGACCTTGATCTGCCGCAGGTCCATCGTCTTGATGGTCCCGTCGTTGATCTCCACCTCGTAGGACTCGCCGGTCCTGTTGTCGGTGATGCTCAGCGTGTCGGCGCTCGAAGCGCCGTCCTGCGACGCGTTGGCCGCCTTGTCCTGAGTCTCTTCCTTCGTCGCCATCAACACTCCTCGGTCGCGTGCGCCCTTCCCCCATATCTTCTCACGGTGGCGATTCCGGCAAACAGGCCGAGCAAGGAGGAGGCGCTGCGCCTCTTCGCCGGGCTCCCGAGGCGGTACGACCTCGCGGGCGCCTTGCTCAGCTTCGGCCAGGACCCGCGCTGGCGCCGCGCGATGGTCCACCAGGTCGCCGCGAGCGAGGGGGATCGCGTCCTGGACGTCGCGACGGGCACCGGGATGGTGGCTGAGGCCCTCGTCCGCAGCTATGGCTGCTCCGTCGTCGGCCTGGACCAGAGTCCCGAGATGCTGGCCGCCGCCGAGGTCAAGCTCGCCGCCGACCCCCGCCTGGCCGATCGAGTCGAGCTGATCAGGGGGGAGGCCGAGTCGATCCCCTACGAGGACGGTGAATTCGACCATCTCACCTTCACCTACCTGCTCCGCTACGTGGACGACCCCGGGGCAACCCTGCGGGAGCTCGCGCGCGTAGTGAAGAGTGGAGGACGGATCGCGTCGCTCGAGTTCATGCTGCCGCCCAACCCGATGCCCCGCTCGCTCTGGCACGTCTACACGCGCGCCGCGATGCCGGTCCTCGGCCGGATGATCTCCCGGGACTGGTACGTCGTCGGGCGCTTTCTGGGGCGGAACATCACAGACTTCTACGGGCGGCTGCCGCTCGCCCGGCAGCTGGAGCTCTGGCGAGATGCGGGGATCGAGGGCGTGACCGCGCGAGTGATGAGCTTCGGCGGTGGAGTCGTGATCTGGGGAACGCGTGGCTGACGACCGGCTCCAGCGCCCGGCTTTCTACGCGCTTCGCCGCGGAGGCTGGCGCGACCTCGTCACCGTGCTGCACCCGCCCTACACGGCCTGGAACCTGGCCAACGTCTGCTTCGGGGCCGCCGCCGCGGCGCAGATCCACACCGACCGCTTCGTCGCCACGCTGGCCGCCTTCTTCCTGGCCGTCGGGATCAGCGCCCACACGCTCGACGAGCTCAATGGGCGCCCGCTGAAGACCGAGCTCTCAGACAGGACCCTGACGGCGCTCGCTGGCGCCTCACTGGTGGGAGCGCTCGGGATCGGGGTGGCCGGCTGCATCATGGTGTCGCCGACGCTGATCCCGTTCGTGCTGGCGGGCGGGTTCTTCCTCGTCGCCTACAACCTCGAGCTCTTCGGCGGCCGCTTCCACACGGCGTTCTGGCTTGCCTTCGCCTGGGCCGCATTCCCGGCGCTCACCTCGTGGTGGGTGAACACCCTCTCCCTCGCTTCGCTGAAGGTCGACGTGGCCGGAGTCTTGGTCGCGGCCGGTTGCTTCGGCCTGGTCAGCGTGCAGAGGATCCTGTCGACGCCGGTGAGGCAGCTGAGGCGCAAGACGGTTTCCGTCAGCGGCGAGCAGCGGCTCGACGACGGCACCGTGATTCCGCTGACGGCCGCGGAGATCTCGAGGCCGCTCGACGCGTCTCTGCGCGGCCTCTGGTGGGCCGTCGTCGTGCTGGCGATCGGGATGGTCGTGATCCGCTACTGAGAGGTGGCTTCGAGCGCCGCCGTGAGGGACTGGGCGTCGAATGAGCCGCCGTGCATGCGCCCACCGACGAAGAAGCCCGGCGTGCCCGTTACCCCGCTCGCGAGGCCGCTGTCGACGTCGCGCTGAACCCTCGGGGCGTGGACCTCGGAGTCGAGCTCCGTGGTGAAGCGGTCGACGTCCAGCCCGAGCTCCTCGGCGTAATGGATCAGGTCCTCGCGGCCCAGCGCCCCGCGCGACTCGTACATGCGGTCGTGCATCTGCCAGAAGGCGCCCTGGGCCGCCGCCGCCTCAGCCCCCTGCGCAGCACGCTCGGCGTCGGGATGGATCTGCCTCAGCGGGAAGTGCCTGAAGGCGAACAGCAGCCGCCCGGCGAGCTGGTCGCGGATGCGGTGGACGATCGGGAAGGCGGCGGTGCAGTACGGGCACTGGAAGTCGCCGTACATGACGAGCTCGAGCTCGGCCCGGTCCGGGCCGTCGACGTGGTCCTCCGCGGAGATCGGTGGGGTCAGCTGACTCAAGAGTGAGCGAGCTTAGACTCGCGGCGTGAATGACATCGAGATCCTGATTGCGCTGGTCGCCGCGGCGATCGTTCTGGTGCGGATCGCGGACGCGATCAAGATCCCGTACCCGATCGTCCTGGTGCTCGGCGGCCTCGCGATCGGCTTCATCCCGGGTGGCCCGACGCTGGTGCTCCAGCCGGACGTCGTCTTTCTCGTCTTCCTGCCACCGCTGCTGCAATCCGCCGGCTACTGGGCGTCGCCGAAGGAGCTGCGAGCGGAGCTGATCCCGCTCACCTGGCTGGTGATCGGGCTCACGCTCGCGACGATGGTCGCGGTCGCAGCGGTCGCGCAGGCCGTGATCCCGAGCATCGATTGGGCTGAGGGCTTCGTCCTCGGCGCGATCGTCGCCCCGACCGACCCCGTTTCGGCGATTGCGACCTTCCAGCGGGTGGGCGTCACGGACCGGGTGGCGACGCTCGTCGAGGGCGAGAGCATGATCAACGACGCCACCGCCCTCGTCTCCTACAAGGTCGCGGTGGCGGCCGTGGTCACCGGGACGCTGACGGCCGGCGAGGCGATCGACGATCTCGTCGTCGGGGTCATCGGCGGCGTGGCCATCGGTTTGGTGGTCTCGGGGATCGGCCAGATTGCGCTTCGCCGCCTCGACGACGCACCGCTGGCGATCCTCCTCACCGTCTTCACCGCCTACGCCTCGTTCGCGCTGGCTGACGGCGTCGGCGCCTCCGGCGTGCTGGCAGCGGTCAGCAGTGGCCTCTTCTCGGGCTGGCGCTCGCACATCATCTTCGATGCCGACCTCCGACTGAACGCCCAGTCGTTCTGGCGGGTGCTGGTTTTCGCCCTCAACGCGATCCTCTTCGTGCTTGTCGGGGAGCAGTTCCCGGAGATCCTGCGGAAGGTGGGGGAGACTTTTTCGCCTGGCGAGATCGTCGGGTACGGGCTGATGATCTCGGCGGTGGTGATCGTGATCCGCGTCGCCTGGCAGTTCCTTCCGGTCTCGCTGGGACGGCTGCTGCCCAGGATCGGGGACACGGGTGGGGGAGAGGACTGGCGCGAGCGCTTGCTGATCGGCTGGACCGGCATGCGCGGTGCCGTCTCCCTGGCCGCTGCACTCGCCCTGCCGCTCACGCTCGACTCCGGCGCCGCCTTCGACTCGCGCGACCTGATCGTTTACCTGACCGTCGCCGTCATCTTCGTGACGCTCGTCGGCCAGGGGCTGACGCTGCCGTCCCTGGTCCGCCGGCTCGGGCTGAGCACATCGGAGGCCTGGGCGCCGGATGAGGCGGTGGCTCGCCTCGCTGCGGCGCAGGCCGCGCTCGACCGCCTGGACGAGCTCGAGTCCGAGGGGTCTCCGGTCTCCGAGAGCGCCGTCGTGCGCCTGCGCGAGCTCTACCAGGCCCGCTTCGCGCGCTGCGTCGCCGCACTGCAGGGCGACGACTCGGGGGTGCCGATCGAAAATCCGCTGAGCGGCTATCGCAGGGTGCGCGAGGACCTGATCCGAGCCGAGCGCAGCAGCCTGCTCGAAATGCGGAACGACGGCCGGATCAAGCAGGACCTCTTCCGCCGCATCCAGCGCGACCTGGACCTGGACGAGGCGCGCCTCGGGTCATGAGAGGGTGCCCCGCAGGCGAAGCCGAGGAGCAACCCGATTCACGTCGGCGCGGGCTCGGCGTCGAAATGAGTGATCCGGCGGAACTCGCGCAGGCGCTCGTCGATCTCATCGCGGGTGAGTGACTGGATCCGCTCCGTGCCGAACCCCTCCACGTTGAAGGACGCCAGCACCGAGCCGTAGGCCATCCCCTGCCGCAGGACCGCGTGGTCGAGCAGGGAGTCGCCGGCGGCTCGGCGGCTGTCGAGGTAGCCGAGGAAGCCGCCGGCGAAGGTGTCGCCGGCCCCGGTCGGGTCGCGCACGTCCTCGAGCATGAAGCCCGGGATGGCGAAGAACTCCTCGCCGCTGAACAGCGCCGCGCCGTACTCACCGCGCTTCGCGACGACCACCTTCGGGCCCATCTCCATGGCCGCCCGCGCGGCCCGGGCCAGGTTGGGCTCGCCGGTGAGCTCACGAATCTCGGCGTCGTTGAGGAGCAGGCAGTCGACCTGCCCGATCGCCGCGACGAGCGCATCCCGCGCCGAATCGAGCCAGAAGTTCATCGAGTCGAGCCCCGCGAACTCGGCCCCCTCACAGGAGCGCCGGACCTGCTGCTGCAGCTCCGGCTGGATGTTCCCCAGGAACAGCATCTCGGCGCTCGTCGAGCCGCCGGAGAGCTTCGGGTCGAAGTCGGCGAAGACGTTGAGCTGCGTGTCGTCAGTGTGCGCGACGTTCATGTCGTACTCGTAGTGCCCCTGCCAGAAGAAGGTCTCGCCTCCCTCCACGCGCTCGATGTCGTCCGTGACGACGCCGCGTGTTTCGAGCACACCAAGTTCCTCATCGCCGAAGTCGTCGCCGACCGGCCCGACGACCCGAGCCTCGGTGAAGAAGCTCGCGGCCAGCGAGAAATGGACGGCTGAGCCGCCCAGCATCCGTTCGCGCTCGCCGAACGGCGTGCGCACGGAATCAAAGGCAATCGACCCCACGACGGTTAGCGACATAAGCTTGAGGGGTGAAGGCTATTCAGATCGAGGAGTTCGGCGGGCCAGAGAACCTACAGCTGGTCGATCTGCCCGACCCCGAGCCCGCCGATGGCATGGTCGTCGTCGACGTCGCCCGGTCGGGAATCAACTGGGCGGACACCCACGCCATCCGCAACGACTACCTGGCTGAGCAGGAACTGCCCCTCGTCCCAGGAGCCGAGATCGCGGGCGTCACGGCTGACGGCCGTCGCGTCGCCGCCCTGATCAACAACGGCGGCTACGCCCAGAAGGCCCTGGTCCCGGAGGCATTCCTCGTGCCGCTCCCCGATGAGGTCTCAGACGACCAGGGCGCGGGATTGCTCCTCCAGGGCCTGACCGCGCATGCCCTGCTCCACTACTGCGCCCACGTCGAGAAGGGCGAGACCGTCGTGGTCGAGGCCGCCGGCGGCGGAACGGGCAGCCTCGCCGTCCAGCTCGCCAAGCGCGCGGGCGCCAAGGTGATCGCGCTCGCCTCAAGCGAGGAGAAGCGCGAGCTCGCCACGCGGCTCGGCGCGGATGGCACGGCCGACTCTCGAGCCGATGACCTCGAGCAGGCGATCCTCGACGCCAACGGGGGCGAGAAGGTGGACGTCGTGCTGCACATGAGCGGGACCGGCTTCGAGCCCGAGCTCGCCGCTCTCAACATGCTTGGCCGCATGGTCGTCTTCGGCAACGCTGCCCGGGAGTTTCATGACGTGAAGACGAGCTACCTGCTGCAGAGCTCGAAGTCCGTGCTGGGTTTCTGGCTGATCGCACTGATCGCCCGGAAGCGGCAGCTGATCGCCGAGATGATCGGCGGTCTCTTCGGCGCCGTCGCGAAGGGTGAGCTCGAGGTGGTCATCGGCGAGACGTATCCCCTGAGCGAGGCCGCCCGGGCCCATGAGGCGATGCAGGACCGGGGCACGACCGGCAAGCTCCTGCTCGACCCCTCGAAGTAGATGGCCGACACGGAAACGGCAATCTCCTTCAAGGAGCTCGGCCTGTCCGAGGGCCTGCAGCAGACCCTCGACGAGCTCGGCTACGCGGAGCCGACCCCGATCCAGGCCCAGGCGATTCCCGAGCTGCTCAACGGCCACGACGTGATCGGCCAGGCCCAGACCGGCAGCGGCAAGACGGCCGCCTTCGGCCTGCCGATGCTCGAGTACATCGATCCTGAGAACGAGGAGACCCAGGCGATCGTCCTCACCCCGACGCGCGAGCTCTGCATCCAGGTGACGCAGGCGTTGCGCGCCTATGCCGAGCATCTCGAGGGCGTGAACGTGGTCGCCATCTTCGGCGGCGCTCCGATCCGCGAGCAGCAGTCGCGGCTGCGTCACGGCGCGCAGGTGGTCGTCGCGACCGTCGGCCGCATGATGGATCTGATCTCACGCAAGTCCCTGGTCCTCACGGCGGCCCGCTACGTCGTCCTCGACGAGGCCGACGAGATGCTCGACCTGGGCTTCATCGAGGACGTCGAGAAGATCCTGCGGATGTGCCCGAACGGGCGCCAGACGCTGCTCTTCTCGGCGACCATGCCGGCGCCGGTCGCCAGGCTCGCCGAGACCTACATGTACGACCCGGTGACGATTCGCGTCACCCCGAAGAAGCTCACGGTCGACTCGGTCGAGCAGGCCTACGTGATGGTCGAGCCCAAGCAGAAGCTCCAGCGCCTCGCCGAGGTGCTGAAGGCCGAGGAGCCCGAGCAGGCGATCATCTTCGTCCGCACCAAGATCGGCGCCGCCAGGCTGGGGCGGGACCTGGGCGACAAGGGGCTGCGCGTCAAGGCCCTCCACGGCGACCTCAGCCAGGGCCAGCGGGACGGCGTGATGATCTCGTTCAAGGAGCACAAGACGCCGCTCCTGGTGGCGACCGACATCGCGGCCCGCGGCCTCGACATCGAGCATGTCACCCACGTCATCAACTACGACCTGCCGAACAATCCCGAGATCTACGTCCACCGGATCGGGCGGACCGGCCGAGTCGGGCGCACCGGCCGAGCGATCACCTTCGCCACCGCGAAGCAGGAGGGGGACCTGAAGGAGATCGAGCGCACGGTGAAGGCTCCGATCGGCGAGTGGGAACCGCCCGAGGAGCGGCTGGAGCACGCCCCGACTCCGCGACGCCGTGAGGGCCCGCCTCCCGTGCCGAAGAATGGGACGGTCAAGCTCTTCGTCAATCGCGGAAAGCAGGGCGGGCTCACCGAGGAGGACCTGAGCTGGGCCCTGACCGAGGGCGCCGTCCTTCCGAAGGAGGCGATCCACTCGATCCGCGTCCTCGACCGCTTCTCGTTCGTCGAGGTCGCCGCCGATCAGGCGGAGAGGGCGGTCGAGTACCTGGACGGGACGAAGCTGAAGGGCAAGCAGATCCGGATGGAGATCGCCCGGAGCTAGAAGGCGGGCCAATCGGATCGTCAGCGCGAATCCGATCTTTATGAAATCTCAACGCTCTCCGGCGGAATCTCTACGAGAGCTTGACGCGCCCCGGCGGAGGATGTTCGTATGGCGAGTCTTGCTCTCCTGCGAACACCGAGGCCTGCGCCGGAGAGCGCGATCTCGTCGATGCGCGGCCCTCGGGGATTCCTCCTGCGGGCGCGCACGCGTCTTGGGCGCTCTTGGCTCGACCGCGAGATCGCCCGCGGCGCGGAGCGTCTCGACGGCCCTGCGCTGACACTCCGGGAAGCGCAGCTCGTTTCCTCGCGCGAGCGCACGCGACTCGCACGGCGCCTCGAGCAAGTGCTCGTCGATACTTCGCCGCTCGGGAGGCCGAGCGGCGTCGTGCGGGTTGATGCCGGCGCGGTTGAACTCGCGAGGCCGGTGCTGACAGAGCTGATCCTGTCCCTGCGTTCGTGCGAGGCGGTCGCGGCACGCGGGGTGGTGCTCGGGTGGCGCCTTCTGACCGATGCGAGAAGCCCCATCTACGCGCCGCCATCCAGACAGTTGGCGGATCCAGATCTCCTCTGGCACGAGTCGCTCGCCATCCTGTTTGCGCTCCGGCCGCTCGGAGCAGAGGAGGAGGCTCGCGGTGAATAGCAACGGGCCGAACCGCGAACGGCCCCTCCACGAGGGAGCCCACAACGTTCGCGTCACGGCACCGCCGGAGCCTCAGGGGCCCGCGGTGCGCACGGGCAAGAAGCCCGGTGCGAGGCGAACGTTCAATGAGGCTTCACACAAGCTCGGCTACTGGCGGCCGGAGACTCCAGCTGACACGGAAGCCGAGTCCGAGGCGGTGCGCAAACGCTTCGACGCGCTCAAGGACAGCCAGCGCGACGTCATCGCGGATGCAAGCAAGGCCGCCCTGGCTCTCGGGGCGCTCGGCGTCGTCTATGGCGACATCGGCACGAGCCCCCTCTACACCGAGCAAGTGATCTTCACGCAGAACGATGCGGTCGCTGGTGCGAGCGCGGCGGATGTGTACGGCGTCGTTTCGCTGATCTTCTGGGCGCTGATCATCGTCGTCGGCGTGAAGTACGCGGGCTTCATCATGCGCGCGCACAACCGCGGTGACGGAGGAATCATGGCGCTGGCGTCCCTGATCCAGCGACACAAGGTGCCCCATGGACTGGCCTTGGTGACGATCGGGTTGTTCGGTGCGGCACTCTTCTTCGGCGACGCGATCATCACACCGGCGATCTCTGTTCTCGGCTCGGTCCAGGGGCTGAAGGTCGTCGAGCCGGATCTGGCGCACCTGGTGGTGCCGATCTCGGTCGTCATCCTCATTGGGCTGTTCATCCTCCAGCGACGCGGATCGGGCACGATCGGATCGGTGTTCGGGCCGGTGATCCTCGTCTGGTTCGTCGCGATCGCGCTCCTGGGCCTCCACCAGCTGGTGAAGGATCCGGCCGTGCTTCAAGGGCTCTCGCCGACCTGGGGAGCCCGGTTCCTTGCCGACCACGGCGCGGCAAGCTTCTTCGTGCTCGGCGGTGTCGTCCTGGCAGTCACGGGCGCGGAGACTCTCTACGCGGACCGGGGACACTTCGGCGCCGCGCCGATCAGGCTCGGATGGTTTGCGGTCGCATTCCCCGCTTTGGTGTTGAACTACCTCGGCCAGGCCGCGATGATCCGTCACGATCCGGGCACAGCGGTCAACCCGTTCTTCCTGATGGCTCCCGGTTGGGCGCGCATCCCGATGCTCCTGCTGGCGACGGTCGCGACGATCATCGCCTCCCAAGCCGCGATCTCCGGTTCCTTCTCGGTCGCGCGACAGGCAGTGCAGCTCGGGTTCCTGCCGCGACTCAAGATCCTTCACCCGTCGAAGCTGGAGGGCCAGATCTATGTCCCCATCGTCAACTGGGCCCTGTGCATCGGCGTCGTCACCCTGGCGCTGGTCTTCCAGTCCGCCGACAAGCTGGGCGATATCTACGGCGTCGCGGTCACGGCGACCTTCGTCCTGAACACGCTGCTCTTCCTCGCTGTTGCCCGCTTCCTCTGGGGCACGCCGAGGCGCAGGCTCATCCCGATCGCCGCCTTGTTCCTGACCGTCGAAGTGGCTTTCTTCGCCTCCAACATCATCAAGATCGAGCACGGAGCGTGGCTTTCGCTGGCGCTCGCAATGGTGATCTCGTTGGTGATGATCAACTGGCGGCGGGGGCAGACCATCGTCACCCGCGGCAGGGCTGAGAAGGAGGGGCCGCTGGTGCCGTTCCTCGATGGCCTCGAAACCCAGGAGGAGCCGCCGACGAAGGTTCAGGGTGTCGCCGTCTACGTGCACCCGACCAAGGCGACCACCCCGCTGGCGCTCCGGATCGAGGTCGAGAAGACCCAAACGTTCCCGAAGCGGGTCGTGATCGTCTCCGTGGACCTGGTCAGCATTCCGAACGTCGACGAATTCGACCGCTTCACGGTCGAGCGGATCGGCGGGGAGTTCTCCGTCTTCCATGTGACGGTCAGGGCGGGGTATCACGACTCGCTCGACGTCCCCGCCGCGCTGCGACTCTGTCGCAAGCAGGGGCTGTTGGAACGCAACCTCGACCTGGAGCAGGCCTCCTACATCGTTTCGCGAATTTCGATCGCACCGACCGAAGACGTCCAGCCGATCACCCGCTGGCGAAAGAAGCTGTTCGTAGCCATGGCCCGGAACGCCGCGAGCCCGATCGACGCCTTCCATCTTCCGAGCGACAGGACGGTGTTCGTCGGCTCACAGATTCCCGTGTGAAGGGAGATCGCAGCTAGCCGCCCTCGGCGAGCTCCTCGATCTTCCCGATCAGGTCCTCCCACTCGAAGGGCTTCGGAACGATGTCCGTGGCGCCAAGCTTCCGCATCCGCTCCGGCTCCTGCGCGTCGAGGTGGGCGGAGATCATCACGATGGGCACGTCCGAGCCAGTCCCGCGGATCTCCTCGAGCACCTCGGTTCCGGACTTGTTGGGCATCATCGCGTCGAGCAGGATCACGTCCGGCCCCTTCGAGCCGAGCTCCTCGAGGCGATCAAGCGCCTCGACGCCGTCCGTGGCCGTGACGACCTCGTAGCCCTCCATCTCCAGCCGGCGCTGGAGCATGAGCAGCACGGTCTCCGAGTCGTCGGCGACCAGGAGGCGCGTCAAGTCGCGGCCCCCGCCTTCGTCCTCTCGGCGGGTGCCTTCCCCTTCGGCCGGCCATCCTTGGCGATCGGCAGCACGAAGCGAAAGGTAGCGCCATCGCCCGGAGACGAGTTCGCGGAGATCGCGCCGCCGTGCAGCTCGACCAGCGACTTGGCGATCGCCAGCCCCAGTCCGGTGCCGCCGACGGACTGCGACTCGCTGCTGTCCGCTCTCCAGAAGCGATCGAAGACGTGCTCGAGCTGGTCCTCATCGAGGCCGGGCCCGTCGTCGGAGACGGCGAACTCGACCTCATCGCCGACCTTGGTCGCGGAGAGACGCACCTGCGAGCCCTCTGGCGAGTACTTGTTCGCGTTCGTGAGCAGGTTGGCGAGCACTTGGCCGATCCTGCCCGCGTCGGCATGGATGTCGGGCAGGTCCTTCTCGACGCTGACGGTGAAGCGCTGGTCCTTGCCCTCGAAGTTGGGGCGCATCTGGCGGCCGATTCGCTGAGCCAGCGGGCGCACGGCCGTCGGCTCGGGCTCGATCCGCAGCTTGCCCGCGTCGCTTCGGGCGAGGTCCAGCAGGTCGTTGATCATCTTCTGGAGCTGGCCGGCGCTCTCCGCGATCACCTCCGCCGCCTCGAACTGGCGCGAGTTGAGCGACTTCCGCTGCGCGGTGAGCATCTCGGCGAATCCCTTGACCACGGTCACGGGCGTCCGCAGCTCGTGGGAGACCGTGAGCACGAAGTCGTCCTTCATCTGCTCGACCCGGTCGCGTTCCCGGGCGTCGCGCTCGAGCGAGTTGGCCATCTCGTTGAACGCCCGTCCCAGGCTCGCGATCTCGACCGGGCCGCCAACCTCCACCCGGGTGCGAAGGTCGCCGCCCGCGAGGCGCCTGGCCCCCTCGACGAGGCGGCCGAGCGGAGCGCGCATCGAGTTGATCAAGCCGGAGAAGAGGATGAGCGCGGCGAGCAGCGCACCACCGAGGCCCGCAGCCACCAGGATGGTGGTGTTGCGCGTGTCGGTACGGGCGTTGTCCCGTGCGGTGTCCCGTGCCGCCCGGGTGTCGTTCGAGAGCTCGTCACCGGCGTTCGTCACCGCTGTGGTGAGGCTGCGTTCCACCCGTGGCGGGGGAACCTGCTCATTGATCAGGGGCTCCGCGACGCGCTTGCGCCACGCGACCTCGCCGGCGACGAGCTGGTTCAGCTTCATCGTCAGGATCACGTCGTCGTCGGTCAGGGCGCGCGCGCGGCCGGAGGCGTCCCTGAAGCTCGCGGCGGCCTGATCGAGCTCGACCTGGCTCGGCTTCTGGTGCGCCGTGGCGGGCCGCGCGGCCGCCTGCTCGAGGATGAAGGCCGAGCGGAGGCGCTCGCTCTGCAGCTCGAGGCCGAAATACCGGGTGATGTCGTTCTCGTAATTGACCCGGATCTGGAACAACCTGCCCACGCCCAGCAAGGAGACGATGAGCAGCAGCGCGAACAGGACCAGGAATCCAATTCGCAGGCGCGCGGTCAGTGAGGGGTTGAAACTCATTCTTTTTGTGGATCCCCGTTCTTTGCGTACACTACGGCGCGAGGGGTCTCATGGGTAAAGGATTACTTGCCTGGTGGCGCCGCAGGATTGTGGCGCGTGGATTGGCCGGAGCGGCGCTCTTCGCCGTGCCCGTGGCCGTGGCCGCTCTGATCGGCTTCGGAGGCGGCTTCGCCGGCGTGGCCGGCGGGCTGTCCTCGGTGACCAACGGCCCCGACGCGGTGCCCGCCTCGGCTCAGGCGGGACCGAACCGGATCAACCGCGCGGTCGTCGCCCTGGCCAACCGGCAGACGACTCCCAGGAGCACCGCGGGGCAGGGCAACGGGGCCGGTGGATCCAATGGTGGATCGAACGGCACCAGCGGCACAACCGGGAGCACCGGGAGCACCGGAAGCGGCACTGATTCAAGCGCCACCCAGACGCCGACGGTGAGCGCGCCGAGCGCCCCCTCTGTCAGCCTGCCGGGGAGTGGCAGCGGCGGTGCCGGCGGTGCCGTGAGCGGCACCACCGACGTCGTCAACGGCACGGTGAACAACGTGCTCGACGGCGTCAACAACACCCTGAACGGCCTGCTCGGCGGCGGCAAGTAGGTTCCGGGCAACCCGTTTGATCCCGGGTGCTCGCCTTCGCGATCAGCCTGGCTTCCGCGTTCTCCTGGGGCGTCTCGGACTTCCTCGGCGGACTGACCAGCCGGCGGCTGCCGGTCCTCGGCGTGCTGGCGGTCTCGCAGCCGGCCGGGCTCGTGCTGATCGGGGTCCTCATCCTGCTGTTCGGCGCCGACCCGATCCCAGCCGACAAGCTCGCGATCGCCGCCGTGGCCGGGGCGGCGTCCCTGGGAGGACTTTGGGCCTTCTACGCCGCGATGGCGATGGGCACGGTGAGCGTGGTCGCTCCCATCGCCTCGTTGGGAGTGGTCGTACCCGTGGCGGTGGGTCTCGCCAGGGGGGATGCGCCCGCCGTGATTCAGCTGATCGGCCTCGTGCCGGCGATCGCGGGAGTCGTGATCCTCGGCTACGAGGAGGAGCCGGACCACGCCGGGGTCGCCCGGACGTCTGTCCTGCTGGCGATTGTCGCGGGCCTGGGTTTCGGCATCTTCTTCACCGGGCTCGATCTGGCCGCCGCCGATAGGCCGGGCTGGTCGATCCTGGCAGTGCGCGTCGGAGGCGTCGCCACGGTCGCGATCGCCCTGCTCATCTCTCGCCCTCGCCTCTCGGCTGTCTCGGGCTCGATCGCTGTCCTGCTCACGATCGGCTTCTTCGACGTGCTCGCCAACTCGCTCTTCGCGGTGGCGTCGACTAAGGGCGTGCTTCCCGTGGTGGCCGTCGGCGGCTCGATGTATCCGGCGTTCACGATCGCGCTCGCCCACGGGGTCCTCGGGGAGCGCCTGGCGCGCATCCAGTGGGCGGGCGTGGTTCTCGCCCTGCTCGGCGTCGCCCTGATCGCCGCCGGCAGCTAGGCGGCTAGGTCGCGGCGGTCGCCAGCTCGACGCCCGTCAGCTCCGTGAGCCGGGCGATCGTCTCCGGCGCGCTGCGGTGCCGGATTGCGGTCATGCCGACCGCCTCCGCGCCCTCGCAGTTCTCCTTCAGGTCGTCCACGAAGATGCACCCGGCCGGCTCGACCTCGAGCCGCTCGGCGGCGAGGCGGTAGATGGCGGGCTGCGGCTTGTGGAGGCCGACCTCGGCGGAGATGACGACCTCGTCGAAGAGCTCCGCGAGCAGCTCGCGGTCGTAGTGCTCCGTGCTCCACGAGTTGGAGACCAGGCCCGTCATGAGTTCACTGGCTCGGATCCGCCGCACGGCATCGACCATCTGGGGGACGGGCTTCATGCCGACGAACATGCTGTCGATCAGCCCGTCGGGGTTCTTCAGGCCAAGGCGCGTGCCGAAGGTCGCCTCGAAGTCGGACTCGCTGAGCTCGCCCGTCTCCAGCCCCCGGAGCTCCTTGAGCGCTTCCGGGTCGGTGCGAAACAGGTTCTTGATCGCGTCCGGGTCCAGTCCCTCCGACCGGCAGAAGTCGGCGAAGCTGTCCCAGACCGAGGTGGTCAGCACGCCGCCGAAGTCGAAGAGCACAGCCCTGAATATGCTGCCCGCCATGGCGGAGGAGGCTATCGAGGGGATCGACCGCGACGGCGTCGAGGGCTGGTTCGAGTCGAACGTGCCCGGCGCCGAGCTGCCGCTGAGCTTCGACCGCATCTCCGGGGGCCGCTCCAACATGACGTTCGGCGTCAGGGACGCCGGCGGCCATGCCTGGGCGCTCCGCCGCCCGCCCCTGGGCAAACGACTCGGCTCGGCTCACGACATGGGACGCGAGCACCGCGTGATCGCGGCGCTTCAGGACACCCCGGTGCCCGTGCCGCCCGTCATCGGCCTCTGCGAGGACGAGTCGGTCAACGAGGCGCCCTTCTACGTGATGGGCTTCGTCGACGGCCCGATCCTGCGCTCAGCCGAGGAGGCGAAGCAGTTCGACGAGGACGAGCGCCGCGCGATCGGAGAGCGGGTGGTGGACACGCTGGTCGCCATTCACGAGGTCGATCCGGACGCCGTCGGACTCGGCGACCTGGGCCGCAAGGAGGCCTATGTCGAGCGCCAGCTCCGGCGCTGGCACGGCCAGTGGGAGAAGTCGAAGACCCGCGAGCTGCCGGCCGTCGATGCCGTCCACGAGCGCTTGGAGGCACGCGTCCCGGAGCAGGGCCCGGCGACGATCGTCCACGGCGACTATCGGCTGGACAACATGATCCTGACCGCGGCGGGTGAGGTGGCCGCGGTCGTCGACTGGGAGCTCTGCACGCTCGGCGACCCGCTCGCCGACGTGGGAATGCTGCTGGTTTACTGGTCAGAGGAGGGCGACGACTTCATGCCCCTCTTCGCCCCCGCGACGATCGCGCCCGGTTTCCCGAAGCGCGACGACGTCCGCGAGCGCTACGCCGAGCGCTCGGGCCGCGACCTGAGCCAGATCGACTTCTTCATCGCCCTCGGCTACTGGAAGCTGGCGATCATCCTCGAGGGCGTCTACGCCCGCTACGCGTCAGGCCAGTACGGGAAGACCGACGAGGGCTTCCAGGAGTTCGCGAAGATCGTGGAGCGCCTGGCGGACGCGGCCGACGAGGCCGCGAGCCGGCTCCCGTAGGCGGCGGACCGCCGGGACCAACACCTGGCAGTGAAGGGAGGTTGATCCAGGCGCATCACGGCCAGGATCTCGGGGTGTCCTGCTTTGTGCTCGCTATACGAGCACTAATCAGGACGGTCGGCTTCGCCCCGCCAAATGAGGCACTCGCTCTTCCCCAGCCGGTGTTTCGGTGGAGCCGGGCGCTTGGAGAGCTAGCTCCCGGCCTTGGCGGGTTCCGTGGAGGGGAGCGCCAGCCGCCTAGGCCGGGGCCTTGGCCGGCTCCTCTGCGGGAGCGTCCGACCGCTTCGCCGCGCGGTTCAGCTCGCGGCGGGCGATGACCATCTTGTGCACCTCGTCTGGGCCGTCGGCGACGCGCAGCATCCGGCTGAAGCGCCACATACCGGCCAGCGGGGTGTCGTCCGACATGCCCAGCGAGCCGTGGACCTGGATGGCGCGGTCGAGCACGTCCATGACGACGTTGGCTGCGACCACCTTGATCATCGAGATCGCCTGGCGGGCGCGGCGCTTGCCCTCCGTGTCCATCTGCCAGGCGGCGTAGAGGGTGAGCAGGCGGGCCTGGTCGACCTCCATCCGCGACTGGGCGATGAAGTCCTGGACGAACTGCTTGTCGGCGAGCGGGCCGCCAAAGGCCTCGCGGGAGTTGGCGCGCTCGCACATCATCTCGATGGCGCGCTCGGCGGTGCCGATGGCGCGCATGCAGTGGTGGATGCGCCCGGGACCGAGGCGATCCTGGGCGATCACGAAGCCCGCGCCGCGCTCGCCGAGGAGATTCGATTCCGGCACGCGGCAGTCCGTGTAGCGGACCTCGCAGTGGCCGGGCCCGCCGTCGTGGCCCATCACGGACACGTTCCGGATCAGGTCGAAGCCGGGGTTGTCGATCGGCACGATGATCATGCTCGCCCGCGTGTACGGGGCGGCGTCGGGATCGGTGACCACCATCGCGATCGCGAACTCGGCGCCGTTGGCGCCCGAGGTGAACCACTTGTGCCCGTTGATCACCCACTCGCCGTCGACGAGCTCGGCCCTGGTCTGCAGAGTCGTCGGGTCGGAGCCGGAGACTTCGGGCTCGGTCATCGAGAAACAGCTGCGGATCTCGCCGTCGAGCAGTGGCTGGAGGAACCGCTCCTTCTGCTCGGGCGTGCCGTGGTCGGCGAGGATCTCGCTGTTCCCGGTATCGGGTGCCGAGCAGTTGAATGCCATCGGGGCGACGATGGGACTGCGGCCCATCTGCTCGCAGAGGATCCCGTACTCCCAGTTGGTCAGGCCGGCGCCGAACTCATCGCCGGGGAGGAAGAGGTTCCACAGGCCCTCCTCCTTCGCCTTGGCTCTGATGTCGACGAGGATCTCGGGATAGGGGACCCCGGGCTTGACCTCGTCGTCGATGGCCTGGATGACCTCTGCTTCCACCGGGTAGCAGTGCTCATCCATGAACGCCTCGATGCGCTCCCGGAGGGACTCGACCTCGGGCGATGGATTGAAGTCCATTATCTGGACCCTACTACGAGAGTCCGCGATAGCGGGTGAAGAGCTCGCTATCGGACTCGAGCAGCCAGGCGAGCTCGACCTGATCGATGTCGGCGAGTGCGCCCTCCAGGACCCTCGGGCCCTCGCCGCCGGCGATCTTCGGGGCGATGGTGAGGAAGAGCTCGTCAGCCAGACCGCCCTCGCGAAGCCGGCCGTGGAGGGTCGGCCCGCCCTCGCAGAGGACCGACCTGATGCCCCTCTCCTCGAGAAGCCAGGCGAGGGCGCGGTCGAGCTCGACGCCCTCCGGATGGCGCACGACGGTCACCGGCGTCGCCGTCTCCGGAGGTTCCTCCTCCGAGGCCGTGAAGACCACGACCCGGCCGCCGCCGTCGGTGAAGAGCCCGGCGTCCCAGGGAAGCTCGAGGCGGTTGGACACGATCACGCCGAGCGGGTCGTGGGCGAGGCCGATGCGCTCCCGGTAGGCCCGCAGCTCGGGGTCGGGGACGATCCGGCCGTAGCGCTCGGCACGCATCGTCCCCGCGCCGATCATCACCGCGTCGACGTGAGTGCGGAGGCGCTGGAGCATCTCCGTGTCGGTGTCGCTGCCGATCGCGCCCGACCTCCCCGAGATGGCCGCCCGGCCGTCGAGCGTGGTGGCGAAGTTGAGGATCAGATAGGGGCGGTCCGGGTGGGCCAGCTCCCCTAGATCGAGCTCGGCGAGCTGCTCGGCCACGGTGGTCTCCGCCTGATCGGGCAGGAGGCGGCGAACCTGATGTGTCTCGCCCGGGATCTTGCTCATCGGCCCTCGATCTCGGTGAGGTGCTCGACGTTTGCGGTGTCGTCGGGCTCCGCGCTGGGCTCTCCCTCGAACCATGCGTCGAGGATCTCCGCGAGCTCGGCCTCCGACGTGGCGCGGAGGCTGAGCGCCAGGGCGTTGGCGTCGTTCCACCGGCGCGCTCCCTCGGCCGTCTGGGCATCGAGGCAGAGCGCGGCGCGCACACCGCTCACCTTGTTGGCCGCGATCGAGGCCCCCGTCCCGGTCCAGCAGCAGACGATCGCCTGCTCTGAGCGGCCCTCGGCCACGTCCCGCGCGGCCGCCTCGCTGGCCCAGGCCCAGTCATCCCGCTCCTCCTCGCTGAGCGCGCCGTGGGGGATCAGCTCATGCCCACGCTTGCGGAGCTCGTCGAGGACGCTCTCGGCGACGCCCACGCGCTCGTCGGCGGCGACGGAAATCCGCACGCGGGATCAGTACTGCTTCCAGCCCGCGAACTTGCGGCCGGCGAACTCCTGCAGCGCCGCGACGTCCTCGGTGAATTGGGGCCGGAGCTCCTGGATGAGCGACTCGGGGATCTCCGGCTTGGCGGCCGGCGGCGCCTCCGGGTCGTGGACGATCTTCTCGACCATCCAACGCATCCGCTCCGGCAGGCGGTCGAAGTTGCGGTCGAAGGAGCGGAAGCCTGGGAGCTTGATCAGCTTCTCCATGAACTGGTACTTGTCGGTCTCCTTCGCCGAGGACTTCTCCCACTCGCGGCTGAACTGCTCCGAGTAGAAGTCGGGGTCGACGCCCGCGAAGCCGAAGGCCTTGCGCATCGTGCCCTGGCGGTCCGACTGCAGCTCTTCCTGGGTGATGATCTCGATCTGAGAACGGTCGAAGCGCTCGAGGTAGGGCTGCAGCTGCATCCAGTAGCGGGAGCGGGTCACGTAGGTCTGGTCGCCGCGTGCGAGCGCCTCCTCCATGGGCCGGGTCTCGTAGCCGGCGCCGACGGCGTGGCACCAGTGCGAGAGGATCCGCGAGAGCGGGTCGCGGACCATGTAGATCAGCCTGGCGTCGGGAATGTGCTCGTGGATGCGCTGCGGCACGCCCTCGAAGTAGGGGAGGTTCGTGTAGTGAGGGGAGGACTCGCCCCGGACCGTGAAACGGTCGTCGAAGCGGCCGCGATACCAATCGAGGCCCAGGTCCCAGTTCAGCTCGTCCACGAAGAAGTTGAGCTCCTTCGGCTTAGACATCCAGATCTCGGGATGGAGCCCCAGGTAGTGGTGGATGCTCGTGGTGCCGCACTTGAGCCCGCCGATGATGATCAGGTTCGGAAGGGCGGCGTGCCTGCGCCTGCGTCTGGGCACGCGACCGCCCCGCTTGCGATCGGCGGCATAGCGCTCTCGCGCCCGCAGGCACATCGCCTCATCGGCTGGATCGTGCGTGGGGGGAGGCATGGCCGGGGTTGCTACGGCAGCCATGGAGGCGGGCATGTTAGCGTCGCCCGCAATGGACGTCTTCCGCACTCCCGACGAGCGCTTCGAGGGCCTGCCGGGGTACGACTTCGAGCCCAACTACGTCGAGGTCGACGGCCTGCGCCTGCACTACATCGACGAGGGACCGAAGGACCAAGATGAAACGGGTCGCGCTGGCGCGCGCCCTCGCACAATCGTCTGCTTCCACGGCGAGCCCACCTGGGCCTTCCTCTACCGGAAGATGCTCGGTCCGCTGGTCGAGGGCGGCTTCCGGGTGATCTGTCCCGACTACGCCGGCTTCGGACGCTCCGACAAGCCCACCGAGCGCGGCTGGTACACGTACGACGGCCACGTCGACCTGGTCACGAAGCTGCTCGGCGGCCTGGACCTCTCCGACGCGATCGCCGTCGTCCAGGACTGGGGCGGCCCGATCGGGCTGCGCTGGGCGACCGAGAACGCCGGACAGGTAGGTGGCCTCGCGATCCTCAACACCGGCCTCTTCACGGGGCGCGTCTCCAAGGGCTTCATGGCCTGGCGCGAGTTCGCGGAGAAGAACCCCGACCTGCCGGTGGGCTTCGTGATCCAGGGAGCGACCACGACCGAGCTTCCCGATGAGGTGGTGGCCGCCTATGACGCCCCCTTCCCGAACGCCGAGTCCAAGGCCGGCGCGGCTCAGTTCCCGCTCCTGGTCCCGGTCGAGGAGGACGCGGACGGCGCCAAGCAGATGCGCGACGTCGTGGACGCCCTGGGGCGGTGGGACAAGCCGGCGCTCGTCGCCTTCTCCGACAGCGACCCCGTCTTCCCGTACCCGCGGTCGGGCGAGCGGTTCACCGAATGGATCCCGACGGTCGCCGAGCAGGTGAAGATCGAGGGTGCGGCGCACTTCCTGCAGGAAGACCGAGGTGAGCAGATCGCGGGGGAGATCCTCCGCACCTTCGCTTGACGCCTGACGAGCCCACCGCCGAGCTGGCTCGGCTCCCGTGGCGCGGCCGGGAGGACGATCGCCCGCGCCTGGCGGTGCCCCCGGCGCCCATGCCGCTGCTGAACGGCCGGCGGCTTCGCAAGCGTTGGAGGTGGGTCGGCGCGTTCGACGACCACCTGATGGCGTTCGCGGCGGTGGCCCAGGTCGGACCGGCCTCGATGTCGTTCTGGGGCGTCTGGGATCGTGAGCGAAGACGGCTCTGGGAGCGAACGCGGCGCAACCTGCCCGGGCGCCGCCGCGACGTCGAGATGCGTGGACGCTCGGTCCAGGTCCGGGCCGGGAACATCGAGTTCGACCTTGAGCTCTCCGAGGGCAACCCGATCGAATGCATGTGCCCTAACGGCGAGGGCGGGTACACGTGGACGAGAAAGGCGGCCGGGATGCCCGTCCGCGGTGAGATCCGCATTGGGCGCAGAACGAACAAGGTGGAGGGACTGGGCGTCGAGGACGACTCGGCGGGCTACCACCCGCGCTACACCTCGTGGAAGTGGTCGGCCGGCGTCGGCACCGCGACCGATGGGCGCTCCTTCGCCTGGAACCTGGTCAGTGGCATCAACGACCCTCCGAGCTCGAGCGAGCGGACGATCTGGGTGGCGGGCGAGCCGACCGAGCCTGGGCCGGTCCGGTTCCAGGGCCTCGACTCGATCCACTTCGAGGACGAGTCGCGGCTCAATTTCACCGCGGAGACCGAGCGCTCGCACCACGAGGGCATCCCGCTCCTGGCGCGCTCGGACTACGAGGCTCCACTCGGCACCTTCAGCGGCACCCTCATGGGCCTCCACGTCGAGTCGGCGCTCGGCGTGATGGAGGCGCACGATGCCGTCTGGTAGAGCCGAATGGATCGCCGTCGCGAAAGCGATCTACGGCCGCTTCGGCGAGGTGCAGGTCACCGATCGAGCAGCGGCCCAGACGTACTACTCGATCCTCTCGCTCTTCCCCGGGCTGCTCGTGGTCGTCGCGCTGATCTCTCTGCTGGGGAGCTATCCCCAGACCTACGAGAGCATCGTCAACACTCTGCGTGACGCGGCGCCGGGGACGGCCGTCGACACGATCAACAGCGCACTTCGCGACGCCGTCTCGAATCGGAGCAACGCGGGACTGCTGCTGGTCGTGGGAGTCGTCCTCGCCCTCTACTCAGCCTCGGGTGCGATGGGGGCGGCGATGCGCTCGCTGGAGGCGATCAACCGCGCGCCGAAGGGCCGCGACTTCCTGCCCAACCTCGGCGTTCGCCTGGGGCTGACCCTCCTGCTGACTCTCCTGATCTTCGTCGCGTTCGTGTCCGTCGTCCTGGCGGGCCCGCTGTTCGGCTCGATCGCCGACGCGGCGGGATTCCCCAGTTTCGTCAAGGGGCTGGTCGGCTACCTGCGATGGCCGATCGGCGCCGCCGCCCTGCTCACCGCGTTCGCGATCGTCTACGCGCTCGGGCCGCGCCGGACGCCGCTGCCGGGGGACCGCTCATTGCGCTCGGTGTTGCCCGGCGCGGTGGTCGGGACCGTCCTGTGGTTCGCCATTTCCCTTCTCTTCACGCTCTACGTCTCCCACTTCGGCTCTTATGACAAGACCTATGGCACTCTCGGCGCGATGATCTCGCTGCTGATCTGGCTCTGGCTCGGCAACCTGGCCTTCCTGCTCGGCGCTCTCTTCAACGCAGAGGGCTATCGGACCGTGGACAAGGCTTGATGGCCGCCCCCCTCGGGGTGGACCTGGGCGCCAGCTTCGACAGCTTCCAGCACGGCGCCCAGGAGTTCTTCCACCGCCTCTCGGAGATCGGCTGGCTCGCAATGGCGATCGCGCTGATCCTCTATCTCGCCCACCTGCTGGCGAGGAGCCGCGCCTGGCGGAACACGCTCGTGGCGTCCTACCCGGACCGCAAGGTCCCGTTCCCGCGGATCGCGGCCGCGTACCTGATCGGCGCGGGGATGAACAGCGTTATCCCGGCCCGGGTCGGCGATGCCGTGAAGATCTTCCTCGCCAAGCGCTCGATCCGCCGCTCCACCTATCCGACCGTCGTCTCCTCCTTCTTCGTCGCATCGGTCTTCGACACCTCGGCCGGGCTCCTGGTGTTCATCTACGCCCTCACGCAGGGCCTGCTGCCGAAGCCGCCGGAGCTGCCCGACCTGCCCGCCTTCGACATCGCCTTCTGGGCCCAGCACCCGGACTTCCTCGTCTTCGCGCTGACCGCGCTCGCCATCGCGGCCGTCGTCGCCTTCGCACTGCTCGCCCGGCGGGTCGAGGCCTTCTGGGACCGCGTCAAGCAGGGCGCCATCGTCCTGGCGACCCCCAGCCTCTACCTGAAGACGGTCGCCTCCTGGCAGGGGTTCGGCTGGGTCCTGCGCTTCTTCTCCTTCTGGTTCTTCCTCGACGCCTTCCATATCGGAGGCTCCTTTCAGAACGTGATGCTGGTGATGAGCGTGCAGACCATCGCGACCCTGCTGCCGCTGACCCCGGGCGGCGCCGGCGCCCAGCAGGCGCTCCTCGTCGCCACCCTGGTGGGCCCGGGCCCGATCGCGGTGCTCACCTACTCGGTCGGCCAGCAGATCGCGGTCGCGGCATGGACGGCGATCCTCGGCGCCCTGGCACTGATCTTCGTCTTCCGGACGACCAACTGGCGAAGCCTGATCCGGAGCGCGAGCCAGGAGGCGGAGCAGCACGCGAAGGCCTAGGTCGCCGGGCGTGAGGGAAGCCGCCAGCGCCACGGTGGCTCTTCGCCGCGAGGGAAGGGGTAGTGGTCCTTGCCCGGCAGCGTCTCCAGCGGGACGAGGGCGGGGATGTCCTCGAGGCTGAGCAGAAGGTGGGACGCGCTCTGGATCTCCGCCGCACCGGCCGTCCGGACGATCCGCTCCCAGGCGAATCCGGGGCGGTAGAGCCAGTAGATGACCCGGACCGGCCCGCCCGAGGGGCGGAGATCCTCGACGACAGTGAACTCGGTGACTCGACGGCCCGATGCCGTCAGGCCGACGGCGGACCCGAGCGACGCACAGCTCGGCTGCCGGCAGTAGCGGAAGTCAACCGGGAACTCGCCGTCCCACCTCGCCGGGGCGGGGGCCAGGCTCCGGACGAGCTTGCCGAGAGGGAAGCCGTAGGCGAGCGCCAGCGGATTCCGGCCGCACGGCACCGGATACCGCGGGGTGCACGCAATCCGGCGGGCGAGCATCTCACCCAGCTCGCGCTCGCCCCGGTTGGGTGGCGACGCCACCAGGGCGGCGAGAGCGGTGACGATCAGGATCCCGATCATCCCCGCGAGGGCGATGTACTCAACCGAGGCGGCCGCTCGCTGGGACTGTGAAGCGGTGTGCACCGGTGCACGCTCTCGCGGCGGCCGTGCCGGGAGGCGGGCATGAGTGCCGGATCGGTGACCGGTCTATGATCGAAGCCATGGAAGGTTTCGGTGGGCTCTTCGGCGATCCCGAGGAGATGCGCAGGCGGATGGAGGAGCTCCAGGAGCAGATGCAGGGAGCTCAGAAGGTCGCCTGGGCCGACAACGCAATCAAGCTGGCGGTGGAGATGACGGTCGCCGCGATCAGCTCGATGGAACTGACCGGATCGAGCGACGAGCAGGCCGTCCAGGTCCGAGACGCCATCCGGATCGTCTTCCCCGAGGCTGTGACGCTGGTCAGAGAGGCCCGCGAGGGCCTGCAGGACTGAGTGGGGCTTCCCGAGCCATCGGTAGCCGGCACCTCGGTGGTCACCGGGGCGTCATCAGGAATCGGCGCGGCGATCGCCAAGGAGCTGGCTTCCCGCGGCCATTCCCTCGCGCTCGTGGCCCGGCGCGAGGAGCGCCTGAAGACGCTTGCGACCGAGCTGACCTCTTCCTATGGCGTGTCCGCCGAGGTGATCGCCGCGGACC
This sequence comes from uncultured Solirubrobacterales bacterium, assembly GCA_963815045.1. GTDB lineage: Bacteria > Actinomycetota > Thermoleophilia > Solirubrobacterales > 70-9 > DASUPK01. The sequence continues at coordinate 393,448 of CAWFET010000003.1, forward strand.
TCGGTGCGCCCGAGGGCCGGGACCGGCTGGTGGATGAGCTGCGCAGCCGCGCCCGGGTAGTCGACGTCCTGGTCAACAACGCCGGCTTCGGCCACCAGGCGGACTTCGCCACCAGCCCGCGCGAGCGCATGGTCGAGATGGTGGAGCTCAACGTCGCCGCCGTCGTCGACCTGACCAGCCGCTTCCTGACCGGGATGGTCGACCGGGGGCGCGGCAGCGTGATCAACATCGCCTCGACGGCCGCCTTCCAGCCCCTGCCCGGGTCGGCGGTCTACGCCGCGACCAAGTCGTTCGTCCTCTCCTTCAGTGAGGCGATTCGCACCGAGCTGCGCGGCACCGGCGTCAGCGGTGACCGCCGTCTGCCCGGGACCGGTGAAGACCGAGTTCACCGAGGTCGCGGGGTTCGGCGGGGTCGAGGACCGCACCCCGAGCATGGTCTGGATGTCGGCCGAGGAGATCGCCCAGCACGCCGTCGACGGCGCAGCCAACGACCGGCGCGTCGTCGTCCCGGGCACGCTCAACCGCGCCACGGCGCTGGCCGGCCAGCACAGTCCGAGAGCGCTGGCGCTGCCGTTGATCAGCCGGATCTGGCGCAACGTCTAGGAACCGTGCCGACCCTCGAGGCTCGCGGCGTCGAGATCGCCTGGAGCGAGCGCGGCCGCGGGACCCCGGTCCTGCTGATCCACGAGACCGCCGCCACGAAGGCGGTCTGGGACCCGCTGGCGGAGGCGCTGTCCTCCGAGTTCCGCTCGATCGCGTACGACCGCCGCGGCTGGGGCGAATCCAGCGAGCCGGACGACTACCGGCGCACCACCATCGAGGAGCAGAGCGAGGACGCGGCGGCCGTGCTCGAGGGGACGGCTGACGAGCCGGCGATCGTCTGCGGGGCGGGATTGGGAGCGGTGATCGCCCTCGATCTGATGCTGCGGCGAGCCGAGCTCGTCTCCGCCGCGGTCCTGATCGAACCGATCCTGCTCCAGGTCACGCCGCTCGCCACCGCGGCCCTCTCCGAGGACCGCCATCGGATCGAGATCGCCGCCACCGCCCGCGAGAACGTGATCGACGTCTATCTCTCGGGGGCGCTGCCCGCGCTCGGCCCCGGCGTGGGCCGATTGCCGGAGCCGACGGCGGAGGCCGCTCGGGCCCGGCCGCGGAGCGCGCTGGCCGAGCTGGGAATTCCCGCCGCCTGGCGGATGCCCCTGCCGCGTCTGACGAGCGCGGATCGCCCCTCGGCCATCGTCACCGCCGAGTCGACGCCGCGGCTGCTGCGGGAGGCCGCCCAGTCGCTGGCGGCGCGGCTGGGCGAGACCGCCGCACGCGAGGTCAGCTCCCCCGAGGCTCCTCCGCACGTCGGCGCGCCCGCCGAGGTCGCCTCGATCGTGGCCGAGCTCAGCTCGTAGAGGGCAGTCGCTCCGCCCGGATCTCGATCGCCCCGCCGCGGCGAGCGACGACCGCTCCGCTCTCCAGGAGGACGGCGATGATCGCGGTCGGGATCGCGGCGAGCACCGTCACGGCCGCGTCGATCCAGAAGGCGCCCCGGCCGCGTCCGGTTCCCGGGCGGAGCCGGCCCGAGGCCGCCTCCGAGGCGAAGTCACGATGAAAGGTGAGCAGGTTGAGGAGCGTCTGCCACATCGATGCCATCCCGGGCCTGATCAGGTGCCGGATGCGGCACACCTCGAGACCGCGGCGCGCCAGCAGCAGGCGGGCGGCCCGGGGGGTGGGGTGGATCGTGCGGCCGCCTGGCCGAAGCGCAGCCCAGTTCTCAGCCCCCAGCCAGGCCTGCAGGCTGGCGGCGTTGTCGGCCCGCACCGACACTCCGCCTTCGTCGTCCTCCTGGCGCCCGAGGAGCAGCTCGTCGACCGCGTGGTCCGGCGTCGGCACCGAATCGCGCACGACCACCAGGCCGCAGTTCTCGCAGCGATCGATCACCTGATCCTCGAGGGGGCCATAACCCTCCGTTTCGAGCCAGACGAAGAGCGGCTCGCCACAGGCCGGGCAGCGCGCCGAGCCCGGGGCGGCCCCCTCCTCGAGGCTGACCGTCCGGCCCTTGCGGGTGGGAAGTCCGATCTGCCGGTCCACGCTAGACCTCGACCGCGACCGGGGCGTTGGCCTCGAAGACCCGCCAGTGGACGTCGAACCGCTCGAGCCCTTCGAGGAAGTGCTTCGAGTCGAAGGCCTGGGAGGGCGCCAGGCCGCCGCGACCCTCGAAGCCCCTGCGCGAGGTGAGCAGCGCCCCCTGGACGATCGCCGCCGCGGTCAGCCCGTAGACGTCTCTGCCGGTGATCACGCCCTCGCGCTCGATTTCGCCGCGCTTCGCCTCGCAGACGATCGCCCAGCTCTGCCTCTCGCGCTGCTCGGGAGTCTGCCCCTCCGGGAGCCGTGAGATGGCGGCGTTCGCGAGCCGCTTCAGCGGCGTCCGCATGGCCAGACCGGCCGGGCGGACCATGGCGCTGAAGACCGGCGCCAGGCGGTCGCTCGAGAAGGCGCCCGCGTTCATCGATGCCCGCACGTTGCGGGTCGAGATATGGCGCGGCACGGTGATCTGCTCGCCGGAGGGGTAGCGGAACATCCGCTGGCGGCCGAAGGGCTCGGGGAAGTCGTACGTCCCGCGGGAGACGCCTCCCTTCGAATCGACCCACTCCATGTTCCGCCACTCGACGTCCTTGCCGCCGATCATCTCGAGCGTGGTGCGCGCGGTTCCCTGGCTCGGCGCGAAGTCCCGCCAGCAGTAGTGCAGGGCCAGCTCGTCGAGCTCGCCCATGCCCTCGGCGGTGAGGGAGGCGAGCATGTCGCCGGGCACATAGTCGAAGCCCATTGCGGGGATCACCGCCACCCCGGCGCGGGCGGCGCCGGGGCCGTAGCGCTCGAAGGCCATCTTCATGTAGGGCTGCTCGCCGGTGGTGTCCAGGTAGTGGGTTTCGGTCTCCACCGCGGCGGCCAGGACCGGCTCGCCGAACTTGACGAACGGACCGGCGCAGTCGATCACCGTGGTGCAGTCCGAGAGCAGGTCGCGCAGGGAGGACGGGTCCTCGATCCGGGCCGGCTTGGCGGGAGCGTCCAGCTCGAGGTCCCGCCTCAGGGCATCCAGCTTCTCGGCGCTGCGGCCGGAGACGACGAAGTCCGCCTCGGCCCCGACGAGCTCGGCTACGACCAGCCGGCCGGTATAGCCGGTGGCTCCGTAGACGGCGATCGGCCCGGTCTGGCGGGAGATAAGCGGCACCGCGGCCAAGATACTGGGAGACTGCCGACCTCGTGAACGCGGTGCCGCCCACCCCAGGCCGTCCCCTTCCGAGCAAGGAGGAGCTGCTCGGCTTCCAGTCCACCTGGATCAAGCGCGCAGGTTTCGCCGCGCTGCTCGGCGCGCTCATCGTCGCGGCCTCGATCGTCCTCCAGCAGGCCGGCCTGAATCCGCCGAGCGGCAACTCCGACGCCGACCAGCTCGTGTTCGAGCACGCGCATGCGGACCGGCTGGTCTACACCTCGATCCTCCTGGGCGTCGGCCTGGCGCTGTTCGCGATCCCGCTGACGTTCCTGTTCCGAGCCGTCGCGGGCCGAGCGCAGCGCGTTCGGCCCGCATTCCTGGCACTGATCGTGCTCGGCCCACCGGCGCTCGGCCTCGGCGCGGCCATCTCCTCGATCGGCAGCACCCAGGCAGCCCAGAAGTTCCACGACCAGGAGCCCGCCGCGGTGCAGCAGGCCCGCCAGCAGGCGGAGCAGGCCCAGGCCAAGCCCGCGCAGGGGGCCAAGACCGGGACGACGGCGACCACCACCACGGGGACCGGGTCGACCACGATCAACCTGAACGGGACGACAACGACCGTCTCGACGCCGGTAACCCCGACCCAGGCAGGGAGCAACGCGCGCGAGAACCTGGCCGACCACATCAACAAGCACACGACCCTGCTCCTGGTGGGCGGGCTCGTCGGCTTCATCGGCAGGCTCGCTCTGGTCTTCGGGCTGATCTACACGAGCCTCTGGTGCATGCGCACCGGACTTCTGACTCGCTACGGGGGCGTGGCCGGGATAGTCGCCGGAGTCGGTCTCATCCTGCTCGGCGCCGTCGGCTTCGCCGTCCTGGTGATCTGGTTCGCCGTGGTCGGCCTGATCCTGCTCGGGGTCTGGCCGACCCCGCTGCCGCCCGCCTGGGAGGCGGGCGAGGCGATTCCGTGGCAGCGAAGAGAGGGCGATCTCGGGCCGCCGCCGCCCGGCGGATCGGGGACGGTCGAGGGGAGCGGGCGTGAGGTCTCGGAGGCGTCCCTGCCCGAGGGGGGCGATCAGGGCGAGGGCCCTCCCGAGCCGCCCTACGGCGAGACGCAGGGCCAGCGGCGCAAGAAGCGCAAACGGCGGCGCTAGCTTTTCGGCGGCGGCGCCGCCGCCATCAGCTCCACCCGGTGTCCTCCCGGTGCGATCGCGAAGGCGCGATCGGCCCCCCAGAGCTGGCGGGTGTCCTCGACGGTGAAGCCCGCGTCGCGGAGTCGCTGCTTGGCCTCGGCGTGATCGGGGGCGACCACCGCGGCGTGACCGAGGGCGGGTGCGGTGTGGCCCTCCGTGAGGATCAGGTGGATCTGCGTGGCGTCGCGCTCCAGCCAGCGGACGGAGTCGCCGAGCACATCGGCGGCCGGGATCTCCTCGAAGCCGAGCAGGCCCCAGAACTCGACCGAGCGGTCGGCCTCATCCGGAGGGATCTCGAGTGAGACGTGGTGGAGCACTCCGGCGAGACTAGAACAGCGAGAACCAGCGGCGCCGGGACTCGTCCCCGGCGCGACGGGCAACCAGCCCCGAGGCGAGCAGTGCCGCTCCGACCAGGGCCAGCGCTCCGACCGCCATCCCGGTCATCGGCAGCGTCGTGGAGGTCCCTGCGGCATTCGGCGACGCGACCGCCGAGGACTCCGAGGTTCCCGAGCTGCTCGAGCTCGCGCCGCCGCCGCCGCTGCTACCGCCGCCGCCGCCGCTGGAGCTCAGAACCCGGACGGTCCCCTTCATGTTCGGGTGGATCGTGCAGATGTAGCTGAAGGTCCCCGGCGAGTTGAAGGTGTGCGAGCCGCTGCCGCCGGAGTTGATCGTCCCGGTGTCGAAGCTCCCGTCGTCGGCCGTGGCGGTATGTGGCGCCTGCCCTGAGTTGTGCCAGGTAACGGTGTCACCGACGTTGACCGTCACGGATGCGGCGCTGAAGAAGAAGTCGCCCATCGTGACGCTGGTCGAGGCAGCCTTGTGCGCCTTGGCGTCGCCGCCGCCGGGGGGGCCGGTCGCGGGCGACCTGTCGCCGATCGGCGTGGACGCCGTCCCAGATTGGTCCCGCGGCTCAGTCGGAGTTCCCGCGCCCGGCCCCCCCGACGCCGTCGGCGCGGTGGACGTCGAATCGCCTGGATCCGCGGGCGCTGCCGGATCCGTTGGCGTCGTGGACGTCGTCGTGGTCTCCGTCGAGGTGCCTGTGTCCTGCGCAGCCGAGAACGCCGGCACGGCGCAGATCGCCACCAGGACGAGCATCCCGCTCGCCAGGGCTCTCGCTCCCTTCACCCTCAGCATCGTACGGTGCATTGACTTGTAGTCAACTACGGAAAATCGGGGCTTTCGGATTGGCCGGCGCCTACCCCAGGGCGCTGACGCCCGGCGGGGCGTCCGAGGCCTCGGGCTCAGCCTCGGCCGCGACCCTCTTCCGGTGGGTGCGGATCTCGCTCATGATCCGCTCGAGCCGTGGCTCGGTGGAGGCGTCGACGTGCGTCATCGCCGCGGCGATCGCCGGATGGACCGAGGCGATGCGCTCGTGCATCGCCTGCGCCACGGCGCGATAGGTCGGATGTCCCTCGCGGCCGGAACGCAACTCGATCAGGTGCATGGCCTCGCGAGCGTTCAGGTCCAGCAGGTAACGGATCCGGTACCCGAGGCAGAGCGCGTATGGCGCGGCGTCCGGCAGGCCAGCGGCGACGAGCCTCTCGTACTCGGTCCGCGAGATCTCGAGCGCCCGCTCGTACTCGGGGCCCGCGCCCGCCTCGCGCACCTCCGCGGGGATGCCGGCGCCCAGATCGGGGCTGAGACGCTGCCACTGGCAGGTCAGCATCCGGTGGCGCTGCAGATCGCGGAAGCCGCCGTAGTCCGAGACGATCTCGAAGCGGTACCGCACCGCCTCCCAGCCGCGGCCGGGGCGGTGACGGCGGTTCGGCCGCTCGCCGACCAGGTCGGCGATGATCTCGGCCTGCTCGTCCGGGGGGAGGGTCCGGACGCGGTCGAGGATCGCGCGCTCTGACGCGGCCGACGATTCGAACAGCGAGGCCGCGATCAGGTCGTCCTCGGATCCCTCGACGTCGATCAGCTCGACGGAGGGGACGTCGTCGCCCTCAGGGCGATCGAGGCCCATCCGCGAGACCCAGCGCTCGGCGGCCTCGCGGCGCCGTTCGAGGTAGGAGACCCACTCACCGCCGCGGTCCGGTCGCTCGACGCGCGCCACGAAGCTCGGCATCACCTTCTTGAGCTCCTCGAGGATCATCGTGGCGAAGTGGCGCGACTCCGGCAGCGGGGAGGCGAGCATCCGCAGCATGAGCTGCTCGTAGGCCTGCCCGGAGGCGAAAATGCCGACGTGGCTCAGCGTTGCAGCGGGGAGCAGCCCGCGCAGGAGGTCGAGGGCCTTCGCCTTGATCGACCGCTCCCAGGCGGCCTCCGGCTCGTCGCCGCGCGGCCAGCGCTCGGCGGCCCACTCCCTTACCTGGGCGAGTGAGCGGGAGTAGATCGCGAAGATTTCGTCCATCGCCGCCGCGTACTCGGGGCCGAGCTCGTCATCGCGATAGAAGCGATGGCCACCGCCCGCGGACTCCGGCAGGCGCTGGTCGTACGGGATGTAGCGGGTCGACTGCTCCAGATATGCCGCGAGCCGGCCGCGCTGGAGCACCTTCGTGAGGACGTTCGAGACCCACTCGCAGGCGACGTGCGCCCCGCCCACCTGGGCGATCGAATCGTCGCCGTAGCCCATGAAGACGCGCTCGTAGAGGCCGGCGGCGCGCTCGCCCTCCTCGCCTTCGAAGGGGCGGCCGCCCTCGGGCACGTCCGAGGCGAACTCGTCGAGGTAGAGCCGCCGCAGCGTCCCGGGGTAGCGCGAGTACCTGGCGAAGAGCGCGCCCTTGATCGTCTCCGGAAGGTTGACCAGCGCGAAGACGGGTCGGTCGAGATTGGTGAAGTGGGGGGAGAGGAGCCTCCGTTCCTCTTCCGTGAATTCCTCGACCGGGTAGCGCACGAGCGAGCCATCGTAGATCTATCCCCAGATCGATTGGGCGGCCAAAGCCGCAACTACCGCGATCGCCGTCGTCCAGGCCACCGCCTGCGCGGCCAGCTTGGAGTCCAGGCCGTAGACGTGCGCCACCAGCAGCGTGTTCACGCCGCACGGCATCGCCGCCAGCAGCAGGTAGGGGCCCGGCAGGTCGATGAAGGGAAGCGAGAGGAGGAGCAGCAGCCCGGGTGCGATGACCAGGCGCAGCAGGATCGTCGCGCCTACCGGAGGATCGAGCGGTGTGCCGAGTCGGATTCTCTGCTCTTCGACCTCCTCGGCGAGGACGGCGCCGACCGCGAAGAAGCCGATCGGAAGGAGCGCGACCACGACACCGCGCGAGATGTCGACCAGGGTGTTCGGCGCCCAGGAGTCAGGCGCGAGCAGGGCCAGGATTGCTGCGTAGAGCGGAGGATTGCGGGTGAAGAAGGCGACCAGCCGGTCCCTAGGCCCCTCGCCGGCCTTGGTACCGAACGCCGCCCCCACCCCGAAGCCGAGCAACAGCAGGCTCGGGACCGAGACGACCACGTCGTAGACGACCGCCTGCCCCAGCGCGTGGAAGCCGAGCAGGGAGGCGCACAGCGGATAGCCGAGGTATCCGGTGTTGGGGGCGAGGGTCCCGACGATCACCGAACCGGCCGACGGGCGCGCCAGTCGAAGCAGCCGCAGACTGACGAGCCAGGCCAGCCCCGCGGCCGCGAGGATGGCGACCCAGCCGACCAGCAGGCCGCCGGCGACGTTCGCGTTCAGGTGCGCCCGGTCGAGATTGAAGAAGACGACGAACGGGATCAGCGTGTAGAGGGAGAGCACCAGCAGGCGTCGAGCTACGCGCACCGCCTGCGCGGGCCAGCGTTGCTCCGCGGCGATCCCGGCGGTGCTCGAGATCGCGATGGCCACGATGGTGAGGAGGACGCCCAAGGGCCGGACATCCTCCCGGTTCGCCGCGCGCCTCGGTCATCTGCGCACCGCCTGATACTTTGCTCCTGGAAAGGGAGGGGAAGCATGGAGGCTTCGATCCGTCCTGGGATAAGCAAGTGGCTCGTGGTGTTGAGCAGCGCGTTCGCCGCGCTGCTGCTGATTCCACCCGCGGCTAGCGCGGGGGTGGACGGCGGGTGCCCGACGATCGCGAACAAGCCGGACCAGATCTCGCACGTCGACTACCAGGGCGTCCAGCACATCACCTACTGCTACGGGCCGATCACGATCCGGCCTGGCCAGAACATCATCAAGCTCCGGCCGGCGAACGACGGCACCCAGAACCTCTGGCCGCAACAGGACGGGTACATCACCCGCTTCGATCCGGAGTTCATCTATGCCGATGGGACGGTTCCCCCGGTCGACGTCCTGCACCTGCACCATGCCGTCTGGCTCGTCAACGGCAACCCGCAGTACGCGGTCGGCGAGGAGAAGACCATCCAGCAGCTTCCTCAGGGTTTCGGCTGGCCCAGCCACCCCGGCGACTCCTGGATCCTCAATGACATGCTGCACGACCTCGTCGCCCAGCCGGCGCAGGTCTACGTCGTCTGGCGAGTCGATTTCGTCCCCTCGACCTCAGACGACTACAGCTCGATCAAGCCGGTGCACACCAAGTGGCTGGACGTCGCCGGTGACCCCAGCCTCTATCCGGTGTTCGACGCCCTGCGCTCCGACGGCCACAACGGCACCTACACATTCCCCGATCAGGCCCCGGCCGCGGATCGGGGACCGTGCGGGCCCTTCGGCCGCCCGAAGGGCACTCACGGATGTCTCGGGAAGGCCCAGAGCTGGACGCCCAGCCAGGACGTCACGCTGATCGGGACCGCGGGGCATCTCCACCCGGGTGGACTCGACACCCAGTTGCGAGACAAACGCGACGGGGTGGGGACCAACACCCTCTTCACGTCCAACGCGCACTACTACGAGCCGGCGGGGGAGGTCTCCTGGGACGTCTCCATGGGTGCGACGGATGGACCCAACTGGCGGGTGCAGGTCCCGGCTGGGGACCACGTGAGCGTGCACGCGACTTACGACACGCGAAGAGCCGACTGGTACGAGGTGATGGGCATCATGCCCGTCGCCGTCTACAACGGCACCGATGCGGGAGGCAAGGACGCACAGGACCCGACCATCCCGCAGACGGAGGTCCTGACACATACGCACCTGAGCGAGAACGACAACCACGGCGGACAACCGACCGGAGCCGTGGACCCGTTCGCGATACCCAGTGCACCGGTGCCCGGCCGCACGATCGGGATCCAGGACTTCACCTACCAGGCCCCTCCGAACGCCGGCTTCAGCGTCCCCACGATCCAGCCGGGCCAGACCTTGACCTTCCACAACTCCGATGCCGTCCCGAGCGTGAACGCCTTCCACACGATCACGGCGTGCCAGGACCCCTGTAACGCCAGGACCGGCGTCGCCTACCCGATCGCCAACGGGCCGGTGACCTTCGACTCGGGGGAGCTCGGCTTCAACGGGAACGACGGCGGTCTCCCGGGTGAACCCGCTGCCGACGCCGACTCCTGGCAGACCCCCAAGGACCTGCCGTCCGGCACCTACACGTACTTCTGCCGGATCCATCCCTTCATGCGCGGTGCCTTCCGTGTAGAGGCGCAACCCAAGCCGGTCCAGAAGCTGAGGGCGAAGGACCAGCAGAGGCTCGCCAAGGCCGCCGTCACCGACATGATCGACAAGGCCGCCAGCGTCAAGCTCGGCGCGAAGCTGATCCCGGCGGGGAGCGCCCGCTCCTCGCGCGGCTCCAGGGCCCTCTCCCAGGCATTGGATGCCAAGCGAAACACGGCCTCGCTCAAGGCGAAGGTCAGGACCAAGATCAAACTCAGGTTCTCGAAGACGGCACGCAAGAGGATCAGGGCGGCGGTCGCGAATGGCCGGGCGTGGAAGGTCGTCGTCACCGCGACGGCCACCGACGGTTACGGGAACACCTCGAACGCCAAGACGCGATTCCGGCTGACCGGCTAGCGCCTGGTCAGGCCGGCTGCGGGACCGGCTCGGCCTCGGCCACCTCGAGCGTGTCCGCCGGGTTGTCCTGACGCCGGGAGAGCACGAGGAAGGGCACCGCGAGAGCGCCGATCGCTCCCGAGATCACGTATGAGGTCGGGTATCCGTAGGCATCGGCGGCCTTGCCGAGCACCGGCTGGGTCCAGACCCCTCCGGTCGAGGACATCATCGAGTCGAACGAGAGGATCGTCGCCCGCTGCTGCGAGGGGATCATCCCGTTGATGTAGGTCTGCCTGATCGGCATGGTGGCCGCGAAGAGCAGGCCCCAGATGGTGGTCAGGCCGATCACCGGCCAGAAGCTCTTGACGGATCCGACCAGCACGAGCGTCACCGCGCTCGCGGCGGCCATCAGGAGCAGCGCGGAGGTGCGGCGCCGGAAGAGCCCGCGGATGCGGGGCGCCGCGAAGCCGCCGAGGATCTGGGCCGCGGCCACGATCGCGGCCGCCAGCCCCGCCACCTGGTAGGCGTGCGGATCGCCGTACAGCTGGAGCAGATACGGCTGCAGGGCGTAGAACGCGTAGATCCCGACGCCGCCGGTGAAGAGCGCCTCGACCATCAGCCACTTGACCGCCGGGACGCGCCAGCCGTAGTCGACCGAGTTGGAGGCGATGTTCCTCATCTCGGTCAGGGGACGCTCGCCCTTCACCGGCGTGAAGCCGACGTCGTGCATCAGCATGAACGCCACGGCGAACATGACGATCAGGATCACTCCGCGAAGCACGAAGGGGAAGCCGAGGCTGACCTGCTGCGCGAGGAAGCCGCCGGCGATCGACCCGGTCAGCATCCCGATGCCCGTGACGATCTGGCCGCGGCCGAACACCGTCTCCAGGTCGCCGGTGTAGCCGGTGGCCGTCAGGGCATCGACGAGCCAGGCCTCGACCGCGCCGGAGAAGAACGTGAAGCCGAGGCCCAGGCCGAGTGAGACCGCCGCCCATCCCCAGAAGGGCGCCCCGATCTGCCAGAGCAGCACGTAGACCAGGCTCGCCGCCGAGAGCGTCACGGTGCCGAGCAGATAGGACGTCCGCCTGCCGATCGTGTCGGCGACGATCCCCGTGGGGATCTCGAAGATGACCATCCCGGCGGTGAAGAACGCGTTCGCCGCAAAGGCCTCGAGATTGCTGAGCCCGGCGTCCAGAAGGAAGATCGTGTTGATGCCCCAGATCAGCGAGGTCGCCAGGGTGTTCCCCAGCATGAGCAGCAGGTACGTGCGCTGGATTGACCGCGGCGTGGGCATCTCCACTGAAGGTAAAGACCCGGCCGTGCCGGGATTCTCATCGGCCCAGCGTGGGCCTAGGGGAGACGAACGCTAAGTCGCTGTGAGTCCCAGGGCACCGGCCTGCGGATCGTTGGCTTGGTCGACACGGACCGTGGTCGCTGCTGCGAACCGGGCGGCTGAGTCTGGGTCGTGGGAGGGGAGGTAGACCGTCGGGTGCTGCGCGCAGTGAGCCAGGATCGTCTCCAGCGTCGCAACGTGGACCTTGGGATCCGGTCCGACTGCGTCGGCGCGTTTGGCGTGGAGTTGTTCGAGCGAGTCCGTCGCGTCGCCCGCGAGCATCACGTGCCGGCCCGAGTCGTCGACGCAGATCACGGACAGGTGACCGGGCGTGTGCCCTGGGGTCTCGACGGCCACGATCCGTCCGTCATCGCTGAGTGCCCGGCTTCGGGAAAACGCCCCGAACGGCCCGCCGCCGAGTACCACGGGCTCGGGAGCGAACCCCGGCGGGAGCGGCTGACGCAAGACACGCCGCATCACCCGCGCCGTCGGAGAGCGGAGAAACCGCAGCTCCGTCTCGTTGATCAGCACCCGGCCGCGTACGTGGACCAGCCCGTCTACATGGTCGCCATGGGCGTGGGTGAGGACTACCTCGGAGACGTCGTCGGGCTTCAGGCCTGCGGTGGCCAGCGCGGCCGGGAGCTCTTGCTCGCGCGTGACCTCCATCCGGGCGAACGGCACGTTCCGCGCCGTGGCGGTCTCGCCGGTATCCACAAGCCACAGAACCCCCTCATGCTCGATCGCCCAGCAGTGGATCGGCAGCGGGTCTGAGAAGGCGCCCGGCAAGAACAGGTCCAGCTGGCGCCGCGGGCCTGCGCTGGGGAACAGGAAGCTCTGTTTGACGCGTACCGCTCCGGTGGTGAGGGGGTGAATCTTCATCCCCAGGTTCTACGGGGCCAGCCCCAATGTGGATCCCTGGCCCGGCTCGGGTGGTTTGACAACGCCGCTAGATCGTGGTCGCGAGCGACGAGGCCGCGTGCGAGGCCCAGTCGATCAGCGGCGACGGAGCCACGCCGAAGACGACCGTCGTCGCGGCGCAGATCAGGGCTGAGCCCAGGATCAGCATGCAGCGGCCGGTGCCCAACACACGGGACGCCGCCTCCTCCGCTTCGCGTCCGGGGGCGGCGTCGGCCTCGGGAGAAGCACCTGCGATTGCCGGCATGGCCTCGGTGCTCGGCCCGGGACGCATCCACATCGCCGCGACGACCCGCAGGTAGTAGGCCAGCGACACCATCGATCCGACCACGATCACGACTCCAAGCCAGGTGTAGTCGCCGTCGACGGTCGCCTCGATCAGGAAGAGCTTGCCCATGAAGCCCGAGGTGCCCGGGATCCCGGCGAGGGCGAGCATCCCGATGGTGAGTGGCCAGGCGAGGAGCGGGCGGGAGCGCCCGATCCCGGCGAACGACTCGATGTCGTCTCGGGTCTCGGTCTCGCGCTCCCGGGCGACGATGACGGCGAAGACCGCCAGGTTCATCAGGAGGTAGGCCGCCAGATAGAAGATCAGCGCCTCGAGGCCCTTCTCGGTGGCGACGACGACGCCGGCCAGCATGTAGCCGGCCTGCGCGATGCCGGAGTAGCCCATCAGTCGCTTCAGGGAGTCCTGGCCGAGCGCGCCGATGTTGCCGACGGCGATCGAGATGACCGCGATCGCGGCGAGGGCGGGCTTCCAGTCGTGGGCGATCGGGCCGAGCGCGACCTCGAATAGGCGGGCCAACGCGATGAAGGCGGCGGCCTTGGTGGCGACCGCCATGAAGGCGGTGACCGGGGTGGGGGCGCCCTGGTAGACGTCCGGCGTCCACTGGTGGAAGGGCGCCAGCGAGGTCTTGAAGGCGAGGCCGGTCATCGCCATCGCGGTGCCGATCAGGACGAGAGTGTCGTTGCCGTTCCCCCCGGGGCCGAGGGCGTGGGCGATCCCCGAGAACTCGGTTGAGCCCGAGGCGCCGTAGAGCAGGGCGAACCCGTAGAGCAGGGTGGCCGATCCGATCGAGCCGATGATCAGGTACTTGAGCCCGGATTCGAGCGACTCCTCCCGGCGGCGGGCGGAGGCGCAGAGGACGTAGAGCGGGATCGAGAGCAGCTCGAGAGCGACGAAGAAGGCGACCAGGTTCTGCGCCTGCGCGATCAGGGTCATGCCCAGGACCGACCCGAGCAGCAGCGTGTAGAAGGCGCCGAAGCCGGCCTCCTCCGCGGCGGGCTCGCGCAGCGAGAGCAGAACGACGATCGCGGCGGCCGTGCAGGCGATCAGGCTCCCGGCCAGGCCGAAGGCGTCGAGACGCAGCGCCCCCGCGACCAGGTCGGTGTTGGTGCTCCACTCGATGATGCAGCGGGCCGCCGTGACGGCGAGCACGGCGAGGGTCAGCGCCGCGAGGCTGAAGCGGTTGAACCGAGGGATCAGTCCGACCAGCAGGACGACGACAATCCCCGCGGTCAGGGCGATGACGGGCGAGAGCCCGGCGTAGTCGATGTGGGGGGCGTTGAAGCTGGTCATCGCTCAGCCACCTGCGTCGGAGCAGATTGCCGCGAAGCGGCGACGGACGCCGAGGTCGAATGGTCTGCCCGGTGCAGGATCAGCCCGGGGTAGAAGGCGAGGGCGACGATGCACGCGATCAGCGCGGCGATCACGCTGCCGTCCCAGAGTCCGACCTCGCGCGATTCGATCCCGTCCGGCTTCCGGTTGTGCATCGCGTGCTGGTACATGCGCAGCGCGTAGTAGGCGGCCATCGCGATGCCGATCGCGGCGATGAAGGCGAAGACGATCTTCTCCTGGAAGATCCCGTTGAGGATGTAGAACTCGCCGACGAAGTTGGAGGAGCCGGGGATGGCGAGCAGGGCCATGGTCGCGACCAGGAACAGAGCCGCCAGGACGGGCGCCCGCATCGCGAGCCCGCCCATCTTGGTGATGTCGTCGGTCCCGGCTCGGGCCACCAGCACGACGGCGATCAGCATCAGCGGCGCGATCACCAGGCCGTGGTTGACCATCTGCAGGACGGCGCCGTCCGCGCCGTCGGGGCGCAGGCTGAAGATGCCGAGCGTGATGAAGCCGAGCTGCGCGACCGAGGAGTAACCGAGAACCAGGCGGGCGCTCGTCTGCGTGAACGCCATCACCGAGCCGTAGAGGATCGAGGCGACGGCGACGATCAGGATGACCTCCTGGAAGTGCGTCGTCGCGGCGGGGAAGACCGGGAGGACGATCCGCAGGAACCCGTAGGCGCCGACCTTGGAGAGCACCCCTGAGAAGAGGGCCAGGGCCGGGAGGGGCGCGACCCGGTAGGCGTCCGGCATCCAGGCGTGGAGCGGGAAGGCGGGCATCTTCACCAGGAACGCCGCGGCGAAGAACCAGAAGATCCAGTACTGGCTGCCGGTGCCGAGCGGGTGCGCGGCGAGGTGCTGGATGTTGAAGTCGATCGGACCGCCATTGGCCGCAAGGATCCCGGCCGCGATCGCGCCCACCAGCATCAGCAGCGACCCCACCAGCGTGTAGACGAGCATCTTCATCGTCGCCGGAACCGGCTGGATCGGCCCCTCGTCCTCCTCGGGGCGCCCCGGGTGCTCGGTGCCCCAGCTCCCGAACAGGAAGTAGAACGGGATCAGCATCAGGTCGAAGAAGAGGACGAAGAGGATCAGGTCCTGCGCCAGGAACGCTCCGAGCACGGCGGTCTCGGCGAGGCCGAACATCAGGAAGTAGGTCCGGGGCCGCTCGGGCGTGTTGATCGCCGACCAGAGGGTCGCCGCGAACCAGAGCACGGCCGTGAGCAGGACGAGGAAGAGGCTGATCCCGTCCACGCCGAGCTGGTAGCGAACCCCGAGCGTCGGGATCCAGCTCTCGTCCACGGTGTGCTGGATGCCGCCGGAGGGGTCGAAGCCCGCGACGACCACGATCGCGATGACAAGCGCGGCGAGCGAGCCGAGCACTGCGACCCAGCCGGAAGACCGGCTGGGGAAGACCGCGGCCAGGAGTCCGGCGGCCAGCGGGGCCCAGAGCAGGATCTGGATCACGGCAGCTCCCTCATGAGGCCTGCAGCAGGAAGTAGAGGCCGAGGCCGGCGAAGCCTGCGACCAGGAACAGGGCGTAGGAGCGCAGGTAGCCGGACTGAGCGCCGCGGACACCGACGCCGGCGCCCTTGACGAGGTCGGTGACGCCGACGACCAGGCCCCGGACCACGAATCGCTCGAAGATCGCATTGGACCAGCGGCCGACGGCGAGGGCCGGGCGGACGACCAGGATGTCGATCGCCTCGTCGAAGTACCACTTCTTCTCGAGGAAGTCGTGGAGCCAGGGCATGCGCTTCTGCAGCGCGGCCGTGGTGCCCGGGCGGCGCAGGTAGGCGTAGTAGGCGATCGCGATGCCGAGCACCGAGATCAGGCCGCCGATCAGCAGGCCGTGGTAGGCGGCGGTCGTGCTCGGCCCCTGCTCGTAGAGGTGGGAGTCGAGGAAGGAACCGTGCAGGAACCGGTGGACGACGTCGTCCACCCCCGGGATCTGGATGAAGCCGGCGAACAGGGCTCCGAAGCCCAGGATGCTCATCGCGATCTTCATCGGCCAGTTGTCCTCCGCGACGTTGTGCCTCTCGCCGGGGAATCCCACGTCCGTGTCCTCGGGCTCGCCGGTCGCCGGGTTCTGGGGCTCGACATGCTGGTGGACTCCCTGCTCGAGGTCGCGGGCGACCTCCGACGGCGGACCGAAGACGACCCGGAAGCCGATCCGGAAGGCGTAGAAGGCGGTCAGCAGCGCGCCGATGTAGCCGCCGATCGTGAAGATCACGTAGAAGCCGCCACGCCAGGCCGCGAAGTCGAGGATCTCGTCCTTCGAGAACCACCCCGAGGTGAGCGGGAACGCCGCCAGCGCCAGCGCGCCGATGATCATCATCGCCGAGGTGAAGGGCAGCGACTTGCGGAAGCCGCCCATCAGGTCGATGTTCTGCCGGTTCGCCATCGCCCCGATCACCGAGCCGGCCGCCATGAAGAGGAGGGCCTTGAAGAAGGCGTGCGTCATCAGGTGGAAGAGACCCTCCGAGTAGGCGCCGATCGAGACCCCGACGACCATGTACCCGATCTGGCTCATGGTCGAGTAGGCGATGATCCGCTTGAGGTCGGTGACGACGAGCGCGATCGTCGCGGCGATCAGCAGCGTCGCCAGGCCGACGAAGGCGGCGATGTCGGCGGCGGTCAGGCCGATCTCGAATAGGGGGTGGAAGCGGGCGATCAGATAGACGCCGGCGGTCACCATCGTCGCCGCGTGGATCAAGGCGGAGACGGGTGTGGGGCCCTCCATCGCGTCGGGAAGCCAGGTGTGGAGCGGGATCTGGGCCGACTTGGCGAAGGCGCCGACCAGCAGCAGGCAGCAGATCGCCACCACGACGCCCTGGTTCGTGTGGAAGGTGTCGGGCGCCTTGCTGAAGATCGTGAGCAGGTCGACCGTCCCGAGGTCCCGGAGGATGAAGAAGGCTGCGAGCACCATCCCCACGTCGCCGATCACGTTGATGACGAAGGCCTTCATGCCCGCATTCGTCGCCGTCTCGCGCCGGTACCAGAAGCTGATCAGGGCATAGGAGGCGAAGCCGACGAAGGCCCAGCCGACGATCAGCAGGACCAGGTTGCCGGCCAGGACCAGCAGCAGCATCGAGAAGACGAAGAAGTTGAGGTAGGAGAAGAACCGGTTGAAGCCGCGGTCCGAGGTCATGTAGCTGATCGAGTAGAGGTGGATCAGCATCGAGACGCCGCTGACGATCAGGCACATGTAGACCGACAGCGGGTCGACCAGGATGTTGAGCTGGATGTTGATCCCGGCGGCGCTCGCGTAGTCGTAGAGCGAGTCCGTGACCTGGCGGTGCTCCACCGGCAGGTCGAGGATCTTGACCAGCATCCCGATCGAGGCCAGGAAGGCGAGGCCGATCGCCGCGGTCCCGATCCAGCCAGCGCTCCGCCCGGGGAGCCTCCTGTAGAGCAGGCTGATCGCGAGGCTTCCCGCGAGCGGGAAGGCGAGGACCAGCCAGCCGTAGGACGTCGCGCTCAAGTCGCTATCCCCGGAGGCTGCGCAGGTCGTCGACGTTGAGCGGAATCCGGCGCCGGTAGGCGGCGACGATGATCCCGAGGCCGACCACCACCTCGCAGGCGGCGATCACCATCACGATCAGGGCGAAGACCTGGCCGTCCTGGTTGCCGAGCGAGCGCGAGAAGGCGAGCAGCGCCAGGTTGCCGGCGTTCAGCATCAGCTCGAGGCAGAGCAGGATCACCAGCGGGCTGCGGCGGAGCAGGACGCCGGCCACGCCGACGGCGAAGATCATGGCCGACAGCACCAGGTACCAGGTGATGTCCACTAGGCGGTCTCCGTGGGGGCGGGGGAGGGGGGCCCGGCGGGCGACCCTCGGCGGAGTGTCGGGGGCGTCTCTCCGTTGCTTTCGGCCGCCTCGCTCGGAGTTCCCGCCGGACCCCCCTCCCCCGCCCCATGGCGGCCTGCCAGGACAACTGCTCCCACTGCTGCGATCAGCAGCAGCAGGGATGCGGCCTCGAAGGCGATCAGGAAGCGCTCCAGCAGCAGCTTGCCGATCGCGTTTGGCGAGCCGAAGCCGAGCTCGACCGTGGGCCCGTGCGTGTCGATCGCCTGCAGGCCCGAGCCGGTGATCGCGATCGCCAGCTCGACGAAGAGGGCGAGCCCGATGGCCGGCGCGATGAAGCGCTGGCCCGGGATCGGCTCCCAGAGCGGCTCGTCGACGTTGCCGACGTAGGCCGCCACGAAGACGTAGAGCACCATCACCGCCCCGGCGTAGACGACGATCTGCGCGGCGGCGAGGAACTCGCCCTGCAGGAGGAGGAAGAGCCCGGCGAGCGAGATCAGGTGGACGATCAGGGCGAGCACGCTGTAGAAGGGATTGCGGAGGGCGATCACCGCGATCGCGCCTCCCAGGCAGCCGATCGCGCCGAGGAAGAAGCAGACCTGGATCATGTGGCGACCCCGCGGCTAGGGTGAGGCGGCGAGAGCCTCTTCACGCGACGGGAACTGCCGCACCCGTTTCGGCACGACGTCCTCGAACTCCCAGAGCTCGAAGATCTCCTCGCGCACCGGGACGCCCGCGCCGCGGCTCGTGCCTGTGATCCGGTGATGGATGAGCACCGCCCTGTTCCCGACCTGCTCGTATGAGACGGGGTCTGACCGCCACTCGGTGAAGACCTCTCTGTAGCCGGCGAAGTACTGCTTGAGGGCCTGCGGACCACGCACGACCGTCTCGTGGGGGTCCGTGTCAAACGGGTGCCACTCGAAGTCGTCAGGGATGCCGGAAACGGCCCCGTCAAGATCCCCTTCGTTGAAGGCCGCAATTGCCGCCCCGTGAAGCGGCCTGAATGCGTCGACGAGCTCGTCGGACACGCGGTCAACCTACTCGCCCTCACTCCGCAACGGCGTCCGGTCGATCGGCTCGGCGAGCAGCATCTCCTTGGTGAAGATCAGGTCCGAGCGGTTGTAGTCGGACATCTCGTAGTCGTGGCCCATCGTGATCGCGTCGAAGGGGCAGGCGACCTCGCAGTAGCCGCAGAAGATGCAGCGGGAGAGGTTGATCTCGTAGACCTCGGCGTAGCGCTCGCCGGCGGACACGCGGTGCTCAGGATCGTTCTCGTGGGCCACTACCCGGATGCAGTCGGCCGGGCAGGCGGCCGCGCAGAGCGAGCAGCCGACGCACTTCTCGAGCCCGGAGTCCTCGAAGCGGTGGAGCTTGTGGCGGCCGCGGAAGCGCTGATAGACCGGCGTCTTCTCCTCGGGGTACTGGATGGTCACCGTGCCCTCGAGTACCCGGCCGAAGGTGGTGCGCAGGCCGCGCAGGGTCTCGCCGAAGGCTCGGTACGCGCCCCCGGCGCCGCCGGGCTCCGGGCCGCGCTGGACCGAGATCACGTCCTCGTGGCTCTCGAGGTAGGGGAACTCGCTCCAGTCGGTCTTGTCGGTGTTGAGCTTCGCCTGCATCAGCTCACCGTCACGATCACCGCGGTGGCCAGCACGTTCAGGGTCGCCAGGGGAAGCATCACCTTCCAGCCGAGCGCCATGAGCTGGTCGTAGCGAAGGCGGGGGAGCGTGGCCCGGATCCAGATGAAGAAGCAGACCAGCGTCAGCGTCTTGGCGACCATCCAGACCGGGTCGAGCCAGCCGGGGCCGGGGCCCATCCAGCCCCCGAGGAAGAAGGTGACCGCGATCCCTGAGACGACGAATATCTCCAGGTACTCGGCGAGCAGGTAGGAGCCGAAGCGCATCCCGCCGTACTCGGTCATGAAGCCCTGCACCAGCTCGGCATCGGCCTCCGGCAGATCGAAGGGCGCTCGGTTGGTCTCAGCGAAGCCGGCGACCATGAAGATCAGGAAGCCGACGATCTGCGGGACGATGTTCCAGATCTCGCCCTGCGCGTCGACGATGTGGGTGAGCGACAGGGAGCCGGTCATCATCACGACGCCGAGCAGCGACAGGCCCATCGAGACCTCGTAGGAGATCAGCTGCGCCGCCGAGCGCATCGCCCCGAGGAAGCTGTACTTCGAGCCCGAGGACCAGCCGGCCAGCAGCAGGCCGTAGAACGACAGGGACCCGAACGCGAAGAAGTAGAGGACGCCGATCGATACGTCGATCCCGTAGAGCCCGATCCCGTCCTGGACGTTGCCGAACGGCAGGATCGCCAGGGTGACGATGCCCGAGAAGATCACGATTGCCGGGGCGATCGCGAAGAGCAGCGGGACCGCCGCATCCGGCCGGAACATCTCCTTGCCGGCGAGCTTCACGATGTCCGCCAGGGGCTGGACGAGACCGGCCGGCCCGACGCGGTTCGGCCCGTAGCGGTTCTGGAAGCGGCCGATCAGCTTGCGCTCGACGACAGTCAGGACCGGGACGATCATGAAGACGCCCAGGAAGATCACGATCGACTTGACCACCATCACCCAGGTCGCCTCGACGTAATTGACCTCTGCGAGGGGCAGGGGGATCGGGAGGCTCATCGCTTCGTCACCCGAATTTGCCGGGGCACGCCGTTGGTCAGCACGTTGCCGTTCGCGTCGTCGGTGCCCTCGATCAGGAAGGCGGCGCCCTGCGCCATGCGATCGCGGATGGCAACGGTTGCCTCGACGCTGTGCCCGTTGACCGCGACGGTGACGGCGTCGCCGTTGCCCACCTCAAGAGCCTCGGCGTCCTTGGCCGCCAATTCGAGCTTCTGCTTCGGCATCAGGAACCGCAGCGCCGGATTGCGCTTGGTGACGTCGGTCGCCCACAGGTCTCGGTAGGTCCCGAGCACGAGACCCGACGTGTCGTCGGTGGGGGCGTCCGAGGGAACTCCCGGCGTATGCCGGCCCGAGGACGCCCCCGCCGGCGGCGCGTCGGGCGTCCAGGACATCCCCGGATCGCGATCACCCCAGCGCAACCCCGTGCCGCCGATCTCCTCGTAGGTGATCGAGTCGTAGAAGGGCACCTCCTGCGAGAGGGCGTCGAAGACCTCCGCCGGCGACTCAGGCGTCAGGTCGCTGCCCAGCTCCGCGGCGACCGCGGCCAGGAAGCGCCAGCCGGGGATCATGCCCTCGGGGAGCGGGACGTTCCGGCGCAGGCGCTGGAGGCGGCCCTCCGCGTGGGTGACCGTGCCCTCCTTCTCGGCGAAGGTCTCCGCCGGGATGACGAGGTTGGCGAGCTTGGTCGACTCGTCGTCGAACCCGGAGATGGAGACGACGAAGTTGCCGGCCAGGGCCGACCGCCAGGCGTCGGCGTCCGGGTGCGTGCGGACGGGGTCGGCGTCGGAGAGCAGGAGGAAGCCCAGATCGTGCGAGTTGAGCCCCTCCTTGATCCGGTCGGAGCCGAGACCCTCACCGGTCGGCTCCAGGCCGGGCTTGGCGCCGGGGAGGCAGCCGACCTCGCGGAGGCCCCGGGAGTTCGACTCCTCCGGGACCTCGAGCAGGCCCGGGCCGATGCGCTGGTGCATCTCGAGCGCTCGGGCGCAGGCGTGAAGGGCCTCGACCGCGCCCGGATGCCGCCAGAGGCGCTCGCCCCAGACGATCGTCTGGTCGGGGGCGTCGCGCAGGATCTCCGCGATCGCCGCGGCCTCCTTCTCGAAGGGGCCGTCGGTGTCGTAGCCGTCGGCGCCGAGCGCTCCGGCCAGCGCGCGGACGAAGCTCGCCGCGTCGCCCGGCAGGTAGCGAATGGCCTCAGCCGCGCCCCCGTCGAGGGTGGTCAGGCGCTCCGAGGCGATCATCAGCTTCGCCTGGCCACGACGGACCGCCTTGCGAATCCGCAGGTCCAGGATCGGCATCTCGTGCAGGGGGTCGGCGCCGATCACGAGGATCGCATCGGCGTGGTCGAGGTCCGCCATCCGGCTGCCCAGCTCCGGCCTGGAGAGCTCGCCGAGCAGGGCGGCATCGATCGGGCTCGCGGAGCAGTCGACGTTGGACGAGCCGGCGCCGCGCAGGATCTTCTGGACCAGCCATCCCTCCTCGTTGGAGGTGCCGCCTCCGACCAGCGCGGCCGACTTCTCGCCCGCGCCGCGGATCGCATCGGCGGTCCGCTTGACGGCGTCGTCCCAGGAGATCGGGCTGAGGCTGCCGTCGCCCGCGCGGATCATCGGCTGGGTGATCCGCTCCTCGGAGTTGAACATCTGGAAGCCGTAGCGGCCCTTGTCGCAGAGCCAGCCGTCGTCGACCTCGGCGTTGTCGCGGGCCAGCACGCGGAGGACACGCTCGTCGCGGACCGTGAACTTGACGTTGCACTGGCTCGGGCAGAGGGTGCAGATCGATCCAGCGTCCTCGATGTCCCAGGGGCGCGCCCGGAAGCGGTAGGTGTAGTTGGTCAGCGCGCCGACCGGGCAAAGCTCGGTGATGTTGCCGTGGAAGGGGGCGATGTAGGGCCGCTCGTCGAAGGTGCCGACGAAGGTCTTGTCGCCGCGCTCGAGCAGCTGGAGCTGCTCGTCCTCGGCCACCTCCTGGCTGAAGCGGACGCAGCGGTAGCAGAGGATGCAGCGCTCCCGATCGATTGCCACGAGCGGTGAGAGCTCCAGCGGCTTCTGGAAGTGCCGCTTGGGATCCGTGAAGCGGCTCTTGCCGGCGCCCCAGCCCATCGAGATGTCCTGGAGCGGGCACTCGCCGCCCTTGTCGCACACGGGACAGTCGAGCGGGTGATTGACCAGCAGGAACTCGACGACCGCGTTCTGCGCCTCCTTGACCCGGTCGGTCTGCGTGTAGACGACCATGCCGTCCCGGATCGGGGTCGAGCAGGAGGTCTGGAGCTTCGGCATGCCCTCGATCTCGACGAGGCACATGCGGCAGGCGCCGACCGGATCCCCGAGCTTCGGCTCGTAACAGAAGACCGGGATCTCGATGTCGCCCATCTTGGCGGCGTCATGAAGCATCGTCCCCTCGGGCGCGGTCACCTCGCGTCCGTCGACCACCAGCGAGACGTGGTTGCGGATCTGCCTGGTCATGCGGCCAGCTCCATGGGCACGCCGTGCTGGATTGCCTCGATGAACTCGTCGCGGAACTTCTTGACCATCGCTCCGACCGGCATCGCCATCGAGTCGCCGAGCACGCAGAGGCAGTTGCCGATGATGTTGTCCTGGACCGAGGCGACGGTCTCCAGGTCGATCGGGGTCGCCTGGCCGCGGATCATCCGCTCGAGCATCTTCACCGTCCAGTTCGTGCCCTCGCGGCAGGGCGTGCACTTGCCGCAGGACTCGTGGTGGTAGAAGCGCGCGGTCCGCAGCGCGAGCTCGACGACGCTGGTGGTGTCGTCGAAGACGATGATCGAGCCGGAGCCGAGCATCGACCCGGCCCCCTGCATCGCCTCGAAGCTGTAGGGGAGATCGAGACCCTCCTCCGGGAGCAGCACCGGTGAGGACGAGCCGCCGGGGAAGAAGCCCTTGATCTTCCGGCCCGGAAGGGGCCCACCGGCGAGGCCGTTGATCAGCCGCTTCGTATCGATCCCAAGCTCGATCTCGTAGTTGCCCGGGCGCTGCACGTCGCCCGACACCGAGACGACCTTGGTGCCCGGCGACTGCTCGGTGCCGAAGCTCCTGAACCACTCGGCGCCCGAGGCGATGATGTGCGGCGCGTTGGAGAGGGTCTCGACGTTGTTGATGAGCGTCGGGCCGTCGTAGAGGCCCTGGACGGCCGGGAAGGGGGGCTTCAGGCGCGGGTTGCCCCGCTTGCCCTCGAGCGAGTCCAGGAGCGCCGTCTCCTCGCCGCAGATGTAGGCGCCGGCCCCGCGGTGGACGACCAGCTCGACCTGCTCGCCGGTGCCGAGCACGTCGTCGCCGAGGAAGCCGGCGTCGTAGGCCTCCTCGACCGCCTGGTCGAGGATGTCGGCCTGCAGGTCGTACTCGCCGCGGATGTAGATGAAGCAGCGGTTGGCGCCGGCGGCGCGGGCGGCGATGATGATCCCCTCGATCAGCTGGTGCGGGTTCTTCTGCAGGAGCTCGCGGTCCTTGAAGGCCCCCGGCTCGGACTCGTCGGCGTTGCAGCAGAGGTACTTGTCCATGTCCCCGCGCGGCAGGAACGAGGCCTTCTTGCCCATCGAGAACCCGGCCCCGCCGCGGCCTCGCAGGCCCGAGTCCTCGAGCTCCTTGAGGACCTCCTCAGGCGTCATCTCCTCATACGCCTTGCGGATCGACCGGTACCCGCCGAACTTGCGGTAGGTCTTGATGGAGGCCAGGCCGGGCTCGTCGATGTTCCTGAACAGCAGCCGGGTCTCCTCGGCCTTGAGCGGCGGCATCAGCTCTTCCCCTTCGGCTTGGCGCGTGGGCTCGGGCGAGTTCCCTTGTTGATCGGGTGCCGCGAGATCCGTTTGTCGGCCGAACCCCGCTTGCCGCCTGCCGCGCCGCGATCCTGGAGGCGCTTCTCGGGGAGGACGTCTTTGGCGTTCTTCCGGAGTTGCCGGACCGCGGTCTCCGCGTCCTCCTCGGTGAGCGGCCCGTAGTAGCGCTCGTCGATTGACGCCATCGGCGCCAGGTCGCAGGCCCCCAGGCACTCGAAGCCGCGCACGAAGACCTTGCCGTCCTCGGAGGTCCCCTGGCCGTCGACCCCGGCCGCCTCGCCGAACGCCTCGAGCAGCCGGTCGGCGCCCCGCAGCCAGCAGCTGATGTTGGTGCAGACCAGCACCTGGTGATCGCCCTCGGGCTCCAGGCGGAAGAGGTCGTAGAAGCTCGCCACCGACTCGAGATAGCCCGGGGTGACCCCCATGACGGCCGCGGCCTGCTCGATGCCCTCGGGCGTGCACCAGCCGTAGCGGCGCTGGACGGCCCAGAGCGCCGGGATCGCCGCCGAGCGCTTCTGCGGGTAGCGGCTCATCGCCCGCCGGATCTGCTGGGCCAGGGCGCGGGGCACCTCGACCTCGGAGGGCTCGGGGACGGGAGCGGCCTCGCCGCGCGGCTCGCGCGACTCCGCCGATGCCTGGATCACCTCGATCTCGTCCCCCGGGATGTCGACGCCGACCTTCTCCTGCTCGTCCGGCATGGGCGGCGGCTCCGGTGCGTCGTGGATGTGCCCAGGGTCGCTGGTCCAGTCGCGCTTGCCCTTCGGCAGCAGCGGGCTCATCGGTCGACACCTCCGATGATCGGATCGAGCATCGCCAGGTTCTGGATCAGGTCGGCGATCAGCCCGCCGACCGACATGTCGCGGAAGCACTGGAGGTTCACGAACGACGGGTCCCGGAAGTGGACGCGCGCCGGCTTCGAGGAGCCGTCGGCCAGGACGAAGCAGCCGAGCTCGCCGCGGGGGGACTCGATTGAGTAGTAGAGCTCTCCCGGCGGGACGCGGTAGCCCTCGGTGACGAGCTTGAAGTGGTGGATCAGGGACTCCATCGAGGTGGAGAGCTCGTCGCGCGGCGGCAGGACGTACTTGCGGTCGTCGGAGATCCAGGGCCCGTCTGGCATCCCGTCGAGGACCTGCTCGATGATCCGCACCGACTCGCGCATCTCCTGCAGCCGCACGCGGTAGCGGTCGTAGCCGTCGCCGATGGTGCCGACCGGGATCTTGAAGTCGAAGTCCTCGTACGAGAGATAGCCGGGGGACTTGCGGAGGTCCCACGGCTCACCGGCGGCGCGGAGCAGGGGGCCGGTGACGCCGAGCTCGAGCAGCCGCTCTCGCGAGACGATCCCGACGTTGCGGGTGCGGTGCAGGAAGATCTCGTTGCGGTCGAGGAGAGCCTCGTACTGGTCGATCCGGCTCGGCATCAGTTCGATGAACTGCCGGACCTTTCGCTCGAAGCCGACGGGGATGTCCTCGAAGACGCCGCCGACCTGGAAGTAGCGCGTGTGCATCCGCTGGCCCGCCGACATCTCGAAGAGGTCGAGGATCGTGTCGCGCTCGCGGAAGCAGTACCAGAACATCGAGATCGCGCCGAGATCCAGGGCGGAGGTGCCGAGCCAGACCAGGTGCGAGTGAATCCGGTTGAGCTCCATGTGGAGGATGCGCAGGTACTTGGCGCGATTCGGGATCTCGAGCTCGAGCAGGCGCTCGACCGTGCCGCAGTAGGCCTCCATCTGGAAGAAGTAGGAGAGGTAGTCCATCCGCTCCACGAACGGGATGACCTTCCAGTAGCTCTTGTCCTCGCAGGACTTCTCGATCCCGGTGTGGAGGTAGCCCATGATCGGCTTGCAGTCGAGGATGCGCTCCCCCTGGAGCGTCACGATCAGCCGCAGCACCCCGTGCGTGGCCGGGTGGTGCGGGCCCATGTTGATGGTGAGGATCTCCTGCTCCGGCTCCAGGCCCGGCCCGCCGAGGTCCTGGTGGGCGATCTCGGCGGCGTCCACCAGCGGGGCCGCGGGGTCCTCGGCCTCGCGGGAGTAGCCGCGCTCGGTGATGTCCGCCTCGTCACGGAGGAGGTCGTCGGCCATTACTCGAACCACCTCGGGGCGTCGATCTCGTTGTGCGTGAAGAGCACCGGCTCGCCACCGATCGGGAAGTCCCGGCGCTGCGGCCAGCCGACGTAGTCCTCCGGCATCAGGATCCGGCGCAGGTCCGGATGGCCGCGGAAGACGATCCCGAAGAAGTCATAGGCCTCCCGTTCCTGGAAATCAGCGGTTGGGAAGAGTTCAACGCACGAGTCGAGCTCGGGGAGGTTCTCGGTCGCCGCGAACCCGTTGGATTCGTCGCCCGCGGCGGGATCGGCCAGCAGCGCCTTCACGTGCAGCCGCTCCATGCGCTCGCGGCAGAGCAGCTCGTAGTGGACCGCGAAGCGCGGGGTCGCCGGCAGGTAGTCCGCGGCGTGCACGCTGGAGAGGAACCGGTAGCCCTGCTCCGGGGTGTCCCGCAGCCAGGTGAGGGTGTGGAGGATCCCGTCCGGGTTGACGATCAGGGTCGCGCGGCCGTGCTCCACCGAGGTCTCGATGACCGTTCCCGCACGCCCTTTGTCGATTCCCTGGGCGATCAGCTCCAGCCCGGGGGCGTCAGGCATCCGTTGCTTCCTCCGAGTGCTTCGGGCCCACCGCCCGGGCGGCGCGCTCGATCGCCTCGGGGGTCGGCTCACCCGACTCGAAGCGCGCCCACTCCTCGGTGCCGCTCGCGTTGTAGCGCTCGCGCCAGCCGAGATCGGGCTGCCCACGAACCAGGCGCTGCAGCTTGTTGAAGCCGTGGAGGAGGGCCTCAGGGCGAGGAGGGCATCCGGGGACATGGATGTCCACCGGCATGAACTTGTCGGCGCCCTGGACGACGGCGTAGTTGGCGAACATGCCGCCGGAGGAGGAGCAGGCGCCCATCGCGATCACCCACTTGGGCTCGAGCATCTGGTCGTAGACGCGACGGACGACCGGGGCCATCTTCACCGAGACCCTGCCGGAGAGAATCATCATGTCCGCCTGCCGGGGGGAGGCACGAAATGCCTCGGCGCCGAACCTCGCGATGTCGTAGCGCGAGGTGACCATCGACATCATCTCGATGGCGCAGCAGGCGAGGCCGAAGGTCATCGGGAAGAGGGCGTTCGACCGTCCCCAGTTGAGGACGTTCTCGAGGGTGGTCGTGAGGAGGCGCTCCTCGACGTACTCGTCGAGGTCCCTTCCCTCGAGGTCCCCGCGGAGCAGGTCGCGGGCGCGCAGCTGCCGGGATCGCAGGCTCTCGCGCTCTACTTCCAATCGAGCGCTCCTCGGCGCCAGACGAAGATCAGCGCGACGAGCAGAAGCGCGACGAAGACGAGGATCTCCCCAAGCACGAACACGCTCTTGGTGGCGTGGACGAGGACGCCGACCGGATAGAGAAAGACGACCTCGATGTCGAACAGGATGAACAGCATCGCGATCATGTAGAAGCTCACGCCGAACCGGAAGGTCCGGGTGATATGGGAAGGGAGCCCGCACTCATACGGCTGCCCCTTGATCGGATTCGGGCGCTTGGGCCCGGTGATCGAGTTCAACAGTGCGAAGGCGCCTCCCACGATGACCCCTAGGCCGGCGAACACGAGAACGGGGAGGTAGCTCTGGAGCACGATTCGTTCGGTCTTATACCACCGCGACCGGAACTTTGTAGCAAAGTGTTACATAGTGCTTTTCCGCATCAGGAAGCGGAATTCCGACCCTTTGTGGCGGCTTTCGCCGGATTCCACCTCTAAGCTCCCGCGGCCGTGGCGGAAGTCCATCTCGTAGTCGGGGTCGCGCTGATCGCCGCCAATCTGGTGGCGGGGGTGTGGGGCGGGCTCGCCTGGCTCCAGAACCGGCCGACCACCACGGGCTTCTGGTACGCGCTCAGGGTCGCCCAGGTCAGCGTCATCCTGCAGGCGCTGCTCGGGCTCCTGCTGGTCTTCACGGGACATCACGCCGAGCAGCTGCACATCCTCTACGGCGTCCTGCCCCTCGTCATCTCATTGCTCGCGGAGGTGGTTCGCGCCGGCTCCGCCCAGTACGAGATCGGGGATCTCGACATCCGCTCCCTCTCCGAGGAGCGCCAGACCCAGATCGCCGTGGCGATCGTCCGCCGCGACACCGGGATCATGGCGACGGCCTGCCTGGTGATCTTCCTGATCGCGCTGCGAGCGGCCGGGACCAGCTCGGCGTTTTAGCTCGCGCCGCTGGGCGGCTGGGTTAGCGTCAGCACCGCGCCCTGCGGGTCGCGGACGACGGTCTGGCGCATGGCGCCCTCCATGAGCTCGTAGGGCGGAACGAGGACCTGACCACCCGCGTCGGAGAGCTTCGACCCGGCGGCGTCGATGTCCGCGACCCAGAAGTCGACCGTCCACCGCGGGGGCCCCTCGTCGCCGTCACTCGGCGGCGCCATCACGGCTACGACGTCGCGCGGAACCGGCTGGGAAGGCTCGCCGCCGACGTATTCCGGGACGGTGAACATCGTGATCTCTCCGCCGCCCATCTCGAAGCTGCGCGTGTCCCAGCCGAAGACCTCGGAGTAGAAGCGCTTCGCGCCCTCCGGGTCGTCGGTGCTCAGCGAGCTCATCGCCCAGGCGCCCGGCTCGTTGACCACCTGCGCACCGCGACGCTCGCTCGGCTCCCAGACCGAGAACACGGCTCCGGCCGGGTCGGCGAGCACGGCCTGCCGGCCGCCGCCCGGCGAGTCGAAGGGCTCCCCGACGACCCTTCCGCCGGCGTCCGCCGCCCTCGCGGCCGCCTCGTCCGCGCTCTCGACCCAGATCAGGGTGGTCCAGACCGGCTCGGGCGGTGCCGGCGCGCCGTGCTGGGAGACGATCGCGGCCGCCTCTCGTCCGCGGAGGCGGCCGAGGAAATAGCTGCCCGGATGGCTCTCCGGCATCAGGTCCTCCGTCTCCCAGCCGAACAGCTCCGAGTAGAGGCCCGCGGCTGCCTCCGGGTCGGGGAACACCCCCGCCACCAGGCAGGGGACGCCGTGTTCGAAACCGTCGCGGTCGCTCATCCCGCTCTCCTTCCTTCGCTTGCCTCGGGTCTCATAGCTCGGGATGAATGTACCAGATAGTCCTAAAAACTAACCACTAAGTCCTCAATCAGTAGTAAACTGGAGGCATGGCTCGCGAGAGGACGATCGAGGACGGTTGCGGGATCGCCCACTCGCAGGAGCTGCTCGGCCAGCGCTGGGCGTTGCTCGTCGTCCGGGAGCTGCTCCTCGGGTCGAAGCGCTTCACGGACCTGCGCGTCGGGATTCCCGACATCAGCCCGAACGTCCTCGGCCAGCGCCTTCGCGAGCTGGAGGAGACCGGGATCCTCCGGCGGCGGAAGCTCGCTCCGCCCGCGGCCGCCCAGGTCTACGAGCTGACGGAGTGGGGGCGGGAGCTCGAGCCCGCCGTGCTCGCGCTGGGGCGCTGGGCCAGTCGCGCGCCGTCGTTCCCGATGGGCGCAGCGATGGGCCCGGACTCGCTGGTGCTGGCCCTGAAGACGGCGTTCCAGCCGGAGAAGGCCGAGGGGCTCGAGGGCAGCTACGAGCTGCGGCTGGGGAAGGAGGAGATCCCCTTCCGGCTCGAGATCTCCGGCAGGCGGCTCGAGGCGGCGCGGGGAGAAGTCCAGGATCCGGTCGCCACGATCACCAGCGATCCGAACACCATCGCGGGCATCGTGTTCGGCGGGAAGCGGCTGGGGAAGGCGGTGGAGGCAGGCGAGGTGGCCATCGAGGGCAGCCGGCAGATGGTTCAGAGGCTTCTTCGCACCGTCACCTAGCGGCCGGGCGCGTTCCTTTCGCTCAGCGGAAAGAAGTCGCCCGGAACGCGGCTAGTGCTTCTTCTTGCCCTTGAGCTTGAGCTTCTTCGACTGCGTGGCGGCGGTTCCGCCGTCGGGGGTGAAGGTGACCTTCGCCTTGGCCTTCAGCTTGGCCTTGCTGTTCAGCTTGCTGTTGCCGAGCTTCGTCAGCTTCAGCTTCACGGTGATCGTGGGGCCGTTCCCCGTCGCGCTCGAGTTCTTCAGCAGCAGCTTGCTCTTCTTCTTCTTTTTCGCTGCCGATGCCTTGGACGAAGCGCCGGCATCGGTCACTTTGACCGTGCCCGGGCTCTGCACGGTGACGATCAGCTTCTTCCCCTTGACCTTGACGCTGAAGGCGTTGGGAGCATCGAGGACCGGGCCGCAGGGAGCGTTGGCCCCGGTGATGAAGCTCTGGTTCACGTTCGAGCCGTCGAGGTTGGCGCGGCCGATCGTGTCGGGGGCGCTGTCCGTGCCGAAGTTCGCCCAGTAGATCTTTCCGTTGAAGACGGCGACCCCGCACGGCAGGTTGGCGCCCGTGATGAACGCGTTGTTGACGCTCCCCGGATTCCCGTCCAGGTTCGCGCGCCCGATCGTCGTCGCGGGTGAGTTCTCGTTGGCCCAGTAGATGTAGGAGCCGCTGACGGTGAGCCCACATGGACCATCGGGCCCCGGGAGCCAGTTCGGGTCGGGGTTTGTGCCGTCGAGGTTGGCGCGGCCGATGAAGTTGTTGTGGCCCCAGTAGAGGTAGGAGCTGTCGACGGTCACCCCGCACGGGTAGCCGCCGGGGGACGGGATGAAGCTGGGGTTGGCCCCAGTGCCGTCGAGGTTTGCGCGCCCGATCGTCGCGTTGTTGGAGTAGTAGATGAAGGAGCTGTTGACCGCGATCCCGCACGGAGCGTCCACACCGGTGATGAAGCCCGGATTGACGCCGGTGCCGTCGACGTTGGACCGGCCGATGGTTTCGCTCCCAGGTGATCCGGTCTGGTTCGTCCAGAACAGGTTCGTGTCGTTGACGGCCAGCAGGCACGGCCCATTTCCCGGGTTGGTGATGAAGCCCTGATTGACGCCCGTCCCGTCGGTGTTCGCCTTGCCGATCGTCGAGTCGCCCTGGTTCGTCCAGTAGACGTACGCATCGGCCCGCGAGGCGAGCACGAGAAGGGCCAGGACGAATACCGCGAGGAGCGGGCCAACGCGCATCCAGCGCGTTTCGGACGACGCCATGGGGCGACCCTACCAACCGCTCAGGATTCCGCCAGCAAATCGCGGTAATCCCCGCGGTGAAAGAGCAGCGGGTGGCCCTCGCGCGATTCGGCCGCGAGCACGTTGCCGGTCAGGATCAGGTGGTCGCCGCCGTCGATCAGGTCGCGGAGCTCGCAGGCGACCCACATCAGGGCGCCCTGAAGGTGCGGCAGCTCGTCGCTCTCCGACCATTCGACCGATTGCCACTTCTCGGCCTCGGCGCCCTTGCCCGCGAAGCGGCGCGCCAGCTCCTCCTGGCCCGCGGCGAGCGCGTTGACGCCGAAGCGCCCCTGCGCCCGGACGGAGGTGAGCGTGCGTGAGCCGCGGTCGAGGCAGGCGAGCATCATCGGCGGGTCGAGCGAGAGCGAGGTCACGGCGTTCGCGGTGGCGCCCGATGGACCGTTCTCCCCGATCGCCGTGACCACGGTCACCCCGGTCGCGTAGGCGGCGAGCGCGGCACGGAACTCATCCGGGGTGACGGGCATGGCTGAACGCTACGTGAGGGCGCTCGCATATGATCCCGCCGCGTGCGAGGGGCATTTCTACTGATCGCAGTCGCGGTGCTCGCGACGGCCGCCGGATGTGGGACGCAGGGCGTCTCGGTTCCGGCAAGCGACCCGACCCATCAGGGCGCGGAGATCTTCGCCCAGCGCTGCTCGGGCTGTCACACGCTGACCCCCGCCGGGACTGAGGGGACCGCCAACCGCTCGGAGCGCGTCCAGGGCCCGAACCTCGACCAGCGCCAGGAGACGATGGCCGACGTCATCTACGCGATCCGCAACGGCGGCTTCTCCGGGGCGATCATGCCCCAGAACATCGTCGTCGGCGCCGACGCGCTGAAGGTCGCCGCCTTCGTCGCCAAGTACGCCGGGCAGGACGTCACGAACTCGCCTCGGCCGGCGTCGACGACCACCACGGCCGCTCCGTAGCGGCTCGCGGGGCGGAGCCACGCTCGACCTCAAGCAGATCCGCAGCGACCCCGAGCCGGCGCGCCAGGCTCTGGCGCGGCGGGGTGCGGCCGATCAGCTCGACGAGCTGCTCGCCGCCGACGAGCGGCGACGTGAGCTGAACACGCGAATCGACCAGGTCCGCGCCGAGCAGAACAAGCTCTCCGGCCAGATCCAGGAGGCCGCGAAGGGCGGCAACACGGACGACCCGGAGTTCGTGAAGCTCCGCGACGCCTCGAGCGCGCTCAAGTCCGAGCTCAAGGAGCTCGAGCCGCAGCTGGCGGACCTGAGCGAGAAGCGCGACGAGCTGCTCACCACCCTGCCGAACATCCCCGAGCCCGAAGCGCCGGACGGGGAGACGGAGGAAGACAACGTCACGCTGCGGGAGGTGGGGGACCCGCCCCAGTTCGGCTTCGAGCCGCTCGATCACCTCGACCTGGCGCAGCGTCACGGCTGGATCGAGATGGAGGCTGCAGCCGAGACCTCAGGGTCACGCTTCGCCTACCTGCTCGGCGACCTGGCGATGCTCGAGTTCTCCCTGGTCCGCTTCGCCATGGAGCGGGTTCGCGCAGAGGGCTTCGAGCCCACCATTCCGCCGGTGCTCGTCCGGGAGCAGGCGCTCTATGGCACCGGCTACTTCCCCGGCGAGCGGGAGATGATCTACGAGGTCCCGCGAGACGAGCTCTTCCTGGTGGGCACCTCGGAGGTCTCGCTCGCCGCGCTGCACGCCGACCAGATCATGGACGCCGGCGACCTGCCGAAGCGCTACGCCGGCTTCTCAACATGCTTTCGCCGCGAGGCGGGAGCCGCGGGCAGGGACACGCGCGGGATCTTCCGTGTCCATCAATTCGACAAGGTCGAGATGTTCAGCTTCGTGGAGCCGGATGCGAGCGCCGAGGAGCACGAGCGGATCCTCGCGATCCAGGAGGGGATCCTCACCGCGCTCGAGATTCCCTACCGCGTGGTCGACGTCGCCGTCGGCGATCTCGGCGCCCCGGCGGCCCGCAAGTTCGATTGCGAGGGCTGGATCCCGAGTCAGGAACGCTTCCGTGAGGTGACAAGCTGCTCAAACACCACCGACTACCAGGCAAGACGCCTGTCGGCGCGGTACCGTCCCGCGCAAGGAGAATCCCCGGAACCCGTGCACACCCTGAACGGAACTGCGGTAGCTGTCGGACGGACCCTGATCGCGCTGTTGGAGAATGGACAGAAGGAGGACGGGAGCGTGGAACTACCGGCTTCTTTGCAGGAATTTGGCTCTCCACAGAGGATTCCCACATAGATGAGCCCCTCGACTCCCAAGCGAGTAGTTCTCTGCGACGACCACGAGATCGTTCGCGAGGCGATCAAGGCAAGGATGGCCGCCGTCGAAGGCGTCGAGATAGTCGGCGAGGCGGAGACCGGCGAGGAGGTCGTCGACGTCGTCAAGGACCTCGAGCCCGACGTCTGCATCGTCGACGTCGAGCTGCCCGGCAAGGACGGCATCGACGCGACCAAGGACATCCTCAAGGTCCGGCCCGAGACCCGGGTCATCATCTTCACCGCCCACGCCCAGCCCGACCTGCTGACCCTGGCGCTCCGCGCCGGGGCCTCCGGCTACGTGCTCAAGTCCGCGCCGAGCGAGGACATCGCCCGCGCGATCGAGGTGGTCGCCGGCGGCGGCACCTTCGTCGGCACGGAGCTCGGCCAGGGCGCGGGTGAGGTCGAGAAGCTGCTCGAGCTGACCCCCCGCGAGCGCGAGATCCTGGAATTGCTCGCGGAGGGCCTGCGCGTCAAGCAGATCGCCGACCGGCTCTCACTGAGCCCCGCCACGGTCCACACCCACGTCCGCAACGCGATCGCGCGGATGGAGGTCGATACGCGGACCGAGGCCGTTGCTCTGGCGGTGCGGTTCAGCTACCTGGGCGCCGGCGGCAAGGTCTGAACACGAACACCAAGGGGTCAGACCCCTTAACAAAGGGGTCAGACCCCGGGGTTACTACTCCTCGGGCTTGAACTCGAGGGCGCAGCCGTTGATGCAGTAGCGCTGCCCGGTCGTGTCCTGCGGGCCGTCGTCGAAGACGTGGCCCAGGTGGGCGTCACAGCGTGAACAGAGCACCTCGGTTCGCTTCATGAAGAGGCTGTTGTCGGCCTCGGTCTCCACGTTCTCATCGCCCATCGGCCGATCGAAGCTCGGCCAGCCGGTGCCGGAGTCGAACTTGTTCTGGGAGTCGAACAGGGGCTGCCCACAGGCCACGCAGACGAACTGCCCGGGGTCCTTGACGTCGTTGAGCTCGCTCGTGAACGGCGCCTCGGTGCCCTTCTTGCGGACGACCTCGTACTGCTCGGGCGTCAGCTCCTCGCGCCACTCCTGCTCGCTCTTCTTGACCTTCTCCAAGTTCTCTTACCTCGCTTCCTTGGGGTATCGACCAGCTTAAACCGGTCGAATATCAGTCCTCCGGCGGCGCCTGTCGTTACTAGTCTGCGCGCGTGCCCGACTCCTTCTACGAGCGCGACGGTGACCTCTACGTCTCCACGGAGCTCACACGCGGGCCCTGGGATCCCAGCACCCAGCATGCCGGGCCGCCGGCGGCATTGATCGGGCGGGAGGTCGAGGGCCTGGGGGGTGGAAGGATCGGCGGCGAGGACGGCCCGGCGGCACAGGTGGGCCGGATCACCTACGAGGTCCTGCGCGGCGTGCCGATCGCCCCGCTCCGCGTGGAGGCGAAGGTCGTCCGGCCAGGGAGGCGGGTCGAGATGTTCGAGGCCACCCTTGCCGACGAGGCGGGCGAGCCCCTGATGCGCGCCCAGGGGTGGCGGCTGCGAACCGAGCCGGTCGACTTCGAGGCGCCCGGGCCCTCACCGGAGGCCCCGCCTGGGCCCGAGAGGGGCGAGCCCGGCGAGTTCTTCCATACCGGCTACGACGTCGGCTATCACAGCGCCATGGAGTACCGGTTCACGAGCGGGGCATTCATGGAGACCGGTCCCGCGACCGTCTGGATGCGGATGGCCGTGCCGCTCCTGCCCGGCGAGCAGCCGACGCCGCTGCAGCGCGTCCTTGCCGCCGCCGACTCCGGGAACGGCGTGAGCGCCGCCCTCGACTGGTCGAGGTACCTGTTCATCAACGTGGATCTCTCGGTGCACCTGCACCGGATGCCGGAGGGCGAATGGGTCTGCCTGGATGCGGTGACTCTCCCCGAGCCGAACGGCGTCGGGATGGCCGACACCCGCCTGCTCGACGAGCGCGGCCCGATCGGGCGTGCCGCCCAGACGCTGCTCGTCGCCGAGCGCTCCTGAACGGCCGTCCACTCCTTACCAAGGCCTAACCCCGGTCTAACCGATGCATATCCGGCGCCGCCGATAGTTGCCGGGTCAAGTCAACGGCGGCCGGAGCATGAATCTTCAGAGGGTGGCCGCAACCGAATGGAGGAACACATGAGAGGAAAGGTGAAGGCTTTCTCGGTGGCCGCCGCCGGGGCGCTGGCGCTTCTGGTTGTCGCGTTCGGTGGCACTGCGGTCGCCAAGGACCGCAACCACGACCAGATCTCCGACAAGTGGGAGAAGAAGTTCCATCTCTCGCTCAAGGTCGACCAGGCGAACAAGGACCAGGACAAGGACCACGTCGACAACCTGAACGAGTTCCAGGAGGGGACCAACCCCCGCTCCAAGGACTCGAACCACAACGGCCGTCCCGACGGCCGTGAGGACGCCGATCACGACGGCCTCAACAACATGGGCGAGGACCAGACCGCCAACCTCCCCGACGATCAGGACACCGACAACGACGGAATCGAGGACGGCGCGGAGAACCCCGGCACCATCGCCAGCTTCGACGGCACCACGCTGACCATCGACATCGCCGGTGGCGGCCAGGTCTCGGGCACGGTGGATTCGACCACCGAGATCAAGTGCGAGTCTGAGGACGAGCACGAGTCCGATGACAACGAGGGACCCGGCACAGCCACGGCGTCGCATGACGGCAGCGGCGATCAGTCCGGCGAGAACGAGTCGGGCGATGACAACTCCGGTTCCGGCGACGGCGGCAGCGTCTGCACGACCGCCGATCTGACCCCGGGCACCGCGGTCCACGAGGCCGAGCTGCAGGGCACCACGTTCGAGAAGGTCGAGCTGGTCAAGTAGCCCTCATTCGCATCTCGCGAAGCGAACCGGGCGCCCATCGGGCGCCCGGTTTCGTTCTCGGCAGCGTTTCAGCTGACGGGGACCGGGACCGGGAGGCGATCGGCGGGCGTCGCGCGAACGACCCGCTCGAGGATCTCGACCAGCTTGGGGTCGAACTGGGAGCCGGCGCAGTCGCGGAGCTCGGCAAGGGCGCCCTCCGGGGTGCGGGCGGCCGAGTAGGGGCGCTCAAAGGTCATCGCGTCGTACGCGTCGCACACGAGGATGATCCGCGAGGCCAGCGGAACGTCCTCGCCAACCAACCGGTCCGGGTAGCCCTTGCCGTCCCAGCGCTCGTGCGAGGATCGGATCAGCCTGCCGACCGAGGCGAGGGAGGGAGCGGCGACGACGATCCTCTCTCCGAGGATCGTGTGCTGGTGCATGAACTCCCACTCCGCCTCGTCGAGCGGACCCGACTTGTTGAGGATCGCATCGGGGATCGCGATCTTTCCGATGTCATGCAGCTCCGAGGCCCGGCCGAGGGCCGCCAGCTCCCCGGGGGAAAGCTCGAGCTCCTCCCCAATGGCGAGGGCCAGGGTCTTCACCGCGTTGACGTGCTCGCTCAGCTCGGGGGCGCGCTGGTTGAGGATCCTGAGCAGGACCGCCTCGACCTCGCCACCGCTGGTGGGGCGGTGTGAGTCCTTGTCCGCGTACATGCGCTGGTCAGCGAGCTGCAGGGCAGTGCTTGCGCTGGTCGCATCCGCGGGAACCTCGGCCGTGCCGCACGAGCAGGAGACCTTGAAGCCCTCGCCGCGCTCGCTCAGGGCCGCAGCGCCCGCAGCCACCGAGGCCGCGGCGGCGGTCGCGTCGCCGGGGAGCAGCATCGCGAATTCGTCCCCGCCCATTCGGTAGGCCCGGCCACGGTCTCCGACGGCCTCGGCGAGCTGCCGTCCCAGCCGCACGAGCAGCGCGTCGCCGGCCGGATGGCCGAAGGC
Source organism: uncultured Solirubrobacterales bacterium (assembly GCA_963815045.1). Lineage (GTDB taxonomy): Bacteria > Actinomycetota > Thermoleophilia > Solirubrobacterales > 70-9 > DASUPK01. The sequence continues at coordinate 430,830 of CAWFET010000003.1, forward strand.
GTCGTTGTAGGCCTTGAACCCGTCCAGATCGAGAAAGGCGACGACGTGCGGCGGGGCTTCGTCCAGGTTGAAGAGCCGGTCGAGGTCGTAGACCAGCTTCCCGCGGTTGGAGAGGCCGGTCAGGGGATCGGTCTCGAGCTCGGTGACCAGGCGATGGTTCTGGGCGAAGGTGAGGCCGAGCCTGACGACCACCGCCAGCAGGGTCGCCACCGTCAGGGCGGCGACCGCCGGCTCGTTCATGTCCTGGCGCTCGAGCATCAGCAATGCGAGGACGGCGAGCGCGAAGATCGTCGGGGAGGCGAACGCGCGCCAGCCCTCGGCGGGCTCGGTCTCCCGGTGCTTGGGCGAGGGCTGCAGCGCGGCGGCCGCGATCAGGACTGTCGCCAGCGGCCAGAGAAAGTTGTTCCAGGAGGCCGAGGTGTACGTCCCGGCCAGTGACTGGTAGGTGTAGACGGAGTCCCCGATCGCCGCGCAGGCCACGCCCGCCGCGATCAGACCCAGGCCGCGGCCCGGTCGCCAGCCCGTGAGTGCGACGGCCCCGGCTGCGACCGCGAGGATCGTGAGATCGAGGGCGGGATAGCCCACCGCCGCGGCGATCTCGAGCGGAGTCCCGCTCGTGTTGCGGAGGACGAAGTCCATCACCAGGCTGGCGCCGATGGCGGTGACGCAGAGGGCGCCCATCGCCACGTCGGTCCACACCACCGCGGTCATCTGCGCGACGCGGTCCCGGACGTAGACGACAAGCCCGGCGAGGAGGAAGAAGTAGCCGGCGAAGTAGAGGGCGTCGTCCACCGACGGGAACGGCGGGCTCGCCATGTCCCGTAGAGCGATCGTCCAGTAGAGGTCTCCCACTGCCCAGCTCAACAGGCCGATGCCGAGGAGCGCCCACTGCAGCCTCTCCTCCCTCCGCAGGGCCGCGCGGCCGAGCGTGACGATGGCCGCCGACATCGTCACGAAGTCATAGACCCACTCCTCGATGAAGAAGCTGTAGTGGGGGGCACCGAGATCGAACGTGTTGTGGGCGATCACGAGCGCGAGCGCCGCAACGACGAGGCCGCAGAAGCCGACCGTCCCGATACGGACGAGGGTGCGAGGTTGTGCCGAAGCGTGGTCCACGGTTAACAGCAAGACACGACGAGCAATTCCCCCTCGCCTACTTCATCGTCCACGCAGCCTTTTCCTGTAGATCGATAGTAAGTAGCCGAACCGGCGCATCGCGGGCGAGGCCGTGAGACACTGCGGGTGCAGGGGGAATCGTTCTCGAAGCGGATGTCGAGCCATAGGGACAAGCAGAGCGGAGCGCCGCGCGGCCTGATTGCGGCCGTGTTCGTGCTGATCGCGCTGTTCGCGACGGCATCCTCGGCCTTCGCCGGCCAGGATGCCCTGAAGGGCGGCTCCGTCGTGATCCAGCTGCACGGCTCGCGGGGGCTGAAACTGAAGCCGGGAAGCCTCACTCTGCCGATCACGGGTGGCGCCGTCGATCCCGTGGATGGCTCGGGCACCGTGCAGGTCTCCGGGGGCCTCAAGGCCAAGCGCGGCAAGCGCAGGGTGAAGGTGACGATCACCGCCCTCAACCTGGGAGCCAACGGCGGGGCGGGAACCGTCTCCGCCAAGGTCGGCAAGAAGAAGGTGCCCGCCTTCGGCGCTCTGACGGGCGGCTCGGTGGCGCGCGACGGATGGGGTGCGAAGATCTCCAACATCAGCGCCACGATCGCCGGAAAGGGTGCTCAGGCGCTCAACCGGGCTTTCTCGCCCCGCAAGAAGGCGGGCAAGTCCGCGGGCCGCCGGGTGAAGGCCGGACAGTCCCTGGGAACGGTGGTCTCGGTCACCACCGACCCGTTGTCGGTGGAGGTCGTGCCGGGAACCGGAACCATGACCCTTCACACCAACCTGCTCGGTTCGTTCGCCTCGAAGCTTCCCCAGCACTGTGTCCTGGCTCTGACCGGAGTCACACCGATCGCCCCGGCCTCCCAGTCCCTTGCGGACTTCACGTTCCCGGTGACGGGAGGAAGCGCCGCGCCGGACTTCAGCGCCGGCGAGCTCCTGACCGGCGGGGGCCAGCGGATCACCAAGACCGGCGGGCTCGGCACGCCCAGTGCCTGCTCCAGCGCCGCCCCGCCGGTCGGCTCGCGTCTCGACAGTACGGACCTGGGCGTCGGCTTCACGCAGAACTTCCTGCTTTCGACCGCCGCTCTTCCCAACGGCACCGTCCTTCGTGCACCGCTGGGTGACGTCGACTTCTCCACCGGCACCCGCTCGGTCGATCCGAACACCAAGACGTTGACGGTCACTGGGGCGACCGTCAGGCTTCAGAACCTCGCCGCGTTCACGCTCAACACGGTCTTCCCGACCGAATCCGGGAACGCCAGCGACGACTTCGCCCCTGGTGATCTGATCGGCACGCTCGACATCACGGGTGCGAAGCTGCGCTAGCGGAGGGGGAGGGATTCGAACCCCCGAGGGACCGAAGGCCCCTAACGGCTTTCAAGGCCGCCGCATTCAACCGCTCTGCCACCCCTCCGGGGGGCGATGCGCCTGAAGGCTAGTCGCGCGGGCTGCAGACGACGACCGGGATCCGCCGGTCGCCCGCCCGCTCCTGGTAGCGCGCGAATCCCGGATAGAACTCGGTGGCGAGGTCCCAGAGCCGCTGGCGCTGCGCGCCCTCGGCCTCCTTCGCCCGGTAGTCGCCTCCGCCGCCCTTGGTCCAGAGCTCGACGTCGGGATTGGCGGTGACGTTGTGGTACCAGGCCGGATGATCGCGGTGACCTCCTCGTGAGGCGATCAGGATCACGTCGTCGCCGTCGGTGAAGTAGGCGAGCGGCGTCGACCTCTGCTTGCCGCTCCTGGCGCCGGTGTGAGTGAGCAGCACGGTGGGAGCGTTGATCGTCGTCTTCACCCGCCCGCCGGTCGCCCTCATCAGATACGGGTCGATCTTGTTGCCGACGTTGACGAGGAACCAGGTGAAGGGCTTCTGGCGCGCCGCCCACGAGAGCGAGCTCATCCAGGCCCCCTTTGGCTTCTTCGGGTCGTATGAGGGAACTCGGCCCACGTTCAGGATCCTTCCAGCTTCGCCGTCAGGTCGCGGCCACAGGCGGCCGCTACGAGATCAGCTCACCCAAGCGGGCCGAGCGCAGCAGCTCGCCGAGGGCCTCGGGCGGCTGAGGCCGGGCGAAGTAGTAGCCCTGCCCGCGGTCGCAGTGGAGGGTCTGGAGCTCGCGGAGCTGCTCCTCGCGCTCGAGTCCCTCGGCGGTCGCCGTCAGCCCGAGCCCGTGCGCCAGCCCGACGATCGCCGCAACCCCGGCCGAGTCCTCACGCGCGCGCCCCAGCCCGGCGATGAACGAGGCATCGATCTTGATCGCGTTCAGCCGCGGCAGGCGCTTCAGGCTGCCGAAGGACGAGATCGCGACGCCGAAGTCGTCGATCAGGAGGCGAATTCCCAGCGCCTCGAGGTCCGGAATCGCGCCGAGCGCCGCCGCCCGGCGATCCATCACGGCTCGCTCGGCGATCTCGAGGCAGATGGAGGAGGCCGGGAGCTCGGCGTCGGCGATCGCCTGCGCGATCTTGCCGCTCAATCCCGGATCGGCCAGCCGCCGCTCGCTGATGTTGACCGACACTGTGAGGCGCTCGGCATCGGGTAGCTCGCTCCGCCAGCGCGCCGCCTGGAAGCAGGCCTCCCTCATGACCAGGTCATCGATCTCCGCGATCAGGTCGGATGCCTCCGCGACGAAGAGGAACTGCGCCGGTTCGAGCAGGCCGCGCTCGGGGTGCTGCCAGCGGACGAGCGCCTCGGCCCCGGTGACCTCGCCGCTCATCAGGTCCACCTCCGGCTGGTAGTGGACGAGCACCTCCCCGTTCGAGACCGCCTCTCGGAGCTCGCGCTCGAGGGCGGTCTGGTCGGTCTCGCCTGCCCGCATCCAGGTCTCGAACACCGCATAGCGGGACTTCCCGGCGGCCTTCGCCCGGTACATGGCGAGGTCGGCGTCGCCCAGCACCTCGTCCGGCTCGGCGGGCGTTCCGTCGGCCGCGTAGAGCGCGATGCCGATGCTGGCGGCCTGCGTGATCGCCCTGCCCTGCACGTCGATCGGCTTCCCCATCGCGTCGATGACGCGGTCGGCGATCGTCCGCACCGCGCGGTCCCCCACCTCCTCGCAGAGCAGCGCGAACTCGTCGCCGCCGAGGCGCGCCAGGGTGTCGCCGGCGCGAAGCAGCCGCTCGAGGCGCCGGGCGACCTCGATCAGGACCTGGTCGCCCGCGGCGTGGCCGAGAGTGTCGTTGACCAGCTTGAAGGCGTCGAGGTCGATGTAGACGATCGCGTAGCCCGCGGTGCCGCGGCGGCTCCCCGCCATCCGGACGCGGTCGGCGAAGAGCGTGCGGTTCGGCAGCCCCGTGAGGGAGTCGTGGAGCGCCTGGCGGGTGAGCCGCTCCTCGGACTCCTTGCGCTCGGAGATGTCCTCCATCTGGCTGAGCAGGTAGCTGAACGCACCCTCCCCGTCGTAGACAGGTGAGACGTTCAGCGAGATCCAGACCGAATGCCCCTGGGCGTGGACGTAGCGCTTCTCGGTCCGGTAGCCGTAGCGCTCGCCGTCGATCAGGTCGCGGAGCGCATCGAGGTCCGCATCCACGTGATCGGGGTGGGTGATCTCGCTGAAGGTCCGGCCGAGCAGCTCGTGGTCGGGATAGCCGGTGATCTCGCACAGGGCGCGGTTCACCCGCTGGAAGCGGCCGCCGGTCGAGACGAGGGCCATCCCCACCTGGCTGTCGTCGAACGCCTTGCGGAAGAGCTCCTCGGTCTCCCCGAGCTCAGTGCTGGTCCGGCGCAGCGCGAGGACGAGAGCGTGGATGGCCGGGCCGACCGTCCCGGCGAGCACGACGGCCACGATCACTCGCTGGACCTGCTCGCCGTCGTAACCGCCCTGTCCGGGCAGGACCATCGGGAGAAGCAGAGTCACGCCCATCGCCACGATGGACAGGGCCAGTTCGCGGCCCGTGCCGTAGATCGCGAACCAGCTGATTGGGATCGCAAGCAGCGGGTCGAAGACCGTCGGCACCCTGCCGCTCGCATCGCGGAGCAGCGCGAGGATCACGAAGTAGGCGAGGGGCGGGATCGCCTGAGTCCACGCCGGGAAGCGCTCCCAGGGCAAGAGCAGCACGGACCCGATGATGAGCGGGACCATGCCGGCGGCGATCGCCACCCGCGGATCGGCATACGACAACCCGGCCACGGGGACGAGCGCGAACGGAAGGAGCCCGGCAGCCACGAACGGCGCGATCCGCCAGGCCACGTGGGCGCCCTCGAAGAAGCGACCCGGCTCGACCTCGAGGCCGATGACGCGCGACCAGCCGCGATCGCTCTGCTGGCCCGCTGCGGCGGCTGGTCGGTGGCTCACTCTCCGTCCTCTCTCGAAGTCCCCCTTCGAGCCCCAACAGGAAGCGAAGCGGCCGGAACCTTCCCCTGGGAGACGGTCGACCGTAGACCCAAGCCCCGGGCGTGAAAAGACCTCTATTCGGTACCGAACGTCCGTTGGACGTTCGTTCTAGCCGCCGCTTGTGACCGCGACCTGATGGCGAAGCCGTATCAGAGGAACGTTTTCCCCTCGCCCCGGTAGGTCGGGACCTCGTCGCGGATGGTGTTGCCGGTGATCAACAGGAGGCGATCGAAGCGCTCGCTGAGCTCGCCCGCGCGGAGATCGCGGAAGTAGACGCGATCTCCGATCGTGAGCCCCTTGGGAGACCTCTGCGGGAGCGCGCGCCGAGCCCCCTCGGGGACAGCATCGACGCCGGAGGATCGGGTGACCGGGAGTGCGAACATCGCGGCCGGACGGGGCCGGAAGGAGCGGTGGTGGTCGAGCTGCACGGGGGCCTGGAAGCCCGACCCGGCTCCGATCTCGGTGACGGCCCATTCCGCCGCGGTCGTCTCGATCGAGCCGGTGCCTCCACCGACGACGAACTCGAGCTGTGCGACGCCGGCGAGGGCGCTGACGATCTCGGCTCGGCGCTCCTCCACGTCCTTCGCGGAGATGGCCTGCATCCGCCTGACGAGCAGGTTGGTGATCGCCTTCCCGGGCACGTTGTCGCCGATCGCGGCGATCTGCGATTCGTACGCCCGGACCCCGACCAGCCTGCTCCGGTCGCGCTGGTCGATCTCCTGGGCGAGGGCGACCGCCTGGTCGGCGGTCCGGAGTGGCGAGCGGCGCGCGCCGACCTTGACGATCCCGCCCAGCGGCCACCAGGAGAGATCGATGTCGATCGCGACGCGGATCGGGGAGACGAAGGACGCGGCCGCCTCCTCGATCAGGTCGAGGTGCTCCGTGCTGTCGACCATGACCACCGGCGCCTCGTCGGGGTCCTCGGAGGTGATGCGCGCGAGCCGCGTCAGGCAGGCGCGGTCGGCCGTCGGGCGAGCGAGGACGAGGTCACGAAGGCCGCGCTCCCAGAGCCACAGGGTCTCGGGGAGGGAGTAGGTGAGCGTGCCCTGGAAGCCGGGGTCCAGATCGAGGAGCCGCTCCAGCACCGGGCGCGAGCGGATTGCGTGGCTGGCGATTCGGATCGGCTTGCCGCGAGAGCGCCGCAGCATGTCGGCGGCGTTCGCCCAGACCGCGTCGAGGTCGAGGAAGGCGAACGGCGCCTGCCGGCCGCCGAAGATCGCCTCGAAGCGCTCGTGGGCCTCCAGCGGCGTGGGCAGCGGCAGCGGCGTCGGGGTGTCGATCGCCGAGACCGGCCGCGTCTCCTCATCGACCGGCGGCGTCGCGATCGGGTTCTCCTGTGGGGTCGGCTTCTCTTGAGTAGTGGGCATTCCGATCCAGCCTACAATCGTGCCGCGGTTCCCCCGGAGAGGTGGCCGAGCGGCTGAAGGCACTCGCCTGCTAAGCGAGTAGGGGGCTAATAGCTCTCTCGAGGGTTCGAATCCCTCCCTCTCCGCTCTGATGGGCTTCCTCGCGCTGATTGCTGGGCTGGCGCTCGCAGCCTCCTCCGGAACCGGGAATTCGGCCGTCGAGGCGCTGCGGGCGAGCGTTCCGCTGCCGCAGGTGCGGATCGATCCCCCGCCGCCGAAGGTGAAGGGTCCGAGCTTCCCGATCGCCACCGTCAGGCCGGGCCATCGGATCGCCCTGCACGCCTCGCCGGGAGGCCGGGTCATCGCGCGCTCCGGGGACCGCACCGACTTCGGATCCGTGCGCGTCTTCTGGATCGAACAGGTCCGGAGCGGCTGGTTCGGTGTCCCGGCCCCAGAGCTGCCCGACGGCGAGCTGGCCTGGATCCGGGACGATCGCTTCGCCCTCGACGTGTCGCAGACCCACTTCTGGATCGACGCGGACGTCTCGCGCGAGATCCTCGAGCTCCACTACGGAGACCGGGTCCTCGAGAGGTTCCCGGTCACGGTCGGCTCCCCGGCCTCGCCGACGCCGCTCGGCGACTACTCGGTCACGGACGGGCTGGTCGGCAAGGGCCTCGGGCCCTGGTACGGGTGCTGCGCCCTGGCCCTCTCCGGGCATCAGCCGAACCTCCCGACGGGATGGATCGGGGGAAACCGCATGGCGATCCACGGGACGCCGGGCTCGATCGGCGGCGCGAACTCGCATGGCTGCCTGCGCGCCTCCGACCCGGACATGATCTCCCTGTTCGCCCGGGTCCCGCTGGGAGCGCCCGTCTTCATCCACGCCTAGGGACGAACCCCGGCAGTGAAGGGGGAGGGAGCAGGGTCCGTGGCGATCTGTGGTCGTATATCGACAACTAACCGCCACGGTTGCGGCGTCGCAGCCTCCGCTTGCGCCTCGAGGGCGGCTTCTTGGCCGAGGCCTCCCTCTTCAGTGGCGCTTTTCGTGCCTTCGGCTTCGCTTTGGGCTTCGGTTTGACCCGCGGCTTTGCTTTCGCCCGAGGCACCGGCTGCTCTCGCAGCGCCTCGCGCAGGGCGGTGGCGAGGTCGTCGAGGTCGGCCACCACGTCGTGATCTCCCGCCAGGCCGAAGAAGACCCGGCCGTCGTAGCTCATCATCCCGATCGAGAGGGCGTGGTTCTGCGGCGAGAGCGGGACGAAGGGATAGATCTCCTTGATCTGGCGCCCGAGCAGGTAGAGGGGCCGTTGGGGCCCGGGAACGTTGGAGACGACGAGGTTGAAGACCAGCGGCCGCGCCATCCCTCGCGAGAGCAGCCGGTTGATCGTCGGAGGGGCCCAGCCGGTCGCCTCGATCAGCAGGGAGGCCGCCCGGGCGTTGTCGGATTCCTTCAGCCGCCGGGTCTCGTCGCGAAGCTGCTCGAGGCGCTTCCGCGGATCGGGCTCGGAGAGCGGCAGGCGGACCATGATCGTCGAGATGCGGTTGCCGAGCTCACCCTTCTCGTCGGCGCGCCGGATGCTCACCGGCACCAGCGCGACGAGATAGTCGGGAATCTTGTCCCCCCGCCCCTCGAGGTAGCACCGCAGCGCGCCGGCCGCGACCGAGAGCAGCACGTCATTGACGGTCGATTCCTCGGCGATGGCTCGGGCGCGCTTCAGGCGGTCGAGGTCGGTCCGCGCCCAGGCGACCCGCCTGTCCCGGCCGATCCTCACGTTGAGCGAGCTGCGCGGAACCTGCGGGCCTCCCGAAGCGAGGCCGGTGAACGCCTCCGCGGTCCGCAGCACCCGCCCGGCGGTCTGGCCCGGCGTGGTGACCGCAGTTCGCGCCGCTCGCCCGGCTGCCCGGAGCGGCTTCCGGACGCGCTCGGAGGCGGCCTGGGTGAGCAGCATCGTGGGGCTGGGCTCGTCCGGGTCCCAGGGCTTCTCGGGCGCCCTGATCCGGGTGCCGCGCTTGCTGGTGTCGAGCAGGATCGTGCCGACGTCCACAGCCGCCACCCCGTCCACCAGGGCGTGGTGGGTCTTCGAGACGTAGGCGTGCCGGCCCGCGAGGCCCTCGACCATGTAGAGCTGCCAGAGGGGGCGCTCCATGTCGAGGGGCTCCGACATGACGCGGCCGACGATGTCTCGCAGCTGGTCGAGGCGGCCCGGCCGCGGCACCGAAACGTGGCGGACGTGGCGCCTGACGTCGAACTGCGGATCGTCGCCCCAGACCGGGTTCTCGATGCCGAGTGGAATCCGCACGATTCGCTGGCGAAAGCGAGGCACGAGCAGCAGCCGCTTCTCGACGTGCGCGACCAGCTGGTCGTAGGTCGGGGCCGCTCCCTCGACGATGATCGTCGCGCCGACGTGCACATGGATCGGCCCGCGCTCGGCGTTCAGGTTCGACATGTCCGACCCGGAGAGTCGCTGTGGGGCCCTGGTCGCCAAGCGGGCGAGACTAGCGGGAGCTAACGGCGGCGCTGGACGTGATCTGCGCTCAGAGCGGACGGCTCGGGGGCGCCGAGCAGCGCCAGCGCCAGCCGCAGCTCCTCGGCGAGCATCTCGAGCGCGCGGCGCGCGCCGGCCTCGCCGCTCCAGGCCAGCCCCCAGAGCGCGGGGCGGCCGACCAGCACCGCCTCCGCGCCGAGCGCGAGGGCGACGGCGATGTCCGTGCCGCGGCGGATGCCGCCGTCGATCAGGACCGGGATCCGGCCCGCCACCGCCTCGACCACCTCGGGCAGGGCGTCGATCGTCGCCGGCGCGTTGTCGAGCTGGCGGCCGCCGTGGTTGGAGACCACCACACCGGCCGCACCGTGCTCCACGGCGAGAGCCGCGTCCTCGCCCGTGATCAGGCCCTTGACCAGGATCGGCAGCTCGAACTCGGCACAGAGCTGCTCGAGGTCCTTCCAGGTGATGGAGGGATCGACTAGGGCGAAGACCTCGGCGGGTGTGAGGCTGCGGTGCCCGGCGGCAGCCTCGATCGCCGGAGCGCGGATCTCGGCCGGGACCTCGAAGCCGGTGCGGAAATCCCGCTCCCTCCTGCCCGCGTACGGAGCGTCGACGGTGAGCAGGAGCGCCTCGTACCCCGCCTCGGCGGCCTCCTCGACCATCGCGCGCGTCACCCCGCGATCCCGGAAGCAGTAGACCTGCATCCAGCGCCTGCCGCGGGGGGCGGCCTCGGCGACCTCGGCGGCGCGGGTGCTGGTCAGGCTCGACAGGCACATCACGGTGCCGGCGTCGCGGGCCGCGCGCGCCATCCCGGCCTCGCCGTCCGGATGGGCGAGCAGCTGGAAGGCGACCGGAGCGACAAGGAACGGGACCTCGAGCTGGGCGCCGAGGACAGTCGCCTTCGTCGAGACCTCGGAGACGTCGACCAGCACGCGCGGTCGAAGCTCCCATCCCTCATAGGCCTCGGCGTTCCGCCGCAGGGTCCGCTCGTCGCCGGCGCCGCCGGCGAAGTAGCCGTGGGCGCCCGGCTCGAGCTTCTCGAATGCAAGTCGTTCGAGATCCGCGATGTTGACGGGATCGGAGACGCGAGAAGGCTATTCACAGACCGCCCGAGGGGATAGGGTCGGCGCTGGGAGAAGTTGGAGGGGTCAAGAGGGGGGACTAGGAGGAGTTCAGATGAAGTCAGCCCGGCTCGCCCCGCTCAGCGGGATTGCGTTCGTGGTGTTGTTGATCGTCGGTCTGGTCGTGGTCTCCGGGAACACGCCCAGCATCGACGACTCGGCGTCGAAGATCGCGAGCTACTACGGCGATCACAAGGCGAAGGAGACCCTTGCAGTGATCGTGGTCGCGATCTCCGCGGTGGCCCTGGCCATTTTCGCGGTCACGCTGCGGAACTTCCTGAGGGACGGCGGTGCCGATCGAACCATTTGGCCCACGCTGGCCTTGTTCGGAGGAGTCGTCGCTGTCGCCGGCCTGTTCTTCGCCGGTGCAGTGCATCTCGCGCTGGTGAACGGTGGCGACAAGCACATCAGCCCGGTGGCGATGGTCGCTGTCAACGCGCTCGACTCCGAAGCTCTGCTCGCGTTCCTCGTGCCGCTCGGGATCATGCTGATCGGCGCGGCGGGCGCGACCCTGAGCGGTGGAGGTGCGCTGCCGAAATGGATGGGCTGGGTCGCCCTGGTGATCGGAATCGTCTTCTTCACCCCGGCCTTCTTCGTCTCGGTGCTTCTGATGTTCATCTGGATCATCGTTGCGAGCATCCTCATGTATCGGCGGGCTGGCACACCCGCAACCGCGTAGCCCTCGCTCAGCCCGGCGTCTCCCCGAGGCGCCGGGCTGAGATCCTTTCCGCATGCCGAGGCGACGCCGCGAGAAGGAGCCCGTCGAGACGGTCGACTACACCGACCCGGAGGGCAACGTGCTCAGCTTGCGCCGCTCCGTCAGCGACCGCACCATCCGCAAGATCAACAAGCCTCACAAGAAGGACGCCTCGTCGGCGGACGACGTCTGGGCGCGCCGCAACGAGATGCTCTTCGAGTACCTCGTCACGCGGTGGGAGATCTCCGGGCTGCCGCTCGACGATCAGAAGATGCTGATCGGCCGCTACCGGATGGCCGACTCCGAGGAGCAGCGCTGGGTCCGGGAGACGATCAGCGCGCACCTCGAACGCCACATTCCTGAGCTCGCATGACGGCCGCGCCCGAGCCCTTCACCCTCACCTACCGGATCGCGATGGCAGTCTGCGTCCCGCTCGTCAGTCGCTGGGGGCGCCTGCAGGTCGAGGGGCTGGAGGTCCTTCCCCGAGGTGGGCCGGTGCTGGTAGTCGCCAACCACGACTCCCAGACCGATCCGCTGGCGGTCGGCGTGGCGGCGCGGAAGCGCCGGCAGATCCGCGCGCTCGCCAAGAAGACCCTCTGGGACAAGCCCGGCCTGGGCCGCGTCCTCGACGGCATGGGCCAGATCCCCATCGAGCGCGCCGCAGGCGACGCCGGTGCCCTCGTCAACGCCGTGGATGCGCTGCGCCGCGGCTCCTGCATCGGCGTCTTCCCGGAGGGAACGATCTCGGTGGGCCGCAAGCTCCGGGGGCGCAGCGGAATCGGTCGTCTGGCGCTCGAGGTCCCGGAGGCTCGCCTGGTGTGTGCGGCGGTCGAGGGGACGCCGGCCCTCGCTCGGTTTCCACAGCGACCGCGCATCCGCGTCCGTTTCTTCGAGCCGGCGTCGGGTCAGATCGATCCCTCGGAGACCGCCGCGGGCCTCTCGCAGCGACTCCTCGACGAGCTGCGCGCGATCGCGCCGCCGGTCGACGCCGGCCGCAATCCCACTGAGACGCTCGAAAAGTACGAGCGCAAGCTCGCCGAGCGCGAGGAGGCCGCGGCAAAGCGCCGCGCCGAAGCGGCCGACCGCGAGCGAATCTGAGCCCGTGACTCGTCGCTACGCTGTTGCCCGCACGCGCCCGTAGCTCAGTTGGATAGAGCGTCGGTCTACGAAACCGAAGGTCACAGGTTCGAATCCTGTCGGGCGCGCTCAGGGGTTTGCAGGGATCTGCAACTTCTTGCCTGCAAACCATGCTGCAACGAGATCGCGGTCATCGAAGCGATTCATTCGATGGCAGAGCGTTGCAGACCCTCTCCACCGGGTGGCGGTCTCATTTGGGTCTCATCCAGGACCGTTCTTGGCTTGGAGCGAAGCTCTCCGAGAGGAGCCCCCAATCATGAGGGTCTGCGTTACATGCGGAGCCTCGCTCGAAGGACGTCGCGCTGACGCCCGCCACTGCGGGGGACCCTGCCGAGCTGAGGCCAGCCGCTTGAGAGCGATTCTGAGCGGCCGGGGAAGCGGTCCTTATAGATCGGTCGCCGAGAGATTCAAAGCTCGGCAGAGGCGCACAAAGAACGGCTCAGCATGATCTGTGGGGCCCTAGAGCGCTAGGTCCCGGAGTTTGGAGGGGGGTTCCACCAACCCTATTTCTCCGAATGAGCCTCCTTTTCGGAACCTCCGACTTTGGGTGCACGCCCCTTAGGGATTGATCCTGCTGCACCACGAGCTGTTCCACCAATGCCACCGGTAAATCGCCCTCTGCCGTGTCCACCGGCAACCTTGACGGCCACCGAGAACTCACAGCGGTAGGACTGTCCCTGATCGAAACCCTGTATGAGCAGGCGTTTGGCTGACAGCGCCAGGCGGCTTCACCTGGCGAGAACCGTCTTCTCACCGACAAGCGCAAGCGGTCTAGGCTGAACTGATTGCCGGCTCGTGAGAGGAGAAGAAGTGAGCGCCAGCGATGAAGGGGAGCGGCTCCCGCTTCCGGATGAGCCGATTATCACCCTTTCCTCTGCGGAGGCTCGCGTCCTCGTACTTCAGGGCGTCAGTGCAGACCATCTCGACGAGCAAATTCGGGGTGGCCTGCCGATCTGGGTCGCCGCACGTCTCGTGGACGTGGTCGACTAGCGTCTCGAGCGAGATCTAGCTCAAGCTTCGAAGGTGCGGTCGAACGCAGACTGATCATCGATCAGCACGCGGACGTGTGCCCGGCGTGTGCTGAGCAAGTTGTGCGTGGTGGCCTCGGCTAGTACGCGGCGGTGATCCTGAACGACCTCGATGCTTGTCTGCGTGTCTAGCGAAGTGCTAGCCGAATCGTGCGCGTCCGCAGCTGCTGTGTATACGTGCCGAATCAGAACGCGGTCTCCCCTGCTGGTCACGTAGCTTGTTTCGGAGGAGCCTTCGACCGTCGTCGTCCCATTCCGACTCACGCGACAGTCAGACTTTTCGCCGGCGGCCGCCTCCGTGACCATGCTCGGGTCAGGGGCGTCGAAGGCAGGAGCGGGGAGAACCGGTGCGGTTTTCAGAACCGGGATTTCGACTTGCGTCTGAGCTCCGCTCTGCAGTCGGTAGCCGGTCCGATCGTGCGACGGCCAAATCTCGGGGAAGTCGGCCGCCGCCAGCGCGAGCCGAAGCCGTTGGCCTCGCGCAACCCGGAACCGCGTCGGGTTGAGCTCTAGCTCGATGTCGTCGCTGGCATGCTCGTTTCCACTGCGGTACGGCGGCGGGTTCGAGACCCGGCGGTAGCCCTTGGTGACCAACGTCGAGCGGCCGCTCTCGTCCACCGCGGCGAGTCGTACAGCGATGTCTCCGGCCGTCGCGGGGTCAAGCACATCGAGCTTCACGAGGATCACACCCGCAATCTCCAGATCCTGTTCTAGCGGCGCGGTGTCGAAACAGACTGAACGCTCGTCGTCTGGCGTCTGGTCTCCGGCCGCATGTTGCGTCCCGAGTCCTCCTTCGGCGCCGACTGTCCCGTCGAACGGCACCTCGATCACGCTGCGATCCGGCGTCGCGTCAATGAGCTCGCGGCGGTCTGAGGGATAGAACGTCACGTGTTCCGTCTCTGGCGGCCAGACCTCGTGAGCCTCCCAGCTATCTGCACCCTGCACAAAGACACTCACCGGCGGTTCATCCGCGTCGATCGAAGGACCCGAACCGAGCCAGCGGTCCCACCACTCGCCCATCTCGCGTAGGGAGTTGATCGGGTGTCGCGGCGCCCCGTCGGGAATGCCGTGCTGCCAGGGTCCAGCGATCATTCGACGCGGGCCGGTAACCAGTCCGAAGTCGTTCCACGGGCCCGCGAGCGTGGCGTCACGCCAAGAGGTGATGAAGAAGGCGGGGACAGAAATCGAACTCGCGTCTACCGCGCGCTTGCTCCAGTACTCGTCGTAGTGAGGATGGAGCGGCCAATCGAAGTGCCAAGGTCTGAGCCCTTCGAGGTGCTCGCGCCAGACCTGCTCGTCGTTACCGTCTGGCGCGCCAGCGAGGGGCGGGACGGCGTTCAGAGCCAGCATCTGGCTCGACCATTCCCCGCAGATCATCGCCATTCCTTCGGCGCCGTAGCGCATCACCTCATACAGGTAAGGGTCGGTCGATCCCTCGATCGCGATGATCGCGCGCAGATGCGGCGGGGCGGCGGCGGCTGCGCGCAGGGCGCTGATGCCTCCGTAGGACCATCCCCACATGCCTACGCTTCCGTCGCACCACTCCTGGGCGGCGAGGCTCTCGACTAGGTCGTAGACATCCTCGTTCTCTCGGTCCTCGAAAGCGGCAGCCTTCATTCCGCCAGAGGCCCCAGTCCCGCGAAAGTCCACAAGCGCCGAGGCATATCCATGGTCAGCGAAGTACCGGAGATAGCCGTCAAGTAGCGGTCCGATCCATAGATCTTTGACATACGGCATGTACGTGACGACGGTCGGCCACGGACCGTCTCCCGCGGGCAAATACACATTCGCGGCGAGCACTACGCCGTCGCGGGTCGGGATCGCGAGGTTGTGGAGCTCCCGGCCAGTCGTGCGCGCGACGGGATCGACGCTCATGCTGTGACCGGTGACTCTGACAGGGCAGCGATCGCGTCGATCTCGACCTTGAGGCCGCCGATCAGCCGAGCTACCTGAATAGTCGCAGGAGCAGGCGGACTGCTGGGGAAGAATTCCGGCACGACGCCGTTATTGTGACACAAAGTGGCTGAAGTTTGTGCTACAACTTCGCGCTAGTTTCAATCATCCTAGGGGCAATCGGAGGGAGTTACAGAGAGATGACCGTGGAAACTGTGGACGGAGAGCATGTGCAGACCGCCGACGATGGGCAGCTCGGAAGGCATGGGCTGCGGCGTGGCGTGGTTTCAACGACTAACGTTTTCGGCCAGGCAGTTGCCGGCATCGGGCCGTCGGTTGGCGCCTCTGCGCTGATTCCGGTCATCTTCACCGTGGCGGTAGGGGCCTCGTGGCTCACGATCCTGATTGGCACACTGGCGGTTGCGTGTATCGCGGTGTGTATCTCCGCTGTCTCGCGCGTCTATCCCTCGACCGGCGTCTTGTACGAACTAGTTCCGAGAGGACTTGGGCGGGATGGCGCGTTGCTCGCAGGAGCAACGACCGTGTTGGTCGCGATTGCACTTGGCCCGTTCGGCGTGCTTGGAATGGGCCTGACGGCCGGGAGCCTGGTGTCCGACCTCGGTTGGGGCACGGTGTCCTCGGGCGGGGTTGCAGCAATTGGGCTTGCTGCTTTGGCGATCTTGACCTTTCTCACCCTCAAGGACATTCGCCTCTCGACAAGTCTCTTCTTCCGAATCGAGATCTTTGCGATGGGAGCAATCCTCCTTCTGCTCATTATTGGTCTTGCGAACCACGGTGGGGTCGTAGATTCCGACCAGCTGAGCCTTTCTGGGACGGACTTTCACGGGATGATCCTCGGAGTGGTGTATGTCGTGCTTGTCTTTGGCGGTTTCGAAGGAGCCGCGGCCCTGGGAGTTGAGGCTCGTAAACCATCGCGAGCCATTCCCATCGCGTTGATCGGGAGCGTGGTGGTCGTTGGGCTTTTCGATGCTTTCAACTCTTACGCCCAGGTCGTTAGTTTGAAGGGGACGGGGATCAATCTCGGCGAGCAAGCCTCGGCGTTCGGGCCGATCTCGGATCAGGCAGGAGTGAAATGGCTGGGAGACGTCGTAACGTTCGGCGTCTTCATCAGTTTCTTCGCCGCAACCGCCGCGTGGCTTAACTATTCAGGGCGGGTAGTGTTGACGATGGCGCACGACAGCCTCTTCCCGCAAAGGATGAAGCAAACCTCGGAAGCTGCGGTTCCCCTTCCCGCCATCCTGATGGTGTCTGGCATCGGCGCTGCTGTGGCGCTGGCTCTTGCTCTCACCGGCTCTGATCTCGTGCTGGCGTTTGGGGATATTGGGGCCATTGTCGGATACGGGCTTACCCTGATGTACTTGCTCGTGTCCGTTGCGGCGCCACTCTGGCTCTGGAAAGAAGGAAAGTTGACCGTTGGGGTAGCCGCGGCCGGCCTGATCGGGGCGGGTGTAATGGTTCTGGAGTACTACTACTCGTTCAGTCCAATGCCGGCGTACCCGATTAACGTGCTCTTGTGGGGTTTTGTGGGCTTCGTTGGCTTGATCGTTCTGTTTTGCATTGGTCGCCGACTCGGTCTCTTTCGCAAGCTCGCCACCGCTGGGGACCCGCCCCCGCTGGAGCCGGTGCTTGAATTCGAGGAGGAGCAGCCACACGGGCGCGTCTGAGAGGGGCGCGGCTGTCGTAAGACCCGAGCGGGAGCGAGTTCCTGGTGATCCCCGGCTACAACCCCCGACGAGCCACGCGGTCGGCGGGGGTTGTAGTGCCAAGGGCCGCCCCTCCAAGGGTTTAGTTCGCTCCTGTTAAGTCTTGCCAAATCGCACCACGCTGCCAAGCATCGAACACCGTTCGGATGAAGGTCTTGACTTTTCGTTTCGGGCCAGTCGAGGCAGGGTGCGCAGGTAGCTCGAGAGCCTCCATCGCGCGACCCCGACAGTTGTCGGATCTGAGATCCCCGACTTCCGCCGACCGTCGCTTGTGCTGCCCCGCGTGGCCTCTTACGCTCGTTTCGTGCGCGAAAACGGTCTGAGCGTGGCTGATAAGA
The DNA here is from genome assembly GCA_963815045.1 of uncultured Solirubrobacterales bacterium. GTDB lineage: Bacteria > Actinomycetota > Thermoleophilia > Solirubrobacterales > 70-9 > DASUPK01. The sequence continues at coordinate 448,023 of CAWFET010000003.1, forward strand.
CGACTAAGTCGTCTCGGCTCTTGACCGAGGCTGATCGCGTCGCGCTGCTTCGCTACCTCCTCCTGATGCGCGCCGTGGAGGAAAAGGGCCTGAAGCTCTACAAGCAGGGAAAGGTGCCCGGCTCCTTTTACGACGGCAGGGGACAGGAGGCGATCTCGGTCGGCGCCACCTTCGCTCTAGGCCCAGGCGATCCTGTCTGCCCGTTGATTCGGGATTTGGGCGCACATCTGGTCAAGGGCACTTCGGTCGAAGCGATCTTTGGGCAGTACCTCGGCCGGGCCGGCGGAGTCAGCGGCGGGCGCGAGGGCAACATTCACCTCGGAGACCGCCGACTGGGTGTACTCGGGCCTGTCTCCATGCTCCCGGACATGATGGTCGTGGCTACTGGCCTCGCGATGGGTTTCAAGCTTCGCGGTGAGGACAGGTGCGCGGTGAGCTTCTTCGGTGACGGCGCAACCTCTGTCGGCGACTGGCATGAGGCCATGAATTGGGCGAGCGTCTATCGCGTACCGGCGATCTTCATCCTCGAGAACAACGGCTGGGCTTACTCGACCCCCACATCCCAGCAGTACGCGGTCCCGCCGCTCGAGCGGGCTCGCGGTTATGGCGTCGAGGCTCGCAGCGTCGACGGCAATGACGTGGAGGCGGTATTCGAAGCGACGCACGACGCGCGGGTGGCGGCGCTGCGCGGTGAGGGTCCGACGTTGATCGAGTGTCGGACGATGCGCATGCACGGGCACGGCGCCCATGACGACATGAGCTACGTCCCCACCGCGCTCGTGGAAGAGTGGACTGCTCGTGACCCCCTGGAGCACTATTCGCAGCTGCTTGAGCGCGAACTCGGGCTCGACGTCGATTCGATCCGAGCCGATGTAGCCCAGCAGGTGGACGAGGCGGCCGCGGCGGCGCTGGCGATGCCGATGCCCGATCCCGAGGAGGCCACCCAGGGCGTCTTCTGCGAAGAGCAGTCCGACTGCACGCTCGGATTGGGCGAAGCGCCGTGGAGCGGATTCGCGACTGTAGAGGCCACAAAGAGCGCAGCATGAGGGAGCTCACCTACCTCGAGGCGATTTCGGACGCCCTGAGGTTGGAGATGCGCTCCGACCCGGCGGTAATCCTGATGGGCGAGGACGTCGCCGGCTTCGGAGGAGCGTTCAAGGTTACGGCCGGATTTCTCGACGAGTTCGGCGAGGGTCGAGTGATCGACACCCCGATCTCCGAGGAGGCGATCGTCGGGACTGCGGTGGGTATGAGCCTCACCGGGCTGCGACCCGTCTGCGAGTTTCAGTTCGCCGACTTCGTCGCCTGTGGCTTCGATCAGCTCGTGAACGTGGCCGGCAAGCTTCACTACCGCCAGGGCCTTGCGGCGCCGATCACGATCCGCCTGCCAACCGGAGGTGGTTTCGCGGGCGGCCCGTTCCATTCCCAGAATCCCGAGGCCTGGTTCATGCACGCTCCGGGCATCAAGGTCGTGGCACCTTCTTCGCCCGCCGATGCAAAGGGGCTGCTCACCTCGGCGATGAGGGACCCCAACCCGGTCGTCTTCTGCGAGCACAAGCACCTATACCGGCGGCAGAAAGGGGAGGTGGCGGAGGAGTCCTACGTCACACCGTTCACCGCCCGCCGCGTTCGGGAGGGAGACGAGCTCGCGATTATCACTTACGGGGCAATGGTCGAGGCCGCAGCGGAGGCTGCAGGGGGTCTCGACGGTGCATCGATCGAGATCCTCGACCTGCGGAGCCTGGTGCCCCTAGACGTGGACGCGATCGTCGAGACGGCGAGCAGGTGCTCCAAGGTCCTGATTGTTGATGAAGCGAATGCCACCTGTGCGGCGGGAGCTCAGGTGTCGAGCGTCATAGCCGAGCATAGCTTCGAGCAGCTGGACGGCCCCGTCAGACGCGTTGCGACTCCCGACGTGCCGATCCCGTTCTCGCCCCCGCTCGAAGCGGCTGTCCTGCCCGGTGTGGATCGCATCCGCGAGGCCGCGCGTGATCTCCTTGACTACTGAGACCGGACAGACAGTCGAAGTGACGATGCCCCAGATGGGCGTTTCCGTCGCAGAAGGGGAGATCATCGAGTGGCGGAAGCAAGTCGGCGATTCCGTCAGCGAAGACGAGCCGATCTGTGACGCGACCACCGACAAGGTCGATGTTGAGATCCCGGCACCGGTCAGCGGAACACTGACGAAAATCTTGGTCGAAGCAGGGGCCGTGGTCGAGGTCGGCACGGTCATCGCCGAGATCGAGACGTCGCAGGACGGCCCCAGCGACCGACCACCGGCTACCGGCAAGCCTGATCCGGCCGCAAGTCCGGCCGCAAATACCGGCTCCGCGGAGCCCGGAGGGGGCGGCCATGGAGACCCAGCAGCCCACGGCCCGCGGTCACAGTTCTACAGCCCCGTCGTCCGCCGCATCGCCGCCAAACACGGCCTCGATCTTTCCGCCGTGACCGGAACAGGCCTCGGAGGCCGCGTCAGGAAGCGGGACGTCATGGAGTTGCTTGAGGGCAATGGCAGGGCGAGCGATGCGGCGCCGCCCGGGGCCGTCCTGCACAGCGACTCGCCGTATCAGCGCGCCCAGGAAGCCCTTGCCGGCGATCAGGGAGAGGCCGGCTCGAGGCGCGAGGCGATGTCCAGCATGCGGCAGGCAGTCGCACGACACATGCTCGAGAGCCGTCGCACCTCGGCTCATGTGACCACCGTGGTCGAAGTCGACCTTCATCGCGTTGTGGCACGCCGGCACGAGCTCAAGCGGCAATACGCCGAGCGGGGGATCAGTCTCACCTACCTCGCCTTCATCGCCCGTGCGGTTTGCGATTGCCTGAAGGAGTTCCCGATCCTGAATGCCTCCATCGAAGGAACCGACTTCGTTCACCACGATTCGGTTCACCTTGGGATCGCGGTCGCGCTGGAACCCGAAGGCCTGATCGTTCCGGTGATTCGCGACGCGGATCGCCTCAACCTTGCCGGTATGGCTGAGGCCATCGGCGACGTCGCCGCCCGTGCACGATCCAAAGACTTGACGCCGGACGACGTCAGCGGCGCCACTTTCACGGTCACGAACCCGGGTCGGTTCGGGGCGATCCTCGCGACGCCGATCATCAGCCAGCCACAGGTGGCCATTCTCGATGTCGAAGCCGTCGTCAAACGCCCCGTGGTGATCGAGGGCGAGGGCGGCGATTCGATCGCGGTGCGGCCGATGGCTTACCTGCCGATGTCATGGGACCACCGCGCCCTGGACGGGATCACCGCCGCTCGGTTCCTGTCGAGGGTCAAGGAGTTGCTTGAAACGGGGCACGAATGATGACTCGCCAGGCCATGATCACTCACCCGGAGACGGATACCGACGTCTGTCGCCCGACGCACTCCGGCCCGAGTGAGCCCCTGGAAGGGATCGAGCTTGAGCAGATGCACCTGGTTCGCGGCCAACGCAGCGGCTGGCCCGTGGCGGTGGCGATTCACTCGACCCGTCTCGGCCCCGCGCTCGGCGGTGTCCGCATGTGGTCCTACGTCAGCTCGGCGGAAGGCCTCAAGGATGCCGCACGGCTTGCACGAGGGATGACCTACAAGGCGGCCGCGGTTGGACTGAAGCTTGGCGGCGGCAAGGGCGTCATTTGTGTGCCGCCCGGGGATGACGGAACCCGTCGCGAGGCCGCGCTTCAGGATTTTGGTGACCTGGTCGATTCCCTGGGCGGCGACTACGTCACGGCCGAGGACGTCGGCGTTGGACCGCACGACATCACCTTGATCGCAGGGCGGACGGCGCACGTCAGCGGCCAGTCCGTCGCCGCTGGCGGCTCCGGCGACCCGAGCCCATACACGGCGAAGGGAGTCATCGCAGCCCTCGAGTCCTGTGCCGCCCTCCGGCTGGGCTCGCCCGCGTTAGCGGGGCTGAGCGCCACCGTTGTCGGGCTGGGGAGAGTCGGCCTCGAGGTGACCAAGATTCTGGTTTGCCGCGGCGCATCGGTGACAGTCACTGACATAGATCCGACGCGGAGGGCGGTCGCCGATAGTTTGGGGGCGAGATGGATCGCTCCGTCCGACGCGGAACTCTCGCCTTGCGACGTCCTGATGCCTTGTGCTCTCGGAGGGGTGATCAACGAAGCGAACGTAGGCAAGATTCGCTCAGCGATCGTTTGTGGCGCGGCTAACAATCAGCTCGCCGACGATTCTCTGGCCGATATCCTGGCCGGGGCAGGCACCCTCTACGCGCCGGATTTCGTCGCTAACGCCGGCGGCCTGATCAGCGTCGGCCGAGAAGTGATCGGGTACGACGAAGTGGAGATGGCCGAGCGCATCGATGGGATCAGGTCGACGATGTGGTCCGTCCTCGCAACCGCCGAGGCCGAGGGTGCGACCCCGCTCCTGGCGGCGAAGGATTTGGCCGAGGGCCGCCTCCACAAGGCTGGTCCGGACTGATCATCCGCCGCTCCCTGGATCGACCGCTCTTACCTCTATTCAAAGGGAGCTGCGGGCTCACCAAAGTCCAAGCACGTTGCCTGGCTGTTCGTCGGGGTCGCAAAACCAGAGGGCATGAGCGGTCCTGCCCTTGTGTCACAATCAAACGAGAGGATGATGCCTGCCTTTGAATCAGAGACTGAGACAACGCCACTCCACCGAATTTCAACGGTGGACGCCTTGGTCGCACAGTTGAGGGAGCGAATCCTGGATGGCGACATTCCTGCTGGAAGCGCTTTACGCGAGGCGGACCTCGCCGACCAATACGGGGTTGGTCGTTGGTCGGTTCGAGCTGCCCTGCAGGCCCTCGTGCATGAAGGTTTGGTGCGGCACGCTCCTCACCGCGGCGCGTACGTCCCCACATTTACCGGGGATGACATTGCCGATCTCTTTTTCCTGCGAATAGCCCTCGAGAGCGAGGTCGTCAGGCGCATCGTTGATCAAGAGCTTGACATCTCCTCAGCGGAAGCCGCGGTTAAGGCTCTTGCAGCGACAGATAGCTCGACGCGCTGGGGTGATGTCGCCGACGCTGATCTTGCATTTCATCGCTCACTCGTACAGGCGGTGGACAACCCCCGTTTGAGCCGCGTCTTCGCGTCACTCCAAGCAGAATTGCGGCTTTGCCTCGCCCAACTCAGTCACCGCTACGACGACCCTAGTCAAGTCGCAGAGGAACATCGAAGAATCGTTTCGTCGATCTCCAAGGGCAATGCGGACAAAGCTGTCAAACAGATTCGAGCACACCTCGAGCAGGGCATCGTTGACATCGTCGAGTCCCTTCCGAGTCAGCAAGAGCTGGATGGCGGAGCTAACTGAACTAGCATCCGAGAGCGTTTCGTGTTCGCCATCTCGTCACTTTAGGTCAGCTCCTTAAGACCGGGGCAACTCTCAGGGCGTCGCCACCACCTGGCGCGCAGTGGTCAGCCCACAGGGCACGCCGGGGTGCGGCAATTGCGTGCTTGTGTCACAATAGGGCAATGATGGGCGAGGGTCAACCGAAAGGTGCTGACGTGTTGCGGCGGGTTGCATTGGACGACACCGCCGCAGCATTCGGAACGATGTTCCCACCCGCCGCATCAACGCCGTTTGTGCTCGGCCTTGCGGAGGTCACGTGCCACAAAGCCGTGGCGAACCAATTGCGCGAAGGCGAGACCACCGTCGGGGTGCGAGCCGAAATTGAGCACATGGCGCCGTCGCCGGTGGGCGCTGAGCTCGCCGTGCACGCAGAGCTCGTCCAATCGGAGGGAGGGCGACTCACGTTCGCGGTAGTTGTCAAAGAGGACAACCGCATTGTCGCAAGGGTTTCCCATCAACGCGCGATCGTCGACACGGCGCGGATACTCCGGCGCCTGGAGCGCAATTGACAAGCGTGATCGTTGAGCGCGACGGGGCGGTTTCAGTCATTCGACTGAACCGCCCGGCCGCAATGAACGCCCTCAATCGAGATCTTCTCGAGAAACTCGTTGATGCGCTCAGGGATACGCGTTCCACCCCGGTGCGAGTACTCGAGGCCGAGGGGCGAGCTTTTTGCGCTGGCGAAGACCTGAAAGAAACTCTCGCCCCCGAAACTGGCAAGCCGGAGGAGTTGCACGCCGCATTTGAGCAGCTTCAAGAGGTCACGCGGCTCCTCACGATGAACGGCGTCGTGATCGCTGCGGTTGACGGGCCGGCAGTCGGAGGGGGAGCAGAGCTCGCACTTGCAACCGACCTCATAGTGCTTGGTCCCCAAGCGCGTTTTCGCTTTCCCGAGGTTGTTCTCGGCCATGCCCCGACCGGCGGAATCACGGGTCGTCTGGCTGCATACGTAGGCCTAGCCCGCGCGAAGTTGCTCCTCCTAACAGGCAACTGGCTCGACGCTCATGAAGCGCTCGAACTGGGAATCGGTGCTGAGCTGGTACCGCAGCCGGCCGAGCGTGCCCGTCAGCTGGCTCATACCCTTGCCGACCTCCCGCAACGGTCGCTCTTGTCAACGAAGCGGGGTATCGAGCTCGCCGTCCAGCCGAACCAAGAAGCCACCTTGCAGGCCGAAGTGGGCGCCGCGAGCTACTGCTTCGACGCGGATGAGGCAACAGTCAGCGTCGACGAGTTCCGCAAGGGACTCCGGAGATGACGCGCCCCCGCCCGAGCGAAGATGGTGACCCCAGCGGCAACCGCGCTCCTGTTGTCGATGATCGCACGGCAAGCTCAGGTGACTTCCCCGGCACCCTGACCGAAGCCTTGGCGAGAGCAGCGGAGCGATGGCCGAATAGCACGTTTATCAAGATCGATGGCGAAGCTGTTTCCTTCCAAGCGTTTTCTGCCGAGGTGCAGCGCTTGGCGGCAGGTCTCGCAGCCGCGGGCCTACGGAAAGGGGACCGCCTAGGCGTGTTCATGGCGAACTCCCTCGCGTGCCTGCACACCTGGTTTGCCGCAAACCAACTCGGTGCTGTCTGGGCTCCAATCAACATCCATTTCAGGGGACTGCCGTTGCGGCATGTGTTCGAGCTGGCAAGCGCCGACTTGTTTATCTGCGATGAAGACTTGATGGACGTCCTACACGACGTGATTAGTGAAGACACTGATACACGATTCATTCTCAATGGTGATCCCAGCCGCGTCGAGGCACCGTGCGATGCCTTGGAAGACTTTTACAGTGGAGTCGCTGCAGATACGGAAGTCATTCACTTCTCGGATCCCGCGGCACTCCTCTTCACATCTGGTACAACGGGCCGTTCAAAGGCGTGCGTCCTGTCCCATAGCTACTTTCTGCATCAAGCGAATATTCTCATTCGAGAGTTTGGCTTGCGAGCAGATGATGTTCTTTACTGCCCTTTTCCACTGTTTCACGCTGACGCGACGGCGCTGACCATCGTTCCTGCCCTGTTGCTCGGTTGTCCCGCCGCGATAGGTCGACGGTTTAGCGCGTCTCGGTTCTGGGACGAAGTGCGCGACACAGGGGCGACTGTTTTTGACTTCATGGGTGCGACTCTCTCGATCCTATGGAAGGCCGAACCTCTCCCCTCCGACTCCGACAATCCGGTGCGCCTGGCGTGGGGAGTACCGGTGCCGGAATGGGCACCCCAGTTCGAGCACAGGTTTGATCTTGAGATCGTCGAACTCTACGGTTCAGTCGAGGCGAGCATTCCCGTTACCCAACGACGGGACCAGCCGCGAGTAGCCGGTTCGTGTGGACAGTGCGTTCCTGAGTTCGAGATCACGATCGCGGATGACCAAGACATTCCGGTTGGGGCGGGTGTCACCGGTGAAATTCTGGTGCGACCCCGCGCCCCGTCAATCATTTTTGATGAGTACTTCGCAATGCCGGAGGCAACGATGTCGGCTTTTCGGAATCTCTGGTTTCACACCGGAGACCTCGGCAAGCTTGACAATACCGGCAACCTTTACTTCGTCGGGCGCAAGAAGGATGTTATCCGCAGACGAGGGGAGAACATCTCGGCCTTCGAAGTCGAAGAGAGCGTGTTGCTTCATCCCGATGTGATGGAAGCGGCAGCCGTTGGCGTTCCGTCGGAACTTGGTGAAGAAGACGTAATGCTCTACGTCGTCGCCCGGCCGGGTGCGGACCTGAAGCCGAGAGAAATCATCGATCACTGTGAGTTGAATCTCGCCAGATTTCAAATTCCGAAGTACATCGACTTTATCGACGAACTCCCAAAGACGCCTACCGGAAAGGTCGAGAAGCATCGACTAACCGACCTCGGCCTTCGGAAATCGACCTGGGACTCGGAGAAGGTAGAAGGGTGACTGGAACGGACGCCAGTCGCGTGAACGGTAAGGCTCGATCCGACAACCGCACAGGCACTTGCACCAGGTGCCTGTAGCCGTGCCAACCCCACCAACCGAAACACCTTCGTATCACGCAGGACGACGCCAAGGAGCTCGCTGAACTATGGGCAATTTCTTCGATTTCGACTATGACCAGGACGCTCATGACGCAGCCCTGAAGGCATTTCACTTCAACTTTGGGCGGGTCGTCGGTACGGTTCGTGAGGTTGTCGACGCGATGAGCCGGTCGGGTTCGGTCTGACTTCCCGCCAAATTGACGACTGGTGGTTCAGCCAACCCTGGCGGCTCGGCGAGTTGAACCGTTGTGAATGAACTGCAAGAACTGATCGATTCTCTTGCCGCGGAGACCGGTCGCCTGGTAGGGCTGGACGACACCCGCTTCGGCGCTTTGGTCTACAGCGCTCACCCGGACGATGTCGACAAGGTTCGCCGCGATTCGATCTTGCATCGCGAAGCTCCCTCCGAGGTCACGTTCTGGCTCGAGGCGCTCGGCATCCGCACCGCTGAACAGGCCGTCCGAATACCCGCCAACGACCGTTACGGGATGGCGGCGCGCATCTGCGCACCCGTGCGCTGGCGTGAGCTCCTTCTGGGCTTTGTGTGGGTGATCGACGAGCCTGACCCGATGACTTCTGCCGAGATCGACGCGATCGAACGGTGTGCCGCCAGTCTCGGAGAGGCCTTGTACAGGTCGCGCACAGAGGACACCGAACAACGCAAGGAAGAGCGGCGGCTGCTGAGATGGCTGGTCGGCCTGGCAGTCGAGGCCGGCACCAATGACGAGATTCGCCCGGAGTTGCTGGCGCGAGCCGAGGAGTACACCGTGGTGGTCGGGGAGATCGCGACACCGGACAAGGACGGCTCTCAATCCGACCGCGATATGCCGTTGATGGGTGCCTTCGAACAGGTGCGCAGGAAATCGTCACCTCACCGCATGCTCATCGCACCGAACGGAGATCAGCTGGTTGCGGTGATCGCGATTGACCCCCCACACGAGCTGGGGCGGTGGACCGGGGTGCTTAACGAAGCTGCTGAGGCGGCTCTGCGCGGAAAGGAAGGCCGGATCGCCATCGGCATCGGCTCACCCCGCGGCAGTCCAGACCAGCTCTCCGGTAGCTTCAGAGAGGCAATCCAAGCGGCGCGGGCGGCAATCGCTGTTCCAAGTCTCGGCCCCGTCGCTGAGTGGTGGCGACTCGGCGGCTATCAGCCGATTTCGAGTCTGCTTGACGGCGCGGATCTAATGCACGCGATACCCGATCCGGTCTGGCGCCTGCTCAAGGCCGATGAATCGGGGGTCCTCATCGACACGTTGGAGACTTACCTGGATCAAGCCTGCGATGCGGCCGCTGTCGCCGCCTCCCTTCCGCTGCATCGCAGCAGCCTCTACAACCGCCTCCACCGAATCGAGGAGCTGGCGCAGGTGGACCTGCGATCGGGAGAGGATCGGCTCACCCTTCACGTCGGCCTGCGCCTGTGGCGCCTCGCCGGGAGCCCGCGGGAAATCAAGGAGGGAACGCAAGAGGTCAAGGTCTGACCTCGTTTCGAGTCGACGGCTTTCAGGCAGGTGCACTTGTCAGCGATCCTCGACCCCCAGGCTTCCGGGCCCCGGGGTGACCGCAAGCACACCGACCAGGTTTGACAGCCAGGCGCCGAGCCGGTCAACGCTTCGGCCCCCTCCGTCGACCACCAGCTCGACGCGACTCCGACCTGGGCTGTGGAAGCGGTCGTACGCAACCCTCACGACCTGGTATCGCCGCCTCTCGCAGACAACGATGATCCGGGTCAACGGGTCCGGATGACCGCCCGTCGCGAGTTCGATGTTCAGTTGTTCGCACACGCTTGCTCCCTTCTCCCTGGGAGGACGAGCGAAAGCCACCGCCGACCCCGTCGGGATCAGTATCGGCCCACCGCGAGAGTTGTCGCGCTGGACCTAGGTGGTAATGGCGATGCTAGAAAGCATCGAGGTGATGCGACCTGCGGAAAGGTGTCCGGGCATTGAGGTCGACATCGCAGCGGAGCTTACTGGTTGGGCCGTGCGGCCGCAAATCGGGTTAGTCTGATCCTCTGGCACGGGCAGTGGAGAAGCTGATCATCCACGGCTCCATTAAGACTGAGACGACCTCAGACGACGTCGAATTCGTCGACGATTCGGCTTGAGGTTTCCACCCGAACGAGAATTTGGGTCCTCGCGAAAGCGAATCCTGAAGGTAACGCCGCGGGATCAGGTGGCCGCGAACGACTCGCTATGAACCCCTTCGGCGCTCACCTACTTCGCAGAATTGTCTTTCTCGTGTAACAGGCTCTCCTCGCTCCGGGGCAGCAAGTTCGTGCGTTTCGGGAGAAGTCGATACTGGTCCTCGAAGCAGCAGAGCAGCAGAGCAGCAGAGCAGCAGATCGACTAAGGCCCACTGTCTCGCGGGCGTGTTGTGTGGCACGCTATGCGCCGTGGCCGAGCCTCTTCCCTTCGATCCGATCGAGGAAGCCGGCCGGCAATGGAAGAAGCACTGGGGCATGGAGGCCGTCCCGGCGATGATCGGGGTCACCTCGCTGATGAGGGTGCACCAAATCCTGATGGCTCGGCTCAACCGTGAGCTCAAGGAGTTCGGACTCACCTTTCCCCGCTACGAGGCGCTGATGCTTCTCTTCTTCAGCCGCCGCGGCTCCTTGCCGCTCGGCAAGATGGGTGATCGCCTTCAGCTGCATAGAACGAGCATCACAAACACCGTTGACGGACTTGAGAGGCTGGGCTACGTGTCGCGTAGCCCACACGAGACCGATCGCAGAGCGGTTCTCGCATCGATCACGCCCAGCGGTCGCGACGTCGCCCAGTCGGCCACCCTGAAGCTGAATCGGTTTGGCTTCGGGACGCACCCGCTCGGCGACGACGAGCTCGAGGCGCTCGCAGCGACCTTGGAGCGGATTCGCGTTGATGCGGGCGACTTTGCCGACACGCCCGAGACTCGCGCCTCCAGCTGACTGCGGACGGCTGGGGTGGACGACACCCGGCTTGTCCCGAGTGACGGATTGCGCCGCAAAAAGCGGGCGTCCGTGCACATTCCGAGAGCAAATATGAGATATTCCAACTATCGGAATGCCATCTACTTCGACTTATTCCGAGCGCGAGGCCCTCTTCGAGACGATCTCCGGCGAGGAGGTGAAGCCCCTCTACACCGAGGAGGATCGCGAGGGCTCCGACGTCGAGCGCGAGCTCGGCTACCCGGGTGAGTACCCGTACACCCGCGGCGTCTATCCCTCGATGTACCGCGGCCGCCTCTGGACGATGCGCCAGTTCGCCGGCTTCGGCACCGCGGAGGAGACCAACGAGCGCTTCCGCTACCTGCTCGACCATGGCCAGACCGGCCTCTCGACGGCCTTCGACATGCCCACGCTGATGGGCCTGGATTCCGATGCCGACCGCTCGCTCGGCGAGGTGGGGGTGGAGGGCGTCGCCATCGACACCCTCGACGACATGGAGACGCTCTTCTCAGGCATCGACCTGGGCAGCGTCACCACCTCGATGACGATCAACGCACCGGCCGCGATCCTGCTCGCCTTCTACGTCGCCACGGCGGAGGAACAGGGCGTCCCGGCGGAGCGACTCGGCGGCACGATCCAGACGGACATCCTCAAGGAGTACATCGCCCAGAAGGAGTGGTGCTTCCCGATCGAGCCGGCGATGCGGCTGGTCGGCGACATGATCGAGTGGTCCACGGAGCACATGCCCCGCTGGCACCCGATCTCGATCTCCGGGTACCACATCCGCGAGGCCGGCTCGACGGCGCAGCAGGAACTGGCCTTCACGCTCAAGGACGGCTTCACCTACGTCGAGCAGGCGATCGAGCGGGGCCTGGACGTCGACGCGTTCGCGCCTCGCCTCTCCTTCTTCTTCAACGCCCACATCGACTTCTTCGAGGAGATCGCCAAGTACCGGGCGGCGCGCCGGATCTGGGCCCGCGAGATGCGCGAGACCTACGGCGCGAAGCGCGAGGAGTCCTGGCGGATGCGCTTCCACACCCAGACCGCGGGCGTCTCGCTGACTGCGCAGCAGCCGCAGAACAACATCATCCGGACCGCGATCGAGGCGCTGGCCGGAGTCCTGGGGGGGACGCAGTCGCTCCACACCAACTCCTACGACGAGGCCCTCGCCCTGCCGACCGAGGAGGCCGTCCGCATCGCCCTTCGCACCCAGCAGGTGATCGCCCACGAGACCGGCGTCACCAACACCATCGACCCCCTCGGCGGCTCCTACTTCGTCGAGACGCTGACCGACGAGATGGAGCGCGCCGCATACGAGTACTTCGCGCGGATCGACGAGCTCGGCGGCATGGTCGAGGCGATCAAGCAGAACTTCCCCCAGCGCGAGATCGCCGACGCCTCCTTCCGCTACCAGCAGGAGGTCGACTCGAAGCAGCGGATCGTGGTCGGCGTCAACGACTACGTCCAGGAGGACGACGAGGAGATCCCGATCCTCAGGGTCGACCCCGAACTCGAGCGCAAGCAGAAGGGGAGGGTGGAGGCGACCAAGTCCCGCCGCGACTCCGCGGAGGTGGAGCGGACGCTCGACGCGCTCAAGTCGGCGGCGGCCACCGACGCGAACCTGATGCCGCCGATCCTCGACTGCGCCAGGGCGCGCGTCTCCGAGGGGGAGATGGTGGCGGCCCTTCAGCAGGTTTTCGGCTCCTACACCGAGCTACCGGTCTTCTGAGCTATGCGGTCGATTGGCATCGTCGGCGCGGGCTTCATGGGATCGGGGATCGCCGAGTCCGTTGCTGCAGCCGGGATCGAGGTCGTGTTGCACGAGCCTGAGGCCGGTCCCCTCGAGCTCTCGCGTGGCCGAATCAAGCGCTCGGTCGAACGCGGCGTTAATGGAGGGAAGATCGCCGCGGAGGAGGCAGAGGCACTCGAGGGCCGGATCTCGTGGTCCACTCATCTAGACGCGCTCGAGAACGCCGAGCTCGTGATTGAGGCGATCGCCGAGGACGAAGCCGCGAAGCACGTTGTCTTCGCACAGCTCGATCAGTTGCTCCCCGAAGAAGCGATGATCGCTTCAAACACTTCGTCGATCCCGATCGCCGGGCTCGCCGCAGCCACCTCTCGTCCCGAGCAGGTACTCGGACTCCACTTCTTCAGCCCTGTCCCGATCATGAAGCTCGTCGAGGTCGTGGTCGGTCTCGACACCTCCGCCGAAACGGTCGCGGCGGCGGCGGCGTTCGCCGAGCGGATGGGGAAGAAGCCGATCAAGACCAAGGACCGCTCCGGGTTCATCGTCAACTTCCTGCTCGTTCCATACCTGATGGCCGCGGTGCGGATGTACGAGGAGGGCTTCGCCAGCCGTGGGGACATCGACGAGGGGATGAAACACGGCTGCGGCCACCCGATGGGTCCCCTGCGGCTCTGTGACCTGATTGGGCTCGACGTCCTCTACTCAGTCTGCGAGTCCCTCTACGACGAGTTCAAGCGCGACGAGTACGCTCCCCCGCCGCTTCTCAAGAGGATGGTCGTCTCAGGTCATCTCGGCCGCAAGGCCGAGCGCGGTTTTTACACCTACGCACCCGTCCCTGAGCCGGCCGAGGCGACCGCGTGACGACCGCTGCTGTTGAGGAGACGCCCGTCTATGGCCTGCCGCGGGATCACCTCGACCTGCTCGAGGTGATCCGGGCGATGGTCGTCGACCGGGTGACCCCGCGCGCGGCAGAGATTGACGCTAGCGGCGAGTTCCCAGAGGACGTCCGCGAACTCTTCGCCTCCCATGACCTCTTCGCCTTGTCGGATGCTAAGGAGCACGGCGGGATCGGCTCAGGTGAGCTGATGCTGTGCGCAGCGATCGAGGAGGTCGCGAAGGGTTGTGCCTCCTGCGCCCTGATCCTCGCGGCCCAGGAGTTGGCCGCGTTGCCAGTCCGGCTCTCAGGATCAGATGAACTGAAGGACAGGATCCTTCCGCGCATGGCATCGGGCGAGCTCCTCGGTGCCTTCGCGCTCTCCGAGGCCGAGGCGGGATCCGATGTCTCGGCGATCCGCACACGGGCAAATCGGGTCGACGGGGGGTGGGTGATTAACGGCTCGAAGAGCTGGATCACTCATGCCTCGGTAGCGGACATCTATGTGGTCTTCGCGGTCAGCGACTCCGACGCCAAGCCTTCCCGCGGGATCACGGCGTTCGTGGTCTCGGCGGATACGGACGGTTTCTCGGTCGGCAAGCTCGAGCACAAAATGGGGATGCGGGGCTCACCGACGGGCCAACTAGTCTTCGAAGACGTCTTCGTCCCCGATGAGGACGCAATCGGTGAGCCGGGAGCCGGATTCGCGACCGCAATGCGGACGCTTGATCGCTCCCGTCTCGGGATAGCCGCTCAGGCGCTTGGGATCGCGCAAGGTGCCACGGACGAGGCCGCCAGATATGCCACGGAGCGCCTAGCGTTCGGTAAGCCGATCAACCAGCTCCAGGGGATCCAGTTCAAGCTTGCCGATATGCAGACGCGCACTGCTGCGGCGAGGGAACTCCTGTACCGGGCCGCAGCCAAAGCGGGGCGCGGAGACGCGGATCTCGGGCAGTACTCCGCGATGGCGAAACTCTTCTGCTCGGACACGGCGATGGCGGTCACAGTCGAGGCGGTACAGATCCTTGGCGGCTACGGCTACGTCACCGAATACCCGGTCGAGCGGATGATGCGCGACGCGAAGCTGACCCAGATCTACGAGGGCACGAACGAGATTCAAAGAATCGTCATCGCGAGGGCAATGACATGACCCCTGAAGCCTCGATCGCGGCCGAGCGGATTCGCATCGTCGTTGCCAAGCCTGGTCTAGACGGGCACGACCGCGGCGCGAAGATCATCGCCCGCGCCCTGCGCGACGCGGGGATGGAGGTCATCTACACAGGTCTCCACCAGACTCCGGAGCAGATCGCCGAGACGGCGATCCAGGAGGACGCCGACGCCGTCGGGCTCTCAATTCTCTCGGGAGCCCACATGACGCTAGTCCCGCGTGTCGTCAAGCTGCTCTCCGCACAAGGAGCCGAAGACGTGATTGTCACCGTAGGTGGGACTATTCCCGCCGACGACATTCCAGAGCTGAAAAAGCTCGGGGTTGCCGAGGTCTTCACTCCGGGCGCGACGACCGACGACATCGTCAGCTTTGTCCGCGCGGCGGTTCACCCCGCATAAACGATGGCTGACTACGACGTGATCGTGATCGGAGGCGGCCCCGGGGGTTACGTGGCCGCCATCCGGGCAGCCCAGCTCGGGCAGAAGACCGCCGTCGTCGAGCGCGACAAGGCGGGCGGCCGCTGCCTCAACTACGCCTGCATCCCGGCGAAGACGGTCCTCCACACCGCCGAGATCTTCCACGCCGTGAGCGCGGATGGCGCCGAGCTCGGCATCAAGGCCGGGAAGGCGGAGATCGACTGGAAGGCGCTCCAGGAACGCCGGACCAAGGTCTCGAAGACTCTCGAGGACGGCGTCGAGTTCCTCTGGAAGAAGAACAAGGCCGACTTCCTCCAGGGCGAGGCCTCTCTTGCCGGCGGGGGCAGGGTGAAGGTCGGCGATGACGAGCACCAGGCAAAGGCGATCGTGCTCGCCACCGGCTCCGTCGCGATGCCGATCCCCGGAGTTGACTTCTCCGACCGCGTGATCGACACCTGGGGCGCCTACTCGCTCGAGACGATGCCCAAGTCGCTGGTGATCGCCGGGGCCGGCGCCTCCGGCTCGGAGATCGCCTCCGCCTATTCCCGCATGGGCGTCCAGGTCACGCTGATCGAGATGCTCGACCAGATCCTGCCGCTGGAGGACAAGGACATGGCCCGGGTCGTCGAGCGCCAGTTCAAGAAGGACGGCATGGAGGTGCTCACCGGCACCAAGGTCGAAAGCGTCGAGGAGCAGAAGAGCGGCGTCAAGGTGAAGGCCGGCGAGGGGGAGATCAAGGCCGATTACCTGGTCATCGCCGGCGGGCGGAAGCCCGACACGGATCCACTCAACCTCGACGCGGCCGGCGTCAAGACCAACGATCGCGGCCAGATCGAGATCGACGAGCTCCAGCGGACCTCGGCCGACGGCATCTTCGCGATCGGCGACCTCGTCCGCGGCCCCGCCCTCGCCCACAAGGCCGAGGAGGAGGGCGTCGTCGCCGTCGAGGTGGCGGCGGGCCACGAGACCGAGCCCATCAACGTCGACCTGATCCCGGGCGCGACCTTCACCCACCCGCAGGTGGCGAGCGTCGGCTTGACCGAGGAGCAGGCGAAGGACGCCGGGCGCCAGATCAAGGTCGGCAAGTTCAAGCTGGGCGGCGCCGGCGCCTCGGTCGTCTACGACGATCGCGCCGGGCTCGTGAAGATCGTCGGCGACCCCGAGTACGGAGAGATCCTGGGCGCCCACATCGTCGGGAACATCGCCTGCGACATGATCAGCGAGATCTGCAACGTGATGGCGCTCGAGGGCGGCTATCCGGAGCTGCAGCGCATCATCCACCCGCATCCGACGATGTCGGAGGCGATCCTCGACGGCGCCCGCGCCGTCGACGGCTGGGCGATCCACGCGTAGACATGCCTCGGCTCGTCGAGCTCACAATCAAGAGCATCACGCCGCCGGCCGGATCGCACGGGGGCAGCCTTCATTGGTTCCGCATCGACTTCGCAAATGGCCAGGGACGCTGTCTGGGCACCACCGGCCAAGCTCAGCCTCTGCGCCAGCTAACTACTGATTGGGTCGAACGAGCGCTCAGGAACCCGCCCGAACAGCACGGCTGGGAGTGGGTCATCGGGACGGCGAGCTCTAGCCCTGGCCTGATGCTTCATCACTCCGACGCCGGAGAAGCCGTCGCAATTGGCCATGACCCGGGCGGGACACGCCTATGACTTTACCTACGCGGCTCAAGCACGATGACGGTCCTGCACACTGGGCTCTCCGGCAGGGCGTCACCCGTGGCCGGCGACTCGCCCGCGAACACAGTCTCGATCTGGGCAGCGTCGCCGGGGGCGGCCCACGAGGGCGCATTGTGAAGGCAGATGTCGAGGTGGTGCTCGCCTCGGGCTCGGTGTCGACAGCGACGTTGTTACCTCCTCACCCTGAGGCAGCGTCGTCTCCCGCTCTCCTGGAGACGTCGACACCGAGCCCGGCGCAAGCCGGAACCCAGGTCAATCACACCCGCGAGGGCCCGCCGGCGTTTTCCCCTCAGGTGGCGCCGGTGGGACCCATCGCGGGTGCGAAAGAGGCGCCCGAGACCGCCAAGTCGCAGGTCAAGCTCCTAAAGTTAACGCCGCTGCAGGAGGCCCTCGCACGCCTGATGGCCGGATCGAAGGCGAGCGCGTCTCACTCATCCGTGTCGGGGGGCGGTGTCATTGGGACCGTTCGAGGGGCTGGTGATCGCGATCATCGTTGTGTTCTGCGCGGCCCCGGTGGTTGACCGTTTGGGCCGGGCTCTCGCTGGCATTCGTTACCGCGACAGAACCACGCAGGAGCGCGCTCAGAAAGGGGTCGATCTCCAGGGCAACCCGGAGGAGGCTGGTCGTGGCTGACAGTCAAACACCGTGGAGCGCCCTGGCAACGCTGGTGCGCTTTGAAGTGCTCGAGGATCGAGCGAAGGGGGAGGCTGCGGTCTCGGTCCGCGAAAGCGCTCAGATCTGGCACTCGGCGATCGCGCTGCCAGCGAGTGCTTGAGGGTCGATTGTTTCCCGACCCCGAACCGTGGCTCGTGCAGAAGCTGGCGTGCTAGGTCATGGCGATGCGTGCAAGGGAGCAACTGAAGGTGCAGAGCGTCGCTCCTCCCGGCGGGGCCCGGGAGCAGAGCATCCATTGGTTCAAGGTGACCTTCGCCGATGCCAGCGGACACTGCTTCATCAGTTCCCTCGAGGCGCAGCATCTGAGCCAGCTGACGACGACGTGGATCGAACAGGCACTCCGAAACTTGGCCGAGATCCGAGGTTGGGAGTGGCTTAGGAGCCGCGTGTGTGGAAGTAGCGGCCTGATGCTCCACCACACCGATGCCGCCTGACGTCGCCGGAGCATTCGACGTCGAGCACGTCGACGCGACGAGCCGATCACAGGTAATCGCCTCGAATTTGAGTCTCGAGGACGCGGTGGCGGTCGCCAGGGAAGAGGCGCAGCGGCGGCGGCTCGGCCGCATGTTCCGTGCCGGCTCGGCCGACCTCAAGAACGTGATCGTCATCACCGAGCATCCGGGGGACCCCTGAGGTGCTTGGAGCGGATCGATGACCGCATCCACGCGGCCCCGGTTCTCGTCGAGGCGCAGCGGACGCATGATTCGGGGGCCAGACATATCGGAGTTGCGAGCGTTTTGCGCCGCGTATCACTCCGGCGTCGAGCCCGGCGCAAGCCGGATTGGGTACACGCCACATCCACAAGGCGCTCCGCCGGCGCGTTGGTCGCTCCTGCGTCGGCGGAGCGCCTAAATCGGCGCGAACCGCCAGCGAGGTGACCTAGCCAGGCTCGATGCGAAGCACTTCAACCCAATTAGTCCGGCAACTTCGTACGTTCCCGAATCCTCGGATGGTTGTAGCGAGAAACGAATCGGGCCCCCGATCTGGACTCTGTGACTGCGGCAGAAGCCAACTGACAACGGCTGTTGGGCAACAGATGGGCAACTAGCCCACCGGAGTCCGACCGAATCCAGACGAGCGGCCTCCGCCCTCAGGCATGAAACCGAGTGAAGACGAGCCCCACCGAACTGTTGTCGCGGTCTACGAAACCGAAGGTCACAGGTTCGAATCCTGTCGGGCGCGCTCACGAAAGCCCCGCTATCGCGGGGTTTCTGCTTCAAAGGGTGCGGCCGGCTGCCCGGTCTGGAATGAAGATGTGCTGCTCGTCGGCGCTCAGGTCTTCGATGGAGCGATTGCGATAGACGAACAACTGCTGGCCGTATCGCGTGAGCAGTGCCTCGATGTCTCGAAGGTGTTCCTCTGGAAAACGCCCACGGAACTGCGCCACATAGAAGCGCCTGTTCCAGGTCTGCAGCATCACCGACAAGGCTTCCGCGACGGAGAATTGTGTGGTGTTGTGACGCGAGCGGTCTATGAGTTCGAGCGCAACTCGATAGAAGAGATCGCGGGGCTCATTATCCGCGAAGAGCTCTCGCGCACGCTCAAGTTCGGCAGAGGTCGGCATCCTGGTCAATCTGGCAGATGCGCCAATCACTCAATGTGCCGACGACAACCCTGACACTCACGAGCCAACCCCGCGAAGTGGGGGACGTGCCACCACCGGCCGTCGCTGAGGTTGTAGTAGTTCGAGACGGGCCTGCGTCGACGTCGCCGCCCACAGCGCACGCAGATCAACCCATCGCAGAGGCAGGTGGACCGGATCTCCTGGCCTTCGTACTCTCGGTACCAGCCAGCCGGCCATTCCTTCGTCACCCCGCGCACCTCCCCACACCTGCTGCAGACGCATAGCCCGGCGGGCAGCCTCGTTCCGTGCGTCATAGGGCCGGCTCCCTCGACCGCTCTTGATAGACGACGGCGACGCTAGCGCCTTTGCGCTATTCCCTCAACCCGTCCTGCCGGGCAGCGAGCAAATCCGCCCCAGGGTTCCCGATGGTTGCCGCCCGTGATCCGCTCGCGCAACTAGGCCAAGCGAACGCTGCTTTCCATGCAAAGCAGAACCGCTGCTTTTCGTCCAAAGCAGCGGTCTGCTCTATGCGCTTCGGCGACGAGCCTGGGCTTCTACGCGCTTGCGTTTGGCTCGCGGGCTAGCGTTGGCGACGGCTATCGCCAGACTAGGGATTGATCCCAGCTCGAGCTGTTGCGAAGTGACTCATTGCGCCAGGGAGTAAGCGCACCCGAAAACCGCCGGGAAAACGTCTAGCTGGAAACGAGCTCAGCGGGCGCTGGGACGCCCGGTGTTACAGCCAGCACGGTGGCCAGCAGCAGCGGCGCAAGGAGTGCCAGACGCTGTGTTGATGGCGCCACCAGCTCTTCCGGGCTGACGTTGGCGAAGGACCGGGCCTGAAAGGCGATCAGGTTTGCCATGGTGCGACAGAGCTCTGCCTGCGGCGCGTCGTCTGTGACCTGACAGGCGAGTGCGGCCAACGCCACGAGCTCCTCGCCATCGGCGCCGACGATCATGCGGCCGAGGGCGACGGTGAGGTAGAGGTAGACGCGCTCGGTGATCATGTCGCTCGCCAGCCCCGAGGGTCCTGGCGCTGAGCCGAGATCGAGCGGGGTCTCGCCGGAGAGCAGCCGCTCGAGCTGGGCGCCGCAAACGCCGCGGATCTGCTCCGCCGAGAGACCCGCCTGCAGCGCGCAGCGAAGCGTCAGGATCGCATTGAGCGCCGGCGCCCCATATGGCACATCGCTCGCGAAGAGGATGCGGCTCGGCGACACGTACGAGAACAGGGTCATCAGATCGAGCGGGACCCACCACGAGGTGTCGATGAAGACGTTTGGGTGCTCGTCGAGGCGTCGCCAGATCCAGCTGAGGTCGGAGACAGCGGCGTGGGCGAGGATGACCTGCGCGTCGGGAAAGTCGGCCGCAAGCTCGAGGGTGTGCTGGCCCAGCGCCGGGATGCCGCGGCCAGCGTGAATCAGCACCGGCAGACGGTGCTCGTGGGCGAGGGCGAAGATCTCGCGCGACTCCGCTCCGTCGAGGGGGAAGGCGTCCGAGCGAGGATGAAGCTTGATGCCGTGCGCGCCCTGCTCGATGCAGCGGGTGGCCTCGGCGACCGCGCCGTCATTGGGATTAAGCCGGCAGAACGGGATCAGCCGCCCCTCGGAGCCGGCCGCCTCGGAGAGAATCAGGTCGTTCGCCTCGCGATAGCCATCGGGCTCGTGCATCGGAAAGACCACGCCCTTCGCGCCGAGCGGAGCCAGGATCGCGAGCAGCTGCTCTCCCGAGAGGCGAGCCCCATCGGGATCGTTGAAGCCGATGTGGGTGTGGGCGTCGAAGAGCGTCAGGCCGGGTAGGTCCGCGAGCAGCGGATCGAGCCACGACTGGAGCAGCGCTGTGCTGGTCGGATCGGACAAGAGTCCAGTTTATTCCTGTGCTGATCGTCAGCGTCGGACTACGATTGACCCGTGGCAGATGACTACGACGCCTTCGAGGAAGCGCGCCCGGTGGTTGAGCGCCTGCTCCAGCTCAGCCAAGAAGCCTCGGACCTTGACCCGGTGCGGGATGCCGAGCGCGTGCAAAGCATGGTCGAGGAGGCGACCGGTCTCTACTCTGCGGATGTGGAGCTGGTCACGCGTGACGGCATCCTGCGCGGCCCCGAACGTCTCATCTCGGACTGGAAAATCCAGACCAGGGACTTCCGCTGGCGGTTCGACTCGGTCCGGTTCCTCGACGCCGGTGACGGCACGGTGGTGGCCTTCCACAAGTTCGTGCGAAACGCCCGCGAGGGCGACGATTATCTGGTCAGCTGGTCGGCGACGGTGTTTCGCGTTAGGGACGGCAAGATCGTCTTCTTCGAGGGCTACCCCGATGCAAACAAGGCGACGCGAGACCTTGGTCTCGACCCGTCCCTGGCGCGAGAGGCCTGAGTCTCACTAGAGCTGCTTTCCATGCAAAGCAGATAGCCGCTTCTCGTCCAAAGCAGCGGTTTCAGACGGTGCCGTTATTCGGCCCCCAGCGTCCTGCTTTCACGCGGAGGGAGTCGCTTCGAACGACTTGCCGCCAACGACTGTTGCGAGGAAAGCGGGGAAGCCGGCCCGATAGACGTCCGGCCATGCCAGACATGGTGAGCCGCGTACCCGTTCCGGCTTCCCATTCAGCAGGCTACCGACTAGTTGGTTCCGAATCTCACGCAGCTTCGTTGGGCCGAAACAAAGCGCTCTCTGCTGACGAGCGGACCCATCGCAGAGTAGGTAGCCAGCACGGAGTTCAGGTCGCCCGCGATGGCCGAGAATGTGGGCCGTGGAAGGTCAGAAGATTCACGCCGAGGACGAGGCGAGGATGCGCGAGCCGATCTCCGATGGGCTGGGCACCTTGCGCGCCGACATCTCCACTGCGATCGTCGGCCTCTACAAGAGCCACTACGGCAAGGGCCCGACCCATTGCCGCACCTACCTGGAGCCGGATCTCGTCACGGTGATCCTGGGCGAGGGCTACACGGTGGCCGAGCGGACGCTGTTCGAGGCCGGCAAGTGGTACGAGGTCCGCCAGGCCCGGCTGATCTGGCAGGACAGCATGCACGAGCGCTTCGTCAAGACGATCGAGGAGCTCACGCAGCGCAAGGTCAAGGCCTTTATGAGCGCTAATCGCCAGGAGCCGGATTACGCCGTGGAGCTCTTCGTGCTCGAGCCGCCGGACGCCGAGGCGGCCTAGCCTCGAATACCGCTTCGGAAAGCGCGCCGCCTTTGGACGGAACGAGCGTCTTACACGGCGCCGGTCAGTCGCGTCTTTAATCGGACCTGGTATCAACCAGGACGAGTGGTCTGAGGACTGCCTGCCCAGACACCCGCCTATCGAACGAGAGCGGTTCGCAGGTCGCCTGTCCCGACACCCCCAGCGCCCCTCCTCGAATAGGACAGTCGCGCGGCTTAACCGGCTCGCGGCTCGGACTTGGACCTCTGAGTGGTCCGAGGAAGGTGGATCAGATGGATCTTCTTGCCTGCCCGTCGTGTGGCCAGCGGTTTGCCGTGCATGACGCCGGGGCCCTCGGAGGCTGGCGTTGCAGCAATTGCGACAACGAGTTGAACGTCGTCGCCCGCAATGCCTTCCGGTTCAGCTACCTGCGCTCCCCGGCGCCGTCCGAATACCACCTGCGCCCGCTGCGCAATGAGGCGGACGAGGGAGCCAACCGATTCGAAGCTAGCTCCCATGCATGAGAACGGACATCCCGCAAACGCACAGCTCTATCGACTCCACCTCGCCCCAACTGTCGTCAAGCTACCCCGAAGGCGGAACTCGGAGCCGGCCAACCGGATCCTGAGAGAGTTGGCCGAGTTCTTCCCGGTCACCCTGCGAGGCTCGTCGGTGCAGATCGCGGTGGACCGCGGTCGGGCCGCGGATGCGGCGCTTCGCATCGCGACGATACTCGACGACATCGACAAGGGATGGGAACAGCAATTCCACCTGCCAGAGCTTGCTGCACCGAAGCTCTAGCGCAAACCGGCCTCAGGGCTCCGCATTTTTCCTCGCGTGGATGGGGAGGTCATACCCGCAACCCCACGGCGCAGTGCGAAAGTGCCGCTCTCAACGACCACGGGCAGCGGGATGGCTTGCCACTGTCGCTGCTCGGTTGCGCCAAACGCAGGCGCTTAGCTTGAAAGCGCTCCTTTCCATGCAAAGCGGATAGCCGCTTCTAGTGCAACAGCGGCGCATCCCCCCTACTCCTCTATCGCGGCTCCGCTGATAGGCACTGTTGACACCGGGAAGCGCTCATAGCTTCTTCTTCAGCTTCACTGTCACGGATTGAGCCCCGGGGTCGCCGTTCGCCGGCGTGTAGGTGATCGTCACGTTGAGTTTCACCTTGCCGGTCTGGTTGAGCGTCTTCCGCTTCTTTCCCTTGGCCTTGATCAAGAGTTGCGCCGACCCGGCGCTCACTGACTTGCTGATCACGGCACGCGCTGCGGAGGAGGCCTGGACGCCATTGCCCGAGGCTGTTAGGTCGCCTGGGTTCGGGACGCTGATGTTGAGCGTCGCAGTGCCCTTTTTCTTGTTGGGGGTGGTGGCGCCGACGGTGAGAGAGTTGCTGGGATTGAGGACTGCCGTGATGTTCAGGAGCCTGCTGTCGTCCTGGGCTAGGAACAGTGCCGAAGCGCCGTCATCGAGGTTGCCGGGGTTGTAGAGGACGGCGTTGCCTGCGGAGGTGAAGAAGCATCCGGAGCCATTTGTGTCGCTGTAGAGGCCCAGCACGTCCCCCGACTTCACCGAGACGTTCGCCGGGAAGGTGTTCCCGGCCGTTCCACCCGGCGTCAGGGTCTGTGGACCGGAGTGGCCGACGACCTGATAGCTCGACGGGTCCCCGACCTTGCGGAAGACCTTCATCGTCAGCTGCTGGCCGCCGGCCAAGCTCGCGTTGGTCGTCCATGAGGTGATCGTCCCAGTCTCAGAAGCGACGTAGGAGTTGCCCGAGGTCACGGCGGGCTGGAGACGGTCGAAGTTGACTCCGCAGGCCATGCTGGTCCCGCCAGGGTCGAGCTGTCCCAGCGTCACCGCGGCTTCGGCTGGCGAGGCGCTTGCGGCCAGAACCAGCCCGGTGCCGAGGAGCACCGCCCAACACCTCAGTCGCCTCGCACGGATAGCCGGCACTCCCGGAGCGTATTTCGCGGACTAGTTCCGAGTCAACCGCCCGCGAGAGGTGCGCGCGGTCTAGTGCTGCTTTTCGTCCAAAGCGGTAGTCCGACGGACTGGCCGCCGGGTGGTCAACCGCCAGGTGCCCGGCCGACTACTTCTTCTTTTTCTTGCAGCTCTTCTTCGCGGCGCTCGCCGAGCGCTTGTGCTTCTTCTTGCACTTCTTCTTCGTCGTGCCGGGGTTCGTCGGCGGCGTGACCGGGTCCGGGAACTGGACGTCCGCGTTCAGCGCGAGTTCGGGGTTGAGCGGTGCGTCCGTGCCGGTGCCCGACATCGAGCCGTCAGGGACTGGTGGAAACCAGGTGTGCGCCTTGGATCCGGTCACTTGGGCTGCGGCAACATCTCTGGGCGAGCCGGGAGAATCGACGCCGATCAGATCCCCCGCCTGGATGGGAAGGTTTGCGGTGAACGTCTGTGGACCCGCACTCGTCACGTTCGCAGCACTCGTGCCCGCCCCGATGAACTGGCCGCCACTGGGTCGCAGGACGCGCAGGGCGTAAGTGCCCGTGCCCACGGCTCCCGCGGTGGTTACCCGCCATCGGATGATCGTCCCGTTCACGGGCGAGGTGAGGTTCGCCCCCGGCTCTCCCAACGCGACATTCGCCATGGTGCAGGCGCCGCCGCAGGCGACCGAACCGTTGAAATCGGCCGTCAGGGGACTCCCGACGGTGACCGTCGCCGCCTTCGCAGCGGTAGCCAAAAGACAGGAGGCGGCGGCAACCGCGATCAGCGAAGCAATGACCCGCCTGTGGGTTCTCCCTGCCAGCATCAGTGGGCGCACGCTATTTCGCACGCACCAGCTGGCGCAACCGTAAAAACTACGACTGGTTGAAGAACCCGCCCTCGAGCAGGTGGGCCTTCTCCTCGGCGTATCCCTCCAGGACCCTCTCCATGTCGCCTCGATTGAGGGCCTCGACGCCCTCCAGAAAGTCGTCCACGTTCTCCTGCGACATCTTCCACGCAGTATCTCGCGGGTTGACGCGAAGCCGCCGCTTTCCATGCAAAGCAACAGTGTGCAGGCGCGAGCCCCCCGACCTCGATGAGGGCAACAAAAGGGCAACAGACGGGACGGAATCACGCCGAACCCAGACGAACTCGAGTCTCGCTATAGAGCCGAATTCTGAGCCCAGACGAGCTCCACCGAACTCCCGCTCCGGTCTACGAAACCGAAGGTCACAGGTTCGAATCCTGTCGGGCGCGCTGTTTGATGCCCTACTGGAAGGGGACGGTGACCGGACCGGCCTGGCGCCGGTAGACCGCGAAGAAGTCGCGGTCGTCGGGGCTGAGGTAGCGGCCGTCGGGTTGGTTCGAGGGGCCGACCTGCGTCGGGCGGAGGCCATGGTGGTGGGCATAGGTGATCAGCGTGTGCCAGTCGGCATTGATGTCGAACTGCATCGCCCGAACAGCGCCGGCGCGCTGCAGGATTCGGGCAAGCGTGGTCACGGTCATGTCGTTTGCGGCCGCGAAGATCAGGTTGCCGCGGCGGTCGATGCCGACCCCGGTGCGCCAGACGCGGATAGCGTTGCCGACCGTGAAGCCCCACTGCGTGCTGTCGTTCAGGTTGGGGTTGAGGCGCCCGTGCCAGATGATGGGCGGCAGGCTCTGGCGCGACCAGGCAACGTCCGGCCCGGCGTTCGGGCCGCCGTTCCAGATCTTGATCGCGACTCGGCCATTGCGGTAGCCGAGGAGCGTGGCGTTGCCCTTCGCCAGCGGCTCGTTGATTCGCCCGTTGTCGGTGGAGCCGTTGTTCACGTCTCGGTAGATGAAACCGGCGTTGAAGGTCGCGAGCAGCCGCCTTCGCTGAGCCTCCGGGACCATCGCCGGCCCGCGCACGGCTGCGCTCGGCGGCTCGTAGCGCCCTGGATAGAAGGCAAGAGCAGTGCGCGTATGGTCGAACCAGGCGAGGTAGGCGACGTTCCGCGGATAGTCGGTCTCGGGGCGGAAGGTCGTCACCAGCACCGGGGGGCCGCCCTTGACCGGCGGGCCGGTCGGCTTCCAGATCCCCTCGCCCGCCAGCGGGTGCCTGAAGACCGTCTTCACCCGTGGAGGCCAGGCGGCTGTCTTCCCAGGGGTCTTCCCGGCCTGCCCGGTCGCCGGCAGGCTGGTCAGCTGCGGGCCACCCTTCGACGGCGCGTTCCAGCTGTAGTAGACGTGCTCGATCTGATCGACCACCTGATTGCCGAAGGGGACGTCGGCCCTCACCCATTCAACGCTGCGCGCGAAGAACGGCATGTTCGACGGCCGGAGCATCCAGCGTGCATACGAATAGATCGCCGGCGCGAGCAGCACGAGGACGACGGCGACCAGGATGATTCTCCGGCGTCGCCGCCGCTGCGCGGCGTCGATCTCGCGTCTGCGCTCCCGGCGGAGCGCATCCGGGGGGCCACTCAATGCAGGACCGGCGCCAGACCGCCGTAGACCGGCCATCGGGGGGAACGTAGGCCCGGACGGGCAAAGGAAAGCTAAGCGTGACGGCCGGGCTCTTAGTTCTCGTGCGTGAGAGCGCCAGAAGCTCTAATGATTCGCGTGAAGTTCCCGGGCCAGGCTCTTACCGGAGCGGCCTGGTGCTCCTGAGCCAGTGGGCGAGCACGTTGCTCCAGATCGCGCCGATCAGGAGGACGCCGATGAGAACGATCGGCAACACGGTGATTTCGAGAGATTCCATCGTGTGCCCAGTGTGGAGGGACGTCCTAAGCGGGAAATCAAGGCCGTTCGTAGGTGGGGCACACGGATGCGAGGCCAGTGGAAGACGGCGATGTTCGCCGCCTGGGCCCGCCCTACCGTTCGGTTCATGAAGCGGTCCCTCGTCATCTCCCTGACCGGGTTGCTCGCCCTGGCGATGCTCGTCCCCGTCGCCCAGGCCAAGAAGCGCTACTCCTACTTCCAGGACCTCAACGTGAGTCCGGGCGCCGGCCGGATCTTCTTGACCGTCCTCTACAAGGACAACCACGGCAACGGGAAGTTCACGCCGCGGGTGGCCGACAGCTACCGGTTCGAGACCCCGGTGAGCTGCCCCACGGGCGATCCGGGCGAGCTGCAGTTCAGCGGGAACGAGTTCAACAAGTACGGTTACTTCCGCGAGCCGCTCCGAAACGGCCTCTTCTCTCACAAGTTCGAGAACCAGTTCGAGCAGCCGCAGACCGCTCCGCTGAAGGGCTATGTGAAGGGCAACGTCCTGACGCGCAAGAAACGGAAGACCCCCCAGATCAACGGATCCTTCTACGTCGCCGACTGGGATCCGGCTCCCGGCATCACGGACTGCATGATGCCCAGCCAGTTCTACTCGGCCACGCCTTGCAAGCGCTGGATTTCGCCCAAGGCGCCCAAGTACAAGAGCTGGAAGAAGCGCAAGCAGCCCGTCTGCAAGCAGACCTGGTAGCCGCCTAGACGTGGATGACCGCGATCGCAACCCCGACCAGGGCGAGCGAGGCCGCGCAGAGGATCAGGAAGAGGCGGCCCCTGCGGCCGGTCACGGCGATCACGATCGAGAGCAGCAGCGCAGCGGCAGCCGAGACGCCGCCCGCTATCGCGATGCCGAGGCCGGCGTCGGCCCGCCGTTTCGATCCGTTGAAGCAGTCCCCGTTGTCCGAGGGCGCCGCCTTTCCATGGGCGACGTCATGGCAGGTGGGAATCGAGGTGTTGTCAAACGCCCCGGCGATGACCGCGCCTGCGATGAACGCGATGACGAGCGCCAGCAGCACCGCCAGAATCCGCATTGGCACCGCCATTGCCTGGATTCATATCCGCTCCCAGTGCGCGGCGCATGGATCGGAGGGCCCGATCGAAGAGCTCCGGATCCCTCCAGAGCTGAAAGCCGTAGCTGCCCGCCGCCGCGAGGGCGTTGAGCTCGAAGGCAAGATCCGCGGCATCGGTGTCGGGCGGTAGGTCGCCGGCGTCGATCGCGATCCTGGCCTCCCGCTCGAGCAGCCCGAGCCAGCGCTCCATCGTCTCGGCGGTCGCGTCGCGAAGGGGTCCGGGCCGGGCGTCGAACTCGACCGTGGCGGTCGTCAGGAAGCAGCCGCCGGGCATCACCTCGCGCCGGTGGTAGTCGAGCCAGCTCTCGCAGAGCGCCAGCAGCCGGGGGAGGCCCGGCTCGCGGTCGGCGACGGGATCCCAGACCTCGCTCCTGAAGCTCTCGACCGCGGCGGCGAGTGTCGCGCGCTGCAGGTCCTCCTTGCTGCCGAAGAGGCTGTAGACGCTGCTCTTCCTCATCTCCACCTGATCGGCGAGGCCGCCGATGGTGAGCCCATCGAGCCCCTCCACGGAGGCGCGCTGGGTCGCCGCCTCGGTGACGGCGGCCCGGGTTTCGGCGACGGCGGCGGCGGTGCGGCGCGGCATGCGGGGGATGATACCGTACGGTCGTCCGATAAAAAAGGAGGAAGCAGATGAAGGTGCGTTGGCTGGGCTGGGCGGGGGTCGAGATCGAAGCCGGGGGAGCGGCCGTGGTGATCGATCCGCTCGCCGACCCTGCGGCCACCTTCGCGGCGCTGGGAGACCGCGCCGGCGAGGTCGAGCTTCCGGTGGTCGTGCCGGTCGAGGCGGAGGGCGCCGCCGTCGCGGGATTGGTCAGTCATCTCCACCGCGACCACACCGACGCCGACGCCCTGGCGAGGGCCCTGGCCGGCGACGCGGCGGTCCTCCATCCGCACTGGCCCGGCGGGTCCGACTTCGAGAACCTCGCGCTCGCCCAGGCGAACGCCGAGCTGGAGGCGGTCGGCCTGCGCCGCACACCGGCCGAGCTCTGGCAGAGCTTCGAGGCCGGGCCGTTCACCCTCACCGCCCTGCCGGCGGTGGACGGCCTCGGCGACCCGCAGGTCTCCTGGGTGGTCGAGGCCGAGGGCCTCCGGGTCCTCCACCTCGGCGACACGATCTTCCACGGCTATTGGTGGCGGATGGCGCAACGTCACGGGCCATTCGATCTCGTTCTCACGCCGGTCAACGGCGCCCGGGTGAACTTCCCGCACCTCCAGCCGCCGAGCACCTTCGCGGCCGCCATGGAACCCGAGCAGGCGGCGATGGCCGGCGAGGCGCTCGGGGCCGGGACCCTGGTCCCGATCCACTACGGCGGGTTCGAGGTGGATCCGTTCTACCTCCCGGTGGCGGATCCGATCGAGCGATTGGAGACCGCGACCGAGGAGCGCTCCTACGACGTGCGCGTCCTCGAGCCGGGCGAGGCCTTCGAGCCGGCCCCGACTCCGGCTGCGAGCTGATCCGCCTTTCAAATCAAGCTCTTATCTTGCGCACATGCTCCGCTGAGGTTCGGCCGGTTGACTCGGGGCATGGCAGAGCACAGCCCCCCGAGAAGGGTCACGGCGGTGATCCGGCGCAGGAACGGACAGGTCCTGGTCGCCCTCGCCGCGCTGGCGTTCTCCGGCACCGTGGCCCTCGGCGCACCGCCGCCCCCGGCGCTGCCGTCGGAGCGAGTGAGGCTGGTTCGCGGCCGCGTCCTGGGGCCCGCCGCTGCGAGCCTCCCTGCGCGGACTCTGGTGCGGTGGCTTCGGTTGTGCTTGGCGCTTCCCGCGATCGGGACGACGCCGTCGAGCCGGTCTGACACGCCGGCCCTGCCGACGGTTGGCCGCCCTCGCGATGGCCCCCGCGCCGCGCGCGGTATCTAGCGCGCCATCTCCTCGAGCCGCTCCGCCAGGCGGTTCATCCCTCGCTCGCGGGCGGCCTTCGCCGCGCCGCGATAGTCGGTCCGCTTGTCGCGCGGCCGGCTCACCTTCTGGGTGCGGAGGGTCGCCATGTCCTTGAAGGCACGCAGCAGATCCGGGTCCGCGGTCAGCGACGTGCGCAGCGCGGGCCGTGTTTCGCGGATCGCCCGGTCGAGCACCTTCTCCAGAGAGCCGTGCTTGCGAAGCAGATCGACGGCGGTCTTCTCGCCGACGCCCTTCGCCCCCGGGATCCCATCGGAAGGATCGCCTCGGAGAGCGATCAGATCCGGGACCAGCTTCGGCGGGATCCCGTAACGCTCCTTGACCTCCTTCGGCCCCATCACCTGGCCGCCCTGCTTGCCGGTGCTCACGTAGAGCACCTTCGTCGACCCGCTCGCGCACTGGAACATGTCGCGGTCGCCCGTCATCAGCAGGCTCCTCCCGCCGGCTCCCTCCTCCTTCAGGGCGTAGGAGTTGAGGATGTCGTCGGCCTCGAGGTCCTCCGAGCCGGCGATCGTCCAGCCGAAGGCGCCGAAGAACTCCGCCGAGTCCTCCCATTGCGGACCGAGCTCCGCGGGGAAGGCCGCCTCGCGATCGGCGTGGTATTCGGGATAGAGCTCCACCCGGTACGCGGCGGCGTCGGGGCCGAAGCAGAGGACGACCGCGCGGGGGTCATGCCTCTCGACCTCCCGCAGGATCAGGTTCGCCGTGCCGAGCAGCGCGTTGACCGGCTTGCCGTCCGGGCCCTTGATCGACTTGGGCAGCGCGTAGAACGCGCGGAACAGCATGGACGGAGCATCGACTGCGAGGAGGGCCCGCGGCACGCCGCGGAAACTAGCGTGAGGCGCTTGCCGGCTCGGGCGCGGCTTGACGGCGAAGCCGTGAATCCCTGGCCGCCCAGCGCTCTGCTCCCCAGTTGACCAGGAGGATCGTGCCGGCGGCGTAGGCCCAGCCGAGCAGGATGTCGATTAGGTAGTGCTCGCCGAGGTAAATGAGCGAGAGCCCCATCCCGATCGGATAGGCCGCCAGCAGGGGGCGCCAGCGGGGGCTCAGGCGCGGCCAGAGGAAGAGGCAGATCAGCATCGTGTAGCCGGCGTGCAGCGATGGCACCGCCGCCACGTCATTGCCCCAGTCGGTGCCCTTCTGGAACATCGCGCCGGCCTTCGGGACCGGCAGGTTGTTCACCACTGCGTGGGTGATCCGGTAGGTGTTGTCGATGTAGCCGTGGTCGGCCGCGAGCCAGGGCGGTGCCGCCGGGAAGACCACGTAGGTGGCGAGGCCGAGCGCCGCGAGGACGACGATGCAGGCCGCGAAGCGGTGGAACCACTCGTACCGGTAGAGCCAGATCGCGACCGCCACCAGCAGGGTGGCGAAGAAGTGCGAGAACCAGAAAGCGAAGGCGGCGTGGTCCCAGAAGTGCAGATGGCCCGGGGTGTAGATCGCGTCCTGGAGGCGGACCGTGGGCACCTGTCCGAGCCCGAGGAGATTGTCGGCGTGAACCGGGGCGCTCCAGTGGGCCGCGAAGAGACTGCCGTCGGCGACTCCGCGCAGCAGGTCGTAGGCGAGCAGCGCGACGATGATCGGGAGCCAGTCTTTGATCAGCCGCCTGACCGTGTGCTGCCCGTCCCCGATCGAGAGCGTGAGCATCACGCCGACGATCCAGACGAAGATCCAGTCCTGGGAGTAGGGGAGGCCGAACCGGTCGATCGCGACCACCGTCGCGAGCAGATAGAGGGCCGGCACGGCGACGCGCGCGACCCAGTGCGAGCGCCAGCTCGGCTTCCTCTCCCTCTCTCCGTCGGCTGCCTGAGGCATGATTGCCTCCGCGACCGCTGTGCTGCCCATCCCGGCAGCGTACGGAAATTCCTTTACAGGTCGTTAACAACTGCTTTCTGGCGACCCCGGTCTTGCGAGCTAGGCCGGCACGCCGAGGAGCGCCGCCTCGAGCTCGCGCAGGCGCTCGACGTCGCCGCGGATCCCGACCACGGCGTCGTTGAACAGGAAGGCCTGGGCGAGCTTGACGATCGCGAACCCCAGCACGGAGGCCTCGACCGGGGGCTCGTAGGTACCCGCCTCCGCCTCCTCGGCGATCAGAGCGGTGATCAGCTCGACGATTCGCGGCTGCACGATGCCGGCGCCCGAGGCGATGATCCGCAGGGAGGCGTCGCGCTCCTGCTCGACGAAGGCCCGCAGGGCGGGCGCGTCGGCCAGGGCGCGGTTGAACCGGTCGAAGGTGTCGAGCAGGCCGGGGCCGCCCTTGCCCTCCAGCCCCGAGCGCGCCTCGGCGAGCACGGGCTCAGTCGCGCGGATGATCACCTCTCCGAGCAGCTTCTCCCGCGATCCGAACCAGCGGTAGATCGTCGCCCGGCCGACCCCGAGCTCGCCCGCGATCGCCTGGACGTCGACCCGCCTGCCGCGCAGGTAGCGGTGGAGCCCGGCCGCGAGGACGTCGTCGCGGGAGGCAGCGGCCGGCCGGCCGCGGGGCCTCACCTCCGCTTGCAGCGACTCCGCCGTCGGTGCTTGCCCCGTCTGTGCCTCTTTCGCTTGCACGCGTTGCCCTTGCCCTTTCCGGTCGCGCCGGCAGTGCCGGCGGGTGGAACGGAGGCCGGCTGGGCCGGGTCCCCGCCGGCCGCGGCTCCATGCGCGTCGGCGACGAAATCGTAATCGGGTGGCAGGCCGTCGGGTGCGAGCGACGCGCATCCGGCGCGCAGGTCGCTGCAGGTAGCGCGGCCGCCGCCCGCAAGCCCGATGTCGAGCGGGGAGTGGAAGTAGAAGCTGAACAGGTTGGGATCGCCGTTGGGGTCGACGGCGGCGCCGCGCGCGTCATCGCGCCAGCGCGTGGTGAGGAGGCGCGAGTCCGCCGTCGAGTCGCCCTTCACGTACTTGTCGAACCAGGCCGTCGTGTACCAGGCGATCAGGTCGCCGCCGCGAAGCGTCCCGCAGCCGAGCGGCCAGGGACCGGTGACCGAGCCGGGGATGAACGCCGACTCCTCGTGACAGCCCCCGCGGATGACGAACTCGCCGCTGTCGACGTTCGCCGCCCGGTAGGCGTCGAAGGCGGCGGACTTCTGGTCGGGGTCGGGATCGGCCGTGAAGACCCCGGGAGTCGTGTCGTAGTTGAGCGGCAGAGGGACGATCCCGTAGTCGTTGGAGATCCCGAGCGCGGGCTTGGTGATGGGCGGGACCTGGCGGGTCTGGGGCGCCGACGCGCAGCTCGGAATCCCGAAGGGCCCGGCGTCGGGCGCGGAGAGGTTGTCCCAGGCGACGATGGCGTCGACCCGCGGGTCCTCCTGCCCGATGAAGGACACGGCGGCCGCGCCGAGCGAATGTCCCGCGATACCGATCCGGCCCGGGTCGACGAGGCCTGAGAGCGGGTCGTAGGCGTCGTCGAGCCCGGCCGTGACGCGGCGATCCTGCTTCGCCGCGTGAGACGTGCCGGAGGTGCAGCTGGGTCGCGGCTCATACGGATGGCTCGGAGTGGACAGCAGGAAGTCGAGCGCGTCCTCGGTCCCGTCGTAGAAGGGCTCGCCCGCCTGCGCCGGGACGCTCTCCAGGGTGTCGGGCGCCTCCCCGAGGGTGTCGGAGAGGCCCTGTCCCTGGACGTCGTAGGTCATCACGACGTAGCCGTGCTCGGCGAGCGTCGCGGCCTGGCCCCAGTAGAGGGTCTCCGGCGCCTGAACCGAGCCGGTGGTGATCACCACCGCCGGGCGCTGTGCCGGCCCGTCCTTCGTCGCCCAGACGTCGCCGGAGATCGTCGCGCCGCTGCGGGCGGTGAAGACCACCGGATGCCGGATGCCGCCGGCACGCTCCGGCCAGTCGTAGAAGCGGACGTCGCCGGCGCACTCGAACGACCGCGCGCCGCAGACGTTCGTCGGAATCCGCTCCGGATCGCTCAGCGTGCGATTGACCAGATCGCCGAAGCCGTTCGCCGTCTGCTTCGCGAGCAGGCTCTGGAACTCCGGGGTGAGGGTGACGTAGCGCTCCCGCTCGAAGACCTTCGACCAGTTCTGCAGCTCGGTGTCCGGGGAGAAGGCCGCGGCGGCGGAGGGAGCGATCAGGCAGGCGAGCAGGGCCGCGACCGCCGCCGGCACCCTCCACCCAGTTGAGACAAGGCGCATCCCACGTCCCAATCTACCCAATACTGGGGGACCGCGGTCGCGGTTCCCGGCGCTACCAGGTGACGGGCAGCTTCTTCAGCTGGTTGAGGAAGGCCGAGACCGCCGGGTCCGGCTTGCCGGCCAGCTTCATCTCGGGAAAGCGCTTCAGGGTCTCCTCGAAGAGGATCTTCAGCTCGAGGCGGGCAAGTGCCGCGCCGAGGCAGAAGTGCCGCCCACCGGCGCCGAACGCCTGGTGCTCCGGGTTGCGGTGGATGTCGAAGCGGTCGGGATCCTCGTAGACGTCCTCGTCCCGGTTCGAGCTCAGGTACCACATCAGCACCTTGTCGCCCTCGGCGATCTGCCTGCCGCCGAGCTCGACGTCCTTCGTCGCCGTGCGGCGGAAGTGGGCGAAGGCCGGGTACATCCGCAGAGCCTCCTCGACCGCGCCCGGGATCAGCGAGGGATCGTCGACCAGCATCTTCATCTGCTCCGGGTGCTCCAGCAGCGCGCGCATCCCGCTGGTGTAGGTGGCCTTGGTCGAGTCGTTCCCGGCGGCGACCAGGAGGAAGAACCCCATGACGATCTCATGCTCCTCGAGCTTCTCCCCGTCAATCTCGGCGTGGACGAGGACGCTGGTCAGGTCGTCGGTCGGGTTCTCGCGCCGCTCGGCGATCATCTCGCGGCAGCGCTCGAAGATCTCCGGGATGTCCTGCTCCAGGACCTGCTCGAGCCCGCCGGGGTTGAGGTCCTCGTCGCCGAAGCCGAGGGCCGAGTTCATCAGCTTGGCCCAGATGGCGTCGTCCTTCTCCGGAATCCCCATGAAGCTGCCGATCACCCGCGAGACGACGGGCTGCGCGACGTCGTTCACCAGGTCGCACTCGCCACGGGGCGCGACGCCATCGAGCACGCTTTCGGCGATCGCGCGGATCTCGTCCTCGTGCTCGGCGATCCGCTTCGGGGTGAAGCCGCGCTGGAAGAGCATCTTGAGCCGGTCGTGCTTCGGCGGGTCCATGCCGATGAACATCGCCTGCTGGAGCTCGAGCGGGACCGCGTGCGTGAGGCCCGTGACGCCGCCGCGCTCGGACGAGTAGGTCTGGTGGTCGAGGCTGACCTGGCGGATGAGGTCCGCCTTGCTCAGCGACCAGAAGCCGTCCTCGTCTGGGTACTCGGAGATCACCTCGGTCCGGTGGACCGGGCAGCGCCCGCGGAGCTCCTTGAAGATCGCGTGGGGAGGGCCGTCCTCCCAGTTGGGACGCTCGGTGAGCTCGATCGCCTCGAGCTCCTCCTGGCTGAGGGTCGAGGGATCCTTTGCGGCGAGCTCTTCCTGGACCGGCTTGTTCATTCGAAAATCCTCTCCTCCGTGGTTCGCGGCAGCTTAACTGGCCAGCCAGCCAGTTTCTACCCTCCCGCTCCGATTTCCAAGTTGCTCATGATCGAGGGCAGCGCCTCGCGGAGGTCCCTCTGCCAATACGGCCAGCTGTGGGTGCCCGGCCCGTAGTCGTCCCAGGTGTGCGGGATGCCGAGTGCGAGCAGCCTCTTGTGGAGGGCGACGCTCATCGCGTGCACCTGCTGCTCGACCGGGTCGTACATGAGCTTGTTCGAGTCGAACGGCCCGGGATTGCCATCGCCGGTTTCGATGTCGATCGTCATGCCGCGCAGGTGCGGGGCCAGGTTCCAAGGATTGTGGGCCTGCCAGTTGGGTGCGTTCAGGATCGGGTCGCCGAACTGATCGTCGGGAAGCCCGCCGTCCACGAGCGCCTCCCCGTCGATGACGCCGACCACCGGCAGGTTGTGCGTGATGTCGACCGCTCCGGAGAAGCTCCCGGCCCAGGAGAACAGGTCCGGGTGGCGTCCGGCGTAGCTGAGCGCTCCGAAGCCGCCCATCGAGAGGCTGGCGATCGCGCGTCCGTCCCGGGCAGCGATGGTCCGGTAGTGATCGTCGACCCAGGGGAGGAGCTCCCGGATGTGGAAGGTCTCCCACTCCGGGGGGCCGCCGGCGCCCCGATTCAGCCAGTCCGTGTACCAGCCGCCCCTGCCGCCGTCGGGCATCACCACGATCAGTGGAAGGCCGGCCGTGATCGCCTCCGCGTCGCCGACGGTCGTCCAATCGGTGTCGCTGCCGAACGCCCCATGGAGGAGGTAGAGAACGGGGTAGCGGCCCGTGCCCTGCTCGTATCCCGCGGGCAACAGAATCCGCACGCCGGCCGGGGCCTTCAGGGCCGGCGTGGACAGGGTGAGCTGCGTGAGCCGGTCGTCGAGGCGCTGCGAGGAGACCACCTGGATGTCGTGGTCCGCGGCGCGGGCCGACGACGCCGCGGCGAGCGCGACGACCGTGGCCACCACGGCCATGAGGGGCCTCCAACACCTCACGCGCCGGAGCCTACTCCCTGTAAGGTCGCGCGCCGTGGCGGATCATCGCGCCGAGCTGGCAAGTGCCGAAGGCAGGGGAGAGGCCCCCGGGAGGGACAGGCTCGCGGGCCGAAGGATCCTCGTGGTCGGCGCCGGCCAGGAGGATCACGGGCTGGAGGACCCTCCGGTCGGAAACGGCCGCGCGATGTCTGTCCTCTTCGGCCGGGAGGGCGCATCGGTCGCGGTAGCGGATCTGAACGAGGAGACGGCGAGGGTGACGGCCGAGCTCGTCGAGGCCGAGGGAGCCAGGGCGGAGGTG
Organism: uncultured Solirubrobacterales bacterium; assembly: GCA_963815045.1. Classification (GTDB taxonomy): domain Bacteria; phylum Actinomycetota; class Thermoleophilia; order Solirubrobacterales; family 70-9; genus DASUPK01. The sequence continues at coordinate 484,913 of CAWFET010000003.1, forward strand.
ATCGCGGCCGACGCCGCGCAGGAGGAGCAGGCGACGCGGATGTTCGAGGTCGCCACTGAGGCCCTCGGCGGCCTGGACGGCCTCGTGATGAACCTCGGGATCGGAGCCGGGCTCGGCATCGGCGGCACCAGCGTCGAGGAGTGGGACCGGGTGATGGCGGTGAACCTCCGCTCGCATTTCCTCGGCTGCAAGCTCGGCCTGGCGGCGATGAGGGAAGGAGGGGAGGGGCAATCGTCCTGGCCGGCTCAATAGCCTCCCGCGAGGTGATGCCCTTTCCCGCCTACGCCGCCTCGAAGTCCGCGCTGGAGGCGCTCTGCCGCCAGTCGGCCGTGGAGGGCGCGCCCACCGTCCGGACGAACCTGCTCCTCCCGGGCCTGATCGACACATCGCTCGGGCGGCTCGCGTCGCAGGTCAGCCCGCTCCGCGACCAGGTGCGGATCCCGGCCCGCCGCCAGGGCACCGCCTGGGAGGTCGCCTACGGGGCGCTCTATCTGCTCTCCGGCGAGTCGAGCTACGTCACGGGCCAGAGCCTCGTCGTCGATGGCGGCCTGACCGTCGGGCCGAGGGCGGGCTGATGAGCCCGGAGCCGAGGATCCCTCCACTGCCACCCGACGAGTGGAGCGGGGAGATCAAGCAGATCCTGGAGGCGGTGCCCGGAGGAGTCGAGAATCGCCTCGGCGACAACAACATCTTCCCCACCCTCGCGCAGCACCCCGAGCTGTTCCGAGCGTGGCTTCGCTTCGGCGGCTACCTGCTTACCTCCGGCAGGCTGCCGGGGCTCGACCGCGAGCTGCTCATCCTCCGCACGGCGGTCAACTGCGGCTCCTCTTATGAGTGGGGGCAGCACGTCCGGATCTCACTCGCCGGGGGAATCGAGCGGGAGGTGATCGACCGGGTCCTGGACGGCCCGGGCGCCGAGGGGTGGAGCCCGCACGAGTCGGCGCTGCTGCGTGCCGCCGACGAGCTCCACTCCGGCTCTCGCATCGCGGACGAGACCTGGGCAGCCCTCGCCGAGACCCTCGACACCGAGCAGCTCATGGAGACCGCGCTGGTCGTCGGTCACTATCAGATGCTCGCGGGAGCCCTGAACAGCTTTGGCGTCGAGCTCGACGAGGGCCTCGAGCCGCTGCCCTAGGGCCTGTCACGCCAGGGTCGCACCCGTGGCCGCGGTCCAGAACACGGCGCGGAGCGGACCCGTCGCGAATCCCACATGGCGCCGCCATGCGGAATCCGCGCCGTGTCCACTCCGCTTGGTCCTGAACCGCCCCACGGGCACGCCCCTGACGCGACAGGCCCTTAGGGTTTCCACCGTGAAACCGATCACCGTCTCAACCGAGGTCCCGAGCTCCACCCACGAGGTCTACGAGTTCCTCGACGTGCTCGGCAACCACGAGTCCTTCATGGACCACTTCATGGTCGACTGGCAGCTCTCGGGGCCGAAACGCGGCGTGGGGGCCAAGGCGAACGTCCGCGTCAAGGCCACCGCCGAGAAGGACTGGACCGACGTGGAGATCGTCGAGGCGGACTCGGGCCGGCGGCTCGTGGAGGAGACGATCGGCGGTCCGAGCGCGAAGCGCCGGACCCGCGGCACCTACCACCTGGAGGCGCTGCCGGGCGGCGGCACCCGGATCACCTTCGAGCTCGAGATCACGGAGATGCCGAGAGGCGAGCGGCTGATGGGCCCGCTCAACCGGGCCTACGTGAAGCGCGTCAACCGGAAGGCGATGAGGCGCCTGAAGGAGCGCCTCACCGCCTTGCCGGATTGACCTAGCGGGCGGCCCCGACCAGGACGTTCGCCCCGCCCACCATGCCCGACGCATTGGGATGGATCGGAGCGGCCGAGTTGCCCGGCACCAGCGGCTCGACCCAGCGCACCGACGAGCTCTTGCACGCGTCGTGCCCGATGCTCGCCGCGTACCAGCTGACGAGGCTCGCACCGTTCGCCGCGGCCTGGGTCGCCAGCATCTGGTTGAGCTCCTGCTCCTTGGCCCTCAGGTAGGGCGTGTCGGAGTAGGAGATCGGCATCTGGGGCCAGCAGCCGCTGCCGGTCTCGGGGAAGATCGCCGGGTAGTTCACGACGAACACCCTCGCCGACGGCGAGCGAGCGTGGATCCCCTGGAGCACCGCCGCGACCTTCGGAGCGGTCGCCTGGATCCGCTGGCTGATCTGATCGACGCCGCCCGAGTCGTACTTGTCCTTGCACGGGTGGCTGAACGGGTTGTAGGTGATGCAGCTCTCCGCGATCGAGGAGAACCCGATGTCGTTCCCGCCGATCGTCAGGGAGACCACCTTCGTGCTCGCGTCCAGCGAGTTGAACTGGGGCGGATTCGGACCGTCCGGGTCCACGCTCTGCGGATTGGTCATGTCGTCGGTCGTCGCTCCGCTGCAGCTCGGATCTCGCAGCGGCAGGCCGATTCCACCCGCCGCCAGACGCGGATAGTTGTGATCCGACTTCAGGCACCCGAGCGGCAGGATCGGGTTCGGGATGAACGGCCCCGCGACGTAGGAGTCGCCCAGCGAGACGTAGTTGTCGGCCCGCGCGGACGCCGAGGCGGCCAGGCCGGTGATGATCGCTGCGAGCACGCAGAGCAGGCCGAGCAGCCTGCGCCGGTGCCCAATCAGCGCGTGCACGTGCATATGCGCTCCTCTCCTCCGGAGGGACTGGTCGGGCAGCGCCATACCCTGTTTCGATGAGCCGTACACTGGGGAGCCTCACTTCTTCGGAATGGTCGAGAATCCGTCCCCGATGACCCGCGCCCGCATCAGACGAGCCCTGCCGGTGCTGATCGCCGCCGCGCTGATCGCCGCCGTCGCCGGCTGCGGGTCCGATTCCAGCGGCGAGAGCAGCACCGCCGCGTCGATCTCGATCCCGTCGCCGACCTCGCCGATCCCGACGGCCACCACCCCGAGCACGACCGGAGGCGGCGGCAAGAAGAAGCCTCAGACGACGAGCACCGCGAATGGCGGCGTTTCCCCGGCAGCCTGCACTGTTCCCGACGCGTTCGGTGACTTGAAGTACACGGGCATCGACTGCACCGCGGCGGTCGCGGTCGCGACCGCCTGGGACCAGAACGGCAAGGACTGCAACACCGTCGACAACCCGAACGTCGACGAGGGGTACCACCGCACCTGCTCGGTCGAGGGCTTCACCTGCACCGCCAAGCGGGACATCCACTCCGACAGCCGCTTCGTCACCTGCACGCAGGGCGGCCGGAGCATTCGTTTCACCTGGCTTCCCGCCTAGCCGTACGCTGGCGGTCGGGTCTGAAGCAACCATGGCTTCCGAGCGCCCCCCAACCAACCCGCTTCAGCGAGCGGCCGCGTCCACCGCGCGCGCCGGGTTCCGAGGCGCGCAGGGGCTGGCGAAGCGGCTGGGCCTGGACCGTGCGGTGGATCGCGGAGTCGACCGCGCGCTCGACAGCAAGGCCGCCGCCGACGCAACCGAGAAGCTGCTCAAGACGGACACCGCCAACCGGGTCTGGGACAAGATCCTGGAGAGCGACGAGGCTCAGAAGCTGGTGGAGCGGGTGGCCGAGGCGCCGGAGGTTCGGGCGGCCATCACCAGCCAGGGCATCGGGCTGATCGAGGACCTGCGACGCGGAGTACGGAGCGCGTCCCGGCGGATCGACACTGTGGTCGAGAACGCGGCGCGTCGCGTCCTTCGCCGGCCGCTGCGGGATCGGCGGCCGATCTTCGCGGGCGCCTTCAGCCGGGTGCTCGCGCTGGCGATCGACGCGGGCATCGTCTACGGGTCGCTGCTGGTCATCTCCGCGGCGATCGCGGCCCTCGTCAATGTGTTCGCGAAGGGCGATCAGCATGCCGGCACGGCGGTGGTGGCGATCGGCGCGTCGATCTGGGCGATGGTGGCGGCCGCGTACCTCCTGATTCTCTGGTCCGGGGCCGGGCGGACCGTCGGCATGTCCTTCGTCGCCATCCGCATGCTCTCTGAGGACGGGGAGCCGGTGCGGCCGGGCCAGGCGATTCGCCGGCTCCTCTGGGTGCCGCTGGCGGCGCTGCCGTTCTTCCTCGGCTATTGGGGGCTTCTCTTCGAGGGCGAGCGCCGAGGCTGGCCGGACCGCCGGGCCCATACGGTCGTCTGCTACGCGGATCCCGAGCTGGACAAGAATCTGGTCTAGGCCGCTGCCGCCGGCCGGCGCCTCGACGCCGCCGCGACCAGCCCCATCATCAGGTCGACCGCCTCGCCATCGTCGAGGCCATTGTCCCGCGCGACCGACTGCCAGGTCGAGAGCGCGAGGGCGTGGCCGATCGCGGCGCGGGCCCGTTTGCGCGCGGCGCCGCGCAGCCCGCGGCCGGCGAGCAGGGTGTCCCTGGCTGCCTCGAGGTACGCACGGAAGCCGCCGAAGTGCCGGCGCACGTTCTCGTTTGTCGCCTCGTCGCGGACCATGTTCTCGATCATCCGCTCGGTCTGACGCCAGTAGGCGTACATCTCCTTCAGGGCGTTGCGGAGACGCTCGTCCGGGTCTGCGGTGGCAGCCCAGGCGGTGATGTCGGGTGGAGGATTGGCCGCATTCCAGTGAGAGCTGCACGCCTCGAACAGAGCGGCCTCGTCCGGAAAGTGGCGGTAGAGGGTGGAGCGGGGGATGCCCGCCAGCTCAGCCACGGAGCTCATCGAGGTCCGGGACGGGCCGACCGTCCCATGGAGCTCGACGGCGCTCTCCGTGATCCGCCGCCGGGTCTCAGCCTCGAGCTCGGCGCGCTTCTTCTTTCTGTAAGGACGTTTTTCGTCGGACATATCTGTCCTATGAATCTTGACAGACAGGATAGACGCGTGTATATATTCGCGCAACATTACTGTCCGATCAAAGGAGAAGGAGAGATGGAGGCCACGAAGGCGAAAGTCGTTGGGCCGCAGGACGGGAAGCTCGGCTTCCTGGGAAGCATCGGCGTCCGCTTCATGGTCGACGGAGGGGAGACCGACCAGGGCTTCTCGCTCGTCGAGCACCCGATGTCTCCGGGCGCGCTCGCGGCTCCCTTGCACAAGCACAACCGGGAGGACGAGTACAGCTACGTCCTCGAGGGGAGGATGGGCGCCCTGCTCGGTGACGAGGTGCTGGAGGCCGGTCCCGGCGATCTCGTCTTCAAGCCGCGCGACCAGTGGCACACGTTCTGGAACGCCGGTGATGAGCCGTGCCGGATCCTGGAGATAATCGCTCCCGCCGGCTTCGAGAAGTTCTTCGAGGAGCTCGACGAGATTGGCGGGGCCGTCGACGCCGATCCGCAGGCGCTGGGCGAGCTCAGCGCTCGCTACGAGTTGGAGATGCAGCCGGACAGCATCCCCGCGCTGATCGAGCGCTTCGGCCTCGTCATGGGGAAGCCGCTCTAGAGCGGTTCGTCCAGGAGCTCGTTCGCCTCGGACCACTTGCCGGGCGGTACGCGCAGGGCGATGTCGCCCCGGCCGTACTCGTTCAGCGGGTGGTCCGAGGTGATCACGGCCTCGTGGCCGGCGTCGGTGAGCTGCTGGCGCCAGGCGCGGGCGGTCTCCAGGTCGTCGAAGTCGCGGACGACGTCCCAGTCGTCGTAGCTCGCGTCGCCGATCTTGAGCTCGGCGAGGCCGTCGGGATGCAGCGAGTCATCCCCGACGCCGAAGAGCTCGCGGAACTTGTCTCCTATTCCCACCGAACGCAGGCTACGCGGTGGCGCTGACGCCGGTGAGCTGCTCGGAGAGCTCGCGCAGCCGCGCCCGCGCCTCCGGGTCCTCCGCCTGGGGGTGAGGGGCGGACTCACTGGTTCCGTCGAAATAGTGCCCGTTGACCCCATCCACCTCGGGCGAGGTGATCAGCCGCATCGTCGCCGCGATCCCGTCCTCGAGGGGGGTGACCGGCTCGACGCCCGCCTTGCGGACCATGTTCGTCGGCAGGTAGGTGCCGGGGTGCAGGCAGTTGGCGGTGACGCCGGAGTCCTCGAGCTCCTCGGCGAGGTCGAAGGTGAACATGACCAGCGCCAGCTTGCTCTGGCAGTAGGCCTGAACCCCGCTGTAGGAGTCCTCGAGCATGACGTCGTCGAAGTCGATCGGCGCCTGGCCGGCCGAGCTGACGTTGACGATCCGCGCCGGCGTGGAGCGCTCGATCAGCGGCAGCAGCCGCCTCGTCAGCAGGAACGGCGCGAGGTAGTTGACCTGGAAGGTGAGCTCGTGGCCGTCGTCGCTGTCCTCGCGAGGGCCGGCGGTGCCGATCCCGGCGTTGTTCACGAGGACGTCGATGCGCTCCTCCTCGAGCAGGGAATCGGCGAGGTCGCGGACCTCGTCCAGCGACCTGAAGTGCGCCAGCTTGAAGTCGAGTTCGCCGGTCACCCTGGGCCGGAGCTCGTCGACCAGCGCCTCGCCCTTCTCCGGATCGCGGCCGTGCAGGATCAGGCGGGCGCCGCTCGGCGCGAGCGCGGTTGCAAGTCCCTTTCCGAGGCCATCCGTCGCCCCGGTGATGACGATCGTCTGCCGATCAGCCACGGTTCGTGCCTTCCCCCGGCCGCGCCGCCCTAATCGCCGAGCTCCACCCTCTCGATCACCTGCGGCTCGGTCGGCTTGTCGCCCGGTCCTGTCTGGGTTCCCTCGATCGCGTCGACCGCGTCCATGCCGTCGGTGACCTCCCCGAAGACGGTGTGCTTGCCGTCGAGCCAGGGGGCGGCGTCCGTGGTGACGATGAAGAACTGCGAGCCGTTCGTGTTCGGCCCGGCGTTCGCCATCGCCAGCGCTCCGCGGACGATCTTGTGGTCGTTGAACTCGTCCTCGAACGTGTAGCCGGGACCGCCCGTGCCGGTGCCCTCCGGGCAGCCGCCCTGGACCATGAAGTCCTTGATCACGCGGTGGAAGATCAGCCCGTCGTAGAAGCCGTCGCCGGCGAGCTTGCGGAAGTTCTCGACGGTCTTGGGGGCGTCGTCGTCGAAGAACGTGACGGTGATCGGCCCCGCGTTGGTGTGGAGGGTGGCCTGGGACATCTCCACAGACCCTAGCTAACCCGCCCCGACTGCCTCGAGCGGCTCGTCGGGCAGCCACGGCCGGCGCCAGCCGCCGTAGCCGTGGAGAAGGTTCGACGCGCCCTCCGGGCCCCAGCTGCCCTTGCGGTACGGCTCGAGCATGCAGGGGTTGTCGATCAGCGGCTGCACGATCCGCCAGGTCTCCAGCACGCTGTCCTCGCGGGCGAAGCGCTGCTGGTTCCCCGCCAGCGCATCGGCGAGCAGGCGCTCGTAGGGCCCAGGCTGGTTGCCGAACTGCTGCTTGAAGAGCAGGTCGAGGTGGACTCGCCGCAGCGCCTCCTCACCGGGCTGCTTCGCCTCGACGAGGAAGCTGACGCCGGCGTCGGGGTCGATGCGCACCACGATCTCGTCGGTCTCGGGAGTCGGCCCTCCGCCGATGCCGAGCGGGGGCGGGCTCTGGAAGATCACGCGCACCTCCGTCACCTTCTCGGCGAGCTCCTTCCCGGCCCGGACGAAGAACGGGACGCCCGACCAGCGCCAGTTGTTGACGTCGAGCCGTAGGGCGATGAACGTCTCGGTGGTCGACTTCGGGTCGACGCCCTCGATCCCCAGGTAGCCCTCGTACTGCCCGCGGACATAGCGGTTCGGGTTGATGTCGGGAATCGCCTTGAAGAAATCGAGCTTCGAGTCGCGGATCGGATCCGGGTCGGCGCCGGCCGACGGCGGCTCCATCCCCACGGTCGCCAGAACCTGAAGCAGGTGGTTCTGGAACACGTCCCGCATGCAGCCGACGGCGTCGTAGAAGCTGCCGCGATCGTCCACTCCGAAGTCCTCCGCCATCGTGATCTGCACCGACTCGACGTAGCGGCGGTTCCAGATCGGCTCCAGCAGGGAGTTGGCGAAGCGCAGGTAGGTGATGTCCATGACCGGCTCCTTGCCGAGGAAGTGATCGATCCGGTAGATCTGGTCCTCCTCCAGCACCTCGTGGATCTGGTCGTTGAGCTCGATGGCGGACTGGAGGTCGTGCCCGAACGGCTTCTCGATCACGACGCGGGCGTTCTCGGTGAGGCCGGCCTTGCCGAGGTACTCGATCACCGTGGCGAACAGCGACGGCGGGATCTCCAGATAGAAGACGGGGTGCTTCGCGGAGGAGAGCTTCTCCTCCAGGCGCTTGTAGGTGCCATCGTCGGTGTAGTCGCCCTGCACGTAGGTGAGCAGCTCCGTGTAGCGCTTGAAGGCGTCCTCATCGAGCTCCTCGCCCTTTTCCTTGGTGCGCCCCTCGACCGCGTCCCGCGCATGCTGATGGAGGTCCTCGTCCTTCCAGTCGTTGCGGGCGACGCCGATCACCGGGACCTGCAGAGTGCCGTTCGCGACCAGGTCGTACAGCGCCTTAAGGGTCATCTTCTTCGCCAGGTCGCCGGTGATCCCGAAGATCACCAGTGCGTCGGCCTGGGCGCCGAAAGGCTTGCCGTCTGACGATGCCTGAGCCACGTGGGCAACCTACCCGTATGCGAGGGTGCTCCGCAGGCGAAGCCGAGGAGCAACCCGTTTAATGACGAAGTCGTCAACAGTTGGGAAGGAGACTTATGGCTCAGTTGGGAATGGTCGGTCTCGGCAGGATGGGGGCGAACCTCGTGCGGCGGCTGATGCGGGACGGCCACGACTGCGTCGTCTACGACGTCAACGCCGACGCGATCAAGCAGCTTGAGGGTGAGGGGGCAACGGGGGCGTCGAGCCTGAAGGAGCTGGCCGAGAAGCTCGACGCGCCGCGCGCCGTCTGGATCATGGTTCCGGCCGGCGAGATCACGGAGAGCTCCGTCAAGGAGGTCGCAGAGGTCCTGGACTCCGGCGACGCGATCATCGACGGCGGCAACTCCTACTACCGCGACGACATCCGGCGCGCGGAGATGGTGGGGGAGAAGGGGATCGACTACATCGACTGCGGGACGAGCGGGGGCGTCTTCGGCCTGGACCGTGGCTTCTGCCTGATGATCGGCGGCCCCGACGGCGCGGTCGAGCGGCTGGATCCGATCTTCAAGACGATCGCGCCCGGTGTCGAGTCGGCCGAGCGCACCCCGGGCCGCGAGGGCGACCCCGACTCCGCCGAGAACGGCTACCTGCACTGCGGGCCGAACGGCGCGGGCCACTTCGTGAAGATGGTCCACAACGGGATCGAGTACGGCGTGATGGCCGCCTACGCCGAGGGACTCAACATCCTCAAGAACGCGAACGCGGGGAAGGTGAAGCGGGAGATGGACGCGGAGACGGCGCCGCTCGAGCACCCCGAGTACTACCAGTACGACCTGGACATCCCGCAGGTGGCCGAGGTGTGGCGGCGAGGCAGCGTGATCGGCTCCTGGCTGCTCGACCTGACCGCCGCCTCGCTCCAGGAGTCGAACGACCTCTCGGACTTCGAGGGCCGGGTCTCCGACTCCGGCGAGGGCCGCTGGACATCGATCGCCGCGATCGAGGAGGGGGTGCCCGCCGGCGTGCTCACCACCGCGCTGTATGAGCGCTTCGCCTCGCGCAACCTCGACGACTTCGCCGACCGCGTCCTCTCGGCGATGCGCTACCAGTTCGGCGGCCACAAGGAGAAGCCGAAGTGAGCGGTCCGCACCGGCTCGAGGTCTTCGACACTCCCGACCAGGTCCACCGTCGCGGCGCCGAGCTGCTCGCGGAGGCCGCGAATGCGGCGGTCGCCGAGCGCGGCCGAGCGGAGCTCGCGGTCAGCGGAGGGAGCGACCCCTGGCCGATGTTCTCCCAGCTCGAGGACCTCTTCGGCGACTGGGACAAGGCCGAGATCTTCCAGGTCGACGAGCGGGTCGCCCCGGCCGGCGATGAGGAGCGCAACCTCACCCACCTGATCGAGAGCCTCTCGATCGGCGCCCAGGGCAGCATCAAGCCGATGCCCGTCACCGACGAGGACCTCGACGCCGCCGCGGCGCGCTACGCGGAGTCGCTGCCGGAGCGCATCGACATCGCCCACCTCGGCCTCGGGCCGGACGGGCACACGGCGTCACTCGTCCCCGGTGACCCGGTGCTGGAGGTCACGGATCGCCGCGTCGCCGTCACCTCCGGTGAGTACCAGGGGGTCCGCCGCATGACGCTCACCTATCCGGAGCTCGAGAGCACTCGCGGCCTGCTCTGGGTGGTTACGGGGGAGTCGAAGGTCGACGCCCTTGCGAAGCTGATCGACCAGGACCCGTCGACCCCGTCGGGGCGCATGCGCCCTCAGGGCGACTCGCTGATCCTGGCCGACCGCGCCGCTGCGCCCGAGAGCGGCTGAGGCTGATCACGCCGAGCTGGTCACTGCGCCCTAGTAGGAGTCGTGGTACCTCACCCACAGCGGCTGGTCCGGCGGCTCGTTTCGGCCGGCCGGGGTGCGGTCGAGCAGGCTGTAGTAGGACATCGCCGGTACCTCCAGGCCGCGCGCCGTGCTCGTGTATGTCCCATAGACCTCGCCGTCCTCGAGCGCGAAGACGCTCAGTCCCGGGCCCTCGGCGACGTAGCCGGCGGCGTCGGTGCCGCACATCTCCGCGTTCTGGGTGACGGTGAGGGGGATCTGGCCGCTCTCCAGGAACGGCTTGAGCTCCTCCTCGGTGTGGAAGTAGCCGAGGTCGCGATGGAAGTCGGTCTCGGCCGAGACCCAGTCGAACTCCCAGCCCATCCGGTCGCGGAAGGGCAACAGCTTCTCGAGCGGGGCGCGTGACGAGCAGATCAGGGTCGTGTCGCGCGCGCCCAGATGTGCCACCTGACCGGTGAGGCTGTCGGCGATCGAGGAGCAGACGGGACAGCCGGTCTCGTACGGTGGGGCCGAACATGAAGTGGTAGATCATCAGCTGCGAGCGGCCGTCGAAGAGGTCGGCCAGCGACTTCGTCCCGTCCTCGGTCTCGAAGCTGTAGTCCTTCTCGACCTTCATCCACGGCAGCTCCTGCCGCTTCTTCGTCAGCTCGTCGCCGCGGCGGGTGAGCTCCTTCTCCTCGGCGAGCAGCGCCTCGCGCTCGGCTCGCCATTCCTCACGGTTCACGACTCTGTGGTCCGGCATCACGGTCCTCCTGTGGTGAGTTCGACGTTCTCTTCCCTATATAGTTAGCAAAATGGCTAACGATCCGTTCAAAGCCCTCGCACACCCCCTGCGCCGCGACATCGTGGAGCGGCTCAGCGGCGGGACAGCGACGGTCGGCGAGGTGACGCGGGACTTCGGCGTCTCGAAGCCGACCATATCCCGCCACCTCAAGATGCTCGAGGAGGCCGGCGTGGTCTCCCGGGTGATCGACGGGCGTACCCACCGCCTCGCCCTCCGTCCCGAGGCGCTTGCCGAGACCTCCGATTGGATAGAAAGTCAGAGGGCTCGCTGGGAGCGGCTCTTCGACGTCGTCGGCGAGTACCTCGAGGAGCGAAAGGAGTGAGGGTGGCCGAGGAAGCCGCAAGGGTGGTCCGGATCGAGCGGACGTTCGATGCGACGGCAGAGGACGTCTTCGACGCCTGGACGAGCGAGGAGGTGATCAGCCGCTGGTTCAGGCCGCGGAGGGGCTGGCGGGAGGCCGACGCCGAGGTGGACCTGCGCATCGGCGGGAAGGTCCGAGTCGTGATGCGAACGCCCGACGGGGAGCCAGTCGAGGCGGGTGGCGAGTACACGCTGATCGAGCGGCCGAACCGGCTCGCGTTCACCTGGACCTTCGAGGACGACCCCTCCAACGAGCAGATGATCGAGCTGGAGTTCACGGAGCGGGACGGGGTCACCACCGTGGTGTTCGTGAACAGCGGCATCTCCGAGGCGGAGCGCCGGGACGCTCAGTACGAGGGCTGGTCGACCTGCTTCGATGAGATGGAGCGGGTTCTGTCCGGATGAGGCGGGCAGTCGACATGAGGGTCACCGCCCTCTTCCTGCTCGCGGCCGCGGCGATCGCCTGGGTGGTGACCGTCGACCGGATGCAGGGGATGGACGCCGGGCCCGGGACGGACCTTGGCTCCTTCGGCTGGTTCGCCGGGGTCTGGGTCGTGATGATGGCCGCGATGATGCTGCCCTCGCTGGTGCCGATGGCGGGGGCCTATGCGGCGGAGGCGCGCGGGTCCTCGGCGGACGTCACGCCGCAGTCGCTCCTGCGGACCACCCTGTTCACGGCGGGCTATCTCCTCGCGTGGGCGCTCGTCGGCGTGGTCGCCTGGCTCGTGTTCAGGGCCGTTCGCTCGCTCGACCTCTCCATTCTGCGGTGGGATCACGGCGGGCGCTACGTCGCCGGGGGCGTGATCGCGTTCGCCGCCCTCTACGAGTTGACGCCACTGAAGAGGACCTGTCTCCGGCATTGCCGCGACCGCGAGCTCCTGGCCGCGGACTGGCGCGAGGGCGCGGCCGGAGCGCTTCGCATGGGCCTGGACCAGGGCGCCTACTGCGTCGGCTCGTCGTGGGCGCTGATGGCGGCGCTGTTCGCGCTCGGGGTGATGAGCATCACCTGGATGGTCGTGATCGCCGCGCTGATCGTGCTGGAGAAGGTGTTGCCGTGGCGGGAGACGGCCGAGGCCGTCACCGTGGTCGTCCTGCTGGCGCTGGCGATCGGCGTGGCGTTCTTCCCCGGCCAGCTGCCGGGTCTGACGACCCCCGACTCGGCGGCGGCGATCCGCGCGATGGACTCGATGTCGATGCACGACGCGCCGATGCACCAGGCGCCGATGCATCAGACGCCCATGCAGGGCATGAGCCCTTGACTTAGAGCGCACTCGAAGTCCTATCTTCGAGGGGTGGACTCCACCCTCACCATCTCGGACGCGGCGGCCCAGTCGGGCATCAGCGCGCACACGCTGCGCTATTGGGAGCGCGCCGGCCTGCTCCAGCCCGTCAGCCGCAACGGCAGCGGTCACCGCCGCTACGCGGGGGAGGACCTGGAGCGGATCAGGTTCCTGACCAAGCTCCGCGCCACCGGGATGCCGATTCGCCAGATCCGCAGGTATGCGGAGCTGCTGAATGGGGGAGACGACACCAATGAGGAGCGCCTGGCGCTGCTCGAGGAACACCGCAGGGCCGTGAAGGCCCTCCTCGAGGAGACCGCCGGCCACCTCGAGCTCATCGACTGGAAGATCGACCTCTACCGAGAAAGGCTTGGAAAGAAATGAAGAAGCGCAACCTGGGTGACCTGGAAGTCTCGGAGATCGGACTCGGCTGCATGGGCATGTCCGCCTTCTACGGCGAGACCGATCTGGACGAGTCGGAGGCGACCATCAAGCGCGCCCTCGAGCTCGGCATCGACTTCCTCGACACCGCGCAGATCTACGGCCCGCTCACCAACGAGGAGCTGGTCGGCAAGGCGATCGAGGGCAAGCGCGACCAGTACGTGATCGCGTCCAAGTTCCAGCGCAGCCTGGACGGCACGGTCGCCGGCGACATGTCGACGCTCGGCAAGATCGACGGCTCGCCCGAGAACGTCCGCAAGACCATCGACGGGACGCTCCAGCGGCTGGGAATCGACCAGATCGACCTCTACTACCAGCACCGGGTCGACCCGAACGTGGAGATCGAGGAGACGGTCGGCGCGATGGCGGAGCTGGTCGAGGCCGGCAAGGTGAAGCACCTCGGACTGAGCGAGGCAGCGCCGGAGACGATTCGCCGCGCGCACGCCGTTCATCCGATCACCGCGCTGCAGACGGAGTTCTCGGTGTTCGCGCGCGAGCCGGAGGCCGAGATCCTGCCGACCTGCCGGGAGCTCGGGATCGGCTTTGTCGCCTACTCACCGCTCGGCCGCGGATTCCTCTCGGGTCGCTTCAACTCCCCGGAGGAGCTGGACGAGGGCGACTTCCGCCGCTCGCAGCCGCGTTTCCAGGGCGAGAACCTGGAGGCGAACATGAGGATCGTCGCGAAGCTCCGCGAGATCGCCGAGGAGAAGGACATCACCCCGGCGCAGCTGGCCCTCGCCTGGGTGCTGGCCCAGGGCGAGGACATCGTCCCGATTCCGGGGACGAAGCGCCGCAAGTACCTCGAGGAGAACGCGGCCGCCGCGGACATCGACCTCACCGACGAAGAACTCGCGCGCATCGACGAGGAGCTTCCCGAGGTCTCCGGCGAGCGCTACGAGGAGACCGGCATGGCGGCGGTGAACCTCTAGGCGGTCGCGTCACTCCGATTCGAGGGCGGCCCGCGCGTCGTCCCGGTCGCGGTAGACGTCGAACCTGACGATGAGCCCGTCCCGGAAGGTCCAGAGGTGGGCTCCGGTGGCCTCCATCTGCACGCCGCTCTCCTTGCCCCTGCCCCGCCAGCGAATGAGCGCGAGGATCCGATCGCCCCTCTGTGCGAGCTCGTCCAGCTCGATGACGAGCGGCCGCTCCCACGCGCTCAGCCAATCGGCCAGGGTGGTGGCGACGGCGTCGCGCCCGCTCGCCCGCATCGGCTCGCCCATGCCGAAAGTGTCCATCTCGACGTCGGCGTCCCAGATGTCGCCGCGCGAGTAGTCGCCCCGCGCCCACTCCGCGTAGAGCTGCTCCAGCTTCTCCCGCTCCGTCAACTGCGCTCGACCGAGCCACCCCGGCCGACGAGCACCGCGCTGACCATCCCCGACGGGAACAGGCCGTGATCGACCACACCCGGCATCACCGAGAGCCGCGCGGCGAGCTCACCCGGCTGGTGCACAGGCCCGGTGTAGTCGGCGATCACCCCGGCGTCGGGACTGGGCGGGGTGTCCGGGCGGATCGAGACCTCCCCGAGCTCGTCGGCGATGCGCGCCAGCGTCGAGGCGAGGCCGAATTTCGAGAGCTCGAGCGGGATCGGCGCGGCGATCTTCTCGACGGTCTTGGAGGAGTCCGCGATCACCACGAACCGCTCGGCGGTGGCCGCGACGATCTTCTCCCGGGTGTGGGCGCCCCCTCCTCCCTTGACAAGCCAATGATCGGGCGCGACCTGGTCGGCGCCGTCGATCGCGATATCGAGGCGGTCGAGCCTGTCGAAATCCTCCACCGGGATACCGAGCTCGCGGGCCTGATCCTCAGTGGCGACCGAGGTGGCCACGCAGCGGATGTCTCGGACTCCGCGAGCCGCGATCGCTGGCAGGAGGTGCGCAACCGTCGAGCCCGTGCCGAGGCCCACCTTCATGCCATCGGAGACCAGCTCGGCGGCGGCCTCCGCGGCGAGCTTCTTCTCGGAATCGAGGTTTGGGTCGGCCACTGCCGGGAGCAGACTAGTCATAGGATCGTGGAGATGGCGACTACAGCCGACCGGCAGACGGACATCGACGAGCTCTGCATCAACACCATCAGGACGCTCTCGATGGACGCCATCCAGAAGGCGAACTCCGGGCACCCGGGAACGCCGATGGCGCTCGCGCCTCTCGCCTACGTCCTCTGGCAGCGGTACCTGCGCTTCGACCCCCAGGACCCGATCTGGCCGAACCGCGACCGCTTCGTCCTCTCGGCAGGCCACGCCTCGATGCTGCTCTACTCGCTCCTCTATCTGACGGGCGTGAGAGCGGTCGATCCCGACTACGAGGTTGAGGGAACGCTGGCCGTCAGCCTCGACGACATCAAGGCGTTCCGCCAGCTCGACTCCAAGTGCCCGGGCCACCCCGAGTACCGCTGGACGTCCGGGGTCGAGACCACCACCGGCCCTCTGGGCCAGGGAATCGCGACCAGCGTCGGCATGGCGGTCGCTTCGCTCTGGCAGGCCGCCTACTTCAACGGCCCGGACGCCGAGCTCTTCGACTTTGACGTCTACGCCATCGCCGGCGACGGCTGCCTGATGGAAGGCGTCTCGAACGAGGCTGCGTCGTTCGCGGGGCACCAGCGGCTCTCCAACCTCTGCTGGATCTACGACAACAACCACATCTCGATCGACGGGCACACCTCGATCACGTACTCGGACGACGTGCAGGCGCGCTTCCAGGGCTACCAGTGGAACGTGACCACGATCGAGGATGCGAACAGCCTGGACGAGATCGCGCGCGCGTTCGACAACTTCAAGGCAGAGCCGGAGCGGCCGACGCTGATCATCATCAACTCGCACATCGGCTACGGAGCGCCACACAAGCAGGACACCGCGGAGGCCCATGGCGAGCCACTCGGCGACGAGGAGGTTCGGGAGACCAAGCAGTTCTACGGCTGGCCCGAGGACGCGGAGTTCCTGGTCCCGGACGGGGTGAAGGAGCACTTCGCCGAGGGGATGGGCAAGCGCGGGGCGGAGCTGAGCGGCGAGTGGAAGGAGCTCTTCGGGAGATACCGCTCCGATGAGCCCGAGAAGGCCGCCCGTTGGGAGGCGATGCAGCGCCGCGAGCTCCCGGAGGGCTGGGACGCGGACATCCCCAGCTTCGAGCCGGACGAGAAGGGCACGGCCACGCGGAAAGCCTCGAACAAGGTCGAGAACGCCGTCGCGGCCCGGGTTCCGTGGCTCCTCGCCGGCGCGGCCGACCTGACCGGCTCGAACTCCGTCGAGCTGGAGGACAGTGAGCCCTTCGAGCCGGACACTCGCGAGGGGCGCCAGTTCCACTACGGCATCCGGGAGCACGAGTCGGCCGCGATCTCGAACGGGCTCTCGCTCTCGAAGATGCGGCCGCTGTGGTCGACCTACCTGACCTTCTCCGACTACGCCCGTCCGGCGATCCGGCTCTCCTCGCTCATGGAGCTGCCGGTCATCCACCTCTTCACCCACGACTCGATCGGTCTCGGCGAGGACGGCCCGACCCATCAGCCAGTGGAGCAGCTCGCCTCGCTGCGCGCGATCCCCGGGCTCGACGTGATCCGTCCCTGCGACGCCAACGAGGTCGCGGAGGCCTGGCGGGCGGCGATGGACCGTCACCACCAGCCCGTGGCCCTCGTCCTCACCCGCCAGGATGTCCCGATTCTGGATCGCACCAAGTACGCCTCGGCCGATGGCCTGCGGCGCGGCGGCTATGTGCTCGCCGACGCCGAGGGAGAGCCGGAGGTGATCCTGATCGCCACAGGCAGTGAGGTCGCCCTGGCCGTCCAGGCCCATGAGCAGCTCATCTCGGACGGGATCGCCTCCCGCGTCGTCAGCCTGCCCTGCTGGGAGCTCTTCGAGCGCCAGGAGAAGAGCTACCGGGACGAGGTGCTGCCGCCCGCGATCACGGCCCGGGTTTCCGTCGAGGAGGCCTCTACCCTCGGTTGGGACCGCTTCGTGGGCCCGGAGGGAGCGAGGATCGGAATGCACACCTTCGGCTCATCGGCGCCGCTGAAGGACGTACAGACCAAGTTCGGCTTCACCCCAGACAAAGTGGCCGAGACGGCCAAGGAGGTACTCGGACGATGACGCCCACGCAGGAGCTCCACGACCTGGGCCAGAGCCTCTGGCTCGACAACATCACCCGGACGATGCTCGACGACGGGACGGAGCAGGGCTACATCGACGACCTCAACATCACCGGCCAGACCTCGAACCCGACGATCTTCGACAAGGCGATCAGCGGCGGCGACGCCTACGACGAGCAGATCGCCGAGCTGCGCGAGAAGGGGATGGAGGCCGAGGACATCTTCTTCGAGCTGGCACTGGCCGACGTCACCCGCGCGGCGAAGATGTTCGCGCCGATCCACAGGGAGACCGACCGGATGGACGGCTGGGTCTCGCTGGAGGTCTCGCCGACCCTCGCCTATGACACCCAGGGCACCGTTCAGCAGGCCGCCGACCTTCACGGCCGCGCCGAGGAGAACAACTTCATCAAGATCCCCGGGACGCCCGAGGGCCTCCCCGCCATCGAGGAGTCGATCTTCGCCGGCGTGCCGATCAACGTCACGCTGCTGATGTCGACCGACCAGACGATGGCCGCGGCCGATGCCTACATGAAGGGCATCGAGCGCCGGATCGAGGCTGGCCTCGATCCCGATGTGCCGTCGGTGCTCTCCCTCTTCATCAGCCGCTGGGATGTCGCCGTCCACGACGATGTGCCCGACGAGTTGAAGAACACCCTCGGGGTCGCCGTCGGCAAGGCGACCTACGCGGCCTGGATGGAGATGCGGGAGTCCGAGCGCTGGAAGGGCCTCGAGGAGAAGGGCGCCCGCCTGCAGCGCCTGCTCTTCGCCAGCACCGGGACCAAGGACGAGAAGGCCTCGGACACGCTCTACATCGAGGCGTTCGCTGCCCCCGACACGATCAACACGATGCCCGACAAGACCCTGAAGGCCTTCGCGGACCACGGCAATGTCGGCGATCCGCTGCCGGCCGACGGCGGCGACGCCGACGAGGTCTTCAAGGCGCACCAGGAGCAGGGCATCGACACCGACGCGCTCGGCCTGAAGCTGCAGGAGGACGGGGCGGATGCCTTCGTCAAGTCCTGGAACGAGCTGCTCGAGACGATCAAGTCCGAGTCCGAGCGCCTGGCCGCGTAGCCGATTGAGCTAGTCGCCGTTCGGCCGCCCCCGGCCGGTGATACGGTCCGGCTTCCATCGACTTCCATAGGGGGAGGTCCGGTGACAGGACGTCACCGCAGGATGTTTCCAAGGTTGGCCATGAAGGTTGCGGTGGCTGCGATCGGCGCCGTGATGCTGGCGGGCGCGCAGTCCGCGCTCGCCGCGACGATCACCGTCGACACGACAGCCGACGACTTCGGCAGCGACATGGCCCATTGCTCGCTTCGCGAGGCGATCAAATCGGTCGATGGAGCCAGCGGCAGTGACCCGACCGGTGCGAACTTCGGAGGATGCCTGGCTTCGGGCTCGTACGCGACGGGCGCCGATCCGCCCGACACGGTCATGGTCCCCAGCGGCATCTATCAGCTGAGCCTCTCCGGCTCGGCCGAGGACAGCGACGTCAGCGGCGACCTCGACGTCTTCCGGTCGATGAAAATCGTCGGGACGGGGGCCCCGACGATTCAGCAGACGGTCGCTGGCAGCCGGGTCCTCGACGTCTCGGCGACCGGGAAGGATCTCTCCATCTCGGGCCTGACCATCACGGGAGGAGATCAAACCTCCAGCGACGGCGGGGGGATTCACTTCAGGGGCGGCTCGGGCGTCGCCAGCCTCTCCCTCAACAGCGTCACGGTCACCGGCAACGACGTCAGCACCACCGGCAACGGAGCGGGCATCTACACCGATAGCCCGACGACGATCTCCAACAGCACGATCTCCAACAACCAGGTTCTGAACACCAGTGGCCTCGGGAATGGCGGCGGGATCTACCAAGACGGGTTCACCGACTCGTTCACCGGGGTGACGTTGAACATCGACAACAGCACGATCACCGGCAATTCGGCAGGGACCGTCACCAACGCGGGAGAGGGCGGCGGCATCTTCCGCAAGACGAAGCTCGACGATACGACCTCAACCGCCACGGTTCAAAGCTCCGAGATCTCGGGCAACACCGCGCACAACTCCGGAGGGGGCATCAACAGCTCGAGCGGCGCGACGCTGCAGGTCCTGGGGTCGCTGATCGATGGGAACCATGCGCTCACTCAGCGGGGAGGCGGGTTGATCGCGGTCTCGCAGAAGAGCTCGGGATACAGCCAGGTGGACGTGATCAACTCGACTATCACCGGAGACTCTGCGAGTGGGGAGGGTGGAGGGATCGTGGGTGGCGCCGAGGGGTCTCCCGTCAACCTCAACCTGCTCTTCTCGACGATCGCCGACAACACGGGGAGTCCAAGCGAGCTCTACTTCGACGGCAACAGCGGCACCAAGCCGGCCCTCAACGTCGAGGGGATGATCTTCGCGGCCACCACCCCGGCCTCGATGGATGCCTGTGAGACGCCGGGCTCCAACTTCGCCAGCACGACCGACGGGGGCTACAACATCAGCACCGATCCGACGGGCAGCCCGCCAGCCAATGGAACGGGCAATGGCTGTGGGCTCAACTCGGCGCTGCAACCTGGTGACCACACGGGCGAGAGCGGCCCGGTGGTGAACCCGCTCGCCGACAACGGCGGGCCCACGATGACGATGGAGCCGACCGCGGCCAGCTCGGCGGTTGACAACATGCCGGGCGCGACCTGCGCCGCGATCAGCCCTGCCGTCACGACTGACCAGCGCGGCTTCGCGCGGCCCGAGGTGAGCGGCGGCAACTGCGACTCGGGCGCGTACGAGGTCCAGCCACCGGTCTTGACCGCGATCGGCGACAAGACCGTCCAGGCGGGTCAACTGCTGACCTTCACGACGCCGGCGTCGGACCTGGACCCCGGCGACACGCTCACCTATTCCGCGAGCAACCTGCCGGCAGGAGCCAGCTTCAACCCGGGGACGCAAACGTTGTCGTGGACACCGACCGCCGCTCAGGTCGGGACATTTCCCAATGTGCACTTCGACGTCAGCGACGGCTTCAGCTCGGATGCCGAGGACATCTCCATCACCGTGACGGCAGCGCCGCCCACCACGTCTACCGGCCCCGGCCCTACATCTCCCACGCCGCAGGCGACCAAGAAGAAGTGCAAGAAGAAGAAGCACCGGGCCGCGGCCGCCAAGAAGTGCAAGAAGAGGAAGAAGTAGAGCGCTAGATAGGCTGCGCCGCGTGAGCGCGGAACCGCAGCTCCGGCAGCAACCGGCCTGGAAGGCCCTCGAGAAGCACCACGGCGAGATCGGCGAACGCCAACTCCGCGACTTCTTCGCCGAGGACCGAGACCGCGGGACCCGGCTCGTCGCCGAGGGGGCCGGGCTTTTCCTCGACTACTCGAAGAACCGGATCACCGACGAGACGCTCCGCCTGCTCACCCAGCTCGCCGATGAATCGGGAGTCGCCGAACACCGCGACGCGATGTTCCGGGGCGAGCACATCAACGTCTCCGAGGACCGGGCGGTGCTCCACGTGGCTCTGCGGATGCCGAAGGACCGCTCGTTGATCGTCGACGGTGAGGACGTCGTCAAGCAGGTCCACGAGGTGCTCGACCGGATGTCGGCCTTCTCGGAGCGGGTCCGCTCAGGCGAGTGGAAGGGCCATACCGGCAAGCCGATTCGCAACGTGATCAACATCGGCATCGGCGGCTCGGACCTCGGGCCGGTGATGGCCTACGAGGCGCTCCGCCACTACTCGAAGCGCGAGATGACCTTCCGCTTCGTCTCCAACGTCGACGGGACCGACTTCGCCGAGAAGACCAGGGACCTCGACCCCGAGGAGACGCTCTTCATCGTCTCCTCGAAGACCTTCACCACGCTCGAGACGATGACCAACGCCAAGACTGCCCGCGACTGGGCGCTGGCGAAGCTGGGATCCGAGGACGCGATCGCCAAGCACTTCGTCGCCGTCTCGACCAACGCGGAGGGCGTCTCCGAGTTCGGCATCGACACCGACAACATGTTCGGCTTCTGGGACTGGGTCGGCGGCCGCTACTCGATGGACTCCGCGATCGGCCTCTCGACGATGCTGGCCATCGGACAAGAGGGTTTCCAAGACCTGCTGGCCGGCTTCCACGCTGTGGATGAGCACTTCCGCGAGCTGCCGATCGGGCAGAGCCTACCCTCGATCCTCGGCCTGCTCTGCGTCTGGTACGGCGACTTCTTCGGCGCGCAGACCGTCGGCGTCTTCCCCTACGACCAGTACCTGCACCGCTTCCCGGCCTACCTGCAGCAGCTCACCATGGAGTCGAACGGCAAGCACGTCACCGTTGACGGCGCCCATGTCGACTACGACACCGGCGCGATCTTCTGGGGTGAGCCCGGCACCAACGGCCAGCACTCCTTCTACCAATTGATCCACCAGGGGACGAGGCTGATCCCCGCTGACTTCATCGGCTTCATGCACTCCCTGAATCCGTTGGGCGATCACCACGACTTCCTGATGTCGAACGTCTTCGCCCAGCCCGAGGCGCTCGCCTTCGGCAAGTCGCCGGAGCAGGTGAAGGAGGAGGGGACGCCGGACCCGATCGTGCCTCACCGGGTGATGGAGGGCAATCGGCCCTCGAACGTCATCCTCGCCGACCGGCTCACCCCGCACACGCTCGGCTCCCTCGTCGCCCTGTACGAGCACAGCGTCTTCACGCAGGGCGCGATCTGGGGGATCGACTCCTTCGACCAGTGGGGGGTGGAGCTAGGGAAGGTGCTGGCCAAGGCGATCATCCCGCAGCTTCAGGCCGACGATGAGCCGAAGCTCGAGCACGACAGCTCGACTAACAGCCTGATCCGCAGGTATCGCGAGAACCGTGGCTGACCTTCAGGCGATCCTGTTCGACATCGACGGGACGCTGATCACCACCGGCGGGTCGAGTGATCGGGCGTGGAAGCGGGCCTTCAAGGAGCTCCAGGATGTTGACGTCGACGTGCCCGCGGTCACCGGCAAGGGCGTGCCCGACCCCGAGGTGGGCCGGGTCGTCTTCAAGAACGCACTCGGCCGAGACCCGACCGACGAGGAGGCGGAGGCATTGATGCGGCGCAGGCTCGACCACCTGCCCGAGGAGGTGGAGAACTCGCCCGGCTTCAAGGTCCAGGACTGCGTCGTCCCTCTGCTGGAGAAGCTGATCGACGACGGCGTCCTGCTCGGACTCACCACCGGCAACGTCGAGGAGGCCGCCCACATCAAGCTCCAGCGGGCGAACCTCAACCGCTTCTTCTCCTTCGGCGGCTATGGCTCGGATTCGCCCGACCGCACCGAGCTCACCAAGAAGGCGATCGAGCGGGCCGAGGTGGTTTCCGGCCGCAGCCTCGAACTGGACCGCTGCTTCTCCTGCGGCGACACCCCGCGCGACGTGGAGGCGGGCCACGGCGCCGGCATCAGGGTGACCGGCGTCGCCACCGGTGAGTTCACCGTGGAGCAGCTGCAGGAGGCCGGCGCCGACGCGGCGATCTCGTCCTTCTGCGACGGACTGCCGCTGCTCTAGCTCAGACCGGAAGCTTCCGGGCCCTCCGCAGGCACTTCTTGCGCTTCTTCTTGTTCTTGTGGAACTTCTTGCGGCACTTCTTCTTCGCCGCGGCACCACGGCCGGTCGGCCCTGTTGCGGGCGGAGCGGGCACCTCGACGTAGGTCTTGAAGGCCTGGTCGCCGCCGAGGGCGGCAAGCGTCCACGTCGGGCCGGGCGGGGTGACGGTCTGGTAGAAGGTCGCGCCCGCCGGATATGGGTCAGGGAACGCGATGGCCCAGAAATAGGAGTGTGTGTTGTCGACGGTGCTGTAGGCGACGATCGCGTACTGCGTCCCCGCCGTAACAGGCACCGCGGTGCCGAATGTGATCGGTACCCATGCGTCGGTCGAGCTCACCGCCGACGCAGCGACATTGCCGGCCGCGAGGACTGTCGTGCCCGGTGAGCCGCCGGACACAGTCCGGATTTCGACGCTCAGGCCGGCGTCCGGAGCGAAATCAGGGAACCCGAGGAGCAACTCGACGCGGTCGAGGCCTCCGGTGTGGCCGGCCGTGAAGGTCTGGGCGATGCTCTCAGTCGAATCAATCCGTACATCGCTGCCGCCCTCCGGCTGCTGCTGATCGAGCGTGTCGGCCAGCGCCGTTCCCGGCACCAGCACGAACACCGCGCAACACACCGCGAGCACTCCGGCCAGCCTTGCTCTCATTCCCGTCTCCCTTTACGTCGCAATCTCCCTTACCCAAAAAACTGTATCCGAACGCCCGGCGCAGCTCAGGCCTTGACTCCGGCCAGGCCGCATCGATCGCCTCCCGCGCCTAATCCACCAGCCGCCGGCTGACCGCCCAGCGGCTGAGCTCGTGGCGGTTCGAGAGCTGGAGCTTGCGCAGCACGGAGCTGACGTGCGCCTCGACGGTCTTCACGGAGATGTTCAGTCGCAGCGCGATCTCCTTGTAGAGGTAGCCGCGCGCGATCTGGCGGAGAACCTCGCGCTCGCGGGTGGTGAGCTGGTCGAGCTCGGGATCGACCTCCTCGGCGGGTAGGTCGCCGGCGAATGCATCGAGCACGAAGCCGGCCAGCCGCGGCGAGAAGACCGCATCCCCGTCCCGGACCCGCCGCACGGCGTCCGCGAGCTCCTCGCCGGTGATCGTCTTGGTCACGTAGCCGCGGGCGCCGGCGCGGACGACGGCGATCACGTCCTTCGGATCATCGGAGACCGAGAGGGCGAGAAAGCGCTGCTGCGGCCTCTGCTTCGCGACCTGCTCGATGACCTGGACCCCGCCGCCGCCGGGCATGTGCACGTCGAGGAGGACGACGTCGGGTTCGAGCTCCGTGATCGCCCTGACCGCGTCCTCGACCGACTCGGCCTCGCCGAGCAGCTCGACCCCCTCTCCCAGCTCGGCCTTGACGCCCGCCCGAAAGAGCGCGTGATCGTCGACGATCACGACCGAGGGAGTGCTCATCGGCGCGCCGCCCTCATGCTCAGCTCGACCTCCGTGCCGTCGCCCGGGTCACTGCGGATCTCGGCCTTCCCGCCGTATCTCTCCATCCGCCCGATTATCGACTCGCGGACGCCGCGGCGATCGACCGGTATGGACTCAGGGTCGAAGCCAGGCCCGCGATCGTCGATGAAGACCCGCGCGTTGCCCTTCTCGATCTCGGCGTAGAGGCGGACGGGGCCTCCGTCCGAGGCGAACTTCGCGGAGTTGGTGAGCGCCTCGCGGCTCGCGGCGACAAGCGCCTCGAGCCTCTCGTCGAGCTCGGCGTCGCCCACGACCACGGCTTCGATCGGAGTGCCGTGTGAGTCCTCGATGTCCGCGGCGGTGGCGCGCAGCGCGTCGGCGAGGCGCTCGTCGGGGCGGCTCGGCTCGGTGTGGGAGAGCCATTCCCGCAGCTCCCTCTCCTGGCGTCTCGCCAGCCTCCCGACCTGCTCGGGATCGTCGGAGCGCTTCTGGATCAAGGCGAGGGTCTGGAGGACGGAGTCGTGGAGGTGCGCCGCCACGTCCGCGCGCTCGTCCGCCCGGGCCCGGGCGACGCGCTCGGCCCCGAGGCGGTTGAAGGTGGCGCGCCAGAACGGGGCCGAGATCAGAATCAGGGCGACCGCAACGACGAGCGCGGCGAGGGCGACCCGGCCCGCGACCTCGAGCACCCCGGTCAGCCAGAGGACGACCAGGCCGACGCCGAGAAGCCCTCCGACCGTGAGCCCCAGCTTCGAGGCGCGTGTGGTCTCCGGGCTCAGTCCGGTGGCGATCGCCAGCGTGTCCCGCTCCCCGTTGCCCGCGGCCGGCGCCGGCGGCCGGGCCATCGCCCTCGCGATCAGGGCCACGAGGACGCACCCGCCGACGAGCGCAAAGGACTCGCCGGTCCCTAGATCGAGGGTGCCCTGGGAATGGAGGTACAGGAACGCGCCGAGGACCAGGACGGCTGTCCCGGTCCCCAGCGTGCTCAGGTCTGGTCTTCTCACCTACCGCATACCGTCCTCTGCGTCGCCAGCATCTCCTTGTGATGGTCGTAGTCGGCGCCGCGGCCGTTCTCGGCCTGGTCGGGCGGCTGATCGGTGACGATCATCTGCCCGAGCTGGATGTCGGCGCTCAGGTCGAGCCGGGGGGCATCGGTGGTCGGGGTCCCCAGCGACACATCCGGTTCGACCCCATGAGAGACCTCGCCGGCCACTACCGCCTCGCCCGCCTTGCCGGTCACGTGACCGGTGACGCAGACGTTCTTCGGCACCGAGACGATCATCTGCCCGATGCCGAGGTGTGACGAGACCGGGATGGTCCTGCCCTTCTGCCAGGGCAGCTCCCTGAGGTCGACGACCAGCTGGCCGGTGCCGAGCTCGTAGCCGCCGGCGGGAAGGTCCGCCACCGCGGTGGGGGTGTAGGTCCGCTGGCCGATCGAGCCGTCGATGTCGATGTCGGCGGCGGCGATCGCCCCCGCGGGGATGCCCAGCACCAGCGCCGTGGTCAGCAGCAGCGGAGTGCTCCGCCGGCGCCACTCCGGTGCGAACGCGAACGCGACCAGAGCGATTCCGAGCGCGATCACCACCGCGGCGACGATCACGCCGTGACCCGTTGCGGTGGTCCAGGCGCTGACGGCGGCCAGGAACACGGCGACCGTGAGCCCTATTGCGACCAGGACGCAGACGACGAACACCTTGCCGAGCCGCGCCCAGACGCTCTCCGGAACCGGTTTGCCGGTGCCGTCGTCCTCCGGAAGGGCGACCGCCAGGACGAGATAGGCCAGGAGCCCGGCTGCGCCGAACAGGCTGGTCACGACGAAGGCGATCCGGACCAGGGTCGCGTTGAAGCCGATGTGCTCGGCGAGCCCGCCGGCGACGCCCCAGATGACGCGGTTGTCCTTGGAGCGCAGCAACGCGCGCTGCGGCCCGACGTGCTCTTCCTCTTGCTTCTTCTTTCTTGGGTTCTTCGGTTGAGTTGCCATGATGATGACGATGAAGCCCCAGGCACCGATCGTCTATCGGGAATGGCCCCTAAGAGTCCCCTAACTCTCCCTGTAGCCTCGGATCATGGGTTCGCGACGCATCGTCCCAAGCCATTTCCGCGCGGATGGCAAGCCGAAGACCGCCTACGAGAGCGAGTCGGTGGCCCGCCAGGAGGCCGAGCGCCTGGGGATGACGTACTACCGCTGCGACTTCTGCAACCGCTTCCACCTCGCCAGCAAGGCATAGGGGCGCCCAACTTCACCCGGAACGGATGATGCGAATCGGCCATCTCCCAGTGAGCATCCGCGGGCTCCATTGAAACCCTCACCTGCCGACGTGCCAGCAACCAAACCAGCCGACGTCTTCGTCATCTTCGGGATCACCGGCGACCTCGCCAAGGTGATGACGTTCAACTCCCTCTACCGCCTCGAGGCGCGCGGCCTGTTGGACTGCCCGATCGTCGGCGTCGCCTTCGACGACTGGACGGAGAAGGATCTCCGCGATCACGCGCGCAAGGCGATCGAGACCTCGTCGGGCAAGAAGCCCAACCCGAAGATCTTCAATCGCCTGGCGAAGCGGTTCTCCTACGTCCAGGGCGACTTCTCCGAGGACGCCACCTACGAGCGGGTCGGCAGGGCGATCAAGGGTGCCAAGACACCCGTCTTCTATCTGGAGATCCCGCCGTCCCTGTTCGGGATGACGATCGGAGGGCTGTCCAAGGCGGGGCTGACGCAGAACGCGAGGGTGGTGGTCGAGAAGCCGTTTGGTCACGACCTCCGGTCGGCGCGGGAGCTGGCAGACGAGATCCACGAGTACATCCGGGAGGACCAGCTCTACCGGATCGACCACTTCCTCGGCCTGATGGGGCTGGCCGAGATCCTCTTCCTCCGCTTCGCCAACGCGATCTTCGAGCCCGTCTGGAACCGCAACAGCATCGACTGCGTGCAGATCACGATGGCCGAGGACTTCGGCGTCTCGGATCGCGGCAGCTTCTACGACCCCGTCGGTGCCGTCCGCGACGTCGTCGTCAACCACCTGATGCAGATCGTGGCCGCCTGCGCGATGGAGCAGCCGGCCGGCCGGGACGCCCGATCGCTGAAGGACGCGATGTTCTCGGTCTTCTCGGCGATGCCGAAGGCCGACCCGAAGCAGTACGTGCGCGGGCAGTACGAGGGCTACCGGAAGGTCAAGGGCGTGGCAAAGGGCTCGAGCACCGAGACGTTCGCGGCGATGCGTTTCGAGATCGACAACTGGCGCTGGACCGGGGTGCCGTTCTTCGTCCGGACGGGGAAGGAGCTTGCGGTGGAGCAGTGGGAGCTCAGGCTGATCTTCAAGGAACCGCCGCGGCTCGGGTACGCGATGAGGGGAAGGCAGATGCCGCCTTCGGATGAGCTCGTGATCAGGCTCCACCCGACGACCGGCATCCGGCTGCTCGTCGACGCCCAGCGCAGCGATTCCGCCGTTCCCGAGCAGATCAACCTCGACATGGAGTTCGAGGAGCAGGGGGGAGAGGGGCCGACGCCCTACGAGGTGCTCCTGCACGCCGCGATGATCGGGAACAGCACCCGCTTCACCCGCCAGGACAACATCGAGGAGACCTGGCGGATCTGCGGGCCGCTGATCGAGAAGCCGCCCAGGATCCAGCCATACAAGCGAGGTTCATGGGGACCGAAGTCCGCAGACCGGCTGGTCAAGGAGTTCGGTGGCTGGCGCGACCCGTGGACCGGCTCATGACCCCGCCGAAGGCGAAGGAGAAGGCCAAGAAGGACAAGATGCCCCAGAGCGCGGCGATGCCGTCGCCGTTCCCGCCGATCGCCGACTACGCCTTCCTCTCCAACTGCCACACCGGCGCCCTGGTTGCGCCCGACGGAGCGATCGACTGGCTCTGCGTCCCGCGGTTCGACTCGCCCAGCATCTTCGGGACCCTGCTCGATCGCGAGGCCGGCTCATTCCGCTTCGGGCCCTTCGGGATCAACGTCCCGAGCGCTCGGATCTACGAGCCCGGCACGAACATCCTCAACACCACCTGGCACACCCCGACGGGCTGGGCGATGGTCCGTGACGCCCTGACCATCGGCCCCACTCAGCACAAGGACGAGGTCACTCCGCACACTCGGGCACCGGCAGATGAGGACGCCCACCACCTGCTCGTGCGGGTCGTGCTCTGCATGGAGGGCTCGGTGGACATGGAGCTGCTCTGCGAGCCCGACTTCGACTACGGGCGCACGCCGGCCGATTGGACCCTCCAGGGAGACCACACCGCCGACGCCAGCGGGGCCGGGGTCACCGTGAGGCTCCGCAGCAGCATGCCGCTGGGGGCGGAAGGGCAGGTGGCGCAGGCACGGCACACCCTCCAGAAGGGCGAGCAGGCCTACTGCTCCCTGTCGTGGGCGGAGGAGCTCGCCTCACCGGAGGACATGGATCACGCCAACGCCCGCATCAGCGAGACCGCCAACTACTGGCGCACCTGGATCTCCAAGGCGCGCATGCCGGATCACCCCTACCGGGGGGCGATCCAGCGCTCGGCGCTCGCGATCAAGGGGCTCACCTACATGCCCACCGGAGCAACCGTCGCGGCCCTGACCACTTCGCTGCCGGAGACCCCGGGCGGAGAGCGCAACTGGGACTACCGCTTCACCTGGATCAGGGACTCGACCTTCACCCTCCAGGCCCTCCACTTCCTGAACCTGGACTGGGAGGCCAACGAGTTCATGCAGTTCATCGGCGAGCTCGAGGCGAACGAGGACGGGGCGCTGCAGATCATGTACGGGATCGACGGCCGGCGGGACCTCACCGAGACGACGCGTGACGACCTCTCGGGATACGCGGGAGCGTCGCCCGTGCGAGTCGGGAACGGAGCCTTCGACCAGCGACAGAACGACGTCTTCGGCGCCGCCCTCGATTCGATCCTGCTCCACAGCCACCGGAGCCAGCGGCTGCCCCGCGGGCTCTGGCCCGTCGTCCAGGCCCAGGCGGATTGCGCGACGAAGGTATGGAAGAAGCCGGACCAGGGCATCTGGGAGGCTCGCGGCAAGCCGCAGCACTACGTCTCGTCGAAGCTCATGTGCTGGGTCGCCATGGACAGGGCCTCGAAGCTCGCGGAGATACGGGGGGACGGCGAGCTCCAGGCTGAATGGGGAGACCTCGCGGAGGAGATCCACAAGGACATCCTCGACAACGGCGTCCAGGACGGGGTCCTGCGCCAGCACTACGAGACCGACGCCCTCGACGCCTCCACGCTCCTCGCCGCGATCTTCGGCTTCCTGCCGGGCGATGACGAGGTGCTCCGCAAGAGCGTGCTGGCGATCGGGGACGACCTCACCGAGGACGGCTTCGTGCTCCGCTACGTCACCGGAGAGACGGACGACGGACTGTCTGGCAAGGAGGGCAGCTTCCTCATCTGTTCCTTCTGGCTGGTCTCCGGGCTGGCGATCATCGGCGAGCAGCAGCGCGCGCGGGATCTGATGGACCGGCTGCTGCGGGTCGCCTCGCCGCTCGGGCTCTTCGCCGAGGAGTTCGACACCAGCACGGGTCGCCACCTTGGGAACTTCCCCCAGGCCTTCTCGCACCTCGCCCTGATCGAGGCCGCGGCGCGGATCATCATGAGCGAGCGCCTCAAGGAGTTCGGGGTCAACGTATGAGCGACTACGACGTGATCGTCATCGGCAGCGGCGCCGGCGGCGGCACGCTGGTCCATCAGCTCGCACCGTCCGGAAAGCGGATCCTGCTGGTGGAGAGGGGAGACTGGCTTCCCCGCGAGCCGCAGAACTGGCTTGCCCAGGACGTCTTCGTCGATGGCCGCTACCAGTCGGAGGACACCTGGTACGACAAGGACGACAAGGAGTTCGCGCCGCAGGTCCACTACTACGTCGGAGGCGCAACGAAGCTTTACGGGGCCGCCCTCTATCGGCTGCGGGCCGAGGACTACGGGGAGATCCAGCACGCCGACGGGGTGTCGCCCGCGTGGCCCGTCTCGTACGAGGAGATGGAGCCCTTCTACACCAGGGCCGAGCAGCTCTACGAGGTGCGCGGCGCCCGGGGCGAGGACCCGACGGAGCCGCCGGCGAGCGCGCCATATCCGCACCCGGCCGTGTCGCACGAGCCGCGAATCCAGCAGCTGGCCGACGACCTGGCCGCCGCCGGGTACCAGCCGTTCCACGCCCCGTGCGGCGTGTTGCTCGACGAGGGGAACATGCCGTACAGCCGCTGCGTTCGGTGCAACGACTGCGACGGCTTCCCCTGCCTCGTCCACGCCAAGTCGGACGCGGAGGTGATGGCGGTGCGGCCGGCGCTCGAGCACGACAACGTCACGCTCCTCACCAACGCGATGGCGCTGTCGCTCGAGACGAATCCCGGCGGCACCGAGGTCACCGGGGTGGTGGTGGAGCGCGAGGGGGCGACCGAGACCCACAGCGCGGACGTCGTCGTCGTCTCCTGCGGCGCCGCGAACTCGGCCAGGCTCCTACTCGCCTCGGCCAATGACAAGCACCCGAACGGCCTGGCCAACGGCTCCGACCAGGTCGGCCGCAACTACATGTTCCACAACAGCCAGGCCGTGCTCGCCCTCTCGAAGGAGCCCAACCCGACCGTTTTCCAGAAGACGCTCGGCCTCAACGACTTCTACCTGGCGGGCAAGGAGTTCGATCACCCGCTCGGCAACCTCCAGATGGTCGGCAAGTCACAGGCGCCGATGTTCCGCGGCGAGAAGCCGGGGGAGACGAAATTCGCGCCGGGCTGGTCGCTCGAAACGGTCGCTGACCATGCGGTGGACTTCTGGCTCTCGACCGAGGACCTGCCCAAGGCGGAGAACCGAGTCACCCTGAGCGATGACGGACGGGTGAAGATCGCGTACAGCTACTCGAACGAGGGACCGAAGAAGGAGCTCTACGAGAAGCTCAAGTCGATGCTGGGCGAGATCGGCATGCACCCTGACCATCTCCTTCCGCACCACGCCTATCTGAAGAACGAGATCCCGGTGGCCGGGGTCGCGCATCAGGCCGGGACCTGCCGCTTCGGGTCGGATCAGGCGACTTCGGTGCTCGACACGAACTGCAAGGCCCACGAGCTCGACAACCTCTACGTGGTCGACACCAGCTTCTTCCCGAGCATCGGCGCGGTCAACCCGGCGCTGACGGCGATGGCGAACGCGATCCGCGTCGGCGACCACCTGCTGGAGCGTCTCGGCGCTTAGGCGGGACGGGCTCGACGGGCAGACCGTGGCTGCGGATTCCCATCGTGTGGTTGTCGTGGGGGGAGGCTTCGGCGGGCTCTTTGCGGCCCGAGCTCTGAGCCGCGGGCCGGTCCAGGTCACCCTCGTGGACCGGCTCAACCACCACCTCTTTCAGCCGCTCCTCTACCAGGTCGCGACGGGAATCCTCTCGGAGGGGGAGATCGCGCCGCCGCTGCGGGGGGTCCTGCACCGCCACCGCAACATCGAGGTCGAGCTGGCCGAGGTGACCGCCTTCGACCTGGAGGCGCGGAAGGTGACGGCCATGGGCCCCGACGGCCGGGTCCTCGAGCTCCCCTACGACAGCCTGATCGTCGCCGGCGGCGCCGGGCAGTCGTACTTCGGCCACGACGAGTTCTCGCGCTGGGCTCCGGGGATGAAGACCATCAACGATGCCCTCGAGCTCAGGGGCCGGATCCTCGGCGCGTTCGAGATGGCCGAGCTCGAGCAGGATCCCGAAAAGCAGCAGGAATGGCTCACCTTCGTGGTGGTCGGCGGCGGTCCCACCGGGGTGGAGATCGCGGGCCAGATCGCCGAGCTTTCGAGGCGCGTGCTCAAGGACGACTTCAGGAGGGTCGATCCGCGCAACGCCCGGATCATCATCTGCGACGGCGGGAAGCAGGTGCTGGCGACGTTCGGCGACCAGCTCTCCGGCAAGGCGGCGCAGGGACTCGGGCACCTCGGTGTCGAGCTCCAGATGTCGACCATCGTCACCGACATCGACCAGAACGGAGTGGTCGTCAAGCAGGGGGACGAGGAACGGCGGATCGGCTGCCACACGAAGATCTGGGCGGCGGGCGTCGAGGCTTCACCGCTCGCTCGGATGCTGGGGAAGGCGACCGGCGCGGAGGTCGACCGGGCCGGGCGAGTCGCGGTGCTCCCCGATTGCACGCTGCCGGGGCACCCGGAGGTGTTCGCGATCGGCGACATGATGTCCCTCAACGACCTGCCGGGGGTCGCGGAGGTCGCGATGCAGCAGGGACTCCACGCCTCGAGCACGATCAAGCGGCGCCTGCGGGGCAAGGAGGGGGAGGAGTTCCGCTACCGCGATCTGGGCAGCATGGCGACCATCTCCCGCTTCCGGGCGGTGGTGAGCTTCAAGGGCATTCGCCTGTCGGGCCTGATCGGCTGGCTCGCCTGGCTCTTCGTTCACCTCACCTTCCTCACCGGGTTCAAGAACCGCATCGCGACCATTCCGCGCTGGGCGATCACCTTCATCGGCAACAGCCGCCCGCAGCGCACGATCACGATGCAGCAGGTCATCGGACGCGTGGCCATCGAGGAAGCGGGCGGCCGCCCGTTCCTGATGTCGCTGGTCGAGGATGACTCGAAGTCGGCGGAGAGCGAGGCACCCGAGTGATCGGCACCCGGCCCATCGACTCGTTCGAGGCGCTGACCCTCTCCTCGGAGGAGGCCGAGCTCGAGGCCGCGTTCGTCCCCGAAGCCGGAATGGTCGGCTGCTCTCTGCTCCATCGCGGTGAGGAGCTGCTCGGCCAGCGCGGCGGCCTGGCTCGCTACGCCGCCGACCGCTCGACCATGGGGATCCCGTTGCTCCACCCCTGGGCGAACAGGGTCGCCGAGAGGAAGTTCAAGGTGGCCGGACGAGAGGTGGACCTCTGGGCGCATCCCGGCCTGTACACCCTGGGCCCCATGGGCCTGCCGATCCACGGCCTCCTGGCTGCCGCTTCGGGTTGGACCGTCGAGCGGCATGAGGACACTGCGGAGGGCCCGCGTCTGGTGGGCAGCTTCGACTTCGGCGCCCGCGAGGATCTGATGACCGTGTTCCCGTTTCCCCACGAGATCACGGTCGACGCCGGGATCTCGGATCAGACGCTGACAATCGCGACGACGGTGCGCGCCGGCGACGTGGCGGTGCCGATCGCCTTCGGGTACCACCCCTACCTTCGCCTGCCGGGCATCGAGCGAGGTGAATGGGTGGTCGAGATACCTGTAAGGGAGAGGGTCATCCTCGACTCCGAGGAGCTCCCCACCGGCGAGGTCGAGCCGGCGGATGTGGCTGACGGCCCGCTCGGGTCGAGGACCTTCGACGACGAGTTCGTTGCCCCCGCGGAGCCGTTCGCCCTGGAGGGAGGAGGGCGGCGGATCGAGGTGTCGTTTGAGCGTGGCTACTCCTTCGCGCAGGTCTACGCCCCCGACGACGATGACGTGATCGCCTTCGAGCCGATGACCGCGCCGACCAACACGCTGGTGAGCGGGCAGGACCTGATCCTGCTCGAGCCCGGCGAGAGCTATGAGACGTCGTTCTCGATCAAGGTGACGGACACGTGATGGAGGCGGCCGACGTTCAGGTCTCCGCGGACGAATTCGGCCGGCTCTTCGATCGAGTCTCGAACTGGGGACGGTGGGGCGCCGACGACGAGCGGGGAGCGCTCAACTACCTGACGCCGAAGCTGGTCGCGGCCGCCGCCGGCCTCGCGCGAGATGGGCGGACGATCAGCCTCAGCCGCTCCCTGAACACCGAGCGCGAGCCGGACAACCCGGAGCCGGCGGATCACCGCATGACCATGCTCGGCGGGCGGGACCATCCGGAGGGCGTCGCCTTCGCCAAGGACTATATCGGCGTCGACTACCACAACGATTCGCACAGCCACCTCGACGCGCTCTGCCACGTCTCCTACAACGACTCGCTCTACAACGGGCGACCGGCGGAATCGGTTTCGAAGAGTGGCGCCGCGGTCGAAACGGTCGAAGCGCTGAAGGACGGGCTGGTCGGGCGCGGCGTCCTGCTCGACGTCCCCCGGGCTCGCGGGGTCAGCTGGCTGGAGCCGGGCGACAGCGTCCTGCCCCGTGACCTCTCCGAATCCGAGGATCGCCAGGGAGTGAGGGTGGAGGAGGGCGACATCCTGCTGGTCCGGACGGGGCACGCGACGCGGCTCGACGAGCTCGGGCCCTGGGACACCGCCAGCTCAAAGGCGGGCCTGCACCCGGGCTGCGCGGAGTTCCTGGCGGAGCGGAGGGTCGCGGCTCTTGGCTGCGACGGGAACAGCGACACGGCCCCGAGCTTCACCGAGGGTGTCGGATTCCCCATCCACGTGCTTGCGCTGACTGCGATGGGCGTCCACCTGCTCGACTACCTGCACCTCGACGAGCTGGGAGGCGCCTGCGAGGAGGCAGGCCGCTGGGAGTTCCTGTTCGTCGGCGCTCCGCTCCGCATCGCCGGCGGAACCGGATCGCCCCTCAACCCGATCGCGATCCTCTGATGACCTCCTACAGGAATAGGCTGTTCTCGATCTGATGCCTCACCTGGTTCCCCTGCTCGCGGATTCGTCGTCCAACCTGCTGGCGGCGCGAAACCAGATGGGGTTCACGCTCGGTTTTCACATCGTCCTGGCATGCCTCGGCGTGGCCTTCCCGGCGATGATGCTGATCGCCGAGTGGCTGGGGCACAGGCGGAACGACGAGGCCGCACTTCGGCTCGCGCGGAACTGGTCGAAAGCCGTCGCCGTGCTGTTTGCGGTCGGGGCCGTCACGGGTACGGTCCTCTCCTTCGAATTCGGCCTGCTGTGGCCTCGCTTCATGGACCGCTTCGGCGACGCCTTCGGGATCGCCTTCGCGATCGAAGGGATCTTCTTCTTCCTCGAGGCGATCTTCATCGCCATCTACATCTACGGCTGGAACCGCCTCTCGCCGAAGGCCCACATGTGGTCTGCCGTGCCGATCGTGATCTCCGGGGTGGGGGGCGCCTTCTCGGTGATCGCCGCCAATGCCTGGATGAACCAGCCTCAGGGATTCACCCTCGACAGCGCCGGCAAGGTCAGCGACGTGAAGCCGTTCGAGGTCCTCTTCAACAATGCGACCGGCTACGAGTTCTTCCACATGTTCCTGGCCGCCTACATGGTCACCGGGTTCATCCTCGCTTCGATCTACGCCGTCGGCATGCTGCGCGGCCGCCGGGACCGATACCACCGGCTCGGCCTGCTCGTGCCCCTAACGGTCGCGGCCATCGCTACGCCGATCCAGCTCTTCGTCGGCGACACGGCCGCTCGTGCCGTGGCGGACGATCAACCCGCGAAGTTCGCCGGCATGGAGTGCATCTACAAGGGCGGACCCGACCAGACCGAGTACCTCGGAGGGATCTGCACCGACGGCCAGGTGAAGGGCGGGATCGGGATTCCCGGGCTTGACTCCTTCCTGGTCGGGTTCAGCAAGAACACCGACGTCACCGGCCTCAACCAGATCCCCCAGGACGAGCAGCCGCCGGCGCTGTCGATGCTGCACCTCTCCTTCGACACGATGGTGGGCATGGGAACCCTCCTCTTCCTACTCGCCATCTGGCTTGCGATTGCCTGGTGGCGAAAACGGGATATCCCAAGTACTCCCTGGTTCCTGCGGGCGGTGGCGATCTCGGGTGTCGCGGCCGTCGTCGCCCTCGAGTCGGGCTGGATCGTCACCGAGGTGGGTCGTCAGCCGTGGATCCTCAACGGGATCATGCGCACGTCGGAGGCGGTCACGCCGGCGAAGGGAATCTGGTGGGTGTTTGCCTTCACGATGCTGCTCTACATCGGGCTTTTCACGACCGCGGCCCTGATCCTGCGCGCCCTGGCGCGGGGCTGGCGCGAGGGCCACGAGCAGAAGGGCGAGCTCCCATATAGCCCGCCGACCAAGCCCCCCGCCCCGGAGGCATCGGCGTGAGCACCGCGGACCTCTGCGCAGTGATCCTCTGGGTCGGGGTCACCCTCTACGCGATCTTCGGCGGGGCCGATTTCGGCGCCGGCGTCTGGGACCTGCTCGCCGGCCGGGGTGACCGGGCCGACCGGGTGCGCGGGCAGATCGACCGCTCGATCGGGCCGGTCTGGGAGGCCAACCACGTCTGGCTGATCTTCGTCCTGGTCGTGTTGTGGACCGCGTTCCCGACGGCCTTCTCGGCGGTCATGACGACCGTCTACATCCCCCTGGCGCTCGCCGCGCTCGGGATCGTGCTGCGCGGCTCGGGCTTCGCGTTCCGGCACGCTCTGCCGGGACCGGTGCAGAGGCCTGCCTCCCGGGTCTTCGGGTTCGCCTCCGTGCTCACGCCGTTCTTCATGGGAACGGTCGTCGGCGCAATCGCCTCCGGCGAGGTGCCAGCGGCGGGCGACGGCGATCCGACCGGCAGCTGGACGGGTTTCCTGCCGCTGACCACCGGGGTGCTGTTCGTCGTCGTGGCCGCATATACGGCGGCGATCTTCCTCGTCCGCGACTCCGGCGCGGCGGGCGACCAGGACCTCCGCGACTACTTCGCGCGGCGGGCGCTGGTGGCGGCCGTGGTCGCCGGCATTGCGGCCGTCGTCGGCGTCATCGCCCTCCGTCAGGACGCCCGGTTCATCTACGACGGGCTCACCTCCTGGCCCGGCATCGCGCTGGTGGTGCTGTCAGGGGTATGCGGCCTCGCGGCGCTCGGACTGCTCGTGACCGGGCGCAACCGCGGCCTGCGCGTGGCGGCGGTCGGGGCGGGCGTCACCATGATCTGGGGATACTTCGCGGCCGCGTTCCCGTACATGCTGCCCACCTCCCTGAAGATCTCGGACGCCGCCGGAGCCTCGGCGACGCTGACCGAGGTGATCGTCGTCTTCGGCATCGCGGCCGTCACCTGCGTCCCGGCGTTGATCCTGCTCTACGTGCTCTCGCAGAGGAGCACGCTCGAGAGCTACTCGCCCTCCGGCGAGTAGCAACCTCCCCGATAGCCGCGGATAGAGTGGCCGGCGATGAAGTGGAAGCCGGGCAGGACGAGCGGCAACATCGAGGACCGGCGAAGCCAGGGGGGCGGATTCGGCGGAGGAGGCGGCTTCCCGATCCCGATGGGGCGCATGGGCGGCGGCGGGATCGTCGGGGTGATCATTGTGGTCGTCATCTACCTGCTCGCCAGCAGTGGGGGCGGTGGCGGAGGCTTCGACGTCCCCGGCCCGAGCAGCGCCTTCCCGCAGGTGCCCCAGAGCGGCACCGGCGACAACTCGGTTCCGCAGAGCCCGAATGAGGACAAGGAGGTCCAGTTCGTCTCCTTCGTCCTCGACGACGCCCAGGGCTTCTGGAAGCAGGAGTTCGCCGCGGCCGGCAAGCCGTACCAGCCCGCCAAGCTCGTGCTCTTCCGCGGCCAGGTGAACTCGGGGTGCGGGCTCGCCAGCTCCGACACGGGGCCGTTCTACTGCCCGCTCGATCAGAGGGTCTACATCGACCTCGGCTTCTTCGACGAGCTCAACAGGCGCTTCAAGGCGCCGGGCGACTTCGCGCAGGCCTATGTCCTCGCCCACGAGATCGGCCACCACGTGCAGAAGGAGCTGGGGATCGAGGGGCAGGTCCGCCAACAGAGCCAGGACAACCCTCACGATGCGAACGCGCTCTCCGTGCGCCTCGAGCTCCAAGCCGACTGCCTGGCCGGAGTCTGGGCCCGGTCGACCTACGACCGGGGAATCCTCGAGAGCGGTGACCTCCAGGAGGGGCTGACGGCCGCCGCGGCCGTCGGCGACGATCGCATCCAGCAGCAGGCCCAGGGCCGGATCGATCCCGAATCCTTCACCCACGGCACCTCGGCGCAGCGGGACCACTGGCTGCAGACCGGCTTCGACTCGGGCAAGCTCGAGTCATGCGACACCTTCTCGGGCGATATCTAGTGGCGTCTCCCGGCTACGCGGGCTCAGCCTCAGTCCGTCCGGCCGAATCCTCCCACTCTCGCCGTTTCTCCGCGTATGCATCCGGGAGTGCGAGGTTGAGTTCCTGGGCGACGTCCAGCCAGCGAAGGGCGGCCCGGTAGTCGCCTCCGCGGGCGTCCGCATCAGCAGCTGCAAGAGCCAGATCCAGCGCCTCCCGCTGATCCACCTCGGCCTCCCCGCGGGCCTCTCCCTCGAGGGGCTCGAGATCCTCCAACGTCACACCGAGGCCGCGTTTGGCCAGGTAGGGCGCGAGATGCTTCCCGGCGACCTTGACCGGCGGCCACCAGAGCGGTGCAACGCTGTCAGTCGAAGCAGCGGCGCGACGGCCGATCTCGGTACGCAGGTAGCGCGGTGCGCCGCCGGTGAAGAGGACGCCACGCAGCGTGGGTTTGAAGCCCTCCACATCGATGTCCGGGTCGACCAGAGAGGCGATGGCCGTGGCGGCCGTGTCGGCCTGCTGGGCGGCCACGCCTCCCTGCTTGATCGGGAACCAGGTCGAGTCCCCTGCAGCGTAGACCCGCGGCGTTCCCTCGACCCGCATTGCTGTGTCGGTGCCGATGAAGCCGTCGGGCCCCTGCGGGATCCCGTCGATCGGCTCAACCTTCAGACGTGGTGAGGCGATCACGCGGTCGGCGGGGAGAACGCGTCCATCGGTCAGCACGAGGCCACCGGCCTGAACGCCTGCAGCGCGGGCCCCGGTGACCAGTTCGACTGCCGCCTGATCGAGCAGGTCGCGCACCGCTTCGCTTGCACGCCTGCCGAATAGGGAAAGCGGCGAACTCTCATGGGTGGCCAGGGTCAGCTTGGTGTCGGTTCCCCGCTCATCGAGTTCGGTGGCGGTGAGTAGAGCCAACTCGTAGATCGGCAGCGGCCATTGAATGGACGTGGGGACTGCGAACACGATTCGGCCGACCTCGTTGTTTTCGGCCGCTTGGAGCAGCTCACCTACCTGCGCGTTGTCGCGCCTGCCGCGGTAGGTGAGCGCACCGGGGAGCGCAGGCTCAGTGGACGCACCGATCGCGAGCAGGAGAGCGTCGAAGAAGACCTCGGCTCCAGACTCGGTATGGGCGGTCCGTGCCCCAGCGTCGACGCCGCGGAGGACGTCCCGGCGATGCGAAGCGCCGATGTCCCGGCAGAAGTCGGCAAGCGGCATCGCGGGAGGCGGTGTGATTCCGAAGGGCTCCGCGACCGCCAGGGCGGGCAGGATGAGCTCGTCATTGGGCGCGATCAGCTCGAGATCCAAGCGCCGGTGCGCCGCCTCGTGGAGCGCCAACCCGGCCTCCACGGCCGCGACCCCCCCGCCGGCGATCACGACCTTGAACCGCTCATCTTGTTTCATCTTCTTCCCCTTTCGTGCGGCTGATCGGGGTGATTCGAGGCTAGAGCCGCCCTCGCCGGTTACATCGGGGCTAACCACGTAGGTTGGGGGCACTTACTGGGCACGGATCCAAGGAGCCAAGGCATGAGCGACCTCTTCGACTTCTATCCCTACGCCGAGCGCTACGGCGTCAATCGCGAGATTCCCGAAGGCGGCCGCTCTCGCGAGGAGATCCTCGGCGAGCTCCGCGAGATGGCGACCGAGGAGGACAGGGCCTGGGAGGACGGCAAGTGCTCCGGGACCATGTACTGCGGCGACCGGGACCACTACGCCTTCCTCAAGGAGGCGTTCGGCTACTTCGCCCACCAGAACGCCCTGCAGCGGGACATGTGCCCGAGCGCGACGCGGTTCGAGGGCGAGATCATCGCGATGGCGCTCGACCTGATGCACGCGGGGGAACTGAATGGCTCCGAGCCGGCCGGGATGGTCACCTCGGGCGGCAGCGCGAGCATCGCGCAGGCCGTCCTCGCCTACCGGGAGCACGGGAGGGAGGCTCGCGGCATCGACCGGCCCAACCTGGTCAAGCCCGAGACCGCCCATCCCGCCTTCGACAAGGCCTGCCACCTCTTCGGGGTGGAGCTGCGCCGCGCGGAGATCGATCCCGAGACGACCCTGGTGGGGCCCGAGACGGTCGCGGAGCTGATCGACGAGAGCACTGTCGCGATCGTCGGCTCGGCCGGGAACTACGGCTACGGGACGATCGACCCGATCGCGGAGCTCGGAGAGCTGGCCGGAGAGCGGGGTGTGGGCCTGCACGTCGATGGATGCCTGGGCGGGTACCTGCTCCCCTTCGGCGAGCAGCTCGGCCTGCCGATCCCGCCCTTCGACCTCCGCGTGCCCGGCGTCACGACGATCTCCGCCGACACCCACAAGTACGGCTACGGCCTCAAGGGGACCTCCACGCTCCTCTTCCGCGACCGCGAGCTGCGCAACCGCTGCTACTTCTTCAAGCCGGACTGGAGCGGCGGCAAGTACTTCTCGCCGGGGATGGAGGGATCCCGATCGGACGGGCTGCTCGCCGCCACCTGGGCATCGCTCGTCTCGATCGGCCAGGAGGGCTACCGCACCTACGCGAAGCGGATCTTCGACACCTCCGCCGCGATGCAGGAGGCGGTCCGGTCGCACCCCGAGCTGCGGATCATGGGCGAGCCGACCTTCCTCTTCGCCTTCACCTCCGACGAGTTCGACGTCTACCACGTCAACGACGAGATGAAGCGTCGGGGCTGGCGCTTCAACGGGCTTCAGTACCCGAACGCCCTGCACATGGCGGTGACCCGGCCGCAGACGCAGCCGGGCCTCGTCGAGGAGTTCGCGTCGGATCTCGATGCCGCGGTCGCCTATGCGCGGGAGAAGGGCGACGAGCCCGCCGAGTCGAGCGCCGTCTACGGCGGGGTGCCGGGCGGGCTCAACGCGGACGCCGAGGAGATGATCCGAGGCGTGATGACTCAGCTGATGGATTCGCAGCAGGCAGTTCCGAGCGCGTGAGCGACGAGCGGTTCTGCCTCGCGGTCGACCTGGGGAGCGGCGCGCTCAAGGTCGGCGTCGTCTCGCTGGCCGGTGAGATCGAGGCGGTCGCTCAGCGCGACTACGAGACGGAGCGGCTGCCCGGCGGCGGAGCCATTCAGGACGCGGCGGAGTGGTGGGGGATGGTCCGCGAGCTCTCCGCCTCGGTCCTGAAGGGGATTCCGGAGGAGCGGGTCGTCGCCGTGTCCTGCACCGGGCAGTGGGCGAGCACGATCCCCGTCGACGAGGCCGGGGAGCCGGTCGGGCCCTGCCTGATGTGGCTCGACACCCGCGGCGCCCCGCGCTCGCGCGAGGCGATCGGAGGACCGGTGATGGGCTACTCGCCGCGTGCGCTCGCGACCTGGGTCCGCCACACGGGCGGCGTCCCCTCGCCGTTCGGCGGCGATCCCGTCAGCCACATGCTTCACCTCGAGCGGGACGAGCAGGAGGTCGCCGCCGCGGCGCGCTGGTACCTGGAGCCGGTCGACTTCCTGACCATGCGGTTCACCGGGAGGGCGGCGGCCACCCACGCCTCGATGAGCGGCGCCTGGCTCACCGACAATCGAGACCTCGGCCGGCTGGAGTACGACCCCGTCCTCGTCCGCAGGCTCGGCCTCGACGCCGGAAAGCTGCCGCCGCTGGTCGAGACCGGCTCGCTGATCGGTGCGATCCGAGCGGAGGTCGCATCCGAGCTGGGGATCAGCCCCGACGCCCAGGTGGTGACCGGAACCCCGGATCTTCACTCGGCGGCCCTGGGCTGCGGAGCGATCGGGGAGGGCCAGGCGCACATCACGATCAGCACCACCTCGTGGATCTCGCTGCCCTTCCCGCGCAAGAAGACCGATGCGCTCCACTCGATCGCGACGGTGCCCGGGCTCGACTCGAAGAGCTACCTCGTCGCCAACAACCACGAGGCCGCCGGCCTCTGCCTGCGCTGGCTGCGCGACAGTTTCACCCTCGGCGAGCCCGGAGACTTCGAGCAGCTGATCGAGCTGGCCGAGACTTCACAGCCGGGAAGCGGAGGGATCCTGTTCACGCCCTGGCTCGCGGGCGAGCGGTCGCCGGTGGACGACCGCAACGCCCGCGGCGGCTGGCACAACCTCTCGGTGGAGACGCGGAACGCCGATCTGGTCCGCTCGGTGCTCGAGGGCGTCGCGTACAACAGCCGCTGGCTGAACGAGGCCGTGGAGGGCTTCGCGAAACAGCGCCTCGAGCCGCTTCGGATCTTCGGCGGGGGCGCGATCTCCGATCTCTGGTGCCAGATCCACGCCGACGTCATGGACCGCAGGATCGAACGCGTCGCCGATCCGATGCACGCCAACCTCCGCGGTGCCGCGTTGTTCGCGTCGCTCGGCCTCGGCCAAATCTCGCGGGATCAGGTTCGCGAGCTCGTCCCGGTCGACCGCGTCTTCGAGCCCGATCCCGGCACCCGCGAGGCCTACGACCGGCTCTACGGGGAGTTCCCAGGCCTCTACAAGGCGCAGCGCAAGATGTTCGCCCGGCTCAACGGCTCTCGGGCAGGGGACTAGGCTCGCGCCACATCGTCGTCACGGTGTGCGTTTCGTCAGCTGTCCGGAACCGGTCCTGTCCTTCGAAGCCAAGACGCTCGTACCGCCGGTTGTTGTCCGGATTGGTGGACTCGAGATACGTCGCCTGGCCCTCCAGGTCGGCGAGCGCCGCGAGCTCCGCCAGCAGCCCCATCCCGATGCCCTTGCCCCGGCTCTCCGGAGCGGTGCCCAGGAAGCTCAGGTAGTAGAACGGCCGGCCCTCCGGGATCGCCGCCTCGAAGCGCTCGACGGTCTTCAGGACGGCCGGGGCGTGTGTGCCGAGCGCCTCCCGCACGAACGGCTCGAGCCTCGCCTCGGCCTCCTCGCTCAGCTCCGGCTGGTCCGGGTGGGTGAAGACGGCCACCGCCGAGGCGCGCTCATCGCTCATCCAGACTCCTCCCCTGGGGAGCGCGCTGTCGACGTAGAGCCCGAAGATCGTTGCGTGCTGCGCCGAGCGCCGAGCGGCGTCCGGGAACATCCAGGACCAGACCGGGTCCGTGTGGAAGGCGGAGACGACCGTCTCGACGACGGCGTCTCGGTCGGCCTCGGTCGCGATGATCGCCATGGGGTCACGCTACCTACGGCGCTGCCGACGAAAAAGATGGAATTTGCACTCGCGGCGCTCCCTACTGGCGAAGTCATGTCGCCGGCAGGTTTGGGTTTCGGTTCGCTCGGGGAGGAGCAGCGCCTCGATGACGCCGCCTCGTCTCGTGCTCCTGGTGATCGCGATCGCCTGCCTTCTTGCGTTCCGGGCGCCCGCCTCCGATGCGGCGAAGCTCGAGAACTGCGGCGGTGGGGTGCGGGCCGCGAAGGTCGGCTGCGCGAAGGCCAAGCGGATCGCGAAGGAGTACGCGAAGACGCACCACCGCGCCATCTGGGGCTACGCGTGCTCGGCGGGCGACCGCCGGGGACGTTGCGTCCTCGACCGCAAGCTCGTCGTATTCGAGCTCAACTGAGCGGTCAGGGTCGCCTGGGGGAAATTCCCGATGGGCCGCCGGTTGAGCGGCTGGGATAATCGATCGGCATGCGGTGTCCGTCCTGCGGCAATGAGAATCGTGAGGGCGCACGATTCTGCGATTCGTGCGGCAGCGAGCTGACCGCGCAGCCCGCCGCGCCCGAGCCTCGCTCGGAGTCGCTGCCCGCCGACGTGCCGGCGGAGATCGCGGGCCGCTACCGAGTTCGCCGCTTCCTCGGTCAGGGTGGCCGCAAGCGGGTCTATCTCTCTGACGACACCGCCACGAGCACTGAGGTCGCGGTCGCGCTCTTCGACACGGAGGGCGTGGGCGCCTCGATTCAGGCTCGGGCGAGGCGGGAGGCGGAGGCGATGCGAAAGCTCGGCGATCACCCCCAGGTCGTCCCGGTCCTGGACACGGGCGAGCAGGACGGCAACCCCTTCATCGTCAGCCGCTACATGCCGGGCGGCGACGTCCAGGGCCTGCTCGCCGCGGCGGGCGGCCGGCTCGAGGTGGAGCGCGCCGTCGAGATCGCCGCGGACGTCACCCGCGCTCTCGAGCACGCCCACGCTCGCGGGATCGTCCATCGCGACCTGAAGCCGGCGAACGTCTGGATCGACGACGACGGCCACGCCCGGCTAGGCGACTTCGGCCTCGCCACGACGGAGGCGCGGGCCCGCGTCAGCGGCGGAACGCTGGTCGGGACCGTGGCCTACCTGCCTCCGGAGCAGGCGCTCGGCGAGGCTGGTGGCCCGAGGAGCGACCTCTATTCGCTCGGCGCTCTGCTCTACGAGATGCTCACGGGGCAGCCGCCGTTCCCCGGGGACGACGCCGTCTCGATCATCTCCCAGCACCTGCACGCCGATCCGGTGCCCCCATCGCGCCACAACCCGGCGGTGCCCGAGGCGCTCGACCGGGCCGTGATGCACCTGCTTTCCAAGCAGGCCGAGGACCGGCCCGCCGGCGGCGCCGAGGCTCGGGAGGAGATCCTCGCCGCGCTCGAGGCTCAGCCCGCCGACTCCGCCGAGGAGCGCCCCGCCAATCCCCTGGAGAGCCTCGCCGGCGGTGTCTTCGTCGGTCGCGAGCGAGAGCTCGAGCGGCTCCGCGAGGCGGTGGACACCGCGCTCTCGGGCCGTGGCTCCCTTCAGCTGCTGGTGGGGGAGCCCGGGATCGGCAAGACCCGCGCCTCGGAGGAGCTCGCCACCTACGCACGCGTGAGCGGAGCCCGCGTGTATTGGGGCCGCTGCCGCGAGGACGAGGGCGCGCCCGCCTACTGGCCCTGGGTGCAGGCGATCCGCGCATACGTCCGCGACGCCGACCCGGTGGCGCTCGC
Organism: uncultured Solirubrobacterales bacterium; assembly: GCA_963815045.1. Taxonomy (GTDB): domain Bacteria; phylum Actinomycetota; class Thermoleophilia; order Solirubrobacterales; family 70-9; genus DASUPK01. The sequence goes on from CAWFET010000003.1 coordinate 529,572, forward strand.
CTGGCAGCTCGGCGCTGGCGCCGCGGAGGTTGCGCAGCTCGTGCCCGAGATCGCCGAAAAGCTCGACATCGAGCCGGCCTCCGGCTCGGACAGCGAGGAGGCCCGCTTCCGCCTGTTCGATTCGGTCACCAGCCTGCTGCTCGGTGCGGCTCGCGACCGCCCGATCGTGATCGTCCTGGACGACCTCCACTGGGCGGACGAGCCCTCGCTGCTCCTCCTGCGCTTCGCGGCCCGTGAGCTCGCCTCGAGCGGGCTGCTCATCCTCGGCACCTACCGCGACGTCGAGCTCGGCCGCCACCACCCGCTCGCCCGGATGCTGGGCGAGATGTCCGGGATCGAGGGCAGTGGGCGGATCCCCCTGCGCGGGCTCTCCGTCGCGGCGGTCGAGCGCTACATCGAGATGACCGCCGGCGCGCCGGCGCCGCCGGGGCTGGCGGATGCCGTCCAGGAGCAGACCGACGGCAACCCGTTCTTCGTCGGGGAGGTGGTCCGCCTGCTCGCGAGCGAGGGCAAGCTGACGTCCGGCGGCAGCGCCGCCGAGCTCGAGATCCCGCAGGGTGTCCGCGAGGTCGTCGGGCGCCGCCTCGATCGCCTCAGCGAGGAGACCAACACTGTCCTTCGAGTCGCCGCGGTGATCGGCCGGGACTTCGATCGGGAGCTCGTCTGGCGGGTCGCCAAGCAGGAGCCCGAGCAGCTGATGAAGGCCGCGGCGGAGGCGATTGCCGAGCGGCTCGTCACGGACCTCGGCGAAGGGCACTACTCCTTCGCCCACGCGCTGGTTCGCGACACGCTCTACGAGGAGCTCACGCCTCCGAAGCGCTCCGCCCTCCACGAACGTGCCGGCCTCGCGATCGAGGAGATCTGCGGCGGCAACGTCGATGAGCGGCTTGGCGAGCTCGCGCACCACTTCCTGGAGGCGGCGCCGCGCGGCGACCTCGCCAAGGCGATCGACTACGCGCAGCGCGCCGGCGAGCAGGACATGGAGCAGCTCGCCTACGAGGACGCGGTCGACGTCTACGGCCGCGCCCTCGAGGTGCTCGAGCTCATGGACGATCCGGACGAGACGCTCCGCTGCAGCCTCCTGCTCTCGCTCGGCGGGGCCGAGGCGAAGTCGGCCCGGGTGACGGACGCGCGAAGCGCCTTTGAGCGCGCCGCCGAGTCGGCCCGGCTCCTCGGGGACACCGACAGCCTGGTCGGGGCCGCGATCGGCATCGCGATGATGAGCGATGCCGGGCGACTCGACGAGCAGCTGCTCGCGCTGCTCGACGAGGCCCTGGAGCGGATCGGCGAGGAGCGCACCGCGCGCCGAGCCGCCCTGCTCAGCGCCAAGTCGGCGGAGGTGTACTGGGAGAACAACGACATCACCCTGTCGTCGGAGCTTGTCGACGAGGCGATCGAGATCGCGCGGGAGGTCGATGCGCCCACGACCCTCGCCGCTGCCCTCCACCGCAAGATCTTCATTCCGACCGGGCCGGATGCGGCCCGGGCGAGGATGGCGATCGCCGATGAGATGCTCGAGCTGGGAGAGCGCTGCGGCGACCGTGAGGCGATCCTGCGTGGGCACGCCTACCGGCTCTGGAGCTACCTCGAGCTCGGCGACGTGCCCGCTGTGGACCGTGAGCTGAGCCGGTACGCCCTCCTCGCCGATGAGCTTCGAATGCCCGAGCACACCTGGCACACCTACGCGCTTCGGGGGATGCGCGTCCTGCTCGACGGCAGGATCGAGGAGGCCGAGCGGCTCGCAGAGCAGGCGCGCGCTGCGGGCGACCGGGCCGAGCAGGCGATCTCGCAGCAGTACTACGGGATCCAGATGATCCAGATCCGCAGCATGCAGGGACGCGGCGAGGAGCTCCTCCCGAGCGTCCGGCGGCTCGCGGAGGAATTCCCGGGGATTCCCGCCTGGCGCGTCGGCGTGATCACTCTCGCGGCCCGCTCCGGCGACCTCGATCTCGCGCGGCGCGAACTCGAGCGCTTCGCGGGAGACGACTTCTCGGCGATCCCAACGGACGCCAACTGGTTCACCGCGATGAGCCTGCTCGGCGAGGCCATCGCCCTGGTGGGCGACGAGAAGCGAGCGGAGCTGGCATACGAAGCACTGCTCCCCTACGAGGGATTGATCATCGTCGTGGCCCGCGCGGCAGGCTGCAACGGCCCGATCGACCGCGTGCTCGGGATGCTCGCGGCGACGATCGGGAGGACCGAGGACGCGGAACGGCACCTCGGCAACGCCGTCGAGATCGCCACGCGGATGGGCGACCGGCCCGGCATGGCGATCTGCGGCCTGGCACTGGCCGAGATGCTCCTCGCCCGCGACCAGGCGAACGATCGCGAGCTCGCCCAGGAGATGCTCTCGACGGTGCTCAGCACGGCGCGCGAGATGGGCGCCCGCTGGATCGTCGACCGGGCGCTCCGGGGCCGCCTCGACGCCCAGGGCCTGAGCGGAGTGGACGTGACCACCTCCATCGACGAGATGGTCTCCGCCCTCGAGGAGGAGCGGCCCGACATGCGCGCGCATGCCGCGCCCGACGGGACCGTCGCGATCCTGTTCAGCGACATCGAGGATTCGACCGTGCTCACCGAGAAGCTCGGCGACGCGCACTGGCTGGAGGTCCTCCGCGAGCACAACGCGGTCTTCAGGGAGCAGATCTCCCGGCACGACGGCTACGAGGTGAAGAGCCAGGGCGACGGGTTCATGCTCGCCTTCCCGGATCCCTGCGAGGCGCTCGCCTGCGCGATCGACGTGCAGCGGGTCTTCGCGGAGCGGGAACAGAGTGGGGAGGGCGAGTCGCTGCGCGTGCGGATCGGCCTGCACACCGGCGAGGTGATCTCCGAGGAGGGCGACTACTTCGGCAAGAACGTCATCCTCGCCGCCCGGATCGCCGCGGAGGCGCTCGGCGGCGAGATTCTGGTCTCCGAGGAGCTGCGCGATGCGGCGTCCACGGGCAACGGGAACGGCAACGCCCTTCGCTTCGACGACGGCCGGGAGCTCGAGCTCAAGGGGCTGGCCGGCAGCCACCGCATCTTCCGCGCCGAGTGGGCAGCCCAAGAGACGGCAGCCTGACCGAGGAATTCGTCACCCATACGATCGAGCTGCCCCGCGGTGAGCTCAAGCTGCTGCAGCCCGCCGAGGCGGCCGAGATCCCCGACGACCACCAGGTCGAGTGGGCCCCGCTCGCGCCCTACTGGTCCGTGCTGTGGAGGAGCGGCATGGCGCTCGCGCGGGAGCTCGACAGCGAGGACCTGGAGGGAAAGCGGGTGGTGGAGCTCGGTTGCGGCCTCGCCGCTCCGAGCATCGCGGCCGCCCTGGGCGGGGCCAAGGCGCTGGCGACCGACGGTGACATAGACGCACTGAGCCTGGTCCGGCGGAATGCCGAGGCAAACGGCGTCGAGGTGGAGACCGAGGCGGTCGACTGGGCGGACCCGAACGAGCTCGTCGATCGCGGGCCTTTCGACCTCGTGCTCGCATCCGATGTTCTCTACGAGCGGCCCGGCGTGGCGATGCTGCTGAACCTGTTGCCGCGCCTGGCGCCGGTGGCCTGGGTCGCCGACCCTGGAAGGCCCGCCGCCGAGGCATTCTTCGACCAGGCGAGCAGGCGCTGGCCGATCGAAACTCGCATCCGCGGCGTCGTCCACCTGCATCGGATTCTGCTGGACTGAGGCATACTCAGCCGGGAGGGCCGGGACGTGCTCTGGAAACTTCGTCGTCACATTCGTGCCGTGGTCGTGATCGCGGTGATTGCGGTGCTCGCCGTGGCAGCGGCTGCTTTTGCCGTGCCGAAGATCACGAGCGGCTCGAAGTCGCCCTCGGACAAGCTGGCGGATACCAAGCTCGCGCCGGAGCCATGGGCGGCCGATCCGCAATACCGGCCCGGAGCCCAATCCCCGGCCACCACGACGACGGAGGCCAAGCCCGCTCCGAAGGCCCCCGTCGACCCCAAGACCGGGCTGCCGGCGGCGTCCGCCGGCACGAACGGTTCCTTTGCGCCCCCCTCTCCGGCGGAGCGCAAGCGCGTCTACACGGCGACGCACCCCGTCGGCGGCAACGACTCCGCGCTGCTCCTCAACCGGACCGCGCTCGCCCCGCCCTCGGCGCCTGACCCGATCCGGGCGATGATCAGCGCCGCCAACCTGATCGTCGGCCAGCCATACGTCTGGGGCGGGGGCCACGCCTCGTTCCAGTCGAAGGGCTACGACTGCTCGGGCGCCGTCAGCTACGCGCTCGCCGGCGCCGGCCTGTTGCAGGCGCCGCTGACCTCAGGCGGGTTCATGGGCTACGGGGAGCCGGGCCCCGGCCAGTGGCTGACCATCTACGCGAGCCCGACCCACGTCTACGCCGTCATCGCGGGCTTGCGCTGGGACACCGTGGGCGATGCGCGTGGATCCGGCCCGCGCTGGCATCCCTACGACGCCTACCCCAGCGGATTCGTCGCGCGCCACGTGCCGGGGCTCTGATCAGAGCTTCCCGAGGGCGTCCTGCGCCTGCTGCATCGAGGCGCCGGTCTGCTCGCGGAACTGCCTGACGGCCTCTTTCATCTTCCCCTGAGCGACCAGCTCCTGGACCTTGGGCGGGATCGGCGCCTCGTCCGGGCGCTCGTCGGCCCGGCCCATCGGCGTGTACTGAATCCCGTTCACCCGCTCGAGAGCCTCCTCGATCCAGTCGAGCCGCTTGTTGATCGCCTCGATCGCGTCCTGATCAGGCATGTCCCGCTCCTTTCGGCACCCCTGAATTGAGGGCCGCACTCTAGGCTTCCGCGATGTTTTCGGCTCTGCTGGCGGGGGCGCTGATCGTCGTCGCCTCCCTGCTGCTCGGCTCGGCGGTCATGGCGATCTCCGGCCTGCCGCGGCATTCCCCCGTCGGCCCCGCCGCCGGGATCTCGGCACTCCTGGTGATCTGCGGCATCACGGTGAAGCTGCCCGGCCACGCCGTGACCGCCTCGGTGGCGGTGGGGATCGCGCTGGTCGGCTGCTGCTTCGTCTTCGGCCGAACCCGCGCGCCCGCCGGAGCTGTGCGGATCGGAGCGATCGTGGTCGTGATCGGCGCGGTGCTGGTCGTGGCCATCCCATTCGCGACCAGCGGCCGCGTCGGGATCCTCGGCCAGGGACTCGTCAACGACGACATGGCCTCGCACCTGCTCTTCACCGAGTGGATCGGCTCGCACGCCGGGCCGACCCCGGACCTGATCAAGGGCGGCTATCCGCTCGGCCCGCACGCCATCGTCGCCGCGACCTCGAAGGTGAGTGGGGCCAGCCTGATCGAGGGCTTCGCCGGGCTGACCGGCGCGATCGCCGTCCTGCTCGCGCTCACCGCCTATGGCGTGCTCGGCGGGATCAGGGGCTGGCTGCGGGTACCGGCCGCCGTATTGGCCGCGACCCCGTATCTCGCGGCCGCCTACCTGGCCCAGGGGGCATTCAAGGAGCCGCTTCTTGCCCTCGCGGTGCTCGGCTTCGCCCTCGGGCTGCCGGCGCTGCGCGGGGCCTGGTCCGGGACGGGCGGATCTGTGACCGCCGCCATCCCCCTCGGCGTGATCGCCGCCGGCACGATCTACAACTACAGCTTCCCGGGGCTCGCCTGGCTGCTCGGAGCCGCGATCGTCTGGATGCTCGTCATCGCGCTGCGTGAGCACGACCTGCGCCTGAGGGAGCGGCTTCGCGGCGCCAAGTCGGCGATCTGGCTCGGTATCGGCATTCCGATCGTGGCCGCGCTGCCGGAGATCTTCCGGCTCGCGAGCTTCTCGAACTTCAAGGCGTTCAGCCCTTCCGGAACGGGCCCGACGGTCGGCTTCGGCAACCTGCGCCAGCCGATCAACCCGCTCGAGGTCTTCGGTGTCTGGCCCTCGGGTGAGTTCCGGATCACTCCGGCGAACTCGACCACTCCGGAGATCGCCTTCTACCTCGGTGCGCTGCTCGCTCTGGTGGCGTTCGCCTGGGGCCTCGGCCGCGCTCTGTCGCGACGAGAGTCCGCGCTGCCCTCGGCGCTGCTCGCCGCGACGCTGCTCTACCTCGCTTCGCTGGCGCTCGGCACGCCGTACACCCAGGCGAAGGCCCTGGCGATCGCCGCGCCGCTGATCATGCTGATCGCGCTGCGCGGCCTGCTCTCAGCCGACGCGCTGCCCGGCGAGGAGGGTGACGTCCCGGCTGGGGGAGTGGTCCGCTGGCCGCCCGCGCTGCTTCAACCGGTCTCGGGCTTCGCCGTACCCCTGTTGGTCCTCGCCTTCGCGGCCGCCGCGGCGTTCTCGACGCTGCTCCCGCTGCGGCAGTCGGCGGTCGGGCCCGATTACCACCTTCAGGAGATGCTCCGGATGCGGCCGATCGTCGACGGCCAGAACGTCCTCTTCCTCGGCCGCGACAACTTCGTCTCCTGGGAGCTGATCGGCTCGGAGGTCTATGCGCCGATCACCAACCACTACGACGTCGAGGAGGTCCACCCGCTCTACCGGGCGACCGACCTGAACGCGAAGTTCGACTGGGACAACGTCCCGCCCTTCGTGATGAACAAGTTCAAGTGGGTGGTGACCACGAGCGCGGCGATGCAGAGCCAGGCGCCGCCGGGATTCGTGCCGCGGCTCCGCACCGGCGATTTCATCCTCTGGCACCGCGAGCGCCCGGTCGGGCAGCGGCGCACGCTCTATGAGCCGGTCAACCCCGGCGCGCCGCTCGACTGCTCGAACCCCGAGCAGGCGCCGATCACCAAGGTCAAGGGGAAGGCGACCGTGTTCACCGTTCAGCCCGTCGTGCGAAAGGTCTGGAGCCCGAGCCCGGCGCTGACCCAGACCAAGCCGGCCCACCTGCGCCTCTATCTCACGCCCGGCAGCTGGGACCTGTCTCTCCAATACGCGAGCACCCAGGCGCTGCACGTCATCGCAACCGGGCCCGGACTGGCGGCTCCGTTCAGCGGGACCATGCGCACCAACCTGCTCTTCCGAGGACCCTCTCCGTACTACCCGGTCGGATCGCTGGACGTGAAGAAGTCCGGCAATGTGCTGGTCACTGTCGACGTCGCCGATCCGCCTCTGATCGGCCGCCTGCTCCATACCGAGAGCAAGGCGTATCTGAGCGGTCTTGCCGCCACGCGGAACGATCCGGCCCGCCAGGCGGTACCGCTCAAACGGGCCTGCGGCCGTTACGTCGACTGGTACGAGGTGGCGCCCGGCACGCCGGCGAGCGCCCTCCGCGGAGTCGTCGCGCCGCAGGTCCAGGCGATCGAGCCCGACCAATAGGATCGGCGGGTGCCGAAGCTCTGGGCGGCCAGCCTGGTGATCCTCGTGATCTGCCTGATCGCCTCGATGGTGATCGCCATCGTCAAGCTCAGCTGAGGCTCCGCTCCGCTCCGGCGGGTAGTATCGGCGCCGCAATCGGCGAGGAGGGGTGATGTTCGACCGCATAGTGGTTGGAACAGATGGCTCGGAGACCGCCACGGAGGCGGTGGCTACCGCAGTCGAGCTGGCCAAGATCTCGAAGGCGAAGCTCGAGATCGTCAGCGCCTACGAGCCCATTCCGCAGCAGCGCCTCAAGGATGAGGGTGAGGGCATCTCGGGCGATGTGGCCTACGCGGTGAATCCGCGCGAGGACGTTCAGTTCGTGCTCGACAAGGCCGCGGCCGTGGCGAAAAAGGCCAAGGTCGAGGTCGTGACCCACCCGCGCGAGGGCGACCCCGCCGACGCGATCCTCGACGTCGCCGAGGAGAACGACGCGGATCTGGTCCTCGTCGGGAACAAGGGCATGACGGGCGCGAGGCGCTTCCTGTTGGGCAGCGTGCCCAACAAGATCTCGCACCACGCGCCCTGCGACGTCTGGATCGTCAAGACGACGTAGCGGCTGCCTCTTAACTCAGACGGGGAGCAGCTGGGCCTTCTTGATGCACTTCTTGCGCTTTTTCGCGCTGGCCTTGCCCTTCAACTTCTTCGCGCACTTCTTGATCGCGGCGGCGCGCTGACCCGTATCCGTCGGGGGCGCAGGCACGGCGTCGGGCGTCGTCACTGTGGCCGAGACTGGGAATCGGACGAGGTCGCCCGAGCCGCTCGGTGAGATGAGGCTGTCGAGCGCGGGGCTGCCGATGAACTGGTCAAAGGTGTCGCCGGAATTGGACGTGAACGTGCCACAGTGCCCGAAAGGTGAGCCGACGAAGATGCCGATGATGTCTCCCGGCAGCACCTGAATGCTCGCCGGGTAGGTGTTGAGGGCATGGAGGTCCTGGGATCCCGCCGCCGCTTCGCCGACGATGACATGGCCTCCACCCGGCAGGGGCCGGACGACTTCGAGCTTCAGTCCCGGGAGTTCATCGATCCCGTTATGGAAGCCCCATGAGGTGATCACCCCGGCAGCGCTGACGGTGTAGGAGTTGCCTGAGGACACCGACGTCTGCACGTCGGTTTCGCTGCCACAGATCACGTTGCCGGCCTCGAAGTCCTGACCGACCGTCAAGGTTCCGGCGAATGCCTCGCCGCCGAGGAGTAGGAAGCTTGCGGCAATGAGCGCCGCTAACAGGCTGGCCCTACGAAACGGAACGGCGGGCGGAGAGTGGGCGGGACTACGTCGAGCCATGCGGTCTGCGGACCCGCTCCCGCTGAACTCGCGGATCGCTGTTCCGACTGGGCACCTGTCGGCGCCAGCCTGCCTCAGGCGGATCGGCTAGGACGAGCCGCCCTCCGGTTGAGATTCGAAATTCGTAGTGCCCGTTCGTGTGTGTTACCGCTGGTCCCTTCATTGCTCGTTCCTTGCTCCTGCTCGCAGTGGGCTATCTGATTCGGGATACGGGAACCTCTTGCTGCGGGATTCCGGGGTGTGCGCAAGATCACGGAGGTGAGCAAGGGGAAAGTCTCCGCGTGTGCCCATAGCCCGGCGAAAGGGGTGGCCGCTTGCGGCTGCGGCCTTATGGAGAGGCCGTCCTAGTTGAACATCTGGAGCAGCGCCTGCTCGTACTGGGCGCGCTCGAAGGTGAAGCCGAAGCCCTCGTAGTCCCAGTCCGGCCTGGTTGGCTGCTCGAACTCGGCCCAGGTGACCGTGTCCTCGTCGACCGTGACCCGGGCGAGGAGAGGGGAGCAACCCACCTCGCCGCAGTTGCAGCTCAACAGCGCGGTTTTGCCCTCCCCCTCCGGGTAGAGCCAGGTGCCCGACCCGCCGAGAAACTGGCCGGCCAGGTCCATCCGGATGTAGCCGGGAACGAGGCCGACGTATGTCCCGGCGAGCTCCTCCTCGCCGTCGGCCTGGGCGGAGGGGAGCTCTGCCCGCCGCACGAGCTCGATCAGGCTCATCCCGTTCACCTCGATCCGGATCTGCGTCAGATCGTCCGCGTAGTCGCCGCCGGCGGGCGCCAGCTCGAAGGTCACCTCATCCATGACAATCGATGATTGCGTACGCACGGCTTCGCCATCAGGCCGCGGCCACAAGCGGCCGCCCACATAAGTCTCTACGGGCTTCGCCCTCCGCTCCAAAGTGGAGCGGCCTGGTGGCCGCTAGCAGCCCGGCGCTCTCGCCCTGACCGCCGCGGCGGCGTCGATCAGGCCGGCGCCGAAGAGGCGCGCGTCGTAGGGCTGGCCGAGCTGAGAGTCCGTGTGACGCGCGGTCCCCTTGAGCTGGCACTCGACCGCGGTGGGCGAGCGGCCGACGACGTGGCTCGCGATGATCATCGCCGCGACGCCCGAGACGTGTGCGGCCGCCATCGACGTGCCCTCGTAGCCACCGGGATAGCCGAAGTTGGTGAAGCCCGGGCCGTCGAAGGTGAGCTGGAAGATCGGCAGGCCGCGGGTGAAGAGGGAGTCGTCGTTCCCGCAGGTACTCAGGAGGGGGAAGCCGCCGCCCGGCGCGACCACGTCGAGCCCGGCACCCGTGCGGGAGTCACTCGCCAGGCAGGCGTCCTTGGTCGTGCGGCCGACGCCGACCACATGGGGCGCGCCCGCCGGATAGGCGACCGGCTCGCCGTTCTCGTTACCCGCCGCGGCGACCACCAGCGCGCCCCTCTTGAACGCGAACTTGATGGCCGAGCAGATGCCCTTGATCTTGGCGCAGCTGTTGACGCCGAGCGAGAACTCGAAGCTCATGTTGATCACCTGGGCCTTGTGGGAGGCCGCGTAGCGGATCCCCTTGGCGATGTCTCGCGCGGTGCCGAAGCCCTCCGAGTCGAGCACTCGCACGGGCAGGATCTTCGCCTTCGGCGCGAGCCCGGTCAGCCCGACGTGGTTGTTGTCGCGCTCGGCGATCGTGCCGGTGACGTGGGTGCCGTGCCCGTCCTCGTCGAGCGGCAGCTTGTCCTTGTCGACGAAGTCCCAGCCCGGGAGGAACTGGCTCTTCGAGAAGTCGGGGCTCTTGCGGAACCGGGGCTTCTTGTTCATGTAGGCGATCCCGGTGTCGAGGACCGCCACCCGCGCTCCCTTTCCGAGGCTCCCGCCGCGCTGCTTGAGGATGTCCCAGGCCTCTGGAGCGTTCAACCCGCCCTTGGCCTGGAAGGGTGCCGCGGTCTCGCCGCAGAGCGAGCCGCACGGCAGGAAGTTCCACTGGGTCCGCTCCCAGCCGCCCGGCGTCCCGGATGGCCCGGGATCGTTCGGGATGGCCGATGCGTGGGCGACGTAGTTGGGCACCGCATAGGAGACGGCCGGGTTCGCCGTCAGAGCCTGCTCCGCCGCGGAGACGCCGACGCCCTGGGGCAGATCGAGCACCCGCTCCGCGCCGCCGTCGAACTTGACGAGCAGCTCTCCGGGCACGTAGGGAGCCTGAGCCGGGGAATCGGCAGCCGAGGCTCCCGCGGCCCAGATGGCGGCCGCGGCCAGGACGAGCATGGTTGTGGCGATCAGCTTTCGCATGGTCCCCGGTTGACGTTTCAAGAGGAGGAACGGCCGGCGCGGGTCGCCAGCTTAGGTTGTAAACACCGTCCCGCTGAGAAAGTTCCTGCCCTGAGTGCCATGGACAACGACGAGGCGATGATGCGCCGTGCCCTGCAGCTCGCCCAGCGGGCGGCTGAGCACGGCGACGTCCCGATCGGGGCGGTGGTGGCTCGCGGGGACGAGGTGCTGGGACAGGCCGGGAACGAGCGCGAGCTGCGCCGTGACCCGACCGCCCACGCCGAGGTGCTGGCTCTCCGCGAGGCGGCCGAGCGGCTGGGGGGCTGGCGGCTGCTCGAGACCACGATCTACGTCACGCTCGAGCCCTGTCCGATGTGCGCGGGCGCGATCACCCTCGCGCGGGTGCCGCGGCTCGTCTATGGCGCCGCCGATCCCAAGGGGGGCGCGGTCGGCAGCGTCATCGACCTCTTCGCCGAGCCGGTCGTGAACCACAGGCCGGAGGTGCAGGGCGGAATCCTCGGGAAGGAGTCCGCTGCGCTGCTCGAGGCGTTCTTCGCCTCCCGCCGCTAGGCGGTGAGCCAGCTGACCGCGTTGTCGACCATCATCGTGCGCTCCTGCTCTTCGGTCATGCCCGCCTCGCGCAGCTCGGGCAGGACCTTCTCGGGAACGATGCGGATCGTCCAGTCCTTCGCCGCCCCCGCCGCGATCAGCTGCTCGATCACGTTCTCGGGGAACCAGTCGCTCGTCGCCACGGAGTCGGCCGAAAGGAAGATCCGGTCCGCGTGGCCGCGCTCGATGATCAGCTCCCTAGCCGTGGCCTGGCGCTTCTCGTAGGGCAGGAAGAGGTCGAGGCCGTAGCGGTCGAGGCCGACCCAGACCCCCTTCTCGATCAGGCCCTCGATGTAGTCGACGTCGTCCGTGTCGCCGCAGTGGGCGATCTGGACCTTGTTGAGGTCGACGCCCTCCTCCTCGAAGATCTCCACCTGGCGGGGCGCGGTGTCGCTGGCGGGACGGGAGTGGGCCATGATCGGCGCCCCGGTCTTGACGCTCGCGCGGGCCGCGGCGCGGTGGACCTTCTCGATGTTCTCGTTCACCCCGGGCAGGTCGGCGGCGCACTTGATGAACGCGGCCTTGATGTCCGTCCCCTGGATCCCCTGCTCGATGTCGGCGATGAAGAACTCCGCGATCTGGTCGGGATCCCGGTTCGCAAAGAACTGGGGCAGGTGGTCGTAGGTGTAGATCCCGGTGCAGGGAACGACCTGCAGTCCGGACTCCTCCGAGACGCGCTTCATGAAGTTGACGTCGCGCCCGAGGAACATCGCGGTGGGCTCGCCGATGGTCTTGATGCCGAGGTCGACCGCGGCCTTCGCCTCCTGCACGGCGATGTCGTAGTCCTCGCCCGGCGCAATTGCGTGTGGAGGCTGCTCCCTGTTGGCGCCCGCCTGGGGCCACTGGTTGTGGACGGCCTCGTCCTGATTGCGCAGGTGCTCGTGGATCAGCGTGGTGCCGAGCTCCTCCGCCTCGATCGGGCCGGTGACGGTCTGCACCTGCGGCATCGCGGGAAGCCTATGTCTTCATGGTCGGCAGGAGCGGAGAGGGTGGGATTCGAACCCACGAGGCGGTTAACCCGCCCACTCGCTTTCCAAGCGAGCTCCTTAAGCCACTCGGACACCTCTCCAAGGTGGAAATGGAAGGCTAGCTAGCTGATGAAGTAGAACGGATTCGGCAGCTTGAAGCTGCGATCGGCGTGCCCGCCCGCGAGATCGCTCTCCTGGTCGCCGACGTTCTCGATGATCCGATAGCCCTGCTGCTCGAGCGCCGCGCGCTGGCCGCTCTTGAAGGGGGCCACGGCGGACGAGCTGGGCTTGAAGAAGACGCCCTGGAGGTCCGTGTAGCCGACGTTGCTCAGGTTCTGCCTTGTGACGGTCTCCACCAACGTCGGGCGGCCGGTGATGGCGAAGACCGAGATTCCCGCCGCCCTCGCCGCCTGGTAGAGGGAGAGGGTCGGGCCGATCGCGGGGGACGTGCCTGACACCGCGGCGAGGGCGAGCGCCGTCGGGGCGTTGCTGAAGTTGTTCGCCTCGAGCTGTGTGTAGTTGGAGAGCGACGTCTCGTCGATGTCGAGAACGATCGCGAGCTTCGGGGGCGTGCAGGAGCCGCTCTTCTTCCTCTTGCCCTTCTTGGCGTTGCACTTGCGCTTGCGCTGCTGGCGGACCGCCTTCGCCTGGCGGAGCATGAACGACTGGGCCTGCGAGTCGACGTCGCTCAGATCGGAGGCGTACTGCCCACCGTCGTGATACGCGCGGAGGGCGCTCTGCAGGTCGGAGATCGCGATCGTGCCCTGCTCGCCGATCTGCGGCACGCCCACGCCCGTGGCCCGGATCGAGACCGCTGGACTCGGCTGCGGCTTGGCGGGCTGCGGCGGCTTCTTCTTGCCGAGCGCACCCACCGCTGTCGCCAGCATCACTCCCAGCGCGACCAGCGCCAAGGCCCTCAGCAGCGTCTTCACTCTCGGTCCCTGCGGCATTTCCTCGCGAGCGATCCTACTCACTAAGATCGCGCCCGATGGCGTGGAACGTCTACCTGGCGGGCGAGATCCATTCGGACTGGCGTGAGCGCATCGCCCAGGGCGCGAAGGACGCCGGCCTCGAGGTGACCTTCACCTCACCGGTCACGGACCATGGCGCCTCCGATGACGTCGGCGTGGCGATCCTCGGCGACGAGTCCGAAGGTTTTTGGAAGGACCACAAGGGCGCAGGCGTGAACGCGATCCGCACCCAGACGCTGATCCGCCAGGCAGATGTGGTCGTGGTCCGCTTCGGCGACAAGTACAAGCAGTGGAACGCGGCGTTCGACGCGGGGTTCGCGGCGGCGCTCGCCAAGCCGATCGTCACGCTGCACGACCCGGAGACGACTCACGCGCTGAAGGAGATCGATCGCGCCGCGATGGCCACGGCCGAGAAGCCGGAGCAGGTCGTCGACATGCTGCGCTACGTGCTCCAGGGCAAGCTGCCCGTCCAGGCCTCGGGCTGAGACCTCCCACGGTGTCCCGCTAGCCTCTCCGATGCCCTGGAGGGGTGCCGGAGTGGTTGAACGGGGCGGTCTCGAAAACCGTTGTGCGGCGTTCGTCGTACCGTGGGTTCGAATCCCACCCCCTCCGCTAGACGCTCAGCCGGCCGGTGTCAGCTGAACCGTCCGGTCTCCGCCCCCGTGCTTCGCCTGATAGAGGGCGGCATCGGCCCGGTTGAAGAGCTCGAGGGCGCCTTCGGCGCCGTCCCAGCGCGCGAGGCCCGCGGAGCACGAGGTTTCAGCCGGGGTGGCGGCGCGGACCCTGTCCAGCACGGTCTCCGCGGACTCGGCCGGGCAGTCCGGCATCAGCAGCATGAACTCGTCGCCACCCACCCGTGCGATGAAGTCGCTCGGCCTGATCGCGTCGCGCCATGCCTTCACCGCGGAGGCCAGGAGGTGATCGCCCGCCAGGTGACCGTGCGCGTCGTTGAAGGCCTTGAGGTCGTCCAGGTCGAGGATCGCGGCGCAGAGCGGGGCCCGGTGGCGCTTCGCCCAGGCGAGCTCTCGCCTCAGCTCCTCGTCCAGCGAGAGGCGGTTTGCGATCCCGGTGAGCGGGTCGGTGCGCGCCCGCGACTCCGAGACCTCGACCCGGCGACTGACCGATTGGCTGAGCCATGACACCACCGCCCCTGCGGTGGCGAAGGCGATCGCGCTGAGCAACAGCCGCGTGAGCGGCGAGTAGCCGTTGTCGGGAATCGAATAGAGGACGATCGCGTACACGGTGAGGAGCCAGGCCAGCTGGATCGCGGTGCGACGCCCGGGGAAGAAGAACCCCGACGCGACCACGACCCAGATGAACATCGCCGGATAGGCGCTCGGCTGGCCCGCGAAGTAGACGCAGAGCGAGATCAGAACCGAGCCGAGCCCGATCACGACCTGCAGCAGCCAGGCCGGCAGTCGCGAGGGGAAGACCTCCAGCAGGACGGCGACCGCCGCGGCCGCACAGGCGACCGCGATGATCCCGGCGTCGTCGCTGCGGGAGGGATGTGGAAGCAGCAGGGAGGCCGCCGCGAGCAGTCCGCCGGCTCCGTAGAGCACGCCGAGCACGCGGGCGATCAGGTCGTTGTCGCCGAGGAACTCCTGGGGAGCCGGGAGATGCAGGCGCGAAGTCGCCATCTCACAGGATCATCGGCGCGGAGTACGGACCGACAATCCGTGAATTCCCGCAAATCTCGCGGGAACGGCCTGCTGACTAACCGGTGAAGTTCGGCTGCTTGGGCGGCGCGCAGCGCAGGAAACCGCCCTGGAACTTCGCAGGGGAGGGGTTCTCGCCGCTTCCCTGGGTGAAGGTGACCTTGGCGGTCACCTTGTGATGTCCGCGGGAGAGCTTGAACGCCTTGATCTTGGTCTTGAAGGGCGCGTGGCCGACGGTCGCCTGGCGCTTGCCGTCGACGAAGAAGGTGACGCTCGCGATGTCCGAGCCGGTCACCTTCGCCGTGACGACGCGCTTGCAGCCCTCGGACACCTTCAGGGAGGCGCTGGAGGCCGCGACGTTTCCGCCGGCTGGCGCGCCGAGCACCGTGGTCTGGCCCGAGCCGCTGTTGCGGACGCTGAGGCTGGTGACCGGGCTGAAGGCGTCGATCGCCGCGACCTGGTTGGTCTGGGTGCCGGGCGCGGTCAGGTCGGCGTCGAACTGCGGCAGCTGGTTGGCGGTCGCCGTGAAGTTGATGGTGCAGCTGTGCCCGGACTGGAGCAGGATCGTTCCCGGCGGCGTGAACCTGAAGCGCCCGGGTGCCGCCTCGGCGATCGTCCAGCTCCCGGACGGGCAATCGCCGGTACCGCTGGTCCCGGTGGAGCTCAGCGAGAAGACGCCGGACTCGGCGGTGGGGCAGTTGTTGGCGGTGATCACCGAGTCAGGGCAGGAGGGGAACAGGTCGAGGTTCGTTCCGGTGATCGTCACCCCGGCGCCCGCCTCCTGCCCGGTCGAGTTGTTGAAGAGGGTGATGGAGGCGTCGAACTGCTTCCCCAGCGTGACGCTCGGATAGGGGAAGGTGGGCACGGGAGTGATCACCGCGCCGGCAAGGGCGGTGGCCGGCACCAGGAGGCCGAGGAGCAACGCCAACGCGAGCGCGCTCGTCCATGAGCGAATGATGCGCCGGATCACAGGGACCCCAACCTTTCCTGCTGGCCCCCAAAATCCTGCAAGGTCCGTACCAGAAAGTTGGGGGACCTCAAAATTCGCCGGGACCACAGGTACGTTGCCGTCATCGGATCTGGATCGAATCTGATGCCCCGACGGACATGGATGACCACAGTGGCCCTGGCGGCGGGACTGCTGCTCGTGGCGCTGCCCGCCGGCGCGAGCGCCGCCAAGGCCGGGAAGCACCATCGCGCGGGCTCCGTGGTCACCAGGTCGACGACGATCCAGCTCCCGCCGCATCAGCTCCTCACCGCGACCGCCACCTGCCCGGCCGGGACGCGGGCCGTGGGCGGCGGCTTCGTCGGCGGCGCACCCAGCGGCCTCGAGCCCACGGTGGTGACGGAGTCCCGCCGCTCCGGCGGCAGGAGCTGGATCGCGAGCGGCCTGCGGGCCAGCCCGCTCACCACCGCGACGGGCTCGCTCACGGCGATCGTCCGCTGCCGGAGCGGAGCGCCCAAGATCAGGGAGGTGGCGGCCTCGACCTCGTTGCCGGCCGCGACCGGGCCCGGCGATCACCCCAGGGCGACCGTGACCGCCACCTGCGCCGGGAAGCGGCGCGCAATCTCGGGAGGGTTCTCCTCCGAGGCTGATCCGACCCAGGCGCTGGCCGTGCTGCCCGAGGACTCACAGCGCGTCGCGAAGGGCCGCGCCTGGAACTTCACGGCCTCGCACAACAACCCGGCCTCACGGAAGCTCACCTCATACGCGTACTGCGCCCGGGCGCGGGTGGGGACGCGGACCGGCTCTGTTTCGCTCACCGGCGACCTGACCACGAAGTCGGCCGATACACAGCCCTGCGGGGCGGGGCTGTCGCCGATCTCGGGCGGCTTCCTCACCTCCACCGCGACGCTGACCAACGGCGGGGACACGATCTTCGTGCTCGCGTCGCTGCCGCAGGGCGGCGGCTGGCGGACGACGGGGATGCACTCCGGCGCGAAGTCCACCGGCAAGCTGCAGTCGTTCGCCTACTGCGGCTAGGCGGCTAGCGAATCTCGACAGCGGTGCCGACGCCGGCCAGGCGCCGCAGGCGGTTGATCTGCTGGTTCTTCATCCGGATGCAGCCGTGCGAGATGCGACCCGGGATCAGGTTCGGCTCGTTGGTGCCATGGATCCCGATCACGCCCCCGCCGGGCCAGTCGCTCAGGCTCGGTGAGTACGCGCTGGTGCCGAACGCGAACGATCCATAGACGCCACCGCCCTTCTTGATCCGGATTCCCTCGCGGATATAGAAGTCACCGGGCGGCGTCGGCCACTTGCCCCTACCGATGCCGATCGGTGTGCTGAAGAGCTTGCGCTTGCCCCGGTAGAGGTTGGCCCTGAGCGCCGAGCGGTTGATCACCAGGGTCTCGTCGATCTTGTGGAGCGGGCCGAGGGCCTCCTCGGGGACCCAGCCGCTCCGGCCATTGGGCCGCCCCAGCACGTCGATCCGAAGCCAGGTCCGGCCGTCGTCCTGGGTCAGCCTGCCGCTCACGCGGTAGACCTCGGGCGCTCTGAGCTCGGTGAGGAAGTGGAGTTTCGAGAGGCTGCCGGAGCTGCTTGTGGGGTCGCTGTGAACCACGGCCGCGGTCTGTGGGTAGGCCCAGGCATCGACCTCCTCGGTGGCCGGGCCGCCACGCGCCGTTCCGGGCAGGGCCGCCGCGAGCGCCGCGATCGACGCAACGATGATCATCGTCCGTGACCTCACCGCCGGGCACGGTAGAGATCGAGCTCGACGTATCGCGGTCGCAGCGGCGAGAATCCGGTGGATGCGGGTCGCGGTTGTCGGACACGTCGAGTGGGTTGAGTTCGTGCGCGGGGATCACACCCCCGCCGCGGGGGAGATCGTCCACGCAACCGACAGCTTCCAGGAGCCGGCCGGGGGCGGAGCTGTGGCGGCGGTGCAGCTCGCCCGCCTAGCCGGCGGCTCCACTCTGCTGACGGCGCTCGGCGAGGACGATCTTGCCGCCCGGTCGCGCGAGCGGCTGGGCCAGCTCGGCGTCAGGGTCGAGGCGGCCCGCCGGGACGAACCGACACGGAGAGCGCACACCTTCCTCGACTCGCATGGGGAGCGGACCATCACCACGATCGGGGAGCGGCTGGAGCCGGCGGGGGCCGACTCCCTCGACTGGAGCGACCTCGAGGGCGCCGACGGCGTCTACGTGACGGCCGGGGACGACGGCGCGCTGAAAGCGGCCCGCCGGGCGCGCGTCCTGGTCGCCTCCCCGAGGGCCGGCAAGGTGCTGGCCGCGTCCGGGGTGGCGCTCGACGCCCTGGTCTACTCCGATCGAGACGAGCTGGAGACCGCGTTCGCGCTGGCGCTCCAGCCCCGGCCGGCGCTGCTGGTGGCGACCCGAGGAGCCGAGGGCGGGAGATACGAGACCGCCGACGGTCGGTCCGGTACCTGGGCGGCGGCGCCGCTTCCGGGTCCCGTGGCGGACAGCTACGGGTGTGGCGATTCCTTCGCTGGAGCCCTGACCTACGGGCTGGCGGCCGGCGAGACGGTCGAGTCCTCGCTCGAGCTTGCCGCGGAGGCGGGCTCCTCCTGCCTGACGCGGTCGGGCCCGTACGGCTGATTCGTGTCGTCCTCATCCGAGCCAAGCCCTTCGTCCGGCTCGTACGGCTCGAATGCGGCGTCGTCCACCGCGCGGTGGTAGCGCTCGCCCAGGACCCCTCCGGCGACGGCGGCCACCAGCGGCACGACCGCCAGGACGGCGAGGATCACGGCGCGTCCCGCGCCGAGCGGGCCGACGTCGACGGGATCTCCCGGCAGCGAGATCGACTTGCTCGGATCGAGCTCGCCTCCGGAGATCCAGCCGGCGATGACGAGCGCCAGGACCAGCAGCACGCTCAACAGCCAGACCCCCAGGCCCTGCCGCCAGCCGTCGAAGCGGGCCATTCTGGCGGCCACGTAGCCGCCGGTCAGGTAGCTGAGGACGATCGTCGCCAGCGCGATCGCCCCGCCGGCGATCACCAGGTGGTGGAAGAGGCTGGCCGCGGTCTGCCCGAAGTCGGTCACCCCCGCTGCGACGAGGCCGCCGATCAGCATCGCGACCAGGAGGGCGCCGAGGCCGACCGCGGCGATCAGGCCGAAGAACGCCGTCTCCCACTGGATCCTGCGGCCGACGCGCTCCCGGGCACGGCGGCGGAGGACACTGGGGCCGGTTGCGATCACGGGTCGCTCAGCGGTGGGACTGATTCCCATGCCACCGATCCTTTGCGGATCGGGCGGCTTTCAAACATCCGGGCTCAGCTTTCCTTGACCACCGAGTAGACGATCCTCTCCGCGACGTCGATCACCTCCTCGCCGATGCGATCGCAGCGGCGGTAGAGCTCGCGGCTCCCGATCCGCTCGGGGCGCGACTCGACGTCGAGCAGCTCGGCCATCCCCTGGTAGTAGGCGATTCCCATGCGGCGCACCGTCCTGATCGCCTCGTCGGCCGAGGTGGAGGCGGCCTCGCCGTCCGATTGCAGATTCCCGATCGCGCTCTCGATCTGCGTCACCGCCTCGCGGAGGAACGCCGCCATCTCGGCGAGCCGCGCGTCCGGCGGGCACGCCATCGCCACCGATTCGCGAGCCAGGTCGCGCGTGTAGTCGAGGATCCAGTCGATCCCGCGCGAGAGCGCAAAGAGGTCCTCCGGCGCGAGTGGAGTGACGAACGCCTCCCGCAGCTGCTCGAGCAGCTCCCGCTTCGCCGCATCGCCACGGTGCTCGATGTCGCGAAGCGTCTCGCCGGCGGCCGTGTCGCCGCCCGCCCAGGCCGCGAACGCCTCGACGCCCTCCAGCGTGATCCCGGCCTGCACGCGCAGCTGCCCGACGAGATCGGGGGTATCGGGCAGGAACCAGCGCCGCTTCCGCTTCACGTCAGCACCCGCCAGACCGCGAGGATCCCTCCAGCGAGAAGCGCGGTGATCGGCATGGTGATCAGCCAGGCGAGGCCGATCTGCCGGACCAGGGACCAGTTCACATGGCGCAGTCGCCTGCGCCCCCCTCCGATGCCGACCACCGAGGAGGCGACGACCTGCGAGGTCGACGTGGGCGCCCCGAGCAGCGAGGCTCCCAGGATCACGCCGGCCGACGAGGTCTGGCTCGCCAGACCCTCGATCGACTGCAGGCGGTAGATCCGCTGTCCCACGGTCTTGATGATCCTCCACCCGCCGAACGCCGTGCCGAACGTGAGAGCCACGGCGCAGACGAGCGTCGCCCAGGTGGGGGAGGCGCCGAGCGAGTCGACCTTGCCGGCACCGACGAGCAGCGCCGCGATCACGCCGACCGCCTTCTGCGCGTCGTTGGCCCCGTGGCTGAAAGCGAGCGCCGACGACATCGCCCACTGACCCGCGATCACCGAGCCGTCCCAGGTGCGGGTGAGGCGACGGCCGAGTCGCCGCAACGCCCGGATTACCCCGAACGCGACGAGGCCCCCGAGGACGGGGGAGATCGCGAGTGCGATCAGCGTGCCGAACACGCCCACCGGCTTCCCGGATTCGATCCCACCCCAGTTGACGGCGTCCAGCCCGCCCTCGACCACCGCGGCGCCCACGAGGCCGCCGACGAGCGCGTGGCCGGAGCTTGACGGCAGCCCGAGCCACCAGGTCGTCATGTTCCAGCCGACCGCAGCCGCAAGCCCACAGCCGATCACCTCCGTGCTCTCGGAGGGGGAGACGGTGACGATCCCGCCGATCGTGTCGGCCACCGCCGCGCCGACGACGAACGGCCCGATCAGGTTGAAGATCGTGGCCAGGACGATCGCCTGGCCGGGCCGCGCGGCGCGCGTCGCCACCAGCGTCGCGATCGCATTCGAGGCGTCATGGAGCCCGTTCGTAACAGCGAAGCCGATCGCCAGCGCGATCGCGACCGCGAGGCCGAGGTCCATGAAAGGACTCTATGTCGGGTGGGTCAGGCTCCCGGCTTCGGCGGGGGGTACTGGGTGCGCACGAATCGGTCCCACATCCGGTCGGTCATCACGCCGCGCATGCCCATGACCACGTGGGCCGAGGGGGTGACTTTGTAGCGGGTCGCCGGTCGCCGCGTGAGCAGTGCCTTCGCGATCTTCGCCGCGACCGCGTCGGGCCCGGCGCCGAACCGGGCCATGCCGCCCTTGTAGGCCTCGGCGGTCACCTTGGCGACGTCGGCGTTGAACTTCGCGTAGGGGCCGTGCTCGTCGACCTCGTCCAGGCTCCCGGCTGCGGTCTCGCCGAACTCGGTGACGATCAGGCCGGGCTCGATCACCACGACGTCGATGCCGAAGCCCTTGACCTCGAAGCGGAGAGCGTCGGACAGGGCTTCGACGGCGTGCTTGGTCGCGTGGTAGACGCCGCCGCCGGGGAAGGTGAGCTTGCCGCCCATGGAGCTGAGGTTCACGATCGTTCCCGAGCCGGCGCCGCGCATCCCCGGCAGCACCAGCTGGCACATCCGCATCAGGCCGAAGACATTGGTCTCGAACTGCCGGCGCACGCTGTCCATCGGGATCGTCTCGATCGCGCCGCTCTGGCTGTAGCCCGCGTTGTTGATCAGGGCGCCGATCGGACCGTCCTTCTCGACCGCCTCGACGGCCTTCTCCATCGAGCGCTCGTCCGTCACGTCGAGCTCACTCACGGTGCAGCCCTTCCGGCCGAGATCCTCGATCGCCTCGAGCTTCCGGGCCGTCGCATGCACGTTCCAGCCGTCGTCGGCGAGCCGCTCCGCGGTCGCCCTTCCGATCCCCGTCGAGCAGCCCGTGATCAGCACCGGCCGCGACTTCTCGATCGCCATCTGCGCTCTCCTTGTCTGAGGGCGCCCCGGAGGCGAAGCCGAGGAGCGCCCGATTCATGCTGGGCGATCCTCTCATAGGCTTCCGGGATATGCGCGCGGTCACATTCCAGGCTCCCGGGGAGGTCCAGATCGACGACGTTCCCGAGCCCGAGCTGCTCGACCCGGACGACGCGATCGTCCGGGTCGAGGCGAGCGGCATCTGCGGCTCGGACCTCCACATCTACCACGGGCGGGTGCAGATCGAGCCCGGGTTCGTGATCGGCCACGAGTTCGTCGGGGAGGTGATCGCCGCCGGGGACGAGGTCACCCGGGTGAGCGTCGGGGACCGCGTCCTCGGCACCTATGGGACCGCCTGCGGCGAGTGCTTCTTCTGCAAGCGCGGGGAGTTCCACAAATGCGACGAGGCCCGCGTCTACGGGCACGGCAAGGCTCTGGGCGACCTGCAGGGTGCACAGGCCGAGCAGGTGCTGGTGCCGCACGCGAACCTCACTCTGCGGAAGGTGCCGGAGGGGCTCTCCGACGACGTCGCGCTCTTCGCCGGAGACGTGATGGGCACCGGGTTCCACGCGATCGACTCGCGGCCGCTCGCCGAGGGCGAGAGCGCCGCGATCCTCGGCATGGGGCCGGTCGGCCTCTGCGCGGTGCAGGCGGCCAAGGCCGCGGGCGCCTCGGAGGTGATCGCGATCGACACGGTCGAGGATCGTCTGAAGATGGCGGAGTCCTTCGGGGCCACCCCGGTCCACCTGACCGAGCAGGACCCGCGGGGGGAGGTCAAGAAGCTGACCGAGGGGCGCGGCGTCGACCTCGCGGTCGAGGCGGTCGGCCATCCGGATGCGCTCGATATGGCGATCCGCCTTGCCCGCAAGGCGGGGACGATCTCGGTGACCGGCGTGTACGCCGAGCGCACGGAGGTCCACATGGGCCTGATCTGGATCAAGGCCCTCACCCTCACCAGCGGCCACGCCAATGTGATCAAGCACCTGGATCGGGTGCTCGGGCTGCTCACCGAGGGCAAGCTCGATCCGGCCCCGCTGGTCACCCACCACATGAAGCTCGACGAGGCCGCGGAGGCCTACCGCGTGTACGACAACAAAGAGGCGCTCAAGATCGTTCTGACGCCCTGAACACCTCCGCCGGCAGCAGGCCGGCGGGGAAGTCGTTGCCGAACTCCGGGACCAGCCGCATCGCATGCTCCGCCGCAGGGCGACCCCGGGTGGCTCGGTCGAGGTCACGGACGGTGAGCAGGGCGCGCACCGAGGTCGCGATCTGGAAGTCGGCGGCGTTCGGCGGATCGCCGCCGATCACGCCCCGTTCGATCAGCTCATCGACGTGGTCGAGTACCTCCCCGACCGCGGCGATCGCGTTCTGGATCTCCCGATCGCTGTCCACCTTGTTCGCCATAAAGCGGGCCGTTGGCGCGTTGATCCAGGCTGCGAGCTTCGGCAGGGGGACCCCGATCTCCCGGGCGATCATCAGGCGTGTCTCGGGGCGGTGGACGGAGAGCCAGCGGACGATCCGCCGCGGCACGTCCTGCAGGGTCTCGTCGCCCCAGCGCTCGGCCTCCTCGACATCCAGCCGCTGCTGCGGGTCAGCCGGGAAGAGCGGCGGCTCGGGCCGCAGCTCGTCGAGAGCCCGCGAGATCGCGCGCGATTGCTGGATCTTGCGGCCGTCGATCTTGATCGACGGCACCGTCCCGCCGCGGAACCCTCGCGTGCGCAGCAGCGCGGGATGCAGGCCCGGCAAGAGCCAGATCGGCTTGTAGTCCAGGCCCTTGGCCTCGAGCTCCAGCCGGACGGTGTGCGAGGGAGGCGAGGGCTTCGTGCCGTACAACTTGATCCCCATGGACGAGACCCTAACCGGCAAGCTGCTGATCGCCTCGCCGAGCATGCCGGACTACTTCCACCGGACCGTGATCCTGATGGTCGAGCACTCCGCGGAGGGGGCCTTCGGGCTCGTCCTCAACCGGCCATCCGAGACGACCGTCGGCGAGGCGTCTCCGGAGCTCGCCGAGCTGATCGGCGACGAGCACCTGCTTCACGTCGGCGGCCCGGTGCAGCCCAATGCCGTGACCGCGATCGGCGACCATCCCGACCCCGCTGACGCGACCAAGCTGGTCGTCGGGACCGTCGGCATGGTCGATCTCGACGAGCCGCCCGAGCTCTTGCGGGTCCGAGTCTTCGCCGGCTACGCAGGCTGGGGCGCGGGCCAGCTCGACGGCGAGCTCGAGCAGGAGTCCTGGATCGTCGAGGGCGCCCACCCGGACGACCCGTTCGGTGACGGAGACCTGTGGGCGGACGTCCTCGCCCGCAAGGGCGGCGAGTTCGCCCTGCTCGCGCGCATGCCGCCGGACCCGTCGGTGAACTAGGCGCGGCTGCCCTAGACTGGCCCCTCGGGTCGAGCGTCCGCTCGATCAAAGCAGTGCCCCGCGTTTTCGCCGTCGTTGCCTCCGGGCACCCTCCGCGTTCGCAGTGCACGCACATGGAGGGACCGAAATGGCAACAGGAACCGTGAAGTGGTTCAGCGATGACAAGGGCTTTGGATTCATCACGCCGGATGACGCAGGCAAGGATGTCTTCGTGCATCACAGCGCCATCCAGGGCGATGGCTACAAGTCGCTCGCCGAAGGCGCAAAGGTCAGCTTCGACACAGAGCAGGGCGACAAGGGCCCAGCTGCCGCGAACGTCCAGGCGCTCTAGGGGGGAGCTGACATGGCCTCAGGCGGCAAGCGCAAGACCACGATGGCGAAGCTCCAGCGTGAACGCAGGCTCCAGGAGCGCCGGCTCGAGAAGCAGGCCAAGAAGGCTGCGCGGAAGCAGGCGGCCGCAGACGCCCGGGCCGACTCCACGACTGACTAGAAGTCGGCGACGTCCCGTGGGCCGCTAGTCCGTGGCCTCGTAGGCGACCTGGACGTGGTCCCGCGCGACCGCAATGAAGGGCCGGTTCACGGGAGGCTCGCCGTCGCGGCCGGCGACCACCGCGTTCACCAACGGAATGAACTCGACGCCCTCGCGATTGAGGAGGTCGGAGAGGCGGCTGTGGAAACCCTCGGCAGGAAGCGTCACGTCGCCGATGATCGTGTAGCGCTCGGTTTCGAGCACGACTCGCTCGCGCTTGAGATCGGCGGCCATGCGACTCCTATCGGGACCGCGCCATCCGAGCTTGAGCGGATACGGTGCGGTCGTCTACAGAAAAGGGAGTAGGGGAATGCAGAAGATCGAAGGCTGTGACGACCGGGCGCTGGTCCTCGACGGCAATCAGCTCCAGGCGCTTCGCTGGGGGGCGGTTCAGAACCAGGTGCCCGTGACCGAGCTGACCGCCGGCAAGGTGGTGCGCGACGACAAGGGCAAGACACTCGGGATGTTCGGCAAGCCGGAGGAGCGAGTTCGGATCGATTTCGACCGGCTGGTGATGGCCATCTGGGTCCCGCTCGAGCGCCAGTCGGAGGCGGAGTCCTTCGTCGCCGACGTCAACAAGGCGATTGGCGCCTCGGGCTAGACGCCCAGCGCCGCGCTCAGCCCGAGCATCACTCCAGCGCCCGCGAGGGTCCCCGCGATCCCGCGCGCAGCACCGGGCGCGCGCAGGGCGCGCGGGGCGAGGTCTGAGGCGACGAGCGCGAGCATCGCCCCCGCGGCGAACCCGAAGGAATAGGGGAGCAGGTCCTCGAAGGTACGGACCAGGAGGTAGGCGATGGCCGCGCCGATCGGCTGAGGGATGCTCGTCAGGACCGCGGCCCAGAACATCTGGCTGCGGCTGTAGCCGGCCTCGGCCATCGGGACCGCGATGCTCGTGCCCTCCGGGACGTTCTGCAGCCCGATGGCCAGGATCACGAAGAGGCTCAGGCCTGAGACATCCGAGGCGTAGGCGGTCCCGATCGAGAAGCCCTCGGGAAGGCTGTGGACGAGCAGCACCAGGAAGACCAGCACCGACAGCTTCGCGCCCGGCCCGGTGCGCCCACCGAACTCCACTTCCGAATGGATCAGGAAGACGCGGGTGACGGCCAGAAAGGTGACGCCGGTTGCCCCCCCGGCCAGCACCGCGACGGTTGGCCCCTGGTCGAAGCCGGGCTTGAGGAGCCCGACGATCGACGCGACGGTCATCGCTCCGGCCGCCAAGCCGTACAGCGCCGGCTGCCAGGCTGAGGCCCGTCCACCCAGCCAAAAGACGGGTATCGCTCCGAGGCCGGTCGCGAACGTGGTCGCGGTCGCCGCCAGGAGCAGGATCAGCACCAGATCAGCGTATGCACTGGCGCGGAGGCCTCCGGCGGATAGGGTCCTTGTCGATGGCGGCACTACAGGAGGTCCCGATCACGGCGATCTCCACCGAGAGCTTCCGGCCTCTCCTGGGCGATGGGTATGCCGAGGTCGAGCAGGCGATCGCGAGGGCCCATGATGTCCTGCGCGGCCGGATCGTCTGGCACGTCAACTCCACCGCGCGGGGCGGCGGGGTCGCGGAGATGCTCCACTCGCTGCTCGCCTACGGGCGGGGTGCCGGGGTGGACCTTCGCTGGCTGACGATCGGCGGAAGCCCCGAGTTCTTCCGGCTCACCAAGCGCCTCCACAACCACCTGCACGAATCCCCGGGCGACGACGGGGCGCTCGGGCGCGCCGAGCAGGAGATCTACCAGCAGGGCCTCCTGGAGAGCGCGGACGAGCTCGCCGGGCTCGTCCGCAAGGGGGACATCGTCTACATCCACGATCCTCAGCCGGCTGGGCTGGTGCCCCACGTCAAGTCTGCCGACGTCAGCGTCGTCTGGCGGTGCCACATCGGCATCGACAACCCGGGGCGCTACGCGCACGAGGCCTGGGAGTTCCTGCGCCCCTACATCCAGGAGGCCGACGCATACGTCTTCTCGCGCGAGCGGTTCGCCTGGGAGGGACTCGACGAGGACCGGACCTGGATCGTTCCTCCCTCGATCGACATCTTCTCCCCCAAGAACCAGGAGCTGGAGCCCGAGGCCGTCCGCTCGATCCTCGCGGTGATCGGCGTGCGCTCCGGGGATCACTTCGGCAATGCCCTGTTCACTCACCTCGACGGCAGCGAGGCCCGCGTTGATCGCCCCGCCGAGCTGAACCAGGACGGGCCGGTCCCGGATGACGCGCCGCTGATCACCCAGGTCTCGCGATGGGATCGGCTCAAGGACCCGGTGGGAGTGCTGCGCTGCTTCGCCGAGCACGTCACGAACGAAACGGCTCACCTCCTCCTCGTCGGCCCGTCGGTTGCCGGGGTCGCGGACGACCCGGAAGGTGCCGAGGTGCTCGCGGAGGTACGCGCCGAGCGGGAGGCGCTCGCCCCGGAGCTCCGCGAGCGCGTCCACCTCGCGACGCTGCCCATGGACGATGTCGCCGAGAACGCCGCGATGGTCAACGCGATCCAGCGGCGATCCGACGTCGTCCTTCAGAAGAGTCTCGCGGAGGGATTCGGCCTGACGGTCGCGGAGGCGATGTGGAAGTCCAAGCCGGTCGTGGCAGGCGCCGTGGGGGGCATCCAGGATCAGATCGAAAACGGCGTCTCAGGGGTCATCGTCGATCCCACCGACCTGGCTGCCGCCGGCGCGGCGATCGACCGGCTGCTCGGCGACCCGGAGGGAATGGCGAGGATGGGAGCGGCGGCTCGTCAGCGGGTGATCGATGAGTTCCTCGGCACCAGGCACCTGCTCCAGTACCTCGGCCTGCTGGCCGGGATGCTCGAGGACAACGGGACCTAGCCCGCCGGTCGCTCCTGCTTCCAGCCTCGGAACGCCGCGAGCAGCTCCTCGCGCGCGCCCGGGTCGATGTCGTCCTCGGTGAGCCGGCCGCTGGCCGCGATCACCTGACGCATCTGCTCGACGTAGGCCGAGCAGTTGCCGCACCCGCCGATGTGGCGCTCGAAGCGACGGCGGTCGCGGCGGGAGAGGTCGCCGTCGAAGTACGCGGTGACCAGCTCCACGAGCTCCTGGCAGGCAAGGGGCGGAGTGAAGATGCTCATGCGGTCCCCCCGGTCACGTCGGGATCCAGGTACTGCTCGAGCGCGGCCCGGACCTTGGAGCGCGCACGGTGCAGCAGGACCCGCTGGTTTCCGTCGGTGATCTCGAGGGCGTCGGTGACCTCCATCGGTGACCACCCCTCGACGTCGCGCAGGCGGATCACCTCGCGCTGAGCATCCGGCAGCTCCTCGATCGCCATCTGGATCACCGAGAGCGTCTCCTTCGCCAGGACCCTGTCCTGCGGCCACGCCCGCGGAGGCGCGGCCCAGGCGCCCGGTTCCGCGGAGTCGGGGCCCAGGAAACGATCGGGGTCGACCGCCGGCTCGTCGCCCTCACCGGCGCCCGCGAGCGAGGAGAACGGGACCGTGCGCCCGTCGCGCTGCCCCCTCGTCTTGGCGCGGTTGGTGAGGATTCGGAAGAGCCAGGTCTTCAGGCTCGACCGGCCCTCGAACCGGTCGATGCCGTTGAGCACGGCGAGCCAGGTCTCCTGCACCACCTCCTCGGCGGTGGCGCGGTCGCGCACGAACATCTGGGCTACGCGAAGCATCGTGGCCCCATATGCGTCGATCAGCTCGGCGAAGGCCGATTCGTCGCCGTCGCGCAGTCGTTGGACGAGATCGTGTTCATGGGATTCAGTCATCGGGCGGGCCGTACGGTTACACGCTTTGGGCTCGGCTGCTTGCGCACCCGCCTCGATGGAATACTCGCCGCGTGCCGAACGCGACCGATCCAGCCGCCGCGCCCCATCCGAGCACTCCGCAGGAGGCGCTCGAGCTGCTCATGGAGGGAAACCGGCGTCACCGGGAGGGCAGGCTCGAGCTGCACGATCACTCTCCGGTGGGCGATGAGCGTGCCAGCCGCCAGATGCCGTTCGCGGCGATCGTCAGCTGCGCCGACTCGCGCGTCTCGCCGACCCTGATCTTCGACGTCGACCGGGGCAATCTCTTCTCGTCGAAGGTCGCGGGGAACACGATTGACAGCGGCACCCTGGGCAGCACGGAGTTCGCCGTCAAGGTGCTCGGCGTGAAGCTGGTCATGGTCCTCGGCCACAGCAACTGCGGCGCCGTCACCGCGGCGATCGACGTCGCCAACGGGGAGGCGAGCTACCCGCCCGAGGAGTACGGGGCGATCGGCGAGGTGGTCGACCGGATCGTCCCGTCGATCCGTGAGCTGGCGGAGCCCGCCCGCACGGTGCCGGCCTGCGTCGAGCTGAATGCCGCGGCGCAGGCGGCCGACCTCGCCGCGCGGGAGCCGATCATCAGGCCGGCGGTCGACACGCGGCAGATCATGGTGGTGTCCGCGGTCTACGACCTCGAGACCGGGGGGGTCTCGGTCGTGGGGCCGGTCACCTGAAGATTCCGGTGTGGCCCAGCGAGTAGCGGCCGGGCTGCGGGTACACGCAGAGGCCGTGTGGCCCGCTGCCCACCGGAATCCGGGCGAGCAGGTGCCCGTTTTGGGTACTGATCGCATAGACCTCGCCGCCGTAGCGGCCCGAGAGCCAGAGGACGCGTCCGTCGGCGGAGACGCCGCCCATGTCCGGGCTGCCCCCGGGGATGTGCCAGGTGTGGACGACCTTGCGCGTCGCGAACGAGATGACAGACACTTCGCCGGCCGTTCGGTCCGAGACGTACAGGTACTTCGAGTCTCGGCTGACGTAGAGGCCGTGGGCCCCAGCGGCGGTGGGGATGAAGCCGACCTTCTTGAAGGACTTGGCATCGATCAGCCAGACGCCGTCCGCGTACTGGTCCGCCACATAGAAGAGCTGGCCGTCCGGTGAAAGCTTCACGTCCTGGGGCGAGGCCCCTGTGCTCAGTGTGAGTTGACCGACCACCCGCTGGCGTTGCAGATCGACCTTGATCAGGGACTTTCCGAACTCACAGCTCGCGACGAGGAAGCGGCCGTCCGCCGTGAAGTCCATGTGGTTGACCCCGGCGCAGGGCACCGAGAGCGTGTGGTCGCTCCGCATCGTGTGCGGGTCGCGGAAGTTGAGCGTCTGCATCCGCTCCTCGACCACGATCGCGAAGCGTCCGTCAGGCGTGAAGTAGAGGTTGTACGGATCCGTCACCGGGACCGCTCGCCCGGGTCGGCCGGTGGCCGGGTTGATCGGGGTCAACGAGTTGCCCTCGTCGTTGTTGACCCAGAGCGTCTTCAGATCGTGCGACGGGACGACGTGCTGCGGCAGGGTGCCGACCGGGAACTGGCCGATGACCTTGTAGGTCCGCGGGTCGATGACGCTGACGGTGTTGCTCTCGCTGTTGGGGACGTACACGCGGGAGGGAAACCGCCGTACTACCGGCGAGAGCATCCCGGGGCGATCGGCGGCGTACACGTCGTGTGGGTCCAGCGGCGGTGGGACTTGGAACCGCGTTTGACCATCCGCGCCCGCGGATCCGGCGCTCGCCGTCGTCCCATGGGGGCCGCCACTGCCCGACCCACTGGTGGCAATGAACCAGATCAGCAGCGCCGTAACGGAGCCGACCAGCGCCGCGAGGCGAATCAGACCGCGTCGCCGAGCACGGCTCATCACAGGCAAGCCTCGTGGGTTCTGATGAAGCGAGTCTAAGGGGCGGAGTAGAGAACGCTCATCATGTGCTTAGGAAGCCTTCACGTGCCCCGATCACGGTCATCCGCGATGAGCTCCGAGCGCCGCCGAGGCCTGGTCCGGCTGGGGATCCTGCTGTGTTCGATTGCGGCGCTGGCCGTGGTCGGCCTGAACGCGATCTCGGGCTCCGGCGGCGGGCAGAGCGAGAGCGGCCAGTCGGCCAGCGCCCGTCCCGTGCGCCAGGGCCCTGCGAGGTTGACCGCCACATCGAGCCGCGGCCGTCTGCCGGTCGCGATTCACGGGGAGACGGTCGCCCCGGTCTCGGGAGGCCTCCTCGTGATCGGCGGCGAGGACAGCGGCGGGTCGACCGATCGCGTCTACCGCCTCGATCCGGCCTCAGGACGCTCCACGCCCGACGGGTCGCTCGCCCAGCCGCTCCATGACGCGGCCGCGGTCACACTGAACAATGGGACTCTGGTCTTCGGTGGGGGAAACACCTCGACCCTCGACCTGGCCCAGGCTCTGACGCCCGGCGGGACCGCGGAGGTCGTCGGCCACCTTCCCGACGCCGTCTCCGATATCTCGGCGGTCCGCCTCGGTGACGCCGCCTATGTGCTCGGCGGCTACGACGGCCAGCAGCCGTCGGCATCGGTCCTGCAGACGACGAACGGCAGGTCGTTCACGAGGGTCGCGCGGCTACCGACCGCGGTTCGCTACGGCGCCGCGGCGACGGTGGGGGACAAGATCTATGTCTTCGGCGGCGAGCTGGGGGACGGCAGCGAGACCAGCGAGATCCAGGAGTTCGACCTCGGGACGGAGCGGGCCGTGGTCGCCGGCCACCTTCCCGACGCCCTCTCCCACGCCTCGGCGGTCAACCTCGACGGCACGATCTATCTGCTCGGTGGCCGGATCAACGGCGCCGCCAGCGACCGGATCCTTCGCTTCGACCCCGCCAGGAACGTCGTCGTCCCGGCCGGCCATCTTCCGCAGCCCGTCTTCGACGGCGCCGCCGGGACGGTCGGTGGGCGGGCCTACCTGCTCGGGGGCCTCGGCGCCTCCGAGACCCCGCTCGATTCCGTGATCGAGCTGCGCTAGCCGATCGAGACCAGGTCGATCACGAACACGAGGGTCGCGTTCGGCGGGATCGTCGGCGGCTGGCCCTGGGCGCCGTAGGCGAGGCCCGGCGGGATGATCAGCTCACGGCGACCGCCGGCCTTCATCCCGGCGACTCCCTGGTCCCATCCCTGGATGACCTGTCCGCCGCCGAGCTTGAACGAGAACGGCTGGCCGTGGTCATAGGAGGAGTCGAACTTGCTGCCGTTGTCGTAGAGGACGCCGATGTACTGGACGCTCACCTGGTCGCCCGGCTTGGCCGCGGGCCCGGTGCCCGTCTTCAGGTCCTTCACCACGAGGCTGGTGGGGGCGGCCCCGGTGGGCAGCTTCACGGTGGGGCCGTTCGGCACGGTGATGTCGGCCTTCGCGGCGGTGTCGCTGCTGGAGCCGCCGCCCCGCCCGATCAGGATCACCGCGACCACCACGACGAGAATCCCGCCGGCCACGAGCAGCCCGATCACCCTGCGATCCATGGCGCGGGATCGTACGCGGCCGCTCAGGATGGCGCGGTGCCGTTGACCGCCATCAGGCGGTCGAGGCGCTGCCCGAGCTCCGAGCGCATTGCGGCGTCATCCTGGCTCAGGACCTCTCCGGTGTCGCGATCGACGAGGTTGCGGCTCTCGTCTGGATCCCGCTCGAGGTCGTACATCTCGTACTCCGGCGGCTTCTTCCCGGCCGGGTCGAAGTAGAGCGCGAATTTCGTGTTGGCGGTGCGCACGGCGCGAATCCGATTGGGCTGGCCGGACACGTCCTGCAGCGCGGTGGCCGCCTGGTGGTCGTCGTAGGTGAAGTGGATCTCGTCCTGGACGGCTTCGCCGGGGCTCCCGTGAGCTGCGATGGGGCCGAGGTCCACGCCGCTTCGGCGCAGCCGGTCGTTCTCCGGCGCGGCGTGCTTCGCCAGGATCGGGGACAGGTCGTGGCCCTTGGCCTGGCCGTCCAGGCCGGTCCCGGCGACCGTCGCGATCGTGGGCAGCAGGTCCACCAGCGAGACGAGCGCGTCCGAGTGCACGGGACGCGGGAAGAGCACCGGGTTCGAGACGACGAGCGGGATGTTGATCGTCTCCTCGTAGGTGTTGAACGCCTTCTGCCGCAGGCCTCCGTGGGAGAGGCCCATCTCGCCGTGATCGGCGCAGCGGAAGACCATGGTCCGGGAGCGGATCGAGTCGGGATCCGTGGGGTCGCCCAGCGCGGCCATCACCCGGCCGAGCTGCTCGTCGACCACGCGGTGCAGGTGGGCGTAGAAGTTCACGTACTCGAGCTGCTCTCGCTCGTCCCGCAGTGGCCCCAGATACGCCGTCATCCCCATCTTCATCAGCTCGTGGACGGAGGGCTTGTCCCGGAGCGACTCGTCCACGGTCGGCGGCAGCTTCACGCCGAGGTCCATGTACCCCTCCTCCTCGTATCCGCCGCGGACGTGCTGCGCCGGGAAACCGAGGACGTCGTGAGGGTTGACCAGGGAGACGACCAGGCAGAACGGCTCCGGAAGGTCGGCCCGGCCGAGCCACTCCTCGACCTGACGTGTGTAGACCTCGTCCCAGCCCATCCCGAGGGGCCCGGCGTTGCCCGCCCCGAAATGCTCGGCCTTCGCGTTTTCGCCCGCGTCGGGCGGCTCCCAGTCGGCGAAGCCATACTCGTCGCGCAGGCGGTCGGCGTCCGACGGCGCCCAGCCGCCGAACATGTCGCCGCCGGAGGGGTGGGTCAGGTGCCACTTGCCCTTGTAGGCGACCTCGTAGCCTCGGCTTCGCAGGACGTGGGCGAGGCTCTGGGTGTCCGGCCGCAGCTCGGGCTCTCCGCCCGACTTGGGCCCGGCCTGGACCAGGCCTCTTCCGAAGTTGCGGAGCGCGCGGCGACGCGGGGCGTTCGGTCCCCGCAGCATCCCCACCAGCTCCCGCAGGACCGCGGGTGAGTTGCCGATGTCGGGACGCAGGTCGGCCTGGGTGTGGGTGAGCGTGACGCCGTGCTGCGCCGGATAGCGGCCGGTGAACAGGGTCGCGCGGCTCGGAGAGCACATCGACGTGTTGGTGAAGGCGCGGTGGAAGGTGAGGCTGTTCTGCTCCAGGGCGTGCTGGTTCGGCGTCAGGTCCCGCAGCCAGCCCGAGAAGTCCGGCCAGTGGCGGGGATAACGCTGCTGATCGGTGATCAACAGGACGACGTTGGGCGGCTTGGCGGCCGTGGTCAGCCCTTGTTCTTCTTGCCGCCGGGACAGCCGAACTGCTGCTCGAACTGGGCCTTGCTCATGTAGGTGCCGGTCGGGTAGTACGGGCCCATCACCTGCGCGGCGGTGTTCGGCTGGCTCACATCCCAGGACGTCCTGTGGAAGTGGGGGGAGGGGATGACGTTCCGCGTCACGAGCGAGCCGATGTCCGGTCGGCCCGCAGCATCGCCCACCGGGTCGGCCGGCAGCCAGGCCACACCGCACCGCTTCGTTGCGTTTCGAGGCCGGTTGCCGGCGTGCGCCACGACCATCACGTAGCGCCGTCCCTTCCGCAGCGGGAACTGCTCGTCGTAGAGGCACTTGTAGGTGCCGGTCACCGCGAGCGACTCCTCGACGCACATGTCCCATTCGCGCATCTGCCCGCCGCCCATGCGCATCTCCCCGGAGTCGGTGTGGGGCGTCTTCGGCATCTTGCCCCGGACGACCAGCACCTGACCGTACGCGAAGCTGTAGGTGCCGACCATGTAGCGGGCGTCGAGGTTGTTGTAGAAGGTGCCGACCGGCGTGGGGTCCGCGGCGGCATGCTCGGCCGGGCTCTTGTAGGAGCTCAGCGTGTAATTCAGGCTGAAGAACTTCTCGAAGGAGAAGTCCGGCGTGGCCGGGTTCGTCGCCGGGTCCTTTCCCGGCCAGTTGACGTAGTTCTGGTAGACGGGCAGCGGCAGGTTCTGCGACGCATACGAGTGGTTGGAGTTGAGAGCGTCACAGAGCGCCTGACCCTTCAGGACGCTGCCGTCGGCGAGGTGGAGCTCCGGCTTCGGCAGGGGCTCGCCGCCCGCGCGGCCGCGGCCCTTGTCGGGCACGTAGACGCGGTAGAGGATGTCCTGGTAGGAGCTGTAGTTCGGGTCGGGCTGCGCGTAGAGGGTGTTGCGCGCGGGCACCGCGGGCACCGGCTGGCTCAGCACGGACAGCGTGTAGTTGCGCTTCCGCACATCCCGGCGGTGACCCTTGACGAACGGGTTGCCCGAGCCCTTGTCCGGCTTCGTCAGGTAGTCGGAGACGGTGTTCGTCGCCGTGCCGTTGTTGACGTACGCGGTCATCGACTGGAAGCGCGCGTGAGAGAACTTGCCGCGCAGCCGCAGGACCGCACCGGGCGGCGTGGCGAACTTGGCGCCCCAGTAGGTGATCTCCTGGCCGGGGAAGCCCTGGTTGGTCCGAGGGTCGACGTTGGTGAACGGGCCTGTCCAGAAGCAGCTCGCAACCGGCAGGTTGTTCGGGTTGTAGCCGGTGGGAACGGCCGCTCCGGCCTGGCTCGCGGCGGCGCCGAGGAGAAGTGCCGAGGCCGACGCCGCGGCGATGCCTCGGAGGAATCGGCGCATCAGCGCGCGACTCCGGTTGCGCTCGCTCCCGCGGCCGCGTTCATCGCCGACATCAACGTCCCGCCGACCAGCTCCATCACCTGCTCGCGCGGGATCTCCTGCTCGATCGCCGACTCGATCACCGTCTCCACGTAGGCGAGGAATCCGTCCAGCGCGATCCGGACGACCACGGGGGGCCGGGTCGTCCCGATCTGGTTGAGGGCGATGTTGTCGATCACCCGCTCGCGGTAGCTGCGGGCGATCTCGAGCAGGAACGGGTCGACGCTGCCGCGGCCCTGGCGGTAGAGCTGCCAGGCGTCCGTCGGCTCGGCGGCATGATCCATCATCCGGTTGAGATTGCCCGCCAGGCGCTCGGCGAGGGGTACGTCCGAGTCGGTGATCCAGCCGCTCGAGAGCTGCTCGCCGGCACGGTGCACGGCGGCCTCGAGCAGCTGCTGCCTTCCGCCGGGGAAGTAGTGGTAGACGAGGTTGCGCGTCACGCCCGCCCGGTTCGCCACCGCCTCGAACGCGAGGTTCTCGTGGCCGTCGCGCGCGGCGATGCCCAGCGCGCAGTCAATCAGCTGGTCGCGCCGCTCCGCGGGTGGCAGTCGACGCGGGGGGAGCTCACCTCCATCGGTGCGACCTTACACCCTATTTACGGGATGTACAACTTGAGTATTTGTGAAATAAGCCGCGTTCGCGCGCAGCACGAGATGGGCGCGGTTGGGATCGAACCAACGACCTCTCCCGTGTGAGGGGAGCGCTCTCCCGCTGAGCTACGCGCCCGGGAGGGGGCTGATGATAGGCAGCGCCCGGCTACTGAGAGGGCGGGGTCTCGGTCCGCATCTTCGGATCGCCCTCGACCGCGAGGTTGGGGAGGATCCGGTCGAGCCACTTCGGCATGAACCAGTTGCGCTCGCCGATCAGCTCCAGCAGCCCCGGCATGATCAGCAGGACGACCAGCGCGTCGATCGCGACGGACACGGCCAGGCCGACGCCGAACTGCTTGACGATCGGGTTGCCGTTGATCACGAAGCTGAAGAAGACCGCGAACATGATCGTCGCCGCGGCCAGGATCGGCTTGCCGCCGTTGACGAGTCCCGCCCGGACCGACTCAGAGTTGTCGGCCCCGCCACCGTGGCGCTCCTCGATCCGCGAGACCAGGAACACCTGGTAGTCCATCGACAGGCCGAAGAGGATCGCGAACATCATCAGCGGGACGTAGCTCACGACCGGCATCTCGTGGTCGACACCGAGCAGGGACAGCCCG
Source organism: uncultured Solirubrobacterales bacterium (assembly GCA_963815045.1). Lineage (GTDB taxonomy): Bacteria > Actinomycetota > Thermoleophilia > Solirubrobacterales > 70-9 > DASUPK01. The sequence continues at coordinate 565,681 of CAWFET010000003.1, forward strand.
AAGCCCTTCTCGAAGACGGCGGTCAGCACCCCGTATGAGGCCGCCACCGCGAGCAGATTGACCAGAGCCGAGACGAGCGGGATGGTCACGGTCCGGAAGGCCATCGTCAGGAACAGGATGCTGAGCAGGACCACGATCCCGATCACGAGCAGCAGCTTGTCGCCGATCTTGATGGCCAGGTCGATGTAGGAGGCGGTGGTGCCGCCGACGTACGCCTTCATTCCCTGCCCCTGCGTGGCGTCCGGGATCGTGGTGTCGCGGAGGTTGTTGATGAGGTCCTGGGTCTTCCGGTCCGACGGCGAGGTCTTCGGGGTCGTCGAGAAGACCGCGGCGGTGCCGCCCTTGTCCGTCTGGGCGGGGGAGACCGACTGGACGTTGTTCTGCTTCGAGATCTGCTGCTCGAGGTTGACCAGGCGTGGGTCGCCCGCGGGCGTCGAGGCGATCTGGAGCTCCTCCGAGACCTGCTGCATCTGGGACTGGAGCTGCGGCGTCGGTCCGCTGACCGCCTCCTCCTGCTGGAGCTGGGCCTGCTGCTGCTGGAGCTGAGAGACCTGCTGCGGGTTGGAGGTCAGGGGCTTCCCGTAGACGTCGACTGCGATCAGCAGCGGCCCGTTGGTGCCGACGCCGAAGCCCTCGGTGAGGGCGTCGTAGGCCTGCCGCTCGGTGGTGTCGGTCGGAAGGAGGCCGTAGTCGGGGGCGCCCAGATACAGATCGAGGGCCGGAATCGCGATCCCGACCAAAACGACGATCCCGGCCAGCGAGGCGATCAGCGGGTGATTCTTGATCGCGTCCGACCAGCCGTCCCACGCCCGGCTCTGCCTCTTGGTGCCATCGGGGAGCTTGCGCACCAGGGGCATGGCCTGGATGCGCCGGCCGAGCAGGCCGAGGATCGCCGGCAGCAGCGTGATGGAGGCGACCACGGCGGTCGCGACCACGATGGCAGTGCTGTAGCCGAGCGACCGGACCAGCGGGATCCCGCTGAAGTAGAGGCAGAGCAGGGCGATGATCACCATCACCGCGGCGAAGATCACGGCTGACCCCGAGCTGGAGATCGAGCGGGCGATCGAGTCGTTGGGCTCGGCGCCCTCGTCCAGCAGGCGCAGGTGGCGGCTGATGATGAACAGCGCGTAGTCGGTTCCGACCGCCAGGCCGAGCATCGTGGCGAGGGTCGGGGCGATCGAGGGCACGTCGAAGAGGTGGCCGGCGAGGCCGACGATGGCGAGCCCGCTCGCGAGAGCGACGATCGCCGTGGTGATGGGCAGCGGCGTCGCCACCAGCAGGCGGAACGCGATCAGCATGATCACGAGGGCGGCGATCACGGCGATGATCTCGCTCGCCCGCGTGCTCGGGCTGGAGAGCTGCTGGCCGAGGTAGCCGCCCGCCGACACGTGGATCCCGGTCCCGGCCGTGGGCCTCTTGGCCGCGTCCAGGACGCTGTTCGCCTGGTCGTCGGTGATGTCGCCCGAAGAGGGCTTCAGGGCGGCCGATACGTAGGCGATCTTGCCGTCCTTGGTGATGTCGTTCGCCCCCTGCGGCGAGAGCGGGCTGAGGACCTGGGTCACGTACTGGTTCTTCGAGAGCGACGAGACGACCGCGTTGACGGTCTGCGCGTTCTTGCCCTCTGCGAGGGAGGTGCTCGACTGGAGGACGATCGGGTTGCTCCCGTTGGCCTGCTGAGGCAGCTTGTTGTCGAGCAGGTTGGTGGCGTCCTGGGAGCCGGTGCCAGGGAGGTCGACGTTGTCGCTCTCGGGACGGCCCGCGGAGTTGGCGATCAGGACCAGTCCGATCGCGATCACGACCCAGGCCCCGATCATCCATAGCGCCCGTCGGGCTGCGAACCCACCGAGCCTATGGAGGAGGGCGCTCATGTGGGCGCGATCCTCTCATGCCGGTCGGTCCCGTCAATTGCGATTACTGAGAGGATCGACCGATGAGTCCGCGTCGCGCGCAAAACCCGCCGCTGGATCGCGAGCACGTCGCGGACGATCCGATGGAGCAGTTCGCGCGCTGGTTCGAGGAGGCCGAAGCCGACGTGGCGCTGGAGCAGGCGATGACGCTGTCGACCGTCGACGCCGACGGCTCGCCCAACGCTCGCATGGTCCTGCTCAAGGGCTTCGGCCCCGACGGCTTCCGCTTCTTCACCAACTACGAGAGCGCCAAGGGCAAAGAGCTGGCGGGCAACCCCCGCGCCGCCCTGGTGGTCTACTGGCGCGAGCTGGACCGGCAGGTTCGGATTCGCGGCCGGGTCGAGCGGCTCTCCGCCCAGGACTCCGACGCCTACTTCGCCAGCCGTCCCCGGGACAGTCGGATCGCTGCCGCGATCTCCCCGCAGAGCCGCCCGGTCGAGCGCGATGCACTCGACCGGCTCTTCGCGGGGCTTGAGGCCCGGGCCGGGAAGGAGGGCCCGCCGCGGCCGGAACACTGGGGTGGCTACCTGGTGCGCCCCGACGAGATCGAGTTTTGGCAGGGCAGGGACAGCCGGATGCACGACCGTCTCCTGTATCGCCGCAGATCCGGCGGCTGGGAGATCGACCGCTTGGCCCCTTAGTTCCCAATACCTATACGGCATATGGTTTTCGCACGGTACCATATGCAATATGGTTTCGTCAACGGATCGGAAGCTCCTCGACCAGGCGCTGGTCGGATACGGGGGTGGGGACCGCTCCACCGTTCGGATGCCGGCGCCACCCACGCAGGCGCGCGGGTTCGAGAAGCGCGACCGCATCTATGAAGCGGCGCTCGCGAGGTTCGAGGCGGACGGCTTCGCCGCGGCCAAGGTGGACGACGTCATCGCCGATGCCGACGTCAGCTGGGCCACGTTCTTCCGCTACTTCCCCCGCAAGGGCGACGTGCTGATCGAAGCGGCGGTGCGGCACTTCCGGGATCACGTGCGCCCCTCGGCCGAGGCCGCGCTCGCGGACCGGCGGCTGAAGGTCAGCACCGTCATCCAGCGTCTGATCCTCACCCTGCTCGAGCCGGCCGACCTGGCGCCCTCCCTGCACGGTGAGGCGCTGCTCGAGGTCTTCGCGAACCCCGATCGGTTTGCCGCACAGCTCGGCGAGGATCACCGCCCCCCGGTGATCGCGTTGCTCGAGCAGGTGCTCACGGAGGGCCAGCGGCGAGGTGAGGTCCGCCGTGACGTCGAGCCCACCGTCGGAGCGATGACCCTCCTGGCCGCTTCGGCGCTGATCGGCGCCCAGTCGGTCGCCATGGGGATCAATGCGAACGAGCGGGTCGTGGCTTCCCTGGACCTGTGCTGGCGCGGGGTCGCCGCCGGCGCCTAGGGCGCCATCTCGGCGAGGCGGCGCTCCAGGAATCGGCGTTCGACCGGGTTTGTCGCCAGCTCGAGCGCCTGCTCGTATGCCTTCACCGCTTCGTTCCCTCTATCCGCCCGTCGCAGCAGATCCGCCCGCGCCGACCAGAACCACTGGTAGCGGTCGAGCGCCTCGGCCAGCTCCGGGTCCTCGAGCAGTTCGAGCCCCCGCTCCGGGCCTTCGGCCATCGCCACCGCTACCGCGCGGTTGAGCTCGACCACCGGCGAGGGATGGGCCGCGGCGAGCAGGCCGTAGAGGGAAGCGATCCGCGCCCAGTCGGTGTCCTCCGGCGTGCCGGCCCTGGCGTGCTCTCCGGCAATGGCCGCCTGCACGACGTAGGGGCCGGCCGGGCCGAGGCTCCCAGCGCGCTCGAGGATGCCGAGCCCGGTGTCGATCTCGCGCTGGTCCCAGAGCGACCGGTCCTGCTCCTCCAGCAGCACGAGGTCGCCATCCGATCCGACGCGTGCCTCCCTGCGCGAGTCCTGGAGAAGCATCAGCGCGAGGAGCCCGAGGGCCTCGGACTCATCGGGCATCAGCCTGGCGAGTGTCCCCGCCAGGCGGATCGCCTCGCCCGTCAGCTCTCGCCGGACGAGCGCCTCGTCGGAGGTTGCGGAGTAGCCCTCGTTGAAGATCAGATAGAGCGCCGCGAGGACCGAGTCGAGCCGATCGGGCAGCTCGTGATCCGCCGGCACCTCGTACGGGATCTTCGCGGTCTTGATCTTGCGCTTGGCCCGGGCCAGCCGCTGGGCCATCGCCGGCTCGGAGACAAGGAAGGCGCGCGCTATCTCGGGCGTGGCCAGGCCGCCGAGGGTCCGCAGGGTGAGGGCGACGCGTGCCTCAGGGGCGAGGGCGGGGTGGCAGCAGGTGAAGATCAGTCGCAGCTGGTCGTCGGGGATCGCGGGGGGTTCCTCGAGCACGTCGTCCTCCTCGGCTGCGGGCGGCTCGAGCGCTTCGATCTCCTGCTGCTTCTCGATCCCCCGGCGCTCGCGCCGGAGCCGGTCGATCGCCTTGTTCCGCGCGGTGGTCGTGATCCAGGCGCCCGGGTTGTCCGGAACTCCGCGCTCGGGCCAGACCTGCATGGCGACGACGAACGCCTCCTGAACCGCCTCCTCGGCGAGGTCGAAGTCGCCGAGCACGCGGATCAACGAGGCGATCGCCCGTCCCGACTCGTGCCGGAACAGGCGATCGACCAGCTCAGCCCCGTCAGGCAGTCGCTTCCTCGACCAGGTTCCCGGCCTCGTCGAAGACCATCACCGGGCGGATCTCGATGGACCCGAACTGCGAGCCCGGGATCTTGGCCGCCCATTCGATCGCCTCGTCGAGGTCCTTGACGTCGAGCACGTAGAAGCCGGCGAGCTGCTCCTTGGTCTCCGCGAAGGGGCCGTCGGTCACCTCGCGATCGCCGCCCCGGACGCGGACGGTCGTGGCGGTCTGCGTCGGGTAGAGGCCATCGCCGGCCACGAACACGCCCTTCTCCTCCATCTCCTGCGTGACGGCGCCATAGGCCTGCGACATCGCCAGCTGTTCCTCCTCGGTGGCGGCTGCGCGCTGGCTCTCGTCGCCGTAGATCGTGAATGCGTACTTCATCTCTGAGCTCCTTCTGTCGACGGCGCGATTCGCCGCTTCACCCTAACGACGAAGGGTGGGGGCTCAAATCGACAGCGAGGCGCCAATAGACTCGCGGCGCATGGAGGCCAGGAAGCCCTTCTACCAGCGCGGCTCCTTCTGGCTCGGCCCGTTCGCCTGGGGCCTCGGATTGGTGCTCGCCGTCGGCCTGGCGATCGGCTGGTACGTCCTGGGCGGCTTCCCACGGGACCACGACCGCTACGGCGAGGTCTCAGTCCCCGGGCGGGCGCTCCTGGCGCTGCCGTCCGGCGACGTTCGCCTCAACTTCGAGAACCACGCGACGCAGAACGGTGACAACACCTCCCTCGATGACCGGCCCGCCGGGCTCGCGGTCAGGGTCACCTCGGCGGCCGGAGGCGCCCCGCTCAAGATCGACGACGTGCCGAGCTGGCTCGGCGCGATCCTCTGCGGCGTAGCCGTGATGGCGCTCGTCCTCGCGCTCACTTTGCCGTTCCGTCGCTTTCTGCCGGACTAGTCAGCGCATAGGCTGGCGAGACGATGGCCGACGGCAAGACGATCGTCTTCTTCCCCGAGGGAGCGTTCGGGCCGACGAACAACTGCGTCGGCATCGGAGAGGTGCTGAGACAGCGCGGGCACCGGGTGGTGTTCGTGGTCGAGGAGTCCTTCGCTGGGACCCTCGAGGAGAAGGGATTCGAGGAGCGCCTGATGCGGCTCGCCCCGCCGCCAGAGGTCCCCGAGGAGCCCGGGCAGTTCTGGAAGGACTTCATCCGGGAGACGGCGCCCGTCTTCCGGAAGTCGACGTTCGATCAGCTCAGCGAGTTCATGGCGCCGACCTGGCAGGCCCTCATCGACGGGGCCCGGTACGTCGACGAGCGGCTGGTCGAGATCTTCGACGAGCTTCAGCCCGACGCGATCGTCGAGGACAACGTCTGTGCCTTTCCCGCGATCCCCGCCAGTGGCCGACCATGGGTGCGGATCGTCTCCTGCAATCCCCTCGAGGTGAAGGATCCCGAGGTGCCACCTCCGTACACGGGCCTCCCGCTGGCGGACCGCGTCGAGTGGGGCTCCTACCGGGAGGAGTACCTGCGGGCGATCGGGGAGATGCAGGCGAGCTTCAGCGAGTTCTGCGTCGAGCGCGGCGCGCCGCCGCTCACCGAGGGCGAGATGATCCACGCCTCGGACTGGCTCAACCTCACCATCTATCCGGACGAGATCGACTACCCACGCTCAGTCCCGCTGGGCCCCACCTGGCACAACCTGGAGTCGAGCGTCCGCACCACCGACGCCGACTGGGAGCCGCCTGCCGAGCTCGCGGACGGTGAGGGTGCGCTGATCTACGTCAGCCTCGGCTCACTCGGTTCCGGGGACGTCCCCCTGATGGAGAGCCTGGTGGCCGCGCTCGCCGAGACACCGCATCGCTACGTGGTCTCGAAGGGCCCGCAGCACGCCGAGTACGAGCTCGCCGGAAACATGATCGGCGAGGAGTTCCTGCCTCAGGTCTCGGTCCTGCCGCACGTCGATCTCGTGATCACCCACGGCGGGAACAACACGACGACCGAGAGCCTCCACTTCGGCAAGCCGATGATCGTCCTGCCCATCTTCTGGGACCAGCACGACAACGCCCAGCGGATCGACGAGACCGGCTTCGGGATCCGGCTCCCGACCTACTCGCTCGGGGACGCAGATCTGCCGGAGGCGATCGACCGGCTGCTGGCCGACGCCGGCCTCGGCTCGCGCCTCTCGGACATCTCGAAGAGGCTGCAGGCGTCCCCGGGGAACGAGCGCGCCGCGGATCTGATCGAGCGGGTCGCCGTCTCAGGCGAACCGGTCACCCGGGACAGCTAGGCGTCTCCGACGACGCGCATTACCTCGGCGATCGTGGTGATCCCCAGGGCGGCCTTCTCCAGACCGTCTTCGCGCATGCGATGCATGCCGGCGGCGACGGCGGCCGCCTCGATCTCGCCGCTGGGGGCCTTGGAGACGATCAGGGAGCGGATCTCCTCCGTCAGGGTCAACACCTCGTAGAGGCCGACCCGGCCGCGGAATCCAGTCCCCACGCAGCTCACGCAGCCCACGGGCTCATAGACAGTGGGCGCGGTGCCGTTCTCAGCCCCGCCGAGCGCGCTCAGCTCCGCGGGCGTGAGGGTCGCGGGCTTCTTGCAGGCGTCGCACAACCGGCGCGCCAGGCGCTGGCCGATGATGCAGCGGATTCCCGAGGCGATCAGGAAGGGCTCGACGCCCATGTCGATCAGCCGTGCAGCGGTGATCGCGGCGCTGTTCGTGTGCAGGGTGGAGAGGACGAGGTGCCCGGTGAGGGCGGCCTCCATCGCGACCTGAGCGGTTTCCCGATCGCGGATCTCGCCGACCATCAGCGCGTCGGGGTCGGAGCGCACCATCGAGCGAAGGCCCGAGGCGAAGGTCACGCCGGCACTGTGGTTGACGTGGATCTGCTTGATGCCGTCCACCTCGTACTCGACCGGATCCTCGATGCTGATCAGGGTGCGGTCGGGGTGTTGAGCTCGCGCAGCAGTGCGTAGAGGGTGGTCGTCTTCCCCGTTCCGGTCGGGCCGGTGGCGAGGATCGCGCCCTGGATCTGGCCGACGGCCTCGAGCACGAGCCGCTGATCCTCCTCGCGCATCCCAAGGGATCCGAGCTCGAGGACGACGCGGTCCCTGTCGAGGATGCGCATCACGATCGACTCGCCGCGGATGACGGGGAGCACGGCAATCCGGATGTCGATGTGCCGGCCGTCGACGTCGAGCGCGACCCGGCCGTCCTGCGGCATGCGGCGCTCGGCGATGTCTAGCTCGGCCATGATCTTGATCCGGGAGACGAGGCCTGGGACGAGGTTGTTGGGCACGGTGGTCGAGTCGACCATCACGCCATCCACCCGGTAGCGGACCTGCATCGAATCCCGCCGCGGGTCGAAGTGGATGTCGGAGGCGCCTCGGCTGACCGCGTCGCCGATGATCGAGTGCACCAGCTTGACGACGGGCGCCTCCTTCGCGGATGCCTGCAGCGCGATGACCTCGCCGTTTTCGAGGTCGGTCTGGTCGTCCTCGATCTCCTTGACTGAGCCGCTCAGGCCCGTCAGCCGTGTGACCAGCGCGGCGATCGAATCCGGCGTGGCGACCGCGCGGCTGACCTCGTAGCCGGTCGCCATCGCGATGTTGTCGGGGCCCAGGACGTTGGAGGGGTCCGAGACCGCGACCAGCAGGCCTCGACCGTCCAGGAAGGCGATTGGGATCGCGCCATACCGGCGCGCCTCGGCGGAGTCGACCAGGTTGGCGGCTCCCTGGTCCACCTCGAAGACGTTCAGGTCGACGTACGAAAGCGAGTTCCTCTCGGCCAGGATCCTGGCCAGCTGGCCCGCGTCGATGACTCCGTTCTCGACGAGCAGCGCGCCGACCGGAGTGGTGGACCCATCCTCCCTGGCCATGACCTGCTCGACGCTCTCGCGGTCAGTGAAGCCGAGGTCGATGGCGACCTCGCCCACGCGGCGGCTCGGGTCGCCCATGCCTGAGGGCGGTACGAGTCCCGGGACGTTAAGCGGAGCGGCAGGGGAAATCGCATTCGCGTTCATCACACATCTATCGGCCACCGGCGCCAGAAAATGAATCCCCACTACTAGACTCCCGTTCGGACCGTGCTAGGCGGGGAATTAGCGGTGCCCTGTAATCCGCAACCCGCTCAAGCGGAGCTGAATTCCCTTACGAGGGACCGGCCCTCGGGGCCGGGTCGCCGCAGGCGGCGTTGACGGCCAGGTCCTGCGCAGTGTCGGCCTGTGAACCAGGTCAGGTCCGGAAGGAAGCAGCCTTAAGCGGTAGCCGACATGTGATGCAGGCAAGCCTGGCCCGAGCCAAAAGCGGCGGCACGCCCGGGAGCCTCGTCTCGAGGATGGGTGCACGGTCCATTTCTTTGCCGTGCGGTCTCGGGCCGAGATCTGCGGAAAATTCCGGATGCACCCAGGTCGTCCATCGAAATAAGGTGTTCGTTCACGCCCGGCCCAGTCCAGGCCGCGGCGACACAAGCGAAAGAGGGAGAACGACGGTGAGACGGAGCTTGAGTAGGGCTTTCTGCGCTGTGCTGCTGGGCGGAACGATGCTGGCGGTGGCCGCACCCGCCGCGAGCGCCACTGATACCTGGGATAGGCCGAGCCAGGATTTCGGCAGCCGGAGCGTGGGGACCACAAGCGACCCGCTCCAGTTCGCGCTCGTCGCCCAATGCGATGCCTTCACGGGTGGCCTTCCGCCAAACGCCTGCATCAGCCCGCCGAACGGCGTCCACAGTTACGGCGCGATCACGACCACGGGACCGTTCGCGATCGACCCGGCTACTGATGTCTGCAACGCCCGTGGCGGAGTGTTGTTGACGCCTTTCAACACCGCGCCCGTCGACGTATGCACCCTCCAGGTCAGCTTCAAGCCGACCTCCGCCGGTACAAAGACCGGCAGCCTGAGCACGACGACCAGCCCGTCCGGCGCCCCGCTGAAGGTCGCTCTGAAGGGAATCGGTGTCGGTAACGGAACTGGAACCACGACGGCCAAGAAGAAGTGCAAGAAGAAGAAGCGCTCGGCTGTTGCGGCCAAGAAGAAGTGCAAGAAGAAGAAGTAGCGCGGGCCTAGCTTCCGTTTGCGGCCGTTGTAGGCTCCGCGGCGTGCGTGGGGTCACGTTCGCAGCCGTCGTCGTCGCTGCCTTTCTGGTCGCCGGGGTGGCGAACGCCGACCGGAAGCCATCCCACAAGGAGAAGGTGCGGATCGCGCGGGTGGTGGGCCTGCCGGCGAAGTGCGCGCGGGTGCGGGTGTCGACCGAGACGAAGAAGCCCAAGTGGGGCTCCGTCTCCTTCCGGCCGGGGCCCAAGGACTGCAACCCGTTCGCGAGTAACGGCGTGACCGTCGTGCGGAAGTCCGTCGGACACTGGCGGTTCGTCACCGCCGGCAGCAGCTTCGACTGCTCGAGCCTCTACGCCCGGGTCCCGAAGAACGTCGTCGCGGACCTCGGCATCCGCTGCAGCTGACCGGAGTTTCCGCAATGGCGTCGGGTCGGCGCGCCGGAGCAGCCGAGGCCGGCGGATAGACTCGATTCGTGGCCGAATCCGCGTCTCTCTATCGTCGCCACCGCCCCCAGAGCTTCTCGGAGGTGGTCGGGCAGGAGCACATCGTGCGCACCCTCTCCAACGCCGTGGAGAAGGGGCGGGTCCATCACGCCTACCTCTTCGTTGGCTCCCGGGGGACTGGGAAGACCTCGATGGCGAAGATCCTCGCTCGCTCACTCAACTGCGTGCACGGGCCGACCCTCACCCCCTGCGGCGAATGCGAGCCCTGCCGGACGATCGCCGCGGGCACGTCGCTCGACGTCATCGAGATGGACGCGGCCTCGAACCGGTCGGTCGACGACATCCGCGAGCTGCGCGAGCGGGTCGGCTTCGCTCCGGCCGCCGGCCGCTGGAAGGTCTACATCCTCGATGAGGCGCACATGCTCACGAAGGAGGCATGGAACGCCTTCCTGAAGACGCTCGAGGAGCCGCCCCCGAACACGGTCTTCGTCCTGGCCACCACCGAGCCGCAGAAGGTGATGGCGACGATCGTCGACCGCTGCCAGCGCTTCGACTTCCAGCGCCCCTCGCTCGAGCAGATCGCCGAGGTCGTCAAGCGAGTGGCCGCCGCCGAATCGATCGAGATCGAGGACGGAGCAACCGCCCTGATCTCCCGGTCGGCAACGGGCAGTTTCCGAGACGCCCTGGGCACCCTGGACCAGCTGGTCGCGTTCGGAGGCGACTCGGTCACGACGGACGAGGTGGTCGAGCTCTTGGGAGCAGCAGACGCGGAATTGCTCTTCGACACAACTGACGCCCTCGCCAGCGGGAATGCCAAGGCAGCACTCGAAGCCGTCGAACGCCTCTCCCGCTCGGGCCGCGACCCCGGCCAGTTCGCCCGTGACCTGATCGCCCACCTTCGCCAGCTGCTGGTCGCAAGAGCGACGGGCGAGGTCCCCGAGTCGTTCACCGTGACGGTCGCACAGCCGGAACGCCTTGCGGAACAGGCAAAGAACATGGACGACGCAAAGCTGGTCGGTGCAATCGATTCGCTGAGCGCCGCGGTGGCGGCAATGAGGGAAGGCGACGATCCGCGCCTGACCCTGGAGGTGGCCCTGCTCAAGGTGGCAACGCCGAGCCTCGACTCTTCCAGGGAGGCCCTGCTGCGCCGCATCGAGTCTTTGGAGTCGCGCTTGACCGGCGGTGGGGCCGGGGAAGCGGGCTCAGCAGGCTCCGGCAGTCCGATGGCCGGCTCGAATGCGCCCCAGCCCGAACCCTCGGCCACCAGCGCCGGCCCTGCCTGCTGAGAACGCTTCCCCGGCCCCGCCGCCAGTGGAGCAGCCGCCCTCCGAGGAGCCGGAACCCGAGGCATCGGTCGCCACTGCGACGATCGAGATCGAGCGTGTCGTCGAGGCCTGGCCCGCGATCGTCGGTCACGTCAGGGACTCGGGATCGGCAATGCTCTCCACGCTCTTCGATGAAGCCAGGCCGCTTGCGATCGATGAGGAGCGGTCGATGGTCCGGATCGGGTTTCCGTCGTCGGCGACGTTCAACAAGAAGAAAGCCGAGTCCTCGGTCAACCTCGAGCGGATGACCGAGGCAATCACGTTGATTGTCGGCACTCGGATGCGCCCCGTCTATGAGCTGATCGAGGTGGAGGAGCAGCAGGCCGTCCCGGAGGCATCCGCCGACGTCAACGAGGATGATCTGGTCGACATGATCAAGGACAACTTCGACGCGACGGAGGTCGTCCCCGACGACGACGCGCCTGAAAGCGAGGCCGGCTGATGCCACAGGGTCCCAACATGAACCAGCTGCTCAAGCAGGCCCAGCAGATGCAGGCCGAGATGGCCAAGGCGCAGGAGCAGCTCAAGAACGAGACGGTCGAGGCGAGTGCCGGCGGCGGGATGGTCAAGGTGACGATGACCGGCGACATGCAGCTTCGGGGGATCGAGATCTCGCCCGACGCCGTCGACCCCGAGGACGTCGAGATGCTGCAGGACATGGTCTCCGCCGCGGTCAACGAGGCGCTGCGCTCGGCGCAGGAGCTCGCGGCGAGCCGGATGGGCGGCATCGCCGGCCTCGGCGGCGGGGGCGGCCTTCCCGGCCTCCCCGGTATGTAGAGCCACCCTGGTCCCTAGGCTCTGAGCATGTACGCGGGACCGATCAGCCAGCTGATCGCCGAGCTCTCCAAGCTGCCCGGGATCGGACAGCGCACCGCGCAGCGGCTCGCCTTTCACATCCTGCGGGCGAGTGACGAGGACGCCCTGGGGCTGTCCGACGCGATCCGCGAGGTGAAGGAGAAGGTCGGCCTCTGCGAGGTCTGCTTCAACCTGGCCGAGGGCCCGCGCTGCCGCATCTGCGAGGACACCCGTCGCGACCAGTCGGTGATCTGCGTGGTCGAGGAACCCGCTGACGTGATCCCCTTCGAGCGGACCGGCGAGTACCGCGGCCTCTACCACGTGCTTGGCGGCGCGCTCTCGCCCATCGACGGGATCGATCCGGAGGACCTGCGGATCGCCGAGCTGATCGATCGCGTCGACGACGACGTCAAGGAGGTGGTGCTCGCCACCAACCCGACGACGACCGGCGAGGCGACCGCGCTCCACATCGCCGACGCCCTGCGGGACCGGGTCTCGGTGACGAGGCTCGCGAGCGGGCTGCCGGTCGGAGCGGACCTCGAGCACGCCGACGAGGTCACCCTCGGCAAGGCCCTGGCGGGAAGGCAATCCCTCACGTAGAGGTCCCCGTATTCAGGTGGTACTCACAACCATCTGACCGAATCAGGGGGAAACATGAGAGCGAAGAAGGGAATCTTCGCCGCCTGCATCGTGGCGGCGCTCACCCTTGCGGTTGCGATCACTGGAACCGCGACCGCCGCGCCCGGAGCCTCGAAGGCGGCGAAGAGGTGCAAGAGGAAGCACTCCACCAAGAAGAGGAAGAAGTGCAAGAAGAGGAGGGCCGACGCTCAGCGGTTGCCGGTCATCCGCGCGACCCTGACTTGGTCGAACGGCGGCGCCGATGACGTCGACATGGACCTCTTGGTCTTCGACGGGAACGGCGGGATGGCGGGCGACGGATCGAACACGATCCCGCTCAGCTCGATCACGCCGGACTTCGCCGGCCGCTCGGGAAGCGAGACGTTCACTGACAGCCTGTTCACTCCGCAGAGCGCTCGAGACCTGAGTTTCGCCGTCTGCTACTCGGCCCGGGGACCGGTTCACACCGATTTCACGCTCACGTACGTGACTGCCGACGGGGTCATTCACGGCGACAGTCAGAGCCCGGGCACCACCGGCCGCTTTGACTATCCCGGTGGGGTTGCGATCCCCTCCGGCGTCTGCTCACGCTGATGGACATATGGATCTGACTCACACACACGGGCGGCCTGGCCGGTAGTAGGGTCGCCCCCGGAAACCCGGAAACAGCCGGAGAGGGGAATCGAGATGAGAAGAACAAGGGGCTCGTGCCTGCTGGCGCTCGTGGCGCTGGGGGCGTTCATGATCACCGCGACCGTCGGCGGAAGCGCCAGCGCTTCCGGCGGCAACGCCGTCGCGGCGAAGAAGAAGTGCAAGAAGAAGAAGAAGGCCACGCTTCATCAGCCAAGAAGAAGCGGTGCAAGAAGCGGAAGGAGGCGCCGGACCGGTTTCCGTGGTCCGCGCGACGCTGACTTGGTCGAGCGGCGGTGGCAACGACGCGACTGGACCTGTTCGTCTTCGATTCGAGCGGCCGCACGGGCCGGGAACGGGCTGCGACGCGATTCCGCGCAAGCGACCTCTCGCCTGATGCTGACCGGCTCGGCCGGCACCGAGACATTCACGGATCTGAATGCCGGACAGCACCGCGCCGTTCAGCTTCGGCGTCTGTTACACGGTCGGCGGCTCGGTTCACGCGGACTACACGATCACCTACGTGACGTCCGACGGTGTGACCACACGGACACCCGCGCCAGGGATACCAGCCTGGGAAGCGGTTTCCACGTCGACTATCCGGCGGATGGAGTCCGATCCCCACCGGGTATGCGCCGAACGAGCCTGATCGGCGCCGGTCCGCGTAGCGTGGCCGCGTAAACGCAGCTACATGCGGCGGGTCGGGTCGTCGTACCCGCCCCGCCGCTGTGGGTATTCGTCCTTGTCCTTCGGCGGCCCGCCCTGCTGGACCAGCTCGTAGAGCAGTGACAGCGCCAGGCCGGCGCCGCCGGCGATCATCAGGATCAACCCGACGGTCTGGATGTTGATCACGTCGGAGTTGACGTTGAGCGCGTAGCGCAGGATGGCGCCGATCGCGATCAGGAAGATGGCCGTGGCGATGGTCAAGGCGCCCAGGATACCCGCGGCCCCCGCCGCCGTCGCGGGCAGCTCCCTGCGTGGCGGCGTGATTTCAGGCAGCCGAGCGGCTGCCGCTGGGGACGATCGTCTCCACCAGGCCGGTGACCACGTCATAGACATGGCCCGAGAGAGCAATTCGCGGGGAGACGGCGGACGCCGACCGGAGCCGTTCGACGTCGCGTGTGACGGTGTCGACCGGGTCCAGGATCGCTCGGTCTGCGAGGGCTAGCTCGTCGGCGCCGGTCCGCTCCGCGTAGCGGCGCCGGAAGCCCTCGTTCGAGAGAGCGGCTGCCCCGCACTGGGTGTGGTGGACCACGGCGACCTCGAACAGCGGCCCATCGGGTATGAGGTTCTCCGCGATCTGGCCGATGAAGGCCACGTCGTTCACCACCTCCGTTGTGACTCGGCCGCCGACGTTGCGGACGACCACGGCGTCACCGAGCCCGAGGTCGAGGAAGTGAGCAGGGTCGACGCGGGGATCGATGCAGGTGACCACGAACAGGCGCAGGCTCGGGAAGACGACGGCGCCCTCGTGGCCACCGGCGGAGGCGAAGCTTCGGTTGCGCTCGAGCGCCGATTCGATCCCGGTCATGCGGCTTCGCCCGCGGCCGGGCCCGGCCCGGTCTCGCTCAATCCGAAGCGGGAGTGCAGGCGCCGCAGCGGCCTGGGCGCCCACCAATTCCAGTCGCCGAGCAGCTCCATCAGCGAGGGAACCAGCAGCGCACGGATCAGGCTGGCGTCGATCAGCACGGCAAGCGCGGTGCCGACGCCGTTCTCCTTGATGAAGATGATCTGCGAGGTGGCGAATGCGCCGATCGCGATCGCGAAGAGGAGCGCGGCCGCCGTGACGATGCGCCCGGTCCTCTCCAGCCCGACGGCGACCGCCTCCGAACTGTTGATCCCCGAGTCGTGGGCCTCCTTGATCCGGGAGAGCAGGAAGACGCCGTAGTCGGTCGAGAGCCCGAAGACGACGGCGAACAGCAGGATCGGCATCGTCTGCTCGAGCGCGCCCTGGCCGCGGTAGTCGAGCAGGCCCTCCAACCGGCCGTCCTGGAAGACGAAGACCAGGATCCCGAACGTGGCGCTCAGGTTGAGGGCGTTCATGAGCAGCTGCTTGACCGGCAGGATCACCGACCCGGTCATGAGGAAGAGGACGATCAGCGTCGCGACGATCACGATCGCCAGCGCGATCGGGGCGTGCGACGAGAGGCTCGATTGCAGGTCGACGAAGTGAGCGGCCGCACCTCCGACGAGCAGCTGCGTTCCGGCCGGAGCCGGCAGGTCTCGCAGCGTCTTCACCGCATTCCGGCTCGTGTCCGAGATGTAGCTCTCCGTCGAGTAGGCCTGGATCACGGCGTCGCCATTGGGCAGGGGCACCGCCGGCTGGACCTCGGCGATACCGCTGACCCCGGAGATCTGGCGGCCGACCGCCGCCAGCGCCTTCGGATTCGCGTTCTCGACCAGGATCTGGTTCGGGGTGTCGCGGAACGGCGGGAACTCGGCTCGCATCACGTTGTCCACCTGGCGGGCGCTGGCGCTCTCCGGCAGCACCTGGGCGTCGACCGAGGTGAACTTGAGCGAGTAGAACGGGATTCCCAGCACCAACAGGAGGACGGCGGTGACGGTGGCGACGCCGACCGGCCGGCGCATGACGAAGCGGGAGAGCCGGTACCAGAAGCCGTCCTGCATGTGGGTCGCGTCGCGCTCGGCACGGCGCTGCAGGAAGCCCGGGGCCAGCGCGTTGACGCGGTTGCCGAGCAGGGCGAGCACCGCCGGGAGCACGGTCAGGGCGATCAGGGAGGCGAACAGCGCGACGAGCGCTCCGCCGAGGCCCATCGAGTAGAGGAAGCGCTGCGGGAAGACGAGCAGCGAGGCGAGCGCCACGGCGACGGTGATCGAGGAGAAGAGCACCGTACGGCCGGCCGTGTTCATGGTCCGGCGCATCGCCTCGGCGCCCGGCCCGGTCTTCGCGATCTCCTCGCGGTAACGCGAGACGACGAACAGGCTGTAGTCGATCGCGAGCCCGAGTCCGAGGCCGGTCGTCAGGTTGAGTGCGAAGACCGAGACGTCGACCACCTCGTTCGCCAAGCGCAGCATCAGGAAGGTGCCGACGATCGCCAGGCCTCCGATCATCAGGGGCAGGAGCGCGGCGACAGCGCTGCGGAAGAAGAGCAGCGAGAGCAGGAAGAGCAGTGGGAAGGCGAGCAGCTCGGCCATCCGCAGGTCCTTCTCGACCTGCTTGTTGACCTGCTCCTGCGCCAGGGCGATGCCGCCGACGCTGATGCCGGGACGGCCTTCGAGGTCGTCGGCGATTCGCTTCGCTGCGTCCTGCTGGTCCTTGTCGTCGGTCGCCTTCAGGCTGACCGCGATGTAGGTGGTGTCCCCCTGGCGCGAGACGAAGTCGCGGTTGTGCGTGTCGAGATAGCTCGCCGCCGAGGCGACATCCGGATTCCGCTTCAGCTGCGACTCGAGTTGCGCGACGCGCTGACGCCCTGCAGGGGTGGTGGGGGAGGTGTTCTGCGCGAGCACGATCACGCTCGCCGCCCGGTAGCCGTCGCTCTCCAGCCGGTTCTGTGCCTTGACGCTCTCGGTGCCGGGGTCGTCTGCCCCGTAGGGCGCGAGCTTGCTCGCGACCCCTCCGCCGATCGCACCGGCGATCACGAAGAAGAACGCCGCGAAGATCACCACGCGCCTGCCGCGGCGCTGAGCCAGTGATGCCAGTGAGTTGAACATTTCCTACCTCCCCCCGTCGGCCTTGGCCGCGCGGTTGTTTTCTCGTTCCAGTTGATCGGCGGCGCGCTCGAACCACTCCGCCGTCCATTCGCTCGTCTCGATGCCGAACCTGAGCACCAGCAGCGATCCGGCATCCGGCTTCGCCTCGGGGCCCTCCGGCTCGCCGGTTTCGTCGATCGCCTGCTGGATCGCGCGGAGCTCGGCTGCCTTCGCCCGCGACGTCGCCGCGCGCTTGCGGGCGATCTCCGCGGCCAGAGACGGTTCGACGGCGCCGGAGAAGAAGAGACGCAGCAGGCCCTCGTCGCGGGCCTCGAGCACCTCGGAGTCGCCGCCCATCCATTCCTTTGCCGCCCTCCGGCCCTTGGCGGTCAGCTTGTAGGTGGTGCGCTGGCGGTTGCCCTGGGCCGAATCGCTGCCGGTGACCAGGCCCTCCGCCTCGAGGCGCTTGAGCTCGGGATAGATCTGGCCGTAGCTCGCCGCCCAGAAGAAGCGGGCCGAGGTGTCGACCAGCTGCTTGATCTCGTAGCCGGACCGCGGGCTGGCGGACAGCATTCCCACTATGACTTTGCCGGTGGCGCTCAGTTCCATGTCGCCACGAGATATATCAATCCGATATATCAGCGTGTGTGACGTGGGTCACGCGGCCTCGGCGGCGCGGCCCTGCGGCTCCCACTTGAACCGGCGGGTGGCGACCCAGATGCCGGCGAGTCCCCAGATGATCAGGGCGGCGGCGTCGCTTCCCGAGAGCCCGATCCCGCTCGGATTCTGGGCGACCGTCGACTGCAGGCCCTGGGCGAGGTGGTAGAGCGGGAACAGCCGCCCGACCTCCTGCAGGAAGCTCGGGAGCGTGTCGAGCGCGATGAAGATCCCCGAGACGAAGGAGAGCATCACCACGGTGAACGCCCCGATCGGCTGAGCGCTGTCCTCGTTCTTGGCAAGCGAGGTGGCGGCGATCCCGAGCGCGGAGAGCGTGGCGGTTCCGAGGGCGAGGCAGATGATGAAGCCGGGAACCGTCTGCGCCGGCAGATGAACGCCGTAGAAGATGATCCCGATCGCGATCATGATCCCGCCCACGACCAGCGCGAAGACGACCGAGCGGAGCACCTGGGAGGCCACGAAGGTCCACACCGGCGCCGGCATCCCACGCTGGCGCTTGAGCTGACCCCGCTCGCGCTGGCTGACGAGCGCCATGAGGGGGGTGCTGAAGCAGGAGAGCGCCAGCGCGTAGGCGATCAGCCCCGCCGTGAAGTAGGCGTGGACATCGATCGTGTGCCCCGCGACCGTCGTCGTCTGCGGCCCTCCGTTCGTGAAGAGGGAGTTGAAGAGCAGCAGGAAGATGAGCGGGAAGAGCGCCCCGAACAGCATCGCCCGCGGGGTCCGGAGCGTGGCCAGCAGCGCGTACTTCGTCTGGATCAGGACGAGCCGCAGGTCGTTCATCCGCCGTCCACCCCCGGATCGGACGTGACCTCGAGGAAGACGTCCTCGAGGCTGGGCCGTCTGACCTCGAGATCCGGCAGCTCGATTCCCTCGCCCTCGGCCCAGTTGAGCAGCCGGTGGAGGTCGTGCTGCGGGTCGGTGGTCGCGATCGTCGCCTGATTGCCCGAGATGACCGACTTGCGGCCGATCGCCTCCGCGGCCCGGTGAGCGACGCCGTCGGGGGTCCGAAACCGGATCATGGTCTCTCGGCCGAGCTTGTCGCCCAGGGTCTCCGGCGCACCCTCCGCCACGATCCGGCCTTCGCGGAGGATCACGACGCGGTCGGCGAGGTGCTGGGCCTCCTCCATGTAGTGGGTGGTGAGCACGATCGTCGTGCCCAGGTCCTTCAGTCCCTGGATCATGTTCCAGGCGTCCCGTCGCGCGGTCGGATCGAAGCCCGTGGTCGGCTCGTCGAGGAAGAGCAGCTCGGGGTTACCGACGATTCCGACGCCGACGTCCAGCCGGCGCTGCTGCCCGCCGGACAGCGAACCGACCCGCGCATCGCGCCTTCCGCCGAGGCCAACCAGCTCGAGGGTCTCGTCAATCGGGCGCGGATTCGGAAAGAAGCTCGAGTACAGATGCATCGTCTCGGCGACCGTGAGCAGCGGGTTGAGCTCGCATTCCTGGAGGACGAGGCCGATCCGGGTCCGCCACTCTCGAGTGGGACGCATCGGATCGATGCCGAGCACGGAGATATCCCCGGCCGTCCGCTCTCGGTAGCCCTCGAGGATCTCGACGGTCGTCGTCTTGCCGGCCCCGTTGGGGCCGAGGAAGCCGAACACTTCGCCCTTCCCGACTTCGAAGTCGATCCCCCTGACCGCCTCGTGCTCGCCGTAAGACTTGTGCAGGCCGGATACGCGAATCGCTGCGTCCTGCGCCATTCGGCAGCGATCTTAGTGGCCGAGATCTAAAGCTCGCCTATTCTCGGGTGCTGATGGCAACCGACCAGAAGACAGACGGAATCGTGGTGATGAAGTTCGGCGGCACCTCGGTCGCGGGGACCGAGGAGCTCAAGCGCGCCGCGAGGCGGATCGTTGCCGCGCGCGACGCCGGTCATCCGGTCGTCGCGGTCCTGTCAGCGCGGGGCAAGACGACCGACCGCCTGCTCGAGGCCGCGCGCGAGATCTCGCCGCGGCCCGATCCCCGGGAGATGGACATGCTGCTCTCGATCGGAGAGCGCGAGTCCTGCGCGCTCTGCGCGATGGCCATCAACGATCTCGGGCACCGGGCGATCTCTTTGACCGGATCGCAGGCGGGGATCGTCACCGACTCCTCCCACACCAAGGCCCGGATCATCGACGTGCGCGCCGATCGCATCAAGGCGGCTCTAGGCGAGGACGCCATCGTGCTCGTCGCCGGCTTCCAGGGGGTCTCGACCGACAGCCGCGACGTCACCACGCTCGGCCGCGGCGGCTCCGACACCACCGCCGTCGCGCTCGCCGCGGCGCTCGGCGGTGAGGTCTGCGAGATCTACACCGACGTCGACGGGGTGTTCACCGCGGACCCGCGGATTGTCCCCGATGCCAGGAAGCTGCCGGTCGTCTCCTATGAGGAGATGCTGGAGATGGCCTCCTCGGGCGCCCGCGTCCTTCAGCTGCGAGCGGTGGAGTACGGGCGGAACCACGGCGTCCGGATCCACTGTCGAAGCTCGGTGAAGGACGCCCCAGGTACCCTCGTCGTCTCGGAGCAGGAGACCTTGGAACAGCCTTCGGTAACAGCCGTCACCCACTCGACCGACGAGGCGCGCGTCACCCTCACGGGCGTGCCCGACGAGCCCGGCGTCGCCGGCCGGATCTTCGGCGCGCTCGCCGACGCCAACATCAACGTCGACATGATCATCCAGAACGAGCCGGTCTCCCACGACGGTGGCGCTGATCTCTCCTTCACCGTCGAGGGCGACGAGCTCGAGGCGGCCGAGGAGGCGATCCGGCTCGAGGATTCGGAGATCGGCATCGAGAGCGACAGGAACATGGGGAAGGTCTCGATCGTCGGCGCCGGGATGCGCAGTCACCCGGGCGTCGCCGCCAAGGTCTTCCGCGTCCTCGGCGAGAACAAGATCAACATCGAGATGATCTCCACCTCGCCGATCAAGATCTCCTGCGTGATCCGGGGCGACTCGGTGCCACAGGCGGTAGAGGCCCTGCACGACGCCTTCGAGCTGGGGGAGGGCGCGATCCACGAAGAGGATCCGACCGGCCCCGAGCACCGCCCCACCGTCAGCGGCTGATCCCGCCGAATACAGAGGTTGTCGGCGCGAAACCTTTGCTCTACGGTCCTCCGGCAGGCCGAATGGGGGTGTTGCCCAGAGAAGGGATTACTTCGTGAGAGCGAGATTGCTGGTTGCGGGACCGATCGCTGTGCTTGCTTCGCTCGTCCTTGCGGCGGGCGCCAGCGCGAGCGGCAAGGCCGCAGTGGTGACCACGACCTCCGATGACACCTCATTGACGCCTCCGAACTGCTCGCTGCGCGACGCGATCACCGCGGTCACCAACGATGCGAACTTCGGTGGGTGCGTGACAACCAGCCCGGGCGGAGACGACAAGATCACCTTCGCCCCTGCCCTGAGTGGGCAGACGATCGTCCTGAGCCAGGGGGAGATCGCTATCAGCGACGCCGACGACCTGTCCATTACCGGGCCCGGGATGAACCTGCTCACCGTCTCGGGAAACGATCTCAGCCAGGTGTTCAACAACTCGATGTCGAGCCTGTCGATCACCGGGATGTCCCTGGTCCACGGCAAGGCGCCCGTGACGGGGGGCGTCCAAGCTCAGGGTGGTGCGATCAACAGCACCGCGAGTGGTCCCTTCAGCCTGGTCTTGACCGACGTCAAGGTGGCCAACAGCGTCGCCACCGTGACCGCGTCGTCGGGAAATCTGTTCGCTGACGGTGGAGCGATCCACACTGCGAACGGGCGGCTCATCCTGGACCAGTCGGTGATCACTCAGAACACGGCCACCGCCACCGGAACGGGCACGGCCAATGCCGAGGCGCGCGGCGGCGCGATCTTCAGCGAGGGCGACATCCAGGTCACTGACAGCACGATCAGCGGCAACCAGGCCACCGCGAGCACCGTCGGCGACGTCACCGGGGCTCAGGCCACCTCCGGTATCCGCTCCGACGGCGAATTCGCGCTGAGCGGAAGCACGATGAGCGGCAATGTCGCCAATGCGGACGCGCCGGGAACCGGTAGCTCCTCCGCCGCCCACGGGGCGCTCTACCTGAACTCCGGACCTGTGGGCGCCATCGAGCAGAGCACCATCGCCGCGAACAAGGGCGATGCCAGCGGGGCGAGTCCGGCCGAGACGGGAGGGGTGGACATCGGGAACGACGTTGCGATCCGAAGCAGCACGATTGCGCTCAACGGGCCGGACACGGCCACCGGGATCGACGGGGCGAACATTCGCGTCTCGGGCGGCGCCAACGAGATCGAGAACACGATCATCGCCGGCCCTCGCGGCGGCGGCTTGAACTGCGACGGCGGCACGATCCCGTCGGCCGGGTTCAATGACGACTCCAGCCCCGGTGGCGGCAGCTGTCTCGGTTCGCCGCTGTCGAGCGACCTGACCTCGAACCCGCTCCTCGCAGCGGGTGGGCTCGGGAACAACGGCGGGTTGACGCAGACCATCGCGCTGCAGGCGACGAGCCCCGTGATCGACCAGGGCTCGAACGCGGACCTGGCCGACCCGAACCAGGACCAGCGCGGCGCAGCCTTCCTCCGACCGGTCGACTTCTCCGGCCTGGCCAACGCCGACAACGGCACCGACATCGGGGCGTTCGAGGTACAGCAGGCATGCGCCGGCTTCACCCAGCCGACGCCGAGCACCGCGTGTCCGACCCCGCCGCCGCCCCCGCCGCCGGCGGCGACGACGACCACACCGGCCCCCACGAAGAAGAAGTGCAAGAAGAAGAAGGCCAAGAAGGGCGCCTCGGTGGCCAAGAAGAAGTGCAAGAAGAAGAAGTAGGCGCCACCTGATCCGTACCCTTTGGGCATGAGCTCGAGGGGCGAATACCGAGTCGGGATCGCCGGCGCCACCGGAGCGGTCGGCTCGACCATCCTGCGCGTTCTCGCTGAGCGCAAGTTCCCGGCCGCCGAGGTGCGACCGCTCGCGTCCGCCCGTTCCGCCGGCAGCAAGGTGAAGTTCGCCGGCGACGATCTCGAGGTCCGGGAGATGACCGAGGAGTCCATCCAGGGACTCGATCTGGTGCTCTCCTCGGCAGGCGGCAAGGTGAGCTCGGAGTGGGCGCCGAAGTGGATCGAGGCCGGCGCGGTCGTGGTCGACAACACCAGCTTCTGGCGCATGCACGAGGACGTCCCGCTGGTCGTCGCCGGGGTCAACGACGATGCCGTCGCCGATCACAACGGCCTGGTCGCCAACCCCAACTGCACGACGATGCAGATGATGGTCGCGCTCAAGCCGATCCTCGACGCCGCGGGGATCGAGCGGCTGATCGTCTCCACCTACCAGTCGGTCTCCGGTACCGGACGGAAGGCGATTCTGGAGCTGGAGGCCGAGTCCAAGGCGATTCTCGACGGCAAGTCGATCGACCCGCCCCAGGTATATCCCCACCAGGTCGCCTTCAACGTGCTGCCGCAGGTCGAGAACTTCAGGGACGGCGACGACTACACGACCGAGGAGCGCAAGGTGATGGCGGAGACGCGGAAGATCCTCGGTCTCTCCGAGGACGTCGGCATCTCGGCGACCTGCGCTCGGGTGCCCGTGGTCACCGGGCACTCCGAGTCGATCAACATCCAGACGGCCAAGGACCTCTCGCCGGCGGATTGCCGTGAGCTCCTCTCCGAGTTTCCCGGCCTGATCGTCCTCGACGACCCGGGCGCGGGCATCTATCCGCTGCCGATCGCGGCCGCCGGCCGCGACGAGGTCCTGGTGGGCAGGATCCGCCGCGACCCCTCGCACGAGCGCTGTCTGAACCTCTGGGTGGTGGGGGACAACCTCCGCAAGGGCGCGGCGACCAATGCGGTCCAGGTCGCCGAGCTGCTGCACGAGCGCGATCTCGTACACGTTCCCGCCGGCGCCAGCCTCAGCTGAGCGTTCTCAACTTGTTCACAGGCGAGTGACGCATCGCCGCGAGGTCGAGGCTATATTCGCCGCCGCTTGAGCGGTGACGCGAAAACGCCCGGTTTGACTGGGACCCGAAAGGGGGATAGGCCGCAGGCTCTGCTGGTCGCGCTCTGCGTCCTGCTTGCCTTTGCTCTCGGCGCGGGCGCGATCGTCGGTGCGAAGACGATCAAGGGCAGCTCCTCCGGAGACGTCATCAAGGGCGCCAAGAAGCGCGACCGGATCTTCGGGCGCGCGGGCGATGACCTGATCAAGGGGAAGAAGGGTCGCGACCGCATCTTCGGCAACGCCGGTGACGACACCCTCGTCGGGGGCAAGGGCCGCGACAAGCTGCGGGGAGGGCCGGGCAAGGACATCGTCGAAGGGGGGCCGGGCAACGACCGCATCGCCGGCGGAGCGGGCAGGAACCAGCTCAACATGGTCGACGGCGTCGAGCAGGGGTCGCCGGGCAACGACGTGATCAACGCCCGCAACGGCGAGCTGGACGAGATCGACTGCGGCGCGGGCAACGACACGGTCTACGTGGATCGAGCAGAGGATGGCGTGATCGACTGCGAGCGGGTGATCGCACCGTGACCGGCGACACGATTCGCCGCAGGGAGTTCCTGGCGAAGACCGCGGCGGTCGCCGGGGCGGCCGGCCTGGCCAGCGCCTGGCCCGTCGACGCCCTGGTCCACCACGCGGGGCGGGTTCAGGCCTCCACGCCCTTTCCGAGCCCGTCCAACATGCCCGTCGACACTTTCGTCGTGCTGATGCAGGAGAACCGCTCCTTCGACCACTACTTCGGCTGGCACCCGAATGCCGATGCGCGGAACGCCGGCCTGAGCTATCCCGACGAGGCGGGCAACCAGCACGCCACTCACTCGCTCGCCCCGGATTTCCAGGGCTGCGCGTTCGAGGACCCGAACCACGAGTGGGACGGAGCCCGGCTCGAGTACAACGGCGGCAAGCTCGACGGCTTCTTCAAGGCGAGCGACGAGTTCGCCCTCGGCTACTACGACAAGGGCGACCTGCCCTTCATCCCGGCCGTCGCCGACGCGTTCACGCTCTACGACCGCTACTTCTGCTCGCTGCTCGGCCCGACCTGGCCCAACCGCCAGTACATGCACTCGGCGACCTCGGGCGGGGCCAAGGAGAACGCTTCGCCGGCGGACGTGGTCGCTGCCCTCCCGACAGGCGGTCTCTACCACCAGCAGACGATCTGGGACCTGATGATGGCCGCCGGCCACAGCGTCACCTACTACTTCAGCGACCTCCCCTTCATCGGGATCTTCGGTCCCCGCTTCCTGCCGATCATCAAGCCGGTCTCCGAGTTCTACGTCGATGCCGCGGCGGGCAAACTGCCGAACCTCGCCTTCGTCGACCCGATGTTCCTCGACGGCGGCGGCGGAAACGGCCTCTCGGGCGACGAGCATCCGCACGGCGACATCCGGATCGGGCAGTCGTTCATGGCGAACATCGCCAACGCGTTCATCTCGTCGCCGCAGTTCCGCCGAGGCGCGATGTTCATCAACTACGACGAGTGGGGCGGCTTCTTCGACCACGTCTCGCCCCGGTTCGTGCCGGACGACCGGTCGAGCGCGAACCTGGAGGAGAATTTCGGCGTGACCGGCTTTCGGATACCCGGCGTGGCGATCTCCCCCTACGCGCGGCGGGGCCACGTCAACCACATGACCGTCACCCACGAGTCGATCCTCAAGCTGATCTCGTACCGATTCGGCCTCGGCTACCTCAACAGGCGACACCGCTACGCCTCGAACATCGGCCAGTCATTCGACTGGGAGCATCCGAAGTTCGAGGTGCCGCAGCTGCCCAATCCAGCCCCGCCGGTCACGCTTCCCTGTGCGGTCCCGCACGGCTCGGAGGCAGCCGGCGGCGAGGACTCGGCCGCGCGAGAGGCCGAGAAGGGGGAGGGCCTGCACATCGGCTCGCCCGAGATGCTCAGCTACCTCGACCACTTCGGCTATCCGACGGCGCCCGCGAAGCCCGATCAGGTCTTCTCCGGTTCTGGGAGCACGGTGCAGCGGCTCGGCAGGCAGGTCTCGGATTGGCAGGCAGGCCGATGAGCCGGCTCCTCGTCCTCGTCGCCCTGCTCGCGGCGAGCCTGATGGCCGGCTCGAGCTCGGCGGCCAGCGCCGACGTGCCGCACGTCAAGCACGTCTTCATCGTCGTCCTCGAGAACCAGAGCGAGAGCACGACGTTCGGATCGGACACCGAGATCCCATACCTCGCCGACACGCTGAAGAGCAAGGGGGCGTTCGTCCCCAACTACTACGGAATCGCGCATGCAAGCCTCCCCAACTACATCGCCATGATCAGCGGCCAGGCGCCGACCCTCGAGAATCAGGCTGACTGTCAGATCTACCACGACGTCCTTCCCGGGTTGCCCACCTCGAACGGCCAGTTCATCGGCACCGGCTGCGTCTACCCGGCGGGGGTGGGGACGGTGGCGACGCAGCTCGAGGGCAACGGCTTCACCTGGCGGGGCTACATGCAGGACATGGCCAGCTCGGCTCCGTCCGAGCCAGCGACCTGCCGCCATCCGAGCCTGAACACGCGGGATTCGACGCAGAGCGCCCGGGCGAACGACCAGTACGCCGCCCGGCACAACCCGTTCGTCTACTTCCATGGGATCACCGACCTGCCCACCTGCCAGCAGAACGACGTCGACCTGAGCCATCTCGCCCCGGACCTGGGCTCGAAGTCGACGACGCCGAGCTACGCGTTCATCACGCCCGACCTCTGCAATGACGGGCACGATGCGACCTGCGCCGACGGCGGCCCCGGCGGGATGCCGCAGGCGAATACGTTCCTGCGGAGCCTCGTGCCCGAGATCATGAGGTCGCCGGCGTACCGGGACCATGGGCTCATCCTGATCACCTTCGACGAGGCCGAGGGCGGCAGCGGGTCGGGCGACGCGACCGCCTGCTGCGGCGAGCAGCCCGGTCCCAATACCGTGAACCCAGGCGCGCTCACCGTGGGCCCCGGCGGGGGAAAGACCGGCGCCGTCGCTCTCTCGCCCTGCATCACGCCCGGCACGGTCACGATGGACGCCTACAACCACTACAGCCTGCTGCGCTGGGTCGAGGACGACTTCGGGCTGCCGCACCTCGGCTACGCGGCCGCCGCGGGGCTGAAGCCCTTCGGCAGGGACATCCTCAATCAGCCGAGCTGTCCGAGCCCGGGCACGTGCAAGGCCGGCCGTAAGCACAAGAAGCACAAGCGCTCCGCCGAGGCCGCCAAGCACAAGAAGCACAGGAAGAAGAAGTGCAGAAGTCGGAAGAAGCGGGCCAAGCACAAGCACTAGCCGGGTAGGCCCTCGCAGAGGGCCCTCGGTCCACGCTGTATAAGCCCCGCATGGACCTCGGCTTTGGCACCGCGATGCTGTTCGCCGGAGGGCTGCTCGCGGTCGCCGCGGCGCTCTCGGGGCTGATGCGCGGGACGGTGCTCTCGATCGCGGTCCTCTCGGTCACCGCCGGGCTGATCCTGGCCGAGGCCGACGCGATCCACGTCTATCCGGGCGACAACGCGGTCGTCCACCTCTTCGAACTGGCCCTGATCGTCACCCTGCTCTCCGACGGCCTCTTCGTGGACCGCGAGATGCTCATCGTCCACTGGGGACCGGTGACCCGGGCGTTGGTGATCGCCATGCCCCTCACGCTGGTGCTGCTGGCCGTGGCGGCCAAGCTGATCTTCACCAGCTTCAACTGGTCGGAGGCGTTCCTGCTCGGATCGGTCCTCGCGGCCACGGACCCGGTTGTGACCTCCTCGGTGGTGACCTCGCAACGCGTGCCGGCGTCGGTGCGCCACGCCCTCAACCTCGAATCGGGACTGAACGACGGCCTCGCCCTCCCGTTCGTGCTCTTCTTCATCATCCTCGCCTCCCCCGGTGGCAACGCCGGGACCGAGGCGGCGAAGCTGGCCGGGGAGGCTGCCTTCGGCGCCCTCGTCGGCGTGGTCCTCGGGCAGGCCGCCGGCCGGCTCACCCATCACCTCCCCGGAGGCGGGATCGTCCGGCGCTACGAGGGGATCTATGCGCTGGGGATGGGTCTGCTCGCGTACGGGATTGCCGACGTGACCGTCGGCAACGGCCTGATTGCGGCGTTCGTGTGCGGCATCTCGCTCGGGGTGGCGGATCGGGCCATCGCGGACGACTTCGTCGTCTTCAGCGAGAACGTCAGCTCGATCCTGCAGGTGCTCACCTTCTTCGCCTTCGGGGCGCTGATCGTCACCACCGGGTACCACAGCGATGTCGCGCTGCTGGTCGCCTTCATCGCCTTCGCCCTGTTCATCGCACGGCCCGTGGCGATCTTCCTGGCGTTCATCAGAGTCGATCTCCCCCAGCCGCACAGGGGGTTCATCGCCTGGTTCGGGCCGAAGGGGGTGGCCGGGATGCTCTTCGCCGTGCTTGTGCTCAACTCAGGAGTCCAGCAGGGCAACGCGATCTTCGAGGCTGCCGCATTCGTGATCCTCGCGTCGATCCTGATCCACGGCGCCACGGACACGCTGGGGACCAGGTGGATCGAGCGGCGGATCGAGGCCGACCCCGAGTTGGGTGAGGAGGCCGATCCCGGGCTCGCCGCCGGCGGCGGCAGCATGCCCTAGCCCGCCAGGATTCTCTTCTTCTCCTCACGGAACTCGGCCGCGGTCAGCACACCCTTCTCCTTCAGGTCGCCCAGCTTCTCGAGCCGGTCGAGCTTTGCATCGTCGGGGTGCTTTTCGTCCGAGCCGAGCTCCCGGATCGCCGAGCCCATGCGTCGCCCGGCCTCCTTCCTCGCCCTCCGCGCCCGCCGTCGCATCCCGGTCATCCAATCGCCCCGCTTGGCGTCCGGGAACTCTCGCGCGGTGGCCCTCCTGAGCTTCTCGATGCCGGCACCCGCCAGCGCGAACAGGAGCAGCGTCAGCACGAGCTGGCGAGTGCCGCTGGGAGGCCAAACGATCAGGGCCAGCAGGGCGACCGCCGCGAAGACTGACCAGACGATTCCGGGCCTGTCTCGCAGGGTCGGGGCAAGAGCTTGGCGGATGCTGACCGCTCCGTTCTGCGGCGAAGCGAGGTAGGACGCGATCACGAAGAGGATCCCGTAGATGATCACGCTGGACGCGATGCTGTGGAGCAGCGACGTGCCGATGTCCCACGCGTGCTGTGCCGGGATCCGGGCATCCTCGGTCTTCGCGAGCGAGTCGACGAATGGTCCCTTGAGGGTTGCGCGCACCGCGATCGCCGCGAGCCCCGCCGCGATCAGGCCGAGGCCGTAGCCGAGGACGATGACCCAGTCGCGGCCCTTGCCGAGCCACATCGCCAGGACGAACAGAGCCAGCGAGCCGATGGTGAAGAACCAGGCGAGCCCATTGAGGATCTTCGTGACGGTCCGTGCGGTGTCGAGCTCCTGAGAGTCCGCGACCTCGAGCTCACCGAAGCCAGGCTTCAGGTTGCCCGTCTCCTCTCCCTTGGCGACCGCGTTCGCGACCTGCTTCTTGAAGCCGAGCCGATCGGCGAGCTGGTAGACGATCGGCTTGAGGTCGAGGACGACCTTGCCGTTCTGGCTCGACACCGCCTGGCTCTTGTCCTCGAGGATGGCGACCAGCTGGGTGTGGGCGACGCGGTTGGCGTCCTGCCAGAGGTTCTGAACCCGCTGCGATTGGAACGCGCGTATCGCGGCGCGAGTGGCGACCTCGCGAATGCCGGCCGAGACGGGCGATGCAACCTGCTGGAGGTCGCTGGGCAGCCGCTTCTTGACCAGCTTCGTGACATCGACGTTCGCGTAGAGCTGATCCACCGAGTAGGTCGCCACGGCGTCCGAGATCTCCTTGTCCTCGAGCAGCCTGCCGCTCGTGTGGACCCACTGATTCGTATCGAGCAACTGGCGGTCGATCCAGCTGGTGAAGATCGCCAGGAACGCGAGGATCGAAGCGACGATAACGAGGATGCGGACCTTGACGCGGTGCCGCATCTCGGGCGGTTGAGTCGACGCCATGCACCCGGGACCTTACGAGGGCCGGATGATGCCGAGCTCCTCCATCGTCCTGCGGTCGCTCAGGTAGTGATGCGCGCGGCCGATCAGCCCGTCCGTGATGTCGTAGATCCCGTAGAACCCGGCGACGTTCGCGTGGCCGGGGGCCTCGACCGAGCCGACCAGCAGGACCTCGTCCTCGCCGTTCTCTCGAACCTGCTCAATTCGGAGCTCGTGGCGGAGGTTGCTGCGCGTCAGGTCTTCGAACCAGAGGCGGAGCCCTTCCTGCCCGACGTAGACATCGGCGGAACCACTCGTCAGGCGCAGAGGGTGGAACTCCACGTCCTGCGTGACGCAGGCGAGCATCCCATCGATGTCGCGGTCGTTGTGCGCCTCCACCCAGCGCGCCACGAGTCGCAGCGCCGCAGTGTCAGGTTGCTGGGGAGAAGAGGTGTCGGACACGATCCCCCTTTCAGCCGGGGGACAATCCTATGCGGCTACGGGCTGCTCGAGGCGCTGCTCGACCCACTTGGTCGAGGCGATGTGCTTCTTCATGCCCAGCTCCTTCGGTGAGAAGCCGAGCGCCAGGCCGACGAGCTGGGGGAGGTGGAGGACGGCCAGCCCCAGGTCGCGGTTGACGACCTTGGCCGCCTCGGGCTGCTGCATGTCGAGGTTGAGATGGCAGAGGGGGCACGGCGTGACCAGGCAGTCGGCGTCCGCGTCGATCGCGTCGCCGATGTGCGTGCCGGCCTGCCGCAGCGAGACCTCGCGCGCCATCGTGATGATCGGGAAGCCGCAGCACTTGCGGGCGCCGTCGTACTCGACGACCTCTCCACCGAGCGCCTCGATCACCCGGTCCATGTAGAGGTCTCGCTCCGGATGCTCCTCATAGCCCAGGCGATGCTTCGGGCGGAGGATGTAGCAGCCGTAGAACGGGCCGACCTTCAGCCCCCCGAGGGGGCGCTGGACCTGCTCCTTGAGGCGATCGAGCCCGTAGTCCTCGACCAGCACCCAGAGGAAGTTCTTGTTCGAGAATCCCTCGGGGTCGTAGGAGAGCCCCTCCTCGGCGAGCGTCTCGTTGATGTGCGAGCGGTACTCGGAGTCGCGGAGCCGCTGCTGGCACTCGGACTGCGCGCCCTGGCAGGTCGAGCAGATGTTCATCATCGGCAGGCCGGTCTGCTGGGCGAGCGCGAAGGTGCGGGCGTTGAGGGTGTCGGCCAGCTCCTGGTTGTGCTCGGCGATCACGCCGGCGCCGGAGCAGTTCGCGCGGTCGAGCTCGACCAGCTCGATGCCCAGCCGCTCGGCCACCAGGCCCATCGATCCGTGCAGCTCGGTGGTGAAGCCGCGGCTGACGCAGCCGGGCCAGTAGGCCATCTTCAAGTCGGTCACGTTTCTCCTTGCTCGTCGGGCTCGGGCTGGACGTCCGTCTCCGGGACCGCCTCGGCCTCGGGGACGCTCTCGTCGGCGTCGGCCTCCTCGCCGCGGATATAGAGGTTGAGCTCGACCTTGTGCTCCTCGGTGTGCGCGTAGATCCGCTTGACGTGGTTCTGCGCGTCACCCGGCAGCTTGGGGTGGACGCCCGGAATCAGCTTGGGGAGCGAGCGCATCTTGCCGGTCCTGATGCCGCGGATCGCGGTCGGGATGGACTCGAGCAGGCCCTTGACCGCGCCGTGCTTCGGGGCGAGCTTGCCCTTGATCCCCGGCGCGAACGAATCCTGGAGCAGTTGTGCCTCGTCGAGGGTCCCCTTCTTCTCGATGATCTTGGTGAAGGCGATCTCGTGGTTGTGGCCGTGGTTCTGGTCGACGATGCCCTCGCCGCCTGCGGCTCGGCGCAGGCGCATGATCTGATCCATCGGCGCTACGCCCTTCGGGCACGCGTCGATGCACGAGAAGCAGTGGGTGCAGTCGTAGATCCCGTGCGGGTCCTGGGCGAGGTCGTGGAGGCGCTCCTTGGTCTCGGAATCTCTTGGGTCGCCGACGAAGCGATAGGCCTTGGCGAGCGCCGCAGGGCCGATGAAGTCGGGGTCGGCCTCCATCGAGAGGCAGGAGGAGACGCAGGCGCCGCACTGGATGCAGGCCATGGACTGGGTGACGTCGATCATCGACTCCGGCGGGACGATGTACTCGCGCTCGGGCGGATCGCCCTCTGGGAGCAGCCACGGGGTGACCCGGCGGATCTTGGTCCAGTGGGTCGACTCCATGTCGGTCACCAGGTCCTTGATCACCGGCATGTTCCCCATGGGCTCGACGACGATGGGCTCCCCGCCGCCGTTGTTGCGGTTCGCGAATTCGCTTGCCTCGCCGATCATCGTCTTGCAGGCGAGGCCGGACTGGCCGTTGATCTTCATCCCGCAGGAGCCGCAGATCGCCGCCCGGCAGGAGCAGCGGACGGCGAGCGAGCCGTCGTCGCGGTCCTTCGCCTGGAGGAGGCCGTCGAGGACGGAGAGCGTTGGGTCGAGGTCGACGTCGAAGGTCTCCCAGTAGGGGCCCTCGGCCTCCTCGGGCTGGAAGCGCCTCACCTTGAGAGTGAACTCAGCCACGTCTAAAACCTACTGGGGTCTGACCCCGGGTTCATGGGGTCTGACCCCGGGTTCATCAGTAGGTCCGCTCCTGCGGCTCCCACTGGGTGATGGTCACGTCGGAGTAGCTGATCTCGGGGCCCTCGTCGGTCTTGGTCAGGTCGATGTGCTTGAGCCACTCCTCGTCGTTTCGCTCCGGGAAGTCGGTCCGGTACTGGGCGCCGCGGCTCTCGGTGCGGTGGATCGCCCCGACGCAGGTGCACTCGGCCAGCTCGAGCATGTAGCGCAGCTCGAGCGCGCCGAGGATGTCCTGGTTGAAGACCTTGCCCTTGTCGTCGACGTAGGCGCTCTCGGCCTCCTCCTTGAGCCTCTTGACGATCTCGAGCGCCTCGTTGATGCCCTCGGCGTCGCGGAACACGGCGACCTTCGAGTCCATTGCCGCGCCGAGCTCCTTGCGGATCTCGGAAACGCGACGGCCGGAGCCCTTCTCGCGGGCGAGGATGCCGTCGACCCGGGCCTCCTCATCCTCCAGGAACGTGTGGGGGACGTGCGTCTGCTCCCGGCCCTTGGCGCGGTCGGCCGCGTCGACGCCGGAGCGACGGCCGAAGATCAGGGTGTCGAGGAGCGAGTTGGCGCCGAGGCGGTTGCCGCCATGAACGGAGACGCAGGCCACCTCGCCGGCCGCGTAGAGGCCCGGGACGTTGGTGCGGCCCTCGCTGTCGGTCTTGACGCCGCCCATCGCGTAGTGGTTGCCGGGCTTGATGTGGATCGGCTCCTTGGTGATGTCGACGCCGGCGAAGTCGCGGCCGACCAGGACGATCTCGCGGAGCGCCTCGTGGATCCGCTTGCGCGGCACCACCGTGATGTCGAGGGCGACCGTCCCGTCCGGGAAGCCGCGACCCTCGTTGATTTCGGTCTGCTCCGCGCGGGAAACGACGTCGCGGGAGGCGAGCTCCATCTTGTTGGGCGCGTACTTCTCCATGAAGCGCTCGCCCTTGGCGTTGAGCAGGTGGGCGCCCTCGCCTCGGGCGCCCTCTGTGATCAGGAAGCCCTTGCCCGCCAGCGTGGTCGGGTGGTACTGGATCATCTCCATGTCCATCAGCTTCGCCCCGATGTCGTAGGCCTGGGCCATGCCGTCGCCGGTGCAGATCAGGGCGTTGGTGGTCGGCTGCCAGATCTGCCCGGTCCCCCCGGTCGCCAGGATCACCGCCTTCGCGCCGAAGTGCTCCATCGAGCCGTCCTTGATGTTCCGGCAGATCGCGCCGATGCAGTTGCCCTCGTCATCGGTGGCCAATGCGGTCGTGAACCACTCTTCGTAGCGGGCGACGTCCTCGGAGTACTTCATGAGCTGCTCGTAGAGGACGTGCATGATCGCCTGACCGGTGATGTCGGCGACGTAGTACGTGCGGGCCGCCGAGGCGCCGCCGAAGGCGCGGGTGCCGAGCTCTCCCTTCTCATTGCGGTGGAAGGTGACGCCGAGGTGCTCGAGGTGCAGGAGCTCCTCTGGAGCGGCCTTGCACATGATCTCGACCGCATCCTGATCGGCCAGATAATCGGAGCCCTTGATCGTGTCGAAGGCGTGCGACTCCCAGCTGTCATCCGGGTTGAGCGCCGCATTGATCCCGCCCTGGGCCGCGTTGGAGTGCGAGCGGACGGGGTGGACCTTGCTCAAGATGCCCACGGAAACCCCCTGCTCGGCAGCGGCAAGCGCGGCCCTCTGTCCCGCGAGGCCCGCCCCGATCACCAGTACGTCGTGGTCCGGCACGAAACCGATCCTATATAGGAGCGGTTTCGGAGTCCGGTGCCGCTACTTCTTCTTCTTGCACTTCTTGGCGGCGCTGGCGCTGCCCTTCTTCGCCTTCTTGCACTTCTTCTTCGCCGGCGCCGGCGCCGGGGCCGGAGTGGGAGTTGCCGCCGGCGGCGGCTGCTGCGTCGTGGCCGGCGCGGGGGTGACCGTGGTGTCGCCCGTCCCGCAGCAGAAGAGGACGGCGCCGCCGCCGTTGTGCTCCGCCCTGACGATGGCGATCTGGTCGGTCTGGATCCCGTCCTCACCCTGGGTGTCGAAGGTGGGTACGGCCAGGGCGGCGTAGGTGAAGTTGATGTTGCATTGCGCGCTGACGGGCATGTTCGGGATCGTGCCCAGGCCCCCTGTGGGGGTGAACTCGAGCGACCCGCCGAACGGGGCCGAGCCCAGATTCACGTTGAACGTAAGCCCCTGGCACGAGGTTCCGGTCACACCGGTCGCATTGGTGATCGAGAAGATGCCGGGCTCGCGGTTGATGCACGGCGGAGTCGAGCCGGGGAGGCGGCACGACGGCTCGAGCACGATTCGCTCGATGGAGTCCGCATCCTCGCTCGCGGTGGACTCGTTCGAGAACGAGAGCGTCCCGGTGCCGGAGGACCCGACCTGGATCGGATCCGTCGTGAAGTCGATCTGCGGATCCATGTTGAAGGTCGCCTGCGCGGCCGGCGCTGCCACCAGGCAGAGGACCGTCACCGAGAGAAGGATGCCCACCCTGTGCTTCATTGCCTTTTGCTCCCTTTCATTGGATTACCTGCGCTTCTTGCATTTCTTGGCCACTACCGCGGACCGCTTCTTGGCCTTCTTGCACTTTTTCTTCGGCGCGACGGTGGGTGCGGGAGTCGAGGCCGGCGGTGGCTGCTGGGTTCCGCCGCTCAACTCGAAGAACGCGGTCACGTTCTTGATGTCGGTGTCCGTGTTGGCCGTGCACTGGTTGCCGCTCACCGAGTCGCAGCCCTGCCACTGAGCGAACCGCGAGCCCGCGGACGGGGTCGCGGTGAGGACGACCGGGTCCCCTGACGGGAACGACGAGGTGCAGGACCCGCCGCAGTCGATGCCGGCGGGAACGCTGGTGACGGTCCCCGAGCCGGCACCGGACTTGCCGACGAAGAGCTGGGTGCTGGTTGAGATGTCCAGCCCCCAGCCACCGAAGATCTTGCCGACGTTTGTGTTCCCGGCGAGGTGGGTGTTGTCGTCGAGCACGAACAGCTTCCATGTGCCGTTCGGGTCGGTGCCATTGAAGTTGCTGAGAGACGTGCCGTACGGCGCGGGCGGGGCAGGGGGACTCAGCTCCTGCGTCGCGCCTGTGCCGGGTGCGTTGTTGGTCGGCTTGTAGAAGCCCGAGACAAGGGGGCCGATGTCGGAGAGCGACCTCGAGGCGCTATCGGAGATGGTGAGCGTGATCCCGTTGGCCGGATAGGAGGTGTCCCCGGCGACGGCGGGGGACCCGGCGTCGGAGGCGAGCATCACGTTCTGGCCCTCCGGTCCCTGGAGCAGGAAGTCGAGGTCGTCGGGGAAGGTGTGGCTGATTCCGGTCAGGCGGACGGTGACCTTGGAGACCCTTCCCCGGAGGCCCGAGACGTCTACGGTCGAGGGATAGGCGCTTGCCTGCCCGGAGTCGCCGCTGGCCGGCACGGTGATTGGGGCGGTGTTCTGGAACGCCGGCGGGTCGAGCCCGCTCGTGATCCTCCCGATCTTTTCGTTTGAGTACTCGGTGAACCACAGGTTCCCGTCGGAGCCGGTGGTGATCCAGGCTGGGCCTGGGACAGGGAATTGACCGATCACCTGCCCCGCCGTGTTCATGCGCACGATCTGGTTGCCGCCGGTCTGGGCAATCCAGATGTTGCCGTCGGGGCCAGCGACGATGCCCTCTGGCTGTGAGCCCGCGGGGAGAGCGAATTCGTCTGCCGTCGCCTGCCCGGCGGACGTGGACGGCGGTGTGATTCGCGCCACCTTGTTCAGGTCATACTCGGTCACCCAGAGGTTGCCGTCAGGGCCGAGAGCGATTCCCTCCGGACCAGGGGAAAGCAGCGCGTACTCGTTGATGAAGTCAGACACCGGTCCACCGCCCGCGCTGACCCGCGTGATCCTCCCGATCTTGCCGGTGTTGTGCTCGGTGAACCACATCGCCGGCCCCGCGGTTGGGCTCGTGTCGCTGGGGCCGGCGACGATCTGCTCCGGGGCAGCATTTGGCGTTGGGATGGGGTCCGCCCCAGTGATGGGTGCGCTTGTCGGAGGGTCACCGCCGCTCGCCAGCCCAATCTGGCCGATGGCGTTGTTTCCGGGCTGAGTCACGCGGATCGTCCCGTCCGGGGACGTTGCCGTGAATCTGGGCTGGGCGTCGGTGCCGGCTCCATACCACTGCTCGAAGTTGTTGCCGCTGCCGGGATTCGCCACCCCGATGAAGCTCAAGAATTGCGGCATCGTGATCCCCGGGGTGTAGGCGCCGTAGTAGAGGCGGCCATCTGGGCCTGACGTGAGTCCGACAGGCTCGAACTGCGTGTTAGTCGTCATCGCGATGCTGGGGGACGCGCTTGTGGGGTTGATGGCCCCCAGCTGGGACGGGGACTGACTTGCGAAAAAGAGGCGGCCGTCCGACGCCGCGGTGATTCCGTAAAGCGTGGTGGCACTGGGATTGAGTCCGTCGCTGAACTCGGTCACCGTCGGGGTTGCCGCCTGCGCGGGAAGCGCCGGAACGAGCAGCGCGAGGGCGACGAGTGGGCCGGCGATGCGCCTCACAGCGGCAGCGCCTGGGCCTTACGACGGCACTTCTTGCGCGCCTTCTTCGTCTTCTTCGCCTTGCACTTTGCGAGTGCCGCGGCCCGCTGGCCGGTCGCCTGAGGCGCAGCGGGTGTGGCGGGCGGCGGCTGGATCTCCAGGTTCAGGGCCCAGGCTGAGAGGTCGAACCCATGGAAGGACGAGTTGTCGTCGAACACGAAGAGATTCCAGGCGCCATTGGGCGAGCCGCCGGCTAGCAGCGCAAGCGAGTTCAGATATGGCCCGGCGGGGCCGCCCGCCGAGGTGAAGTCGTCGAGACCCGGGTCCTCGTAGTTGGATGGCTTGAAGCTCGCGTCCTGGAAGCTGTCGCACGGTCCGCCGTCGGAGAGGAAGGTCGCGGCGGAGTCGTCGAAGGTCCAGTTGTCGTCATCGAGACGGTTGGGATTGATCCCGCAGGCATCGGACATCAGCATGACTTTCTGGCCGTTCGGCCCGACGATCGCGGCGTCTATGTCATCCGGGCTGGCGGAGGTGAGGCCGATCAGGGTCACCGTCACATTCGTCACCGTCCCCGAGAGGGCCGAGACGTTGATGCTTGCCGGGAACTCGTTGGCCGGTCCCTCCGTGAGGGCGCCGTCGATCGGGAACAGGTTCTCCGTGTGCACGAAGGTCCTGGTCTCGGCCCCGGCGGCGGCCGGAAGCACCGCGCCGACGAACAGCGCTGCAACAACCGCAAAAAGGCAGCGGGCGCCCCGCTTCTCCCTCATCCGCTCCGACCCTAACCCACGGGCTGGCGTGCGGCTATCCGCAATAAGCCGTAGAGCTACAGGCTGGTATCCGCGCTGCCCGGCGCGATCGGCCGCAGCGCCTTCCCGATCGCGTCGATCGTCAGCACACCGCGGATCCGTCCTTCCGCGTCCGTGGCGATCAGGGCACCCAGACGGCGCAGCGCCTCGTTGCCGAGCACGGATTCGAGGGGCTCGTCCTCCATGATCGTCAGCGAGCCGCTGTCGCGCGCGAGCACGTCGCCGACGTGCGAGGAGGTCCGCTCGACCGCGGGGACGTTGTCCGCGGCGCCGCGGTCGACGAGCCCGATGAAGTGCTGTGCCTTGTCGACCACGGGGAACCAGGGAGACCGGTAGC
Organism: uncultured Solirubrobacterales bacterium; assembly: GCA_963815045.1. Taxonomy (GTDB): domain Bacteria; phylum Actinomycetota; class Thermoleophilia; order Solirubrobacterales; family 70-9; genus DASUPK01. The sequence goes on from CAWFET010000003.1 coordinate 603,364, forward strand.
GCAGGAAGTACTCGTCGAGCGCCTGCTCGATCGAGGCGCCCTCGGGGATCGCGACCGGGTCCCGCTCCATCACGTCGGCCACGGAGATGCCCTCGATGCGGCTGCTCACCGCGGTCTGCGCGAGCGCCGCCTTGGCCGCCCCGCGCAGGATGAATCCGATGAAGGCGAGCCAGATCCCGCCGAACACGTCGCCGCGGTACGCCAGGAAGTAGATGAGGCCGCCGCCGATCAGAAGCAGGCCGAACCACTCTCCGAGCGTCGCGGCGAAGCGCGTCCCGGAGTTCCGGCTGCCGGTGGTCCGCCATGCGATCGCCCGGGCGATTCGGCCGCCGTCGAGCGGGAACGCGGGGACCAGGTTGAAGATCAGGACGAGCAGGTTGATCCCGGCGAGCCAGGCGATCATCGCGGTGATGCCCGAAGATTGCGTGCCCCCATTCGTGAGGGCCGCGTTCTTGAACTCGTCTGCGCCGATGGCCACAACCCCGACGAGGGTGCAGACGAGGACGATCATGGCGGTCACCATGGGACCCGCGATCGCGATCTTGAACTCGGTGCCGGGTGTATCCGAGTCCTTCTCCAGCCGGGCGAAGCCGCCGAACATCCAGAGCGTGATCGCCGGCACGCCGATGCCGTGACGGCGGGCGACGAATGCGTGACCGAGCTCGTGCAGCAGGATTGAGGCGAAGAACAGGATCGCGCTCGCCACGGCGAGGAAGTACGGCTCGCTGTCGCCCTGCGGGAGGTTGAGCTCGTCGCGGTAGGAGCCCGAGAGCCAGATGATGATCAGGAACAGGACGACGAACCACGAGTAGTCCACCGCGATCCTGATGCCGCGTATACGGAACAGCGTGACGCCGCCGCCGGTCATGCACCGGATGCTAGACGCCGATGGGTAGCTTTCCGGCATGGCGACGCAGGCACCCGCCGGGCTCTCGGCTCCACCGGACGCAGATTGGATGCGCGCCCGGCTCGACGAGCTCTGCTCGTGGGAGCGCGGCTCCGCTTCGGAGGGTGAGCGCCGGGCGGCCGAGTGGCTCGCCGGCGAGCTGAGGGAAGTGGGCGCCCGGCAGGTACGGGTCGAGGAGGAGGCCGGGGCCAACGGCACGTTCTGGTGGCCGATCGGGCTGCTGGCGGGAGCCGGCGCCGTCGCGGGCCTGGCGGCCCGGCGGGAGGGACGGGTGGGGCGTGCTCTCGCGGCCGTGACCGGCGCCGCGGCGGCCGCGCTGATCGCCGACGAGCTGCCCCCAGGCGGCAGGCGCTTCCGGCGCGTGCTGCCCGCCCGCAGCGCTCACCACGTGCTCGGGGAGATCGGGCCGGCGGACGCCGAGCGGACGATCGTCGTCATGGGGCACCACGACGCCGCCCACACCGCGTTCTTCTTCAACCCGTCGATCACGGAGGCGGTGAGTGAGGCCGCGCCATGGGTCTTCGAGAACAACGACACCAGCCCGCCGCTGATGTGGCCGACGGTCGCCGGTCCGGCGATCGTTGCCGCCGGCGCCGTGGTCGGCAGCAGGAAGCTGACGACCTTCGGGACCCTCGTCTCCGCCGCCGCCGCCGCCTTCATGGCTCACATCGGAGCGGGAGAGGTCGTCCCCGGGGCGAACGACAACGGCACCGGCTGCATCGCGCAGCTGGCGATCGCCCGCGCGCTCGCCGGCCGGCCTCCCGAGAAGACGCGCGTCCTGTTCCTCTCGACCTCCGAGGAGGCGCTCTGCGAGGGCATGGGCCTGTTCATGGAGCGGCACGCGTCCGAGCTGCCGGTCGACCGGACCTTCTTCCTCTGTCTCGACACCGTCGGGTCGCCCAATCTGCTCGTCCTGCGCGGGGAGGGGATGCTGAAGCTGCGCGAGTACCCGGCCGCCTCGCTCGAGCTTCTCGACTCAACCGCCGACGAGCTCGGGATCGAGATGCCCTTCAGCAACCTGCGCTTGCGCAATGCGACCGACGGCATCTTCCCGCTGGCGGCCGGGTACCAGTGCGTCTCGGTCGCCTCCTGCAACGAGTGGAAGAACCCCTCGAACTACCACTGGAAGACCGATACGCCGGACCGGGTGGACTACGGAACGGTCGCCGACGCGGTCAGGCTCTCGGAAGCCGTGATCCGCAAGCTGGACGAGCGCTGGCTCTAGCCGCCTCTGATCGGCGAGCTTCGAGCCTCCGCCTCCTCAGACGGGAAGCTTCTTGGCCTTCGCGGGTCCCGAACCGGACTCCCGAACGGCGAAACAGGGGTAGTGAATTCAGCAGCGCCGTGATGCTGCCCCCGCCTACCATCGGGCGGTGGCCGCTGAGTACGCACAGACCGAGCGAACCAAGGTCTTCCGCAAGCCAGGCCGGGGAAGCTACAACCGCGACCTGGTCCACTCGATCCTCGACGAGGGGCTGACCTGCCACGTCGGCTTCGTCCAGGACGGGCAGCCGTACGTCATTCCCACGATCCACGCCCGGGAGGGGGAGACGCTCTACCTGCATGGTGCCAAGGGCAATCGGATGCTCAACTCACTGATCGACGGAACACCCTGCTGCGTGACCGTCACCCTGATCGACGAACTGGTGCTGGCGCGCGCCGCTCTCCATCACTCGCTCAACTACCGCTCGGCAATGGTTCTCGGGCAGGCGCGCGAAGTGACGGATCCGGCGGAGAAGGAGCTGGCGCTGCGCACGGTGGTGGAGCACATAGCGCCGGGCCGGGCCGATGAGGTCCGCGGCGCCGACGAGACCGACCTGCGGTCGACGCGGGTCCTGGCGATCCCGATCGAGGAGGCCTCGGCGAAGGTGCGCACCGGACCGCCGGTCGACGAGGAGGCCGATCTGGGGCTGCCCCACTGGGCTGGGCAGCTTCCGCTCACGCAGGGCACGGGGAAGCCGATTCCGGCACCGGATCTCGCCGGGGACCCGGAGGTCCCCGGCAGCATCAGCGGTTGGTCCCGAACCTAGGCCGCGAAGCGCGCTTCGTACTTCGCCCGCCGCTTGGCCGCCTCTTCCTCCCGGTTCTTCGGGGGAGCGTTGGTGACCAGCGAGTCGAGCAGCTTCCGCGTGGAGGCGGCGACCTCGGCGACGGCCAGGTCGAACGCCTCGGCGTTCGCCTGCGACGGCTTCGTCGATCCGCTCACCTTGCGGACGAACTGAAGCGCCGCGTCGTGGACCTCATCCTCGCTCGCGGGCGGCTCGAAATTATGGAGTTGTCGGATGTTTCTGCACATGGGCTCAGCGTACCGATGAGTTTCGGGACGCCGCGCGGTCTCAGTAGGCACCCATGGCGAAGCTGATCTACGCCGCGATCTGCTCACTGGACGGCTACGTCGCCGACGAGGACGGCGACTTCAGCTGGGCCCGGCCAGACGACGAGCTGCACTCCTTCGTCAACGAGCTTGAGCGGCCGATCGGCACCTACCTATACGGGCGCCGCATGTACGAGACGATGGTCTTCTGGGAGACGGCGGAGGTGACTCCCGATCAATGCGATCCGGCGGCCGAGTACGCCGGCATTTGGCGAGCCGCCGACAAGGTCGTCTTCTCGCGGAGCCTCGATCAGGTCTCCAGTGAGAAGACGAGGATCGAGCGGGAATTCGATCACGAGGAGATCCGACGCCTCGTGGCGGACGCCGATCGAGACGTCAGCATCGGCGGGTCGGAGCTCGCCGGCGAGGCGATCAGGGCGGGGCTGGTCGACGAGTACCACCTGTTCGTCAACGCGATCCTCGTGGGCGGCGGCAACCGGGCGTTGCCGGACGGCGCCCGCGTCGACCTCGAGCTCGTCGACGAGCGACGCTTCGACAGCGGCGTGATCCACCTTCATTACTGCGCCAGACGCTGAGTCCGGGGCCGCCGTTCTAGACCGCGCGGTGGCGGTCGATGATCCGCACGAAGTCGGTCCCCGCCGGCAGCGTGCCGAAGGCGTGGCCCCAGTCGCCTTCGAGCCGCGAGGTGATGAACGCCTCCGCGACCGCCTCGTCGCCGAAGCGGACCAGCAGAGAGCCCTGCAGTGCCAGGGCCATCCGCTCAACCAGCGAGCGGGCGCGGGACTCGAGCGTCGTGGGATCTGACTGGAGATCCTTGCTGAGCTCCGCGGCGTAGCGGTCGAGCCGGGGCTCGAGCGACGCTCCCTCGCCGACCTCGTTGGCGAAGGCCTGCACCGACTCGGGGTTCTTGATCATCGCGCGCATCACGTCGAGGCACTGCACGTTCCCGGAGCCCTCCCAGATGGAGGCGAGCGGGGCCTCCCGGTAGAGCCGCGGCATCCCCGACTCCTCGACGTAGCCGTTGCCGCCGAGGGACTCCAGGCATTCGACGGCATGGCTCGGCGCCCGCTTCGAGATCCAGTACTTGAGCACCGCGTTGGCGATCCGCTTGAAGGCCTGGGCCTCGTCATCTCCGGCGATCGCCTCGTCGTAGGCGCGGGCGAGCCGCAGCGAGCCGATCGTCGCGGCCTCGGACTCGACGGCCAGGTCGGCGAGCACGTTCTGCATCAGCGGCTGCTCGACCAGCACCTTGCCGAAGGTGACCCGGTGCGAGGCGTGGTTGATCGCCTGGGCGACGCCGGCCCGCATCCCGGTGGCGCTGCCGGTCGCGCAGTCGAGGCGGGTGTGGTTGACCATCTCGATGATGGTGCGGACGCCCGCGCCCTCCTCGCCCACCAGCCGCGTCCATGCTCCGTCGAACTCGATCTCCGACGAGGCGTTGGAGCGGTTGCCGAGCTTGTCCTTGAGCCGCTGCAGGCGGAAGCTGTTGAGCTCGCCGTCGGGCAGCCGCCGCGGCATCAGGAAGCAGGAGACGCCACCCTCGGCCTGCGCGAGGACCAGGAACGCGTCGCACTGCGGCGCGGAGAAGAACCACTTGTGGCCGGTGATCTCGTACTCGGCGCCGGGGCCGCCGCCGTTGACGGGCTTGGCGACCGTGGTGTTGGCGCGGACGTCGGAGCCGCCCTGCTTCTCCGTCATCCCCATGCCGAACAGGGACCCCTCCTTCTCGGAGGCCGGGATCTGTCGCGGGTCGTAGACGTCGGAGAGGATCCGCGGCTCCCACTCCTCGGCGAGCTCCGGCTGCTTGCGCAGCGCCGGGACGACCGAGTAGGTCATCGAGATCGGACAGCCGACCCCGGCCTCGGCCTGGGAGAAGCACATGAAGGCAGCGGCGCGGGCGACATGGGCGCCGGACTGGGGATCGCGCCAGGGGAGGGAGTGGAGCTCGTGCGAGACGCCCAGCCGCATCAGCTCGTGCCAGGAGGGATGGAACTCCGGGATGTCGACCCGGTTCCCGTAGCGGTCGTGAGTCCGGAGCTTGGGAGGGTTCTCGTTCGCAAGGCGGCCGAGCTCGATCACATCGCCGCGGCCGGCGATCTCGCCGACCTCGGAGATCTTCTCGATCGCCCAGTCCGCGCCCTCGCGCTTCACCGCCTCCTTCATCACGGTGTCGGACTCGAAGACGTTGTAGTCAACCAGCGGCGGAGCCTGGTTCTCGACGGTGTGGGTTCTGACACCCGTGGGCCTCTGGACAGTGGACATCTAGTGCTCCTCTCCGATTGCGCGAGTGCAGAAGTCGATCAGCGAGGCGATCAGCGCGTTCGGGTCGCCTCCATTTGCGGTGGGGGACAGGGGGCCGATCATCGTCTCGCCGATCGCACCGATCAGTGCGGCGGCGGTCGCGTCGACGTCCTGCTCGGGCAGATCGCCGGCGGCGATCCCCTGGGAGATGACCTCGGCCATCAGGTCCCGGTAGCTGTGGCGGAACTGCAGTCGCTCGGCCTCGACGGCCGGATCCACCGGCTCCGCCAGCAGAGCCCAGGCAAGGCGTTTACCGCGGAGTGCCCGGCGAGCGAACACCTCGATGCCGGCGGCGACCCGCCGGGCGGCGGGACCGGCGGTCTCGTGGATCGCCTCGCTCATCGCGTCCACCTCGTGCTGCGAGGCTTCCCGGAAGACCTCCGCGAACAGGTCGGACTTCGAGGGGAAGTGGCGGTAGACGGTGCCGACCGCGACTCCCGCCCGATCCGCCACGGCGGCGACCTGGGCGGCGACGTATCCGCCCTCGGCGATCAGCTCGCGCGCCGCGGTGACGATTCGCTCCCGGGTCTCGGCCCGGCGCGCCTCGGTGCGCTCGGTGGATCGATAGGCCATCGGCCAAGTAGTGAACCAGGATTCATTTCTTGTGTCAAACGGAAGCCGTGGGTAGGATCGCCGCGTGGCGGACGTGGTGGAGACGCTCGGCGGGGTCCCCCTCTTCCAGGGGGTGAAGCCGAAGGAGCTCAAGAAGCTCGCGAATCGCCTGCAGGAGCGCAGCTTCGGCGAGGGCGACACCATCACCACAGAGGGGAAGAGCGGCGTCGGGTTCTTCGTGATCGAGGAGGGCAACGCGACCGTCAGCATCGATGGCGACATCGTGCGCACGCTGGCGCCCGGCGACTACTTCGGCGACGTCGCGCTGATCGACAGCGGGCCGCGCTCCGCGACGATCGTGGCCACCACCGACCTGCGCTGCCAGGGACTGACGGCGTGGGAGTTCCGGCCGTTCATCGAGGATCACCCCGAGGTGGCCTGGGCGATGCTGGAGACGCTGGCGGCCCGGCTGCGCGAAGCCGAGCAGCGCTAGCTCGGGTCTGTCGTCCCGAGCTTTCGGAAGATCTCGCTCGCCTCGTCCCTCGCCTCGCCGCCCAGCTGCCAGCCGCTGCGCGCCGACTGGTAGGGGCAGTCGAGCTCTTTGAAGAGCTCATACGACTGCCGCAGAAGCTGCTCATCGCCGGAGTGGATCCCCTTGGCCCGCAGGAGGATGCCCATCCCGTAGCGGTGCTCGCCGATGTACTCCTCGGCGACCAGGATCGCGTCGTCCGTCTCCGGGCGTTCGAGCCGCGCGTAGGCCTCGGCGCGGCTCGCCAGGTAGGGCGAGCGGAACCAGGTCGTCGCGATATCCGACGCAAAGCGATCGCCGGCGCGCTCGACCAGCCCCTGGTGAAGCTCGATGTCGGCGCGCATCACGATCACGCCCGCCTTGTTGCCGAGCGCACCCTCGGAGAGCTGGTCGGCGATCTCGAACCACTCCTGCCAGCCGCTCTCGCCGCGCAGGCCCTGAATCGCTCCGGCACAGGCGATCGAGGTGGCGAACGCGCCGAGTGGAGGTCGCTCCGCGGCCACCCACGCCTCCCGCACCTGGCGGGCCATCTCGAGAGCCTCGTCCCAGCGCCCGAGGAAGAAGGCGGGGAGCAGCCCGCGCTGCCAGGCGGAGTAGATGATCCCGCGGGAGAGATCCAGGTCACGCGCCTCGCGGGCGTAGGACTCCGCCTCATGGAAGTCCCCGGTCTGCAGCAGGGACTCGATCATCATGTGGAGCGCGTCGCTGCGCTCCACGTCGAGCGAGGCGGTACGCGGTGCGTCGCTGAGCAGCTCCAGGCGCTCGCGGGTGTGCTCGACGGCGGCGCGATGACGGCCCTGCTGCCAATCGCTCGCCGTGACGGCATCGAGGGCGGACTGCAGGACGGCCGCGTCATCGGTCTGGCGGGCGAGCTCCAACCCGCCCAGCGCAGGCCTCTCCATCTCCAGCGTCTGATCGTTCTTCCAGGCCAGCCATGCCTCGTCGAGCAGGAGTCGGGCCTTCGTGATCGTGTCGTCGTCGGTGACCAGCTCCCGTCCCCGCTCGAGCATCGGGCGCAGCTGGTCGGCGTCGGGGCTGCCGCTGATCCCGCTCATCCGGGTGCCGACCTCCACGGCCCGCGCGTAGGCCCTCGCGGCGCGGGGGTCTTCGATCGCCTCGGCCGCCTCGCCTGCCTCCCGGAAGAGGCGCAGGGCATAGTCGCCGCGCCAGCGGCGCAGGGCGACGTCCGCCGCGGCCCACAGCGAGTCCACGCGCTCGGGCCCATCCGAGAGCGCGGCGGACTGCTCGTAGAGCTCCTGGCCTCGTGCGCTCGCTCCGCGGCGGACCGCGCTCGCGGCTGCCTCGGCCACCGCCTCGCACGCGGCGATCCTGCGCTCATCCGTCGGTTGGAGATCGAGGGCGTGATCGAGGTGGTAGGCGACGAGCTCGGCGCGCTCCGCGAACGGCTCGTGGCGCATCAGTGAATCGGCCGCCGCCTCATGTAGGCGCGCCCGGTCAGCACGGGGCAGCGAGTTGTAGGCCACGTCGCGGATCAGCTGATGGCGGAACGCGTAGCTGCCCGCGTCGGCGGTGGTGCGCTCCTCGACTAGAGCCTTCCGGCGCAGCGCCCAGAGGATGTCGCTCGGGTCCTCACCGAGCAGGTCCCCGAGAGGTGCCTGAGCGAATGTATGCCCGAGGACCGAGGCGTGCTGAAGCGCCCGCTTCTCGTCGCGCGGCAGGAGATCCATGCGCGCGGCGATCGCCGCCTGCACCGTGTCGGGCAGCCGCTCGGGCACCGCGTCCTGGCGCTCGTCCCGGATCGCCCGCGAGACCTCCTCGGTGAAGAACGGGTTGCCGCCGGCGGCGTCGGCGATCCGACCCGCGATGACCCGCCGCTCCTCCGGAAGGAGCATCTCCGCGAGGCGGGTCGCGGACTCGCCGTCGAGCGGCATCAGCTCGAGCTGGGTGTTGTTGCGGGCGGCGCGGCCGAACTCCGGCCGCCGTTCGGCCAGCTCTGGCCGGCAGGTGCAGAGGATCATCACGGGCGCCTGCGAGAGGCCGAAGGCGGCCTCCTCGAGCAGGTTGAGCGTTCCCTCGTCCGCCCAGTGCGCGTCGTCGACGCCGATCGCCAGCGGCCGGTCGCCCGCCAGCAGGGCGACGAAGCGTCGCCAGGCGCGCTTCAGCTCGTCCTCGGCGTCCGTGCCCTCCTCGGCCCCGCGCATCGCCACCACCAGCGCCGCGGCCAGCTCGACGGCGTCGTCGGCGCCGAGCTTCTCGAGCACGTCCCGAAGAGCGGGTTCGACCTCGTCGGAGCGGGCCTCGGTCGAATAGCCGGCGGCGTCGTGAAGGATCTCGCCGAGGGCCCAGAACGCGATCCCGTGCCCGTACGGCGGGCTGCGGCCGACCACGGTCCGCCAGCCGTCGTTTCGGAGCTCGGCGAAGAGCTCGGCCCCGAGCCGGGTCTTCCCGATCCCGGCCTCGCCGATCACGGTGACCAGCTGGGGCACCTTCTCCCGTGCCGCGCGCCGCGCGATCAGGCGAAGCATCGCGAGGTCGTCCTCGCGGCCGACGAGCGGGACGTTCGTGACCTCGTCCTCGTCGCAGATGGCGACGGCGCGGAACGCCGTGAGCGGGCTGTCGATTCCCTTCGCGTCGACGTTGCCGTTGCGCTCGAGCTGCGCGCGCCGACAGGCGCGAGCAGTGCGCTCGCCCACCAGCACCTCACCGGGTGAGGCGGCCTGCTGCAGGCGGGCCGCGGCGTTGACGGCCTCCCCGGTGACCCGCAGGTCGCCGCTCTCTGGGACGGCCAGCACCTCGCCGGTCTCGATCCCCACCCGGACCGACAGGTCGCCGTCGATCGCGGCGACCTGGTCGATGACGGTCAGGCCGGCCGCGATGGCGCGATCGGGGTCGTCGCCGTGGGCGACCGGCGCCCCGAAGACGGCCATCACCGCGTCGCCGATGTACTTCTCGACGGTGCCGCCGTGCTGCTCCAGCGCCGCGCGCGCGGCGTCGAAGAACGGCTCGAGGCGGCCTCGCAGATCCTCGGGATCCAGCTCGGTCGCAAGCTCGGTCGAGCCGACCAGATCGGCGAAGACCATCGTCGCGATCTTGCGCTCTCCACCCAAGCTGCTCACCTACTTGAAGATAACGGCGGCCGCAGAACTGCGGATTTGCATACCATCGCCGGCCCCGGCATGCCGAAAATCAAGGTCAAGAACCCAATCGTCGAGCTCGACGGCGACGAGATGACTCGGATCATCTGGTCCTTCATCAAGGAGCAGCTGATCCTTCCCTACCTCGACGTGGAGCTCATCTACTTCGACCTCGGGATCGAGAAGCGCGACGAGACCTCCGACCAGATCACGGTCGACGCCGCCAACGCGATCAAGGAGCACGGCGTCGGCGTGAAGTGCGCGACGATCACCCCCGACGAGGCTCGCGTGGAGGAGTTCGGCCTGAAGGAGATGTATCGCTCGCCGAACGGGACGATCCGGAACATCCTCGGCGGGGTCATCTTCCGCGAGCCGATCGTGATCTCGAACGTGCCGCGGCTGGTCCCCGGCTGGACCAAGCCGATCGTGATCGGCCGTCACGCCTTCGGCGACCAGTACCGGGCGACCGACCTGGTCGTGCCGGGCGAGGGCTCGCTCACCATGACCTACACGCCGAAGGACGGCGGCGAGCCGATCGAGCTCGACGTTTACGACTTCCCGGGCGGCGGGGTGGCGCTCGCGATGTACAACCTCGACGACTCGATCCGGGACTTCGCCCGCGCCTCGCTGCGGTACGGCCTCGACCGCGGCTTCCCGGTCTACATGTCGACGAAGAACACGATCCTGAAGCGCTACGACGGCCGCTTCAAGGACATCTTCCAGGAGGTCTACGACTCGGAGTTCAAGGAGGAGTTCGAGAAGGCGGACCTCACCTACGAGCACCGGCTGATCGACGACATGGTGGCCGCGGCGCTGAAGTGGGAGGGGGGCTACGTCTGGGCGTGCAAGAACTACGACGGCGACGTGCAGTCCGACACCGTCGCGCAGGGCTTCGGCTCGCTCGGCCTGATGACGAGCGTGCTGATGACCGCCGACGGCAAGACCGTCGAGGCCGAGGCCGCGCACGGCACCGTCACCCGCCACTTCCGCCAGCACCAGGAGGGCAACCCCACCTCCACCAACCCGATCGCCTCGATCTTCGCCTGGACGCGCGGCCTCGCGGCCCGCGGCCGGATGGATGAGACGCCCGAGGTCACCGAATTCGCGGAGACCCTCGAGCGCGTATGCGTCGAGACGGTGGAGAGCGGGAAGATGACAAAGGACCTCGCCCTGCTGATCGGCCCGGACCAGGAGTTCCAGACGACGCAGGAGTTCCTCGGCTCCATCGACGAAAACCTGAAGAAGGAGATGAATTGACCCCCGTCAACGTCACAGTCACCGGCGCGGCCGGCCAGATCGGCTACGCGATCCTCTTCCGTATCGCCTCCGGCCAGATGCTGGGACCGGACACCGAGGTGAAGCTCCGCCTGCTGGAGATCCCCGACGCGATCACGGCGGCCGAGGGAACCGCGATGGAGCTCGACGACTGCGCCTTCCCGCTGCTGCGCGGCATCGACATCTCGGACGATCCGAAGGAGGCCTTCGACGGCACCAACGTCGCTCTCCTCGTCGGGGCCCGGCCCCGGTCCAAGGGCATGGAGCGCGCGGACCTGCTCGAGGCGAACGGCGGGATCTTCAAGCCGCAGGGTGAGGCGCTCAACGAGAAGGCCGCGGACGACGTGAAGATCCTCGTGGTCGGCAACCCCGCCAACACCAACTGCCTGATCGCCAAGGCGCACGCCCCGGACATCCCGGCCGAGCGCTTCACGGCGATGATGCGGCTCGACCACAACCGCGCAATCAGCCAGGTCGCCAACAAGCTGGGGCGGCCGGTCTCAGACATCAAGCGGATGACCGTCTGGGGCAACCACTCGCCGAGCATGTACGCCGACCTGGTCAACGCGCTGGTCGACGGCAGCCCGGCGTGGCCGCAGGTCGACGACGAAGCCTGGATCGCCGACGAGTTCCTCCCGACCGTCGGCAAGCGCGGCGCCGCGATCATCGAGGCGCGGGGGGCCTCCAGCGCCGCCTCGGCCGCGAACGCGGCGATCGATCACGTGCACGACTGGGTCCTCGGGACGCCCGACGGCGACTGGGCCTCGATGGCGGTTCCCTCGGACGGCTCCTACGACATCGAGGAGGGCCTGATCTGCGGCGCGGCCTGCGAATGCTCGAGCGGAGAGTGGAAGCGGGTCGAGGGTCTCGAGATCACCGATTTCTCCCGCGAGCGGATCGACGCCACAGTTGCGGAGCTCAAGGAGGAGCGCGACGCGGTGAAGGATCTGGGGCTGATCTAGCCGGGGTGGTACCCGGTGCCCTTGCGGCGAACTCGGCCTTCCTTCTCAAGATCCGGCAGCACCCTGTAGAGATAGTTCGGGTGGTTGAGCTTCATCTTCTTGCCGAGCTCTGAGACCTTGATCCCTGGGTTGTCGCTGATGATCTTCACGGCCTGGTCGGCGCGCGTGCTGCCCCGCCGGCGCCGTCGTCCGGCTCCGCGCGGACGGCCCGGGCTGCGCTTCGCGCCTCTGCCGAGACCGGCGAGTGCGGCCTCGACCTGTTTGCGCTCGTCGTCGAGCTCCTTGAGCCGGCGCTCGAGTAGCGTCCTGGCCTGATCGACTGTGTTTGGCATGTCCCTCAAGTCCTCTCTTATCCCGGTTGACAGTTACATCACCGTAACGGTTAGTTTCGGCTGAAAATGAATGATGAACGCCAACGGGTGGTTATAGCCAGGGTCCTGCTCCCCGCGGGCTTGGAGCGGCTCCGCGACAGGTACGAGGTCACGGAGGGCGGTTTGGATGCCACCCGCGATGACCTGCTGTCGGCGATTCCCGGCGCGAGCGCGATCGTCACCGACCCGAGCGTTCCGGTCGACGCGGTGCTCCTGGATGCCGCGGGGGACCAACTCGAGGTGGTGGCCAACTTTGCGGTCGGCTACGACAACGTCGACCTCGACGCCTGCCGCGAGCGCGGAGTCGCCGTCACCAATACCCCTGACGTCCTGACCGAGGCAACCGCCGAGCTGGCGATCGCGCTCACACTCGCCGCGGCGCGACGGATGAGCGACGCGGAGCGCGACCTCCGGGCTGGCGGATGGCCTGGCTGGGACCCGGCCGCATATCGGGGAATCGAGATTCGTGGTTCTGTGGTCGGAGTTGTCGGGATGGGTCGGATCGGCGCCCGATACGCCCGGCTCGCCTGCGGACTCGGTGCCGAGCTCGTCTACGCGAACCCGTCGCCCAGGCCGGCGGAGGAGGAAGAGCTGGAAGCGCGGCGGTTGGAGCTTCACGAGTTGCTCGAGGCCTCGGACGTGGTCAGCATCCACGCCCCCTCGATCCCGGAGACCCAGGGCCTGATCGGCGCGGCCGAGGTGAAGCTGATCGGGCCGGAGGGTGTGCTGGTCAACACCTCTCGTGGTCCGCTGGTCGACTCGGAGGCCGTGGCTGTGGCGCTGCAGGAGGGGACTCTCGGTGCTGTGGGCCTGGACGTCTACGAGAACGAGCCCGAGGTCTCGCCGCGACTGCTGGCGGCCCCACGCGCGGTCCTGCTGCCGCACATCGGCTCGGCGACGATTCCCTCGCGCGACGGCATGGCGAACGCGGTCGCCGACAACGTGATCGCGGTGCTGGAGGGCGGAGAGCCGGCGAGCCGGGTCGCCTGAGGCCGCCGTGTCCGGAGTTGTGGTTGCTATGGACCCACAAGTCCGGACAGCTGGCCATCAGATCTGATCACCGATGATGAACGGGCCAATGGTTCAATGACCGCGATGCAACGTGCGCTGGAGGTTGACTACCTCGTCATCGGAGCAGGGGCCTCGGGCATGGCTTTCACGGATGCCCTGACCCGTCATGCAGATGTGCGGGTCGCCCTGGTCGATCGCCGCCACGGCCCCGGCGGCCATTGGCTCGATGCGTACCCGTTCGTGCGGCTGCATCAGGCGTCCTCGTTCTACGGCGTCGCCTCGACGGTGTTGGGCTCCGGGGAGATCCAGAGCGAGGGCCCTGAGGCCGGCCTCCACGAACGGGCAACCGCTGCCGAGGTCTGCGCTTACTACCAGCGCGTGCTGAACGAGCAGCTGGTGCCCTCGGGCCGGGTCGAATTTCACCCGAACTGCGAGTACCTGGGCGATGGCTCGTTCGTCTCGCGCCTGTCCGGAGAGCGCTACCAGGCCGCGCCGGACTGCCGGATCGTGGACGCGCGCTACGTCGGCCCGGAGATCCCCGCGACCACCCCGCCGCCGTTCGCCGTCGCCGACGGCACCCGGGTGATTCCCGTCAATGACCTGCCGAGACTGGAAAGCGCACCCAGTGAGTTCGTGATCGTCGGCTCCGGAAAGACGGCAACCGACGCCTGCGTGTGGCTGCTCGGAAACGGAGTCGACCCGGAATCGATCTGCTGGGTGCGGCCACGCGAACCGTGGATGCTCAACCGCGCCGTCGTCCAGCCCGACCCGGCCGTGTTCATCGGGATGGCTGCCGAGGTCATGGAGGCGGCCACGACGGCCTCCTCGCCGGATGACCTCTTCCTGCGAATGGAAGCCGCCGGCGTGATGCTCCGCATCGACCCGTCGCTAACGCCGACGATGGCGAAGACACCGACGCTCGCCCAGTGGGAGCTCGACCTGTTGCGCAGCATCGAGCGGGTGGTGCGACTCGGACACGTCCGCGGCGTAGAGCCCGGGCGGGTGGAGCTCGACGAGGGCGAGGCCGCGATCCACAGGGACGCGGTGATCGTCCACTGCGCCGCGGCCGGACTGCAGTATCCGCCGCTGGTCCCGATCTGGGGTGATGAGGCAATCACCATTCAGCCGGTTCGGGCGGGCTTCCCGTGCCTGGGCGCGGCACTGATCGGGTACGTGGAGGCAACCCGGGCGGACGACGCCGAGAAGAACCGGGTGTGCCTCCCCTCGCCGCTCTCGGACACCCCCGCCGACTGGGCGCTGATGCAGCTCCTGGGCGGGCGGGCGTCGCTCGCCTTCAGCGCCGAGCCCGACATCAAGGAGTGGGTCGACCGTGTTGCGCTGAACCCCGCGCGCGTCCCCCCCGGCGCAGGCTTCGATGCCGATCTGACGGCCGCCGCGGAGCGTTTCGGCGCCGCCGTCGGCCCCGGGATGGCCGCGATGGCCGAGCTCGCGGGCCTCAGTCCTCGCGATGGCGGACCAGTTGGGCCATCCGGCTCCGAAGGTTCAGGAGCTCGATGAAACGGGGCGGCAGGACGACCGCTTCTCGCTCGCTTCTGCTCTGCGTCGAAGTAGGCCGCTCGCGGCCGTGACCTGCTGCTAGGCGGACGGGGTGGACTCGCGCTGTGAGTCCGGCTCGCGCTCCTGGGCCTTCCGGTTTCTCGGCAGCGTCCCCATGACCGCGTCCCAGAGGGGGGACGAGACGCCGTAGCCGTAGCGGTGATCCTGGAAGTGGTGGCGCATGTGATGGGTGCGCAGCCGCTTGCCGAACTGGGTCTTCGGCACGTGGTGATGGACGTGGTAGTGGGTGTAGTCGTAGGTCAGATAGCCGGCGATGAACCCGGAGAAGGCCGGGAAGGCGTCGGTCGATCCGAAGAGCACGACGTAGAGCCCGAGGAAGAGCGCCGCGAGCGGGATGCTGACCGCCGGAGGCATGACGAGCCGCATCGCGTCGTTGGGGTGGTCGTGATGGACGCCGTGGATGATGAAGTGCAGGCGGTCGCCGCCCGGGAACTTCGGCTGCCAGTGGAACACGAGCCGGTGGAGCCAGTACTCCGTCAGGGTCCAGATCGCGATCCCCGCCAGGAAGAGGAGGACGGTGGTGCCGACCGAGAGGCCGCGATCGATGCCGATCCAGATTCCCCCGATGACGACCGGGAGGAAGACGACCGCCGGCACCGCGGGATGGACCCGCGAGAAGAAGTCGAGGAACCTGCTCTCGAACATCGGGGGCGAGTCGGCGAGGCGTGCTGTGCGCTCGTGTGCCATCGGGGCTGATCTTAGCGACAGCCAATTCGGCCCCGGGGTTTCCGGTGCTAGCGGGACTCGTGACCAACCGGTGAAAAAAGAAGGGCGGGATTTGCGGAAACGCGCCTGACGGGGGGCCGCTCGGGTGGCATGATCAGGCCAGGTCGCGGGTACGGCGCCCGGGGCGGAAATCCACACGAGAGAGGGAAAGGGGCGAACTTGGCTGAGGGTCGAGCACGCACTGCTGCGGTGACATGCGAGGACTGCTTCTTCCGTTCCCGCGGCCTCTGCGCCCTCGGACTTGACTCGCCCTGCCCCACCTTCAGGCCGAATACGCCGGAGGGTCTGGTTCCGCCCCGGCAGCCCGCGCTTCTCATGCGTGACCGCGAAGCGGCTGCCAGGCCGCTCGCTGTCGGAGCGTAGGGCGAAGCCCGAAGCGACTTGAGCGGGGCGGCCGCTTGCAGCCGCGGCTTTATGGCGAAGCCGGGCTTCTTCCCGTCTAGTCTCCCGGCGGTCCCATGGGGCTGCTCCCTTGAAGATCACGGTGCTGGGCAAGTCGCCGTCCTGGCAGGACGCCGGCGGTGCGTGCAGCGGGTATCTGATCGAGACGGATGAGACGACGGTCCTGCTCGACTGCGGCAACGGCGTCTTCGGCAAGCTGCGCGAGCGGGTCGACTACACCGAGGTGGATGCCGTGGTCATCTCCCACCTCCACGCCGATCACTTCCTCGACCTCGTTCCCTACTCCTACGCGCTGATCTATGCCCCAAAGCAGCAGCCGGTTCCCGTCCACATCTGGGACGGCACCGACGATCCCGCGCGCCCGCGGCTGATCGCACCGCCGGGGGCCATCGAGACGTTTCGCCAGGTCGTGGGCGCCTGGGGCAACGACGACCTGATCGAGAGCGCCTTCCGGATCGAGGAGTACTCGGCCGGCGACCGAGTCGAGATCGGTGACGTCTGGGTGAGCTTTCATCCGGTCCCGCACTTCGTCGAGACCTTCGCCGTGCGGATCGGCTCCGGGGACGGAGGCGGCGAGATCGCCTACAGCGCCGACACCCGGCCCGGCGACGAGATCGTCGACGTGGCTCGCGACGCCGACGTGCTGATCATCGAGGGCACCCTGCCGCGCCCGGAGCGCACCGGCCTGCGCGGCCACCTCACCCCCGAGGAGGCTGGCGAGCACGCCAAGAAGGCGGGGGCGAAGCAGGTGGTGATCACCCACATCTCCGACGAGATCGGGGACGAGTGGGCCCGCGAGCAGGCCGAGAAGGGGTTCGGCGGCCCGGTGGAGATCGCCCGCGAGGGAGCCACCTATACCGTCTAGCTACGCTGTTTTGCGATGACCAGCCAGCGCGACCCCTTTGCCGATTTCGCCCGGATGCGGCGCGAGATGGATGAGCTCTTGGGTGACTTCTGGGACCAGGCCGGCTACCGGCAGCGCCGTCAGGTCGCGGCCTTCGTCCCTCGCGTCGACGTCTACTACTGCGGCGAGAACGGGCCTCAGAAGGCGGTGGTCAAGGTCGAGCTGCCGGGCATCGAGCTGGAGGCGGTCAACCTCGAGGTGCGGGGCAGGACCCTGGTGATCTCGGGCGAGCGGCCCGTCCGCGACACGGAGGGGCGGACGTACCAGCAGGTGGAGCTTCCCTCGGGGCCGTTCAGGCGCGTCGTCGAGCTCTCGGTGGACGTCAACGCCGATCAGGCCCAGGCCACCTACGAGGACGGCATCCTCCGGGTCGAGCTGCCGACGAGGCTTCCGCAGGCCGCGCGCCAGGTGCCGATTGAGCGCGCCGAGTAACGAGCCTCCGGGCGGAGAGGGCGAGCTGACACTGGCCGACGTCGAGGCCCCCCAGCTCGAGGTCGTCGAGATCCCGGACATCGACGAGGCCATGGCCAGCACGGAGCCGCTCCCCGATGCTCTCCCGATCCTGCCCCTGAGGGAGACCGTCACCTACCCCGACACCCTGACGCCGCTCGCCGTCGGCCAGGAGCGCTCCATCAAGCTGGTAAACGACGTGCTCTCCGGCAACCGGATGCTGGCGATGGTCGCGTCCAGGGATCCGGAGCTGGACAGGCCGAAGCCCGACGAGCTCTACGGCGTCGGGGTCGCGGGCACCGTCGCCCGGATGATGAAGGTGCCCGATGGCACCCTCCGGATCCTGGTCCAGGGCAGCGTGCGGATCCGGGTCCTCGACTACGTCAGCGAGGAGCCCTATCTCGTCGCGAAGATCGAGGAGATGCCCGAAGTGATCGAGGCATCCACGGAGCTGGAGGCCCTCACCCGGAACGTCCAGACCACCTTCAGCGAGATCATCGAGGCGATCCCGTATCTGCCCGAGGAGCTGCAGCTGGCCGTCGCCAACCTCGATGAGCCGTCGGCGCTCTCCCATCTGATCGCCGGCGCGCTCCGCATCTCGACCGAGGAGAAGCAGGAGTTGCTCGAGACGGTCGACGTGACCAAGCGCCTGCACCGGCTCTCGGAAATCCTCACCCGCGAGCTCGAGGTGGTCCAGCTCGGCTCGAAGATCCAATCGCAGGTCGAGTCGGAGATCGACAAGGGCCAGCGCGAGTACTTCCTGCGCCAGCAGCTGAAGGCGATCCAGGAGGAGCTCGGGGAGGGCGACGAGCAGCAGGCCGAGCTCAACGAGCTGCGCGAGCGGATCACCGAGGCGAAGCTCCCGGAGGATGCGCAGAAGTCCGCCGAGCGCGAGTTGTCGCGCCTGGAGAAGCTGCCGCCGGTCGCCGCCGAGTACGGGGTGATCCGCACCTACCTGGAGTGGCTGGTCGACCTGCCCTGGTCGGTGGAGACCGAGGACAACCTCGACATCGGGCATGCCCGCAAGGTGCTGGACGAGGACCACTACGACCTCGAGGAGGTCAAGGACCGCATCCTCGAGTACCTCGCCGTCCGCAAGCTCAACCCCGACTCGCCAGGGCCGATCCTCTGCTTCGTCGGCCCGCCGGGCGTCGGCAAGACCAGCCTGGGACAGTCAATCGCCAAGGCGCTCGGCCGGGAGTTCGAGAGGATTTCCGTGGGCGGTGTTCGCGATGAGGCCGAGATCCGCGGCCACCGCCGCACCTACATCGGCGCCCTCCCGGGGACGATCATCCGCGCGCTGCGAGACGCGGGCACCCGGAACCCCGTCTTCATGATCGACGAGATCGACAAGATGGGCGCGGACTTCCGCGGCGATCCGTCGAGTGCGATGCTCGAGGTGCTCGACCCGGCGCAGAACGCGAACTTCCGAGACCACTACCTCGACCTGCCGTTCGACCTCTCCGAGGTCCTCTTCATCGCGACGGCGAACATCCTGGACACGATCCCGCCGGCCCTGCAGGACCGCATGGAGGTGATCCAGCTCGCCGGCTACACGATCGACGAGAAGCTCCACATCGCGAAGCGCTATCTGGTGCCCCGCCAGCTGCGGGCCAACGGCCTGAAGGCGTCGCAGATCGAGTTCGCCGACCCGGGGCTCAACGCGATCATCGAGGAGTACACCCGGGAGGCCGGGGTGCGGAACCTGGAGCGGCAGATCGGAACGGTGTGCCGCAAGGTCGCCCGCGACGTCGCAGAGGGGAAGACCAAGGCCAAGGTGCGGATCTCGGCCAAGCGCGCCCGGGAGCTCCTCGGCAAGCGCCAGTTCTTCTCCGAGACGCGCCGCCGGACCAAGGACCCGGGTGTCGCCACCGGGCTGGCCTGGACGCCGGTCGGCGGCGTGGTCCTCTTCATCGAGGCGACCGCGGTGCCGGGGTCGGGCAACCTGACGATCACTGGCCAGCTTGGCGACGTGATGAGGGAATCGGCTCAGGCGGCGCTCACCTGGGTCAGGCGGCACTCCAAGGAACTGGCTCCCGATCTGCCCGACGACTGGTTCGCGAAGCACGACATCCACGTCCACATCCCGGCCGGTGCCGTGCCGAAGGACGGTCCCTCGGCCGGGGTCGCGATGACGACCGCGCTGGCGTCCCTGATCTCGAACCGGCCGGTACGCAACGACGTGGCGATGACGGGCGAGATCACCCTCACGGGCCAGGTGCTGCCGATCGGCGGTCTGAAGGAGAAGTCCCTCGCCGCCCAGAGGGCGGGCATCAGGCAGGTGATCGTGCCCGACCGCAACGAGGGTGACGTCGAGGAGATCTCCGAGCAGGAGCGGGAGGGCCTCGACTTCGTCTACGCCGACGACATCGGCGATGTGCTGAAGGTCGCCCTGCAAAGGGATGGGAAACGCCCCAGCGGGTAGTCTCCCGGTTGCACCCTGGAAACGAATCCGAGGAGACCCATGGGGGCACAAAGCAGAAGCGCGAAAGCCGGAGATGCAGCCCGGTCGGTCGCGTCCAATCCATACGTGCGACGGCTCATCGAGGATGACGAGCTGCGCGAGAACATCCGAGTGGCCTTCGAGGCCGCCAAGGGCGCGTATGCCCGGATGTCGAATGGGAAGGGGCCGGCCAAGGCCCTGATGGACGACAAGAAGGTTCAGCGTGATCTGCGGACGGCGGCAGAGTCGCTTCGGGATGCTTCACAGCAGCTGCGCGGACGGAGCACCCGCCGCCGGTTCGGGCTTGGAAAGGCCCTGCTCGTGGGCATCCTCGGCGCGGCCCTGGTTCTCATCCTGAGCGAGGACGCGCGCAAGCTCGTCCTTGACAAGCTGTTCGGCGCGGAGGAGGAGTTCGAGTACACCTCGACCACCACCCCGGCTCCGGACACTGAGACCGTCCCCAGCGCCTGATCGAGCGAATCACCGGTTTCTTGATGAGTGAGGGCGCCTCCGGGCGCCCTCACTTCGTCATGACGGCATGTCCTCTGCTGCGCGTCCGGGCATGCCTTGGGTAGGGTCAGGCCATGGCCAGTGTGCACGTGCTTCTTCCGGCCCAGCGCTACGTCTTCGCCGTCTCCAACGGAGAGGCCGAGGCCGCGACCATCGACAGCTCCGCCGACGGGTTCCAGCGCTACAAGTCGCTTCAGCAGGGCGGGCGGACGACAGGGATGGTGGCCTTCCCGAACACCCTGCTGGTTCGCGGCGAGCGCGACTACCTGGTCGACCCCGGGCTGATCATGCAGGGGGCGCCGGTGATCGGGGCCATGACGGAGCTCGGTGTCGACCCGAATGAAGTGAAGGACGTGGTCCTCACCCACTTGCACTTCGATCACGCTGAGGGCCTGGCGGGCTGGCCGATGCGCAGGACCTACGTCCACCGGATCGAGACGGAGGCTCCCTACGCGCAGATGGTCTCCGGCGTGATGGAGATGGCGAATCTCGAGATCCTCGATGGAGAGGAGGGGGAGATCGAGCCCGGGCTGCGCTGGATGCTCACCCCCGGCCATTCCGACGGGCTGATCTCGCTGCTGGTCGACACCGACGACGGGCTGGTTGTGATCGCATCCGACTGCGTCGGGCCGTTGCCCGAGTACTTCGATCAGATGGATCTCCCCGAGGACTTCGGTCCCGAGCGCGAGGAGCTCCTGCGCCAGTGGCAGCGGATCCGGGACCTGGATCCCGCCGTCGTCATCCCCGGGCACTACCCGCCCGTCACGCTCCGCTGAGCAAGCTGTCCAGCCAGCCAAAGTCCTAGAGTTCCCGTCTATCGAGGCCACGAAGACACGTGAGCTGAGCGGGGAGAAGGCCCAGCGGATCGTCGAGGCGATGCGGTCGAGCGTCGCCCGGCGGGGCATCTCCGGCTCCACCTTCGAGCACGTCGCCCGCGAGGCGGGGGTCAGCCGTGGGCTGCTCCACTACTACTTCGGCACCAAGGAGGCGCTCCTGGTCGAGGTCGTCAGGCGCGACACCGAGCATCGGATCGCCCGGCTCGACGAGCCGCTGGCGCACGCCGGCTCGGCCGACGAGCTGCTCGCGATCCTGGTCGCGGACCTCGAGGACTCGATCCAGAACGATCCAGGCTTCTGGGTCCTCCTCTTCGATCTCTTCACCGCCGGCCGCCGCAACCCGGAGATCCAGCGCGAGGTCGCCGAGCTCTTCAACCGGACCCGTGGCCACGTCGCCGACGTGTTGCGGGCCAAGCAGAGCGAGGGCGTGATCAAGCCCCGCTTCGAGGTCGACGCGGTCGTCGCGCTCCTCTTCGCGCTGGCCGACGGCATCGCCCTGCAGCTGCTCTCCGACCCGGAGCGCGATCACGCCGACGTGATCGCCGCCGGGACCGAGGCGGCCCGCCACCTGCTCGCGGGCTAGATGCCGGCCGCATGATCTGGCAGGAACCCGCCAAGGGTGGCTATCCGGACCGCTCCTTCCTCGGCCTGCCCGGGATCGACCGAATGGGCGCGGGGAGGAGGGGGCTGATCCCGTATTCGCCGATGGGCTACCTGACCGAGCTCGAGATGACCGAGGGCTCCAAGGGCCATTCGACGTTCTCGATGCCGGCCTCGCCCTGGTTCGCCAACTCCTCGGGCCTGATCTCGGCCGGGATGCTGGCGGTGATCGGGGACGCGGCCCTCGGCTCGGTGGTGCATTCCTCGGTGGAGGCCGGACAGGGGATGACGACCGCCGAGCTCTCGATGTCCTTCCTTCGCCCGGTCGTCCCGCGCGACGGCGCCCCGGTCACGGGCTCGGGTCAGCTGATCCACCGTGGCCGCACGATGGGCATCTCGGAGGCCTTCCTGTTCGACTCCGAGGACCAGTTGATCTCGCACGGTACGACCAGGTGCACCGTCTTCCCGCCGGTCGATCCGATCCCGGAGCCCCCGGACCTCGGGGCCCCGCCTCACGAGAATGCCGTTCCGGGCAGCTCGTCCGATGATCCGCTGCGGAGGCCGCTCGAGGGAGAGGTCCTCTCCCAGGAGGAGTTCGAGAATCGCGACGGGCTCACGATCCTGCGAGCCCTGGCCGCGGAGGAGCTGCCGCGGCCGCCGATCCATCACCTCACCGGGCTGCGGCTCGTCGAGGCGGAGGAGGGGAGCACCGTCACGGCGCTGCCGTGCAGCAAATGGCTCTCGACGTCCGCGGGAACGATCCAGGGAGGCTTCACGGCGATGCTCGCGGAGAGCGCGATGACCTCGGCTGTCTTCAGCACGGCGCGCGAGGACACGGCCGTGGCGCCGCTCGACTTCAAGGTCAACTACCTGCGTCCCGTCTTCCCCGACGGCAACGACCTGATCGCCAGCGCGCGGATTCTGCACCGGGGAAGGACGCTCGTGATCGCCGCGGTCGAGATCACGAACTCCGACGGCAAGCAGGTGGCGCTCGCCACCGGCTCGTCGATGTACCTGCCCGGACGGCCGGCGAACCTGGTGGGCGTCGAGCTCGGTTCGGGCTCATCGGATCCGGAGGACGACCCGGGCGCATAGGATCAGCCCGTGATGGACCCGGGGAGAGGGAGCCGCCTGGCGGCCGCGCTCGCAATCGCATTCGCCGTAGTGGCCTCCCAGGCCGCCGGTGCGCACGCCTCCGTCGCCGGCCAGTCGAAGACGCCTATTCCGGAGAGCAAGCGCTGGAAGCGGTACGTGATCGATCCCGGCAATCTCGTGTATCCGAAGGCGGTCTACGTGATCGGAGGATCGCCGGCGAATGTCCGCAACACCCGTGGGTTGAAGTCGCCGGGTCATGGGGCCACGACCATCGACGAGAGCGGCCTGAGCGCGAACGGGGTCGGACAGCCGGCCCTGCTGCTCGACCTCGGCGCCAACGTCGGGGGTTTCGTCGAGATCGGCGTCACCTCGTCGAGCGGCACGCCCATCCGACTGGGCTACTCGGAGAGCGTCGACCGTCTCACGCCGCGCGGCGACACCGGAGGCCCCGAGTTCTCCTTCGGCTCCTCCGACGACCCTGACGCCCGAACCGACGTCTTCCAGGGGACGAGCCACGCCCAGTTCCGCTCGCCCGGCATCCGCGGGGCGCAGCGCTACATCGCACTTCAGCTGGAGGGACCCGGCACCGCGACGATCGACTACGTCCGGGTCCGGACCGAGCACCTTCATCCCGGCCCGGACGGCTACAGCGGCAGCTTTCTCTCCAGCGACGATCTGCTCAACCGGATCTGGTACGCGAGCGCCTACACGTTCGCGATCGACTCCTACCGCGACCTGCGCCCGGGCTTCTCCTTCAGCCGCACGGTGGTGACCGACGGAGCGAAGCGCGACCGCGCCATCTGGGCGGGCGACATGAACATGGAGGACCTGGTCGGCAACTTCTCGTTGCGCATGGCCCCCGGAATCCTGCGCGCATCGCTCCAGGCCTTCAGCTGCCTGCAGTACAGCGACGGGCAGCTCCCACCGGTCACCCAGATCGCGACTCAGTGCCCGAACACCCCGCCCGGACCCGTCCCCGACGCGTCGGCCTTTCCGCCCAGCGCGCAGCCCGCGGCCGCGGATCTGCGGCTCCCTCAGTACACGGCGGCGTGGGTCATCACCCTCCGCGACTACTGGATGCTCACCGGGGACCGGGGGTTCGCGCGGCGGATGATGCCGGTGGTGCGCCGCGCCCTCGGCTACTTCCTCGGGCATCTCGACGGCGGCCTCTACCGCACCCCGTCGAGGGTCCTGACGATCAACTGGCATCCCTTCGACGCCGCCGGCGGGATCGACACCTACACGAACGCCTCGCTGTTCCGGGCCCTGCTCGCCGGGTCCGAGCTGGAGCGCCGCGTCGGCCTTGGGCGACACGCCGCGACCGCCTATCTGCAGCAGGCCGCGGAGGTCCGGGCCGCAATGCTCGCCCGCCTCTGGGATCCGCGCGCGGGCGCCTTCATCCTCAATCGCGACGACCCCCAGACGAACCACTCCCAGGACGCCCAGGTCGAATCGATCCTCGGCGGCGTGACGTCGCCGAGCCAATCGCAGTCCGCGCTCCAGTTCATCGACGCCCATCTGATGACGCCCTTCGGCGTCGTCAACGGCGAGTCCGATGACCCCTACATGAGCAGGTACATCTCGCCCTTCATCTCCTCGACCGAGCTGCTCGCGCGCCTGTCCGTCGGGGATACGACCGGAGCGCTCAGCCTGATGCGGCGCACCTGGGGGCAGATGCTGGCTCGCGGGCCGGGCACCGTGTGGGAGAGCATGCAGCTCGACGGGGCGCCGAAGTCGGGTGGAATCTCGCTCGCGCATGGCTGGTCCGGTGGGCCGCTTCCGGCGCTCTCCGAGTACGTGCTCGGCATCAGGCCGACCGCACCGGGATACCGGCACTGGATGGTCGCGCCGCAGCCGGGCGACCTGCACTTCGCTCAGGGAAAGGCCCCGACGCCGCACGGCGCGCTCTCGTCTCGATGGCGCCGGGGAGGCCACTCCTTCAAGCTCACCGTCGTCGCGCCCCGCGGGACCGCGGGCGTGGTGAAGCTGCCACTGCCCCGGCACGCGCGGAGGATCGCGGTGGACGGCAAGGTCGTCCACGTGAAGCGCAGGGGCGGCGTCGCGACCTTCCGGAAGGTGAAGGGCCAGCACACCTTCGTCGTCGGGTGATCGCGCGCTACAGTCGGCCCGTGGGCCTCTTCGGGTTCCTGAGGAGAAAGGACGAGCGGGCGATCCCGCAGCCGGGAACGCCCGAGTTCGACGCTGTCGTGCAGGGCTCCGCCATCCCCGATTCGAAGAGCGTCTCGATGGGGGAGACCGGGTGGGCCAATCCCGACTCGGCTCACAGCCAGACCATCGATCTGAGGGGCACCGGCGCCCGCGGGGAGATGGAGCAGGCTCTCCGCGAGTCGGGCATCGACCCGGACGAGAAGGGCCAGACGATCAACGCGGCCAGCGTGCCCGGCCTACAGCAGAAGATCGCGGGCATCCTCGGGCAGATGATGAACGTCCCGAACGCGGGCGGGTTCGGAGGCGGCATCTCGCCGCCGAAGCAGGATCCGCTCGACCAGATCGCCCACCTCGACGAGCAGCGCGACGCGGGCAAGATCACGGACGCCGAGTTCGAAGCCCAGAAGCGTCAGCTGCTGGGCGAGTAGTTACTCGACCGGCTGCGGCCTGGGCGGGAAGATCTTCGGCATCCGCGCCAGCTGGCGGAGTGAGCCGCGCGGCTTCAGCTTCCGGCGCAGCATCGCTCGGCGTGCGTCCTGACCGCGGACCGAGACGTCGATCCAGTCGGCCCAGGTGGTCCGCAGCGTGACGTCCGCCTTGTCGGCGACGCCCGGCTCCGCACGCGTCGAGCCGTTGTCGATCCGCAGGTGGTACGGCTCTGCGTCCTCGAAGCGCCACTGAATCGTCACCGGACGGTCTACCGCGTCGGTGTGCGCCGAGCGCGCGATCAGGTCGAAGAGGATCGCCTCGATCTCGGGGTTGGCCTCGGGCTCGCCGTTCGGCTCGCCCATGACGCCGGCACGAAGCAGCTTGATCTGGCGCTGGGCGCGCTCCTCATGCGTCATCTCGGGGTCGAAGGGGTAGATCCCGGGTGGCATCTCGTGCAGCGGGTAGCCGGTCGCCTTCCACTTCATCTCGACCGACTTCATCCCGAAGGCGTAGATCTGCTCCAGCGTGAAGCCGTACTCGGTCGTGTAGCGCTCGTCCCAGCCCGGCGGCACGAACACGCCGGTGACCCACGGCAGGACCTCGCGGAGCAGCTCGGACGCGGCGGCCTTGCACTCGTCCGACTCGGCGAAGAGCTCGGAGAGCACCTTGACGCCGAAGCCGATGTGGCGCTGCTCGTCACGCGAGACCTTCTCCATCCCCGCGCTGAAGCCGGGCATAGTCCCGGCCTTGGCGAAGAAGTCCTCGATGAAGTGCTGGCCCGGCTGGGCCATCGTCGCCTCGATGACCATGTGGTAGAGCGTGATCGCCTGGGCGAACTTGGGGAGGGAGCGGTCGGTCTGCAGCTCGGTGACCATCCGCTCGAGCCGGCCGAAGACGTTCCTATAGCCCCAGCCGAGCTGCGCGGTGGTGAAGTCGAGGGCGTCGGCGATGCTCCCCTCGACCCCGATCACCTCCTTGAAGAAGCGATGGAAGAAGACGGCGTGACGGGCCTCGTCGACCTGCTGCGTCGCGAGGAAGTACTTCTGCTCCTCCTTCGGGGCAGCCTCGATGTATGGGGAGAGGCCGTCGGCGACGGCGTCCTCGCCGTAGAAGAACATCGAGTAGATCCAGAGGGCGGAGCGGCGCTGGATGTCGTTGAGCGAGTCCCAGCCCTGGCGGTCCTCCGAGAAGTCGAGCTCCGTCGCCTTCCAGTTGCCCTCCTCCCAGCGGCGATAGAGATCGTCGTACGTGATCTGACCGGCGATGCTCTGCTGCGCGACCGACATGACTGCCTCCTGGTCCCAGATTTTCCCGCTGTTCAGTGGCGGTATAGTAACTGACTGACCAGTCAGTTAGTACCGTGAGTCCCGTCACACAAGCCAAGACCCGATCCCGGATGAGCGCCGCGGACCGCCGGGCGACCATCCTCGATTCGGCGCGCGATGCGTTCGCGGACACCGGCTACCACGAGACCTCGCTGGACGCCGTGGCCGAGCGGGCCGGCGTCTCCAAGGCGCTGCTCTACGAACACTTTTCCTCGAAGCGCGAGCTGTATGTGGCGATGCTCGAGATCCACGTTGCCGAGCTGATCGAGCGGATCGCCGGAGCCATCGCCGGCGCCGAGCCCGGCGAGGCGCGGATGCGGGCCGGCCTTGAGGCCTTCTTCGGCTTCGTCGAGGAGCGGCGCGGAACCTGGCGGATCATGTTCAGCAACGCCACCGATCCCGACGTGGCCGTCCGGTTGGACCGGCTCCGGGACCAGGTCGCCGGCGCGATCGCGCAGCTGATGGGCGAGGAGGCCGAGCGGCGCGGCCTCGACTTCCCGAAGCTGCCTCAGCTGATCGAGATGATCGCCCAGCAGATGGTCGGCGCGATGCAGTCCTTGGCCGACTGGTGGGACCTCCATCCGAAGGTCCCGAAGGAGGAGGTGATCCAGGCGGCGATGGACTTCGCCTGGATCGGCCAGGAGAGGATCAGCCAGGGGCAGCGCTGGCAGGGCTAGCTTCGGCGACCTGGCGCGGCGGCACGGGCGGGCGAGCGTTGAGCAGCAGGGTGAGGACGGCGAAGGCCGCCAGCGCCCCGAAGGCGAGACCGGCGTCGCCGCTGGCGAGGGCCGTGCCGAACAGCGGGATCACCGGGATCGGGAAGAGGCCGGCGCCCACCTGCATCAGGCCCAGGCTGCCGACCGGGCGATCGGGAAGGACCCGCTCGGCTTCGTCGTAATAGAGCGGGTAGGGGAGCGAGAGCCCGATCCCCATCAGGACGATCCCGGCCAGCGCGACGGCGGTGGTCTCACTCTCGCCGAGCAGGACGATTCCCGCCGCTCCGACTCCGAGGCCGACGATGACGAGCATCGCCGGGCCCGCACCGGCGGCGGTCATCCGGCCCGCGACGTCGCGCATCACGGCGGAGATGGCGAAGAGGATGAACCCCAGCGTCCCGGCCCCCGCGGCGGACATCCCGACATCGGTGATCAGGAAATGGACCAGCCAAGCGCCGATGATCAGCGGGATGTTGAGCGTCGCGATACCCAGCAGCTGGACCCGCCACCAGGCCTGGTTGGTCAGCGCCTCCCGGGCGAGGCCCTCGCCCTCCGACGCCGCCCGCTGCACCTCCACGCGCTCGTTCGGCAGGATCGGGAGCGAGATCGCCGCCAGGGCCGCGGTGATCCAGAAGGCGACGCGCCAGTCGACCCCCGCCCCCTGCAGGATGCTGCCGAGCAGCAGCGCGGCCGCGACGCCGAGGGTCAGCCCGGCGCCGAAGAGACCGACCATCTTGACGCCGCCCATCACCCGCGCGTAGGTGGGTACGAAGACCGCCGCGAGCCCGAAGGCGAGCCCGGCGAACACGCGGCCGGCCGCCAGCAGGGCGACGCTGTCGCCGAGGGCGAAGATCACGTTTCCCACGATCGAGAGGACGCAGCACGCCCAGATCCCGACCAGGACCCTGATCCGCCTCGCGAGCTCCGCGCCGATCAGGCTGCCGGCGGCCGAGCCGGCGAAGAAGAAGGCTCCGGAGAGCAGGCCGACCTCGCCGAGGCCGATGTCGAAGTCCTGCGTGAGCGGGCCGACGACCGGACCGACGTTGCCGCAGTTCCACCCGGTGATCGCCAGGGCGAGCACGAAGACGCCGATGCTCCGCCGGGCGTTCACAGCCTTGCCTTCTACCGTAGGCCGCGGACCAAAGCGGGAGCGGCGGGTCAGCGGCGCCGGCGCTTCGAGCCCTTGTGTTTCTTGTGCTTCTTCACGGGCCGCGGGTCCGGGCCCATCGCCGAGCTGCACGAGGCGCCGGAGCAGGAGGCATAGTGGTCGAGGTCCCCGAGCAGCCGCTTGCGAACCGACCGGTACCGCGGCGACTTGGCAACGGAGTTCAGCTGGAAGGGGTCTCTCCACATGTCGTAGAGCTCGACCTCGCCAGTCGAGTAGAGGAAGAGGGCGTATCGATTCGTTCGAAGACCTCGGTATGCGGGGGCGTACAGCTTGTAGGCCGTGTCCACCGGCTCCTGCTCGATGTTGCGGACTCCACGGCGATGACAGAGGAAGGCGCGGCGGGGGCTCTTGCGGCTGAGCTTGCGGCAGCGGCGCTTGAGCTGCTTCCGCTCGCGCTTCTGCCGCTTCTTGAAGGCGCGCGCCGCCGCCTGGTTCTGCGCGGTCGGCCCATCGGGCCCCTCGTCGTCGATGTTGGCGCCGGTGTCTCCCTCGAGCAGGATCGGGCGCGTGGTGCGCAGCGAGGTCTGCTCCGCGTAGGGAAGGAGTGAGCGGCCATCCTGGGCGATGGCGGGGTTCGCTCCGGCAGCCTGGGCGATGGTCGAGGCGATGTCGACGTTGGAGACCAGCTCGTCGGAGGTGCCGCCGGCCGGGATCCCCGGGCCGCGGATCAGCAGCGGGACGTGGCTCGACGGCTCGTGCGGCAGGTACTTGCCCTGGCGGATCCGGTGCTCGCCGCTGAAGTAGCCGTTGTCGGAGGCGAAGACGATGTAGGTGTTGTCCAGCTGGCCCTCGTTGGCGAGCGCGTTCACGATCGCCGCAACGGCCTCATCCGCGCTGCGGAGCGTCTCCAGCCGGTTGATCCGCCGCTCGTAGATCTGAGCGAGCTTCCCCTTGCCGAGCCGCGGCAGCCGGCGCAGGAAGAAGGGCTTGTCCGACATGTTCCGCTCGTTCGTCCCGGGCTCCGGGGCCAGCGGTAGGCCTGCGAGCGTCCCCAGGTCCCTGGGCGCCGGCGTATACGGGGAGTGCGGGGCGTTGAAGTCGACGTTCAGGAAGAACGGCTGCGAGCCGCCGCTCAGCCGGTGGACGGCGTTGACGGCCATCTGCCTGAAGACGTCCGTCTGGTAGTCGGACGGGTCGTCGCCGTAGAAGCAGGTGAACGGCTGCCCGGGCGTCGCCGGATCGCCGCTCGGACAGGGGACCCCTCCCGACGCGGGTGGCTTCTCCCGCAGCCGGTAGTGGAAGTAGAGCTCGCCGCCGGGCTGGGAGGCGTCGTACTCGGAGAGCTTCCCGTACCACTCGTTCCAGTCCGGCGGGATCGGCGGGGGCGCCCCGCCGTAGCCGTTCAGGTACTTGCCGATCTGGACGTTGTAGTAGCCGGCGTCGTGCAGCCAGGTCGGCAGGTCGCGCTGCTCGAGTCCCTGGTCGTGGAAGCGCTGCCAGCCGCCCTCCGGTGGGCTGTTGCCCCGGACGCCGTTGTCGTGCATGTACTGACCGGTGAGAATGGCGGCTCGCGAAGGGCAGCAGAGCGGATAGGAGATGTAGGCGCGGCTGAAGGTCGTGCCCTGAGCTCCGATCAGCGCAGACGTCTGCGGCATGCCGCTCATCTCGTCGAGCGTCTGGTCGTCGGTCAGCAGCATGACGACGTTCGGCTTGCCCGACGCCTGGGCCGCGGCATTGGAGCCGCTGTTTCCGGTGAGTAGCGCCAGTAGGCCGATTGCGCACAGCAGCGCGGCGACCGCCGTCGCCAGCCGTATTCCTCTGCCTGAAGGTGCGCCTGCCATCGAATCATGAACGCAACCGTCCTGCCGGAGTTGCGTCTCGACGCCTGTTACCCGCGCGCCGGGTTGGGAAACGGGAGCGACTAGGCCGCGGCGCCGAGCTTCGGCGACGTCCAGGGCTCGCCCAGGCGGCGGGTGAGCTCCTCGGCGAGCTCGGAGATCGCGATCCGCGACTGGTCGAGGGAGTCGCGGTCGCGGAGGGTGACGGTGTCGTCCTCCATCGTCTGGTGGTCGACCGTGATTCCCCAGGGGGTACCGATCTCGTCCTGGCGGCGGTATCGCTTGCCGATCGAGCCACCCGTGTCGTACTCCGCGGACATCAGCCTGCGGAGCTCCATGTAGATCTCGCGAGCCTTCTCGGGCTGCCCGTCCTTGTTGACGAGCGGCAGCACCGCCGCCTTGACCGGAGCGAGCCTGGGGTGGAGGCGGAGCACCGTCCGCTCCCTGCTCTCGACCTCCTCGACGTCGTACGCGTCGACCATGAAGGAGAGCATCGCCCGGTCGACACCGGCCGCCGGCTCGATCACGTGGGGGACGAACCGGTCGCCGCTGCCCGAGTCGACGTACTCGAGCTTCTCGCCGGAGAGCTTGGCGTGCTGGGTGAGGTCGAAGTCGCCGCGGTTGGCGATCCCCTCGAGCTCGGACCAGCCCATCGGAAAGAGGTACTCGATGTCGGAGGTGGCGCTGGAGTAGTGGGAGAGCTCGTCCTCCCCGTGGGCGCGGAGGCGGAGCTGGTCGGGTCGGATGCCGAGGTCGGTGTACCAGCGCATCCGCTCCTCCATCCAGCGGTCGTGCCACTGCGGGGCCTCGTCCGGGGGCACGAAGAACTCCATCTCCATCTGCTCGAACTCCAGGGTCCGGAAGATGAAGTTGCCCGGGGTGATCTCGTTGCGGAAGGACTTGCCGATCTGCGCGATGCCGAACGGCGGCTTCCTGCGGGCGAAGCTGAGGACGTTCTTGAAGTTGATGAAGATCCCCTGGGCCGTCTCGGGTCGCAGGAAGGCCCTGTTCGACTCGTCGTGGACGGGCCCGACGTGGGTTTCGAACATGAGGTTGAACTGGCGCGGCTCCGACAGCTCCCCGCCGCACTCCGGGCAGAGGATCTCGCCCTCGGCATCCTCGGCGCCGAGCTGCTGCTCTCGCACGTGGTCCTCCCGCCAGCGCTTCTTGCACTCCCCGAGGCACTGGACGAGCGGGTCGGTGAAGCCGGCGAGGTGGCCGGAGGCCTCCCAGACCTTCGGGTTCTGGATGATCGCCGAGTCCAGGGCGACGATGTCGTCGCGCTCCTGGATCATCGCGCGCCACCACTCGCTCTTGACGTTGTTCTTGAGCAACACGCCGTAGTGCCCGTAGTCGTAGGTGTTGGCGAAGCCGCCGTAGATCTCCGACGCCGGGAAAATGAAGCCGCGGCGCTTGCAGAGGGCGACGATGTCCTCGAGCCGAAGTTCAGCCATGGGCGTCAGCGTAAACGGAGCCTCGCGTGCGGTGCCCGGCGCCGCCGCCCACTACCCTCTCGCCTGCGATGCCGATCTACGAATACCGCTGCACGAACGGACACACCTTCGAGGTGATCCAGAGCATGTCCGACGATCCCGTCGAGGTCTGCGAGGAGTGCGGCGCACCGGTCGAGCGGGTCTTTCACCCGGTCGCCGTGCACTTCAAGGGATCCGGCTTCTACTCGACCGACTACAAGAGCAAGTCGAAGTCGTCCGGCGACGACGGCGGCTCATCGTCGAGCGACTCCTCTGACTCGTCGAGCAGCGAGTCGAGCTCGAAGAAGTCGGAGTCCAGCGGCGCCGACAAGGCTGCGTCGAGCTCCAGCTCTGACTGACTCAGGGTGAGCACTCGGCGTGGTGCGGCGGATCGCTCCCCGTCAGCTCCTTGACCGCCTTGACGCAGTCGCTCTGCGGGATGTTCAGGCTCCCGTCTGAATTGGTCGAGATCGACGTCCGGTCCTTCTCGCCGAGCACGTTCGTATCGCCGTTGCCGCCGAGGATGGCGGCGATCGCGACCTGAGGGAGCGTGAACCCGCCCATGTCGCTGATGAAGGCCTTCGGCGCGTTCCAGCCGATCCAGGGACCCTTGATGAAGTTGTAGGGGAACCGCGTGATGCTCGTGAGGCGGTTCTTGATCGCATCGAGGACCTGCTGCTGCCGCGCGGCGCGGTCGCGATC
This sequence comes from uncultured Solirubrobacterales bacterium, assembly GCA_963815045.1. Taxonomy (GTDB): domain Bacteria; phylum Actinomycetota; class Thermoleophilia; order Solirubrobacterales; family 70-9; genus DASUPK01. Next base: position 636,005 of record CAWFET010000003.1, read on the forward strand.
GTCCTCGGCCGGGTTGCAGTTGTTATGCCGGATCCGTGCGTAGGCGAGCGCCTTGTCGCCCTGCAGCGTGGTGTCCCCCGGCGGCAGCCTGAGCGAGACGCCGCCCTGCTTCTTGCCGCCGTCGACGTCTCCGCAGACGACGGGCCCGTCCTTCTTCCCGTTGGTGTCCGGCACGGTGATCGTGACGCCGCCCAGCGTGTTGATGAACTGGGCGAAGCCGTCGAAGTCGACGATGACGATGTGGTTGATGTCGATGCCGAGGAAGTTCTCGACGGTCTTGATGGTCTCGGCCGGATTGCCGTTCGGGCTCTGGGTGTTGCAGGCGAGAGAGGCGTTGATCTTCTGGGAGCCGCAGTTCGGGATCGCGGCGTAGCTGTCGCGAGGGATCGACAGCTTCTTGAACGAGGTGAGCGATGCGTGCAGCACCATGATCGTGTCGGCGCGGGGCGGCCCCTGGCCCTCGGTGCCGTTGGCGTTGTGCTGGGTCTTGCCGCGGCGGTCACCGCCGAGGATGAGGATGTTCTGACCGGCGAGAACCGCCGGGCCGCCCTTGAGCGCGTCCTTGGCGGACTGGGGCAGCTTGCCCTTCTGGATCTGGGCTGAGATCGCGAAGGTGATGAAGCTGAGCAGCAGCCAGCCGACCGCGAAGATCAGGATCCAGCGAAGCCAGGGCCGCTTGCCGCCGGCGAGGCGCCCGAAGAAGCCGCGGATGCCGCCGCGATCGCCTCGGCCCGAGTCGCGCCTGATGCCCTCCAGGCCGCCGCTCCGCTTGTGGAACCTGTCTCGCAGGCTGGGCCGGGACCGATAGACGTTGTAGGGAGGCCGCTCACCCTTGCCGCCCGCCGCCTTCCTGGGCTGCGGTGACTTGCGCTTTTGCCCGCTCCGGCCACCACTCCCGTAGACGGTGTACTCCGGCTTCTTGCCCTTTTCGGGCTTGCCTGAGCTCCCGGAGGCACCAGGCTGCTCGGGCCCGCCAGGCTTCCCGCCGCCCTTGGAGCCCCCTGGCCGCTTCGGCGGCCGGTCATCTCCCTGCGGAGACATGGGATATCAATACTTACGCATGCCGATTAAAGACCCTTCCTCCTCTTGACCCCCCGCGAGACCATCGGCGTGGACCTGGGCGGGACCAAGATGGCCGTCGGGGTCGTCGACTCCGAGCAGCGGATCCACTACGAGGGCAAGGAGTCCTCCATCGGCCTGACCGAGGACGAGCTGGTCGAAGACCTGGGGAAGGAGCTGGTCGAGGCGAAGGACGCACGCCCCGGCGTCGTCTGTGCCGGCCTCGGGATCCCGGCCACCATCGATCACGACCGGGGAGTGGCGATCCAGGCGGTCAATCTCGAGATCTCGGATGTGCCGCTGCGGGACCTGATGTCGAAGAGGCTCGGGCTGCCGGTCTACATGGACAACGACGCGAACGTCGCCGCGCTGGCCGAGTTTCTCTTCGGGGCCGGCCGCGGCGCGCGCAACGTCGTGATGCTGACCATCGGGACGGGCATCGGCGGCGGACTGATCCTCGACGGCGACATCTACCGCGGGTCGACAGGGTCCGCGGCCGAGCTCGGCCACATCGTCGTGCAGGAGGACGGCCCTCCGTGCCAGGGCAACTGCCCGAACCGCGGTTGCGTCGAGACGTTGGCCTCCGGAACCGCGATCGCCCGGGAGGGGAAGAAGGCGGCCGAGTGGGAGCCGGACTCGGCTCTCGGCAAGGCGCTCGCGGAGGGGCCGATCGTCGGCAAGACCGTGACGCAGCTGGCGATCGACGGCGATCAGCTCGCCCGCGAGGTCGTCGCGGATGCGGGGCGCCACCTCGGCGTCGCGCTGGCGAGCCTCGCCAACATCTTCGACCCCGACGTGATCGTGATCGGGGGCGGCGTCTCGGTGGTGGGCGACCTGATGCTCGATCCCGCGAGGGAGGAGCTCACGAGACGGGCGCTCCCCCCGATGAACCAGACGCCGGTGCGGCTCGCGGAGCTGGGGCCTGAGGCGGGGATGATCGGAGCGGCCGCGATGGCTCTGATCGAGCTGGACAAGGAGAGCTGAGCAGTGCCGGGGAAGCTCGTCGTCTGCCCGACGCCGATCGGGAACCTCGAGGACATCACCCTGCGGGTGCGGCGCGCGCTCTACGAGGCCGACGTGATCGCCTGCGAGGACACCCGCCGGACCGGCCTGCTGCTCGAGCGGATCGAGATCCAGGCGATGCGGCTGGTCTCCTACCACGAGGGCAACGAGGCGGACCGCGCCCGGGAACTGGCCCAGCGGATCGAGCGCGGCGACAACGTGGCCCTCGTCTCGGATGCCGGGACCCCGGCGATCTCGGACCCGGGCTTCCGGCTGATCAGGGCATGCATCGACCGCGATCTCGACATCGAGGTGCTCCCCGGGCCTTCGTCGATCATCACCGCCCTGGTCGTCTCGGGCCTGCCGACCCACCGCTTCCGCTTCCAGGGCTTCCTGCCTCGGAGGACGGGAGAGCTCGAGCGGGTGCTCCAGTCCACCGAGACGCTGATCGCCTTCGAATCGCCCCGGCGCCTTCCCGAGTCGCTGCGCGCCCTCGCCCAGCTCGCGCCGGATCGGCCGGCCGCGGTCTGTCGCGAGCTCACCAAGCTGCACGAGGAGATCGCTCGGGGAACGCTCGGGGAGCTCTCGCGCCGCTTCCGCGACGAGGCCCGCGGGGAGATCGTGGTGGTGATCGGCCCGGCGGCCGAGCGCGGCACGGCGGACATCGGCTTCGCCACCGACGCGCTGCGCGGCCTGATCCGCGCCGGCGCCAGGCCGCGGGCGGCGGCCAGCGTCGTCTCGGCGCTCACGGGCGTCCCGGCGAACGACCTCTACAAGGGGATCACCGGGCGGGAACCGCGCAGATAGCAGGGATTTCTCCGAGCCTCGCGCTACCGTGAACGGCATGGCAAAGCGCGAACCACGCATGGTCTCCCTCGGCTACGGCAAGTTCGCCCGAGCGGACCGCATCTACGCCATCGTCCCGCTCGATCCGAAGGACCGTGGCGATGGCCGCCGGACCTACGTGCACGTCGACGACATGGCGGAGCCGATCGTGGCCTCGCGTTCCGAGCGGGCGATCCTCAACGACGTCGAGGACGCGCTGACCGAGGCCGCGGGCATCCCGCGCCGAAAGAGCCGGGCTGGGTCCAGGGGGCAAGAGAAGCTTCTGTAAGTACGCTCACGTTCCCGTGAGCTTCTACGTCACCACTCCCATCTACTACGTCAACGGCGAGCCCCATCTCGGGCACGCCTACTCGACGATCGCCGCCGACATCCTCGCCCGGCACCACCGCCAGCGCGAAGAGGACGTCTTCTTCCTGACCGGAACCGACGAGCACGGCGAGCCCGTCGCCCAGCAGGCCGAGGCCGAGGGCGTCACGCCGCGCGAGCTCGGCGACCGCCTCGCGCCCCGCTTCCAGGAGATGGCGGCCAAGGTCAATGCCTCCAACGACTTCTTCATCCGCACCACGGACGAGGGCCACATGAAGCGGGTTCAGGAGATCGTCCAGCGGGTCCACGACAACGGCCACGTCTACGAGGGGATGTACGAGGGCTGGTACTGCCCCCGCTGCGCCGACTTCAAGACGGAATCCGAGATCGGCCCTGACAACACCTGCCCGATCCACAAGATCCCGCTGACGCGCGAGGAGCAGAAGAACTGGTTCTTCCGGCTCTCCTCCTTCCAGGAGCCGCTCGAGCGCCTTTATGAGGAGCGGCCGGACTTCGTGATCCCGGCGTTCCGCAAGAACGAGGCGCTCTCCTTCATCAAGCAGGGCCTCCAGGACGTCTCGCTGTCCCGGAAGACGCTGAAGTGGGGGGTCCCCGTCCCCTGGGATCCGGACCAGGTGATCTACGTCTGGTTCGACGCGTTGCTCAACTACTACACCGCGCTCGGCTACGGGATCGAGGGCGAGGACGTCACCGAGAAGTTCTGGCCGCCCTTCCACATCCTGGCCAAGGACATCCTCAAGTTCCACGCCGTTTACTGGCCCGCCTTCCTGATGGCCGCCGACATCGAGCTGCCCGAGGGAATGTTCATCCACGGATTCCTCCTGATGGAGGGCCACAAGATGTCCAAGTCGCTCGGCAACGTGCTCGACCCGGACGAGGTGATCGCCAAGTTCGGCGCGGACGCGCTGCGCTTTTACTGCTTCCGCGAGGTGTCCTTCGGCCAGGACGGGCAGATCTCGCCGGCCGGGTTCGAGTCGCGCTACGAGAGCGAGCTCGCCGACCAGTACGGCAACCTCGCCAACCGGGTGCTCTCGATGATCGGCCGCTACCGCGACGGGGTCGTCCCGGACGCGGAGTCCGAGGCTGAGCTCGCCGGCGACTTTGAGGGCGCACCCGAGCGGGTGCGCTCCCTACTGGACGAAGCGGAGCTGACCCAGGCGCTGGAGGAGATCTGGAAGCTGGTCCGGCGCCTCAATCAGTACGTCGAGGAGACAAAGCCGTGGGAGCTCTCGAAGGACGAGTCCGCCTCCGACCGCCTCGACTCCGTGCTCTGCGGCCTGGCCGAGGGGCTGCGGATCACCACGCTGCTGCTCCATGCCTACATGCCCGACACGACCGGTCGCCTCCTCGACGCGCTCGATGAGCCCTCTCGGGGCCTGGCCGATTTCGGCTCGCGCGGCGGCGGCCAGAGGCTCGGAGAGCTCTCTCCGCTCTTCCCCAAGCTCGCTCCGGCCTGAATCGTGAAGCCCGGTTCGCCGGTGCTAGGGTGAGCCGCGTAAGCCGGAATGACGATCAGGGAGGAAGTTCGATGAGCAGGAAGTCTCGGATGTGGAGCCTCGCCGCCGCCGTCGCGGTCATCGGAGCGCTGCTGCTGCCGGTCGCCGGCGCCGCCGGCTCGCCGACCGCTCACAAGTCAGGAGCGATCATCAACTACCTGACCACGGGCAAGCTGAAGATCGGCAAGAAGATCATCGTGCCATTCGTCTGCTCCGTGAACTGTGACGTCGTCTCGACGCTCAAGATCAAGGGCCCGTTCGTCAAGGGCTCCGATACCGAGACGGGGTCCCTGCAGGCCGGAGTGGCGGCGGGCCACTTCATCAAGCCGAGCGGGACGCTGCTCAAGCTGCTCAAGGCGTCGCCCGGGCGCTACAAGATCGTCAGCCACATCACGGCGACCGATCCGGCAACCGGTGCCAGCGACCCGATCGCTCACAGCTTCAAGCTGAAGAGGTAGCGCCTCTACACTGCCGGCGATGCTCTCTCGTATCGCCAGGGTGGGAGTCGTGGCGATCTGCGCCTGCGCGCTGATCGGCGTCACGGGGGCCGGAGCCGCGGCCGCGAGCCCGCGCGCCAGCAAGAGCGTGATCGGGGGGACTCCGGCGAGCGTCGAGCAGTTCCCCTACGTTGCGTCCGTCCTCACGCCCACCACGCTCTGCACGGGCACCGTGATCTCCTCGACGAGGATCGTGACCGCCGGTCACTGCGTCGGCAACCCGGCGACGATGACGGTCCGCACCCAGTCGCCGTCGTCCTTCGCGGGCGGTGAGGCGAGCGGCGTCACGTCGGTCGCCTTCGCCCCGGGATTCGCCCATCAGTTCGAGAATGACCTCGCGATCCTGACCCTGAGGACTCCGACGACCGCGACCCCGATCCAGGTCGCCGACGCGAACGAGGACGCCGCCTATACGCGCGCGGGGACGCCGCTATCGGTGGCCGGCTTCGGCAACCGCAATCCGCTGCTCATCGGCAAGGCGCGGATCGGCGAGCTGACGGCGACGACGGTCAACGTCAAGTTCTGCCCGCTGCCGACCTGGGCGATCTGCGACTCGGGCCGGAAGGTGGGTACCGCCTTCCGGCGGCTTCGCAGGAAGGTGAAGCGCAGGAAGGTGAAGGCGGCGGTCTGCTCGGGCGACAGCGGCGGTCCTCTCGTAGCCAGCACCCCGGCGGGCCCGCGGCTCGTCGGCATCGCAGAGGCGAGCACCGCGCCGCCCTCCAAGCGAAATCCGTTCTTCTTCGTGATCTGCGGGCTCAAGGGCTACCCCTCCGTCCACACCCGCTCGGCCCACTACAGCGACTTCATCCAGGCGAATCTGGGTCCGTAAGCGGCCACCAGGCCGCTCCACTTTGGAGCGCAGGGCGAAGCCCGAAGCGACTTGTGTGGGGCGGCCGCCCGTGGCCGCGACCTGATGGCGAAGCCGGCTCATAGACTCGGTTCCGTGGTGGACACCCACGCGCACCTCGGGCTCTGCGAGCCGGCGGAGGCCGAGCTGGTCGCAGCCGCGCGCGCTGCGGGCGTCGACCGGATCCTCACCGTCGGCCTCGGCGAGGACTCGAATCCCGGGGCCGCGGACGCGGCGGAGTCGAACGAGGGAGTGTTCGCCTCGGTCGGCAGGCACCCAAACAGCGCTACCGGCTTCGACGACCGAGCCGCCGCGGCGATCGAGGAGCTCTGCGAGCGCCCGGGGGTGGTTGCGGTCGGGGAGACGGGCCTCGACTTCTATCGCGACGGCTCCGACCCGGAGGACCAGCGCCGAGCCTTCGCCGCCCAGATCGGGATCGCGAGGCGGACCGGCAAGGCGCTCGTCGTCCACCTCCGCGACCGCGAGGGCTCCGAGGACGCTGTGTCGGAGGCGTTCGAGGCGCTCGAGCACGACGCCGACGGGATCAAGGTCATCCTCCACTGCTTCTCGGCGCACCCGCGCTGGGCGGAGCGCGCGGCGGAGCGGCGCTGGTACTGCTCGTTCGCCGGCAACCTGACCTATCCCAAGTCGGAGCTCATTCGCGAGGCGGCGGGAATAGTGCCTGCCGACCGCCTGCTGGTCGAGACCGACTCCCCGTTCCTGGCGCCCCAGCCGGTGCGAGGAAAGCCGAACCAGCCCGCAAACGTGGTCGCGACGGCCGAGAGGCTCGCCGAGGTCCGGGGCATCCCCTACGGTGAGCTCGAGGGGATCGTGGAGGAGAACGCCGCGAGAGTCTTCGGGTGGTGAACGGGCGCGCCGGGCCGCCGGAGCATTCGCCACGCCGGCTGGGCCAGAACTTCCTCGCGGACCCGAACCTGTTGGACGCCATCGTCCGTGAGGCGAGCCCCACGCCGGAGGACGTCATCCTCGAGGTGGGCGGCGGGGGTGGGGCTCTGACCGAGCGCCTCGCTCCGGCGGTCAGATGGCTGCACGTGATCGAGATAGACGAGCGGCTGCGGGGCGAGCTCGAGCCGCTTGCGGAGGAGCTGGGTGGAATCGACCTGGTCTGGGAGGACGCCATGAAGGCGGACCTCGGCCGGCTTGCCCCGGCCCCTACGAAGGTGGTCGCCAACCTTCCCTACTCGATCGCGACGCCCCTGCTGATCAGGACGATCGCCGAGCTCCCCTCGGTCGAGAGTTGGCTGGTGATGGTCCAGCGGGAGATCGCGGACCGCTTGCGCGCCAAGTCCGGCACGCGCGAGTACGGCTCGCCGAGCGTGCTCGTGCAGCTGGCCTGTGACGTGACGATGCTCCGCACGGTGGATCCGGCGGTCTTCGTTCCCCGGCCGCGCGTCGAATCGGCCCTGGTGAGGATGCGCCGAAGAGGTGAAGGCGCGTCCGAGGACCTCGCGGCTCTGGTCCGGCTCGCGTTCGCGCACCGGCGCAAGTCCCTCGCCCGCTCACTCGAGCTCGCCCGCGCCGGCAGCCTCGGGCCCGCCCGGGCGGCGCTGGAGGCGATCGGGAAGCCGGCGGACGCGCGAGCGGAGGCACTCTCGCCCGAGGAGTTCCAGCGCTTCGGCGAGGCGCTCGCGGAGCTGGGTGGGCCGGCATGAGCGTCGCCGAAATGCCGGGGACCATGCTCGCCCCGGCGAAGCTCAATCTCTGCCTCTATGTCGGCCCGACGCGCGATGACGGCCTGCATGAGATCCGCTCGCTGTTCGAGCCGCTCGAGCTCGCGGACGAGCTGAAGCTGAGCGAGGCGGACTCCGACGAGGTGGTCATCGAGGGCATCGAGGGCCCGGACCTGACCGCCAGAGCGCTGGCCGCCCTGAGGAAGAACGGCTGGGAGGGACCGCCGCTGCGGATCGAGGTGACGAAGCGGGTGCCGGTCGCCGCGGGGCTCGGCGGCGGGAGCGCGGACGCCGCGGCGGTCCTTCGGCTCGCCCGCGGCCAGGTGGAGGGCTTACGCGCGATTGCCGCCGAGATCGGGGCCGACGTCCCGTCGCAGCTCCAGCCGCGCGCCTGTCTCGTCGCCGGGTCGGGGGAGGTGATCGAGCCCGCTCCGCCTCCCGCCGAGCACGGGGTCGTCCTGATTCCGCAGCCGGAGGGACTGGCGACCGCGGAGGTCTACGCCGAGGCCGACCGGCTCGGGACGCCGCGCGGGGACTCCGAGCTCGAGGTGATCCGGAGACAGCTTCGCGATGCCGTCGACCAGGGCACCTCGCCGCTCGACTACCGCGAGCACCTCATCAACGACCTGCAGCCTGCGGCGATCTCGCTGCGGCCCGAGATCGAGACCGCGCTCAGCGCCCTGGAGGACGCCGGGGCCGCGCACGCGATGGTGACCGGGTCCGGTCCGACGGCGTTCGGCCTCTATCCGACCGTGGAAGCCGCGGTCGCGGCCGCCGAGGCGCTCAGCGAGACGTTTCCGGCGACGATCGGCACTGCCCCTCTCGCCGGATGAGCGGCTCCCGCATCAGCTGGAAATGGGTTCGCCGGGGGCTGCTGGCCGCGGCGATCGTCGCCTTCTTCGTCTTCCGCGGGGACCTGCCCCACATCGACCTGGAGCAGGCGATCCAGGACCTCTCGGAGGGGCTCGGGGCGTGGACCTATCTCCTGGTCGGGGCGCTCGCCTTCCTGGAGACGGGAGCGTTCGTCGGACTGATCGCGCCGGGGGAGTTCACGGTGATGCTCGGCGGCGCGGTGGCGGGGCAGGGGGACATCTCCCTCCCGGTGATCCTGGCGATCACCTGGGCCTGCGCGTTCGCCGGAGACTCGGTCAGCTTCCTGCTCGGTGCCCGGCTCGGGCGGGACTTCCTGATCAGGCACGGCCAGCGGTTCCGGATCACCGAGGAGCGCCTGGAGCAGGTGGAGGGCTACTTCTCGAGGTACGGCGGCCGGACGATCCTGATCGGCCGCTTCATCGGGCTGGTGCGCGCGCTGGCTCCGTTCATCGCCGGGAGCAGCCGGATGCCGTATCGGAACTTCGCCCCATTCAGCATTCTCGGAACCGGGCTGTGGTCGACGGGACTGATCCTGGCCGGCTACTTCTTCGCTCAGAGCCTCGACACGGTCACCAAGATCGTCGGGAAGGGGCTCTTCGTCTTCGCGATCGTGATCGGGATCGGGGTCGCGCTCTTCCTCGCCTTTCGCTTCCTGCGCGAGCCCGAGAACCGCGGCAAGGTCGCGGCCGAGATGGAGCGGCGCCGCTTCCTGCGTCCCGTGCTGGCGCTGGGCCGCCGGCTCCGGCCGCAGTTCGCGTTCCTGGGCCGCCGCCTGACTCCAGGCGGCCTCGGCCTCGAGCTCACCACGCTGCTCGCGGCGCTCTCCGTCGGACTGTTCGTGCTGATCGCCTACTGGAGCGTGATCTCGGGCGATCCCGGCCCGACCCCAGGGGATCAGACCGCACTCAACGTGGTCAACGACCTCCGGGCGTCGTGGCTCACCGACGCGGCCAAGGGACTCACCTACCTCGGGTCAGGCTGGGTGACCTGGCCTCTCGCGGCCCTGGCGGCGGTCGCCCTGGCCGCGACTCGCCGCTGGCTCGAGTTCTGGGTGCTGGTGGCCGGATTGGCGATGACGATCCTGCTGGTCCACGGGATCAAGTCGTGGACCGACCGCCCTCGCCCGCCGGATCCGGTCGTCCCGGCGGCCGGCTCCGCCTTCCCGAGCGGGCACGCCGCCTACTCGACGCTCTATGTCTGGTTGGCGGTGACGCTCGCCCTGCGGCTGGCGCCGGGGGTCACCAAGCAGGGCCTGATGATCTCGGCGGGCATCGCCGTGGCGGCGCTGGTCGGGCTCACCCGCGTCTATCTGCGGGTGCATTGGCTCAGCGACGTGACCTCAGGATGGGCGCTGGGGCTCTCCTGCTTCTCCGCGGCCGCGATCGTCGCGCTGATCCTCGACTACATCCGCCACAATCCCCGGCGTCATGAACGGGCCTCTCAGCTCGATCCTGGCGCCGGTGCTGGCGCTGGGCACTGAGTACTACCTCTTCGGCGCAGCCGGGCTGCTGTCGATCGCTGCCTTCATCGCGCTGATCCTCGCGCCGGCGCTCGGCTCCTATGGACGCGCCTGGGAGAAGATCGTCGCGGGCTTTCTCTCCCTCTTCGTGCTCGCCGCGCTGGTGCTGATCGGGCTCGTCCTCGGCGTCGTGATCTTCCTGAACTGGGACAAGATCTCGACCTGGTTGTAGGGGGCGCAAAGCCGCTCCACTTCACGTAACGGGTCGCGCTTACGCGCGCCCTCGCACCAAGGGCGAAGCCCGGAGCGACTTATGTGGGGCGGCTGCAAGCGCCCCCGCCTGATGGCGAAGCCGAATAACTCCGACCTACCATGTGCAGATGAACGCCAAGGAGACCTCACGCTCTGAGCGCCATGCCGACCCCGGCAGCCTCGAGGAGCTCTCGGCTGCGATCGAGGCCGGCGCGGGCATGCCTGCCGTCGCCCGGGCGGCCGGGCGGGCGCTGGGCGCAAGCGTCGCTCTGATCGACCGAACCAGCAATGTGCTGGCGGTCGCCGCTGCTTCACCGGACGAGGAGAAGAAGCTGCTCGCCGGAGGGGCGGGGGTGGAGAGGGTGGACCTGCGAGTCGCGGACAGCTCCGTGGGAGAGCTTCGCTGGCGGCCCCGCGGCGAGGATGAGCCCGACGGTGCGCTGCTTCGCATGGTCGGCACGCTCGTCGGCCTCGAGCTGGAGCGCTCGCGCTCTCCGGAATGGGCCACCGAGGAGGCGGCGGGAGACTTCGTCCGGGCCCTGCTCGATCGGCGGATCACGGACCGGGGCGACATCGAGGCGCGGGCCGCCGAGCTCGGCACGAACCTCTCGGCGGGCGCGGGTGTCCTGATCGCGCGCGTCGTCCCGCACGTGGCGCAGAGCGGGGAGTGGCGCGCCCGCGTCCTCGCGATCGCGCTGCGTGCCGTCAGGGCGATCAGCCCGGGCGCCCTGGGAGCGGAGGGCAATCAGGAGAACGAGGGCGCGGAGGTGATCGCGATCGTGCCGGCCGACGAGGACCAGAAGCTTGCGCGCGCGGCGGACGCGCTCGCCAACGAGCTGGACGCCGGCCTCACCGGGTTCACCGTCGGCGTCTCCCAGAGCCGGGTGGCGGGCGATCCGGTCGACCTCTACCGGGCTGGACAGGAGGCGCTGCTGGCGGCCAACGTCGGCGAAGCCGAGGGCGCGCGGCTGCTCGCCTTCGAGCACACGGGCGCCTACCGCCTGCTCCTGCCGGCGATGAGCGAGGACCCGGCAGAGCTCGAGCGCTTCTACTCGGAGACGGTCGAGCCACTGGTTGCCTACGACGAGCAGTACGAGACGGACCTGGTCACGACCGTGGAGACCTACCTCGAGAACGACGGGAACGTCGCCGCCACGGCCCAGCAGCTCTTCACCCACCGTCACACCATCCGCTACCGGCTCGAGCGTGCCCGCGAGCTCTGCGGGCATGACGTCACCTCGACGGAGGGGCGGGAGAAGCTCGGCCTCGGGCTGAAGGCGATGCGCGTCCTCGGCATCCACTCGCCGGGCGGACCGGCGGGCGAGCCGGGGACGGCGGCCGGGCGCGTTCCCCCGGCCGAGTCGGACTAACTGCCGGTCTGCCCGGAGATCATCTCGGTGAGGACCGCGGTGACCTCTCGATCGCTGCCGGCGCGATCGTCGGCGATCACGTGGCTGACGGCGTTGATCAGGGCGAGGTGCGTGAACGCCTGCGGGAAGTTTCCCCAGTGGCGACCGGTCTTGGCGTCGAGCTCCTCGGCGTAGAGGCCGAGCGGCCCCGCCATCGAGAGGAGCCTCTCGCACATCTCTCGGGCCCGCTGCGACTCCCCGATCTCCGACAGGGCGGAGACCAGCCAGAAGGAGCAGATCAGGAAGCTCGCCTCGTCGCCGTGGAGTCCATCGTCGGTTTCGCCGACGCGGTAGCGCAGGACCAGGCCGTGCTCGGTCAGCTCCTCGGAGATCGCCTTGACCGTCTTGACCACGCGCTCGTCGTCCGGCGGCAGGAAGCGGACCAGGGGAACGAGCAGGGTGGACGCGTCGAGGGCGTCGGTCCCGTAGTGCTGGCGGAAGACGCCTCGCTCGGAGACGCCGTTCTCGAGGATGTCCTCGCGGATCTGCTTCGAGACCTCGCTCCAGCGCGCGAGCCTGTCCTCATCGCCGATGCGGTCGGCCAGGCGGCAGCCCCGGTCGAGCGCGACCCAGCACATCAACTTCGACGACACGTAGTGCTGCGGCTCCCCGCGGGCCTCCCAGATGCCCTGGTCGGGCTCCTCCCAGACCGCGATGGCCGACTCCACCTGGCGGCAGAGCGCCTCCCAGAGCTCGTGCGGGAGGTGGTCCTGGACCTTGGCATGGATGTAGACGGAGTCGAGCAGGGCCCCGTAGACGTCGTTCTGGCGCTGGTGGTAGGCGGCGTTTCCGATTCGCACCGGCTGCGCCCCCTCGTAGCCGCTCAGGTGGTCGAGGGTCGTCTCCGTCAGGTCCCGCTTGCCGTCGATCCCGTACATGATCTGCAGCCCTACCTGGCCATCCTCGAGGGTCTCGCGGTAGACGTCCGCGAGCCAGCCCATGAAGTCGGTCGCCTCGTAGTCGAGCGACAGCGTGTGCAGGGCCCACAGCGTGAAGGTGGCGTCGCGGATCCACGTGAAGCGGTAGTCCCAGTTCCGCTCGCCCCCGGGCGTCTCCGGGAGGGAGGTGGTGAGGGCGGCGATCAGCGCGCCGGTGGGCGCGTAGGTCAGGCCCTTGAGCACGAGGGCGGCCCGCTGCAGGTAGTCGCGCCACGGGTGGTCCGGGAAGCTGCCGCCCTCCAGCCAGCGGCGCCAGTAGTCGACCGTGCGCTGCAGGCGCTGCTCGCACTCCTCCGCCGAGGTCGGCGGGATCGGCGCCGGTCCCCAGCTGATCGCGCTGTAGCGGACCTCACCCGCCCTCATCCGGTGGCGGGCGCGCGCATCGGTCCCGTCCACCCCGATGGGGAGGTCCCCGGTGAGGATCAGGTGGATGTTGTCGTGGGTGACCTCGGCGTCGGTCCCGCCGTCGCCGCGCCGCGCCCAGTCGAGCCGCGTGGCCCCGTAGTCGAAGGCGGGCTGGCAGATCATCTCGATGTCGACCTCGCCCTGGAGGCATTCGATCTGCCGGATCAGGACGTGCTCGGCCTCGTCGTCCGGGGGCGGTCGGCGGTGCGGCTCGAAGTCGTTGTCCTGGCGCCAGTCCCCGACCGTGAGGCCGTCGCGGATGACGACCCAGCCCGATCCGGTCATCCAGGTCGTCTCGAGGACGTTGGTCCCGGGGACGTAACGACGGCTGACGGGCGCGATCAATCCGGGCGGGCCCACCCGCCAGAAGCCGGCGCTGCGGTCGAGCAGGGAGCCGAAGACGCTTCCGGAGTCGAAGCGGGGGAGGCAGAGCCACTCGATCGATCCCTCGGGCGAGACGAGGGCGCCCGTGTGGCAATCCGAGAGGAAGCCGTAGGAGGAGATACGCGGGAATCGGGATTGGAGCGACGGCATGCCCCGGAGACTATTTGGCCGGGATCACCTATCCGGCGAGTCAGGGCGACGTGCTCCTTGTGAGAGTTCCGGGGGGAGGATTCGAACCCCCTCTTCCTGGACCAAAACCAGGCGTGCTGGCCAGGTACACCACCCCGGAACGCGGGCACCAGTCTAGGTCGGCGCGCCGCGGCACCTGGGTGAGGGGTCGCCTGGCAGAAATCGTCCGCTATTGGTCATTGCGGACAGATGCGAATCCAGCCATGATCCGCCCCCATGGCTTCGACCAAGGGCCGCCCCGTCGTCATCCTCGCGTTCCCCGGGGTGCAGCCGCTCGACGTGGTGGGGCCCGCCGAGGTGTTCGCCGGGGCCGATGCCGTGGCAGGCGGGGGCGAGTACACGGTCGAGGTGGTGGCGAAGGAGCCCGGCCCGATCACAACCCGCTCGAGCGCCTACGGGATCGTTCCCAGGACTACCACCGCCCGCTGCCGTGGGCCCATCGACACGCTGGTCGTCGCCGGCGGCTTCGGCGTCGCCAAGGCGGAGAAGGACGCGGAGCTGATCCGCTGGATCCGCAGCGCCGCCCGCCGGTCGCGCCGGGTCACCTCGGTCTGCTCGGGAGCCTTCCTGCTCGCCGCGGCTGGACTGCTCGAGGGGAGGACCTGTACGACCCACTGGGCATCGACGAAGGAGCTGGCCCGGCGGCACCCCGAGCTCACCGTCGACCCCAACCCGATCTTCGTCCGCGACGGGGACGTCTGGACCTCGGCGGGAGTCACGTCCGGGATGGACCTCTCGCTGGCGCTCGTCGAGGAGGACCTCGGTCGTGAGGTCGCCATGGAGATCGCGCGCTGGCTCGTCCTCTTCCTCCAGCGCCCCGGAGGGCAGGCACAGTTCAGCACCCACCTCTCCGCCCAGCTCGCCGAGCGCCGCCCGCTGCGAGAGCTTCAGTCGTGGATCGCCGACAACCTCGGCGCCGACCTGCGGGTCGAGGCGCTGGCCGAGCGCGCAGCGATGAGCCCCCGCAACTTCGCCCGCTCCTTTCGCCGGGAAACCGGGATGACACCGGCCGCCTACGTCGAGGAGCTTCGCGTCGAGCGGGCAAGGCAGCTGCTCGAGGAGAGCGGCGATCCGGTCGAGCTGGTCTCGTCCCGCTGTGGATTCGGCACCCCCGAGACGATGCGACGCGCCTTCTCCCGCCGCGTCGGCGTGGCGCCTGCCGCGTACCGCGGACGCTTTCGCACAGTCAACGACCCGGTGCCCGCACGGGCCTGAGAGGAGTCCCGATGCAGATCGCCTACCTGCTCTACGACCGCTTCACCGCCCTCGACATCACCGGTCCGCACGACGTCTTCAACTCGGTGCCGGGCAACGAGGCCATCTTCGTCGCGGAGGAGGCCGGCCCGGTGCGGAACGAGTCCGACACGCTCTCCCTGGTCGCGGACGCCTCGCTGGAGGAGGTGACGAGCCCGGACATCGTCGTCGTGCCCGGCGGCTTCGGCAACCGGATCCTCCTGGAGCACGAGCCGCTCCACGAGTGGATCCGGGGCGTGCACGAGACCAGCACCTGGACCACCTCGGTCTGCACGGGGTCGCTGCTCCTGGCGGCGGCGGGCCTGCTCGACGGCGCTCCGGCGACGACGCACTGGCTGGCCCGCGACGTGCTCGCCGGGCTCGGCGCGAAGCCGGTCCCGGACCGGGTGGTCGAGCACGGGAAGATCGTGACGGCCGCCGGAGTCTCCTCCGGCATCGACATGGCCCTGCGCCTGGTCACCAGGATCAACGGCCCCGAGGTGGCGCAGGCCGTGCAGCTCGGCATCGAGTACGACCCGCAGCCGCCGCACGACGCCGGCGCTCCCGAGAAGGCGCCGCCGGAGATCGTCGAGTTGGTCAGGGCCGTGTTCGAGGCGCGCCAGGCGACCGCCACCGGGTAGCGCTTCCCAGGCGGTCCGGGGCGACCGGTCCCGTTTCGCCCCTGCATCTACGATTCCGCTGTGAATCCCCCGGCCACGACGGCCCTGATCATGGCCGCTGGACAGGGCACGCGGATGCGCTCGACCGTGCCCAAGGTCCTGCACGAGGTCTGCGGGCGACCGATGATCGCCTGGCCCATCGGCGCCGCCCGTGAGGCGGGCGCCGGCCGGGTCTGCGTGATCGTCTCGCCGGACCACGATCTCTCCTCCGTCCTGCCCGAGGGCACCGAGACCATCACCCAGCCGGTGGCCGACGGCACGGGCGGCGCGCTGCGCGCGGCCGCCGACGTCGTTCGCGACTCGGACACGATCCTGGTTCTCTCCGGCGACACGCCTCTGCTCAGCGCCGAGGAGATCGGAGGCCTGCTCGCGGCGCACGCCGACGCCGGCGCCGCCGCGACGATGATGACGACCGAGCTCGATGATCCGGGCACCTTCGGCCGCGTCATCCGCACGGTCGACGGCGACGTCCAGAAGATCGTCGAGGCGAAGAAGCCCGGTGACGCCTCTGCCGAGGAGCTGCAGGTGAACGAGGTGAACGCCGGCACCTACGTCTTCGCCGGCAAGGAGCTCACCGATGCGCTGGACGGGCTGACCAACGACAACGCCCAGGGCGAGTACTACCTCCCGGACGTCCTGCCGCTGATCCGCGAGGCCGGCGGCAAGGTGATCGCACATCTGGTCGGTGACCCCGCCGTCAACCTGGGGATCAACGACCGCGCCGACCTCGCGCGGGTCACCGAGGAGGCGCGCCGCCGGATCAACATCGCGCACATGCGCGCGGGGGTGACGATCGAGGACCCCGCCTCCACCTGGATCGACGCCGACGTCGAGATCGAGCCGGACACGACCATCCTGCCCGGGACCTCGCTGCGAGGGAGCACCGCGATCGGATCGGGGAGCGTGGTGGGCCCCCTCAGCACGCTGATCGACTCCCGTGTCGGCGAACGCGCGACGGTCATCCACTCCTACCTGACGGACTGCCAGGTCTCAGACGAGGCGAAGGTCGGACCCTTCACATACCTGCGGCCCGACGCGCACATCGGCGAGGGGGCCAAGGCCGGCAGCTTCGTCGAGATCAAGAACTCCCAGATCGGCCCCGGCGCCAAGGTGCCCCACCTCTCCTACCTCGGCGACGCCGAGGTGGGGGAGGGGACCAACCTCGGGGCCAGCACCGTCACCGCGAACTACGACGGGCGAAACAAATACCCCACAAAGATCGGAAAAAACGTGCACACCGGCGTGGACACGACCTTCGTCGCCCCCGTTGAGATCGGCGACGACGCATACACTGGGGCCGGGTCGGTCATCACGGAGGATGTGCCGCCCGGAGCTTTGGGAATCTCGAGGGCAGACCAGAAGAACGTCGAGGGCTACACGGCGAAGAAGAAAAAGGAATCGAGCGAGGGAGAAGACTCGTGAGCACCATCGAGCAGCCTCAGCCGATGTCGGAGATCGTTCAGGACTACCGCAAGCGCCTGATGGTCTTCGGCGGCCGCGCCTCCGGCGAGCTCGCCTCCAACATCGCCCGCAACCTCCAGGTCGATCTCGGCGACGTCACCCTGAAGACCTTCTCCAACGGCGAGGTCTACTGCCGCTACGAGGAGTCGATCCGCGGCGCCGACGTCTTCATCGTCCAGTCGACCGCCGCCAACGAGATCGAGGGCATGACCCCGAACGACGCGCTGATGGAGCTGCTCGCGATGATCGACGCGGCCCAGGGCGCCTCGGCCCACCGGATCATCGCCGTGATGCCCTGGTACGGGTACGCCCGCCAGGACAAGAAGTCGGCCCCGCGCGAGCCGATCTCCGCCCGGATCGTGGCCAAGTGCCTCGAGGGTGTCGGCGTCGACCGCGTCCTCACCATGGACCTCCACGCCGGCCAGGTACAGGGCTTCTTCCACGTTCCGCTGGATCACATGACCGCGATGCCGATGCTGGCGCAGTACGTCGCCGACATGGGCTTCGACGAGGAGCTCGTGATCGTCTCTCCGGACGCCGGCCGCGTGAAGACGGCCCGCAACTTCGCCCGCAAGATCGGCACGCACTGGGCGGTGATGGAGAAGGAGCGGCCTGCCCAGCAGGTCGCCGAGATCGGCTACGTCGTCGGAGAGGTGAAGGACAAGACCGCGGTCCTGGTCGACGACATGATCGACACGGCCGGGACGCTCACGGCCGCGGCTCAGACCGTCCTCGACGAGGGTGCGAGGCGCGTTCTCGCGGTCGCCACCCACGGCGTCTTCTCAGGCCCGGCCTACGAGCGTCTGGCCCAGGAGAACTCCGGCATCGAGCGCATCGTCGTCACCGACACGATGCCCCAGCGCCCCGGCGCGCCCGACAACATCACCGTGATCTCCGCCGCCCAGACCCTGGCGGACTCGATGCGCCGCATCTTCACCGACGACTCGGTCTCCGAGATCTTCGCCGGCGAGAACCAGCTCTTCTAGCGGCCGCTTGTGGCCGCGGTCTTATGGCGAAGCCGTGTTCCCGGCGCCACCCGGGCCGCCCAGGCCCGAGACCTTCCACTCGCCGCCCTGGCGGGTCAGTTGCAGCTCGATCGGGGCGATCGCGTTCGCGATGTTTCCCCCGATTCGCGCCTGGATCGTCGCCGTGGCCCGGCCCCCATGCTGCGCCACGCGAAGCACCGTCAGGTCGGTGGCCGTTCCTGAGGTCTGCTCGCGGACGAGGCCGACGCAGTTGTCGGTCCGCAGCCGCCGGATCAGCTGCTGGCTGTAGAGCTCGCAGACCGTCGCGGCGTCGCCGGAGTTGCGGGCCTTGACGTAGGACTCAGCCACGTCCCTGGCGCTCTGCGGGCCGCCGTCGCCACCCCCGCCACAGCCGGCGATCACGGCGGCGATCACTCCTGCGGCGATCCAGACACGCCTCATCGGCCAGAGTCAATCACTCGGACCAAACGTCTAGTGTCCTCCGCCATGCCTTCCAAGTCCAAGGAAGAGAAAAGGAAGCCCAAAGACGCGCCCGAGAAGGCTGAGGAGCAGGCCGCCGAGGAGCAGGCCGCCGCCCCGATCCCCGAGTACCGCCGGATCGGCCACAAGGGCGCCGACGCGATCGTCGCCGGCAATACGCCGGAGAGCTTCGACGCCGCGGTCGATCACGGCGTGGACATCATCGAGCTCGATGTCCTGCGGGAGCAGGAGGGTCGGCTGATCGTTGCCCACGACTTCGACGAGGCCCTGCGCCGCCAGCCCATGGACCTGACCGAGGCGCTGGATCTGTTCACCGAGCCGCCGCTCGACGAGGTCGAGATCGATTGCGATTTGAAGCTCTCAGGGAGCGAGGCCGAGCTCGCCGGGGCTATCGCCGGTCGCGGTCTCCTCGACCGGGCCATGGTCTCAACCCAGGAGATCGAGAGCCTGCGCAAGCTGCGCCAGCTCGAGCCCGACCTTCGCCTGGGCTGGACCTACCCGAGGACGAAGCGGGACTGGACCCAATACCCGTGGGCGCAGCCCGCGCTGCGGGCGGGGCTATCCGCCCTTCGCCGCCGCTATCCGAGCACGCTGGCGAAGCAGGCACCGGACCTGCAGGTGAACTCCGTCTGGGTCTATCACCCGATCATCACGCCGAAGGCCGTCGAGGTCGCTCACGACCTCGGCCTCGAGCTGATGGCATGGACCGTCGACGATGCCGAGCGCATGCGCGAGCTGCTCGCGATGGGCGTGGACGGGATCGTCTCGAACGACCCGAGACTGTTCGTCTAGACCCTCGTCGGGAACACCGGGGTCTGCTTCGTCCCCCGGCTCTCGAAGTAGCGCCACTCCGCCTCTCCGAGCACTGTGGAGGGCGGGTCCGCGTAGACCCACTCGCGCATGATCCGGTGCCAGTTGGCCGTCGCCCGCAGCTGAGCGAGCACGGCGAGCAGCCCGGTCTCCATGCGGCGGCCCATCAGCTCGTCGGCCGGGAGGCTCTCCTTGCGCACCAGGTCGAAGAAGTCGGAGCGCGGGTCCGAGGTCACCTCGATCATCTTCATGACCCGCTTCGGGCTGATGCGGACCTCACCGTCCTCCAAATACCAGCCGCCGACCATCTTCACGTGATCCATCAGCCGCTCGGCGTCGACCCGGGTGGGGTCGTTGACGAAGCCCAGGTCGTGCAGCGCCTGCCGGAGCTCCTCGGGGTCGTCCCGGCCGGCGGCGTCGACGGCCCGCTGCTCGAGCTCGATCTGCTGGCGCGTGACGCGCTTGGTCATCCCGAAGTCGAGGAACGCGACGCGGCCGTCCTCCATCAGCAGGTAGTTGCCCGGATGGGTGTCGGCGTTGAAGTGCTGCAGGTGGTAGATCGAGCCGAAGCAGAAGCGGAAGACGATCTCGCCGAAGATGTCGCGCTCGTCCTGTTCGAGCCCTTTGACCTCGTCGAAGCCGCGGCCCTCGACGTAGTCGGAGACCAGGACCCGCCGCCGCGAGAGCCGCGAGTGGACCTTGGGAACGAAGATGAAGGGGTGCCCCTCGTAGGCGCGGGCGAAGGTTCGCTGGTTCTGCGCTTCGAACTCGTAGTCGAGCTCTTCCAGGACGCGCTCGCGCAGCTCCGACGCCACGGCTTTCGCGTCGAGCCCAGGCGCCAGCACCCTCGCCAGCCGGACCAGAATCCCCGCGTTGGCTACGTCCGACTCGAGGGCGTCGGCGATCCCCGGGTACTGGATCTTGACCGCGACCGGCGTGCCGTCGTGGAGGGTGGCGCGGTGGACCTGCCCGATCGAGGCGGCGGCGAAGGCCTCCTCCTCGATCGATCCGAACACCCTCTCGGGGCTCTCGTCGTACTCCTCCTCGAGCACGCCGCGGACCTTGTCCCAGGGCATCGCCGGCGCGTGGGTGCGCAGCTTGGAGAGCTGGTCCTGGTAGATCTCGCGGTACTCGGGCGGCAGGAAGTCGACGTCGATGAACGACGCCATCTGGCCGATCTTCATCGCGGCGCCCTTCATCTCCCCGAGGACCGACGCCATCTTGAGCGCCGACTCGATGTGCCGCGTCTCCAGCCGCTCCTGCGCCTTCTCCTCGGAGCGGACCACGTTCGCTGCCGCGGTGCCGGCGTACCGCGTGGCCTGGCCGCCTATCGCGGTGCCGAGCTTGGCCGAGCGCCCGATGCGCGTCTGCGGGATCTTCCGCTCCTGCTTCTCGGGTTCCGGGGGCGTGGAGCGAGCGCGATCGCTCAGGTCGGCACGCAGAACCTGGATCGCCCAGTTCTGGCTTTCCTCGCGGTTTCCCTGCTCAGATCGGTCGCTGTCTCGGTCGCTGCCCATGGTCTCCCGTCATTTTCTATCCTGCCGCCCGAGCGTACCCTGCCCGCCGCCCGGCGCAGGTGCGTACTCTCACACGAATGGCACAGGCCCGCACCACACTCAAGGTCTCTCCGCGCGACATCTTCGGGTCGCGCGCCACCCGCCGCTTGCGCAAGGACGGCCTCGTTCCCGGCGTCGTCTATGGACAGGGCGGCGAGGCCCGCCCCTTCCAGGTGCCGGCGCGTGAGCTTCGAGTGGTGCTCCAGGAGGGGCAGACGCTGCTCGATTTGGAGGTCGACGGCTCGGCCGCGGTGCCGGTCGTGATCAAGGATCAGCAGCACCACCCGGTGCGTGGTGAGGTCACTCATCTCGACTGCCTCGAGGTTCGCCTCGACGAGGAGATCCAGTCCGAGGTCGCCATCGAGCTCGAGGGCGCCGACAACGCGCCCGGTGTCCGCGAGGGCGGCGTGCTCGAGCACGTCACCCGCGAGATCACGGTCGAGGCGCTGCCGACCGAGATCCCCGAGCAGATCGTCGTGGACGTTTCCGAGATGGAGATCAACGACACGATCAACCTCGCCTCCGTCTCAATCCCCAGCGGCGTCAAGCTGATGGCGGATGAGCCGGAGGAGATCACCATCGCCACCCTGAGCCCGCCGCGCGTCGAGGAGGAGCCCGAGCCCGAGCTCGAGGAGGAGGCCGAGCTCGTCGGCGAGGGCGAGGAGGGCGCCGAGGGCGAGGAGGGCGCCGCCGAGGGCGAGGGCGAGCAGGCGGAGGCCGCCGAGGGCGAGGGCGGCGGCGACGAGTCCGGCGGGGAGTAGTCCCTGTCCCTGTTTCGCCGCCGGTCGCCGCGCGAGTCGCGGGCCGACGCGCTGATCGTCGGGCTGGGGAACCCGGGGAGCCGGTACGCCGCCACCCGCCACAACCTCGGCTTCGGGGTGGCCGCTGAGCTCTCCCGCCGCTGGGACCTGCCGAAGGCGCGGAAGCGGTACGGCGGCCTGTTCGCCGAGGGACGCACCGTTCCGGGTGGCCCCCGCGTCGCGATCCTCCTGCCCCAGACCTTCATGAACGACTCCGGCTCGGCCGTCGGGCCCGCGCGCGGAGAGCTGGGGGTCCCGCTCGATCACGTGATCGCGATCCACGACGAGATCGACCTGCCCTTCGGCGAGGTGCGCTCCAAGCTCGGCGGTGGGGTGGCCGGGCACAACGGGTTGAAGAGCCTTGATCGGGGACTGGGCGGCCGGGACTTCTGGCGGGTCCGTGGAGGTGTCGGCCGACCCGACTCGACCGATCCTGAAATCGTCTCCTCCTATGTCCTGTCCCGCTTCCGAGAGCCACGCGAAGAGGTCGAGATGCTGATCGGATCGGCCGCCGACGAGGTGGAGCGCCTCGTCGAGGAGATCGACTGATGTCGCTGACCAGCTACACGGTCGACGAGAAGCAGGTGGCGCTGATCCGGCTGGAGCGCGCGGAGGCTCGCAACGCGATGAACACCCAGATGCTCGAGGAGCTGCTCGAGCACCTGGATCGGGCGAAGGGGGAGGAGGGGGCCCGGGTCATGGTGATCTCCTCCAACGACCACCTCGGCCTCTCCGCCGGGGCGGACGTCAAGGAGGAGCTCGACGAGGACGGACGGGTGCGCCGCATGGAGCTCTTCGCCCAGGTCTATGACGAGCTGACCGCCTTTCCGAAGCCCACGGTCGCGGCCTGTCACGGCTCCGTGGTCGGCGGGGGCGCCGAGGTTGCCGTGGCCTGCGACCTGCGAGTCGGCGGCTCCAACCTGAGGATGCGCTTCCCAGGCGCCGAGCTCGGCGTGCCGGTCGGCCCGGCCCGGCTGGTCACGCTCTGCGGCCTGGCGACGGCGAAGTACCTGCTCCTCACCTCGCGCAACGTGAGCGCCGATGAGGCGCTCCGCATGGGGCTGGTCCACCGCGTGGCCCCGGCGGCCGGCACGGAGGACGCGGCTCTCGACCTCGCGGCGGAGGTCGCCGCGCACCCACCGGAGGCGGTCGCCCGGCTCAAGCAGATGCTCCACCGCTGGGATGGCGTCGTGGAGCGGACGGCCGACGAGGGCCGCGGGCAGGTCGAGTGGCAACGAACCGGCCCCGGCCTGCCGTACGGGCGCTCCTAGCCCCTAGCGGGGCATGTGCCCAGAGACTAGGCGAGCACCCACATCTCCTTGAACGGCAAGGTCATGTGCCACGTCGTCGTCACTCCTTTCGGCAACGCCGCCATGTCACCGGTCTTGAGCTCCAGCGTCGGACCGTCTGCGATCTCGATCCGGGCCTCGCCCTCCAGCACGACAAGGACCTGGACTGCCGGAAGTGTCCATACCGCCTCCGGATTGGCCTCCTTCGGGAACCGGCTCAATCCGGCCCGCACTTCGCCGTTGTCAAAGAGCACGTGCTCCTCGGCGTCCCCGCCGATCTCGTCGTCCGGGTGGTAGTCGGCCGTCGAGACGTTGGAGACGAAAACACCGGGATGAACCTCCATTGATGCTCCTTCGATCGCATTGACATTGAGTCGATCGTCTTCACATGACGCACCGATTACAAGGCCGAAAATGGTCCGTCGCTAAGCTCGGTCAAGGCCGGGCACCGGCCTCAAACGGGCTGCTCCTGGCGGAGCACCTACGCATCAACCGACCCGGATCTACCGATCCGGGCGTTTGTCGTGTCCATATGAGCCTGAGACCGCTACTCGAGATCGCCGAGCAGAACGAGCGCCTCCGAGCGCTCCGCTCGTCGCTGGGCTCAGGCGATGCTCCTCAGGACGCCTACGTGTCCTCCGCGATGCGGCCCTACCTGCTGGCCGCACTGATCGCGGAGGAGGACGGAGCGGTGCCCGGGCCGGTGCTGATCGTCGCCGCCGACGATCGCTCCGCCCGCGACCTGGCCGGCGACCTGAAGGCCTTCCTCTCGCCCCGCCCGGTCCACATCTATCCCTCGCGCGGAACGACCTTCGAGTCCCACCTCGATCCGCCACCCCATCTCGCGGGCCTGCGGATCGCGGCCATGAACGCACTCGCCGATCCCGCGGCCGTGGTCGTGGCGAGCGCGATCGCGCTGGCCGAGAAGGTCCCCGATCCGAAGCTGCGGCCGGAGACGCTCGCGCTGCACAAGGGCGAGAGCGTCGACCTTGACGACGTGACCCTCCTGCTCGCGGACGCCGGATACGACCGGACCGATCAGGTCGAGGAGCGTGGGCAGTTCGCGCTCCGCGGCGGCATTCTCGACGTCTATCCGGCGACCGAGGAGCAGGCGATCCGGGTCGACCTGTTCGGCGACGAGATCGACTCGATGCGCCGCTTCTCGGTCTTCACCCAGAGGTCCCTCGGGGAGGCCGACCGGGTCGAGCTGGCCCCGGCGGCGGAGCTCTCCGCCGAGCATCGCGACGACGCTGACCCGGCCGATTTCCTTGCTCCCCTCGATCTCGTCCCGGCCGAGGCCCTGGTCGCGATCGCAGCCGCGGAGGAGATTCCCGGTGCCCTGCACGACCACTGGGAGGACGTGACCGCCTCCATCCTGGAGGAGGACGCACGGCGCCTCTACGTCGACGTCGCCGAGCCGTTGCAGGCCCGGGCCGGGCTCTTGCTCGGGGCCGACACGGGACAGAAGCACTCCTTCAGGGCGCAGCGAGCCGAGTTCCCGTCACGCACGCTGGGTGAGGCCGAGGGCGAGCTGGAGAAGCTGACTCGCTCCGGCTACCGGACCGTGGTCGCCTTCGAGGGCCGCGGTGAGGCCGAGCGCACGCGCTTCAACCTGAGCCGCATCGACGTTCCGTTCCTGGGCGAGAACGCCCCGGAGGAGCCGGGGGTGAGCTTCGCCGAGGCGCGGCTCCGCGAGGGCTTCCTGGCTCCGGAGCTGCGGCTGGCGGTGATCCCGCAGAGGCGCCTCGTCCACCGCCGCAAGTCAGCGACGCCGGTCTCGGCGCGGGCCAGGCTGGCTGCGGCCATCGAGCTGCGCGTCGGCGACTACGTCGTGCACGAGGACCACGGGATCGCCCGGTTCTCCGGCTTCGACACCAAGACCCTCGCCGGAGTCACCCGGGACTACCTGGAGCTGGAGTACAGGGGCGGCGACCGCGTCTTCGCGCCAACCGACCAGTTGGCCCGGATCAGCCGCTACATCGGCGCGGAGGGCGACGAGCCGGCCCTCTCGCCCCTCGGCGGCAAGCGCTGGCTCAACATGAAATCGCGCGCGCGAAAGGCAGCGCATGCGATGGCTGGGGAATTGATCAATCTGTATGCCGAGCGGCAGGTCCGGACCGGGCACACGTTCTCGCCGGACGGCGAGATGCAGATGGATTTCGAGGCGGCGTTCCCCTACCGGGAGACGGCGGACCAGATGGATGCCATCGACGCGACGAAGGCCGACATGGAGTCGGAGCGCCCGATGGACCGGCTGATCTGCGGCGACGTCGGCTACGGCAAGACCGAGGTGGCGCTCCGCGCGGCGCACAAGGCCGTGGCGGATGGGAAGCAGGTGATGATGCTCGTCCCGACGACCATCCTCGCTCAGCAGCACTTCGGAACCTTCCGCGAGCGCTTCGCGGACACCGCGTTCAACGTCGAGATGGTGTCGCGCGTGCGGAAGCCGGCGGAGATCAAGGAGGTGCTTCAGCGCTACAGCGAGGGCAAGGTCGACATCCTGATCGGGACGCACCGCCTGCTCTCCCGCGACGTGCGCGGCAAGGACCTCGGCCTGATGATCGTGGACGAGGAGCAGCGCTTCGGGGTCAAGCAGAAGGAGCTCCTGCGCCAGCTGAAGCTCAAGGTCGACGTCCTCTCGCTCTCTGCCACCCCGATCCCGCGCACGCTGCAGATGTCGCTCGCGGGCCTGCGGGACATCTCCGTGATCGAGACCCCGCCCGAGGGCCGCCGGCCGGTTCGCACCCACGTCGGCCCGTATGACGAGGACCTCGTCAAGCGGGCGATCATGCGGGAGAAGGAGCGCTCGGGGCAGGTCTTCTTCCTCCACAACCGCATCGACTCGCTGCACGAGACAGCCGAGCGGCTCCGCGGCCTCTGCCCCGGCGTCCGCTTCGCCGAGGCGCACGGGCAGATGGACGAGCTGGAGCTGGAGGCGACGATGCTCGCCTTCGTGCGCGGCGAGCACGACTGCCTCGTCGCGACGACGATCATCGAGTCGGGCCTCGACATCCCCAACGCCAACACGCTCCTGGTCGAGCGGGCTGACCAGCTCGGATTGGCGCAGGCGTACCAGATCAGGGGACGGGTGGGCCGGAGCCGCGAGCGCGCCTTCGCGTATCTGCTCTATCCCTCGGCCGAGTCGCTGACCGCTGACGCGGCGGCCCGGCTCTCGACGCTGTCGGACAACACCGAGCTCGGGTCGGGCTTCCGGGTCGCGATGCGCGACCTGGAGATTCGCGGCGCGGGCAACCTGCTGGGTGACGAGCAGTCCGGCCACGTCGCCGCCGTCGGCTTCGAGCTCTACTGCCAGATGCTCGAGGACGCGGCCGAGGAGCTCCGCGCCGGGATCACCGAGCTTCCCGCCGAACCCAGGGAGCCGGTGCGGATCGAGGTCGACGTCGACGCCTACGTGCCGGCCGACTACATCCCCTTCGAGGCGGCGAAGATCGACGTGCACAGGCGGGTCGCCGCGGCCCGGGAGCCGGGCGAGCTGCGCGCGCTTCGCGAGGAGCTCGAGGATCGCTTCGGCCCCGTGCCGCAGGCGGTCGCCAACCTGATGGATCTGCAGCGCGTGCGAATCGCCCTGGGCGACGCCGGCGTGCGGAACGTCGAGTTCCGCGCAGGCCGTCTCCGCGTCTCGCCGATCGAGCTCGATTCCGAGCGGGTGACCGCGCTGAACGAGCGGGTGCCCGAGGCGATTTATGCGTGGCGCGAGCAAACCATCGCGGTCCCCGTGCCGGAGGAGGCGGGCGCCCGGCTCGGGGCCCTGCTGGCGCTGGTCGAGGGCCTCGGCGCCGCCATGGCCTTAGCGCCGACTTAGGTGATGACGGTTATGCTGCCGCCCCTGTGAAGAGCGGTTTCTTCTCGAAGCGCAACCTGGCGATCATCTTCGGCGCGGTCCTCGTGCTGATGGTCGTGATCGTCGCCGCGGCCGTCGGCCTGGGGCACCCGAGCGTTCCGTCGGACGACGTCGCGGTGGTCGACGACGCCAGCATCAACGTGCCCGGCCTGGTCCAGGACGGACATATCTCGAAGACGAACTTCAACCGCTTCCTGCTGCAGACTGCCAAGCAGAACGGGCAGCAGACAGTCCCACAGCCGAGCAACCCCCAGTACAAGCAGCTCAAGGACCAGGCGATGCAGACCGTTCTCCAGATCGCCTGGATCGTCGGCGAGGCGAGCCGCCAGGGCATCACCTTCACCGACACCGAGGTCAATCAGTCGCTCCAGCAGATCAAGTCTCAGTTCAAGACGCAGGCCGAGTACGTGAAGGCCCGGGATCAGGCCGGCCTCACCGACGCGGATGTGCTGGAGCGGGCGAAGCTCCAGCTGATCCAGAACAAGATCCAGGACAAGGTCCAGAACAGCGTCGGTACCGTCTCCAACGGCGACGCCCAGAAGTACTACGACGCGAACAAGAGCCAGTTCACGCAGCCGGCGAAGCGCACGATCAGGATCGTCCAGAACAGGGACGCCCACCAGATCAACCTCGCCTACCAGGCGCTCCGCGCCGATGACTCCGCTGCGAACTGGAAGAAGGTGGCGGCGCAGTACTCGACGGATCCGACCTCGAAGGACAAGGGCGGGCTCCGCACCGACGTCGTGCCCGGCTCGTTCCAGCAGCCGCTCGACGACGACATCTTCAAGGCACCTCTCCACGAGATCCAGGGCCCTGTCATCACCCCGACCGGCAACTTCGTCTTCGAGGTCGAAACGGCCACGCCCGAGAAGGTCACGGGCTTCGACGAGACCTCCCCATCGACGACCGGCGGCCCCGGCGGCAAGCTGAGCGACCAGATCAAGCAGCAGATCAAGAGCCAGCAGCAGCAGGAGAGGCTGACCGCCTTCGGCTCGGACTTCCGCGATTACTGGACGAACCTGACCCAGTGCGCGAGCGACTACCTGGTTACGGGCTGCGACAACTTCAACAACGCATCGCCGACCTGCGATCCGTCCAAGCTGGCACCGGGACAGCCCGGCACACCTAGCGGCGGTGGATGCCCGGCGCCCGTATTCGCGTTCTGCCAGGAGGCCACGAGCTCGAGCGGCGCCCCCACCAACGGACAGCTGCAGTGCTCGGGCACGGGCCCCACCCCCGGTGCGCCGGGCTCCTTCAAGCCGTTCGCGTCGGTCGGTGGCGGCACCCCGCAGGCTCCACATCCCGCTGGTGGGGCGGCGACGGCTCCCGCAACGCCGAACCTCCAAGGGCTGACCGGCGCCGGCTAGCCTGGAATCGCTCCGGCACCTCGACGAGGTCACTCGCCGCCTGAGGCGGGAGTGCCCGTGGGATCGCGAGCAGGACGCCCGCTCGATCGTCCCGCACACGGTCGAGGAGGCCTACGAGCTGGCCGACGCCGCAAGCCGCGACGACACCGCGGCGATGGTCGACGAGCTGGGCGACGTGCTCTTCCAGGTCATGTTCCTGTCCCTGCTCCTGGAGGAGAGGGGAGAGGGGGACCTGGCGGCGGTCGCGGAGTCCTGCGCCGCGAAGCTGATCCGCCGCCACCCGCACGTCTACGGGAGATAGGGCGCGCGAAGGGAGGAGGACGAGCAGGCGAGGTCCTCTCCCAGTGGGAGGACATCAAGCGGGAGGTGGAGGGCGGAGGCGATCCCTCCGAGCTGCCCGAGAACCTGCCGGCGCTGCTCTATGCGCGCAAGGTGCTCCGGCGGGTCGATCCCGAGGGCTCGGCCGGGGACGACAAGCCCGGGGGCCCGCAATCCGATCCCGCAACCAGGGCCGAGGCCGAGCAGCTCGTCGGCACCCTGCTGATGGAGGCCGTCGCGGCCTCGAGGCGCCTTGGCGTGGACCCGGAGCTCGCGCTCCGGCAGACGGCCCGCAGTCTTCTCGACTAGCGTTCCGCGTCGATGTCGACGATCGAGAGCATCCACGGCAGGCAGGTGCTCGACTCGCGGGGCAACCCGACGGTTGAGGTCGAGGTCGTGCTCGAGTCCGGCGCGCGCGGGCTCGCCGCAGTCCCATCCGGGGCATCCACCGGCGAGTACGAGGCGGTCGAGCTGCGCGACGGTGGCGGCGAATACGGGGGCAAGGCCGTCACCAAGGCGGTCTCACATGTGAATGGCGAGATCGCCGAAGCCCTCAAGGGAGCGCGCGCCGCCGAGCAGTCGGCACTCGACCGGACGATGATCGAGCTCGACGGGACTCCCAACAAGGGCAGGCTCGGCGCCAATGCGATCCTCGGCGTCTCCCTGGCGACCGCGAAGGCCGCGGCCGCCGATACGGGCCAGCCCCTCTACGACTACTTCGCGGAGCTCTATGCAGCCACCGGAGCCAAGGACGCCGGACCGGCGGAGGTGCTGCCGGTGCCGATGATGAACGTCCTCAACGGGGGCGCGCACGCCGACAACGCGGTCGACTTCCAGGAGTTCATGGTCGTCCCCGCGGGCTCCGCGACGTTCGCGGAGTGCCTGCGGGTGGGCGCCGAGGTCTACCACGGCCTGAAAGGAATCCTCGGGAAGAAGGGCCTCTCGACCGGCGGCGGGGACGAGGGCGGCTTTGCGCCCGACCTCGAGTCCAATCGCGCCGCGCTCGACTTCCTGATCGATGCGATCGAGGAGGCCGGGTACGCCCCGGGCGTGGACGTGATGATCGCCTTGGACCCGGCGACGAGCGAGCTCTTCGACGACGGCAAGTACGTCCTCGAGCATGAGGGGCGCACCCTGACGTCCGTCGAGATGGCCGACTACTGGCACGACATCCGCGCTCGCTTCCCAGTCGTCTCGATCGAGGACGGCATGGACGAGGAGGACTGGGACGGCTGGAAGGCGCTGACCGAGAAGATCGGCGATCTCTGCCAGCTGGTCGGCGACGACAACTTCGTCACCAATCCCGAGCGGCTGCGGCGGGGGATCGAGATGGGGGTCGCGAACTCGATCCTCGTGAAGCTCAACCAGATTGGCACTGTCACAGAGACCCTGGAGACCATCCAAATCGCGCGGGACGCCGGCTACACGACCGTGATCTCACATCGCTCGGGCGAGACCGAGGACACAACCATCGCCGACCTCGCGGTGGGCACGCGCGCGGGCCAGATCAAGACCGGCGCGCCCTCGCGGTCGGATCGAGTTGCGAAGTACAACCGGCTGCTCCGGATCGAGGAAGAGCTCGGCGACCGGGCGAAGTTCCCAGGTTCCTCGGTTTTCGACCGCTAGGCAGCAGGAAACTGCCGCCCCGGGCACGAATCTCAGGGCATGAGCAGCAGGGCATATGCGGCACCCAGGCGTGCGCCGCGGAGGCGCGTGCAGCGGCGCGCGGGGCCGAGCCGCATCCGCTGGGACCGCGTCGGCCGGATTGCCCTCGTGCTCGTCCTCTTCGGGGTGATGGTCTCCTACCTGAACCCGATGGTGAACCTGCTGCAGGCGTGGCAGGGGTCCAAGTCGAGCGACCAGGAGCTCGTTCAGCTGAAGAAGGAGAAGGTCGATCTGACCCGGCAGCTGCGCGACGCCTCGAGTCCCGCATCGCTCGAGCGTGAGGCGCGTCGCCTCGGCATGGTCAAGCCGGGCGAGCACGCCTACGTGGTCAAGGGCCTGGGTCACTGAACCTAAAGAGAGAGTGCGCGAGAGCGCAACCCGGTTAGGAGAGTCCGCGGATATCATCCGCGCCTCGCGCGCGCGGCATTCGGCTGTGCGCGTTTTGTCTGAATGAGCCGATGAGCCGATGAGCACAGGCCGGTACCTGCTCGGCGCGGCTGAGCTGGCGGTGATCGCGACCGCACTCGGTCTGGGCGCCTACCACCTGCGAGCCCTGCTCGCGCCCGCCTGGACGGGGGCGCTGGCGCGCCTCGCCGAGATCGTGATCGGCATCTCGATGCTGATCCTCGTCGCTGAGATCCTCGGGGTCCTGGGCCTGTTCAAGGAGGTGCCGCTGCTGATCGGATTCGTGGCGGCTGGCCTGGGCGTGACGTTCTGGGCCAGGCGCCGCGGGCTGCCCGTCGCGCCAGAGACCAAGGAGGCTCGATCCAGCGCGATCATGGTGGCGATCGGCATCGTCGCCGCCGCGCTCGTCGTCGTCCACTGGGCGCACCCCACCGGGCAGGCGGTCGACCAGGGGATGTACTACCAGGACACCACCTGGTACCACATGTCCTTCTCGGCTCGGTTCGCGCAGACCGGTCACGTGGGGCCGCTCCACTTCACCGATCCGCTCAAGCTGGCGGCCTGGTTCTATCCGCAGAACTCGGAGCTGATCCACGGGATCGGGATCGTCTTCCTGAAGACCGACTTCCTGTCGCCCCTGATGAACCTGATGTGGGTTGCCCTCTGCCTGCTCGCCGCCTGGTGCGTGGGCCGGCCGTACGCGATCGGTGGCGTCACCGTGCTCGGGGCCGCCGTGGTCCTCGACTCGGAGATGCTGGTCGGCTCCCAGGCGGGACAGGGGCCGAACGACGTGGCGGGTCTCTTCTTCCTGATGACCGCACTTGCGTTCCTCGTGGATGGGGCGGCCTCCGCTCACGCACGGTCGTCAGGGCAGAGGAGCGAGTGGAACGCGACGACGGAGGGCGAGCTCGAGACCGGTGTCGTGGAAGACGTGCCGGTCGAGGGCGATCCCCATGTCCTGGCCACCGTCGGCGCAGGCCCGCTGTTCATGGCCGGCCTCGCGGCGGGCCTCGGCATCGGGACCAAGATCACCCTGCTGGCGACGATCGCCGCCCTCACCGTGGGCGTCGCGATCCTCGGCGGCCGCCGGCACTGGCTGAGGGCGCTCGGGATCTGGCTCGGAGGCATGGTGATCACCTCGGGCTTCTGGTACGGGCGGAACTTCGTCGAGGCGCTCAATCCGTTTCCGCAGATCCACAAGCTCGGGCCGATCCACCTTCCGGGCCCCGACCAACTGCCCCTCTACCCGCGTCAGCCGCACTCCCTCAGCGAGTACTACAACGATCCGGGCATCTGGCACGACAAGCTCTTTCCGGTCCTACACGACCGGCTCGGCCCGCTCTGGCCGGTGATCCTCGCCGTGGTCGTCGTGGCGCTCGTCTGGGCCTTCTTCCGCGGCGGCAGCGCCCTGATGCGGATTCTGGCCGTCACCGGGATGGTTGCGGGGATCGCCTACGTCTTCACGCCCCTGACGGCCTCGGGGAGCCTCGGCGACCCTGCGGGCTTCGACGCGAACCTGCGCTACGTCTCGCCCGTGCTGATGGTCGGGTTCCTCCTGCTGCCGCTGATCCCATGGTTCCGGCACGGGAACCGCCCGTGGATCCTGATCGGGCTCTTCTCGATCCTGCTGATCCAGGGGACCGTCACCCAGGCGAACTGGAAGTTCGAGCACCACCTGGCGTCCGTTGCGCTCGCCTTCCTGATCGTCGGGGTGCCGGCCCTGCTCGTCGCCGGGGCCCGCAGGCGGGTGCCGGTGCTCGCCCTCGCGGTGTTCGGGCTGGTGATGGCCATCACTGCGGTCGCACTGGGGCGCGTGCGCGAGAACTACTACCTCGACCATCGCTACGTGACCGCGTCCAGGCCGCCGCTCGAGGGCGGCTTTCGCTCCACACCCGAGTGGCAGCCGCTCCAGGACTGGGGCCGCAAGCAGAGCGACCAGCGCATCGGGGTGGTCGGCCGCGCGTCGGCCTTCGGGCAGTACTTCTTCTACGGGACCGATCTCTCCAACCACGTCCAGTACGTGGGTCAGGAGCTCAATCGCGGCACCTTCAGGCCGATCGTGAGCTGCGGCGCCTGGCGGCGGGCGGTCAACGCCGGTGGCTACGACTACATCGTCACCACGCCGAAGATCGGCGCGCTGGAGGTCAGCGCTCCGCCGGAGGCTCACTGGACCGAGACGGACGAGAACGTGAAGACCGTGATCCAGACCGGCCCGGCGGCCGTCTACAAGATCACCGGGCCGCTCGATCCGTCCACGTGCGCGAGGCTGGGGGCCGCGGCCCACACATGAGCTTCGGTCACTACCTCGCCGGTTCGATCGAGCTGATCGCGGTGGCGGCCGCCATGGGCTTCGCCGCGGTCGGCATGCGCGGGCGCTTCCTGCCGGGCTGGGAGGGCGCCTCGGCGCGGCTCGCCGAGGTCGTGCTCGGCCTCTCGCTGCTGGTGGTCACCCTCGAGCTGGTCGGTGTGGTCGGCCTCTACCGGCCGGGCTGGGTGCTGCTCGCCTCCCTGGTCGCCGGCCTCGGGGTGGGAATCGTGCTGCGCCCGCCCGGGGAGAGGATTCCGCTCCCGGCACCCGCGGTCCGCCCCTGGGCGCTCGGCGCCGCGGTCCTGGCCGCCCTCCTGGTCATCGCCCACTGGGCGATGCCGACCCAGACCGGCCTCGACATCGGCATGTACCTGCCCAACACCACCTGGCAGAACGCGCCGTTCGCCGCTCGCTTCGTCCAGGACCACCAGGTCGGCGCCCTCCACTTCACCGAGGTCCTGAACCTGACGGTCTGGTTCTATCCGCAGAACTCCGAGCTGCTCCATTCGGCGGGGATTCTCTTCCTCGGGAACGACTTCCTCTCGCCGCTCCTCAACATCGGTTGGGCGGCGCTCTGCCTGCTCGCCGCCTGGGCGTTCGCGCGGGCCTACGGGGGCGGTCCGATCGCCGTGCTCGCGATGGCGCTCGTGCTGGACGCGAACATGCTGCTCCTCTACCAGCCCGGTGACGCCAAGAACGACACGATGGGCCTGTTCTTCTTCCTTGCCTCCGCCGCGATCCTGGTCAATGCGGACGCGCAGCGGCGGGCCGCCGCGGGGTCCGCGCGAACTCTGCACTCGGGAGGGCCGCCGCTAGAGGCGCGGCTGCCGAACGGCGCGCTGGTCGTCGCCGGGCTGGCCGCGGGGCTGGCGCTCGGAACCAAGCTGAACCTGCTGGCGCCGTTCGGCTTGCTGACCATCGGCGTGATCGCCGTCAGCGCGGGTTACCGGTGGCGCGCGACCTGGATCTGGGTGGTCAGCTCCCTGATCACGGGCGGCTTCTGGTTCGCCCGCAACCTGGTCAACGCGGGGAA
Organism: uncultured Solirubrobacterales bacterium; assembly: GCA_963815045.1. Taxonomy (GTDB): domain Bacteria; phylum Actinomycetota; class Thermoleophilia; order Solirubrobacterales; family 70-9; genus DASUPK01. The sequence continues at coordinate 669,932 of CAWFET010000003.1, forward strand.
TCCGCTCCCCTGGATCAAGGCCGGTCCGCTGCCTGGCCCCGATCAGCTCGACATCAACATCCGCCACCCGGCGAACGTGTTCCACTACCTGGTGCCGCCCGATGGCCAGGTGATTCGCCACCATCTGATCCCGGGGCTGCACGACAGCTTCGGCGACCTCTGGCCGCTGGTGCTGGTCGCCGTGATCGGCGGGTTCCTGCTCGCGATCTTCCGCGGCCGGACGCCGATGATCCGGATGCTCGGGATCGTCGCCCTGCTCAGCGGCCTGGCGTACCTGGTCACGCCTCTCACCGCCGCCGGCCCGGAGGGCGACCCCACCGCCTTCACCACGAACCTGCGCTACGCGTCGCCCGCGATCGGGCTCGGCGCGATGTTGCTCGGCGTGGACGCCGGCCTGCTGAAGCCGCGGTTCCAGCCCTGGCTGCTGGGCGGCCTCGCAGTTCTCCTGCTGGTCCAGGCGGTTCCGATCTGGGATCTCCACGGGCACCTGTGGACGCGCCACTTCCTGCTCGGCGCCGTGGGGCTGGCCGTGTTCCTCGTCCTCATCCCCGTCGGCCTGGTACTGGCACGGCAGCGAGGGGCCTCGGCGGCGCTGGTGGCCGGAGGCGCGGTGGTGGCCCTGGCTCTCGTTGTCGCGATCGGCTGGCCGAAGTCGGACGACTACGTCAAGGACCGCTACCAGGCCTCCACGGCTCCGCATGACTTCCCGGCGGGCATGAAGGCCGCGCTGGCCTGGTTCAACCGCGCCAATCCGCACGACTCGCGGATCGCCGTGGTCGGCGGCCGCCCCGGGTTCAAGCAGTACGTCTTCTACGGCGACGACCTCTCCAATCGCGTCCAGTACGTGGCGAAGCACGCGCCGCACGGCGCGTACCTGCCGATCGCGAGCGAGGCGTCTCAGCACCTGCAACCAGGGCCGGCCTTTGTCGCCCAGTGCCGCGGATGGGTGCAGGCTCTGAATGAGGGCAACTACGCATACGCGGTCATCGGGCCGGACCAGCGGACCCAATCGGTCGCACCGGTGGAAGCCCTCTGGACGGCCGCGGCCGGAGGGACCCGCATCGAGATGACAGATGACGTGTCGGTGTTCCGCCTACCCGAGCGGCTCAGTCCCGCCGTCTGCACGCAGCTCTCCGGAGGTAACGGCAGGCTGAGCGCAGTGGCGGTTGCCGGAACTCAGTCCGCCTCTCAGTGAGCTTCGGCGACTACCTCTTCGGGGTCATCGGCCTCACGGCGGTCGCGATTCCGATGGGCATGGCCGCGGTTCGGTTGCGTGGCCGTCTACTTCCCGGCTGGGAAGGGGCACCGGCCCGGCTCGTCGAGGCGGTGCTCGGCGTCGCCCTGTTCACCGTGCTCCTGCAGGTGCTCGCCGCCTTCGGGATCCTCGTTCCCGCTGTCCTGATCCCAGCCACGCTCCTCGTCGGTCTCGGGCTCTACTTCGGCCTCCGGGTCGGCGATGCCGCCGACGCCGAGCCGCCGCCGGCCCCGGCGATCCCCTGGGTGCAGACGCTGCTGGCGCTCGGCGCCGCCGCGTTCGTGGCGGCCCATTGGGGCACTGGCCTGCAGGCCGTCTGGGGGCGGGGGATGATCACCTTCGACACGCTCTGGTACCACGGACCGTTCGCCGCCCGAATCGCGGACACGGGCTCGGTGTGGGGGATGCATTTCGTCGATCCCCAGTACCTCAATTGGTTCTATCCGGAGAACTCCGAGCTCCTTCACGCCGCCGGCATCGTCCTCTTCGATCGGGACCTGTTCAGCCCGCTCGTCAACTTCGGCTGGCTCGGAGTGGCCCTGCTGGCCGGCTGGTGCATCGGTCGGCCCTACGGCGTTGCCCCGCTGAGCCTCGTGGGTGTCTGTATCGCCATGGACACCGGCCCGATGGTTCCGCGCGAGGCGGGCACCCCGGCAACGGACACGGTCCCGGTGGCACTGCTCCTGGCAGCAGCAGCAATTCTCATCAACGCCTGGGCAATACGGAGATCTCACCAACGCGAGACCGGCGGCGGGGGGGCGGGGGGAACTCCGGCAAAGCCGCCCCTCGACGCCCCCCCGGCGCCGGCCCAAGTGGGCGCGCTCCTCGTCGCGGGCCTCGCGATGGGCATCGCCCTGGGTAGCAAGCTGACGATCTCGGGAGCCACCGCCGGAATGGCGGTCGCCGTCATCTTCCTGGTCCCCAAGGGCGTACGACGGAAGGCTTTCGGGATCTTCCTGGCCGGCGTCCTGGCGACGGCCGGCTTCTGGTTCCTGAGGAACCTGATTCACGCCGGCAACCCGTTGCCATGGTTCCGTCACCTTGGACCGATCGATCTTCCCGGTCCGAACCGCGGTCTGGAGGGGCGCGACAACTACACGGTCGCGCACTACATCTTCTCCAGTCCCAGCACGCACCTCTGGCGGGCCTATTTCCTCAACCCGATCGAGAACCTGCTGGGACCGCTCTGGTTCCTGATCCTCGGCGGGGCGGCGGGGGGAGCCTCGCTCGCCATCTGGCGACCGCGCTCCAGAGCCGTCCGACTCGCAGGAGTGGTCACGGTCGTTTCGGCCATCGCCTATGCCTTCACGCCGCTGACGGCAGCAGGGCCAGAAGGTCATCCCCTGGCCTTCGGTATCAACCTCCGTTACCTGACGCCGGGAATTGCCCTGGGCCTGGCGCTGCTGCCACTCGAACCCCGCCTAGCACCGGCCCGACTCAGACTCCCACTGATCGTCGGCGGGCTGATCGCCCTCTTGTTCACGTCGCGCTACTCGGACGCGAATGTGGCCTGGACTGGGGACTTCGCGTCGATCCCCTGGGCGGTCGTGATCGGGATCTTCATCATCGCCGTCCCGGTTGGATTGGCGCTGCTCGCACGTAGGCGGGCGCTGCTTGCCGGAATCGCGGGTGCAGTGCTCGCGGTGGCGATCGCGGCGGTGGGCTGGGCGCGTCAGGACGACTACCTCGCCCATCGCTACGACCGCATCGAGGACTTCAGATACCTGCTCGGCGACTCTGTTCGATGGGCCAAGCCCACCTCGGGTCTGCGAATCGCAGTCGCGGGAACCGCAGGAGCCTTCAACCAGTACGCCCTGTACGGCGATGATGTCTCCAACTACGTCCAGTACATCGGCCGCCACCTTCCCGAGGCGGATTTCCGCCAGATTGAGAGCTGCCGGGAGTTTCGACTGGCGGTCAACGCCGGGAACTACGACTACCTCGTCACCACCCCGACGCTCAATCTGAACAACCCGTCGAGGACCTATCCGTCGCCGGAGCGAGGCTGGGTATCGAGAGACCCCGCGCTCCAGGAAGTGGTGCGTGACGGCCGCATCTCGGTCTTCAGGATCGATGGGCCGCTCGACCCGAACGGCTGCGGCAACGCCAACCGGCGCGGCGCCGGCGGGCAACCGGGAGGATCAGCCGCAACGAAGCAGTGAGCAACGCGGGCGACTACATCCTCGGCGTGATCGGCCTCGTGGCCGTGGTCCTCTCGATGGCGATCGCCGGGAGGACGGCACGCCGCGCGGCTCTTCCGGCCTGGGCGGGCACCCCGGCGCTGCTCGCCGATGCGATTCTGGCGATCGGCATCCTCGTGCTGGTCTCGGAGCTGCTCGGCATCTTCAGCCTGCTGGACGGGGTCCTGCTGGTCTTCGCGTGCCTGATCGTCGGCGGCGGCGCTCTTCGCCTCGAGCCGATGCTGATCCGCGCTGGGGCGCGAGTGGCGCAATGGGGAAAGGGAAAGGAGACCGATCTGCTGCCGGCGCCCGCGATCGGGCGGGTCGAGCTCGGAGTCGCAATCGCCCTGGCCCTGGTCGTCGCGGCGCAGTGGGCGGGTCCCACCCTGCTTGCGCTCGACCGGGGTATCTACGGTGGGGATTCCCTCTGGTACCACCTGCCGCTCGCCGCCCACATCGCGGACACGGGCTCGGTCACGACCCTCCTCTACACCGACCCGCTCTATCTGAACTGGTTCTACCCGCAGGTGTCGGAGCTGGTCCACGCGGGCGGGATCCTCCTCTTCGGGAACGACTTCCTCTCGCCCCTGCTCAACATGGCTTGGCTGGGGCTGGCGCTGTTCGCCGGCTGGTGCATCGGCCGTCCCTATGGGACCGGTCCGGTGGGGCTCGCGGCGGTCGCCTCGGTGATGGCCGCGAACCTGCTCTTCTCGCGCCAGCCGGGCAACGCCAACAACGACGTCGTGGCGATCGCACTGTTCCTCTCCTCGGTCGCCGTTCTGCTCAACGTGCGCTGGCCGCAGCGCGGATCGGGAGACGCGCAGCGCTCCGGCCCTCCGTCAGGAGCCCTCCTGGTCGCCGGCCTCGCCGCTGGCCTGGCGCTCGGCACAAAGCTGACCGTCGTCCCGCCGGTCCTGGCCCTGACGGTCGGCGTCATCTGGATCAGCGGGAGGGGCTACCGGCTGCGGGCCGCGGCGGAATGGATCGGCGCGCTCGTCGTGGGTGGGGGCTACTGGTACTGGCGGAACCTGGTCGTCTCCGGGAATCCGTTCCCCTGGCAGGACATCGGCCCGATCCACCATGCCGAGGCGCTGCAGGGACGGCACCCGTACTCGATCGCCCACTACGCGACCGACACGAGCGTCTGGGGCCGCTACTTCACTCCGGCCCTCGACGAGCGCCTGGGTGACCTGTGGCCCGCGTACCTGGCGCTGGCGGTGGTCGCGGTGGTCCTGGTGCTCTGGCGCGGCGGGCGGATGGAGCGGATGCTCGGCATCGTCGCGGTGCTCGCGGCGATCGCCTACCTGCTGACGCCCCTGGGCGCGTCGGGCCCGGAGGGGATGCCGATCGGGTTCCGGCTCAACATTCGCTACCTGGCGCCGGGCCTTGTGCTCGCCATGACCCTGCTCGCGGTCCCGCCCTCGTTCGCAGGAGGGCAGCGCGTCTGGTGGCTCGGCACGCGAGCTCAGGTCTGGCGCTACGGGGCCCTGGCCGTCTTCGCGATCCTGATCCTCGTCAGTGCAGGCGCGCTGAGCGCGATCGACACGGGCCGAATCCCGGGCACCATCGCGCTGGCCCTGGCAGTTGTCGCCCTGCCCCTGCTGCTCGTTCTGCTGTCCCGACGCGGGCTGTCGCCCGTGCCGCTCGCCGGAGTCGGGCTGGCGGCGGTTGTCGTCCTGGCCGTCTTCGGCCGCATGGCGCAGACCCACTATCTGGACGAGCGCTACTCGTCGACGGCGCCCGACTATCCGAAGACCGAGCAGCCCACGATCGAGCTCAACCAGGGCCTGGGTGCCGCCTACGACTGGGCGAACGGAACGCGCGATCAGAAGGTCGCGCTGTCGGGCACGATGGGAGCGCTCTTCCAGTACCCGCTCTGGGGAGGCGATTCGAGCAACAGCGTCACCTACATCGGCCAGCACGGGCCGCGCGGGTCCTTCAACGAGATCCCGCAGTGTCCCGAGTGGATCGGGGCGCTCAATGACGGCGACTACGACTACGTCGTCACCACTCCGACCTATCGTCAGGACGACCCGGCGGCCGACACCGTGCCGGTCCAGCGCAAGTGGATCTCCCACGCCGGCAACGTCCAGCACGTCGCCGGCGCTGGCCTCGTCGACGTTTGGAGGATCACCGGGCCCCTCGCCCCCGAGGCATGCGTGCCCAGTCCCGGCAAGAAGCTGCCGCCTGCTACCAAGTAGGTGGTGGCGTATCCACTCGACAACGCCCTCTTTCAGTGGGAGGAGGGCACGCGCCGGCTCGGAGAGCTCGACGCGGACCCGCGGGCCGCTCGCAACGCCCGCCGCTCCGTGGAGGCGATCCGGGAGGAGCTGCGCCGACGGATCGGCCCGACCTTCTCAGCCCAGGAGCTCGCGGACCTATACGGGAAGGGCACCGACTGGTGCCTCGAAGCCGCTCGCGAGGCGGCCCCGATGGCGGCGGTGGACCTCGACCCGCAGGCGATCGTGGACGGCGCCTTCTACGCGTACCTGCGCGGGGCCTATGACTACTCGGGCGGAAGGGTGATCGCCGAGCAGGAGTGAGCTTCAATCGTCCTCGACGCGCTCGAGGACGATTCGCTCGGGCTCGATCGTCACCTTGAGCGCCTTGCGCCCCTGCCAGTGCTCGGCGTAGGTGGGGTCGTCCTTGACCGAGGGATCGAGCCAGATCCCGTAGCCCTCTTCCTCGCCCTGATCGAAGGTGGCCTCGAGCGGCCGCTTGCGGCCGCGTCCGCGCCGTCCGCGCCGACGCCGTCGCCGCCGGCGTCCAGCGCCCTCACCGCCATCGCCATTCTCGGAGTCGCGGTCACCCTCGCCCTCATCGGTGGCGCCCTCTTCTTCCTCTTCCTCCTCGGGCTCCGGCTCGGTGAGCTCGGCCTCGATCTCGGCCTCGATTTCGTCGCGGAGGTCGATGTCGCTGGCGGGCTCCTCGCCCTCGGCATCCAGTCCGTGCCTGCTGCGGAAGTCGCGGAGCTGCGACGCGGGCACGCCCAGCTGGTGGGCGATCCATGCGTCGGTGCGCCCCTGTCGCACCCAGGCGCGGATCTGGTTCAGTTGCGGTCGCAGGGACTTACGGGCCACGGCGGCGGACTCTAGATGATTCGGCGATTCCGCCTTGGCAGGCGGAGCGGAACCCTGTACGCTACCTATTTCTAGGTAGCCGAACCGGTGTCGGGGCCTGGGGGGTAGGTAACCGAGCCGCCATTAGGAGGAAGCGATGCTGGTGCTGACACGGAAGCCGGGCCAGAGCATCATGATCGGCGATGGGGTCGAGGTGCAGGTTCTCTCGGTCGCCGGCGAGAAGGTGCGACTGGGAATCACCGCTCCGCGCGACGTCTCGATCTTCAGGAACGAGGTCTACGACCGGATCGAGAGCCAGGGTGAGGAAGAGAGCGGCACCGGTGTCGAAGAGGACCCGGGCACGAACGAGGCCGTCGCGAACGCGCTGGAGCGGTTGAGCCAGCGGTAGCGGCTTGTGGCCGCGATCTGATGGCGAAGCCGGGTGCCGCTACGGCTGCGAGTTCAACCCATCAGCCAGGCGAGCGTCTCGAACATCGAGACGACCACGGTCACGACCGTGATCGTCAGGCAGACGAGCAGGACGCTGAACCGGACCTTGCCGCGCGACTCGTTGCGGGTGATGCGACGGGCGCGTGAGCGGTTGACCGCGCGCTTGCGCAGCTGATCGCGCCGGCGTCGCTCGAGCGCCATCTCCTGCTCGAACGCCAGCTCGATCTGAGCCATGCTCTGTCGCATTCGCATCTGAGCCATCGCAATTGCCCCCCGGGGCGGTCGTGCAGGCTAGCAATCGATCTTGCAAGAGCCAAGCCGCACAAGTGCGACCGCCGCCCATCTCGGGGCGTCTTCGACTATAGAGCGCAGTGTCCCCAGAGGCCGCGGCCGCGAACGCCGGCGCGGCTTGCCAGGCGGGCGAAGAGCGGCGCGTAGGAGTCGTTCGGCGGGATCGTCAGCGTGCGGGCGAGGCCTCGGCGGGCCAGCTCGGCGTTGACGAAGAGCGGGCGGCGACCGCGGCGGGGGAGATAGACGTAGGCGAGAAGCCGCCCGTAGACGTCGCGCCGCTCGGCGTCGAACCGGAGAGTGACGGTCTTCCCGTAGACGAGCCGATCGTTCACCTCGTGCGCATGGGGCCCGCCGCACTGGACAGGCGTCCCGGGCTTGACGGTCTCGGGAGTGTCGATGCCGATGTAGCGGACCGTGTCCTCGTCGCCGTCGGCGAGCATCACGTCGATGGTGTCGCCGTCGACGACGTGGGTGACGCGAGCGGTCAGCGCGCCTGACGGCTCATCGGAGCCGCCGCCGCTGATCCCGCAGCGCGAGAGGGAGAGGGCGACCAGCACGGCGGCGATGAATAGGGGAGCCCGCAGGGCGCCCCGTCGAGACCGGGTCACCCCCCGATGATGCTGCCGGCGCCGGAACTATCCGGCTATGGCGGTGGTCGGTCTCGGGCCCTACGGAATGCGCCGCACGTTGCTGAGCAGCGTCTCCTTGATCTGGCCGATGATCTCGACCGCCTGGCTCTTCTCGCGCTGCCAGACGTTGCGGCCGAAGATGACGCCGGAACCGCCCGCTTCCATGATCACGCGGGTGTGCATGAGGACGGTCTCGTCGTCGGTCTTCGATCCGCCCGAGAGAACGACCAGCGAGCGACCCGCGGACTCGACGATCTGACGGACGGCCTCCTCGGGCGAGACCTCCATCTCGTTGTAGGGGGCCGGCTGGTCCTTGTCCTTCTTCGCGTCGAACTTGGGGAAGTTGAGCTTGACCACGTCGGCGCCCATCTCCATCGCCATCCGGGCCGCGTAGTCGATCGCGTAGAACGAGGTCTGCCCGCCCTTCTTCTCGATGTCCCGGCCGCGCGGGTAGGCCCAGACCACCAGGGGCATGCCGTAGCGCTCGCAGTCCTCGCGCACGACCCGGAGCTGTGCCAGGTCGTCGTCCTGCCGGGGTGACCCGACGTAGAGCGTGTAGCCGACTGCGTCGGCGCCCAGGCGCACCGCATCTTCGACCGACGCGTTGCACGGTGAGAAGGCCTCGTCCGAGGGCGGGATGTCGGTCTTGCCGTTGACCTTCATGATCAGCGGCACCTGACCCGCGTAGTCCGGGTAGTAGCGGCTCGCCAGGCCGATCTGGCAGGCGATCGCCGAGTAGCCGGCTTCGGCGGCGAGGCTGAACTGGTACTCGGGATCCTTGGAGGCCGGGTTCGGGAAGAAGTCGCGAGGGCCGTGCTCGATTCCCTGGTCGATCGGCAGCAGCATCAGCGTCCCATTGCCGGGGCCGTAGTCGAACAGCAGCCGGCGCAGCCGCGCGCGCTTGCCGGGCGAGAGCGTTGCGAGCAGCGACTTCTGCTCAGTGATCGACTTGACTTCCATCTTCTCCGTTACCTCCTGAATTTGGCCTTGAAGGCCAGTATGGCTGATCTTCTGAGCAGGCTGCATCCGCGCTGAGCACTGATTGGCGCTCAGAGTTCCCGGTTCGCGGCCGCCTCCAGCGCCTTGCGGGCGTCGTCGCTGATTGAGCGCAGGATCTCCGCCGCCGGGCCGCCCCGCGCGAGCTCGTGTGCCTGGCCGGCCCAGAGATTGAAGCCGTCCGCGTCGCCCCGTTTCCGCGCGGCGGCCCGCAACGGCGCAGTGGCGTGGTGGACCTGCGGGTAGGCCGACGGCGCCTCCGAGGAGTGTTCGGACATGAAGCGGTTCACAATCCCGCGGGCCAGCCGCCCGCTGAACGCCCGGGTCAGGGCGGTGGGCGTACGCGAAGGAAGCGCGTCCCGATAGGCGGGCTCGGTGCCGGCCTCGTCGGCGCGCAGGAACGCGGTACCGAGCTGCGCCGCCTCCGCGCCCGCGACGAGCGCGGCGGCGACGGCGGGCCCGTCGGTCAGGCCTCCTGCCGCGACCAGCCGCAGGTGCGTGTCCTGTGCGACCAGCCGGATCAGGACGAGGGTGCTGATGGGCTCCTCGTCGGTGTCGGCGAACGACGCCCGGTGCCCGCCCGCCTCGGCTCCCTGAAGCACCAGCGCGTCAGCTCTGGCGCTCGACGCGACCTGTGCCTCGGCCGGGCTCGTCACGGTCACCCACGCCTCGATCCCGGTCTGCTTCAGACGAGCGACCTGCTCCGCCCGCGGAGCGCCGAAGGTGAAGGAGACGATCGCCGGTTGCACTGCGGCCACGAGTTCGAGCTTCTCGGCATAGGAGTCATCGTCGTACCGGGGATCGCCGAGACCTGCGCCGTAGCGATTCGCCTCGGGTGCGATCCGGCCGAGGAAACTCTCCAGCCCCGGGGTCTCGGCCTGCGGGTCGCCCGGGACGAAGAGGTTCACTCCGAACGGCGCGTCGGTCAGCTCGCGCACCCGACCGATGCGGGCCTCGACCGCCTCGGTGGTCAAATAGCCGGCCGCCAGGAAGCCCAGACCACCCGCCTCGCTGACCGCGGCGGTCAGCTCCGGCGTCGATGCGCCGCCGGCGAGAGGTGCGAGAACGATGGGATGACGCAGCTCGTCGAGGACCATCTGAGCCCATTCTGCCTAGCCGCGGCCCAGGCAAACTTCATCCCCGGCTGCTGTCATGGTCCCGGCCGTGCTGGACCACAACTTCAGCGGGACGCCGTTCACCCTCGGCATCGAGGAGGAGCTGATGATCTGCGACGCGGAGACGCTCGAGCTGTCGCAGTCGATCGAGACCATCCTCGGCGACCTCCCGGACGACCTGCCCGGCGAGGTGAAGCCGGAGCTGATGCAGTCGGTGCTCGAGGTGGCCACCCTGCCCTGCGCAGGCGTCGCCGAGGCGGGCGACCAGCTGCGGAGCCTGCGGCGCACCGTTCGGGAGGTGGCGGCCCGGAACGGCCTCGCGATCGGGGCCGCCGGCACCCATCCCGCGGCGCTCTACGAGGACCAGCTGATCGTGGACCGTCCTCGATACAGGGAGCTCGCGGCGGAGCTCAGCTGGATCGCCGAGCAGGAGCTCATCTTCGGGACCCACGTCCACGTGGGCATCGACGACGCCGAGAAGGCGATCTACGTCGCGGACGGGATGCGCGGCTACCTGCCGCTCCTGCTCGGGATGTCGTCGAACTCGCCCCTGTGGCGCGGCAGGACCACCGGGATGATGTCCTCAAGGACGCCGGTATTTCGCGCTTTCCCCCGGGTCGGGGTACCGCCGTACTACGGCACCTGGGACATCTACTCGCACCGGGTCGAGCAGATGATGCGCGGCGGGGCGATCCCGGACTACACCTACCTGTGGTGGGACGTGCGTCCCCATCCGAACCTCGGCACGGTCGAGCTCCGCGTCTTCGACCAGCAGACGCGCGTCGAGCACACAATCGGGTTCGCCGCTCTCGGGCAGGCGCTGGCCCACCGGCTCGCCATGGACTACGACGAGGGTGTGCCGAGCATCGAGCACCCGCACGAGCTGATCGACGACAACAAGGTCCGCGCGGCGGTGGTGGGAATCGAGGGCAAGCTGATCGACTTCGATCACGGCCTCGAGGTGCCCGGCGCCAGAATGGCGCGGGGGGTGATCGAGGACCTCCGGGAGCACGCGCAGGAACTCGGTTGTGAGGCCGAGCTGGGGGCGCTGGACGATCTGATGAAGGACGGCACCGGGGCGCGCCGCCAGCTCAACTGGCTGTCCGAGCAAGGCGAGGTCGGCGGGCTGATGAGCGAGATCGTCGCGGCCACCGATCCGGACGCCTGAAACTCGACCGTAAGCGAACCTGTTCCGGGCCATGCAGTACGATTTCCGTAGCGGATTACCTGCTTTTTGCAGCGTGAAGTTCGATTTTCGTACCAATGACCTCCGCGAGACCAGTCGAAAGCGCTCTGGAGCTGCTCGGCAGGCGCTGGGCGCTGCGGCTGGTCTGGGAGCTTCGCCGCAGCACGCTCACCTTCTCGGAGCTCCGGGGACGGACCGGAATCAGCCCCTCGGTCCTCTCGACCCGGCTCGGGGAACTGATCGACGCCGGAGTGCTCGAGCGGGCCGGCGGGAAACGCTACCGGCTGAGCGGCCGAGGCCGCGAGCTCGCCCGGCTCCTCTATGAGCTCAACAGATGGGCCGAGCTCGAGCATAAGACGGGTCGCGCCTAGAGCAAGGCGCGCCCTCGCACTATCCTCGCGGAGTGAGCTCGCCTGAGTTAAGCGTCGTCTGCCGGAGCTGCGGCGAGGAGGTCAGCCCCTATGTCACCGAGTGCCCGTACTGCGGCACGCGGCTGCGCAAGCGGGCGCCGAAGCTCGAGCTGCGGGGCGAGGAGATCACCCCGAAGCAGTCGCGTCGCACACGGCGCCGGCTCGCCCGGGCGCAGCGAACGGATGGCCAAGTCGAGCGGCCCTACGCGGTCATCGCCGCGATCCTGGTCCCGGCGGTGATCGTGCTTCTGCGGGTGGCGAGCCCCGGCCTCGACACCTTCGGCCTGGGGGGAATCCTCGGCCCGGTCGGCAGCGACTGGTGGCGGTACCTGGCTGCGCCATTCATCTATCCCGACATCGGCTACCTCTTCGTTGCCTCGGTCGGGATCGCGATCTTCGGCGTGCCGGTGGAGCAGCGGCTCGGCACCGTCCCCACCGCGGTCCTGATCGTGGCCTGCGGCTCGCTCGGCATGCTCGCCGCCGACGCCATGGAGACCGCGTTCGCGCCGAGCAACGACGTCCTGTACGCGGCCGGCGGCAATGGGATCGCGCTGGGCCTGCTCGCCTGCTGGGCGGTCATCCGCGGAGCCGAGGTTCGTTCACGGCCCGGTGAGCACGTGGAGGTGATCGGCGCGGCGATCGCCGCCGCGGTCCTGATCCTTCTGCCCATCGTCGACGACTTCGCCAACGTCTTCGCCGGATTGGGCGGCGCCGTGGTCGGGGCCGCCTGCGGATTGGTCGTCGTGTACGCCAGGCGTGAAAGGCACCCGGGTTGACCGTCGAGCGGTTCATCTCGGTCACTCCCGAGATCCACGACTACGCCGTGGAGCACAGCTCATTTCGCGACGGAACCGTTCCGGAGATCGAGCGAGCCGGCCGGGAGATGGGTGAGCTCGCGGAGATGCAGATCGGCGGTGATCAGGCTGCCTTCATGACCGTTCTGGTCGCGGCGGCGGGCGCCCAGCAAGCGCTGGAGGTCGGGACGTTCCTGGGCTACGGCGCCTTGGCGATTGCTCGTGGGCTCCCGGCGGAGGGCAAGCTGATCTGCTGTGAGCTCAAGGAGGAGTACGCGGAGCGAGCGCGCGGGCACCTCGCGGCCGCAGGCCTCGACGATCGAGTCGAGATCAGGGTCGGGCCCGCCCTGGAGACTCTCGCGGCGATGGAGCGTGTAGAGCAATTCGACTTCGCATTCCTCGACGCCGACAAGACCGAATACATCGACTACTTCGAGGAGACACTCGCGCGGTTGCGCCCGAATGGGCTGATCATGCTTGATAACACCCTGCGTGAGGGGACCGTCCTCGACCCGGGCGACTCCGAGGCCGCGCGTGTCACCGCCGAGCTCAACGACCGTTTGAGCAGTGATGAACGTGTCGACGTCGCATTCCTCACCGTCGCCGACGGGATCACCCTGGTCCGCAGGCGCTAGGCCCAGCGATGACGGTTCCCGCCGACGGCGCCGCGTGGCTCGGGCTCGTGCGGGCGTCCATGCCGCCCTTCTGGCGGTTTCTCGCCGAGAGCACCGGCGGCAGCGTCTGGGAGAGGGATGGGGTCACCGCGGCGATCGTGCCCGGATCGCCGAAGCGCTCGTTTTTCAACTCCGTGCTCTACTCGGACCCGGAGTCGATGGTGGCCTCGATCGGCGAGCTGGCCGAGGTCTACAGCGACGCGGGCGTCGAGGCCTGGACGGTGTGGGTGCCCGAGGCGGATAACGAGGTCGCCCAGGCGCTCGAGGCGGCCGGACACAGGCTCGACGCCACGCCTCGCGCCATGGCCATGCCGCTCGCCGATCTCCGCGCCCCCGAGCCAGACCCCGGTCTCGAGATCCGCGAGGAGGCCGACTACGAGTTGGTCTCCAGCATCAACGAGGTCGCCTACGGATTCGCGCCGGGCGAGTTCCCGGTGATGTCGGGAGGGCTTCCCGCTCTGCGCACCTACCTGGGCTCGATCGACGGGGAGACGGTCGGCTGTGCCGGCGCCTTCACTCATGGCGGCGATTGCGAGATCATTTTCGTCGCAGTGCTGCCCGAGGGCCGCGGCGGTGGCATCTCCGGTCGCCTGATGGCCCGGGCCATGGCCGACGCGATGGAAGAGGGGCTCGAAACCACCACTCTGCAGGCCACCAAGCTCGGCTACCCGGTCTACGAGAAGCTCGGTTACGCCGACTACGGCGAGCTGCAGATGTGGGAGCGGCGGAAGTAGGGTCCATTCGTGGCGCGCGGCCCCTACACGGACGAGCAGATCGACGCCGCGATCGACGCGATCTCCGACCCCGAGGTGTTCAGGGACGTCGAGCGGCAGGTCGCCCGCGCGGCGCCTCGCCTGCAAAAGATTCTCGCTGAGGCGCTCGGGGCCGGCGGCTGGTTCGGGGAGTCGCACGACAACGAGGCGCTGAAGGCGGCGACCACTCCGGACGAGCAGGCCCGTCTGACAGCCGTGCGCACCCTGCTTGCCGAGGAGGCGCGCATGGGGATGATGGTCGGCGTGGCGGTAGGGTGGGCGCTCGCCGAGAAGCTTGATGAGCAACAGGAGGAGTAGACCGAATGCCAGACGTTGAATTCGAGGCCAACGGAGGGACGGCAAAGGGCTACCTGGCGGAACCCGAGGGCGAGGGTCCCGGGCTGGTGATGCTGGGTGAGTGGTGGGGCCTTGACGACAACACTCGCGGGATCGTCGATAGCTTCGCGAAGGAGGGCTTCGTCACCCTCGCGCCGGATCTGTACGGCGGGAACACGACCGAGGAGCCCGACGAGGCTCAGAAGCAGCTGATGGCGATGAACATGGAGGAGGCCGAGAAGGACATGCGCGGGGCTGTCCGCTACGTCCTCGACCACCCCAAATGCAACGGCCAGGTCGGATCGGTGGGCTTTTGCGCCGGCGGCGGACTCTCCGTCTGGGCTGCCGCGTCGAACCCGCAGATCGGTGCCGCGGTCACCTACTACTACGTGATGCCGCACGGCAAACCGGACTTCTCGAACATCAAGGCGCCGATTCTCGGCCACTTCGGGACGAACGACGACTTCGTCTCGGTCGACGACGCCAAGGCACTCGAGCAGGAGCTGCAGGAGGCGGGCGTGGATGCGGCCTTCGAGTACTACGAGGGCGGTGCGCACGCATTCGCAAATGACCACAACCGCCTCGGCACCTACGACCAGGGCCATGCCGCCAAGGCGTGGGAGCGAACAACGTCCTTCCTGAAGCAGCACCTCACCAAGAACGGCTCAAGCTAGAAACTGGCCAGCCAGCCAGTCCTTGCGCTAGGGTGCAGCGCGTGGAGGCAAGGGAAGCCACCCAGTCGGGACCGTCACGAGCGCAGCGCGAGGACTTCCGCGCCACCTCCGACCCCGCGCTCCAGGAGGGCGGCCGGAGCGACGTCAAGCTGCTCGACTACACCCAGCTCTACAACCTCTGGGAGAAGCAGCAGTGGCTCACCCAGGACCTCGACTTCTCGCAGGACCGCGTCGACTGGCACGAGCGGATCCCCGAGGAGGAGCGCTTCCAGCGGATGTACGGCCTCTCGAGCTTCTTCATCGGCGAGCAGAAGGTCGCCGATGAGCTCGGCCCGATCATGCGTGCCGCGCCCACCGAGGCGCAGCGGATCTTCCTCTCAACCCAGATCGCCGACGAGGCCCGCCACGTGCGCTTCTTCGACCGGTTCTTCAGCGAGGTCGGCGTGCTCGAGGGCACAGACGATCTGCCGCAGCGACTGGAGGCGCTTGATGAGCACGTCAACGATGCCTTCCACACGCTCTTCGACGATCTGCTGAAGAGCCGGGTGGACCGGCTGGCTCAGGAGCCGGAGGACCTGGACGCACTGGTCGAGGCCGTGACGCTCTACCACATGGTCATCGAGGGAATGCTCGCCCTCACGGGACAGCACTTCATCATCGACTACAACGAGCGCATGGGCACTCTGCCCGGGTTCGTCGAGGGTTTCTCCAACGTCGCGCGCGACGAGCACCGACACATAGCCTTCGGCGTCCGGTTCCTGACGGACTGCGTCAAGCAGGACGACCGTTACCGCGATGTCATCCAGAAGATGCTCGAGCAGTCACTGCCGGTCGCCGACAAGGTGATCGACCCGCCGTGGCCCGAGGAGGAGGACAACACGGAGCTCTTCGGCGCGACCCGCGAGGAGACGCACGCCTTCGCCGCCCAGGCCCTCAGCCGCCGGCTGAAGGTCATCGGGCTGATTCCCGCTAGCGCCTGACCTTCTTCTTGGGCGCGGAGCGGTGCTTCTTTGGAGCCGAGTAGGACAGCGGCTTCACGCTGCCGCTTTGGATCGACCCGGTCGAGCCGGTGTCGGCCGGAGAGGTCGGGGGAGGAGTCGCGCCGCAGCTGCTCGCCGGGTCGGCGACACCGTCGCCGTTCGCGTCGCAGGTGGCGGGATCGACCCCGGTGGTCACCGGGCCCGACTGACTGGGTGAAGTCGCGTTCGGATCGCTGTTGGCGACCGCGTTCTTGTGGTGATGGTGGTGCTTGCCCGTGGTGGCGGCGGGCGTGGTGGCGCCCGTCTGGGCACCGGTGGTAGCCGCCGGGTCAGTCGGCTGCGGCGGCACGGTCACGGTGGCGGGAGGCGTGGTCGCCGCAGCGGCGGCCGTGGGAGGCGTCAGGGTCGCGGCGGGATCCTGAGCCATCGCATCGGTCTTCGGCGGGATGTTGACGCTTGCCGGCTTGCCGCGATTGACGTGCTGCCTGGTCTTCGCGGTGGCGGGCTTGGCCGGGTGGCCGTTCGAGACGTTCTGGATCTCGGCCGCGCCGCCGGCGAGGATCGCGGCCGTCGCGATGCCGGCCGCGGCCTTGGTTCCGATCGCGGCCGCCGCACCACCTGCGGCGGTGACAGCTCCGCCGCCCGCCGCGGCGCCGCCCGCTGCAGCTGCTCCTCCGATGGCAGCCGTGCTCCCCGCGGCAGCCGCACCGGCGCCCGCCGCGCCCGCACCCGCCGCTCCGGCACCCGCCGCTCCGGCACCGGCCGCTCCGGCACCCGCTCCCGCAGCTCCGGCCCCGGCCCCGGCTCCTGCACCGGCGCCAGCGCCCGCTGCGGCTCCGCCGCCACCCCCGGCACCGGCGGCCGCACCGCCGCCGCCACCGCCGAAGAGGCCGCTGAGCTTGGCGAGCAATGCGCCCTTGATTAGGAGCAGCGGACCGGCCGGGAAGATCGCGGCAAGCGCCTTGGTGTCGGAGCGAAGCTGTGCACGGAACTCGCGGCAGGGATCGCAGGACTTGAGGTGGCGGCGAACCGGCCCGGAGACCTTGGCGATGCCCTCGGCGGCCTCTGCGAGCTCCAGGCGGACGTCGTCGCAGGTGAGCTGGCGGGCCTGGCTCGACTCGGCCAGGGCGATCCTGGCACGGACGAGCAGGCTCTTGACGCCGGGCACTGTCGTGTCCATCGCCTGAGCGATCTCCTCATAGCTCATCGCGTCGATCTCGCGGAGCAGGAGCGCGGAGCGCTGCGTCTCGGGCAGGTGGGAGACGTCGTCGAGAAGGTTGCGGAACTCCTCGCGGTTCTGGACCCGCTCGAGCGTGGTCACCCCGTTCATATGGGGGTGGGTGTCCATCGTGTCCTGGCCGTCCGCGGTCGGCTTGCGAAGGTGGTTGAGTGAGCGGTTGCGCGCGATCCGGTAGAGCCAGGGCTTCACAGCGATCGGCCGCTCGTCGGCGACCATCGCGTTGTAGGCGGCGACGAAGACCTCCTGGAGGACGTCCTCGGCGTCTTCGGTCGACCCCAGCATCTGCCGGCAGAAGCCGAGTAAGCGCGACTGATAGCGCTCGACCAGGGCGTCGAAGGCGTGCTGATGGCCCTTCCGGGTCAGCGCGACGAGCTGCGCGTCGTCCTGGAAGCGGAGCAGCGGCGAACGCCGAGCGAAGAGCCCGCGTCGCTGTGCGTGTGTGAGAGTTGAGGCTTCCAAACCGGGGGGTGGGGGATTACGAAGCAGCTCTCCTTGCCACCGGAAACACGGTAGCAGCGGGTCTGTTGCGCTCCCTGGGGGCTTAATGCCCCCGAAATGTGCCCGTCAGACCCACGATTTACCCGCTATTTGCGGGGATATCTCTCCTCGGGCACCGTGATCATCGCCGACGGGTCTAAGCCGGGCCTAAGCGGCGAGCCGCTCGGTGTGCTCGGCCTCGATCCCGATGGGGGCGGCCTCCTCGATCTCCTGATCGATCTGCGCCGGGGTCGGAGCCCGCAGGGCGAAGATCGCGAGCAGGAGCCCGACCGCGGCTGCCCCCGCGGCGATCAGGAAGGCGAGGTGGTAGCCGCCGCTGAGCGCCTGGGAGGCGCTTTCGCCCGCCGAGCTGAGCGCATTCGTGCGATCCGTGGCGATCGTCCCGAGAGCGGCAAGGCCGATGGCGGCGGAGAGCTGGATCGAGACCTGAATCGTCCCCGACGCCATGCCGGCGTCCTTGGTCGGCACATCCTCCATGGCGATCATCATCAGCGGCGGGTTGGCGGCGCCGAAGCCGAGTCCGAGCAGGGCAAGCGAGGCGAAGATCGCCGGGAAGTATGGCGTCGACTGGTCGATCTGCGAGAAGAGCAGCAGTCCCAGGACCGGACCTGCGATCCCGACCACCAGCGTCCGCTTGGGCCCGAAGCGCTCGACGAGCCGGGCGGCGAGACCGGCCGACATGGTGGCGAGAGAGACGCTCATGGCCATGAAGGCGAGGCCGATCTGGACCGGGCTCATGCCGCGGACGTGCTCGAAGTAGAGCGCGCCGAGGAAGAAGGTCGAGTACGCGCCGGTGACCAGGAAGCCGCGGACCAGGTTGGCAGTCACCAGGCTTCGGAGGCCGAGGACCCGAAGCGGCATGATCGGGTTCTCGATGCGGGCCTCGAGGGCGACGAAGGCCGCAAGCAGCGCCGCCGAGATCCCGGCCAGGATGAGGGTGCGCTCGCCGGTCCAGCCCCAGTCGGGGATCTTGATCAGGGTGTAGATCAACGCGATCGACGAGGCGGTGATCAGCACCGATCCGAGCCAATCGATCCTCTCGCCCTTGGCGAGTCCCTCGTTCTCGGCGATCAGCCTGCGCCCCAGGAAGTAGGCGACCGCGCCGATCGGCAGGTTCACGAAGAAGATCCAGTGCCAGCTGATCGCCACGGTGAGCACGCCGCCGAGGAGCAGGCCCAGGGAGGCGCCGCCGGCGATCACGAACGTGTAGAGGCTCATGGCCTTGGCGCGGTCCGCCGGCTCCGGGAACTCCACGGCGATGATCGCGATGATCACGGCCGAGGCGAGCGCCGCCGCGGCGCCCTGCAGGAAGCGGGCCACGACGAGAGCGGTGCCGCTGGGTGCGGCGCCGCAGAGAATCGAGGCGACGACGAAGGCGGCGACGCCGGCCAGGAAGATGCGCTTCCGGCCGAAGAGGTCACCGAGCCGGCCGGCCAGGAGGAGCAGGCTGCCGAACGTGATCAGGTAGCCGTCGACGACCCAGGTCAGGCTCGACTGGCTGAAGTGGAGATCCGACTGGATGGAGGGGAGCGCGACGTTGACGATCGTCGTGTCGAGGATGATCATCAGCTGCCCGAGGCAGACGACGAAGAGGGCGATCCACCGGCGGCGGTCGGAATCTGGCGCTATGGTCTTGGCGGTAGCTTCCATCCTGTGATCATCACTATATCAGGGATAATCTTCAAATGAATGATGATCCATGAGACAGGCTACGATTGAGGGAGAGATGAATACGCAAGCCCCATCGGTAGCGGGTTCCATGAACCTCCTGACGCGCCTCTCGCGCGTCATCTACCGGCGCGCGGTCCCGGAGCTGATCGGGATCAAGATCAAGGAGTTCGTTGCCTTGGTCTACCTGCGTGAGTCGGGGCAGGCGACCCAGCAGAAGCTGGCCGAGACGATGATGATGGACGCGAACAACTGCGTGATCCTGCTCAATGGCCTGGAGGACGAGGGTCTGATCGCGCGGAAGCGGGATCCGGAGGATCGTCGCCGGCACATCGTCGAGATCACTCCCAAGGGCTACAAGGCCCTGGAGAAGGCTGAGCACGAGCTCGAGACGCTCGAGGACGATGTCCTGGGCAAGCTCGACCGCTCCGAGCGCGACCAGTTGCGCGACCTCTTAGCCAAGGCGCTCGAGGACCACTCGCTCGCGATCTCGGCCTAGCCGCCGCGAGGACGGCCTCGGCGCGACCAACTGCCCGCCGGGGTGGCCAAACTGGTCTAGGCAGCGGACTTAAAATCCGTGGCCCTTCGGGGCATGTGGGTTCGAATCCCACCCCCGGCACTCTTCAGATGCCTCTACGCGGTTCGCCAGCGATCCGGGTCCTGGCGGTCCACCAGGCGCTTCTCGACGGAGCGCACCTTGTCGTCGAGCGTCTGCTCCTTGTCGCGGCGCTCGTCGAGCTTGAGCACCGAGTAGACGCGAGGGAGGCCCATCTCGAAGGGCACCCGATGGAGGTCGGCGACCACGGCCAGGATGTCTTCGGTCGAGCCCTCGAGTGAGGTCCCCATCGCGTGCAGCTCATAGCGGACCCTGTCCTGGCGGGCCAGGCGGCGCTGGATCTCGGCGATGTACTCACCCGCACTCGGTTC
The DNA here is from genome assembly GCA_963815045.1 of uncultured Solirubrobacterales bacterium. Lineage (GTDB taxonomy): Bacteria > Actinomycetota > Thermoleophilia > Solirubrobacterales > 70-9 > DASUPK01. Next base: position 690,046 of record CAWFET010000003.1, read on the forward strand.
GGATCGCCCGAGCCCGATCACGGTCAGGTCGGCGGTCGCCATCGCTCAAGTATGGTCGAGGTCGTGAACGTCGACATCGTCGGAGGGCACGGCAAGATCGCGATGCGACTCGCGAAGATCCTGTCCGAGCGCGGCGACAATCCACGGGGAATCATCCGCAAGACCGAGCAGGCGGACGACCTCGAGAAGATCGGCTGCGAGCCGATAGTGCTCGACATCGAGAACGTCGATGACATCGACGACGCCTTTGCGGGCGCCGATGCAATCGTCTTCGCCGCCGGCGCGGGCCCGGGGAGTGGCCCGGCGCGAAAACTCACGGTCGACTACGGCGGCGCCGTCAAGTCGGCCGAGGCCGCAATCGCGATGGAGATCCGCCGCTTCGTGATCGTGAGTGCGATCGGCGCGAACCACCCCGAGAGCTGGTCGGGCGAGATGAAGCCCTACTACGAGGCCAAGGCGGACGCGGACAAGTTCGTGGCGGAGAGCGGCCTCGACTACACGATCGTCCGCCCGGGAGGGCTGACAGGCGATCCCGGCACTGGGAAGGTCGAGGCCGCGGAGGAGCTCGGGCGATCGGGCCAGATCCCGCGTGACGACGTCGCCCTCGTGCTCGCCGAGGTCCTGGGGGCCGACAACACGATCGGCAAGGCGTTCGACCTGCTGGGCGGCGAAAGGCCGGTCGCGGAGGCCATAGCCGCGCTGTAGGGGACAATTCGGGGCTGACCATGTCCCATCCCCATCCCCTCACCTGGATGTACCGGAAGCTCGGGCGCCACTACCCGGCCGTCTTCATCACGCTCGAGCTGCAGACCGCCTTCCTGATTGCGACGGGCGCTGTGGCCCTGTTCAGCTTCTACTACTCGGTCTCGAGCTCGGACTTCGTCAAGGTCCTCGCGATCACGCTCGGGCTCACCGCGCTCGCGCTGGTGATCGTCCTGACGCGCGTGCTGAAGCGGCTGGGACCGCTGAAGGCGTGGATCGGGGGCCAGCGCTCCGCCGAGCAGACGGCTGAGGCCTGGCACCTCGCCGTGAACATGCCGATGACGCTGATCCGCCGCGACTTCCTCGCGCCGATCATCGTCACCGTGGCGGCGGTGATCGGTTCGATGATCGTGCTCGACTTGAGCTGGCCGGCGTTCTTCCCGATCACGATCGCCGCCCTGCTCACGGTCGCCTACGCGGCGACCCTGCACTACCTCGCCCTCGAGCTGGCGATGCGGCCGATCCTCTTCGACATCAACGACCAGCTCGAGGTGCCGGTCCGGATCGACCGTCCCGTCGTGCCGCTGCGCGTCAAGCTGCTCGGCTCACTTCCGCTGATCAACGTGATCACCGGGCTGGTGGTCGCGGCGCTCACCTCCGACGGCGGCGGCACCGACGCGCTCGGCATCAACGTGTTGGTCGCGCTCTTCGTGTCCTTCACGATCAGCTTCGAGCTCACCGTGCTGCTCACGCGCTCGATCCTCCGCCCGATCGAGGACCTCGAGGCTGCAACCGAGCGGATCCGGCAGGGCCGTTTCGACGAGCACGTCCCGGTCACGACCTCGGATGAGTTCGGCGAGCTCTCCTCGGCCTTCAATCAGATGGTCGACGGGCTGAACGAGCGCGAGCGGCTGCGCGAGGCGTTCGGGACCTATCTCGACGAGGAGGTCGCGGCTCACCTGATCAACGAGGACTTCGAACCGCACGGCGAGGAGGTCGAGGTCTCGCTCGTCTTCTGCGACGTGCGGAACTTCACGACCGCGGCCGCGGAGGCCGACGCTCCCGAGGTCGTCGCCCGGCTCAACGAGCTCTTCGAGTGCATCGTCCCGATCGTCGCTCGCCACCGTGGGCACATCGACCAGTTCATCGGCGACGCCGTTCTGGCTGTCTTCGGCGCGCCCGAGCAAATCCCGCAGCATGCCGACCGCGCCGTTCAGTGCGCCGTCGAGCTGGCGCGGACGATCAACAGCCGCAAGCCCGGCGGCTTCGAGGTCGGGATCGGTGTCAACACCGGCAAGGTCGTCGCCGGAGCGATCGGGGGCGCGGGACGTCTCTCATTCAGCGTGATCGGTGACGCCGTCAACCTCTGTTCACGGGTGGAGGCGGAGACCCGGGAGACCGGCGATCCGGTGCTGATCACCGGCGAGACCCGTGCGCTGCTCTCCGAGACGGTCGAGGTCGAGCCCCGTGGTGAGCGGGAGATCCGCGGTTACGACCGCAGGGTGGAGCTCTACGCGCCCTTGGTCCCGGTGGCGCTCCCAACCGGCCCGGGGGCCGACGTCAACGATCCCCTCGGCGACCCGGTCGTCGGCGGCCTCGGTCGCGCGCCGGTCCCGGGGGACGGCCTCGGCCGGCGTGCTCGGCCGGGCCCGGGTGTCGGGCGAGCCGGAACGAGCCAGGAACGCGGTCTGGGCAGCACCCACACGTTGCCCGGGGCCTAGCGGTACCTCACCCGCTCGCAGCCGGTCAGCCGGTCGATCGGGTCGGCGATCGCGATGTCCGACCCGACGCCGCAGCGGACCCGATCCGGTGCCCCGTCCGCGGAGTCGATCGTGTCGTCGCCCGAGGTTCCGCGGAGCCGGTCTCGCCCCGGCCCGCCGACGATCAGGTCATCGCCCTGGCGACCTCGCAGCCGATCCGGGCCCGGCCCGCCGCGCAGCACGTCATCGCCGTAGCCGCCGCGCAACAGGTCGGCGCCACCCCCACCCCGGACCTGATCATCGCCGGTGCCCCCGTAGATGCAGTCCCGGGAGCCACCGCCGTGGATCCGGTCGTCTCCGCCGCGCCCGAGGATGCGCCGGCCGTGCTTCCCGGCGGCGATCACGTCGGCCCCGGGGGTGCCGAGCATGCCGTAGCGGCAGCGCCGGCCGCCGGAGGGAGCGAGCGAGTTGGCCGACCAGACGAAGTCGACCGAGGTAGCCGAGTCCTGCAGCGAGTTGTCCCCGGCGAGGGGGGCGCCCGGGTCGCCGCGGTCCGGCATGGTCACCGTGAACGAGTAGGTCCGCTGCTCCTCGCCGGAGAAGCGCGCGAGGGAGGTCGGCCCCATAGCGGAGATCGGGCCGTCGTAGACGAGCCCATCCTTGTTGCCGGCGGTCTGCCTGATGGTGAGTTGCAGGTCGTCGTAGAGGCGGCCACCGCCATCGCCGGGCGATTCCGAGCGCAGCCGCTGGGAGACGGAGACCGCTCCGTCGCTCGAGGAGTCGTTCCTCACGACCACCTGTCCGTGAGCCGTGTGGCCCGGCGCCATCCCCGCGGAGGTCAGGATGGCCTCGCCGTCGCCGTCGCCCGAGGTCGAGGTCTCGAGGACGCCATTGGCATACGCGACCGGCTTCGCCGACGGCGGCGGTCCGCCGCGCGCAACCGAGAAGACCAGCGCGGCGGCAGCGATCGCGGCCAGCCCGATGCCGACCGCCGGGCGCGCAACGCCGGGGTTGCCGTTGCGCATCTCAGAACTCCTTGTCCCCGCCGCCCTGCTCATTCACCGAGGTGCCGCTCATCGAGTTACCGGCGCGGTCGGTGGGCGTCGTCGTGGGGGTCCACTGCATCGTCCCGTTGCCGCCGGCGGTGGTGACGTTGCCGCCGGGGGTTCCGAGCGTCACGGTGAGCGCGTTTCCGCTGATCGCCACCGACGAGGCGCTGAAGGCCGTGAACTCGCCGAGCCCGAGCAGTCCGCCGACGTAGTCATTGCGGCCCAGGTCCACGACGCCGAGAGGCAGCTGGGAGCTGTTCGAGGAGTCGTAGACCCGCAGGGTGTCATCGCCGAGCAGGGAGAGCAGGCCGTTGAAGATCCGCACGGTGACCGTCGTCGACGAGCCGTCCCAGCCGGCGAGGATCGAGCTCGGGTCGGGCGGCTCGGAGAACGTGTACGTGATCGTGTCCCCCGCCTCGGCGTGGCCGGCTGTGCCCCCGCCGGCGTTGGCGCCCTGCACGTCCGAGGCGCTCGGCGCCGTGTTGTCGACGACGACGCTGAAACCGGACTGGCTCCGGGAGTTGTCGGCGTTGTCGCCGAGGCCCAGCGTGTAGCCGTAGGTGCCCTCGACGAGGGACGCGTTCGCGGTCAGACTGGCCGCGCGGTGGCTGTAGGAGAGGCCGCCGGTCGTGAAGGAGCCTGAGGAGAGCGAGCTCGAGCTCGCGCCGGTGGTGACGGTCGCGGTGTTCGAAGTCGCGGTTGCGATGCCGCTCGCCGGATTGCCGGAGTCGGTGATGTCCGCGTACACGAAGTAGGTCCCGCCCTGGTGGATGAAGCCGGGGGTCCCACCCTGGGTCTTGCCGATCACCGAACGCGATGCGCTCGGCGCCACGTAGTCGGCCGCGGTCGCGAAGTTGTCGGAGGGGTTGGCGCTGGTGGAGGTGAACAGCCCGAAGACGCCGCCGATGCCGATGGCGAGCCCGGCGAGGAGCGCCGCCGCGCAGAGCGCCGCGGTGGTTGCGGCCAGGCGGCGCCGCATCAGCCGACCTGCCTGGAGGCGCCGGCGCCGATCGTCTGCGGAGACCAGATCCGCAGCAGTCCGAGGACCAGCAGCGCGATGGCCGGGATCACGATCAGGCCGATCCGCCCGAGGCCCGATCCGATCCAGGTCAGGGGATAGCCGATCGCGGGAACGCGGTAGACGACCCTGCCGATCCGGCCGTCCGCCGGGACGCTCCAGTGTTCGAAGGAGTTGTTGGCGTCACCGCGGGTCACGAAGCGGACGGCGTTGCCTCGGGCCGAGATCGCCCGCGCGCGGTGGGTGATCAGCCTGCCGGTCCCGCTGGGGTCCTTGAACGTGACGATGTCCCCGACGTGGGCCTCGGCGGGGGAGATGGGCTCCGAGACGACGATGTCCCCCGTGCGGATTGCCGGCGTCATGGAGCCCGAGCGCACGGTGTAGGCGCGCATCCCGATCGCCATCGGCGCGACCGAAGCGAGCAGCAGCGCGAAGCAGAATCCTCCGACGCACCAGCAGAGCGCCGCGCCCGCCCGCACCCGCCGCACGTGCCAGTGCCAGGAGAGCATCAGCGGGCGTCCTTCGAGTGGAGCAGGACGGCGTAGTCGAGCAGCGCCGCCTGCCAGCGAGTGCCCGCCGTGGGGGCGACGCTCACCCGCGCTGAGACCGCACCTGATTCGCCGGGCTGCAGGACCACGGCCCCACGGCCCGCGAAGGCGAAATCGATGACCGAAGCGAGGGCCGGGTCCGATGGCACGGCCCTCGCCTGCACCCGCTGGGGCTGGCCGGTCTGATTGCTGACGGTGAAGCTGCCGGACGCGACCTCTCCAGGCCGCAGCGTGCGGACGTGGATGAAGTCGGCCGGTGCGGCCGGGCTCACCGAGAGCTCCCCCGTGACGTCGGCGTGCGCGGTTACCTCGGCGCCGACCGCCGCCCCGCCCTGGGCCGGATGGCTTGCGATCAACAGTGCGCCCGCCGCGACGACGCCGGCGAGCGCACCCCAGATTCGAGCTGACCAGATTCCCGTGCGGACGGTCATCCGGGGGGCTACTGGTTGCGGGCCTCCCAGGTGTAGCTGTGCGAACCCACCGAAAGACCCTGAGCCGAATCCGGCGCTCCGCTCTGCAGCGTCACCTGGAAGCGATAGACGACCGAGTCGTTCGTGTTCCAGGCGCTGCTCGAGCCCGGATAGTCAGCCAGTCCGTTCGCGTAGCTCGAGTGGGAGCTCGCGAAGTCCTGCAGCGTCCCGGTGTAGATCGCTCCGGTCCCATCGGCGGTGAAGCCGGTGCAGTCCGGGAAGCTGGGGCTCGCCTGGGTGCCCGGAGTGATCGTCAGGTCGACGTACTGGGCCAGGGAGCCGAGGGATCCGGTCGAGTAGATCTTCACGTCAGAGGCCAGGGAGCCCGTGTAGGTGACCTTGATGCAGCTGGTGGAGCCGGGATCACCGGGCTTCTGGCCCGAGACGTCGTAGAGGGCCTGGTTCGAGTCGTTGTCGCCGATCGTCACCGATCCGGTCGAGAAGTCGTTCCCCGAGTTGGTCGTGGTGCTGGAGAAGGCGCTGAATACGCCGAGACCGGCGAGCCCTCCGAGCAGCCCGACCAGGAGGAAGCTGAGCAGAAGCTTTTCCTTGCGGCGCATCCGGTTGACCTCCTTGTGGTTCACCGCGGCGAATCGCGGTTACCGCAACCCATCGGCCAATTGCGACCGGACCTTGCTACTCAGCTTTCGGGATATCCGTACCTGAGGCGTGGGTGGAAAACAGGTGAGGAGGAGCGGCCGAGGGCGACGAAGTCAGTGGGCCGCCGCCCATCCGGGAGGCGACGACCCACGAACCCCCTACATCCCCAATCGACCCCGGCCGCCCTGCGACTATCGGGCACCCGCGAGGGCCCGCGCTACCCCGCAATTCGGTAATTCCCTGCCTGGCGGCTGTGGGAAAACACGCGGGCGCGGCCACCCGGTCCTCATACTCCGGGCATGGCCGCTTCCTCGAATCCGCTGGAACCGCCGAAGGCCGTCCCGCAGGAGGCTCTCGACGGGCTCTATCGGGGCCCACTCGAGGACTTCACGGCCTCGCGGAACGCGCTGGCGAAGGAGCTCGGCTCGGACTGGGTGAAGGGCCTGGCGAAGCCGAGCCGCGCCGCCTGGCTGGTCAATCAGCTGTCGGCGAGCAAGGCGGATGAGATCGGTGACCTGCTTGAGCTCGGTAGGGAGCTCCGCGCCGCCCAGGAGGAGATGCTGGCCGGGTCACCCGACCCCGACAAGCTGCGTGAGGCCGCGCAGCGCGAGCAGCGGACCGTCGAGTCACTGACTCGCGCGGCCGAGGCGATCGGCAGGGAGCACGGCGTGGGAGCGCAGATCCTCACCCGGGTCGGGGAGACGCTCCAGGCGGCGGCCTCCGACCCCGCAGTGGGCGAGGCGATCGAGCGCGGCCGCCTGACCCGCGAGCAGCGCGCGGCGTCGGTCGGGCTGATCGGAATAGCGGGGCCGGTACAGAGGCCGACGCGGAGGGGCCGCGGGGACCGCGAGGCGGCCGAGCGTCGAGCGCGCCAGCAGCTCGCGAAGCGCCGCAAGGCCGCGGAGCGAAAGCTCGCGGCCGCCGAGAAGAAGCTGGAGCGCGAGCGGGCCGCGCTGGGGCGAGCCCGCGACGCCGTCGACCGGGCGGAGGGGAACGTCCGCAGTGCCGAGCTCGACGCGCACGCCGCTCGCCGGGAGCTGGACGAGCTCTAGGCAACCGGGTACCGGCCCGATCAAGGCTCAACCTCGGTCGCCCAGCAGCCGATCAGGTCAAGGTGGATCCGACCCTCCACACAGCTGCAGCGGCCGGCACTCACACGGGCGCGTACGAACTGGGCCAGTTCATCGGCCTCGTCATTCTCGGGCTCCTGCTCTTCTGGCTGTTTCGCAATGCGCGCAGGCGGGTGGAGAAGCGCCACGCGGCCCAGGCGCCGCCACCGTCGGCGGAGGCGCTAATCGCCGAGGTCCAGGCCGCCGCGGCGGCGAACGGGTCCGAGCCCGAGAAGGCGAACGGGTCCGAGCCCGAGACGACGAACGGGTCCGAGCCTCGGACGAGCGATCTCGAGGATGAGCTGCGGGAGATATATGAGCGCGTCGGGCATCCGGAGGCGTTCGAGGAGGCGAAGCGGAAGGTCACCGACCTCGCCGGCGAGCTGGTCCAGGATGAGGGGATGCCGGGGAACGAGGCACTCCGCGTGGCCTACGAGCGCAGTCTTGCCGAGCACCGCGAGTACCTGGCCGCCCGCGGTCCCGCCTAGGCGACGGTCCTCGTTGTAGCCTCGCCTGGATGACCACGTCCGACGAGGTCGAGGAGAGGGCCGAGGGCGCCGAGTCCCACGAGAACGCGGGCCCGGTCCACGGTGGGCGGCTGGTCGCCCAGGCGATGCGCAGCCGCGGCGCGAGCAAGCTCTTCACGCTCTCCGGGGGGCACCTCTTCTCCATCTACGACGGCTGCAAGGCCGAGGGGATCGACGTCATCGATACCCGGCACGAGCAGTCGGCGGCCTTCGCCGCGATCGGCTGGGCGAAGGCCACCCGCGAGCCGGGGATCTGCGCGCTGACCGCCGGTTGTGGCGTCACCAATGGGATGAGCGCGATCGCCTCCGCGCAGGCCGACGGCGTCCCGCTGGTCGCCCTCGGCGGCCGGGCGCCCGAGATGAGGTGGGGGAGCGGCTCGCTTCAGGAGATCGACCATCTGCCCTTCGTCTCGCCGCTGGTGAAGTCGGCGCAGACGGTGAGGGATGCGGGAAAGATCGCCAGGACGACCGCTGAGGCGATCGATACGGCCGACACGGCGCCATTCGGGCCCACCTTCGTCGACTATCCCCTCGACGTGGTCTTCTCGGAGGCCGACTCGGAGATCCCAGACCCGCCGTCGCAGTCGGACCGTCCCGCCGAGGGCGCGGGTCGGGTCGCGGAGATGCTCTCGGAGGCGGAGCGCCCGGCGATCATGGCCGGCTCCAACCTCTACTGGGCGCAGGCCGAGACGGAGCTGCGAGAGCTTGCGGAGGCCCTCGGCATTCCCGTCTTCCTGAACGGCCTCGGCCGCGGCTGTCTCGCGCCCGACCACGAGCTCTACTTCTCCCGGGCCCGAAGCGCGGGGCTGGGCGGCTGCGACGTCTGTCTCGTCATCGGCGTCCCTCTCGACTTCCGGCTCGGGTTCGGTGCAGCGATCTCCGAGGACGCGACGGTGGTGCAGCTCGACTTCACGCCGTCGAAGCTCGAGAAGACGCGGCTGCCCGATCTCGCGCTCGCCGGAGACATCGGCGCCACGCTCAGCGAGATCCGCGAATCGGCCAATGCCTCGCCCAAGCGAACCGCGGGATGGGTCGATGAGCTGCGCAGGGTAGAGGCCGAGAAGCGCGCCCAGGAGCAGGAGATGCTCGACGACGATCGCTCGCCGCTCCACCCGATGCGGGTCTACAGGGAGCTCGGGGACTTCCTCGATCGCGACGCCATCGTGGTCGGCGACGGCGGCGACTTCGTCAGCTTCGCCGGTCGCGTCTGGGAGACCTGGGAGCCCGGGACGTGGATGGATCCGGGCCCCTATGGGTGCCTCGGCGCCGGCCCGGGCCAGGCGATCGGCGCCAAGCTCGCCCATCCCGAGCGCCAGGTCTGTCTGCTGCTCGGCGACGGCGCCTTCGGCTTCTCCGGGATGGAGTTCGACACGATGGCCCGCCACAACCTGCCGATCGTCGCCGTGATGGGGAACAACGGGATCTGGGCTCTCGAGCACCACCCGATGAAGTTCCTCTACGGCTACTCGCTGGCCGCCGAGCTTCGGCCCGAGACCCGCTACGACGAGGTCGTCTCGGCCCTCGGCTGCCACGGGGAGCTGGTCCGCACGCCGGACGAGCTGCGGCCGGCGCTGGACCGCGCCTTCGCATCGGGCAAGCCGGCGTTGGTCAATGTGCTTACGGATCCCGAGGTCGTCTACCCGCGCCGGGCGAACCTGGCGTGATGGAGGTGAAGGAATGAGCGCGAACAGGAAGGTCGACGCCGACGAGGCCCGCGCGATCGGCGAGCAGATCGGGATCGACTGGGACTCCGCCCCATTCGACGTCGAGCAGTTCCGCGTCGGCATGGAGGTCGAGTTCGAGCACGGCAGCCACGACCCGAGAACCGATGTCACGCACGACGACCCGGTGATCACCGGCAAGATCGCCTGGGCGCACCTCAACGAGTTCGCCGACTACTACACGCGCCTCGAGAAAATGGAGGCGGCGGCCGAGGCGGGCGAGCAGCCCTAGCCGGCATAGGCCGCCTGCCCCGTCCCTACACTGGGTTGGTGCCGAATCCCGCCGCCGCGGCGCCCAACACCTGGACCTGTTCGCGCTGCGAGGTGACGGTGTCCTTCTCTCCCGATGTCGCGGACACCGGCCTGCCGTCGACCTGGACCGAGGTGGAGGGCGAGCTCTACTGCCTCTCCTGCCGCCGCGAGATGGCCGGCGAGGCGGGCCTCGAGGGCGTCGACGAGAACACCCCGAACCAGAAGCGCCTTCAGATTCGCGCGCAGGCGCGGATCGAATTCGAGATCAAGCGAGATCCAACCCGCGAGGACAACCGGATCGCCAAGGCCGTCGGCACCTCGACCTTTGCGGTCCGCAAGGCGCGGGCCCGCCTGGAAGAGGGGCCTGAGCAGGAAGATTGAGCGGGACCGCCCGGTATGGACCGGGCACCCTGCTACGGTGGTCTGCGTCGGGTCGACCACATGGGTCCCCGAGAGGTTCCGTTTCCTCCCTCATTGCGCTCCGAATGCGCCGTTAGTTGGGGTCACAGGATCTCCAACGAACGCACATAAGGAGTAGCAACACATGTCATTCGAATCATTCGCCGATCTCGGCGTGTCTCGCCCAGTCCTGGGCGCACTCGCCAAGCGCGGCATCTCAGAACCGTTTGCGGTGCAGAGACTCTGCATCGCCGACGTCCTCGCAGGTGAGGACGTCCTCGTCCAGTCACCGACTGGATCCGGCAAGACGCTGGCCTTCGGCATTCCGATGGTCGAGCGCGTCCAGGCCGACTCGCGCCGCCCCGCGGCCCTCGTCCTGGCACCCACCCGCGAGCTCGCCGAGCAGATCGTCGACGAGCTTCACTCGATCGCGCAGTCCAGAGCCTTGAAGATCGCCCCCGTCTTCGGCGGGGTCGGCATCCCGGCGCAGGCCAAGAAGGCCGCGCAGGCCCACGTCGTCGTCGCGACCCCCGGTCGCCTCGAGGACCTGCTCGACCGCGGCGCCTTCAACCTCAAGCAGATCCGGCTCCTCGTCCTCGACGAGGCCGACCGGATGCTCGACATGGGCTTCAAGCCCGCCGTCGACCGGATCGTGGCGAGGATGCCACGCGATCGCCAGACGCTGTTTTTCTCGGCGACACTCGAAGGCGCGGCCGGCAAGGTCGCCGCGGCCTACACACATGACGCGCGCAGGCACGTCCATGCGCCGAAGGTGGAGAAGGCGGCGACGGAGCACCGCTTCGTCCATCTGCCGCACGCCGACAAGATCGACGCACTGGTCGCGGAGCTCCGCCACACCGAGCGAGGCCGCACCCTGGTCTTCGTCCGCACCAAGCGCGGCGCGGACCGGCTCGTCAAGAAGCTCGGCAGCCAGAAGGTCAGGGCGGTGGCGATGCACGGGAACAAGTCCCAGAGCCAGCGCCGCCGCGCGCTCGCCGACTTCGAGAACGGCAAGATCGACACTCTCGTCGCCACGGACGTCGCCTCCCGCGGGATCGACGTCGATGAGATCACCCACGTGATCAACTTCGACGCCCCCGAGGACCGCGACACCTACGTGCACCGCACCGGCCGGACCGGCCGCGCGGGCGCCACGGGCGTGGCCGCCAGCTTCGTCCTTCCCGACCAGCATCACGAGATGCGAAAGATTGCGAAGGACCTCGGCCTTCATCGCGAATTCAGCGAAGGCCCAGGATTCGAGCACGCCGCTCGCCAGCACTCCGGCAACGGATCAGCGAGCGGCAAGAGCTTCAACGGGAACGGACGAGGCGGGCGCAAGCCGAACCGCAACGGGAATGGGAACCGGGGGCCGAAGAGCTACAGCGCCCGTCCCTCCCGCAACGGCCGGTCGCGTCGCCGCCGCTCTCGGTCATCCGTCTAGTCGAGGCGCATTGACCAAGTAATCGGGGCGTCTGTGCGGAGGCCAGGACCGATGTGTGGCTTAGACCATGCTCGGCCCTGGCCAAACGCATGAGGAATCTGCCGCCACCAACGGCAACGGATCGGTGGCGTCCAACGGTGGGGTCAAGACCCTGCCGAAGCCGGCCAAGCTCAATGAGCAGCTGCCGGTCGTCTCGGCGAACGGGAAGGGATTCCCGGTCGCCGAGAAGCTTCCCGAGGATCGCCGCCGCTTCTACCTCCCGCTCAAGCTCAAGCTGCTCTTCGTCGCGATGTGCAGCCTGGGCTGGGTGGCTTTCTCGCTCTGGCTCGCGATCCCGTGGATCGAGGAGCTGGGCAAGTCGATCACCGTCCCGATCGCTGCCGCGCTGATCGCCGGCATCGCGATCATCCCCGGCTATCTGAACGCCCACCTGATCTCCTCGCTGCTCTTCGACAAGGCGCCGAGGCTTCGCTTCGATCTCGATTTCCCCGCGATCACCCTGATCGTCGCCTGCTTCAACGAGGAGGATGTGATCGAGGAGACCCTCGACTACGCCGCGACTCAGGACTATCCGGGCGAGCTCCACATCCTGGTCGCCGACGATGGCTCCACGGACCGGACAGTCGAGCTGGCGACCCTCTGCGCGGAGATGGACGAGCGGATCTCGGTCCGCAGCTTCGCGCACGGCGGCAAGGCCAACACGCTGAACGCCGCGCTCGCCGAGGTCCACACCCCGCTGATGGCCACGGTCGACGCCGACACCCTTCTCATGCCCGAGGCCCTGAAGCGCTGCGTCGCGCGCCTCCAGGTCTCCCCGCCGACGACCGTCGCGGTCGCCGGCGCCGTCTTCGTCCGCAACTCGCGCACCAACCTGCTCACCCAGGCTCAGGAGTGGGACTACTTCCTCGGCATCGCCTCCATCAAGCGCCAGCAGGGCCTCTTCCAGGGCACGCTGGTCGCGCAGGGCGCCTTCAGCGTCTACCGGACCGAGCCCGTCAAGGAGGTAGGCGGCTGGCCCGACCGGATCGGCGAGGACATCGTCCTCACCTGGGCGATGATGCACAAGGGCGCCGGCGTCAGCTACGAGAAGACCGCCGTCGCCTTCACCGATGCGCCGGAGACCATCAAGGCCTTCGCAAAGCAGCGCCGTCGCTGGGCGAGGGGCATGATCGAGGGTCTGCGCGAGTACGGACCGGCGCTGATCAAGGGCCGCCGCGCGTACGCCCACTCCGTGATCGTCGACTACGTCTTCCCCTACGTCGACCTCGTCTACTCGATCGCCTTCCCCGTGGGAATCATCCTGGCGGTCTTCTTCGGGATCTACGCGATCGTCGGCCCGCTCACACTGCTCGTTCTCCCGCTCAACATGATCCTCTCGGGAATCATGTTCAAGCTCAGCCGTGGCTCCTTCGAAGAGGTTGGGCTCAGCGTCCGCAAGAACTGGAAGGGCTTCTTCAGCTACCTGCTGCTCTACCAGCTGGTGATGAGCCCGGTCTCGGTGGCCGGGTACACGCAGGAGCTCTTCAAGACCAAGCGGAACTGGTAGCTCCGTCGGGCGGCGCTACCCGCTTCCCGCGACGAGGTCCAGCACGTCGGCGGCGTGACGCTTCAGGAATGTCGGGCCGACGCCATGGATCCCGGCAAGAGCCTCGGGGTCTCGAGGGCGTGCGGAGGCGATTCCCTCGAGGGTGCGGTTGTTGGCGACGGTGTACGCGGGCTTTCCGCGGGCGACGCGAAGGCGCCACGCCCGGAGCTCCTCGAGGAGAGCCTCGTCGCCGGGGGAGAGGTCCGTCGGCGGGGCGGCTGACTTCGCCCTGGTGCGGCGCTTCGCCAACACCTCCAGGTCCTCCGGTGCCGGCAGCCACGACTCCGGGTCGCAGACGTCGCAGCAGCGACCTTCGGGCGCACCCGGGGTCGAGTCCCCGAAGTGGTCGAGCAGGCTCCGGCGCCGGCAGCTCTCTCCGAAGCTGAACGACTCGACCGCCCGGTAGGCGCGCCAGGAGCGGTCGGTGGCGCCCTTGCATGCCGCTCGCGCGGCCGCCATGTCGATCCGGTCGTTGAAGCGCAGCTCCAGGCGGCCGCCCGGGGCGGCCTCCACCTCGAAAGCGCCGGCCCGCTCCGCGATCGCCAGCTTGACCCGGTCCTCATCGACGCGCGGGGCATCGATGGTGAGGAGGCCATCCGAGTCAGAGCGGGCCCGCAGGCGCTGGGCGTAGAGGGAGACCGACTCGGGCTCGACCGCTCGCATCTGGATGAAGCGCACCAGGCGCCCCAGGTCCGAGCGGCCGGCGAGCAGGACGGCTCGAGCGGGGAGGCCGTCGCGGCCGGCGCGCCCGGCCTCCTGGTAATAGGCCTCGACGCTCGTCGGGATCGCCCAGTGCCAGACCGAGCGGACGTTGGCCTTGTCGACCCCCATGCCGAAGGCGTTGGTCGCGGTGATCACCTCCGCGTCCCCGGTCATGAAGCGGTGCTGGGCGGAGGCGCGCTCGTCGGGGTCCATGCCCGCGTGGTAGCCGGCGGCTGCAAGGCCTGCCTCGCGCAGGGACTGGGCGACCTCCTCCGTGTCCCTACGAGTGCCGCAGTAGACGATCGCCGGGCGGTTGGCCTCATCGCCCAGGCCGTGGAGCAGCATGGCCAGCTTCCGCGCCTTCGAGCCCTTGCCCTCGAACTGAACGATGTCGAAGCTCAGATTGGGGCGGTCGAAGCCCGCGCGGATCATCAGCGGGTCGCGGAGGCCCAGCCGCTGGGCGATCTCGGACGAGACGTCCTCGGTCGCGGTCGCGGTGCAGGCCAGCACCGCCGGGCGCCCGAGCCGCTCGAGCACCCGCGGCAGCCGCAGGTAGTCGGGTCGGAAGTCGTGCCCCCACTCGGAGATGCAGTGGGCCTCGTCGACCGCGAGCAGGTCGACCTCGCGCTGTCCGACCGCGTTCATGAAGCCCGGCTGGGCGAAGCGCTCCGGTGAGCAGTAGACGATCCGAGCCCTGCCGTCGCGGATCTGCGCCATCGCGTCGCGCGCCACCTCCTCCGGTAGGCCCGAGGCGATCATCACCGCCGGGTGGCCGTCGGCCGAGAGCCTCCGCCACTGGTCAGCCATCAGAGCGATCAGCGGGCTGACCACGATGGTGAGCCCCGCGGTGGCCAGGCCTGGGAGCTGGTAGCAGAGGCTCTTGCCGCCGCCGGTGGGCATCACGACCAGAGAGTCGCGGCCGGCGAGCGCGGCCTCGACCGGCTCTCGCTGCCCGGGCCTGAAGCCGTCGTACCCGAGGTGGGCGAGGAGCGCGTCGGGGTCGGGCGGGCCGTCGTAGACACGCCGGCTCTCGGTGAGATCCGACTCGACATCCTCCAGGCCGCGCAGCGCCGCCTTCGCCTCCTCCATCTCCGGAAAAGAGGCCTGCGCCAGATTCTCGCCCCGATGGGTCACCCGCTCACCATGGCGAAGCCGGCGGTCGGATCGCTGAGAGTCAGCCGCGCGCGAGGATCGTCGCCAGAACGCTGATGAAGCCGAGTGACATGCCGACCGTCAGGCGGAACATCCACTGGCGGACCTCGCGTATCTCCCGGTCCACGCGGTCGAACCCTCGCCGGACTTCGCCGACCAGGTCGTCGAGGCGCTCGTCGGTCCACCGACTCCGTTCCATCGCGGTTTCAGAGTACTCCCGCGGATCAACCACGGGCTGAGTTGACGCGCTCCACGACCGTCTGCGCCCGCCGTGAGATACCGGCCGGTGTGGAGCGGAATACCCGCTTGTGACCGCGGTGGTACGGGAACTTCGATGTCTCGCGCGGACCGAGCACGAGGTCGACCACCCGGCCGCCCGGCTCGAGCAGCCACCAGTGGCTTCGGCCGCGGTACTTCAGCTGCATCGGCTGCAGGCCGGCGTCGTGGCCGCCGGCGAGATGGAAGTAGGCCTCAGCGGCGATGTAGGCGAAGCCGTCGTAGGTGCCGAAGCCGCTGCGGTACCGGTCCTGAGCGAGGTCCTCGGTGAGTGCGGACTGGACTTCCTTCTTGAGCTTGTCCGCGGGCGCCAGGACGGCCTTCGAGTTGGACTGCCCGGCGCCCGCGGAGGACCTGCTTGGACGGGAGGGACTCACTGCTGCACCAAGGCAGCGGCGGCGGAAGTTCTCCCCCCAGTGAGATGGAGATGTACTAGCGGGCGAGCTTCGCGGCGACGGCGACGGGAATCGGCCGGCCCATGTGCAGCGCGACCATGCCGCGGAACTCGTCGGTGGCGTGCGGGCCCCAGAGGGCGGAATGGCAGGGGGAGCAGAGGGTCTCGCCGGACGGCGACCGCTTGCCGTTGGCGAGGACCTCAGTCAGGCATTGGACGCAGTGCTGTCTCACCTTGCCTATATCGGCCGGTCCCGAACCATTTCTTGAGTCAGCCTGGACGGATTCAGGCTCTTGGCCCGACCGTACGGCCGTCGCCCGAGGGCCGCCGCCCGCCACTACGCACCTGGCGCTCCTCCTCGGGGTTGTGCAGATGGGTCGTCCTCACGGTCACCGCGGGTCGCCCGGCGTAGAGGAACTCGCTGACGTTCCTCACCGCGAACCCGTCGAGTCCCTGCTCCGGTTCGTCCGCTCCGTGGTCCTCGTCATCTCGCATGTCGTGATCCCTCCTTGGATCCGCTGACTGGCTCAGCCAATGCATGCCCGGATCCCAGCCGTTTACGCGCCACGCTCGGATTGCCGACGGGACCGCTTGGGTAGGGTGGCTCGAGTGAAGTTCCGAAAGCTCGGCAGCTCGGACATCGAGGTCTCAGAGATCTCGCTCGGCTCGTGGCTCACGTACGGCGTCGGGGTGGAGCGAGAGCACACCGCGGCCTGCACCAAGGCAGCCTTCGAGGCGGGGATCAACTTCTTCGACACCGCCAACGTCTACGGCCAGGGCGCGGCGGAGTCGGCTTGGGGAGAGATCCTCAAGGACTTCAAGCGCGAGGACTACATCCTCGCGACCAAGGTCTTCTTCCCGATGTCGGACAGCGATCGCGGCCTCTCGCGCGAGCAGATCCACAAGCAGATCGATGCGTCACTCGACCGTCTCGGCACCGACTACGTCGACCTCTACCAGTGCCACCGCCCCGATCCCGAGACGCCGATCGAGGAGACGATGGAGGCGCTCACCGAGGTCTGCGAGGCCGGCAGGGCGCGCGAGATCGGCTTCAGCGAGTGGACCGTCGAGCAGATTCAGGCCGGGCTGGACGTGCCGGAGACCAGGGACTGGGTCTCCTCGCAGCCGCAGTACAACATGATCTGGCGAGCCCCCGAGCCCGAGCTGATCCCCTTCTGCGAGGAGCACGGCATCTCCCAGATCGTCTGGTCGCCGCTCGCCCAGGGAGTCCTGACCGGCAAGTACAAGCCGGGCGAGCCGGTGCCGGAGGATTCGCGCATGGCCTCCGACGAGATGAACTGGGCGATGAGCCGCTACATGTCGGACGATGTGCTCGAGGCGGTCCAGAAGCTGGTGCCGATCGCCGAGCAGGCGGGGCTCGGCATGGCGACGATGGCCCTCGCCTGGTGCCTGCGCCAGCAGAACCTCGCCTCGGTGATCATCGGCGCGTCGCGGCCGGAGCAGGTCTTCTCGAACGCCGAAGCCGCCGGGGTCGAGCTCTCACGGGACACGCTCGAGGCGATCGACGAGGCGCTCGACGGTGTGGCCGTCACCGAACCTCGCCTGGCGAACTTCGTCGGCGAGGGTGTCAAGCACCGCTAGCGGCACCCGATTGTCAGCGCGCTGACAATCCCAGGACAATCGGCGCGGCTTTCTACCGATGTGGGTGCGCCGCCATGCTCCTAGATTCGCCCGTCCCGGGGGAGAGGACGGGCAGGGACCTGGGCGGCGCGGGCCTCGGCGGCAGGGACGGCAGGGAGGATGAGCCGAGGTCCGCGGCGTCGCCCTGGATCAGCGTCCCGCCGGCGCGGAGCCGATCGCGGCCGGGTCGCAGCACCGGCTGAGCGTGAGGTCAGGCCGGCCGGCCGTCCTCCGAGGCGCCGTCCGCCGATGCGCCGTCCATCGAGGGACCGGCCTCTGCAGGCGTCTCCCCCTCAGCCGTCCCGAGGTAGAAGATCTCGAGCACACGGTCGGGCGCGGTGAAGGTGACGCTCTCGTAGTTCTCCACGGGGCGTCCGGTCAGTCTCTCGACCGTCGCGATGAACTCGTCGCGCAGGGCGCCATGGAAGGTCTGCCGGGTCTGCCGGACTATCTCGATCTGACCCCGCGCCACCATGGTGTGCTCCACGGTCAGGAAGATGTCCTCCATCTCGACGAGAAGCAGCCTCGGGTGGGCGAACATCGCCCGCGCCCTGGTCGCGCCGCGCCCGTAGAACCGCTTGTGCAGCGCGATGAGGTCGCGCGTCAGCGCGGAGAGGAGATCCCCTCTTTCCAGCGGCCTTCCATCGTTGGCGGGACCGGATGACTCTTCGAGTTCCACGTTGCTTCCTTTCCGAAAAAGCGGTCCATTCGGGCTCGGTCTCCGCCTGGCCCTGGACCGGTTTTCTCGCCGGATGCGAACCGCCGTCCCGTCTCCGGTCCGGAAGCAAGCCTCGCCAAACAAGACTATCGATGGAAAAAGAAAGAGCCCCGCCAGGCGGGGCTCTTCCGGAGAATCGAAGTGTGGCTCGAGGCTCTTACGCGACCTGCTTCACACCAGTCGCGGCTGGGCCCTTCGGGCCCTGCTCGGTCTCGTATTCGACCTTTGCGCCCTCTTCGAGCGAACGGTAGCCGTCCCCCTCAATCGAGCTGAAATGGACGAACACGTCGTTGGAGCCATCGTCGGGTGTGATGAACCCGTAGCCCTTGTCATTGCTGAACCACTTAACGGTTCCGGTAGGCATCTCGCCTCCTCTTACTGTGCTGCGAACGCGAGGAAGCCGAGAAGCAACAACGCGAGCGCTACGCACACCTTTGCCGGTATCACCGGCCTAACGCGCGGGACGGTAGCAGCCCGGGAGACGGAACCCGCGGCGGGGTTGCGACCGCGGGCCGATCGAACCTGCTAGTCGTCGCCCAGCCGGCAGAGAACCTGGTAGACCGACGTGAAGTCGATCTCGAAGCCGTTGCGCGCCGCGCGCAGGTAGAGCCGCCAGACCCTCAGCCGCTCGGGTCCCGCGAGCTCCTCGGCCCGCACGATGTGCTCGTCGAGGTTGCGGATCCAGTGGCGCAGGGTCTCGGCATAGTCCGAGCCGAACTCCTCGACGTGCTGGACGATGAAGCCCGCCCGCTCCAGGGCGAGGTTCACCCGGGAGACGTGGGTCGTCTCCCCGTCCGGGAAGACGTAGCGCTCCGAGAAGGCCCCGCCCTCGATGTTGCCGTGCTTCAACCGCGAGATGCCGTGATTGAGGAGGCGACCGCCCGGCCGCAGCATCGAGGCGAGCTGCTCGGCGTAGAGATCGATCTGCGACTCGCCGACGTGCTCGACCATCCCGATCGATGCGACGGAGTCGAAGTTCTCACCGGCGAGCTCGCGGTAGTCCTGGACGCGGATCTCGACCCTGTCGGCGACGCCGGCCTCCTCGACCTTCCGCCGCGCGAGCTCGGCCTGATTCTCCGAGAGCGTGATCCCGACCGCCTCGACGCCGTGGCGCTGGGCGGCGTGGATGACGAAGCTGCCCCAGCCGCAGCCCACGTCGAGCACCCGCTGCCCCGGCTCGAGGCCGAGCTTCGTGCAGACCAGCTCGCGCTTCGCGTCCTGTGCCTCGGCGAGCGTCGGGGGCTCGCGGCGGAATCCCTTGCGGGGTGGGACCCGCGAGAAGAAGGCGCAGGAGTAGGTCATCGATTCGTCGAGGAAGAGCGAGAAGAACTCGTTGCCGACGTCGTAGTGATGGCGGACGGCCTCGCGATCGCGCTCGGTGGTGTGCTTGCGCCCGCGCAGGTGGAGCTCGGCCTTCGGCGGCGGCGGAGGCCGGCGCACGCCTGCGGCGCGCAGCGCGGCAGCGATCAGCCGAGCCTTGGTCGCGGCGCCGACTGGTGGCGGCTTCCACTCGTTCAGGACGTCGATGACGCTGTCGATGTCGTCGATCTCGATCTCGCCGGCGACGTAGGCGCGGCCCAGGCCGAGCTGGCCCGGGCGCCGCCATCGCGTAGGCGAGCGCATCCTGGGATCGTGCCCGGAAGGTCGGGCCGCCGCCGTTGGTGGCGGGGACCTTCGACCCGTCCCAGAGCTCGATGGTGAAGGGCCGATCCGGGAAAGGCGCGCTCGATCTCGCTTAGAAGAGGTTGAGTGGACATGGTTTCGCTCACCACAACCTTAGAAAATGGCGCTAGGGTCAGGAGTCCTGGGACTCGAGTCGCGACGACGAGAGTCGGATTGACTCGGTCAGGACCAAACAAAGGAGTCCACACATGTCGGACGTTGCCGCTGGAGTGACAGCGCCCCCCATCGGCTCGCCGGCCACCAGGCAGAGGGCGCAACGCCCGACGCGGAAGGCTCCAGGCCTCTCGCGGACGCGATTCAGCCAGTCGCCCACGAGACGCGCGACCGGATCATCACCGGCGCGCTCACGGTCATTCCCTTCTTGCTGCTGGGCGTCGTCGCCTGGCAGCTCGCGGGCAGCTGGCTGCGCTGGAGCGACCTGGTCGTCTTCGCGCTGCTCTACATCCCGACGGGCTTCGGGATCACCGTCGGCTTCCATCGCCTCTTTACCCACCGGGCCTTCAAGACCGGGCCGCGGACCCGTGCGGTCCTCGCCGTGCTCGGCTCGGCCGCGGTCGAGGGCCCGATCATCTCCTGGGTCGCCGACCACCGCAAGCACCACGCCTTCTCCGACGAGGAGGGCGATCCCCACAGCCCGCACGTTGGGCACGGGGAGGGCGTCTGGGCTCAGGTCAAGGGGCTCTTCCACGCTCACGTCGGCTGGCTCTTCATCCACACGCAGCGCGGCTCGAAGGAGCGCTTCGCGCCGGACCTGCTGAAGGACCCGATCGTCAGCTACGTCGACCGGACGTTCCTGGTTTGGGCCATCGGTGGCTTCATCGCCGCCTTCTTCCTCGGCTGGGCGATCGGCGGCACCGTGATGGCCGGAGTCACCGGGCTGCTCTGGGGAGGGGCGGTGCGAATGATGGTCCTGCACCACGTCACCTACTCGATCAACTCGCTCTGCCACATGTTCGGCAAGCGGGACTTCGAGACGACCGACGAGTCGCGGAACCTGGCCTGGCTGGCGATCCCGACCTTCGGCGAGGCCTGGCACAACAGCCATCACGCCTTCCCGACTTCGGCCGTGCACGGGATGAAGATGAGGCAGGTCGATCCATCGGCCGCGGTGATCTGGTCGCTCGAGAAGCTCGGCTTGGCCTGGGACGTCGTCCGGATCGCGCCGGAGCGCCAGGCTGCGAAGGCGCGGCCTAAGCCCGGCAACGGCGCGGGCTTCTACGGATGCGTTCCCTCCGCGCGCCCGAATAGGGTGGCCGCCGTGTCTCGCGCCGTCTCGTCCTGTTCCTGTTGCGCTGGCCGCGATCGCGGCGGCATGCTGATCGCTTCCTGCGGGGGTGGCGGCAGCGACAAGACCGGAAGCGTCCAGGCGGTCGACGCCAACTGCGGTGACGTCGAGTACTCGGGGAGCGGCGAGCCCTCCAAGCTGATCGTCTCCGACCTGCCGCTGCAGGGCGACTCCGCGGAGCGCTCCAAGCAGATGAACGACGCGATCGTCCAGGAGATCGCCCGCAAGGGATGGCAGGCCGGCAACGACACTCAGGTCGCGTTCCAGGCCTGTGACGACTCGCTGTCCTCGACGGGCGAGTGGGACGAGAACCTCTGCCGCTCGAACGCCCAGGCCTACGCGAGCAATCCCGACGTGATCGGCGTGATCGGCACCTACAACTCGGGCTGCGCCGCGATCGAGATCCCGGTCCTCAACAAGGCCCCCGGTGGCGGCCTGGCGATGGTCTCCCCAGGCAACACCTACGTCTGCCTGACCGAGCCGGGGAGCATCTGCAAGCCCAACGAGCCGGATGTCTATTACCCGTCCGGCAAGCGCAACTACGTGCGCGTCGTGCCGAACGACGCCGTCCAGATGGCCGGGCTCGCGACCTTTGCGAACGACCAGGGGATCAAGAACCCGTACATCCTCGTCGCCGCCGACGACCCGACCAGCAAGGGCCAGGCCGACACCTTCGAGGGGGCAGCTCGCTCGCTCGGAATGAACATCGCCGGAGTCGAGCAGTGGGACCAGAAGGCGAAGAGCTACACCGACCTGATGCAGAAGGTGAAGGCCTCGGGGGCCGACGCGGTCCTGCTGGCCGGGCTGCTCGAGCAGAACGGCGCCCAGATCATCAAGGACAAGGTCTCGGTCCTCGGCCCCAACGACGGCCCGGTCAAGCTGCTCGCACCAGACGGTTTCGCTCAGCAGAGCACCATCGACCAGGCCGGCACTGCCACCAAGGGCATGTACGCCAGCCTTCCGGGCAAGGTGCCGAGCAGCCTCACCGGCGAGGGCTCGGCCTTCGTCAAGGAGCTCAAGGCGCAGATCGGCGACGAGCCGCTCGAGCTCTTCGCGCCCTACGCGGGGCAGGCGGCCGAGGTCCTGTTGCCCGCCATTCAGTCGGGGAACGCGACCCGCTCCGGCGTGATCGCCTCCCTGTTCAAGACACGCGTCAAGGACGGGATCGTGGGCAGCTTCTCGATCACGCCCAGCGGAGACCCGGCCCCGGCGCCGATCAGCGTCTCCCAGGCGGAGAGCACCTTCGTCCTCTCCAAGACGATCACCCCGCCGGCGCAGCTCGTCAACGCCGCTCGCGGCCAGTAGCCGCTTCGCCCTAGGGCAGCGGGGCGTCCATCTCTCGGGAGAACCGCCCGAAATAGGAATTCTCGTGCTCCGGCGCCTCCCACTGGTTGTGCCAGTGGTATGCGAACGCCCCCGGGAAGAACTCCCGGTAGGACTCGGCTTCCGGCCCGGGACGGAAGCGCCAGCTGAACTTCCGGAAGAAGCCCTCCCATCCGTCGAATGGAGCGCCCTCGAACCGGCAGATCCCGTCGAAGTGCGGCCAGAGCGGATCGAAGAACGCGCAGGGGAGGACGGTCACGTCGAGATCCTCAGCGCCCTCGAATTGGAGGACCTTCGTCGGGTTGCACGTCCCGAGCTCGATGCTCCGCTCCATCAGCCTCCAGACGTTTTCGGATCCCTGGTGGAAGCGAAGGACGGCGTTGTTCCCGTACGGGAGGTGGGCGGACCAGCGGTAGCAGTAGTCATCGGTCATGAACGGCTGGACGTGCAGCTCGCCCAGGTCCCGCAGGAGCATCGTGTCGAGATCCAGGTAGACGCCACCGTGGTTGTAGAGGCCGACCAGCCGAAAGAGGTTGGCACGCTCGAGGGGGGACTCGTCCTCCTGCAGGTCGGTCCTGCCCTCCAGAGGCGTTCCGCGACACTCCTGCACGGCATCGAAGGGCCGCACCGAGATCTCGTCTGCGAGCGATCGCAGGATCGGGTTCCGCTCATGGCCCGCGTATCCGTCCTCCGGGTCCAGCCAGAGGCAGACCTCGCCGTGTCCTCTCTGCGTTGCCAGGACGGACCTGATGGCGAAGGCCTGCTTCGTCGAGATCGGCCCGCGCCAGTAGAAGTGGAAGCGCTCGCCCGCGGGCCGCTCGCTCTCGTCCGGCTTCTCCAGATCCCGAAGGAAGCGGAGGCAGTACTCGGCGTCCCAGTACAGACGCTCGTCGTCGAGGAATCTCACCGGTAAACCTCTATCAGGCCGATCTCACAGGCCGCGCCACCGGGACGTTTGATCACCGAGCGACGTGAGAAAGGACTAGCGATGAGCAAGCGACCAAGGCTTCGACTCGCCAAGGCCGCGATGGTCCCCATCTGGTCCAGCGGTTTCATCGTCGGAACGCTGGCGGTGCGCCACGCGCCGGGCCTCTCGATCCTCTTCTGGCGTATGAGCGTCGCCGCTCTCGCGATGGCGGCGATTGCGATGGCGATGCGCGCCCCCTGGCCGCGCGAGCGGGCGGCGATCGTCCAGATGGTGGTGGTCGGTCTGCTGCTGCAGGCCGCGCAATTCGTCGGGATCTTCCTGGCGCTCCAGCATGGAGTCCCGGCCGGTTTGACCGCCCTGCTCGCCGGCTCGAGCCCCCTGTTGGTGGCGGTGCTCGCCACCTTCCTGCTCGACGAGCACCTCGCACCGACGCAGTGGCTCGGCTCGGCGATCGGGGTGGGCGGAGTCCTCCTCGCGGTGATCGAGGAGCTCCACGGCGGCGGATCGGCTCTCGGGTTCATCTTCGCCATCGTCGGCCTGGCCGGGCTCGTCGGCGGCACGCTCGTGCAGCGGGCCTACGGCTCGGATGTCGACCCGAAGGTGGCGAACACGATCCAGCTGATCACCGCCACGGTCGTGATCGCCCCGCTCACCGCGCTCACCCAGGGCTTTGGGCTGAGCGCGGAGGCGCTGGCGCCGCTGGCCTGGCTGATCTTCGGCCTGTCGATCGGCGCGGTCATGCTCTTCTTCTGGCTGCTCCGCAACGAGAAGAGCGGCGAGGCGACCAGCTTCCTCTACCTGGTGCCGGCGACGACGGCGATCGCCGGGGTCCCGATTCTCGGTCAGCCGCTGAGCATCGGCGCGGTGGCCGGCCTGGTCTTCGCCCTGATCGGCGTGCGGATGGTGAGCGCTCCCGCCGAGGGCCTCAGCAGCCGTGAATGGCTGCGGCGCTTTGCACTACCTGGAAGGCCGAGCCGGGAATCGACTTGAGCTGATCGAGGTTCTCATCCGACCAGCGGCGGTCCGACGTCCCGGAGATGAACCAGTTCGAGCCGTTGTCGGCGACGATCAGGCCGTACTGCTTCATCGCCACGGCGATCGCGTGCGCGGGGCCGGTGATGCCCGAGACGTCGTAGCCCGCGCCGAGGCGCAGCCGGAGGCCCATGGGAGGGGCGCTGGCGCTGGAGGTGTCTCCGGCGCAGTGGGAGGCGGGGTGGAGGTAGGCGTCCTGCGTCGAGCTCACCGTGACCCGGATCGCGTGGTTGATGTGCCCCGATGCAGCCTCGTCGTAGCGGACCAGGCCCGGGAAGATCGGGAGTCCGGCGGCATCGGCTGAGGTGAAGCCCTCGGGCCGCAGCGCCCCTGAGCGCAAGTCCCAGATCACGCCGGAGTCGGCATTCCAGTGGGGCTTCGGCTTCTTGCGCGCGAAGGCCCGATAGAGCTCGTAGAGCTTGCAGCGGGCGGCGTCGACCGCCAGCACGTGGCGGTCGCCGTCCGAGCGCTGTCCTCCCTCGACCAGCGCCTTTAACGGCACCCGATAGGCACCGTGGTCGGACTCGTCGCCGTACGCCGTGAAGTTGACCTTGCTGCGCTTCTGCTTCTTGCCGACGACCGCGTAGGGGAACCCGTACTCGCGAGGCGAGCCGAAATCCGGGTGGATGAAGTCCCCGCCGTGGGCGGCGATGTAGGAGATGTACGCGGCCGAGTTCGGGTCCGGAGGGGCTGCCGAGATGTCCTGGTTCCACGCGGACTCGTCCACCGCCGAGGGGGCGGTGGCGGGCGCTGACGGCGCCGGGAAGACTGGGCAGGATCCGAGGCTCGGGTAGGGACCGCGCGGCAGGCCGTGGTGGCGATGCTTCTTCTTCGCGACTGCGGCGCCCGCCGCGACCAGCAGGAGGCCCAGCACGGCGACGAGGACGACGTTCCCTGGCGAACGGCGCATGCCCGCCAGGGTAGTGCGCTAGACGGTCTCCGTCTGGGTCTGGAGCGGGGGAGGGGCATCCGCGCGGACCGCGGGCTGCTCTCCCTTCTGCACGCGCCTGCGCACCTTGACGTGCTCGGCGAGGACATAGGAACCGACCACGAGGATCCCGGCGAGCAGCTGAGCGCCGATCGTCTCCCAGTAGGAGTAGATCTCGAACCAGGAGCCCATCCAGGCCGGGACGGTGAACGGAGTGGGGTGGCTCGGGATCCAGCCCAGGTCCATGAAGGAGAGGGCGGTTCCGCCGATCATCACCATCAGGACGACGGCGACGAGAGCGCCGGTCATGATCAGCATCCGGCGGTAGGGAAGCTTGTGGTGCAGCCAGAAGGTGAGGGCGCCGACCACCGCGGTGCAGGCCAGCCCGATCGCCACCCCCTCGAGGACCGTGGAGCTCCCGCTCTGGAGCTCCAGGTTCTGGAGGAAGAGCACGACCTCGAATCCCTCGCGGTAGACGGTGGTGAAGCCGAGCGCGACGAGCCCGATCACGACCCAGGGGCCGGTCTGCGTGAGCAGCTTCTGGCGCCGCTTGTGATGCCGGCCGATCCAATCGGACCAGTAGACCTTGTGCACGAACCAGTTGAGGACGACGAGCAGGACGACGATGGCCAGGAAGCCGGTGATCGCCTCCAGCTTGGGGCCGAGGGGGGAGGCGACGTCGAGGAGCGCCTGCACGATGAACCAGGTGACGATCGCGGCTCCGAAGGCCAGGATGGCGCCTGCGACGACCGGCCGGCGCTTCGACTTGTTTGCGCCGAGGAAGCTGGCGGTGACGGCGGCGAAGATCAGGATCGCCTCGAGTCCCTCGCGGAAGACGATCATCCCCGAGTTGAAGACCGCGGTCCCGTGGCTCATGTGCTGCTCCGTCGGATCCGCTGGGCCGGTGTGGGCGGTCGCCATCAGGTAGACGAGACCGGTCACCACCGCGAGGCCGCTGAGCCACCAGGCGAGGTGCGTGTACGAATTCTGAGTGGTTTGGTCGGACTTCAAGGTTCGGGCACCCTAACACAGTCGGGATTAGGGCGCCCTAAACCGCGGGGAACGGCCCGCAAGAAGAAGTTTGCTAAGCTAATTAGCGATGCAAACTACTTTGACACCGGCCCCGGAGATCAAGGAGGAACTGGCCCCGCGCCTGCGCTGGGCGATCACCCGGATGGCGCGCCGCCTGCGCCAGGAGGCCGGCACCGATCTCGGGCCCTCGCAGGTCGCCGCGCTCGCCACCGTCGAGCGCCACGGCCCGCTCTCGCCGAGCGAGCTCGCCGAGCGGGAGCGCATCAAGCGCCCGACCGCGACCCGGATCGTTCGCCACCTCGAAGAGGCCAGCCTGGTGGAGAGGGTCAGGGATCCCGCGGACGGCCGTGCCTCGATCCTCAGCGCCACCGGTGAGGCCCGGGCGCTCCTGAAGCGCCTTCGCGCTCGGAAGACCGCCTACCTCGCCAGCCGCCTCTCCAAGCTCGACGCCGAGGACCGCCGGACGCTGGAGAGGGCGGCAGAGCTGATGGAGGGGATGCTCGAATGACCGCGGCCCTCGGCCGCTCCTTCGCCAGCCTGAAGATCCCGAACTTCCGCCGCTACTTCACCGGCCAGCTCGTCTCGCTGTCGGGCAACTGGATGCAGATGATCGCCGAGATGTGGGTGGTCCTCTCGCTCACAGGCAGCGGTGTCGCCGTCGGCGTCACGACCGCCTTGCAGTTCCTGCCGATGCTGATCTTCGGCGCCTGGGGCGGCTTGATCGCGGACCGGGTGCCTAAGCGGCGCCTGCTGATCCTCACCCAGGGCCTTCACATGATCGCCCCATTGACCATGCTGGCCCTCTCGGCTGACGGGGTGCTCGTCCCGTGGATGGTCTTCTCCCTCGTCTTCGTCCGCGGCTGCGTCAACGCCGTCGACTACCCGACCCGGCAGGCGTTCGTGATGGAGATGGTCGGCTCGGATCGGGTCGTCAACGCGGTCAGCCTGAACAGCGTGCTGGTCCACAGCGCCCGCGTGATCGGTCCGGCGATCGCCGGAGTGCTGATCGCCACCGTCGGGGTGGGGCCATGCTTCGCGCTGAACGCAGCCAGCTTCGCCTTCATGATCTGGGTGCTCGCCGGGATGGACACCGAGCGCCTGCAGCCCACCGCGAAGGTCCCCCGCGAGCCCGGTGCCGTTCGCGCCGGGCTGCGCTACGTCCGCCGAGAGCCCGAGCTCTGGATCCCGCTGGCGCTGATGGCAGTCGTGGGAACCCTCGGCTACAACTTCCAGGTCGTCCTGCCGCTGCTCGCCAGGTTCACCTTCGGCGGCGGTCCCTCGACCTACGCGGTTCTGGTCGCCGCCATGGGGATCGGCGCGATCGCCGGAGCGCTGATCAACGGCGCTCGCGGCTCGGTCACGCCGATGCTCCTGGTCGGCTCTGCGCTGGTCTTCGGCCTGATCGCCCTCCTGGCCGCCGGCGCTCCCAGCCTGGCTCTCGAGATCGCCGCGCTCGCCCCGCTGGGGGCGGCGACGGTGACCCTCGCCGCCAGCATCAACTCCTCGCTCCAGCTCGCCTCGGAGCCGAACATGCGCGGCCGGGTGATGGCTCTCTACTCGATCGTCTTCCTCGGGTCGACCCCGATCGGGGGGCCGCTCTCCGGCTGGCTCTCGGAGGCGATCGATCCGCGAGCTGCGCTGGTGATGGCGGGATTCGCCGGAATCGCCGGCGCAGTCATCGCACGGATCGCCTTCGACCGGGTCGCCGATGTTCCGATCGACGCCGAGCCGCACCCCGCATAGTCAGCCCGCTGACAGAAGCGGGAAAAGTACGGATGGACTGGCCAGGCCGGCCGGACTAGAGTGCCGCCCGCATGACTGACTTCTCAGGACTCTCCATCCGGGGCACCATCGCCACCTCCGCCGATTCCGGCTGGGATGAGGCGCGCCAGGCATGGAACCTCGCCGCCGATCAGCAGCCGGCCGCGGTCGCCCTCGTCGAGAGCGCGGACGACGTCAGCAAGGTCATCCGCTTCGCTCGCGGAAACGGCCTGCGGGTGGCGGGGCAGGGCACCGGACACGGCGCGGTCCCACTCGGCTCCCTCGAGGGCGTGATCCTGGTCAAGACCGTGCGGATGCGCGACGTCGTCATCGAGGGCGAGAGGGCCCGAGTCGAGGCCGGAGCAGTTGCGGAGGACGTGGCCGACGCCGCCATCAAGTCTGAGCGCTGCTCGATGCCGGGAACCTCGCCGAACGTCGGGGTGACCGGGTACACGCTTGGCGGAGGCCTCAGCTGGTTCGGCCGCAAGCACGGCTGGGCCTGCAACCGGGTGACGGCGATCGAGGTCGTCACGGCCGATGGCGAGGCGCGGACCGCCGACGCCACCAGCGAGCCGGACCTCTTCTGGGCGCTGCGGGGCGGGGGCGGGGGGTACGCGATCGTCACCGCGCTGCACATCGAGCTCCTGCCGATCACCGAGGCCTATGCCGGCTCGATCCTCTTCCCCGCCGAGCTCACCAGGGACGGCCTGCGCGCCTACCGGGACTTCACCGCGAGCGCGCCCGAGGAGGTCGGGAGCCTGCTGCGGATGATGAACCTGCCGCCGCTGCCGGATGTCCCGGAGGAGATCCGGGGAAAGAAGTTCCTCGCGATCACCGCCGCCGTGATCGGCAGCGAGGAGGAGGGCAAGGCGGCGATCGCGCCGCTGCGCGAGATCGGGGAACCGATCATGGACACCTTCGGGCAGATCCCGGCTCCCGGCCTGACCCGCATCGCGATGGACCCCGAGCCGCCGGTGCCGGGGATGGGCCATCACGGCGTGCTGCGCGAGCTGCCGGATGAGGCGCTCGACGCCTTCTACGAGACGGGTGGCCCCGAGTCGGACTCGCCGTTGCTGGTCTCCGAGATCCGCCACATGGGCGGTGCGCTGGCTCGCCCGGCGGAGAACGGCGGTGCTCTCGACAAGCTCGACGCCGAATTCGTGATGCTGGGCATCGGGATGCTGATGGATCCCCAGATGAAGGGCCCGATCACGGGGCAGCTCGACAAGATGAGCGAGGCGATGAAGCCCTGGTCAGCCGAGGGCGGCTATTTCAACTACGCGGAGCGGCCCTGCGACGTCGACGCCATCCTCCCGGCCGCCACCTGCGAGCGCCTCTCGCACGTCAAGCGCAGCTGGGATCCGGACGACGTCATCCTGGCGAACCACTCGGTGGCGCTGGCGACGGCGTAGCGAGCCTCTGGCGACGCGGCGAGCGCGCGCCCACGATCGCTCCCCATTCGGAATCCTCGATCAGGCCCGGCTCCGTCTCGTCGAGCCACTCCATCAGGGCGGTCGCAAGGCCATCGGGATTCTCGAGGTTCGGGAAGTGCGCAGCCTTCGGCAGGGTGACGAAGCGGCTGTTCGGGATCCGCTCGTGGGCGGCCAGGCCGTGCTCGATCGGGATGGTGTTGTCCCGATCACCCCAGACGATCAGAGTGGGCAGCTCGCCGAGCAGATAGAGGCGGTCCATGGCGCTGACGTGCTGCCCGCGGACGTCGATCACCGCGCGGAGGGTCTGCAGGAACGCTCGCCGGGCGGCAGCCTCCTGGAGCGGGCGCATCGCGCGGGCGAGTGCCTGGAGATAGACGCCCCTCCGGCTGCCGCGCTCGCGCATGCGCAGCCCCGCGCTGTCGATGGCCTCGCGGACGCGGCGGTTGGCAACCAGCCAGATTCCCGCGGCGGCACCCGGCAGAGCGGCGCCGCGGAGCATTGGGCTGACGTCCTGACCGAGCCCGCCGCTCGAAATCAGCGCAAGCCGCTCGACCCTCTGGGGGAACTGGTAGAAGAACTGCATCGCGATCCCGCCGCCGAGCGAGTGTCCGACGATGGTGGCGCGCTCGATCCCGATCGTGGTCAGCAGGTCCCTGATGCTGCACGCGTGGGCACCAAGCGAGTAGTCGCCCCGGACCGCGGCCGAGTCGCCGTGGCCGAGCAGGTCGGGAGCAATCACCGTGTAGCGCTCGGCCAGCTTCAGGGCGACCTTCTCCCAATGTTTGGAGGAGTTGACCATTCCGTGGATCAACACCACTGGGGGGCCGTCGCCGGCGATGCGGTAGACGACCTGGTGCCCGTGGAGCTCGATCTCCCACTCGTCGAAGATCAGGCCTGGCGCTGCACCCCCTGAGGTCATTGATTCACCCTAGCGGCCACCAGGCTGCTCCATCTTGGAGCGGAGGGCGAAGCCCGAAGCGACTTAGGCGAGGCGGCCGCTTGTGGCCGCGATTTGATGGCGAAGCCATCCCGGCGATCCCTGTGGGCCCTCATACGAAGACCGACCGCCATCCATGGCGGCCGGTCTTTGCAAACAGGCCCCGTCAGGACGGGCAGGGGTACGTCTCAGGGGCCTTACTTGGGGGGTATGTAGCGGATCCAGGCGACGGGAGGCGCCTTGCGGCAAACGCCCGGACCCTATGAGCCGAGAGGCGGTGTTGGGCGTCCGGCCCAGCACCAATTCTCCCGACCCGCGGAGTATCGATGCGGGCGCGGGGATAGGCAATACCGAAAACTTGGTCGATCCTCCAAAGTCAGTACAAACTGGCCAAGCATTCGCTCAGGCGGGGGCCATCGCGGCCGAGAGCGCGGAGCCGTGCAGGATGTCGAGCTCCGAGACCTCCACCTCCTGCAGTCCGAAGGCGCGCATGACCTGGACGAGGATGACCGTTCCCGCGACGATCGTCGGGGCGCGGCCGGGGTGCAGTCCGGGCACGCGAAGGCGCTCGGCGAGTGGCAAGGAGGAGAGCCGGCTCAGCATCCGCTGGACCCTCGTCATCCCGAGCCGGTAGCCGTGAACGCGGCCCGCGTCGTACGGCTCGAGAGACTGGTCGATTGCGGCGAGCGACGTCGGTGTTCCGGCCACGGCGATGGCCCGGGCCGGTGGGCCGTCCGGCTGCGTTGCGGTCGCCTCCTCGATCAGCTTGCGGATGTCCGTCGCGAGATGCTCGAGCTCGTGCGGGTCCGGCGGGTCCGAGGTGAGGTGGCGCTCGGAATGGCGAATCGTCCCGGCCTGAAGTGAGGTGTGAAAGCCGACCTCGCCGCCGGTCCCGACGATCAGCTCGGTGGAGCCGCCGCCGATGTCAAAGACGAGCGTGGGACCAGAGGTCGGCCTGTGGGCCGTGGCGCCGTGGTATGTGAGGTGGGCCTCCTCCTCACCGGTGAGGATGCGCGCGTCGAGCTCGAACCGCTCGCGAAGCTCTGCGATGAAGGCGTCGCCGTTGACGGCGTCCCGAACGGCGCTGGTGGCGATCGCCATCACCCGCTCGACGCCCATCTCCTCGTAGCGCGCCTTGTAGCCCGAGATCGCCTCGCAGACATCCTCGACGGCGTCCGAGCAGATGTTCGCGGTGTGGTCGACGCCGCGGCCCATGTTGGTGACGGTCGTCCGCCGCTCGACCTCGTAGACGCTGCCGCCGTCGACGTCGGCGATCAACAGTCTCGTCGAGTTGGTGCCGATGTCGATTACCGCAACGCGCATCGCGACGTCCATGTCCGATCCCCGAGCACCGCGTCGCATCCTACTCGCGAGGATGGGAGTGCGTTATCTCATCCCTTCCGGAATCCGAAAACGGCGGTGAAGGTCTCCGCCCCCTGGTCCATGCCGGCGACCGGCGAGCCGTCCACGATCCCGATGCCGACCTGCCGGAATCGGCGGGTGAGGATGATGGAGCGATGCTCGGCGCTCTTCATCCAGCCGCGCACGACATGGCGAGGGGTGGCGGCCCCACCCGTCGCCCATTCGAGGTCCTCGCCGATCCCCCAGGTGCGGGCCCCGGCCGTGTAGCCGGCATTGACCGCGCGAGAGGCCGGCGTGCCGTCGCCCTCATGTGAGAAGAAGTTCTGCGAGACCATGGCGCCGGAGTGCTCCGCCGCGGCGGCGTTCAGCGGGATGCTCCCGCGCACTGGGTGCAGGTGGTTGCGGCGGCGCTGCTTGTTGATCAGGCAGGTGACCGCGATCTGTGCGTCCGTGATCGACTGCCGTCCAGGCTGTCGATTCGAGCCGCTGCAGGCGCTCGCCTGCGAGGTGAGGATCGAAAGCAACGCTGCCGCAACGAGCGGCAGTGCCGTCACTGTCTTGCGCATGATGACCTCTCTGTCGGTGCGCTTCCGGGGTTAGCTGTCGGGCTCGCGCGGAAGAGACGCGCTATACCTCATATTCGGCAATTCGCCCCTGGAACCTTTGGGTTCCCCGGTCGTCAGACGCCTGCGCCTGACGATTAAGCAGGTCTATGAAGCGCGGAAATTTAGCATCCGGGGCGGTCGATGACCCCCGTTGCGCTTCCCGAATCACGCGGTAAACTCGCTCATACCGACGCGGGGTGGAGCAGCCTGGTAGCTCGTCGGGCTCATAACCCGAAGGTCGCGGGTTCGAATCCCGCCCCCGCTACTCACGAAAGGCCCGCTCCGGCGGGCCTTTCGTTTTGGCCGGGGGAGTGACGACTGAATCCGTCGTCCCAATGTCGTCCCATTTGCTGCGGCGGTCTTGCAAAAACCGCCGCTTTGCATGGAGAGCGGCGGTTTGGCCAGCCGCAACCGGACGTGCTCATCTTGCAAGGCGCCAGCAAGGGGCTCGACACGCTGCTGAGACCTCTGAAATAGTCAGGTCCTGAGAGGGAAAGGGTCGGTTCGCTAGAAAGGATTTGTGCCAGGTATGCGCTGCTGGATTGCTCTCGTCGCAGTCTCCATGGCACTGCTTGCCGCGCCTGCGGCAGCGCACGCCGCGATCGTCACTAATGGCGACTTCGAGACCGGCAGCCTCTCGGGCTGGCAGACCCAGAACACCGGTAGCGGCTGGTTCGCGTACTCGGGGACGGCCTCCCCCACAAACGCCCGGCCGATCGCTGCGCCGCCGCAGGGGTCCTTGGCCGCGGTCACCGACCAGAGCAGCCAAGGCACCCGCATCCTCTATCAGGACGTTGCGCTCGAGCCCGGCCAAACCCACACGCTCAGCCTCTACGTCTACTACATGACCAACTCGGCGATTGCCCATCCCGCTACGGACAGCCTCGATTACTTCGTCGTGCCGAATCAGCAATACCGCATCGACGTGATGAAGCCGAGCGCCCCGCTCACCTCGATCAACCCGGCCGACATCCTGCTGCCGATCTTTCGAACGGCGACCGGCGATCCCACGACGCTGGCGCCGACCATGATGACGGCCGATCTAACCCCGTTCGCAGGCCAGACGGTTCGCCTCCGGTTCGCGGAGGTCGACGGCGGGGGCTTCTTCAATGCCAGCACGGACGCCGTCTCGATCGCCAGCACGCCGCCACGGCCGACCGGCCAACGCGCCGCAGCCCTCAAGAAGTGCAAGAAGAAGCACAAGAGGAACCACAACAAGAAGAAGTTCAAGAAGTGCAAGAAGAGGGCGAAGCGGCTGCCGGTCTAGCGGCTACTGCTTTGGACGAGAAACGGCGGTGCTTTGCATGGAATGTCATGAAGGTCCCCCGGCTGCGTAGCTGAGAAGGGGCCTCCGCCCCGCTCATTAGAACGGCGGTTGGCACTGCTGTTCCAGCGAGAGGAGACCCCAGGTGAACTATGTCGGAAACGGTTTGGGTTGATTGACCGCAGTCGAGATGTCTAAGTGTCTAGAGATTGCTGGTGACAGCGAGTCATGGGGCGAGCTCGAGTGGGACAGCTGGCACCCGATGCCGTCATTCGCGGTAGATGACGGCAGTCGATCAAGACCACAGATCCAGACCAGCCCGACCTGAGAGCCAGCCTAGCGGCGGCTTAGGCGCGGACCGTCAACCCCCGAAGGGGGTCGGGGCGAAGCCCCTTGACGGCCGCGCCGCCGCCGCTACTGTCGCGGCCAGGTCGGGGTCGGCGGAGATGAGCGTTCAGCGGAAGGTGGGGGATCGTCCGGGCGGTTCTGATGGAATCCGCCGGGCCGTCTTCCAAGATGGGTTCATGTCAAGGCGGTCCTACGGAACCGGTTCGTTGTTCGTCCACCGAGACGCGAGGGGCCGTGAGACTTGGTACGGCCGGTGGTACGCGGGCGGTCGACGCGTCCACAGGAAGATCGGTCCGAAGCGCCAGCGCGGGACGCGAGAAGGCCTCACACGAGCTCAGGCGGACCGCGAGCTGCAGCGGCGCGTCGAGCGGGAGCGTCCAGTCCTCCGGTCGCGGCTGACGATCGAGGGCGCCGGACGCCTCTACCTGGAACACCTAGAGCACGTCTTGGAGAGGAAGCCGACGACGTTGTCCGACTATCGCTCGATGTTGCGCCGGCACGTCGAGCCGTTCTTCGGCAATCGTGCCATCGAGCGCATCGCACCCGACGACCTCCGTTCCTATCTGGCAGCGAAGAAGCGCGATGGCCTATCGACGAAGACGATCAGCAATCAGCTGGTCTTCCTTCACGGCCTCTTCTCGCACGCGGTCAAGCGAGGTTGGGCGCCGACCAATCCGGTCGCCAGTGTCGACCGGCCGCGAGCCTCGACCGGGGACCCGGACATTCGCTACCTCGACCTGTCCGAGCTGGAAGCGCTCCTGCGGGCCGTTCCCGACGACTACCTCGGACCGACCGAGCATGCGCTGTACCTGACTGCAGCGATGACCGGACTGCGGCAAGGCGAACTTGTGGCGCTCCGTTGGCTCGACGTCGATTGGCAGGCGGGACGGATCCGAGTCCGTCGCAACTACACGCGCCAGCAATTCGGAACGCCCAAGTCGAAGCGGTCGTCACGTTCGGTGCCATTGGCTGACCGGGTGGCAGGTGAGCTGGAGCGGCAATTCCAGGGATCGCCGTTCAAGGTCGACGAGGACCTCGTCTTTGCCCATCCCCAGAGCGGTCACCCCCTGGACGCATCAAAGATCCGGAAGCGCTTCTCCGCTGCGCTCGCTCGTGCCGGCCTGCGTCAGGTCCGGTTCCACGATCTTCGACACACCTTCGGGACTCACTGCGCGGCGTCAGGAGTGCCTCTGAGGACGCTCCAAGAGTGGCTGGGCCACAAGGACGCGAAGACGACGGAGATCTACGCCGACTACGCGCCGAGCCCACACGAGACCGAGCTGGTGCAGCGAGCGTTCAGTCCGCCCGCTGTTGAGCAAGCGGCCTAGGGGTTACCCAGAACGTCGTGAGTGCCGACACGTCGCCAGACGACGTGCGCCTCACCTTCGCGCTCGGGTTCGCCGTAGGCGAACGTCGCCCGCCCGTCGCCGGCGAAGGTCATCTCCCAGACGTCGCGGACGCCCTGGACTCGCTTGATCCGCAGCTCCGGCGGAAAGTTTGGTGGATCCTCGCGCAGCGCAGCGACCAGCTTCCGCCGAGCCGTTCGGAACCTCTCACGCTGCTCTCGTGAGAGCTTCATGTACTCGCGCAGAAACCGACGCGAGGCCTCGTAGGTCGGGCTCAACGAGTGCGGTCGGCTTCGGCATCGAGGCGGGCGAAGGCCGCCTCCATCTCCTCTTCTGACATCGGCCGGTCAGCGAGCTCGTCGATCACGTCAGCGTCCGACTTGCCGTTCCCGATGCGCTCCAAGAGGGAAGCAAAAGCTCGGCGGAGCTTGGCCAGCTCCTCCTCTAGCGACTTGACCCGATCGCTCAGGTTCTTCTCTGCAGTTGGCGATGCCATGAGATTCACGGTACACCCAGGTCAGGTCTTATGGCGACAGTGGCCCATCCTGGGGACGGACGGTCCGTCGTCCCATTCGTCGTCCCAATCCGAGCACAACACAGGACAACTCAGACCAACTGAAACCGCATGGGAACGCCGAATCCAACTCAGGCGCCCAGGCTTGTTAGATCTCATAACCCGAAGGTCGCGGGTTCGAATCCCGCCCCCGCTACTCACGAAAGGCCCGGAGATCCGGGCCTTTCGTTTTCGCGTGACCGGCCTCGGGTGGGGAAGGTGGGCATCAAACGGGCATCAAGACCGGTGCCGCTCACCGCGGAGCCGAATTCCAGTGTCCACTGGAGTTACCCGAGCCTTTCTGATTCTGCGGGGCGCGCGGATTCCTTCTTGAGGTACCGCAGTACGGAGGGATCGCTTCCGTGCCGCCGGACAGACAGTCTTCCTCGGCATGTTCGAACCCGGTCGCTCTCCTCTGCCAACGTCTCCCGGTGCAGGTCGAAGACGAACCGCGGTCCTCCGCCCCTTGGCTGTTGAATACCCTCGGGAGGAAAGCGTGACCGAGGCACGGTGAGATGACACTGTTGGACGACGCGATCGAGGCCCACGGGGGTAGGGGTCGCTGGCGCAAGGTGGGCGAGATTTCGGCCCATGTGCGCTCCGGGGGGCTCCTGATGCGGATGAAGGGGAAAGCGAGCAACTACGACGATTACGGCCTCACCGTCGAGACCGGAGGACAGCGGGCAAGCTTCGAGCCCTACCCGTCCGAGGGGCGCTCCGGCGTCTTCGCCGGCGACGACGTACAACTGCTGGCCAGTGACGGCACAGTGATCGAGGAGCGCTCCGGTGCGCGTGACGCCTTCTCGGGGCTCTCGGGACTCCGGCGGAACCTGCGGTGGGATGACCTCGACGCCCTGTACTTCGCCGGCTACGCAATGTGGAACTACCTCAACATCCCTTTCTTGTTCGACGAGCCTGGCTTCGAGACCGAGGAGGGGGAGCCGATGGAGGTCGAGGGCGAGACCTGGCGCCGCCTCGACGTGACCTTTCCGGAGGGGGTGCACACGCATTGCCGGGATCAGTCTCTGTACTTCGACAGCCTTGGTTTGCTGCGCCGACACGACTACAGCCCCGACGTCGTCGCCTCCTTCGCCAACGCTGCGCACTTGTGCGAACAGCATCGAGAGGTGGATGGGATCGTGTTTCCCACCAGCCGCAAGGTCCTACCAAAGGGGGTCAGTGGGCGGCCCATGCGCGGGCCGACCGTGGTCTGGATCGAGCTCGACTCGATGGAGGTGAACTGATCTTGGCGGCCAACCCAGTTCCACTCCGCGTCATGGCATGCGGTCCAAGGACCAACTCTCGATCTATGGGACGGAATCCAACTATCCGGCCGGGCGCAGCCGGCAATCCCGGGCTTGAGCCCGAGCCCCTTCGGCGAGACAGATAGCCCTGCCGCCTCCCTCCCGTCGGGCGGATGAGGCGACCGTGACCACTTCCAGCTCTCCGTCGTCGCTCACCCGGAACAGGGGCGTGAGGCCGGCTGTGTCGCCGCCGATCGCCTCCGCCCGGAGCTCGACTATTCGCGCCCCCGACTCGAACCTGCGGCTGAGCTCCCTGTGAGTGAGCTCGGGTGCGAAGAGGAGCTCACCTTCAGTGTAGGCCGGGAGAAGCTCGAGCGCGCCGGGCGCGGGTGGTAGGCGGTAGACGCTGTCGCTACCTAGCTCCTGTCGGAGCTCGAACGCCGCCAGGGCGTTGAAGTCGTCGCTCTCAGTGAGCAGCAGGGCGGTGGCGACCTCCTCGAGCTCGGCCTCGCGGGTCTCCAGGTCGACGCCGAGCTGTGCGTTGCCGGCATCGAGGCCGGCGTCCCGCGCGGCCTGCTGCTCCTCAGGACGTCCGGTCCAGAGCCGCACCTCCACTCCGGCGGCCTTGAGGGCGCGGGAGATCGCCTGTGCCCCGGGATGTCCTCCCACGATCAGGATCACCGGTGCGCCCGCGCCGGCGATCCCCAGCAGGCGGGCGATCGGTGCGGCGCTCAGCCCATAGAGGACCACGGTCGCGAAGATGGCGACGAAGGTGATGGGGAGGATCTTGTCCGCTCCCGAAACTCCAGCATCGACGAGTTCGAGCCCGAAGGCCGAGGCGGTCGCCGCCGCGACGATGCCGCGCGGCGCCATCCAGGCGACGAACGCTCGCTCCCTGAGGCTCAGGCTGGAGCCGCGGGCGGCGATGGCGACGTTCAGCGGGCGCAGGATCAGGACCATCACCGCGACCAGCCCCAGAGTCTCGCCGAGGATCGCCCTCACGTCCGAGGGCGTCACCGACGCCGAGATCAGGATGAAGAGCATGCCGATCAGGAGGCCGACGACCGTCCCGTGGAACTCGAGGATTCGCGAGACGTCGATCCGCCTCTGATTCGCCAGCACCATCCCCATCGTCACCGTGGCCACGAAGCCGGCGTCCTCGCGGATCAGGTCGGCGCCGACCAAGGCGGCGCTGACGCAGAGCAGGGTTGCGGGAATCGCCTCGCGCGGGGAGCCGCGCTGCAGTTCGCGCAGGATCAGCCACAGGACAGCCGTCGCGAGCGCGCCGACCGCGAAGCCGGCCCCCAGGCTGGCCGCGAGCTCGCCCGGGTGAAAGGGCCGGTCGCCGGCGGCGCCCGCCTTCACTGCGCTGAAGGCGACAACGCCGAGCAGCGCCCCGATCGGGTCGATCAGCGTTCCCTCCCACTTGAGCACTGAGCGGGCCCCCTGGGTGGGGCGCACGAACGCGAGCAACGGCAGGACTACCGTAGGTCCCGAGACCACCAGGATCGCGCCGATCATCAGCGATACGCCCCAACTCAGCCCCAGAATCAGCTTCGCCGCGAGCATCGTCCCGGCCAGGGTGAGCAGGGCGCCGACCGAGATCAGGCGGATGACGACCGTCCGACTCTTCCCCTGCAGCTCCACCCAGCGAAGTCGCAACCCGGCCTCGAACAGGATCAGCCCGACGCCCAGCGAGACGAGTGGTTGAAAGGTCGCCCCGAGGAGGCTGTTGGGATGGACGTCATCGGTGATCGCCCCGGCGATGAAACCGGCAGGGAGCAACAGGACGATCGCCGGCACGCGGAGGCGCGTCGCAAGCAGCTGACAGCCGATCGCCAGGACGATCACGAGCCCTAGGCCGGTGAGGATTTCGTTCGAGCTGAGCACGCGGCGGCGGAGCGATCCTAAGGCCGCGGCGCGCCAACCGCGGGGAACTTGTCAAGGACGCGTCTCCTCGGCGTCAGGGACTAGGGTCTTGGATTGTGGAACTCGACGAGGCGCGGGCTTTCATCCGTGAGAACCACCGCGGCGTGCTCGCAACGCGCGGGGCCGGCGATCGGGTCCAGCAGAGCCCTGTCCTGGTCAACGTCGACGGCAAGGGGCGGGCGATCATCTCCAGCAGGGAGACCGCCTAAAAGGTTGCCAACCTGCGTCGCGATCCTCGGGCCCAGGTCTGTGTCTTCACCGACCGGTTCTTTGGTCAGTGGCTATTCGTCAACGGGTCCGCCGAGGTCCTCTCACTACCGGAGGCAATGGATCCGCTGATCGACTACTACAAGCGCTTCCCCGATCCGAACCCCGACTGGAACGATTACCGGGCCCGAATGGAGAGGGAACGGCGGGTATTGATTCGCATCGAGCTCGAGCGTGCCGGACCCGACCGCTACGGCTGACCCGCTCGAACGCTCGCACGAGCTGGGCTCCGGATCCCGGTGTGGCTGGGATCTTGTGGTGGGCTGCTTCTCGTTTCCGTGAAGAAGGACCGACTGTCAAGTGAGGCGGTGGTTCCGGTTAAGGCCCCTCTCGCCTGAGGGCTTGGAGCGGTGCTCAGGTCTCTAGGCCCAGGCGACTGGAGCGGCCCTGAGGTCAACCACGGTTGGCGAGCAGGCCTCATGCGCTCGATCCCATCACCCGAAGGTCGCGGGTTCGAATCCCGCCCCCGCTTTGCACCAACTGCCAAGCACTTCCCGGGCCTCGGCCTGGCACAAACGACCATAGAAACGAGCATCCCAATATGTCTTCTGTCTGATCAATAGCGAGTGGTGCGGGATGTGTTCTGGCAGCCGAAGTCTTGGGTGTAGGAGCGCAGCCGAAACTTCCACCCTGAGCGGATAGCGCTCATCACTAATGTTCGATCGCAGTGGAAGTCAGTATTCGTCTCGTAGCAATGGAAGCTGTAACTACTGCAGGAAAACTGACCGAGATGGGTGCCGCCGATGTAGTAGTCGCAAGCAACCGTGTGCGGCCCCCACCGGGCACAGTCGGTGGCTCCCCGGCTGTCGGCGTCTGGAACTGCGATCGCCCAGTTGGGTTATCTGCGGCAGTCTGGTGCCGGTCCTGCCGTGAGTGATCCGCCGGATGCGGCTGACCTGCCTTCCGGCGCGGAGACGCTCGCCCGCACTGCGGCGCACAGAGAGGAGCGGCGGCGCAAGGCTGCGGCCCGGCGCAGGCGGCGCCGGGGACTCCTGGTCCTGGGCGTCCTCCTCGTCCTGCTTTCGCCGGTGATCTATTCGTATGCACGCTGGATGCTGCGGCCATCGAGCACGCCCTTCTTCGCGAACAGCGTCGAGTGGGTGCGGGCCGATGTCCCCTTCGGCAACCAGGTGGTCGACGAGATCGAACACATCTACTACTCCTGGAACGCGCCCTCGAAGGGCGGCCCGCAGCTGACCAGCCTGCCGCAGGCCGGTCAGGCCGGTCAGGCCGCGAAGGGGCAGCCGAAGACGGCCGCCTGGCCACCCCGCATCAGGCCGGTGTTCCGCCATGCGCTGCCGGGCGAAGGAGTCTGGAAGCCGACCGGCCCGCCGGTGAGGGGAGGGCCGCCGGTGATGGTGACGACCTTCCGCCCGGAGACCGACTATCCGCGCAACGTCGCCTATCTCGCCTGGTTCGACCACACCCGCACCGATCTCGCCTACTACCCGGGGCGCTACGAGCCGCCGAGCGCCGCGGTTCGCGGACCGGCGATGGTCCCGGAGAGCCAGCGCAGGCGGCTGCTGGCGACCTTCAACGCCGGCTTCATCTACTCAGACGTCAACAACGGCTCGACCGACAACGGCCGCGTCAACGAACCGCTCGCACAGGGCAACGCCACGCTGATCGGCTACCGCGACGGCAGGGTCGCAATCAAGATCTGGCATGGCGGCCGGAACGCCGGGCATGACGTCGCCTGGTCCCGCCAGAGCCTGCCGCCGATCATCTGGCACCGGCGCCTCAACCCCAACCTCAACGACAGCTCGCAGTGGGGCTTCACGGTTGGCAACGCCGTCCGCGTCTGGCGCACCGGCGTCGGCATCGACCGCCGCGGCAACCTGATCTTCGTGGCGGCAAACGACATGACGGTGACCTCGCTGGCCCAGGTCCTGCAGCGCGCCGGCGCGGTCCAGGCGATGCAGTTCGACATCAATGCCGACTGGCACACCCTGATCACCTACACCCACCACCACGGCCTTCGCCCGAACCAGATCGGGCCGTCGAACAGACCCGACGGCCGCTACCTCAGCCCCGACGACCGCGACTTCTTCGCGGTCTATCGCCGCCAGCCCGGTCCGGTCATGGTCCCCTTTAGCTAGCGCCCTAGTCGCTCCGTCAGTCCGAAACGAAGTGGGAGACTCGCCGTCAGGGCTGCGCCGCGAGCGAGGCGATCCCGCGAACCGTTCCCAGACGGACCAGGCGGCTCACGGGTTCGGCCTCCTTCGTCAGATAGCGGTCGAAGAATGCGATCGTCACGCGCTCGACGATGTGAAGCTGAGGCCGCTCGTTGGTGTAGGGCGGCAAGTGCGCGGCGCCGAAGAGGGTGAGCAGGAACTTGGGCGGCGAAGCCGCGTCGTAGAAGCCCAGCGTGAATCTCGAGGGGTTAATCGTGTCCGCGGTGCCCTGTGTGGCGAGGAGTGGTGGGGTGCCCGGAGGAAAGCTGAACCCGGCGACCCCCGGGATCCTTGCCCCCGACAGGATCGCGGCGGCACCTACCCGCGGATCGCGAAACCTGCGGTAGTAGGCGACGGCGAGCGCCGTCTCGCCGCCGTCGGAGTGGCCGGATACCGCGATCCTCTGCGGATCGATCAGGCCTTGGAGTTGGCCGCCCGGCCTGCTGCTCGCGGTGAGCAGCTTCGAGATCACGAAGCTCATGTCGGCAGGCTGGTTTATGAGGTCGGACTCGTCCGGCCCTCCTGGCGCGTGGGCGTTCTCGAGAGGGAATCGCGGGGCGGCCACGACGAAGCCCGCGCGCGCCCAGGCCTCCAGCAGCCCGGAGTAGGGCGCCGGCGTCAGCTCGAAGCCGTGTCCGAAGACCACGAGGGGAAACGGCTCGGCGGCGCGTTGGGGAGGCGCATTACGCCGCTCCTTCGCCGACGGAGGACCGAGCGCCGGATACCGGACGTATGTGACGAGTCCCCGCGGGACGCTGGCGCCGCTCGGCAGCCTGATGTGGCGCGAGTGGTCAACGAGGCGAAGGGTTCGCAGGCCGACCGCGAACGGGGGGCGCGGGGGCCCTGCAGGGGCGGCTGCAACCCCGGCCTGCGAAAGAGCGCCATCCTGAGCCCGCGCCGGATGGCGCCCCGCGGTCCCCGTGCCCAGCGTCGCGATCGCGAAGGCGCCGACGGCCAGCGCGAGAACCACGGCTGTCGCCACCACCCTCCACTTCAGATGAGGAGCCCTCCCGGTCTGGATGCATTCACCTCCTCTTCCTCCTGCTCTTGACGATGCAAAGCGACAACTCGTGGCGGTCGATGGAGAACCGTGGTCCGCCGAGATCGGGTCGGGACTCGCTGGGCCGGTGGGTGAGTTTCGTGGTACCAGCCGTGGTACCGAACCGAGCGAATCTCAGCGAACCATAGGTGACCCCAGATCGCCTGTCAGCAGGCTAAATGCCCCCAGCGAACGCCCCCCAAGGCTTCTCATAACCCGAAGGTCGCGGGTTCGAATCCCGCCCCCGCTACTCACGAAAGGCCCGCTCAGGCGGGCCTGGGAGCCTGTTAGCCAGCAAGCGCGCCTCGGGGGAGATGCCCGCGGGGGATTGCGTGACTGCTCGGACGGATGCGACTTCGTTCCCGGGCCACGCTGATCCGCAACGGTGGCCTCGGTTTCCGCCAGGCGCGGAACGCGTCGAGTCGCATCTGGGCGACGAGATAGCGGTCATTTCGGTCGGCCTGCTTGCTGTTCATCTGATGCCTCCGATGCCGGGGATTGTTCGAGCCATCCTCCGCCCGTTCCTGAAAGGCCGGAGAAGGGTTTCCGAAAGATCAGGTGAATCAGGAGGGGAGTGCCCGATCTCTTGCCCGGGCTTTGTTTGGAGCTTCCCGTTCCCTTGGCATCTCCTCGCAACCCTCACACCGTGACCCCCAGTCGAAGCAGAGCAACCGCAGCGCAGATGCATCCCCGTAGGGATCAAGGCGGCGCAGACGGGTGCCGGCATGTGGAGCCGATGCGGCTCCGGCTGATCGAGTACACGCGCTACGGCACATGGATCGGCTGCGTCACGTGCGGCACATCCTGGCTGATCCGAAGCCGCGACTAGCAGCACGCGGCTGGGTCCGCTGGATGCCGCCGATGAGTGGTACCCGACGAGTGGGGCGTAGCCTCTTCTCGTCCAGACCGGCTACCTCGTGAGTGCCGGATGAAACAGGTGGTCTACTGGAGTGGCTTGGTGCTCCTCAGCCAGTGGAGCGCCACGGTGGTCCAGATGGCGCCAAGGAGAAGGGCGCCAGGGTGTCCTGATTCTCGGCGAGGGCCTCCCGGAAGGGGCGGGCCTGGCTGATCTTGGTCACGACCTTGCCCGGCCAGTGGCCTGAGGCGTCGACCTGCTCGGTCCTCGGGGGCCGCCGGTCCGGCGGCGGTCTCGGGCCTCGCCCATAGTGCGGGGAGTTCCACATTCCCCGGCGGACAGTCCGCCACTAGGCTGACCTTGGCATGGCCCTCGACGACCGGTTGGACTTGTACGAGGTGAAGGCGCAATTCGAGCGCTTCACCGAATGGCTGGACTTGGGCGAGATCGTTGCCGACCTGGGGTTCCTGCGGCGGGCGCGACGAACTCTGCTGCCCCTGCCGCTGATCGACCGACCCGCGCCGATTGACCCCTCGGCGCACCTGCAGCCGTTTCGCTCGCGACCGGTGCCGGAGCTTCAGGGCAAGAGGATCGGTTTGGTGGCTTCGGGGGGCGGCGGGGCGGCCGTGGCCGTCGCGGGGGTCAAACGTGCCTTCGAGGAGGCGGGAGTCGAACCGGCCGAGATCATCGGATGCTCCGGCGGCGCGATCTGGGGCTCGATGTGGGCGGCGGGGATGAGCTCCGACGAGATGACGGACTTCTCGCTCTCCTGGCGGCCGGAGGACTACCTGGACATTCAGTGGCTGAAGCTGCCGCGGTTCGCCCTTTCGGCGCTCAGAGGGTTCTCGGGGTTGGCGAAGGGGGAGGCGATCGAACGCCTCTTTGACACGCGGCTGACGAGGATGCCATGCGGGGAGACGCCGATTCCGATCACGACCATCGTCTACAACATGGACCTCGGCAGGGTCGAGTACTTCGGATCGAAGCGCA
The DNA here is from genome assembly GCA_963815045.1 of uncultured Solirubrobacterales bacterium. Classification (GTDB taxonomy): domain Bacteria; phylum Actinomycetota; class Thermoleophilia; order Solirubrobacterales; family 70-9; genus DASUPK01. The sequence goes on from CAWFET010000003.1 coordinate 734,369, forward strand.
CGCCGGAGGTCACCATCGGCCACCTCGTCCGAGTGGCGATCGCGCTGCCCCTGTTCATTGAGTCGGTTTCCGTACGCGGCCACCTCTATGTGGACGGGGGGATCATCGAGAACTGGCCGGCACAGCCGGCGATCGAAGCCGGTGACCGCTTCGACCACGTGATCGGCGTCAACCTGATGCTGCCCAAGGGTTTCGAGCCCCGGGACATAAGCGGCTGGCCGGATAGGACCGGCGGCCTACTGCAGGCGAGCCGACAGCTGCAGCAGGGCTACCACCTCGAATTGGCGCGGCGGGCGAAGGACGAGCTGGGGGAGAAGCTGAAGCTGATCGAGCCGATCGACGAGGCGGAGATCCGGGGTGTCTCGTTCTACGACCTGTTCCTGGACCGGACACAGTGGCCGCGGTTGATCCAGCAGGGCTACGACTCGGCGACACAGGTGCTGCAGGGCTTCCGCTGAGCCCTGGGCGCGGCTGCGCTGAGGAGCTCCATACTCTGCGCATGGCAGTTGTCGACGCCGAAGAGAGGCCGACACCAGAGAGCCGCCCTCCAGCGGGGCTCACCGCCCTGATCGAGCGCTTCGACCCCGATGTGATCGACGTGCCCAGCGGCTCAGCGCGCATCCGCCTGGCCGTCGACGACGAGGCCGAATGGGACGCGGTAATCAATGACGGCGCGATCGAGTTGCAGGCGGCGAGCGACCGCGAGCCCGACGCCCTGTTGAGCGCCGACTGGGCAACCTGGGAGGAGATCGCGCGCGACGTGCGCGGTGGGATGGCCGCCTTCCGCGAGCGCCGCCTCAGCGTCCGCCAGAACCTGCACCTCGGCGTCGGTTTCCTTGCCGCCACCAGCGCCATAGCCGACGTGCGCCGGCTTCGCTTTGAATCCGTCCGCACCCGGCTCGGCAAGATCTCGACGCTCTCAGCGGGCGAGGGCGATCCCGTGATCTGCGTGCACGGGCTGGGGGCGACCAAGGCTTCATTCCTACCCACGGTCGCCGCGCTCGCCGACCACCATCGAATGATCGCGATGGACCTGCCGGGGTTCGGCGATTCCGACAAGCCGCTCGGCGCCCCCTATGACGCTCCATACTTCGCTGGCGCAATCGAGGCTCTGCTCGACGAGCTGGAGATCGAGCGCGCCCACCTGATCGGCAACAGCATGGGCGGGCGCGTGGCGATCGAGATGGGGCTGCTGCGACCCGAGCGCACTGGGAGCATGGCCCTGCTCTGCCCGGCGCTTGCCTGGTTGCGAAGTCGCCGCTGGCGCTGGCTGCTCCAGGCACCACTTCCAATGCTCGGCCTGATCCAGCCGGCGCCGCGCGTGATCACCGAGCCGATCGTCCGCAACCTGGTCCCGGGTGGCAAGGACGGCTGGTCGGCCGCGGGCGTGGATGAGTTCCTGCGCTCCTACCTCACCCCGCGCGGTCGGGTCGCGTTCTACGAGGCCGCGCGGAACATCTATCTCGACGAGCCGCTCGGCGAAGGCGGCTTCTGGACTCGCCTCGCCCAGGTGTCGCCCCGGACGCTGTTCATCTGGGGTCGCCATGATCAGGTCGTGCCGCTGGGCTTCAGGAAGCACGTCGAGCGGGTGCTTCCCGCGGCGCGTCACCTGGAGCTCGATTGCGGGCACGTGCCGCAGCTCGAGGCACCGAAGCAGACGCACGACGCGATCCGGGAGTTCTTCGCTCGATGACCATCCTGATCGGTCACGGTGGTGCGAGCGCGATCGCTCCGGCGAACACGATCGCATCGTTTGACGCAGCCCGGCGGGCGGGTGTCGACATGATCGAGTTCGACGTCCGGCCGCGGGGATCGCGGTTGCTGGTGGCGCACCTCGCCCCCCAGGCTCGCCGCCGCGGCTGCCTGTCCCTGGACGACGCCCTGGACCACCTCGCGCAGCCGTCCTTCTCGGGGATCGGGTTGAACGTGGACGTCAAAGGCCGGGGCTGCGAATCGGCGATCGTGGCAATGCTCCGCGGGCACGGCCTGCTGGAGCGCTCCCTGATCTCTTCTCAGTCGGCGGACATCGTCGAAACGGTGCGGACGGTCGCTGCGAACGCTCGTACGGCGATCTCGATCGGCGGACGCATCTCTCGCCGCGCCAACCGCTGGCACCCTCGCCTCTGGCGTGAGCGGTTGCTGCACGAGCTCGCGGCCGGCCGCTTCGGCGATGTGATGCTGCACCACAGGCTCGTGGAAGCCGAGATCGCGGATGCCATCGGGCGACTCGGTCGCCGGCTGTTCGCCTGGACCGTCGACGAGCCGGCGCTGTTCGCGAGGGTCGCCGATCTCGGCGTCGCCGGTGTGGCGACGAATGACCCGGCGCGCCTCCGGGCGCCCCATTGATAGGGCAGCTTGCCGGACCCCGCCCATGCAACGCGGTTGTTTCTCGGGGCCGGCCCTAGAGCCTGAGCTTCGCCGGTTTGCCGGGGGGCGCCTGGTCGTAGCGAGAAACGGATCGGGCCCCCGCTGCTTCGCTACCACCAGTGAGCCCTCCTCCGGGAGGGCTTTCTGCTTCTCGAAAGCGTCCGCGACGCTACGACCCTTCATCACTCGGATCGGGTGGTCAAGTCGTCCGTCGGTCCGAGATAGCCTCCGAGCCGATCGCCCGCCTGAACCTCAACAGCGTGAGCTCTTGAATGGAGTGGTCGCTGGCAATCGTCGCGGCGGCGGTCCTGGCGGTGGCGTCGGTCTCCGGGCGGATCGCCGGTACGCCCGTGACCCCGGCGATCCTCTTCGTCGCCATCGGCGTCGTCGTCGGCCCGAGGGTGCTTGGAGAAGTCGATCTCTCGAGTTCTGGCTCGACGGTCCGAGCTCTCGCCGAGGCCACCCTGGCCCTGGTGCTCTTCTCCGACGCCTCGCGGATCAACCTGAGCCAGCTGCGGCGCGACGAGAACGTTCCGGTGCGTCTGCTCGGGATCGGGCTCCCGCTGACGATCGTGCTCGGTGCTCTGGCGGCCACAGCGATCTTCGGGCAGATCAGCATCGAGGAGGCGGTGATCATCGGCGTGGTGCTGGCACCGACCGATGCCGCACTCGGCCAGGCCGTCGTGACGAACAAACGGGTGCCGGCGCGCATCCGCCAAGGCCTCAACGTCGAGAGCGGGCTCAATGACGGGATCTGCGTGCCGCTGCTCTTTATCGCGGTGGCTGCCGCGGATGTTCACTCCGAGCTCGCGGGCGGCCGTTCAGCCGGGACGCTCGTGTTCGAGGAGATCGGCTACGGGATCGTCGGCGGCGTCGCCGCCGGGTTGTTGATTGCGGCGATCATCCGTTTCGCCGGGCCGCGCAAGCTGATCACCGGAGCATGGCTGCAGGTGATCCCGGCCGCCGGCGCTGCACTGGCCTACGGCATCGCGGCAGGCCTGGACGGATCGGGCTTCATTGCGGCCTTCGTCGCTGGAGGTGTGTTCGGCGGAGTACTCGGTCGCGATCCGGCGGACGTGAATCGCCTGGTCGACGAGGTCGGAGGCGTGCTCAACGGCATCACCTTCCTCTTCTTCGGCGCCATCCTGCTCGGGCCGGCGCTCGGCCACCTGAGCTGGGAGCTCGCCCTCTACGCGCTCCTCAGCCTCACGATCGTGCGCATGCTGCCGGTGGCGATCGCGATGCTCGGTACCCGAGCCAGCCCGGCGACTCTGGCGTTCATGGGCTGGTTCGGGCCGCGCGGGCTCGCCTCGATCGTCTTCGCGGTGATCGTGGTCGAAGAGTCGCAGCTGCCACACCAGCAGACGATCCTGCTGGCGATCTACCTGACAGTCGGCCTCTCCATCCTCCTCCACGGTGCCACGGCCGCGCCCCTGGCCGACCGCTACGGGCGTTGGTACCAAGCCCACCCCCGAGAGACCCAGCCCTCGATGGAAGGCGCGCCCGCAACGGTGACCCGGCCGCGCTGAAAACCAGCGTCCTCAGCCCTAACCCAGCAGCTTCGCCTTCTCGCGCTCGAACTCCTCGTCTGAGAGGACGTTCTGCTCGTGAAGTTCACCGAGCTGCTTGAGCTGATCCAGAACCTCAGGCGTCATCCCGCTCGCCGCTGGCTCGGCTGGAGAGGATTGCTCTGGAGCTGCTGCCTGCTCCTGCTCGGCTTGCTTCGCGTCGTGGTGTTTCTTGGCGGCAACAGCCGCCCCTCCGACCACGGCTGCGCGTCGCCTTCGCTGGCGTCTATCGCTTCCGAGTGGCATGGCTACGCCGTTCTCGGCGCGCCGGTGCGGTCCTGAACCATGTACGCCATCAGCAGCGCCAGGGGGAAGAAGACCAGGCTGAAGACGAAGTAGCCAAGGAAGCTATGGCCCTTACGGCCAGCAACTCGGGCCGGCCAAAATGCGATTGCGATCCAGATGATCGCCACGATGATCCAGCCGATGGTGCTCATTGCGAAACTCCGATCTCGGGGACCTCGTGCCGAAACAGCGGATCTCCCGGTTGGGGTGATGTCCAAGTCACACCTTCCGCTTCGTCGAGGCACAAGGCATCGGCTCGCCCCACTGGATCTGTCTGGGGGTTCACCACCTAGGCGCAACCCCTTTCCTGCCTGGAGGCTGGCCTGCGGCGTCGTAGCGAGAAACGGATCGCGCCCCCGCTACTTCCGAGAGGCCCGCTCAGGCGGGCCTCTCTATTTCGCGGTTTTGCCCTTCGCGCCCGTCTTGGTGCCCTTCGCGCCCGTCTTGGTGCCCTTTGCCTGGGCCTTAGTGCCCTTCGCGCGGGTCTTGGTCGTGCTCTTCGCCCGGGCCGACGCACCCTTGGCCGTTGTGCCCTTCGCTCGGGATGACGCCGGCTCCTCGGTCAGTGCCTTCTGGAGCGCGCGCATGTCGGCCGAGAGCGTACGACTCATCTTGCGCACATCCCGGCGCTGATCCTTCAGGAGCTGTTGGACATTGCGGACCATGTCGCGGCTGCCCCGGCCCAGATCCTTCTGCAGCTCGGCCAGCGCCTTCTGGACCTGATCGAGCGAACCGCCCGCACGCTTCAGCGCATCCTCCGCCCGCTTCTTCGTCGCATCAGCCGACGCACGTACGCGCTCGGGCGTCTTCTTCCTTGCTGGCATGGGTGCTCCTCGCCTTGGGAACTACACGAGTCTACGGCGGCCACACGACGACCTGAAAAGGCCGCCGCAGCGGCCCTTTCTAATCCTGGCGTCCCAGGAACTCCGACTCGAGCACCAGGTCCTTGAGCAGCGATTGGTACTCGACGTGGGTTTCGTGTTCGCTCGTCCGCCAGGTGCGTCCTTCCTCGGTCTGCATGAACTCGCGGTAGTCGGGAGCTCCAGGCTGCCTGATGTTGTCGGCGACGACCACCGAGCCGACATGCAGCCAGCTCTGGTCCAGGATCCGCCCGAGGTCGGGCAGATAGGCAGACTTGTCGTGATCAATGAAGACGAAGTCGAGCGAACCTGTGTCGAAGCCGTGCTCAGACTTGAGCCTTGCGATCGTCTTGTCCCCATCGCCCAGCGTCCCGACGAGCACAGTCAGCCGATCGCCGATGCCGGCGTGGTCCCAGATACGGCGTGCGATCGCAGCGTTTTCGGCGTTGAACTCGATGGATACGAGCCGCGCCCCTTCTGACATGACGCGGGCCGAGCGCAGGGCGCTGTAGCCGCAGTATGTCCCCAGCTCGAGCAGCCGGTGCGGCTGGGTCCTCCGGATCGCCGCGTCCAGGATCTCGCCCTTCTCGTCGCCGACATTGATCAGGAACTTGTGGTGATACGCGAAGTCATCGACGACGCGGATCACATCGTCGATGTCGCCCTGACAAGCCTCGGCCTCGACGTACCTCGCAAGCGCCAGCTCCCGCCCGTCGCCCACCTGCCAATCGCTCTCCAGGCGCCGCCTGCCCAACAACATGCGCACTATCGACCAGCGCAGGAACGGAAGTCGCTTCCCCCCAAGCTCGGATAGGTGCGTCATCGCTGTGCGTAGTGGCAGAACTCGAGGCCAAGGGGCTCTGCCGGACGGCGATCGAAGAACACGGAAGTGACCCCCGAGGCGGGATTGGTGCTGGCTGATTCGCACGTCCACCTAACGGTACGCCGCCGGGACGTGCGAAACCCATTCGAAGGCCTAACGCTTGTTTGGCCAAGCCCTAACCCGCGACGAGGAGGATGCGTGGCATGAAGAACGACATTCGAAGCAGACGCATCTCTCGGCTCGCGGCCGCCCTGCTCTCGGCAGCGGTGCTCGGCTCCGCGCTGGCGCCCGCAGGAATCGCAGCCAGCCAGGCAAACGATGGAGTCCGGGCGAAGGTGAGTTCCCGAGCCGACGACAAGTGCCGGCAGATCAAGAACAAGAAGAAGCGCAAACAGTGCATCGCCAAGCATGAGGGCGCCAACCACCACTGAGCCGCTCGTCGGCTGAGCCAGTCCAATCCCGCCGCTTGGGGAAAGGCGGCTGACGCGGGCCCTTTCGCCTTGGGTCACATGAACGCGCCGGAAGTGTGAGGCTGTCCGGCGCAGTCCTACCCAAGGAGAGAAATGGCAGACAGCGTCTATCGAGTCACCGAAGTGGTCGGCGTCAGCTCCGACTCGTGGGAGCAGGCGACGAAGAACGCCGTTGAGAAGGTCAGCGAGACCGTGCGCGACCTGCGGATCGCCGAGGTTGTTCGCCAGGACGTGACGATCGACGACGGAAAGGTTTCCGAGTTTCGCATTCGGCTGGGGGTCTCATTCAAGTACGACGCGGGCGGTTCTTGAGGCCTGAACCGAAAGGGTTCTCATAACCCGAGACTTCGAAGGGCCCGGAGAAATCCGGGCCTTTCGAAGGGCCCCCATGCAGAGCGTCCTTGGTGTGCGGATTCTTCCCGATACCTTCCCGGCAATGCCAGGGCTGGAGGGCGGTCAATCAGTGGAGGACCGGGCGATGCCGCTGATCGGGGGGCGGCGCTTCTGGGTGTACGCCGCTCAGCCCGGTCCCGGCGAGCCGGAAGGCGAGGAGCTCTTCAACGCCGCGTTCGATCAGCTCAACGATCGCTACCTGGAGGATCGCTCTGGACCGATCGGCCTCTGCGTCCCGGTCTCGGACATCGAGTTGATGCGCCGCCGGCCGGAGGCGATCTGGTCGGAGACCGGGCTGCTCTACGCGGGCACGGGACGCCAGGCAGAGTCGCCGATGGACACGAGGCCGGCCGGCACACAGCTCCGGATTCGCTACTTCTACGACGCCACGATCGGACCGGGGCTCGAGAACTCGCCGGCGATCGCCCAGTCCGAGGCCGTGGATTACTCGTTGCCGCCGGGCTACCGCCTGGTCCCGCTGGCGGAGACCGATGCCGCCGGGCCTGAGGACGTGATCGAGCTCTGGCGGCGTGAGTCGGCCCTCCCGGATCCTCAGGAGGCCGACCGGCGGGTATCCGAGGTGCAGATCGTGGCGCTCGACCCGAACGATCGGGTCGCGGCCGTCTCGACGGCTTTCGTGGAGCCGTATGGGCAGCTGGGGATGAACGTCTGGAACCTTCGCGGCTTCGTCGCCACTGAGCACCGCATGGGGAACCTGGCGACGCGGATCCTCTGGGCCACTCGCGACCACCTTCGGGAGCTCTACTCGAGCGGGCGCGACAGGAGAGCATCCGCGGTGATCGTCGTGGTCCAGAACGAGCTGCTGATGACCTATTTCAACCGCGCGTTCTGGGTCTATTCCGACTTCTTCTACGTCGGCGACTCGGCGCAGGGCGCACACATTCGGGTCCACTACTTCCCCGGAGCCGAGGCACCACCACCGCAATGAGCGTCGGGAGTTCGCACCCCGGTAATTGGGAAGTCGTCCCACCGGGACGGAGCTAGGCTCCGGTCATCGCAGGGTGGGAGCCATGAGGAGATTCGGCGCGCTGGCGAGCATCGTGCTCGCGGCGTTGATCTTCCCGGCCGGCGTCGGTGCCGCGACTGGAATCGACCGGGGCAACAGCAGCTCGGCAGCCGGACAGGCGCCGGCGTGCAGCCGGCTTCAGAGCAAGCTGAGTCGGCAGAGGGCCGGGCTGGCCAGGGCACGCAACCGGGCGAGGCGGGCGGCGATCAGGAGCAACATCGCGGTCACCAGGAGGCTTCGCAGGCTCGCCTGCCACCCTCAGCCGCCACCTCGGCTTCCCCGGGATTTCCGAGGCAGCGGTCGCTATCTCGTTCCGGACCTCGGGGTGAACGTCCCGTTCACCTGGCGGGGAAGCGGCGGCAACAGCCAGATGATCGCCGGAGGCGAGGGCTATCCGATCTATTTCACGAATCTGATCTACGGAGGGTCCCTCTACACGATCACCTACAGGTGGCCCGGCGTCACTGACCATCCCTGTTCGCGGATCCCGGGGTTCACCCTGGACCAGCTGAACGAGATCTTCAGAGGCGCGCAGTACGTGGGACCGGAGATCCTGAACAGGAACAGGCCTCGCTATGTGAACCATTTTCGGCTCGCCAGGGCCCTCCCACAGGGGCCACCCGGGCTCTTTCCCCGGATCCCCTTCGCCGAAGCCGACATCTACGTCGATGAGAGGAATCCGGCGACGTTCTGGAGGGTCCTCCACTTCGGCTTCCAGAATATCTACGACCCGGACCTCGACGAGTGGATCAACATGCACACCTTCAAGCACACCCCTGGAGAGGTGACGCTGCCGCCGACGTGCGCGCCGCCCACAGCGTGACCTCAATGGCCCGAATCTGGATGCCTCACTCCCCGCCCGGCTCGTAGTTCCCGAACGACCACTCGTAGCCCTCGGGATCGAGCACGCGGGCCCGCTTCGTGCCCCATTCGGTCGGCTCGGGCTCGAAGACGCTGGTCGCTCCCGCCTCGATCGCAGCCTCGTACATGCCCGCAACGTCATCGGTCCGCACGTAGGTGCCGTGTCCCACGGTTCGCCCCCGGAGCTCAGGATGCTGGACCTCCTCCAGGGATCCGCCCACCATCACGATCGCGTCGCCGAGGCTGAGCTCGGCGTGACGGAGGCTTCCGTCCGGGTAGGGCCAGGTGATCAGCAGCTCGAAGCCGAGGGCTTCCAACCAGGCGATCGCCCGCTCCGGGTCTTGGTACCCGAGCTGGGGATAGAGCTGAGTCAAGGCAGTCACCAGGCTATCGCTGTGAATCACCGCCCGATATGGAATCCGAGTCGCTCGGGAATCCCCGCCAGACCTCGGCTGACCGGGTCCGCCGTGTCGCCTCGCTCCTCAGCCGCCTCCTTGCCCAGCAGGCCGGCGCGGATTGCGTTTCCGCCGAGCCAGGCGGCGAAGCCCGTCGGAACGCGGCGCGGCGCGGGGTCCACCAGGGCGAGCCGGGAGTGATCATCGCGCCGGTCGAGGGCGAGTGAGGCGAGGATGCGGCCGACGAGCATCGCCGGGCCAACCCCGTTGCCCGTGTAGCCGAAGGCAGCATGGACCCGGTTCGCGCCGAGCGGCATCACCGTGGGCAGGTGGGTCGGCGAGACGTCGATCGGGCCGCCCCAGGCATGGGTGAGCCGGCGGCCCTCGAGCCCCGGGAAGAACGAGCGCAGATCGGAGCCGACCTGCTGCACGACGCCGGGATCGAGCTCGGTCTGCCCGCCGAGTCTTGCGCCGCAGGCGATCCGCCCGCCGCCCCAGCCGAAGGCGATCCGCCCGTCGGGCGTCGTCCGCAGGTAGTGGACCATCGCCCGTGAGTCGGTGATGCACTCTCCTCCGGTCCAGCCGATTTCCTCCAGCATGTCCGGCACCGGCTCGGTCAGCACGATGTGGCTGGAGGTCACCGTCAGGCGCCCTCGCAACGGCGATCCGGCGGCGCCGCTCGCGGAGCCGAGGGCGAGCACACACGCCCTCGAGCGGATCCGCGCGGCCGGCGTCTCGGCGAGAGAGCCCCAGCTCCCGGCATGCAGACGCCGCAGGGGTGAGCGCTCGAAGACCCGGACGCCGGGGCGCTCCGCGAGTCGCTCGCGCAGCCCGAGTGCGAGCCTCGCCGGCTGCACCGTGGCGGCTCCCGGATAGAGGGCACCCGCGCGGAAGCGCGGCGAGCGGCAGCGCTCGGCGACCTGGTCGGGGCTCAGCTCCTCGGCCGCATCAGGAGCGCCGAGCTCCCGGCAGGAGGCCACTGCCTCCTCCCAGATTCCGTCCTGCGCCGGGGCCGCCGAGAGCTGCAGGTAGCCGCCGCGCCGGTACCAGGCATCCACCTGCTCCTCCTCGCAGAAGGCGCCGATCTCGTCGACGGCCTCCTGGGACGCCCGGGCGACGCGGGCCGCCGCCTGGTCGCCCACCCGCTCGCGCAGTGTGTGGAGGCTGAACCACATGGCGTTGACGAAGCCGCCGTTACGGCCGCTCGGCCCGTGTCCGCAGCGATCGGCCTCCAGCAGGACGACACTGGCCTCTGGCTCGAGCTGCGAGATCTGCCAGGCCGCCCACATGCCCGTGTAGCCGCCCCCGATCACGAGAACGTCGCAGCTCAGCTCCCCATCGGCGACGGGCAGCGGCCGGCGATCGCCGGCCTCCTCGAGCCAGTAGCCATGTGCCGTGTGCTTCATCGGGATCACGAATCAAACAGGGCGCGGGGGCGATGAGTTTCCGAGTGGTGGCGAGTCTTCGGGGTATAGCCGGACAAAGGAGGAATTCGGATGCCTGAGCACAGCACTGGAACACGCGAGGAATGGGAGGCGGCGCGAGCGGAGCTCGCAAAGCTCGAGGCCGAGCAGGCCGAGCGCAACAACGAGATCAAGAAGAAGCGGCGCGAGCTGCCCTGGGTCCCCGTGGAGAAGGAGTACGAGTTCGACACCGAGGAAGGCAAGAAGAGCCTCGCTGAGCTCTTCGACGGCCGCTCTCAGCTGCTCGCCTACAACATCATGTACGGGCCCGACTACACGAAGGGCGCCTGCCCCGGATGCACGAGCCTCGGGGACGAGTTCAGTGGCCCGCTCGTCCACCTGAACCACCGGGACGTGACCTTTCTCTGCTTCTCGCGCGCGCCGATCGAGGAGCTCGCCGCCTACAAGAAGCGGATGGGCTGGGAGTTTCCCTACGTCTCGACCTACGAGAGCGACTTCCCCTTCGACATGGGCCTTGCGCTGACCCCCGAGCAGGCGCAGGAGATCCCCGAGGTCAAGCAGATGCTCGACGACCCGCCGGAGTGGCTGCAGGAGTGGGGGGAGCAGGTCGGCGCGGACCTGAAGGACGGGCTGCGCGAGGGACCGGGCTACATCGCGTTCGCGCGCGACAACGGGACCGTCTACCTGACCTATCAGGTGATGGCGCCCGATCCATTTGTCGCGCCGTTTCACTCGTTCCTCATCGACCGCACGCCGAAGGAGCAGCCGGAGGAGCCGCGCGCCTGGCGCAAGGACGAGTACCCGGACTAGGGCTCACCCTTCGCTGATCAGCGCGACGGGCAGGCCGAGGCCCGCCTCTCGCCTGACCGTGGCAATTCGCCGGCCGGGCTGAACCGCGTCGCGGATCGAGCCGAGCCGGTCGCCGAGCAGCTCCGCGGCCGCGTCGAGATCGGCGACGGCGAAGGTGATGCCCCAGAACCGGGCCGGGCCCGGCTCGACGTTGGCGTGCTCGACGGCCTCGAGGATCACCTCGCCGAGGCGGAAGAACCCCTGGCGCAGCGGCGAGCCGTCGGCCTCGGCCTCTCGGACGCGGCGCCGCTCGACGCCGATCGCCTCGAGCGCGGCCGTCGTGCGCTCGAGATCCGGGGTGAAGACGACGAGATGGTCCACGCGAACGGCGCCGAGGGGATGCACCGAGGCGGCCGGATCGGCGCCGGACGGCCGGGCCAGCGGCAGGCCGTCGACCTCGTCGCCGGCCCCGGAGAGGATCCAGCCGGCGATGGGCTCGCCGGCGCCGAATGAGAGGACGACCTCACCGACGCGCATCGCGTCGCCGGTGACGTCGAAGCCCGCCTCGGCCCACGGCGACGGGTCGGTCCCGAGCGTCAGCTGTTCGATCCGTCGCTTCATTGCGGGTGCGCGCGCAAAGCAATACTCCATGGATGAAGGCGGTGCTGGCGATCGGGGTGGTCTGCGTCCTCGGGGGCGCGGTGCTCGCGTACTTCGTGCTCGATCCGTTCGGGGATGACTCGGATCCGACGGCGAGCCTCCATCTCAGCGGCACGGCCTGTGAGCGCCTCGCCGGGCTCGCCGGGTATCTGGCGGACAACGACGACAACGCCAACGAGTTCCTTCTCGACCTCGGGCAGCAGGCGGGCGGAATCAGCAGGGGGCGACGCGCGCTCACCGATCTTGCCCGCGGCGGCCGCAACCGCATCCGCGGAAAGGGGTTCAAGCAACGTTATGACGATGGCAGCGTCGGCCAGGTGCGGCATTTCGTCGGCTACGTGCGGGCGTCGATGTTCGGCGGTGCGCTCGTGACCCGCTGGATCTCCGAGCATCTGCGTCATGACCCGGCGAACTCCCCGGACGGCCGTCTCGGTGACGAAGGGATCGCCTTCGAGCAGGACCTGGTCGCCGGCCGGCTGGAGCTCGCGGACGCGTCCACCTGGCTCCGGACCCATCTCTGCCGCCGGCCGGGCGTTATTTACCGCAGTACTGACGAGGGGTCGTCCGACGGGGGCGCTTAGCCTTGTGCACGATGGAGCCGGGGAGGAGATATCTGATCGCGGGACTCGCCATCGCGGCGCTCGCCGCGCCGGCGGGTGCTCACGCCTCGAGCCTGGCGATCTCGCCGCAGCCGAGCACTCCCGACGCCTCCCCTCAGACCCAGATCAGCATTCTCGGGGTGCCGCGCCAGCAGATCCGGTCGGTCCAGGTGACGGGACAGGTGTCCGGACCTCATTCCGGGCGCCTGCGTTCCTACTCGGGCCATCGCGGCGCGAGCTTCCTGCCCGATCAGGCGCTCACCCAGGGTGAGACGGTCTCGGTCGAGATCCGGATCAAGGGGCGCAAGCCGATCCGGTACTCGTTCACGGTCGCAACGCTGGGGCCGAAGCTCCCGAACCTCAACCTGTCCACGAACCAACCGGACAAGCTCGACCACTTCGTGACGGAGCCCGGGTTGATCCCGCCTCGGATCACGGTGAACAGGAGCTCCAAGCGGGCGCGCGGCAATGGGAGCGTCTTCCTTGCTCCCCTGCCCTCGCCCATAGTTCACCCCGGGAGCAACAACACGTTGACGATCAATCCGGTCGGGCCGGGGGGGCCGATGATCACCGACGGCGCTGGCAACCTCGTCTGGTTCAGGCAGCTCACCCCGCCGGAGGTCGCCGCCAACGTGCGCATCCAGAAGTACCGCGGACGCAAGGTGCTGACCTGGTGGGAGGGGACGGTCAGTGTCGCCGCGTTCGGGGCCGGCGGCGCCGTGATCGCGAACCACGCCTACAACGTGATCAAGGTCGTGCATGCCGGCAACGGCTACCCGATGGACCTGCACGAGTTCCGGCTCACGAAGGACGGAAGCGCTCTCTTCACCATCTACTCGCTGATCCGGGTCCACCTCCCGGGCACGCCGGCGGGCACCCTCTCGCCGCTGATCGACTCGATCGTCCAGCAGGTCGACGTGAAGACGGGACTGGTCGAGTGGGAGTGGCATTCCTACGGCCACATCCCGCTCGAGACCTCGCAGGCGACCCCCCAGAACAGCGCCTTCTACGACGCCTTCCACATCAACGCGATCCAGAGGCTCAAGCACGACCGGGTGCTGATCTCGGCGCGCGACACGTCCGGCGTCTACGCCATCGACCGCGCGAGCGGCCGTCTCCTCTGGACGCTGGGCGGCAAGGGCAGCAACTTCCGCTTCGGCCCCGGAGCGCTGTTCAATTTCCAGCACGACGCCCACATTCTGAGCAACGGGCGCATCTCGATGTTCGACGACGGGGCCGGGCCGCCGCAGCTGAGTCCCTTCTCGCGAGGCCTGATCCTGCGGCTCAACTTCCGGAAGCACAAGGCGAAGCTCGTGCACCAGTTCGCGCGGTCGAGCACGACGTCGGCGCAGAGTGAGGGCAGCCTGCAGAGGCTTCCCGGAGGGAACGTGTTCGTCGGCTTCGGCTCCGAGCCGTTCTTCTCGGAGTTCTCGTCGCGCGGCAAGCTGCTCCTCGACGCGAGCCTGCCCCAGGACGACGGCACCTACCGGACGTTCCGCTTCCCCTGGAGCGCGACGCCCAAGACGAAGCCGGTGATCGTCGCCCAGCGCCACGGGACGGTCTCCCTCTACGCCAGCTGGAACGGGGCCACCCGCGTCGCGAAGTGGGAGTTCCTCGCCGGTCCAAGCGCGGGATCACTGCGGCGGATCGCGACGGCCCCCAAGCGCTCCTTCGAGACGCAGATCGACGTGAGCAGCTCCGCGGCGGTGTTCGCCGTTCGCGCCCTGGACTCGAAGGGGCATGTGATCGGCCGCTCGGACGCGGTGCCGGCCTCCTGAGCGCCGGCGCGTACTGGCCACGTCCCTGGACCTGCGAGGACGGCGGCCCGCGAAGGTGGGGCGCCATGGAGGGGCAGGGTCTCGGGATCGAGCCGGGGGAGAGCCTGGAGGTCGCCGCGGTCCACGAGGCGTTCGCGACGGACGCGCTTGTCCGGCGCGAGCCGGGTGAGCTCTACGCCCTCCGGCACGGGATGCCCGCAGGCGGCCCGCAGGCGGGCGACGTGGCGGCGTGGGTAGAGCGCCTCGATCCAGAGACGCTGACGGTCACCGCGTCCACCCCGCGCCTGCCGGGCGGCCGGTTCTGGCCCGGCGGGATCGCTGCGCACGCGAATGGGGACCTGCACGCGATCTTCGGACGCTGGGCCCACCGGCTCAGCCCGGACCTGGAGGTCCTCGCCTCGCACCGGCTTCCGGTCGATCGTCCCTACAACTCGTTCGTCGTCCTGGACGGCGGGGAGCTCGTCACCAAGGACTGCGACGCGCCGGCGGGCCGAGAGCCCTCGACGGTTTCGGTGCTCGACCCCGTCAGCCTGTTGCCGGTGGCGCCGCCGTTGCGGTTGCCGGAGCCCTCGGTCGGCCGTCTCTCATCCGACGGAGTGACCGTCTTCGCGATCGGCGCGACCGCGATGTTCGCGCTGCGGTTCGATCGTGACGCAGGTGAGCTGATGCTCGACGAAGCCTGGCGTCCGCGATATGGGCCGGCTCCGGACCGGGGCTACGGCTGGGATCCGGTGGTGACGCCGGAGCACATCTTCTGGATGGACAACGGGCGCAACAGCGTCGACCACACGATGCTCGGCAGCGGGTCGGAGAGCTCGCCGGTTCGCCTCTGGTGGGCCAGGTTGGATGACGGCTCGACCAGCTCCGTCGAGATCAGCGGGCACCCGTATGGCACCGAGTCGAATCCGCCCGGCTGGGACCCGGAGGGCGGGGTCGTGGTCGCCTACGACGCGGGCAACGCGGTGGTCCGGGCATGGCGCCTGCAGGGCGACGAGCTGGAGCCCCTCTGGCGCCGCGACGGACTCGCTCACGCCGGCCACCTGATCCTCTATCCGGAGAGCCGGGAGCTCGTCGTCGGGGACTGGCGGGGTCACGCGGCGCTCCGGCGCGGTCCCCTCCGCCGGGCGGTCGCGGCGGCCGGGCCGGTCATCGCACGGAGCGCGCGGGCCATGCGCGCCAGCCGATCGCTCGGCGGCGACTCGCTCGTCGTCCTCGACCTCGACTCCGGGGCCGAGAAGGCACGGGTTGAGGTCCCGTCGGCGATTCAGGGATTTCTCTTCCCGGCGCCGGGCTTCGGTCGGGACGTCTACTACCAGTCCCTTTCCACCATCGCGCGGGTCCGCGTCACCTAGGTGGTCCCACCCGGCGCCGGGCCTGGCTCAGCGCCGCTTCCTTCGAATATGTTGGGCGCATGGCAAGGGTGACCGGAGGGAGCAGGGCGGAGGTCGTGCGCGGCCGGACCGAGGGCGACATCGGCGACCTGATCCTCGCCTTCTGGTCGCAGCGCGGCGTCCTCGGGGGGGAGACTGCCCGGCGGCGGCTCGCGGAGGTCGTCTGCGTGTTGCTCGACGAATCGGGGGAGGTAGTCGGCGTCAACTCCGTCTACGAGGGGGCGGTCGGGCTGATCGGCGGCCGCAACTTCTACGTCTACCGGGTCCTCCTGTCGCCCGAGGTGGCTGACGCAGCGGATGAGATGCTGCTGGCCGCCTATGATGCGCTCGATGCCGAGTTTGCGTCGAGTGGATCGGGCCCGGTCGGAATCTGCGTGGTGGTCCCGCCCGAGCTCCTCGGCGCCGAGCCCGAGGCGATCTGGCCGGAAACCCAGTTGCTCTACGCCGGAACGCAGCCCGACGGCAGCCAGGTGCGGATCCGGTATTTCGGAGACGCGACGATCTCTCCGGGGATGCCCGAATCGCCCACCCAGGCCGCGTGGGCGCAGCAGGACCACTCGCTTCACGAGGGACACCGGATCGTTCTGATCGGCGAGACGGACGCGGTGACGGACCGCGACGTGCTCGAGCTGTGGGTCCGCGAGGGCGCGATGCTCAGAGAGGAGGCGGAGCGCAGGACCGACGAGGTGCTGATGGTCGCGATCGGTCCGGGCGACGAGCTCGCCGGGGTTTCGACGGCCTACATCCGGCCGAACGAGCAGCTCGGGCTTGACCTGTGGCACTACCGGACCTACGTCGCCCCGGACCACCGCATGGAGAACCTCTCGCTGAACCTGCTCTGGAGCAGCCGAGACCATCTTCGGGACCGATTCGTGGCCGGCGATGACACCCGGGCGCCGGGAATGCTCATGGAGGTGGAGAACGAGTTCCTGAAGAGCTACTACAACACCGGCTACTGGGTGATCTCGGACTTCACCTTCATCGGGGAGAGCGAGCGGGGCGCCCACGCGCGGGTCCATTACTTCCCGGGAGCACGCGTGCCGGAGCCGGGTTGAGCGCAAACTCCGCGATTTTCGACCCGGTCCGTACCCAATTTGGCAACGTCGGCGCTATACGAAATAGCCACGATTTCGGGGGCGACTGGATGTCGAAGCGGCTGAACCGAAAAGCGGAGATGAACCCGGGGCGTTTCGCGGTCAAGACCGTGCGCTCCGGAGCGGATGAGCTGGTCCAGCTCTCCGGTGAGATGGACCTGTCTGTGATCGGCAGCGTCGATCGCGAGATGTGCCGGGTCGAGGAGGGGGACGCCTCGCGGATCGTGCTCGACCTCAGCGAGCTCGAGTTCCTGGACGCTTCGGGCATCCGCCTGCTGCTGCATCTCAACGCCAGGTCGCGAAGCAACGGCGGGCGGCTCCGCATCACCAGGGCGCATTCGCCCCAGGTTCAGCGCGTTTTCGAGCTGACCGGCGCGGCCGACGTCCTGCCCCTCCTGGACTGAGCTCGCGCATCCCTGCTCTCACGCCGCGTCGATGCCGGGCGTAAGGTGTTCAGGGGGTGGGAGTGTTGTTCGTCCGCAGAAGCTGCCTTTCCGCACTCGTTGCGTCGCTGGCGCTCGTGTTCGCCGGCGTCGCCAGTGTGCCGTCGGCCGACGCGCTCAGCGCGAGCCAGGCGCGGTACCTGAAGGCGGCCAACAAGGGCGTCAAGAGGACGCATCGCTGGTGGAACCGCGGCAGGCACTGGTACAGGGCCACCCTGGACAGCCCGAACACGGCATCGCTCTGGGGCGTGGTCCCGCTGTTCGAGGCGCTCAACGGCCTGCAGATCGCACAGCCGTCGCGGCGCCACCTCCACCAGCTCAACCGGTTCGCCTGGGGAGCGCAGCGCTACCTCAACCCGACGCTCCGGCCCGTGCCCGGCTTCGGGCCCAGGCAGGGCCAGCACAACCCGGGCAAGACGACCTGGTTCGACGACAACGGCTGGTGGGGTCTCGCCTTCCTGGACGCCTACCGCGCCACCGGCAACCGCCGCTGGCTCACTGACGCCGAGATCGCGCAGAACTTCATCAGCGTCTCGGGCTGGGACACCACGCCGGGCAGGCCGGGGGGCATCTGGTGGAACACGAACCACAGCTTCTACGCCGGTGAGTCGCTCGCGGGAGGGACGCTGCTCTCCGCCCGGCTCTACGCGCTCACCCACGACCAGCACTATCTGGACGATGCACTCAAGTTCATCGCCTGGGGCGACGTCTGGCTGACGGACCCGACGACCGGTCTCTACGCCCGGCTCCGGAAGCCGAGGACCTACAGGCAGCAGCCCGGCGGGTCGGTCGGCGCCGGCGCCACCACCACCGCCGCGGCCGACCAGAAGGCGCTCAACGCGAACCCGGATGAGGCCGCCAAGCTGGAGGCGGCCGGGACGCCCGTCCCGGACCCGGGGGAGGCGCAGTCGGCCTTCAACAACTTCCCGCCGTTCGCCCCTTCCCCGATGCCGTACGTGAACGGGCCGATGATCCTGGCCCACCGGATCATCTGCGACGAGACGGGCATGAAGTCCTATTGCCAGCGCGCCGATCAGCTCGCCTCGATCACGCTTCAGGTCTACCGGCGCTTCTGGATGGGCCCCCAGTTCGACTTCTGGTACCTGCGGACGATGCTGGAGTTCGCCAAGGACGACAACAACGGCGACTGGTACGGGATCGTGCAGCGCAACGCGCGCAGCGCCCTACACCGCGCGCACGACAAGCACGGTCTCTATCTCCGCACCTGGTACGGCAAGAAGGCCTCGCGGGCCAACGCGCCCAAGGGCAGCCTGCAGCTGCACGCCGCCAATGCGGCGCTGTTCGCCTGGATGGGCGCGCTCGGGCGCTGAGCCGCCGCTAGACGCCGGTGCCGGCCGCCAGCAGCGCAGCGATCGCAAGCCCGATCCCGAAGATCGCCCCTATGGAGTACGCGAGGACGAGACGTCCACCCCGGATGCGATCGGTCGCAAGCTGATCGATCAACGTGCTCATGCCAACCTCTCTTTCTCGGGCCTACGGGGTTAGCTGACGGGCTCGCGCCGAAAGAGTGCGCTACGACCTTGTCGATTCGCCCCTGAAGCTCGCGCTTCAGTTGGTTCCCCCGTTCCGGCCAAAGGAGGCCGGATTCGGCAGGTGCAATTAGCCAAGCCCGTACCCGATCGGTACGAGCTCAAACAACGCTAGTGATCTGAACGGTCGGCTGCGCCGCTTACGCGGCGGCCTTGACCTTCGGAAGCTTGCCGCCGGCCTCGAGCTCTTCGCGGACCTTGCGCACATGGCCCGTGGAGCAGTTGGCACGCTTGGCGATCACGCCGTCGGGCTCCTCAGGGCTGCGCTTGAGCTCGAACTCGAGCAGCGCCTGGCGCCGGGAGGCCCAGCCGTCACCCTTCGCGCCGATGGTCGCCTTCTCGACGGCCTTCTCGCGCTGGCAGTGCAGGCAGAGCCACTGGCCGCCTGTCTTGGTCCAGCCCTCGGGACGGCGGGGCGTGGAGGGACTTCCCGCGGCGTAGCGCACGGTCACCTCACAGCCGGCACAGGTCCAGCGCCGGGTCCGGGGTGCGCGAGCGCGCGTGTTGTGAGCGGTCTTGGTCTGGGACATGAGATACCTCCGCGGTCGAGTGCTGCGTTCGCGAAGGCTCTGTAGATGGAAGAACTGCGCGAAAACGCTGCAAATGCCGGGTTTCCATGGCCCGGCGGGGACGTACATATTAGCAGATGCTGAAATACCTGCAAATCAGGCATTTTTGGCCTGAATCGGCCGATTTCACGGCTCGGTGACGCAATTGGACCGCCCGAACCGCTACGAATACCGGCCCCAGTGTATGGCCTCGATGCAACCGCCGATGCCGGCGGCCGGCTGACCTCGCGATCCACCTGGGCGCTGATGGGCGCCCTGATCGCGCTCGTCGGCGCGCTCTCGCTCTGCCTGGACCGATTTCACAACGGCGATTTCTACCTCTCGCTTAACAGCGGCCGCTTCATCGCAGAGCACGGCTTCGCGTCGCACGATCCCTTCTCGACGATCTCTCACGGCGGCACCTGGCTGAACCAGCAGTGGCTCTCGGAGCTGGCGTTCTTCCGCGTCTCCGAGGTGTTCGGCCCGACCGGGCTGACCGTGCTTTATGCGGTGCTGATCACCGCGCCGCTGGCCCTGTTGCTCTGGCTCTGCCGCCGCAAGGGGTGGCCGATGCTCGTGGCCGTCGCCGCCTTCTACTTCCCGGGCGTACTGGCCGTGGTCCACCCGAGGGCCGCCGGGTTCACGGTGCTGATCTTCAGCCTGCTCGTCGCCCTGCTGGTCGCGATCTGGGGACGCGGGGCCGTCCGCAGCGGCGATCGAAGAGCCTGGCTCGCCCCGGTCGCGATGCTCGCCCTGTTCGCGCTCTGGGCGAACCTGCACGGCGGGTTCGTCGCCGGCTTCTTGCTCCTCGGGCTCGCGACCATCGGGCTCGCGATCGATCACTGGCGGGGAATCCCCGGCGCGATACCGCTCTCGCGAGTCGCCACGCTCGGGATCGTGGCGGTGCTGGCAGCCATCATCGTCACCGTCGCAACGCCGCTCGGCTCGGCGATCTGGGAGTACCTGCTCAGCTTCCAGAATCAGGCCATCTCGCTGGCGAGCACGGAGTGGGAGTCGGCCTTCAGCTCGCCGCTGGCCGTGGTCTACCTGGCGCTCGCAACCTGCTTCGCGGTCTGGATGTGGGTTCGCTCCCCCCAGCCGCGTCGTGCCACGACGCTGCTCGTCACGGCGGGATTCCTCGTCTTCGCCGGCTACTCGATCCGGAACATCGTCTTCGTCGGGCCCATCCTGGCGCTGCAGGTCGCCTGGACGGCGCCGAACCGCCGCCCGGTCCGGCTGCGCGGCCCGGTCGTCCTCTTCGGCGCGGCGGCCGCGGCGGCGACCCTGGTGTGGGCCCTGGTGCTCGGCCCCGCCCGCGACGATCCGACGCTCGGCTTCCCGGTCGCCGACTACGCGATCGCCCATCCCCCGAAGAAGGGGCGCATCGTCACCTACGCGGGAGTCGGCTCCTACATCAACTGGCGCTCACCGAGCACGCGGGTGGTCATCAACGGCTGGCTCGAGCATTACACGCCGCAGGAGCTCCGCGACAACTACGGCGTGCTCAGGGCCTGGACCAGCGATCTCCCCGGGGCGCTGCGGCGCATCCATGCGGGCGCGGTCATCACCCACGTCCAGACCGCGATCCGGGAGCTCGAGGTTGCGGGGTTCCGGCCCGAGTACAGCTCGGCCGATGGGACCTATCTGGTTCGCGTTCCTCGCCACACGAGGTTGACCGGGCCTTAAAGGCTCGCTCTAGCATCACGCGCTCCGATGGAGTCGCATCCCGGAACCGCTGACCCTGTGATCGAGCCGACCGCGCTCGGGCCGCCGAAGGTCCCGGCGCTGCCGCGGGTAAGGCCCGCGCACCGGGTCATCCTCGCCAACGGCTTCCTCGGCGGGATGCTGATCGCCGGGTTCCTGATGGCGGCGGGGGCGGCCGCGAAGCACTACGGCCCGACGCTGCACATCCACCACGGCCTTCCGGCCGATCTGCGGGGCCCCCTGCACGGCCTCGGCCTGTCGATGAGTGGTGACGCGTTCGCGGCCCTCTTCATCGTGCTCGCCCTCTGCTACCTCGGCGTCCTGCTCTTCGCGGACTCGGTCACCTTCCGCGTCGGGGTGGGGGCGATCGTCGCACTGAACCTGATCTTCCTGATCGCTCCGCCGCTGCTCTCGAGCGACATCTTCAACTACGTGGGGTACGCGCGGCTGGACGCCGTCCATCACCTGAACCCGTACGTGCATCCCCTCTCCGCGGCACCCACCGATCCCTCCTACATATACGTGGGCTGGCCGCTCAACACGACGGCATACGGGCCGCTCTTCACGCTCGGCACCCTGCCGCTCGGGTGGGTCGGATTCACGTCCGGGATCTGGCTGCTCAAGGCCTCCGCAGCGCTCGCGAGCCTCGGCTGCGTGGCGCTCCTCTGGATGTGCGCGACCCGCCTCGGGCGGCCTGGCCTTCCGGCGATTCTGTTCTTCGGCCTCAATCCGGTCGTCCTCGCCTATGCCGTCGGCGGGGGCCACAACGACCTGCTGATGCTGGTGGCTGCGCTCGGGGGCATCTACATGCTGCTGGGCGCCCGCGAGTCGGGAATGGCCGCTCTGGTGGTGGCGGTGGCCGTGAAGAGCTCGTCCGTTGTGCTGCTGCCCTTCGCGCTGCTCGGCTCGCGGCGGCCGTTGAAGGCGATTCTCTGGGGCGTGGCGGCGGCCGTGGTGATCGGCGCGGCGACGCTGATCGCGTTCGGCACCCACATCTCGAGCCTCCTGCACGTGCTCCAGCACGACGCCCGCCTGCAGACGCCCAACGACATCCCCGGTGTGGTCAACGACGTGCTTGGGCTGGGCATCTCCGTCCATACGCTGGGCAGGATCGGAATGCTGATTCTGCTGCCGACGGTCGCCCTGCTCCTGGTCCGGGTCTATCGCGGGGGCGACTGGCTCGAGAACGCCGGGTGGGCGACCTTTGCCGTCTTGGTCACCACCACCTGGTTCCTGCCCTGGTACCTGATCTGGTTCCTGCCGCTGGCCGCGCTCGCCGTCCGGCCCTACCAGCGCTACACGGCCCTGGCCCTGACCGCGCTGGCGATCGGGCTGCAGCTGCCGCTGATCTTCGGCAAATAACTACTGACCGAGAATCTTGGCCTTCTCGGCCTCGAACTCGGCTTCGGTCAGGGCTCCCGACTCCTTCAGCTTGGCGAGCTTCTCGAGCTGTGTGACCGGATCGATCTGGGGCTGGGCGGGCGCCTGCGGGGTCATGCCGGGTACCTGCCCCATGCCCGGCACCTGGCCCATGCCGCCCTGCATCCCGGCGGCCTGGGCGCGCATCTGCTCGGCCTGCTGCATCAGCTGGCCGATCTGGTTGGGGTCGATCCCGGCCGAGGCGAGCGCGGCGTTCTGCTGCGCGTCGCTCGAGTAGTCGACGATGATCTTGTCGTGGTCTGACGGGTCGTAGACCACCGGGACCGTCTGGCCGGCGCTCGGCACGGCGAGCTGGGGAAAGCTGAAGCGCTTCTTGACCTCGAACTCCGGCTCGTCGTCGGGCTGGACACGCAGGTGGGCCTTGAGCGCGAGCTCGGTGTTCCCGATCACGCCCTCGGCTCCGCGGGTCACCGCCATCCCCTTCTCGGCAATCTCCACCACGGTCGCATTGGCGTGCTTTCCGTTCTCCTCGAGCTGCTTGAGGAGTCTCTTCGACGGCTTACCCAGCATTGGCTTCTCCTTGTCGAGGCACGGAACGCCACCCTAGCGCCCCGTTTGAGGGGCGGCAGGGGGTTCCATGACTGTGCGCGACGGCTATCTGGGTGGCCCGCCGTACAGCGGGGCCCCGACCAGCGGC
This sequence comes from uncultured Solirubrobacterales bacterium, assembly GCA_963815045.1. GTDB lineage: Bacteria > Actinomycetota > Thermoleophilia > Solirubrobacterales > 70-9 > DASUPK01. The sequence goes on from CAWFET010000003.1 coordinate 757,475, forward strand.
AGGACGACGGTGCAGGGGACGGCTGCCGGGTGCTCTGGATCGAGCGCGTTGAGGACGTCCTGGGCGACGATCGGATCGGCCGCCATCGAGACGTGCTCCGCCTGGTCGAGCGGGCATTGTTTCTGGACGACCAGGTTCGTCATGTTGGGCGCCTGCTCGATGCCGCTCGTGTAGGGGGCGACCAGCTCGTCGTTCCGGGTGACGATGCTCGTGTAGGTCACGCCCGGAACGGCGACGCCGCCGTCGCGCAGCCTGTCCATGAACGCCGACCCGGCGAGGAACTCGGGGCACGAGGCGCAGAAGGACGAGACCGCCTGCTCGGCGGCGCCGGACAGCCCGAAGACCCTGCCGAGCTGGTCGATCGTGCCGAGCCCGGCGAGGTTCGTCCCGTGCCAGAGGGTGGTGATGCCGACGTAGTTGCTGACGACCTGTTCTCCGCCGAGGAACTTGACGTAGTAGTCCGGCATCAGGCTGCCCTCGGAATGCCCGACGATGTCGACGTGTGCGGCGCCGGTGGCGGTCCGGACGCGGTCTACGAACGCCGATAGCTGCGCGGCGCTCTCCTCCATCGTCGTCAGGCCGCCCGGCTGGTAGCCGGGGAAGGACACGTTCGGCCTGGTCCCGTAGGTGAGGGAGAAGACGCAGTAGCCGTGATTGGCGAGCACGGGGGAGAAGGCCCAGAAGTCGTCGGTCTGGTTGGCGAGCAGGCCATGGACCAGGATCACCGGCCGCGGGTGGGCGGCGCTCGGCACGCACGACCAGTCGTTGGAGCCGGGCGGCGGCGAATCCGGGTGCTGGCCCTGCGCCAGGATGCCCTGCGTGAAGTCGTAGCTGACCGGATAGGTGGTGGCGCCCGCGCAGGGCCGGTGCAGCTAAGAGCGACGACGACGGCGAACGCCGCAACGGCCAAAGCTCTCGGTACCCCCCGGGTCCCCATTGCCGGGCGGGAATCTACCCGCATATGATCGCTTCATGCGCCAGCTGACCAGCCTCGACGCGCAGTTCCTGGCGCTGGAGAGCTCACATCAGACCGGGCACGTGGCGGGCCTCACCATCCTGGACCCGTCGACGACGCCGAGCGGGGATCTCACCTTCCAGGACATCCGCCGCCTGATGGAGGAGCGGCTCCCGTTGCTGCCGCCGCTGCGCTGGCGACTTGTCGAGGTGCCGTTCGGGCTCGACTACCCGTACTGGCTTGACGATCCGAACTTCGATCTCGACTTCCACGTGCGGGAGCTGGCGCTGCCCCCAGGCGGCGCCAGGGAGAAGCTCGCCGAGCAGGTGGCGCGGATCGCCGCCCGGCCGCTGGACCGCTCGCGTCCGCTCTGGGAGCTCTACCTGGTCCACGGGCTCGAGGACGGCAACAAGGCGCTGCTCACCAAGATCCACCACTCGGTGATCGACGGCCTCTCTGGTGCGGAGATCATGGGCGTGCTCTTCGACCTCGAGCCGGAGGGCCGGGAGCTGCCCGAGCCGAGCCAGAACGGCGGCGACCGCCAGCCGACTGAGCTCGAGATGCTCACGCGCGGCCTGATGGGCCTGCCGCGCTACCCGCTTCGGATCCTGCGCTCCTTGCCGCGGGCGTTGCCGAACCTCGACGAGTCCCCGGTGTTCTCGGGAATACCGGGGACGGGCCTGGTGGCGAAGCTCGCCGACAGGCTGACCCGCCCGCTCAGCAACCGGGAGACCGGGGTGCTCGCGCACACCACCTACAAGGCTCCGAGGACCCAGTTCAACGGCCGCATCTCGCCGCACCGGCGCTTCGCGTTCGGACAGCTCGACCTGGAGGAGGTCAAGGAGGTCAAGAACAAGCACGGCGTCACGGTGAACGACGTGGTCGTCGCCATCTGCGCGGGGGCCGTGCGGAGCTGGCTGCTCGAGCACGACGATCTCCCACCGGACCCACTCGTCGTTCAGATTCCCGTCTCGGTGCGGACCGATGAGGAGATGGGCACCTACGGCAACCGGATCATGCTGATGAGCGCTCCCTTCTTCACCAACGAGCCGAACGCGGTGAGGCGGCTCGAGAAGACCCACCGGGCGCTCGCCGCGATGAAGGAGCATCACCGGGCCCTGCCGGCCGAGCTGCTCCAGGACACCAACCACTTCATCCCGCCGGCGGTCTTCGCCCGGGCGGCGAGGGCCACCTTCGCGATCTCGACCGGCGCCGGGCGGCCCACCTGGAACCTCGTCGTCTCCAACGTGCCCGGCCCGCAGTTCCCGCTCTACTGCGCGGGCGCGCGGCTCGTCGGCAACTACCCGGTGTCGGTGATCACGGACGGCATGGGCCTCAACATGACCGTGATGAGCTACTGCGGGAAGATGGACTTCGGCATCGTCTCCGACCGCGACCAGATCCCGGATCTCTGGTCGATGCTCGACCGCCTGCGCGATTCGCTCGAGGAGCTCAAGTAGCGGAGCTCACGGAACTGGTCGATCGGCCCGGAGGCCGGTCTTACGAGCAGGAGATGCGCCCCGGCATCGCCGACTCCGGCGCAACCGGCCGCTGCCGCCTGGACGCGATGGCCCGCTGGCTTCAGGACGTCGCCTACTCCGACCTCGTCGACGCCGGCTTCGAGGGAAGGGGCGCCTGGATCGTGCGTCGCACACGGGTGCGGGTCGCGGGCTTTCCGCGCTTCGGTGAGGACCTGAGGGTGCGGACGTTCTGCAGCGGCATCGGACGCTTCTCCGCGGAGCGGCGCACCTCGATCGAGGGCGAGAACGCCTCCGTCGAGACGGTCTCCGTCTGGGTCTGCCTCGATCCCGAGCGCGGCAGGCCGATGCGCTTTCCTCCGGACTTCCTCGCCGTCTACGAGGAGAGCGCCGCCGGCCGCGACGCGAACGTCCGGGTGCGACATCCCGATCCACCGGCGGACGCCGAGCGCTCGACCTGGCACTTCCGTGCGGTGGAGGTCGACCCCGCCGCGCACATCAACAACTCGCACTACTGGACTCCGCTGGACGAGGAGCTCGCCGCGGGCCCCGACCTCGAATCGATCGACGTGGAGATCGAATATCGCGACCCGGCGATGCCGGGCGAGGTGGAGGTGCTGCGGCAGGGCTCGTCGATGTGGATCGCGAGCGCGGACGGGACCGTCCACGCCTCGCTGCTGCGGGCCTAGGCCGTCGCTCGGGCCTTCGCGCCGTCGGCGGCCCGCGCATGCTCGGCGACCGCATCGATGATCCGAGGCCAGACGGCGCGGGGGAGGTCGTGACCCATGCCCTCGATCATCATCAGGCGGGCGCCCGGGATCGCCTTCGCGGTGGCCCGGCCGCCCGAGGGGCGGATCAGCTTGTCCACGGTTCCGTGGATCACCAGCGTGGGGGCCTTGATGCGCGCGAGCTCGCCGGTGCGATCGCCTGAGGCGATGACCGCTCCCAGCTGCCGCCCGCCCGCCCGGACGTCGAAGCCGCGGTCATAGCTGCGGCCGGCCCGCTCGCGGACGTACTGCTCGTCCCGGGGAAATCCAGTGGATCCGACGAGGCCGAAGACCTCTGCGGAGCGCTCGATGTAGCCCTCGCGGTCGTGGGGAGGGGGGCGGAGCAGGTAGCGGTAGACCGAGAGGGCGGGCTGCCCGTGCCAGCGGCTGCCGGTCGTCGACATGATCGAGGTGAGCGAGCGGACCACCTCGGGATGCTCGGCAGCCAACATCTGTCCGATCATGCCGCCCATCGAGGCCCCGACGACATGCGCCGGGGCGATTTCGAGCTCTCGCATCAGCGCGGCGGTGTCCTCGGCCATGTCGGAGAGCGAGTACTGCTCCGGGCCGACACGCCGGCGGAGCATCTGACCGAGGCTCGGGGGCCGAAAGTCGAAATGGGTGGAGCGGCCGATGTCCCGGTTATCGAAGCGCACGACGCGGAAGCCGCGCTCCGCCAGCGCCTCACAGAAGTCTTCGTGCCAGGCGATCATCTGGGTCGCGAGACCCATGATCAGGAGGATCGGCGTGTCGTCCGGGTCGCCGAAGCTCTCGTAACAGAGGGTCACCCCTCGGCCTACTTCACACAGCTCTTCCGCCATCCACGAATCCTAGGGGTCGTGCTCAGGCCGCCGTTTCGCAAGCGATCTTGCACGCCTGTTAGCAACTGCTGACAATTCGGGGGCGAAGCTCTAGCCTGGCCACAGCCGCCGGGCTTGCAGGGCCCGCGGCGTTGCACTGCCGATGCCGACTCGTACGGATAGACCGAGAACGACCCGCCGCGGCCGAATCGCGGTGCTCTCGCTGATCGCGTTCGTCGCGCTCGTGATGGTCGGTGTCGTCGTCGGCCAGACCGCGCTCGGCGACCCGGCCTCCAAGATGGCCCAAAAGCAGAGCGAGCTCAGCCGCATCCAGTCCAGCTCGGGCTCGCTGCAGAGCCAGATCGACGCGATGAACCAGCGCGTCGATGCGCTGATCGGCGAGGAGTCCCACCTGCGCGAGGCGCAGGCCACCGCCCAGGCGCAGCTCGATCAGAAGCAGGCCGAGCTCGACAAGGCGACCGCGGAGCTCAACGCGGAGAAGGCGGAGCTGCGCAGGGTTCGCGCGAAGCTGCAGAAGGCCGTCGGCTCCCTCGAGCAGCTGCTCGTCGAGATGTACAAGTCGAACGACCCGGACATCACCGCGGTGATCATGCAGTCGGCCAACTGGTCGGATCTGCTCACCCGCAAGGAGTACGTCGACCACATCCAGCACTACGACAATGAGGTCGTCTCGCGCGTCCGCGGCCTGCGCGATCAGATCACGGCGCTGGTCACCCAGCTTCAGGCCACCCACGACCGGATCCAGGCGGCCCGCGACGCCGTCGCCACCAAGGAGCGGCAGATCGCCGCCCAGCACGCGCAGATCCAGCAGCAACAATCGTCGCTCGTCGCAGCGCGCAACCAGCGCCAGGGCGTGCTCAACGCCCTGCTCGCCAAGGAGCGCCAGGTCCAGCTCGACATCTCCAACATCCCGGCACCGGCCGGGCGGGCGACCATCGACTCGAACGGGGACGCCATCCCGCCGTCGAACGCGCCCCTCGCGGTCCGCGCCGCGATCGAGGCCGCCAACCAGATCGACAATCTTCCCTACATCTGGGGTGGGGGACACGGCTCGTTCACCTCGAGCGGCTACGACTGCTCGGGAGCGGTCAGCTTCGCCCTGCACGGCGGCGGTTTCCTCTCCAGCCCGCTCGACTCGACCGGTCTGGAGGTCTGGGGTGAACCGGGCGCCGGCAACTGGATCACCGTCTTCGCCAACAGCGGTCACGCCTGGGCGATGATCGCCGGCCTGCGCTGGGACACGGCGGGCAATGGCTCCGACGGCCCGCGCTGGAGCACCGAGCTGAACGAGAACACCGCCGACTTCGTCGCGCGGCATCCCGCGGGCTACTAAGGCCCCAGAGAGGTCGAGCGTTGCGGCCGGGGCCGGGGGGCCGGGCCGGCAACCTCCTGAACGGTTTTCGGGTTGCCGGAACGGCCGCCCGGCCCCGGTCGCCGTCCCGGCACGGATGTGTGCCCCAGCTCACCGATACACAAGCGTGTAATTGTGCTACGGTGTCCACGTGGCGATGAAGACGAAAATCTCCCATCCGCTCCCTCTTCCGCTGATCGACTTGATCGCCGAGCGCTTCAGGGTGCTGGGCGAGCCGATGCGGATCAGGCTGATGGACGCGATGTACGAGGGTGAGGCGACGGTCGGCGAGCTGCAGGAAGCGACTGGGGCCTCACAGCAGAACGTCTCGCAGCATCTCGGCGTCCTGCTGCGCGCCGGCATCGTGGCGCGCGAGAAGCGAGGCAACTACTCCTTCTACTCGCTTGCGGACCCGTCGATGTTCGCGCTCTGCGATGCAGTCTGCGATGGCCTTCGCCGTCGAACAGATGAGCTCGATGCCCTGCTGGAAGGCGGTGGCCGATGAATTCACGTTGGCCACTCGAACGAGTCCTCTTTGCGATGGCCGGCACGGTCATCCTGATCAGCGTCGCGCTGGTCGCGCTCGTCTCGCCCTGGTTCCTGCTGCTGACCGCCTTCGTCGGCGTCAACCTGTGGCTCTACGTCATCGTGGGCGCCTGTCCGGCCTCGTTCGTCCTGAAGCGTGCGCTGCACCTCGACTCGGCCGTCTACCCGGAGCCCCGATGACCGACGTCGGTCCCATCGGCAGGCTGGGGCGCTACACCGCCACCCATTTCCGGGTGGTGATGATCGGCTGGGCCGTGATCGCCTTGGGTCTCGGCTTCCTCGCGCCACGGGTGGAGAAGGCGCTCTCGGGCGCGGGCTGGGAGGCGAGCGGGTCCGAGTCGGTCCAGGCGCGCCATCTCATCGACCGCAACTTCCAGGGGCTCTCCAGCTACGGCCTGATGGTCGTGGTTCACTCGCCGACCTCGGCCAGTGGCGATTCGAACTTCAATTCCACCGTCGCGGTCGTCGAGCGGAAGCTGCGCTCGGACTCCGCGGTGCGATCCGTGGTCCCTCCACGGCCGGGCGTCTCGATCTCCCCCGACGGCCACACCGCCATCGTGCAGGCCGGCGCCGCCAAGGACGCGAACGCCATGGTCGCAGCGGCGGAGCGCCTCAAGGGGCCGCTGGCCTCCGTCGGTCATGACGGCACGCAGGTCCAGCTGACCGGCGCGCCCGGAATGTGGTCCGACTTCAACGCCGCCAACAAGAGCGCGATGCTGCGCTCGGAGGTGATCTCCTGGCCCGTGACCCTGGCGATCATGCTGATCGCCTTCGGCTCGCTGGTCGCCGCCGGCCTCCCGCTGATGCTGACCATGGTCGGCCTGATCGCAGCCGCCGGCTCCCTCTACCTCGGCGCGCAGGTCCTGCCGATCTCCATCTGGGCCATGAACTTCGCGCTGATGTTCGCCCTCGCGCTGGGCATCGACTATGCGCTCTTCGTCGTCTATCGCTTCCGCGGAGCGTTCTTCGGGTCCGGGTTGCCGGCCGAGGAGGCGGTCGCCCAGACCATGGACACCGCGGGCAAGGCCGTGGTCTTCTCCGCCCTGACCGTTCTGATCTCGCTGAGCGCCGTCCTGCTGGTGCCGAGCCCTGCCTTCCGCTCTGTCAGCGTCGGGATCATGCTGGCCGTCGTCTTCGTGCTCGCCGCGACATTGACCCTGCTGCCGGCGGTGCTCGCGAAGCTGGGTCCCCGAGTGGACAAGCTCGCGCTGCCTTGGGCGCACTCCGGCGAGCACCGCTCGCCGCGCTTTGCGGCGTGGGGCGAGCGCATCTGGCGCCATCCCCTTCGCTACGGGGTCCCGGCCCTGGTGGCCCTGGTCGCCCTCACGCTGCCGGTGCTGGCACTCCACACGGCGATGCCTTCGATCAAGGTCGTTCCGCCCGGTGACTCCTCGCGAGTCGGTTACGGCCAGGTGCAGGCCGCGTTCGGTCCCGGCGCGACCGGGCCGCTCCAGCTCGTCGCGCCGGCATCCGAGGCCGGAGCGGCCGCCGCGGTCGCGCAGCGCGATCCCGGTATCGCCCAGGTGCTGCCCGCACAGCCCTCAGGCGATCTCGCCCTGATCTATGCGATCCCGAAGCAGGATCCATCGAGCTCCGCGGTGAGCTCGACGATCGACCGCCTCCGCACCGAGCTCCCTTCCAAGACGGTGGTCGGCGGCGCGGTCGCCGAGAACCATGACCTCGCGGCTGCGCTCACCGGGAAGACGCCCCTGGTGATCGGCGTGGTCCTCAGCCTGGGGTTCGTGCTCCTGCTCTTCGCCCTGCAGGCGCCCCTGATCGCGGCCGCCGGCGTCGTCACGAACCTGCTCGCAACCGGCGCCGCGTTCGGCGTGGCCAAGTGGATCTTCCAGGACGGGGCCCTCCACTCATTGCTCGGATTCGAGCCGCAGGGGTTCCTCGACGCCTGGGGGCCGGTCTTCTTCTTCGCGATGATCTTCGCGATCTCGATGGACTACACCGTGTTCCTGCTCTCCTCCGCGAAGGAGCACTGGGACCGGACGCACGACGCGAAGGAAGCGATGATCGGCGGCCTCGCCCATTCGGGACGCGTGATCTTCGCCGCCGGCGCCGTGATGGTGGCCGTGTTCTTCACCTTCGCCCTCTCCGGGCCGCTCCCGCCGAAGGAGATGGGATTGATCCTGGGAATCGCGGTCCTGCTCGACGCGATGCTGATCCGCCTGCTGCTGATGCCGGTTCTGCTCAGGCTGTTGGGCCCGTGGGCCTGGTACCTGCCGCGCTGGGCCGGCCGAGTGCTTCCCGATGTCCGTTTCGGACACGGGGACGAAGCCCCCAGCCGGGCTTAGCTACGACTTGGCCGGCAGGCAGTAGCCGTACGCCGTCAGCTGCGGCACCGGGCCGAAGAACCCGTTCGAGGTCGCCGAGAAGGTCCCGTCGGAGTTGAAGACGCCCTGGGCGAAGAGCCCATCGGTCGCGCCGTTGCTTGAGAAGCCACCGGTGACCATTCGCTTGCCCGCGGGGCACACCGGGGTGGTGGCCATCGCCGAGCCGCCGGCCGAGACCGGGGCGGGGGAGGAGGCGACCTCGGTGATAAGTGGCTTCTTCATCCGGGCGCAGTAGGCGATTGCGGTGAGCTCGCCCGAGCCGGCGCCGTAGGCGTGCCCGCTGACGACCCAGGCCTTGGTGCCGAGGGCGTGAGACTCGGTGACGTAATCGCCGCCGTCGCTGCGGAAGTCGGTTCGCTGGAAGCCGCCGGAGACCAGCGATTGGCCCTTCGGGCACTGGGCGACGACGGTCTTGGTCTCGCCCGGGCGGAGGTAGGCGGTCGTGTGCGGCGTCGGGGTCGCCGGGATCACGCCGAAGCCGCAGAGCGCCTGGACGGTGACATCGCGCGGGGTGGTGCTGGATCGGCTCGGATCCAGGAAGACGACGCTGATGTGCCAACCGCGCTGGGCCCCGAGCCGCTCGTAGGAGTGCGGGTAGACGCCCTCGCCGTCCGCGCTGACCTCGGGGCTCTGAGACATTCCGCCGCCGAGCGGGAACCTGCCGCCGGGGCAGATCGTCTGAAGGCGCGGAGCCGTGTCGGGCTGCGTGATGTGGAAGGTCTTGGAGGCGACGGTGAACTTGGTGATCGGCTTCGCCAGGCCCGGCGTCGCGATGCCCTTGTGCCCCTCGAGCCGGACGGTGCCCTGCTTCGAGTCGAGCACGTAGACCCCGCCGACGGCGCGGAGCGCCATGCGGAGGTGGTTGCAGTTCGTCCCCTGCCTGAGCACATAGACCTGGTTGACGTGGGCGAGGCGCCTGGTGTTGGCCGCCACGCCGACCTTCCGGTTGCTCGCCTTGTGGATCGCCTTGGCGAGCCGCGGCGGCGCCGGGTAGCAGCCATCGTCGCTGAAACGGCGCTCGAAGAGGGCGATCTTGTAGGAGGCCTCGAGTCGCTTGGTCGCGAGGTTGAATCCCGCCTTGATCGCGAATGCGCTCGAGGCCGAGACGAGGAGGCCCGCCGCGACGGCGATCAGCGAGATGGTCAGGGTGAGTCGCCTCATGGGTCGATCAAAACCCGTCGGATACCGGGAAGTTGCGCATCTTGGCAGGCGGCCCACCGGCGAGACTTATCGATACGTTCCGTGTTCGATGTATCAGTGAGGGCTGAGGGCGAGATGATGAGGAGAGAGGAAATGAGGAGACGGGACAGGAAGTCCGCGTGGTTCGTGCTGGTTGCGATGGCGGCCGCAGTGACCTGTGCGGCGCTGACGCCGGCGGCGAGCGCAAAGGTGCCGGTGAAGTTCAAGACGATGGCGGGCTACCCGTCGCCCGGCACCCCGTCCAACCTGAACGTCGTCGGCGTGCTCAAGACCGGTGACCCGAAGGCGAAGAACGTCCTCGTCCTCAATCCGGGCACCTCGGCAAGTGCGGCCTACTTCGAGCCGCTCGCCAGGACGATCGTCAAGCGGCTTCCCGACTGGCAGGTCTGGTCGGTCGAGCGCCGCGAGAACTACCTCGAGGACCAGTCCGAGCTCAACCTGCTGAAGCAGGGCAAGGTCAGTCCCACCGACTTCTTCAACTACTACCTCGGCTACATCGGGAATTCGAGCGTGGTCCACCACGTCCAGAACGTGCCCGACTCCGCGGTCCCGTTCGCCCGGCAGTGGGGGATGAACACCGAGATCAACGACCTTCGCGTGGTGGTCAAGGCGGCCGCCAGGCACGGTCGCAACGTGGCGATGGGCGGCCACTCGCTCGGCGGCTCCATCGCCACCGCTTACGCCACCTGGGACTTCAACGGGCGGCCCGGCGGCCGCGACCTCTCCGGCCTGGTCCTGATCGACGGGGCGAGCAGCCCGACGCCGGTGACGGCCGACCAGGCGCAGGCCTCGCTGAACACCCTGCAGACCTCAACCCCCTGGCTGGCCTTCGGCGGCATCCAGGCGCCGCTCGCCGGCCTCTTCGGAATGGTGGGATCCGCCGCCGCCAAGGCCGCCCCGAACGCTGTCTCGGTCTTCCAGGGCTGGCCGCTCCTGCCCTCGAACCTTCAGCCGCCGCCCGGGATCACCCCGACGAACGAGGCGGGCTTCGGCTACTCGACCGACGTGAAGACCTCGCCGTCCTCGCTGCTCGCCGCCCAGGTTCACTCCGGCCAGCTCGCGGCGAGCGGCGACCCGCGCGGATGGGACCGTGCCGGGAACATCACCCCGATCCAGCGCTGGGCCAGCATGTTCTCGGGCTGGGGCCTGCAGAACCTGGACGGCACCGCGTGGTACCACCCGATGCGGCTGACGATCGACTCCGGGGCTGTCGGCGACGGGATCGCCAACCCGGCGCAGTCGGTGCTCGACGTGCACTCGACGGACGCGACCAAGCTGCGCAAGCGGATGAAGATCTACGCGTTCGCCGCCGCCCTCGGCAACACGAGGGTGATCACGGCCGCACAGGCGCTGGCAGCGGAGATCGGGACACCCCGCCGGAACCTCAAGCTCGTGAATCGGGCTGCGACCTACGCCCACAACGACCCGAGCGCGGCGGAGCCGAAGGTGAACGCCTTCGTGAAGAAGCTGATCCCATTCCTGAAGTCGATTCGCGCCGAGAACCCGAAGACGAAGAAGAAGAAGTAGGGCTCAACCGGTCTCGACCGGCCGCCCGCTGCGTTCCCAGGTGCCGACGCCGCCGTTGGCGACGTGCAGGACGCGCTCGAAGCCCTCGCGCTGGAGGATCGAGGCGGCGAGGCCGCTGCGCTTGCCGCCGCTGCAGATCGCCGCGATCTCGCGGTCCCGCGGCAGCTCGCCCTGACGGCCGGGCAGCTCTCCGTAGGGAAGGTTGACCGAGCCGGGGATGTGGCCGGCGGCGTACTCGTCCTCGTCGCGGACGTCCAGCACCATCAGCTCGTCGCCCTCGAGGCGGCCTGCCAGCTCCTCGGGGTCGATCAGCTCGATGCGCCCCACCGGGCGGCCCTCCGAACGCCAGGCGGTCATCCCGCCCTCGAGATAGCCGCGAACGCGCAGCCCGACGGATGCGAGCAGCTCGGCGGCCTCGAGGTCGTACCCGTCGGAGGCCGCGACCACGATCAGCTCCACATCCGGCGACACGACCTTGGCGACCTTGGTGGCGAAGCCGGTCTCATAGGCGGAGGCGCTGATCGCGCCCGGGATGTGCGCCTCGTCGAACTGCTCGTTGATGCGGGCGTCGATCAGCAGGGCGCCCTCCGCGATCCCGACCTCGACGGCCCTGGGCGCCAGGGGGACCGGGGTGCCCATGTCCTCGATCAGCGGTCCCTTGTTGATCGCCACGATGTGCTCGACGTTCGGTGGCGGTGCACCCAGCGTCGCGACCGCGTCCTCGACGAACTCCTCCTCCGTGTCGAAGCGCAGCGCGCGGTTGTGGTCGCGCTCGAAGCCGATGGTGGAGGTCGACTTGTGGTCGATCCCGGCGCTGCCGCAGGACGAGCCGCCCAGGTGCCCGGGCCAGACCTCGACGTCGTCGGGCAGCTTCATCAGCCGGTCGTGCAGGGAGTGGAAGATGCCGGCCGCGCCCTCGCGCTTCTCGATCGCGAGGTCCGGCCGGGCCACGTCGCCGACGAACAGGGAGTCGCCGGTCAGCACCGCCCAGGGATCCCCACCACGGTCGGCATCGCGGAGCACGAAGGAGGTGTGCTCGGGGCGGTGGCCCGGGGTGTGTACCGCCTCGATCTGGACGGGGCCGAGATCGAGGCGCCAGCCGCCGGTGAACGCCTCATGCGGGTACTCGGCGCCGGCGAGCTCGTGGATGTGGATCGTCCCCCCGGTCGCTCGCGCCAGCCGTCCGTGGCCAGAGACGTGGTCGGCGTGGTTGTGGGTCTCGAGCACGTGCTCGATTCGCACGCCGTGGAGGCGGCTGAGCCGCAGATAGGGCTCGATATCCCACTGCGGATCGATCACCGCAGCGACGCCCGAATCGGCGTCGCCGACCAGGTACGAGGCGCAACTCAGGTCCTCGTGGAGGATCTGCCGGAACAGCACCCCGTCAGCTTAGGGTCGGCTATGTGCCGGTGAACTTCGGCTCGCGCTTCTCGACGAAGGCCATCACGCCCTCGATGAAGTCCTTGCTGTGCCCCTGCTCCTTCTGGGCATCGGCCTCGGCTTCGAGCTGGCCTGCGAGGTCGGCGTACAGCCGCCGGTTGAGCAGCCGCTTCGCGCCGGCGTAGGAGCGCGTCGGCCCGTTGGCGAGCTTGTCGAGCAGGGCAGAGGAGAACGATCCGAGCTCATCGTCGGCGACCACCCGGTTGATCAGGCCCCAGTCGCGGGCCTGATCGGCGGGCACCCGCTCGCCCAGCATCGCCATCTCCGCGGCGCGCGCGTAGCCGACCCGGGCGGGGATGAAGGCGGTCGAGCCGCCGTCGGGGACGAGCCCGATGTTGACGAAGGCGAGCAGGAAGTAGGCCGACTCCGCGGCGACGATCAGGTCCGCGGCCAGCGCCAGGGAGCAGCCGATGCCGACCGCGGGACCGTTGACCGCCGAGATCACGGGCTTCTGCGTCTCGCGCAGCGCGGTGATGATCGGGTGGTAGATCTCCTTGAGGCGGGCGCTCAGGTCGGGCAGGCCGCCATCTTCGGCCCCGCGCTGTTCCTTCAGGTCGGCCCCGGAGGAGAAACCGCGCCCGGCGCCGGTGATCATCACGGCGCGGACCGAGTCGTCGCCCGCCACGGTTGCGACCGCGTCGCTCAGGTCATTGCCGAACTGCTCGTTCCAGGCGTTCAGCGCGTCGGGCCTGTTGAGCAGGATCCGGGCCGCTGGGCCGTCGGTGGTCAGGTCGATGGTCTCGTGGCTGGGCATTTCGTGGGTCCTTTCTTGACTTGGTCAGCTTGGTTAGTCGTCGCCGGCCGGAACGAGCCGGGCCTCTCCCTGGGCGAGGACCGTGCCGTCCTCGCCGATCAGCTCGAGGGCGAGCCTGCTGCGCTCGGCCGGCGCGGCCGGACCAGCCCTGCCGGTGGCGGGCTTGCCTCGAAGCCCAGCCCAGGCGGCGTCGGCGAGCTCGTCGACGTAGGCGGTAGGCGCCGATTCGATCTGCCCGGCGAGCCAGCGCTGCGCGATCGCATGCGCCGGGCCCGTGACGATCGCGGAGATCACGAGCATCGAGCGTGGCCGGATCTCGCCGCTCGACACCAGGGGAGCCATCCAGGTACGGATCGCAGCCGCGATCCGCCTGTTGAGCTCCACGACCTCGGATCCGCCCTCGGAGTCCCAGTCAAGGTGGCCGCGCATGTAGACGAAGCGGGCGAGATCGGGGTGCTCCTCGATCCAGCGCAGCTGGTGCTCGATCACGCCGCGGACCGCCGAGCGCAGCGAGCGCGGCTTGCGGGCGACGAGGTCCCAGAGCCCCTCGTGGAACGACGAGATCGCCTCGACGAAGAGAGCGTCAGCGATCGACTCCTTGCTGGGGAAATGGTGGAAGAGGGCGCCGTTGGAGACCTCGCTGCGCGAGCGGATGTCGGCGATCGTGGTCTGCGCGTAGCCGTCCTCGAGGAAGCCGGCCAGGGCTGCGTCCAGGACCCGGCGTCTGGTGTCGGCAGCGGCCACGCGAACAGAGTAACACTCCGGAGAAGTACTCCGTCAGTCCATCCTCTTTGATGTGGGCCTTGACTCAGGACGAGAACGGGAACCGCCTGCCTCATCTGCCGCGGTGGCTGGTGAAGCTCACCGCGCACATGCTGCAGCGCTCGATCCAGCGAAGCTGGATCCCGATTCCCGTCCAGCGCGCCTGGGTGGAGGCCGCCGCCCGCATCACCCTGGTTCCGAAGGGGATCGCCATCGAGCACGGCTCTCTCGGCGGCCGGCCCTGCGACCGGCTGGCCTCGACCGGCGCCGACCCCGGCCGGGCAGTGCTCTATCTCCACGGCGGTGGCTACCTGATCGGCTCACGGCGCACGCACCGCGCCCTCGCCGCGGAGATCGCGCTGGCGGCCGGGGCCCCGGTGCACCTTCTCGACTATCGCCTCGGGCCGGAGCACGTCCACCCGGCCGCTCTTGAGGACTCGCTGGCCGCCTACAGAGAGCTGCTCGGCCGCGGCATCGAGGCGAGGTCGATCGTGGTCGCGGGGGACTCCGCCGGAGGTGGTCTCGCGGTGGCGCTGGCGATGCGACTTCGCGACGAGGGCGAGCCGCTCCCGGGCGGGCTGGCGATCCTGAACGGCTGGCTCGACCTGACCAACTCGGGCTCCTCGGTCGCGATCAACGCTCGCCGCGACCACGGGCTGCGCCGCGACCTGATCGAGCAGGGCGCCGCGTTGTACCGGGGCGCCGCGGATCCGGCGGATCCCGAGCTCTCGCCGGTCTTCGCTGACCTGGCCGGGCTGCCGCCCACCTACCTCCAGGTCGGCACGCACGACATCCTCCTCGACGACACGGAGCGCTTCGCCGAGCGTGCCCGCGCCGCGGGAGTCGACGTGGGCCATGCCCGGTTCGACGGGATGTGGCACGACTTCCAGATCGCCGCCGGGATGCTGCGCGAGGCCGACGAGGCGATGGCCGACCTGGGCCGCGCCCTCGATGACATCTGGGCGGGGCGGCCCCTTACGGAGGCGCCCTCCCATCAGCCCAGCGTCGCGATCATCGGCGCCGGCTTCGGCGGGATCGGCCTCGCCATCACGCTGAAGAAGGCGGGCATCCGCGACATCACGATCCTCGAGAAGGCCGATGGAGTGGGAGGGGTGTGGCGCGACAACACCTATCCCGGGGCAGCCTGCGACGTGCCATCGCGCCTCTACTCGTTCTCCTTCGAGCCGAACCCGGATTGGAGCCGCCGCTACTCGCCGCAGCGGGAGATCCTCGACTACCTCGACCGGTGCGTCCGCAAGTACGGATTGGAGGGCAACCTGCGCCTGGGGACCGAGGTCGCCAGGGCGGACTTCGACGAGGGCTCCGGGTGCTGGCGAATCGAGACGGGCGATGGGGAGGTGCTCGAGGCGGACGTCCTCGTCTCGGCCGTCGGTCAGCTCAACCGGCCCGCGTTGACGCGCGTCCCGGGCGCCGATAGCTTCGAGGGCGTCATCTTCCACACGGCGCGCTGGGACCATGGCGTGGAGCTCGAGGGCAGGCGGGTGGCCGTGATCGGCACGGGCGCCAGCACGGTTCAGGTTGTCCCTGCGATCGCCGGGCGCGTGGGGCATCTCGACGTCTACCAGCGCTCGGCCCCCTACGTGATCCCGAAGAAGGACCGCCCCTACCGCGGCTGGGAGAAGGCCCTCTTCCGCTGGTTCCCGCCGGCCCGGCTCTTCCCTCGCTTCACGCAGTGGCTGTTCTTCGAGGTCTTCATCGCCGCGTTCAACCAGTTCAAGGTCGTGGGAAGACTGGGAATTCGGATGTGCGAGCGGCAGCTGACCGAGCAGATCTCCGATCCGGAGCTGCGCCGCGCCCTCACCCCGGACCACGTGATCGGCTGCAAGCGGGTCCTGATCTCCGAGGACTACTACCCGGCGTTCAAGCGCCCCAACGTGGACCTGATCACCGACGGGGTGCGGGAGCTCTCACCCGGGGGCGTGATCGCCGAGGACGGCACGGAGCGCCCCGCCGATGTGGTCGTCCTGTCCACGGGCTTCGAGAGCACGCGCTTCCTCGCGCCGATGGAGATCCGGGGACGCGAGGGGCGCGATCTCAACGAGGTCTGGAGCGAGGGGGCCAACGCGTACCTGGGCATGACCGTCGCCGGGTTCCCGAACCTCTTCGTCATGTACGGGCCCAACACCAACCTCGGTTCCGGCTCGATCATCTTCCAGCTCGAGAGCCAGATGACCTACATCGCCGACGCGGTCGAGCGGCTGCGGCGGACCGGTGGCGCGCTCTCGGTGCGGCCCGAGGTGCAGCGGGCCTTCGACTCCGAGATGCAGAACCGCCTCTCCACCTCGGTCTGGCAGACGGGCTGCAACAACTGGTACGTCGACGAGAGCGGTCGCAACACCAACAACTGGCCCGGCTTCACGCTGGAGTACCGGCGCCGGACCAGGCACCTCGATCCGGCCGACTACGAGACGAGCGCGTAACGATCGCCGGCCGCCCGGGACTTCGGGGCGGATGCGAAACCCTCAGCTGATCGTGCGAGTCGCGGCCGGCCTGATCTTCATCGGCTTCGGGCTGGCGAAATTCCTCAACCACGGGGCGGAGGTCGATTCCTTCGAAACCTACGGCCTCCCTTCGCCTGACGCATTCGTCTACGCGATCGGAGCGGTCGAGGTCGTTGGCGGGGCGATGCTGTTGGTGGGCCGAGGCGTCCGCCTTGCGGCGCTCGCGCTGAGCGGCGACATGGCGGGCGCCATCGTCGTCTCGGGCGTCAAGGAGGGCGAGCCGATCAGCCTGACGCTGGCGCCCCTCCTGCTGATCGGGATGATCTACCTGCTCAGCTCAGGACGTCGGGTGCACACCCGAGCTCCCTGACCAGCTGCAGCAGGCGTTCGGCGTGCTCGGGGCCGCGCGTCTCGATCACGAGCTCGACGCCGGTCTCGCTGACAGAGAGCCCGACGCCCTCGCGCACGTGGTCGACGTCGATCAGGTTGCCGCCGCCCTCGCCGATGGCGGTGAGCAGCGAGGCCAGGGAGCCTGGCTCGTCGGGGATCTTCGTGAAGATCCGCAGGCGCCTGCCACGCCCGGTCTCGTGATGGCGCGCGAGGTCGGCGAGGACGCCGATGTCGATGTTGCCTCCCGAAAGGACGACCACCGTGGTGCCGGACGGCGCCGGCCCGACCTCTTCGGCGATGAGGGCGGCGACCCCCACCGCGCCGGCGCCCTCGACCACCAGCTTGGTCCGCTCGAGCAGCAGCATGATGGCGTCTGCAATCGTGTTCTCGTCCACCTCGACGATCTCGTCCACCAGCCTGTCGAGGAGAGGGCCGGTCAGCTCACCCGGCTGCTTCACCGCGATCCCGTCCGCGAGCGGGCACTGCGAGCGGATTCCGATCACCTCGACCGCCCGCTCGGCCCCCTTGATCGCCGCGGAGATGCCCGAGGCGAGGCCGCCGCCGCCGATCGGGATCAGCACCCTCGAGAGGTCCGGGACCTCCTCCGCGAGCTCCAGCCCGATGGTTCCCTGGCCCGCGACGACGGCCGGGTCGTCGTAAGGGTGGATGAAGGCGAGACCCTCGCTGTCCGCGTGGGCGCGAGCGTCCTCCACGCAGACCTCGATGGACTCGCCCTTCAGGACGATCTCGGCGCCAGACTCGCGGGCCGCGGCGATCTTCGACAGCGGCGCCCGCTCGGGCATGAAAATGGTCGCCGTCAACCCCCGGGCCCTGGCGGCGTAGGCGACGGATTGGCCGTGGTTCCCCGCGCTCGCGGCGACGACGCCCTTGGTGCGGTCGTCGAGCCCGGCGATCTTGTTCAGAGCGCCGCGCAACTTGAACGAGCCGGTCCGCTGCAGGTTCTCGGCCTTCAGGGCGATCGTGCCGCCGGTCGTGCGCGACAGGAAGCGCGATTCCATCGCCTGCGTTCGACGCACCACGTCGGTGACCACCTCGCGGGCGGCCTCGATGTCGCCCAGGGAGACGGTGTCGTCGCTCAAGGCGAGAGCGGCACGGTGGCATCCATCTCGACCAGCGCCCCCTTCGGCAGTGCGGCGACGCCGACGGTGGTGCGAACGGGGAACGGCTTGTGGAAGAAGGTCGCATACACGTCGTTGACCTCCGGGAACTGGGTCATGTCGGTGAGGTAGATGCCGATGCGCGCCGCGGCCGTGAGCTCCGTGCCGGCGGCCCGGCAGATCGCCTCGAGGCTCTGCAGGCAGCGGCTCGCCTGCTCGGTGATGCCGCCGCCGACCACCTCGCCGCTCTCGGGATCGAGTGGCACCTGGCCGCTGACGTAGAGGACTCCGTCGGCGATCACGGCCTGCGAGTAGGGCCCGATCGGAGCGGGCGCTTCCCCGGTCTCCACGGTTCGCCTCTCACTTTGGGATGCATCCATGCGGGCCTCCTGGTGGTTCGCCAGTATCCCAACTGATGCGAGCCCTCGCCATCGTCCATCAGGCGGACGCCGGGCCCGGCGTCTTCGCCGACGAGATGCGCGAGCGCGGCGTGCAGCTGGACGAGTGGCTGCTCTCGGAGCGCGGCACTGCACCGGAGGTGGAGATCGCCGAATACGACGCCATCCTCACGTTCGGGGGGGCTATGCACGCCGACCAGGAGGATCGCCATCCGTGGCTGCGCTTCGAGAAGGACTTCCTCGCGGCGATGATCGACGACCGGATGCCGATCCTGGCGGTCTGCCTCGGCTCGCAGCTGCTCGCCGACGCCGGCGGCGGATCGGCCCGGCGGGCAGCCGAGCCGGAGATCGGCTGGCACCGCGTCGAGGTGACCGAGGAAGGAAGAGCTGATCCGGTGATCGGCCCGATGGCGCCGGGGTTCGAGGCCTTCCAGTGGCACAGCTACGAGGCACTTCCACCGGATGGCGCGACGCTTCTCGCCCGTAGCCCGGTGTGCGCGCAGGCGTATCGGATCGGGGAGGTGGCCTGGGCGATCCAGTTCCACGCCGAGGTGAGCGCCGCGGACGCGGAGGCTTGGATCGACGACTACCGCTCGGACGAGGATGCGGTCAGGATCGGTGTCGACCCCGAGGCGCTCCGGGCGGAGACCCGGGAGAAGATCGGCGAGTGGAACTGCGTCGGCCGCGAGCTCTGCGGCCGGTTCCTGGACGTCGTGTCCTAGGTTCGCTGAGCCCTGCGCGGGGCGATCAGGTGGCTACTCCGGGGTGACGTACGCGCCGGAGAGCCCGCCGTCGACCAGGAATGTCGAGGCGGTCACGTAGGAGCTGTCATCGCTCGCCAAGAACAGCGCGCCCTGCGCGATCTCGCGGGCCTCTCCGAAGCGGCCCATCGGCACGTGGACCAGCCGCCGGGCCGCCCTCTCGGGGTCCTTCGCGAACAGCTCCTGGAGCAGCGGGGTATTGACCGGCCCGGGACAGAGCGCGTTGACGCGAACTCCCTCCTTGCCGAACTGGACCCCAAGCTCGCGCGAGAGGGCGAGGACGCCTCCCTTCGAGGCCGTGTAGGAGATCTGTGAGGTCGCGGCGCCCATCACGGCGACGAACGAGGCGGTGTTTACCACCGAGCCCCCGCCGGCCTCTTGCAGATGGGGGATGCCGTACTTGCAGCAGAGAAAGACCGACTTCAGGTTCACGTCCTGGACCCGTTGCCAGGTCTCGAGCGTGGTTTCGAGGGCGGACTGGTCGTCGGGCGGGTTGATCCCGGCGTTGTTGAAGAGCACGTCGATGCGGCCCATCTCGCTCGCGGCCTTCGCGTACATCTCGCGGACCGAATCCTCGTCGGCGACATCGGCCTGCAGCGCGAGCTCGCCCTCGGCATCCTTCGCGAGGTCGACGCCGACGACCCGGGCACCCTCCTCCGCGAACAGCCGCGCGGTCTCCGCTCCGATGCCACTTGCGGCCCCCGTGATCACACACACCTTCCCCTCGAGGCGTCCCGGCATTCAATCCTCCTCTGTCGCGTAGTAGACGTTCTTGACCTCGCTGTATGCCTCGAGCGCGTCCGGGCCTAGCTCGCGGCCGACCCCGGACTGCTTGAAGCCGCCGAACGGCGTCGAGACCCGAACCGAGGTGTTCGAGTTGATGGAGATCACGCCGGTATCGACCGCTCGGGCCACGCGCAGCGCCTTGGCGCCGTCGCGCGTCCAGACGGAGCCCGAGAGCCCGTAGATCGTGTCGTTGGCGATCCGGATCGCCTCGGCCTCGCCCTCGAACGGGATCACGCAGGCGACCGGGCCGAAGATCTCCTCGCGCGCGGGGCGGTCGTCGTTCGAGACGGGCGCGAGGACGGTCGGCGGGAACCAGTAGCCGGGGCCGTCGGGGGCGGTTCCGCGGAACGCGACGGGGGCGTCGCCGTTCACGTAGGAGGAGACGGTCTCCAGCTGGTCCGCCGAGATCACGGGGCCCATCTGGCTCGACTCGTCGAGCGGGTCGCCGACCTTGATCTGCGTGACGGCCTTCTCCAGGGCTGACATGAAGTCGTCCATCGCCGAGCGCTCGACCAGGATCCGCGACCGAGCGCAGCAGTCCTGGCCGGCGTTGCCGAAGACCGCGAGCGGCGCCGATGCGGCCGCAGCCTCGAGATCGGCGTCGCCGAAGATCACATTGGCCGACTTCCCGCCGAGCTCGAGGGTGACGCGCTTGATCGTCGCGGAGGCAGCCTGGGCGATGCCGCGGCCGACCTCGGTCGAGCCGGTGAAGGCGACCTTGGCGACGTCGGGGTGCTCGACGATCCGCTGCCCGGCCACGCTGCCCTTGCCCGGGACGACGTTGAGCACGCCCTCTGGGAGCCCCGCCTCCACGGCGATCTTCTCGAGCTCAACCGCGGTGAGCGGGGTCAACTCGGCGGGCTTCAGGACGATCGTGTTGCCGGCCGCCAGCGCGGGGGCGACTTTCCAGGACGCGATCGTCAGCGGGAAGTTCCAGGGGGTGATCAGGCCGACCACGCCGAGCGGCTCGCGGAAGGTCATGTCGATGCCGCCCGCGACGGGGATCGTCTTGCCGGTCAGCCGTTCGGGGGCGCCCGCGTAGTAGCGGAAGGTCTCGACCACCATCCCCATCTCGCCGCGCGCGTCGGAAATGGGCTTCCCGGCGTTGCGCGCCTCGAGCTTGGCGAGGTCCTCCTGGCGCTCGGCGATCGCATGGGCGAGGTCGTGAAGCAGCGCCGAGCGGTCCGCCGGCGGCAATTTCTTCCAGGATGGATAAGCCACCCTGGCCCGGTCCACCGCTTCGTCCGCCTCCTCCGCGCCTGCGCGAGGCAGCTCCGCCATCACCTCCGCCGTGGCCGGCTCGATCACCTGGATCGCATCCTTGCTCGCCATGCGCCGACGATATAGGGTCCGCACGTGGCGTCAGGGGAGAAGAGCAAGGAAGCTGGCCCCCGACCCGGTGGACCCGGGGGCACCCGTGGGATGCTCTCGCTCGACGAGCTGAAGAAGGCGGGCGAGGAGGGGACGATCGACACCGTCGTCACCGCCTTCACCGACATGCAGGGCCGCCTCTTCGGGAAGCGCATCGAGATCGAGTACTTCCTCGACGAGGTCACCGGCCACGGGGTGGAGGGCTGCAACTACCTGCTCGCCCTCGACATGGACATGGAGCCGCTTCCCGGCTACGAGATGGCCAACTGGGAGGACGGCTACGGCGACTTCGGGATCCAGCCCGACATGTCGACGCTGCGGGTGATCCCGTGGCTCGACCGGACCGCGATGGTGCTCGCCGACGTGGTCAACCACGACGGCAGCCCGGTGGTCGCCTCGCCCCGGCAGGTCCTGATCGCGGTCTACGAGAAGGCGCAGGAGATGGGGTTCACGCCGTACGCGGCCTCCGAGCTCGAGTTCTACCTCTACAAGGAGAGCTACGCCGAGGCCTGGGAGAAGGGCTACAAGGACCTCACCCCGACGATCCCCTACATCCTCGATTACCACATCCTCGCCACCACCATGGACGAGCAGTACCTCGGCGCGATCCGCCGGGGGATGATGGGCGCCGGGATCCCGGTCGAGTTCTCGAAGGGGGAGGCCTGGTACGGGCAACACGAAGTCAACTTCCGCTACGCCGATGCGGTGACCGCGGCCGATCGCCACACGATCTACAAGAACGGGGTCAAGGAGATCGCCTTCCTCAACGAGATCTCCGCCAGCTTCATGGCGAAGCCGTCGGAGGACGACATCGGCAGCTCCTGCCACATCCATCAGAGCCTGGTGGGCAAGGACGGCAAGAGCGCCTTCGTGGACGACAAGGGCGAGGAGACCGACACCTTCCGCCACTTCCTCGGCGGGATGCGGAACCACGTCCGCGAGCTCGCCCTGTTCGTGGCGCCCGCGATCAACTCCTACAAGCGCTATGCAGCGGAGAGCTGGGCCCCGACTTCGGTGTCCTGGGGGCGCGACAACCGCACCTGCGGATTCCGGGTCGTCGGCCACGGGCAGTCGCGGCGGGTCGAATGCCGGATCCCCGGCGCCGATGCCAACCCATATCTCGCCTTTGCCGCCCTCCTGGCCGCCGGCCTGGACGGGATCGAGAACTCAACCGATCCGGGCCCGGAGCTGAAGGGCAACGCCTACGAGGCCGGCGAGGCCGAGGCGTTCCCAGCCTCGCTCCGCGAGGCGGTCGCGCTCTGGGAGAAGTCGGACTTCGCGAAGAGGCGTTCGGCGAGTCGGTCCACAAGCACTATCTGAACTACGGCCAGCTGGAGCAGGGCCTGTTCGACAAGGTCGTGACGGACTACGAGCGCCGTCGCATGTTCGAGCGCGGCTAGGCCGGCGCGCCGGTCGCAGTGAGCCCGGCCGCTTCACGGGCCAGCTCCGGCTCCCCGACCACGATCACCCGGCATGGCCGCTCGGCGAGCACCGTCTGCAGCGTCTTGCCGTAGAGCGGGGCGCCGTTGCGGTAGCGCAGCCCCATGACGAGCGCGCTCGCCTTCAGCTCGCGGGCCTCCTCGGCGATCGAGTGGCCCGCCTGGTTCGGTCGCACGCGGTGGACATGGCCGCTGACGCGCAGGCCGCCGATCAGCTTCGCCTGCTCGATCTTCGAGCGGGCGGTCTCTTCCTGGTCCGTCAGCGAGGCATCGAGAGGAAGGTGGCTGGGCACGATCACCACGGAGATCACGTGGATCGCACGGCGCTTCTTGGACGCCAGCTTGACCGCGGTGACCATCGTCTGTTCCGAGAACGGCTCGTCCTCCTCGAAGGCGACCAGGACGCTCTTGTACTCGACCTCCTCGACGCCGAGCGGCTCCGGCAGGACGACCTTGTGGGTCTGCACGGGGGAGAGGCCCTGCGAACGTCGGTAGAGCAGGTAGATCGAGATCCCGAGAGCCATCCAGATCGCCCCGATGAACAGGGTGCGGGGATTGAGAGCCATCACCACGATCCAGGCGGCGAACGTTCCGAAGCCGCCGAACACCGCCGTCAGCGGCAGATCGAAGCCGAACGCTCGGATGCTGCCCGGTGGCTTCCAATCCCTCTCCTTGTCCGGGTGTCGCTGTCGCAGCCGGATCACCGAAAGGTGGGCGATCGTGAAGGAGAGCATCGCCCCGAACGAGTAGAGCGTGGCCAGCAGCTTGGTCTCGCCCGGGATCAGGGTGACGATGGCGATCGCCGAGAAGACCAGGATCGCCACGTACGGCGTGCGGTACTTCGGGTGCACCTGGCGAAGCCGCTCGGGCAGCTGGCGGTAGTGGCCCATCGAGAAGGTGAGGCGCGAGACGCCGATCAGCCCCGCGTTCGTTGCGATCAACAGGATCACTGCCGCCAGCACGCCGACGTAGTAGCGGAGGATGTTGGTGAGGCCCTCGCTCAGGCCCAGGTTCTGGACGATCCCGAGCACCGGGTCGTCGGCGAATTTCGTCCCCAGGTCGGTCGTGTAGTGGCCGCCCACCTGATGCACGGGCATCGCGGAGAGGGCGATCAGCGGCAACAGGGCGTAGAGGCCAAGGACCGCGAGGACCGTGAGCCCGACCCCCTTGGGAATCGTCTTCGAGGCGTCCTTCGCCTCCTCCGACATGTTGGAGATCGTCTCGATCCCGGTGTAGGCGATCATCCCGACCGCGATCCCGAGCAGGAAGTCGCCCCAGCTCGGTGCCACGCCGAGGTGGACGTTGTCGACGAGGACCTGTGGGCTGAAGACCAGGACCAGGCCGATGATCACCAGGATGACCTGGGTGCAGAGGTCGGCGATGGCGAGGATGAGGTTCAGCCGCGTCGACTCCTGGGTCCCCTTCACGTTCAGAGCGGCGAGGAAGGCGATCACGGCGACGCCGCCGATGATGTCGCCGGGCGAGTCTCCGAGCCAGGGCCAGAACACGGCCAGGTAGTGCGGGACGAAGAAGGCCGAGATCGCGACCGTGATGATGTAGTTGAGCATCTGGCCCCAGCCCGCGAAGAAGCTGACCAGCTCGTTGAAGGCGTGGCGCGCGAAGCTCGCCGACCCGCCGGCCTCGGGGAACATCACCGTCGCCTCGGCGTAGGTCGCCGCGGTGGCCATGAAGATCAGGCCGGCGATCACGAATGCGACCGGCGTCAGTCCGAGGGCGAAGGCGGCGGTGACGCCCAGGGCGTAGTAGATCGACGAGCCCACGTTGCCGTAGGCAGCCGAGAAGAGCGCGCCCACGCCGTGGACGCGCGCCAGCGATTCGTCCCTTGGGATCCGTCGAGCCATGACAGCCATGCCGAGGATACGCCTGGGGTAGGCGCGCCCGCCCGCCGCGGTTGACTCGGTTCGGCCAGCGAAATAGGGTGGCGCCGTCTTTCAGGGGGCCAGCCAGGAGGGAACGATGAGCAGGCGGCAGCGGAAGCCCGCGGAGAAGCGCAGGCGGCATCAGGCGGAACCGAGTCTGGGCCGGTCAATCGCGACGGGCGCCGGGGTGACGGTCGGAGCGACGCTGCTCATGGGAGGTGTGGCGCAGGCGGCATGCACCTGCGTCGTCAACAGCCTCCAGGACCCGACCGACGGCGCCAACACGACGTTGCGCGACGCGATCACGAGCGCCAACCAGCTGGGCAACGCCTATTCCACGATCACGTTCGACTCGAGCCTGTCGGGAACGGTCATGCTCGGGAGCGAGCTGCCACAAGTCATCAACCCGGGCACGACGATCCAGGGCCCGGGAGGCGGGCAGATCAAGATCGACGGCCAGGACACGTCGCGGATCTTCAACGTGAGCGCGAGCGACGCGCGGATCTCCGGCCTCACCATCCAGAACGGCAATGCCGCCACCGGCGGCGGGATCTACCTCCAGGTTGGGCAGCTGACCGTCGCGAACTCCGTCGTGACCGGCAACACCGCCACCGGTGACGGCGGCGGAATCTACGTTCACACCGGCAACCTCACCGTCGACTCCTCGACGATCAGCGACAACCACTCCGGTAACTTCGGCGGCGGGATCGGAGGGAGCTCCAGCTCGGGGGGGTTCGCCGGCCCGACGACGGTTCGCAATTCGACCCTCTCGGGAAACCACGCGCGTTTCGGAGGCGGCGCGTACTTCAGCTTCAAGAGCGCGGCGACCGTCGAGAACTCGACGATCTACGAGAACTATGCCGATGTCGGAGTCGACGCCCGCGGGGGCGGCCTCTACCACGCCGGGCAGGGCGGCGGGCCCGGCCTCGTGGTGACCGGGTCGACGATCACCAAGAACTATGCGTTCATCGATGGCGGTGGTGTCGCCTCCGGTGGGGCGCCGACTTCGTACATCCGACCGACGATCCGGGACTCGATCGTCGCCGGGAACTACGCGAGCCCTGGACCGGACCTGGCTGCGTACAACGGGGGGAACCCGGTCTCGATGAGCGTCGGCTTCTCGCTGATCGGCACCGTCGACTCCGCGGTCGTGATCACCCCGACCGGCCCGAACCTGCTCAACCAGAATCCACAGCTCGGGGCGCTGGCGAACAACGGCGGCCCCACCCAGACCCAGAAGCCGGCCACGACGAGCCCCGTGATCGACGCCGGGTCGGCCTTCAGCCTGACGACCGATCAGCGCGGCCTGACCCGCCCATTCGACGCGATCACCGCGAACGTCGCGGGCGGCGACGCCTCGGACATAGGCGCGGTCGAGCTGCAGTCCTCCGACATCGCCGCGGCGCCCACGCCCACGCCGACGCCGCCCAGCACGCCGGCGACGCCCGCCACGAAGAAGAAGTGCAAGAAGACGCACAAGCGCTTGGCCGAGAGCGCCAAGAAGAAGTGCAAGAAGAAGAAGAAGTAGGCGCCTAGCCGGGGAGCACCCCATACTTTGAGGGGAGATGGAGCCGAGCACACCGCTCCTGCTGCGCGAGCCGCCTCCCTCACGGGCACTCGGCATCTCTGTCGCCGTCGTAGCAGTCGCGCTTACGACGCTGATCGTCTATGCCCTTCGCGGGGTCGCCCCGGCGGTTTCGCTCGGTGTCGTCTACCTGATGGCGGTGTTGCTGGTCTCGACCTTCTGGGGTCTCGGGCTCGGCCTGTTCACGGCGCTGCTCAGTGCCCTTGCGTTCAACTTCTTTCACATCCCGCCGACCGGGTACTTCACGATCGCCAAGGGGGAGAACTGGGTTGCCCTCGCGGTCTTCCTGGTCACGGCGATCGTCGCGAGCTCACTCGCCGAGGTGGCACGAGCGCGGGCCCACGACGCCGAGGAGAGGCGCAGCGAGGCCGACCTGATGGCCGAGCTTGCTCGCGTTCTGCTCGGAGGACCCAGCCTCGACCCGGCATTGCCCGTCGCCGCCGAGCGCATCGCAACGGCGCTTGGGTTGCCCTCGGCCTCGTTGGCCCGGGGCGAGGTCGGTGACCAGGCTGGCCACATCTCATTGGCCCTGACCAGGGACGGAAGCCGGCTGGGCACATTGGTTGTTCCCGCGGGGATCGCCCCCGAGAACCTTGCCCGGCTCGAGCAGCGCCTCGTGCCTGGGCTCGAGGCCCTGCTCGCCGCGGCGATCGACCGGGACGCGCTGTTGCGGACGACGGTGGAGACGGAGGCGCTGCGCCGCAGCGACGAGATCAAGACCGCGCTGCTGCGCACCGTGTCCCACGACCTCCGAACGCCGATCACCGCGATTCGCGCCGCGGCGGAGGCGCTCGCGTCGCCCACCATCGGCAACCAGGACCGCGACGATCTCAGGGAGGCGATCGTGGACGACTCCGAGCGCCTCGCGGGGTTGATCGACAACCTGCTCGACCTCTCGCGGCTGCGGACCGGAAGCGCGGAGCCCTCGAGAGACTGGTGCTCTATCGAGGAGGTGATCGAGGCGTCGCTCGACGACCTGGAGATCGACCGGGGTGGCTTCCAGCTCTCGATCGACGAGCATCTGCCCTTCATCCGGGCGGACGCTGCACAGCTCGAGCGCGTCTTCGTCAACCTCCTCTCGAATGCCGCCCGCTATTCGGCGGGCGAGCGCGTTTCAGTCCGTGCCCGCGAAGTCTCCGGCAGGGTGGTGATCAGGGTGGTGGACCGGGGCCCGGGAATCCCGGATCGCGATCTGGACCGGATCTTCGAGGCCTTCTACCAGGGTCCCGACGACCCGTCGCACACGGGCGCCGGGTTAGGCCTCGCGATCGTCAAGGGATTCGTCGAGGCGAACGGGGGGCAGGTCTCGGTCGAGTCTCTGCCGGGGCAGGGCACCACCTTCGTGGTCGAGTTCCCTCTGGACAGCGCGGCCTCCGACGAGCCAGCCGAGCCGGTCGTGCCGGCGCGATGACACAGCGAATCCTCGTCTGCGACGACGAGATGCAGATCCGCCGGGCGCTTCGCGTGGTCCTGAAGGACGCCGGGTTCGACGTGATCGAGACTGCCGACGCCGCGGAGGCGCTCGACGCGGCTTCCGTGAAGCCACCCGACGCCGCGATCATCGACCTGCTTCTGCCCGACGGTGACGGCGTGGAGGTGACGCGCAGCATCCGGTCCTGGAGCGAGATGCCGATCGTCGTCCTCTCAGCTGTGGGCGAGGAGGAGCAGAAGGTGCGCGCATTGGAGGCGGGCGCTGACGACTACGTGACCAAGCCGTTCGGCCCGAAGGAACTCGTCGCCAGGCTGAACGCGGCGCTGAGGCGCGTGGGCGATGCCGCCGACGAGCCGTCGATCACCGCCGACGGCCTCGAGATCGACCTCGCGGGACACTCCGTGAAGCGCGATGGGGGGGAGGTCCACCTGACCCCCATCGAGTTCCGCCTGCTGGGGACACTGGCCCGCAACCGAGGCCGGCTGATGACGCACCGCGCGTTGCTCCAGGAGGTCTGGGGGCCCGGGTGGGAGGAGGACACCCAGACCCTGCGCGTGCACATCGCGAACCTTCGCCGCAAGATCGAGCCGCCCGGCGGACCGCGGTACATCCGGACTGACCCCGGCGTCGGATACCGCTTCCAAGCCTGAGCTTCACACGATCTTTGTGACGCAGCCCCGAACCTGAACGGGGGCTTCACGCGGCCGGATCAATCCTTTGGCCCATGGACTTGATCTCAGTCGGAATCGCGGTCGTGGTCTTCGCCGCGCTCTACTTCCTGATCGACGGGCTGGACCGCGTATGAGCTTCGCCGAAGGCGCGATGCTCGTCATCTCGGTCGCTCTGTTCATCTATCTCCTCTACGCGCTCCTGCGCGGCGAGAACCTGTGACCGTCAACGGCTGGCTGCAACTGGCGATCTACTTCGCCGTGCTGACTGCGCTCGTGCCGGTCCTGGGTGGCTACATGGCGCGCGTCTATCAGGGCGAGCGCCTGCTGCTCGAGCGGCCGCTCGGCTGGCTCGAGCGCCTCATCTACCGGCTGCTCGGCCCGTCGGCACGCTCCGAGCAGGACTGGAAGGGCTACGGCAAGACCGTGGTCGTCTTCAGCTTCGTCTTCTGGCTCGTGCTCTATCTCATCCTGCGCACCCAGAGCATTCATCCGTGGAACCCGGAGGGGTTCAACTCGGCGCCCTGGGACGTGACCTTCAACACCACGTCCTCGTTCATCAGCAACACGAACTGGCAGTACTACGGCGGCGAGACGACGATGACCTACTTCTCGCAGATGGCCGGCCTCGCCGTCCAGAACTTCGTCTCGGCAGCGGCCGGCATGGCCGTCCTCGCCGCGGTGATCCGCGGCTTCGCCAGTCGCGGGGTCAAGGAGCTCGGCAACTTCTGGCGTGACCTCACCCGCACGCTGCTCTACATCCTCCTTCCGCTCGCCATTCTCGGGACCCTGATCCTCGTCTCCCAGGGCGTGGTCCAGTCGCTCAGCGGCTACGTGACGATCCACGGGCTCGGCGGCCTCGACCAGACGCTGCCGATGGGCCCCGCCGCCTCGCAGGTCGCGATCAAGCAGCTGGGAACCAACGGAGGCGGGTTCTTCAACCTCAACAGCTCCTTCCCGTTCGAGAACCCGACTCAGTTCTCGGGCTTCGTCGAGATGATCTTCATCCTCCTGATCCCCGCCGCGGCCACGGCGCAGTTCGGCCGGATGGTGGGCAACCGACGTCAGGGCTGGGCCCTCTACGCGACGATGGTCGTCTTCGCCGTCAGCCTCTTCGGCGTCGCCTACGCCGCCGAGCAGAACGGATCTCCCGCACAGCACGTCGCCGGCGAGAACACCGCAGTGGCGGATGGCACGACGGGCGGGAACCTGGAGGGCAAGGAGCAGCGCAACGGGATCACGGCCACAGCCGAGTGGGCGAACTTCACCAGCGAGGCCTCCAACGGCTCCGTGAACGGAGCGCACGACTCGCTCACCGGAATCGGCGGCCTCGTCCCGCTCACGAACATGATGACCGGGGAGGTGATCTTCGGCGGGGTCGGCTCGGGGCTGTACGGGATGCTCTTAACGGTTCTCCTGGCGGTCTTCATAGCCGGCCTGATGGTCGGCAGGACGCCCGAGTACCTGGGCAAGAAGGTCGAGTCCCGGGAGATGAAGCTGGTCCTGATCGGGCTGCTGTTCACCCCGATGGTTGCCCTGATCGCAACCGGGATCGCGATCTCGAGCAAGTACGGAACGCCTTCGATCTTCAACTCGGGTCCGCAGGGTTTCTCCGAGACGCTCTACGCCTACACGTCGCAGGCGAACAACAACGGCTCCGCCTTTGCCGGCTATACCGGCTTCGTCCAGCCGAACGCCCCTGGCAACGTTGGCGCCTACGGGATCACCTTCGCCGACATCCTCGGAGGGCTCTCGATGCTGACGGCCCGCTTCGTGCCGCTGCTCTCAGCATTGGCCGTCGCCGGTTCGCTCTCGATGAAGCGCGTGGTGCCCGCCGGACCCGGCACCTTCCGGACCGACAATCCGACCTTCGTGGTCCTGCTGCTCGCCGTGATCGTGATCGTCGCGGCCCTGACCTTCTTCCCGGCACTCCTGCTCGGCCCGGTCGTTCAGGGCCTGACCAACCAGCTCTTCTGAGATGAGACGCGATCTGACAGCCTCGATCGTTGCCGCGGTGACTTTCACGCTCCTCTTCGGCGTGGTCTACCCGCTGGTCGCCACGGGTGTCTCGCAGGTTCTCTTCCCGAACGGGTCGGACGGCAGTCAGGTGAAGGTCGACGGCCGGACCGTCGGCTCCAAGCTGATCGGCCAAAGCTTCACGATCCGGCATGCGATCCCGACCGCCCAGCGCGGCAAGTTCGGCAAGAAGCAGATCAAGACCCCCGATCCGAAGTACTTTCAGCCGCGCCCGTCGGTCACGACCTACAGCGCCGATACCGCCTTCTTCAACAACCTCGGCCCGAACAGCCGGGAGCTGATGCAGGAGTTCAAGGGGTACATCCGGGCCTACCTGACTCTGGAGCGCCCATACAACCCGGGTCTGACCAGGTCTGACATCCCCGTGGACGCGATCACCTCCTCGGCATCCGGCGTCGATCCGGACATCTCCCAGGCGAATGCGCGGATCCAGGCGCACCGGATCTCGAGGGTGCGCGGCGTCCCGCTCGACAGGGTCAACCAGCTGATTGACGACCACACCGACAGACGGTTCCTCGGTGTCCTCGGCGAGCCCGGCGTGAACGTGCTCGAGCTCAACATCGCCCTCGATAAGGAGTCTCAGCAGTGACCGACAACGACCGCGCCCGTTCGTCCATGTTCGACCGCGAGCTCTTCCTGCCCGCCCTCTGGGCGAGCATCAAGAAGCTCGACCCCCGCCACCAGGTCCACAACCCGGTGATGTTCGTCGTGGAGGTCGGCGCTGTGATCACGACGATAGGTTGGATCAACCAAGCCCTCGGCAACGGGCCTCTCGGGGGCGGCGACGAGCCCGCCTGGTTCACCTTCACTGTCGCGATCTGGCTTTGGCTGACCGTTGTCTTCGCGAACATGGCGGAGGCCCTGGCGGAGGGCCGCGGCAAGGCCCAGGCGGACGCCCTCCGCGCGGCGCGGACCGACACGGTCGCCCACCTGCAGGACGGACGCGAGGTCACAGCCTCGGAGCTGCAGAAGGGCGACGTCGTGGTCGTCACCGCAGGGGAGCCCATCCCGGGTGACGGCACCGTGATCGAGGGGATTGCCTCGGTCGACGAGTCGGCGATCACCGGCGAGTCGGCTCCCGTGATCCGCGAGGCAGGCGGCGACCGCAGCGCGGTCACCGGCGGCACCAAGGTGCTCTCGGACCGGATCGTGGTCGAGATCACCCAGGAGCCCGGCAAGAGCTTCCTCGACCGCATGATCGCCCTGGTTGAGGGTGCCGAACGGCGCAAGACCCCGAACGAGATCGCGCTCAACATCCTGCTCTCGGGGCTGACCATCATCTTCCTGGCCGTCGTCGTCGTGCTGCGGCCGATGGCGGAGTTCTCGAGCACGGCCGCCTCGGTGGCGACCCTGATCGCCCTGCTCGTTGCCCTGATCCCGACCACGATCGGGGCCCTGCTCTCCGCGATCGGGATCGCCGGCATGGACCGCCTCGTCAGGCGCAACGTGTTGGCTCTCTCCGGTCGCGCGGTGGAGGCCTCGGGTGACGTCGACGTCCTTCTCCTCGACAAGACGGGCACGATCACCCTCGGTAACCGCGAGGCGACCGAGTTCGTCCCGATGCCGGGCGTTGCCGAGGCCGATCTCGCGGAGGCGGCCCAGATGTCCTCGCTGGCCGACGAGACGCCCGAGGGACGCTCGATCGTGGTCCTGGCGAAGAAGTACGGGATCCGCGAGCACGAGATGTCCTCGCACGAGGCAACGTTCGTGCCGTTCACCGCCGAGACGCGGATGAGCGGCGTGGACGTCAACGGCCGTCGCCTGCGCAAGGGCGCCGGCGACGCGATCATCAACTTCGTCAAGACCGAGGGCGGCACCGCTCCGCCGGAGCTGCAGGAGCAGCTGGACCGCATCGGCCGTGAGGGCGGGACCCCGCTGGCGGTCGCCCAGGACAGCCAGGTGCTCGGCGTGATCTATCTCAAAGACGTGGTCAAGGAGGGAATGAGCCATCGCTTCGAACAGCTGCGGGCGATGGGCATCCGCACCGTGATGATCACCGGCGACAACAAGCTGACCGCCGCGAAGATCGCCGACGAGTCCGGCGTCGACGACTACCTGGCGGAAGCCACGCCGGAGAAGAAGCTCGATCTGATCAAGGAACAGCAGGCGGGCGGGCGGATGATCGCGATGACTGGCGACGGCACGAACGACGCCCCGGCCCTGGCGCAGGCGGACGTCGGTGTGACCATGAATACGGGAACCCAGGCGGCCCGCGAGGCGGGGAACATGGTCGACCTCGACTCGAACCCGACGAAGCTCATTGAGATCGTCGAGGTCGGCAAGCAGCTGCTGATCACCCGCGGCGCCCTGACCACGTTCTCGATTGCGAATGACGTCGCGAAGTACTTCGCGATCCTGCCCGCGATCTTCGCCGCGACCTATGCGACGTCCGCAGGCGGCGACGGGCCCCTGAGCAAGCTCAACATCATGGATTTGGGTACGCCGGATTCGGCGATCATCTCGGCGATCATCTTCAACGCGCTGGTGATCCCGCTGCTGATCCCGCTGGCGCTGCGCGGTGTGCGCTACCGGCCGTCGGGCGCGTCGGCCCTGCTGCGCCGCAACCTGCTGATCTACGGGCTGGGCGGGATGATCGCTCCCTTCATCGGGATCAAGCTGATCGACCTCCTCGTCCATGGCGTCCTGGGCGCCTGAGACGGGAGCAAACTTGTTGACGATGCCCGATCCCACCGAGAACGAGGTCAAGCTGTCGGCCGGCACTGAGTCACGGCGTGGGAGCCTCAAGGTGTTCCTCGGCATGGCAGCCGGTGTGGGGAAGACCTATCGCATGCTGCAGGAGGGTCGAGCCCAGGCCGAGTCGGGACGGGACGTGGTGGTCGGATACCTCGAGCCGCACGGCCGGAAGGAGACGGTCGAGCAATCCGGTCGCCTCGAGTTCGTGCCGCGTCGC
Source organism: uncultured Solirubrobacterales bacterium (assembly GCA_963815045.1). GTDB lineage: Bacteria > Actinomycetota > Thermoleophilia > Solirubrobacterales > 70-9 > DASUPK01. The sequence goes on from CAWFET010000003.1 coordinate 790,656, forward strand.
AGGGTCCCCTACCGCGATGCGATGCTCGAGGAGATGGACCTGCCGGCGGTGATCGGCCGTGCTCCGGAGCTGGCGCTGGTCGACGAGCTCGCCCACACCAACGCGCCCGGGCTCGAGCACGGTAAGCGCTACGAGGACGTCGCGGACATCCTGGACGCGGGAATCGACGTCTACTCCACGGTCAACGTCCAGCACCTCGAGAGCCTCAACGACAGCGTCTGCGAGCTGACGGGGGTCCGGGTCCGGGAGACCATGCCGGATGCGGTGCTCGGATCGGCCGACGAGGTCGTGCTCATGGACCTGACGCCGGAGGCGCTGCTGGCTCGGCTGCGCGAGGGCAAGATCTATCCATCCGAGCGGGTCGACTCGGCGCTCAACAACTTCTTCCGGATCGAGAATCTCGCCGCCCTTCGCGAGGTGGCGCTGCGCCAGGTCGCCGAGGACGTCGAGGCGAAGCGGATGGTCCGGGAGCCGGTCGGTCAGCGAGAGGACCGGCTCGCCGACAGCGCGGCGTCGCAGGCGGTCGGTGAGCGGCTGCTGGCGCTGATCAAGCCGACGCCGCGGGCACAGCGGCTCGTTCGCCGCGCCTGGCGCTCCGCTCAGCGGCTGGGGGCCGAGCTCGACCTGCTCTGGGTGAAGCGCCCAGGCCACCGGCCGAGCAAGGAGGAGCAGGATCAGCTCGATGCCATCGGCCGGCTGGCCGCGGTGCTCGGCGCACACGTTCTGATCGAGGAGGGTGACGACGTCGCCCAGACCGTCAAGGAGGTCGCCGAGGAGAAGGGCAGCACCTACGTCCTGATCGGCACCCCCAGCCCGAGAACCGGTCTTGACCGGTTCAGGCCGGCGCTGCCGACCCGATTGATCGAAGCGCTGCCCGGTGTCGACATCCGCGTCGTCGCCGACAGGGCCCTCAGGGGGGAGGAGGCCGAGTCATGAGCCCGATCGAGGTCGTCGTCATCGCGGCGCTCGTCGCCTCGACCACCTACCTGCTCGTGCGCGAGCTGAGGCGCCGGCGGACGGAGTCGGCGATCACCCCCGCGCCCACGCGGATCCTCTTCCCGTTCGTGGGCCAGGCGCTCTCGACCCCCGCCTTCGACGCTGCCCTCCGGCTCGCGCGCGCTGAGGGGGCGACGCTGGTCCCCGCGTACCTGGCCATCGTCCCGCTGAGCGTGCATCTCGACACTCCGCTCAAGAAGCAGGCCGGGGCGGCCCTGCCCCTGCTGGAGGCGATCGAACAGCGCGCGTCGAGCCAGGGAGTGCCCGTTGACTCTCGCATCGAGCCGGGCAGGACGGTCCGGCACGCCCTGCGCCTTCTGATGGAGCACGAGCCCTTCGATCGGATCGTCGCAGCGGGCGCCACCAACGGCGATGGCTTCACCGCCGACGACGTTGCCTGGATCCTTGAGAACGCTCCAGGCGAGATCCTGATCCTCCGCCCGAGCTTGAAGCGGTCGCAGCTAGCCGGCCGCGCGCGAGACAAGGGCCGGGATCACCGAGTCCGACGAGTCCTCCTCCGGGTGCCAGAGCACGCCGAGAACGAAGCCCCCATCGTCTGACTCGATCGCCTCGACGCTCTCGTCGTCCGTCGCCCAGGCGCTGACCGAGAGCGAATCCGGCACCGAATCGACGCCCTGGTGGTGATGGCTCTTCACCGTCAGATGCTCGGTGCCGGCGGCGCGGGCCGCCAGTGATCCAGCTTCCAGGCGAACGTCGTGCTCGGCCCAGGAACCGGGGACCGGCCGGTGGCGCTCGTGGCCGAGGCGGTCCGGAAGGTGCTGGTCGAGGGTCCCGCCGCACGCGACGTTCAGGATCTGCATGCCGCGGCAAATTCCAAGCAGCGAGATCCCGCGCTCCATCGCGCGCTGCGCCAGCGCGATCTCGAAGCGGTCGCGGTCCGGGTTGGTGCCGACGGTCTCCGGGTGGGCCTCCGCTCCATGGCTCCCGGGATCGATGTCGGCGCCGCCGCCGAGCAGGAGCGCGTCGATCCGGTCGAGGATCTGGTCGGGATCCTCGGTGGCGAGACGGTCGGGCGGAAGCATCGCGACCATCCCGCCCGCCCCGTGGACCGCACGCGAGTAGGAGAGCGGCATGAGCACGGTCGGCTCGTCCTTCCAGACGCCGAAGTGAGCACTCTCCACGGCGGCGCAGACTCCGATCAGCGGTCTGGGCATCGAGGATGAAGTTAATACGCTCGGTCCATGGGTTTGCGTGTCGGTCCGGCTCCGGACGAGCGCTTCGACGTCGCGGTGGTGGGCGCGGGCGCGGTCGGCTGTGCCATCGCCCGCGAGGTGAGCACCCGCGGAGCGCGCTGCGTGCTGATCGAAGCCGGACCGGATATCGGGGCTGGGACGAGCAAGGCGAACACGGCGATCCTGCACACGGGCTTCGATGCAAAGCCCGAAACGATCGAGTCGAAGCTCGTGGCCCGAGGCTATGAGCTGCTCAGCGCGTACGCGGCCGAGGTCGGCATCCCGACGGCCCGAATCGGCGCGCTGATGATCGCCTGGACCCGCGAGCAGCGCGATGCCCTGGGGGCTGTCGAGACGACGGCGCGCGAGAACGGATACGACGAGACGAGGCGGATCGAGCTCGAGGAGCTCTATGCGCGGGAGCCCAATATCGGCTCAGGGGCGGAGGGAGCGGTGGAGATCCCCGGCGAGGGGATCGTCTGCCCGTTCACGACGACGCTCGCCTATGCGACCGAAGCTCATGCGGCGGGCTGCGAGCTCGCGTTGAACGCCGCGGTCACCGGCGTTCGTACGAGCGGCGGCGGCCACGAGATCGAGACCGCGAGGGGCCCCGTCCGCGCCCAGTACCTGGTCAACGCCGCCGGCCTCCGCAGCGACGAGGTCGACGCGATGCTCGGCCACTCCGAGTTCCGGGTGACGCCGCGCCGGGGGGAGCTGATCGTCTTCGACAAGCTCGCCCGCGGGCTGCTCAACCACGTCCTGCTGCCCGTTCCCACGGAGAAGACCAAGGGGGTGCTCGTCTCGCCGACGATCTACGGCAACGTCCTGCTCGGTCCGACCGCCGACGACATCGAGGACAAGGCCGACCGCTCGACCACCGAGGCCGGGCTGGCGTCGCTGATGGAGGCGGGGGCGCGGATCATGCCGGCGCTGGAGCGGCATGAGGTGACCGCCAGCTACGTCGGGCTGCGGGCCGCGACCGAGCACCGCGACTACCAGCTCACCAGCCACTCCGCTCAGCGCTACGTCTGCGCGGGCGGGATCCGCTCCACCGGCATCACCGGCTCCCTGGCGATCGCGGAGTGGGTGCGCGAGGCGCTGGCCGACATCGGGCTTGACCTGGCGTCCCGCCCGGCGGCGGGCGGTTTGCGAATGCCGAACATCGGAGAGTTCGGCGCCCGTCCCTACCAGGAAGAGGGGGGCAGTCGGATCGTCTGCTTCTGCGAGCGCGTGACACGAGGGGAGATCGATGCTGCGCTGGACAGCGCGATCCCGCCGGCCGACGCAGACGGACTGAGGCGGAGGACGCGGGCCCTGATGGGACGCTGCCAGGGATTCTTCTGCGGGGCCGAGATCGCGGCCGCGCTTGAGGGAGGTGAGGACGATGGCGATCGCTGACGGCCCAGTCGTCGTCGGTGGCGGGCCCTCGGGCCTGGCGGCGGCGATCCAGCTCCGTGAGCTGGGGCTCTCACCGGTGACCGTGATCGAGCGCGAGCGCGAGGCCGGCGGCATCCCGCGCCACTCCGACCACACCGGCTTCGGCCTGCGGGATCTGCGGACCGTGCTCCCGGGCCCGCGGTACGCCGCCCGCTACCGCGAGCTTGCGGAGGCGGCCGGAGTCGACGTCCTCGCGGAGACGATGGTCACCGAGTGGGAGGGCGCTCGGTCGCTGAAGCTGACGGGACCGGCTGGCCGCCAGGAGATCGAGGCGCCGGCCGTCGTGCTCGCCACGGGGTGTCGCGAGCGCCCCCGGTCGGCCCGTCTCGTTCCCGGCTCGCGACCGGCGGGCGTGATGAACACCGCGACGCTCCAGCAGCTCGTCCACCTGCAAGGCCGGAGGGTGGGGCGGAAGGCGGTCATCGTCGGCGCCGAGCACGTGAGCTTCTCGGCGGTCGCCACCCTCGCGCACGGCGGCGCCTCGGTGGCCGGACTGGTCACCGACCTCCCTCGCCACCAGTCGCTGCGGAGCTTCCGTGTCGGCGCGGCCGTGCGCTACCGCGCCCCGGTCTGGACGCGGACGAAGGTCAGCGCGATCCACGGCAGCGAGCGCGTCGAGTCGGTCGAGTTGACGGAGCTCGACTCCGGCCGCATTCGCACCGTCGAGTGCGACCTGGTGATCTTCACCGCCGACTGGGTCCCCGACCATGAGCTTGCGGTGATGGCCGGCTGCGGGCTCGATCCGGGCAGCCTCGGCCCGCTCGTGGACCCTGCGCTGCGGACCACTCGCGAAGGGGTCTTCGCCGCCGGGAACCTGCTTCATCCGGCCGAGACGGCCGACGTCTGCGCCCTGGACGGTCGTCACGTGGCCCCGTCGGTGGCGGCTTACCTGCGCGGGCCCGGCGAGTGGCCCTCACACGTCAGGATCACGGCGCGGAGCCCGCTGGCCTGGGTGGCGCCAGGTCTTCTGCTCGCGACCGGACACCGGCCGGCCCGCGATCGTTTCCTGATGCGCTCGCGGGAGTTCGTCTCACGGGCCCGCATCGAGGTTCGCCAGGGAGGACGCGAGCTGTGGACCGGTCGCGTCGGCCGCCTGGTCCCGGGACGCTCGTCATACATTCCGGCCAAATGGATCTCCGAAGTTGATCCAGATGCGGGCCCCGTGACCGTCGGGGTGAAATAGGGTCTCCCCATGAGCGACGGGATGTTGCTCGGCATCGACGAGGGGACCACCGGCGTAAAGGCGGCGCTCTTCGACCAGCGGCTGCAGCCGGTCGCGGAAGCGCGCCGCGACAAGGTCAACCGCCACCCTGAGGAGGGCTGGGTCGAGCAGGACGGCGAGGAGGTCGTCGCCGCAGTCACCGAGGCCGTCGCCGAGCTCCTCGAGAGCGCCGACGGTGAGGTGGCCGCCTGCGGGCTCGACCACCAGGGCGAGTCGGTCCTCGCCTGGGACTCCCAGACGGGCAAGCCGCTCAGCCCGATCGTGGTCTGGCAGGACAAGCGCTCGCAAGAGGTCCTGGAAACCCTCACCGAGGATGAGGACGAGGTGAAGGAGCTCAGCGGGCTCCCCTTCGACCCCTATTTCTCGGCCGCGAAGCTGGCCTGGCTGCTGAAGAACAACGACGACGTCAAGCAGGCGCGGGAGGACGGCCGGCTGCGGATGGGAACCGTCGACTCGTTCCTCTGCGACCGTCTCGGGGCCGGGTTCGCGACCGAGCCGGCGACCGCGTCGCGGACCCAGCTCCAGCGGATCGACAGACCCGGCTGGGATGAGCGCCTCTGCGAGATCTTCGGGATCCCGATGGACGTCCTGCCCGAGATCCGCGATTCGGCGGGCGACCTGGGAACGCTGAAGCACGAGAGCTGGCCGGTCGAGCTTCCCTTCCGCGGCCAGACGGTGGACCAGCAGGCGGCCCTCGCGGGCGCCGCCTGCGTCGAGCCTGGACGCGTCAAGGCGACATATGGCACCGGCGTCTTCGTCCTCGCACACGTGGGCGAGGGGGTCCCAAAGCCAGCCGGCGGCCTGCTCCCGACGATCGCCTGGAGCATCGGCGGCAAGCTCGAGTACGCCCTGGACGGCGGTGTCTTCGCCGCCGGCGCGATGCTCGAGTGGATGTGCAGTCAGCTCGGCATCGCCGAGAGCCCGCCCGCGCTCAGCAAGCTCGCCCGCGAGGCCGAGAGCTCCGCCGGCGCCCGGGTGCTGCCGGGCCTCGCCGGCGTCGGGGCGCCTTGGTGGCGCCCGAACGCGCGCGCGGTGATCTCCGGAATCTACGGCGGCAGCACGCGCGAGAACGTCGCGCGCGCGGCGCTCGAGGGCATCGCGTGGCGTGTCGCTGACGTGGTCGCCGCGATCAAGGAGACATCGCCGCTCGAGACGCTCCGCGTGGACGGCGGGCTCACCAACGAGCCACTGCTTCTCCAGCTTCAGGCCGACATGATCGGCGCGCCGGTCGAGGCCGCCGGGGCTGATGCGACCGTGCTCGGCGCCGCCGCTCTCGCCGGCGTGGGCGCGGGGGTGATCGATTCCCTCACGGCCCTGCCGGAGATGCTGCCTCCGGACCGGCGGGTGGAGCCCGAGCGCGACGAGGAATGGCGCTCGGCCGAGCACGAGCGCTGGCGCGAGTTCGTCAGGGCGACCGAGGCGCTCGACCCGAGGTAGCCGCGTCCGCGCGTCCGCCGGCGTCAGCGGCCGTGCGAGTCCGCCAGCGTGAACTGCGCGGCGATCACCACGAGGTAGACGAGGGTCGCCACGAAGCCGACGATCATCCAGGCCACCGGATCCTTCACCATGGCGGTGACCAGCGCGGCGGCGCCGATCGCGAGGCCCACCGAGACGAGGTGGAAGCCGCCCCAGAGGCGGACGGAGCCATGTTCCCTCGGGGCCAGGATCTCGCTCGGGCGTCCGTAGGCGAGGGCGGCGGTCACCCCGAAGCCGAGCACCGCGCCGGCCAGGAAGAGAAGCGCCTCCCAGGCCGAGGGGATGCCGCGGGCATGGGTGGTGACCGCACCTGAGGTCCAGATCGTCAGCGTGTACCCGTAGGGGGCCGCGCTGGTGGCCACCGCGCTCTGCAGATGGGAGCGGTAGCTGTGGTCGTTCTCGCTCACCAGCGCGAGACCATAGTCCTCGAGGCAGCGGTCACCTCGAAAGCACTCGACCCGCGCTAATCGCGGGTCGAGTGGGCGGCGCATACCCCACGCCCCGTTGGGCGTGGGCGGCCGCGCAGCTGCGGCGTCCGCCTGTGTATCGCTGTCAGGTGAGGATCTCGATGATGATCGCGGCCAGGGCGATCAAACCGAGAACCCCGATCGCCATCGTCAGATCCTTCTCACCTATGGACTTGCCCGATTCGTTCATCGATTCACTCGCCTTTCCTAGTCACGCGTGACGACGTCTTCCTCCAGCGTGCTGACCGGACCCTGGTACTTGTTCTTCGCCGAGACCAGGTACCAGATGCCGAAGATCAGCGGCAGGATGATCGCGAACGGCGTGTAGTTCACGTTCGCGGCATCGAATGCGTCATTCCACGGCAGCCCCGTCGGGTCGTACGGCAGATCGAGCGCGTAGACCACGACGACCACGAAGATGATCGCCAGGATGTTGATCACGCGATAGCGGCTTGCCGAGATTCCAGGGGCCCGTCTCGAACGAGTCGCCGGCCCGCAGCCGCAGGTACACCGGGATGATGTACGCGAGGTAGAGGCCGACGGTGCAGATCCCGGTCAACGCGAAGAACGCGAACGGGATGTCGTTCTTCCCGAACAGGGCCGGGATCGCGATGATCAACGAGAACACCGAGACCGCGATCACTGCGTTGAACGGCACCCGGTCGCGATTGACGCGACGGAATAGGGCCCAGCCCGGGATCGCGCGGTCACGCGAGAAGGCGTACCAGGTCCGCGAGGCGCTGGTCAGGCCCGCCGCCCCGCAGAAGAACTGGCCGACCGTCGCGATCAGCACAACCAGCTTGGCGGCCCATGGATCGAGCGCCGAGTTGAAGATGCCGAAGACGGCGCCGCCCGAGTCGTCCACGGCGGTCACGTCGTTGGCGGCGTAGAGGAAGGCAAGCAAGACGAGCCAGCCGATGATCGCCGAGTAGAAGATCGAGCGCCAGACCCCCTGCGCGGCGCTGATCGCGGCGCCGTGGGTCTCCTCCGCCGTATGGGCGGAGGCGTCATAGCCCGTCTGCGTGTACATCCCGAGCAGGAAGCCGACGGGTGCGACCAGGAACCAGAAGCCGACGCCGCTCGTCGTCCCACCGAGCGTCCCGCTCTCGTTGAAGCGCGTTCCGAAGACGAAGCTCGTGCTCTGATGGTGATCCGGCACGAAGATCAGCAGCGCGATGATCACCGCCACCCCGAGCAGGTGCCACCCCACCGAGATGTTGTTCATCAACGCCAACACCCGGTCGGCGAAGATGTTCACCAGGGTGTAGAGCAGCAGGATGATGAAGAAGAGACCCCAGGTCTCGCTGAGGATGTGCTGCGTGTCCCCGAAATCGACGCCGAAGATGTTCAGCCCGTAGAGGTTGAGCAGGTTCCAGAGGAAGAAGGCGCAGCCGTACGCGACGGACGCCACGATCCCGATCAGGCCGACGATGTTGAACCAGCCGGTCATCCAGCTCCAACCCTTGCCGCCGAGGTCGTGCGCCCACCAGTACGGGCCGCCCGCCGTCGGGTACCTCGACGTGAGCTCCGCCATGGAGAGCCCAACCATGATCACGAAGAAGCAGATCACGGGCCAGCCGATCGAGGCCATGGAGGGTCCGCCATGCAGCCAGGCGAACGAGAACGTCGTGAACGTACCCGCCAGGACCGAGATGATGGTGAACGAGATGGCGAAGTTGGTGAACGAGCTCCAACCTCGGGAGAGCTCCTGCTTGTAGCCGAGCTCCGCAAGTCGCTGCTCGTCGGCCCGGGTCTGATCCACGTCGGAAATGCCCTCAGGTGGAGTCACTGCTCTTCTCCCTCCGTCGCGGCCCGGTCGCATCCCTGCGGTCGGACCCTGTGTGCCGGAATGTCGGAGACCCTATGTGCGGAAGCGGACACGCGTCAAGCCCGATTTCCGCAAATTGATGAGGTTCGCCGGATCTTGTACGTATCGTCTAGGCGGAGCGGCGACCGAGGCCCAATCGGCGGAGCAGTCCCGATAGGGCGGGCCTGCCCCGCTCCGGAGACGAGATGCGCACGAGCGCCCCGACCGTCTGCGGCCCGAACTCCTCGAGGTGGGCGACCAACGCGATGAATGCCTGGGCGGTGGTGAGCGCATCGCCGTCGGCGTGATGCGGGCGGTGGACCGGCAGGCCGAGCTCGCGCGCCATCGCCGAGAGTCCGATCGGGTCGCGCTCTGCCGGCGGGTGCCGGCGCAGGCGCCGCAGCTCGCGGTCGAGCGCCGCGGTATCGATCAGCGGGTTGAGCAACTCGAGCCCATGCTCCGCCAGGGCCGCTCCGAGGAAGCCACGCTCCACGGCCGCGACGTGGGCGACGATCGGGCGCCCCGTGATCCGCTCGAGCAGGCCGTCGAGGTGCTCTCGAAGCGGAGCGGCTTTCTCCAGATCCGCCTCACGCAGCCCGTGGATGCGGATCGACTCGGCGTCCGGCATCCGACGTGGCCGCACCAGCTCGTAGCGGGCATCCGCGAGGTTGACCTTTCCCTCGCTCACCGTCACGGTGGCGAAGGAGACGATCTCGTCGCCCGAGTGGTCGAGGCCGGTCGTCTCGAAGTCGACCACGGCGAAGCTCGCCTCCCGCCACTGCGCGCTCGGGGCCGGCATCGGCGTCTCCCGGTAGGCCCGCGCGGCGGCTGAGCTGGGCTCGCCCACGGCTAGCGGGGTGAAAGCTGGCTGGTCAGGGAGCGCTGGACCGCCGCGACCTCCCGGAAGGCGTCGCGCAGGTATCGCCGGGTGAGGGGGTCGAGCCGCTTCGGGTCGATCCGGTCATCCGGCTCCTGGCCCTGTTCGAGCTGCCCGACCTGGTGCTCGAGCCGCAGCGCGCCGAAGAGCTCGTAGGCCTCCTCGAGAATCCGGGCCTCGGTGGGCTGGAGGATTCCGTCGGCCGCGGCCAGCCGAAGCCGTTCGAGGGTGGGGGTGACGCGGACGTCCGCCCGCAGGGCCGCGTAGCGCGCCAGGTCGACGATCGGGAGCAGCCCGCCGTGCTTGATGTCGAAGGTCCCCTTCTGCTCGCCGGAGCCCTCGACGACGATGTCGTGCATGAAGCCAGTCGGGGGTTTCGCGGCCAGCGCCAGCCGCAGCATCCAGCGCTCCAGGATTTCCCTCGACCCGGTTTCGAAGAGCAGCTGCTTCACGTCGAGGCCGCGCTGCGGGCCGTACACGACGCGGCCGTCGAGCAGGACGGAGGTTGCGATCAGCACCCGGTTGTCGGTGGGATGGGCGCCCCAGCGCTCGATCGCTCGCCGCCAGTCCTCGATCGAGCTCGCCGAGAAGGCGCCTGACGCCGTCACCCCGTGTGGGTCGAGGCGCCAGCCGACCACCCGAACGCAATCGGCGACGCTCGCGGCGATTCCCCGCATGTACTCGCCGGTCCGCTCCGAGGCGAGGTGACGCCTCGCTTCGGGGAGGGTGTCGTGCTCGGGGGCGTCCCGCCAGGCCATGCCGGAGTCGACGTCGGAGGAGGGGACGGGCTCGCGCCGGCCGTGGCTGCCGAGCGACATCCAGCAGAACTCCGCCGGGGGCGGCCCCTCGGATTCGATCGCGAGCTCGATCATCCGCACGATCAGGCCGTCCGCGACCGCCGAGATCACTTCGCTGATCTGTGGTGGCGCGAGCTCGGCCCGCCGCAGCGCGATCACGGTCGAGCGCAGGCGCCCGGCGGCCTCGCTCAACTCTCCCTTGCTCTTCGCCCTGGCGATGCCCCGGCGCAACACGAACGGCGAGCTGGTCTCCGCGGCCACGAGGTCGATCCCGACGATCACCCCGAGTACCTCGGATCGCGCCGAGAAGACGGGAACGTGCCGGATGTCGTTGTCGAGCATCGCCAGCATCACGTCCGCGCCCGTCTGGTCGGCCCCGACCCCGATGACGGGCGTGCTCATGGCCTCCTTGACCGGATCGTCCGGCGAGAGCGGACCGGCCACCACGCCCGCGCGCAGGTCCCGGTCGGTGACGATCCCGAAGTCCGTGTCGCCGAGCTCGACCAGAACCGAGCTCGTTTGCTCCGCGTTCATCAGCCGAGCGGCTTCCCGCAGGCTCGTCTCGGGCCGGCAGACGACCGGCGGCCGGCGCACCAGGGCGGCCGCCGGCTGCTGGGCCACCTCGGGGCTCGGAGGCGCGACCTCGTCGCCCGTTGCCCGCCCTGTTGGCGCCAGCAGCGAGCGGGTGAGAAAGCGGAGGCTCGAGGGGCGGCCGAGGAGTGGGATCACCTCCGTCGCCGGCAGTGAGTAACAGAGGGTGTCCTCACGGGCCCTGGCCCCGTACTTCGCCGGGAGGCCGGAGAGGACCGACGGGTGACCGAACATCTCGCCCTCGCCCAGCAGGTCGACGACCGCGTCGCGGTCGATCAGCTCGACGGAGCCCCGCCTGATCACCCTGACCCGGCCCTGCGAGAGGCGCCCCTGGGGAACGATCGTCGTCCCCGCCGGGAAGAACTCCACCTCGGTCTTCGCGGCCAGCGCCTCGAGGGCCGCTTCGTCGAGCCCGCTGAAGGGATCGCGCCCCCCCAGGAACTCGGCGATGTCGTGCATTGCTGGGTCAGCCGGTGATCGCGGCCGCGGCTTCCTCGACCGTCGGCCGTATCGGGATCACCCGGTCGATGCCCATCACGCCGAGAATGCGGAGGATCTGCTCGCTGGAGGCTGCGACGGCGAGGTGCTCGGAGTCCTCCTCGTCGGAGTTCTGAGCCTCCCGAGAGAGCAGCAGGACGCGGACGCCACTGGAGTCGATGAACTCGCATTCCGTCAGGTCGACCACGATTCCATTGGGGCTGGCGGCGACGGCGTTTCGAAGCTCGCCCCGCAATTCGTCCTCGTGCGACATGTCGACCTCGCCCCTGATGTGGACCACGTACACGTCATCAGGACCGGGCCCCGAGTTGATCTCGAACTGCGGAATGTCTGCGCTTGGAGTTGCCGACATGCGTTCCCCCTCGGACAACTGAGGTCAGGACATGGTACTCGCAGAGGGTCAGGAAATTAGCTGAGATCGAGCGCGGCGCGGGCCTCGTTCACCGCCGCCTCGACGCTCGCCTCGGACGGCCAGTACATCGGCGAGTTGCCGTCGCGTACCAGCCGGTCGGCCAGGATCACGCCCCGCGGGTTGGCCGGCGCATTCCCCTCGAGCGCGTCGGCGAGGTCCCGGATCTGCGTTCTGGCCTTCACCAGATCGAACTCCCTGAGCGTGAGCTGAGCCCTCAGGTAGTTCCGCCTGGCGTGCTCCGCCGCGTCCAGCATCTCCCTCAACGCCTGAGCCACCTCCGACCGGTTGTGGGGGTCGACGAGCTCGGCGCTCCGAGCCATGGTCAGCCGGCTCTCCTCGGGACGGGCGCCCGCGAGCAGACGCCGATCCAGGGTGCGGGCGCGGGCCCTCGCCAGGGTCCGCTCGAAGAATCCGGGGCTCGCCACGCGGTGAGTCTTGCGTATCAGCGAATGGCGGGCGTCGGCGGCTCGAGGAGTCCCTCGACCTGAGCCACCGGCACCGGCCTGGAGAAGTGGAAGCCCTGAGCGAAGCCGCAGCCGAGCGCCCTCGCCATCCGCACCTGCTCGTCGGTCTCCAGGCCCTCCGCGACGACGCCGATGCCGATCGTGTCGGCCATCTCGTTGACCGCACGGACGATCGCCGCGTCGTGTGAGCCCTCCGTCAGGTTCTCGACGAAGGTGCGATCGAGCTTGATCATGGACAGCGGCAGCCGCTTGAGATAGCCGAGCGAGGAGAAGCCGACGCCGAAGTCGTCGAGGACCAGGCGGACGCCGAGGCCCTTGAGGGACTCGAGGGTCCGCTCGACGAAGGCGGTGTCGTCGAGGAGCGTGGTCTCGGTGAGCTCCAGCCAGAGGGTCGATGGGTCGATCCGGTTCGCCCGAACCGACCCCTCGATGTGCGAGAGGAGATCCGGGTCGGCGATCTGGCGGGCCGAGAGGTTGACCGCGACGGAGACCGGGGCCGAGTCGGGGTTCAGCTCCTGCCAGGCGGCCGCCTGGCGGCAGGCCTGCTCGATCACCCAGCGGCCGATCGGGACGATCAGGCGGGACTCCTCGGCCACCGGGATGAAGCCGAGCGGGCCGACCAGCCCGCGGTCGGGATGGTTCCAGCGCAGCAGAGCCTCCAGGGCGACGATCGAGCCATCGCCGAGCTTGATCACCGGCTGGTAGTGGAGCTCGAGCTCCTCGCGCTGGATCGCCCTCCTCAGGTCGTTCTCGATCTGCATGTGCTCGATGACGCGGGAGCGCATCACCTCGTCGAAGATCTCGTAGCCGCCGCGTCCTCGGTCCTTGGCGCGGTAGAGCGCGGAGTCCGCGTCGCGGATGACGGCCTCGGGCGCCTCGTTCCCCGCGCCGATCGCGATCCCGACGCTCGCGCTCACGAAGTGCTCCCGTCCGCGCAGGATGAACGGCCGGGACAGGACCTCCGCGATGCGCTCGGCGATGCGCGTGGCGCCACGCTCGTTCCCGATGTCCTCGGCCAGCACGGCGAACTCGTCGCCGCCGAAGCGCGCGACCGTGTCGCCAGGCCGGAGGGCCTGCTCGATCCGAGGCGCAACCGCGGCCAGGAGCTCATCGCCCGCGGCGTGACCGAGGCTGTCGTTGACGATCTTGAACTGGTCGAGGTCGAGGAAGAGGACAGCGATTGACGTCTCCCGGCGTGCGGCGGTCGAGAGGGCGTGCTGGAGCCGGTCCAGGAAGAGGTTGCGATTGGGTAGGCCGGTGAGCGGGTCGTGGAGGGCCTCGTGCTGGGTCTGCTCCTCGGTCCGCCGCCGCTCGATCGCGTTGGCGAGGACATTGGCGATCGCCTGCATGAAGGAGGCGTCTTCCTGGTTGAACGTCCGCACCTTCCGCGAGGCCGCTCCCAGGATTCCATACGGATCGCCCTTGCCCTTGATCAGGACCGTCGCCGCGCTGCGCATGCCCGCCTCGGCCTGCAGCCGCGACTCCTGGAATCGGTTCTCGGTCCGCCAGTCGTCGACGACGATCGGCAGGCCTGTCGCCAGCGCGTAGCCGGACTGGGACTCCCGGCCGGTCGGGACCCTCGCCGTGCCGACCTCATCCTCGGGCACACCGATGGCTGAGAGGAGCAGAAGCTCCTTGCCGTCGGGCAGGAGCTTGAGGACGGCGCTGATGTCGATGTCCAGGACCCGGTCCATCAGAACGGTCGCCTCCTGGGTCAAGGTGTCGATGTCCATGCCCTCCAGGGCGAGCTGCCCGAAGCGCGCGACCGCCGTCTGCTGGCGAGTCAGGCGGCGGCTGATCTCCTCACTGCGGGTCCGGGCGGCGGCGGTCTCGCTGAGCGCGTTTCGCTGCCGCGCCAGGTTGCGAGCCTCCCAGGCGCCCATCAGGCCGACGCAGACCATCGCGAAGAGGCCGAAGCCCGCGAGCGGCAGGCCGCCGCCGACCGAGAATGCGAGGACGGAGAATGCAGTCAGGTCGGCCAGCCCCACGATGGCGATCGTCCGGGGTGGATAGGAGAGGGCGGCGAACAGGAAGGGGAGGACCAGCAGCAGCATGTAGGGGCTGTTCGAGCCGCCGTCGAGCCCGGCGATCGTGCCGATCAGGAGGATGTCGGCGAGCGACCAGCCGGCGAAGAAGAGCTCCGAATATCGGCTGCGGGCAATCCGCTCGCCGGGCAGCGCCAGAATCAGCGGGACGCTGAGCAGCCCGATCATCGTGATGGCGAGGATCAGGCCTCGGTTGGGGCCGCTCCAGGTGAGCAGTGCGTAGGCGGCTCCGCCGAGGCAGACGATCACGGAGAGCCAGATTCCGACGCCGATCGAGTCGAGACGGCTCCGGATTTTCTGCTCGGCGACGTCGCCGGCCTCCGCCGGCGTTCTCTCCCCCATCACGCTGGAAGTTCCCTCGGCGATGGCTCCGATAGCTTCCCCGAGCGGTCGCAGCGCGACATCCGCACTACTGGGGCGATACTGAGGGCCATCAAATGTACGACCAGCACGACGTCGAGACGCTCGAGCGGCAGTTCAACGCCGCGATGGAGGAGGCCGATACCGGCACTGCTCTGGATGCCGTAAGGCGCATATATGACGAATTCGACCGCGGAGGCGCGGGACTTGAGGCCCTGCTTCACCCGGACTTCCAGATACGCATGGAGACGGTCTTCATCGACGGCAAGACCTACAAGGGCATGCGCGGCTTCAAGAACTGGCGCGGCGACATGGAGGAGCTCTTCGAGAAGGACAGCTTCAGGCCCGAGGGCCTCCGTGCGGCCGCCGATGGGCGCTGGGTCGTCCTCGGCCGCCTCCAGATCACGCAGAAGGAGAGCGGCGACGAGCTCGACGTCCCGCTCGCCCACGTCCTCGAGCAGCGCGACCGCAAGGTCGCCAGCCTGACGGCCTATACGGAGCCCTCAGCGGCGCTCGATTCGGTCGACCTGCCGGTATAGGTGGGGACGTGAGCAAGTCGGGATCGGAGCTGGTCGACGAGCGGATCGCCGACCTCGGCGACTGGCGCGCGGAGACCCTGACCAGGATGCGCGGGCTCATCAGGGAGGCGGACCCGGAGGTCGTCGAGGAGGTGAAGTGGGCGAAGGGGAGCAGCCCGGGGGTTCCCGTCTGGGAGCACGACGGGATCATCTGCACCGGCGAGTCCTACAAGGACAAGGTCAAGCTGACCTTCGCGAAGGGAGCGTCGCTGGATGACCCGGCGACGCTCTTCAACTCGAGCCTCGAGGGAAACACCAGGCGCGCGATCGACATCGCCGAGGGGGACGAGGTCGACGCCGACGCCTTCAGGGAGCTGATCCGCGCCGCCGTCGCGCTCAACGGCGGACGGGCCCCGACCTAGGGGGCCCGCTCGCCTGGGGGGATCTATGGAGGCGTCCGGGTCAGGACGCCATGTTGTGGTGTGGACGAGTCCTTTGGTCAGGAGCTGGAGCCGCTCGAGCTGGTGCCTGAGCTGTTGCTCTGATCCTGGTTCTGGTTCTGCTGCTGACCCTGCTCCGGCGGTGCACCGGGCGGTGGGCCGCACTTGAACGTGGCGATCCCGGGAGGCCCGCCGTTCTGCATGTCGCTCGGGAGCTTGTCCTTGCAGGCCTCATAGGCCTTCTGGACCTTCTCCCGGTCCGCCGCGCTCGGCGGCTTGGGCGGACCCTGGCTCGGATCGACCTTGCCCGGGTCCGGCGGCCCGGGGGCGCCGTTGTCGGTCATGCACTTCCGGAAGTCCTCCATCTTCTGCCTGTCCGCGGCAGAGAGATTGGGGGCCCGGAAGGTCATCACGCCGGCGCCGCCGGGCGGCGGCGCCGGGATGTTCGCCGACCCGCTTCCGCTGTTGGAGTTGCCACTGCCGGTGTCCGCCGCCAGCGAGACAGCGGCCACGCCGATCGCTGTGATGCAGGCCGCCAGCAGGGACAACCCCAGGGGGCCGAGCCTGATGGTCAGACCTCGCTTCCTCTTCTCGTCCATCTCCACTCCTGTCCGTCGCTTCCCGGATCAACCGGGCTCGACGACCATCAAGCCAGCCGGGCCTGAGAGGAGGCTGAGAGGCGGCTAAGAAGCTGCTTGAGCTTCGTGCGGCGCGGCGGGTGCCGCGCCAGCGACCTTCGCCGCCTGGCGTTCCGGGGCGATCCGGATCACGTTCCAGGCGAGGCCGACCCGCTCCATCGAGGCGATCAGCAGCGCGGAGGGATCGAGCTCCCAGCGGCGCAGGCCGTGGACGGCCGAGCGGGGGAAGGCGTGGTGGTTGTGGTGCCAGGACTCGCCGAGGGAGGGGAGGGCGAGCCAGAAGACGTTGGTGGACTGGTCGTCCACGTCAAATCTGCGAGTGCCCAGGAAGTGGCAGATCGAGTTGACGCTCCAGGTGACGTGGTGGACGAAGAAGACGCGGACCAGGCCGCCCCAGAGCAGTCCGGTCGCCGCGCCGAGCAGCGTGCCGGTGAGCAGGTAGCCGGCCAGCGCCGGGATGCCGAGCCCGAGCAGGACGAGGCTGACGAAGCGCCGATTGATCAGGCGCATGCCCCGGTCCTCATACAGGTCGGGCGCGTAGCGCTTCCACTCGGCGCGCCCGTGCTCGGAGAGCAGCCAGCCCATATGGGCGTGCCAGAGGCCCTGGAGGACGCCGATCACGCCCTCGCCGTGCCCGACGTGCGGGCTGTGCGGGTCGCCCTCGACGTCGGTGTGCGCGTGGTGCTTGCGGTGGTCGGCGACCCAGGCGATCACCGGGCCCTGCACGGCCATCGAGCCGAGCGACGCGAAGACGTACTCGGTCGGCTTGTGGGTGCGGAAGGAGCGGTGGGTGAGCATGCGGTGGTAGCCGACGGTGATTCCCGCCGCCGTGACCACGTACATGACGCCGAACAGCGCCAGGTCGTGCCAGCTCACCACTCGGCCCCAGAGCAGGACGATCGCCGCCACCGTGGCGGCGAAGGGCACCACCATGGCGCCGAGGTTCGCGATCTTTGCTGCTCGGTTCATGGGGCAAGCGTAGGCAGGGTCGGTCACAAAGAGTTAGCCTCAATGCCAACTCTTTGCCTCATTTCTTGTCATCTGAATGACAAAAACACCCTCATCTGCCCCCTGGCACGACCTGCCACCCGTCCTCGCCGACGCGATCGAGCCGGAGCTCCCGGAGGCGACGGAGGAGATCCTGGCCACGATCGCCCTCGAGGTTCCGGAGTACGCGCGCCCCCTGGAGGGAGCGTTCGGCGTGGCGATCCGCACCGGCGTCAGCGAGGCGCTTCGCCAGTTCGTCGCCCTGATCCGCGACCCGGGCGCGGGTCGCGAATCCGGGCGCGACGTATATGTGGGGTTGGGGCGGGCCGAGTTCAGAGAGGGGCGAACGCTCGATTCCCTCCAGTCCGCGTACCGGGTCGGCGCCCGGGTCGCCTGGCGCCGCGTCTCGGCGGTCGCCCGCCGCGCGGAGGTGGATCCCGAGCAGCTCGGACTGCTCGCCGAGGCGATCTTCGCCTACATCGACGAGCTCTCCGCGGACTCGGTCGAGGGCTACGCACAGGCCCAGCGCGAGCAGGAGGGTGAGCGCCAGCGCCGGCGGCGAGAGCTGCTCGCGATGCTCATGCGCGATCCTCGGGCCCCCGACGCCGAGGTGCGCGCGGCGGCCCAGGCAGCGGGGTGGCGGCTGGCGCGGAGCGCCGCGCCGCTCGCCGTCGCCGAGGAGGACCTCGCACGCGTCGGCCGCCGCCTCCCGGCGGATGCGCTGGTCGCGGGCATCGGGGGCGTCGGCTGCGCGCTCGTTTCCTCACCGCGACGGGCGGAGCTGCGCCAGGCGACGCGCGACATCACGGCGGCGATCGGGCCCACCGTCCCGCGCGCCGAGCTCAGCGGCGCCTGGTCGATCGCAGTCGTCGCCCTCCGGGCCGTCGAGGCGGGGGCGATCAGGGCCGACGGCCCTCTCTACGCCGAGGAGCACCTGGCCGATCTGGTTCTTCTCGATGCAGGCGGCCTCGCCGAGCGCCTGGCGGCGAAGCGGCTCGCGCCCCTCGCCGGGCTCACGCCGGCCGGCAGGGCGCGAATGGAGGAGACGGCGCTCGCCTACGTCCAGCACGGAGGCAACGCGGCCGCGATGGCCCGCGCGCTTCACCTCCATCCGCAGACGATCCGCTACCGGCTCGGCCGCCTGCGCGAGCTCTTCGGGGACGAGCTGGCCGACCCGGACGCTCGCTTCGAGCTCGAGCTCGCCCTCAGATCTCAGGCAATTCGAGGCTGACCACCGCGCCCCCGTCCTCGGCGTTCGAGGCGCGGGCGCTGCCGTCGTGCTCGTCGGCGACCCGCTGCACGATCGCGAGGCCCAGGCCGGAGCCCGGCTTGCCGCGGGCCTCGTCGGCGCGCCAGAAGCGGTCGAAGACCTTGTCGAGGTCGTCCTGCGGGAACCCCGGGCCGTGGTCACGCACCGTGACGCGCCCGCCGTCGACCTTCACCTCGATCCTCCCGCCGGCCGGGCTCCACTTGCAGGCGTTGTCGAGCATGTTCGAGATCGCTCGGCCGAGCCGCTGCGCGTCCGCGTGGACCAGGGAGGGATGGAGGTCCTCGACGAACTCCATGTCGCGGGCTCGGCGCTGCGCCCGTTCGATCGCGTCGCGGGTGAGCTCGTCGAGCGCCACCTCCTGCCGCGCGATCGCGTCCTGACCCGGGGCGCGGGCGAGCTCGACGACGTCGCCGACCAGCTCGGTCATCTCCTCGAGCTCCTGGGTGATGTCCGCGACCAGGCGCTTGCGCTCCTCGGGGTCGAGGTTCTCCGTGCGGCCGAGCGTCTCGATGTTGGTTCGCAGCGTGGCGAGCGGCGTTCGCAGCTCGTGCGAGGCGTCGGCGACCAGCCGGCGCTGGGCGCCCTCCGAGAGCTCGAGCGCCGCGAGCATCTCGTTGAAGCTGGCGGCGAGGCGGCCGAGCTCGTCGTCGCCACGGACCTCGATCCGGTGGGTGAGGTCATGGGTGCGCGCGACCTCCTCGGCCGCGTCGGAGACCTCGCCGGCCGGCGCCAGGGCGGTCCGCGCGACGACGGGGCCGAGGGCCGCGGCCAGGGCGATCCCGCCAGCGCCCACTGCGGCCAGGATGATGATCAGCGTGTTGAGGGTGTGGTTCGTGTCCTCGATCGAGCGAGCGACCTGAATCGCGCCGCCCGACGGCAGGGCCTGCGTGAGGATCCGCAGGTCGGTCCCCTGGACGGAGGCGTCGCTGAACTGAGCGCCTCCGCCGTTGCTGGCGAGCTGGCGCTCGGCGTCGGTGACCGGGAGCCGGTACTGCGAGTCCGGATCGGTGACGACGGCGCCGTCCGGCCCGATCACCTGGGCGAGCGCGGGGGCCGCGCCCGGGCCGGGCGGGGGAACGGCGCGCTGCAGGAAGACGCGGTTGCCCCTCTCCCTCTTCCCCTTCGGCTGGATCTGCGGCGGCGGGGGAGGGCTTCCGCCTCCGGGCACGACTGTGCCCGTGCCCGTGCCGAAGGTGACCGGCCCCGGCGCGGACCCGGAGACCACCGGGGCGATCTGGGTCGCCCGCTGGCTGACCACGTCCGCCTGGTGGCGCAGGTCGTTGTCGATGTCGCTGCGGAGGCGGTCGCGGACCAGGATGTAGACGAGCGCCGACGCGAGCAGCACGGCGACCGCGACGGCGAGCGCGGAGAGCAGGGCGAGCCGGCGGCGAAGGCTCACTTCTCGCGCAGCGAGTACCCGACCCCGCGGACCGTCTGGATCAGCCGCGGCTCGCCGCCCTCCTCTGTCTTGCGGCGCAGGTAGCCGACGTAGACCTCGAGCGAGTTCGAGCGCGGGCCGAAGTCATACCCCCAGACTGCCTCGAAGAGCTGTGAGCGGGTGAGCGCAAGGCGCGGGTTGCGCATCAGGTGCTCGAGCAGGGCGAACTCGGTCTTGGTCAGCTCGACCGGCCGGTCGCCGCGCTTCACCTCACGCGTGGCCGGATCGAGCGTGAGGTCGGCATAGCTGAGCTCCTCGGACGGCTCGCCGTTCGTGCGGCGAAGCAGCGCCCGCAGCCGCGCGAGCAGCTCCTCCAGCGCGAAAGGCTTGACGACGTAATCGTCGGCGCCGGCGTCCAGGCCGTCCACACGGTCCTGCACCGCGTCGCGGGCGGTCAGCATCAGGACCGGCGTGCGGTCGCCGCGGGCGCGCAGCTCACGACAGACCTCGAGCCCGTCGCGCTTCGGCATCAGCACGTCGAGGACGATCGCGTCCACCGGCGAGCCCGTCCCGACCGAGCCCAGCGCCTCCTCGCCGTCGGCGGCGAGGTCGACCTCGTAGCCCTCCAGCTTCAGGGCGCGCTCGAGCGCCCGTCTGAGCTGCGGCTCGTCGTCTACGACCAGTACGCGCACATGCCCATGCTGGCGAGATCGCCTGAGAAATGTGTGAGAGCTACTTCGCGCAGGCCTGGATCTTCGACACGTCCGTGCCTGCGGCTTGGACGCACTGAGCGATCTCCGCCGGAGTCTTGCCACCCGAGCCCGACCCCGAACCCGCGATGTCGCCGAGCGGCGAGGACACGTTCGAGCCGTCCGGCTCGGCGTTGTAGACGAGGCCGGTGCGGCCGCCGCCCTCCGCGTTGATCGTCCACTTGAGCTGGCCGTCGACGGCGCTCTTCTCGAGCGTCATCACGGTCACCTTCAGGTCGCTGACGCCCGCCTGCTGCTTCACGCCGGAGACGATCTTGTCGATCGCCGCCGGGTCGACCTCCGAGAAGGGGAAGTCCTGGCCCTCGAGGGAGCCCGGGCCGATCACGTCGACCTTCTCGTCGTGGAGGTCGCCGCCGGTGTAGACGAAGCCGGTCGCCTGCTCGCCGTTGCGGAGCTTGAAGTCTGCGCCGCCCTCGGTGATCTGCACCTGGAGCGCCTGCGCGTTGTCGCCCGCCTTCCCCTTGACCGCGTCGTAGGCCTTCTGGAAGCCGGCGGTGGTGAAGAGGTCGGAGTTGCCGTTGGTCGAGACGTTGCTGCCGCTGCTGCCGCCGCAGGCCGCGAGCGCGACCGCGCTCAGCGCAGCGCCGATGGTCAACCCCCACTTTGCCTTCACCGGTTTCCTCCTCCTACGAGACGAGACGAACTCAGAAGAGCCTATAGCGGGCTCTCGACAGGAAGAAGCCGTGGCCGGTGTCGGCGTTCCGGCAGCTGATTCCGGCGGTCCTGCTGATGCAGTAGATCGGCCCGCGCCGCGCGGAGTGCCCGTATCCGAGCAGGCCCGGTCCGCCGAGCGTCGTGTCGCCTGCGCAGACGATGGAGGCGCGGTGGGATGCGACGCCGACACCGCCGCCCCAGTCGACGCCGGCCTTGATGCAGTACTGCGGCTTCGGGGGCGCGGTCCAGTCGTGCTCGCGGATGTCGCACCGCACGGACTTGGAATTGAGGTAGCAGCCGATGTTGTGGCTCGGCGTCTCGAAGTAGTGAGGGCCCTGATTGCCGGACGGAACCGGGGCCGATCGCTGCACGGTGATCGTCTTTCCCTGCGCGGTCGTGGTGGTGAGGCTCTGTGCCTGTGCCTGAGTCTGGATCTCTGTGACGGTCTTCGTGTCGCTCCCGCCGCAGCCGGCGATGGCCAGGGCGAGCAGCACGGCTGCGCAGGCGAGTCGGGGCATGCGGCGACCCTACATCGCCAACTCCTACATCGGTCGAGATAACGCGCCCAGGGCTCGAATAGGAGTCCATTCCTGCCGATGGTCCGGTCACAGGTGCGCTGGCTCAAGCACATAGTCATCGTCGGGCTGCTGGTCGCCGCCGCGGTGGTGGCCCTCGGGGCCATGTTCAGCAATCACTCCGACGACTACGGGAAGGTCGACCTGTCGGCGGGCGGCGTCGTCCACCTGCCGAAGGGGACGGTGACCGCCTACTACGCCCAGGCCGGCACACCCACGAGTGATCAGAGCGGAGGGCTCAGCTTCCAGGCCGTCCCGCTCGCCGGTGGGAGCCCGCTCGCCATGAGCTCGCCCGGCGGAACGATCTCGGCCGAGGGCACCCAGCGCAGCGAGACGATCGGCGACCACGGTGCGATCGCGAAGCTCGACGTGCCGGCCAATGGCGAGTACCGGATCGTGACCGCCACGAACATCCCGCCCGGCGTGGCCAACCTCGAATTCGGCACCACCGCCGCCAAGGCCGTGGCCGCCCAGTGGAAGGTGCTCGCGGCTCTGGTGGGGCTGGCGTTCCTGATCGCGCTGATCCCGACGCCCCGGCACCCGGGTCGCCGGCGTGACGATCCGGAGGGCCCCGACGTCGCCGAGACGCCTAGCGCGTGGTCTTCGTCGACCCCGCGCGCGCCGTACGCGGGCTAGGCCCGCCGGGCGGAATCGCGAGCAGCACCCGCAGCAGCGAGCGACGGCCCGCTGACCGAGCCAGCGCGCGGCGCAGTGTCCGCCGTTCGCCGACGCCGGGCGGGGCCGAGCCCCGCGTCCCGTACCTCTCGTCCCTGAGCCGGGCGGCGTAGCGACTCGCGTCGGTGCCGGCGAGGTCCTCGAGCAGGCCCTCGGCCCGTAGCAGCGTGGCGCCCGGCGGCAGCGGCGATCCGATCCGCTCGAGCGCCCGATCGAGCTCTGCGAGCTCAGCCGCGGCGAGAAGATCGGGGTCGAGCCGGCCGCGTCGCCAGCGCCGCCACCCGTACGCGATGACCGCGGCCAGGGCGAGAGCTGCCGCGGCCGCGCCGAGCGGAATCCACAGGTTCGGACCCGATCCCCTGGCGACCGGTCCGCCGACGCCTCCGGTCGCATGCTTCCGCAGCGCGATCGGCCCGGTCGGCGAGGCGGGGAACGCCGGCCCGGTGCTCTTCTGGGCCGGGGCGGGGGACTTGGTCACCCCGAGGTTGTTGTCGTCCAGCTGGGTGGCCGCCGGCGCAGCGCCCGGCGTCGGGTCGAAGGTGACCCAGCCGATCGAGGGGAAGAAGACCTCGACCCAGTCGTGGGCGTCGGTGTCGTCGACCAGGAAGTTGTTGTGCTCGGGGTCGCGGCCGCCCGGGGCGAACCCTGTCGCAACTCGGCTGGGGATGCCGAGCATCCGCAGCATCAGGGCCATCGTCCCCGAGAACTGCTGGCAGTAGCCCGCGCGGTCCTGGGAGATGAAGGCCGCGAGCGGGTAGCTGTGGCCGGGGACGTTCTGGCGATAGTTGAAATGAGTCCGCAGGTAGAGGTCGACGCGGTGGACCGCCTGGTAGGGATCGTGTGCGCCGGCCGCCAGGCGGCTCGCGAGCGCGTACATGCCGGCGTAGGGGGTGCCGCTCGTGCGCGCGCCAAGCGAGGGCGGCCCAGAGGTGCTCCACAGCGGCGCCACCACCGTGCGCTGCCCTCCCGGGGCGAGCGAGAAGGTCGTATAGCTGCGCGCAGTGTCCGGATACCTGGTCCCGGCCGAGCGCATCACGATGGCGCTCGGCTGCGGGTCGTAGACGAGCGCGGTGTAGTTGTTCCCCGGGTTGAGCTGGCGGTTCATCTCCCAGACCGCGTCCGTGGTCGGCCGGGCCGAGGCGCCGCGCAGCGAGAGGATCGTCCCGGCGCCGATCGCGAAGTCGCTGTTCAGCCCGCGGTCTACGATGTTGATCCGGTCGACGTACTCCGGGTCGGGGCGGGGCGGCACCGCCTTCGGGTGGAACTTGAGGGGCTCGCCGAGGGCGGGCTGGCCCCCCGCCACCGAGGAGCGGAGCCAGCGGGTGCCGTCGAAGGTGTTGAGGTTGGTCGCCTTCCAGTAATGCGTGTGCTCGCTCGAGACCTGCAGGAGCTGCGTCCCCCTCTGCGGCCAGTCGAGCGGTCCGTAGGTCTGGTCCCAGCGGAAGCTCTGGCCGTTCGCGCTGAACAGGCCCCAGTGGCGGTAGTCGAGCAGGCCCCTTCCGGTGTCGAGCGCCGCGGCGGCCGGTAGGGCGACCAGGGCCGTGGCTCCGATGGCGATCGCGGCCGCGGTCCGGCGCGTGGTGGAGACCCCCGGCAGCCAGAGCCAGGCGCAGACGAGCACCAGCAGCAGCGCGCCGCCCGCAAGCTGCTGCGAGGGCGCCGCCCAGGCGACCGCCACCAGGTAGAGGCCGACGAGCAGGACGAGCGCCGCGATTCGGCCCGCCACCCGGCGCCGCGTCGGCCAGAAGGCGACGAACGCCGCGATGCCCGCGAGCAGCGGAGCCGCGAGCAGGATCACCAGCCGCGTCCAGTGATCGGCGCCGGAGTACGGAACGGGCACGTCGCCGACGCCGTTCAGGCTGCGGCTGAGGTTGTGGCCGAGCTCGTCCCAGTGGCCGGGCTCCAGCAGGCGGGCCGGCAGACCGACGACGACCATCCCGGCGCAGAGGACGACGAGGGTGGCCGCAGCGGCGAGGGCCCAGCGAAGCCCGCGCGGCTCCAGCCGGGCGATGCCGGCCAGCAGCGCCCCGGCGCCGGTGGCGAGCAGCACGGCGAAGAGCACCCGGCCCGCCGGCGGGTGATCGACCAGGCTGGCCCACTGAATTCCGGCGAAGGCGGCGAGCGCGGCGAAGCAGGCGAGCTCGACCCGCCGGGAGCGATCAAGGGCCAGCGGGCTCACGCGGCGATCCTCCTGCTCGGCGCCCTGCGCTCACCTGCCGCCGGATAGGCGAAGCAGCCCGACACCCGGAAGGTGGCGGCGCGGCGGGTGCCGCTTGGTGTGACGAGGTAGCTCCCCGACCGCAGGCGGCGCACCGACGGGGGAAGCGAGGCCCCGGCGGTCACCCACAGCACGGCCGCTCCTGAGCCGACCTTCGGCATCGGAGGCCCCGAGCGCGGGTCCGCGACCGCGATCCGGACGTGCGCCTCGGGCCAGTTCCGCAGGGACCGGTCGATCGACAATGCCCGCCGCTCGCCCGGCACCAGCAGGTCGCAGCCGCCGGCGCGCGCGAGCTCGACACAGAGGGATGCGGCGGCGCGCATCGCGCGCTCGCGCTGGGTCACGGTGCCGCCGCGCGGATCGAAGACTACGAGCGGCCGGGGCTCGCCCCCGGCGATCAGTCGCCGCTCGATCATCTCGCCGCTGCGCGCCACGGCGGGCCAGTGAATCCGGGAAGCCGGGCTGCCCTCGCGGTAGGGCCGCAGCCCATCGACCTCGAACTGCGCGAGGCCCCCGCGGCGCGAGGTGGCGTCGCTCGCGCGGCCGGAGCCGGAGGACTGCCCGGCGGGCTCCGAGCCCGCGCCCGCCCAGCGCACCGGGTCGATCCGCGGCAGGACGACCAGCTCGCCGGAGTGGCCCGAATCAAGCTCGCGCTGCCAGAGCCCAAGCGGGTCGCGGACCACCAGCCGTGCCGGGTCGAGCCTGCGCCGCCCCGGGCGCTCCAGCCAGACGTCGCGCTCGAGCCGCCGTGACCAGCGCGGCCCGATGGTGATGACGCGATCGAGCAGCGGGTCGATCAGCTCGCCGCCGGGCGGTGGCACCAGCGTCCGCCGCAGCTCGATCCGCAGCGGGTAGGGCTCGCTCTCCTCGAGCCGCCCCGGCCCGGCCTCCCGCACCAGCCGGCCGCGTCGAGTCGCCAGCTCCACCCAGGCGACCGCGACGACCGCGAGGAGGAGCAGCGCGATCCCGCAGACGAGGGCTGCGTCGAGTCCGAAGCCGAGCCCCACGAGGATGAGGGACGCCCCGAGCGCCGCCGTTGCCGGCGCCCGGGGCGCACCGGACTCCCTCACTGAACTCATCTCACAGGGCGGGGACCCTGTCGATCGCCTCTCGGACCACGGTCTCGCGCTGGTCGCCATCCACCTCGTAGGAGAGGAGCAGGCGGTGCGTGAGGACCGAGGGAGCGAGGGACTGGACGTCATCGGGCAGCACGTGGTCGCGGGCCTCGAGCGCGGCGAGCGCCTTGGCGGCGCGGAAGAGCATCAGCCCGGCGCGGGGGCTCGCTCCGAGCTCGACCCGCTCGTCATCTCGGGTCGCCTCGCAGATTGCGACCACGTACTGGCGCAGCGCCTCGGTCCCCTCGATGCCCTCCAGCGCTCCCTGCGCCGCGCGCACCGTCCCGACGTCGGCGACGGGCCGGAGGTCGTCGACGGGATCGCGGTCGGCGTGCTCGGCGAGCATCGTGGCCTCGGCGTCGGCGGACGGGTAGCCGAGCGACACCCGCACCATGAAGCGGTCGAGCTCGGCCTCCGGCAGCGGGTAGGTCCCCTCGTACTCGGCCGGGTTCTGGGTGGCGAGCACGACGAACGGCCGCGCGAGCTCGTGCTTGGTCCCGTCGATCGTGATCTGCCGCTCCTGCATGCACTCGAGCAGGCCGGACTGGGTCTTGGGCGAGGCGCGGTTGATCTCGTCGACCAGCACGACGTTGGCGAAGACCGGCCCGGGGTGGAACTCGAAGCTCGAGGTGCGCTGGTTGAAGACGTTGGTGCCGACCAGGTCGGCGGGGAGGAGGTCCGAGGTGCCCTGCACCCGCGCGTACTCGGCCTCGAGCGAGCGGGCCAGCGCCCGGGCGAGCGCCGTCTTGCCGACTCCAGGCGCGTCCTCGATCAGCACGTGCCCGTCCGCGAGCAGGGCCACGATCAGGTCGCGCACCACGCGCTCGGGAGCCTTCACCGCCAGCGCGATGTTCTCCCTGAGGCGAGTGCCGATCTCGGCCACCTCGGTTGGATCCAGCCTCGGTGCCGTGGCCATCAATTGATGGTACGCCCGTGGCCAAGGCCCGGATTGCCGCGAGAGGAGGACCTGCCCTGCAAATCACGTTGCAGCGAAGCGTCCAAGGGACGGCCCGGTGGTTCCTCAGGCATGCGGCTATTTGGCAAACCGAAGTAGGGGTCAAGGTGTCCAGTCCGCCGTCGATGGGGCGGCTATGTCTCGTCCGGTAGCAGCCAGATTCAGCGCCGCCATCGTCGCCGTCGCGCTGACCGCAATCGCCGCCGTTCCAGTCGACGCCCAGGCCGCGAGCGGTGAGCTGACCGTGTCTCCCGCGCAGCTGGACTTCCCGGAGACCACCGTGGGCAGCCCGGGTGGCCAGCAGCAGGTCACCGCGAAGAACACCGGCGAGGTGCCTGTCTCGATCAACAACGTCTTCATCGACGGGACGAATTCCTCCGACTTCAACCAGAACGGCAACTGCGGAGGCCGGCTCGACCCCGGCCAGGGGTGCACGATCAACGTGAGCTTCTGGGCGAGCGGCGCCGGCGTCAGGGAGGCGAGCCTGCACGTCGTCTCCGACGAGCCGAGGGGCGACCAGACCGTCGCCCTGACCGGCACCGGCGCGGACCCTGATCTGACCTTCGAGCCGGAGAGCTACGACTTCGGCGTGCAGCGGGTCAACAACGGAAGCAGCCAGGCGAATCTGGTGGTGCGCAACAGCGGCGCCGCGTCGGTGCAGGTCAACTCGATCGACATCGCCGGGCCCGGGTCGAGCAACTTCTGGACCGGCTTCAGCAACTGCTGGGGCAGCACCCTGCAGCCGAATGACACCTGCACCGTGCAGGTGAACTTCGGCCCCAACGACACGGTCACCTATTCGGCGCAGCTCCGGGTGAGCGTCAACGGCGTCCAGTTCACGGCCGACCTCAGCGGGCGTGGAGGACGGGCCATGGTCGTCGGCTCGCCCAACCCCGCCGACTTCGGCACGGCGACCACCGGCCAGGCGGGCCTCACCCGCACGATCACGCTGACCAACGACGGTGAGCTGCCCGGCGGCTTCTTCGTGGCCGTGGTCTCGGGAGGCGACGTGGCGAGCTTCCGGTTGCTCCACGAGGACTGCACGGGCCGCCCGCTCGACCCAGCCGCCAGCTGTACGGCAGAGGTTCGATTCCAGCCCGACAGCCCGGGAGACAAGCTGGCCCAGCTGAGCTTCTTCGGCGACCAGGACGGCGGCGCACAGGTCAACCTCACCGGCGTTGGCCTTGACCCTCAGGCCTCGCTCCTGCCCGGGAGCCACGACTTCGGCAGGGAGGCCGTTGACAACACCGGCAGGGCCCAGACCTTCGAGCTGACGAACGACGGCGACGCCGCCATGCGGCTGAGCGGCGCGTCGGTCGTCGGCTCCGATCCCGACCAGTTCCGCCTCGCGGCCGACGATTGCACCGACGTCATCCTGCCCGTCGGCGGGAGCTGCGCGGTCCAGGTGCGGTTCGCGCCAGACTCGCGCGGCCACAAGTCGGCCCGTCTGCGAGTCACCGGTGACGGTGGTGCCGTGAGCGCGTCGCTCGCCGGGGCCGGAGTGGCGAAGGCGAATGTCGGCATCCGCTTTCAGTGGCGAAAGGCGCTGCGTCCGAGTGGTGGGCACCTCGTGGCCGGCAAGGCCGCGTGCCATCTGGCCTCCGGCTGCAGCCTCAGGGCCAGAGCGACCCTCCTGACGCGCGTTCACCGGGGCACCGTGGTCCGGCACGTGGCGGTCATGCTCCCCAAGACTCGGATGACGATCGGCGGCGGAGGGGCGCGATCGCTTCGCCTGCGCCTCACCAAGGCCGCGCGCACAGCGGCTCGGAGCGGCGGACACCTCCGGCTCGAGCTCGACTGGAGCGCGGACGGCCACCGCGGGCACACCCGCTCGAAGCGCCAGCTCGCTGAGTAGGCTTCGCCCGAACGGGTAGCCGTGAAACATGGCGTCTGAGACGAGGGCAGAGATGATCAGCGTCGAAGAGGCCCGGATGGAAATCGCCGGCGGCGACGCGGTTGCCGTGGACGTTCGCTCAGAGGAGGAGTGGAGCAAGGGACATGTGCCCGGTGCTACGCATCTCCCTGATGTTCAGGGGGACGCGTCTGCCGATCGGCCTGATGATGGCGCCCGGCTCGTGGTGATCGCGAAGGACGGTCGTCAGGCCGCCGAGGCCGCGAGCTCTCTCCGCGATCAGGGCTACGACGCCGTCGCCGTCGACGGCGACATGGGGGACTGGATCTCCGAAGGCTTCCAGCTCCAGCCCACGCCGGACCCGGACGAGGACACCGAGCTCGGCCTCAGCTGAGCGCCCTCAGCTGTCCTTCGGGCCCCAGCGATTGAGCGCCCAGATCGTCAGCAGCACCGAGCCCACCGGCACTCCGAAGATCGCGGCGTCGGCAAGGATGTGGCCGGCGTGAGCGAGGGGGATGAACGGGGTCATGTGGAGCCTCCTTCCACGGTTTCCTTGAGCGTTGCGAGTGAACGGCGCAGGTCCTTCCGGATCAGCGGCTTCGACAGCTGGCTCGCCACCAGCGCGAGGATCCCGCCCGGCACCTGGTAGCTCGCGCGGATCGTCGCCTTCGTGCCGATGGGGCAGTCGCGCAGGATCCAGCGGCCGCGCTGGTCGATCCCGGTGATCGACGTCCAGGTGAACTCGTGGGGCGGGTCCCACTCGACCACCTCGACGACGCCGCCGATGTCGATCGAGCGCACCTCGATCGAGATGTGAAAGCGCGCCCGCGGCCCGCTGGTCGGCTCGCCCGGCACCTCCGCCCACTGCGAGCCGAACATGAACGACTCGTAGTGCTCGGGCTGGGAGATGAGCTTCCACACCTCCTCGCGGGGTGCGGCGATCTCGATGCTCTCCTCGATGTGCATCTCGCTCAGCCGATCAGCGGCAGGCGCCGCTCGGCGGAGAGCTCGTCGAGCTTCGCCTGCATCACCCCGGTGATGTGCTCGTAGACCTCGTCGGTGTCCGGATTCGAGCCGAAGGTCTCCTTCATATGGATCGGCTCCATCGCCTCGACGGTGAGCTTCGCCGGCAGCGGCCAGTGGCCGAGCATGTCGCCGATGTTGAGACCCCAGGGGATCGAGAGCGAAATCGGCAGCACCTTCAGCCGGAAGAGCCTGTCGAGCTGGAGCGTCTTCGCGATCCGCTCGCCGCGCGAGAGGAAGATCGCCGTCTCCTGCCCGCCCACCGCGACCAGCGGCACGATCGGCACGCCGGTCTCGATCGCCAGCCTCGCCCAGCCCTTGCGCCCGGCGAAGTCGACGCGGTTCTCCTGCCAGGAGGGGCGGTGGACCTCCCAGTCGCCGCCCGGGTAGACGAGCACGGCCCGGTCGCGCTCGAGCGCCAGCCGCGCGTTGTCCGGCGAGGCCGCGACGCAGCCGAACTTGGCGAGCGACCAGGGCAGCGGCATCGCCAGCACCAGGTTGTGGACGAGGGGATGCAGGGCCCGTTCGACGCCGAAGTGGGCGTAGTAGGCGAGGGTGAAGACCATCGTGTCGGGGGTGACGTTGCCGCCGGAGTGATTGCCGACCAGCAGCACCGGCCCCTCGGCCGGGATCCGGTCCAGCCCGCGCACGTCGGCGCGGAAATAGAACGAAGCGAGCACCCACAACCCCGGTAGCTGCTCGCGGATGTAGTCCGGATCCCGGTCGTCGAGATCGGCAGTCGGGATCCGGTTGGTGACCAGATCCTTCATCCGATCGCGGACGCCCATCAGGCCGTCGCCGGTCGGGTGCCGGTCTTGCGCTTGGGCTCGCGGGCGGCCGTGGGCTTCCGCGTGTCGCGCGTCGGCTTGCCGCCGAAGCGCTCCAGCCGGGAGAGGCCCCAGCCGACCACGAAGATCAGCGCGAACGAGATCCCGCCGACGCCGAGGTAGGCGGCGAGGGTCAGGAACGCGGGCACGCCCTTCTTCTGCTCGCGCTGGAGCAGCGAGTGGTCGAGCTGGAAGCTGCGGGTCATGTGCGAGGCCACCGGGACCTGGCCGACCGGGATCGCCGGATCGGCCGGCATGAAGATCGGCAGCCCGGCGAGCTGGCGCCCGTGGTGCAGGCGCAGCGTCGTCTTCCAGGTCCCGTCGACGTGGATCGGGTTGGTGATCCGGTAGAGGCCGGGGCCGATTTGCTCGGGAGTGTCGATGTGCGCGGGGCCGTCCTTGCCCTGCCAGCTGGTCAGGTTGAACCAGTATGCGCCGTTGGCGGCGTCCGGTGGGTCGAGCCGGAAGGTGCCGGTCGCCTCGCGGCCGTCGGGCGTGTTCTGCACGTTCAGGTTGAACGTCGCGGTGGCGTGCGAACCGGCGTTCACCGGGATCAGGAACGCCACCGCGCCGACCGCCGCCACGGCGGCGACCGCAAGGGCGGGTCGAGGCACCCGCTCCGTGCGATCGACCGCCGGGGTCAGCGCCCTGCCGATGAATCCGCCGATCACGCCTCCGGCGATGGCAGCGATCAGGCCCGTGATCGCTCCCTCGGGGAAGAGGGAGGCGGGCCAGGGATTGACGACCCAGACGTGCGACCAGCCCCACTCGGCGGCGAGGCCGATCGTGCCGATGCCGAGGCCGGCGAGCGCGCCGAAGGTGATCGGGCGCTGGGCGGCGTCGCGGCCGCGCAGATACGCGAAGCCGACCAGCTCGACAACCAGCGCCTCGGCCACGTAGGGCGGGAAGTGCGGCGTGATCTCGCCGAAGAGCGGCCCGACCAGGAAGGCGAGCAGGCCGCGGATCGCGAGGTAGCCGACGAGAGCGCCGACCGCGCCGCCGCGGCCGATCCGGATCCGCGCGGCGACCAGCGCGATCCCGGCGGCCAGCATGATCAGGGTGGGGTGGAGGGCGAGCGCGAACTGCGGCACGCCGAAGTCGAACTCGCCCTGGAAGGTGGACATCGCGACCAGGAAGGCGCCGGCGAGGGTCAGCTCGCGGACGCGGGTCCAGATGCGGAGCTCGCCGCCCGGCGGCCTTGCGCTCCTCATCGCCCTCGACGTGGAGGGCCCAGGCGCCGAGCACCGAGAGGGAGGCGCCGCCGATCAGCATCAGGTGGGTCGGGCCCCAGAGGGTCACGTCCTGGCCGAAGATCCGGTGCCAGATGTCGTCGAGGGGGAAGGCGGCCAGCGAGCTCGCGCCGCAGATCGCGATCATCAGCGCGCCGATCGGCGCGTGCCAGCCGGGCGCGATCTCGAACGAGGTCCGGGTCGGCTTGTTGGAGAGCGCCAGGCCGAGCACTCCCGCGAGCAGCACGCCGAAGAGCCCGGCGAGGATGAAGTAGTGGGCGGGGTTGGCGAGCGGCCCCGGGTCGCGGCCCTGGTCGATGTGCAGGGAGATGTCCCAGTACATGCCGAAGACCGCGATCAGCAGGGTGACGCCGAGGAAGCTGCCGGGGAGCGAGGCCCAGCCGGGGAGGTTCGTCCCCCGCGCCTCGAGATCGGCGAGGCGCCCGAGCGCCGGGAAGCGGCCGCGCTTGTAGAGCAGGATCGGGCCGAAGAGCAGGACCGTGGCCACCATCGCCCCGACCGTGGCGTAGATCACGTCGGAGATGGCGGCTCCTCCCGCCGGTGGATCGCTCGCCCCGAGCAGAGTTGACGCGAGCATCGCTGCCTCCTTTATGAGGTCCCGGCGGCGACCGACTCAGGGGCGGGCTGAGGCCCGCGCCGCAGGCGGTCGCGCACCGTCTCCAGGGACCACTGGAACGGCTCTGTCTCCTCCATGAATTCGGTCAGCTCCTGGACGATCCGGTCCGGAGCGTCGAGCATCGGCCAATGGCCTGAGCCCTCTAGTTCGACGTAGCGGCTGTGGGCGACGATCCGATGCGCGTTCCGGCCATGCTCGACCGGGATGACCGGGTCGCTGTCGCCCCAGACGATCAGGGTGGGAAGCTGGTCGGCGAGGTAGAGGCGGTCGAGCGCCGAGACGCGCTGGCCGTCGTGGTCGATCACGCTGCGCATCGTGTGGACGAACGCCTCCGACGCGCCCTCCTCGACCAGCGAGGCGTAGCCGCGGGCGAACTCGGCGATGTCGGGTCCGGCCTCGATGCCGGCCTTGGCCGCCACCGACCGGACCGCGTCGCCGGCCTTCACCGACCACTCGCGAGCCATCAGCGGCAGCACCCATTCCGAGCCGGGAAGGGTCGCGGCGCGGAGTAGGGGATGAACCTCCTTGCCGAGGCCGCCGGAGGCGATCAGCGCCATCCGCTCGCAGTACTCGGGGAAGAGATAGGCGAACTGCATCGCGATGCCGCCGCCGAAGGAGTGGCCGACCACCGAGCCGCGCTCGTAGCCGAGCACGGCGAGCAGGTCGCGCACCCCGGCGGCGTAGGCGCCGAGCGAGTAGTCACCGCGCGGCTTGGCCGAGCGGCCGTGCCCGATCAGGTCGGGCGCGACGATCGTGTAGCGCTCGGCGAGGCGAGGCAGGACCTCACGCCAGGCCTCCGCGGTCGAGGTGATCCCGTGCAGCAGGAGGATCAGCTCGTCGCCGGAGCCGGCGGTCTGGAAGCCGACCTTGTGGCCGTGCAGCTCGATCTCCTCGTAGCCGAGGGTCATCTCCTCCGTCATGTCTTCGGGCCTACCCATGTCTATTGGATGTGGACGCCGGAGATGGCCCGGCTGATCACCAGGCGCTGAATCTCTGATGTCCCCTCGAAGATGGTCCAGATCTTGGCGTCGCGATGCATCCGCTCCACCGGGAACTCGCGGCTGTAGCCGTTGCCGCCGAGGATCTGAATCGCGCGCTCGGTCGCCCAGACGGCGACCTCGCCGGCCTTCAGCTTCGACATCGAGCCCTCGGCGTTGTCGAAGTCCTTGCCGGCCTTGCCCATCCAGGCGGCGCGGTGGGTGAGCAGCCGCGCGGCGTCGATCTCGAGCTTCATGTCGGCGAGCGTGAAGGCGATCGACTGGTTCTCGATGATCTTCCGCCCGAACGCCTCGCGCTCCTTGGCGTAGTCGAGGGCGTACTCGTAGGCGGCGCGAGCGATCCCGACCGCCTGCGAGGCGACCGTCGGCCGCGAGAGCTCGAAGGTCCGCATCGCGGCCTGGCTCTTCGCCGACTTGCCCTCCTTCACCTTCGCGATCCGCTCGTCGAGCTTCTCCTTGCCGCCGAGCAGGCACGAGCCGGGGACGCGGACGTCGTCCAGGTGGACGTCGGCCGTATGGCTCGCGCGAATTCCATGCTTCTTGACCTTGGCGCCCTGCTCGCAGCCCTTGGTGTTCGGGGGAATGACGAAGGCGGCGTGGCCGCGCGAGCCGAGCTCGCGATCGACCGACGCGATCACGACGTGGACGTCCGCGATCCCTCCGTTGGTCGCCCAGGCCTTCTGCCCGTTGATGACCCACTCGTCCTTTGACTCGTCGTACTTGGCGGTGGTGCGGTAGCCCGACACATCTGACCCCGCATCCGGCTCCGACGCACAGAAGGCCGCGACCTTGACGTCGTCCTCGGTGCCGAAGCACTGCGGCACCCACTCGACCATCTGCTCCGGCGTGCCGGAGCCGAAGATTCCCGCGACCGCGAGCGTCGTTCCGAAGATCGCCATGCCGATTCCGGCGTCGCCCCAGAAGAGCTCCTCATTCACGAGGGGGAAGGTGAGCCCGGACGGATCGGCCCAGAACTGCGCGACCGACTCGAAGCCGTAGAGGCCGATCTTGGCCGCCTCCTGCACGACGGGCCAGGGGAACTCCTCCTTCTCGTCCCACTCATGCGCGGCGGGGCGGACGACCTGCTCGGCGAACCCGTGTGCCCAGTCGCGGACGTCCTCCTGATCCTGGGAGAGCTCGAGCGAGAAGGTGGTCTCGCCGGCGTCGATCCCGAGCTGCTCCTGGATCGAGGCCTCGTCGACCTCCCCGTTCGTGCCCTGCTTCTCGGCCTTCTCCTTCTGCTCAGCGGTCGCCATAACGCGTCAAATCCTCCTAAGTCTTGTGTTTCCCTCTCGGTTGCTACCGAGAGTAGCAAAATACTACCCAAGGTAGGAAACACCAAACAAGGCCGTTGTTACGGCTGATCGTGAGCGGTAACCGGGCCGACGGGTACCCTCGTAAGAGAGCATTCGCCCGGCGGCTCTTTCCCTCTTCCTTCGCGCGAACCCGTACAGAGGGCTGGAAGGTGGAGCTGAATGCCCAAGACGACGACTGCGCCCGCGCCTGATTGGACCTGCACCAGGTGCGATGTGACCGTCAGCTGGATGGCCGAGGTGGAGCGCCCGGCGCTCCCGGCGACCTGGATCAAGGACGGCGATGACCTCTACTGCCTGGGATGCCGCCGGGAGATGGCCGGCGAGGCTGCCCTGGTCGGGCTCGAAGGTGAGCCGGCCGCGAGCCGCCAGAAGGCGGAGTCGCGGGCTCGGATCGATTTCGAGATGAAGCGGAAGCCCGAAACTCAGGACAGCCGGATCGCCAAGACCTGTCACACCAACATCAAGTCGGTGCAGCAGGCGCGCGTCCGCCTCGGGATGCAGTCGCGACGTCCCGCCGCCTAAGCGGCTGGAGCCGGGAGTACCGGCGCAACGGCCGACTCGGGACGCATCCAGAGCCGGTCCACCACAGCCCAGCTCGCGAAGCAGAGTGCGCCGGCGGCGGCGGTCGCCGTCAGCAGTGCTCCCGCAGCGGCCTCTGCCGCCACGCCATTCGTCCCCAG
This sequence comes from uncultured Solirubrobacterales bacterium, assembly GCA_963815045.1. Lineage (GTDB taxonomy): Bacteria > Actinomycetota > Thermoleophilia > Solirubrobacterales > 70-9 > DASUPK01. The sequence continues at coordinate 826,053 of CAWFET010000003.1, forward strand.
GATGAGGACCACGGTGGCGGCGCCGAGGCTCGGGCCGACCGGGAGGAGCCCGATCACGGCGAGGCCGATCAGAAGAGCGGTCGAGTCGAACACCGAGGCGTTGACGCCACTCCAGTTGAGCAGCAGCCAGTTGCGGGCGATCTGCAGCACGACCGCGACGCAGACGAGGGCGATGATCCGGTGGCGCCCCCGCATGCCGCGGAGCACGGCGATGCCGGTCCAGAACCCCTCGCGGCGGTGACGCGCGACCCGCTGCATGACGCCGAACAACGCGGCCATCGCCGCGAAGGCGACGAGTGGCACCCACCAGGGGATGCCGAGCGGAGCGACCAGGGTGAAGGAGCAGATTGCGGCGAGGGCGGCCTCGACCACCACTATCGGCAGCTCGGCGGCCAGCAGCACCGGCGCGCGCGGGCACTCGCTCGGCGATGAGCGCCGCAGGGCGGTGATCCGGACCGCCAGCCCGAACTGCCCGTTGAAGATGTTTCCCAGGTAGCCGAGGCTCGAGGCGTGGAAGAGCCGCCGCCGGCCGACGGTGCCGCCCGCCGCGTCGATGCATACGGCCCAGGCCTCGGTGCGGACCAGGAGCCAGATGACGTGGAGCGCGACGGCCGTGCCGAGCACCCAGATGGGTGCGGAGCCGAGAGCGACGATGAAGTCGTGGCCGTGGCCCGCGAGTCCGATCGCAAGTGCGACCGCCACCAACGCTCCACCGCCGAGGCTGACCATCGTGGGGTGTCGGCGAAGCATCGAGCGGATCGCCGCCACCCTCGCGCGGATCAAGGGTGTCGATTCATTGAGCACCCAGCCTAGACCCCCTGGCAAGAGGCGCGGGCGACTTCGAGCGTAGAGTCCCCTCACGCCTCGACCAAGGAGAAGAGATGAGCGGTTGCACCGTGAAGCGAATCGACGAGATGGAGGGGATCTACGGCGGCGCCTACAAGCGCGCTCGCGCCGAGCTCGGCGTCACTGCCTTCGGCATGCAGGTGATCGATTTCCCTCCGAACTTCGAGCACTACCCCGAGCACGACCACGGCTCCGACGGCCAGGAGGAGGTCTACTTCGCCCTGGGAGGAGGCGCCGAGATCGAGGTGGACGGCGAGCGCCATCCCCTCGACGGCGAGACCTTCGTCAGGGTCGGACCGGGCACCACGCGCAAGGTCTGGCCGGGGGACGACGGCGTGCGGCTGCTGATCATCGGCGGAGTGCCCGGCGCCGTCTACGAGCCGCCCGATCGCTCCAAGCTCGGCGAGCCCGACCCGATCGCGAGCTAGCGAAATGGTTCGAGACAACCCGGTTTCCGCGGTCCTGATCTCGGCCGATCTCGACGCTTGCCGGGACTTCTACGAGAACAAGCTCGGTCTCGAGCTCTCGTCGCGCACGATCAAGAACCATCTGCTCTTTGACTGTGGCGACGGCACGACGCTGCTGATCTACTTCCGGCCCGGCGACAACAACGCCGATCACACTCAGGTTCGCTTCTGGACGCAGGACATCGAGGCCGATGTCGCCGAGCTGGAGGGACGCGGCGTTGAATTCGAGGAGTACGACACCGAGTACATCAAGACGGTCGACCACATCGCAACGAGCCCGGGCATCGGTCGCTCTGCCTGGTTCAAGGACCCGGCCGGGAACACGATCGCGTTGTTTCAGCCGGAGTAGGACTCAACTGTCAATAGGAGGCTTCACATGGCATACGGCATCACGCACAAGTTCAAGGGCGGAACCAAGGACCAATACGAAGCGTCCGTGGCGGTGGTCCACCCGCCCGACGGGCTGCCCGCCGGGCAGCTCCACCACTTCGCCGGTGAAACGCCGGACGGCTGGTACATCGTCGCGATCCACGATTCCAAGGAGAGCTGGGAGCGATTTCGCGACGAGACGCTGCTCCCCGGCCTCCAGGAGGTCGGCGACAAGGGTCTGCCGGGTCCCCCGGAGGAGACGACCTTCGAGGTCGAGGTCGAAGAGCACGCCTGATCGACCTGTCCTCCCGACCCGGTCTCCATAGGCCGGGATACGTAGGTGACGAAAGGAACAGGCATGTTCAAGATCGGATGGAAGCAGGGTCAGGCGACCGTCATCGCTCGCGAGACTCACGAGGGCCAGTACCGCAGGGGCATCAACGTCTACGCCCCGACCGGCCCCTATCACCACGTCTACGACTACATCGCCGATGTCGAGCCCGACGATGGGAGCCCGGCCTTCCGCGCGAAGTTCATCGAGATGTTCAGGGGCGATACGGATCGTCGGCCGCTCGTCGGGGAGAAAGCTCAGGTGAAGTTCAACCCCAAGACCCAGGAGACCTTGTTCGACCGCGATGCCCTTTGGAAGGAAGCCAAGGCTGAGAAGCAGGCCGGTAGGGAGAAATTCGATTCGATAGCCGAGGCGCCCGTGGGGACCCCTGCCGATAAGCCGGGTCTGGCTGGGGAAGTGGCCCAGCAGATCGAGGACAAACTGCGCGAAGAAGGGAAGTAACGCGGCTCTGGGTTGAAGGGGGTCAGCCGGATCCGTTGACCGCGGCCTTCTCGGCCCGCGCGCGCCTCCGCGCCGCCTTCATCCGCTCTAGTACTCGCGGCATACCGGGACTGATCTCATGGTTCCGACAAGAGTTTGGATTTCATCTGCTCAAACTCATCCGCAGTGATCAGATCACGGTCCAAGAGGTCCGCTAGGTCCTTCAAACGTTGAACCGGGTCGGAGGAAGCGCTGTCTGCGGGACGATCCCGCAAGCGTCCAAAAACCCAAGACAACCGGTGGCGGAGGTTCTCCGGCGTGTCGCAGAGCAAAGCACGATGAGCTCGCCGCCTTTCCACTGCAGCCCGATCAGCGTTTCAATCTTCGTTCTGGTCGTCAACGCGTTGAGCAGGCCCGCTGCAGCAGCTCCTATTGCAAATCCTTCAAATCCGAACCCCCCGCCTATGAATCCGCCACCTTCGCTGCGCTTCCCCGGCCCACTCAGCTCCAAATTGCTCAGAGCGTCGTAGTCCAAACGCCACTCGATTTCGGTTCCATTGACGATTACGAGCTCGTCAACGGCGAAGCAAGATCTCGAACCGCCCCAGGCGCGACTTCGTATCCGTATCGCCCGAGGACCACGCAATCGTTCAGGAAGACCTCCGCTCGTCGAGCCTCTTCTGGCTTCTCTGGCGGGTGAGCCTTGGTGATGTGTCGCCCGAGTGCTTTCTGATTGACGAAGATGGCTCGGCATGTCGGGCACTCAACCATGGGCGTGGTTCTATCGGGTATGGGCTTAGGCGCGAGGAAATGGCCGACGTCCCAAACGCCGGCCATCTCCCGTACGACCTACTAGCAGCCGTACTTCTGCGCCAAGACGGTCACGACAGAGCCGCGCGGCTCGCTCTGTGTGCAGACCGTGTAGTGCGAGGGAATGACAATTCCAAAGGCAGTGTCGGTGTTCGTCGCCTTAACTGTGTAACCAGCGCTCTGGAGCGCCGACTGTGCCTCCGGCAGCTTCATTCCTACGACATTGGGGGGACCTTGCGACTGCGATGACTCCTGCGCTGAAGTCTGCGAAGACTGCTTTGGCTGCGCCGCCGCCTTGGCCTTCGCAGGAGCCGGTGCTGGGGCTGGAGTCGTGGTGACCTCGGTGACCGTCTGTGGGGGTGGGGGCGGAGTGCTCACCACCGTGGTGGTGCTGCCTCCGCAGGCGCCGAGTACCAGTGATGCCGCTGCTACCGACCCGGCAGTGAACATGACCTTGAATCCGAACCTGGAGGTTCGTGTCTTGTCTTTCATTGCGCCTCCCGGCGAGAGTGGACGATGCGACACTCTCATCCAAGGCAGCGCGAAGCATCCGAAATCCGCCTCCTATCCCATTGTGGGGAAATACGGACTCAGGCCCACCTGGAACGTTGCGGCCGATTAGGAGGCCGCGGCCCGCGCTCGGGTGCGCGCCGCCTTCACCCGCTCCACCTGGTCGA
>CAWFET010000004.1:0-350811 GCA_963815045.1 uncultured Solirubrobacterales bacterium
TCTTCGAGGGGTAGACAATGTCAATCGCGAGGTTCTTCGGGATCCTCTTGGCCCCCTTGGCCGCGGCCGAGATGTTCCTCAGGTTCGGGAACACGAACTTCCCGGCCCTGTTCTTCAGCGCCGCCACATTGATGCCGTGCGCGACGGCGTAGTCGGCGCCGATGTAGCCGATGGCGCCCGGTGGTCGAACCGACGACCGCGGTCACCCCGGGGTTCCCGTTACCTCCGACCCCGGTCGGCCAGTTGACCGCGACGGCGTGACCCACGTTGCGCTCCAGCTCTTGCTGGCGTGCGAGAGCAGGTCCGTGAACGCGTAGGTGGTCCCGAGCCATCGGAACGGTGTGCCACCGTGATCGCGAGGTTGGGCAGGTGGGCCCCCGGGTTCAGCGCCTTGATCCGCTTGTCATTCCAATTCGTGATCCCGCCCTGGTAGATCGACGCGACGAGCTGCGGCGTCAGCTTCAGGTGCGTGACTCCGGGGACGTTGAACGCCACCGCGACCCCGGTCAGCGCCCAGGGGATCTGCACACATCCATTGCATGCCGCGGCCTGACTCGGGGTGAGGGGCGCATCCGACGCACCGAAGTCGACGGTGCGGTTCGTGATCTGGGTGATTCCGCCGCCCGAACCGATCGAACCGTAGGTGACGGTGTTCCCGGTCTTGGCCTGGAAGTCCGCCCTCCATTGAGTCATCAGCGGGTTGACGAGCGTGGAGCCCGCCCCGGTGAGAGTCCCCGCGTATGCGTTGGCGGCAAAACCAGTCGTCGTCGTGGCCATCGCCGCCAACGCGAGGACGAGACCAACAGCCCTAATTCGCTTGCGCTTCAATTCGGTTCCTTTCCTGCAACGAGATCAAGGCGCCCGTCCCGCCTGGGGATGCGCCGGTTTTCTTGGTGTCGATTCTCTGCTGGGTATGACCGGCCATCGACCTACAGGCCGCCTATCCCCCTAGCTGTATCTCCGCGCGGCAGCATCTCGGCCCCGCCCCCGCCAGCTGTATCCAAGATGTGGTCAGGACGTGAAGATCCGGTGAAACCCCTAGGACAGGCGCGAATCTCTGATTTAGGGTGGCGGCGCATGGGTACCGATGCCGCCACTGTCGCGGGCTCTTGGCGAGCGCGCATACGTCTGCGCTCCGCCCGAGCTCCGTCAATGGGATCGGGGACGGTGTGCTCTACGGCCTCTGCGCGCTCGCAGCGCTGCTCGTGGTCGTCGCGCTTGTCCTGATCGCCTACAAGGTGGTGGACGGCGCCACGGCCTCGATCTCGAAATACGGGTTGGGATTCGTCGGCCATACCACCTGGTCGCCCAACTTCAAGCAGTTCGGAGCGGGCGAGTTGCTCTACGGCACCGTGGTCAGCTCCGCAATGGCCCTCGTGCTGGCGACACCGATCGGCATCGCGATCGGGCTGTTCCTCAGCCTGCTGGCGCCGCGCGGAATCAGCGCGGTCCTGGGGCCGCTGGTGGAGATGCTGGCGGCGATACCGAGCGTGATCCTCGGCTTCTGGGGCATCCTCGTCCTCGCGCCATTCGTCTCAGCGCATGTGGAGCCCTGGCTCCACAGCAAGCTCGGCTTCCTGCCGATCTTCGGCCCCCCTCAGATCGACGGGGGCGAGCATCTTCACCGCGGGCCTGATCCTGACGATCATGGTCGTACCGATCATCGCCTCGCTCAGCCGTGACCTCTTTCTCACCGTCCCGCGCGACGTCAAGGAGGCGGCGGAGGCCCTGGGCGCGACCCGCTGGGAGATGGTGCGGGGTGTGGTGCTTCCGTCGACCGCGGCAGGGGTCGTCGCCGCGACATTCCTCGGCCTCGGTCGCGCGGTCGGCGAGGCGATCGCGGTTTCGCAGGTGGTCGGCGGCGGCTCGCATATCCAAAGGTCACTGTTCGCCACCGGCAACACCCTGGCAGCCAAGATCGCCGGCGAGTTTCTCGGTGCCACCTCCGCGCTGCACCAGGCCTCGCTCTTCTATCTGGCGGCCATCCTGCTCGTGATCGGCTTGCTGTCGAACGTCCTCGCGCAGTTGATCAGCAAGCGGTTCCAGTACCGCGCCAGCGCAGGTGCCCTCGGCCGATGAGCAGCCAAACCGAACTCGAGTCCGGCGCGGCGGAGACCGGGACGTTCGATCCCGGCGCTCCACTCAGGGCGTCCGGAAACCTTCGCCGGCGGCAGTGGGTCACCCGCCTCGCGGAGGGTGGAGCGACGGGGGCGGCGCTGCTCGCGGTGGGCGCACTCGCGGTCGTCGTCTACACCGTCGTCGCGCGCGGCGCGGGCGCGATCAGCTGGAAGTTCCTCACCACGAACCCGTCTCCGTTCGATCCAGGCGGGGGTGGCATCGCGCCGTACCTCCTCGGCACGCTGCTGATCGTCGCGATCGCGACCGCCATCGCGATGCCTGTGGGAGTCCTGATCGGCCTCTACCTCACCGAGTTCGCGACCGGCCGATCGGCCGGCGTGATCAGAACGACGCTGTCGCTGATCAACGGCCTTCCCTCGATCGTGATCGGCGTGTTCGTCTACGGCCTGGTCGTCGCCACCACTCATCGTCAAAGCGGCTTCGCCGGATCCATAGCCCTCAGCATCATCATGGTGCCGCTGATCGCCCGCTCCGTCGAGGAGATGCTGCTGCTGGTCCCGAAGAGCTTCCGTGAGGCCGCGGATGCGCTCGGCGTCAGCCGCTGGCGCACCGTGGTGGGGGTGACTCTGCCCGCCGCGGCGGGCGGCATCCTCACGGCCACCGTCCTCGCCGTTGCCAGGGCCGCCGGGGAGACCGCGCCGCTCCTTCTCGTCTCCTCGATCTTCAGCGGCGATATCGCTCTCAACCCGTTCGGCGAAGCGGTGCCGAACATACCCGGTGTCGATCTTCCAGCTATCCGAGCAGGCGGACCCGAACGGATACGACACGCGCCTGGGGCGAGGCCCTCGTCCTGGTGACGTTGATCCTCGTGGCCAGCCTGGTGGCCAGGGCGATGCTGACTCGCAGCCGCGCAAAGCTGATCGCAATGAGCGGATCCCGGCCATCCGACAACCGGCCCCCGCCCGCGTCCGGATTCGGACCGCGCCCCTGCCAAAGGGCAAGCGAGCTGCAGCGCCAAAGGCGTCCTCTCAGTCGAACGGTAGCCCTCCGGCCTCGCGGAGATCGTCTTCGCCGTCGAGAACATGACCGCCTGGTACGGCTCCAAGAGGGCCGTGGCGGGCGTGGATCTGACGATTCCCCGCAACCTGGTCACCGCCATCATCGGTCCTTCCGGCTGCGGCAAGACGACCTTCATCCGCAGCCTGAATCGCATGAACGACTCGATTCCGGGCTTCAGGGTCGAGGGCCAGGTCCTCTACCACGGTCACGATCTGTACGGCACGGGGCGAATCGGGTGGAGGTGCGCCGCCGCATAGGGATGGTCTTCCAGAAGCCGAACCCGTTTGCGAAGTCGATCTACGACAACGTCGCCTGGGCGCCTCGCAACCTTGGGATGAGGGCCGGGCTCGCTGACCGGGTCGAGCGGGCTCTGCGAGCCGCGTCTCTGTGGGACGAGGTCAAGGACCGGCTGCGCGACGGCGCGCTGGGCCTATCCGGCGGACAGCAGCAGCGGCTGTGCATTGCTCGCGCGCTTGCGATCGAGCCCGACGTGCTCCTCCTGGACGAGCCGGCCTCGGCGCTCGACCCGATCTCCACGGCTGCGATCGAGGAGCTGATGCACACCCTCAAGGATCGCTACACGATGGTGATCGTCACTCACAACATGCAGCAAGCCGCGCGGGTTGCCGATCGAACCGCATTCTTCACCCTCGGCGCGGTCGACGGCGAGCAGGTCGGCACGCTGGTGGAGCACGGTGACACCGAGGAGATCTTCAACCGGCCGGCGCATCCGCGGACGCGGGACTACGTCACCGGCCAATTCGGCTGAGCTGTCCCGATCGCCGCGAGCGCCGGCTAGGAGCCGGCGACCGCGTCGCTCGAGACCTGCTCGAGGATCGGCTGGCCGCACTGCCAGCAATAGGCGGCACCGCTGCTGTGCGGAGCCCCACAGGAGGGACAAGCGCCGGCGCTTCCCGTCTGGTCGAGGTGCAGGATCCGCTCAATCTCGCTGAGCTCGGCATCCACATCCTGCAGCGCCGCCGCCCGCTTCACCAGGACCTCGACCCGGAGGTTGTTGCGGATGGCCATCTCGTATACGAGGCCGCCAAGATCCCACTGGAGCTCGGCGACGCGCGCGGTCAGCGCGTCGCGACGTCGCTTCAGGTCGACCATCCCTGCGGTCGCCACCGCCGTGCCCGGGGTGCCGTTGTCGGAGGCCCTCGTGGCGCTCTTGCCGCTCTTGGCGCCTTTGGCGGTGCTCTTGGCGGAACCATTGGCCTTTGCCCCGGGTCCTCCGCGTTGCGGACCAGGGGGCCTGCACTCGGTATCCCTTGAAGACCTCGGTGATCTTCACTGGCCGAAGGAATTCCCTGCTGAACTTGCCGCCCTGACAGCCGGCGGTCCCCTGGTTGCACGACTGGCCGGGCTGGATGGTGGGCGGGCGGCAGCGGCTGCGTCGCCGTGCCCCCGCCCGTCGCCGCCGCCCGTGCGGCGGCACTGGCAGCGCTACCGGAGTTCGCGTCCTTCTTCGGCGTGTTGGCAGCGGCCGTCGTGCCCGTCGCCCCGCTGCTCGGTGCCGTCACGACCTGGACACCGGAGTCGCCTTTCGACGCCGGACAGATCGCCGGAGCGTCCGATCAATACGCCGGTCCCCATCGCGATCAGCAGGGTCGCGATGCCTGCGATCAAGCCGGTGCTCGCCGAAAAGCGGGGCCCCTTTCGACGGGTTGCGGGGCTTCCCGTGCTCTGGGGCTGCGCCGAAGCCTCCATCATCTGGAAGCCGGGACGGGCCGCGGCGCTCTCCGCAGACGAGGCAATAGCGCTGGTCCTCGGCCATCTCGGCCCCACAGGCGGAGCACTTCCCGCCGGCCGCCAGCGCTCCAGGCTGAGCAAAGGTTGCAGAGGGCCCGGAGGTCGCCCCGCGCTTGGGGGCACTCCCCTGCTTCGATGTTGATGAACTCGTCGGTTCCACTCGCTCGCGACCTCCGTCGCCTCGACTGTCCCGCTCACACACGCCCGCTCCGAGGGGCGAAGCGCACGGTCGCGCCTGAGGGTCTGCAGTATCTGGGCCTGGGCGGCCCGCGATGTGAACAAATCGTTGACACGGGACGGAATCCCGTGCCTGATTTACTCAATTCGGGGCGCCGCCGGACTCCGGATGTTCACAATTCGCTTGAGGCCCGGCGCGAGACTGAGATCGACATTGGCCTCTTCTCCTCTCGATGGGCGCGCTGGCGGCGTCTCCTAGAGTCGCCTGCGCGCAGTGCGACGCGCCGCTCATGCTCGATCAGCGGTACTGCGTGGAGTGCGGGGCCCGCCGGCTTCCGCTGCCTCCGAACGTCGCGAAGCTGATCGCGGGTGTTCAGCCGGCATTTCAGCCGGCGTTTCAACCGCTCCTTGAACCCGTGGAGCTCGGGCCCGGTGAGACGCTGGCCGAGGAATCACCGGACCCCGACACACAGAGCGGCTTCAAGATGCCGACCGCGAAGGCCGCGGCTGTCGCAATCATGGCGATGCTGTCGTTCGGCGTCGCCGTCGGCGCGTTGATCAGCTCTTCCACCTCGAAGACGCTGCTGGTGCAATCCGTTCCGCCGGCGCAACCCGCCACCTCGAAGACCGCACCGGTGGCCGCGGCGACCATCCCGTCCGTTTCGGCCCCATTGATCCAGCTACCGGCTCAAGCCAGTCAGGCTGCGCCCACGCCGAGCGCCGGAAAGGCGCCCAAGCTTCCTTCGACCTCCCTGCCGCCGATCAAGCACGTCTTCATGATCGCGCTCTCGAACCAGGGCTTCAATCAGGCCTTCGGGCCAGACTCGCCGGCCCCGTATCTCGCGACCGACCTGACGAAGCAGGGGGAGCTTCTCCAGAACTACTACGCGGTGACGCAGGGAGAGCTGGCAAACGAAATCGCCCTGATCAGCGGCCAGGGGCCCACCTCGCAGACGGCGGCGAATTGCCCAACGTACACGGACGTCACCCCGGGGACGGCAGGCGTCATGGGGCAGGTTCAGGGAGACGGCTGCGTCTATCCGCCCCCACCCTCAGCCTTCCCGATCAGCTCACAGCCGCAGGGAAGTCGTGGAAGGCCTACGTCGAGGACATCGGCAACGGCGCCGCGTCGGGCCAGGCGGCGACCTGTCGCCATCCTGCCCTCGGCCAGGCGGACAACGCACATGAGTCCCCAGCCGGGGACGCCTATGTGACCTGGCGGAATCCTTTCGTCTACTTCCACTCGCTCATCGACAACCCGGCATGTGGCACCAACGACGTCGGGCTTGATCAGCTCGCGCCCGATCTCAACGGGTAGCTCCGCGCCCTCACTTCTCTACATCGTCCCCAACCGCTGCCACGACGGCAGCGATGACCCGTGCGCCCGGGGGAGCCCCCGGGTCTTCCCGCCGCAGACTCTTTCCTGCACACGGTGGTGCCCGAGATCATGGCCTCGCCCGCCTACAAGGACGGGGGCTGATCGCGATCACCTTCGACCAAGCACCGCAGACGGGACCGAACGCGGACCAAAGCAGTTGCTGCGGCAGCCGGCGACCTACCCGAACCCGAACAGGCCGACGGAGGGCGGTGGGCGGGTCGGCCTGCTGCTGCTCTCGCCCTTCGTCCAGCCCGGCAGCAACGAGCGAGGCTACTACAACCACTTCTCGCTCCTCGGCCAGCGTCGAGGACCTCTTCGGCGCTCCGCGCGCCGGCTATGCGGCGGATCCCGCAGTCGCGGTGTTCGACTCATCGATCTACAACGCCTTCAGCGGTAGCAAGACGAGGAGCGGCCGCGCAAAGGGCGGCCGCTCTCTCGGGAAACGAAGCCGCCGGCGCCGGAGAGGGCGGCGCTGGCTTGGGATCCGCCCAGGAGGACGGACCGCGGCAGTCTCCATTAGAGCGGGACCAGGGATGTTGCGATCCCGTGTACGCGTTGAGTGCGCTGGCCTGCCTGCGGCACCGTTTCTTCGCAAAGTCGTAACCCCCGAGTAACGCCACGCGACCCGTCACCTCCAGAATCCGGGGGCGGAATGCACGCCTCCCGACGGAGACGCGCACGCAGGGCGGCCTCGGCGATCGGACCCGGGACAGGGGCGGTTCTCCTCATCGGGTGGGTCTGCGCGACCCAGGGCGGCCGGGTCATCGCGGCCGTGGCGGCCTGCCCTCCATGGGTGATCGCGGGGGCGACCTTCGCCCACCTGCTGACGCTCGCCCTGCGCACCGAGGCCTGGAGGACGGTGCTCCACGGCGCCGGCGGTGACGAGCTCGCCGGTCGAGCCCTTCACACCGCGAACGCCGGCGCCTTCCTCGCCGGGACGGTTCAGGGCAGCGCGGCCCTGGCCACCCGCATCGCCCTGATCAGGCGGCTCGGTGGAGAGAGGGCTCCGAGCGTCTCGCAGATCGCCCTTGCGGACGCGCCGATCCTCGCCTTCGAGGTCTGCACCTCGGCCCTGCTCGCGGCGCTCGCCTGCACCGCCGTCAGCACGATCCCGGCCTGGACACCCTGGGTGATGCTGATGGGTGCAGGGATAATGCTGGTCACGCTCCGCCTTGCACATGACCGCTTCAAGCGGCACCGGCTGGCGGCCGGTCTCGGAGTCCTCGCCTCGCCGCGGCTTCGCAACAGGCTCGCCCTCGCCGTGGGCGCCTTCACCTGCATGGCGTTGCTCCGAACCTGGATCGTCCTCGCCGGCTTCAGCCTGCCCTCGTCGCCGGCTGATGTCGCGCTCGTCCTCTTCTCGATGGGGGCCATCGGCCTACTCCCCATCGGGGTCGGCACAGGCCCGACGGCGACTGTGGCGGCGCTGGGCACCACCGACCTGGCCGCCGCGACCGCGGCCGGCATGGTGGTGAGCGCTGCGACGGTGCTGGCCGTGGCGACCTACGCGGCGCTCTGCTGGATCTGGTCCACCGCCTCACCGGTTGAGACGCCGGAACTCGAAGCGGAGGCGCAGGTGATCCCCTTGCCGGTCGGTCCGTCGAGCGATTCGCCATCGGAGCTCGACCTGGCTGCGTAGTCCCTTTTACACCGGGTTCACGACGCGACCGCCTCCAACCCCCATGCTGTACATGCATGCCGACAGCACTTGGCCACCGCTCGCCGGAAGGAACCGCGCAACGCCTCCAGGGGGTCGTGGGCGATCTGCGACGGGAGGTCGCCGGCGAGGGCGACGAGATCTTCAAGCGCTGGCTGCCACGGATCCACCGCGAGGACTTCATTCCCAGCGCCCGCAATCTCGCTTACTACGTTGCGCTGCGGCACCACGACCTGCGCAAGCTCCAGGTCGAGCTGATGCCCCTCGGGCTTTCCTCACTCGGGCGCTGCGAGGCCAGGGTGATGCCGACGCTCGATGCGGTGCTCGCCGCGCTCAGGCAGATCGCGACCTCCGACGCGCCGCCCTCCCATCCCGATGCAGACGAGTTCTTTGAGGGGGATGAGCTGCTCCGCGTTCAGACCGAGGCGGTCCTCGGCCCCACCCCGAACCATCGCGCGGTTCGGGTGATGGTGACGATGCCCGCCGAGGCGGCGACCTCCTACGACCTCGTTCTCGGTCTCGTCGTCTGTGGAATGGACGTCGCCCGGATCAACTGCGCTCACGACGACGCGGCCGCCTGGACGGCGATCGCATCACACGTCCGCCGCGCTGCGGGCGAGACCGGGCGGTCCTGCCGCGTCTGCTTCGACCTCTGCGGGCCGCGATCCCGGACCGTGTCGACGACCGTCGCGCACGATCGTCGCATCCATCGCGGCGACCGCGTGCTGATGACGAGCCGGCCGGTTCCCGTCGGAGCGGAATGGGAGCTCCAGTTCGAATGCTCGTCGCCCGATGCCGCCGGCCAGCTCGCCGAGGGGGACGAGGTCTGGGTCAACGAGGGAAGGCTCGGCGCGATCGTCGAAAGGAGGCTCGGAGACGACCTGCTACTTCGCGTGACCGATGCTCGCGAGAAAGGTGAGCACCTCCGCGTCGACAAGGGCCTCAACTTTCCGAAGACGGAGCTCGCCCTCGATCCGCTGACCTCGTCTGACCTCGCCGCCCTTGACGCGGTTGCCCCGCACGCGGATCTGATCGGCTACTCGTTCGTTCAGCGAACCGACCAGATCGCGCGCCTCCAGGACGAGTTGGCTCACCGCGACGCGGGGGGCGTCGGCCTGATCGCCAAGATCGAGACGCGTCTCGCCTTCAAGAATCTGCCGGAGCTGATCATCCAGGGAGGCGGCATGCAGCCGTTCGGGGTCATGATCGCGCGCGGCGACCTCGCGGTCGAGGTGGGCTATCGCCGGATGGCTGAGATCCAGGAGGAGCTGCTCTGGCTCTGCGAGGCGGCGCACGTGCCGGTGATCTGGGCCACCCAGGTCCTCGACACCTTCGTCAAGAAGGGTGCCCGTCACCGAGCCGAGCTCACCGACGCGGCGATGGCCGAGCGCGCCGAGGACGTCGCAAAGGGCACGGGGCCGCACGGCGAGCGTCCGGCGGTATCGCACGCCTGACTCATCCTGACCTCCTTCAGAAGCCCTAGGTCGAGGGCAGTGGCGCCTGGCCGGGGTGCGAGGCGTCCTCGAACTCCCGGAAGAGGCCGGTGACCACGAAGGCGACCTGCTCTCCGATGTCGACGGCGTTGTCGCCGATCCGCTCCAGGGCGCGCGCGACGAGCATCATCGTCATCGCCCACTCGCGCACGTCGGCGTCGTCGCCGACCTGCACCGCGATCTTGAAGCACTCCTTGTTCAGGTTGTCGATCAGGTCGTCCTGGCGGACGAGGTCGCGCGCGAGCTCGACGTCGCGGCCCTCGAACGCCTTCTTCGCCTGGGAGAGCATCGAGCGGCCCTGCTTGCCCATCAGCACGACCCTGTCGACCATCTCGTCATGGACTGGAGCGTCGTTGCCGGTCAGGGGGATGACCTTCGAGATGTTCACGCACTGATCCCCCATACGCTCGATCGAGTGCATCACGTGCAGCAGGGCGGAGATCAGCCGCAGGTCGGTGGCAACGGGAGCCTGGGTCGCGAGCATCGTGAGGATCTCCTGGTGAACCTCGAGGTATCGGCCGTCGATCCGGTCGTCGTCGGCGATGACGAGCTCGGCGAGCTCCATGTCCTGATGCTGAACGGCCTCCATCGTGCGGTCGAGCGAGGCGATGACGAGGTCGAGCCCGCTCAGGCAGTTCTTCTCCAGCTCGTCGAGCTGGTCCTGGTAGTGCATGCGTGCCTCGGGCATCAGCCGAACCTCCCGCTGACGTAGTCCTCCGTCTCCTTCTTGGAGGGCGTGGTGAACATCTTGTCGGTGGCATCCATCTCGACCAGGCGGCCCGGCGTACCGGCGGACTCGAGGTTGAAGAACGCCGTGACGTCGCTGACACGGGCCGCCTGCTGCATGTTGTGGGTGACGATCGCGATCGTGTAGCGCGTTTTCAGCTCCTCGATCAGATCCTCGACCGCAAGCGTGGCGACGGGATCGAGGGCCGAGCACGGCTCGTCCATCAACAGCACCTCGGGCGCGACGGCGATCGCGCGGGCGATGCACAGCCGCTGCTGCTGGCCGCCGGAGAGGGCCGAGCCCTTCCGGTCCAGACGGTCCTTGACCTCCTCCCAGAGGTGGGCGCCGCGAAGGGACTTCTCGACGACATCGTCTTTCTCGGACTTCGAGATCCCCCTGCGGTTGAGGGAGAGGCCCGCGGCGACGTTCTCGTAGACCGACATCGTCGGAAACGGGTTGGGCGCCTGGAACACCATCCCCACGAGCCGACGGACCTCCACCGGATCGACGTTGGACGCGTAGATGTTCTGGTCGTCGAGGATCACCTCGCCGTCGACCCGTGCACCCGGGGTGAGCTCGTGCATCCGGTTCAGCGATCGGAGCATGGTCGTCTTCCCGCATCCCGAGGAGCCGATCAGGGCCGTCACCTGATTCGGCTCGATCGTCATCGATACGTCCTGGACGGCGTGGAAGTCGCCGTAGTAGAGGTTCACGTCCTTGACGGTGAAGCGCTTCGCCATGCGCTCGACCTTATCGCCACCGCGCCTGACGGCCTTTTTGGCCGTCCGGGCGAGATCCGTCGCCACGCTGGAGCTCCGTGTCTCCCTGGTCGCATCCGTTGTCTCGGGCATGTTCCTCCTGTCCCTGGGCATTCGAAGTCTCAAGTGCGCTATCTGGTGTCTCGAAGATCGGTGCCGAAGCGCCGGTAGATGAAGCGGGCCAGCAGGCTCAGGATCATCACCATGAGGATCAGCGTGAGGGCCGCAGCCCAGGCCTTGTCGTAGGAGGCCTGCACGTCCACGCCGGGGTCCTTGTACTCACTGTAGGCGTAGACCGCAAGGTTCTGCATCCGCCCGCTGAGCGGGTTCGTGTTGACCGAGTCGATCACGCCGGTGGTGACCAGCAGCGGGGCCGTCTCGCCGATCACGCGGGCGATCGCCAGCATCACGCCCGTGACCAGCCCGGCGAGCGCCGTGGGCAGCACGATCTTGGTCACGACCCTCCACTTCGGGGTTCCGAGCGCATAGGCGGCCTCGCGCAGATGGTCGGGGACGATCTTCAGGATCTCCTCCGCCGACCGGATGACGATCGGGATCATGAGGACGGTCAGCGCGACCGAGCCGATGATCCCGAGGCGGATTCCCGGGCCGAGGAACGCCGCGAACAGCGCATAGGCGAACAGGCCCGCCACGATCGACGGGATGCCGGTCATAACGTCGACGAAGAAGGTCAGCGCCTTGCGCAGGCGACCCGTCCCGTACTCGTTCAGATAGACGGCGGCCATGATCCCGATCGGGACCGAGATCAGGGCGGCAACGCCGGTGATGACCAGCGTGCCGACGATCGCGTGCTGCGCGCCACCGCCGGCACCGATCACGCCGCGGGCCGACTCCGTGAAGAACGAGCCGTCGAAGCGAGCCGTGCCGCGCTTGATCACCTCGTAGAGCACAGAGAAGAGGGGAAGCACGGCGACACCGAAACCGGTGACGATGCCCAGCGTCACCAACCGGTCCAGCGCCTGCCGGCGGCCCTCGGCGATCAACGACCAGATGTAGGCGGTGGGCAGAGCGATCAGCGCGGTGACGACGAAGAAGAGGACGATGGTGAAACCGCCCGTCGCGAGCAGGATCGCGAGGGCAACCAGGGCTGAACCTGCCGCCACGGCGCGCAGGAACCACGCGGGGAGTGTGCCGCTGCTGACCCCAGGCCCCCCGATCGCCGCGATGCTCTCCGCCGGATCGAAGGCGGCCGCCGGATTCTCGTGTCGCCTGTCCCTGGGCTCGCTCACTCCGACTCCGATCGGGAGATGATCAGCCGGGCGATCATGTTGACCACCAGGGTTATGCCGAAGAGGACGAGGCCGGACGCGATCAGGACGTTGACGTCAAGGCCGGAGGACTCGGGGAACTTGAGAGCGATGTTCGCCGCGATGGGCGTCGGGTTCTCCTGGCTGACCAGGTTGAAGGTGACGATCCCGGAGGCCGAGAGGATGATCACCACAGCCATGGTCTCACCCAGAGCACGGCCGAGGCCGAGCATCGAGCCGCTGATCACGGCTGACTTGCCGAAGGGCAGCACCGACATCCGAATCATCTCCCAGCGGGTGGCGCCCAACGCCAGTGCGCCCTCCTCGAGCCGCCGCGGCGTCTGCGAGAAGACCTCGCGCGCAACGGCGGAGACGATCGGCAGGATCATCAGCGCCAGGACCATTCCGGCGGTAAGCATCGTTCGGCCGGTCACCGACGCCGGGCCCGCAAAGAACGGAACCCAGCTCAGGTGCGCGACCAGCCAGTCCAGGATCGGCACCATCGCTGGGCCGAGAACGAAGATCCCCCAGAGGCCGTAGACGATGCTTGGGATCGCCGCGAGCAGATCGACGACGTAGGCGAGGGAGAGCGCCATTCGGCGCGGGGCGACGTGGCTGATGAAGAGCGCGACAGCCACCGCGAGGGGGACCGCCACGACCACGGCGACGACGGCCGCCAGGATGGTGCCGAAGGCAAGCGGGGCGATGTAGTCGACGAGCGTGTTGCCGTCGGGAAGGTCGGCGGTGCTCGCGGTGACCGCCGGGATGGAATCGGCGATCAGGAAGATTGCAACGCCGCCGAGCAGGGCGAGAACCGCGACCCCGGCGATCACGGCGGCGTTGGAGAAGATCCTGTCTCCGGGGCGGCGCTTGCCGCCGGAGGCCGAAGCGAGAATCTGTCCCGCCTGGGTCGTTGTGTCGGTGTGAGCTTCCATCTACTTCCGTGTCGTTGGAAACGGGACGGGGGATCCCGCGCCTGAGCGCGGGATCCCCCGGTCCACGGTCTGGATCAGCCGCCGATCGCGTCGACCGCCTTCTGATCCTCCGTCTGGATCGTCGGTCCGATCGGAGCCGAACCGGCGTTCTGCGCTGCGACCTGCTGACCTTCGTCACTGATCACGAAGTTGAAGTACGCCTTGACCAGATCGGTGGTCGAGGAGTCCTTGTACTTCGTGCAGCCCATCAGCCAGGAAACCAACAGCAGCGGGTAATTCTTCGGATCGGTCGACGTACGCTCGACCTTGTACGCGAATACGTACTGACCCTGGCTCAGCGCCGGGTCCTTCTGCGACACGTCGAAGTCGGCGGTCGCACCGGCGGCGCTCGGCGCCACAAAGGTGCTGCCGACCTTGACCTTGGCGACACCGAGGCCTCCGGCCTGGCTGTCGTCGGCGTAACCGATCGTGCCCTCGCCGGCCTTGACGGCCTGAATCACGCCAGAGGTCTGGGCACCCGACTCGCCGCTCTTCAGCGGCCAGTTGCCGTCGGCATCGAACGTCCAGACACTCGGAGCTGCCTCATGGAGGTAGTCCGTGAAGTTGAACGTCGTTCCCGACTCATCCGAGCGGTGCACGGGCGTGATCTTCGTGCTGGGCAGGTCCACTCCCGGGTTGTCCGCCTTGATGGCCGGATCGTCCCAGGTCGTAATCTCGCCCTTGAACATCTTCGCGGTCGTGTCCGGGCTGAGCTGCAGATTGTCGACACCGGGCAGGTTGTAGACGATCGCGAGCGGTGAGATGTAGACCGGGATCTCGACCAACTGGCCGCCTTCGCCGGAGCATCGCTTCGTCGCCTGGGGCAGCTCCTCGCTGTCAAAGGCCGCATCGCTGCCCGCGAAGGCAGTGTTGCCGCCGGCGATGAACTGATCCCGGCCGCCGCCGGATCCGATCGCGTCGTAGGACACCGTCGCATTCGAGTTCTCATCCTCGAACTTGGCAACCCAAGCCTCCTGAGCGGCCTGCTGCGCGCTCGAGCCCGCGCCGGCGATCGTGCCGGACGCACCTCCAGACGAGCTGCTGCCGCTCGAACCGCAGGCAGCAGCGGTCAGAGCCAAGACCGCGGAGGCGGCCAGTACGAGCCACCACTTCCTATTCATTGAGTCGCTCCTTTTTCGCATTTCGAAAAGGGACGGCGGCTCAACGGCTCGCCTCCCTCAGATGGTTTGAGGTGTCGGACCCTTCCAGCGGGTGGTGGCCAGCTTGTTACGTTCGTGTGGCCCACTTGTAAAAAGGATGTAAATCAGCCGCAAATGTCGCCCGGCGTCTCAGGCCTGGGGCGAGAACCGGTAGCCGATGCCGGTGTGGGTGTGAATGAAGCGGCGGCCGGGCAGCGCCCGGCTCAGCTTCGCCCTCAGTCGGCCGACGTACACGTCGACCGAGCGGTCACTCTTCTTGTAGGAGCGCCTCCATACGGACTCGTAGAGCTCCTCCCGGGTCATCACCCGCTCGGCGTTGTGAGCGAGCTCCGTGAGGAGCTGCAACTCCCGCACGGTGAGCACCAGTGGCCTGCCGTCCACCAGCGCGGCATGATCCGCGGGCCGGATCTCCAACCGCCCCGCATACACGGGGGTTTGGTCCTGGCCGGCCAGGGCGATCATCGATACCTGGGTCGCCGCACCGTTCTCGCCATCCATTGGGCCGGAGCTTGGCCGCTGGAATCGCGGAAGTAGTTACGGTCGAGTGAACTTCCGGTAAACGCCATGTGAAACCGAGACCGATAGGGCCCCGTCGGAGGCGCGAATCGCGGGCGGATGTGCCAGGTATTCGAGAAGAAAGTGGCGCGCCGCGGGCTCTCTCAGCGAGTTCGCGCTGACCTCCAGATAGAGAGGGCGCGGCACCACCCGGATCGCGCGCAGGCCCAACCCCGGCTTCAGCTGCGCCAGCGGGAGAAAGCCGATCGCGCCCGTAGACGATGCCACCGCACGCGTGAGGTCCTTGACCGTATCCGTCACCTCGTAGTCATCCCGCATCAACGGATCGTCCGGGCCGAACAACGCCTCGGCCAGCAGCGTGGCGGCGGCGCTGTCGGGCTTCCACCCCACCGGCTCGATGGGCGTACCCGGAAAGCTCGGATCCACATCCGCCCAGCTGCTGGCGGGGGCTGCTCTGCGCCAGATCGTCTTTGCCTGGCCGCGGCTCAGGTGATCCACGAAGCGATTCCTCTTCCCCACCACGAGGGCGATCGGGGCACGGGCCACCTCGACCTCGTAATAGCGGTGTCCGGACTGGCGGCAGTCGCGGCGCTCCGCTCGAACGAGGCGGCGAGCGACGGCGGCGATGTCCACCTCGCCCGCGCAGAAGAGCGCGAGCGCGCTCCGATCGCCCGACGCTCCGACGGTGACCCGCACTCCGGGGTGCCGGCGCTGGAATCTCTCGGCGGCGCGCTCGAGCGGGCCGCGCATCGCTCCCGCGCCGTCGATCGCCACCGCGCCGTGGAGCCCGTCACGCTTGCGGGAGCGCGCCTGATCGCTGCCACCGCTGTCAGCCGCCGCGATACCCACCAGCGTCCCGACGACGATCACCGGTGCCAGCTGGATCAGGGCTC
Organism: uncultured Solirubrobacterales bacterium; assembly: GCA_963815045.1. Taxonomy (GTDB): domain Bacteria; phylum Actinomycetota; class Thermoleophilia; order Solirubrobacterales; family 70-9; genus DASUPK01. The sequence continues at coordinate 15,892 of CAWFET010000004.1, forward strand.
GCCGTGCCCGAAAGGAGGTCCGACGCATTGCCGCACGAGACTAGCCCGGCGCACCTGGACGGTGTGAATCCGGGGTGAACGCCAGGTGAAGCGACGGGTGCCGGGTCAGCCGGTCTCGCCGGCGAGCTCGGCCAGCGCGACCGCGTCGTCGGCGGTCTCCTGGGCCGGGTCCACCACGCCAGCCGGGGGCTCGGCGGAGCCGCCGATGGGCTCCGGGTCGAACCGGTAGCCGATGCCGAAGTGCGTGTGGATGTAGCGCCAGTTGGCCGAGTGGCGCTGCAGCTTCTGGCGAAGCTTGCGAACGAAGACGTCAACCGAGCGGTCGCCGTGAGCCATCGCGTAGCCCCAGACCTTCTGGTAGATCTCCTCGCGCTCGATCACCTGGCCGTGCGCCTCGGCGAGCAGCTGAAGCAACTCGAACTCCCGGCGAGTCAGGCCGATGCTCTGGCCGCTGACGAAGGCCTGGTACTGGTCCGCACGGATCTCGAGCTCCCCGGTGACCAATGGCCCGACGTCCTCGCGGGCGGCGGCGCGCTTGCGGCGCCGGACGACCGCCTCGATGCGAGCCATCACCTCTTCCGGATGGGAGGGCTTCCCGATCCAGTCGTCGGCGCCGAGGCGCAGGCCGCGCACCCTCTGCGCGACCGTCGACTGAGAGGTGCAGACCAGAACGCCGAGACCGGGGATCGCTCCGCAGACCTTCTCGAGAAACTCCCATCCCTGAGGGCCGAGCACGGTCAGGTCTACAAGCAGGGCGTTCAGCTTCATCGCCACGAGCTCGTCGATCGGCACGCTGCCCGCGAGCACGCGGTGCTCCCAGCCGGCACTCTCCAGGCGCTTGCCCAGGACGGTGAGGAAAGCGCTGTCATTGTCAATGACAGCCAGCCGTATGCCTGCTTGGTTGTTCATCGAGCCCCTCTCTCGTCGCCCTACCCCGGGCGAATTGATGAGACGACCGGATGATAGGTGCGAAGACGGCGCAGCAATCCGCTCGTCAAGCGGGTTCACGGGTTTTTCACAAGCAAATGGCGCACTTATGGGCGCCGAGGTGCGTGGCCGCGGGATATGTGAGGCCGTATCGAGATGTTCACACCGGGGGCCTCTCGCATGGACAGACTGCTGCTCACTTTCGAGATTCCTCTCTCGTCAGCGCGCGCGACCCCTCCCTGCCCCGGGTCGCGCGCTTTTTTTTGCCCTCATATGCCGGCACCTCCTCCGCTTCGCGTCCGGGGGTGCCGGGTAAGGGCGCGATTGCCCTGGCAACCCGGCCCGGGGGTCGATAATCGCGGGGGTGACGCACGGCCACGACCACTCCCACGCCATCTCGGCCGACGCCGACAGGCGCAAGCTGGGGATCGCCCTGGCGCTGATCGTCGGCCTGATGGCCGTCGAGGTCGCGGTGGGGATCGTCGCCCACTCGCTCGCGCTGCTCTCGGACGCCGGCCACATGCTCACCGACGCCGGCGCGATCGGGTTCTCCCTCGTCGCGATCGGGCTGGCGCAGCGGCCGGCCGAGGGAGCGATGACGTTCGGGCTCAAGCGGGCCGAGATCCTCTCCGCCCAGGCGAACGGCATCACGCTCCTGATCCTGGCCCTGTTCATCGTCTTCGAAGCGATCAGCCGCCTCGTCTCTCCGCCGGACGTCCGCGCCGGGCTGGTGCTGGGCGTCGCCCTGCTCGGGGTCGTCGTGAACCTGACGGCGAGCTGGACCCTCTCGCGGGCCAATCGCGAGAGCCTCAACGTCGAGGGCTCCTACCAGCACATCCTCACCGACCTGTTCGCGTTCATCGGCACCGCGATCGCCGCCGTCGTCATTCTGCTCACCGGCTTCAACCGGGCCGACCCGATCGCCTCGCTGCTGGTCGCCGGGCTGATGCTGCGCTCCTCCTATGGCCTGCTCCGGGCATCCGGGCGAATCTTCCTCGAGGCTGCGCCGGAGGGCATCGATCCGAACCAGGTCGGGAACGCTCTGCTCGAGGAGCCGGGCGTGATCGAGGTCCACGACCTGCACGTCTGGGAGGTGACGTCCGGCTTCCCCGCCCTCTCGGCGCACGTGCTCGTCAAGCGCGATGCGGACTGCCACCAGGCCCGCTTCAACCTCGCGCACCTGCTAGCCGAGCGCTTCAACATCGAGCACTCGACCCTCCAGGTCGAGCACGAGGCCGGCGACGAGCTACTTCAGATCAGGTCCGGCTAGGCGGCTCGGGCCGCTGCTCGCCGGTCTGGAACCAGGCGAAGACGAAGCAGCCCAGGGCGACCACCGCCGCGGCGAGGCCGTGCTTGAAGTGGACGTGGCTCGATCCCGATTCGTGGCCGGGGAAGAACGAGGGCAGCGACCCCGCGTCGGTCGTCCAGTAGACGACCGCGATCGCCAGGAAGACGATCCCGAGGATCACGGCGGGCCAGATCAGTTGGGGTCTCTTCGTCATTTGGCTCCTCCTAGCTGAGCGCGAAGGCAATCGTGAGCACGCCGCCCACCACGCAGCAATAGACGGCGAACGGGGTGAGGCGGTTGGTCTCGAAGAAGCGGAGCAGGAACTTCACGGAGAAATAGGCGGTGACGGCGGCGCAGAGCGCCCCCACCAATGCCTGGCCACGGACGTGATCGCCCTGGGACCCGAGCAGCTCGGGCAGCTTCAGGAGCCCCGCGGCGCCGATGATCGGCGTGGCCAGCAGGAAGGCGAAGCGGGCCGCCTCCTCGTTGGAGAGGCCCGCGAGCAGGCCTCCGCTCATGCTCGCTCCCGAGCGGGAGAGCCCCGGGATCAGCGCGAGCGCCTGCGCCGTCCCGATACCGACGGCGTCGCGGAAGCTGAGGGAGCGGGCGATCACCTCGTCCGAGCGGATGCTCTCCTCGGAGCGAACGGGCGCCCGGCGCCGCAGCGCCTCGGCGCCGAACAGCATCAGGCCGTTGACGAACAGGAAGATCGCGGCGGTCTCGGTCGAGGCGAACAGGCTTCGCAGCGGGTGCTCGAGCAGCAGGCCGAGCAGGCCGGCGGGAATCGTGCCGATGACGAGCAGCCAGCCCAGCTTCGCGTCGGTGTCGTCGGGTGCGATGTAGCGGTCGCGGAGCGAGCGGCCGAGGCCCTTGATGATCCGAACCCAGTCCTTGAGGAAGAAGAAGAACAGGACGATTGCGGTCGCGCAATGAGTCGCCACGAGGAAGCTCAGGAAGTAGTCGTCGTTCTGGTGGATGTCCCAGCCGAAGATGCGCGGAAGAACGACGCTGTGGCCGAGGCTCGAGATCGGGAAGAGCTCGCTGATGCCCTGGAGAAGGCCGAGGACGATTGCCTGGAAGTAGGAGATCGGGTCCATGCCGGGGGCCCCGCCGGAGGGCGAGAGGCGAGCATCCTAGGCGACCAGGGCGGAACTTCGCGTAAGCCGGCTCTTAGCTTCTGGCCAGTGCGTTAGATTGCCCGCGATGCGCAAGTTGTCTCGTCGTCTGCTCCCACCGCTCCTCGCCCTGGCGGGGCTGCTGGTGCTCTCGCCCGCGGCGATGGCCGCCGACGGCGTGGGCACCTACGGGCGCACCAACGACAAGGTGGTCACCTTCTTCGCCTTCGGGCTGATCGCGTTCTTCGCGATCCTGGTGACGGTCCTCTCTCTCATTCAGATGCGGCTCGACAACCGCAAGGAGAGGCGGACCAAGGACCTCGAACGACTCGGAAGTCGTTAGCCCCGGCTCTGTATGGGGCCGGCCCGGGACGATCGGATCGTCGACGCGCAGCCGCACCCGGAGACGGGTGTTGACGGAGGCGCCGGCCTAGGCTCCTCCCAGGCTGAGGTGATCCCGCTGCGCCCGCGCGAGCCACTCGCCGAGCGGCTCGAGCGCGAACGCCTCGAGCGGAAGCGGATCGAGCGGGAGCGGCGCGCGCTGATCGAGCGCGAGCGTGCCGAGCGGGAGCGCGCCGACAGGGAGCTCAGGGAGCGTCGCCGCCGTGAGCGGGCGGAGAGGCTCCGCCGGGATCGCGAGGCTCTGCGCGCTCGGCCGAGGAGAGCCCGCCCCACGCAGACGCGGCCCGCACCGGCGCGGCCCAAGCCGGCTTCGGCGCAACCCAGACCGGCTTCGGCGCAACCCAGGCCGGCTTCGGCGCGGGTCGAGCCCGGGGTCCAGGGGCCGGTCAGGAAGCGGGTTCGAGCTGCGGAGAATCGCCGGCGGGTCGCCACCCGCCGCAGAGGGCTGCTCTGGCCGACCGCGAAGGCCGGTGTGGCGATCACCGTCGCCCTCGCCCTCGGCGCCGGGCTGGGATCGGTGCTCGGCCTGCCCGTTCCGGGGCTCGATCGGACGGTCGGCAGCGTCCCTCTCCTCAACAGCGCCTCGATCTTCGGCATCGACCCCGGGACCCCGACCGGCCTCGTCCGTGGATACGTCTTCCCGATCCTGGGGCCTCACGACTTCGGCGACAAGATCGCCCGCTTCGGCGCGCCCCGCTCGGGCCACATCCACCAGGGCCAGGACGTCTTCGCCAAGACCGGGACGCCGGAGGTCGCCGTACATGACGGCATCGTGGTCGACCGCGGCAAGACCAGCGACCCGGACGACGGAGGGCGGGGCAACTACGTCGTCCTCTACAGCCAGCCCGACAATCACAGCTTCGTCTACATGCACATGCTGAAGCCCTCCCCCGTGCAGCTCGGCGACAGGGTGCACTCGGGCGAGGTAGTCGGTCAGCTCGGCTGCACCGGCAGCTGCGACGGGCCGCACCTCCACTTCGAGGTCCGAATCGGAAAGGCCTCGCTCGGCGCGGACACGAAGCCGGTCGATCCACTGCCGTTCCTGAAGCAGTGGCCGCAGTCCACTCCGGGTTAGGATCGCGGCCATGCCCGAGGTCACCTATGAGCGGCGGGGAGCCGCCGGGGTGCTCACCATCGACCGTCCCGATCGACGCAACGCCGTCGACCCGGCGACCGCCGACCAGCTGCTCGAGGCCTACCGCGAGTTCGAAGGCGACGACGAGGCCCGCGTCCTGATCCTCACCGGCGCCGGCGATGCGGCCTTCTGCGCGGGCGCCGATCTCAAGTCGGTCGCCGCCGCAATGGATGACCAGGGCATCGCCGAACAGTGGCTGAAGCCCCGCCCCCATGGCCCGCTTGGCTTCACCCGGATCACCTCGCCGAAACCGACGATCGCGGCGATCTCGGGTTACGCCCTCGCCGGAGGGCTGGAGCTCGCGCTCTGGTGCGACCTGCGGATCGGGACGCAGACGGCCAAGCTCGGCTTCCCCGAGCGCCGCTGGGGCGTCCCGCTGATCGACGGCGGCACCCAGCGGCTGCCGCGAGTGGTCGGCATGGGCCGCGCGCTCGACCTGATCATCACCGGCCGGATCGTCGAGGCCGAGGAGGCGCTCGCAATGGGACTGCTCACCGAGGTCGTCGCCCCGGGCAAGCACCTGGACCGGGCGCTGGAGATGGCCGAGGGCCTGGCCCAGTTCCCGCAGGAGACGATGCTCGCCGACCGGCGCTCGGCGCTGGAGGGGTTCTCGCTCTCGCTGGAGGAGGGCCTCGCCCGTGAAGCGGAGATCGGCGGAGCCACCAGCGGCGTCGGCGTGCAGGGCGCGGCCCGCTTCGCCGCCGGCGAGGGTCGCGGCGGCAAGGGCGCCGGGGTCTAGCCCGGACCTCGAGCACTTTCCCGGCTCAGAGCCGGGTAATCGCTCAGGGTTGCGTCAGAACTGCCCGGAGCGTGGAGATGACACGCTCGGGCTCGTATTGCACCTGGCCGTGCGTGAACCGCAGGACTGTGAAGCCGGCAGCGACATGCGCCTGGTCTCGGGCCAGATCCTTGGATTGCTGTGTCGGTGTTCGGTGGTAGCGAAGCCCGTCGGTCTCCACGATCAGCTCCAGCCCAGGCCAGTAGAAGTCGACCCGATAGCCGTTCACTCGTTGCTGGGTATGCGGCGCCGGCAACCGGGCCCGGCGAACCAAGCGAAGGAAGCGCCGCTCGAGGTCCGATTCGGTCAGTTGGTAGGTCGCTCGATCGAGGACTCGCCGCAGAGCGGGCACGCCCGCCACGCTCCGATACCGGTCGAGCTCGGACCGCAATCGCTCGGGATCGATCAGGTCCAGCTTGTCGGCCGCATTCACTGCCGCTTCGAGCTGTCCGGGCCGGAGAAGCGTGGCGAGATCCAGCAGAGTCAGGCACGCGCATGTGACCGGAATCCCATCGCGCAGAGTGAGATCGGATGACTCCAACCTGCTCCGCCGATGCACTCGGACGCCGGCGAGCCGATGACTCTTGCAGGCCCGCACCGAGACGTGAATCAGCGACGGGCGGTCGACCCCTCCTTCACTGCCGCTGTTCGGTCCCAGCATCCCCCAGAGAACCCCCGCACTGAGATGGCTGAGAACGGCCCCGTCACCACAGGCCAAGACCGCGGCCCACCACCAGCCCCGGCGGCTCAGCTTCGGCCGGCCCACCGCGTACACGCCGCGCCAGAGTCGAAAGAGGCGGCCGCGAGCGATTCGCCCATCGATCTCGTCCGAGCTCAAACCGGCACCCAGGAGCTGTCCACGGGTCACGACGCCGTGCTGCGTATCGGCCAGACGCCAGATCCCGACCGAAGTTCGAGCACCTACCTGGCTCACAGCCAGGTGATCGCTCAGCTTTCGAGACTCGCCCCTTCGGAGCGGTGTTCAGGACCTCAGCGGCGCTTCTTCTTGCACTTCTTCGCGGCAACCGCGCGCGACTTCTTCTTCTTCTTGCACTTCTTCGCCGACGCCGCCGGCGTGGTCGGTGTCGCCGTGGGCGTCTGCGGGTTCGACGGCGGCGTGGTCACGGTTCCCTGGCCGGAGAGCTGGGCTGTGGTCGTCGGCGTGGGAGCGTCGCTCGTCACCCCGAGCGTCGCCGTCTTCGCTCCCGCCGAAGCCGGGTCGAACGCGGCATCGACCTCGCAGGAGCTGCCGGGGGTGACCGTCGTGCTGGTGCAGAAGTCCGAGGTGACGGCGAAGTCACCCGCATTGGCGCCCGTGATCTCCACGTTCGACGGGTGCAGGTCGACGTCGGTGGCGTCGTTGAAGAAGTGGAAGGCGTGGGTTGCCGACTGCCCCGCCGCGACGTCTCGAGAGCCGAACCCGAACGAGGTCGGGTCGAGGGATGACAGGAGGGACCCGGTGCCGGTGAGCGTCGAATTGGGCGTTCCGAGATCTGCGATCTGAACGTTGAGCTGGCCGTCGTTCTTGTCACCGAGGCTGCTCGGGTCGAACGCCACCTTGACCGTGCAGGTATGCCCCGCCAAGACAGTCTGGGAGGAGCAAAGGTCCTCCGTGATCGCGAAGTCACCGGCGTTCGCCCCGCTCAGGTATGCCCCGCCCGGATCGACGTGAAGGGGCGTGGCGCCGGTGTTGCTGAGCGTGAAGGTCCGCGTCACATCCTGGCCCTCGGCCGGATCCCTCGGCGGGAACCCCGAGCTGCTCGGCGTGAGCGACGCGTCGGCTGCAGCCGTCGTGATCAACATGTCCCACTGCGTGACGGATCCCCCGCCGTGCCCCGTCGAGCCGTCGAAGTCATACGATGTAGAGCTTCCACAACCCATTGGCGCCGTAGCCGCCGTACGTACCGTCGAGGGTCGCCGTGCCACCGCCGGCCGGGCCGGGATTCGCATAAGCGAGACCAGGACCGGGGTCCGGGTACGACTCGGAAGCGCCGAAGATGCGCACGGTCGGCTTGAAGGTCCCCGACGCCGGAGGGCAGGTCTGGGGAACGAGCCCGTCAGGCGCGGTGTCGTGGAAGGTCATGTCGAAGCCCGACACTGAACAGCCGTCGACGTCGTCGAAGAGCTCGAACGCCTGGCCTCCCGGGGAGACGAGTACGGCTCCGATGTCGCCCAGGTACTGATGGGTGATGCCGAGCACTCCGACCTCGATATCGGTGATCAATTCGCCGCTGCCAAAGCCGGAGACGTTGGTAGTCCAGCCGTAGAGGCTGGCGCTCCCGGAGTTCGGGATCGTCGCCGTGCCGCCCGTGCTGAATGCCGACTTGGTCGTCGCCGAGGCGGGCGCCGCGAACAGCAGCGCAGCCCCGAGGGCCGCCACGACACTCCAGATCGGCTTCGACATCCCCAACTCCCCGATAGCCCCCTACGAGAGGCGGGCAGCCTAACCGCGTCGGCTGCGCCCGTCTATAGGCGAAATGAAGGCAGCAGCCGCTTCTCGGTCTCCCCCGCCACCTCGGCGACCACCTCCACGTGGCCCTCCAGCGGGGTGCCGCGGAGCTTGGTCGCGAGCAGGTCGTCGACCTGGAAGATGCCCGCCGAGTTGTTCATCTCGATCTCGATCTTGACCGGGCGCTCATCGCCCGCCTCGATGCTGACCTTGTCGATCGCAGCCGCGGAGAGAGCGTGGATCCCGTACTGGCCGCCCTCCACCGGGATTCGCGAGCGGCCCTCCGCCATGTCGAGCGCGTCGGCCACCCGAACCACGCCGGCCTCCACCGTGTAGGGCTCGCCGCGCCGACGGTGACCGATGATGGCGTGCAGGATCTCCGCGCCGACGACCGTGCGCTCGGGCTCGTCGTAGCACTGGGCCAGCAGCGAATCCAGCCGGTCCTGGACCATGAACAGGCTGTAGGCCTCGTGGTCGGCGCGGTGGATCGACATGCCCACGTCGTGGAGCAGGGCGCCGCCGGCGACCACCACCTCCGCGTCGCGGTCGCGCATGCCGTGGTCGGTGACCATCGCCGGCTCGATGCCGCCCTTGACCAGCAGGCGGAGGAGGCGCAGCGAGATGTTGAGGACGACCTGCACGTGCACCCAGGAGTGGTCGGACATCCCCAACCGCTCCGACTGAAGCTGAGCCATGTACCACCAGGCCCGCACCTTCTCGTCGGCGTTGACCGCCTCGAGGAAACGCTCGAGCTTGCGATTGCCCCGGGTCGGCGCGTGGACCTGCGCCTTGGCCACGGCCTCGGCGATCGAACCGGCGCGCACATCTGGGCCTTTTGCTTCCATTCCGTCGATCTTTTCAGGGGACGACCCAGGGGGTCTTATGACGGGATGTCAACTACGCGGTTTTGGGCTATTTGCGAAGTTTCCGACCGCCGATGTGGTTACCGTGATGTCGCTTCGGCTTAAGGAACTGGGATGACGGTCTGTTCAAACACAGGCATAACCGTTCCTGAGTGCTCGTGCCGGTCGTGTCTCACGGCCCTGATCGAGCGCCACAGTCCGTCGTTGCTCGAGGCCGACGCAGCGCTCACTCCTCCCACGATCGAGATGCCCGCCGTCGCGCGGATTCCGCGGGCTCGTTTCCCCCGGCTGCGCCGCCTGCGCAAGGCCGCCTAGCGGCCACCAGGCCGCTCGCTATTGGAGCGAAGGGCGAAGCCCGAAGCGACTTATTGCAGGGCGGCCGCCCGTGGCCGCGATCTGATGGCGAAGCCGGCTCACGTCCCGGTCGGCGTCTCTTCCACGTACTAGCCCGCACTTCCTTTCCGGATTCGGAGCCTGCATCCCGGGTATAGCGGGACGAAGCGAACCGGATGTTCGCCACAGGGGTGTCACTGAACTCGGAAGGGAGGGAGCCCGGTGTCCATCGTCACCATCCTGATCATCATCATCCTGGTGCTGGTCGTGCTTTACCTGTTCAGGCGAGTCTTCTAGGCCAGGACTGCGCACCGACGTCTGAGAGCCTGCCGGCGCCACCTCTGAGGAATGATCTCGGGGGCGTCCGGCAAGGCTTCGGGCGCCTCACGCCTCCGTCGCCGGCTCCCCGACCCCTGAGCCGAGCACGCCCGCGCTCGCGACCACGACGAGGCCGATGCCGATCACGTCGACCGTCGCCAGGTCCTGGCCGAGCGCAACGAAGCCGATGACCGCGGCGACCGCGGGCTCCATGCTCATCAGCACACCGAACGTGCCGACGGCGATTCGGCGCAGCGCCTCCAGCTCGAGCGAGTAGGGGATCACGGAGCTGAACACCCCGGTCGCGGCCCCCACGGCGGCGGCGCCCGGATCGAGCAGATCGCCCCCGGCTGCGGTCGTTCCCGGAATCACCATCAGCAGGGCGGCGATCCCCATCGCCAGCGCGAGACCCCGGCCACCGGGGAAGACTCTGCCGATCCGCGCACTGAGCAGGATGTACACGCCCCAGAAGGCCCCGGCCAGCAGCGCGAAGCCGATACCCGCCGCACTCGCAGATCCGGACGGCCGGGTCAGTAGGAGCACCCCGGCGGCGGCGCATCCGACCCAGACCAGGTCGCGCGGGCGCCGCGACCCCAGCAGGCCGACCACCAGGGGGCCGGCGAACTCGAAGGTCACCGCGATCCCCAGCGGGATCCGGTCGAGGGCTTCGTAGAAACACAGGTTCATCCCCGCCAGCGTCACTCCGAAGCCGATCGCCAGCACCAGGCCGTCGCGGCCGGCCTGCAGCGGATGAGGCCGCCAGATGGCGAGCAGGACGATGGCGGCGGCGAGCAGCCGGTAGAGCACTGCGCCGGCGGGACCCACCTGATCGAAGAGGGTCGTCGCCGCCGCCGATCCGAGCTGCACCGAGACCACGGCGCCGACGACCATCGCCGGCGCCGCGATTGGGCTCCGTGCCGCCGTTCCGGCAGGTGAGCATAATCGCCCATCACCTTGACCACCAGCCGCTTCGAGCGCCTCCCGTCGAACTCGCAGTAGAAGACCGCCTGCCAGGGCCCGAGATCGAGCTTGCCCTCGGTGATCGGCAGGACGACCTGGTGGTGCACCAGCAGGTTCTTCAGATGCGCGTCGCCGTTGTCCTCGCCGCCGCGGTGGTGGCGGTAGTCGCCCGGGTCGGGCAGCAGCTCACGCGCGACGTCGTTCGCCGGCTCCTTCCAGCTGGGAGGCGCCACCTTGTCGAGCCACTCGAGCGTGTCCTCCTGGAGCCCCGGCTCGTCGTCATTCACCCAGACGGCCGCCGTGATGTGCATCGCGGAGACCAGCACCATTCCCTCGGAGACGCCGGACGCGTCGACCGCCGCCTGGACGTTCTCGGTGATGCGGACGAACTCGCGCCGCCCCTCGGTGTTGAACGTCATGTAGTCGGTGTGCGACTTCAAGGCTCCTCCTTTGATGTTTCGTGGATCATGCCCTCGATGGCGGGTCTGCTCTCCCTGGAGCGCCGAGACGAAGTCGCCGTGGTGACGCTGCAGCGGCCGGAGAAGCGCAACGCGCTCTCGATCGATCTTCGCGTGGAGCTGGCGGAGTGCTTCTCCTCGCTCGGCGAGGACCCCGAGGTCGGCGCCATCGTCCTCACCGGTGCACCGCCCGCGTTCTGTTCCGGCATGGACACGAGTCAGTTCGGCGGGGATCGCGCGCACCGGGAGCGGCTGGTCGAGACGAGCATCGGCTGCTTCCGGGCCGTCGCCAGCTGTGGCCGGCCGGTGGTCGCCGCCGTCAACGGGGCGGCGCTCGCCGGCGGATTCGCCCTCGCGCTGCTCTGCGACCTTCGCCTGGCCGCCCAGGCCGCGAGCTTCGGCTTCCCCGAGCTGCCCCGAGGGATCCCTCCCAGCTACGCCGCGGCACGGGCCGCCCTCCCTGCGCCGCTGGCGGCGGAGGTCACCCTCACCGGTCGACTGCTCGACGCCGACACCGCGCTCCGCCTGGGGATCGTCGGTGCGGTCCATCCCGACGACGAGCTCATGGCCCGCGCCATGGAGCTCGCGGGACGGATCGCCTCGGGCCCTCGCCAGGCGGTCGCGGAGACGAAGCGGCGAATCCTGCTCGACCGCGAGCGCACGATCGGGCACCTCTTCGAGGAGGAGGAGCGCCTCCTGCGTGAAGCGCTTCTGCAGGACGATCCCGAAGACGCCGCCTAGTCAGACTTCACCTGGTGGAGCGCCTCCGCCTCATCCGCCACTCCTTCCCCGACCAACCCGAGCTCAGCACGGAGATCTCGCGGACGATTCTGCGCCGCGTGGCCGCCGGGGAGTTGCCGCCGACGATCCGGATCCACCGCCCCGGCCGGGAGGTCGCCTTCGGCCGCCAGGACCTGGCCAACCCGAACTTCGAGGCGGCGGCCGAGGCGGCGCGACACGCGGGCTTCGCCGCAGTCGAGCGCCTGGCCGGAGGTCGTGCGGCCGTCTTCCACGAGGGGACGATCGCGATCGCGCGGGCCTATGCCGACCCGCAACCGCCGAAGCGCACCTACGCCCGATTCGAGGAGACCGCCGAAATGATCACCGCCGCCCTGCGCGCGCTCGGCGTCGATGCGCGGGTGGGTGAGGTCCCGGGCGAGTACTGCCCCGGCGCGTACAGCGTCAACGCGCGGGGCGCGGTCAAGCTCTCGGGCATCGGCCAGCGGATGATCCGCGGCGGCGCCCACATGGGCGGGGTCGTGGTTGCGTCGGGCGGCCCTGAGGTGGCGCGAGCCCTGGTGCCCGTCTACGAGGCGCTCGAGCTGGACTGGGACCCGGCGACCTCCGGCGACGTCTCCGAGGAGCTCGGCCGCGAGGTCGACCCCGGCGAGATCGAGGAGGCGCTGATCGCCGAGCTGGCGAAGTCCTACGAGCTCGTCGACGCCGATCTCGACGAGACGACGATTGACTTGGCGGCGCGGAGTTTGGAGGAGACGCGGTCCGGGGCCTAGCCGGGCAACAGGCTCTGCCGCAGCTCCTCGACCGATGTGAAGACCTCTCGCGCGCCGGCGTCGCGCAGCTCCTGCTCGGAGAACCCGCCGGTGAGAACGGCGAGGGTCTCGACCCCGGCGCGCTTGGCAGCCTCGACGTCCCAGACCGTGTCGCCGATCAGGAGCGCGTCGCCGTCGGTGTCCACCTTGTCGAGCGCGGCCTTGATGAGGTCGGGCTCTGGCTTGGTCTGTTCAACATCGGCCGAGGTGGTCCAGGAGTCGACGAGCTCCCTCGCATCGAGCAGGTCGAGGTAGTGCTCGACCTCCCAGTCCTTCGCCGAGCTGGCAAGTACCACCACGTCATCTCGCTCCTTCAGATCCTCGATCAGCTCGCGCGAGCCCTCCATCGTCCGGACCTCACCGATCAGCTCGCGGTAGAGCTCCGACTCCGCCTCGCGGATGTCGTCGCCGTGCCGGTCCTCGACCTCGTCGCCGGCGACCGCGGCCACCAGCTGGTCTCCGCCCATGCCGATGTGGCGGTGGATCCGCCACAGCTGCTCGGTCACGTCGAAGCGCCGGAACGCCCTGAACCAGGCGATCGCGTGCTGGTAGTTGGTGTCGACGAGCGTGCCGTCGACGTCGAGGATGCCGACTTGACCCATGCGCGTATGGGTCTACCCGTGCGCCGACCCGTGAACCGTTTCGGGGACAGGTGTCGGGGTAACGCATGGGGCATGGAGCTATCGCTACTGCTGATCGTGATCGGGATCCTCCTGGCCGTGCTCGTCAACTACGGGCTCGGGCTGGCGTGCATCCTGATCGGGCTCGTCCTGCTGATCTGGCCCAGGCTGCGCGCTTCCGCCTGAGCGGCCGCGCTATGTTCGCGGGCGCGTGAAGCTGCTCGCCTTCAGCGACCTGCACCGCGATCTGGACCAGGCGGCGAGCCTGGCAGAGGGGTCCTCGGACGCCGACGTCGTGATCGCGGCGGGTGACTTCGCGTCCGTCCACGAGGGGCTCGAGGAGACCATCGACGCCCTCAAGCCGATCGCGACGCCCACGGTGCTCGTGCCCGGCAACAACGAGACCGCGGACGCGCTGCGCGCCGCCTGCGAGGGATGGGACGCCGCGACGGTTCTGCACGGCGAGGGGACCGAGATCGACGGGACGCAGTTCTTCGGCCTCGGCGCCGGAATCCCCGTCACTCCCTGGGACTGGAGCTTCGACCTCGACGAGGACGAAGCCGCCCGGAAGCTGGCCGGCTGTCCGGAGGGCGCGGTTCTGGTCGTTCACTCGCCACCGAAGGGCCACTGCGACCAGTCGAGCTCCGGCGACCATCTCGGCAGCCAGGCGATCCTCGACGCGATCGAGGCCAAGCGGCCGCCGCTCGCGGTCTGTGGACACATCCACGAAGCCTGGGGCGCCCAGAGCGAAATCGGGCCGACTCGGGTCATGAACCTCGGGCCGAGCGGGACCACACTAGAGTTCGATTCGTGAACGGCACCGATCAGCCCCCGCGCGGCCGCGATGAGTGGCGCGTCGAGGTGGCCCTCGACGAGGACCACAACGGCGCCACGCTCAGCGACTCGCTCCACCACCTGCAGGTGGACAACGAGGCACGCAAGCTCCTCGGCGGCAGCGTCGTCGTGACGCGCGACGGCCGCTTCGTCTTCCTCTACGCCTGGCACGAGGAATCCGCGCAGGAGGCCGAGCGCGTCGTCAAGAACCTGATGCAGGACGAGAAGCTGGCCGGCGAGGTTCGCCTGATGCGCTGGCACCCGATCGCGGAGAAGTGGAGGGACGCCTCCGAGCCCCTCCCGGATGACGAGGCTGCCCGGGCTCAGGAGATGCGGGAGGCCGAGCAGGAGGGCTCCACCGAGGCCCACCGCTATGGCGAGTACCCGTGGGAGGTCGTCATCGACCTCGATCACATCCGCGATGGCCAGGCCCTCGCGAAAAAGCTCCGGGACGAGGGTCTGCCGGTGAAGCGCCACTTCCGCTCGCTGCTGGTCGGCGCCCCGTCGGAGGACAAGGCCGTCGAGCTCGGCGAGCGCCTCGAGGGCGAGGTCCCGCAGGGCGCGCGGATCGGCATCCGCGGCAACCCGGACGATATGCCCCTCCCCGCCTTCGTGAACCTGAGCGCACTCAAGCCTGGGTTCCTGCGCGACCTCGGGCTCTAGCCCCTTGTCGCGGACCTACGACCGCGACTCGGCCGAGTTCGCCCGAGTCCTCGCGTTCACCGACGGGCTCTTCGCGATCGCGATGACGCTGCTGATCGTCGCCGTTGCGGTGCCGCACATCAGCGACGAGGGAAGCGTCCGCCAGCTGGCCGACTCCCTCAACGACCTCGTTCCGGCCTTCACCAGCTTCTTCATCAGCTTCGCGGTGATCGGGCGGTACTGGCTGGCCCACCACCAGTTCGTCTCGCTGCTCGGCGCGATGAGCCAGTCGTTCATCGCCCTCAACCTCGTCTACCTGGCGTTCATCGCCTTTCTCCCTTTCCCCACGGCCCTGCTCGGCGAGTTCTTCTCCAACCCGCTTTCGATCGTGATCTACGCGGTCAACGTCGGAATCGTCAGCGCCATGGAGGTGGTGCTCTTCCGGAACGCCTACCGGAACGACCTCCTCCTGCGGAAGCCGACTCCCGAGGTCTACCGCTTCGGGGTGATCGCCTCGCTCTCCCCGGTGTTCTTCTTCGCCATCTCGATCCCCATCGCGTTCGTCTCGACCACTCTTGCGGTCCTGACCTGGTTCCTCACCGCCCCGCTCGGCGCATGGCTCCAGCGGCGGGCCCCCGAGGGCGTCGAGTCGCTCCTGGGCCCCTAGACGCCGACGATGCGATCGCGCCCGGCTTCCTTGGCGGAATAGAGGGCTTGGTCGGCGCGCGCGGTCAGGGACTCGGCGCTCTCGGAGCCGTCCCAGCGGCACACCCCGGCTGAGCAGGTCTGCTCGCCGGGCACGCAGGCGCGGAGGCGCTCGAGCATCTGCTCTGCCCGCTCGAGGTCCGTCCCGGGCAGAGCGATCGCGAACTCCTCTCCGCCGTAGCGCGCGAGGATGTCTCCGGCGCGAAGCGTCTGGGACCAGGCTCCCGCGATCTGCTTCAGGAACCGGTCCCCGGCCTGATGACCGTTCGTGTCGTTGTAGGCCTTGAACTTGTCGAGGTCGAGGATCGACACGCACAGCGCGCCCCCGTCCCGGTCCGCCCGAGAGAGCTCGCGGCCGAGCTCCTCGTCCCAGGCCCTGCGGTTGAGCAGGCCGGTGAGATCGTCGGTCCTCGCAGCCACCTCGAGCCGCCCGAGCAGCTCGCCGCGCTCGATCGCTATCGCGGCCTCGAGGGCGAGCAGTCGCACGGCGCGGCGGGTCTCCCCCGCCAGAGCCTCGAGCGGCTCGCGCCAGTAGACGGCGAGGACGCCGACGGCGGTGCTCTTCTCCCGGAGGATGGGCTGCCAGAGCCCCGCGCCCGCCTCGAAGCCCGGCGAGAGCTCCTGCGCCGGCTTGCCCCCGTGCAGAGTCGTGAATCGGTCCGTTGCGGAGGTGAAGGCCTGAATCGCGCCCGAGCTCGGGGTGACGAAGGGAATGGAGGCCCCCTCGGCATCGACCCCCGCCACGGCGGTCGCCTGCAGCGCGTCCCCGGTATGGGTCGGGCGCCAGAGCACTGCGGCGGATGCATGAGCCGTGCGGACCGCCGCCGAGCAGATCGCCCAGCCCACCGCCCGCGGATCGCTCTGCGTCGCGAGCTGCCTCGCGACCTCGCCCACCGCCTCCAGGTTCGCCGCCCTTCTGGCCGACGCGTCGGTCTCGCTGCGAAGCCGCCCGGCGAGCTGGTCGACGAGCAGGCCCGCGACCAGGATGCTGCCGACCGTGACTACCCAGCGGGCCACCGGGGTCGGGCCCCCAAGCTCCGTGAGCACCCAGCCGTAGGCGGCGGCGACGGCAGCCATCTGGATCAGGCCCCAGCGCAGGCCGAAGAAGAAGAACGCGTAGACGCCGATCCACAGGTACCAGATCGTGTAGTAGCCGCTGGGATCGTGGCCGTAGTAGACAGCGCGCGTGACGATGGCGGTCCCGCCGAGCACGATGACCGGCAGCGACCAGTCCGGCACCCTGTTGCGGAGGATGACCATCACGACGCCCGCGCCGAAGGCGATCAGGACGTTGCTCCACAGGTTGGGCGCGTCGTACTCGCTCGGGTGCGGCAGCAGCAGCGAGAGCCCGCCGATCGCAGCCCCGGCGAGGAACAGCACACCGAGGATGGCGGCCATGATGCGCGGCTGGTGAAACTCGCGGCTGCCGAATTCTCTGTTCGCCGCGCCTTCGCCCGTATTCACCCTCCGAATATCGACCATGCCCACGGAGCCGAACAACCGTAATTTCTCCCCAATCGCGGCGGCTCTACCCTGAACCGATGAGCGAGAACGGCAGCATCGACCCCGGCACCACGATGGGACCGGTCCGCCTGACGGTCGCCGACGCCGGGCGGGCGCGCGACTTCTACCGCGACGCAATCGGGCTTTCAGAGCTTCAGCCGGACGACGGAATCGTTCGACTTGGAACGGAGGATGCGCCGGACGAGGCGATCGTCGAGCTGGTCGGTGACCCGGACGCGCCGCCTCGTCCCCGAGGCACGAGCGGCCTCTTTCACGTGGCGATCCTCGTGCCGACCCGCGCGGACCTCGCCCGCGCCCTCCAGCGAGTGGCCGAGGCGGGCTGGCGCCTCTCGGGCGCGTCGGACCACCTGGTCAGCGAGGCGCTCTATCTGAGTGACCCCGAGGGAAACGGGATCGAGCTCTACCGCGACCGCCCCCGCGAGGAATGGCCCATCCGCGACGGCGTCCTTCAGATGGACACCCTGCCGCTGGACCTCGACGGCGTCCTCGGCGAGCTGCGGCGCGAGGACGGCGATGAGCCGATGGTGGCCGGCACGCGGATCGGCCACGTCCACCTGAACGTCGGGGACCTCACGGCGGCCGAGGCCTTCTACTCCGGAGCGCTCGGCTTCGACGTCACCGTCCGGGGGTATCCGGGCGCCCTCTTCGTCTCTGCCGGCGGCTACCACCATCACCTCGGCCTCAACACGTGGGCCGGTGAGGGCGCGCCTCCCGCGCCCGAGGGTGCCCGCGGCCTCCGTCAGTTCGAGATCGTGCTGCCGAGCGGCGAATCGCTCGCCGCCGAGGAGAACCGGCTGCGCGCGGCCGGATTCGAACCCACACCGCAGGAAGGCGGAGCCCTGGTGACCGACCCCGCCGGCAACCGGGTGCTCCTGCGAGCGCTCGGCTAGTTGCCGCCCCGGCCCGCGGTGCTCTGCCCGACCTCGATCAGGTGGCCGTCCGGGTCGCGCATGTAGCAGCGGATCTCGGCCCCGCGGTCCTGCGGTGGCGTGAGGAACTCGGCGCCCTTCGCACCCCACTCCTCATAACAAGCCTGGATGTCGGCGACCCGGATGTTGAGGAAGGCGCTCACCCGGTTGGGGTCGTCGGGCACGTCGAGCACGACCTCCGGCTTGTCCTCGGTCGGGCCTCCGCCGACGTTGATGATCACCCACGAGTTGGCGAGCTGAACGATGGTCGGCTCGCCCTCCATCACCACCTCGCCGCCCAGCACACCCGCGTAGAAGGCCGCCGAGCGGGCCACGTCGGCGCTGACGAGGAAGTGCGTCAACGCGATCCCTTCGCTCGGTGCGGGAAAGTCGCCCACTGGCGCAGCCTAGCCCTCTCTCCTAGGCCGGCGGCAGCCCCCTGGCGGTTGAGCCGTCCGCCTTCACGCCGAGTGCTGGAAGCGTCGTCTGATCTCCGATCCACTGCAGGAGCTGGTCCGCCGTCTTGAGCTGCCACGTCCGGCCCTGGCGCGACCATGCGCAAAGCCACAAAGCGGCTCGCTCCGGGTCGGCCAATCCGGGGATCTCATTGATCCGAGTCTCGATTGCGTCAAACGCGGCGCGGGAACGAACGAGCCCCATCACGTCGATCTGTGCATCTACGAGGTCCATGGTCTCCCCCTTTCTTGGTTGGAGCCATGTGCCGAAGCGCTAGCAATATCACCCGGGTCGACTCAGCCCGAGGCGATCCGGTCACGGGCTCCGCAATATGCGCTGAATCCGGCCCAGCGGGTGCCCCGACCTCCTGTCGAACCGCGTATTGCGATCTTTGTACGTGCGGACAATGCTCCGATCGCTCCCTGGCCTCTAATCTCTCGGCTCGATTCTTGTGATCAACCCGGCGCGCCCGCATGGCGCGCCACGCCTGCGAGGAGGCTGCCCCGACGATGTTGAAGACGACCCGCTCCCAGAACGTCACTTCCGCCAGCTGGAGCCCGAACGGCGACTCCCTCGGGACCGTCGACCTGACCAAGGACGACAACAACCCGTTCGGCATCAACGTCTTCTCGCCGGCCGTGCAGAAGGACCGCCTGCCCAAGGATGTCTACGAGAAGCTGCAGAAGACCCTCGAGCAGGGCGAGGCGCTGGACACCTCGCTGGCGGACGCGGTCGCGGATGCCATGAAGGAGTGGGCCCTCGAGCGCGGCGCGACGCACTTCACGCACGTCTTCCAGCCCCTCACCGGGCTCACCGCGGAGAAGCATGACTCGTTCTTCGAGCCCAACCGCGAGGGCAAGTGGATCGCGAAGTTCTCCGGCAAGGAGCTGATCCAGGGCGAGCCGGACGCATCCTCCTTCCCGACCGGCGGCATCCGCGACACCTTCGAGGCCCGCGGCTACACGGCGTGGGACCCGACCAGCCCGGCGTTCATCCTCGAGAACCCGAACGGCGCGCTGCTCTGCATCCCCACCGCCTTCGTCTCCTGGACGGGTGAGGCCCTCGACGCCAAGACGCCGCTCCTTCGCTCGATGGACGCGCTGTCGAAGTCGGCCGTCCGTGCACTGGGACTCCTTGGGGACGACGAGACCAAGCGGGTCTTCACGACGGTCGGGCCCGAGCAGGAGTACTTCCTGATCGATGAGAACTATTACTACGCCCGCCAGGACCTGGTGATCACCGGCCGGACCCTCTTCGGCGCCAAGCCGGCCAAGGGCCACGAGCTCGACGATCACTATTTCGGCTCTATCCCGGAGCGAGTCCTCGCCTGCATCATGGACTTCGAGAACGAGCTGGCGAAGCTCGGTGTGCCGATCAAGACCCGCCACAACGAGGTCGCCCCCGGCCAGTACGAGCTGGCGCCGATCTTCGAGAACTCGAACGTCGGGTCGGATCACCAGCAGCTGAGCATGCAGATCATGCAGAAGGTGGCCCGGAAGTACGGCCTGGTCTGCCTGCTGCACGAGAAGCCCTTCGCCGGCGTCAACGGCTCGGGCAAGCACAACAACTGGTCGATGGGCACCGACACTGGCCACAACCTGCTCGAGCCCGGCGACACCCCCGCGGACAACCTGAACTTCCTGTTCTTCTGCGCCGCGGTCATCCAGGCGGTCAACAAGCACCAGGGCCTGCTGCGGGCCTCCGTGGCCGGCATCGGCCAGGACCACCGCCTGGGGGCCAACGAGGCCCCCCCGGCGATCATCTCGATCTTCCTGGGCGCAGAGCTGACGAAGGTCTTCGAGGCGATCTCCTCGGGCTCGGGCGACCCGCACACCCCCGGCTCGTTCCTCGAGCTGGGCGCCGAGGTCCTGCCTCCGCTGCCGATGCACGGCGGCGACCGCAACCGGACCTCGCCGTTCGCCTTCACCGGCAACAAGTTCGAGTTCCGTGCCCTCGGGTCGAGCCAGTCGCTGGCCTTCCCGAACACCGTCCTCAACACCATCGTCGCGGAGGCGATCGACGACCTCTCCGACAAGCTCGAGGCCAAGGGCGGCGACGATCTGCCGGCCGCGGTCACCGAGGTCGTCAAGGAGGCCTACGACGGGAACAAGCAGGTCGTCTTCGACGGCGACAACTACGACGAGGCGTGGCACAAGGAGGCTGAGGAGAAGCGCGGCCTGAAGAACCTGCGGACCACGCCGGACGCCCTGCCCGAGGTGCTCGCGGACGCGACGAAGTCGATGATGGCCAAGTACAGCGTGCTCAACGAGCGCGAGCTCGAGTCCCGCTTCGAGGTCTGGCTGGAGCAGTACATCATCCGCGCCAACATCGAGGCCGAGACGGCCGACACGATGGCCCGGACGATGATCCTGCCGGCCGCCCTCCGCTACCTGGCGCTCGGCGACGAGGCCGGCATCGGCGCGGTCACCGAGGAGACGACCCCGCTGGTTGACGAGCTGGTCGCGGCGATCAAGGAGCTCGACGAGGCCAACCAGTACCCGGACGGCCTCGAGGGGATGGACCTCGCGATCCACGCCCGCGACAAGCAGATCGCCGGCATGGCGAGGGTCCGCGAGGCGGCGGACAAGCTGGAGAAGATCGTCCCCGACGACCTCTGGCCGCTGCCGAAGTACGCGGAGATGCTGTTCATCCGGTAGCTGGGCGCGGATCAGGCTGAACCCGAGCGTTCCGCCGAGAAGAAAGCACTCGCGGCTACCCCTATTGGGCGCTGTCAATCAAATGTCCAATTGGCCACAGGGGCTAATAGTCGGTATCCGGCTGGCCGATTAATCGGGTGCATGGAGGCGCAGACTGATCGCCTTCGGGCGATCATCAAAACCCAGAGCGAGATCACGGCCGCGGACCTCGATTCCGGCGAGCTGATGAGGCTGGTGGTCGAGCGCGCCCAGGAGCTCACGGGGGCGAGAGCCGGCGTCATCGAGGTCCCAGACGAGGACGAGATGGTCTACACGGTCACCACCGGCGACGCCACCCCCTACCTCGGCATCAGGCTGGACCGCGACAGCAGCCTCTCGGGCCTTGCCCTGGACCTCGACCAGGTTCTCCACTGCAACGACACCGAGGTGGATCCCCGAATCGACCGCGCCGCCTCTCGCAGGGTGAACGCCCGGTCGATGATCGCCGTTCCGCTGCGTCACGGCGATGATGCGTTCGGCGTCCTCAAGGTCTACTCATCCGCAGCGGGAGCCTTCGGGCCGGAGGAGGTGGAGACGCTCCAGTTGCTCACCCAATCGATCTCGGCGCAGATGGCCCACGCCTCCCTCTTCGAGATCAAGGAGATGGAGAGCCGAACGGATGCGCTGACCGGCCTGCTCAATCGCCGCGCGTTCGAGGAGCGTCTGTCGGTCGAGGCTGCGCGCAGCACCCGCTACCAGCACCCCCTTGCCCTCGCCATCTTCGACCTCGATGGGTTCAAGGCCGTCAACGACGAGTTCGGGCATCCCGCGGGCGACGCGGTCCTCCGAGGAGTCGCCGAGGCGATCAACTCCTCGCGGCTGACCGACGATGCGTTCCGGATCGGGGGCGATGAGTTCGCGCTGTTGATGCCCGAGACCTGGCTCGAGGGAGCGAAGGTCGCCGCCACACGCGTCGTGACGGCGATCGAGGACGCCCAGCTCGGAGAGGTCAGCGTCACCGCCTGCTTCGGGGTCGCATCCCTGTCGAGCGGCGATGGACTGGCCCTGCACGACGCCGCCGATCGCGCGCTGCTGAGGGCGAAGCGCGAGCCGGCGCCTGGGCGGACCGTGCCTCCCTCCGCCCGCTGAATAAGCTCCGGCAATCGACTTTCAGGTCCGCAAAGACGATCTGCAGCAGACGCGCTTCGAGGAGAGCGATGCGCCCGAGCTCGAGGAGGGGCAGGTGCTGCTCGGCGTCGACTCCTTCGGCCTCACCACGAACAACATCACCTACGCGGTGATGGGCGAGGCGATGAATTACTGGGACTTCTTCCCGGCCGAGGAGGGCTGGGCCCACATGCCCGTCTGGGGTTACGCCGACGTGGTCGATTCGAAGGCAGCGGGCGTGCCCGAGGGGATCAGGGTCTACGGCTACCTGCCGCCCGCCAGCCATCTGGTCGTCCAGCCCGATCGCGCCAGCGACACGGACTTCGTTGACGTCTCACCCCACCGCGTCGGCCTCCCCGCCGCCTACAACCGGTATCTGCGAACCGACGGCAATGACATGTACGAGAAGGAGAACGAGGACTACGAGATCCTCCTCTGGCCCCTCTACTTCACCTCGTTCCTGATCGACGACTTCCTCGGCGACGAGGACATGTTCGGAGCGAAGCTCGCCGTGCTCTCCTCGGCGTCGAGCCGGACGACCTCCGCGCTCGCCTATCTGCTGAGCAAGCGGGACGGCGTCGAGGTGATCGGATTGACCTCGCCCCGGAACGTGGAGTTCACCGAGTCGCTCGGCGTCTACGACCGAGTGGTCACCTATGACGAGCTCGACTCGATCGACCGCGACCCGGCCGTCTACGTCGACGTCGCCGGCGATGCGAAGGTGCGCAGCGCCGTCCACGGTCATTGGGGGGATGAGCTCAAGCACGACGCCGCCGTCGGCATCACGCACAAGGGCGACCTCGGCGGCTCGGAGGAGCTGGCCGGCCCCGCTCCGACCTTCTTCTTCGCGCCCACCCGCCTACAGAAGCGCACCGAGGACTGGGGCGCAGAGGGCCTGAACCAGCGGCTCGCCGACGCCTGGCGGCCCTATGTCGAGTGGGCCCGCGGCTGGCTCCGGGTCGAGCACGGCTCCGGCCCCGAGGACGTCGAGCGCATCTACCGAGAGGTGCTCGACGGCAAGTCCGACCCCGCGGTCGGTCACGTGCTGCGACCGCGCGACTAGTTCCGCCGACTCTTCCTGCGCCGGTAGTCCCTCGCCTTGGCGCGCGAGCCGCATACCGACATCGAGCACCAGCACCCGGCCTGGTTGCGGCTGTGGTCGTAGAAGGTCCAGCCGCAGTCGTCCCCGGGGCATGCTTTGAGCCGGATCCACCTGCCGTCGAGCTGGGCGATCGCAGCGATCGTTCCGATCAGGGCCAGAACGCCATCGACGTCCCGCGACCACGGGACGAAGTCCGGCGGCGAATCGGCGCCCAGCTTGACGAAGGGACCGGGGCCGCGTAGGGCTCGTTCCAGCTTTTCGACCGCCTCACGGTCCAGCTCAGCGCCGTTGTTGGCGAAAAACAGCGCCTGAAGGCCGTCCCTTGCGTCCAGGGCTCGACGAAGGCCGGCCTCGCTCACCCGCGTGCCGGCGGGAACGAGGTCTCGATCGATGAACCACCTCGCCAGCCCTTCCCGGTCGGCGAACTGGTCCTGGAGCTCGCGCTCGAGATCCCAGCGCGAGTTGACGAAGGCCTGTACCAGCGACAACTCACCAGGGGCGGGCGGCCTGTCGCCAGGCTGCAGTTCGCTCCTGTTTCCCATCACCAGCGTCATGCTATACGGTGGTAACGCCATGAGGTTCGTGACGACGGCCCTGATCGCGGGGGTTGTGCTCGCCGGGTGCGGGTCCTCATCGAACGGCGGCATGGCCTCGGCTCCGTCTCCGCCACCACGTTCCCCGGCGCCGACGCCGGTCTCCGCACACCATCGCCACCTGCAGCCGGCATGCTCCCGGCGAGCACGAGCGGTGCTCGCGAAGACGGCTTCCGTCCAGCCGGACGCTGTGACTGGCTCTCCGTTCAAGGCCTCGAACAATGCGGCTGGCTGCCGGCTACATGCCGGAGATGTGGGAGCGGTCGTCATGCTCGACAGCGCGCCCCAGCCCTACATCCGGATGGATCGCGAACAAGTCGAGTTCTGGCAGAACGTGGAGTGGTCTCACAAGGCGGCTCATGCCGCGCCGGCGCCCGTGACGAGCCTGGGGCTCGGGGGATTCTGGTTCCCGTTGCAGAGCCGGATGCTGACCACTGACGGCGTTCGCCTGGACACCATCAAGGTGATCTGGCCCACCGGCGCGGCTGCGCGCAAGCCCCTCGCGATCCGGCTCGCGCACGTCTACCTCGGGCCGCCGGTCAAGCCGCCGGGCTACTAGACCTCCAGCCGCTGCTCCTCGAGGTCGAGCTCGCGCTCGACCCGGCGCATCACGTCGGCGCTGATCTCCCGCTGGTTTCGCAGCCGGATGAGCTCCGCGCGCTGGACCGCGTAGATCTCGTGCATCAGCCGCTGGTAGGCGAGGGAACGCTCCTCGACCCCGTCCTCGTCGTCGATCTTCCCGGCCCGGATCGCGAAGCGGCGCTTGCGGTAGCGGTAGAGGTTGCGGACGCGCTCGACCGTGCCGTCGCGGGTCCAGTCCTCCCCCTCGAGCTCGTCCACGCGATCAAGAGCCGCCTTGGCGATCACCAGCCGGGCCCTGGTCTCCTCGTTCTCCTCCTCAGAGCCGTCCTCGACCACGTCCAGTCGCCGGATCACCCAGGGCAGCGTCAGTCCCTCCCCCACCACCGTCACGAGGATCAGCGCGAACGTGATGAAGAGGATCAGGTCGCGGCCAGGAAACGGCTCGCCGCCGTTGGTGTGCAGCGGCAGTGCAAGAGCGGCAGCCAGCGAAACGGCGCCGCGCATTCCTGCCCAGCCCCCGATCGTCCTGTCGCGCCAGGTCGAGCGTCTCGCCCGCTGGGATTCGCGTCGATCGAGCGTCCTGATCACCACGGTTATCGAGTTGATCCAGATGAACCGCATCGCGATGACGACGGCGCAGACGACCGCTGCATAGCCCACGACCTGGCCGGCGGGCTCACCGCTCAGCCCGTCGACGATCGTGGGCAGCTGCAGACCGATCAGGATGAACAGCGTCGCATTGAGGAGGAAGGTGAGAATCGACCAGAGGGCATAGCCCTGCATCCGGCTCTCCGGCGAGGCGATCTCGGGCGCCCGGAAGCCGAGCACCAGCCCGCAGGTGACCACGGACAGGACTCCCGAGACGCCGAGCTGGTCCGCCGGGATGAAGGCGCCGTAGGCGCTGAACAGCGAGATCGCCAGCTCGGTGTTGACGTCGTTCACGCGCTTGCGGATCTCGGCGATCGTCCAGCCGACAACGAAGCCGATCGCCACCCCGCCCGCCACGTCGCCGAAGAACTGGAGGACGGTGTGGGAGGCCGAGACGCCCTCGCCGATCGCCGCGGCGACCGCCACCTTGTAGGCGAGGAGGGCGGCGGCGTCGTTCACCATGCTCTCGCCCTCCAGCACGTTGACCATCCGTCTGGGGGCGCCGACCCGGCGCATGATCGAGGTCGCCGCCGCCGGGTCGGTCGGCGAAACGATCGCCCCGAGCGCGAACGAGACGGCCCATGGCAGGTCCATCACCTCGTGGGCGACCACCCCGACGACCGCCGCCGTCGCGAGGGTCAGCCCAATCGCATTGAGGGTGATGACCCGCGCGTCGTTGCGCAGGCTGCGCAGGTCATAGAAGAACGCCGACGCGTAGAGCAGCGGCGGCAGGAAGACGAGCAGGACCAGATCCGGGTTGAGGGTGATGTTGGGGATCCCGGGGATCAGGCCGAGCACCAGGCCGCCGAGCACCAGGGTGATCGGGTACGGGACCGTCAGCCGGTTGGCGAGCGCGTTCAGCCCGGCAGCCGAGACGAACAGCGCGGCTAGGAGTATCTGGACATCCCCCATTGGGCGTCCATTTTCGCTGTTAGGGTCGCGGGGCGATGCGCCGCCTCCGACTCCTCGTGCTCCTGGCAGCTCTGGCGCTGATGGCGATCGGCGCGGTCGCCGGTTACGTGATCGCCCAATCGGGGGGCGGCACGGTAGTCCGGACGCCTCTTGCACAGAGCACCAAGGTGAAGGGGGTGAACGGCAGGACGCTGGGCCTCTCCCGGGTGACGATCCCGGCCGGAGGCACACTCGCTCTCCACCACCACGAGGGCACGCAGGTCGCCTACATCCAGGCCGGAGTGCTCACCTACACCGTCAAGCGCGGCTCGGTTGCGGTGATGACCGGACCCGCCGACAACGCCCGCCTGGTGCGCAGGATCGCCGCCGGCTCCACCGGCAGGATCGCCGCGGGACAGTGGATCGCCGAGCAGCCCGGAACGATCCACCGGGCGGCCAACAAGGGCAAGTCGAAGATCGTGATCTACCTGGCGACGCTGCTCCGCACCGGCGCCCCGCCCTCGACGCCGAACGGCTAACTCGCTGCGCGTCGATGGCGGCGAGACGCTCGCTGATCGCGTTGAACTTGAGCTCGAGCTGCTGCTGGCTGTAGGCCCCTGACATACGGATTCCTTTCTCTGAGTCGAAGCGGGTTACTTGGCCGGGATCGTCGCACCGCCCTCGCGGTCGCGAAGAACGCGCCGGAGGATCTTGCCGGAGGCCGACTTGGGGATCTCGTCGACGAACTCGATCTCGCGGACCTTCTTGTACGGCGCCACGTGCTTGGCGACATAGGCCATCAGCTCGTCGGCGTCGACCTCGCCGTCGGCGACGACGAAGGCCTTGGGGGCCTCGCCCCCGTCGTCCATCGGCACGCCGATCACGCCGGCGTCGCGGACCTTCGGGTGTGAGACCAGCACCGCCTCCAGCTCGGCCGGCGGCACCTGATAGCCCTTGTACTTGATCAGCTCCTTGAGCCGGTCGACGATGAAGGTGAAGCCGTTCTCGTCGATCCGGGCGATGTCCCCGGTTCGCAGCCAGCCGTCCTCGAGGAGAGTCTCGGCGGTCGCCTTCGGGTTGTTGAGGTACCCCTTCATCACCTGCGGCCCGCGGACCCAGATCTCTCCCTCCTCGCCCTCGGCTACGTCCTCCTCCGTCTCCGGATCGATCAGACGGGCCTCGGTGTTCGGGATCAGCGCCCCGACGCTACCCGGCGGCGTCTCCTCGACCCGCGCGAGGCGGCTCTTGTGGCTCACCGGGCTGAGCTCGGTCATCCCGTAGCCCTGACGGACGGGAGCGCCGACCTTGGCCTCCGCCCGGCCCGCGAGCTCCGCGTCGAGCGGCGCCGCGCCGGAGATGATCAGCTTGAGCTTGGAGAAGTCGCGGCCCTCGACGTTGGTGTGGGAGGCGAGCTGAAGGATCACCGGCGGGGCGACGTGCAGCCAGGTGACGCCGTGCTCCTCCATCAGGTCCATCAGCAGGTCGCAGTCGAAGCGCTGCATGATGATCACGGTCGAGCCCTTGGCGAGGCCCATGTTGAGCACGACCGTCTGGCCGTAGATGTGGAAGAAGGGCAGCAGTCCGACCAGCGTGTCCTCCTCGGTCAGCGGCATCGAGTTGTGGGCCTGCTCGATGTTCGCCACGAGGTTGCGGTGCGTCAGCATCACGCCCTTCATCAGGCCCGTGGTGCCGCTCGAGTAGGGAAGGACGGCGAGCGCCTCGGGGTCGATCTCCACGTCCTCCGGCTTGGCGCCCTGCGGGACCCCGGAGACGAACGCCGCGGGATCGTCGATCAGCATCTTCGAGCCCGAGTTCTCTTCCTGGCGCCCCATCTCCTCCTGGGTGAGCAGCGGGTTCATCGGCGTGACCACTCCACCCGCCCGCAGGATCCCGTGGTAGGCGATGCCCCACTCCGGGCTGTTCGGTCCGACCAGGGCGACGACGTCGCCCCTGCGGATGCCGTGTGACTGGAGGGCCGCGGCAACGGCATCGACCTTCGAGGCGAGCTCGGCATAGGTGACGACCTCCCCGGTGGCTCCGTCGATGAACGCCGGGTGGTCGCCCCGCGCGGCTGCGCCGCCGAGCACGTACTCGGGCATGGCGAGATCAGGGATCTCGATGTCCGGCTCAGGGCTGCGGTAGATCAATCCCTCACTCCTCGCGCGCAGCTTACGCGGCCGCGAAAGATCGGTGCTGAGCACGTAGGAAGGCCGATCACGCGGCTGGCAAGATCGCCGCGTGAGGATCGTCGTCGCCTACGAGTCGATGTACGGCAACACCCGCGAGATCGCAGAGGCGATCGCCGACGGGCTCGGCAAGGCCGACGTCCTCGCCGTCAACGACGGGGACGCAAGCGCGGCGGACGACGTAGACGTCCTGGTCGCCGGGGGCCCGACCCACATGCACGGCATGGCGACCACGATGAGCCGCAAAGGGACGGGCCAGTCGGCCGAGGAGGAGGGAACGCAGCTCGAGCCCGGCGCCGCCGACGGCCCCGGCCTCCGCAAGTGGCTGGCCGACCGCAGCGGGGACGGCAAGAAGGCTGCCGCCTTCGACACCCGCATCGACAAGTCCCCCATGCTCACCGGCGCGGCGTCCCGCGGGATCGCGAAGCGTCTGGGGAAGGCGGGCTACGACGTGATCGCCGATCCCGAAAGCTTCTTCGTCGACGACTCGGAGGGACCGCTGGCCGATGGCGAGCTGGAGCGGGCTAAGGCCTGGGGCGCCTCGCTGGCCGAGCGGCTCCAATAGCCGTCCACCGAGGGCTCGTAGGGGCCGTAAGGTGAGACAAGCCCATAGGGGGGCAAAGGAGAGAGGAAATGCTCAAGAGGATCAGAGGCCATCTGAGCTTCGCGAACGTGATGGCGTCCGTCGCCGTCTTCGTCGCGCTCGGCGGAGGCGCTTACGCCGCGAGCAAGGCGAGGGTCGGCACCAACCAGATCAAGAAGGGGGCGGTCAAGACCCAGCAGCTGCACAAGGCGGCCGTCACCGGATTCAAGACCGCGAACGACACCATGACCGGAGACCAGATCAAGGAGTCGACCCTCGGCACCGTGCCCAACTCGAGCAAGGTGAACGGCAGCCAGGTGATCCAGGTGAGCTACCGCCAGCCGGAGGGCTCAGCGGCTCAGACCCTGTTCTCCCTGGCCGGGCTCACCGTCACGGCCAGCTGCCCGGCCGGCCCGGAGGTCGTGCTCGATGCGACCACGGATACCAACGGCAGCATCATCGGGCTGAGCGAAGGGCCGGGCGTCGATGACACCTTCAATGCCGGTGAGCATCAGGTGTTCCCGCTCGACGACTACCAGGGCGACCTGAGCTACGGCAAGGGCGCAAGCGGATCGCCTCAGGTGAGCGCGGTCTTCCTGGCGAACAAGTTCTCGGGCACCAACGTGTGCTCGGTCGTCGGCACGGTCATCGGCGGCTGACGGGCGCTTCTCGCTGGCCCAGGGCCAGCGCGGCGATCCCGCCGAACATAGCCACCAGCGCCAGGGCGGCCCCGATCCGCCCTGGCGTTGAGTGGTGCACCTGCTCGTCGAAGAGCGTCAGGCCGAGCACGACGCTGGCGGCGGGGTTGAAGATGGAGCTCGTCGCGACCGCCGGCGGCAGGATCCCGGTCTGCAGCGAGAGCTGGGTGATCGTCATCCCGGCGAAGCCGACGGCGATCAGCGCGTAGAGGTGCCAATTCGCGAGCACGTGCAGGCCGTCGTCCTGGAAGATCTCGACGGCGCCCTTGGTGAGCGCCGAGACCAGGCCGAACAGCAGGCCTGACGCGGTGCCGAGCAATGCGGCGCGCGGCGCGCCCATCCGCGAGAGCCCCGTCACCAGCAGGCCTGCCGCCAGGCCGACGACCACCGCTCCCGCGACAACCCACTGGCCTATCGGCGCGTCGCTCTTGCCTCCCGAGGGGTCGGCGAGGAACAGGAAGAGCGCCAGTCCGACGGTGACGACGACCGCGGCGATCACGTCCCGGCGCGTGATCCGCTGCGACGAGAGCCAGACCCCGAGCGGCAGAGCGAAGACGATCGTCGTGGCGAGGATCGGCTGCACCACGACCAGGCGGCCGTCGCCGAGGGCGGCCGCCTGCATGCCGAACGCGATTCCGTACGCGGCGATCCCGCCGAGCCAGACCGGGTGCTGGACGAGCCGGAAGAGGATGCCGGCGCTCGCCTCCCTCGCCTCCGGCGCATCCATCACCACCCGCTGCTGCAGGACGGTGCCGAGCGCGAACACCGCCGCGGAGCCGAAGGCGAGGATCACCGCCATGCGGCGCAGCCTATGAGGGCGACCGGGCGGCTCCCTGCTCCTCCCACTGCTCGATCACGCGGCCGCCCCGGCCGCGGGTGAAGAAGCTGAACGACCAGCGGATCAGCACCAGGAGCCGGTTCTGGAACCCGATCAGGTACCAGATGTGGATCAGCAGCCACAGGATCCAGGCCGGGAAGCCGCTGACCTTCAGGCCCTTGACGTCAGCGACCGCGCGCGAGCGCCCGATCGTCGCGACGTTGCCCTTGTCCTGGTAGCGGAAGGGCTCGTATTCGCGGCCGCGGAGCCGCGCCCGCACGACCTTGGCGACGTACCTGCCCTCCTGCATCGCGACCGGCGCGACCCCGAGCAGCGGCTGGGCTTCCCCGTTCTCGTCGAGCACCCGGACCATGTCCCCCAGGGCGAAGATCTCGGGATGGCCAGGCAGGGTGAGATCCGGCGCGACGGAGACTCGCCCGGCCCGATCCACCTCCGCGCCGGTCGCCTCTCCGAGCCGGCGGGCGAGTGAGGAGGCCGTCACGCCGGCCGCCCAGATCACGGTCTGCGCCGGGATGTGCTCGCTCTCCCCGCCGTGTGCCTCGACCGTGACGCTGTCCTCGTCGATGTCGACGACGGTGTGCTGAAGCAGCGGGGTCACCCCCAGGTTCTCGAGCGAGCGCGCCGCCTTCTCCGAGAGCGCCGGGGGGAAGCTGGTGAGCACGCGATCCGCCATCTCGACCAGCAGCACCCGGGACTCCCTGGGATCCATCACCCGGAAGTCGCTGCGCAGCGTGTCGCGGGCGAGCTCGCCGATCTGACCGGCCATCTCCGCCCCGGTCGGCCCGGCGCCGACCACCACGAAGGTCAGCCACGCGCGCCGCCGCTCCGGGTCGGTCTCCATCTCGGCCGCCTCGAATGCGCTCAGGATCTGCGCGCGCACATGGAGCGCGCTCTCGAGCGACTTCACCTCGTGCGCATAGGTCTCCCACTCGTCGTGGCCGAAGTACGAGTAGCGGGAGCCCCCGGCGGCGATCAGCGTGTCGTAGGGAACCGTGAGCGCGCCGCCCTCGCCGACGCCGGGCTCGACCTGGACCGTCCTGCCCTCGAGGTCGAACTCGCGCACCTCCCCGAGCAGCACCCGCACGTTCTGCCGCCGCTTGAACATGGCCCGCAACGGATAGGCGACCTCCTCGGGCGAGAGCGACCCGGTCGCCACCTGGTAGGTGAGCGGCTGGAAGAGGTGAAAGTTCCGGCGGTCGATCAGGGTCACCTCGACCGGCATGCGGGAAAGCTTCTGGACGGCCTGCAGGCCGCCGAAGCCGCCGCCTATCACCACGACTCTATGTGGAGCTTCCGGCACTCCCGGGACGCTACCCGGCGACCGGCGTGGATACGCCCGCGTCCTCCAGCACGGCCATTGCGGCGTTCCGCCCGTTCAGCGCGATCACCGATCCGGCCGGGTGCGTCGCCGCGCCGCAGAGGTAGAGGCCGTCGACCGGCGTACGCGCCTCGAGCCGCCGGTCCCACATCTGGTCCGGGAGGGTCTCGCCCTGGAAGATGTTGCCTCCGGTGAGCCCGATCCGCTCCTCGACGTCGGGCGGGCCGAGCACCTCCGTCTCGATGATGCGGTCGCGCAACCCGGGCGCGTAGCTCTCGATCAGGTCGATGGCCTGCTCGCCGATCTCGTCCCGCCGCGAGTCCCAGTCCCCCTCGGCGAGCTCGTACGGCGCGTATTGAGCGAAGACGCTCATCACGTGGGCGCCGGGCGGCGCCACGCTCGGGTCGTAGGCAGTCTGGAAGTAGAGCTCGGCCCAGGCGATGCGCGGCTCGCCCCGCTTCGCGGCCTCGAACGCCTCCTGGGCTGCGTCGACCCCGTGGGTGACCGAGACCATCGCCCGGTGCGGCTCGACCGATCCGGCGGCGGTGAAGGCCGGCAGCTCGCTGAGCGCGGCGTTCACCTTGACCGTCGGCGAGCGCACCTCCCAGGCCTCAAGCCGCTCGCGATACGCAGCGGGCACCGCGTCCGCGGGCAGCATCCCGAGCATCCGCTTCGGGTCGGCGTTGCTGATCACGGTCCGGGCCCGGATCACCTCGCCGGATTCGAGCTCTACACCCTCCCCAGGCGCGATCCGCGCCACCGGGACGCCGGTGGCGAGCACCGCCCCCGCATCGCGTGCCGCGTCGGCGATCGCGAAGGAGACCTGGCCCATCCCGCCGTCGACGTAGCCCCAGCAGCCTCCGTGCCCCTCGACCTCCCCCATGCCGTGCATCAGGTGGACGGACGCGGTGCCGGGGTCGCGGGGCCCGGCCCACTCGCCGATCACCCCCTGGCCGAAGAGGGCGTCGATAAGGCGCTCGTCGGAGACGTAGCGGGCGAGGGTGTCCGCGATCGGCTCCTCGAAGACGATCGAGATCAGCTCGTCGTCGCCGAGGATCTCCTCGATTCGCTCACGACTCGGTGACGGCCCGCGCCAGAGATCGCCGCCCGGCCCTCCGCGGAGCAGGCGCCTGATCCGGTCGAAGGTCTCCTCGTAGGCGAGGGCGCCCCTGATGTCCTGATCCGAGAAGCCGTTGGCCCGCATGTGGGCCTCGGTGTCCCGGTCGTCGAGGAACTGGGCGAACGACGTTCCATCGGGGAACGGGCACCAGAGGTTCGGATTCGCCGGCGTGACGCGATAGCCGTGGGCGGGCAGGTCGAGCTCGTCGATCACCAGCCTGTCGAGCAGGCCGACCACGTAGGCGCAGGGGCTGACCTGAAAGCGCTCGTCGGAGAAGGGCTGCTCGAGCGTGCAGGCGCCGCCGAGCCGGTCGCGCCGCTCGAGCACCAGCACCGATTGGCCCGCTCGCGCGAGGTACGCGGCCGCGGTCAGCCCGTTGTGTCCACCGCCGATGACGACCGCATCCCAGTCGCGCGCGGCTAGCTCCATCGGCCCACCCTACTCCGGCGGGCGCCGCCTCACTCGTCGAGCAGGTGACGGCGCAGGAAGTCGAGCTGGAGCTCGACCGCCCGCTCGTGGCCCTCCATCATCGGCGCGTAGTGGCCGCCGGGAATGCGGGCGACCTCGCCCCGCGGCGCGCGTTCGCCGGCCTGGATGAAGGGCTTCGGGGTCGCCACGCCGTCCTGCTCGGCGACGAGCGCCAGCAACGGGCACTCGACCCGTGGCGCGTAGCGACCGGGCCGGTAGAAGCCGATTCGCAGAGCGGAGTGCGTCGCCACCTCCTGCTGCCAGTCCGGGTAGCGGTTGCCGGGATTGAGCGCCGTGGGCCCGTTCAGCGAGTCCGGGGTCGTGAGGGCCGCCACCGTTCCCTTCTCTCCCGCGAGCGGGACGAGCAGCGGGTCGCGGCCGACCAGCGCGCCAACCGCATCGAGTGCGCCCCGGCTGAGCAGGCGCAGTGACGAGAGGGGCGTCGTGTGGCGAAATCCGTTGGGCGCGGAGGCGGGGCCATCGGCCAGGGCGGACACGGCGATCGCGGCGCCGAGTTGCGAATCGCGAGCGGCCACCGGGAAGACATGACCGCCGGAGAGCGAGAAGCCCCAGATCGCGACCTTCGCCGGATCGACGCCGTCAAGCGTGCGGGCAAACTCGATGGCGGCGAGGAAGTCCTCCTGCTGATCGCCGACCCGGACGACCTGCCGGGGGTTGCCGCCGCTCTCGCCAAGCCGCCGGAAGTCGAAGGCCAGCACCGAGAAGCCGGCCTGGTTGAACCGCTCGGCGAAGCGGTCTGTGCCCGGCTCCTTGGCGACCGCCAGGCCACCCGCCATGACCACGCACGCGCCGTTCGTGCCGGGGTAGAACCACGCGGCGCAGAGATCCTCGCCGGAGCGGAAGTGGACCTTCTGGCGTCCCTCCGCCGATCTCCCCTCGATGGCCTTGGTCTGCGTGCGTGTGGCTGCCATGGAACTCCTCCT
This sequence comes from uncultured Solirubrobacterales bacterium, assembly GCA_963815045.1. Taxonomy (GTDB): domain Bacteria; phylum Actinomycetota; class Thermoleophilia; order Solirubrobacterales; family 70-9; genus DASUPK01. Next base: position 49,931 of record CAWFET010000004.1, read on the forward strand.
GTTCGAACGACGCTGGCAATACAGTTGTATCGCATCTACGATACGGGCGTATGGCAGTCGTCGCACCCGAGACCCAGGAGCGGATCATCGAGGCCGCGCTCGAGGGCTTCGCCCTGGACGGCGTCGCGGCCACCTCGATCCGCGACGTGGCCGCCGCTGCCGGCGTCTCCCCCGGCCTCGTCCAGCACTACTTCCCCTCGAAGGCCGCGCTCCGCGGGGCCGTGGATGAGCACGTCAAGGAGATCGCTCGCGCGGCGCTCGGCCTCCACGAGTTCGACGGGGACGTGATCGGCGACCTGGCCGAGCGGCTCACCCGGCTGGTCGCCGAGAACTTCGTCGCCCTGCGCTACGTCGCCCGCGGCGTGTCGGAGAGCGACCCTGCCGCGATGGCGATCTTCGACACCCTCACCCAGCTCTGCCGCGACCAGCTGGCGGAGCTCCAGAAGCGGGGGATGCTGCGAGAGGACCTGGACCTCGACTGGGCCGCGCTCCACACCGTGCTGATCAACCTCGGCACGGTGATCATGGAGCCCGGCGTGAGCCGTCAGCTCCGCAAGCCGTTCCTGACCGATCGCCAGGTGGAGCGCTGGAAGGTGGCGACGACGAAGCTCTTCGTCGAAGGCGAGATCCGCGCGCCCTAGGCGTGGCGCTTGAGCTTCAGCTTCAACTTCTGCGTCTCCGTGCGCGCGATGCCCGCGTCCGGGCTGAAGGTGATCGCCGCCCGGAGCTTGAGCTTGCGCTTGCGGACGAGCTTTGATGCCGCGCGCTTGGTGAGCTTGAGCTTCACCTTGATCGGGCCCGGACCGCCGGATCCACGCGAGGGCCGCAACAGACCCTTCGGCTTCTTCGCCGCCGAGGCGCCGGACGCACCGGTAACACCCGTGACCGAGACGGTGCCAGCCGCGGCGACGGTGACGATCAGCTTCCGGCCCTTGACCCTGGTGGTGAAGTTGTCCGGAACCCCGAAGAGGAGGGCGCTCTTGGTGTCAAGGCCCGGGCCCGCTCCGCCCGCGATCAGCACCTGCCCCGTGGGCAGCGTGGCCGTGGCCGCGTCGTCGCGGGGCGACGGCAGGGAGCCGATCCCGGCGCCGCTGAACGAGTTGGTCTTCGGATCGAAGAGCTCGGCGCTCGCGACCTGTCCGTTGATGTCCTGACCGCCCGCGACGAGTACCCGCCCATCCGGAAGGGGCGCGACCGACGGGCTGATGCGAGTCGTGTGCATTGAGCCGACGTCGCTGAAGGTGCTCGTGGCGGGATTGAAGGTCTCGGCGCTGGCCAGCGGAGCGCTCAGGCTGGTTCCCCCGACGATCAGCGCGCGTCCATCGGCCAGGCTTGCGCCCGCCGTGGCATTGCGGTTGATCCCCATCGAGCTCGTCGGGCTCCAGCTGTTCGTGGTCGGGTTGTAGATCTCCGCCGTCTGGAGGTAGGTCGAGCCGTTGTACCCGCCCGCGACCAGGACCCGGCCGTCGGGAAGCAGGACGCCGGCGGCGCCGGTGCGCTCGTCGTTCGAGGGGGCCGCCTGCGAAAACGTCTTGCTGGCGGGATCGAAGATTTCGGCGCTCCTGTCCGCCACTCCCCCGACTACCAGGACACGACCATCCTTGAGGGTCACGGCGACCGGGAAGGTCCGGGGCGCCAGCATGAGGCCGATTCCGGCCGAGCTGAAACTGCCGGTGGCGGGGTCGTAGATCTCGGAGGTCCTCAGACCCGACCCGCCGACGACGAGGACCTTGCCGTCGGGGAGCTCCGCGCCGGCCGGTCCCTCCCGCCCGACGTTCATGGAGCCGGTGGAGGTGAAGCCGATCGTGGCCGCGCTCGTAGTCGCCGGGAGCGCGGACAACGCGATCGCGACGAGCAGGCCCCCCAAGCCGACCCGGCATCTCATTGCCCTGACGTTACTCCGAAAGGTCAGGCCGGGCGCGTCGGATATGCCCCGAGGCGCTCGCGCACCTCTCGCACGACCCACACGTCCGTTCCGCAGGCTCGCGCGATGCGCGTGTCGCAGCGATCCGGCAAGCGCTTCAACTCGAGCTCCACGCGCCCCGCGGCGTCGGCGACGATCGGGTCCGCCATCGCCTGATCCCCGGAGGCAGCAGCCTTGGCCGCCAAGCCGGCACCGGTCCACCCAGATCCGTTCACACTCTCGCCCCTTCCTTCGCTGCCTCGCCCTATACCCGTCCGGGGGCGCGCCACACCTACGTCACGTAGCGATCCACTCCCTGGCCTTGTCCAACTCGTCCATCTCGAAGACCTTGAGCTCGCCCGGCATCGCCCAGGTGAAAAGGCGCGTGGATTTGGAAACCCAATCGACGCCGCTGACGAAGGCGAGCTTCTTCCACGCCGAGCGGTTGGTGATCTCGACCTTGAGGCCGGTCTTCACGTCCTCGATCCAGGCTCCGGGCTCGAGGCCGTCGAAGTCCGGGAGGACGAAGAGCACCCGAGCTTCGCCCGAGTCGGTCGCCTCCTTCAGCGCCGGCTCCAGCACGCTCACGTAGTCGTCCTTGCTGAGCTTCCCCGTGGCGCGAAGCCCGATGACCCCGGCGGGCACGTCGTCCATTCTCTCGATCATCTCTCCTCCTGGCGGTGGTGGGCAGTCGCTATCAATAGACAGGATGACTCCGGCTCTCCAGCTCCGCGGCCTGACCAAGCGCTATGACGACGGCACTCTCGCGCTCGACACGCTCGACCTCGAGGTGCCGGCCGGCAGCTTCTTCGGCCTGCTCGGCCCGAACGGCGCCGGCAAGACCACGCTGATCTCCGCCGTCTGCAACCTGATCCGGCTGACCGACGGAGAGATCTCGGTCTTCGGCCAACCCGGCGACTCCCTCGAGGCGCGGCGGCTGATCGGCGTCGCCGAGCAGGAGCCGAACCTCGACCGCTTCCTGACCGTCCACGAGACCCTCGTCTACCACGGCGGCTACTACGGGATGGACGGCGACGCGGCCCGCCAGCGCGCCGAGGAGATGATCGACGTCTTCGACCTGCGCGCCAAGCGCGACACCCGGGCGCCCAAGCTCTCCGGCGGGATGCGCCGCCGCCTGCTGCTCGCCCGCGCGCTGCTCCACGAGCCGCGCCTGGTGATCCTCGACGAGCCGACCGCGGGCGTCGACCTCGAGCTCCGCCACGAGCTCTGGCGCTACATCCGCCGCCTGCACGAGCTCGGCACGACGATCCTCCTCACCACCCACTACCTGGAGGAGGCCGAGGCGCTCTGCGAGGAGATCGCGCTGATCGGCAAGGGCCGGATCATGGCCCGCGACACCGCCGCCGGCCTGAAGCAGCGCTTCGACGCCGCGACACTCGAGGACGTCTACATGAAGACCGTCGCCTCGGGGCGGCGTGAGATCGAGGAAGCCACCGCATGAGCACCCCGGATCAAACCGCCACCTTCGGTCCACGTCCCTGGCAGGGCTTCCTCTGGCTCTCGCGCCGCGAGTGCCACCGCGTCCTTCGCCTCTGGACCCAGACGACGCTCGCGCCGGTCGTCTCCTCGCTTCTCTTCATCGTCGTCTTCGGGCTCTCGCTCGGCGGCCGGATCAAGCAGGTCGACGGCTTCGACTACGACCAGTTCATCGTCCCCGGCCTGGTCGCGATGGCGATGGCCCAGGCCGCCTACTCCAACAACGCGTCGACGATCTTCCAGGGCCGGAGCGACCGCTACATCGACGACGTCCTCGCCGCCCCGATGCACAACTGGCAGGTCAACCTCGGCTATCTGACGGGCGGCGCCTTCCGAGCCCTGATCATCGGCGCCGGCCTCGCCGCCTGCGCGATCCCGATCACCGGCGCGCCGGTCGTCGAGCCGGCGCTCCTGATCGTCGCCGTCCTGCTCCTGATCGTCGGCTTCGGCGCCCTCGGCACGATCGTCGGCATCTACGCCGAGACCTTCGACCACACGAGCTTCATCAACAACATCGTCATCCTCCCCCTCACCTTCCTCGGCGGCGTCTTCTACTCGGTCAGCCGCCTCGGCTCACCCTGGGAGCAGCTCTCCCACGTGAACCCGCTCTTCTACGTCGTGGAGACGATCCGCTACGGCTTCCTGGGCGTCTCCGACGTGAGCCCATGGATCGCCTTCGCGGTGGTCGCCGGCATGTGCCTGGCGCTGCTGGCGTGGAGCCAGTGGTTGTTTACGAGCGGGCGGAAGTTGAAGCCTTAGGGGCCGCGGTTCAACGCCCCACCATGTTGGGCGTTGAAACTATCCGGACCGCATGTTGCCTCGATGCCGAGGCGCCCTACGGCGTCGTCACGGCCTTCGCAGGCTCGGCGGCACCGCCCTCCGGCAACGGCACCCCAGCGACCTCGTAGGCCTCAGGCTGATCGAGCGTCTCCCGCTCCAGTAGGGCGTTCGCAAGCGACTCGAGGCGGTCGCGCTCTCTGGTGAGCAGCTCGACCACGTCCCGCTCGGACTCGTCCACGATCCGCCTGACCTCCTGGTCCACCAGCTCCTGGGTCGGTTCGGAGGCGGGCTCTGCGCCGGGCAGGAGTGGTCCGCCGGCGCGGCCGTCGGTGACGGCGATCGGGCCGATTGCTTCGCTCATGCCCCAGCGGCCGACCATGCCTCTGGCTACCTGGGTGAGGTTCTGGATGTCGGATTCGGCACCGGTGCTCAGGTCGTCGAAGATGACCTTCTCCGCGGCGCGGCCGCCGAGGGCGACCTTGATCTGGGCCAGGAGCTCCTCGCGGCGGTAGTTGTAGCGGTCGCTCTCCGGGGTGCTGAGCGTGACGCCGAGGGCCTGGCCGCGGGGGATGATCGAGATCTTCCGCACCGGGTCCGCGCCCGGGGTGAGCATTCCGACCAAGGCGTGGCCGGACTCGTGGTAGGCGGTGCGCTTGCGGTCCTCGTCGGTCATCACGATCTGACGCTCGGCGCCGAGCAGGATCTTCTCGATCGACTCCGTGAAGTCGCTCTGCTCGACCTTGGTGTGGTCGTTGCGCGCGGCGGTCAGGGCGGCCTCGTTGACGAGCAGCGCGATGTCGGCGCCGGTGGAGCCCGGGATGGAGGCGGCGATCCGCTCGAGGTCGACGTCATCGGCGAGCGGCACGTCCTTGGTGTGGATCTTGAGGATCTCGACGCGGCCCGGCTGGTCGGGCGGGTTGACCGCGATGCGGCGGTCGAAGCGGCCCGGGCGAAGCAGCGCGGGGTCGAGGATCTCGGGGCGGTTGGTCGCGCCGAGGACGATCACGTTCGTGCCCGGCTCGAAGCCGTCCATCTCGGTGAGGATCTGGTTGAGCGTCTGCTCGCGCTCGTCGTTGCCGCCGCTGATGCCGGCGTAGTTGCCCGAGCGCGAGCGGCCGATCGCGTCGAGCTCGTCGATGAAGACGATCGCCGGCGCCGCCTCCTTCGCCTGCTTGAAGAGGTCGCGGACGCGGGAGGCCCCCACCCCCACGATCGCCTCGACGAACTCGCTCGCGGAGAGGTGGAAGAAGGCGGCGTGCGCCTCGCCGGCGACGGCGCGGGCGAGCAGGGTCTTGCCGGTCCCCGGCGGCCCGTAGAGCAGGACGCCGTGCGGGATCCGGGCCCCGACCTTCGTGTAGCGCGTCGGGTTCCGCAGGAAGTCGACGATTTCGACCAGCTCGTCCTCGGCCTCGTCGATGCCGGCCACGTCCTCGAAGTTGACTCGCTGCTCCTCATCGGGATTGACGCGCCGGGCGTTGGTGCGGCCGAAGCCGCCGAGGATGCCGCCCCCTCCCGCTCCGGCCTGGCGGCGGGCGATCCAGATGAAGAAGCCGATGATGAGCAGCCACGGCAGGAAGCCGAGGACGAGGGTCCAGAAGACCGAGCGGCCGGAATCCGGCGGCTCGGCGTTGATCGTCACGCCCGCCTGGGTGAGGACGTTGGTGAGCTGGGCGTGATCGACGAACGAGGGGACCTCGGTCTTGAACTTGTCGACCTTGAAGGGCTTGTCACTGCCGGGCGGGTCGTAGCTCGTCTCGTTCTTCAGCTGCCCCTCGATCGAGTCGCCCTTCGAGCTGATCTCGCTGACGTTCTGCGCCTGGACCTGGTTGATGAAGAACGGCTGGTAGGGGACGCGCGGGCGGTCCGGCGCGCCGCTGGTCAGGAAGGAGATGAAGAGATTGACGGCTAGCAGCCCCAGCAGGAACGCGATCAGCGTCCTGCTGCGCGGGATCATCGGCGGCTTGGGAGGCGGCGGGGCGCCGCGGCCGTCGGGCGCCGGGTGGACGCGCCAGCCGGGCGGGTGGCCGTCGCCGTCAGGCGGCGGATTCTGCGGCTGCGGCGGCTTCTCGGGGGGCTGGTCCGGGGCCAAGGCCCAAATGTACTCCGGGGCTACGCCCGGGCTATGGCGCCGAGGCCGTCCAGCTCAACACGCCGGTGTCGCAGGTGAAGGCGTCGCCGCGGTTGGATCCGTCGTTGTAGTGGTTCTCCATGCGAAGGGTGCCGCTGGCGGAGTGGCCCCTGATCTTGCCCTGGATGTTGAAGGTGCCCGAGTCGAAGTCGCCGGTCGTGAGGTCGGTGTGGTTGAAGGTCTTGTTCTTCCTGATCGAGACCGTCTCCTCGATGTTGACGTGGGAGTGCTGGGTGGCGTCTCCGGTGCCGCCGTCGGTTGGGTAGTAGTCAAGGCCGTCGGCGCAGCGCCAGTAGACGTTGTACTCCTTCGCCTCGAGCGTCTTCGGCACGAGCTTCTTGCTCCCGTGGCTCTTGTGCCCGAAGTTGACCTTGAGCTGGACGGTCGCCTGCCCGAAGGTCGACGGCGGCTGATCGACCGGGCCGACCAACTTGGCCTTGGAACCCCCCTTTGCGACGGTGAGGGACGCCGTCAGCGCCAGGGCGGCGCAAATCACGGCCGCCAAAGCCACTACGCGGGCGGGACCCATCTGGTTCCTTCCAGTCGAGGCGGGATCTGCGGGACCCTGCCGTCAGTCCACCGTACTCCTATCCCTAACCTCAAGGCATGCGGGAGATCCTCGTTCCTCCGCTCCGCGCCGCGGCATTCGCCGCCTTCATCGCCGGGTGCCTGCTCCTGTTCCTCAACCCGCCGTCATTCGCCCACCTCGGCGGGCTGCTGACGATCCTGGTCGGGGCCATCGCGATCGTGCTGATCACCGCCTGGGTGACGACGCTCGCGATCGGCAAGGAGATGCCCGAGCCCGAGTTCCGGAAGCTCGTCGACCGCAGTGAGGCGCTCGCCGCTCTGCCGGCTCCCGACTATCCGCCGAGCGAGTTCGACCTGCTGGTGATCGAGGCGATCGACAACCTGCCGCCGGAGTTCCAGGAGCTGCTCGAGGACACGCCGGTGGTGATCTCGCACCTCGGCGAGCAGCACGGCGCCTACGGGATGTACATGGGCGGCACGGTCGCCCGCGACATCTATCCCGACCGGATCGTGATCTACCAGGACACCCTGGAGCGCGACTTCGGGCACAACCCCGACCTGCTCCGGGCGCAGGTCGAGCGGACGGTCAAGCACGAGCTGGCGCACCACCTGGGCTGGGGCGAGTCGGGCGTGCGCGGGCTCGGGCTCTGAGCCCGGCGGATCAGATCTTGAACTTCTTCGTGGCCGGCGCCGGATCGGGCCCGGCCGCGTTGGTCGCGCGCGCCGCAAAGGTGTACTTGCCGCTCTTCAGGTGCTTGTAGATCTTCGGCGAGCTGCAGGCGCTGAACTTGAGCTTCGGCTTCTTCTTGCCCTTCTTCGCGCGGCCGAGGGCGCACTCGAAGCCCGACACGTGGCCGCCGGAGGTGAACTCGAACTTCGCCTTGTGCTTCTTCTTGACGATCTTCTTGCTGGAGATCGCCGTGCCGCTGGGAGGCCGCTGGAGCGTGGTGACGGCGTTCAGCGTGAGCCGGGCGTAGTCCCCGGACCATGGACAGCCGCTGTCATCGATCGACGCAGTGACGGCCATGGCCTGCCCCTTGAAGGCGACGGCTTCCTGGCCGTTGTTCCACTGGGCGACGCGAGTCGCTCCCGGCGCGAGGGTCGGATCCGTATTGCAGCCCATCGAAGTCAGGCTGTTCACCCCCGCCATCAGCGGACTGCTCGCGTCGAACATCCCGAGCGTGACGTCGTTGTTCACGTTGTCGCCGGGGAGGTACGGGCTGTAGCCGCCGGTCTGCCACCGGCCCTCAAGCTCGTAGGTGGGATCGGGCTCCGTCGTGAAGGCGTACTCGACGACCACGCCTCCGTGATCCACGTAATCCGCGAGGGTGTTCCCGAGTGCCACCCCGTCGTTGAATGCATCGCAGTCGGAGTGTGCGACCGCCATGTCGTACCCCTCGAGCTGCGTGAGGCTCGGCGTGCCGGTGCTGGCGTTGAACGCATCGACCCTGGCGACGCCGGGCTGGGCCGCCAGTTGGCTCTCCAGGGCGGTGTCGCCGGTGCAGCCGCCGTCAACGCCGTTCAGGAACAGCACCTGATATCCCGTGCCGGCGGCAGCCGGCTGCGCGAACACCGCGAGCAGCCCCGCGACCAGCACCAGCGTTGCGATCACGGATCGGGCCCGGGATCGAGTCATCGGCCTCACCTCCACGCCGGGAAATCTAGCGGGCGCCCCGGCCCATTACCAGGTACGCCGAGCCACTCGGCTTCGGCTACGGTGGCCCGGCCTCATTCGCGTGCGCCTGCCTCGGCGCGCCAGTCCGACTCCCGAGGAGCATCCGTGGAAAGCAAAGCTGGGCCGGCGATCGTCGCCGACACCACCTCCTACCTGCCCGCCGAGCTGACCGAGCGCCACGGCGTCGAGCTGGTCAGCCTCTACGTGGGAATCAACGGCAAGCAGGAGCGCGAGTCGGAGATCACCGACTACGACGACTTCTACGCCCGCCTGCGGGCGAGCGGCGAGGCCGTCACCACCTCGCAGCCCTCCGTCGGCGACTTCCTCGCCGTCTACGAGCCGCTGCTCTCCGCCGGACGCGAGATCGTCTCGGTGCACATCTCGGCCGGGATCTCCGGCACCCTCGAGACCGCGCGTCAGGCGATCGAGCAGCTGACCAGCGAAGGGAAGGGCGGCGAGCGGATCCGCACCGTCGACAGCCGCAGCGCCGCCGGCGGCACGGGGATGGTCCTGCTCTCGGCGATGATCGCCGCCAGCGGCGGGGCGAGCGCCGAGGAGGTAGTCGCCCAGGCCGAGCGCGCCCGCGACGCCGGCGGAATCTGGTTCTCCCTCGACACACTCGAGTACCTGCGCCGCGGCGGCCGGATCGGCGCGGCGCGAGCGGCGATCGGATCCACCCTGAAGATCAAGCCGATCCTCACCTTCGGCGAGGAGGTGGAACCGGTCGCGCAGGTCCGGACCCGATCGCGCGCCGTCGCGCGACTCATCGACTACGCGCGCCAGCGCCATGGCGAGGGCGCGGACGCCTGGGTCGTCCAGCACATCCGCGATCCCGAGTCGGCCCAGCACCTGGTGGACGCCTGCCGGCCGATCTTCGGCCGCGACCCGCTCTATGTCTCCGAGGTCGGTCCGGTGCTCGGTGCCCACGCGGGCCCGGGAATGATCGGCATCGGCGCCTCGGTGCAGAGCGCCTTCGAGTAGCTCTGAGCGCCTACAGCGTCTTGACGAGCTTGATCTTCTTGGGCTGAGTGACCGATGGCCCGCCGGCCGGCGTGAATGTCACCGCCGGCTTGACCTTCGCCTTGCCGTGGCGGCTCAGCTTGCCCTTGGCCTTGCCCTTCGGCTTCACCAGCAGCTTCACGGTGCGGGCGCTGGTCACCGCTTTCCCGCTCGCGGCGGAGACGCTCGCCTGCCGCTTCACGACGCCCTTTCCGCTCAATGAGAGAGTGCCGGCGCCCGGAACCGTGACGGGAAGAATCGCTGTGCCCCGCCGCCGGTTCCTTTTCGGCTTGCCCAGGCTGATCCGGCAGAGGTCCTGGGTCGTCGCGTCGACCGGGCATTTGTCCTGGGTGTCGTCGCCGAAGCCGTCGTTGTCAGCGTCGGCTTCGACCGTCGCAGCGACCGACGGGCGAAGGTTGGGCCACGCGATCGTCGCCGTCCCCGTCTCACCCGGAGGGATGTCGCCACCGCCGAACTGCGCCAGCTGGTTCTGGGGGGTGCCGGGCACGGTGATGCCGACCTCCGCATCGCCCACGGCGGTCAGGCCGAGCAGGTCGCCCTGGTTCACCGGGATTCGCTCCTTGAAGTCGTAGGAGGTGTCCGGGGCGAGCGTCTTCAGAGAGCTTTCCGACAGCACCTCGAAGGCCAGGCCGGTCCCGGTGTAGCGAAAGATCTTCAGCCTCACCGCTCCCGCAGATGCGTCCGTACTGCTGTGGAATCTCCAGCTCGTGAGCACGCCGTGGGGTGTCGCGTAGGACGGTGTGCCGGGGACCGTCGATAGGGGGGCAACTGGAGTCTGGACTCCGAAAACCGGCGCGTTCGTCGTCTGGCCAACCTGGGTCGAGCTGCCCTGAGCGACCGTCAACCCGAGCCAAAAGCCGGCCGCAAGCGCGACCGGGCCGGCGAGGATCTTGAGCACCCGAGTCGGAGTTCCTTTCCGGGGGGTGGGCACCAACCGATCCTAACCCGGCTCGCTACGCCGGTGGGATGTTCTGGTTTCGGTGCAGGACGTTGTCGGGGTCGTAGCGCGACTTGAGCGCCTGCAGGCGTGTGAAGTTCTCCGGGCCGAATGCGGCGCGCACCCTCTCGATCGGCTCGTCCGCCTGCATGTAGTTGGCGTAGCCGCCGCTCGTCGACCAGGGCTCGAGGGCCGCGGCGGTCTCGCGGGCCCAGGCGATCTCCTCGTCGTCATCGGCCGGGTCGAGCCAGCTCGCCATCACGCTGACGTTGAAGGCGGCGTCGCGGTAGGCGAGGGCCGCGCTGGAGGGGTCGACGTCCTTCGGGGCGCCGTGCAGCGACTCGAAGAGGATCGCTCCCGGCGGGCGGCCGATGGCGGTCATCCGCTCGATCAGGTGGTCGATCAGCTCGTCCGGCAGCTCGCGGACGAAGTGGCCCTTCCAGTAGTTGCGATCGACGCCGTAGCCGGGGTTGAAGACGAGCTGTTGGTCGAGGAAGGTCTGCGGGCGGATCTTGTCGGCGACGAGGGCGTCGGCGGCACGCAACTCGTCGAGCTCGGGCACCTCCTCCCCGTCGCCCGTGTAGCAGGGGACCACGACCAGATTGAGCGTCATGTCGTCGGCGACGGAGATCTGCGCCTGGATGCTGAGGTCGGTGCCGGCGGCCGCGACCGCGTCGCGGAAGGCCCGGAGCGCCCCGGGGACCGCCTCCCCCTCGTACTCGAGCCGCCCGCCGACGACCCGCTCGAGTGGATGGAGCCGCATCCGCAGCTCGGTCACGACGCCGAAGTTGCCGCCTCCGCCGCGCAGCCCCCACAACAGCTCCTCGTGGCCGTCGTCCTCGGTGCGCACGATCCCCTCCGCCGGGGTCACGACCGTCGCGCCGAGCAGGTTGTCGCACGTGAGCCCGTGCTGGGCGGTGAGGTGGCCGATGCCGCCGCCGAGGGTGAGGCCGGTGACGCCGGTCGAGCCGACCACGCCACCGGGGGTGACCAGGCCGTGGGCCTGGGAGGCCTGGTCGAAGTCGAGCCAGGTGGCGCCGCCGCCGGAGCGGGCGACTCGCTCGCCGGGGTCGACCTCGACCGTGCGCATCTTGGTCAGGTCGATCACCAGGCCGTCGTCGACCGCGCAGTGGCCGGCGGGATTGTGACCTCCTCCCCGGACCGCGATCTCCAGCCCGTTCTCCTGCGCGAAGGCGAGCGCTGCGGCGACGTCGTCGGCATCGACGCAGCGGGCGATCACGGCCGGGCGGCGGTCGATCAGCAGGTTGAAGGAGAGGCGCGCCTTCTCGTACTCGGGGTCGCCCTCGGCCAGGACGTCGCCCTTTAGCTGTCCAGCGAGCTGGTTCATCCCCCTTCGAGGATCCGCTTCAGGTCCGCGAAGTTGGAGTCGACCCCGCGCTTCACCGCGCGCGAGGCGAGCGGGCCGAGCGCGCCGGCGAGACCACCGAGCTCCACCTCGGCCGCCAGCTGCAGCAGCGTCGCACCCTCCTCGTCGGTGAGGACGTACCGGTACCGGAACGGCGTGGGCCCGGAGGTGGTCCGGATCACGAACAGCGTCGGGCGGTTGACCTCGACGACCTCGAGGTCGTTCTCCGCCGCGCCGCTGGGGAGCTCCCGCTCCATCCGGTAGGTGGCCCCGACGCCATCGGCGCCGGGCGAGGTCTCCCGCACGGACTGGACGGCGGAGTTCCAGCGCGCGAACGTGGTCGGGTCCGAGACGTAGTCGAAGACCGCCTCGATCGGCCGCTCGATCCGGACGCTGGTCTCGAAGTTCACCGGCATCGAGACTACCCGCCGCTCACGGCGCCCCGTAGAGGAGCTCGACGGCGCCGCCGGGCAGCGCCCGTTCGCTCCGCAGCTCCAACCTCTTGCCGGGACGGAACGCCGGGGTGAGCTGCATCCCCTCCCCGACGACGATCGGGAGGACGACCAGGCCGAACTCGTCGATCGCTCCGAGCTCGCGATAGGTCTGGATCGTGGTGGGGCCGCCGACCAGGTGGACGTCGCCGCCGCTGTTCGCCTCCTTGACCTGGTCGAGCAGTCGCTGCGGATCATCCTCGACGACGACCTGCTCGGGAATCCCCTCCGGGCGCTCCGCGCCGAGCACGAATACGTCGACGTCGGACCAAGGCCACTGCTCGGCCCCGACTGCCGGCAGCAGCGTGGTGCGGCCCATCATCACCGCGTCGCACGCGGCCTGGAGCTCGACGAACCCATAGGCCTCGGGATCCCAATCGGGGTCCTCGAGCTGGACCGGCATTCCATCGGCTCTGGAGATGTAGCCGTCGAGGCTCGTGCACATGCGGGTTCGGATCTGCATCGGGCTCCTTTCTAGGATCGTCACGGTATAGACGCTGCGATTCGGACAAACTCATCGAAGACATGGCCCCAAGCGAGACCAGGCCCACCGACCGCTTCCGCATCCTCTGTGTCGACGGCGGCGGCATCCGCGGCCTGATCCCTGCGCTGGTGATCGCCGACATCGAGCGCCGGATCCAGGAGCAGGCCGGCGCGCAGGCCCGTATCTCCGACTACTTCCAGATGTTCGCTGGGACCTCGACCGGCGGGCTGGTCGCGCTCAGCCTGACCACTCCTGATCCGGCCAACCCGGAGCGGCCCGCGGTCACTGCCGACGAGCTGGCGAGCTTCTACGTCGAGGACGGGCCCGGGATCTTCCACCGCAGCCTCTGGCAGAAGATCCGGACCCTGTGGGGCTGGCTCGGGCCCAAGTACACGCTCGGCCCGCTGCAGGAGGCGATCGAGCGCCGCCTCGGGACCACCGAGATCCAGAACGCGCTCCGCGAGCTGATCGTCTGCTCCTACGACATGACCGACCGCCAGCCCTACTTCTTCAAGCGCTGGCGCGCCCGCGAGCTGCCCGAGTCCGACCGCAACCGCCCGCTCGCAGACGCCGGCCTCGCCACCTCTGCCGCCCCGACCTACTTCCCCTCGCACGAGCTCGACGGCCACGCCCTGGTCGACGGCGGCGTCTTCGCCGCCAACCCGGTGATCGTCGCGATCGTGGAGGCGCTGAAGCGCTTCGGCGACGACCCCCACCATCTCGACCAGGACGACCTGATGGTGGTCTCGATCGGCACCGGGCTGCACGAGGACGGCTACTCGCAGGACCAGGTGAAGGGCTGGGGGAAGCTCGGCTGGATCCTGCCCCAGAAGGGTGAGCCGCCGATCCTCGGCGCGACCCTGGGCGGAGCCGCCGACGGAGCCGATCACTGGGCGCACACCCTGCTGAACCACCCCGACGACCCGCACATCCAGCCCGCCGACCTCGGCCACGGCCCGCGCTACTTCCGGCTTCAGGTCTCGCTCACCGAATCGGTCCCGCTCGATGACGCCGGTGAGCAGACGCTGAAGCAGACACTTCCCGCCTTCGCCGAGCAGCTGATCCGGGACAACGACGTCGAGATCTCCGGGATCGTCGAGCGCCTGCTCCGCGCGGGCCCGCTGCCCTACGACCCGGCGCCCGCGGCCTAGCGCTTCCTCTTCGTCTTCAGCTTCAGCTTGGCGTTAACCGTCTTGGCGAAGCCAGCCGAGGGGCTGAAGGTGATGCGTGCCCGGACATTGACGTGGCCCTTGCCGCGGAGCTTCGCCTTCGCCAGCTTGGTCAGCCTCAGCCTCAGCTTGATCGTGCCAGGCCCGCCGGTGGCCTGCGAGGGCCGAAGCAGCTTCTTCCGCTTCTTCTTCTTCTTGGAGGCGACGGCCGAGGTCTTGGCAGCCTTGCCGGCGTCGGCGACGGCCAGGACGCCGACCGAGGAGACGGTGACGATCAGCTTGGTCCCCTTGACCTTGGTGCTGAAGGTGTTCGGAGTCGCGAACACCTCGGCGCTCTGCAGCGTGGTGCCGCTCCGGTAGCCACCGGCGACCAGGACCTGACCCGTGGCGAGCAGCGCCATCGGATCGTCCTCGCGCGCCGTGGTCATCTTGCCGATCCCAGCGGAGCTGAAGGCGTTGGTCTTCGGGTCGAAGAGCTCGGCCGTGTCGACGTCGGTCGTGCCGTTGTAGCCGCCCGCGATCAGGACGCGGCCGTCCGGCAGAGGAGACCCGCCTACGAAGCCGCGCTTGGTCCCCATCGAGCCGACCGGGCTCCAGCTGTTCGTGGAGGGGTTGAAGGCCTCGGCGCTCGTCGTGTAGTCCGAGCCGTCGTAGCCGCCCGCGATCAGGACGCGGCCGTCCGGGAGCGCAGCCCCCGCCGGCCCGACACGCTTGCTGGCCATCGGTGCCACCGGGCTCCAGGCGTTGGTCCTGGGGTCGTAGACCTCCGCGGTGTTGGTCTGGGTCCCGCCGATGTCACCGCCGGCGACCAGTACGCGACCGTCGGCCAGCGGGGCGGCTGCCGCGAAGGTGCGCGGGGTGCCCATCTGGCCGACCCCGCCGTGGAAGGTGCCAGTGTGGGGGTCGAAGATCTCCGCGGTCTTCAGGGCGCTGACGCCATCGTGGCCGCCGGCGACCAGCACGCGGCCGTCCTCGAGGGGCGCCGCAACCGGGCCGTAGCGAAAGCTCGTCAGTGAGCCCACGGGAATGAACGTCCCGCTGAGCGGGTTGAACATCTCCGCGCTCTTCAGGTAGACGCCTCCCTGGTAGCCGCCGGCCACCAGCGCGCCGCCGTTGGACAGCGGCGCCGAGCCGGGACCATCGCGCGGCGTGCTGAGCGAACCGGTCGCGAGGAAGGGGATCGTCTGGGTGGCGGCCGACGCAGCCGACGCGAGCGGCACCAGAGCGATGACCGCCAACAGCCCGAGAAGCGTGGGAAGCACCCGACGGACCCCCATGGGCCTACGGTACCGCCTTTTGGCACCCCCGAGCCTCGAATTTCCGGCCATCGCCGGGGTCCCGCCCATCCGCATCTAGACTGCCGAACATGCCTGGGAGAAGGTGGGCAGCAGGGATCCTCGCTTTCGCGTGCCTGACGTTCGGTGCCGCGTCGAACGCATTCGCCGCGCAGCGCTATGCGTCCCCGACCGGATCGGGCTCGACCTGCAGCCAGGCGAGCCCCTGCCCCATCCAGATCGCGGCCAACGATGCCAACCAGGGCGACGAGGTGATCGTCACCCCCGGCGACTACTCCCCGCCGGGGAGCGTCATCGCGCCGACAGCGGACATTTACATCCATGGCGTCCAGGGCCAGCCGATGCCCCGCATCCACTTCACGGGTGGCTTCCTATGGATCGGCAATCCCGGCGACCGAGCCAGCTACCTGGCCGTGGACGCCGTCGGCAGTGCGCCGATCGAGACGAACAACGGCGGCTCGGCCGACCAGATCATCGCCCACGTGACCGGAGCCAACGCGCAGGCCTGTTACGTCTACGGGACTCTCACCGACAGCGTCTGCTGGGCGTCAGGTACCGGCGGCCGCGGAATCGAGGCGCAGACCGGCGTGACCTCGACCATCACCGTGCGCAACGTCACGGCTGTCGGCACCGGGTCAGGCGGCACCGGCATCCGCATCCAATCCGAGTCGCCCGGCAACCTGACGGCGAATCTCACCAACGTGATCGCCCGCGGCGCGGGAAGCGACATCAACCTCACCCAGATCAGCGGTTCCACCCTGGTCGCGAACATCGACCACACGAATCACGCCGACATCACACCGGGCGGAGCGACCGTCAACGAGACCAGCCAGAAGACGGCCGACCCGATCTTCGTCAATCCCGCCGCCGGCGACTTCAGCGAGGCCCCCGCATCACTGACGATCAACGCGGGCGTCACCAGCCCGCTCAACGGCTCATTCGACGTCCTGGGCAAGCCCCGCACGATCAACGGCCTCACCGACATCGGCGCCTACGAGTACGACCCGTTCAACGGCGTCGCCCTCCGGAACCAGCACACGAGGGTGAAGAAGCGGAAGGCGAAGGTCGCGGTCGGCTGCCCGGCCGGGACCCCGACCTCGTGCGACGGCAGCCTCACGCTGGCCTTCGGCAGAAAGACGGCGGGATCCACCAGCTTCTCGATCCCCACGGGCGCGGTCACGTTCCTGAAGGTGAAGGTCTCGAAGAAGACGCTGAAGAAGGTCCGCAAGAAGGGCAAGCTCGCCACCACGGCGACCGCCTCCGCCACCGACGGGGCCGGGACCAAGGCGACCGCGACGGCGCGGGTCAAGCTGAAGCGCTGAGCCTCCCTGCCAATCTAAGAGAGCTCTAACCCGCCTCTTAGAGCCTGCTGACCGCCGGGCACGACCATCGCACCGATGGAGACCTACGCCGGCACCCACCGCCGCGTCGCGGCCAGGCGGCATCGTGACCGCCTCGGCGGCACGGAGGGCAACGAAGCGCTCACCGTCGCGGCGGGCGTCGTGCTCACCCTGCTGCTGATGGCGGAGGGGATCACGCTGTTGAAGATGGACTCGCTGCTCAGCTTGCACATGATCATCGGGCTCGTGCTGATCCCGCCGGTCCTGCTCAAGCTTGGCAGCACGGGCTATCGCTTCGCCCGCTACTACACCCATTCCCCCGCCTACTCGGACAAGGGCCCGCCTCCCCTGCTGCTCCGCCTGCTCGCCCCCGTCCTCGTCCTGGCAACTGCCGGGATCTTCATCACCGGCGTCCTGCTGCTCGCGCTCGGGCACAAGTCCGACCAGCTCGTCTTCCTCCACCAGGCCTCGTTCGCCGTCTGGGCCGGAGCCTTCGGCATCCATTTCCTCTGGCATCTCCCGCACATGCTCCGCTCGCTGTCCGGCTACCGGAGCGGCACTCGCGCCCAGCGCATCCCCGGCTCGGGGCTGCGCGGCATGCTTGTCGCCGCCTCGCTGGGCGCGGGCGTTGCGCTCGCCATCACCCTGGCCGGCGCCGTCTCGGGCTGGCACGGCGGCCCGGCGGGCTGATCCCGCCGGCGCCTAGGCCGGCGGGATGTTGTGGTTCAGCCGGAAAAGGTTGTCCGGGTCGTAGCGGCCCTTCAGCTCGCGGAGCCGGTCCCAGTTCCCATTCGGGTACGCGGCGCGCAGCGTCGCCTCGTCCTCCTCGCCCATGAACCCGACGTAGCCACCCGCGCCGTCCTTGCCGAGCGCGTCGGCGAGGCGGTCGACGAAGGCGTCGTGGGTCTCTTTCTCCGCCGCGTCCCCGTACATCGCCACGGCATTGACGAACAGGCCGTTATCGCGATGAGCGAAGGCGGTGGCGTCACTGGACACACGCCCCAGCGCGCCACCGAGGACGCGCAGCTGGACGGCCTTCATCATCGCGTTGGACTTGGGGAGCTCCTCGAGGATCGTCTCGGCCGCCGAGCCGTCGAGCGAGTCGGCGAAGAAATTGTTGCCGGCCCCGAACGCCGCTGCCTGCTCTGGGCCCTCGTAGAGCTCCGGGTAGCGCATCGGCCGCACCATGTCGGCGTAGGGCGCGGCGAGCCCACGGAATGGCGCGATCACCTCGTCGGCCTGGTCCGCCGGCCCGACGTAGGCCATCAGCCCGATGATGATCGGCTGACTGTGAGCTTCCTCGGGGATGAACGGCATCGGCGGCGCCAGCATCACGTTGGCGATCGTCGAGAGCTCCTCCGGAGCGGCCTCGGCGGCCGCGAGGAAGCCGTTGATCACCTCGGGGGTCGCCGGCAGGACCATCATCCCGCCGACGATGTCCGAGATCTCGTGCAGGCGGAACTTGAAGCGCGTGGCGATGCCGAAGTTGCTCTCGCCGCCGCGGATCGCCCAGAACAGATCCGGCTCGCTGTCCTCGCTCGTCTCGACCACTTCTCCGTCGGCGGTGACCACCTCGGCCGCGAGCAGATCGTCGATCGTCAGCCCGTTCTTGCGAACCAGGAACCCGATGCCGCCGGCGAGGGTGATCCCGCCGATCCCGACCGAGCCGGCGTCGCCGAAGCCGGTGACCAGCCCGTGCTCACCCGTGGCTTTGGTGTACTCGCCCGCAGTGATCCCGGTCTCGACCCAGGCGGTCCGGGAGTCGGGATCGATGTCGAGCGACTTCATCGCCGAGAGATCGAGGACGAGCCCGCCGTCGGTCGTCCCGTAGCCGGCGCGGCTGTGGCCTCCGCTGCGCACGGCCAGCTCGAGCCCGGCATCGCGGGCGGTGTTGACCACCGTGGCGACGTCGTCGGCGTTCGCGGCCCGAGCCACGGCGAGCGGTGTGCGGTCGAAGCCCTTGAAGAAGACCCGGCGGGCCTCCTCGTAGGTGCCGTCGTCGGGCGCGATCAGCTCGCCATCGAGCTTGGCACGCAATTCGTCGATCGGCAGTTCCTTGGTCTGCTCTGGCTGGGACATCCTGTACCCCCTTCGCGGGATTTGCTTTACCCGTTTGACGAGATTGGCGACGCCGATGTGACGCCGGCTCCGAACTAATACCAGTCCGCTATTCAACCATCTGGTTAAATAACAGCTCGCCGATGCCGACGGACCTCGACCGAACCTTCGCCGCGCTCGCCGACCCCACGCGGCGCGCAATCCTGAAGCGCCTCACGGAGGGCGAGGCCACCGTCAGCCAGCTCGCCGAGCCGTTCCCGGTCAGCGTGCAGGCGGTCTCCAAGCACCTCAAGGTCCTCGAGGGCGCCGGGCTGATCGTGCGCGGGAGGGCCGCCCAGCTTCGCCCGTCTCGCATCGCCGGCGCCCCTCTCAAGGAGGCGGCCGAGTGGATCGAGGGCTACAGCAGCTTCTGGGAGCGCGGCTTCGACCGGATGGAGGAGCGCCTGCGTGGCTGACGAGCCGGACATCGAGATCCGGCGAACGTTCGACGCCCCGCGCGAGGCGATCTGGCGCGAGTGGACCGAGCCCGACCGCTTCGCCGACTGGTACGGCGGGCCGCAGGGGGAGATCCCGCTCGGCACCGTCTCGATGGACGTCCGCGAGGGCGGCAGGTGGAAGCTCACCATGATCTTCGGCCCGCGCGAGATCCACTGGGACGGCGAGTACATCGAGGTCGAAGAGCCCGAGCGCCTGGTCTTCACCGTGTCCGACCAGCCCGACGAGGACGTCTACGACCTCTGCACGGTCGAGCTCACCGATCTCGGCGGCGAGCGCACCGAGATGCTCTTTCAGCAGAGCGGCGGCCACATGCCCGCGGCTGCCTACCGCCGCGCCGCGGAGGGCTGGGGCGGCTTCTTCGACCGGATGGCCGAGCGGCTCGCCGCCGATTAGTTCCGGCGCCCGGCGCCGTCTCATAGGCAACTGCGAAAAGCGAACAGGAGGAAGAAATGAGCGGGAGGATCGTTGTCACTGAGTTCATCTCGATCGACGGGGTCATGGAGGACCCGGGCGGATCCGAGGACTTCGAGCACGGCGGCTGGACCTTCGAGTACAACCGCGGCGACGATGGCGACAAGTTCAAGATGGAGGAGCTGATGGACGCCGCGGTCCAGCTGCTCGGCCGGGTGACCTACGAGGGCTTCGCGGAGGCATGGCCGTCGCGCGAGGGCGAGTTCGCCGACAAGATCAACAAGGGCAAGAAGGTCCTGGTCTCCACCACCCTGACCGACCCGTCCTGGGAGAACACCGACGTGATCTCCGAGAACATCCCCGACGAGCTCCGCAAGCTGCGTGACGAGACCGACGGGAACATCCTGGTCGCCGGCAGCAACACCCTCGTCCACACGCTGTTCGAGAACGACCTGGTCGACGAGCTGCGGCTGATGGTCTTCCCGACCATCCTCGGCTCCGGCAAGCGCCTCTACCCCGAGGGGATCGGCCGGATCAAGCTTGACCTCGTCAAGGACGAGGGCGTCGGCTCGGAGGGCGTCCGGGTCCAGGTCTACCAGCGCGCCGAGTAGCTCCCCCTCAGGGAGTCAGCACGATCTTGCCCTTCGCCCGGCCGTCCTCGAGGCGCCGGTGCGCCTCGGCGGCCCGGGCGAGGGGGAACGCCTCCTCGATGACGACCCGCAGGCTGCCCTGGTCGGCCAGGGCGGCGAGGGACTCGAGTCCGGCGTAGTCGGGCTCCACCAGGAAGGACAGCGCGCGCTTCGACTGATCCCGGGCGGCGGCCTCGACCGCATCGGGCACGTCGGCCGGGATGCAGAGCCAGAGGCCGCCGGTTCGCAGCGTCCGCAGGGAGCGCAACCCGTACTCCTCGCCCGCCACGAGGTCGAGCACGACGTCGACGTCCGAGACGACCTCCTCGAACGGTCGGGCCGTGTAGTCGATCGGCTCGTCGACGCCGAGACCGAGTAGGAAGTCATGCTTCTCCTCCCGGGCCGTTCCGATCACGTGGGCCCCGCGCGCCTTCGCGATCTGCACGGCGAGGTGCCCGACGCCGCCGGCCGCGGCGTGAATCAGGACGCGGGTGCCCTCCCCCACTTCTGCCACGTCGACGAGCGCCTGCCATGCCGTCAGCCCGGCGAGCGGCAGGCCTCCGGCCTGCTCGTCGGTGAGGGCGTGCGGGGTGCGCGCGAGCTGGCGGGCCGGCGAGGTGACGAACTCCGCATAGGCGCGCGCGAGCCGCGGGAACCAGGGCATGCCGAAGACGCGATCGCCCGGGGCAAAGCGGGTGACGTCGGGGTCGACCGCCTCCACCACGCCCGCGACGTCCCAGCCGAGGATCATCGGCGGGTCCCCGATCGCGTCGCGGAACCCGCCCCCATTGCGGGTCTTCCAGTCGACGGGGTTGATGCCGGCCGCGGTGACGCGGACGAGCACCTCCGTCGGCAGGGGCTCCGGGCGATCGACATCCTGAAGCTCGAGCACCTCGGGCCCACCGGCCTCCTGCATCACGACGGCCTTCAGCGGAGATCGACCTCCACGCGATGATCGTGCTCGTCGAGGACGTAGACGGCCTCGGCCGTCGCGCGGAAGAGGCGGTGGCGCGACGGCGGTCGCACGTCCTCCTGGGTCCACTCGCCGCCGCCGTGGCTCACGGAACGCTTCGAGTAGACCTCGATCGGCTCGGCCGCCTCGTGAGCGGGCAGCTCCTGCGCCACCCCCGAGATGTAGACGCCCTGGCCGGTGCCGATCCGCGCCGAGGAGTCGAAGACCACGATCCCGACCTCACGGCGGTCGCGCAGATTCGTCGAATGCTCGGCTTCGGGATCGGAGACCCAGAAGAACTCGCGGTAGCCCGAGTGCGCGTAGTAGACCGGCGAGGCCCACGGCTGGCCGCCGCGGTTGGCCGTCGCGACGACCATGTAGAGGCTCGCGTCGAGGATCTTCCGCGCGATCTCGTGTTCGTGCGGCTCGGGCATCGCGGGCAGTATCCCCTCCTCAGCCGGGTCTCCAACCCTCCGTAGGAAATAGGCTCCGCGTATCGAGGTCGACCACCTCAACTGCGGAACGATGTGCCCGAGGGGAGCTCGTCTGCTCGCCGGACACGGCGGGCTCCTGGAGACGACCACTGTCGTCGCCCACTGCCTGCTGATCGAGATGGGCGGCGAGCTCGTCCTGGTCGACACGGGATACGGCCTGGGCGACTGCGCGAACCCGAAGCGCCTCGGGCAGCCGTTCCGCGCGCTCGTCGCCCCCATCTGCGAGGAGCGGGAGACCGCGATCCGCCAGGTCGAGGCGCTCGGTCACGATCCGGCCGATGTCCGGCACATCGTCACCACGCATCTCGACGTCGACCACGCCGGCGGGATCGGCGACTTCCCGGACGCCCAGATCCACGTGTTCGCGTCCGAGCTGGCAGCGGCACGGTCGCCGTCACTGAAGGAGCGCGCCCGCTACGTCTCGGAGCAATGGGGACCGAACCCGATCTGGGTCGAGCACGGCGCCGGCGGCGACAGCTGGTTCGGCTTCGAGAGCGTCCGGCTCCTCCCCCACCTCGACGCGGAGATCGCGATGATCCCCCTTCCCGGCCACACCGCGGGCCACTGCGGAGTCGCGATCAACACCTCCGGCGGCTGGCTGCTCCACTGCGGCGACGCCTTCTTCTTCGCCGGCGAGATCGAGACGCCACGCCGGTGTCCACCCGGCATGCGCCTGTTCCAGACGATCAACCAGCACGACGGCAGGGCACGCCACCGAAACCAGGAGCGGCTGCGCGAGCTCCAGCGAGACCATGGCGACGAGGTGACGCTCTACTGCTCGCACGACGCCTCGATGCTCGAGGCCGCGCAGCGGCAGCCGGCCGCCGCCTGATGGCGCCGGATCAGCCCGCCGCCGCGAAGGCGCTGAAGGAGCTGGAGGTCCTGCTCGGCGAGTGGACGCTTCGAGCGACCCCACCCGGCGGGGAGCCGTGGCCGGGCGAGGGCCGCGCCACCTTCGAATGGCTGGAGGGCGATCGGCTGCTGCTCCAGCGCACGAGAGCGCCCGACCCGGCGCCGGACGGCATCTGCGTGATCGGCTGCGACGCGGCCAACGGCCGCTACTTCCAGCTCTACACGGACGAACGGGACGTCTGCCGCGTCTACGAGATGTCGATCGGCGACGGCGAGTGGAAGCTCTGGCGCGACGGCGAGCCCTTCTCGCAGCGCTTCACGGCGACGATCTCGGAGGACGGCAAGTCCATCGACGGGCGCTGGGAGGCGGCGAAGGACGGCACCAACTGGGAGGTCGACTTCGACCTCACCTACACGCGGGTCGGCTAGCCGGCTACTTCTTCTTCTTGGGCTTCTTGCCCAGCTTCACGGCGACGGCAGCACCGTCCGCGAGGGAAGTCCCGGGCGTCACCGATTGCGAGCGCACGAATTTGGCCTTCCGTCCCTTCGTGCCCTTCTTCTTCTTGACAGTGCCGAGCCTGCAGGCGGCGGCCGAGAGGGCCTGCTTTGCGGCGCCGAGCTTCTTCCCCTTGAGACCGGGGACCAGGCAGTAGCGGACGGTCGCGTTGTAGGCGAACTCGATGGGACCGCTCGGCCCGGATGGCTGAGCGGGCCCACCGTCCTGGAGAGCCGGGAACCATCCCGCGCCGAAATAGGTCGGACTGGATATGACGACGTCGGCCCTGTCCACGCTCGTGCTGTTGTCGAACCCGATCAGTTGGCCCTTCTGGATCGGGACGCTGACCGGCTGGTCGACCCTCCCACCGTTGAGGAGGATGGGTGGCCCGCTGCCCGTGGCGAGCGCGACATCTCCGGCGGAGAGCTGCAGCACACGCATCCGGAAGGGCCCGCCCGTGAACCCCTGCGTCCGCCAGTTGATGACGGTCCCGTCGACGGGAGATGTGAGGTTCGGACCGGAAACCATCGCCGTGGTGCCCACCGATCCTGACGGATTGTTCGTGTACGTCGACGTGAGCGGGCTCCCGATCGTGACGGTGGCAGCTCCGGCGGTACCCGTGATCACGACCAACATCGCGACGGTCATCCCAGTGAGTGCTGCCCACATCCCCTTCACACGTCCTCCTCCGTTCGCCTTTCGGGAGGGATACCAGACATGATGAGGGGCCGATGTACTAAATTTTCGCGAGAGCGAGACGCAGGGGGAGTGCGGATCGCATAACGGGAACTGCGATCGGCGGCTTGCCGCCGGGGAGAGTGCAAATGCGTCTTCGCCACCTGACCATCGCCGGGGCGGTTGTCGCCTCGTCGCTCGCACTGACGCTCACCGTCACCGGTGGGGCGTCGGGTGCCTCATTGCCCAAGACCAGCGTCATCCCGGGTGCCTGCGCGCTCGATCTGCGCGCGGACCACTCGCACTGCAACCTGAACGTGATCGCCAACCTGAAGGGTGAGCCCAGGGCGGCGGCGGCGCCGACGGCCGGGTACGGCCCGGCCGACCTCCGGAGCGCCTACGCCCTTCCCTCGAGCGGCGGCTCGGGTCAGACGATCGCGATCGTCGACGCCTACGGCGACAACACCGCCGAGGCGGACATGAACGCCTACCGCTCCAACTACGGCCTGTCGGCCTGCGCCACGGCCAACGGCTGCTTCAAGAAGGTCAACCAGAGCGGAGTCCAGGGCTCCTACCCGTCGAACAACCAGGGTTGGGCGCTCGAGACCCAGCTCGACCTCGAGATGGCCTCCGCGATCTGCCCCGGCTGCAAGATCCTCCTGGTCGAGGCGACCAACAACCAGAACACCAGCCTCTATGCGGCGGAGGACACCGCGGCGCGGCTCGGGGCGAAGGTGATCTCCAACAGCTACGGCGGCAGTGAGGCGAGCTCGGAGACCTCCGACGACGCCCACTTCAACCACCCGGGCGTGGCGATCACCGTCTCGTCGGGAGACAGCGGCTACGGAGTCGAGTACCCGGCCGCGTCGCGGTACGTGACCGCGGTCGGCGGCACGACGCTCAACCGCGCCTCGAACTCGCGCGGCTGGACGGAGACCGCCTGGAACGGCTCAGGCTCGGGATGTTCGGCCTACGAGGCGAAGCAGGCCTGGCAGGCCGACTCGGGCTGCGCCCGCCGCACGGTCGCGGACGTCTCCGCGGTCGCCGACCCGAACACCGGTGTCGCGGTCTACGACTCGAACTGCAATTTCCTCAGCCAGCTCCTCGGCCAGTGCTTCAAGGGCTGGGGCGTGGTCGGCGGCACCAGCGCCTCGGCGCCGATCGTCGCAGGCGTCTATGGGCTGGCCGGAAACGCGGGGAGCGTCACCTACGGCTCATTCCCGTACAGCCACACGTCGTCGCTCTTCGACGTCACCTCGGGGACCAACGGCACCTGCAGCCCGGCGTACCTGTGCACCTCCGGTGCCGGCTACGACGGGCCGACGGGCCTCGGCTCGCCGAACGGGACCGGGGCCTTCTAGCCGGATCCAAAATTGCCATTGCTGTGCGCCCGGGCCCTCCCTAGGGTCCGGGCGCATGTTGTTCGCCAAGCGACGTCTCAAGAAGAACGGTGAGCGCGCCACCGCGCTGGTCGCCTCGTGCGAGGAGCGCAGCAAGGTCACGAGCAACGAGCTGCGCGACTACGACTACGTGCTCGAGGTGCACACCGAGGCCGGCGAGGCCTTCGAGGCCAAGGTGCGCGACAAGTTCTGGATCACGGGCCTCCGCCCCACCGAGGGCGATGATGAGGTCCCCGTTCGGTTCGACCCCTCCAGCAAGGAAACCGTGTTCGACTTCGAGGGAGACCCCCGCTACGACGTCGACGCGATGAACGAGCGGACCGTGAAGCTGAAGGCCGAGACCCGGGCGCTCAAGGCGAGCAACCCGGGTCAGGGCCCACAGCCCTAGTCGCGGGCCCCGGCCACCGCGACCTGACCGGGCGCCTCCATCGGCTCGCGCTCGATCTCGCTCTCGCGAACCAGCCACAGGGCCAGCACCGCGCCCGCGAGGCAGAGCAGCCCACCCAGCGTGAGCACGTCGTTGAAGCCGGCGAGGAACCCATCGCGTGCGGCGTTCGATGCCGCCTGCCGGCTCCCGGGCGGAATTGACGCCACCGCCTGGTGCAGGCTCCCCGACGACGCAGCCTCGACGAGCTGGCGCGGGTGGCCGCCCTGGGCGAGGGGCGTGCCCGCGGTCAGGTCGCGGACCTTGTCCGCACCGCGGCCGATGAAGATCGCTCCCCAGACGGCGACGCCGACGGCGACGCCGACCTGGCGGAACGTGTCGTTGATGCCGGCCGCCATGCCGCTGCGCTCCTTCGGCACCACGCTGAGCGCCACGTCGGCGATCACCGGGTTGAGGAAGCCCACGCCCGCGCCGAGGAGGAGGAAGCCGCCGAGCAGCGTGGTCCAGCCGTCACTCGCCTGGACACCGGACATCAGCATCAGCCCGGCTCCCGCCACCGCGAGGCTTGCGCTCATCAGGAAGCGTGCCGGCACCCGGGACAGCAGCATCCCGGAGATCGGCGCGGCGAAGAAGCTGACCACCGTGACCGGCAGGTAGCGCAGCCCGGCCTGCAGCGGCGAGTAGCCGAGGTAGTTCTGCAGGTACAGGGTCAGATACAGGAAGAGGGCGAACGCCGAGGCCGAGACGGCAAAGGCCGCCAGCTGGACGCCGGTGAACGACGGCCGCTTGAACAGGCCCAGCGGGAGCATCGGCTCGCTCACGCGGCTCTCGACGGCGATGAACCCGCCCATCAGGAGCGCCCCTCCGGCGAACAGCGAGACGATCGGCGTGCTGCCCCAGCCCTCATCGTTCCCGCGGACAAGTGCCAGCACCAGCACGAATAGGGCGGCGCTGAAGGTCGCCACGCCGGCCCAGTCGATCCGGGTCGCGTTCGGGTCACGGGTCTCACGCAACTTCAGATAGGTGATCGCGATCGCGGCCAGCCCGATCGGAACGTTGAGATAGAAGATCGACTGCCAGCCGAGACCGTCGGTGAGCGCACCTCCGACCAGCGGTCCCACCGCGACGGCGACGCCGATCGAGGCGCCGTAGATCCCCATGGCCGTACCGCGCTCGCGGCCCGCCGGGAACTCCTGCGCGACCAGGGCCAGGGAGACGGCGAACATGATCGCCCCTCCCACTCCCTGCAGCGCACGGGAGAGGTTGAGGAAGGTCGGGTCGGGCGACAGACCGCAGAGCAGCGAGGCGAGGGAGAAGATCCCCAGGCCCACCGCGAACACGCGACGGCGCCCCAGGCGGTCGGCGAGCGAGCCCGCCGTCAGGACCAGGGCAGCAAGGGTGAGCGCGTAGGCATCTACGACCCACTGAAGATCGGTGAAGCTGGCGCCCAGGTCCTTGCGGATCGAGGGGAGCGCAACGTTGACGACCGTGATGTCGAGCAGCAACATGAATGTCGCCACCGTGACGGCCAGCAGGGTCCACCATTTCCGAGCCATTTCGAGTCTCCTTTCGCCGTCACATCGGCGGCATTTCGTTCGTCAGTTGCTATGACGGATGCGAACGAGAGGACGTGACATGAACGACCAGGAACTGCTCGCCGAGCGCTTCGAGGAACACCGCACCTATCTGCATTCGGTCGCCTACCGGATGCTCGGCTCCACCGGCGAATCCGACGACGCCGTCCAGGAGGCGTGGCTGCGGCTGAGCCGGTCGGAGACGGACGAGGTCGAGAACCTGCGCGCCTGGCTCACGACCGTCGTCAGCCGCGTCTGCCTCGACATGCTCCGATCGCGGAGGAGCCGCAACGAAGCCGACGTCGCCGGCCCGGAGTACGTCGAGCCGGTCGTCACCGAGCTGACCGAGGAGAACCCCGCCGAGGAAGCGGAGCTCTCCGACTCCGTGGGAATGGCGATGCTGGTCGTACTCGAGAACCTCACGCCCGCCGAGCGGATCGCCTTCGTCCTGCACGACATGTTCGGAGTCCCGTTCAGCGAGATCGGCCAGATCGCCGGCCGCACCCCGGACGCAGCGCGGCAGCTCGCGAGCCGGGCGCGCCGGCAGGTCCGCGGGTCGGTGCCGCCACGGGATCCCGACATGGAGACCCAGCGCCAGGTGGTCGACGCCTTCCTGGCCGCCGCCCGGGCGGGGGACTTCGAGGCGCTGCTCGAGATGCTCGATCCCGACGTGATCCAGCGGATTCACACCGTCGAGGGCGATCCGCGCTGGGCGCCCACACTGGTGGGCCGCGAGAAGGTGGCGAGGCGGGCGATGGCCCGCGGTGCACCCTTCGCCCCGTACGCCCGTCCGGCGATCGTCAACGGGAACATGGGCGCGGTGGTCGAGATCGACGGCAGGCGGATCGTGACCCAGGCGCTGACGATCACGAACGGCAAGATCACCACGATGGACGTCTTCCTGGAGCCGATGAGCCCCGATCGGCCGTAACCCCTGCCCGCCCCCTGGCGCTGACGTTAGAGAAGCCAGCAGTCAGGGAAAGGAGCAGTCATGCAGGGAGTTCGAGTACGCGGCACGGCGGCGCTTGCGATGGCGGGAGCCGTCGTCTGCCTCATCGTGGGGCTCATCGGTGGAGCCGGCGGCGCTAGCGCCGCGATCGGCTCGACCGATCTGTCGATGACCAAGACCGACACGGCCGACCCGGTGACGGTCGGCGACACGTTCGCCTATGTGCTGACGGTCAAGAACGAGGGCGCAAACGACGCCGGTGATGTGATCACCACCGACACGCTTCCGTCCCAGGTGAGCTATGTCTCGGCCACGCCTTCGGCGGGAACCTGCCAGAAGGCGAGCAGCACCATCACCTGTGATCTGGGCCAGGTCAACGCCGGCGCAACGGCGAGCGTGACCATCACGGTCAAGGCGGCCAGGAGCGGCACCGCCTCCAACTCGGCGTCGCTGACCAGCTCGGATGACACCAACGCCACCAACGACATCGACTCCGAGACCACGGTGATCAACAAGAAGCCGAGCACCCCGAAGCCGAAGAAGCACAAGGCCAGGCCCAGCTGCGCCACGCCCACGATCGTCGGCACGGCCGGCGACGACGTGCTCCAGGGCACCTCGCACTCGGACGTCATCGTCTCGTTCACGGGTAACGATCAGGTCTTCGCGAACGGCGGCAACGACCTCATCTGCACCGGCGCCGGCCGGGACTACGTCGACGCCGGCTCGGGCAAGGACTTCGTCAACGGCGGAGGTGGCCGGGACAAGCTGTTCGGCAGCGATGGCGGAGACACGCTCAAGGGCAAGAACGGCCGCGACAAGCTGCTCGGCGGCAAGGGCGACGACCTGCTGAACGGCGGTAAGAAGCGAGACAAGTGCAAGGGCGGCCCCGGCCGCGACTTCCTCGTCCGCTGCCCGTAGTCAAACGAGCGCACACGCGGGGCAATCCCACGACCGGGATGCCCCGTATGTCGGATTAGGCCGTCAGCCCCGCCCTCCGATCCCTCACCCTGGCGGGGCTGGCGGCCCTTTGATTGCGTAACGTCGCGTCGGCAATGAGCCGCGACGACTTCCGCAGGGCGCGCTGGTACGCGATCCGCCCGGCGGCGAACCGGAAGCCCGCGACCTACCGCTGCCCGCTCTGCGGGGGCCATCTTCCCTCGCTCAGCGAGCACATGCTGGTCACGCCGGAGGGAGACAGCTCGCGCCGCCGCCATGCACACTCGGGCTGCGTGCTGGCCGCCCGCAGGCAGGGCCGGCTCCCGCTCCGCGAGGAGGTCGAGCCGCGCAAGCCGGGAATCGTCGCAAAGCTACTCCACCGTAGGTAATGTAGGCGGGCGTATGGCGCTGAAGAAGATCGGACTGATCACCGCGTCCGCCCTTTGCTCCATCAACCTCTGGACGGGGGCGCCCCTGTTCGCTGTCTGGGTCGGCTCCAAGGTCCAGGGCAACCTCAACAACATCAGCATGACCGCGCTCTTCACCGTGGTGGTCGTGCTGTCGATGTGCGTCTTCGCCCTGGCATTCGTGCTCACCTGGCTCAACAACAGATATGACGACCTGACCGGGCGGCCGGCGGCCGCACGCCAGACCTCGCCGTGGCTGCGGAGCATGCGCGACGAGCGCGAAGGTGACGTCCAGCGGAAGTACGGGATCGGCGGGGTCGAGCGGGTCGTCGTGATCTGCGCGGTGGCCGGCTGCCTCGCGTTCGAGGCCTGGTTCTTCTTCTTCGCGGGCTCCTCCCTGCCGAATGGCTGACCGCGTCGCGGTCGCCCCCCGTCGGGCGCAGACGGAGGAGCTGCCACAGCTCGCGCGGATGCTGGCTCGCGCCTTCCACGAGGACCCGGTCGCGGCCTGGGCGTGCCGGCCCGAGCACCTCCGGCCACGGGTCCTGGAGCGCCTCTTCGGCATGCGCCTACGCGACATTCACCCGCATGGCGAGATCTGGACCGACGACGAACTGCGGAGCGCCGCGGTCTGGGCGGCGCCCGACCTGTGGCACACCTCCGCACGACAGGACGTCGCCTACGCGACCTGCCTGCTCCACCCACGGCTGGCGCTCCGCATGCCGATGGTGATCAACGGGATGCTCGGCGCTCAGCGGGTCCACCCCACCGAGCCGTCCCACTGGTACCTGGCGATACTCGGAACAGATCCCTCGGCCCGGGGACACGGCCTGGGCTCGGCGATGATGGCCCCGATCCTCGAGGAGTGCGACCGCGATGGGGTCGGCGCGTACCTCGAGTCATCGAAGGAGCAGAACCTGGACTTCTACGCACGGCACGGCTTCCGGGTGCGCGGGGAGCGGGACCTGCCGCGCGGCCCCCGCCTCTGGCCGATGTGGCGGGAGCCGCGCGATCGATCAGTGCGAGTAGCTGACCAGGTCCTCGCGCTCTGACTCGCCCGAGACCGAGACCGCGACCACCGGCCCGACGTCCTTGGCGTAGAGCTTGTACTCGGACACCGTCGGCTCGATCGGGCTGGTGTCGTCGATCAGGATCGCGCCCGTGAAGTGCCCCGCCGGCGCCTCGACCTGCTGGTCGAGCGCGAGCACCTTGGCGCGGTCCTCTGCGTGCCCGGCGTAGTACTCCTCGCGATAGGTCAGCCCGACCTGGGGGTTGGCGGGCAACGCGATCCCGGCGTCAGCCCCGTTCCTGCCGGCCTCGAAGGATCCGCTCGTGTCCTTCTTGCCGTTGGTGAACTCGGCTGTGTTCTCGCCGAAGTACCAGATGTTCCCGTCCGAGTCCTGGGCGTACCAATCGTCCGTGACCTCGGATGGCTTGCCGTGGTCGTAGACGACGTCGTGCACCACCCTGGCTGTGATGCCGTCGGCGATCCGCTTGGTCCTGTCCTCGACCGTGACCGTCTCCTGCAGCGACTCGCCCTGGGGATTGCTGACGTGGACGTGCCACTGCCTTCCGACCGGCATCGGCCAGTAGGGGTTGTCGATGTTGGTCGAGAAGTCCGCCGGACTGAGGTTCGACGGCTCGCCCGTCTGCGGGAGCGTGCTCGTGCCGGATTTCGTGGCCGCCGAGGAGCTGTCTCCTCCTGACGAACCGCACCCGGCGAGCGCGGGGAGCAGAACGGCGATCCCCGCCATCGCGGTTCCCACGCGCTTGATCGCCCGGGCTCTCATCAGTACCTCCGTGACCACTGCATGGGATTTCCTCTCGGTCGTCTCGTCATTGCCTGACCGGTTCTACGGGGCCGGAATGAATCGGCCGTGAAAGGGTCAGCGAGGGAGCTCGATCCAGACATCGGCTCCGCTGTCGTCGCGGTTCGCGGCGTGGGCGCTGCCACGATGCGCACGTGCGATCGCCTCGACGATCGCGAGGCCGAGCCCGGTGCCGTCGCCGCCGCGGGCCGGGTCGGCGCGGCTGAAGCGCTCGAAGGCTCGGTCGAGAAAGGCGGGTGGAAATCCAGAGCCATGGTCGGAGACGTGGATCTCGAGCTCGTCGCCGGACTCGGCAGTGCTCAGCGTGATCTCCCCCGCTCCGTGCTCTATCGCGTTCTCGATCAGGTTGGTGAGCGCCTGCTCCAGCCGGACGGGGTCGGCGTCGACCACCAGTCCGTTGGCCGGCTCCACGGTGAGCTTGCGGCCGGATTCAGCCACTCGAGCCGCGAACCGCTCGCGAACGGCGCCGAGCAGGTCGGCGACACGCATCCGGCGAAGGTGGAGCGCCAGCTTTCCCTGCTGCGAGCGAGCCAGGACCAGGAGGTCCTCCGCCAACGCGCTGAGGCGGTCGACCTCGACGATCGACGACGCGATCGCGGCCCGCATCTCCTCGGGCGTCTTCGCGTAGCGGAGGGCGAGCTCGAGCTCGGTCTTGTGCAGTGCCAGCGGCGTGCGCAGCTCGTGGCTC
This sequence comes from uncultured Solirubrobacterales bacterium, assembly GCA_963815045.1. GTDB lineage: Bacteria > Actinomycetota > Thermoleophilia > Solirubrobacterales > 70-9 > DASUPK01. The sequence continues at coordinate 81,777 of CAWFET010000004.1, forward strand.
GCGTCGTCGACGAAGGTGCGCTCTCGCTCGAGCGCCGCCTCGAGCCGGCCGAGCATCGCGTTGAGGGTCTCGCCAAGGCGGCGAAGCTCGTCCTTCGCCTCCGGCAGCGGCAGGCGCTCGTCGGGCTCGGTGGCCGAGATCTCAGCGGCGCGCCGGCGCATCGCGTCGACCGGCCGCAAGGCCGCTCCCGAGACGGCGTATCCGGCGAGCGAGGCAAGCAGCAGGGCGACGGGCCCGCCGATGAGGAGGATCGTCCGCAGGTTTCGGAGCGACTCGTTGCGGTCGTCGAGCGTGGCTGCGGCCACGACGACGTAGGTCTGGCCTCGGGCCTGGGCCGGCCGGGCAAGCAGCCGCGCCTGCCCCTGGATGCTGCGCACATGCGGGCGGGTTACGACGAACGACTCACGGGCCGCCCGCGCCGCCTCGGCGGGCGTGAGCTGAGGATGGTTCCCGAGCTGAGGCGTCGTGGCGTAGATCCGCCCGTCCGGCGTGAGCACCTGGGCGAAGCTCTCCTCGCGGCCGAGCAGTGCGACGGAGCGGCTCAGATCCCTGTGTGCAACGAGGGAGGCAATGTCGTCGCCGTGGGTGCGCAGGCTCTGATCGATCTGCTCGCTGAGCTCCGTGTCGAAGCGCGAGTAGACGTAAAGGCCGAGGGCGGCCAACAGGATTGCCATCACGATCGTGAAGGCCAGCGTCACCCTGAGCCGGATCGGTATCCGTGTCACCTCGAGCCGCCGTTCTCCCGCAGCCGGTACCCCGCGCCGCGCACCGTCTGAATCGACTCGACCCCGAAGGGCTTGTCGACCTTCCGGCGCAGGAGCCGGACGTAGGAGTCGACGATGTTGGAGCGGTTCTCGTACTCGTAGTCCCAGGCGTGCTCGAGCAGCTGGAAGCGGGAGAGGACCTCTCCGGGGCGCCGCATGAAGACCTCGAGCACGGCGAACTCCTTGGCGGAGAGCTCGATCTCCTCCCCTCCCCTCCACACCTGGCGCTTCGCCGGGTTCATGCGGAGATCGCCGACCTGGAGCTCCGGCGAGCGCTGCCCGTTGCCGCGCCGGGCAAGTGCGCGCAGGCGGGCCAGTAGCTCCGCGTAGGAGAACGGCTTCACCAGGTAGTCGTCGGCGCCCGCGTCCAGGCCCGCGACCCGGTCGGGCACCCCGTCGCGGGCAGTCAGCATCAGGATCGGAGAGATCACCCCGTCGTCGCGTAGCCGCCGGCAGACCTCGAAGCCGTCGATGCCGGGAAGCATCAGGTCGAGGACGATCGCGTCGTACTCCGTCGACCCGGCCATCCAGAGGGCGTCCTCTCCCTTTCCGGCGAGATCGGCCGCCATCCCCTCCTGCCGCAGTCCACGGCGGATCAGCCCGGCCATCTTGGCCTCGTCCTCGACGATCAGCACACGCATCTCGCTCACCGAGATTGTCCCGCGAAGATGAACGCGAGATGAAAGGCAGCCGGGGTTAGCTCTCGGCGACGTCCCGGCGGAGGAAGACGAGCATGGCCGCCGCCAGGGCCGGCAGCCCGTAGAGGGCGCAGACCCAGAGGGAGCGCACGATCGGCGCCCAGTCCGCCGGAGTCCGAAGCAGGCCCTGCCAGGCGTTGAACTGGGTGCTGAGCAGGTAGGGGTGCAGGCCACTCAGTCCCGGCAGGATGCCGACGAGCTGGACGAGCAGGGAGAACATGAGGGTCCCCACGATCGCGGCGCCGCTGTTTCGGAAGACGGTGGAAAGCAGGAGCCCGATGCAGGCGATCGCGAGTATGGGGAGCAGGTAGACGACCAGGCTGGCGCCGACCAGCTCAAGTCCCTTCGGCGCAGAGACAACGGTTCCCGAGAGCGTCGTAACGGGGTTGAAACCCGACGCCAGAATGCCCGCCCCGAGCGCGACGGCTCCGGCGATCGCGATCGCGATCACCGCATACGTGACCGCCGCCAGGGCCTTGCCCGCGAACACCTGGTGGCGCTCCACCGAGCGGGTCAGGATCATCTTGAGCGTCGCGTTGCGATCCTCCGAGGCGACGATGTCGCCCGCGACCAGAGCCGTGATCAGCGGGAAGAGCCAGATCGAGCCGAACAGCAGCAGCACGAGGGGGACCGCGAGCCCGGTGTCGTGGACGTACTTGCCGAAGGCGACGTCGTTCGGATGCCCGCCGCCGGTCACGAGGGCGATCACGAAGATGATCGGGACCGCGGCCGCTGCGCCAAGGCCGAGGTAGGTCCGCTTCTGCGCGCGGAGCTTGCGCAGCTCCCAGCGGTACACGGTCAGCACACCCGGCTTCACGCCAGCTCCTCGATGAGCTCTCTCGTATGCGCCGCTCGCCCTGCCTCGTCGCCTTCCGTGAGCCGGAAGAAGAGATCCTCGAGCGTGGCCTGCTGCGGCGTCAGCTCCAACACAGCAGCTCCCGACTCGGTCAGGGCGACCGAGAGGGCAGCGATGGCCTCCTCCCCCTCGGCCTTGAACGCAAGGCCGCCGTTGGACGTCGCGAGCTCCTCGATGCCCTGCTGGTCCGTGCAGACCCCCCTGGCCTTCGCATCGTCGGTGGTCCGCAGCCGGTAGCTGACTCCGGCCTTGCTGCGAAGCTCGGCGAGGGAGCCCTCGTATGCCACCCGCCCCTTGCGGATGATCGCGACGCGGTTGCAGAGCTCCTCCACCTCGTTCATCTGATGGCTGGAGAGCAGCACCGTGATCCCGCGCTCGCCGAGATCGCGAATCAGCAGGCGCATGTCCCGCATTCCCGCCGGATCAAGGCCGGTGGCGGGCTCATCCAGCAGCAGCAGGCGAGGGCTGCGAAGGAGCGCCGACGCGATGCCCAGGCGCTGCCTCATGCCGTGCGAGTAGCCCTTGACCTTGTCCCCGGCGCGGTCTCGCAGCTCCACGATCTCCAGGACCTCGTCGATCGTCGCCCTCCCCTCCCCGCCATCGAACGCCGCGCAGAGCTTCAGGTTGTCCAGACCACTCAAGTACGGGTAGAACATCGGCGCCTCGACGAAGCCCGCCACCCCGTCGAGTGCCGCGACACTGATCTGCGGATCACGGCCGAAGAGCCGCACGGATCCCTCGGTCGGCCGAATCAGTCCCAGCATCATCCGCAGCGAGGTCGTCTTGCCGGCTCCGTTCGGCCCCAGATAGCCGAACACGTCCCCGGCGTTGACGGTCAGGTCGACGTCGTCGACCGCGGTGATCTCCCCATAGCGCTTGACGAGCCCGCGGACCTCAATCGGCGGAGACTCCGCCATCGACTACAGGTCTTGCGCGGCGGCCAGCACCGTGGCCGGCGGGGCCGAGGCGAGAACCGTGTACTGCACGCCGTTGCGCTGGAAGGTCACCATGCTCCCGAGGGCGGTGTCGAGCTCCTGGCCATGGGCTCCATTCACGGACACCTGCGGAAGGCTGAGCTGTCCGTGATCCCCGCTCGAGGCGGTGGAGCCGTGAGGCGGGTCGGCCGGCCGCTCGATCACGGCCATGCCGCCGAGGCCCTTCCCATAGGTGATCAGCGCTGCGGCGTCCTTTCCGCTCTGGATGAGCCGGACCTCACTCTGCGGAAGGCCGGCGAGCGTGTCGGGGGCGCTGACCGGGAAGGAGGCCTGCTGCTGGACCGCCTGCAGGCCGGTGACCGGCTGCGGCTCAGCCGTGCCGTTGTCTTGGTGGGCCGGCGGACTGACGTCGGTGACCTGGGCGTCGGGCGGCGGAGTGACGTCGAAGACTGACGACGGAACGGAGCCGAAGGAGATGTCGGTGACCTTCAGCTCGAGCACCGGCGAGCTGTCGCCCTTCGCGTAGACGGCTGCCCGGAGAGGCGTGCCGTGTACCGCGTCCCAGGCGAGCTCGGCTCCGCCGAGCAGCCCTGCGTTGCCCTGGGGCTCGACGCGGACGCTGTAGGTCGGCTGGCCTGCGATGTCGGTCGGCTCGGCGCCACCCACCGCGGCGTGCTCCGCGAGCTTCGCGATGCCCTTCTTGACCTGGTCGAGCGAAGGTGGTTGCTCCTGCGCCGAGCTCTGCCCATCGGCGCCGCCATGATCGGCGGGGACGGTTCCCTTGAAGACCGTGTTGGAGCCGGAGTCGTAGATGAACCAGCTGTGTCCGTCCGAGACCACCTGGCTGTCGCTTGTGGCGCCCTCGGCACTCGAGTCCGCCTGGAGCTCCAGACGGAGCTGCCCGTCCGAGGTGGCCCACAGCCGTCCGGAGGCGCCGGTGAGGAGCGGATCCGCCCCCTGCACGCTGGAGCCGGCGATCAGGTCGTTGGTGAAGTGGATGCGCGCGGTGACTCCCTGGACCGTGGGGGCAGTGAGCGCGTCGTGCACGGCGACCGGCAGGGGCTCAGCGGGAGGCGTCGGGCCGCCACCCGTCGCGGCCATGGCCAATGCCGTGGCTCCCACCCCGACCGCCGCGGTTGCAGCGCACAGCGCAAGCAGGCGGCGAGTGGAGATGCGGCGCAGATGCTTCACACCAGAAAGGCTACGCCCCGTGCCTAAGGATCTTCTGACTCTTTCCCGGTCGCCCCTACTGTCTGCCATGCCCAAGCCAGAGTGACCACGCGAGCAACAGGAGAGCCGCGGTCATCATCACCGCACTTGCGGCAATCGCGCCGTGCATGAGCAAGCTGAGGCCGAACAGCGCACCGACGAACCCAGCCCAACCACCCGCACTCCAAATCGAACGTCCTCGCATCGTCGCTCTCCTTTCGGTCGACGATCTCGGCCGTACATTGGATATGGCGGATAAACCCCACGTGAAAGGATCGTTAAGCAGCCAGGTGACCTCTCGACGTGGGGAAGGTGATTCGCGGAGCGCGCTTGCCAGTCGAGACCTCAGGCGGATCGATTGACGAAATCGAGCGCGGCCTGCGCGACCTCCTGCCAACCGTCGTCGATCGTCAGGGAGTGACCGCGGCCGGCAATCGCCCTGAGCTCGGTGGTGCCTGGGTTGCCCTGCTGCTTCTTGAACTGCGCCCTGACGAGCGAGGTCGGGACCGTGTTGTCGGAGTCACCCGAGATCAGCAGGAGCGGGCCGCGATCCGGGTTCTTCGTGTCCACCTTCGCCTGCGAGGCCGGATTCAGGTTCGCGTTCCCTCCCTGCATCAGCACGGTCGCCGGGCCCGGCACGTGGTAGGTGTCGTAGAGGCGCCGTGCCTCATCCTCGTCGTCGATCGCGTTCGTCCAGCCGTACTGAAACTGCTCGAAGGTGAGGCTCTTGGCCTTGCCGCGATTGAGCGGGTTGCGGAGGATCGGCAGGGCCGATCGAAGCGTCGAGACCGGCAGGCCCAGGATCCCGCGATACGGCGCCGGGTCGATCGCAACGGCTGCGACCGAAAGCCCGCGGCCGGCAAGCAGCTGGCTGAACAGACCACCGAAAGAATGCCCGACAATCGCGGGCTTCTTGTTGAGGCCGGCGATCACCTCGGCGGTGTGGTCGATGATCGATCCGATCGTGTTCTTCGCGATCGCGTCCGGATTGGCGCGCGCCTGCTCGACCGTGTCCGCGTCACCCGGCCAGTCAGGCATGACGGGAGCGTGACCGCCCTTCTTGAAGAGCTCGCCCCAGGGCTGCCAGCTCGACGGCAGCAGCCAGAGGCCGTGAATGAAGACGACGGGGATGGTGCCGGAGCCGTTCGCCGCCTCGATCTCCTTGGATTCGCGCTCCGAAATCGCCATGTCCAACTCCCCTTTGCCGGTTGCGAGGGACGGGAGCCTACCGAGGCGCCATTGCCGTCTCGGCCTCGCGCTCGGCGATCTCGACCGGGACACCCCTGCGATCACGGGCTGATTGGGGGGACGATCCGCCCGCGAATGGCGGTCAAATGGAGCCGGCGGGATTTGAACCCGCGTCCTCGGGATTCGGCGATCGGCGTCTACAGGCTTAGCCGGCGCTTCGTTCTCGCCCCTTGACCTCTGCAGCCGGCGAGAGATGCCGAGGGGCCAAGTCCCTTTGATTTCCCCGGCCGAACGGGACGAGCCGGCCAGGTGAGCCCGATTCTGATGCCGGTGACCCCACCCCTCGGGCTCGGGTGGGCCGACACACGCTGCTTAGGTTCTAGCTAAGCGGCGAGAGCGAACTCATGGTCCGCACGTATTGGTTGGTCCAGGTGTTTAACGAGGCCTCCTGGAACCTCGGCCTGCAACCTGATCGCACAAAGGCCCAAGTCGAATCCGATTCGGCCCCGTGCTATGTGCAGGGATGGTAGCCCGGAGCGGGCTCAGCCTCAGGCGCGGTCCTTCGAGGCGCTGGCCAGGTAGGTAGCGGACATGTCCTTCTCGCCGTGCGCCTCTGCGGCCTCCTCGAGCTGTGCGCGGATCGCAGTCAGCATCGGCAGCTCGAGGTCGTGCCGCTCCATCGCCTCGAGCACGAGCCGGGCGTCCTTCGCCGCGAGCTCGAGCTTGAATGCCGGCTCGAAGCTGCGCTCGATCATCATCCTGCCCTTCAGCTGGGCGTAGGCGTTGTCGATCGGGCCGCCCTCGATCGTCTCCAGGAACTGCGCGGGATCCACGTCGATGCCCTCGGCGAACGCGATCGTCTCGGCCAGGCCCTCGACGAGGGACAGCAGCCACGAGTTGATCACGAGCTTCATTCGCGTCCCGGTTCCGGCCTCGCCCAGCCAGACGGCCTTCTGGGAGATCGGGTCGAAGATCGGCTCGCATCGCTCCCGCGCCTCCTCCGGCCCGGAGGCGAGCACCGTCAGCTTGCCCTGCTCGGCCGGCTGCTTGGTCCCGACCACCGGAGCGTCCACCAGGGTCAGTCCGTTCTCCTCCGCGAGCGTCGCGCAGCGCTCGGTCCCCTCGATGCCGATCGTGCTCATCTGCAGCCAGAGCGCTCCCTTCTCGGCGCCGGCCAGGACCCCGTCGGAGCCCTCCATCGCGTCGACGACCGCATCGGCGTCACTGAGGATGGTGAGCAGGACCGATGCGCCGGTCGCTGCCTCGGCGGCCGTGTCGAGGACCTCGACTCCGTCGTCGGCGAGGGACTCGGCCTTCTCGCGCGAGCGGTTCCAGGCCCGCACCTCGATGCCCGCCCCGGCGATGTTGCGGGCCATCGGCAGCCCCATCGTGCCGCCGGCCCCGATGACCGCTACCGCTTCCTTTTTCGCTTCCTCAGGCATTTGCCGTGCTTCCGATGCTTCCCCTTCGTGCATTTCTTAGGCATCGATTTCGCGCTCGCCGGTTCGGTCCCCCCGGCGGGACAGCTCGCGGTCACATAGCAAGCGAGGGGTGGCTCGGCCGGGACGTGTGGGTACGTGGCCAGCGTCGTCGACACGACGGCCGCCGCCGAGGCGAAGTCCGTGGCGAACGTCACCGGGTTCACACCCGGCATGAAGGGCTGGGTGCAGACGCTGGAGGGGATGCGCGATGGATCGGCCGGTCCCGGATGGTCCATGGCGTCGATGGCCAGGGCGTAGGCCACCGGATCGGCCGTCCCGACGAGCAGGTGCTCGCTCGTGTCCAGCGGGCAGATCTCCTGGACCGCGACGTTGGCGATCTCGCCGCCGCCTCCGTGCAGGGACGAGCTCCCCGACGAGTCGAGGTTCGGGACGACCACCTCGTCGAGGTGCGTGTAGACCGCCGTGTAGGAGATCCCCGGGAAGGTCTCCTGCCGCGAGTTGAGGGCCTTGATGAAGTCGGCGCTGTCGCGCTGCTGCCAGATCGCCGGTGCGCAGCCGGCGGCGCAGATCACGTCCGCGTCGACGGTGCCGTGGTTGGAGGGCGCGAGGCCGATCTGGTCGTCCACCATCGCGCGGGTGTCGGGCCAGAAGCGGAGGGCCCAGCGCGGGACCATGCCGCCCTGGCTGTGGCCGACGACGGCGATCTTCCTGCCCGCCCGCGAGTAGAGCGTCCGAATCGCGTTCACGACGTACTCCCCGGCGACCTGGATGTCGTCCATCGAGTTCCCCGGGAGCTCGACCGAGCACCACGGAATGCCGAGTCTGTCGAGGGCAGGCTCCCAGTTCCAGGAGAAGTCGGCATGCGGGTTGACCGTCGTCCCGGGCACGAGCAGAACGGGCTCGTGCGTGCCGCTCGCGGGGTTGCCCGCGCAGGCGAGGCTCGCGTCGAGCTTGTCCTGCGGGACCGTCAGGGGCGGGCCCGGCTGATCGACCGGCGCGTAGTCGACCGCCTGGGCCGAGGCGGGCACGACCAGGGCCAGGGCCGCCGCCGCGATCGCCAGGCCGGTCCTCACCGGTGCTTGTGCCTCTTGCGGCAGTGCCGCCGCTTGCTCTCGGAGGCGCGATGGCCGCGCTTCCGCCTGCGCTTGCACTTGGCCCGCTTCGAGCTCGTGGTCGCGGGCTTGGTGCCTCCGGCTGAGCAGTCCGTCGTCACGTAACAGGCGAGGGGCGGCTCGGCCCTCACGGCGGGGGCCGTCGCGGTGTTCGTCGCCAGGTCGAGCGCGGCCGCGGACAGGTCGGTCAGATAGGTCGCCGGGTTGATCCCGGGCATGAGCGCCAGCGGCGTGCAGATGCCGCTGTCGCCGGCTGCGGCCCGCGCGGGATCGGCGGGGCCGGGATGCTGGAGCGCATCCACGGCGAGGTCGTAGGCGACCAGGTCCTGGGTCCCGATCGCCAGGTGCTCGGAGGGATCGGCGGGACAGAGGTCCTGGATCGCGACGTTGGTGATCGATCCGTCGCCCGTATGCAGGGACGAGCTGCCGGTGTCGTCGGAGTTCGGGGTGACGATCTCGTCGAAGTGGGTGTAGATCTCGGTGTACGAGATCCCGGCGAAGGTCTCCTGGTAGGAGTTGAGCGCCTTGATGAACTCGGAGCGGTCAGACTGCTGCCAGTCCGCCGCCGCGCACGAGATCGAGCAGAGCAGCTCTGCGCCGGTGGTCCCGTGGTTGCTCGGCGCGAACCCGATCTGATCGTCGACCATCGACCGGGTGTCGGGCCAGAAGCGCAGCGCCCAGCGCGGCAGCATGCCGCCCTGGCTGTGGCCGATGATCGAGATCCGCCGGCCGGCGCGCTGGTGGAGCGTCCGGATGCCGTTGACGACGTACTCGCCGGCCACCTGGACGTCGCCGAGCGCGTTGTCCGGGAGAGTCACCGCGCACCAGGCGATGCCGAGATTGGTGAGCGCGGGCTCCCAGTTCCAGGAGAAGTTGTGCTGGGGATTGCTCCCCGTACCCGGTACGAGCAGGACGGGCGCGGACCCGGCGGCCGGGTCCCCGGAGCACTGAAGGCTGGCGTCGAGCCTGTCCTGCGGCACGCTCAGGGCCGGGCCGGGCTGGTCCACGGGGGCATAGGTGACCGCTCCGGCGCCTGCCGGAGCCAGGAGCACGATCGCCGCGCTCGTCGCGATCGCCGCCGCGATCCCTCTGCCGAGGACCCCTCCTCTCACCCGAACGAATCTACCAACTAGCGGGTAACGACGAGACACCTCCCCGCAGGCGTCTCGTCTAGAGGGTCAGCTTCTCCTCGACCTCGCGCATGAACTGGCGAGGCATGCCCGGGACGTTCGCGAGATCTTCGACCGAGTCGAAGCCCTTCTGGCGCTCGCGGTAGGTGATCACCCGGGTCGCCTGTGTGACCGAGAAGCCGACGTCGCGGAGCTGCTCGAAGGTGGCCTGGTTGAGGTTGATCCGATCGCCGGTGTCAGCCTTCGGCTCCGAGGCCGGCGGCTCTTCCCGGGCAGGCTCTTCGCCGGAATCCGTCTCCTCCTCCTCGTCCGCTCCGGCGCCGACGCCGAGGATCGCTCCGACCGTCCGGCCGAGGATTCCGCCCTTCTCCTCGTCGTCCTCCTCCCCGGTGCCCGCGGCCTCCGGCTCCTCCTTCTTCGGCTCGCGCGAGATCACCCACTCCTCGCGCTCGTCCTCCTCAGTCTTGGTCTCGGTGGCGGGCTCCGGCTCGGGCTCCGGGGCCGGTGGCGGAGGCGGGGGCGCCGCGGCCGGCGGAGCCGGCGGAGGCGGTGGCGCGGCGAGGGGAGACAACGGCGAGGACTCGGACGGTGGCTCAGCCGGCGGCGGAGTCGTGAGCTCCTCGGCGGTGCGGATGCTGCTGGCTGCCGCTGCCTCGGCGGCCTGAGCCTTGCGCTCGGCCTCCTTGGCGCGTGCCTCCGCCGCATTGACCCGCTCGAGGACCTCTCGGAGCTTGCGCTCGCGCTCGGCCTCCTCCAGCTTGAGCTGAGCGACCCGTTCGGCATCGGCGGCCCTCTGCTCGGCCTCCTGCGCCCTGTTCTCGATCTGCTCAAGTCTCCGGTAGGCATCCTCGAGGGCGGTCTCGCGCTGCTGGCGCTCCGCCTCCAGGCGGCGCTCCGCATCCTGGACGGCGCTCGAGAGCCGCTCGGTCTCGCCGCTGATCTTCTCCTGGACCTGCGCCTCGATTTGCTCATCGGCCTCGGCGCGAGCCCGTTCCTCGGCCTCGCGCTTCGCCTGTTCGGCGGCCTCGGCCACGCGTGAGTCCGCCTCGCGGCGCGCCTGTTCGATCGCCAGCTTGGTCCGGTCCTCGACCTCGCGGCGGACGCGCTCGGATTCCTCGCGGGCGCGCTGCTCGCTCTCGAGGCGCATCCGCTCGGCCTCCTCGCGGAGCTTCGCCTCGTTGCCCTCGCGAGCCTGCTCCTCGGCCTGGCGCCGTGCCTGGTCGGCGGCCATCTTGATCAGCTGCTCGGTCTCCTCCTCGGCGCGCTTGACCCGCGCCTCGGCATCGCGCTCGAGCTCCTCCGCGCGGCGCAGGCGCTCCTCGGCCTCGCTGCGGACGCGCTCCTCCTCCTCGCTGAAGCGCTCCTCGTGCTCGGCAGCGAGCTCCTCGATCTCCGGGCTGGCAGGCGCGGGTGAAGGCGACATCGGCGGCGGGCTCAGCGGTGGAGGGGGAACCGGCTCGGGCGCGGGCGGCTCAGGTGCAGGCGGCTCAGGCGCGGGCGGCGCGGGCGGCGGTGCCGCCGCCTCGTGCTCCGGTGGCGCGTCGTAGGGGCGCGCCGGTGTGACGTCCGGCGGCAGGGTGTTCTCGCCCTCGGTGCCCTCGGCGGGCTCGGAGGGCGGCGGAGCGGCGGGCGCCGAAGGCTCGGCGGCCACCTGCTCCTCCTCGCGGGCCAGGCGGTCGATCTCCTCCTGAAGAGAGCTGGTGCCGGTGGGCGGCGAGGAGATCTCAAGCGGCTGCTCGCCCTGGGGCTCGGCGGGCTCCGGCGTGGGAGGCTCGGGCGCGGGCGGCTCGGGGGGCGGTGTCGCGGCGAGCTCGGCCTGCGAGGCGTCCGGCTCGGGAACCTCGATCTCGTCCCCACCCGGCTCCTGATCCTCGGGATGGGTGAACGCGAAGCCACCGGGCGCCTTCTCGGGCTCAGGCGCAATCGGCGTGAACGCCGGCTCGTCCTCGGGCGCGGGAGTCGGGGGCTCGGCGGACGGCGGGAGGGGCGCCGCGGGGGTCGGCGGGGCGGACTCCGCAACGGGCTCCGGTTCAGTCTCCAAGACAGGTTCGGAGGCGGGCTCCCCCTCCGGCTCGGGCTCCCCCGTTGGCTCCGGCTCGGTCTCCGTATCTGGCTCCGGCTTGGGCTCTTCGGGAAGCTCCCGGAGCTGCGGGGGACCGCTGCCCGGCGGAACCCACTGCGCCTCCTCCGGCGCATCGTCTCCTCCGATCGGCACCTCCTCGAGCTTGGGCTTCTCCTCAGCGGCCTCCGGCTCGGGCTTCTCCTTGCCTGCCTCGGCATCCGGCTCAGCAGCCTGGGCCTCTCCGAGCCCGAGTGCGGCCGCGAGCATCGTCGACTTCTCCGCCTCGGCCTCCGGGCCGGTCTTCACCTCGGGCCTCTCGATCTCGGGGCCCTCAGGCGCCTTCTCAGTCTCCTCCTGCTCCTCGTCAGGCTTGGGCTCGGGCGCCGGGGGCACCTCCCCCTTGCGCTCGGCCTTGCGCTGCTGGCGCTCCTCCTTGCGCTGCTGGCGCTCCTCGCGGCGGCGCTTCCGCTCCTCCTCCCAGGCCCGGCGATCCTGATCCTCCGCGCGCCGCTTCTCGTCGGAAATCTGCTGGCGCTTCGCCTTGCGCTCCGCGCGGCGCTCCTTGCGTGAAAGCTTCTCGCCCTCGCCCTTCTTCTCCTCGGCCTCCGCTTCGGGCGGGGGCGCTACCACGGTCGGGGCCTCCTCTTCCTCGTCGGCCTTCCCCTCGTCGGGCTCCTCCTCGTCCACCTTCCCCTCTTCCTCGGCCTCGTCGGGCTCCTCGGGCTCCTCGGGCTCCTCGGGCTTATCGGGCTTATCGGGCTTATCGGAGGTCTTGGCGGACGCCGGCGCCTCCCCCCCGCCCTCGTCCTTCTCGGCGGCACGGCGGCGGCGCATCAGGAGCAGGAGGATCAACAGCAGGATGACCGCGGCGGCGATCCCGTAAGCCTCGCCAGGGTTGTCCTTGACGAAGTTGGAAACGGATCCTGTAGCGATTGCAGCAAGCATCGGTGTGCCAAATCCTTGCACGGGAACCTTGTTCTCGTGCATCGGCCTTTGCCCTGCGCGCGGGCGCGTTCTTGCCTACTGATCGACCGCCGCGATGCCTAACTCAAGCGCTGCTTGAAGTCCCTCTCCACCTCACGGCGCAGATCGCGATCTGCGATCTCCCGCCGGCGATCTCGGCCCTCCTTTCCCTTGGCCAAAGCGAGCTCGACCTTCGCCTTCGACCCCTTGAAATAGATCCTGATGGGGACCAGTGTGAGCCCGCGCTCCGCGGTCTTGCCGATCAGCCGCTCGATCTCGCGGCGGTGGAGGAGCAGCTTTCGCGGCCGGTCCGGCTCGTGGTTCCGGTCGGCGGCGGGAAGGTACGGAGGGATGTGCGCCCCGCGCAGCCAGACCTCGCCGTCGTTGACCACGGCGTACGCCTCATTGAGCTGCGCCTTGCCATCGCGCAGCGACTTGACCTCGCTGCCGCGCAGCTCGATGCCGGCCTCCATCCTCTCCAGCACCTGGAACTTGTGCCGGGCGCGGCGGTTGGTGGCGACGTCCCCGCTGACGGGGTCTCTGGGACCTTTGCCCTTCTTGGCCATCACTCGGAGGGAAGCAGGTCGACCCGCCCGCGCGGAGCGTCGACGCGATCCACGGTCACCGTCGCCGGGTCGCCCATCCTGATCGCCTTCCCGCCGCGTGCCCCGGTCAGCATCGTCTCACTGCGGTCCAGCTCGTAGCGCTCGCGCCCGCCGATCCGCCGAGCCGGCAGGAAGCCCTCGTAGACGTCGGCCAGGGCACCTCCGAAGCGAACGAACGCCCCGGCACCCACGACCCCTGAGACCTCTCCCTCGAACCTCGTATCGGGTCCGCGCTCGAAGAGCTCCCGCTGAAGCAGGAAGGACGCGCACGCCGAGTCGGCATCGCGCTCGACCCGGGTCGCGTCGCGCTCACGTTCCGAGCAATGGGCGCCGACCTCCGCCAGCCGCTCGGCTCGGGGGGCCTCCTCCCCGGCCCCGATCGCCGAGAGCAGCGCTCGATGGGCGATCAGGTCCGGGTAGCGACGGATCGGCGAGGTGAAGTGCGCGTACGCGGAGCTGCCCAGGCCGGCGTGGCCCAGGTTGCGGTCGGTGTAGTGAGCGGGCTTCAGCGAGCGGAGCACGAGCGATGTATACGCCTCGCGGCCGTGGCCGCGGCGCTCGGACTCACGGGCCACGAGGCGGCTGGCCTCGCCGGCGAGGTCGCCGGCCTGCTGTGGCGAGATCTGGTCGGGAAGCGGGGGCGTGGGGATGTCGAGGGCGGCGAGCTGCTCGATCATCCACTTGATCCGCTCCGGGTCCGGCCGCTCGTGCACTCGATAGAGAGTCGGGATGCGACGCCGCTCGAGCAGCTCGGCGACCTGCTCGTTGGTGAGGATCATCAGGTGCTCGATCAGCTGGTGCGCCTCGGTCTGCGGAACCGAATGAGCGCCCACCACCTGGCCGTCCTCGAAACGGAACTCCGGCTCGAAGCTCTCCACCTCGAGCGAGGAGCGAGGCCGGCGCCCAGCGAGCGCCGCTGCCGCATCCCTGGCGAGGGACAGCGACGACGCGATGGACTCCGGTGGTCGGGCACGGCCCGCGAAGATCTCGTCGAGCTGGTCGTAGTCGAGCCGCGCGTCCGAGCGGATCAGGGTGCGGTAGAAGCTCGCCGAGAGCGGCTCGCCGGACTCCGACAGCTCGATCTCGGAGGTCACGGCCAGCCGATCGCGATCCGGAGCGAGGCTGCACGCGTCGCTCGAGAGCGCGTGCGGAAGCATCGGCGCGACGATCCCGGGCACGTAGGTGGAGTTCGCCCGCCGGTGCGCCTCCTTCTCGAGCGCGTCGCCGGGCCGGACGTGTGCGGCGACGTCCGCGATGTGAATCCACAGCCGCACGCCCCGATCGGTCCGCTCGGCCGAGACCGCGTCGTCGAAGTCGTGTGCGCTGGCCGGGTCGACGGTGAAGGTGGCGAGGTCCCGGAGGTCCCGCCTGTCTTCGTCGAGCGCCGTCGCGCGCTCGGTGGCCTCGCGCGCCTCCTCCTCTATCCGCCTGGAGAAGCCGGTGCGGACCTCGCGGTCCTCGAGCATCGCCGCGATCACGTCCGCCGCGCGCCCCGGATCGCCGAGCTCCCGGACGACCTTCGCGCGGCCTCGGCCCTGCCCGAGGTCGACGAGGGCCATGCGGCCGGGGGTCGCCGCGCGGCGCCCGCCGCCGATCTCGACTCGCCCACCACGCTCGAAGAGGAGATCTCCGGCGAGGAACCGGCCGCGCTTCTCGACGAGGACTACGCGCCTCAGGGTTGACCCTGGAGCTGCGGGGCCAGCGTCTGGAGCGCCTGGTTCAGGCCCTCGTCCGGCTTCGTGGAGGGGTTGTCCTTCGCCTTCACCTGCGGGGGGATCCCGACGTCGTTGATCGATGTCCCATTTCGGGTCAGATACTGACCGACGGTCAGATCGAGTGCCCCGCCGTTGTTGAGGGGGATCACCTCCTGGAAGGTGCCCTTCCCAAAGGAGGTGGTTCCGACGACCTTCGCGATTCCGGCCTGCTCCAGCGCGGCCGTGACGATCTCGGATGCGGAGGCCGTGTCTCCGTTGATCAGAACGACCATCGGATGCCTGGGAAGCGCGTCGCCGGCTGCGTCGAAGGCCCGGGTGTTCTGGGTGCGCCCGTGGGTCGACACGATCACGCCGTTCGGGACGAAGATGCTCGAGACGAGGACCGCCTCGGTGAGCAGCCCTCCGCCGTTGCCGCGCAGATCGAGGATGAGGCCCTGCGCGCCCTGCGCATAGAGGCGCTCCACCTCCTTGCGTAGCTCGGCGTGAGCCCCGGGGAAGAACCCGGCGAGGCGCACGTAGCCGATCTTCTTGCCCCGCACCGTCTCGATGCGCCCGGTGACCTGGGGAATCTCGACCTGGCGGCGGGTCAGCGTGACGTCACGCGAGCCACCGTCGCGCCCGGCGACCGTGAGGGTCACCTTCGTGCCCGCCGGCCCGCGGATCTCGCTGGTGACCGCGTTCGCGTCCTTACCGGCGATCGAATGGCCGTTGACTCCCGTGATCACCTCGCCGGGCTTGATGCCGGCCTCCCGCGCGGGGGTGCGCTTGTAGACGGTCGCGACGCGGAGGCCCTGTGGCACCTCGTTCACCGCGATGCCGACGCCGGAGAGGCTCGAGCCCTGCTGGAAGCGGTCGTACTCGCTCTTCGTGAAGTAATGGGAGAAGCGGTCGTTGTAGCGCTGCTTGATGTGGGCGATGATCGAGGCGATCGAGGCGTTCTCGAGGTCGTTGTTGTCGACCGTGTGGAAGTAGTCGTCGTGGATGACGTCGATCGCCTGCGCGGTCGCGTCCTGGCTCTTGTTGCCGAAGACGTCGTTGACCGCGTTGCGGATCGCATCCACCTGCCCGCCGGCGATGATCCCGACGACGAAGGCGACGACCACCAGCGCCGCGACGACGAATCTGCGGCTCAAATCCGGAGGAAGCGACGCAGCGTCAGGCCGCTGCCCATCGCGGAGATGGCCATCGCTCCGCACACGAGGACGAGTGCGAGCGGAACGAAGCCCATTGTGTGCCCCGAAGAGATCCAGTGGAAGCTGTTCTTGAGCGGGTCGAGGACCACGACCTTGCCGAGCAGGAGCAGGCCGATCGCGGCCGCCGCTCCGATCAGGCCACAGACCAGCCCCTCGACCATGAACGGCCACCGAATGAACCAGTTGGTGGCGCCGACCAGGCGCATGACCTCGACCTCCCGGCGGCGGGCGTAGATGGAGAGGCGGATGGTGTTGGCGACCAGCAAGAGGGAGGCGAATGCAAGCAGGATCGAGACGACGAGAAGTCCGATCCGGATCGCGGAACTGACCGTCGAGATGGTGTTCGCGTCGTCACGGGACTCGCCGATGTCGCTGATCAGTGGATTGATCGGCGAGGGATGACCGCTTGCGCCAGGCGGCGTGATCGCCGAGCGCACAGCGGGCAGGTTCGACAGGTCGTCCGGCGTCACGTTGAAGGAGGCGGGCAGCGGGTTTCGATGGCCCGGCAGCTGCGCGGTGATGTCCGCGCGGCCCTCGGAGTCGAAGCGCGCGCTGAGGATCTGCTTGGCGCGATCCTTGGAGACGAACTCGACCGACTTGACGTGAGGGATGGCCTGGAGCTTCGCCTGCAGGGTGTTGATCTGGTCCGTCGGGGCCTGCTGGCCGATGCTTCCGGCCGGAAGCGGGTTACCAGACGCGTCGACGTCGCTCAGAAAAACTCGCAGGCCGACCTGGCTGCGGACGTCGTTGTTCTTGCCGTTGGTCGCCTGCAGGATCGGGATGAGAACGCCGGCCAGCAGCACGGTGATGCACACCGTGACGATCGAAGCCAGGCCGGGAGCGGCGCTGCGACGCAGCGCCCTGATCCCCTCGCGGATGAAGAAGAAGACTCGCCCCATGGGTGCCGCCTAGTAGCTCGGCCTCTCGTCGTCGACGCCCATCTCGTCGCGCAGTCGCGCCGCGAACTCGCGGGTCGACTCATCGTCGGGGCTGTACATGCCCGCGGCCTGGTCCCGCACGACTCGTCCGGAATCGAGCGCGATCACGCGGCGGCGCATCTTGTCCACCATCTCGCTGTCGTGGGTCACCACGACGACCGTCGTGCCGGTCCGATTGATCCGGTAGAGCACCTGCATGATCCCGATCGAGGTGTTGGGGTCGAGGTTTCCGGTCGGCTCGTCGGCCAGGAGCAGGGGGGGATGGTTGACGAAGGCGCGCGCCACGGAGAGGCGCTGCTGCTCGCCACCGGAGAGCTGGTCGGGGAAGTTCTTGACCTTGTCGGCGAGGCCGACGAGCCGAAGCGCATCTGGCACCTTGCGGCGAATCTCCGAGCGCGACGTGCCGATCACCTGCAGCGCGTAGGCGACGTTGTCGTAGACGTTGCGGCTCGGCAGAAGCTTGTAGTCCTGGAAGACGGTGCCGATCCGGCGACGGAGCTGCGGGACCTTCTTGTCGGAGAGCGAGCCGACGTCACGGCCGGCGATCAGGACCTCGCCCTCGGTGGGCTCGAGCTCGCGGATCAAAGTCTTGATCAGTGTGGTCTTGCCGCAGCCGGTCGGCCCGACGAGGAAGACGAACTCCCCGCGGTCCACGCGCAGGCTGACCCGCTCGAGGGCGACGTGGCCACCCGGATAGACCTTGGTGACATTGCGCATCTCGACGATCGGCGGGCGACCCCGCTGCTCGGTCAGATGCTCAGGGCGACGCTGCGCCTTGGGGCGCGCGCGAAGAAGGTCTGAAGTCTGTCGTCTTGCCATGGAGAGTGATGCCGTGGGAGATTCCTGCGAGTCGCCCCGCCGAGCCGCCCACCGCGATCCACAGAGTAGGGATCGCCCTAAAGGGGATCGCAAGTTCTCGTTCGCCTGCAACACGTCTCGCCCCGGTTAGTCGCGGGGCCGGTGAGGTCGATGGGGTCAGCGTTGTGGAGAGCTCGCTCCACACCCCCTGACCCCAGTCCGAGGCAACGGACGGGCTTTGATCAATGCGTGATGAAGCGGCGGCGGGGCCGAGTGGCGTCTTCTCGGCCCCGCTCGCCGTTCTCTCGCACCCCGGTGGCGTCCGATGACACCGGAGGTACGTTGTCGCCCCTTCGTTCCCCCGCGGGCAGTCGCACGTCTTCACGGGTGCGCCGCACCGAGGAAGCTGGCTGAGGATGAGGATCGAAGGGTCGCATCGGGTCGGAATCCATCTCCGCCGGCCCGCGTCGCGCCCCTAGGTCACGACTTGTTCCTGCGCATTTAGCGGGAAGACGCGCTTCGAGAATTCGACTCTGCGCCTACCCGGTTCTTCTAGAACTGCGTGAGCCGGAGTAGAATAGCTCACCTGCGGAGGAGCGACGCACGGCGTCATGGCAGCTTCATGTGCCGCCGCCCGCGACTCCAGAGAAGAGCTTGGAGGCACGTCCTGCACGGGAGTGGGATCGGGTTTCCTCGGAAATGCAAGGACGAGCAAGCCGAGGAGGACTTCGTGAGCCAGGTGCGCTCCGTGCACCAGACACTTCGAAACTCCCTGCCCCATGGGAGCTGCGCGTCACCGCGTGGCGCGTCGAGGCGAGCGGGTGGAGCGGTCTAGCGGGGCCGCTCCACCCCTCTCATCGGGGGAGAGCGGTAACCGAGCCGAGACTCAACTCCTCACCGTCGAGATCCAGTCGGACGGCGGCTGCCCGGTCGTCCGCCTTGCAGGCGAGCTCGACCTGAGCACCATTCCCCGGCTAGAGCGACGGCTCATCCAGCAGGCCCGCTCGAGTCCACGATTGGTCGTGGACATGAGCGCTGTGACGTTCATCGACTCCTCGGGCATCGCCCTGCTGCTTCAGGCGCATCGCGCGACCGAGGACGGCATTCAGACGGTGGTCGCGGAGGGCTCCCAGGTGGAGCGGGTGCTTCGCCTGGCGGGAATCGACCAGGTTCTGCCGCTGTTCGCTGACCGCGCGCCTGCGATCGCCGCGGTCGACCGACCGAGCGGCTCCTAGGCGTCTTTCCCGGCGCCGTCTCTCCCGGCCCCGTCTTGCCCGGCCCCGTCTTGCCCGGCCCCGTCGAGGGCGGCCCTCGGTGCCGGCTCGGCTTCCTCGGCGCCCTCGTCCGGCTCGAGCATGAACAGCTCGACGGCCAGATCCGGATCCACGTGGATCGAGCTCATGTAGGCGATCACCCTTCGGCCCGTCGCCTCCTCGACCACGCGGCGGAACTCCTTGTCCATCGCCTGCTGGAAGCTGCGGCGCATCTGATAGACGGACTCGACCTGACCGGTGTCGAGCAGGGTGCGTTCCACACGGGTGAATCCCCCGCGGAGGATCGAGACGACCGTGCCGTCGACCTGGTGGGTCTTGGCCTTGGTCGGTCCCTTCCCGTAGTAGCGCGAGTGGAGCTGCACGAGACCCGTCGAGATCTGGGCAAGGACCTCCCCCCGGGCAGGCTTGGGTACTGAGTCTTGCGGGGAAACGGCAAACCTCCAAACGCATCGGTTGCCGCCCCTCTTCGATCAGACGTTTTCTGCGCGAAGGGAAGAGTTGCGGGAAGACCCAACGAGCGCGAGGCATCCTAGGGGTCCGGTGACGGCAACGCCACGCCGCCTCCCATCGAGGCTACTCCTATTGGTGTTCGATTTGAGGATGCGGGGCATGAGCTCAGAGACGTCGAACCGGTCCGTGGTGGGCCGCGATGTGTGACACACTCGTAGCGATCGAACGACCACCTTCCGACTTCGGTCAGGTTGGTGGGCGGAGGGTCGCCACTATTTCTCTGCGAGGAGGACTTGTGGTTCCAGAGCCCGATCGACCCGAGGGCCCGCAGGGTCCCGAGGACCCGGATCGCCCGGAGGAGGCGCGCGAAGCTCCGAGCCGGCAGCAGGTACGGGACGAGATCGGCCGCGAGATCCTACGCATCTACGAGGAGTCCTACGGGGCCGGCGCAAGCCGGGCCGAGGTCCTGGTGGCCGAGAGCTGGGTGATCGTGATGCTGGACGGAATCGAGCTGCTCCCCAACGAGCGGTTCATGGTTGAGAAGGGAGAGCAGGAGACCGTCCTGCAGGTCAGGAGCCAGTATCAGCAGGCGATCCGGTCGAGCTTCAGCGCCGCGATCGAGCGGGCCACCGGGCGAAGGGTCATCGGCTTCGCGAGCACAACGAGCGTCGAGGAGCCCCCCTTCATGGCGGAGGTGTTCAGGCTCGAGTAGCCAGGGCGACGAGTCCTAGCCCCAGGGACCGCCCGAGATGGGCGGGTGCTGCACGATCGGCTTCTTGAGGAGCGCCTCGCGGGCCAGGTCGGCGATGCCGCTGGCGGTGAGGCCGAAGTGCTCCATGCAGGCCTCGGCCGTGCCGGAGACACCGAACTCGTCCTGCATGCCGAGCGCGAAGACGGGGACCGGGTGCTGCTCGCAGGCGACTTGCCGGATCGCGTCGCCCAGCCCGCCGACGACGCGGTGCTCCTCCGCCGTGACCGCGACGCCGGTCTTGGCGAGCGAGCGAAGCACGGCCTGTGAGTCGATCGGCTTGATGATCGAGACGTTGACCACCTCGGCCTCCACCCCGTCCTCGCGCTCCAGGGTCTCGGCGGCCTCCAGCCCGCGCCAGACCATGTGCCCGCAGACGAAGATCGAGATGTCCTTGCCCTCGCGCAGCACGTCGACTCCGGCTCCGAGGGTCTTCGGGATCTCCTCGTAGACGACCGGCGTCTTCGGCCGGCCGAACCGCATGTACATCGGGCCGTCGAAGCGCTCGTAGGACTCGATCACCGCGGTGTAGGCCTGGTTGTAGTCGGCGGGGACGACGACCTGCATCTTGGGCATCGCCCTCATCAGGGCGATGTCCTCGATCATCTGGTGGGAGGCGCCGTCCTCGCCGAGCGAGACGCCCCCGTGCGAAGCGCCGATCCGGACCTTGAGCTCGTTGTGCGCGATCCCGAGGCGGACCTGGTCGTAGGAGCGGGAGGTGGCGAAGATCGCGAACGTGGAGGCGTAGGGCACCTTCCCGCTGGCGGCGAGGCCGCAGGAGATCGACATCATGTTGGCCTCGGCGGCGCCGATGTTGAAGAAGCGCTCGGGGAACTGCTTGCCGAACTTCATCGACTGGGTCGAAACCGCGAGGTCGGCGTCAAGCGCGACGACCTCGGGGTGCGCCTCGCCGAGTGCGACCAGCGCGTCGCCGTAGGCCTGGCGCGTGGCGATCGATTCGGTCTGCGCCTCCGCGGCGTCGATCAGCGAGCTCGCCATCAGCCCTTCCCCTCCAGCGCCTTGGTCTGCTCCTTGTACGTAGCCTCGAGCTCCTCGAGCGCCTGCTCGGCCTGTTCTTGGCTCGGAGGCTTGCCGTGGAAACCGAAGCGGTCCTCCATGAAGGAGACACCGCGGCCCTTCTTGGTCTGGCAGACGATCGCCGCAGGCTTGTCGATGGTGCGGCTGCGCTCGAGCGACTCGACGATCGCATTCATGTCGTGGCCGTCGATCTCGACGGCGTCCCAGCCGAAGGCCTCGAACTTGGCCCGGACGTCGCCGGTGTCCATGACCTCCTCGGTGGTGCCGTCGGTCTGCAGGTGGTTGTAGTCGACGATCGCGGTGATGTTCGGGATCTCGTAGTGGGCCGCCGACATCGCACCCTCCCAGCTCTCGCCCTCCTGGCAGTCGCCGTCGGACATCACGGTGAAGACCTGCGCCGTGTCGGCGAGGTCGTCGAGCCGCAGGGCCAGGCAGATCCCGATGCTCATCGAGAGACCCTGCCCGAGCGAACCGGTGGAGACCTCGATGCCCGGGGTCCGGGTCATGTCCGGATGGCCCTGCAGATGGGATCCGATCTGGCGAACGCCCATCAGGTCGTCGGCCGGGAAGTAGCCGTGCTCGGCGAGCGCCGCGTACTGGATCGGGGCGGCGTGCCCCTTGGAGAGAACGAAGCGGTCGCGCTCCGGCCACTTCGGGTTCGCGGAGTCGTGGCGGAGCACCCGGTAGTAGAGGGCGGCGACGATGTCGGCCGCGGAAAGCGAGCTGTCGAGGTGCCCGGACTTCGCCACCGCGAGCATGCGAACGCAGTGGATCCGCAGGACGGTCGCGTAGCGCTCGAGCGCCGCGATCGACGGCTTGCCCCCGGCCTTGGCGGAGGGCTCAGGCTTGAGATCTGGAACGGGCTTCAGGTGCGACATCGGCGGCCGGTCTTGCGCCTGGTCGTACGGGATGGCCTTGCGCTGCGGCTTGCTCAAGACCGGGCGGCGAGGGTAGCAGCGGGCAGCACCAGCGGGCACCTTAGAAAGAGCAGCCGACGGAACCGTCTCCACTTAGCCTGCCGTCCATGAAGCTCGCAGCGATCGCGGCCGTCGCGGCGGCGCTGGCAGCGGCCGGGTGCGGCTCGTCCGCCGGCGGGACGATGACGACCACGGCCGGAGAGACCTCCACGGCCTCTCGTGCGACGACCGTTCCCAGCGTCAAGGGGAAACTTCCCCCCGGGGCGGTCGGCCCGGTCGACACCGCCGAGGACGGGGCCGAGGGGCCGGCCGCGACCGAGGCGAGCCCGGAGTCCGAGGCGAACGGGCCGAGCGCGACCGGCGAGCTGGAGGGCTCGGACCGCTCGGCCGCGACCGCCGCCGTCCGCCGCTACGTCTCGGCTCTCGACGGCCGCGAGGCCGGCCGGGTCTGCGCGTCGTTCGTCCCCGGCGCCCTGCCGCTGAGCGATCTGCCCCGCCGGCGCGGCGGCTGCCGAGCCTCGCTCCGAGCCTCGATCGGCGCCCCCCCTGCCGGTGGGGGCCCGGCCTGGCGGCGCACGCAGATCGTCGCGGTGAAGCCCGAGGCCCTCGAGGGCGACCGGGCCCGGCTCACCACCACGGTCACCCACCATTTCTCGGACCGCACCTACGTCTCGGTCGAGGACGACGTGATCTACCTGGAGCGGACCGGCGGCCGCTGGCTGCTCGCCAAGCCGAGCGCCACCTTCTACCGCGCCGTCGGGTACGCGGACCCGCCGCTCCGGGCGTTCGCGCCTCCGGCGGGATGGTGATCCGGCTTCGCCATCAAGTCGCGGCCACAGGCGGCCGCTAGTAGCGGTGGTTCCCGCCGCCGCGCGGGGCGTGGTCGCGGAGCCGCTTCGGGTGCCTGCGACTGACGCCGACGATGGTCGCGTCGGCGTTGGCGCCGTCGGGCTTCAGGACCGTGACGTAAGCGACCGAGTTCGTGAGGGCGTCCGAGTAGAGCGCCCCCGCCGAGCGCTTCAGCGTCAACAGGATGCGTCCCGAGCCATGGCGGTGGCGGCCTCGGACCATCAGCCGGCTGCGCCGGGCGTCCGAGCGGACGTAGGCGAAGGAGTGTCCATCGACGGCCGGGTCGAAGAGGAGCAGGCGCCGTGAGCGAACCAGCGCCCGGTGCTTGTGGGTCCCCATCACCCGCTGGACCACCCGGCTGCCGCGCCTGGTTGCGATCGCGTAGACGAGGATACCCCCGTCGACCGACGGCGGGCTGAGCTGAGAGGCCCCGCCCTCGCTCGCCACGAGCGAGGGCGGCGCGGGCGAGGCCGGATTGGCGATGTAGCGGATGTAGATGCCATCGCCCCCGCCGGTCGGAGCCCGGTAGGCCAGCCACAAGTCCGAGACGGCCACGGCATCGGCGCCCGGCGCGCTGAGCCGAGCGACCGGAGCGAGGCTGTTGCGGTCGAGCAGCTGAATCTCCTCGCCGGTCACCGTCGCGATGAAGCGGCCGCCGATCGCCGGATGGCTGCCAGGCAGCGGGATCTCCGGGCCGCCCCGGCTGATCACCGCGGGGCCGCCGAGCCGTTGGAAGAGCAGCGCGTCCGCGGTCGCGGATGGATCGGTTGCGTGTGAGACCTGGGTGCCGGCGGCTCCGGCGCTGCCGGGAGCGACCACCAGGGCGACCCCTGCGAGCAGCAGCGCGGCGGCATCGCCGCGGCGGAGGTTGAGGTAGGTCGAGTCTCGCTCGCACATCATCTCGGTCGCCCGAAGACCCCTGTCCGAGCCGGACATCGGGGCGAGGACGACGATCGGGATCGCGCGGCCGATCCCGAACGCGGCGCCGAGAAGCAGCCCCAGGCTGGGATCCCCGATGGCGAGGCTCACTCCCGCGAGCGCCCAGACGCCGAAGGAGAGGACGAAAGTCGTGAAGCCGAGCCCGAGCAGGACCCCGTAGAGCGCGGCCGCCAGGGGCATCGGCATGACCCGGCGCCAGTGCTCCGGGAGCTGGCGGCGGATCTGCGGCACGATCCGCGTGCCGCGCACCTCCAGCACCGCTGCGAGCAGGGCGATCGCGCCGGCGACGGCGTAGGCGGCTCTGCCGCCGGCCCCGTGCAGCAGCTCGCCGGCGACGGCGAGCGAGCCGAACGTGATCAGGCCGCCGATCACCGCGCCCGGCAGGAAGGTCGCGCAGGCCGCGGTCGTGATCCGGCGCCCCCCCGTGTGGCCGGTGGGCCCGATCGTCTCGATCGCGGAGAGCCCGCAGGGCGAGAAGGTCCCGGTCGCTCCGATCAGCAGCGCGGCGGCGGCGAGTGCGAGTTCAAGCGCACTCATCGTCAACACGGGACCTTGGTGTCGTAGTACTGGACGCAGAACACCTTGCGGCCCGAGAAGCAGTAGCCGGTGAGCGCGGCATCGCCGTTGATCCGCGTGTTGTGGTGCGCGCAGCAGTCGCGCAGCTGGCGGACCTTGCCGCCGCAGCAGCGATACCAGGAGCCGTCGTTCTGGCTGTGGAACCCGTAGATATCGCCGGTGCGCTTGCAGAGCTGCGTCCGGGGCGCCGGGGGCAGCGGCCTGCCGTCGGCGTCGCGCAGGAGGTTCCCGCCGTCGTCGACAGGCTGGCCCGCGTCATTCACCGGCCGGCCGATGTCGTCGACCGGATGACCGTCGCTGGCGCGGAGGGGAAGCCCGCGCGAATCGATCCGCGGCAACCCGGTCGGGTGCGGGCAGGAACCGGTGGTGAAGGTGTGCCCGCAGAAGTGGAAGGCCTCCGAGTCGCCCGGCTCGATCAGCGTGCCGACGGTCCGAGCGGCCGTCAGGGCCACCAGCGCACCACCCACGCGAGCGAGGAAGCCGCGCCGGGAGGTGTCCCGCGCGAGGGCGTCCGTGACGCGGTCCAGATGCTCAGGCACGGCGCCGCACCGCGGTCGCCAGCACGCTCTCGAGCTGGGCGAGGTTGTTGAAGGTGCCCTTGGCCAGCACGGTGCCGCGATCGTCCGTGGCGATCGCGAATGGGCTGCCCGGTATCCCGAGGTCGCGCCAGAGCGTCGCGTCGGCGACCTCGTCGAAGACTCCGACCGTCACAAGCGGGTCGTTCGCGACGTTCTCGATCGCCGGGGACAGGGTCTGGCAGAGATGGCAGCCCTCCGAGCTGAAGACCGCAAGGCCCAGGGTCTCGGAGCCGTTCGATGCCGGCACCGCGAGCCGGCTCGCCAGGGCGTCGGCCCGGGAACCGACGTCAGGGCCCTCCCCGGTGATCTCGAGCGCGCCCTGGGTACCGAGCTGGAGGCGCAGCATCCCCACCTCGCGCGCCAGCGCCAGGACCGCGACGAGCAGGCCGGCACAGGCCAGCAGCGCGATCCCCACCCCGATCCCGAGCCAGGCGTCGGTGCCGAGCGCGATCGAATCGACCTGCGGCACCAGCGCGAAGGCGGCCGCGAGGGCGAGGTTGCGGAGGACGCCGAGCCAGGAGACCTTGGAGCGCGGACCGAAGCAGGCGCACGGCGCTCCGGCGCGCCCGCGCAACAGCGCGCCCGCGGTGAGCGCCGCGAAGAGCAGCATCAGCCCGCTCGCCAGATAGGCGGCCGGGTCCGAGCCGAGGGCCACCGCGACGGCGAGCCCCAGCTCGACGGCGATCAGCCCGGCCCAGGCGAACGGCCGCAGGGGGCCGCCCTCGAAGCCGAAGCTGGCCATCGCCGCGATGCTGGCGCGTGGGGAGGCAAGCTTCGCGAGCGCTGCGCCCGCCAGCACGATCCCAAGCACGACCCGCAAGAAAGTCTCCACGTTCCCTCCGGGCGCAACCTACACCAGGCCGGGGAGCGCTCCTCAGCTCACCCCTTGGCCTTGGCCTTGGCCCGCGCCCGGGCCCGCTTGACGCAGCGCCGCCGCTTCTTGCGATTGTGGATCCGCTTGCACTTCCTGAAAGCCTTGGCGTTCTTGGTGGCCCCCGGGGCGGACGCGGTGCGCGGCTGTCCGCCGCTGCCGAAGACGCTCTCGACGGGAAGCCCGTAGGCCGAGTCGATGCTCGAGACGTCCGACGCGATCAGCGAGCGCATCGCCGGCCCCGCGACGCGCGTGTAGACCCCCGGCGCATTGGCGCGCGCGCACCCGTCGCCCCAGCCGGTGATGCCGACGAGCCTGTACCCGCCGCCCTCGAGCGGCGCCTCGAGCGGGCCGCCGCTGTCGCCGAAGCAGCTGTCGACGCCGCCGTTGAGGTTGCCGGCGCAGAGCATCGTCGAGGGGTCGAAGTCGCTTCCGTAGACGCTGGGGCTCGTACAGGAGGTGTCCGGGATCACGCCCACGGTCGCCGAGCGCAGCGTGTCAACGGTGTCGCTCGTCTCGCTGGTGGTCCCCCAGCCGCTGATCTCCGGGGTGCTCCCGGCATCCCACAGTGCGCCCTCGTCCGTGCCTGCGATCTTGATCGGCGTCTGGCCGGATGGCGAAGGGAGTACGAGATAGGCCACGTCGTAGCGAGGCACTCCGTCGCCCTGATAGTTCCCGTTGAAGTTCGCTCGGAGGATGACCGCGGTGACCGGGATCTCGGCCCCCTGGCTCGAGTCGCTCAGGGTGCTCCGCCCGAGGACCACGTCGACGTCGTTGGGGTCGATCCTCGCGGTGCCGTCCCCCCCGGGGTCGCTGATCGCACAGGTCAACGAGCAGTCTGGGTCCGTGTCCGCGATGCAGTGCCCGGCCGTGATCACGATCCGTGAGGTGAGCAGCGAGCCGCCGCAGAACTGGCGCTGATGCGCGTTCTGGGCCGGCTTCTGCGCCGTGCTGTAGACGACCGCGGCCTGCCAGGGATAGGTCGAGACCGACGCGGTGCTCCCGCCGACGATCTTCGGCTGAACCGACCCGCCGTCCTGGCCGAGCGCGCTCGCCGGCGCGAGCAGCGCGGCGGCGGCGAGGGCGCCGGGGACAAGGAACCGGGGCGACTTCCGCATACCGGGATTACATCGCCACTTGCTGAAAGATGCGTAAGTGGACGACCGCTAGCCGATGGCGACCATGCGCTCGATCGGCAGCTTCGCCTTCGCGGCGATCTCGGGCGAGACCTTCACCTCGAACTTGCCATCGCGGAGCGAGTCGCGAACCTTCGGCAGCGTGATCATCTTCATGTACTTGCAGAAGGCCATCCGGTTCGCCTCGATCAGCTTCGCCTGCGGGGCCTCTTTCTGGAGCGGGTAGAGCATCCCGTTCTCCGTGGCGACGATGTACTCGCCGTCCGGGTGCTTCTCCATGTAGGAGAGCATCCCGCCCGTCGAGAGCATCTGGACCCCCTCGGGATCGATGTCGCCCGAGGCGACGTACTCCATCGCCTGGGTCGCGCATCCGCACTCGGGGTGGATCAGGAACTCGGCGTTCGGATGCTCGTCGCGAACGGTCTTGATGTCATCGGGGCGAATCCCGGCGTGGACGTGACACTCGCCGTCCCAGATGTGGAAGCGAGCGCGGCGGTCCGGGTCGTCCTTGATCCCGGTCTCACGCTCGACGAAGGCGCCCAGCCACATGTCGGGCCCGAACAGGATCTCGGTGTCCTCCCCGTGCTCGCGGAGGATGTGCTCGACGACCTGGACCGCGTTGCCCGACGTGCAGCAGTAGTCGGTCTCGGCCTTCACCTCCGCCGAGGTGTTCACATACATGACCACCACGGCCCCGGGATGCTCCGCCTTCCAGGCCCGGAGCTGGTCGGCGGTAATCGACTCCGCCAGCGAGCAGCCGGCGCCGAGGTCGGCGATCAGCACCTTCTTGTCGGGGCAGAGGACCGAGGCCGTCTCGGCCATGAAGTGGACGCCGCAGAACTCGATCACGTCGGCGTCGGCCTTCGCCGCCTGGCGGGAGAGGCCGAGCGAGTCGCCGACGAAGTCGGCCACGTCCTGCAGCTCGGGCAACTGGTAGTTGTGGGCGAGGATGACTGCGTTGCGCTCGGCCGCGAGCGCGCGAACCTCGTCGCTGAGCGTGGCGATCTCCTCCTCGCTCAGCTTGGCGGGAAGCTCGTTGACGGTAGGAAGCTCAAGCACGGCGAGCCGCTCCTTGTCGGTGGATGTTCGCCTCCCCGTGGGGACTGGCGAATGAACTGACCAAAGGTTAGCGCCACCCTACTCTCTGCTTCATGCCCGAGCTGCCCGAAGTGGAGATCACCGCGCGCCGCCTGAGCAGCGCGCTCGAGGGCGCCGAGGTCGAATCCGCGCTCGCCACCGGCGTCGCGACGCTGAAGACATTCGAACCAAGCCTTGACGCGCTGACCGGCGCGCGAATCGAGGGCGTGCGGCGAATCGGCAAGATGCTCGCCGTCGATTTCTCGACCCCAGCATCAAACGGGTTGCCCCTAATGGGGCACCCTCGCATTACAGGGCCACTGACGCTCCTGATCCACTTGATGTCGGCCGGCCGTCTGCAGCTCTTCGACAAGCGGGCCTCTCTCAAGGACCGCCGTTCCCGCCTCCTCGTCCGGATCGCCGACGGCCGTGAGCTCCGGCTGCGCGAGTTCGGCACCAAGCAGGCCGCCTGGGCGAGGCTGCTGCCCCGCGATCAGGTCGAGCAGGACGAGATGGTCGCGACGCTCGGCCCGGACGCCTGGCCGGCGCCGCCCCTGGATCGGTTCCGCGAGGCGATCGACCATCCGCGCCACCTCCATCCCCTGCTTCGACACCAGCGCGACCTCGCCGGCATCGGCCGGTCCTGGGTGGACGAGATCCTCTGGGAGGCGAAGCTGTCCCCGTTCAAGAAGGGATCGGATCTGCGGGGCGAGGAGGTCAAGGCGATCCACGACGCACTGCACGTTCTCGGCGACGCAATCGACCACTACGAGGACGTCGTCGGCGAGCAGATCCCGGACAAGATGCCGATGCCGCTCAAGGTGCATCGCCATGAGGGCGAACCGTGCCCCAGGTGCGGCACCACGATCGAGGCCGTCTTCTTCTCCGAGCACCAGATGAACTACTGCCCGCAGGAGCAGACCGAGGGCCGCGTCCTCAAGGACCGGCGTCTCTCGCGCCTGCTCAAGTAGGTAGTCACCCGCAGTCCTGTCCCGGTTTTACCCGGATTCGGGTGAGTGCCACTCAAGGTCCCGGCTCATAGTGCGATGAGACAGGTAGAGGTAAGTGGACAAACGAACCCCCCGCCCCGCGAGGTTCCTGCTCGCTATCGCCGCTTCAGGGCTGGCGGCGGGCGTGTTGGGCAACGCCCTCGGCCATACGGGCGATCTGACCGCGGCCCTGCTCGACGGCTCCATCATCGCCGCCGGGACCGCCACGCTGATCGCCGCGAGCGCCCGCTCGGACAGATTCCGGCTCGTTTGGGGAAGCGTCGGGCTCGCCCAGCTGCTTTATGGGCTCGGCGAGATCAACCTCGACTTCGTCCAGCACGGTCTGACCGTCTTCCCCACGACCTCGGACTTCCTCTGGCTCGCCTACTACCCGCTCGTGCTGCTGGCGGTCGCGGTCTACCTTGCGGACGGCCGCTCGCTGCGGCCCCTCATCTGGGTGGATGGGACGATCGTTGTGCTGGTGCTGGTCGCCGCGAGCTTTGCGCTGCTCCTTGGCAACGTCATTGACGCCGCGGACGCCCCTGCGCAATTCGTCCGGGGCCAGGTCGTCTATCCCGTGCTCGACCTCTGTTTCGTCGCATTCGCCCTGGTGCTCGGCTTCGCCGGACGCTGGCGGCTTGGTCCCGCCTTCTACCTCACGGGCGGCGCCGCGCTGACGCTGCTCGTCACGGACCTGGTCTATTTCCACCAACTCGCCTCCGACACCTACGTCGCCGGAACCGTGCTGGACGCGGGGTGGGCGGCGACGATGCTGCTGATGTCCATGGCCTCGATGACGACCCTTCGCCGACCCGGGCAGGACCAGCCCGTGGTCCGGAGAATCAACGTCCTCTCGCTCATAGTGATCCCGCTGGCGCTCGCCCTGCTGATCTGGGGAGCGGACCATCCCAACAGGATCGTGACGGTCTCCTGTGCCGCCGCGGCGATCACCCTGCTGGCCATCAGGCTGCTGATCGCCTCCAACGAGATCCGGCACCTTGCGGAGGACAACGAAGAGATCATCACGAGTGCCGGCGAGGGCATTCTCCGAGCGGATGCGCAGGGCCGCATCACCTACGCAAACCCGGCGGCGTGCAAGATGCTCGGTGTCAGCGGCCGCGAGATCCTCGGAAGGGCCGGCCACGAGCTGTTCCACCACTCCCACGAGAATGGCTCGCGCTACCCCGCCGCGGACTGCCCGATTCACAATGTTGGGGGCAGCGAGCATGTCGTCAGGGTCAGCGACGAGGTTTTTTGGCGTCGGGATGGCACCAGCTTCCCGGTCGACTACACGGCGGCGGCCGTCCGGGACAACGGCCAGGCCATCGGTGTCGTGGTCGTCTTCGACGACGTCACTCGGCAGCGCTCCCTCGAGGACCGGCTGCGTTATCAGGCGAGCCACGACTACCTGACCGGGCTCCTCAACAGACGGGCGTTCGGAGAGAAGGTCGAGGAGCAGATCCGCTACGCCCAGCGCTATGGGATCACCGGGGCGCTGCTGATCGTCGATCTGGACTCGTTCAAGCTGATCAACGACTCATTTGGCTACAGCGTGGGCGACGACGTGGTCAAACAGGTATCGACCGTGCTTCGCAAGCGACTGCGCAAGACAGACGTGCTCGCCCGGATGGGCGGCGACGAATTCGCCGTGCTCCTGCCAGAGGCGGGCGAAGAGGAAGCGGTGCACACGGGCAGGGACCTGATCCGGGCGATCAAGTCCGACACCGAGCCGAGCCTCGGAGCCAGCGTCGGCCTGGCGACCTTCGGGGGTCCCGACGAGGTGGTCGCCGACGATCTGATCGTCCGAGCCGACATCGCGCTCTATCAGGCCAAGCAGCGCAGCGGCTCCGTGATCGCCTGGAACGGCCAGAAGACCCACCACCTCACCTGGGTCGACACGATTCGCGACGCCATGCGTGACGACCGCATCGTCGTCTATTCACAGCCCATCCTGAGCCTGAGGAGCAACAGGATCGAAGGCGAGGAGCTGTTGGTGCGCATGATCTCCCCCGACGGCGAGGTGATCGCCCCGGGCGCGTTCCTGCCGACCGCCGAGCGGTACGGATTGGCGCAGGACATCGACCGACTGGTGATGAACCGGGCGCTCGAGCTCGCCAGGTCGGGCCGTCGAATCGCCGTCAACGTCTCCGCCCACTCGATCGACGACGACGTGCTGATCTCGCTGATGGACGGGGCCAGGGAAGACGGGGTCGACCTCGGCCTCGTGACGGTGGAGATCACCGAGACCGCGGCGGTCAGCCATGCCGACGAGGCACACCGCTTCGCCGAGCGCCTGCAGCGGATGGGATGCGGTCTCGCCCTGGATGACTTCGGCACCGGCTTGAGCTCGCTCAGCTACCTGAAGCACATTCCGGCCCAGGTGCTGAAGATCGACATGGAGTTCGTGCGCGGGGTTTCGGGAAGCTCCCTCGACCAGTACCTGGTGCGGACCATCGTCGGGATCGCGCGCCGCCTGGGGCAGGTGACGATCGCAGAGGGAGTCGAGGACGCCGCCACCCTGACGACGCTGCGTCGCTTCGAAGTCGACTTCGCCCAGGGCTACTTCATCGGCAGGCCCGCTCCGGTCGACTTCGGCCACGCTCCGAAGCTTTCTCCGGAGGTCGACGAACAGGTCGCCGCGACCGTGGTCAGCGGCTGTTGACAGTGCGCGGCTGCCGCAACCGCTAGCGCCCGGTCACCCGTCGGATCACGCCCCGCCCGATCGTCAGCGGGTGGGTCATCAGGGTCTGGAGCCGGCCGGTGATGCTGAGCGGGTCGCGGGCGATGCCGAGCTGGCGAAGCACCGTGGTCTGGTCGAAGTAGACGCGCTCGCAGACGAGCTCGTCGCCCTCGAAGACGAAGATGGCCAGGATCGGCAGCTCGAACTCGCGGCCGGTCGGAGGAAGGCTGCGCAGCGGTCCCCTGTGGGTGCCGCGCACGACCGCCTCGACCAAGACCGCGTCGTCGGCGTGGTGCAGGGCGAGCAGCTCGTTGCGCTGATCGGGGAAGGCGCGGCGGGTGTCGTCGTAGTAGCCCGAGACCTCCTCCGGCCCGTCGTAGACCTCTCCGGTGGCGATCAGCTCGTAGCGGGGGTGCTCGAAGGTGTCGAGCGTGGCGTCGAACTCGTGCCGGTTCTCCGAGTCCATGTGCTCGCGGACGATCTCCTCGCGCTTCTTCCTGATGGCTGCGCTGGGTGTCATCCCTACCTCCCGATCACCCGGCGCACGATGCCGCGCGAGATCGTCAGCGGGTGGCTCGCGGCCGTCTCGAGCCGGCCGGTCAGGCTCGTCGGCTCCCTGGCGATCCCCAGCTGCTGCAGGACCGTGGAGGTGTCGTAGTAGACGCGCTCGCAGACCAGGCCCTCGTCCTCGAAGACGAAGATGGCGAGGAACTGCTGCTCCCAGCGGCGCCCTGTGGGCGGCAGGCCGCGAAACGGGCCGGTATGGGTTCCGCGGGCAATGGCCTCCATCAGGACCGCGTCGTCCGCCGTGTGCAGCTTGACGATCTCGATCTCCTGGTCGGGGAAGGCGCGGTCGAAATCGCGCCAATGGGCCATCACCTGCTCGGCCCCGTCGTAGACCTCGTCGGTGGCGACGTACTCGTAGCGGGGGTGCTGGAACGTGGCGAGCGCCGTCTCGTAGTCGGCGGCGTTCTCGGCCTCGACGTGCTTGCGGACGAGCTCCTCGCGCTTTGCCGCGGCGGTGGCCATCGAGCGACTCTATAGCTCGAGCGTCATGCTCAGGTCGAGGGCCGGCGCGGAGTGGGTGAGAGCGCCCACCGACACGAAATCCACCCCCGTTGCAGCGATTTCCTCGACCGTGTCGAGTGTGACGCCGCCCGAGGCTTCGAGCTCCGGGCCGCTCGAGCCTCCGGCCGCCGCGACCGCCTCGCGGAGCTCGGCCGGGCTCATGTTGTCGAGCAGCAGGCGATCCGCCCCGGCCTCCGCACCCTGCCGGACCTCGTCGAGGTTGCGGCATTCGACCTCCACCGGAAGATCGGGCTGCGCCTCTCGCGCGCGCCTCACGGCCTCCCCCACCCCGCCCGCCAGCGCGGCGTGGTTCTCCTTGATCAGGATCGCGTCATAGAGGCCCATCCGATGGTTGGTGCCACCGCCGGCGGCCACAGCGGCCTTCTCCAGCGCCCGCAGCCCAGGCAGCGTCTTCCGGGTGTCGAGGATCCGGGCCCCCGTGCCGTCGACCGCCCGAACGAACCTGGCGGTCAGCGTCGCCACGCCGGAGAGGTGGCAGAGCAGGTTGAGCGCGGTGCGCTCGGCGGCCAGAAGCGCGCGCGCCGAGCCGGCCACGCGCGCGACCTCGGCCGGGACCTCGTCGCGCCACTCGGCCTCGGGCGCGACCGCCTCGAGGTCGCCGGCCTGCGCCTGCCGGAAGACCTCGGCGGCAACGTCGATTCCGAAGAGGACGCCGGGCGCCTTCTGCGTGATCGTCGCCCTACCGGTGGCGTCGCCGGGCACCACGGCCACCGCCGTGACGTCCCCCGCGCCCAGATCCTCCTGCAGGGCGCGGGCGACGAGCTCGCGCGTGTCGGCGTCGATCTCCATCCGCTCACAATCTCACGAAAGCCCGGTGTGCGACGTTTTAGGTGCGGATGCGAGATGAGACCCTTCCCCCCTTCCAATCGCTGCTCGACGAGCATGGCTCCGACGTGCTCGGATTCCTGGTCGCGACGGTCGGTCCCCACGACGCCGAGGACTGCTTTCAGGAGACCTTCATCGCCGCCCTTCGCGCCTACCCGAAGCTCGAGCACGCGAGCAACCTGCACTCATGGCTGCTCACGATCGCCCACCGCAAGGCGATCGACCATCACCGCGCCCGCGGCCGCCGGGCCGTACCGGCCGGCAGCCCGGAGGAGGTCGCCGGTGGCAAACCGAGCTCGAACAATCGCCCGGACACCGTCGTCGCGGGCGGCGATCCCGACCTCTGGCAAGCCGTCAGCGGCCTGCCGCCCAAGCAGCGCAGCGCCGTCGTGCTGCGCTTCGCCACCGACATGTCATACGCCGGCATCGCCAGGGCACTCGACTGCTCGCAGGACGCCGCTCGCCGCAACGTCCACGAGGGACTTCAGAAGCTGAGAGGTGAATTCGCATGAACCCGCTGACCGAAAAGCAACTCTCCAAGATGCTCCGCAACGCGCCCCCCGGTGGCGATCTCGACCGGGCGGTCCAGGGCGTCCTCGCCCGGGCCGAGCGCGACGGGCTGGTCGACGTGGCCTACGCGCCGGTCGACTCCCCCTTCGGGAAGCTCCTGGTAGCCCGCACCGACCGCGGGGTGGTTCGCCTGGCGCTGCCCAAGCACCGCGGCCACCAGCAGACCGCGGACGAGGTCCTGGAGGATCTGGCGCGCTATG
This sequence comes from uncultured Solirubrobacterales bacterium, assembly GCA_963815045.1. Taxonomy (GTDB): domain Bacteria; phylum Actinomycetota; class Thermoleophilia; order Solirubrobacterales; family 70-9; genus DASUPK01. The sequence goes on from CAWFET010000004.1 coordinate 116,191, forward strand.
TCTCGCCGCGGGTGCTCGAGTCTCCCAAGCGCCTCGACGAGGAGCGCCGCGAGCTGGAGGAGTACTTCGAGGGCAGGCGCCACCACTTCGACGTGCCGGTCGACTGGGCGCTGACTCCGCGGGGATTCCGGAACCGCGCCCTCCACGCGGTCTCGCGGATCCCGTATGGCGAGACCCGGACCTACGGCGAGATCGCCAAGCAGGCGGGCAACCCGCGCGCCTACCGCGCCGCCGGGACGGCCTGCGGCCGCAACGCGATCCCGCTGATCGTGCCCTGCCACCGCGTTCTGCAGTCGGGCGGAGGCGTCGGCAACTACGGCGGCGGGCCGGAGATGAAGCGGGCCCTGCTCGACCTCGAGGGCGCGCTCTAGTCCTCTAGTTCGGGAGCGGGCCGCTCAGGTTCACCCACGGGCTGAAGAGGTTCGAGCTCTCCGGCACGAAGCTCACCAGCAGCACAACGACCACGGCGACGCCGACGGCGACCAGCGCCAGGTTCCGCTGGACGGCGTCTCCCTTCTGATGCCCGAAGTACGCGAACAGGCCGGCGATCGGCCCGCCGATGATCGGGACGCTGAACGCGGCGAGGATCAGGATCGCACCGAGGATCGCCTCGGAGGCGGCGATCTGCGGGAGCCAGCTCGGAGCCCCGAGCGACGGCCTGGCCGCGCGGCGGCGCTCCAGCTCCTGGCGGGCGGCGGTCAGGTTCTCGCCGCAGATCGCGCAGCCGGCGGCGAACTGGCTGACGCTCGACCCGCAGTTGGGGCACTTGGTGACGGTCCTGGGCACGGCGCTAGTTGCCGGAGGAGGCCGCGAAGTTCAGGTACTCGCGGACGAAGGCGTCAATGTCGCCGTCCAGAACGCGGTTCGTGTCTCCGACCTCGAAGTTGGTGCGATGGTCCTTGACCCGCTGATCGGGGTGCAGGAAGTAGCTGCGGATCTGGGAACCCCACTCGGCCGACTTCTGCTCGCCCCTCTCCTTGGCCAGCTCCTCCGCCTGCTCGAGCTCCTTGCGCTCGAGCAGGCGCGAGCGCAGGATCTGCATCGCGGTCGCCCGGTTCTGGATCTGGGAGCGCTCGTTCTGCGACTGGGCGACGATGCCGGTCGGCACATGGGTGATGCGCACAGCGGAGTCGGTCTTGTTGACGTGCTGCCCGCCGGCCCCCGACGCCCGGTAGGTGTCGACGCGGATGTCCGAATCGTCGATCTCCACGTCGACATCGCCCTCGACCAGGGGCGCGACCTCGACCTGGGCGAAGCTCGTGTGCCTGCGAGCCGAGGAGTCGAAGGGCGAGATTCGGATCAGCCGGTGGACGCCTCGCTCGGCGGCGAAGAGGCCGTAGGCGTTCTCGCCGCGGACCACCGCCGTCGCCGACTTCAGCCCGGCCTCCTCACCCGGAGAGGCCTCCTTCATCTCGACCTTGAAGCCGCGCCGCTCGGCCCAGCGCAGGTACATGCGAAGGAGCATCTCCGCCCAATCCTGTGAGTCCGTCCCGCCCGCCCCGGCGTTGACGGTTACGACGGCGTCGCCGTCGTCGAAGCGGCCCGAGAAGAGGCGCTCTTCCTCCAGCGCCGCGAGACGCTGTTCGACGGATGAGAGCTGGGAGGCGAGCTCGTTCGCCATCTCCTCGTCGTCGGCGGCCAGCTCGGCGAGCTCGCCGAGATCGTCGACGTCGCCCGTCAGCTCTCGAAATCCGGTCAGCCTCTTCTGGGCCCGCGAGTGCTGTGCCGAGATCTCGGCCGCCTTGGCCTGGTCGTCCCAGAACCCCTCGCGCTGCATCTCCCCCTCGAGCCGATCGATCTCGGCGCTCAGCCCCTCCGGGTCAAAGGTAATCCGAGAGCAGCTTGAGCTGCCCCCGGATCTCGGCGAGGCGCGCGGAGAATCCCTCCTTTGGATGCTTGTCGGCCATCAGATGGTTGAGAGAAGTCTGCGGGTTTCCCCGTACAGGGTATTCCGGACCGTCCTCTACGGTGTTGCGCGGAGAGGCCAAATGGAGAACGGAAGCTCCACGACGACACTTCGACCCCTGCGCTGGCTCCTCCGGAAGCTCGGGCATGGGCTGCCGCCGCTCCCCACGATCGGCGGCCGGGCGCTGGCTACGCGCGTAGCCGGGCTGCTGCTGGTCGGCGGAGCGATGCTGATCGTGGTGACGGTTGCGCTGCCGCCCGCCGCGGAGGGCTCGGACCTGCTGATCCTCGGCTACGGAGCGGTGGCGGCCGTCTGCGGAGGGCTGCTGCTGAGCCGCCGACGGGTGAACGAGCCGGCGCTCGGCGTCGCCGCAGCCATCGGCACGGCGCTGATCATGCTGGCGACGCTGGAGGGCGGTCACGGGACGGGCACCGAGGACAACGAGGTCCTCTTCCTCTGGGTCTCGCTGTTCGCCTTCTGGTTCTTCGACCTGCGCCACGCCTTCCTGCAGCTCGGCCTGATCGGCGTGGCCGACGCCGTGCTGCTGATCGACCAGCACCCGTCGTTCGCCGACGGCGTCACCCGCTGGCTGGTGACGATCGCGACCCTCCTGGTCACCGGGCTGCTGATGGCCTGGATCCGGCGCTCGCTCGAGCGGGAGCGCGATGAGACCGCGCACCTCGCTGTCGTCGCGGAGCGGATGAGGATCGCCCGCGACCTGCACGACGCCGCGGGTCACGGCGTGACCGCCATCTCGCTGCAGGCCGCCACGGGCGTCCGGGCGATCGACGACGGCGCCGACATCGAGGAGGCTCGCCACATCCTCGAGGAGATCAAGCGCACCTCGCGGATCGCGCTGGAGGACATGCGCAAGCTGCTCGGCCTGCTGCGTCCGATGGACGCCGCGGACGCCGAGCGCGACCGGGTCAGCCTCTCCCACCTCGAAGCGATGATCGGCGAGTGCCGCGCAGCGGGGCTCAACGTGAGCGTGGAGCGAGAGGGGCCGGCGCAGGTGCTGCCGCCGATCCTCGACCAGACCGCCTACCGGATCGTTCAGGAGGCGCTGACAAACGTGCTGAAGCACGCCGGCCCCGGGGCATCGGCGATCGTCCGGCTGAGCTTCGACCCCACCAGCGTCGAGCTCGAGGTGACCGACGACGGTCCTGGCGCGGTCGGCGCAGTGGCCCTCGGAACGCGTCGCGGGCTGATCGGGATGCGCGAGCGAGTGGAGCTGTTCGGGGGTCGCTTCTCAGCGGGGCCGATGGACGGCGGGGGTTTCCGCGTCCTCGCCCGGCTGCCGATCGGCAACCCGCTCGAGAACGTCGCCCGGCAGGGCTAGCCGGGGACGGTGGCGCTGACGATCCAGGTCGACGTCGGGCCGTAGACGCCATCAGGGCCCTCGAAGTCCGCGATGACCTCGCGGATCTCGGTGGTCAGCTTCGGCCTCAGGGTCTCCACCTCGTCGGCTGGGCAGATGCGCAGCAGTTCCGCCGCCGGCCCCAGCGCCATCGCGAACTCGACGGCCTCGTCGAGATCCTCGCCAACCTTCATCGACAGGTCGAGGCGGGTGAAGGTCGGGCTCTCGAAGCCGGCGGCGAGCAGCTGGTGCGAGACCGTATCCGGGTTGGCCATCGCGAACGGGCCGGGCCCGCAGCGAACGTCCTCCGGCTCCTCGGGCTCGTCGAGGTAGCGCTCGACGACCTGCTCCGGCATGTAGACCCACGCGTTGTCGAGCTTGCGCCTCCAGACGACCGCGACGAGACGGCCGCCCGGCCTCATGGCCGAGGCCATGTTGCGGAAAGCCTGCACCGGGTTGGCGAAGAACATGAGTCCCATCCGGGAGAAGACGTAGTCGAACGGCCCGGGGAGCTCCATCAGCTGGACGTCGCCGGCGACGAAGCTGACGTTCGATGCGCCGGCCTCGCGTGCCTCCGCGGCCGCCGCCTCCACGAACGGCTCCGAGACGTCCGCACCGAGCACCTCACCCGTCGGGCCGACGAGCTCGGCAAGCTGCTGGGACGCGTCGCCGAACCCACAGCCGACGTCGAGAACCCGGTCGCCGGGGCTGGGCGGGTACGTGCGCATGGCGACCTTCCCATGCTGCTCCAGACCGGTGACGATCAGGTCGCGGAACTGCACGAAGCGGTCGAACAGCACGCCGCTCCAGGCCTCCGTGGCCTCGTCGTTGTCGGCCGGTGCATTGGCGGCAACAACCTCGTGCTCACTGCCCAGGGTGGCCTTCTCCACGGGCCCATGGTACGCCGACGCCTCCGCGTGTTACACAGGGAACGTGATCCGAACGTCCATTCTCGCCATTGTCCTCGCGCTGACGGGCGCCGCGCACTCGCCCACGCCATACCGGGCGGCAACTCATCTCTCAGGCATGGTCGGAGCCCGTGCGGCGGCAAGTCGCGGTGAGACCCGCGCCCAGAGCTACGTCGCGTCGCAGTTCCGGGGGGCGGGGCTGGCCGTCTCGACCGACAGGTTCAACGTGCCCGGGAAGGGGACCTCCCGGAACGTCATCGGCGAGCTCGATGGCCCCACGAGCTGCCTCCAGGTCCTCGTGGCCCACGTCGACAGCGGCCCGGACGGTCCGGGCGCCAACGACAACGCCTCGGGCGTCGGGGTGCTGGTGGCTCTGGCCTGGAAGCTCCGGTCACTGAACCCGCCGTGCGACGTCTGGCTGGCGAGCACCGGGGCCGAGGAGCGTGGCTTCACCCACGCGGCCAACCACCTGGGCGCGGCCGCCCTGGTGGACCGGGTGAAGCGTCTCGGCCGATCCCACGATCTCCGCTTCGCCTACGACAACGACGAGGTGGGCCGGCTCGGCCGGTTCTGGCTGCGCTCGCCCGCTGCCTCGCCTCGCCCGGGGGTGGAGGGGGCGATCCTGGCGGCCGCGCGCCGTGCCGGCGTCACCGTCCGCTGGGTCCGCGACGAGGGCACGGGCAATTCGGATGAGCGCGAGTTCAACCTCGCCGGCCTCGGCGCCGCGGTGCTCGAGGGCTGGCGCGCCCAGGAGCCCTGCCGGGAGCTCCCCTGCGACCGGCCGGGAAGGCTGCAGAAGCGCTCACTCAATCGGGCACTGCGCCTCGCCGAGGAGGTCGTGCGCGCCGGCTAGGCGCTCAGTGCCGTTTCTTCTTCTTGCACTTCTTGGCCGCAACCGCGCGGTGCTTCGTCTTCTTCTTCTTCTTGCACCTCTTCTTGTGCGCCGGCGGAGTCGTGGAGATGGGTGCCGTCGGCACCGCGGTGAAGGTCGCGGCGACGGCGGTGTCCCCGTTCACCGTCGTCATGCAGGATGGGGAGCTCCCGGCGGAGGCGCAGGCGCCCGTCCAGCCACCGAAGGTCGAGTACGCATTCGGGGCGGCCGTCAGGGAGAGCGGGCCCGCCGGGTAGCTGGACTCGGAGCAGTCGCCGGGGCAGTCGATGGTCCCCCCTCCACCCACGACGGTTCCTGCGCCGCTTCCGTCGAGCGTCACCGTGACGGAATAGCTGGTCGCGTACGACTGGGCGGCGAAGACGAGAGCGCCCACCAGGGCGATGGCGCTCAGAGAGGCGAGTCGGTGGACCAGGTTCCTACGCCCCGTGGCACTTCTTGTACTTCTTGCCCGACCCGCACCAGCAGGGATCGTTCCGGCCGATCCGCTCCTTGTCGTCCTTGACGACGGTCTCCTGCTCGGGGATGCCGCCGCCGTTGCCGGTCGGCAGGTTGCCCTCGATCGCGGCCTCGGCAGCGACGTCGGCGCCGGACGCGGTCGCCACGGCCGCCTGGCCCAGGGCCGAGGGCTGCTCGGCGGTGCCGCCCGAGTAGTCGAACCCGCCGATCTGCTGCGCCGACCCGAACTGCTCCTGGGCCTGGGGCGCGACCTCGACCTCGACGTGGAAGATCAGGCGAGCGAACTCCTCCCAGATCGAGTGCATAAGCTGCTCGAACATGGTGAAGCCCTCGTTCTTGTAGGCGACCAGCGGATCGATCTGGGCGAAGCCACGGAGGTGGATGCCCTCGCGCAGGTAGTCCATCTCGTAGAGGTGCTCACGCCAGCGGTTGTCGATGATCTGCAGCAAGATCGCCCGCTCGAGCTGGCGCATGATCTCGTCGCCGAAGTCCTTCTCACGCTGGTCGTAGGAGGCGAGGGCGTCGGCGAGCAGGCTCTCCCGCAGCCCTTCGCGGTCGAGGTTCTCGATCTCCATGCCGGCGACGTTCACCGTCGAGGGCCAGAGCTGCTGGACCTGGGTCTCGAGCTCGGCCAGATCCCAGTCCTCGAGCACGTCGCCGGGCGTGTAGTCGTCGACCAGGGAGCTGACGACCTCGACCACGCCCTCGCGGGCCGAGTCCGACATGTCCTTGCCCTCGAGGATCTCGCGGCGGTACTTGTAGACGACGCGCCGCTGCTCGTTCATCACGTCGTCGTACTCGAGCACGCGCTTGCGGATCAGGAAGTTCTGCTCCTCGACCTTCTTCTGGGCGTTCTCGATGGTCTTGGTGAGCATCTTCGCTTCGAGAGCCTCCTCCTCACCCTCCTCGTTCACCGGGCCGAGCCGGTCGAGGATCTTGTAGATCCGGTCGCCGGCGAAGAGGCGGATCAGGTCGTCCTCCGCCGAGAGGAAGAAGCGGGACTCGCCGGCATCCCCCTGGCGGCCCGAGCGGCCGCGAAGCTGGTTGTCGATCCGGCGGGACTCGTGGCGCTCGGTCCCGATGATGTAGAGCCCACCGAGCTCCCGGACCGCATCCGCCTGAGCCTGGACCTGGGACTCGAACTGCTCGATCAGAACCTTCAGCTCCTCCTCGTAGCTCTCATCCTGAGGCGTGACCCCGAGCTTGCGAAGCTCTGCCTGAGCCATGCCCTCGGGGCTGCCGCCGAGCTTGATGTCGACGCCGCGCCCCGCCATGTTGGTGGCGATGGTGACCGCGCCGCTGCGTCCCGCCTGGGCGATCGTCTCGCCCTCCCGCTCGGCGTACTCGGGCTTGGCGTTGAGGACGACGTGGTCGATCCCCCTGCGCTTGAGCTGGTCGGCGAGCATCTCCGAGGTTTCGACGGAGATCGTCCCTACCAGGACGGGCTGGCCCGCCTCGTGGCGCCGCTCGATCTCGGCGACGACGGCCTTCCACTTGCCGTCCTTGGTCTTGTAGATGGCGTCGTTCTGATCGACGCGGATCATCTCGACGTTGGTCGGGATCTCAACCGTCGGGATCTTGTAGATCTTCATGAACTCCTGGGCCTCGGTCAGCGCCGTGCCCGTCATGCCCGAGAGCTTGTCGTAGAGGCGGAAGTAGTTCTGGAGGGTGATGGTGGCGAGGGTCTGGTTCTCCTCCTTGATGGAGACGCCCTCCTTGGCCTCGATCGCCTGGTGGAGCCCCTCCGACCAGCGCCGGCCCTCGAGGATGCGGCCGGTGAACTCGTCGATGATCATCACCTGGCCCTCGACCACCTCGTACTCGACGCCGCGCCGGTAGAGCGACTCGGCCTTGAGCGCCTGGATCAGGTGGTTGACCAGGGTGCCGTGCTCGCCGAGGTAGAGATTCTCAACGCCGAGGAACTCCTCGGCCTTCTTCACGCCGGGCTCGGTCGGCGCGACGGTCTTGTGCTTCTCGTCGTACTCGTAGTCGTAGTCGGCCTCGTGCGTGGCCTTTGACTCGCCGAGTGACTTGAGCTTCTCCTTGTGCGCCTCGCCCTTCATCTGCTTGGCCAGGCGGGCGAACGTGTAGTAGAGGTCGGCGGCCTGCTCGGGGCGGCCGGAGATGATCAGCGGCGTCCGGGCCTCGTCGATCAGGATGTTGTCGACCTCGTCGACGATCGCGAAGTCGTAGCCGCGCTGCACGCACTCCTCGAGCGAGCCGGCCATGTTGTCGCGGAGGTAGTCGAAGCCGAACTCCGAGTTGGTCCCGTAGACGACGTCCATCGCGTACTTCTCACGCCGCTCCGGGGGCTCGTCGCCCTCCTGGATTGCGGCGACGCTCACGCCGAGCGCCTCGTAGATCGGGCGCATCCAGTCCGCGTCGCGGCGGGCGAGGTAGTCGTTGACCGTCACCACGTGCACGGCGTTGCCGGCGAGAGTGTTGAGGAAGACGGGGAGCGTCGCGGTCAGGGTCTTGCCCTCTCCGGTCTTCATCTCGGCGATGGCGCCCGAGTGAAGGACCTGGCCGCCGATCAGCTGGACGTCGAAGTGGCGCTGGCCGAGGGTCCGCCGCCCGGCCTCGCGGACGAGCGCGAAGGCCTCGGGGAGCAGGTCGTCGAGCGATTCGCCGTCGCGGGCGCGCTTGCGGAGCTCGTCGGCCTCGGCCTTGAGCTCGGCATCATCGAGGAGCTCCATCTCCGGTTCGATCCGGTTGATGGAGTCGACTCGTCCCTGGTACTCCTTGAACTGCTTCGACTCGCCCATGCGCAGGGCGCGGTCGATGATTCCTCTGGCCATTGATCAGAGGTTAGCTAGCGCTGGGACGCGGCTCGGGTCAAGCCGTTTCGCCGCGCAAGCGCTGGACCAGCTTGCGGGTCCGCTGCCGCTTGCGCCGCTTGTCGCGGTGCTTCTTCACCTGGCGGCGGATGTCCTCGGCCATCTCGTGGATCGAATGCAGCATGTCGGGCGACGCCTCCTTCGCCCGAAGCGTCACGCCCTTCAGCTGGAGGGTCGCCTCGGCCACCATCCGATCCGAGATCCGCGGATTCTTCTCCTCGCCGAGCTCCACCTCGAGCGTGGCCAGCTCGGACACCTGCTTGCCCACCCTGGCGAACCGCTGGATCACTGCCTCGCGAAGCTCGTCCGTCACTTCCATGTTCCTGCCCCGGACCTCGATCCTCACGGCGGTCTCCTTCCGTCGGTTGGGGGACCCGCATGCTACGCCCGCGCTCTTTCCCGGGCAAGACTTCAGTGGCGCCTGTGAGGCACGCGCTTGAACACCTTCCTGACCCGCGGCTCTGCCGGGACCGTCGGGACCGTCGAAGAATTGCCGCTGATGAGGCTCCCGGAGGCCTGCAGGAAGAGGGTTGTCTGCGCCTCGTTCAACCCGGGTGCATAGGGGTGTGAGCAGACATCGGACGGGAAGCGGGAGACCCGCGCCGCCCCACTCTTGCCCTTGCCCGGACGGGCGACTGCGTCGACGAAGGCCGCAAAGGTGACCGAGTCGACCGCGGTGCCGATATGGGACGTGGTGCGGCCCGGGCAGACACCCTGGATGAGGATGTTGCTCGCCCCGTCGAGGGCGGAGGTGGGGTGCTTTCCGCCCTGCGGCTGGACGGTCTCGTCGGTCAGCGAGCGAACCGTCGTGTAGGAGACGTTCCCAGGGGTCTCGTCCGGCTGTGAGTTGATCGCACGCAGCAGGTGGGAGCCCTTGCCCTGCTGCCAGTCGGCGGGCGGGCAGGGCGAGCTGGCTGAGCATCCTCCGAGGCCGACGGTCGTGCCGTGCTGGGTCCCGGCGGCCGCAACGACATCGCTCACCTTTCTGCGCAGGTCTGGCCAGTAGGTGAGCGCAAAGCGAGGCAGGAGGCCTCCCTGGCTGATGCCGATCGCGGCGACCTTGCGATGCGCCATCGCGAACTCCGCGCGGAGCCCGTAGACGAGGTACTGCACTGAGACCTGGATGTCCGCGGTCGTGAAGTCGGGGAAGTTGACGTAACAGACGGGATGGCCGTAGGCCTTGAACGCATCCTGGCCGATCAGATAGCCCTCGTCTCCGCTGGCGCCGGTCCCCGTGACGAACATGACCGGCGTCGTCGTCGCGTTCGTCGGGTCGATCGGGCACTTGAAGGCTGCCTCCAGGTCGCTCTGGGGGACCGACAGCCGAGGTCCGCTGGCCGTCGCCGAAGAGGCGCCGATGGCGAACAAGCCGAGCATCGCAAGGGTGGCCGCGAGGCCGAACCTTCGTCCCACATGCCAAGCCTAGTCCGTCAGACCGTGCGGGCGAGCGTGAGGGCAACGATTCTCGAACAGCCACCGTCGCGCAGCGCGGACGCGCAGGAGGAGAGCGTCGCCCCGGTCGTCCACACGTCGTCGACCAGGAGCGCGTCACTCGGCGGCTTCTGCGCGAGCCAGACGCGAGGCGGATCCGCGAGGCGCTCCGAACGCGAGCGCCCGACCTGGCGGCGACCGCTCTCTCGCCGCAGGCAGGTGGAGAGGGGCCGGCCCGAGCGCTTCGCCAGGGAAAGCGCGATCTCCTCGGCGGGATCGAAGCCGCGCCAGCGCCATCTCCAAGGGCCCGCGGGGACGGGCACCACCACCCCCTCCGCCTCACGGCCGGGCAGCGCCCGCAGCATGGCCGCCGCGGCGACGTCGGCGAGCGCAAGCCGGCGGGCGTACTTGAGGCCGTGCACCACCGACCGTGCGAGGCCATCGAAGGGCGCGGCGGCCACCGCGAGGTCCACGCCGGGCGGACCGGGCTCCACTGTTGTGGCAGCCGAGGCGAGATCCGCCTCGCACCGGGAGCAGAGAATTGAGCCGAGAGCTCCGGCTCCGCCGCAGGCCGCGCAGAGGGGCGGGGCGAGCAGCGACACGATCTCCTCGATCAGTGGCAGGGCGATCGGATGATCGTCCGGCCCGGGGCGTGACGAGAGGCGCACAGGCCATCAAGGAAGTAGATTCGGCGTCGACACAGGGGGCTACGACCGAGGGGAGTCAGCGATGGGACGATTCGACATCAGCCCCGAGGTGGCGGAGGAATGGCGCGGGAAGTACCGGGCCTCCGTCGAGCCTCACGTGGACGGTGAGGTGCTGGCCGTGGGCGCCTTCCGCCCGACCGGCGCCGGGACGAAGATGGCGATCAGCAAGCTCCAGGTGGGAGCGCTCGCCTATGGAGCCGCCCACAAGCTGGGCAAGTCAAAGGCCGGCGGCCTGCCGGGCCAGTTCATGCTCGCGGTGACTCCCGAGAAGCTCTACGCCTTCAAGTACAAGCCGGGCCGAAGCGGCGTGAAGATCAAGGAGGAGTCGGCGTCATGGGACCGGACCGGCGTCAAGGCCTCCACCGAGAGGTTGCAGACCACGACGCGGCTGACCCTCGAGTTCCCCGACGGCGAGAAGATCGTCTGCGACGAGGAGGGCCTCGGCGACAACCCCTGGGCCGACGACGTGATCCGGGAGCTGCAGGCCTAGGCCGAGCCAGGCCGAACATCCGCTTCTCGTCCAAGGCACTACTCCGACAGCCCAGCGGCTTCGAGTGCCTCGGCTGGCTCCGAGAACAAGCGCGTGTAGACGATCTTGCCCCGCTTCAACCTCTGAACAGCGCCAACCGGGACGTTGATGTCGACGCCGCTCGCTCGCCCGCGAGCCCGGAACCGGCCAATGCCGACCACCTGCTCTCCGGCGTCTCGCGTCTCCTCGATCTCGAAGCGCACCTCTTCAAAGTCCTCCATCAGCTCGGCCACAAATCGCATCAACCCGTCATGGCCCAAATATGACTCGCCCTCCAACTGAGCCCGCAAGGGGTAGAACTCCGCCTCCTCGTCCCAGAGGGCCAGCCAGGCTTCGCTGGAGATCTTCCCTCGCAGGAATGCGTTGAGTGCGTCGAGATGCTCGCGGGCGATCTCCACGTTCTCCTCCGACATCGCCCGGGCAGTATCCCGCGAGAACTACGACTAGCCCAGCGGGCGGTCCGCTGAGACGCCGTAGAGGCCGCCGACGACCATTCCGCCGGCCGGGACCTCGGCGCCGGGGAGCACGACGCAGTCTCGAAGCAGCGCCGAGGACCCGATCCAGCATCCGTCCCCGATGACGACCGGGCCGTGCAGGTCCACGCTCGAGTGGACCTCGCAGCCCTGCCCGATCAGCACGGGCGCCTTCACCTTGATGCCGTCGAGGTCCGAGCCGTCGGCCGCGTAGATGCCGTCCTTGACCGCAGGAACCGGAGGCTTGATCCCGACCTCGCCGGCGAGGGCGTCACGGTTCCCCTGGACGAACTCGCTGATCGACCCCACGTCGTTCCAGTATGCGTCGATCTCGTGGGAGTAGAACGGGATGTCGCCGTCGAGGAGGGCCGGAAAGACGTCCATCGCCCAGTCGACGAAGCCCGGAGGCTGGTCCTCGTCGCCCGCGGGGCTCCTGTGGTCGGGCGGCGGGAAGTGATCGAAGATCTCCCGACTGAACATGTAGATGCCGCAGTTGGCGAGGTCGGAGAGCGCCTCCGCCGGCTCCGGCTTCTCCTGGAAGCCCTGGACCCGGCCGTCGTCTCCGGTGATCACGACGCCGAACTGGGTGGTGTCGTCGACCCGCTTGGTGGCGATCGTGAGGATCGCGCCGCGCTCGACGTTCGCCTCGTGGGCCTCGCGCATCGCACTCAGGTCGATGTCGGTCAGGGCGTCGCCGGAGATGATCAGAAAGGATTCGGTCTCGCTGAGGAAGTCGCGAACCTTGCCCACGCCCCCGGCCGTCCCCAGCGGCTCCGACTCCGCGCTGTAGGTGACCCGCAGGCCGAAGGACGAGCCGTCCCCCAGCGCCTCGCGGATCTGCTCGGGCAGATAGGAGAGGTTCGTGACCACGTCCTCGAAGCCATGCTGGGCGAGCAGGTCGGCGATCCAGGCGATGATCGGCCTGTTCAGGACAGGCGCCACCGGTTTCGGCATCACGTAGGTCAGCGGCCGCAGCCGCGTGCCCAGCCCCGCCGCCAGGATCATCGCCCTCATGAGGGGCGGAAGGTTATTTCTTCTTCCGCTTCTTCTTGTGCTTCTTGCACTTCTTGTGCTTCTTGTGCTTCTTCGACTCGGCGGCTCGCTTCTTCTTGCGCTTGTGCCTGCACTTCTTCCCCTTCTTGCCGGGCGGGCACTTCCCACAGGTGGCCGGGGCCTTCTGGCAGACGGACGCGCCGGTCCCGCCGGAGCCGACGATCCGAAACACGGTGGAGGCATTCATCGCGTAGAGGTTGCAGCCCGAGTCCTCGCCGAACGAGCGGGCGGTGTCGAGTGCTCCCGGGGCGCTCTCCGCACGGTCGCTCGCGGCGGGGTTGCTGAGAGCGAATGAGCGAAGCTCGGCCGTGCAGAGATCCGCATAGAGGTAACGCCCTGAGATCTCGGGGGCGAGGCTGCCGCGATAGACGTAGCCACCGATGATCGCGCAGCCGTGGGCGACGTCGCCCCCAGGATTGCTGTGCGGATAGACGAAGACGGGCGGCGTGGTGCCGGGACAGGTTCCCTCCAGGCCCTCGCAGGCGGGCCATCCGAAGTTGGCACCTCGCCCGCCGCCGGATGCCGCGGGCGCGAAGTCCACCTCTTCCCACTGTGTCTCACCGACGTCCCCGATCACCAGGTCGCCGGTGAGCGCGTCGAAGGAGAAGCGGAACGGATTGCGGAGGCCGAGGCTCCAGATCTCCTGAACGGCCCCGGGAACGCCCGCGTAGGGATTCCCCGCCGGGATGCCGTGGGCCCCATCGCCCGCGCCGTGCGGGTCGATGCGGAGGATCTTGCCGTTGGGGAGCGAGGTGTCGGGCGCGGTCGACCCACCGGTTCCGCCATCCCCGACCGAGACGTAGAGCAGCCCGTCCTTTCCGAACTGAAGCTGTCCGCCGTTGTGATTGGACGCGCCGGCGCTCGGGCGGGAGATCGTCAGGACGTGACGCTGGCTGTTCGGATCGGCGACGTTCGGGTCGGGACTGACGTGGAACTCGTCGACGTGACCCAGTCCGTCGACGCCGTCGGCCGCGGCGGCCCCGGTGTAGAAGACGTAGAAGAGCCCGTTCGTGGCGTAGTTCGGGTCGAACGCCATCGAGAGCATCCCTCGCTCGCCGTCGGTGGTCGTCTGCGTGTGAATGTCGAGGAACTGGGTGACCGCGCCGTCATGGACGACCTGGATCCGGCCTGCCCGCTCAACCACGAACAGCCGCGGGTCGCCCGGCGGCGAGGTGGCGAAGACGGGTTGGTCGAAGCTGGGCCCGATCGACTGCAGGCTGACTGCCCCGGCGTGCGCCGGCCAGAGCGCCAGCGCGAGCGCGCAAGCGAGCAGCCCCCTCTTCATGGCTAGTACCGGTAGTGGTCGCTCTTGTACGGCCCCTCGACCGGCACGCCGATGTACGAGGCCTGCTCGGGACGGAGCTCGGTGAGCTCCACCCCCAGCGCGTCGAGGTGGAGACGGGCGACCTTTTCGTCCAGGTGCTTGGGCAGCACGTGGACCTCCTTGCCGTAGGCCTCCGCCTTGCCGAACAGCTCGATCTGGGCGATCACCTGGTTCGTGAAGGAGTTCGACATCACGAAGCTCGGGTGGCCGGTCGCGTTGCCGAGGTTGAGCAGGCGGCCCTCCGAGAGCACGATGATCGAGTGCCCGTCGGGGAAGCGCCACTCGTCGACCTGCGGCTTGATGTTGATCCGCTCAATGCCGTCGACCTTCTCGAGCCCGGCCATGTCGATCTCGTTGTCGAAGTGGCCGATGTTGCCGACGATCGCCTGGTGCTTCATGGCCGCCATGTGGCCGACGGTGATCACGTCCTTGTTGCCGGTCGCGCTGACGAACACGTCGGCCTCGCCGAGGACGCTCTCGAGGGCGCGGACCTCATAGCCCTGCATGGCGGCCTGGAGGGCGCAGATCGGATCGATCTCGGTGACGATCACGCGAGCGCCCTGACCCCGGAGCGACTCCGCGCAGCCCTTCCCGACGTCGCCGAAGCCGCAGATCACGGCGGTCTTGCCGCCGATCATCACGTCGGTGGCACGGTTGATCCCGTCGATCAGGGAGTGCCGACAGCCGTAGATGTTGTCGAACTTGGACTTGGTGACCGAGTCGTTGACGTTGATCGCCGGGAACAGCAGCGTGCCGTTCGCCTGGCGCTCGTAGAGCCTGACGACGCCCGTCGTGGTCTCCTCGGTGACCCCCTGGATACCCTCGGCCATCTCCGTGAAGCGTCGCGGCTCGGCCTTGAGGCTCTCGCGCAGGACGCCGAGGATCACCTTCTCCTCCTCCGAGCCGGCGGTCTCGTCACCGGGCACCTCGCCCGCGGCCTCGTACTCGGTGCCGAGGTGAACGAGCAGCGTGGCGTCGCCGCCGTCATCGAGGAGCATGTTCGCGCCCGTCTCGCCGTTCGGTCCCGGCTCGGGCCAGGTCAGCGAGTGGCCGATGCACCACCAGTACTCCGGCAGCGTCTCGCCCTTCCAGGCGAAAACGGGGACGCCCTGCGGATCGCTCACGGTGCCCTCGGGGCCGACGACCACCGCCGCCGCCGCGTGGTCCTGCGTCGAGAAGATGTTGCAGCTCGCCCAGCGGACTTCAGCGCCCAGGGCGACGAGGGTCTCGATCAGGACAGCGGTCTGGATCGTCATGTGGAGCGAGCCGGTGATCCGGGCGCCGCGCAGGGGCTTGGACTCGCCGAACTCCTCGCGCGTGGCCATCAGGCCGGGCATCTCATGCTCGGCCAGCCGGATCTCCTTGCGGCCGAATTCGGCCAGATCGAGATCGGCGACCTTGAAATCAAGCCCAGTCGTGGTCGGTGCGGTCGTGGTGGTGCTCATGCGGTCGGCGGTCTCCTGAGTCGAAGTTTTGACGAGGCCCGAGGTTACGTTATGCGTCGATGGACGACGTCATTCGGGTCGCAGAGGGTACGGACATCCCGCTCGAGGAGATCGAGCTGCGCGCCAGCCGCTCCTCGGGGCCGGGCGGCCAGCATGCGAACGTGACCGCCTCGCGAATCGAGGCCGTCTTCGACGTCGACGCCTCCGAGGCGCTCAGCGAAAGGCAGCGAGCCCTGCTGAAGCGCAAGCTCGGCGACCGGGTCACCGCCGTCGCCCAGGACGCCCGCAGCCAGGCGCGCAACCGCGAGCTCGCGCTGGAGCGGCTGCGGGAGAAGCTCGTCGAGGGACTGCGGCGCCCGAAGCCGCGCCGGCCGACCAAGCCGTCACGTGCGGCGAAGGAACGCCGGCTCGAGCAGAAGCGTCAGCGCTCGCAGCGCAAGGCCCAGCGCCGCCCGCCGGGCGACTACTAGCCGTTGGGCCGGCCCATCTCCTTCTTGAATCCCTCCAGCACGTCGACCGCCAGAGGGTCGACGCCGCGGGCGTTGGCGAGCTCGATCGCCAGCAGGTCGCCCAGCAGCACCGAGTGCAGCAGGCGCTCTGTGCGCGTCTCGCCCTCGGTCTCGAGGCTGATCACGGTCGAGGCGTAGGGCTCGATCGCCTTCGCGGTGAGCTCGAAGCGCTTGCGCTCGCGCGGGTGCTGGTCGCGGTCACCGAGGAAGATCGCGGCGAAGCGCCGGTCGGCCCCCGACCATCCCTCGATCTCGTTGTGATCCGCCTCCGGCAGGATGGCCGAGTAGGCGGGAATCTTCGCGTTCTCGTTGATCTGGCACTTCCAGCGATAGGCGACCGGCGCGGTCAGATCGCTCCCGTGCATCACCGGAGTCGCGGAGCCGATCTGCCCCGCCAGCTCCCGCGCCAGGGTGTGTGCCGCCTCGAACGCCGCCCCGAGATGGGACGCAGCGGCATCGATCTCGGTGTGGATCCGCGGGCCGGCGAGGGCCAGGGCCGCCAGCTCGGCCGCCACGCAGAACATGTAGCCGACCGCCGCCCGAGGCTGGAGCCCGGCGGGCAGGCCGATCACCGGGACGTCGTCGGCGCGGGCGGCCTCGGCGAGCTCGCCACCGGTCGTGGCGATCAGCCGCTGTGCGCCGAGGGCCTCCGCCGCCGCGTAGCAGGCGAGGGTCTCCTCGGTGTTGCCGGAGTAGCTCGAGCAGAGGACGGCCGAGCCGGCCGGAGACCACGCGGGAAGCTCATAGCCCCGGGCAACCATCATCGGCTTGGTGAGGCGGTCGGAGAGCGCTGCGATCGCCAGATCGCCGCCGATCGCCGAGCCGCCCATCCCGCAGAAGAACGCCGCCGGCGCCTCCATCGTCCCGAGGCGGGCCGACTCGATCCGCCAGAGAGCGTCGCGCAGGTGATCCGGCAGCGCGCGAGCCGCGTCCAGCATGTCCCCGCCGATCACGTTCACTTGCTCGCGGCCGCCCCCACCAGCTCATCCTCGCCGATCACGGCGTCCCGGAGCTCCACCCCGGCTTCGACAGTCACTCCCGCGCTGAGAATGCTGTTGGAGACGACCGCCCCGTCCTCGACCACGCAGCGGTCGAGCAGCACGGAGCGCTCGATCACGGCGCCGTCGCCGATCCGGGAGCCGTCGCCGACCACGCACGGCTCGCGCAGCTCGGCGCCCTCCGAGAGCTGGCAGCCCTCCCCCACCATCCTCGGCTCCTCGAAGCGGCCGTGGATCGTCTCGACTCGCCCCTCGAGGATGTCCCAATTCGCCTCCAGGAACCGCTCGGGCGTCCCGATGTCGATCCAGTAGCCCTCCTGGCGGATCCCATAGAGGCCGTTGCCGATCAGCTTCGGGAAGACCTCGCGCTCGATCGAGACGTTCTGATCCGGCGGGATCTCGTCGAGGACCGAGCGCTCGAGCAGATACGCGCCCGCATTGATCTCGTCGGTGTCCACCTGATCAGGCTCGGGCTTTTCGAGGAACTCCGTGATCTCGCCGTCGTCGTGCCGGTGAACAAGGCCGTATCCCGTCGGGTCGGTGACCGGATAGAGGGCGATCGTCGCCCGGGCGCCGGTGCGCTGGTGCTGGGAGATCTGCGCAGTCAGGTCGAGGTCGCAGAGGACGTCGCCGTTGAGGACGAAGAAGCGGTCGGCCAGCATGTCGTCTGCGAACCGGATCGCACCGGCCGTTCCACGCGCGTCGGGCTCCTCCGCGAAGCGGATCTTGACGCCCAGGTCGAGCGCGCCGAGGATGCTCCTCATTCCCTCTGCGAGGTGCCCGCAGGAGACGATCACGTCGTCCACGCCGTGGCGGGCGAGCCAATCGATCACGTAGCCGATGTGCGGGCGCCCGACGAGCGGCAGCACCGGCTTCGCCACCGTGTAGGTGAGGGGCCGTAGGCGAGTCCCCTCGCCGCCGGCCAGGATGAGCGCCTGCATCAACCCACCCTGGAGTGGTTTGGGACGCTCGGGCGCCCGATCGCTTCGTAGGTGATGCCGGCGGCCCGGACCTCGGCGGGATCCAGGAAGTTCCGGCCGTCGACCAGCAGCGGGTTGGCCATCCGCTTGGCGACCTCCGCCCATTCGAGCTGAGCGAACTCGGGCCACTCGGTGACGAGCACCGCGGCGTCGGCGCCCTCCAGCGCCTCCATCGCGGACCCGGCCATCTCGACGCTCGGCAGCAGCTCGCCCGCGGCGCTCTCGGCCACCGGGTCGAAGGCGACCACCGACGCTCCCTCTCCCTCGAGCCGCGAGGCCAGCACGAGGCTCGAGGCCTCGCGCATGTCGTCGGTGTCGGGCTTGAAGGCGAGTCCGAGGAGCGCGACGCGCTTGCCGACGAGCGAATCGAGGTGCTTCGAGAGCTTGGACATCACCCTGCGCTTCTGCAGCTCGTTCACCTCGATCACCGAGCTGAGCAGCTGGAAGTGGTAGCCGCTGTTCCCGGCGAGGATCTTGAGCGCCTGGGTGTCCTTGGGGAAGCAGGACCCGCCGAAGCCGAGGCCGGCGTTCAGGAACCGGTCGCCGATCCGGGGATCCATTCCCATCCCCCGCGCAACCTCGGTCACGTCCGCGCCGACCTCGTCGCAGACGTTGGCGATCTCGTTGATGAAGCTGATCTTGGTCGCCAGGTAGGCGTTGGAGGCGAGCTTGATCATCTCCGCGCTGGAGAGATCGGTCCGGACGATCGGGGCACCGAGCGGCTCGTAGGCGGCTGCCACGGCGTCGTCGGCCCACTGATCGCCGTCGGACCCGATGACGACCCGGTCCGGCTCCAGGAAGTCCTTGACGGCCGTGCCCTCCCTGAGGAACTCGGGGCAGGAGACATAGGCCAGGTCCGGGGCATCCCGGTGAATGGCCCGCCCGGTGCCCACCGGGACGGTGCTCTTCATGACCAGCGCCTTGCCGTCCGGCTCGCCGATCTCCTCGACCGCCCGCTGCACCGCGGAGAGATCCGCGTCGCCCGAGTAGGTCGGCGGAGTCTGCACGCAGACGAACAGCAGGCGGGGGCCGTCCAGGAGCTCCGACATCTCGGTCGTGAAGGTGAGGCGCTCGGCATTTCGCTCGATCAGCTCCGGCAGCTGCGGCTCGTGGATCGGGACCTCGCCGCGGCGAAGCGCCTCAACCTTTTCGGGAACGATCTCCCGCACGACCACCCGGTGGCCCAGCTCGGCGAAGCAGACGGCCGTGACCAGTCCGACCCAGCCGGCCCCGACCACCCCGATCGGCTCCCTCTCAGCCACGATCGCTCCCGATCAGGTCCCGGGGAGCTGGCGGAAGCCCACGGCGATCTTCAGCATGTCCTCGTTCGAGATCGTCTCGATCAGCGAGTTCGAAACCCAGAACGAGCCCTGGTCGGTCTGCCAGGCGACCTGGCGCAGCCGGTCTCCGTCGTAGTAGAGCTTGTAGTCGCGGTCTCCGATCGTCCTCGTCTCGCTCGGAGAGGACAGGATCGGCGGGTCCTTCCAGCGCGTGCCCTCGAAGCCGTAGTAGTCGCCCAGGGTCGGCAGCGAGAAGACCCACTTGTAGGCGGCGCGCTGATCGTGCGGTGGCGCCTGGTCGCCCTTCCCGTTGATCTTGTAGACGCGCGGCTTCTGCGCGTAGTCGCTGCCCTCCTCCAGGAGGGTCGGGTAGTAGACCGGGACCTTCTCCTTCCGCGCCCTGATGGTCCGGGCGAGCTGCCTGCCGTAGCTGGTGCGAACGAGCGTGCTCGGCAAGGAGGATTCGGACTTCTTCTTCGGCACCACCGGCCTGGACTTGGTGTGATCCGGTGGCTGCTGGGTTTCCACCGGCTTCTTCGGCTTCGCGCTCGAGCCGGCCGGCCCCGGCGTTCCCTGGACGCCGAGGAACTGGTTGACCGCGGTGTGGATCTCGTCCGGCGTCGCCGTCACATACGACGGGCCGAGGGTTCCGTTGAAGTGGATCTCCTTGATCGGAGCACCGCGGAGGTCGAAGAAGAGCCTCAGCACCTGGAGCATCTCCTCGGCCGAGCCGATGTCGGACGAGGTGTAGGTGGTGAAGATCTTGACCAGCTTCTTGCGGTCCTCGATCAACCTCGAGGGCGGCACCTTGGCCCGCGCCTCGCGCAGGAAGGACTGCTGGCGGGCGGCGCGGACGATGTCGTTGTCGGTGTGCCGGTAGCGCGCGAAGGAGAGGGCGTCGAAGCCACAGAGCGCCTGGTACCCGGGTTGGAGGTTGATCTCCGAGGTGCCCGAGTTCGGGGCGATGTAGTAGCGGCGGTCTACGTCGACGAAGACGCATCCGATCGCGTTGACGGCTCTGGCGAAGCCCGTGAAGTCGACGTTGACGAGGTGGTTGACCTGCAGGCCGGTGAGCTGCTTGACGGTTCGCAGCGTCAGCTTGGGGCCGCCGAACGAGTAGGCGGCGTTCAGCTTGTCGGTGCCGACGCCAGGGATGTTGACCTTCAGGTCACGAGGCAACGAGAGCAGCGCGATCGCGCCGCGGTCCGGATCGAGTCTCAGCAGCATCGTCGTGTCGGAGAGCCCGTACTGGCCGCTGATCTGGTTGTTCCGCTTGTCGGAGCCGATGATCAGGATGGTCTGCGGGCCCGACCCCGATGTGTGCTTGAGGAATGGGTCGAGGCCCTGGATCTCGCTGTGGTTCTTGAGTGCGTTGGCGATGTCCGACAGGTAGAGGATCAGGCTGGTGGAGGTCGCTCCGGCGACCGCGGCGACGATCACGAAGGACGCGGTCAGGAAGCGCAGCCAGATCGGAAACCCGATGTGGCGGCGAACCGCCTTGAAGCCCGACGTGACCTTCTGGCCACCGACCTTCTCGAAGCCCGAGGTGATCGCGGAGCCGGCCTGCTTGACCCGCTCGGTCGACCTCGAGATCACGGTGGGCTCGTCGGCCTCCGCCTCGGCGGCCTCCAGCCCCTCCCACTCCTGGGTCTCGGCGGAGACGACGTGCTCGAGCTCGTCCTCGTCGTCGAGCTCCTCGTCGTCCTCGTACTCCTCGTCGTCGAGCTCCTCGTCTTCGTCGAGGTCCTCGTCGCCGACGTCCTGGTCCTCGAGGTCCTCGTCCTCGAGGTCCTCGTCCTCGAGCTCGTACTCCTGGGTCTCGTCCGCGCGCGGCTCCTCGTCGTCCTTCTTCTTTCGAGGGCTCACGCTGCGGCCATCCCGGGGAAGCTCTTCACGAAGCCCTCGAGGGCCTGGCGGTAGCTGCCCAGCGAGCTGATCGAGACCCACTCACGAGGGCCGTGATGGCCGTCTCCGACCGGGCCGAACTCGACGGCCGGCACGCCCGCCGCCAGGAAGGAGACCGCGTCCGAGGCGCCGTCGCGGCCGACGCTCATCACCCGCTCGGGATGGTGCGGGGAGGCGGCCTCGCAGAGACCCTGCACGAAGGGCGAGTCGGGCTCGACGACCGCCGGCGGACGGCGGAAGGTGGCGAGCACGCGAGTGTCGGTCAACGCGCTGACCTGACCGAGGATCTCATCGGGATCCTGGTCAGGCAGGAAGCGGATATCGACGTCTATGACGCAGGTGTCGGGCACTTTGTTCAGGGCATCGCCGCCCATGATCCGACCGAGATTGATGGAGGGCCGATCGAACAGGGCGGAACTGTGGCGCGCAAACGGTAGCGATTCGATGCCCCTGAATACCTCAACCGCCTTAACGACAGCGTTATCGCCGAGCCACGGCGTCGCGCCATGCGCCGAGCGGCCCTGGACCTCCAGCCGGACGGCCAGCACGCCCTTGGCCTGGACCCCGACCTGAAGGTTGGTGGGCTCCCCGGTGATCGCGAAGTCCCCTACGAAGCCACTTGCCACGAGCGCATCGGATCCGCGGTTCTGCTCCTCCTCGGACTCCTCGTCGGAGACGATCCCGAGCCGCAGCCGCACATCTTCCTGGTCGCGGAGGTCGTGGAGCACCACCAGCATCGCGGCGAGCGCCCCCTTCATGTCATAGGCCCCGCGCCCGATCAGCTGGTCGCCCTCGATGCGCGGCTCGAACTGGTCGCGGCCACCGGGGACGACGTCCATATGGCCGTGAAGGACCAGGGTCGGCGCGCCGTCCGGCCCGACCTCGGCGGTAGTGACCGGGAGGCCGCGCGCTTCGGTCTGCGAGGCCTTGATGTCGTTCGACTCGAGCCAGCCGCCGACGAACTCCGCCGCACGGCGGAGCCCCTCGGCGTTGGAGGTGTCGAAGGCGATCAGTCTCTGGGCAAGGGCGAGCTCATCCATGCGAACCGCGAATCGTAGGTGCAGAGGGGCCGGGACCCGCCCGCGGCGCCGCTAGCCGTGCAGAGTGAGCTTCTTGGTCTTCGCCAGGCCGCCGTCGGGGATGTAGGCGACCTTGATCTTGAGCCTGCCCTTCTGGGCGAGCTTGGCGGCGCCCTGCTTGGTCAGCTTCACCTTGACGGTGATCTTGCCGGGGCCGCCCTTCTTCGTCGTGGTCTTGACGAGCTTTGCCTTCTTCTTCTTCTTGGCGGTGGTGGCGAGCTTGGTGCTCGTGTCAGTCGCCTCGCCGGTGCCCTCGTTGTTCACCTTGAAGGTCACCTTCCGGCCCTTGAGCTTCGCCTTGAAGGAGTTGGACGGGACGCTGAGAATCTCGGCGGTCCTCAAATGGGGCGGCGTGAGGCCCGAGTCATACCCGCCGACCACGAGGACGCGCCCATCCGCGAGGGTGGCAGCGGCCGCCTCCTCGCGCGGCTCGACAAGCGGGCCTACGCCGGTGGAGCTGAAGGTATTGGTTGCGGGGTTGAATATCTCAGCGCTGGTCGTCTCATCGGTGTCGTCGTAGCCGCCGGCGATCAGCGCGCGGCCGCCGGGCAGAACGGCGCCGGCAGGTCCGTAGCGGGGTGTTCCCATCGATCCCACGGCGGTGAACTTGCCCGTAGCCGTATCGAATACCTCCGCGCTCTTCAGGGTGGTTGTTCCGTTGTACCCGCCGGCGATCAGCACACGCCCGCCGGGCAACGCGACGACAGCGGCGCCATCGCGATAGTCGGTCATGGTCCCGGCCGGGCTGAACTGTCCGGTCGCCGGGTTGAAGATCTCGGCCGTATTGAGCTGACCCGTGTGGTAGCCGCCGGCGATCAGCACCCGGCCGTCCGGCAGGAGAGCGCCGGTCGCGTCGTAGCGCGCCTGTGTCATCAGGCCGGGCGTCGGGGA
Organism: uncultured Solirubrobacterales bacterium; assembly: GCA_963815045.1. Classification (GTDB taxonomy): domain Bacteria; phylum Actinomycetota; class Thermoleophilia; order Solirubrobacterales; family 70-9; genus DASUPK01. Next base: position 139,151 of record CAWFET010000004.1, read on the forward strand.
GAAGGTGCCCGTCTTGGGATCGAAGATCTCGGCGAAGGTCACATTGGGCTCCACCCCGCCTCCTGCGATGAGCACCCGGCCATCGGCGAGCGTCACGGTGGCGGGGCCGTACTGCTTTCTCAACATCGTCGGGCCGGGACTGAATGCGCCGGTCGCAGGGTCATAGATCTCGGTGCTCGCCTCGACGCTGGCGTTGTTGCCCCCGCCAACGACCAGGACCCTGCCGTCCGGCAGCCGCGCCGCGCCCGGGTACTCACGCGCGACAGCCATTGACCCCGTTGGCGAGAAGGTGACCGTGTTGATCGCGCTCGCGCTGGTCGGCACGACCAGCGCGACAAAGCCCGCCACGGCGAGAATCCCGCTTCGGACGCCAGCCCTCACGGCGCTGAACCTATCACCGCGAAGGACTTCGGTCAGCTCGAGCCGGCGACCTCGAGGAAGGCCTCGGCTCGCTCCTTGTCCTTCTGCGCCTGGGTCCAGGCGCCCGAGCCCTCCTCGGACTCGTTCAGCCGGGCGTCCGCATCCTCGATCCGGCTGCGGAGCTCGCTCACCTCGAGCTGATCCGGCGGCACCGCCTCGCCCACCAGGACCGTCGCTCGGTTGGCGAACACCTGGAGCCAGCCCTCGGCCTGCGCCCAGCGCTCGACCTCGCCGCCGGGCAGGTGCAGCCGGAGCTCAGTCGGGCGAAGCCGCGCCAGCACCGGGACGTGGTTCGCGAGGATCCCGATCTCGCCGACGGCGGTTCGGGTCGAGAGCTGCTCGACCTCGCCGTCGAAGACCTGCCCCTCCGGGGTGAGGACCCTGACGTTGACGTTGTGCTCAGCCATTGATTAGGCCGCTTCTTCCTCGCCCTGCTGCTGGTCCTCGGCCGCCTCGTCCTTCTTGGCCTCCTGCTCGTCGGCCTCCGCCTTTGCGGACTCCTCGGGCTCCTCGGCGCGCATCTTCTTGGACGCCTCGAGCACCTGGTCGATCGTCCCCTGCATGTAGAACGCCCGCTCGGGGATGTCATCGTGCTCGCCGTCCACGATCGCCTTGAAGCTGCGGACCGTCTCCTCGACCGGCACGTACTCGCCGTCGCGGCCGGTGAACTGCGAGGCGACGAAGAACGGCTGAGAGAGGAAGCGCTGGATCTTCCGCGCCCTCGACACCGTCTGCTTGTCCTCGTCCGAGAGCTCGTCGATCCCAAGGATCGCGATGATGTCCTGCAGCTCCTTGTAGCGCTGCAGGGTCTCCTGGACGCGGGTGGCCGTGTTGTAGTGCTCCTCGCCGAGGATCTCCGGCTTGAGGATCGTGGAGGTCGAGTCGAGCGGATCCACCGCGGGGTAGATCCCCTGCTCGACCAGCGACCGCGTCAGAACCGTGGTGGCGTTGAGGTGCGCGAACACCGATGCCGGAGCCGGGTCGGTGAGGTCGTCCGCCGGCACGTAGATCGCCTGGACCGAGGTGACGCTTCCTTCCCTCGTCGACGTGATTCGTTCTTGGAGGTCACCCATCTCCGTCTCCAAAGTCGGCTGGTAGCCGACGGCGGAGGGCATCCGGCCGAGCAGCGCTGAGACCTCGGAGCCGGCCTGGACGAACCGGAAGATGTTGTCGATGAAGAGCAGCACGTCCTGGCCGCCCTGCTGGCGGAAGTACTCCGCCATGGTCAGCCCGGAGAGCGCCACTCGCAGGCGCGCGCCGGGCGGCTCGTTCATCTGGCCGAAGACCAGCATCGTCTTGTCGATGACTCCGGACTCCTTCATCTCGAGCCAGAGGTCGTTGCCCTCGCGGGAGCGCTCGCCGACGCCGCAGAAGGCAGACAGGCCCTCGTGCTCCTCGGCGATGGAGCGGATCAGCTCCTGGATCAGAACGGTCTTGCCGACGCCCGCGCCGCCGAACAGGCCGACCTTGCCGCCCTTCGCGTAGGGAGCCAGCAGGTCCACGACCTTGATCCCGGTCTCAAGGATCTCCTGAGACGGAGCCAGGTCCTCGACCTCGGGGGCCGAGCGGTGGATCGGCCAGCGTTCCCCCGCTTCCAGCTCCGGGCCCTCGTCGATCGTCTCGCCGAGCAGGTTGAAGATGCGCCCTAGCGTCTTCTCTCCCACCGGGACCGTGATCGGGCCGCCGGTGTCGATCACCTTGTCGCCGCGGCGCAGGCCGTCGGTGGCGTCCATGGCGATCGCGCGGACGCGGTCGTCGCCAAGGTGCTGCTGCACCTCGCAGATCAAGTTGAGCTCGGTTCGGCTCTCCTCCGGCGGCACCTCGATCTTGAGCGCCGTGAAGATCTCGGGGATGTGGTCGGGGAAGACGACGTCGATGACGACTCCCGTCACCTGCTCGACCGTCCCGACATTGCTTCCGTTCGAACTTCCGTTGTCAGCCATTCGTCTCCTTCGTTCCTTCCAAGTTTGTTACGACACGCCCTCGGCGCCCGCCACGACCTCGAGGATCTCCTGGGTGATCTCGGCCTGCCGCACCCGGTTCATCTCGAGCGTGAGGTCGCTGATCACGTCCTTTGCGTTCTCCGCGGCATTCCGCATCGCGGTCATGCGGGCGCCGTGCTCCGACGCCGTCGACTCGAGCAGCGCCCGGTAGACCGAGAGCTGCGCGTACTCGGGGATCAGCTCGGCGAGCAGCTCCTCCGGCTCGGGCTCGTAATCCCAGAGCGCCTTGCGATGCGCCTCGACCAGGCCCTGGTCACCCTCCTCGGTCTCGTCCTCCTCCTCGCCGGCGCCCTCACCGAGCACCTCCGCCTGCTGGATCGGAAGCAGCGTCTGCCGCCAGACGTACTGAGTGAGCGGCGAGACGTATTTGTTGTAGATCAGCTCGACGCGGTCGAGCTCCTCGTCGACGTAGGCGGAGATCAGGCCGTCGGCGATCTCCCGGGCGTTGGCGAAGGAGGGCCGGTCGGTGAAGCCGACGTACTCGCCGTGGAGCTCCTCGCCGCGAAAGCGCATCGTCGAGGCGCCACGACGGCCCACGACCGAGAACAGCGCCTGCGCGCCGTTGCCGCGGAGGTCGCGCTGGAGCTGCACGCCCGAGCGAATGATCTGGGAGTTGAACGAGCCGGCCAGGCCGCGGTCGCCCGTGATCAGCAGCACGCCGACGTTCTTCTCCTCGTCACGTTGCTGCAGCACCGGCAGGTTCCGCGCCTCCTGCCCGGCAGCCTCGGCGACCTGGCGGGTCATCTTGCGCAGCTCCCGCGCATACGGGCGCAGCGCGTCGATGCGCTGCTCCGCCCGGCGGAGCCGGGCCGCGGCGACCATCTCCATGGCGCGCGTGATCTTCTGAACGTTCTTCACGCTCGAGATCCGGTTCTTGACTTCCTTGCGGGTGGCCATGACTCAGTGACGCGGACTACGCGGTGGCGCCGGCCTCCTCGCGCTCCTCAGTCTCTTTTCCCGAATCGCCGTCCTCGGAGGTTCCCGCGGCGTCGTCCGAGCTCTCGCGCTTCGCCTCGTCCTTGACCCGGTCGGACTCGCCCTCCTCGAGCGGGTTGCCCTCCTGGTCGAAGTCGGGACCGAAGTCGTCGACCATCTGCGCGATCGCCTTGCGGAGCGACTCCTCGTCCTCATCGGAGAGCTTGCCGCTCTCGTTGATCCGGTCGAGCAGGTCCTTGCTCTCCGCATGGAGCCTCGCGATCAGGTCCTCGAGGAAGTCCGAGACCCGCTCTGTCTTGATCCGGTCGAGATAGCCCTCGGTGCCCGAGAAGATCGAGGCCACCTGCTCGGCGACCGGCATCGGCTGGCGCTCCTTCTGATTCAGCGCCTCGACCATCCGCTCGCCTCGGGCGAGCTGCTTCTGGGTCTCCGGATCGAGCTCGGAGCCGAACTGGGCGAACGCCTCGAGCTCGCGGTACTGGGAGAGGTCGAGTCGCAGCTGGCCGGCGACCTTCTTCATCGCCTTGGTCTGCGCGTTCCCTCCCACTCGCGATACCGAGGTGCCGACGTTGATCGCCGGCCGGACGCCCGAGTAGAAGAGGTCCGTTTCCAGGAAGATCTGGCCGTCGGTGATCGAGATGACGTTCGTCGGGATGTAGGCCGAGATGTCGCCGGCCTGCGTCTCGATGATCGGCAGCGCAGTCAGCGACCCGGCGCCCTGCGCGTCCGACAGCTTCACCGCCCGCTCGAGCAGCCTCGAGTGGAGGTAGAAGACGTCCCCCGGGTAGGCCTCGCGGCCCGGCGGGCGTCGCAGCAGCAGCGACATCTGCCGGTAGGCGGCCGCGTGCTTCGAGAGGTCGTCGTAGACGCAGAGGGCGTGCTTGCCCTGGTAGAGGAAGTGCTCGCCCATCGCGCAGCCCGCGTAGGGAGCCATGTACTTGATCGGTGCGGCCTCGTCGGCCGGAGCGGCCACGATGATCGTGTTCTCCATCGCGCCGTTCTCCTCCAGGGTCTCCATCACCTGAACGACGGTCGACATCCGCTGGCCGATCGCGACGTAGATGCAGATCACGTCGGAGTCCTTGTTGTTGATGATCGTGTCGATGGCGATCGCGGTCTTGCCGGTCTGGCGGTCGCCGATGATCAGCTCGCGCTGTCCGCGGCCGATCGGGATCATCGAGTCGACGGCCTTGAGGCCGGTCTGCATCGGCTCCTCGACCGGCTGGCGATGGACGACGCCGGGCGCCTTGAACTCGGCGGGGCGCTTCTCGGATGTATTGATCTCGCCCTTGTCGTCGAGCGGGCGCCCGAGGGGATCGACCAGGCGACCGAGCAGCTCGTCCCCGACCGGGATCTCCAGCAGACGGCCGGTGCGCTTCACCGTGTCGCCCTCGGAGACCTTGTCCCAATTGCCGAAGAGCACGGCGCCGACGTTGTCCTCCTCGAGGTTCAGCGCCAGCCCGACCACGTCGTGCGGCAGCTCGAGCATCTCGAGCGACATGCAGTTGTCGATTCCATGGATGCGGGCGATGCCGTCGCCGATCTCGAGGACTGTCCCGACCTCGGACAGATCCGCCGAGTCGGTGTCCATGCCCTCGATCCGCTCCCGCAGAATCGATGCGATTTCGTCTGGCTTGATCTCCATTGCGGCTTCGTTCCTTTCCTACGCCGCGTGGGCGACGCTCTTTCTCAGTTTCTCGAGCCTGTTCCTGATGCTCGTGTCCAAGACCATGTTTCCCACCTGCACGACCAGCCCGCCGAGGATTTCGGGGTCCACCTTGCTCTCGAGCTCGACCGTGTTGCCGGTCTGCTCCTCGATCTCCGAGCCGATCCGCTTCGCGATTTCCGGGTCGAGCTCCACTGCGCTGGTGACCGTGACGCCCAGGCGCTTGTTCTCCTTTGCCCAGAGCGACTCGAAGTTGCGTCGGATGCGGAAGAGCACCGGCATCCGGTGCTTCTCCAGCAGGAGATTGAGGAAGTTGACCAGCTCCGGATCGGCGCCGGAGACCGCCTTCGCCAACCCCTCCTCCTTCTCCGTCGAGGAGAAGTAGGGGCTGAAGAAGAAGAGCTGCATCTCGTGGTTGTCCGCGAGAGCGTCGGCGAACTGGCCGAGCTGCTCGCGGATGGCGTCGAGCTTGCCCCGCTCCTTGGCCACCCCGAAGAGGGCGACCGCATATACGCGAGCGATCTCCTCCATATCTAGCTGGCGGCCTCCTCGGTGGCAGCCCCGTTTCCGCTCAGCGAGGAGAAATCGACCTCGGCCAGGGCCTCGTCGATCAGGCGCCGCTGATCGTCGCCGGTCAGCGACTTGCGGGTCACCTTCTCCGTGGTCAGGACCGTGAGGTCGGCGACCTCCTTGCGGATCCGCTCCAGGGAGCGGCGCGTCTCGGCGTCGATGTCGCGGCGAGCGGCGGCGAGCAGCTCCTCGCGCTTCTCGCGCCCATCCTCGACGGCCTGCGCCTTGGAGGACTCGGCCGCCTTGCGCGCGCGCGCGACGATCTCGTCCGCCTGCTCGCGGGCCTCGCGCAGCCGGGCGCGGTACTCCTTGAGGATGCCGTCGGCCTCCTCGCGGGTCTTCTCCGCCTGCTCGATCGACTCACGGATCGCGTTGGCGCGCTTGTCGAGCGCCTCCTGGATCCGCGGGAAGGCGAGCTTCGAGAGCACGTACATCGTGATTCCGAAAACGAGCAGCGTCCAGATCATCAGGCCGAGGTTCGGCGAGACGAGGAAGCTGCCGCCCGAGGCGACTATGTGAGTTGCCGGGTCCAACGGCCTAGAGGAAGAAGGCGATCAGGCCGAAGATGAACGTGTAGAAGGCGACGGCCTCGGTCAGAGCGAATCCGAGCCAGCGGATCGACTGGAGGTCGTCCTTCATCTCGGGCTGGCGCGCTACCGACTCGATCTCCTTGCCGAAGATGAAGCCGATGCCGATGCCTGCTCCGATCGAGCCGAGCCCGGCGCCGACGCCCAGCGCGATCGCCTTGCCGGCGTCGGTGATGCCCGTGCCGACGTCAGTCGTCGCGGCGATGGTCAGTGGGTCAATCACAACTGCTCCTTTCTAATGCGATTCGGCGACTGCGCCGCCGATGTAGATGGAAGAGAGGGTGGCGAAGATGAACGCCTGAAGCGTTGCGATCAGGCCCACCTCCAAGATGAAGAAGACGAATGCCAGGGGGAAAGTCAGCGCCCCGAGCGCGGACAGGCCAAGCAGTACGGCCAGTCCGCCGCCCATGAACAGCAGCAGCAGGTGCCCGGCGAGGATGTTGGCGAACAGTCGCACCGAGAGCGAGACGAGCCGCATGAAGTGAGAGAGCAGCTCGATCCCGAAGATCAGGGCCTTGGCGATGGGATTCATGTCCTCGAGGCCGGCCGGTAGGAAGCTGCCCAGGTACTTGAAGAGACCCTTGGCCCTGATTCCCTCGACGTGGTAGCTGATCCAGACGACGAGCGTGAGGGACAGCGAGAACGAGATGTTCGCCGTCGCCGCGTAGATCGCGAACGACGGGATCGCCAGCCCGAAGATGTTGATCGTCTCCGCGCTGTTCGTCGGCAGCGGCAGGTAGCCGATGATGTTGGAGAAGGCGATGAAGAAGAAGAGTGTCGCGACGAAGGGGAACCACTTCACGGCGTAGGAGCCCGAGAGGTTGCCGCCGGTGATGTTGTTCTTGGTCATGTCGTAGGCGACCTCGACCGCGGTCTGGACGCGGTTCGGCTTCATCTCCATGTGGCGGGCGATGGAGACCATCACGCCGATCGTCAGACCGCTGGCGAGCAGCAGGTAGAGAACGGCGCGGTTGATCGAGAAGTTGATGCCCGCGATATGGAGCGGGATCCAATCGTGAAGCTTGAACTCGTCCTGGGGCTTGAACTCGTCGTTCTTGCCGTGGTTGCCGAAGAGCAGCAGCAGCACGATCGTGACCCCGAGGTAGAGGCCGAGCCCGAGGAGGAACTTCTGCTTGGTGGAGAGGCGGCTGAGCCAGGCCATCAGCCGTCCTCCGCCTGGGCGGATTCCGAGATCAGCCTGAGCGCGACCCGCGTCCCGAGGTGCGCCGTGAACAGGACCAGGGCCAGCAACGCCGCCTGCAGGCCGGCATGCTTGGAGTCGATCACCCCGACGAGGAGCACCGCGAGCGCGACGACCCATGCACTGGCGAGCCCGGTGGCGCCGATCCAGCCCATCACCGCCGTGCGGTTGCGGCGCTCGGTGGCGCCGGCGATCGCGCGGTTCGCGCCGAATTCGATCCCGTAGAGAACGAGCCAGGCCCCCGCGATCACCGCGTACGCGGTCATCGAGAGGTCCGCCGCGATGAACACCGGCAGGGCCACCGCAAGGAGGACGAGGTCGAGGTAGCGAAGGGCGGCGGCCATTCGGGACGTGCCGAGTTCGCCGTTAGATCCGTCTACCGCGAGCGTGGACACGGCGATTCATCTGATCTTTGAAAGTCGAACGAGAGCATGAAGTTTTGACCCCCCACCAAACACCAACGACGGAGTCGAAAACCGCCGGCAGCTCCTCCGGACCCGGCCCGGAGGGCGGCGAATGCTAGCGGCTGCGCTGAGTCGAGGCTGCCGGGCAAAAGGAAGGCCCGCGCCCCGGGGGAGAGGAATCCGGGACGCGGGCCGTTGTCTTCGTCCGTGACGTCATGCCACTGACGAAGCGGGTGTCAGAACGCGAGCAGCGAGACGGTCTTGCCGTCGACGAATGCGGCGTCGCTGTTGTTCCAGACCTTCACGATCACCTGGCCATCGATGATCGGCGAGGCGGCCGTGACGGCGTTCGCGGGATTCGCTCCGCTGATCCCCGCAACCACGGTCCCTGAGTCGAGGCCATTCAGGGCCACGGTGTACCTACCGACGGCATCCCTGTGGATGCTCACCGCGTCAGCGGCCTTGCTGGCGCAGTTGAAACCCGGAACGACTGCATCCGGCTGAGCGTCGTTCAGGTTCGTCGTGTCGATGACCGCCGAGGCCTTCAGCCAGCCGGCCTGGCACTCGCCTGGGGCGGCCCCGCCGAGCTTCGCGGCGTTCATCGCGTTCACCGCATTGGGCGCGACGGCGCCGGGCGCCAGCTTCGGCGTCGTCACCGCACCGTCGGCGAGCTTGTCGGTGGTCACCGCGCCCGCCTTGATGTTCTTGGTCTTGACGCTGGCCGGCTTCAGCTTCACAGCGGCGTAGCCGAAGCCGCCCATCGCCGCGAACAGCGCGACGAAGGCCACGACCAGGGCCGGGGTGGGCCTGAGAGAGCGCTTCTTGGTCTTGTGCATGTCGAACTCCTTAGTTGCTTGCAAACCCAAGGACGGGTCCCACCCGTATTTATTCCGGGAGCCTCGCCGGGAATAAATGCGCGGCTCCCGCGTCCGAAGTGACAGACGCATGGGCCCCGAGAACGGACATCCAGAGCTCGACGAGCGGACGATGCGCCAGCTGGCACAGCTCGCCGACGGCTCACTCCAGGGGTGGGACCGTGCCGAGCTGGAGGCGGCGGTGGCCGCCTCCCCCGCCCTTCGAGAGGCCCTCGACCGCCAGCGCACCGCCACCCGCGCCCTCCGCGGGCTGGATGTTCAGGCCAGCCCGGCCCTGCGCGGGCGCATCAGCGCCGCCGCGTCCCCCCGCCCGGCCCGAAGGCGGCTTGTGCTCCGCGGTGCCGTCGCCGGGGCCCTGGCCGCGGCCGCCCTGGCCGTGGTCCTGCTCATTCCGTCGGGGAATGGTGGGGCGACCGTCGTCGAGACCGCCCGGCTCTCCGAGCGGCCCGCCGGCGGAGCTGTCGGGGTCGACCCAGCCAACTCCAGGCTGCTCGCCGCGAACGTGGAGGGTGTTCCCTTCCCCAACTGGCGCGGAGAGTTCGGGTGGCGACAGGCCGGCACCCGCTCGGACGATCTCGACGGCCGGACCGCGCGAACCGTCTTCTACCAGCACGGCGGCAGGCGCATCGCCTACACGATCGTCTCCGGCGACGGGATCCCCGCGCCGGACGGCGCCCGACCGGAGACGAGGAACGGCGTCCACTTCCACTTTCTGGCCGATGGAGGGCGTCGCGTCGTCACCTGGTGGCGCAACGGCCGGACCTGCGTCGTCTCGAGCGCGGACGTCGGGGGCCATCAGTTGCTCGCACTCGCCTCCTGGAAGGGCGACGGGGCGGTGCCCTTCTGAACGCGATGCTCATCCAGGGGGAGCAGCGTCGGCTCGATCCCGAAACCGCCGGCGATCACATCGACACGCTGTTCCGAGCGGCCTGCGCGCTCTGCGGGTCGCGGCAGCTCGCCGAGGACCTCGTTCAGGAGACCTACGTGAAGGTCCTCGCTCGACCCCGCTTCCTGCGACGCGACGACGACCTCGGCTATCTGGTCAAGGCCCTACGGAACACCTGGTACAGCCACCTGCGCGACGAGCGCGTCCGGCGGGACTCGACCGACTCCGAGGAGGCTCACGAGGAACTGCCTGCGCAGACAACCGCCGGGGACCCGGAGTCGTCCCTGGAGGCGAGCGCCGTCCTTCGCGCCCTGTCCGAGTTGCCGAAGCAGTACCGCGAGACGGTCACCGCCGTCGACGTGGCGGGGCTGAGCTACGCGGAGGCCGCGCGGGCGCTCGGCGTCCGCCAGGGCACGATCATGAGCCGCCTCTATCGCGGGCGCGAGCAGGTCGCGCGGGCCGTGGGGCAGTCGTGAGCTAGCCCTCAGGCGTGACCGCCTCGATCTCGCCGGTGTCGGGATCGATCGCGGTCATCTCTCCGGTCGAGGGGTCGACGGCCTGGAAGGTGCCGGTGTCCAGCTCGTGCTGGACCGCCTCGTCGACCTCGGCCTCATCCGGTGGCGCGGACGGGCCGCGCAGGCCGACGAGCTGTCTCCAGCGCACGCGGCGCAGCTTGAGGATCTCGAGGACGTGGATCACGTAGATGCTCGCCGCCAGAGCCAGGGCCAGGCAGACCGCCATGAAGGTGGTCCAGACGGCGTCGAAGCGCCCGTGGTTGTCGCTGTAGGGAACGAATCGCAGGGCGAGGGCGACCAGCGCCAGGATCAGGGTCCAGCCGTAGAGGTAGGCGATCGTCCGCCGCTGGCTGAATCCGATCCGCGCCATGCGGTGGTGGAAGTGCTCGGTGTCGGCCCGATAGATCGGCCGGTTGTACTTGAGTCGCTTGGCGATCACGAAGCTCGTGTCCAGGATCGGCACGGCGAGGACCGCCAGCGGGAAGAAAAGGGCGACCACGGCGTTCGTCTTCAGTGCTCCCTGGACGGTCACCACCGCCATCAGATAGCCGAGCAGGTTCGAGCCCGTGTCCCCCATGAAGCTCGATGCGGGCGGGAAGCCGTGGCGCAGGAAGCCGAGCGAGGCTCCGGCTGTCACCGCCGCGAGAACTCCGGCGGCGTTGCGATCCAGCGAGAGAGCGATCACCGACAGGGCGGCCGCGGAGATCAGGCAGACGCCGGCCGCAAGGCCGTCGACCCCGTCGATCAGGTTGATCACGTTGGCGACGGCGACGATGCCGATCACGGTCAGCAGCTGCCCGAGGTCGATCGGGCCGATGCCCGGCGGATCGAAGAGCTGGACCGACCCGGGATCGACCCTGCCCAGGAACGGCAGGGTGAAGCTGTCGACTGTCACCCCGGAGGCCACCGGGATGATCGCGGCCGCCGTCTGGCCGAGCAGCTTCACCCCGGCCGGGAGATCGACCAGGTCGTCGATCACGCCGACGGCGGTGATCACGATCGCTCCGGCGAGGATCGAGCGGGTCTCGTGGTCCCAGGGGAGGAAGATCGACCCGCCGACCAGGACCGCCACCAGGACGGCGAGGCCCCCCAGCTTCGGCGTCGGGTACTCGTGCAGGCTGCGCTCGTTCGGGAAGTCGATCGCGCGATCCCCGATCCGCCGCGAGAGTGACTCCGTCGCGGGGACCAGCGTCCAGACGGTCGCCCCGGCAAAGATGAAGGCGAAGAGGGCGTCGATCGTGTCGGGCATCTACGACGCGGCTCCCCCGGCTTCGACGCCCGCCGGCTCCCGTGCGTAGCGGTCGTACCAGAGGGTGAAGTTGAGGAGCCCCCAGATCTGCCGGCTCAGGTCCTCCTTGCCCGAGACGTGCTCGTCGAGGACCCTCGTGACGGCGTCCGGCTGCAGATAGCCCTGGCGCTCGATGGTCTCCGGCGAGAGGACGTCGCGGGCGAACGGCTCGAGGTCGCCCCGCAGCCAGGCCGCGACGGGGATCGAGAACCCCTGCTTGCGCCCGCGGATGATCTCCCTGGGGAGCAGCGGCTCGACGGCCTGCCGCAGCAGGCGCTTCTTCGAGAAGCCGCGGACCTTCTGACGGGTCTCGAGGGCGAGCGCCAGCTCGGCGACCACTGGATCGAGGAAGGGCACGCGCGCCTCGAGCGAGTGGGCCATGCTCGCCCGGTCGGTCTTCACCAGCAGGTCGTCGACGAGGTAGATCCCGAGGTCCAGGTCCTGAAGGCGGGCGAGCTCCTGGGAGCCCTCGGTCTCGGCGTAGCGGGCGCGATAGGCATCGAGCGGGTCCGAGACGCGCGACTCGCTGAGCAGCTCCTCCTGGGCCTCCGGCGAGAAGATCTCCTTCCAGGCGTGGTGGCGCTCGACCGGCGGCAGGTGTGCGCCCCGCATGAAGCGCTTGGCCTTGTAGTCGAAGCTCACCTTCCCCGAGGAGCTCGGCAGCAGGTCCACCAGCGGGCGCAGAAGGGGCGCGGCGCGGCCCACGCGCGGCGCGAGGCGGTCCGCGACGTAGGTGTAGTAGCCGCCGAAGAGCTCATCGCCGCCCTCCCCGGAGAGGACCACCTTCACGGTGTCGGAGGCGAGCTGGGAGACGAGGTAGGTCGGGAGGGCCGAGGAGTCGCCGAAGGGCTCGTCGAAGGCCTCAACGAGCCGCGGCAGCAGGTCGACGGCATCGGGCCGCAGGATGAGCTCGTGGTGGTCGGTGCCGTAGCGTTCCGCCACGAGCCGCGCCTGGGAGAGCTCGTCGAATGAGCTCTCCTCGAAGCCGATGGAGAACGTGCTCACGCGGTAGCCGCTCTCTCCCGCCGCCATCGCGGTCAGCGCGGCGGAGTCCACCCCGCCGGAGAGCAGGACACCGACCGGCACGTCGGAGACCAGATGGGCGCGGACCGAGTCCCGCAGCCGCTCACGCAGCTCCTCGGCCAGGACGTCGTCGCTCTCGGTGCGGACCTCGTCCTCGGGGACGGGCGTGGGCCGCGCGTAGCGCTCGATCCTCACGTCCCCCCTCTCCGCCACCAGCACGTGGCCCGGCGGGAGCTTGCGGGCCGACTTGAAGATGGTCAGCGGCGCGGGGATCGAGTTGAAGGCGAGGAACGCCTCGAGCGCCTCCGGGTCTATCTCGCGCGAGAACCCCGGTTGGCGAAGGAGCGCCTTGAGCTCGGAGGCGAAGGAGACCTGGCCGTCGGCGACGCAGTAGTAGAGCGGCTTGATCCCGAACCGGTCCCGCGCGAGGACGAGCCGGCCGTGGCGGGCGTCCCAGATCGCCAGCGCGAACATGCCGCGGAGTCGCTCGACGAATCTCGGCCCCTCCTCCTCGTAGAGGTGGACCATCACCTCCGTGTCGCTGTGGGTCGTGAAGGTGTGCCCGCGCCCGCGGAGTGAGTCCATCAGCTCGCGGTAGTTGTAGATCTCGCCGTTCTGGATCACCTGGATCCGCCCGTCCTCGTTGGCGATCGGCTGATCGCCGCCGGCCAGGTCGATGATCGAGAGACGCCGCATCGCAAGGCCGCACGGGCCGTCGATCACCGAACCGTCGGAGTCGGGACCGCGGTGCACCAGCGTGTCGTTCATCGCGGCCAGAGCCGCGGGATCGGGGGCCGTGGCCCCGTCGAGGCTGACGAGACCGCATATCCCGCACATGCGCGGAAGACTAGAGAGCGCCCGGGATCGCTCGCGGGAGCCCGGGGCCGCCGCGCCTACTTCTTCTTGTGCTTCGCCCTCTCGTTCGCCCTCGCCCAGGCCTTGGCCTCGACGGCGACGTCATCGGTCAGGTTGCCGAGCGCGATGTTGGCATCGACCAGATGCAGGCCCCAGCTCGCATCAGGAATCGCATGGAGCGCCGGCGCGCCGCCGGTCGGGGTGATCTGGAGGACGTGCGCGCTGTTGTCCGCCGAGCAGCCCCCCACATAACCCTGGGCCTGGAACCAGGGCGTCGTCGCCCCGGAGGGCTGCGGCACACCGACGAGCCCGGTCGCGAGCCCGATCGTCGTGCCGGGCGCGAACGGCTGGGTCGGGAACACCGAGGTGAGCGGGGCCGACCCGCCGCGGAGGGCGGCCGGGTTGGTGCAGAGGACATCGCCCGTGGTCGGCAGGCCCGGCTCGGCGAGGGATGACGGTCGCCCGAACTTCGTGTTGTCGGGGACCGGCCCGCCGAACGTCGAGAAGGCGATCGCGCAGCCGATCTGCCTCGCCCTGCGGCAGCCGGGAATGTGCTTGAAGTCGCCCCCGACGTTGCCGCCGGTTCGCACGGTCACGTTGCCGCCGAGCAGGATCGCCGAGACGAGCAGCTTGCGCACCTTGGCCCTCGGATCGACGACCTGGTGAATCAGCTCGCGGAGCACGAAGCTCCCCTGCGAGTGTCCGATCAGGACGACGCCGCGGCCGTGGTTGTACTTGCGCAGGTAGGTCCGCCAGGCCGAGAGCACGTCGTTGTAGGCGAGCTGCTGCGCCTCGGGGGGAATGCTCGTGCCACCGATCGCGGAAAGCGTGAGCTGCCGGTACATCGGTGCGAAGAGCCGGCAGTGCAGGCCGTAGCGGGCGGCCTGATACAGCGCGATCGAGCGCTCCTCCGGGTCGATCGAGAGATCCGAGTTGGTGCCCTTGTCATCGCTGACGGTCGGATAGACGTAGAAGCAGTCGATCTTCCGTTTGCGATCCGGCTTCACGTTCTGCGTGCCGACGATCTGACCGGTCGGGGAGAGCAGCGTCGTGGCGAACCCCGGCTCGCAGGGGTTGTCCGGTATTCCCGGCTTGCACAGCCACGTGGTCGTGTCCCTGACCGTCGTGTGCTTCTTCGCGGCTAGGGCCGTCGGCGCCGCCACCGCGGCGATCGCCAGACCAAACCCGAGCACCACAAGCATCCTGCGCATGGTCCCGCTCCTCTCCTTCATCCCTCCGGCGCAGCGTATACCTCGATGAGACATGGCGTCAATACTGTCTCAGCGGTTTCTCCCGCTGATCGTGAGCCGGACGATCCTGGCCATCGTCGACCCGAGTACCCGCAGATAGAGCCGGATCGACCGGTCGGCGATGTACTCGAGGTCGTGGATGAGCTTGTCCTCCCAGGAATCCTCACGCGTGATCCTGGTCTGGGCGAAGCCGGTCACCCCGGGTCGGACCACGAGCCGCTGCCAGTAGGTCGGCAGCTCCTCGCAGATCTGCTCGAAGAAGGCGGGCCGGATCGGGCGAGGACCGACCATGCTCATGTCGCCGCGGAGAACATTGAAGAGCTGCGGCACCTCATCGATGTGGGTCAGGCGTGCAGCCTTCCCGACCATCGTCACCTCCTCCTCGGTGCGCCGGCTGAGCTCCTCGCCGTAGGTGTTGCCGAGGCGCGCCTCGGCGCCCGGGCGAAGGGTGCGGAGCTTGTACATCGTGAAGACGTGTCCCGCCTGCCCGACGCGCTCGCCGCGGTAGAGGACCGGACGCCCGGAGGTCAGCAACGTCGCCAGTGCAAGGAGGGCGAGCAGCGGCGAGAGCAGGATCAGGGCCGACCCGGCGATTGCGAGGTCGAGCGCCCGCAGCACGAAGTCCACGGGCCGGGGGGCGTACGCCTCTGCCGCGATGACCGAGACCTGCTCGGCGACGGTGCTCGGCTGATCAGTCTGAGTCGCCATCCGGCTCGGCCGCTCCGAGCATCAGGTCGACGAGCAGCTGCGGGTCGCGCCGGGTCCGCTCGCCCTGACCGGTCTTCTTGACCAGCTCGAGGGCCCGCGGATCCGTCAGCGGGCGCAGCCGATTCGCCCGGATCAACGCCTCATCGACGCCGCCGAGCCGTCCTCCATAGGTCGTGTAGACGGGGGTCCCCAGGGCCACCGCCTCGCGGTTCATCGTCCCCCCGGCAGAGACGACCAGATCCGCGAGGGCGACCAGGCTCTGCGCCTCCACGGCATGGTCGGGAACGATCAGGGACGGCAGGGCGAGCTCCTTGACGTAGGTCCGCTGCTCCTCGGTGCGCGGCAAGACGATCGCGTGCACACCGGGGTCAGAGCCTACCCGCGCCAGCACCTGCGGAAAGAGCGGGTTCGACTTGCGGTGATAGAGCGAGACGTCGGGAGGCGGGCGGAAGATGACGACGACCCGCTCGGTGTCCACGCCAAGCTTCTCCAGCGCGTTCGGGTCCGGCTCGAAGTCGGAGAGGTAGTACTCCTCCTTGATCCCGGGGTACTGGAAGAGCTTCTCCGGGGTGACACCGAATCGCTTCAGCCTCTCCGGCGGCACCGTGTCGGGGAAGATCACCCGCTTGGCGAGCCGGCAGCCGACATGGTGCTGGGCGACCGCGAACTCGTAGTCGTGCATGTTCGCCTCGGGGATGCCGAGCATCCGAGAGGCGATCGCGATGTCGTTGGACCCATGCGCGATCGAGAGGCCGAACCCCTCCCCCTTGCCGAAGCGGCGCATCCCGCTCGTCCGCTGAATCAGCCGCATCAGCTTGCGCACCCGCGATGCCCCGCCGTGCTTGCCGATCAGCGTGTACTCCATGCCGTGCAGCTCGAGGAGCTCGAGCGTCTGCGTGTACACGCGCGCGGTGATCAGGACCTCGTGTCCCTGCGCGCGCAAGCGCTCGATGATCGGCCGGAGCACGAGCACGTGCGCCGGCCCGCTCATGTCGGCCCAGATCTTCAAGCCGGTCTAGACCGTGGCGGCTGAGAGCTGCGGATAGAGGGGGTGGCGCTCCATCAACGCCCGCGTGCGGTCGAGGAGCGAGTCCTTCTGGGAGTCGAAGTCCTCTCCCAGGGCCGCGACGATCACCCTGGCGATCTCTCGCAGGTCGTCCTCGTCCAGGCCCCGCGTCGTCAGGGCGGGGGTCCCGATCCGCAGCCCCGACGGGTTCATCGGCGGGCGCTCGTCGAACGGGATCGCGTTGCGGTTGACGGTGATGCCAACCTCCTCGAGGCGAGTTTCGGCCGTCTTGCCGTCGAGGCCGGTGTTGGTCAGGTCCACCAGCACCAGGTGCACGTCGGTGCCGCCGGTGAGGACCTCGATGCCACCAGAGATCAGCTCGTCGGCGAACGCCTGCGCGTTGGCGATCGTCTGGCGCTGGCGCTCCTTGAACTGATCGCTCTGGGCGATCTTCAGCGCCACGGCCTTGGCGGCGATGATGTGCATCAGCGGGCCGCCCTGCTGCCCGGGGAAGACCGCGCGGTTGACGTCGGCGGCCAGCTCCTCCCGGCAGAGGATCATCCCGCTGCGCGGGCCGCAGAGCGTCTTGTGGATCGTGGTGGTGACGACGTCGGCGTGCTCGACCGGATTCGGATGCTCGTCGGCCGCGACCAGCCCGGCGAAGTGCGCCATGTCCACCATCAGCTTGGCCCCGACCGAGTCGGCGATCTGCCGGAAGGCTGCGAAGTCGAGCTGGCGCGGATACGCCGACCAGCCCGCGACGATCACCTTCGGCCTGTGCTCCTCGGCGAGCTTGGCCACCTCGTCCATGTCGACGAGCCTGTCCTCCCGCCGCACGTGGTAGGCGACGACGTCGTAGAGCTTGCCCGAGACGTTCAGCTTCATCCCATGGGTGAGATGGCCGCCGTGGTCCAGCGCCATCCCCATGATCGTGTCGCCCGGCTCGATCATCGCCATGTACGCCGCGTTGTTCGCCTGCGCCCCGGAGTGCGGCTGGACGTTCGCGTGCTCGGCGCCGAACACCGCCTTGGCGCGGTCGATGGCGAGCTGCTCGGCGACGTCGACCTCCTCGCAGCCGCCGTAGTAGCGCTTGCCCGGATAGCCCTCCGCGTACTTGTTGGTGAGCACCGAGCCGGCGGCGTCGAGCACCGCCTGAGGGACGAAGTTCTCCGAGGCGATCATCTCGAGCGTCCCCTGCTGGCGAGCGAGCTCGCGGTCGAGCACCCGGGCGATGTCCGGGTCGACCTCGGCGAGGTGGGCGGTCTGGAAGTCGTCGGGCAGGTCTGCTGGCGTCAAGTTCAGGCTCCTCGTGGTCGGTCGCTCAAGGTTGACAGACGTTATGGGCTCCCGCCGATGCTAAGAGCGCTCGGCCAGCGACTTGATGTAGCGGATGGTTCCCCGCAGCACGATCCCGATGCCCGGCCCGACCACGACCCAGTAGCGCTTGATGCCACGGCTGGCGGGCGGATAGGTCCCGGCCGTGCGCGCCTCGTAGGTGAGCAGGGTGCGGCCGATCCCGTAGCTGCGGACCGAGAAATTCGCCGCGATCTTGCCGAAGCCCGGCCGGTCGAAGTCCCTGAAGTCCTCCGCGCGGATCGTCTCCCAGCTGATGTCGCGGCCCCAGAACCGCCCGATCGCGCCGAAGACGAGCTCCTTGCCGAAGTCCTCCCCGAGCCTTACCCATTCCCCCTCCTCCTCCAGAGCGTCCAGGCGCAGCGTCTCGGGCTCGGGCGGCGCAGGCTCCCTGCGGAACAGGCGGGCGATCGCCGACGGGGCGCCCCTGGCCGCGAACAGAGCGCGCATCGACGGGCTGCCCTTGTAGGCCTGCGTCAGGTCGGCCTCGAGAACCGCGGCGTAGACACGCGCCGGCTCGGCCTCGACGATCGTCGTCTCGACCTTGCTGCGGTCGAATCGAGGCAGAAACTCGTCGATCAGCACCAGCGCAGCCTAGTGCCGCCGATCGGGACGATTCCGCTTGACATTTATTGACCGGATGGTAAATAATGCGGCCCGCACCGAGCCCGCAACCACCTTCCGGAGGAGAGACATGAGCGACACGACAGCCACGACCAACGGCCACGAGGAGCTGCACACCGACGACGAGGCGCTCTCCGTCCTGCTCGACGGAGACATCGACAAGGTGATGGCCGGCCTCGACCGGATCGTCGAGGCCGCCCCCTCCTACGAGAAGCTCTTCATGCGCTGGCAGCGCCAGCACTGGTCGACCGAGGACTTCGACTTCGCCGAGGACGCCAAACAGTGGGCGGATCCGGACTTCTTCACCGAAGAGGAGAGGAAGTTCATCAAGTTCGGCTTCTCCCAGTTCTTCCTCGGTGAGGAGCGCGTGACGGTCGAGCTGCTCCCGTTCGCGATCGCGGCGCCGCAGCACATGCAGCAGATGTTTCTCACGACCCAGATCTCCGACGAGGCCAAGCACGTCCTCTTCTGGGACGGCTTCTACCGGGAGGTCTTCGGCGAGAAGGCGGACAACCTCGACGACCAGATCGAGAACCAGAACTATGTCGTCAACGACGACTGGCAGAAGCTGTTCGACGGCATCCTCCACGACGCGGCCGAGACGCTCCGCAAGGACCCGAGCCACTTCCCCTCCCTGGTGCGCGGCGTGACCGTCTACATGATCGTCATCGAGGGAATGCTCGCCCTGACGGCGGCCCGGTTCATCATCAAGTCGCTCCGCGAGAAGA
The DNA here is from genome assembly GCA_963815045.1 of uncultured Solirubrobacterales bacterium. Lineage (GTDB taxonomy): Bacteria > Actinomycetota > Thermoleophilia > Solirubrobacterales > 70-9 > DASUPK01. The sequence continues at coordinate 158,049 of CAWFET010000004.1, forward strand.
ACGCGCTCCCGGGATTCGTAGCCGGCTTCACCGCCGTCAACCGCGACGAGTCGCGGCACGTCGGCTTCGGGGTGAAGTTCCTGGCCGACGCCATCAAGGCCGACAGCGCCAACGCCAAGATCGTCGAGGACACCCTCAAGGAGTGCCTGCCGGTGGCGCCGCTCGTCTTCGTGCCGCCGTGGGTCGACGACCCGTACAACTTCCAGACGCCCTTCTACCACTCGTCGGAGATCTTCGAGTACGCGGCGAAGGCGCTCTCGAAGAAGCTGGCGGCGATGGGTCTCGATCCGGCGATGCTGGCCGCCGCGTAGGTGGAGGCCACCACCGCGACAAGACGCGGGCGCCCTTCCACCGGCGCCCGCGAGCGGATCCTGGAGGCCGCCATCGAGGTGCTGAAGTCCGACGGCTACGCCGGGCTGACGATCGCGAAGGTGGCCGCCAAGGCCGGTGAGTCCAAGCCGCTCGTCGTCTACCACTACGGCTCCAAGCAGGGGCTCGTCGAGGCGAGCGGCCGCGCGGTCGCCGAGCAGATCACGGCCGAGGCGCTCGCGGCTGTTCAGGGCGCTCGAACGGTCGAGGAGATCGTCCGCGGCATCGCTGCGGGGCTCGACCGGCTGCTGAACCGGGACGAGAGGGTCGCCCGGCTCTACTTCGACCTGGCTGCGGTCTCCGTCGTGGATCCCGAGATCCGGCGCACGATCACGGAGGTCAGCGAGGGCTGGCAGACCGTCCTCATCGACCTGCTCACGAACGCCGAGGACGGTCCCCCCGCGAACCGCGTGAGAGCGCTCGCCCTGATGATCAACGCCTGCAACCAGGGGCTGATCCTCGAACGAATCCAGCGGGGCCCGACCGCCGAGTGGAAGAAGGCGCGGGAGCTGTTCATCGAGAGCGTCCTGCGCTGAGCCGTGGCGACGGAAAGCCTGGAGATCGTGCAGACGGCGTTCGACGCATTCAACCGGGACGGAGTCCAGGGGATCCTCCCCTTCATCCACCAGGAGTTCGAGGCCACCACGCCTCCCAGCCTCGCCTCCGAGCCGGACACCTACCGCGGCCACGACGGCGTGCGGCGCTGGTTCGACTCGTTCTACGAGGTCATGGACGGGATCCGCTGGGACTCGCACGACTTCCAGCCGGTCGGTGACCGCGTGGTCATCGACTTCACGCTTCGCGCCCGCGGCAAGACCACGGGTCTCGACTTCGGACAGGACGCCGCGATGGTCTGGTCGTTTCGCGACGGCAAGGTGATCCGGATCGAGCTGTTCGAGTCGATGGACGAGGCGATGGAAGCCGCCGAGCGCCAGGAGGGCTGAGGTGCAATCGGTCCATCAGCGCCTGCTCGAGCAATCCCGTGACGCCTTCAACGAGCGGGATCCCGAGGCCTGGCTCGCGGCCTGGAACCCCGACTGCGAGTGGCACCCGTTCCTCACCGCCCGCGAGGAGGGCGACCCCGGCTACCACGGGCCCAACGGGATCCGTGCGTGGTTCGAGGACGTCGACGAGATGTTCACGGACATGCACGTCGAGCTGGACACCTACCGGGAGGTCGGAGACCGCCTGCTGGTCCTGGGAGAGATGACCGCGAAGCATCGGATCGGCGGTGAGGGTGTGACGAGCGACGTGGCCTGGGTCGTCGAGCCGCGTGGGGAGAAGCTTCAGCGGGGCTGGTCGTATGCGAGCCACGACGAGGCCCGCCGGGCGGCCGAGGAGGCGGCCCGCTAGGCCTCGATCGCCGCCAGGATGCGCCGGAGGATCTCGCGGCCGGGTACCGCGCCTTCGCGCAGGACCTGGCAGTGCCCGCCGGCATCTAGATCGGTGATGTCGACGACGGTCGACGGCTCGCCGATCAGCTCACCCGCGTCGACGGCGAGGTCGGTCGCGGTCAGGATCTCCGGATCGATCCCGTCGAATTCCGTCGGCGCCGCGGTCCCGCTGCGGTTGGCGCTCGTTTGGAAGATCGGCGTCATCGTCCCCGCGAGGGGACCCTCGATCAATCGCAGGCCGAGCCGCTCGGGATCCTCGCGGCAGGCCAGCGGGTAGCGATGCTCGGGGTTCGCGACCACCAGCGTCACCGGGCCCGGCAGCAGAGCTCCGACTGCCTCGCGCGTCCTCGGCCCAAGCCCGGAGATCAGCTCGCGCATCGCGAGCGGCGCGAAGTACATGACTGCCGACGGCTTGCGCTCGCCGCGTCCCTTGATCTCGTGGATGCGCTCGACGGCCGCGGCGTTGAGCGGATCGCAGGCGAGGCCGTAGAGAGTGTCCGCCGGGAAGATCGCGACTCCTCCGTCCCCGACGGTCCGCTCGAGTGCCCGGCGAGCCGCCTCGGCCCCATCGCGCTCGACGGAGACCGTCTCGGTCATCGGCCGACCACGACCCTGTCGAGGCCGGCGAGATCGCGCCGCACCTCCGCCCGCTCATACCCGGCCGCGCGAACCAAATCGGAGACGGCCGGGCCCTGGGTGGCCCCGATCTCGAGGGCGACCGCCTTCGGGCGCCTGGCGAGCGCGACCAGCTCCTCGAGCAGCGCCGTGATCGCCTCGAGGCCCGTCGGCCCGGGGACCAGGGCGCCGCGAGGCTCGTACTCGCGGATCTCGGGCTGGAGCGCCTCCCACTCCTCCTCGCTCACGTAGGGCAGGTTCGCCACCAGCAGGTCGAACGGCTCCGCGTCCGGCTCGGCCCCGGCGAGGGAATCGATGCCCCTGAGGACGACGTCCACGCGATCGTCCAGGCCGAGGCGCTCGGCGTTGGCCTGGGCGACGCGGACCGCGTCGAAGGAGATATCCGCGGCCACCACGCGCGACGCAGCGAGCTCGTCGGCGATGGCGAGCGCGATCGCGCCGCTGCCGGTGCCGACGTCCAGCACGGTCGCGGGCGAGAGCTCATGGGCGATCTCGACGAGCAGCTCCGTCTCCGGCCGCGGGATCAGCACACGGCGGTCGACGACCAGCTCGATCCGCCGGAACCCCTTGCGCCCGAGGATGTAGGCGACCGGCTCGCGCCGCACCCGGCGTCGGACCATCTCGGCGAACTCACGCGATGCCCCCACAGGCAGGCGCAGGTCGGGCTCGGCGGCGATCCGGGCCCGGTCCCATCCGGTCGCTCGGGCGAGCAGCAGCTCCGCGTCCAGCCGTGCCGTTTCGCAGCCGGCTGCCGTGAGCGCACCGACCGCCCCCTGCAGCGCGTCGCGGACTGCCGAGGTCTGCGGGCTCAGGCCGTCTCCGCGGTCTGGGCTTCCAGCCGGCGGCGCTTCTCCTCCGCCGAGAGCGCGTCCGTGAACTCGTCGAGCTCGCCGCCGAGGACCCGGTCCACCCCGCTCGCCGTCAGCTTGACTCGGTGGTCGGTGATCCGGTCCTGCGGGAAGTTGTAGGTGCGGATCTTCTCCGAGCGCTCGCCGGAGCCGACCTGGGCGCGGCGCTCCGAGGCGATCTCCTTCTGCTGCTCCTCGATCTCGCGCTCGAGCAGCCGCGCGCGGAGGACCCGCATCGCCTTGTCGCGGTTCTGGTGCTGGGACTTCTCGTCCTGCATCGCCACCACGAGCCCCGTGGGCTTGTGGGTGATGCGCACGGCGGAGTCCGTCGTGTTGACCGACTGGCCGCCCGGCCCCGAGGACCGGTAGACGTCGATCTGGAGATCGTTCGGATCGACCTGAACATCGACCTCCTCGGCCTCCGGCAACACGGCGACGGTCGCCGTCGAGGTGTGGATGCGCCCCTGGGACTCGGTCTTCGGCACCCGCTGCACACGGTGGGTCCCGCCCTCGTACTTGAAGACGGAGTAGGCGGCGTCGCCCTTGATCGCGAAGGTGACCTCCTTGAAGCCGCCGACCTCCGAGGGCGACTGTGAGAGCACCTCGGCGGAATAGCCGAGGCGCTCGGCGTAGCGCGTGAGCATCTTGAAGAGGTCGCCCGCGAACAGGGCGGCCTCGTCTCCCCCGGTCCCGGCGCGGATCTCAACGATCACGTTCTTGTCGTCGTTCGGGTCCCGCTCGACCATCGCCAGCCGGATCTCCTCGGCCAGCTCCTCGAGCCTCGCCGGCGCATCAGCGACGACCTTCCTGAGCTCGGGATCGTCGCCGTCCTCCGCGAGCAGCTCGCGGGCGCCCTCGAGGTCGTCTTTCAGGGTGAGCCACTCGCGCGCGAGCTCGTGCGCGCCCTGAAGCTCGCGGTATTCGCGCCCCACTTCGGCCGCGCGCTCTCGGTCCGCGTGCAGCTCCGGATCCGACATCTGCCGCTCCAGCTCCGCGAAGCGGCCCTCGATCTGGTCGACCAGTGCATCGATCATGCTCCGATTGTCGCGCACCGACCCGACTCAGCCACGCCCCTCCACCGCGAGCACCCGCGCGGCCGCCCCGGCCGGCACCTGCATGCCCGCCTGCTGCGTCACCGGCCGGCGCTGCTCAGCGCGGGATATCTCGCCGCGCTGCTCGCCGTGGTCGGGCCGGGGATCCTGGCTGGGCTCTCCGACGACGACCCCGCCGGGATCACCACCTATTCGATCCTGGGCTCGAAGTACGGGTACGAGCTGCTCTGGGTGCTCGCCGTCTCCACCGCCGCCCTGATCGTCTATCACCTCGTCGCTGCGCGAATGGGCGTGGTCACTCGCAAGGGTCTCCTGACGCTCGTGCGCACACATCGCGGCCGGCGAGACGCCCGGATCGTGCTCGCCGCGCTGATCATCGCCAACGTGGGCACGATGTGCGCGGAGTTCGCCGGAGTCGCCGCCGGCTTCGAGCTGGCGGGGATCAGTCGCTATGCCAGCGTGCCCCTCGCCGGGATCGGCGTCTCCGCGCTCGTCCTCCGTGGCTCCTTCCATCGCGTCGAGCACGTCCTGCTCCTGCTGAGCGCCGTCTTCGTCACGTACATCGCTTCGGGGCTGCTCGCCCATCCGGACTGGGGCGCCGCCGCGAAGGGACTCGTCGTGCCGCACCTGCCCCTGACGCGCGACGCGGTCCTGATCGCCGTCGCCACCGTCGGCACCACCCTCGCTCCGTGGGGGCTGGTCTTCATCCAGTCCTACGCGGCGGACAAGCACCTGACGCTCAAGGATCTGCGCTTCGAGAACGTTGACGTGGTCGTGGGCGCCCTGCTGACGGGCGTGATCGGGTTCTTTGTCGTCGTCGCCTGCGCCGCCACGCTCAACGTCAATGGCATCGAGGTCAATGACGCCAGCGACGCCGCCAAGGCCCTGGAGCCGCTGGCCGGAAGCAGCGCCTCCACTCTGTTCGCAGTCGGCTTCATCGGCGCCGCCCTGCTGGCCGCGGCGGTCGTCCCCCTCTCCACTGCGTACTCAGTCGCGGAGACCGCGGGGAAGCCCGCCGACGTCGACGACAGCTTCTCGGAGGCGCCGCTCTTCTATGCGAGCTACGGAGGCGTGGTCCTGATCGCGGCGGTCCTCGTGCTGATACCCGGGGCTCCGCTGATCCAGATCCTCTTCCTCTCGCAGGCGCTCAACGCGGTTCTCCTGCTGGTGATCTTGCCCTTCATGCGCCGGCTGGCGACGGATCGCGAGCTGATGGGCGAAGAGGTTCTCGGCACGCGCGGTCGGATCGCCACGGGCGTGGCGCTGGGCCTGATCGCAGCGTCGGTGCTTGCGCTGGGGGTGCTGACGGTCGCCGGGTGACTACGACGTACTGCTTGTGACCGGCGCCGGGGCGGACTGCTGGGTCGAGTAGCCGCTCGAGCCGGAGTAGCCGCTCGACCCGGAGTAGCCGTAGTAGCCGTCGCTCCCGTAGGTCTGGGCATAGGGGTCCGTCGCGGAGCTGGTGCCGGCTGAGCTGGTGCCCGAGGACCCGCTGCTCGCGCTGGAGGCCTTGGCCTTCTTGGTCTTGGCGGTCGCCTTCGGGCCGAGCGCCGGGTCCTTGCCGGCGGCCATCTGGGCGGCGATCAGCCCTCCGACGGCGAGCGTCGCGACGACGCACAGCAGCGCGAGCTTCGCGGTGAGCGTCTTTGTCGATTGCAGCGGCCTGCGGGCCGTGTAGCGGCGGCGCTGCGCTTCACGCGCGGTCCGCGGGCGCTCGCCAGCGCGGCGCGAGACTCGCTCGGGATATCTGCGGTCCTGGCTCATTGCGCCGGCTCGTAGTCGTAGGAGCTTGCCGCCGCGGGCCTCGAGAGCTGCTCGGAGGGCAGCGGGATGCGGCGCCGCGGCCGTCCCCTGGCCGGCTCATCGCTCGGCAGGAGGCGCACCGCCGCCATCACGGTGAGCGGCGCGACCGTCGCGATCACGATCACCAGCAGCCAGAAGGAACGGGCGTCGGTGCCGGCGCCGAGCGTATGGACAACGGCGAGCACATAGACGGCGAGGGTCCAGCGATGCATCTTGCGCCAGAGACCCGGGCCAATCCAGCGCCGCACGTAGAAGCTCAGCCCGAGCAGCGCGGCCAGCCATCCGCCGACCACGCCCAGGCCGGTCCAGAGGGGCTTGTGCGACATGACGAAGGGGATGGCGATCCCGGAGAGACCCGGTCGCAGATAGGTGTCGCCGAGCAGCACGAGGCCGTGCGCGGCGATGAAGATCAGGGCGGTTAGCGCGGTCGCCTCATGAGCCTGCTTGAGTCGCGCCATCGCGCCCGGCCCCTTGGCGGAGCGCATCGCCATGGCGAGGCCCATGCCGACCGAGACCGCGGCGAGCACCAGCGCCACGACGCCGAAGGCGCGGCTGGCGATCCAGAAGATGTGCTGGCCGGGATCCGTGTAGCTCATGCGGCCACCGCCTCGGTGGGATCGCCGGACCGCTCCGGAATCGGGCCGCACAGCTCGATCGTCCCGTCGTCGAGGACGATCAGCCCGCCCTGCTCGGAGAGGATCTCGCGAGCCCTGTCGGGCCCAGAGAGGAAGGCCATCTTGGCGATCGTCTCCGCCTCGAGCGCCGTCGTGCCGAGCGCGCTCGCCTGGATCAGTCCGGTCCACGCAGGCTTGCCGGTGGACGGATCGAGCAGGTGGTGGGCGAAGCCGTCCGGGGTGCGCCAGAGCCGGGTCTTGATCCCGCTGGTCGCCACGGCGCCACGATCGAGGCTGAACTCGTGGGCGGTTCCATCCTCGAGTGGATGGTCGATTCGCACCAGGCGCTCGAGCGGTTGCTCTCCGCCCAGTCGCAGGTCACCGCCCGCGTCGACGACGAAGGCGGCGTAGCCGGCGAGGCGCTCGGCTGCCAGATCCGCAGCCAGGCCCTTGCCGCATCCACCGGTGTCGATTCGCACTCCGCGCGGCCTGCTCACCACGCCGGCCACCGGGTCGACGGCGATGCCGCTCCAGCGAGAATCCGACCGGGGAGCGGCGGACCCTCGCTCGGGGGCGAGCGCCAGGGCGTCGGCGATGTTCGCTGCCGGCAGGCCGACCCGAGACGTCGCGTAGCCGGCATCCTCGAGCTCGCCCACCAGGGTCGGATCGACGAGCCCACCGGAGCGGCGGGCGGCCCAGAGAGCCGCATTGACCGCAACCGCGAGCGTCGGGCTGACCGAGCAGCTCTCCCCCGGCTCCGAGTTGAGGGCGCAGAGCTCGGAGCCCTCGTCGAATCGGGTCAGCTTGCGATGAAGCAGGCGGAGAAAGAACTCGATCTGGATCCCCATGGCCTCGGGCGAGGGAAGCCCCGCCCGCACCGGAGGGCCGATCAGGACACGCACGTGGGAGCCGAAGAGCTGGAAGCGCCGGTCACTCTCCACGTAGGGCTGCTCACTGCTCGAGATCACGCACGGAATAGTCGGCCCGAGGCATGAACAGCCCGTAAGGCCCCGATGAGAGTTCTCTTAGAAGATTCCGGGCGCTCGCGGGCGCCCGCCTAGCATGGCCCCATGCGCATCCTGGTGGTCGAGGACGAACGCCCCATCGCCGAGTTCGTTCAGCGCGGGCTCGAGGCCGAGGGCTATTCGGTCTCCTGCGCCTATGACGGCGAGGAGGGCCTGGCGCTCGCGCGCACGGGCGACTACGCGCTGATCATCCTCGACGTGCTCCTTCCGAAGCTCAGCGGGCTGGAGGTGATCAAGGCGATCCGAGATGAGAACGAGGCGCTTCCGGTGATCATGCTGACCGCCCTCGCCGAGACGGACGATGTCGTCACCGGACTGGACCTGGGAGCGAGCGACTACCTGACCAAGCCTTTCGCCTTCGCCGAGCTGCTCGCGAGGATCAGGGCGCACCTGCGCCAACCGGGGCAGGTCAACGCCACCTCACTGGAGGTCGGCGGCATCAACCTCGACTTCCGGACCCGCGAGGTGGACCGCGACGGCAAGGCGGTCAGGTTGACGGCTCGCGAGTTCGAGCTGCTCGCCTACCTGATGCGTCACCCGGACCAGGTCCTCTCACGGGCGCAGATCCTGAACGCGGTCTGGGGCTACGACTACGACCCGGGCACCAACGTCCTCGACGTCTACATCGGCTACCTGCGGCGCAAGCTGGCCGACGGCGATGGCGAGGCACCGATCCAGACCGTTCGCTCGGCCGGCTACCGGCTGGTGAGCGCCGATGCGTAGGTGGGTCCCGCGCGGCATCCGGCTGCGGCTGGTGCTCGCGATCTCGGCGGTCAGCATGGCCGCGGTGGGGGCGAGCTTCTTCGCACTCCATGAGACCACCGCCGCCAACCTCCGCAGCCGGATCGACAGGGAGTTGACCGAGCAGTACGCCGAGTTCCAGCAACGCGTGCTGAGCCGCGGAAGGGCTCACGATCCCGCCAGGCTGCAGGCCACCAGCGAGGGCTTCGTCGCCGGCCAGCGCTACCACCCCGAAGCGCGTATCTACCTGATCACCCCCGTCGGACTCGCACCCGTCACGAATCAGACCCGCATCGTCAACGAGGAACTGGCCGAGTCGCACACTGGGAACAGCGAGAACGGCGAGGCGGGGGCTGGCGGGATCGTCTCAGCGGATGACGGGCTGACGACGATCTCAACGGACGAGACCGGACGGCTCCGCGTGCTGACAGAGCCGGTGGTTGTCGATGGGAACCGGATCGGCACCTTCCGCGTCGCGGATCCACTCACGTCGGTGGACCAGGCACTCGCGTCGCTTCGCAACCGGTTCATCGCGGTTGGCCTGGGTGCGCTCCTGCTCTCGGTGATCATCGCGATCTGGCTCGCAAACCTGATCACGCGGCCGTTGCGCCGGATGGCTGCTGTGGCGTCCGCCGTCGACTCCGGCGATCTCTCTCACCGGATCGACTATCGGGGTGACGACGAGGTCGGCGTCCTGGCCGAGGCGTTCAACCACATGATGGATCGCCTCGAGGAGGGCTTCAGGCTCCAGCGCGACTTCGTCTCCGACGCCTCGCACGAACTCCGCAGCCCCCTCACGGTCCTTCGCGGCCGGATCGAGCAGCTCGCCGACCATTCGGGCGACCGCCAGGCAGTCGACGCCGAAGCCACCGAGCTGATGCGCGAGGTCCGGCGGATGGAGCGTCTAACCGAGGACATGCTCACCCTGGCGAAGGCGGAGCGCGGCGGCCTCGTCCAGCGACGCAGGATGCCGATCGACGACTTCGTCGAGGATCTTCGCCGAGACCTCCCCCTGCTCGGCTCGCGCCACTACGACGTCGAGTCGAACCTGCACGGGGAGCTCCAGGCCGACCCGGACCGCCTCGCCCAGGTCCTGCGCAACCTGGTCACCAACGCGGTTCGGCATACGGGCCCCGACGGGCACATCGAGATCTCGATCGGCTCCGAGAACGGCTCGGCGGTCTTCGCCGTGGTGGACGACGGCACCGGCATCGAGCCTGATCAGCTCGGCCGGATCTTCGATCGCTTCCACCGCACCGACGAGGGGCGAAGCCGCGCCGAGGGAGGCAGCGGGCTGGGCCTCGCCATCGCGCGGGCGATCGTGGAGGCGCACGGGGGCACGATCAGCGCGAGCTCGACGCCGGGTCAGGGCGCGACGGTCCGCTTCCGGATTCCCGGCTACCGGCCCGGCTAGGGAGCTATCTGCTCGCCGGTCTCGGCGTCGATCAGGGTGATCGCCTCCGAGGGACAGGCGCGGGCCGCGTCGACCATCTTCCGCAGCGGCGCGCTTCCGACGAGGTGGGCGGTGTCATCGACCTCGAAGGCTTCCGGCGCGAGCTCGGCACAATCCCCGTAGGCGAGGCAGGCGCCTCTGTCTATGTGGACCTTGAGCTTCATGCCGCCATGGTCGGCGCCCACGCTTAGCGGAGGGTTAGCGGGCGGTGAGAGCCCTCTTAGGGGGCGAATGGGGGGTTGTCCGGACTTGTGGTCCATATGGGGCCCGAAGACCGGACGACCGATCAGGCGGTCCGAGATCTCGCGACCCGAGCTCACGGGGTCGTAACCCGAGCCGAGCTGCTGAGCGTTGGCGTGACTCCTAAGCAGATCAAGAACCGGCTGAGGAAGGGAAGCCTGACCGCAGTTCATCGCGGCGTCTACTGGGCCGGGCATCACGCTCCGAGCACCGAAGCCACCTACATCGCAGCGGTGAGGGCCTGCGGGCAGGGTGCCCTGCTGGCGGGATGCGCGGCTGGGCATCTCTGGGGGCTGATCAGAACTTCTCCTCCCCAGCCCGAGGTTCTCACACCGAACGACCGACGCGTCCCGGGTGTGATCGTCCACCGTGCACGGCGCACCGAGCTCAAGGACGCAGTCCGGCACCGAGGGGTCCCGGTCACGACCGTTCCGCGCACCCTCGTGGACATCGCCTCTTCGTTGCCCGAACCCGCGCTCGCAAGAGCCTGCCACGAGGCGGGAGTCAGGTACGGGACGACGCCGAGACAGGTCGAATGGTCCTGAGGCGCCTTCCGAATGCTCCCGGCCGCGCGAAGCTGCGTCGGGTGATCGGAGCAAAGGTCCCCGTGACGCTGAGCCGGCTCGAGTCTCACTTCCTGGCGCGGCTGAGGAAGGCTGTCCTACCTGTCCCGGTCACGAATCGGCTCTCCGGCGGCTACCGCGTTGATCGCCGCTGGCCCGAGCACGGATTGACCGTCGAACTGGACGGTTACCGCTTCCACAACTCGCGCCATTCCTGGGAGCAGGACAGGCTCCGAGAGCGGGAGGCCCGAGGACGGGGCGATGAATTCCGGCGCTACTCCTGGGCTGACGTATTCGAGGAGCCCACGTTCATGCTCGCCGAACTGCGTCGCCTTCTGGACTGATCAGGCTGTCCGGGGTTGTGCCCCATATAGGGCCCGAAGTCCGGACAGCCCTCGCTACGCGACGATCTCGATCGCCTCGTTGCGCTTCTTTTCCTCGTAGGGATCCTCGACGGCGAGCACGGCCTGGAGGGAGCGAATCGCGACCTCGAGCTGGTCGTGATCCGGCTCGCGGGTCGTCAGGTTCTGAAGCATCAGGCCCGGCCACATCACCGCCCGGACCCATTTCTTGTTGCGGTGCTTGCCGGCCCACTTGATCACCTCGTAGGAGAGCCCCGCGATCAGCGGGATGCCGAGGATGCGAGAGGCGACCAGCCAATACCAGGCGGGCAGCCCGATCGGGGCGAACACGAAGATCGCGAGCACCATCACGATCAGCAGGAAGCTGGTGCCGCAGCGCGGATGCAGCCGCGAGTACTCGGCGGCGCGGGCCGGAACGAGATCGTCCCCGGCCTCGAAGCAGGAGATCGTCTTGTGCTCGGCCCCGTGGTACTGGAAGACGCGCCGCAGGTCCGGGAGCTTGCTGATCAGGGCCAGATAGCCGATGAAGATCGTCGTGCGCAGAACGCCCTCCACCAGCCAGAAAAGAATCGGCGACCCGAGCTGGTCCTTGATCAGGCTGGTGGCGCCCACCGGGATGACGAAGAAGAGCCCGACCGCGAGGAGCAGCGAGAAGAAGATGGTCAGGCCCCAGGTGAAGCCGCCGATCTCCTCCTCTTCCTCACCCTCCGCGAGCTGGGCGTTGGCCGAGATCGCGAGCGCCTTGAAGCCGATCTTGAGCGACTCCCCCAAAGCGACGACTCCGCGGATTACCGGGACGCGCAGGATCCTGCTGCGCTTGGCCCAGGACACGATCGGCTCGGAGGTGACCTGGATGTCCCCCTCGGGCTTGCGGCAGGCGACCGCCCAGGTCGAGACCCCTCGCATCATCACTCCCTCGAGCACCGCCTGCCCGCCGACGGGCGCGTCGCCGATGGCGACGGGCTTGCCGTCCGGCATCCGCTCGGACTGAGCGGCCCGCGCCGGCTGGGCGGCCTGCGGCCGCGCTCCGTTAAGCGATGACGCGGGCTCGGTGCTCAACGGGCGCGCTTGGCGGCCCGGCGACGGAACCGCTCGACCCGGCCGCCGGTGTCAACCAGCTTCTGCTTGCCCGTATAGAACGGGTGGCACTGCGAGCAGATCTCCACGTGAAGCTCGGGCTTCGTGGAGCGCGTATAGAAGTCGTTTCCGCACGAGCAATGGACGTGCGAGAGGACGTATTCGGGATGGATGTCTGTCTTCATCTCGATCAAGTCTAGCCAGGCTCGGAAACACGGCAGCAAGCCGCATGTAGCGGCGGCGCTCTGTGCGGCGGCTCACGTTGACATACAGACTGTAGGTCAGATATACATACAGCCTGTATGCGAACCCGAGAGGAGCCGAGATGACGCCGACCGCCACCGACACCAGCACCGCGATCCAGATGCTCGCCCAGCGATACGGCGAGGCCTGGAACCGCCAGGACCTCGACGCGATCATGGATCTGCACACCGAAGACTGCGTCTTCACGGCGTTCGCCGCCGGGTCTCCCCTCGCGAGGGGCAAGGACGCGGTCCGCGAGGCCTTCGCCGGCTACATCGCACTGATGCCCGACATCCACTTCGCCGAGCGCTCCCTGCAACTCGGCGCGGACCACTGGGTGCTCGAGTCGACGATGAGCGGAACGGTGGAGCAGGCGATCGAGGTCGACGGAGAGGAACTCGGCGTCCGCGGGGCTCGGGTGCAGGTCCCGTGCGTCGACGTGATCCAGGTCCGCGACGGCCTGATCGCCAGCAAGCACACCTACCTCGACTCGATCACCATGCAGCGCCAGCTGGGAGGCACCCAATGACGACTGCGACTTCCAACGGATCGACAACGAGCGCAACGGTTGAGCCGTGGGTCGAGATGTTCGCCGAGGGCTGGGCCGACCCGGTCGACGCCGACAGCTTCTGCGACCACTTCGACCCTCACCTGCACCCGGAGGTGCGGATGATCCAGCCGTCGATGCGGCCGATCGTCGGCCGGCACGGCTTCCGCGAGGAGTTTGCGCGCCCGCTTTTCGACCTCGTCCCGGACCTGCACGGGACGGTCGAGAACTGGGCCGCCGACGGCGACATCGCCTATATCGAGCTACGGCTTGAAGGCACCGTGGGCCGGACGCCGTTCACGATGCATACCTGCGACCGGATCACGCTCCGCGACGGGATGGCCATCGAGCGCGTCGCCTACCTCGACGCGGCCCCGCTGCTCAAGGCCGTCGCGCTCAGCCCGGGCGCCTGGCCCAAGTTCCTGAAGACCCAGCTCCGCAGCCTGAGGAGGCCCGCATGAACGAGATCGATCTCCCCCAGGGGACCATCCGGTATCGCGAATCGGGTGAGGGCCCGCCCATCGTCTTCGTCCACGGCCTGCTGGTCGACGGACGCCTCTGGCGGAAGGTGACGCCGCTGCTGGAGGACCGCTTCCGCTGCATCGTCCCCGACTTCCCGCTCGGGTCCCACCGCAAGCCCATGAATCCGGATGCCGACCTCACCCCTCCTGGCCTCGCGCGGATCGTCGCCGGGTTCCTGGAGGCGCTCGAGCTCGAGGACGTCACCCTCGTCGCCAACGACACTGGCGGCGCGATCTCGCAGATCACCGCGGCCCACCATCCCGAGAGGATCGGGCGGCTGCTGCTGACCAACTGCGACGCCTTCGAGAACTTCCTCCCTCCCGCCTTCAGGCCCATGCAGTGGGCGGCGAGGGTGCCCGGCGGCCTCACCGCGATGATGGCCGGCATGCGGTTCGCGCCTCTGCGGCGGCTCCCGAACGCCTACGGCCGCCTGATCAAGCGCGACTTCGCCGGCGCCCCGACGCGGGACTGGGTCGACCCCTACCTGACGAACGGGGACATCCGCCGCGACACGATCAAAGTGCTGAAGGCAATCGACCCGAAGTACACATTCGAAGCCGCCGAGCGGCTGCGCGAGTTCGACCGCCCGGCACTGCTCGCCTGGGCCGTCGAGGACCGCTTCTTCAAGCTCTCCTTCGCGGAGCGGCTCGCGGAAACCATCCAGGGCGCGACCCTGGAGAAGATCGAGGACTCCTACACCTTCGTGTCGGAGGATCAGCCCGAGCGCCTCGCCGAGCTGATCGCACGGTTTGCGCGAGAGCCGGCGGCGGTCGCCTAGAGCGATCGCCGCGGCTGGGACCGTCGCGTTCCTGGTCCTGGTCCCGGGCGTCGTCGCCGGGCTCATCCCCTGGGCGCTGACCGGCTGGCAGGTGGAGGGCGCGCCGCTCGCTGTCCGGATCGCGGGTGGCGGGCTCGTCCTGGGAGGAGCCGCGTTCCTGATTCACGCCTTCGCGCGTTTCGTCATCGAGGGCATAGGCACGCCCGCTCCGATCGCGCCGACCCAGCGGCTCGTCGTCGGCGGGATCTACCGCCATGTGCGCAATCCCATGTACCTGGCGGTCGGGGCGACGATCATGGGTCAGGCGCTCCTTCTGGGCCAGTGGAGCCTGCTCGCCTACGCCGCACTGTTCTTCGCGATCGTGGCGACCTTCGTCGTCACCTACGAAGAGCCCGCGCTCCGGAGACAGTTCGGATCGGAATACGACGCCTACCGCCGCGCAGTCCCGGGCTGGCTGCCGCGCATGCACCCATGGCACAAGCCAAGGAGCTGAGCCTCAGCAGCCCCCTTCCTCGCGCCCGCCGCCCGGGTTAAGGTACGAGCGTGGCAGAAACCGGGGAGGCAGAGTCCGGCAAGATCTCTGTGGTCCTTGCCGACGATCATGCAGTGGTTCGCAGCGCCCTGCGCCTGATGCTCGAGCGGGAACCCGACATCGAGGTCGTGGCCGAGGCGGGTGACGCGGACTCCGCCAGCCGCTACGTCAGCGGTCATCACCCTAAGGTCCTGATCCTCGACATCAACATGCCCGGCGGGTCGGGCCTCGCGGCGATCCCGTCCATCCGGGAACAGTCGCCGGAGACCGAGATCGTCGTGCTCACCATGCAGGACGAGACCGCCTTCGCGCGCGAGGCCCTGCAGGCCGGCGTCCTCGGCTACATCCTCAAGGAAGCCGCCAGCGAGGAGCTGGTCAAGGCGGTCAGGATGGCTGCGGAGGGCCGCACCTACCTGCAGCCCGAGCTCGGGGCGAGACTGGCGGCCGAGCCCGACGCCGCGACGCCCGACGACCTCTCGGAGCGCGAGCTGGAGGTCCTCCGGCTGATCGCGCTGGGCCACACCAACAACGAGATCGCCGAGCAGCTCTACCTCAGCGTGCGCACGGTCGAGTCCCACCGGGCGCACATCCAGCAGAAGCTGGCGATGACGACCCGCTCCGAGCTCGTTCGCTACGCGATCGAGCGCGGTCTCATAGACGTCTGAGCAGCGACCAGGCCGCCCTCTCTTGGAGCGGAGGCCGTAGGCCGTAGCGACTTATGTTGGGCGGCCGCTTGTCGCTGCGACTTGATGGCGAAGCCCGTCACTCTTCCTCCGCCCGCGTCATCAGCGGGATCTCCGCGCGGAGGCGTGTGCCCGACCCCCTGGTCGAGTCGACCGTCAGGGTGCCGCCGAGCAGCGCAGCTCGCTCCCTCATGCCGACGAGGCCGAATCCCTCCCGGGCGAGGGACGGCTCGAAGCCGACGCCGTCGTCTCGAACCTCGATCTCGATCGAGCTGCGCAAGACGCGCACCGTGACGTCAGCGCGGCCGGCCATCGAGTGCTTGGAGACGTTGTTGAGCGCCTCCTGGACGAGCCGGTAGACGGCGGTCTCCAGTACGGGAGTAGGCCGAGCGTCCTCCTCGCGAGGGAGCTCGAAGTCGCAATCGACCTCCATCTCGCCCGCGGCGTGCTGGTGCTGCTCGGCGAGCGCCTGCAGGGCGGCCTCGAGGCCGATCGTGTCGAGTGACGCCGGCCGGAGCTCGGTGATCAGCCGGCGGAGCTTCACGATCTCGTCGTCGATCTGCCCGACGGCGGCCTGACCAGCGGTCTCGAGCGCCTCCGGCGCCTCCTCACGCAGGGCCGACGAGAGCCGCATCCGCAGGACCGCGAGAGCCTGCAGCGTCTCGTCATGCAACTCGCGGGCCCAGCGGCTGCGCTCCTGCTCGGCCGCATCAATCGTGTTCTGGAGCCTCTCCTCCGCCATCGATCGAGCGGTGGCGACGCCGGTCGCGGCGCTGGCCGCGAAGGCTTCGAGCATGCGCTGATCCTCGTCGTCGAAGCGGCCGGGATCGCCGATGCGGTCGAGCGCGACGACCACTCCCAGGGGATCCCCCCGGAAGAGCAGAGGCGCCATCAGGGCGCGACCGCTCTCCTTTGCGCCGAGATCCGCGCCCGTGAACCTGCCGAGCAGGACCTGCTCCGAGGCCTCCTGCGCGCGGATCCTGAGACCCGCGACCTGCGAGTCCAGCCCTCCGGCGACCGCGGCGGTGGCGGCGACGACCAGGTCCTCGCCCTCACGAAGCAGGATGATCAGTGCGCGGGCCTCGACCAGGGCCCGTCCGCGCTCGACGATCGCCTCGAGCACCCGCTCGAGATCCGTCTCGCCTCCGACCGCGATCGCGACGTCCGTCGCGGCCTGCAGGCGCCTCACCGCCCGGCGAAGCTCATCTCGGTCCCGCCGCCGGTCGGTGATGTCCCGGATCGCCGCCAGAGCCATCATCCCCTGGTCCGTGGCTACGGTCGAGAGCGAGATCTCGCACGGGAACTCGCTGCCGTCCTTCCGCCGGGCATAGAGGTCGAGGCCGGCGCCCATCGGGCGCGTCCGGGGCGCCTCGAAATAGTGATCGCGGTGTTTGACGTGGCTGCCCCTTGACGCCTCGGGGACCAGCAACTCGATCCGCTCCCCGATCAGCTCGCTTCGCGCGTAGCCGAAGACCGCCTGGGTGCGTGAGTTGACGAGCTTGATCTCCCCGTCCTGCCCCACCCCGATGACGGCGTCCGGCGCGAACTCGAGGAACTCCCGCTCGAGCGTCTGGCTCGTATGGTCCGGCACGGCGCGAGCATAGATCAGCGCATCTCGGGTAGCCGTCAGTCGTCGTGCGTGACCGAACATGCGTCGCCTGCCTCGCCGCTGCGTCGAGTGCCCTGCTGGCCCTCGGCTGCGGCGGAGGACGCGACTCGGCCACGGTGGTGCAGCACACCTCCTCGACCGGGGCACCGCTCAGCGGCGGAGCCGGCCAGCCGCTCTCGGCGGCTGAGCAGCACGGCCGCGAGCTCTTCGTCGCGCATTGCGGCGCCTGTCACACGCTCGATGCCGCGGGGACGGTGGGGAACGTCGGCCCGAACCTCGACGACATCGCCGTCAATGAGGCGGACGTCCTGCACGCGATCAGGACGGGCGGCGGCGAACATGCGAAGGGGCAGGGCGTGGGGCCGAGCGGCAACATGCCCGCGAACCTCGTCACCGGCAAGGACGCACAGGACGTCGCGGCGTTCGTGGCCGCCAACGCCTCCGGAAGCTCAACGCCCTAAGCCTGAAGGTCGGGCTCGAGCACGAACAGCTCCACCGCGAAATCCGGGTCCTGGCGGTTGGCGCTCAGGAAGGCCAAGACCTTCCGCCCCGTGAGCTCCTCGATCTTCGTGACGAAGAGCTCCTCCATGCTGTCCTGCCAGACCTGGCGGGCTTGGCGAACGTCGTGCCATTTGCCGGCTTCGAACATCGTCCTCTCACTGGGGGTGTACCCCTCGCCCAGGACCACCACGACCAGATTGGGCTCGAGATAGGTGCGGCAGTGGGTCGGGCCCTTGCCGTAGTGCGCCTTGTAGAGGCCCACCATCGCGGTCGAGATTTCCGATCGAAGCGTGCCCTCTCCGTCGGCCATCTGCTCACGCATCCGTGCAACATCCTGCGGGTCCAGCTCGTGACTATCCACGGCGCCC
Source organism: uncultured Solirubrobacterales bacterium (assembly GCA_963815045.1). Lineage (GTDB taxonomy): Bacteria > Actinomycetota > Thermoleophilia > Solirubrobacterales > 70-9 > DASUPK01. The sequence goes on from CAWFET010000004.1 coordinate 176,009, forward strand.
TCTCATCTTGTCGAGGTGACCAGCTCGAGAACTCGCCGGTGCGAGGTTCATCCTAGTCCCCGCATGATCGACCTTCACTGCCACATTCTTCCCGGGATCGACGACGGGGCGCTCGACCTCGCCGACTCCCTCGCGATGGGCAGAGTCGCGGCGGACGACGGCATCGAGCGGATCGCCGCCACCCCGCACATCCGCCACGACCACGACGTCCGGATCCCCGAGCTGGCCGAGCGGGTCGCGGAGGTGAACGGGGAGCTGCAGGCCAACGGGGTGCCGGTTTCGGTGGTCCCGGGCGGCGAGGTGGCCGAGACCGCCCTCGAGGGGCTCGACGAGGACGAGCTGCGCGCTGTCACGCTCGGCGGGAACGGGTGGATCCTGCTCGAGCCGCGTCCCGGCCCACTCGGCGACTCGCTGCTCTCGGCGGTGACCGAGCTGCGCGAGCGCGGTTACGGAGCCCTGATCGCTCATCCCGAGCGGCACGTGTCCGGGGACATGCTCGAGCGGATCCGAGCGCTGATCGCAGCTGGAGCGCTGATCCAGTGCACCGCCGCCTACCTGGTCTCGGGCAACGCGCGAAAGGGGATGCTCGCCCTCGCAGCTGCCGGGCTGATCCACGTCCTGGCAAGCGACTCGCATTCCTCGCACGGCGGGCGCCCGCTGCGGATCTCGGACGGCCTCGCCGTGCTCGGGCAGGTCGACCTGCTCAGTCCGCATCTCGACTGGATCGCGCGCGAGGCGCCTATGGCGATCCTGCGAGGCGAGCGCCCGAAGCCGCCCTACTCCTCGGCCTAGGCGGGGCGGAGCTCGACCTCGCGGGCGAGCTCCTCGACCTCTCGGCGCGAACCGGTCCCGAGCCCGTGATGGAGGAAGTTGACGGCGCCGGCGCCCGCTCCGAGCACCAGCGCGTCCGGAAGCTCGCTGCCCTGGGCGAGCGCGGCGGCGATCGCGCCCATCATCGTGTCGCCGCATCCCTCCCGCGAGCCGGCCTCGAGCTTCGGCGGGACGAGCTCCCAAGCCTCGTCGCCGAGCAGGGCGAGGGCCGGGTCGCCAGCTCGGGTGACCAGCACGTTGCGTGCCCCGAGCTCGCGCAGGCGGCCGGCAGCCTCTCGCAGGCGCTCCGGGGTGTCCACCGGACCGACCACGAACGCCGCCAGCTCCCAGTCGTTCAGCTTGACGAGGTCTGCCCCGGCGGCCGCGGTCGGCTCGATCCGGGGGCTGGAGAGGTCGGCGATCACCGGGATCCCCGCGGCCCGCGCGTTGGAGACGAGGTCACCGTAGGCCTCGAGCGGCACCGAGTCACCCGGATATGGGTTGCAGATCGCCAGCAGGTCGCACTCGTGCGCGGCGGCCGTGGTCGCCGCGACGAGCTCGTCGCACTCGTGCCGCGAGGGCGGCTCGACGTACGCCTGCGCGATCGGCACCCGCTCGCCGCTGCGGCGGTCGGTGACGAAGCAGCCGCTGGAGTGCTCGGTCCTGACCAGGCGGCGCTCCCCCGGCAGCTGCTCGAGCAGCGGTTCGAGCACCACACCGGTCTCACCGCCGATCAACGAGCAGAGGACCGGCCAGGCGCCCAGCTCTCCGGCCATCCTGCTGAGCCAGACGCCCTGACCCGCGGGATGGCAGTGGATGTCGTCTCGGCCCTCACCGCGGGCCTCGACAGTGACGCTCAGCATCGGGCTGGGCCCGAAGACGGCGATGCGGCCGGGGGCGCTCATGACCGAAGCCTATGAGCGCCAGTGTCGGCCGGGTCAGGTTTCTTGATACAGAGGCCCATCCCCGCCCTCAGGCAGGGTGAGCCGGCCGCCCTTGGCCGTGATCGCGCCGCACTGGACGCAGTTCGAGGCGGTGACGTGGACATCGACGGTCTCGGCGCCCGACTCGAGCTGGTCCTCGGGGATCTCGTAGACCTGCGCCGGGCACATCGAGACCCAGGTCTGGGCGACCTCCTTCGGTACGCGCTCCTGGATCCGCACGTGATTCGGGGCGTCGTCGCGGGTCGCATTGCCGGAGAGGAACACGGAGGAGAGCTTGTCGAAGATGTATGAGCCGTCGGGCTTGGGGTACTTCTTGTCGGCGCCCTCGATCTTCATCTCGACCTCGCTGTCCGGCTCGACCTTCTTGTGGCCGGGCGGGACGGCGCCGCGGGAGAGCAGCCAGGCGTTGGCGATGCCGCCGAACGCGATGAAGCCCTTGTCGCCGTACTGGCGAACGTTCCGGGACCGGTAGAGGTCCTCCTCGATCATCGAGCCCTTCACCTTGCGCTCGTACTCCTCGAAGTTGACGGAGTCCTTCTTCAGGGAATCGACGATCGCCTCCGCCGCGTACATGCCGGCATGCATCGCGTAGTGGATCCCCTTCAGGTAGGGGACGTTCACCATCGAGACGTTGTCGCCGGCCATCACCATGCCGGGCACCGACAGCCGCCTCGGCATCGACCAGTAGCCACCCGACGGGATCGTCTTCGCTCCCCAGCCGACCCGCTCGCCGCCGTCGAGCAGCTTGCGGATGAACGGGTGAGTCTTGAGCTGCTGCAGAGCGTCGTGGCAGGAGAAGGTCGCGTCGGTGGTATCGAGGCCCACCACCATCCCGATGGTGAGCTTGTCCTCGCCCATCGGGTAGATGAAGCTGCCGCCGAACTCGTTGTACTTCGGGCGGGCCCGGAGCGGCCAGTTCATCGTGTGGATGACCCGGTCGAGCGCCTTGGGCACCTTCCAGATCTCCTTGACGCCGATCTCCCACCTCATCGAATCGCCGGTGAGGTCGAAGTAGTCGACGGCGCACTGCGTGAGATGGCTGACCGTCCCCTCCGCCAGCACGGTGGCCTTGGCCATCAGGTCGGACCCGGGCTCGAAGTTGCTGAGCTCCTCGCCGTCGCGGCCACGGCCCTTGTCGCCGGAGCGAATGCCGCGCACGATCCTGTCCTCGACCAGCAGCTTGTCGGCCACGGTCTCGGTGAGGATGTAGGCGCCCGCCTCCTCGGCCTTCTCGGCGAGGAAGCGCGACAGCTTCGAGACCGAGGTGACGTAGTTGCCGTGGTTGCGGAAGTTGGGCGGCGGCGGCTTGAGCGGGATCGCCCTCTTCTTGGTCAGGAGATAGACGGCGTCCTTCTCGACCTTCTGGTAGACGGGCCAATCGCTCGGATCAAGGTCGGGGAACAGCTTCTCCATCGCCGACGGCACCATGTTCGCCCCGGAGACGTTGTGGGCGCCGCAGGCCTTGCCCTTCTCGATCACCGCAACCGGGATCTCGCCCAGCTGCTCGGTCAGGGCGGGCTCGTCCTCCAGCAACTGGAGGACGCGGTTGGCGCAGGCCAGCCCCGCCGGGCCACCGCCGACGATGACGATGCCTGCCTCGAGGCGCTCTTCCGGGGCATCGACCGGGGGACCGACGTAGTCCCCCGGATTGAACGGCGGCGGGAACTCCGCCGGCGTTGCGGCCATGGGGTCAGCCGCCCTTCTTGGCCTTGATCGCCTCAGTCAGCTTGGGGACGATCTTGTGCAGGTCGCCCACCACACCGAGGTCGGAGAACTCGAAGATCGGAGCGTTCTGGTCCTTGTTGATGGCCAGGATGTTCTCCGAGTTCTGCATGCCGACCTTGTGCTGGATCGCGCCGGAGATCCCGAGCGCCAGGTACAGCTTCGGCGCGACCGTCTTGCCGGTCTGACCGATCTGCGCCGCGTACGGGTACCAACCGGCGTCGACGACCGCGCGCGTCGCGGCCACAGCACCGCCCATCGAGTCGGACAGCTGCTCGGCGAGCTCGAAGTTCTCCTTCTTGCCCAGACCGCGGCCACCGCCGACCAGGATGTCGGCGCCCTCGATGTCGACGTCGGCGCCGCGCTGCTCGCCGCGGGTGACCATCTTGGCCTTGGTCGACCACTCCGAGAGCTCAACCGCGACGTCTTCGACCTCGGCCGTGCCGCCACTCTCGTTCTCGTCGAACGCGTTGAGGCGCCCGATGATGATCCCGGGCTCCTCCACGTAGCCGACGTCGGCGATCTGCGAGTCCTGCAGGATGGGCCGCTCGGCGACGAGCTTGCCGTCGACCACGTTGACCGCGGTGACCTCCATGGTCACTCCGGCGTTCAGGCGAGCCGTCAGGCCGGCGCCGATCTCGAAGCCCAGCAGGCCTCCGCCGAAGAGCGCATAGGAGAAATCGTTGTCGGTCATGACCTTCGCCATGACGTCGACGATCGGCTGGGCGAGGCCCTCTGGGGCCTCCTTGCAGCGATAGACCTTCTTGACGCCATAGGCGCCCAGGCCGGCGGCTGCGTCATCGGCGACATCGCCGACCACGACCGCGGCCGCCTCGGTGCCCAGCTCGCCGGCGAGCTTCGCCGCCTCGGAGAGGGCGCCGAGGGAGTTCTTGTTGAAGTTGCCCTCGTCGTCATGCAGGGCGTAGACCAGGATGCCTCCCATTTAGATCAGCTTCCTTTCCTCGAGCCAGGCGACGATCTTCTCGACCGTCTCGTTCGTGTCCTCGTCCTCGATGATCTCGCCGGCCTCCTTGGCGGGAGGGGGCTTGAGCTCGAGCACGGCGGTGCGGGAACCGCCCTCGCCGACCCGGTCGCCCTCGATTCCGACGTCCCCGATCGCCTTGGTGTCGAGCGGCTTCTTCTTCGCGCCCATGATCGCCTTCAGGCTGGGGTAGCGAGGCTCGTTGATCGCGTCTCCGACGCTGATCACAGCCGGCATCTCGACCTCGACGGTGTCGTAGCCGTACTCGGCCTGGCGCTCACAGGTGAGCTTGCCGTCGGCGACGTCCATCTTGATCACCTGGGTCAGCGACGGCATCTTCAGGTGGTCGGCCACGACTGCGCCGATCGTGTAGCACTCGCCGTCATCCGACTGCTGGCCCAGCAGGACCAGATCGGGGCTCTCGGCCTCCAGGACCTTCGCCAGGGCGTAGCCGGTCGCGCAGACGTCGGAGCCCAGCAGGGCATCGTCCGTGAGATGCACGGAGCGGTCGGCGCCGAGGGCGACGGCCTTGTGGAGAGCGCGCACGGCGCTGTCGGGGCCCATGGTCACGGCGACGATCTCCTCGACGTCGGAGCCACCCTCCTTGACCTGCATCGCGGCCTCGAGGGCATGGGTGTCGAAGGGATTGAGGTTCTTCTCGCCTGAGCGATCCAGGCGCTTGGTCTCCGGGTCGATCCGCTTGTCAACAGCGGCGTCCGGGACCTCTTTGACGAGCACGCAAATCTTCAAAGTCGGGTCCTCTCTACGAGATTCGGTTGCTTCGCGGCGGCGCGGGATATTAGCGCCTGCCTCGACTGGTTGACTGACCAGTCAATCGGTTCAGCGACAATGCTAGACGGCCCGATACCCGGACGCGTCGGTCTCTAGTCGTTGAAGTGGGCGACCAGGGGCTCGGTGCCGGGCGCCCCGGAGAGGCGAAGCACCGAGACCTGTTTCGGGTCAACCGGAATCGAGCCGCCGGAGCCACCCGCCGGATCGAGATGGAACCAGTGGAGGGGCACCTGACCACCGTCGTCGGTGACCAGCTCGGCGTCGGTGAGGCCGGCGCGGTGGCCGACATCGATGTCGACGTGGACCCACGAGGGGGACCCCTCGTAGCTGAAGACGGTGCCGACGTGCGTGTCCCCGGCGCGCAGGGCGTAGGACTCGAACTCCTTCCCGTTCGCCTGGTCGAGAGTGTGCCGGTAGTGGGACGCCAGCCGCAGATCGGGGGCCACGATCGCGAGCACGATCGCCGCGGCGGCGAGCGCCGCCCCTGCAGGCGCCAGGACCAGCCGCAGCCGGCGCCGGCGCTTGGGCTGGGGAGCTGGCAGCACCTCGTCCAGGACCCGCGACTCGAAGCCGACCGGGGGCTCCCGGCGGGGAGCGAGAAGGAGCAGCTCGTCGGCGAGATCGGAGTACTTCTCGACCTCGGCGCGGCAGTCCGGGCAGTCGGCCAGATGCTGCATCGCGCGTCCGCGCTCCTCGCCATCGACGGCTCCGAGCGCGAGCTCGGGCGCCATCTCCCGGGTCTCCTGGCAGCGGGGATCCATCACTCGAAGACCTCCAGCTCCTCGCGGAGCTTGAGCATCGCGGTGCGGATCCGCGTCTTGACGGTCCCGAGTGGGATGTCGTCGAGGTCGCTGATCTCGCGCGCCGTTCGCCCCATGTAGGCGGACAGAACAAGGGCGCGGCGCTGATCGTCGGGAAGGCCGGTGATCGCCGAGCGCAGCGTGTCCCGTTCATCGGGCTGCAGGCCCGCCTCGTCGGCGCCCGGGACCTGGTTGTCGATCGAGATCTCCGCGGCGATCACCTCGGGATCGACCGGATCGAGGCGCTTCATCCGGGTCACGTCGATCGCCAGGTTGCGGGCGATCGAGAGGAGCCAGGTGGAGACGCGGCCCTTGCGCGCGTCGTAGTTGCCGGCGTGCCGGTAGACGCGCGCGAAGGTCTCCTGCGCGACCTCCTCGGCGAGCGCGGGCTGGCGGACGATGGTCAGGGCGAGCCCGAAGACCCGCCCCTGAAAGCGCCGCACGAACGCCGCCGCCGTGCGCGGATCGCCGGTCGCATAGCCGGCGAGCAGGGCCTCATCGGAAGGATCCACGTCCATATCTACGTGGAAAGACTCATCCGGGATTGCGCATATCGGTGCCAATCCCCCGCGCCGCGGCCGGCGTAGTACGTGCGAAGGGGGAACGAGCAGACCACCCCACCTAAGTTAAAGGAGCCCCCGTGAAGCGCACACATCGTTTGATTCTCGCCGGCGCATGCAGCCTGGCGCTCGGCATCGGCCTGGCTGCGTGCGGCGGCAGCAGCAACGACAGCTCGACAAACTCGGCGACACCTGCGACGAGCAACGGCTCGGCGTCGAGCGGCACCTCGGCCGCGACCACCGGGGGCACCCCGGCGGGCAACAGCAACTCGAGCGGCAGCGGCGGCGGCTACGGCTACTAGCTGGAAGCGGGCTCGCGCCCGGCGACGGCACGCTGCACGAACTCGACGATCTCGTCGGTCGGCGCGCCCGGAGTGAAGACCTCGGCGACCCCGAGCTTCTTCAGCTCCGGGATGTCGTCGGCGGGGATCGTCCCGCCCACCGTGACGACTACGTCGTCCGCCCCCTGGTCGGAGAGCAGCTCGACCACCCGCGGCACCAGCGTCATGTGGGCCCCCGAGAGGATCGAGAGCCCCACCGCGTCGGCGTCCTCCTGGATCGCGGTCTCGGCGATCTGCTCCGGCGTCTGATGGAGGCCGGTGTAGATCACCTCCATGCCGGCGTCGCGCAGGGCGCGCGCGATGATCTTCGCTCCCCGGTCGTGCCCGTCCAATCCGGGCTTCGCGACGACGATCCTGATTTTTCTGGCTGTCTCGGTCGGCACTATTCAGTCAAGAGCTCGCTCGATGGCGAGTTAACCGTAGTCGAACAGGAAGTTTCTACGGTTTTCAGCCCGGTATTCCGATACGAGAATGAACATTGAATAGGGGAATCGAACCAGGAGGCACAGCGGTGTACGACGTTCTCTTTTTGGACCGCACCCACGGGGAGAAGCTGCTGGCGGCCGGGATCGATCACGACGATGCCTGCCGGGTAGCCAGGGACGAGTCACAGAAGCGCGGCGTCGGCAGGATGTTCCTCGCCGGGTCGGAGCTCGCGCCCGTCGGCGACATGATCGTCATCGTCGACGCCCGCAGGCGCGCGGCCTAGCTTCAGCGGTACGGATTCCTCGAGAGCCGGCGGATCTCCTTCGCCAGCGCATCGAAGTCGACCGAGTCGTCGTCCACCCTCTTGCTGTCCTGCGGAGAGGCGTTCGGCCCAGGCGGCGGTGGCTGGGACCGGAAGCCATGCCGGTAATGCCACAGCATCGCGTCCAGGACCTGCTGCGGCACCTGATCGGTCGCGTCCAGCTGCTGGCCCTTTGACGCCGCGATGTTCTGGGCGCTGGCCGGATTGACGCCGCTCATGTTGACGCTCGGCATGATCGCGTTATAGGGAGCCGAGTTGCCCGGGTTCGAGGTGACGGCGTCATACAGCGGAACCGCCAGGGCCTCACCGAGGTTCACCGAGCGAAGCCCGGAGACGATCTCAAGCGTGCGCAGGAAGGAGAGCTGGTCGTAGCGGTCGTGGATCACCGCGCCTTGCTGGGTGTAGGGGCTGATCACGAGCGCTGGTATCCGGTGCGCGTCGACGTGATCCGCGCCGTTCTGGGAGTCGTCCTCCACCACCAGGATCAGCGAGTTGTTCCAGATGGACGAGTGCGAGATCGAGTCGACGATCTGGCCGAGACCCCAGTCGTTGCTCGCGATGTCGGCGTCGGGTGTGCGCTTGCCGGGCGCCAGGCCCTCCGTGTGGTCGAGGGGCAGCGAGATGTAGTTGAAGGTCGGGACCGAGTTCGTCGCGACCTGTGACTGGAACCTGGTGTTGAAGCAGGCGAAGCGCGATGCGTCGCCCGGCTGAGAGCCCGGGGGCAGGCTCGAGTCGTAGACGTTCCCCACCTTCGGCCCGATCGCCGGGGTGTCGAAGATCGAGATGTCGCTGTCGTAGCACCCGCCGTTGAGCTGGACGTCCGTCACGGTGGGGCTCAGCAGCTGGGCATTCTGCGCAGTCTGCTCCGGCGAGCGGTCCTTGTCGGGGAAGGGCGAGAGGCCGGCGAGAGCCTCGCCGTAGTTGTAGAAGGAGACCCCGCCCTCGACCATGCGCTGAAAGATGTAGCCCTTGGGCGGCGCGCTCACCACGTAGGAGCCAAAGTCGTATGGGCGGTTCCTGCCGGCGTAGTTCTGGTGCCAGTTCTTGGTCACGTAGTCGGAGACGGCGCCGGCGGCGGTCCAGTAGTGGCCGTCGATGGAGGCCTCGGAGTTCGCGTAGACGTGGTCGAGCAGCGGAAAGCGCTGAACGAGCGAGTGGAGGTTCGGCGTGATCGTCGGGCCGAACAGCTGGAGGGCCGGATCACCATCGCCTCGGGAGTCGCCTCCGAGCATCTGGTCGTAGGTCCGGTTCTCGCGGACGATGTAGAAGACGTGCTTGATCGGGCCACCCGGCGTGATCGGGGTGTCCGCCGGGGCGGAGCGGGAATCCGCCGGGATCACCTGCCTGTCGCTGACCGGCGTCAGCTTGCGGATCTTCCTGTCGCTCGGGTAGTTGAGGACGCCTGAGGCCCCGTCGACGATGGAGGGCAGGTACTGGTTGAGATAGGTGTCGTCCCCGGTGTCGGGGTTGGGCCCACCGGGGTTGGGGCCGACGCCGAGACCCCGCGCCGAGACCCAGACGAGCTGGCGGCGCTTGGGGGTGGCCGCGGCCATCGTCGGATATGACCCGGTCGGGATCCTCCCGACCAGCTGGTAGGGCTGAGCCCTGCGGCCCTTGGACTTCTTCTTGCCCTTCTTCTGCTTGGCGGCCGCCTGCGCGGTCGCGGCGCCGGCCGTCTGCGTGGTCGCGGCGCCGGCCTTCTTTCCCTTCTTCTTTTTGCCGGGCTTGGCCCCCTCGCCGCAGCGCTTCTTCCCGGAGAGCGCGAAGACCGCGACAGCGTCCTCACCGGAGTCGGCGGAGAGCAGGTCGCAGCCGTCCGGAGTGACGCTGACGTAGGTCGGTGAGGTCCCCACGCCTTGCGGTCGCTCGACCGAAAGGGTCCTCGCCACCGAGAGGGACTTGGTGTCGATCACGGTGATGGTGTCCTGGTTCGCGTTTCCGACGAAGGCCCGGGGCGCCTTCGGGTCCATCGCAATGCTCTCGGGGTGCGAAAGCGGAGGCGCCACCGAGATCGTCTTGACCACGTTTCCGGACGGGAGGTCGATGACGGCGACCGTCCCCTGGGTCTCGCTGGTGACGAGGCCGTACCTGCCGTCGCTCGTGATGCCCGCCCCGTACGGGTAGTGGCCGACGCTGACGTACCGAACGGTGCCGGTCGTCGTGTCGATCAGCGCAGCGGCATCGGCGAGGTTGAGGGCGACAAGCAGCGTTCGCCCGTCGGGGCTGACGGCGATGTCACGAGGCCACGAGATCTTGGAGCTCGATGGCGGGAAGTCCTGCGCCGCGGGGGCATCGCTCAGCGGTGGCACCGAGATGACGCCCGCGCGAGTGGCGAGCCCGGTCTTCGGGTCGTAGTGGAGGATGTGGATGACGTCGCCCTGAAGGCCGGGAGTGCTCGGGTCGACCTTCTCGGCGCTGTGTGAGGAGTCGGCCAGGCCGGAGACGTAAGCCGTGCGGCCGTCCGGCGACATCGCAACCCCGCCGCTCAGGCCCGGGAAGGGAATGGTCTGCACGACCCTCCCCACCTTCTTCCCCTCGCGTCGATTGCATTTCTTCGAGCCGGACTGCTTGGACTCCGCCGCCGAGCCCTTCTTGGCCTTCTTCCTCCCCTTACACGGAACCTTGGCGACCTGGACGATCCGGACGTCGTTCGGGCCGCGGCCCGTGGAGAGGGCCCAGAGGAAGCGCCCATTGGTGGTGAGAGCCCCGCCGGTCGGCAGGTTGCCCAGGGGAGTCAGCCGGCCCTCGGGCTCGAGATGGCGGCCGGTCGGCTGAATTCCGGTCGAGGGGCCGATCACCCCCACCGACCCCTGGCCGGCGGCGTACGCGACACCTGCACCGAACAGCGCCAGCAACAACATCAGTCCAGCGAGCCTTCCCGGCTTCCCTCTCCTCACTGCGCGAAGTCATACCACCGCGCGCCCTCCGGCGAAAGGGCTGCGCCCTGACTCAGAAGACCGGGAGCTCGGTGTACCTACCGAAAACCTGCTGAAGGGCCGCCACCATCTCCCCCTCGGAGACGCGCGCCCTGGCGCAGTCGAGGATCGGCGGCATCAGGTTCGCGTCGGTGGCCGCCGCCGACTTGAGCGCGTCGAGCGTCCGCTCCACCTCCGCGGAGTCGCGGCGGGATTTGGTCGCCTCCACCCTCCCCTTCTGCTTGCGCTCGAGTTCGGGGTCGACCCTGAGGATCGGGATCTCCTCGTCGTCCTCCTGGACGTAGTCGTTGACGCCGACCACGATCCGCTGCTTCGAGTCGACCTCCTGCTGGTATCGGAAGGAGGCGTCGGCGATCTCGCGCTGAGGGAAATTCTGCTTGATCGCCTCGACCATGCCGCCGAGCTCGTCGATCCGCGCGAAGTACTCGTATGCCGCGCGCTCCATCTCGTCGGTCAGCGTCTCGACGAAGTAGGAGCCGCCGAGGGGGTCGATGGTGTTGGTGACGCCGGTCTCGTGGGCGATCACCTGCTGGGTGCGAAGGGCGATCCGGACCGCCTCCTCGGTCGGCAGGGCGAGGGCCTCGTCGTAGGAGTTGGTGTGGAGCGACTGCGTCCCCCCCAGGACTCCGGCCAGCGCCTCGATCGCGGTCCGGATGATGTTGTTCTGCGGCTGCTGCGCAGTCAGCGAGACGCCCGCGGTCTGGGTGTGGAAGCGCATCCGCCAGGACTCCTCGCGCTTCGCGCCGTAGGTCTCGCGCATCTCGCGGGCCCAGATCCGGCGCGCCGCCCGGTACTTGGCGATCTCCTCGAAGAAGTCGATGTGGGCGTTGAAGAAGAAGGAGAGGCGAGGCGCGAACGCGTCGACGTCCAGGCCCCGCTCGATCGCCTGCTCGACGTAGGTGAAGCCGTCCTTGAGCGTGAAGGCCAGCTCCTGCTGCGCCGTCGAGCCGGCCTCGCGGATGTGGTACCCGGAGATCGAGATCGGGTGCCAGCGGGGCATGTGCTCCGTGGACCACTCGATCATGTCGCCGACCAGCCGCATCGCCGGCTCGATCGGGAAGCACCACTCCTTCTGGGCGATGTACTCCTTGAGGATGTCCGTCTGGATCGTGCCGCCGAGTCGCTCCGCCGGGACGCCCTGTTCCTCCGCCGTGGCGACGTAGAAGGCGAGCAGGATCGCGGCCGGTGCGTTGATCGTCATCGAGGTGGTGACGCTGCCCAGGTCGATGCCTGAGAAGAGCGTCTCCATGTCGTCGAGGGTGTCGATGGCAACGCCCTCCACCCCCACCTCGCCGAGCGAGCGGTCGGCATCGGAATCCAGGCCCATCAGCGTGGGCATGTCGAAGGCCGTCGAGAGGCCGGTCTGGCCATGGTCGAGCAGGTAGCGGAAGCGCTCGTTGGTCTCCTCCGCGGTGCCGAAGCCGGCGAACTGCCGCATCGTCCAGAGGCGGCCGCGGTACATCGAGGGATAGACGCCTCGGGTGTACGGATACTCACCCGGGTAGCCGAGCTCGCGCTCGACGTCGGAGCCCTCGCGATCCTCCTCGGTGTAGAGGGGCTTCACCTCCTCGCCGGAGATCGTCTCGAAGAGGGCCTCGCGCTCCTCGAGCTTCGAATACACCCCGGCCAGCCACTCGTGTGCACGGCGGCGCGCTTCGGGCTCCACTGCCATGCCAGAAGTCTAAGGCTGGCTGGTGATGCGGCTGCGCCTCTTGCGGGCCTCGACGAGCGCGGTATCAGCGCGGCGACAGAGCTCGGAGAGATCGTCGTCGGGCCGCAATCCGGTGCAGCCGACGCTGATGCCCCCTCGGCTCGGCCTCCGCGCCAGATCGGCCCGGATCACAGTGCAGCGGTCCTTGGCGCCCTCCAGGCCGACCCCCGCGATCGTGAAGGCGAACTCATCCCCGCCCAGCCGGACGATGGGCTCGTAGGAGCGGATGTTCGCCCGGATTGCCGCGACGACGTCGCGCAGCAGCTCGTCGCCCGCGAAGTGACCCTCGGTGTCGTTGACCTCCTTCAAGCCGTCGACGTCCACCATCACCAGGGCCAGACGCTCATCTCGCCGCCGTGCTCGATCGATCTCCGCGCGCAGCATTTCCTCCCCGAAGCCACGGCGGTGGGCGCCCGTGAGGTCGTCGAAATGAGCCTTCTCGAGGGCCTCCAGCGCCTCGGCACGCTCCTCCGCCGCGCGGGCGCGGTCATCGGCCGCGAGCTCTCGATCAGCCGCCGCGAGAACGCGGTCGGATGCCGCCTCGGTGAGCAGCCGCTTGACGTGCCCGGCAATGTCGACGGGCGATCCATGCGTCAGCGCGCCGTCCATCTCGGCGATCGCTCGATCGCGCTTCTGGGCGGCACGGTCTCGCTCGGCGGCGATCTGGTCGCGGCGGCTTGCCAGCTCGTCGCGCTCCGCCGCCTCCCGGACCTGCTCCTCGACTTCGCGCACCCGGAGACTCCTGGCGGTCTCTCGCTGCCCCACGTCCGACGCCTGATGGTTCATCAAATCACGGCTTTCCTGACACGTGCCTGCGGTCGCATCGCGCTCCCGGAAAGCACTTGTTCTCGGTTTGCTCCAAACACCTGCGTTCGCCCTGCGAAACGCCCGCGAGAATGTCGGCTCCTCAGGTTCCCTGTCTCAGGCGCCACTTTCAATGCGCAAATTCGGTACGGGCCCGAATTGGCCGGATCGGCTAGCGGCGCAGCGCGCCGCGAGCGGAGCGCCAGCCGCCGGCCTGCCTGCGCCTCGAGGCAAGCGCACCGGCCCAGCCCACCGCTGCCGCGAGCGCCGTGGCGCCGACGATCGCCAGCTTCCGGCCCAGCTTCTCGAAGCGCATCACCTGCCATCCCTCCTGGCGCGCGATCTCGAGTAGGTCGGCGTCGGGGTTGACGACCACCGCGTTGCCCACCGAGCGCAGCATCGGCAGGTCGCTGACCGAGTCGGAGTAGGCGTAGGAGGCGTCCATGTCGATGTCGTGCCTCTCGGCGAAGCGCTGCATCGCCAGGACCTTGCCGTTCCCGTACACGAAGGGCCCATCCATCTCGCCGGTGAACTTGCCATCGGCGCCGATCTCCCACGCGGTACCGATCCCGCCCTCCATCCCCAACACCGCCGCGAGCGCCTTGACCAGGTCGTTGCCCGCGGCGCTGACGATGAAGGTGGCGCGACCCTCGTCCTGGTGGCGATGGACCTCATCGAGCATTTGCGGATAGATCCGGGGCAGGATGCCGGCGAGCACCGCCGGCGCCATGCGCTCCACATCGCGCTCGGGGATCTCGGCGAAGACCTTCTTGGCGACCTCCAGCACGGCGTTGGTCTGCTCGTCGGATGAGCCACGCAGCCGGTAACGGAGGTGTCCCAGGCCCCACCTGACGAGCTGCCCGCGCGGGACGAAACCGCGCTGGTTCGCCACCCGCGCGAAGACCATGCCGGACGAGCCGGCCATCAGGGTCTTGTCAAGATCGAAGAAGGCTGCTCCGGGCATCGCCCGGAGCCTAGCCCCCGGCGCTCTTCTCGCTAGCCCCCGTTGACCTCGACCAGGATCGCGTCGCCCTGGCCGCCGCCTGAGCAGATCGCGGCGCAGCCGAGGCCGCCGCCGCGGCGCCGCAGCTCGTGCACGAGCGCGCCGACGATCCGCGCCCCCGAGGCGCCGATCGGATGGCCTAGCGCGATCGCTCCGCCGTTGACGTTGACCTTGTCCTCGTCGATCTCGAGCGTGCGGACGGAGTTGATCGCGACCGAGGCGAAGGCCTCGTTGATCTCCCAGAGGTCGACATCGCCGGGCTTCTTGCCGATCTTCTCCAGGGCCTGCATCGCGGCCTTGGCGGGGGTCCTGGCGAGATAGGCAAAGTCGTCCGCGACCTGGCCGTAGGCCAGCACGGTCGCGATCGCGCTCTTGCCGTTCTGCTTGGCCCACTCGTCCGATGCGACCACCACGGCGCCGGCGCCGTCGTTGACGCCCGGCGCGTTGCCGGCGGTATGGGTGGCGTCGTCGTCGCCGACGGCCCGTAGCTTGGAGAGCACCTCGAGGGTGGTGTCGGGCCGGATCGCCTCGTCCGCCGCCACCTCGGTGTCGCCCTTCTTCGAGTGGACCGTGACCGTGACGATCTCCTCGGCGAGCTTGCCGTCCTCGGTCGCCTTGTGGGCGAGCTGGTGGGAGCGCTCGGCGAAGCGGTCCATGTCGGCGCGCGTGATCTCGAGCTCGTTGGAGACCTCGCTGGCCTCGTTGATCATCTGCTTCTCGGTGAAGGGGTTGGTGAGCCCGTCGTGGGTCATCGCGTCGATGGCCTGGACGTCGCCCATCCGGAAGCCGAAGCGGGCGCCGGGCAGCAGGTACGGGGCCTTGCTCATCGACTCCATGCCGCCGGTGACGCCGATCTCGAGATCGCCGGCCCGGATCGCCTGGTCGGCGATGCCGATCGAGCGCATGCCCGAGGCGCACACCTTGTTGACGGTCTCCGAGGGGACCTCCTTCGGGATGCCGCCCTTGATCTGGGCCTGGCGCGAGGGGATCTGCCCCTGCCCGGCCTGGAGCACCTGGCCGTAGACGACGCCCTGGACCTCGTCGGCCTTCACCTCGGCGCGGTCGAGCGCCTCCGAGATCACGGTGCCGCCCAGGTCGGTGGCATCGAGGGACGAGAGCCCGCCGCCCATCTTCCCGAAGGGGGTTCTGGCGGTGGAGAGGATGACCGTCTTCGACATCTGCGCCTTTCGTTGTGCCAGCGGCGAGTCCGCGAGCTGTGGATGCGGCGGCGGTGTTTGTGGCCGCCGAATAAGTCGGGAAGGGAAGGTTAGTGACCGTCTGTAATCTGGCGCTCCGTGCGCGTCGCCGTCTCAGACATGCCGCTTGCCGAGGTCGACTCCGACCTCCTCGCGGTCCTCGTCTTCGATGGCGACGATCTGCCCGAGCCGCTGGCCGGGGCGCCAGGCTCGGACGACGTCAAGGGCGCCTATCGCAAGACGACCCTGATCCATCCGGAGAAGCCGCGCCGCGCGCTCGTGGTCGGCCTCGGGAGCCGCGACGAGTTCGAGCCGGAGCGGGCCCGGGTCGCCACCGCGATCGCCGCGCGGACCGCCGGGTCGATGGACGTGACCTCGATGACCATCGCCGGGCCCGATGCCCAGGATCCGAGGGCGCTGGCGTCAGCGGCGGTCGAGGGAGCGATCCTCGCCTCCTACCGCTTCGACCGCTACAAGTCGAAGAAGGACGGCGAGGACGCCCCGCCGAAGCACATCGAGGATCTGACGGTCATCGGCGACGACACGCTGGGCGAGGCCGTCGAGGCCGCGCGGGTCGCCGCCGAGGCGGAGAACTTCGCGCGCGAGCTCCAGGACCTGCCTTCGAACGTCGTGACTCCCTCCTACCTGGCCGGCCGCGCCAAGGCGATTGCGGACGAGCACGGCTCGGTCACCTGCGAGGTGATGGGACGCAAGGAGATCGCCGACAAGGAGATGGGCGGCCTCGTCGCGGTCTCACAGGGCAGCGCGGAGGACCCCCAGCTGATCGAGCTCCGCTACGAGGCGGGCGGCGACGGCGAGACCCTCGCCCTGGTGGGGAAGGGCGTCACATTCGACTCCGGAGGCATCTCGATCAAGCCCTCGGGCGGGATGCACGAGATGAAGATGGACATGTCGGGAGCGGCCGCCGTGCTCGAGGCGGTCTCCGCGATCGCCAAGCTCGAGATCCCGATCAACATCCTGGCGGTCATCCCCTCCACCGAGAACATGCCGAGCGGGACGGCCGTGAAGCCGGGAGACATCATCACCCAGCTCAACGGCAAGACGGTCGAGGTCAACAACACCGACGCCGAGGGCCGGCTGATCCTGGCCGACGCCCTCTCCTATGCGGTCGAGCTCGGCGCCGACCGGATCGTGGACCTGGCCACCCTGACGGGCGCCGTGATCATCGCCCTCGGCTCCACGTACGCCGGGCTGATCTCGAACGACGACGCCTTCGCCGCGGAGGTCGAGGGGGCCGGCGGCCGCACCGGCGAGCTCGCCTGGCGCCTCCCCCTCCACCCCGAGTACAAGGACCTGACCAAGGGCACGGCCGCGGACCTCACCAACGCCTCGTCGAAGCGGAAGGCCTCGACGATCTACGCCGGGTCCTTCCTGGAAGAGTTCGTCGACGAGAAGCCCTGGGTCCACCTGGACATCGCCGGGACCGCCTGGGACGTCGGGCGCGAGTACACGGGCAAGGGCCCGAGCGGATTCGGGACGAGACTGCTTATTGACCTTGCGCGCTCGCTCTCCGCTGGTTAGGGTCGCGGCAGCTCGTTACTAGGGACCAACGGAGGGAGAACCGTGGGGAAGTCTCGTGTGATCGCAGCGATCGCTGGCGTCGCGACAACGGCGGCGCTGCTTGGCGCCTCGACAGCGTCCGCGGCGACGCTCGTCGGCGATTATCAGCTGCAGGGCACGCGTGGTTCGTCCGGGCCCGGTCCGGCGCTGACCGACATAGCAGGCGGAAACGCGTTCCAGACGGACAACGTGATGAGGACGAGCCGGCAGGTGCTCACCTTCCCGCGTCATAGCGGGGTGCAGATGCTTCCGAGCGTCGGCAACGGCAGCGTTCCGTACTCCGTCGTGTCCACGTTCAGGCTCGACCAAGTCACCACCAACCCGGATTCGAACTACGACCGGATTCTCGACTCCTCGAATGCCACCAGCGACCTGGGCTTCTACTCCCATTCGGGGAATGCCGACTACTACGGCGACACCGCTGGTGAAGTGTTGAGCGGGAGTGTGGTCTTCTCAGACAGCACCTACGTGACGGTCGCGATCACGAGCCTGCCACCCACCCTGAGCAGGATCTACGTGAACGGCGCCCTGGTCGTCTCGGCCCCAGAGACGCTGCCAGTCGTCAACGACACGCTCCGTCTCTTCAAGGACAACAATGACTATGAGGAGTCTGGCGGTGCCGTGTCCTGTGTCCGGGTCTACACCGGCGCCCTCACCGACGATGAGGTGGCCGCGATTGGTGCGAGCCCGACCTGCCAGGCGCCGCCGGCGCCGGTGATCAAGAAGAAGTGCAAGAAGCACAAGAAGAAGCACCGGGCGGCCGACGCCAAGAAGAAGAAGTGCAAGAAAAAGAAGAAGCGCTAGACCGCGAGTAGTCGCAGCAGCCGGCGGCCGAGAACCCGGTCGCCCTCGATCCTGACCCGCCCGCTGGCGAGCCGGCCCAGCGCTCTGCGCCCGTGGCGGTGGCGCGGATCGGGAACGCCGTGGAGGCGGCCCTGGAGGGTCGGCACGGTGGCGAAGTGGACGATGTCCGGCAGTCGCCCCGTGATCACCAGGTCGGGCTTGCGCGAGTCGCCGTCCTCGACGACGACGCTGCGCGGCTTGAAGTGGATGCGCAGCGGCGAGAAGTCCTCGGCGAAGCGGAAGACCACTCTCCCCCGCATCTGCGACGCCAGCTCCGGCTCGCGCGCGATGCCGCGCTCGATCAACCCATAGATGCTGGGCGCGACGCCATCCTCGACCATACGGCCGAGACGGATCGTCGGCGCCCTTCCATTGGTTCCGCTCACTCCCCCAATGTAGAAGCGGCTACAGCTCGAACAGGAGACAGGTGCTGGTGCCGGTGGCGAGCAGCTTGCCGGTCTCGACCGAGGTGAGCTTCGCCTCGGCGGTCGCGGTCTTTCGGCCCTTGTGGATCACGACGGACTCCGCGCGGACGGCGCCGGTGTCGCGGAGGATCGGCCGCAGGTACTTGATCTCGAGCGTCTGGCTCGTGTAGCCGACGCCCTGGGGAAGCGTGGTGTGGACCGAGCAGCCGAGCGCGGAGTCGAGGATCGTCGAGGCGTAGCCGCCGTGCACCACACCGATCGGGTTGTAGTGCTCCTCGCCGGGCTCGCCGACGAAGACGGCACGCTCCTCCTCGAGCAGCTCGATCGAGAAGTTCATGACCACGGCGATCGGGGGCGGCGGGATCTCGCCCGACTGAATCGCGCGGACGTAGTCGAGGCCGGCCATCTGGGCCCCGACGGCGGCACTCGTCACCGGGTCCTGCCAGCTGATCGTCCGGCTGCGAGTCGACTCCGGTGTGTCGATGCTCACCCGCGCCCCCCCCTCATGAAACGGGTTGCGCCTCTCGGCGCACCCTCGCATTACGGGCGCGCCTGCGCCCGCCGTTCTCGCGGTCCTTGCGGACCGGATAGCTGAGGTCCGCCTGGATCTCCTCGGGACTGATCCGGACCCGCTCTGGATGGAACTCGAATCGCAGTGCTCTCATGGCCGCGCCTCTTTCCGTGAGTTGGTTGCTTCACGCAACCTCTACTGGGCGGGACCCTATCAGCGTGAGTTGCATGACGCAACTGAGTGTGCGAACATCACAGTCGTGCTCGGCAAGGAATACGAAGGACAGATCTGCTCCATCGCCCGCAGCCTCGAGCTGGTGGGGGAGCGCTGGACGCTCCTGGTCGTCCGCGAGATCTTCCACGGCCGGCGCAAGTTCTCCGAGATGCAGCGAACCCTCGGCGTCGCGCGCAACGTGCTCACCTCTCGCCTGCAGAGAATGGTCGACGAGGGCATCCTCGAGCGCCGTCCCTACAGCGAGAGGCCCGAGCGCTACGAGTACTTCCTCACCCAGAAGGGCCTTGACCTCTGGCCGGTGATGATCTCCCTGATGTACTGGGGCGACAAGTACGAGCCGCATCCCGGCGGTCCCCCCTCCATCGTCATCCACAAGGAATGCGGCGGCAAGATCGACGACCGCCGGATCTGCACGAAGTGCGGCAAGCACCTCGAGGTACGCGAGGCGCGGGCCGTCGATGGACCGGGCCTCGAGAAGGCACTCGAAGGCGTCAAGACCGTCGTCTAGCGGTCCTTCCTAGACTCCCCCGCCCCATGGACTTCGATCTGACCGACGAGCAGCGTCTGCTGCGCGACACCGTCCGCGACTTCGCCAACCAGGAGGTCAAGCCGGTCGCAGAGGAGCTCGACCGCACCAAGGCGTTCCCGTACGAGCTCGTCAAGAAGATGGGCGAGCTCGGGCTGATGGGCATCCCCTTCCCCGAGCAGTACAGCGGAGGCGGCGCGGACACGCTGACCTACGCGCTTGCCGTGGAGGAGTTGACCAGGATCGACTCCTCGGTAGCGATCACGATGGCGGCTCACACGTCGCTCGGGACCATGCCGATCCACCTCTGGGGCACCGACGAGCAGAAGGACGACTGGCTCCCCCAGCTCTGCAGCGGACAGAAGCTCGCGGCCTTCGGCCTGACCGAGCCCGAGGCGGGCTCCGACGCCGGCAACACCCACACGCGCGCCGAGCTCGACGGAGGCGAATGGGTCGTGAACGGCACCAAGCAGTTCATCACCAACTCCGGCACCGACATCTCGGGCTGCGTGACGATCACCGCGGTCACCGGCCGGGAGAACGGCAACAAGGAGATCTCCAACATCATCGTCCCGAACGGGACCCCCGGCTACGAGGCCGGCGAGCCCTACCGGAAGATGGGCTGGAACGCCTCGGACACGCGCCCCCTCACCTTCGACGACTGCCGGGTTCCGGAGGGGAACCTGCTCGGGCCGCGCGGCCAGGGCTTCAAGCAGTTCCTGGCGATCCTGGACGGCGGCCGTATCGGCGTGGCGGCGATGGGCGTCGGGCTGGCGCAGGGTGCGCTGGACGAGGCGATCTCGTATTCCAAGGAGCGCCACGCCTTCGGCCAGCCGATCGGCAAGTTCCAGGCGATCCAGGCGAAGATCGCCGACCTCTCCGCCCAGATCGAGGCGGCCCGCCTGCTCGTCTACCGCGCTGCCATCGAGAAGGATCGCGGCGAGAGCTTCACCCTGACCGCCGCCCAGGCCAAGCTGATCACCGGCCGGCTCGCGGTCCGCGCCACCGAGGAGGCCGTCCAGATCCACGGCGGGTACGGCTACATCGAGGAGTACCCCGTCTGCCGCTTCTATCGCGACGCCAAGATCCTCACCATCGGCGAGGGCACCGACGAGGTGCAGCAGATGGTGATCGCGCGGCAGCTCGGCGTCTGACTGGCGTCGGCGACGGGTCTACGAACTAGTATGGAGTGCGTGCGGGGGCACGGGAGAAGGACGGTGCGGCTCGGATTGCTGTTCGCGATCGCGAGCGCCGCGCTGCTGTCGGCCGCGCCGGCTGCGAACGCTGCCTGGAGCATGTCGTTTTCGAACGTGGGCGTGACACCGCTGACCGTCGGGGAGTCCGGCAGCGTCGACATCAAGCTGACGAACGTCTCCACCGCGAGTGAGACGTTCACCCCGAACCCGATCGGGATCCAACCGTCCTGCGGGGAGGATGTCGACCCCTGCGGCGTTCCGGATCCCGGCGTCTTCTCACTGACTTCCGTAACGGGCATCGACGGCCAGTGCAACGGAGACTCGTTCTCGACCGCGCAGGACAACGTCTTCGATGCCGGAGCGAGCACGATCACCCCCGTCACCCCACGGGCGCTCATGGTCAACGACTTCTGCACGCTCAGGTTCGCGTTCGACGTGCTGAAGCTGCCGACGACCGACGTCGATCCGGTGACGCCAGGGATCCAGACCCAGCAGCGCTACTTCGCGCGGCCGACCGAACACCCAGGGAACCTCTTCAGCGTCAAGGGAGACCTCACCGTCAACCCCTGCTCGGCCCACTGTCCCGTCGTCACCCCGCCGCCGGTAGCGACGCCGACCGTCCCCGCTCCGCCGGCGACGAAGAAGAAGTGCAAGAAGAAGCACCGCCGGGCCGCCGCTGCGCGGAAGTGCAAGAGAAAGAAGAAGTAGCCGCCGAGGCGGAGCGGCTTCCTACTCGTCGGCGGGGACCGAGGTGATCTCGTCCTCGCCCCGCTCGGCCACCTCGGCCGCCCTGCCGTGCTGCTCGCGGACCCCCCAGTGCGCGCAGAGCTCTAGTTCCTGCAGCGCGGTCAGCGACTCGTTCGGGCGAAAGCGCGGGGCCTCGCGGATCCAGTCGCGGTCATAGGCGGCCCACAGCCGCCCCGCACCCTCCGCGACGTGCTCGAAGGGGATCGCGGTGCAGCCGGCGAGCGGCCCGAGCCGGATCAGCGCCCAGCGCGGCTCGCCGTCCTGGGCGTCCACGTGGATGCCGGCGATTCGCCCCAGCGTCTTGTTGCCGAGGCCGTCGATCTGCACGCCCTCCCAGGCCCGCGCCTCCTCGAGGGTCGGCAGCGGCGCCTTGTCGGGATCGCGCTTCTGAGTCTCAGTCATCCTCACGCTCCAGTAGGTCCCTCGCCGCGCTGGCTGGATCGATCTCCCGTTTGACGACGCGGTCGAGGAGCTCGCGGACGGACGAATCGTCCGCGACAGTCGCCTCCAGCCGGCGCCGCATTCGTGATGCTGCCAGCTCCAGCACCTCGTTGCGGAGGTTGCGCGCCCGGCGCTCCTCCAGGGTGCCCTCCGCCTCGATGTGTGCGCGGTGCTCGGAGATCTTCTCGGCAAGCTCGGCGACCCCCTCCCCCTTCGAGGCCTCGGTCTTGATGATCGGAACGCGCCAGGAGGTCGCGGGGCCGAGGGAGAGCACTCCCCGGATCTCCCGGATCATGGTGTCGGTCATCGGATGCTCTGACTTGTTGACGACGATGATGTCCGGGATCTCCATCACCCCGGCCTTCAGCGCCTGGATCGAGTCCCCGGAGCCCGGCATCAGGACCAGGATGATCGTGTCGCCGTGGTCGACGATGTCGATCTCGGCCTGGCCGACGCCGACGGTCTCGATGAAGACGTCGTCCTTGCCCGAGGCGTCCATCAGCAGGGCCGCCTGCAGGGTGGCCTCGGAGAGCCCGCCGAGCGCGCCGCGACTGGCCATGGACCGGATGAAGACCCCCGCGTCGAGGAAGTGGTCGGAGAGGCGGATGCGGTCGCCCAGCAGCGCGCCGCGAGTGAACGGGCTGGACGGATCGATGGAGAGCACGGCGACCTGGCGATCGGCCTTCCGCATCTCCGCGGTGAGAGCCCCGATCAACGTGCTCTTGCCGACCCCGGGCGGCCCGGTCAACCCCACGATCCGAGCCTTTCCAGTCCGGGGAAAGACCTCGCGAACGAGCTCCCACCCAGCCGGATCATCGTTCTCGATCAGAGTGATCGCGCGCGCCAAAGCGCGCTTGTCACCGGCGACGAGCCGCGCGGCGAGGCTCTGCTGGGCGGTTTGGGCCATGGAACGCGAGTCTAGGCACGAATGCGGTCGGCGGGGGGCCGGCCCAGCAACATCAAAACGGGGTCAGTGTTGCTGGGACGGCCCCCCGGCGATCGCCTTCACTCACCGAGTGCCGCGCCCGAACCTAGACTGCGCGCGTGTTCCGCGCCCTCCGCTTCTACCGCCGCAACGGCATGCTCAACCGGCTCTACGCCCGCCTCCTCTGGCGGTATCTGTGGCGCCGCTTCCTGACCCCTGCCGGCTGGCGCTGGCAGACCGACGGCCCGGTCTTCTTCGGCAAGGGGCTGCAGCTGCAGATCGCCAAGGGCGCCGAGATCCGCTTCGGGCGCTTCACCTGGATCGGGGACGGCACGAAGATCCGCAGCCACGAGGGCGTCGTCGAGATCGGCGCCAAGACCGTGTTCGGGCAGGAATGCACGATCTCGTCGTACCGGCGAGTGCGGATCGGCGAGCAGTGCGTGATCGCGGACCGTGCGATGTTCATCGACTTCGACCATGGCGTGGTCGAGGTCGACCGCCCGATCCGCCAGCAGGGCATCTACATGCGCGAGTGCGTCGTCGGCTCGAACGTCTGGGTGGGCTACGGAGCGTGCTTTCTGCGCGGGGTGAGGGTCGGCGACAACTCGATCGTCGGCACGAGCTCCGTCGTCACCCGCGATGTGCCCGCGAACGCGGTGGTGGGCGGCGTCCCGGCGAAGGTGATCCGCATGCGGGAGACGCCGAAGTCGTTGAAGTGGCCAGATCCCGTTGAACCTGCGCCCGAATAAGAGGTAGCCCCGTATACTCGCTTTTCGGGGCATGGAGCCCCGGCGGGTATGGCAATGAGGCCACAGGGGACACAGAGGAGGAGCTGGATGCGCACTCCGCGCCGTCTGATCGGGACTTTCATCGCAATCGTGGGGCTCGTCGTCGTGATTCCGGCGTCCGCCCAGGCGTTGTCGCTGGGCGGGCTGTCCGCGGCCCCCACCAACACTCAGGCGGGTGCGCACAGCGACGTCCACATCCATATGGACTTCAGCGGCGGCCAGGTGAAGGACCTCACGGTGGGATTGCCTCCGGGATTGATCGGGAACCCGAACGCGGCCCCTCTGTGCACCGTCGCCCAGCTCAACGCCGACACCTGTGCCGCCGACACCAAGGTCGGCGCGGTGACGGCGAACGCCACGGTGACCGTCGCCGTCCTCCCGGTCACCCTTGACGTGCAGGGCGACCTCTACAACCTGACACCGCAGCCCGGTGAGCCGGCCCGCTTCGGGATCGTGCTCCGGCCGATCAAGGGCGATCTGTGTGCCCTCCTTCCACCCGAGCTCTGCGCTCTCGTCCCGAACATCCTGCCGCCGGTCACCCTGCAGTCGGGGGTCCAGCTCAGGCCCGACTTCGGCCTGAACACGGTGATCAACGACATCCCGAATACGACTTCGGGCCTCCCCACGACGATCAACTCGCAGGACATCACCCTGTTCGGGACCGCTCCGGGAACCGGCCAGCACTTCATGCGAAACCCGACGTCATGCGGCGACAACACGACGAACTTCACCGCGGTGCCCTACACGGGGAGCACGGCAACCGGGTCGGCGAGTTTCACCACCACAGACTGCGGGGCCGAGGAGTTCTCGCCGTCGTTCAGCGCCCAGGTGGGCGGCCCCGGCCAGACCGGTGGCGGAGCCGCTCGTGTGCCGACCACCGTGGTCACCTCGATCCAGCAGGACCTCGACGAGGCTGGTCTGGTGAAGGCGCAGGTCGCCGTCCCCTCCAACGATCTCGTCGCCGACGCGAACCTCCTCGGCAGCACCTGTCTGCCGGCCGCCTTCCAGGCCGGCTCGTGCCCGGCGAATTCGGTGGTCGGATCGGCGATCGCCGCCTCACCCCTGCTCCACCTCCCGCTGTCAGGGAACGTCGTGCTGGTTTCCAACGGCAGCCCGATCCCGGACATCGGCCTGGACC
Organism: uncultured Solirubrobacterales bacterium; assembly: GCA_963815045.1. Classification (GTDB taxonomy): domain Bacteria; phylum Actinomycetota; class Thermoleophilia; order Solirubrobacterales; family 70-9; genus DASUPK01. Next base: position 200,713 of record CAWFET010000004.1, read on the forward strand.
TGAACGGCCAGCTCCACCTGCTCCTCACAGGGAACCTGACGCTGAGCGAGGTCGTGACGTTCGACGGACTGCCCGACATCCCGATCTCGGACTTCCGGCTCACCTTCACGCCGAGCCCGGGGCTGCTGACCGCAAACCGTGATCTGTGCGCGCCGCCCGCGCCGATGTTCCACGCGGACTTCACGGGCTACAACGGCGCCACCAGCTCAGTCGACTCGGCGGCCACCGTGCTCGGTTGCGGCGCCGGGAACAACAACGGCGCCGGCGCCAAGTGCAAGAAGGCCAAGAAGAAGAAGCATCGCCATCACCGCGCCGCCGAGTCCAAGAAGAAGCACAAGAAGCGCTCCTGCAAGAAGAAGAAGCACAAGAAGCACAAGAAGAGCCGAAAGTAGGGCTCGGCTAGAGCCTCTTCCCGGAGGCGAAGAGGAGCAGCCCGGCCGCCCCGGCGATTGCTCCGGTGATCCAGAAGATGATGTTGCCGGTGGTCACCGCCGCGGCGATCAGCGCGATGGCGACGACCACCAGCGGCAGGCCGAACGAGATCGGCACGCTGACGTTGAGGCCGGGGCCGAAGTCGGGCGCCCTGCGCTTGGGGGCCTTCTCCCGCGAGGGGTAGACCTCACGCCGGCCGTCGGGCAGCCGCGTCACGGGCCACCACCTCCGCATAGACCTCCGCGGTCCGCTCCGCGACGTCGCCCCAGTCGAAGCGGCTGAGATGCTCGAACGCCTCCGCCGTGAGCCGGCGGCAGAGCTTTGCGTCGTCCAGCACCCGGATCGTCATCTCCGCAAGGGACTGCGGGTCGCGGGCTCGGAAGCGCAGCCCGACCTCGTCGTGAGGCACGACCTCTCGGAGCCCGCCGGTGTCGGCCACGATGCATGGACAGCTCGAAGCCATGGCCTCGAGGGCGACGAGGCCGAAGGGCTCGTAGATCGATGGGACCACGCAGACGTCCGCGATCGCGTAGAGCGAGTGCAGGACGTCGTCGCCGATCCAGCCGACGAAGGTCCCGTGCTCCATCAGGCCGAGTTCCTCCGCCTGGCGGCGGAGCTCCTCCTCGTGCGTTCCCGAGCCCGCGACCACGAAGCGGGTCTTCGGCAGCCGCTCGATGATCTCGGGGAGCGCCTCGAGGGCGAACTGGAAGCCCTTCTCGTAGACGAGCCGGCCGACGAGCAGGACCAGCGACTCGTCGGGCTCGGCGAACTCCGCGCGGAGCCGCCGCAGCCCGTCGTCGTCGTGCGGCTGGATCTCGTCGGGATCGATCCCGTTGGCGATCACCTCGATCGAGCCCTCGGGGACGCCGAAGACGTCGACGATCTGCTCACGCATGAAGGTCGAGCAGGCGATGACGTGGTCGGAGCGGTTGGTGATCCAGCGCTCGACGCCGTGGATGTACGCCTGCGGGTGCTTCTCCACCCAGCCCTGATGGCGGCCGTGCTCGGTCGCGTGGATGGTGGTGACCAGAGGGGCATCGAAGCGGCGGGCAAGGTGGTCGCAGGCGTTGGCGACCAGCCAGTCATGACCGTGCACCAGGTCGAAGTCGACGCGATCGCCGAGCTCGACGCCGGCGGCCAGCATGTCCGAGTTCATCCGCTCAACCCAGGCGACGAACTCGTTGAGCTCGGCGGGCCGGGTCGGCTCCATGACGCGGTGGACGTGAACGCCGGCCATCACCTCCTCCGACGGCGACTCCTCCCCGCCGCGGGTGAGCACGTGGACCTCGGTGTCGCGCTCCACCAGCGCCTCGGAGAGCTTGCGGACGTGGCGTGCCAGCCCGCCCTCGATGAGGGGCGGGTACTCCCAGGAGAGAATCAGGACGCGGTTCATGGTCAGTCGACTCAGGGCTCGAGCAGCGGCGCCAGGCTCAAATCGGGGGCGAGATTGCGAACGCGTGCGTCGACTCCCTTGCCGGAGTCTATGGCCTCCAGCAGGGCCTGAGCGTGGGCCGTCGCCCGCGTGTACGGGTAGTCGCCGGCCTGCCCGCGGTGATCCATGAAGGCCCAGTCGCTCGACTGGAGGGCGAGGAGCTCGCGGGCCGCCCGGCACGCCGCCTCGGGCTCCAGGCCGCCCGTGCCGAGGGCCCTCAGAAGCCGGAGCTCGGACCGCCGTGTGGCCCAGACCAGGTCGGATACCGCCGGGGAGTCCCACGTCTCAAGGCTCTTTCCCTCCCCCCAGCTCGACTCGCCGATCGCCCGCTCCTCGGGGTCGTGCTCACGGAGCGCCTCGGGCAGCGTCAACAGGCGAACTCCCTCCGCCTCAGCCCCCCGCAGGACCTCGCGAAGCCAGATGGGACCCTCGGCCCACCAATGGCCGAGCAACTCGGTGTCGATCGCGAAGACGCACAGTCCCTGCGTGCCGCCCTCGGACCGGTGCTGCTCGAGGCGGTCGCGCACCGCACCCAGGAAGGTTGACGCGTGCTCGCTGGCGCGGTCCGCGGCGGCGGCCGGGTCGTATGGCTCTCCCGAGATCGACCAGAGACGCATCCCGTTCGGCGAGAGGCGGTGGTACTCGAGATAGCTGGGGTCCGAGGGATAGCCGCGCTCGGACCAGACGAGCTCGACGGTCGGCCAGTCGATCGTGAAGCCCACCGGGCCACCCGGTAGCCGCACCGGCGTCAACGCGGACGTGCCGTCCTCTCGCGCGCTCTGATCAAGGCAGGTGTAGGCGAGCGCACGCTCGGCGAGGATCGCCTCCAGCCCCGGCACGTAGGCGCACTCGGGCAGCCAGAAGCCCTCAGCGGCCGCGCCGAACCGGCGCTCGTGAGAGCGCAGTCCGGCATCCACCTGGAGACGGCGCCCCGCCTGCGTCGCGAGCTTGGGCAGGACAGCGTGGGTCGCCGCGGATGGGATCAGCACGACCCGGCCGGAGTCGGCCGCCTCCTGGAAAGCCGCCAGGGGGTGCTCCTCCAGGCTCTCAAGCCGTTCGATCGCGTGCGCGTACAGGCGGATGTTGGCCTCGGCCGCGGGCTGCAGGTCCGCCTCGCTCTCGGTCGCGTCCCGGGTGGCGGCCTCCACCCGGTGCTCGGCCAGAAACGCGCGCGTCCTCTCCCCCACCCCATCGGCCTCGAGTTGGTCGGCGAGCACCGGGGTGATCGTCATGGTGAGCCGCTCGGCAACCTCGAGCACCGGCAGATGCGAGCGCGCGAATGCCTCGAAGAGCCATTCCTCGCCGAACGGATAGGTCCCGAAGCCCTCGACGTAGGGCATGTGCGAGTGGAGGACGATCGCCAGGTCGCCAACGGTGCGGTCGGCCATGGAGCTCAGGAGCGACAGACGGCGAGGAAGTCGAGCGCCCGCTCGAGCGGGTCCTGCCGCAGCTGGAAGTCGCCGGCGCTGATCGCCGGGATGAAGCGGTCGTAGAACGGCTTGGTGAGGTGGAGAGCGGGATGAATCCGGTCCCAGCCCGCCTTGATCGCCAGTTCGTGCACGCGCAGCTTGCGGGCGTGAAACAGGCCGAGCAGCTCGACGCTCGCGAAATGGGGCTCGAGCAGCCCGCGGTACTGGCCGGCGTCGTACTCGCGGAGGTGCCAGGGGTTGTCCGACTTCTCGGCGCCCGGCGGGGCGAGGGTGAGGCGGTTCGGCGTCGAGATGTAGGCGACCGGCGCGATCCGTGAGATCGTCTCGACCAGCTTCTCGGGCTCGTGGATGTGCTCGATCGTCTGGAGGAAGACGACGGCGTCCACCTCCTGATCGAAGTCCTCGACCAGACCGCGGTGGAAGCTCAGGTTGGGCCGGCCGTAGCGGGCGCTTGCGTGCTCGAACGCGTCGGGATTGGCGTCGACGCCGGTTACCTCGGCGGCGGTCCGGGCCAGGATGTCGGAGCCGTAGCCCTCGCCACAGGCGAGGTCCACGACGCGCAGTCCCGCGCACCGCTCCGCGATCCACTCATAGACGGCGACGTGGCGCCGGTACCAGTAGTTCTCCTCGGGAACGTCGGGGAGGGTGCGCTCGCCGGTCAACTCGAGCGGTGGAACTCCCGCAGGCTGGTCGGCCTGGAGGTAGGTCTGATCGGCTTCTCCCATCGCCGGGAAGGTAGGGACTACAGGCTTTTCGTAGAGTGCGGATACGGCCGCGAGCGATGAGTTTCGGCCGGCGGTCCGGTCATTGACGGGGAAACCAAGGACGGATGCAAGTTGGCTGAGAACAACGGGAAAACCCCTGCCATTGAAGCGAGAGAGCTGACCCGCACCTTCAAGGGCGGGATCGAGGCGGTGCGCGGGGTCGACCTTCGGGTTGGCGAGGGCGAGATCTTCGGATTCCTCGGGCCGAACGGCGCGGGCAAGTCGACGACCGTGCGGATGCTCTGCACGCTGCTCCCCCCGACGGCGGGAAGCGCCTCGGTGGCCGGTCACGACGTGGTCACTGATGGCGACGAGGTGCGGCGGAGCATCGGGGTAGCGCTGCAGGAGATCGGGCTGGATCCGGTCCAGACGGGCCGGGAGCTGCTCGAGCTCCAGTGCGGCCTCTACGGGATCACGGGCGCCGCGGGTCGCGATCGGGCCAACGAGCTGCTCGAGCTGGTCGGCCTGACCGACGCCGCGGACCGGCGCACCAAGACCTACTCCGGCGGGATGAAGCGGCGCCTGGATCTCGCCAGCGCGCTCGTCCACCGGCCCAAGGTGCTCTTCCTCGACGAGCCGACCACCGGGCTTGATCCGGCCTCCCGGCTGACCGTCTGGGAGGAGGTCCGCAGCATCAACGAAACGGGCACGACGATCTTCCTGACGACGCAGTATCTGGAGGAGGCCGACGAGCTCTGCGAGCGGCTGGCGATCATCGACCACGGCGACATCGTCGCCGAGGGCACGCCCGAGAAGCTCAAGGGCGATCTCGGGAACGACGTCGTCACCGTCGACCTCAAGGGCGCCGATCCCGACAAGACGCAGGAGGCGATCGGCGAGCTGCCCGGCCTGGAGCGAGTCGTTCCGGCCGAGAACGCGCTCGCGCTCTATGTCGAGGACGGCGCAGCCTCGATCGCCGCGATCGTCGGGCGCCTGCATGGGGCCGGCGTCGATGTCGGCGCGATCGCTGTCGACCAGCCCTCGCTGGACGATGTCTTCCTGGAGGCCACCGGGCGGCGGCTCGAGGGTGCCGGCGAGGCGGAGGATGTGGGCGCCGAGCAGGACGAGGCCGCGGCACGGGCGGTGGCGCCATGACTGAGGTGCTGCTGCTCGGACGGCGCGCGGTGCGGGAGGTCGTCCGCTATCCGGAGGCCACGATCCCGACGCTGTTCATCCCGCTCTTCTTCCTCGCGGTCAACATCGGCCAGGTCCAGACGACGTTCAACGCGAACACCGCGCCCTGGCTGAACGGCCAGAGTTACGTCGCCTTCCAGATGCCGGTCTCGCTGATGTTCGCCGTTGCCACCGCCACCACGGGGCTCGCTCTCGTCACCGAGATCGACAGCGGCTATTTCGACAAGTTGCTGGTCGCGCCGATCCGCCGCACCTCGCTGATCCTGGGCCGCCTCGGCGCCGACCTCGTTCGCGGGCTCGCGGCGTCCACGGTCGTGATGCTCTTCGGGATCGTCGTCTTCGGCGCCCGCGTCGAGGCGGGGGTGCTCGGCGCCATCCTGGCCGTCCTCCTCGCGGCACTTTTCGGAGTGGCCTACGCCGGCTTCGGGATCCTCGTCGCGCTCAAGACCCGGAACGTCCAGGCGACGAACACCAGCTTCCTGCTCTTCTTTCCCCTGCTCTTCCTGACCCCGAACTTCGTGCCCTTCGACCGGCTCTCGCCATTGATGGAGACGCTGGCGCGGATCAATCCGGTGAGCTACGTGATCGTCGGCATCCGGTCGCTGATCATCGACGGATGGGTCGTGGACAAGCTTCTCGTCTGCCTCGGGGTGATCCTGGTGATGGGCGTGGTGCTCATCGGTCTCTCTTTGCGCGCGATCAGGACGTACGACAGGTAGCTCGCCCCGGGACCGAGCGGGGCTACGATCCCGCGTCATGCCGGCGCCCACAACCCCGGAGCGAATCAAGGAGGTCAACGAGCGCTACCACGACGTGGCGGCGTCCTCGTACGACGCCAAGTGGGGCATCGACTTCGGCGACATCGGTCAGGAGCAGGTGACGCGCAAGCTGCGCAAGGCTCTGGGCCATTGGCCGCAGGCGCCATTCGGCGATGCGCTCGAGATCGGCGCCGGGACCGGCTACTTCTCGCTCAATCTGCTGCAGGCTGGCACGATCGAGCGGGCCACGGCGACGGATATCTCGCCCGGGATGCTCGCCACGCTCGAGGCGAATGCGGGGCGGCTGGGCCTGGAGGTGAACACCGCCGCGGCGGAAGCGGAGACGCTGCCGTTCGCGGACGAGAGCTTCGATCTCGTCTTCGGGCATGCGGTGCTTCACCACATCCCGGATCTGCACCAGGCGTTCTCGGAGTTCGCGCGGGTGCTGCGCCCGGGCGGGACCGTGGCGTTCTGCGGCGAGCCTTCCAGGTACGGCGACTTCCTCGCGGCCATTCCGAAGCGCACCGCGCTGCTCACAGCCCCGCTCTGGAGGCGGATGGTCGGCGCCTCCGCGCGCGACTACGAGGCCGAGGCGGAGCAACACCGGCACGATCTCGAGCCCGAGGTGGACGTGCACGCCTTCTCGCCCGGCGATCTGCGGCGCTTCTGCGCGGAAGGCGGGTTCGCCGACGTCAGGGTGAAGGGCGAGGAGCTGCTCGCCTCGATCCACGGCTGGACGGTGAGGACACTCGAGGCGAGCGCGGAGCCGGACGAGGTGCCCTGGGGATGGCGGCGATTCGCCTTCCGGAGCTATCTGGCCCTGCAGCGGGTGGACAACCAGGTGCTTGAACCGAGGCTGCCGCCACAGCTCTTCTACAACCTGCTCGTCTCGGCCCGCCTTCCCTAGCCGAGCTTGCGGATCACCCTCCACGCCTGATCGGCGGCCAGCAGAATCAGGATGACTCCGAGCGCGAGGGCGAGGAGGGCCCAGCTCGTGCCCGGCTGCAGGCCGAACGCGCCCGCGAGAATCATCGAGGCACCCCAGAGGGTGGCCACGATGGCCGCCATCAGCTTGCCGAGCAGCGCCATGTAGCTCTCGTCGCGCTCGTCCAGGCTGGCCGCGCTGCGGACGATGCCGGTGCGCTCGGTCGTCGGTTTCTGCATGGCCCAAGGATGGCGATCGGAGGGTCCCCGACCGCCGCCTTGGCCGAATGTCAGCCGCGTCCGCCGGGCTCTTCGTCGACGTTGCGGTCGGCCCAGGGAATGGCCTCGAGCCGTCCGTCCGGGATCGGCTCGCCGCTCACCACTGACTTGCCGTAGGTCCCGTCCTCGATTCGCTGCTCGGCACGACCGATCTCCTCGAGCATCCGGCGGAGATCCTCGACCAGGGCGCTGTCCGTGCTCGCCTGCTCGAGGTCGTTCGCCTCGTCGCCGGAGTCCTCGGGCTCACTGGAGGTGTCGGGCTGCTCGTGCTCTGAGAGCTCGCCCTCGATGCGAGCCCGCTCCTCGGCGAGCCGCTGCTGTGCGCGTTCGGCGTCCATGGGGGGATCCTATTGGGCGCGGGCGTTTAGTAGCCGGCGCAGGGTGCGAGCGACCTCGGTTGGCCCGGTGGTGACTTGCCGCCAAGTGAAGCGGATGACGTCGTAGCCGAGCCCTTTGAGTTCGACGTCGCGTGCTCGGTCGGCTTCGAAGGCAGCGCGGCCGGAGTGCGCCCGATATCCGTCGAGCTCGACTACGAGACGAGCCGGCGTCCAGAGGAAGTCCACGACGTGGGAGCGGACTCGGACGTTCACCCCCGGCTGGGGAAGGCGGTGGCGGCGCAGGAGGGCCAGGAAGCGGGCTTCGAGCTCGCTGCGCGTGTGATCAGGATCAAGCCCCGCGCCGATCGGCAACCCGAGGTACTCCGCCTGCCTGAGTGCGGCAGCAAACTGCGGCTGGGGAAGGAGGCGGCGGAGGTCCACCAGGGTTCGGGATGGGGTCGTGACGGGGATGACCTCCGGGCGGATTACTTCGCTGGGGAAGAGGGTCTGGGACCGATGCACGCGGATTCCCTCACGGCTCCGTCCGGCATGCGGAACCGTGACATGCACCAAACCCCCCTGGGGTAGGAGCTGCCAAAGCGCGGCGGCGCTGGCGTGACTGAGTACGGCGTCGGGACCGCATGCGAGCACCGCCGCCATCCATTTTCCTTTCTCGCTGAGGCCACGGTGTCCGACGGCGTACACACCGCGATGAATGCGGTGCAAGCGTTGCATGCTTGCGCGGGTCCTCCGGCCCCGTTCGTGGATGCCCGCTTCTTCGAGCTGACCGAGTGAGACAACGCCGTGCTGGTTGGCCGCAAGTCGGGCGATGAAGGCGTCAGGATGATCGTTGGTGAATTTCCGTCCCACGGGGGACGGTAAGTCGCCAACGCCCCGAATCTCGCCCCTTCATCGCGGGTTTTCGTGCCTGCGCCCGGCAGATCCCGCCCCCTTCCCCAGCCGGTGGTGAAGTTCGCTCCTACCCGAACGTGAACGCGTAGCCCTTGATCCCCGGATCGAAGATCAGCGACAGGCGGTGCTGCGAGACCGCTGGGAGGTCAACCAGGCGGTAGAGCCTCTCCGCCTGAACCGTCGCCCGCCCGTTGCGCACGTCGGCTCCGGCGAGCTTCGCGGGGATCGGCTTGCCATCGAGGAGGACCTGGACGTGGCGGGCCTGGTCCGGCGAGCCCAGCACCAGGTAGACCCGGCGTGCGTTGAACTCCGTGTCGATCTCCGCCCCTTCCCCGGCCGTGGCGTCCTCGTCCGTGATTCCCCAGTTGCCGGCGTAGGCGAACTGGTTGACGGAGAGGGGACCGGCAGCCGCGCCGAAGTCCTGATCGCCGGAATGGACCGGGGTGACCCAGCCCATGGCCCTGGCCGCGCCGAGGTATGTCTCGGGAGTCGTGGTACCCGCGGACGGGGCCTGCGCCGCAGCCCGCGCGCCCGACCCGAGGCTCCCGTGGCCGGCATCCTGAAGCAGCGTCCTGATCGCCCGCTCGGTCTCGGCGTAATCGCCCTCCCCGAAGTGGGCCTCACGGACGTTGCCCTGGGCATCGACGAGGTAGTCGGCTGGCCAGTACTGGTTGCCCCACGCGTCCCAGGTGGCCAGGTCGTTGTCCTGGACCACGGGGTAGGTGAGGTGGTTCTGACGGATTGCCGCCGCGACGTTCGAGGAGTCCTTCTCGAACGGGAACTCCGGCGAGTGGACCCCCACGACGGTGAAGCCCTGGCGCCCATAGCGCTGTTGCCATGCCTCCAGGTACGGCAGCGTGCGGATGCAGTTGATGCAGGTGTAGGTCCAGAAGTCGATCAGGACGACCTTGCCGCGCAGGTCGCTCATCGAGAGCGATTCGCCGCCCGGCGTGTTGAACCAGTCCTGGGTCCCCGTGAAGTCGGGGGCCTGCCCATAGGTCTGCAGGCTGACGGGCTGGTTCAGCTCGTTCGCCGGCACCACCGGTGTCCCGTGCTGGCTCACCTTGGCCAGTGGCGTGGAGATCGCCTTGCTCTTCTCGATGCTCTCCGTCGGATTGACCAGGAACCGAGGCAGGGCGCTGGCGATCTCGGTCTGGAAGCGCACGTCCAGATTCGCGCTCATCGCGATCGCGACGAGCACCATCACCGCGCCCATGGCCATCTGCACCCGCCCGCGCACGGGATTGAGCCGCTGTGTCAGCCGCCTGCCCCCGAGCAGCAACAGGTACAGCACGATCGCCGAGCCGACCGCATAGGAGAGCGCGACCGCGAGGCGCCCGGCCGTGAAGTCCTGCGCGGCCGAGACGACGATCACGCCGGCCAGGATCGGGCCCGCGCAGGGCGCGTAGACCAGACCCAGGCTCGCCCCCACCACCAGACCGGAGCCGAAGCCGTCGCCGTGAAAGCGAGCCGGCCCGGGCGCCAGACCACTGGCGAACGCTTCGATCCGGTCGCCGATCGGCGGGATCAGCAGGGAGATGCCGAAGACGAAGAGGACCGCAATCGCCAGGTCGCGAGCGAAGCCGTTCGGAAGCCCGAGCGCGTTGATCACGTAGACCAGCGCGACCGTTGCGAAGGTGAAGGAGATCGCGAGCCCGGTGACCACGCCCAGCGGCCGCCGCCGGTCGCCGGTGACTCCCGCGGCGAGCACGGCGGGCAGGATCGGCAGCACGCAAGGCGACAGGGCGGTGCCCGCCCCGGCCACGAACGCGAACAGCATCAGCAGCGCCATCGTTCTCCAGACTCGGACATCGACCCAGCGTTACGCCGAGTCGTTACGCGCGGATTAACCCGATTCCGGGTGCCGGACGCGGTGCACGGGCACCTCACCCTCGATTCCCTTGAAGCGGCGCTTGCCCACGAAGGAGAACTCGAACCGGTTCCCGTTCGCCGAATCGAGCGAGTCCTTCATCCCCTGATCCACCACGACGCTGTCCGGCCTGGCGAAGCTGGTGATCCGGGCGGCCAGGTTGACCGGGCGCCCGTACCAGTCCCCGCCGCGTCCGAGCGCCGGCCCGCGCGCCGCGCCGGCCTTGAGCGGAGGGATCTCCCCGTCGCCGGCGGCTTCCACCAGCCCGATCACCGCCTCCATCAGCGGAACCGGCTCCCGCGAGGCGAACATCGCAGCGTCGCCGATCATCTTCACCAGCCGGACCGGCGGCCGCGCGGCCGCGGAGGCGAGCTCGAACAACCGCCCCGTCATCTGGCCGATCTCCTCGATCTCCATCGACTCGCCGAGCCGGGTGAAGCCGACCAGGTCGGCGAAGGCGATCGAGACCTCGTCCGATCCGGTGAGCCGTCCCTGCGCAAGCTCGACGTCAGTGATCACCGCCTGCCGAATCGCCTCTCTCAGATGGATCCGGTAGGCGTGCAGGAGCGTGTCCCCGAGGATCGGGGGCATGGTCTTGGCCGCGGCTGCGTAGCGCATCGCGAGCTCCCGCTCGTTGATCCCCGGCTCGGTGAACACCTCCCCGACCATGTCCCGGTTAGCGTCGGCCAGGTTCGCCATAGAGATGCCGATCAGCCGCGACGTCTCGAGCACCCCTTCCCTGGGGAGCCCCGCATCCATGAAGAGCTTGGCCCGCTTCGCGGCCTCGAGGTCCTGCTCCGTGTACTCCCGCTCGTCGTCCTCCGGGATCGGCGCGCCGAGCGCCTGCAGCAGCTTCACGAGGAACTCCGGCTCGAGGCCGGCGCCCTCCGCGATCTCGGCCGCCGTGAAGCGCTCGGTGCCGGCGGCGAAGACCCGGTCAACCGGCAGCAGGACGAGCCTGTCCTCCTGGACCGCCCGCTTGAGCTCCTCCAGGGGCACGCCCGACTCCGCCAGGTCGTTGAGCAGGGCCAGGCGAGCCTCGCGGGCCTCGCCCTCGAGCCCCTCCAGCAAACCCTCGGCTTCGAAATCCAACTCTGCGATCGCTGGATCCTAAGATGGGTCGCGATGGCAGGCCTCGAGCTTCCGATCTTCGAGCTGCCGCTCGTCCTGCTCCCCGGCGAGCAGGTGCCGCTGCACATCTTCGAGGAGCGCTACAAGCGAATGGTCGGGACCTCGCTCGAGCAGGGCGAGCCGTTCGGCGTCGTGTTGCGCGACGACGACGGGGCCCGCTCGATCGGGTGCACGGCGGTCATCGACGACGTCACCGAGCGCTTCGACGACGGACGCCTGAACATCGTCGTTCGCGGGGAGGCCCCGTTCAAGGTGCTGGACCGGTTCGAGTCGCCTGACTATCCGACTGGCGAGGTCGAGCTGATCCCCGACGAGGACGTGCCGCCCATCGACGAGGACTCCGCGACGGCGGCCCGGGAGGCGTTCGCCGAGCTCGCCGAGCGGGCGACCGGCCAACGGCCCGAGCCCGGGGAGCTCGACGGCGCGAGCGCCTATTCGATCGCCAGCCGGATCGAGCTGCCGCCCGAGACGAAGCAGCAGCTCCTCGAGATGCGCGACGAGGACGAGCGGATGGCGCTGCTCGCCAACGCCCTGGGCGCCGTCGGCAAGGCGCTGGAGCGCGCCGAGGAGGCCGCCGATCGCGCCAGCAGCAACGGGAAGGTGCACTTCCCCGGGCTTCCGGAGTGACTATGCGAACGCCACGGCCCCGCCGCGACGAGGGTCTCCGCCGCCGCTGAGCCCGCCGCCCGCCTCGCGGCGGACAGCCTGCACCCCGCCGAAGTAGAGGTTCTGCCGTTTCCAGCGGACCACCGGGACCCCGCGCACCTCGAGATCGCTCAGTCCCCCCTCGTCGACCCCAGGCTCCGCCTGCACGGTTCCCGCCTCGAAGTGAAGGCGGCCCGCGACGACCGCCTCCTCGGCGTCCATCTCCTGCTCGAGCACCCTGACCGTCGTCTGCAGGATCGCCGAGCGGATTCGGTTGGAGCCGGCGCTTCCCAGGCCGAGCACGACCTGGCCGTCGCGCAGCGCCAGCGTCGGGGACATCATCGAGCTCACCCGCCGGCCCGGCGGGATTCGGTGAAAGCCCTGCGGGTTCAGGTCCTCCTCGCCGAGCATGTTGTTGAGGTGCACCCCGGTCCCCGGAACGACCACTCCAGAGCCCGTGCCATTCGAACAGGTGACCGACGCGCAGTTGCCGTCGGCATCGATGACGGCGAGGTGGGTGGTCGAGCCGATCCGGTCCTCCGGCTCATCCGGGCCCCCCGCGCCGCCGTGACCCCCGATCCACTCGCCATCCTCGATCCGCGCCGCCACCTCGTCCAGGTCCGAGTCGAGGAAGCGCTGCACGTAGTCGGGGTCGTGAAGTCCCACGTGAAAGTCGTGGGTGCGCCTGGCATTTGCTGCCTCCATCGCCGCGACGATCTCCTCCACCCCGCTTGGCGCGCCGAGGCGCTCGAGCAGCCCCAGCGAGTAGCCGATCAGGATCCCGCCGGATGACGGAGGCGGGTTGGTGAGCACCTCGTGCCCGCGGAAGCTCGCTCGGACCGGTCGTCGCTCGATCGGCTCGTAGGCGGCCATGTCGTCCATGCCGAGCGTCCCTCCGCGTTCCCGTACCCAATCGCAGGCCTCACGCGCGACCTCACCGCGATAGAACGGCTCGGCCCCCTCGGAGGCGAAGCGCGCCAGCGCATCGGCCATCTCCGGGTAGTGGAAGACGTCGCCTTCGGTGAGCTGGCGCCCCTCGGGCGTGTAGAGGGCGGCGGACTCCGGAGTGGAGACCAGGATCGGGTGGAGGATCTCGTGGAAGTACTCCGCGGCCGCCGTCAGCCGAACGCCCTCGCGCCCGAGCGCGATTCCCGGCGCGGCGAGGCGCTCCATCGGCAGCGATCCCCAGCGCTTCCAGACGTACTCGATCCCCGCCGGGTTGCCGGGCACGCCGCAGGAGGCGGCGCCGCAGTTGAAGATCTGCGGCGTCTCGTCGAAGTACACCGGGATGGGTACGAGCTCCGCCTCGCGCTCGACCCCGTCCGCCCCGCCGGCGGCCACGAAGAAGTCAATCAGCGTGCTCTCATCTCCCTCGTGGACCATCATGAACCCGCCGGCCCCGAACCCGGTCAGCTGGCTCTCGCAGACGAAGGAGGTGAGGATCGCGCAGACGGCCGCGTCGACCGCATTTCCGCCCTCACGCAGCACCTGCGCGCCGGCCTCGGCCGTCAGCGGATGCCCCGCGGCGACAACTCCCCTCTCGCTCGCCATGGCCTCAGCGTAGGCGGCTCGCCCCCCGGAACGAGACCGGCCGGCTTGCGCCGGCCGGTCCAATCCACACGTCTCGCCGAGTCAGGAGGGACAGGCGAAGCTGGACGGCACGGGCGGTCCGCCCGTGACCGTCACGGCATGACCCTCGCCCGCCAATCCATTGATCGGAATCGACTGACTCTGACCGAGGCGGTTGACGCCCGTGAAGGTGACGTCAGCGTTGTCGTAGAAGCAGACCGCATACGCGAACTCACGGTTGGCGGAGCCGCCCTGGACGAAGATGTTGTCCGTGAAGCTCTCCGAGCCGCCGTTGTTGGCGTCAGGCGAGTGCACGGCATTCGGAATGCCCTCGGACATGGCACAAGGACTCGCGGGGCAGGGGAATGCGATGCCGCTGCGGTTGCCGCTCAAGTCGAATGCGTGCAGATCGACCTCACCGCCCGGCCAGCTGATCGTCGCTCGGACGATGGGCCCGGGGATCGACAGCTTGTGCTTGCACTTCTTCTTCTTCTTCTTCGTGGCGGCGGTGATGCCCTTCTTCTTCTTCTTCTTCTTCTTGCACTTCTTCTTGGCCACGACGGCGCGCGAGTCATTCGCTGCACCGGCGCTCGCTGAGATCGTGCCGACCAGCACGGTGGCTGCGATCAGCAGGGTGGCCAGCGACCAGACACGTCCCGCACGGGTGAATCTCCCAATCACGTTCGTCCCTCCTCGATAGCTGGTGGAGGAATCCCCTCGCTCCTCCTCCGGACGAGCGCAGTGTATGAGGTGCCGGGACTAGTCGCGGGGCTTGAACTCGGGCACGTCCAGCACCCTGCCGTCGAGCGTCCGAGGCTCCGTGGGGCGCCGGCCGGGGTCACGGCCCCAGACGCCGTCGCCGTAGAGCTCGTCGGCGCTTCCGCTTCGCCTGGAGGGCTCACGGTAGTCGCCGACAGGGTCGGCGTAGCGCTCGGGCCGCAGCGCGGCGTCCCTGTCGGGCGTGCGCGGCTCGTCGCGCCGATCGCGTCGGAAGCGCTGATTGAAGGCGGAGTCGAAGCGAGTGGCGATGACCGTGATCCAGACCTCCTCGGACATGTCCTCGTCGACGCTCGCGCCGAAGATGATCTCGGCCTCGGGATGCGCCGCGGCCTTGACGATCTCGGCCGCCTCGCTCGCCTCGATCAGCGAGAGATCGGGTCCACCGGTGATCGAGAGGAGCAGGGAGTGCGCGCCCTCCACCGAGGTCTCGAGCAGCGGCGATGAGACCGCCTTCTCGGCCGCGATGGTCGCGCGGTGCTCGCCGGCGCCCATTCCGATTCCGAGGATCGCGTCCCCGGCCTCGATCATGGTCGTCCGGACGTCCGCGAAGTCGAGGTTGATCAGGCCCGGGAGCATCACCAGGTCGGAGATGCCCTGGACGGCCTGGCGCAGGACGTCGTCGGCGACCTTGAAGGCGTCGACGATCGAAGTGCGCCGCTCGAGGATGGTCAGCAGCCGCTCGTTCGGCACGACGATCATCGTGTCGACCTCCTTGCCGAGGGCGGCGATGCCCTCCTCGGCCTGGGCCGCCCGGCGGGCGCCCTCGAAGGCGAAAGGCTTGGTTACAGCGGCCACCGTGAGCGCGCCGATGTCGCGGGCGAGCTTTGCGACCACGGGGGCCGCGCCGGTGCCGGTGCCGCCGCCGGATCCGGAGGCCAGGAAGACCATGTCCGAGCCCTTGAGCAGCTCCTTGATCTTGTCCTGCTCCTCGTAGGCGGCGCGGTAGCCGACCCTCGGGTCGGAGCCCGAGCCGAGCCCACGGGTGAGCTCGGAGCCGATGTGGAGCGTCACATCGGCGTTCGAGGTCTGCAGGGACTGAAGATCTGTGTTGATGGCGAGGAACTCGACGCCGGGCAGCTCCGCCTCGACCATCCGGTTGACGGCGTTGACGCCGGCGCCGCCGACACCGACGACGCGCAGGACGGCCTGGTGGGTGCGCGGCACGACCGGCTGACGGGTCGGGGAAGAGGTGTCGGGCTCCTCGCGGCCGAAGGCCGGGCGGATCTCGACGCCGGGCCCACCCATGAGGCGCTCGAGGCCCTCGTGGTGGACATCGGCCTTCTCGATGGTGATCTCCGGCGCCTCGACCTTGATCTCGGCGACCGGCTCCGGCGGGACCGGATCGGGGGTCGGAAGGGGCTCCGGGACGGGGTCCGGGGTCGGCTCGGGAACGGGCTCCGGCGTGGGCTCGGGGATGGGCTCGGGTGCAGGGGTCTCCTGGACCGGCTCCTCGACGGCGACCTCGACCGGGGCCGAGCCTCCGCCGTTGCTGGTCACCTTCACCTCGTCGGGAGCTACGGACTCATCCGTCGAGCGGAAAAGATCGGCGAGGGGGCCCTCGCGCATGCTGGCGCGCTTCTTACGAGCCATGGGTCAGGACCTCCTTCGCGAGGTCGCGGTAGGCGCCCGCGGCCTTTCCGGTTGGGTCGTACTTGAGGACCGAGCTGCCGCGGACCGGCGCCTCGGCGAACTTGATCGCCTTGCGGATCCGCGACTTGAAGACGAGCTCGCCGAAGTTCTCCTCGAGGATCTCCACCGCCTCCTTGGCGTGTACGGTCCGCGAATCGAGCATCGTCGGCAGGATGCCCTCGATCTCGACGCCGGGGTTGAGGTTCTCCCGGATCATCGTGAGGGTGTTCTGAAGCTGAACCAGGCCGCGCATGGAGAGGTACTCGCACTGGACCGGCACGATCACCTTGTCGGCCGCGGTGAGCGCGTTCACGGTCAGGAGCCCGAGGCTCGGCGGCGTGTCGATGCAGATGAAGTCGTAGTCGTTGCGGATCTCGTCGAAGGACTTCTGGAGCGCCCGCTCGCGGCCGATCTGCGTGCTCATGGCGATCTCCGCGCCGGCCAGGTCGATCGAGGCGACCGCGACGTCGATCTCGCGCGAGACGATGATCTCCGAGATCGGGATGTGGTGGACGAGCACGTCGAACATGCTCTTCTCGACCTTGTCCGGGTCGACACCCTGGCTCATGGTCAGGTTGCCCTGCGGGTCCATGTCGACGCAGAGGACGCGGTGGCCGGACTCCTTGAAGGCGACGGCGAGGTTGAGGGCGGTGGTCGTCTTGGCGACGCCGCCCTTCTGGTTCGCGAAGGCGATCACCTTGGCCGGGCCCTTGTTCTTGGGCTGGTCCGGCTGCTTCTTCCCGGCGGCGGTGTTTGTGGCCGCCGACTTGGTGCTGGGGGCCTTCGAGGTGTCCTTCTTGGACGCCTTCTCGGGCGTGGGCCCGACGAGGTCCTCGGCGCGCATGCGCCCAGCCTCGCTCGCGGCGACCTCCGCGGTTTGAGAAGTCTTGTTTCGGCGGAAACTAGCCATCTAGGCGGGCTATTTCGCAGGCGAGGCCCGCTTTCCTGCTGCTGATTGGAAGAATCCGCCCACATGCCTGAGCTGCTCGACAAACGACTGGTGTTCGTGACCGGCAAGGGAGGCGTCGGGAAGTCGACGATCTCGATCGCCCTGGGCCTTGCGGCCGCGGCTCGCGGGAAGCGGACCATCGTCTGCGAGATCGGGGGGCAGGAGACCGCCTCACGCGTCTTCAGGCGCGCCGAGATCGGATTCCACGAGGTGGAGGTGGCCGACAACCTCTGGGCGATCTCGATCGACCCGGACCAGTCCCTGCGCGAATACCTCCTGCTGCAGCTCAAGGTCCGCGCCATGCGGGACATGCTCGTTCGCTCTCGAATCTTCAACTACCTCGCCGCCGCGACGCCCGGGCTCAAGGAGCTGGTCACCATCGGGAAGATCTGGGAGCTCGCACAGCCCGATCGCCGGGTGAAGAAGGCGGAGGAATACGACCTGGTGATCGTCGACGCGCCGGCGACCGGGCACGGGATCGGATTCCTGCAGACGCCGAGGACCTTCGCCGGCATCGCCCGGATGGGCCCGATCCACTCGCAGGCCACCGAGCTCGACCGCTTCATCACCGACCACGACCAGACGGGCGTGGCGATCGTCTCGCTGCCGGAGGAGATGCCCGTCAACGAGTCCGCCTCGCTCGAGGAGTCGCTCACCGACGAGATCGGGATGGCGGTCGATCGCGTCTATATGAACGCGCTCTATCCGGAGCGCTTCTCGAAGGGCGACGCATCGGAGCTCGAGAAGGCGCTGGACGGGGCTGACGGCCCGGCTCGAGCGGCGGTGCGGGCCGCTCTCTCGGAGTTCCGGCGCTCGCGCTCGCAGCGCGAGCAGCTCCAGCGCCTGAAGAAGTCCGTCTCCTCCCCCGTCAAGACCCTCCCCTTCATCTTCAAGCCGCAGCTCGACGTGCCGTCGCTCGAGCGGATCTCGGGTGCCCTCGTCTGATGCCCTCGGTTACGGACATCGTCGAGGGGCGGGGCATCTGCATCTGCGCGGGCTCCGGCGGCGTGGGCAAGACGACCACCTCGGCCGCGCTGGCCGCCGGGCTCGCGGCGCGCGGGCAGAAGGTGTGCGTGCTGACCATCGACCCTGCCAAGCGCCTGGCTGACTCGCTCGGCCTGAAGGAGCTCGGAAACACGCCGAGGATGGTCGACCCGAAGCTGTTCGAGCCCTGCGGCATCGAGATGAAGGGGGAGCTCTGGGCGATGATGCTCGACCCCAAGGCGACCTTCGACGACCTCGTGCGCAAGCACGCGCCCGACGCCGAGACGCGAGACCGGATCCTCGAGAACCGCATCTACCGGCAGCTCTCGAATGCCCTGGCCGGCTCCCAGGAGTACATGGCGATGGAGAAGCTCTTCGAGATCCACCAGGAGGGCCGCTACGACTTCCTCGTCCTCGACACTCCCCCCTCTCGCAACGCCCTCGACTTCCTCGATGCGCCCAAGCGCCTAACGCAGTTCATCGAGGGCCGCGGGATGCAGATGTTCATGAAGCCGACGGGCGTAGCGGCCAAGGTCGTCGGCCGCGGCAGCTCGATGGCGATGGGAGTCCTGAAGAGGGTCACCGGCCTCGACCTGCTCACCGACCTGAGCGAGTTCTTCCAGGCCTTCAGCGGCATGGTCGACGGCTTCCGCGAGCGCGCCAAGCGGGTCTCAGAGCTGCTCTCCGACCCCGCCACCACCTTCGTCGTGGTCTGCGGGCCCCAGGGAGAACCCGTCAACGAGGCGGTCTACTTCCACCGCAAGCTCGTGGAGGCGAATCTGCCCGTCGGCGGCGTGATCGTCAACAAGGTCCACTACGAGGCCGACGAGGAGGCCGAGGGCGAGGCGGAGGACGACCTGCATGGGCTGCTCTCGGATGAGCTGGCGGACCGCGTCGCACAGAACTTCGCCGACTACCAGGCGCTCGCCCAGCGCGACGCTCGGAACGTCGAGCACCTCCGGCGCGAGCTGACGCCGAAGGCCGTGATCCGCATCCCCTACCTCGACGAGGACGTGCACGACCTCGTCGCCCTGCTCAAGATCGATCGCTACCTGTTCGCCACGGAAGAGCAGCGAGAGGCCCTGGCGGCCTCAGGCGCCGCCTGACTCGGCCCTTCAGGGCTTCGACAGCCCGGCCGCCTCGCGTGCCTGCTCGGGATCGTTGAACCAGCGGAAGCGAACGCCCTTGCCGTCCCGGATCGTCCAGACGTATCCCTGTCGCCGATCGATCTCGACGCCGCTGCCGTGGCCCCTGCCCGTGATCCGCGCGATCACGACGACCTCGTCGCCCCCCGCATCGATGAGCTCTTCCGGCTCGACCTTCACCTCGTCATACACGTCACGGATGCGCGCGAATGCCTTTCGCCCGTGCCGAGTGCCGGTCTCGACAGCGTCCGGTGGGTTCACGTACTCGACCTCCGGATCGATCAGGGAGCGAGCCGACTCGCCATGGAGCCAGGCCGCATAGATGGAACGCACGATCGCCACGTTCTCCTCGGACATCCCACCCAGTATCGCGCCAGAGCCCGGCGCGTCCAATCCGTCTAGCCGGAGTGCTTGCGCTCGTACCGCAGCTCGCCGACCGACCAATCGGTGGCGTCAGGCACCGGGAAGAGGTAGCGGACCCGGTCCTTCGAGGGCTCACGGTTCACATGCTCCTTGCGCCGGGCGCTCGCGAAGGCGGGCCACTCCGGCTCGCCGTCGCCGGCGCTGAACCAATCGGCTCGACTCCCCTCTTCGGGGCGGGTCGGAGCCCGATGGTCGCCTTCGGCGCTCATGATCTCGGGTAGTTCGACATCGTCGACCACGATCCTGGTCGACTTGATCTCCTCGCTAGGGCGATCGTCCTCGCCCCGGCGGACGGACAAATCGTCCATTTGGTTCGTCTCCGATGTAATTGGCTCGAGCGCGGTCGTGTCCTCGTCCGAGGCGCGATGGACGTGGATCTCCTGATCGCCGATGTTCCCGTCGGCGATCGCCGAGAGGTCGAGCGAATCGTCGGGCGTCGGGTCGGGGAGCCGCCACTCGGCGGTCTCGCCGATGCCCGGCGTCTCGACGTGCGTGGCCGAAAGACCCTCGGAGAGCAGCACCTCATCGGCGGCGGAGCGCAGGTCTCCTCCCAGCTCTCCGGTGGCAAGTCCCTTGAGCAGCCGCCGCAGGAGCTCCTCGAGCTCCGCGATCACGTCCAGCGGCGAGGCTCCCGCCACCGGCCGGTAGCGGCCTCCGCTCATCAGCTTCCGCTCGATCGCCAGAGCGCGCTCAACCGTGATGCGGCCCTGCTCGCGCTCGTGCGGCTCGCAGGCGAGCGCGGCGACGCGTGCGGACATCGTCGTTCGGGCCGCTCCCCCACCCTCCAGCAGCCCGCGCAGGGCGAGCAGGTAGTCGCTCAGCGCCTCGATCAGCGATCCGCGGTCCGCTCCAAGCTCGAAGCGTGAGGCGGCCCAGTCGAGGGACGGCAGGCGCGAACCGCGCTCGTTGAGCGTCCGCGCGAAGGTCTCCAGCTCGCCGATCTCGTTGCCGGTCAGGCGGTAGCCGCCCTGGCGCGGGCGGCTTGCTCCCGTGCCGAAGCGCTCCCAGCCGCCGGTGCGCTTGGCCCAGCCGTGGGAGGCGATCCCGACGGCGCCGGGCCGGAAGAGGCGCATGGTGCGCAGGGCGCGCCGCAGGTCGTCGGCGACCACGGCACCGGGCGCGACGGCGGCCACGCCGCTGCTCAGGCAGGCCAGGAAGCCCGGCTTGCCGCGACCCCCCGACCGCGTGGCGTCGACCGCATCGAGCGGCGCGTCGTCGAGGAGATCGGCGCGCACGATCCGCACCCCGTCAAGCTCGATCTCGTCCTTCGGCATGTGGAAGCCGACCAGCGGGACGATGACCTCTCCGGCGGGCGTCGCCTCGTCGGAATCCGACTTGATCGTCGCAAGCACCGCGTCGACGGCGCCCTGCAGCCGGTCGCCGGCGATGTCGAACTCGGTCTTCCCCTCCCAGAGGCCGACCATGAAGCCGATCGCGGACTCCTCGCCGGCGATCTCGCGCACCTCCACGAACGCCTCCAGGCGCCGCAGCTCGGCGAGGTGCCGCTCGATGAACTGCCCCGTCAGCGGGGCGTACGAGTACATCGGCAGCGGCGAATCGTCGGTGGGCTCCAGGTCGAAGGGCAGCTCCGCCCCACTCGCCAGCAGCTCCTCGAACAGGTCGGCGGCCTCGACGGCGAGGCGCCTCAGCGCCTCCTCGAGTCTCTCTGTGGTGCTCTCAAGTGTCGTCACGCAAGTCGGATTCGCCCGTGGCCAGGGGCCTTCCTGCGTGTGACAGAGGAGTTGCAGTCACCCTCCTCTGGATATCGAGCGATTACCTGGCTGAGGGCCGGGAAATCGCACACATTCGCAGCGGCCCCTCCCGCTTCGCTGCGGTGTTCGTGCGAAAGCTAGACCGCGGCGCCGACGGGCTCGCGCTCGTCGACCGGCAGCCACTGCTTGCCGTAGCGGCGCATGTCCTCGATCAGCGGGACGAGTGCCTGGCCCTTGTCGGTCAGCTGGTAGGTCACGCGCGGGGGCACCTCGGGGAAGGTGCGGCGCTCGACGATGCCCTGCTCCTCGAGCGCCCTCAGGCGCAGCGAGAGGGTCCTGGGGCTGATGCCCTCCAGGGAGCGCTCCAGCTCACAGAAGCGGAGGGAGGAGTCCGCCAGGTCGCGGATGATGAGGAGAGTCCACTTGCCGGAGATGACCTCGGCCGTCCGGCAGACGGGACATTCGCGGTCGAACACGCGGCCCAGGATAGCGCCGAAGCTTTACTTTGTGAAGCGCTGGGCGGAGCTCAGGCGGGCGGCTTCGAGCTGGTCACATGCTTGATTCGCGTGACCTGCACGTGGTAGGTCTTGCCGTCCGGCGCGTAGTAGAAGTCCGCGCCGGCGCCGGCGGTCAGGCCGAGCAGCTGGCATTCGTCTGCGGTCGGGAAGCAGACGCCGCTGCCGCCCACGCTGGTCACGTCCTTCGCCACCAGGAAGAGCGCCTGCCTGCCCGCCGAGGCCGTGCCCATGTAGACGAGGGCGGGCTTGTCGGGGCTGGGCAGGAACTGGAACTGGGCCAGGTTGTGGGCCGCGACCGACTGGCCGCCGGCCTCGCCGATCGTGACATCGGTCTGGTAGTAGCTGTAGACCGTCTGCGTCTTGCCGCCACCCGATGAGCCCTTGCCGCCGCCGCCGCTCCCTCCGTTGTTGCCGCTGCCGCCGCTCGAGGTGTTGTTCCCATAGTCACCCGGGAAGGCCGTGACCTGATCCAGCGACGTGCCGGAGGCACCGCTGGACGAGCTCGTGCCCGACTTCGAGCTGACGGTGAATTGCTGGATGAACGGGTTCTTCGGGCTCAGGTCGTTGAGGCGCTGCTTCGCATTGCGCAACCCCGGCGGGTGGTATGCCACGACCGCGTTCTGGGTGAGCGGGGAGGCGACGGCACCGCTCGACGGGCCGAGGCTGGCGCCGGAGTCCGCGTGGGATCCACGCGAGATCAGGATCGGCACCGCGATGATGCCCACCACCAGCATGATCACGACGGGCAGCAGGTTGCGGCTGCGCAGGTCGTAGAGGAGGTCCTCGAAGAACTTCTGCACCTTCCAGGTCTTCACTTGGCCACCACCGCGCTCGCGGGCTGCGCCGGCGCCGCGCCGGGCGCCAGAGGTGAGGCCGGGCCGGACGGCGTCGCCCCAAGGGTCAGGCCCTCGTCGGCGGGCGTCGCGTAGGTGGTCACCGAGAAGCTCGCCTTCAGCATCGGCGAGGAACCGGGCAGGCCCCCGCTGAGGGAGAAGCCGTCGACCGTGAACAGGCGGCCGTCCGGAGCGACTCGCGCGCCGGCGTCGGTCGGCTGCACGAGGTCGTCGATCCCACCGATGAAGTTCGCGACGTCGAAGTACCCGCCCTTGAGAGAAAGCGTGTAGGGAAGCGTGGCCAGGCCCGCCGGGCCGACCACGGCGCCGATCGGGAGCGAGGCGGCGGCGGACTCGGTCGCGGGCACCGGAGTGGCCGACGTCGTGGAGGTCGTTGAGCTCGTGCTCGTGGTGGCTCCGGTCGAGGGTGTGGTCGATCCGGTGCTCGGGGTGGTGGTGGTCGGAGTGGCCGAGGTGGAGCTCGAGGCCGCGGAAGCAGTGGGGGTGGTGGACGCAGTGCCGGTCCCGGCGGATCCCGCATCCGCCCCGAGCTCGATGGAGCGGAAGTCGATGTGGTTGCGCCCCGCGAGGGAGTTGAGCTGGACGAGCATCGACGCGGTGTCAGCCTGCTGCGGCACGGCCTTGCCGAGCACGACCAGGCGGCCGTAGTAGCGCGGGAACTCCTTTCGAGCCTGCTCGGCGAAGCTCGCCACCTGCTCCTCCTGCGAGATCGATGCGTGGAGCTGGTCGATCTGGCCGTTCAGCTCAGTGGCCTTCTCGCGCTTGGGCGCGAGCAGCATCAGGTAGAAGCCGATGGCCAGCACCCCGATCAGCACGCCGAAGACGATCGCCTTGTCGCTCACCTTCATCGTCAGCCTCCGCTCGAGGTGCTCGCGGTTGGCTGGGCGGATGCGGTCGTCGCCAGCGAGGAGGGCACGGAGGGCGAGCTCGTTGCGGCGCCCGGTGCCGGGACCGCGTCGAAGGCGACCACGATCTCGAACTTGGTGATGAAGTCGTGCGTGCGGCACTCGCTGTTGGTCTCCTGGCCGGAAGCGGACGTCACACCGGAGGCAGCGGCGTCGTCCGACTTCTGCGACTGCTGGACGCCGACGCGGGTGACGCCGTCGATCTCCTCGAGGCTCGAGATCAGGCCCGCAACAGCGTCCTGGCTCGGGGCGCAGCCGACCATCTCGAGTGCCGGTCCGGGGATGGTGTCGCGGATCGAGATGTCGGGCCCGTCGCTGACGCTCACTGCGGGGCTGACGGAGCCCGCCATCTGGGTGAGCCAGACGTTGGAGGGAATCACTCGCGCGAGCTCGTTGATCACGCGCTGCCAGTCGAAGCGGCTCTGTGCCAGGCTGGTGACCGTGTCCGAGCGCTGCTGCTGGACGGCGCGGAAGTTCGCGAACGCCTGCAGGCTCTGCGCCTTCGCCTCCGCCTGCTGCGCCTGAACCTGGAGCTGGGTCACCTCCGACTGCCGGTCGGAGACCTGCTTGCTGGTGAACGCCAGGGCGATCACTCCGAGCAGGAACACCGCAAGCCCTCCAATCAGGACGTAGGAGAACGCCCCTGTGCGCATCGCGCCGCGGTCGGAACCTCGCTCGTCGGGCGGGATGAGGTTGACGGGGCGCATTCAGGTCACTCTCCGAGGGCCAGGCCGTAGGAGACGGTCAGTCGGGCGGCATCCTCGGGATCGAGGTGGGAGAGCTCCTTCGGCGTCTCCTGCAAGATCTCCAGGCCGAGGTCGGAGCGAATGCGCTCGGCGAGCCCGGGAATGGTGCTGCCGGCGCCGCACACCACGACCCGCTCGACGGGGGTGACCCCCTCCTGCGCGCCGTAGAACTCCATCGACATCCGCAACTCGTCGCTGAGCTTGCCCGCGCCCCGCTCGAGCTCCTCGCGCGCGGCAGTGCTGCCGTCGTCGTCGTCGAACCAGTCGAGCTCCTCCTCGAGCCCGACGTCCATGAGCCGCTCGCGGGCATCATCGAGAGAGATGCCCTGACGGCTCGCGAGCCGGTCGGCGATAGTCTCGACGCCGAAGGGGCTGACGCGGGTGAAGAGGCAACCGCTGCCGCGGGCGACGGCGATGTTGGTGACGTCGCCGAGATGCGCGTACAGGGTCGTGGGAACGGGCAGCTCGCCGGACATATCGGCGGCGACGTCGTTCGAGGGGCCGAGCGCCCGGATCATTCCGAAGGCCGAGAGGTCGATGCCGGCGGGATGAAGGCCCGCGTCCCTGATCGCCTGGACCAGCGGGTGGATCATGTCCCGCCGCGCGGCGACCGCGAGGACGTCGATCTGGGGGTTCCCGTCGGCGGTCTCCCCCTTGCCGATCACGCGGTGGTCGAGCACCGCCTGGTCGAGGGGCATCGGGATCTCCTCCTGGGCGCGGAAGCGAACGGCTGCGTCGAGCTCCTCGGCATCCTCGATCCGCGGCAGCCGCAGCGTGCGAACCACCACGCGCTGGTTGGCGATGCCGAGGCGGACCGACTTGCCGAGCTTGTGGCGCGAGAAGAGATCGGTCAGGGCGCTGCTCAGCGCGGCCGGGTCCTGGACGCCGCCCTCACGGACGACACCGGGCTCGAGAGGGACGATCGCCGTGCGACCGACGGCGCGGTCGCCTCTCCCGGCGACCTCGGTCGCAGCGACGCTTCCGGACTCGAGGTCGAGTCCGACGAGGGAGGTGTTTTTCTTCACAGAGGGCATGGCTGGAGGCTCGTTTCCTCACCACTCCATCGGCGGATATGGCCCTTTGCGCCATACCCAAGACTGATGACTGTGGGCTAGCGAACGAAGGCGTTCAGGTACGCATTGACGAGCTGATCGCCCGCCAGGAGCGCCACCACGCCGCCGAGCGCCAGGAAAGGCCCGAACGGCACCGCCTGCTTGCGGGCGCCGGCGCCCTGGCGAGCCATGACGGCGATCCCGACGACGGAGCCGGTGACCACGGCGACCGCAAGGGCCACCGTCACCGCGCTGCCGAGGAAGAGACCCATCACGGCCGCGAGCTTGACGTCACCCATTCCCATTCCGCGCGGATAGGCGAACGCGATCAGGAGCAGCAGCCCGCCCGCCGCCGCGGCGGCGATGCCGCGCTCCGACAGGCTCGAGGGATCCGTGGCGGCTGCGATCGCGATGCCCGCCACCGCGCCGGCCAGCAGGATCTTGTTCGGGATGATCCGCCGCTCGAGGTCGGTCAGCGTGATCGCGGCCAGCATCGCGACGAAGACCAGGCCGAGGGCGAGCGCCGAGGGATCGTCGTGGAAGACGACCGCGGTCGCGGCGAAGGCGGCGCCGAGGGCGAGCTCGACCAGCAGGTAGCGGACCGGGATCCTCGCCCCACAGGAGCGGCAGTGCCCGCGGAGCAGAAGCCAGGAGACCACCGGGACGTTGTCGTACGCGGCGATCCGCACTCCGCACGAGTCGCACACCGACCGCCCGCCGACGAATGACTCCCCTCGCGGGACTCGGTGCGCGACGACGCCGATGAAGCTGCCGGTCATGATGCCGCCGACGAAGGCCAGTGAGGCGAGCGGGAACATGGTGGTTTCGTCGGCTCCTGAGTGGGCGGCCTTTAGCGCCGCTAACCGAGCGTCTCCCGCTGCACGTGCCAGGCGGACTGCACCGGGTCGAAGAAGTGCGGCGGCTCCTGGTAGCGGAGTCGGTCGTCGTAGTTGTAGTCCTTGATGTAGCCGGTCCCGCCCGTGGTCCCGACGGCGCCGCGGAACTTCTGGGCGATCGCTCCGTTCACGGTCAGGTTCCCGAGGCTCGAGCCGCAGTCGTAGTGATCGACGATGAAGGAGTGGTCGATGGCGAGCAAGGCGGCGTCGATGTTCGGGTTCGACATCGCCGCGGGCTGGCCTCCGGAGGCCGTGCCGTTCACCCCGCTGTTGCACTGCCCCTTGCCGGTCTCGGAAGTGATGGTCCCGTTTGTGCAGTCTGTGTCCCTCGAGGGACAGACCGGATGAGCCACGCGAATGAAGTTGTTGGCCACGAGGCCGAGGAGCCCCGCGGAGTTGCTCTGCCTGGTGATGTTGCCGTTGATGATCACGTCGTTCTCGGCGGCGATCGTGAGCTGTCCGGAGTAGGTGCCGCTGCTGTGGACGAGTGCGTTGCCGCAGGCCGAGGTCGCGGGATAGGTGACGGTGAAGGGCGAGTACGAGGATGTGCAGCCGGACCCGTTCTGGACGTAGACGACCCCGTCGGTGGGCACCGGCACGAACCCACCGCCGTTGATGGACATCGTGTTGCCGGTCAGGACGATCTTGGTCTGGCCCGTGT
Organism: uncultured Solirubrobacterales bacterium; assembly: GCA_963815045.1. Classification (GTDB taxonomy): domain Bacteria; phylum Actinomycetota; class Thermoleophilia; order Solirubrobacterales; family 70-9; genus DASUPK01. The sequence goes on from CAWFET010000004.1 coordinate 227,564, forward strand.
AGGTGTAGGTCGGCCCCGCGAAGGTCTTGAGGGTGGTGTTGGTGCTCGGCGGCGTCAGCACCGGCGCGTTGGTGGCGAAGGTTCCCGGGGAAGGCTTGGTCGCGCTGCCGGTGCAGCCGCTGCCCGAGGAGCTCGAGGAGCCGTATCCGGGCTGTGAGGCGCTCACCTCGACCACGTCGGCGGCGTTTCTGCCCATGCTCGGCGTGGCTCCGGGATTGATGCAGAAGTCGTCATTGGTGTGCATCGGCCCGTCGATGTGATCACCGCCGACGAACACGATCGTGTCGCAGATGTTCGACGGATTGGTCGTACCGGCGCGGGGGCGCCCATCCCGGCGGAACTTGGTGCACTCGGCGTTCGCCGCGTCCAGGCTGGACGAGGGGCTGGCGAAGCCATAGGTGACCGGGTCGGAGGTCTCGAGCTGGGTGAAGTAGACGTAGTCGAGGAAAGTCGCCTGCTTGTAGGTCGCAACGATCGAGGCCTTCTCCGCTCCCGAGAAGCCGGTCGAGCGGATGCGGAAGGTGCCGATGTTCGGCCCGGTCGACTCGAGCATCGTGGCCGTCGGGTTGGTCGAGCTGCATGCGCTCTGGCCTGTGGCCGGAATCAGCTCGATCGCATAGGCCGACCCGTCCGTCGAACCCGGGACCGTCCTCCGGTTCGTCGTGGAGCCCTGCTGGTTGAGCGCGTTGGGTGCCGGGACCGCGGTGCAGCGCGCCCAGTACCCGTTGTCGTTGTTGAGGTGGTAGGTGTAGTCCGCGATCCCCGCCTGAGCGGCGGCGTAGGCGCGCTTCTGCTGGATGTCCAGCTGGATCAGCTTCTGGTCCCCGTTGGTCGCCGCGAGGGCCGCCGTGACCAGCAGCGAGACCATCAGGATCGCTCCGAGAACCGCGATCATCGTGAAGCCGCCCTCACCGGCGCCGTTGAGGCGCTTTGGGATCAGACGCATGGCAGGTTGTCCTGGTTGGGGTACTGGCCCGCGTTCTCGAGCCTGAGGTCGGCCGAGTCCGAGACGACCAGCGGCGAGTTCGGATCCCAGCTGGAGATGCCTCGGTTGCCACGTCCGGGAGCGCTGACCATCGTGATTTTGATGACGGAGGTCCTGGCGGCGTCCGTCGCGCTCAGCGGCACCGTCGACGGGTTCGTGTCGAGCGCGCCGTTGACGAAGTCGAAATACTGGAACAGCCCGGCGGCTGGGGCGGAGACGTTCGTGAGCAGGGTCGTCGTCCCCGGCGCCTTCGGCGTCGTGGAGAACGTCCAGGGGCCGGGCTGCGAGCCCGCCGTCGCCGTGTAGACGGACTCCCTCAGATTTCCGCTGCCATCGAGGCTGATGACATGCTGCTCCGGAGTCGGCGTCACGGCGCTGCCGCTCATCGACAGGAAGCTGATCTGCGTGCCGGTGCTCGCGTTCTGACCGGTGGTGGCCGTGCCGATGACCGGGGCGACGTGCTGGGCCACGCATGCGGAGTGCAGCTCCTGAACGATGTGGGTCATCACGGGCCTGACTCGTGATCCGGCATCGACGCGCCGGCTGATCCGATCCTGGTTGCGCAGGGCGGTCGTGGTCATCATCACGATCGCCGTGAAGATCGCCGTCGCGGCCAGCATGCTCACCAGCAGCTCCGTGAGGGTGAACCCTCCCTCATGTCGGAGGGCCCTCATGGACACGAGCTCCCGCTCTTCGAGCCCGTCCCCTGGAGAAAGAGGTTGAGTGTCGTGCTCGGGCTGTTGAGATCGGCCGGGTCGTCGAGGCTCACGTTCGCCGGAGCCAGCGAGTCACCCGTGCGGATCTTCCTGTTGCCGACACCCGAGACGTTGGCGGTGGCGCAGATCCGGTAGTCGCTCATCGGCAGTCCGGGGTTGTCCAGCTGACCCGAGCTGTTGGTGGCGAAGGTGCGCATGAAGCCGGTGGTCGGGTTGTTGGGACAGAGCAGGTCCTCGACCGTCACCGTCGCGCCGACCGCCTTGGGGCTCAGGGTGGTGGTCCCCGTGTAGACGTTCAGATGCAGGGCCGGGAGCTGCACCGTCGCGGGCTGCGAGCCCCCCGCCGGAACGTTGACGTTCGCCACGGCCGCTCCACTGACCGCTGCGTTCTGGCAGATCCCGGCGTAGACGGAGTCCGGGGAGCTGAAGGGAAACAGGCCGGTCGCCGTGATCGTGCTCGCGAGTGTCCCCGGAGTCCCGAATCGCTGCGGGCCAGCGGCCATCCCGCTGTTGAAGGCGATCAGCGAGTCCGCGTTCACCGGCTGGCCGGTCGGAAGCGTGCTGACGAGGGTGTTGTCGCTCTGGCGCCGGGTCGTGAAGGTGACCGGAATCGATCCGGGCCGGTCGAATTGGAGCTGCACGGTGTTGGTTCCTTGGTCCACCACGCTCACGGTCTGCGCGGGAGTCGGCGAGTTGCCGGGCGGCGGAGCGCCGTCCGGATCCACCATCCCGGCCACCGCGCCGGAGAGGCTCATCGAGTAGTTCCCCGCCGGCAGGTTGCGCCAGAGCACGCAGCCGCTCGATCCCGTGCTCCCGGCGAACGATCCGGCGCCGCTGCCGGTGACGGTGGCGCCGGAGATGGGGTCGTTGTTCGCGTCGCTCAGGATGACCATCAGGGAGCCGCTGTTGGGCACGAGCGAGCCGCTGGGGGGAGAAATGAGCGTGCTGGCGGTCACCGGGTGGAGAGGGGCCATTCCGGTCCAGCTCACCGAGACCTGGAGATTCATGAAGTCCCGTGACCCGGTGCCCGAAGCGCAGGTGCTGGTGGCGGCGGGCTCGGTGAGGAACTGGGTGCTGGAGGTGACCGTGTAACAGGTGGTTCCGGTGCCCGGGCAGCTCGCGCCGGAGGCCAGCTCCGTCCCGTCCTCCAGCACGCGGCGGGTCGAGTTCCAGGTCGAGAGGTCTCCGATGCGCAGGGAGCGAACACGCTCCAGCTCCTGCTCCGCGAGGTCCTGGGCCTTCACCCGGTGCCGCTCCTGCGCGGTCGCGCGGTTGCCGGCCGACAGGGCCATGTAGAGCCCCGCCGACGCGATGATCAGGACCATCCCGCTGACCATCACCTCGATCAGCGTGACGCCGGATTGCTCGCCGCGGATTCTTTTTAGGCTGCGCAAGTGCATCGATACACGCTCGGTCCATTCATCGGCAGGCGTGGTCTGGCTGCACATACTCAGATTTGGTGTGGCTGGCCGTTCGTATGAAGCGCCGAGGTGATGGCGCGAGCGCTTAGTGAGATCAGCCCCAGCGGCCCGAGCTCGGGCAACCGCCGCGATCCTGGCCCTTGCGAACAGTGCAGGTGAAGCTCACGGCGCCGGCCGAGCTCTTGGCGATCGTGAACCTGTTCCCCGTCGGCGCCGTGATCGTCAGGGTCCAGCTGTCGGTGGTGCCGCTCGCGGCGCTCAGGTAGGACCTGGCCGGGGTGCCGGCCGCCGTCGGGATCGAGCGGTCTATCGCCTTGAGCTTCGCGCGGGAGGCGGTCGAATAGGAACCGTCGTTGTCGGTGCCCAGAACCTCCATCGCCACCTCGGCGGTGTGCGCCATCTCCTTGCCGCCCGCATCCGTCGCCTTCCTGCGCTGGTCGAAGAAGGTGGGAATGGCTATCGCGGCGAGGATCCCGATGATGAGCATGGCGACCAGGAGCTCGATCAGGGTGAAACCCTGCTCGCGCGCAGTCATCGTCCCTGGGGGCTTCCGCGACATTTCTCCTGCATCGGCGGGTGGGCACAGGCCTTTAGCAAGTAACCAAAAAGTGCTGACGGCGCCGGGCAAGACCGATGCAAAAGAAAAGAGGGCGGGCCCGAAGGCCCGCCCTCTCGATCCGCGTGGGTCCCTCTCGGGTCACGCACAGTGGCTAGCTGGAATTAGCCCCAGCTACCGCTGCTCGGACAACCGCCCCGGTCGTTGCCGGCCGGCACCGTGCAGGTGTACGTCAGAACGCCGGTGGAGCTCTTGGCGATCGAGAACGCGTTTCCGGTCGGTGACGTGATCGTCACGGTCCAGCTGTTGGTGGTACCGCTTGCCGCGCTGGCATACGGCTTAGCCGGGGTGCCGGCCGCGGTCAGGATCGACTTGTCGATCCCGTTCAGCGTCGTCGGGCTGACCGTGCTGTAGTCGCCGTTGTTGTCGGTGGCGATGGTCTCAGCCGCGACCTGTGATGTATGGGCCATTTCCTTGGCGCTCGAGTCGCTTGCCTTGTTCCTCTGGTTGAAGAACGTCGGGATAGCGATTGCCGCCAAAATTCCGATGATGAGCATGACAACCAGGAGCTCGATGAGGGTGAATCCCTCTTCGCGATTGGCCATCCGCTCACGGAGCTTCAGAATCATGTGATTCTCCTTGTGCTTGTCTCCGTGCCAGAGCCCCGTGGCCGTCGAAGTCGGTTGACCCCGGTGGTAACCCGGCCGGCTCTGAGATCTCTCTCGGAGCCCCGCTGGCTTTGCGTCCCCGCCTCGCGACGGGTTTGCCTTTCTCACCGAAGGCCCTGGCGTTTCCTTTACGCCACCTTCATCGACGGTGCGTGACGCGCCTTTAGCAAGTCCCTAAATAGTGCTTAGGGCACAGCACTCGTACTTGCGTCCACTGGGGCAGGAACCGCGGCGCCGGGCATGACCTGAGTCCGCGGGCGCGTCTGCGGGATGGTGAGGTCGGAGCTGCCCCCGGGCGCTGCGTTCCAGTCATAGAAGCTGCCGCGGTACAGGGCGTGCACCACCCAGAGGAAGTAGGCCGCCGCGGGCACCGAGATCCAGCCGGCGATGAGCCCGTGCACGTCGGGTCCGTAGAGCCCCGTCAGCACGTAGTAGGCGTAGACCAGGTGCATCGCGGAGCAGGTCACGAAGATCCCGGCGAGAGACAGGCCCGACATCGACCACCCGCGGAGCGGGCGGCGGTTGTGCAGCTGCGTGCGAACGAGGAAGAAGGCGATCGCGCCGTACAGGCCCACCAGGAGCAGGTTCGGCAGCACCTTGAGCGGGTCGTGCAGGCCGCCTCCGGCGTGGTCGATCATCGCCGCGGCCAGGGCGGTGGCATAGATCCCGAGCAGGGTCGGCAGCGCCAGGAGCCAGATCGGGGTGCTCGGCACGAACCGGTCTCCCGCGCCGCCGCGATAGGACTCGATCCGGAGGTAGACCCAAACCGCCGCGGTCGGCAACCCGACGCAGACGGTGATCAGGTCCAGCACGCCCGGAGATCGCCCCTCGAAGCCGACGTGCAGGCCGTGGGCCAGGTGATGCGGGCCGCAGGTGAAGGCAAGCGCCGCGAAGGCGGCACCGAAGTGCGAGAACCCCCGCTCCTCGCTGCCGAACATCTCGGTCACGACCAGCGTGCCGATGATCAGGTAGGCGACCCCCAGCCCGATGTTCACCGCCGCAAGCGCAGCACTCACGAGCCGCCGACCCTCGCGGGTATCCCGATCTGACGCATGAACTCCCGGATCGTCGATGGGTCCCCCACGCCGGGCTGCACGTCGGTGGCGAAGCCGTCCAGCTCCAGCTCGGGAGCCGGCCGCGGCTTCGAATACAGGAAGCCCTGGCCCAGCCGGCAGCCCATCTCGCGCAGCTCCCAGTGCTGGCGGTCGTTCTCGACCCCCTCCGCGATCACCGCGAGGTCGAGCTCCTCCGCCAGCGAGAGAACCGCCGAGACGATCGCTCGGTCGTCGCTCGACTCCGGCAGCCCGTCGATGAACAGGCGGTCGATCTTGATCACGTCGATCGGCAGCACGCTCAGGTAGCTGAGCGACGACGAACCGCCGCCGAAGTCATCGATTGCGATCTTCACTCCCAGGTCCCGGAGCACCTGGAGCGCGGGGGCGATGCGCCCGGCGTCCTCGATCAGGGACGACTCCGTCACCTCGATGTAGAGGAGCTGCGGCGGCAGGCCCGTGTTGCGCAGGGTCCTGGTCACCAGGCCGGCGACGTCGTCCCGGAACAGCTGCACCGGTGAGACGTTCACCGAGACATGCAGGTGGCGCCCTCGCCGCCGCCACGCCTCGGCCTGCCTGCACGCTTCCTCGAGCACCCAGGCACCAACCTCGACGATCAAGCCCGATTCCTCCGCGACCGGGATGAAGTGCGCGGGCGGCATCATGCCGCGCTCCGGATGCTCCCAGCGGACGAGCGCCTCGCAGCCGATCGCTACTCCGTCGGGCAGCGAGGCGATCGGCTGGTAGTGGAGCAGCAGGTGGCCCTGCTCCAGAGCCTCACGGAGCTCGCCCTCGATCTCCATCCTGGTGGCAAGCTGGCCGCGCATCTGCTCGTCGAAGACCTCGACGTTGCCCGGTCCCATGCCCTTCGCCCTGTACATCGCCAGATCTGCCTCCACCAGGAGCTCCTCCGCGGTGCGGTCGGCCTCGGCTCCGAACGGGGCCACCCCCACTCCGGCGGTCACCGGCCGCGCCCTTCCGGCGATCGTCGCCCTGGGCCCTGTCGCCAGGTCCCTGACCAGCTGCTCGGCGATCGCGCGAGCCTGGGCCAGCCCGCAGCCGGGCAGGATCAGGGCGAACTCGTCCCCTCCGATCCGGGCGAGCGTGTCGGTCGCCCGGATCCGGCTCTCGAGGTGCTCTCCCATCCGCGCCAGCAGGCTGTCCCCTGCCGGATGCCCGAGGGTGTCGTTGATGTCCTTGAAGCTGTCGATGTCGAAGATCAGAAGCGCTCCGCTCTCCCCGCGCCGCCGGGAGCCGGCGACCTCACGCGCGAGCTCCTCGCGGAAGCGGCGGCGGTTCAACAGGCCCGTCAGGGAATCCCGGTTGGCGAGCTGCCAGAGCCTCTCCTCGTAGCCGAGGCGGCCGCTGATGTCCTCGGTCGTCCCGACGTAGCGGTCGGGTCCGTTTTCGTCTCCCCCCACGAACGCGCCGCGGACCACAACGGTTCGCTCCTCGCCGTCGGGCCTGACGATCCGGTACTGGACGGCAATCGGTCGCCGTTGCTCGACCGCACGTTCCCAGAACTCGACGAGCGCATCCCGGTCCTCGGGATGGATGAGCGGTTGAGCCGACTCGGCCGTGGGCTGAAAGCGGGCGGGATCGACGCCGTGGATCCGGTAGATGCCCTCGGACCACGTGCTATGGCCCGATTAGATGTCCAGCTCCCACCCGCCGTATTCGCCTGCCGGCTCCGAGAAGCCGCTCCCCCCTGGTTCTCGGTTGTCGGCGTCCATGCCGTTGCGCGGCAGTATGCCGCCCGGCGTCAGGCGCGGGATACTCAGTTTGTGGACTGGGTTGGGCCGCCCGAGACGATGGAGACCGTGGACGGCGTTCGGCTTTCGATCCGGCCTATCGCGGCCGAGGACAAGGCGGCGCTGGTGGATGCATTCAGCCATCTCAGCGAGAGGTCCGTCTACCGGCGCTTCCTGGCCCCGGTCAAGCGGCTGACCGAGAGCGAGCTCGCCTACCTGACCGAGCTCGATCACACGGACCATGAGGCCCTCGTCGCGCTGACGGAGGCAGACGAGATCGTCGGGGTGGCCCGTTACGTCCGCCTGCCGAAGGATCCGGAGCGGGCTGAGGCGGCCGTGACGGTCCGGGACGAATGGCAGAGCCGCGGGGTCGGGACCACGCTGCTCCACCTGCTGGCGCGCCGCGCGACCGAGAACGGCGTGAAGCAGTTCACGGGCGTCTGCCTCGCAGAGAACCGCGAGATGCTCCAGCTCTTCGACGAGCTCGGCGCGGCGACTCACCACCCCGGCGAGGGCGAGGTGACGGAGGTCGAGGTGACGCTGCCGACGACGGCGACGCACGCCATCCGCCCCGCGCTGCGGGCGGCCGCTTCGGCTCTTCGCAGGAGCTAGCGGATCTTGTCGTAGAGGCTGAACAGCGGCAGGTACATCGCGATCACGATGAATCCGACCATGCCGCCGACGACCACGATCATCGCGGGCTCGATCAGCGAGGTGAGCGCCTTGACCTTCGTGTCCACCTCCGCCTCGTAGAAGTCGGCGACCTTGGTCAGCATCGCCTCCAGCTGGCCGCTCTCCTCCCCCACCGAGACCATGTGGCCGACCATGGGCGGGAACACGTCGGCCTTCTCGATCGGGTGCGCAAGCGTCCCGCCGCTCTTTACCGAGGCATACACCTCGTCCATCGCCTCCTCGACCGGGTAGCTCCCGGAAGTCTGGCCGGTGAGCTTGATCGACTCGAGCAGGGGCACACCGGAGGCGACGGCGCCGGAGAAGGTGCGTGACCAGCGGGCCACGGCAGCCTTCTGAACGATGTCTCCGATGTGCATCGGCAGGCGGAGCTTCACGCGGTCCCAATGGGCACGCCCCTTTTCGGTCTTCTTCCACTGGAAGAAGGCGACGGCAGCTCCGGCTATGGCGGGAACCCAGATGAACCAGTAGCCCTTGAGGAAGTTCGAGATGCTCACCATGACCTGGGTCAGGGTGGGAAGCGATGCGGACTCACCGGGCTGATCCTGGACGGCCTGCTTGAAGGCGTCGGCGAAGATCGGGACGATGAAGATGACGACGGCGAGCATCACCGCCACACCGGCGGTGAAGACGAAGGCCGGGTAGATGATCGCGGAGCGGATCTCCCGCTTTAGGGCGTCCAGCTTCTCCATCTGGTAGGCGATCCGGTCGAGCGCCTCGTCCAGGCGTCCCGAGCTCTCTCCTGACTGGACCATCGCACGGAAGAGCTTGTCGAAGACCTGGGGGCGCCTGCCCATCGCGTCGGCGAGCGAGCTGCCGGCCTCCACGTCCTGGCGGACGCCCGCGATCGCGCCGCACAGGCGCTCGTCCTCGGTCTGGTCCTCGAGGGTGTAGAGCGAGCGCAACATCGGCATCCCGGATTCGATCAGGGTGGCGAACTGCCGCGCGAACACCGCGAGGTCGCGCATGGGAATGCTCCGGAAGCGGTCGAAGACCTTCTCGAGCCGCATCGCTTCGTTCTTCTCGGACACGTCGAGCACGATCAGGCCGCGCTCGCGAAGCTGCTCGGTCACCTGCCCCTTGGTCTCGGCATCGACCTCCCCGCGCGACGGGACTCCCGCTATGTCCACGGCGCGGAACGCGAAGGTGCTCATCTCAGCCTCCGGCGGTCATCGCCTGAGCGACAGCCCCGTTGCCGGGCGTCGGTCCCAGCAGCCGCTTGAGCTCTTCAGGCACCGAGGCACGCTGCTCTGCGAGCTTCCGCGAGATCCGTGAGCCGCGCACGAGCTGTGCCAGGTGGGCGTCCATGGTCTGCATGCCGATGGCGCCGGAGGTCTGAATCGCGGAGTAGATCTGGTGGGTCTTCCCCTCGCGGATCAGGTTGCGGACCGCCGGCGTCGGCACCAGGACCTCGCACGCGACGACGCGCCCGGCGCCATCCACGGTGGGAAGGAGCTGCTGGGTGATGATCCCCTGCAGCCCGATCGAGAGCTGCATCCGCACCTGGGCCTGCTGCGTGGCCGGGAAGACGTCGATGATCCGGTCGACCGTCTGCGCGGTCGACTGGGTGTGCAGGGTCGCGAAGACCAGGTGGCCCGTCTCGGCCGCGGTCAGAGCGGTCGACATCGTCTCGAGATCGCGCATCTCGCCGACGAGGATCACGTCGGGATCCTCACGCAGTGCAGCCCTCAGGGCGGTGGCGAAGTCCTCCGCATCTGCCCCGATCTCGCGCTGGTTGACGATGCAGCGCTTGTGGCCGTGCAGAAACTCGATCGGATCCTCAATGGTGAGAATGTGCTCGTCGCGCTCCGAGTTGATGATGTCAAGCATCGCGGCGAGCGTCGTCGATTTACCCGAGCCGGTCGGGCCCGTGACGAGGACGAGGCCTCTGGGCTTGCGGGTCAGCTCCTCGAGCACCTTGGGCAGGCCCAACTCGTCGAGCCGCGGAATCTGGTGAGGAATCCGGCGAAAGGCTGCACTGATCGAGCCACGCTGGAAGAAGCAGTTGACCCTGAAGCGGGCGACGCCGGGGACCGCATAGGCGAGGTCGAGCTGTTTGTGGGACTCGAAGCGCTTGCGCTGGTCGTCGTTGAGCAGGCTGTAGACAGTGTCGCGGGTCTGCTGTGGCATGAGCCGGCCGTACTCCTCCAAGCCCACGATCTTGCCGCGCAGGCGCATCGCCGGCGGATAGCCGGGCGTGAGATGGACGTCCGAGGCTCGCTCCTCGGACATCCGCGTGAGGATCTCAGCGAAATCGAACGGGCGAGTGGGTTTCGGGACAGCGGCTGCTTCCATGCCTCTATTCCAATCGTCCGTTCACGCCGTGTGCTTGACACTGAATAGTGGGGTCGCTGCCCGCGGCGGGCCCACTAGGAGGTCACTCGCGAGACTTCCTGCACGCTCGTCACCCCGGAGCGCACCTTCTCCATGCCGGCCTGGCGGAGGGTGAGCATTCCCTCCTCGATCGCCGCGCTCGCGATGTCGGCCTCCGGTGCCAGGTTGACCACGAGCTCCTTGATCCGCTCGGTCAGGATCATCACGGAGTAGATCCCCATTCGGCCGCGGTAGCCGGTGCCGTTGCAGCGCGAGCAGCCGACCGGCTCATAGACCTCGACGTCGGTCCCGACCCGGAACCCCGATTCCTCCAGCGCCTGCTTCGTTGCCACGGCGCGTCGCTTGCAGTGCGGACAGAGCATCCGCGCCAGGCGCTGGGCGACGACGCATTCGAGCGCCGAGGACGTCAGGAACGACTCGATGCCCATCTCCTGCAGCCGCGTGATCGCACCGGGAGCATCGTTGGTGTGGAGCGTGGTCAGCACCATGTGTCCCGTGAGCGCGGCCTCGATCGCAATCCGCGCGGTCTCGGCGTCCCGGACCTCCCCGACCATGATCACGTCGGGGTCCGCGCGGAGCACCGACCGAAGCCCGGTCGCGAAGGTGAGGCCGGCCTTCCGGTTGACGCCGATCTGGTTCACCCCGGTCAGCCGGTACTCGACCGGGTCCTCGATCGTGACGATGTGCCTGTCCACGCCGTTGATGTCCTGCAGCGCGGCGTAGAGCGTGGTCGACTTACCGGCGCCGGTCGGGCCTGTGACCAGCACCGCGCCATACGGCTTGCGGAAGGCGCCCTCGAAGCGGTATCTGGCCTCTCCCTCCATGCCGAGGTCGTCCAGAGTCCTCAGCGCTGCGGCCTCGTCGAGGATGCGGACCGAGGCGCCCTCCCCGGTCTGCGTCGGCAGCGTGGTGACGCGGAGGTCGATTCGCCGGTCCTCGAGCCTGATCGTCACGCGGCCGTCCTGCGGGATTCGCTTCTCGGCGATGTCGAGATCGCTCATGATCTTGATCCGCGAGACCACGCCGGCGACCATCCGCTTGGGCACGCGCGCCGTCTCCTGAAGCACGCCGTCGATGCGAAAGCGGATGCGCATCTCGCCGTCCTCGGGCTCGAAGTGGATGTCCGAGGCGCCCTCGGCGACGGCCTGGCCCAGGATGCTGTTGACCAGCTTGATCACCGGTCCGTCCTCGGCGGAGGCCCGGATGTCGGTGATCTCTGTCGGCGTCTGCTCGCCTTCCTCCTCGTCGCCTTCGGCGATCGCGTCGGCGACGGTGTTCTGCATCGTCCCGAGCTTCGTGACCAGCGCGTCGATGTCGCCGAACGGCGCCACGGCGACAGCGCAGTTGAGGCCTGTCGCCATCTGCACGTCGTCGAGGGCGAGCACGTTCGTCGGGTCGGCCATCGCCAGCAGCAGCGTGTTCTCGTCCACGTACGAGATCGGCAGCGCGCCATGCCGGCGGGCTGACTTCACAGAGATCAGGTTCGCGGCCCCCATGTCGACCGAGAATGCCGAGAGATCGACCCAGTCGAGCCCGTAGCGCTCCGCGGTGGCGCGCGAGAGCTGTTCGGAGTCGATGACGCCCTGTTCGACGAGGATCTCCTCGGGGCGCTTGCCCGCCGTGCGGGACTGGAGAACCGCCTGGTCGACCTGCTCCTGACTGGCGTAGCCGAGCTGCAGGATCGCGTCGGTGATGAACCCGCCGGTGTGACCCCGGTGGACCGGCGGGATCAGCCCCGAAGTGCCGACCTGCTCCTGCGGATGATCGGAGGATGCCGCGGCGGCACCCGCCGTGGCAGCGTCGTTGGGCCCTGGCAGTGGGCGCAGGTAGTCAGGCAGCTCCCGCATCGGGGCCGCCTACCTCGGGCTGTAGGGCAGGTCGTCCTTGCCTGAGTAGAGAGCGTCGTGCACGTACTGAACGACGGTTTGCGAGTCCCGGAAGCCATAGGTGACCTGTGCCTCCGGCACGGAGCCGGTGACCTTCCGCGGTCGGACGACGACCAGTGCGGGCGCCTGGCTCACCCCGACGCCCTGGGTGATCCGGGAGTAGCGAGCGACGTTGTTGGCGCGGACGACGAAGACGGTGAGGCCAGGATCGCCCGAGAGCGCCCGCACGGACGGCGTGACGAGGCGGTCGTCGATGCCGTTGCTGCGGACCACCAGGAGGACGACGGCATTGCCGCTCTTCCAGGCGTCGACCACCGGAGCCGGGAGTCCGGGTCCGGGCACGAGTGCCGCCGGGTCCACGGTCTGGGCCGGCGGAGCGGTGGCCGCACCGGCAGTGCCGGCGGCCGCCGTGGCGCCGGGAGCCGGCTGGGTGGTCTGCACCGTCATGTCGACCGTGCCGTTGGGGGTGGTGGCCTGGGCGCTGACGGTGTTGGTCGTGGCCCCGCCGCTGCTCGAGCTCTTCTTGCCCATCATCGCCGGCAGCACCACAACGGCCATCAGGAGGACCAGCACGCCGACGACCCCGAGCTGCACCTTGGGGTTGTTGTTGATCGCGTCCCTCATGCGACCACCTGCTCGATCCCGCTCGCCCGCTGGCCCTTGGCGGCGAGCATCAGCTTGAAGTCGTGCGGGCTGGAGGCCGTCTCCATCGCGACCTCCTCGGAGACGATGCCCTGGGTGACGTAGCCCAGGAGCGCCTGGTCGAAGGTCTGCATGCCGTAGAAGTCGCCCTCGCCGATCACCTCGGTGATCCGGCCTGTCTCCTCGGGGTTCAGGATCAGGTCCTGAACACGGCCCGTGACAGCCAAGACCTCGGCGACGGCGACGCGGCCCTCCCGGTCGATCCGGGGAACCAACCGCTGGGAGATCGCGCCCTTGAGCGTCGAGGCCAGCATGACGCGGGCCTGCTGCTGGAGGTGCGGCGGGAAGAAGTCGATGATGCGGTTGATCGTCTCTGTCGCGTCGAGGGTGTGGAGCGTCGACATGACCAGGTGGCCGGTCTCGGCGGCCGACAGCGCGGTGCGGACGGTCTCCTCGTCGCGCATCTCCCCGATCAGGATCACGTCGGGGTCCTGGCGGAGGACCCGGCGCATCGCCTTGGCGAAGCTCTGGGTGTCCGAGCCCACCTCGCGCTGGTTGATGATCGAGAGCTTGTCCCGGTGGAGGTACTCGATGGGGTCCTCCATCGTCACGATGTGACGCGCCCGGGTGGAGTTGATGTGGTCGATCATCGCGGCGAGCGTGGTCGACTTGCCCGAGCCGGTCGTCCCGGTGAGCAGGATGATCCCGCGCGGCTCTTCGGCGAGCCGGCGCACGACATCGGGCAGGCCCAGGTCGTCGATGGTCCGAACCGAGAAGGGGATGGCGCGCAGGGCGATCGAGACGTCGCCGCGCTGGCGGAAAGCGCTGACGCGGAAGCGGGAGACGCCGGGAAGCTCATAGGAGAAGTCGACCTCGCCGGCCTCCTCGAACTCGGTGAGGTGGTGCTCGTCGGCGATGCCGTGTAGCGCCTTCTCGGTGTCCTCGGAGGTCAGCGGCTCAGAGTCCCGGAGCGCCCAGAGGTCACCGTGGACCCTCGCCACCGGGGGCGAGTCCACCTTGACGTGGAGGTCCGATCCCTCCCGCTCGACCATGAAGGTCAACGCTTGGTCGATGTCAAATGCCATCACCTTCGCTATCGGGCGTGGGCACGCCCAGCTAGATCAGCAAAATTGGGTGCTGCAGGCTCGCAGGGCCGAAAACCGGCAACGAAGGCCGCCGGCACGGGCGGATCGCTGCACACAGGGGGCGAATCGGGGGTCCGTGGCGATCAGTGGTCGATATGCGACCACAGAACGCCACGATCGGCCGGAAACTCGCAGCGCTGGCGGCCAGGTCCCACGGTGTCGTCAGCCGCGAGGAACTTCTGGCGGCAGGGATCACGCAGGGGCAGATCCGGACACGACTCGCGAACGGTGGGCTCATACCCATTCATCGCGGGGTTTTCCGGGTTGGACACGCCGCTCCGAGTCTCGAGGCGAGATATCTGGCCGCTGTCAAGGCATGCGGTCCGGGTGCGCTTCTCGCCGGACGCGCCGCCGGGCACCTACTCCACCTCCTGATCCACCCGCCTTCATTGCCCGAAGTTCTGACCTCACATCGCCGACGTCCCACCGGCGTCACCGCGACCCGATGTCGGGCAATCGACCCGAGAGACAGGACCCGCTGGTGCGGCGTCCCCGTCACGACCGTCCCGCGCACCGTGGTCGACCTGGCCGCGGTCCTTGACCCGTCCGACCTAGCCCGCGCGTTCCACCAAGCGGCCGTCAGGCACCGCGTCAAACCCACCGCCATCGAGCAAATCCTGGCGCGCCGCCACAACTGGCCGGGCACCGGCAACCTGCGGCGAGTGATCCACGGCGACGAGCCCGTGAGCCTCAGCCGATTGGAGTCCTCCTTCATTGCCGCAGTGCGCCGGGCCCGCCTCCCCCGTCCGCGGACGAACATCCCCGCCGGCGGTCGCTACGTCGACTGCCGCTGGCCGGAGCAGCGACTGACCGTCGAGCTGGACGGCTATCGCTACCACGGCACGCGCCACGCCTGGGAGCTCGATCGGCAACGGGAGCGCGAAGCGCGGAGCCGCGGCGACGAATTCCGCCGCTACACCTGGCTAGACGTCGTCGAGGATCCCGAGCCGATGCTCGCGGACCTGCGCGCTTTGCTCAGTCGCCAGCTACAGCTAGCTGCTTAGGCGACCTCGCGGAGCTTCTGCGCCTCCGCGAGTGACTGCAGCTTCTTCAGGCTCTGGTTCTCGATCTGCCGGATCCGCTCGCGGGTGACGTTGAAGGTCCGGCCGACTTCGTCCAGGGTCCGCGGGTGCTCGCCGCCGAGCCCGTAACGGAGCTCGAGCACGCGGCGCTCGCGGTAGGAGAGGTTCTCGAGGGCCTCCTTGAGCGCCTCCTTGGTGAGTAGCTCGGCGGCGCGCTCGAAGGGGGACTCGGCACGCTCATCGGCGATGAACTGGCCGAACTCCGACTCCTCCTCGTCGCCGACCGGCTTCTCGAGGGAGACCGGCGCCTGCGCCGAGCGCTTGATGGAGTCGACCTCCTCGGGCTCGATGCCGGTGACCTCGGCGATCTCCTCCGGGGTCGGCTCGCGGCCCAGCTCGGTGACGAGCTTGCGCTCCGCGCGGCCGATCTTGTTGAGCTTCTCGACGACGTGGACCGGGATGCGGATCGTCCGCGCCTTGTCGGCGAGCGCGCGAGCGATCGCCTGGCGGATCCACCAGGTCGCGTAGGTCGAGAACTTGAAGCCCTTGCGGTAGTCGAACTTCTCAGCCGCGCGGACCAGGCCGAGTGTGCCCTCCTGGATCAGGTCGAGGAAGGGCAGGCCCTGGTTGCGGTAGTTCTTGGCGATCGAGACGACCAGGCGAAGGTTCGATTCGACCATCTTCTGCTTGGCGTCGAGATCACCGCGCTCGATCCGCTTGGCGAGCTCGACCTCCTCGGCCGCGGTGAGCAGCCTGACCTTGCCGATGTCCTTGAGGAAGAGCTGCAGGGAATCGGTGGTCATGTCCGGCTTCAGGTCGAGCGCCTTCTTCTTGCGCCCGCCCCGCTTGCCGTCGGAACGCTCGTTCTCGGCGGCGGCCTTCTGAGCCGGGTCGAGGTCCTCGACCAGCTCGATGCCGACCTTCTCGAGGTGCCCGTACAGGTCCTCCACGTCGGACTCGTCGAGCTCGACTTCGGACACAGCAGTGGCGACGTCGCCAAAGGTGAGGACGCCCAGCTGCTGGCCACGGGTGACCAGCGTCTTTACTTCTTCAAGTTCTTGGATCTCGGCTACGAGCATTCGCCTACGCTCTTCCTTCCTGGCTGTGTGTCAATTTCCTGGCCGCCCGGCTTCTTACCTAATTCTGGCGGGCCTTACTCAATGTCGGCCGCTGACGAAAAACCTTTACTCCAATCCCCCTCAAAGGCCACAAAAACGCGGAGCGGTTGAACCGCATCCGCGCTCTATTTACTTCGTCACGCCTAGATCTCGCGAGTCTTCCTCAAACGTCCGTGACCATGGTAGCCACTTCATTTTTTGAAGTCAACGCACAACCCAGGCGTGACACGCATCCTGCCTCCCCAAGAACAAGCGACTCGGGGGAAAGTTCCGGGCGCCCTTCGACTTACCCCGGTCTGGACGTTCGTTACGCATGAGCGTCTATGCAAGGGCGCGCCGCAGGCGCGACCCGTCAACTGAGGCGGAGCGCTCCGAGCCACAGCACCCGAGCTGGCACGTCTGGCGGCACCCGTGGCTGCGCGCCTTCTGGAACCGCGCCTACAAGGAGAACATCACCGGGCTGTCCGGCATGGTCGCCTACAACCTGATGCTCGCCGTCTTCCCGTTCGCGCTGCTCGTGCTCTTCATCTTCGGCCAGGTCGTGAACAGCAACGACATCGAGCACAGCGTGATCGTCGACATCCAGCGCCTTTTCCCGAACTCAGAGCAGGGCACTCTTCAGGACGCGATTGACCGGGTCCGGGCCAGCTCCACCACGATAGGCATCGCTGCAGTGGTCGGCGGCATCTGGATCGGTGCCTCCTTCTGGGGCGCGATGGATACGGCCTTCTGCCGGATCTACCACGTCGAGTGCCGCGGCTGGGTCCAGCAGAAGCGCTGGTCGCTTGTCATGTTGCTGGCGCTGCTCCTCCTGCTCGCGGCCAGCGTGACCGTGCCGATCGTCGAGAGCGCCGTGCTGACGAGCGCCGACCGCCTGCCGTTCGGCCTCGATCGGTGGGGTGCGGTGCGGACGGCGATCGTCGTGGTCGGCGGCCTGATCGTGACCTTCATGATCATCGCGGCGATCTACTGGGCGGTGCCCAAGGGGCACATGCCGTGGCGGTCGGTCTGGCCGGGCGCGCTCTTCTTCGCTCTGGTCACCTCCCTGGGCAACTACGTCTTCCCTCTGTATCTGGCGAACGTCTCCGACCTGCACCGGATCGGCGGCACGATCGGCTTCATCCTGATCGCCCTCGTCTGGTTCTACGCCGTCAGCCTGGCGCTGCTGGCCGGCGCGGTGATCAACTCGCTCCGGCACGAGAGCGACGACACGGGCGCCCTGCCGCTGGAGGGGTAGCTACCCGTACCGCTCCCCCACGACCTCCCGCAGCTTCGGGCGGTTGTGGGTGGCCTGGACGCGCCGAATGGTTCCCGAGCGCGAGCGCATCACCAGTGACTCGGTCGTCGCGTGTCCATCGTCGAGATAGCGGACTCCGTCGAGCAGGTCGCCGTCGGTGACTCCCGTCGCGGCGAAGAAGACGTCGTCGCCGGACACAAGATCGTCGGTGCCAAGCACCCGGCTGAGGTCGTAGCCCGCATCCTCCGCGGCCTTGCGCTCATCGTCGTTCCGAGGCCAGAGGCGGCCCAGAATCCGGCCCCCCATGCACTTGATCGCGGAGGCGGAGAGCACGCCTTCGGGAGTGCCGCCGACCCCCCAGAGCAGATCAATCCCGGTGTTCGGCATGACGGCGAAGAGGGATGCGGCCACGTCGCCGTCGGAGATGAATCGAATGCTTGCGCCGACTTCTCTCAGCGTCGCAACCGCCTCCTCGTGGCGCGGGCGGTCGAGCATGATCACCGTGACGTCGCTGGTCTCTCCGCCTTTCCGCTCGGCGATCTCCTTGATCACATCCTCGAGCGGCTTATCCAGGCTGATCACATCGGCGTTCCGCGGGCCGGCGGCGATCTTCTCCATATAGACGCAGGGGCCCGGGTCGAACATCGTGCCCCGCTCGGAGAGCGCGATCACCGAGAGCGCCGACGGCATGCCCCGCGCCGTCAGGGTGGTCCCCTCGAGCGGGTCGACGGCGATGTCGACGACCGGCGGGCTGCCGTCGCCGATCTCCTCGCCGTTGTAGAGCATCGGCGCCTCGTCCTTCTCGCCTTCGCCGATCACGACGACGCCGTCCATCGGCACCGTGTCGAGCATCAGGCGCATCGCGTCGACCGCGGCGCCGTCAGCGCTCTCCTTCTCGCCGAGGCCGACCCAGCGGCCCGCGGCGAGCGCGCCGGCCTCGGTGACCCGGACGAGCTCGAGCGCCAGGTTGCGGTCCGGGTGAGAGGGATCCCGGACGTCCTGCGAGATGACGTGGTCGGGTTCGGCCATCGGTCAGAGGCTAGAGGGAAGGCTCCGGCTAGAAGGTCGCCGGCGGCTTGCGCCTTGCTCCGCCGCCGCTCTCCACGGCCCTGAAGCCGCCGGATATGAAGATGCCGATCGAGGCGAGCAGCGCCAGCCAGTAGCCGAAGGAGAGGCTCATCTCGAGCCCCTCCTGGGGCTTGTCGATGAGGCCGTTGTAGGCGATCAGGACGAAGGCCGCGAGGCCGACGATCGCGGTCAGCTCTCCGCGCGGCCAGGAGAGAGCGTGGCCGCGGATCACGATCCAGGCGAGGATGAACGGCGCCGAGGCGGCGAGGAGCAGCAGGATGCTGACGATCGGGAAGGTGTCCCAGCCGCTGCAGCTCGAGTTGCCCACTCCACAGGCCCAGTTGGCGGAATCGTTGCCGCGCGCCACCACGCTCGGATCCGTGGAGAGCGAGAACCACTCGAGAAAGAGGCTGATCACCAGCACCCCGGCGGCGACCATCCCGAGGATCTCGGAGCGGTCGAGTTTCGACGTGTCCATCGCGGCGACCCTATCCGACTTCCATGTATAGGGTCGCGGTTGTGGCGAGCCGCTGGGGACTGACCGTTCCGCTCACCGGAATCAGCCTTCCGGAGAACGAGGAGCACTTCAAACGGGCTGAGGCGGCGGGCTACACCGATCTCTGGTCGGGCGAGACCAACGGCCCGGACGGGTTCACGCCGCTCACGCTCGCCTCGGCCTGGACCGGCGAGGTGCGCGTCGGCACCGGCGTCGTCGGCGTCATGCAGCGAGGTCGTGCGCTGCTCGCGCAGGAGGCCGCGGCGCTGGCCGACGCCTCCCGAGGCCGCTTCGCCCTCGGCATCGGCGCCTCCTCGGACCGGATCATCGAGGGCTGGAACGGGATGCCGTTCTCCAAGCCCCTGTCGAAGATGTCGGAGACGATCGACTTCCTCCGCACCGCACTTGCGGGCGAGCGGGCGGACGGCGGCTTCAAGCTGGAGCGCGCGCCCGAGATGCGGGTGCCGATCATCCTCGCGGCGCTGCGGGGCAAGATGCTCAGGCTCGCCGTCGAGAAGGCCGACGGGGCGTTCACGAACTTCCTCCCCCTCGCCGGCCTGCCCAGGATCACCGAGCAGCTGGAGGGCGCGCCGGATGGCTTCGAGCTGCTCTGCCGCTTCTTTTGCATCCCCGGCACGCGGGAGCAGGTCGAGCCGCTGGCGCGGTTCATGTTCTCCTCCTACATAACCGTCCCGGTCTACGAGAACTTCTACCGCTGGCTCGGCTACGGGGAGAAGATCGATCCGATGGTCGAGGCCTGGAACGCGAAGGACCGGCAGAAGGCGGCCGAGGAAGCGCCCTGGGACCTGATCGAGGAAATGTTCATCTTCGGCGAGCCGGCCCAGATGAAGGATCGGCTGAACGCCTTCGTGGATGGCGGCATCACGCTGCCCGTCATCACCCCGATCACCACGCCGGACAAGCTCGGCGAGCTGATCGACGCTCTAGCCCCCGCCTAGCCGCTTCCAGAAACGGACGTACTCGCGCTCATGGCCGACGCCGGCCTCGATGGCGTGGATGGTCCCCTGGGGCGCCTTCATCCGCCGGCATTCCTCCAGCTGGGCCTCGTATTCGCGCAGCCTGCCCTCGTGCGCCGCGAGCTGCTGCGGCGCGAGCTTCCTGGGATCGGCTCCGAAGAAGAGCTTGAGCAAACCGGCATCCCTGAGCTCGTAGAGGTCGCTGGTCGGCTCCGAGCGCCACTCCTCGAGCGCGTCCTCCCCCGGCTTGGCGAGCCGGTAGATGCGCCTGCGGCGCCCCCCCTCCTCGCGGCGCTCCGAGAGCAACCCGGCCTCGGCAAGCCGGCCGCACTCGGCGTAGAGCTGGGTGTGCGGCAGCGACCAGAACTGGCCCACTCCCATCGACACCGCCCGCTTCAGGTCGTAGGGCGAAGCGGGCTGCATCTGCTCGATCAGGCCGAGGACCACATACGAGGTGGGTGTCAAACGGGGCGTTGCCATGCGCGGCAGAATACGATACGGTGCGAATCGTACGGATTGAACTATTCAGGAGGGACCATGAGCCAGGTCGCCGAGCGAGCCGCCACGAAGCAGGACCTGACCGCAGGGTTCGACTCCCTCGACCGCGAGACCAGAGTCGACCGCCTGCCACTCGAGGGGCGACTGCCCGACTGGCTCCAGGGCTCGCTGGTCCGGACCGGACCGGCCAAGTGGGAGGTCGGCGAACAGACCATGCGCCACTGGTTCGACGGCTTCGCGATGTTGCACCGCTTCGGCATCTCATCAGGCGAGGTCTCCTACGCGAACCGCTTCCTCCAGACGAAGGCGTATCGCGCGGCGGAGGAGAAGGGCGAGATCGTCTACTCGGAGTTCGCCACGGACCCCTGCCGGTCGCTGTTCGCCAGGGCCGTCTCGATGTTCTCCCCGAAGCTCACCGACAACGCAAACGTCAACCTCGTGAAGCTCGGCGAGCGCTACATCACGATGACCGAGACCCCGATCCCGGTTGAGTTCGACGGCGAGACGCTCGAGACCGTGGGCGTCGCGTACAAGCCGCCCGGCATGCTCACCACGGCGCACCCGCATCTCGATCGCGCCACCGGCGGGATGCTCAACTACGCCGCCAAGATCGGCCCGCGGAACTCGTACCGCTTCTTCCACCTGGCTCCGGGCGCCGATCGGCCCGAGGTGGTCGGCAAGCTGCCCGTCAGGGAGCCCGCGTACATGCACTCTTTCGGCCTCACCGAGCGCTGGCTCGTCCTGGCCGAGTTTCCGCTGGTGGTGAACCCGATCAGCATCCCGCTCTCCGGGCGCCCCTACATCGAGAACTACCGCTGGAAGCCGGAGCTCGGCACCCGGTTCACGCTGATCGACCGCGCCAGCGGTGAGGCCACCGGTCCGTTCGAGACGGACCCGTTCTTCTGCTTCCACCACGTCAACGCGTACGAAGAGGACGGCGCCCTGGTGGTGGACGCCTGCACCTACGAGAACGCCCAGATCGTCGAGGACCTCTACCTCGACCGTCTGCGCGATGGAAAGCCGGCCGACCGCGCCGAGATGCGCCGGTTCCGTCTCGACCTCGGCTCGCGGGAGGTGAGTCATGAGCAGCTCGCCGAGGGTCTCGAGCTGCCTCGGATCAACTACGGCCGCAACAACGAGCGCCCCTACCGCTACGCGTGGGGGATCGACGCGGAGTCCGGCTGGCTCGACCGGATCGTCAAGGTCGACACGGTCGACCGCACGACCACCTCGTGGAGCGAGGGCGGCTGCAGCCCCGGCGAGCCGGTCTTCGTGGCTGAGCCGGACTCAGACGCCGAGGACGCCGGAGTGCTGCTCTCTGTCGTCTTCGACGCGCGCTCGGGCAACTCGTTCATGCTCGTCCTAGACGCTGCCGACCTGACGGAGCTGGCGCGAGCCGAGACGCCGCACCACATCCCGTACGGCTTCCACGGGCAATTCGTCTAGCGGCCACCAGGCCGCTAGTACCCAGGAGCGAAGGGCAAAGCCCGAAGCGACTTATGCGGGGCGGCCGCTTGTGGCCGCGATCTGATGGCGAAGCCGGGTCAGACAGCGCGGGCGAGCGAGAGCGCGTAGAGGCCGTCGGTGTCCGTCCACCAGTCGGTGAGCTCGAGGCCTGCCTCCGCATAGATCCCCTCGAGGCCCGGGCGGAGGAACTTGGTGGAGATCTCGGTGCGCATCTCCTCGCCGGCTGCGAACGGCACCAGCATGTCGAGCGCCGAGACGTTGACCACCTGGTTCGCCGTCGAGCGCAGACGGATGTCGACCCAGAGGTTCTCCGGGTCCCAGCGGGCGACGTGCTCGAAGGCGTTCATGTCGAAGTCGGCCTCGAGCTCGCGGTTCAGGACCGAGAGGACGTTCTTGTTGAACTCGGCGGTTACTCCCTTCGAGTCGTCGTAGGCGGCCTCGAGGATCGCGGGATCCTTGACCAGGTCGGTGCCGAGCAGGAAGCGGTCCTCGGAGTCGAGCAGGTTGGCGATCCGCCGCAGGAAGCCCGCCCGCTGGTGCGGCGCGAAGTTGCCGATCGTGCCGCCCAGGAGGGCAATCACCCGCGGGCCTCCGACGGGAACCCGCTCGAGGTCGAACTCGAAGTCGCAGACCAGGCCGCGGACGTTGATCGAGTCGTATTCGGCGGCGATTCGCTCCGCCGTGTCGCGAGTGATCTCCTCGGAGATGTCGACGGGGCAGTAGGTCTGCAGGCAGCCGACGCCCCTCATCGCGTCGAGCAGCACGCGCGTCTTGCGCGCCGAGCCGGAGCCGAGCTCGATCAGGCTGGCCGGCCGGTTGGCGGCCTCACAGATCTCGGACGAGCGGGTCTGGAGGATCTCGCGCTCGCAGCGGGTCGGGTAGTACTCATCGAGCTCGGTGATCTGCTCGAACAGCTCGGAGCCGCGCTCGTCATAGAAGTAGCGGGGCGAGAGCTCCTTGAACGGGCTGGTCAGGCCGGCGCGAACGTCGGCGGCCATGCCCGATAGCGGCCCGCCCGGGGGCAGGTTGACCTCAACGGTGATGCGATCGGTTGCGTTTGCGGGAGTGATGGCGGCTGGGGCTATGCGGTCTCTTGCGTGCTCGTCTCGAGTTCGGATCAGGCGTTACGGGCGCAACGGAAGCCCGCGAAGATCTGGCGGCGGATCGGCAGGTCCCAGTTCCGGAAGCTGGTGCGGATCACGTCGCGCCGGGTGGCCCAGGCGCCGCCGCGCAGCACCTTGTGCTCTTCGCCGAAGAAGACCTCGGAGTACTCCGGATAGGGGAACGCCTCGAAGCCGGAGTAGGCGGTGAAGTCCGAGCTCGTCCATTCCCAGACGTCGCCGAGCATCTGCACGGCGCCACAGCCCGAAGAGGCGTCGGCATACGCCCCGGCGGGCGCGCAGCCGAAGGAGAGCTCGTCGAGGTTGGCGCGCTCGCGGCTCGCCCCGGCGGCGGCCACCTCCCACTCCGTCTCGGAGGGCAGGCG
The DNA here is from genome assembly GCA_963815045.1 of uncultured Solirubrobacterales bacterium. Lineage (GTDB taxonomy): Bacteria > Actinomycetota > Thermoleophilia > Solirubrobacterales > 70-9 > DASUPK01. The sequence continues at coordinate 250,779 of CAWFET010000004.1, forward strand.
CTTGCCGGCCCAGCGCGCGAAGGCATCGGCCTCCTCCCAGGAGACGTGGATCACCGGCAGGCGGGGATCGACATCCTCGGTGCGGCCCATCGCGGTGCGGACCCAGCCGCCCTCGCCGTTCCGCTCCCAGTACATCGGGGGCTCCCCACCCGTCTCCTCGATGAAGGAGGCATAGGAGGCGTTGGTGACAGGGGTGCGGTCGATCAGGAAAGGCTCGACGTCGACCCGGTGGCGGGGACGCTCGTTGTCGTAGGCGAAGCCGCTCGGCCCGGCTCCGATCTCGTGCGCGCCTCCCTCGACCCGGACCATCTCGGGCCCGTCCGAGACCTCCTCCGCCGCCGCCCGGCCGTCGACCTCCACCGGCTCGTATGACTCGACCATCTGAAGCAGCTGCAGCATCGTCTCGTTGTGCTGGTATTCGTGCGCGAGCAGCATCTCGTAGACGAAGCCGTCGGCGAGCAGGGGGTCCTCGGGGTCGAGCTCGATCTCGCCGAGGACCTCGAGGGTTCGCTCGCGAACCCCGTCCATGTAGGGGCGGACCTCATCGGCGCGCAGGATCGGCAGCTCGCCTCGGATCTTCCGAGGCTGCTCGATCGCGTCGTAGAGCTCGCCCAGGTCACCCCGCAGCGACTCCCGCCCGCCGATCCGCTGGACGAGCCAGAGCTCCTCGAAGTTGGCGATGTGCCCGAGATCCCAGATCAGCGGGCTGAGGATCGGGTCGTACACCCGGTTGAGCTGCTCGTGGGTGAGCGGCTCGACCAGCTTCAGGGTGTGACGGCGCGCCTCCCCCAGCCGCTCGGCCAGCTCGGCCTTGGGATCGGAAGCGGGACGAGTACCATCCTCCGTGGGTGCGGCTACCTCCGCGATCGGTCAAGACTAGCGAGACCACCTCCTCCGCTGGGGGCGTCTACTCTCGCCGTCGTGGGTGGAAGAGGGCGAATCGGGCTGACGATGATCGTCGCGCTGCTCGCGGGCGCGATCATGGCGCCGCCGCAGGCGACGTCGGCGAGTCCGGCGGCGCACCAGGGTCGGAAATGCAAGAAGAAGCACGGCGCGCGCGGGAAGAGGAGCTGTCGCCCCCGGGCGAGGATCGCGATTTCGCCACCGGGCCATGACTTCGGGACCATCGGCCAAGCCGACGGCGCCCCCACCGCCTTTGTGATCGGCAACGTAGGCCGGCGCGCGAGTGGGATTCCCGCGGCATCGATCAGTGGCTCCGGCGCGCGCTACTTCCAAATCGACGCGACGACCTGCTCATCGCGCCTGACACTGGGCGCAAACTGCTCCGTGACCGTCCGGTCCGTCCACAACGACGGCGCCACCGGACTGGCTCAGCTCGACGTCGGCGCCTCTCCCGGCGGCACCGTGTCAGCACCGCTGATCGTGAATCTCTTCTAGACCCGCCGCCGCGGGACGAGCCACCCCTGATCGGGCCGCTCCATTAGTCTGCTCCGCCGATGAAGATCGACGGAGCAAGCGCGCTGGTCGCCGGCGGGGCATCTGGCCTCGGCGCCGCGACCGTCCGGGCGCTTCATGAGCGCGGCGCCTCGGTTGTGATCGCCGACCTGAACGCCGAGAAGGGCGAGGCGCTGGCGTCGGAGCTCGGCGATAACGCCGCCTTCATTGAGGTGAACGTGATGGAGCCCGAACCGGTCCAGGCGGCGGTGGACGCCGCGGCCGACGCGCCGGGTGGCCTCCGCATCTCCGTCTGCTGCGCCGGGATCGGCTGGGCCCAGCGGACGGCCTCCAAGCAGGGCCCCCACGACCTCGAGATCTTCCACAACGTCATCAAGGTCAACCTGATCGGGACCTTCAACGTGCTCCGGCTGGCCTGCGCGGCCATGTCGGACAACGAAGCCGACGAGGAGGGCGAGCGCGGCGTCTGCATCAACACCGCCTCGATCGCCGCCTGGGACGGTCAGATCGGCCAGGTCGCCTACGCGGCGTCCAAGGGCGGCGTCGTGGGGCTGACCCTGCCCGCGGCTCGTGACATGGCGGGCCGCGGCATCCGCGTCAACACGATCGCTCCGGGCCTGTTCGACACCCCGCTTCTCGCCGCACTCCCGGAGGAGCAGCGCCAGGCCCTGGGTGCCGGCATCCCGTTCCCATCGCGGCTCGGGCGGCCCGAGGAATACGGGCACCTCGCCTGCGAGATCGTCACCAACACAATGCTGAACGGAGAGGCGATCCGCCTGGACGGCGCCCTCCGCATGCCGCCGAAGTAGCTACCCGGCCTCGAGCCGCCGCCATCTGGCGCGCGTCAGGCCGAGGAGCCGCCCTCGGCCGCCCGGGCGAGGCGAGCATCGCGAAGCCGGAAGAACGCCCAGGTGGTCAGGGCGATCATCATCAGGCTCGAGAAGAGCAGCACGAACCAGATCGCGCGGGTGCCGGTGAGCTCGCCGTACGTGCTCAGCGCCGGATGGACGATCACGACGGAGAACCAGAGCAGCGCGGCTCCCCACATCGTGGCCCACACGCCCTTGCGCCAGGTGAACAGATCGTTCCCGTCCAGGAACTTCATCGGGAGCAGCCCGAAGGCCACCGACTCGAGCGCGGAGACGAACGTGATCGCCAGGGCCGAATCGAGGATCAGGGTCAGCGAGCTCGCGTTCTCCTTGGCGGCGGCGTGCTCGACCGGGATCCAGGCGAACCAGGCGGCGAGACCGAGGACCATCAGGACCCCGTAGGTCGTCGCGACGCGGATTCCCGCGGTCCGGACGCTGAGCTTCTTGGAGGGCTCGTACTCGGCGACCGTCCCGAGCACGACTCCTGGCAGGAAGTGCGCGAGCCGGGCCATCACGACCAGGAACGCGGCGAGCAGGATGAACGGCGGGTAGAGCTTCCACTCCCCCGTCCCATCCGGCTCGAGCCGGCGAAGCACCAGCCGCCACGTGGAGAAGAAGACGAGTGAGACGGCGGCGAATCCGATCACCATCCCGATCAGGTACTGCAGCGCCCCGTCTTCAGTGGGGAATCCGGGCTCGATGAAGGAGAACAGGATCGCGCTGGCGATCACGCCGAAAGTCAGGGTGATTGCGGGGTGGCGGCGGAACGGTATCCACCCAAAGAGGAAGAGCAGCCAGGCCCGCGGCCGAGCGAACCAGCGCCTGATCGTCTCGTGGTTCTTCTCGGTCGCCTTGTTGAAGATCGTCACCGGCAGGTAGAGGAGCGCCGCCAGCAGCAGCGCCAGCAGGCCCCCCTGGCCGAGATTCTCAGCGGAGAGATTGATGTCGGTCGGCGACAGGAGCCGGTCCGCGAAGGTGGATCGATTCGGGTTGCCGCTCGGCGCGGCGACGGGTGCGGCCAGCGGCGCGGCGACCGCGGCCTTGCCGCCCTTGGCCGACGGCTGCGCCTTGGCGTTGTGATGGGCGGGCCTGGCCGTGGGGCTCTGATGGGGCTTGACGAGAACCTGTCCGGCCGGCGCGGCGTGATGAGCGCGACCCCCGGAATGGCCGCTGGTGTGGGCGCCCGCGACGCCACTGAGGCCGGTCGAGGAGGATCCGGACGAGGTCGATCCGCCACCGCCACCGCTCGGGGTCTTGTCCGGCGGCGGGTCGTTCGGCGGCGGGTCGTTCGGCGGCGGGTCCTTCGGAGGTGGGTCGGGCGGAGGCGGAGGTGGTGGCGGTGGGTTCGGGTGGAGGGTGTGGCCGCTGTTGTCGAGGCCGCCGTTTCCGCCTCCCGGGTGCACGCCATCGCCGTGCGGAGGGTTCGGCGGGTCCGCCTGCGCCGGGCCGCCTCCGAAGACGGTCAGCGAGAGAAGCGCGAGGGCGAGGCAGGCAGCGAGCAGCAGCGCCAGGTGTGCGATTTCCTGGCGGCCGCTCCCCCTAGAGCGGCGAATTGAGCGCATCGCGGCATTCTGCACGATCCCGAACGAATGTCCAATGATGAAAATCACTGATCTTTCAGTCGGTCCCGTCGTACTCCGGGTCGAAGTAGACGCGCTTTCGCCACGGGGGGCTGATCGCGAACGAATAGCCCTGCCTGCCCGCGATGGTCTCGATCGGGACCAGCCTGAGGCTGCCGCGCGGCGTCGTCCTCGCCCCCGGCCCGAACAGCGAGCCCTTCAGCCGGGCCGCCAGCAGCTCCTGGCGATGGCGCTCCTCCTCGGTCCCGAGCGGGCCGCGGAAGGGCTTGGCGCGCAACGCCAGCCAGTCCGTCGCGACCATGCCCGCGAGCTCGCGGGAGAGCGATCCCTCGGTCGCATGCCCGGCGTGGCTGCCGCCCGAGACGTAGAGCGTCCCCTCCGATCGGGTCCAGCCTCGCTCGCCGCGCAGGCCGAGCGATTCGGCCGCGCCCTTCAGCGCCGTCGCGCCGGGAATCTTCCCGGAGGCGTCCGAGGCCCAGTCGACGGCCGGGGCATCGGGGCCGTTGTAGCCGTTGTGGGAGCTGGCGCGAGCATCCACTGTGCCGTCCGGATCGATCCGCACCTGGTAGCCCTCCCAGTCGTCGCGGTGGTAGCCGGCATCGCCGTAGAGCGCGCGGGAGGTGGCGGAGTCGCCGTAGTAGGTCCAGTACTGGACGTAGACGCGGCCGAGCCGCTCGCCCGAGCAGTCGTAGCCGTGCTCCTCCGCCCGGCTCTGATCCCGGCAGTCGATGACGTGAGTGAAGGCGGTCACCGGGCGGCCCGCGAGCGAGTGGGTCACCCGGCCCGTCTCGGGGCCATCTGAGCAGGCGGGCGCGCGACAGCTGCGGAAGTCCACCGGCAGGGCCGTCATGCCTCGCTCGTAGACGACTCGCGGAGCGTTGTCGCGCACCTCCCTCGCGAGATCGTCGTATGCCATCGCCAGCAGCGGGTCGCTGCGGCAGCCGTAGCTCAGCCGGACCGCGCAGACGATCCGCTCGCCGATCTCATGGGCGAGGACCATCCCCGGCAGGCGCAGCCCGACCAGCCAGGAGAGCGCTCCCAGCGCCGCCGAGACGAGCGCGATGAGCGCGATCCACTCGACGGTTCCCTGTCCCGATCTGGTCCGGGCACACGCGGATCAAGCTAGGCGGAGAACCGTGCCGAAACGCGCGCAGACGTGCCGATGGCCCCGCCGATCAGAGCCGAGGCCCGTGGTACGGTCGCGCCGTGAACACCGATCTTCCGACGGCCAAGAAGGAGAGGGGCGCGAGGTTCTACATCACGATCGCCGCGATGGTGCTCGCCGCCATCTTCATCCTCCAGAACACGCAGAAGGTGGAGGTGAAGTTCTTCTTCTCGACCAGCAACCTCCCGCTGATCTTCGCGCTGCTGCTGGCGGCGGCCCTCGGCTTCGTCATCGGCCTGGCGCTGCCGCGCTTCCGCCGCCCGCGCCACCACGACGAGTAGCTAGATCCGGCTTCGCCATCGAGCCGCGGCCACAGCGGCCGCCCCACATAAGTCGAAGTGGAGCGGCCTGGTGGCCGCTACAGCTCCTCGACCTGCGCGGCGATTTCCGACGCGGCGCCCTTCGCGTCGGAGAAGAGCATCGAGGTGTTGTCCTTGTAGAAGAGGTCGTTGTCGATGCCCGCAAAGCCTGGGCTCAAGGACCTCTTGATGACGATCACCTCGCGGGCCTGGTCGACCTCGATGATCGGCATGCCGGCGATGGGCGAGTCCGGATCGTCCTTCGCAGCCGGATTGGTGACGTCGTTGGCGCCGATCACCACGGCGACGTCGGTGCGCGGCATCTCGGGGTTGATCTCGTCCATTTCCTTGAGCTGCTCGTAGGGAACGTCCGCCTCGGCCAGCAGGACGTTCATGTGGCCGGGCATCCGGCCGGCGACCGGGTGGATCGCGAAGTTGACCTCCACCCCGCGCTTCTGGAGCTCGTCAGAGAGCTCCTTGACCGCGTGCTGTGCCTGGGCCACGGCCATCCCATATCCGGGGACGAAAACCACGGAGTCCGCGTAGCCGAGCTTGATCGCCGCGTCCTCCGCGCCGATCGAGTGGACCGGGCGCTCCTCCCTCTCCCCCTGGGTCGCGCTCACGGCGCCGAAGCCTGAGAAGAGCAGGTTCCCGATCGAGCGGTTCATCGCCTGGCTCATCTCCAGCGTCAGGATCGTTCCGGAGGAGCCAACGAGGGTGCCGGCCACGATCAGCACGACGTTGTCGAGGGCGAATCCGGCCGCTGCGGCGGCGAGACCCGTGAAGGCGTTGAGCAGCGAGATCACGACCGGCATGTCGGCGCCGCCGATCGGCAGGACGAAGAGGTTGCCGAGGATCGCCGCCCCGATCAGGACGCCGATGTAGAGACCCTGCGACGGCGAGTCGTGGTCGATGCCGAGCACGATGCAGCCGGCAAGGATCGCGGCCAGGAGGAGGCCGTTGAAGATGTGCTGGCCGGGGAACTGGACCGGCCGGCTGGGGATGATCGCCTGGAGCTTGCCGAACGCGATGTTCGAGCCGAAGAAGGAGACCGAGCCGATCACGGTTGAGAAGAGGATCGGGACGAAGGTGTCGAGGGGGATGCTCGAGCCGCCGGCCGACACGTGGCGGAATTCCGACCAGGAGATCAGCGCGGCCGCCCCGCCGCCGACGCCGTTGTAGAGGGCGACCATCTGAGGCATGTCGGTCATCTGCACCCGGAGCGAGGCGACGACGCCGACCGCGGTTCCGATCAGGATCCCGACCAGGATCAGGACTCCGTTCCCGATCACATCCGTCGAGAGCGTGATGGCGATCGCGATCAGCATCCCGACGGCCGCGATCATGTTGCCGCGGCGCGCCGTGCTCGGGTGGGTGCCCTGCCGGATCCCGAAGATGAACAGGGAGAAGGCGACGATGTAGCAGGCGGTGACGAAGTCGCTGTCGGGAGACAGCGCCGCGACTGGGATCACTGACCGGCCTCCCCCGGGGTGACGGTCTCCTCCTCGGCCTTCTTGGGCTTGCGGTCGCGGCCGCGGAACATGCCGAGCATCCGGTCGGTGACCATGAAGCCGCCGACGATGTTGATCGTCCCGAAGGCGATCGCGATCACGCCGATGGTCTTCTCCAGCGTGTCGTCGGCCGAGCCGATGACGATCAGCCCGCCGAGCATGACGATGCCGTGGATCGCGTTGGTCTGCGACATCAGCGGGGTGTGCAGCGTCGTCGGGACCTTCGAGATGACCTCGAAGCCGACGAAGGCGGCGAGGACGAAGATCGTGATCTCGGTCATCAGGCTCATGCGCTCGCGGCCTCCTTGGCTCGTTCGTTGACGATCTCGCCGTCCTCGGTGAGCAGAGCGCCGGCGATGACCTCGTCCTCGGTGTCGACCTTGAGGTCCCCCTCCTCGGTGATCAGGAGCTCGACCAGGTTCTGAAGGTTCTTGGCGTAGAGGGCCGAGGCGTTGCCGGCCATCTGGCTGGGCAGGTTGGCCGGGCCGATGATCTTGACCCCGTCGACCTCGACGGTCTCCCCCGGCTTGGAGCCCTCCACGTTGCCGCCGGTCTCGGCCGCAAGGTCGATCAGCACTGAGCCGGGCGCCATGCTCTTGACGGCCTCCGCGGTGATCAGGCGCGGCGCCGGCCGGCCGGGGATCTGGGCAGTGGTAATGATCACGTCCTGGCGCGCGGCGGCCTGGCCGAGCTCGGACCGAAGCTTCTCGTTCTCCTCGTCGGTCAGGGGCCGGGCGTACCCGCCCTCTCCCTCCGCGTCCTTGACGGCTTCGACCTCGAGGAATCGGCCACCGAGCGACTGGACCTGCTCCTTGACGACCGAGCGCACGTCGAAGCCGGTGACGATGCCACCGAGCCGCTTGGCCGTGGCGATGGCCTGCAGGCCCGCGACGCCGGCCCCGAGGACGAGGACCTTGGCGGGCGGGACCGTCCCCGCCGCCGTGGTCATCATCGGGAAGAGCTTGCCGGACTCGCGTGCGGCGATCAGCACGGACATGTATCCGCCGAGGTTCGCCTGCGAGGAGAGCGCGTCCATCGACTGGGCGCGGGTGATCCGGGGGATCGCCTCCATCGCAAAGCTGGTGACCCCGGCCTGGGCCAGCGACTTGGCAAGGTCCGGGTTCGTCAGCGGCTCGAGGAAGCCGATCAGGATCTGGCCCCGCTTCAGGCGGCCGACCTCCTCAGCGCTCGGAGGCGTGACCTTGAGGACGACGTCGGCGGCCCAGGGGTCCTCGCCGACCTTCGCGCCGGCATCCGTGTACTCGGAGTCCGGATGCGAGGCGCCCTCGCCCGCGCCGGCCTCGACCGCCACCTCAATTTCCTTGGCGGTCAGCGCCTTGACCACGTCGGGGACGAGCGCCACGCGGCGCTCTCCGTCTGCGGTTTCCTTTGGAACTCCGATTCTCATTGGACGTGGTTGGTATTCGACTTCGCTATCAACGGCGGCCACAAACACCGCCGCCGCATAGAGGCGGGCAATCTAGTCGGTTTTCGCGTCAGACCACTCCGGTAGCGAGGCCGCCTCGAGTGCAGCCTCGGATGTGAGGAAGAGCTGGATGCGCGTGATCTTGCCGTCGTCAACCCGATACAGATAGGAGCGCCGGTCCCTGACCTCCACACCGCTCGCGCGGCCGCTCCCCCCGTACCTCGCCGTCATGAACACGAGACCAGGCTGAAGCTCGCGGAGCTCCTCGATCTCGAAGCGATAGTCCGTACCGAACGCCCGGAACCAGTCGCCGTACCACTCGCCGACCGCGTCCTTGCCCTCGAACGTGCCGGTGTTGAGGAATCCCTCCTGGATCACCAGGACGACGTCATCCGCGTAGTAGGTCATCGCGCGCGCGAAGTCACGCTCGTTCGTGGCGGCGAACTGCTCCCGGAGAACGTCGACCGGATCCTGCGGCACGTCGTTGAGACTAGGCGGGCGAACCGGCGCCCACCATGCCGGCGAGCTTCTCGAGGCAGCGGATGTTCTCCTCGTGGTTCCCGTGCATCGGGGAGACGATCATCCGGTCGACCCCGGCGTCCGCGAAGCGCTTGATGCGCTCGGCGACCTCGTCCTCGGTGCCGATCATCGCCGTGGCATCAACGAGCTCGTCGGGGATCGCCGCGTACGCCTCCTCGCGCTTGCCGCCGAGGTAGAGCGACTGGACCTCATCGGCCACCTCGGCGAAGCCGAAGCGGCGGGTGAGGTCGGCGTAGAAGTTGGTCTTCTTCGAGCCCATGCCGCCCAGATAGAGCAGCAGCCCGGCCTTGACCAGACCGCGGGCGGCGTCGAGATCGCCGTCGATCGCAACCTGCACTGACGGCGAGACGGCGAAGTCCTCGCGGGTGCGGCCGGACTTGTTGAGGCCGGCCTCGATGTGCTCGCCCCAGGCCTTCTGCCACTTGTCGACGGAGAAGAAGATCGGGATCCAGCCGTCGGCGATCTCGGCGGCGATCTCGACCGACTTGCGGCCGATCGCACCCAGGTAGACGGGGATCTCGCTGCGGATCGGGTGGACGTTGAGCTTCAGGGCCTTGCCCTGGCCGGTGACTCCTTCGCCCTCGGTCAAAGGCAGCGTGTAGTGCTCGCCGGAGTGCTCTAGCCGTCCCTCGCGGGCGACGATCTCCTTGACGACCTCGACGTACTCCTTGGTGCGGCCCCAGGGCTTGGCGTAGGGCACGCCGTACCAGCCCTCCGAGACCTGCGGGCCGGAGGGCCCGAACCCGAAGATGAAGCGCCCGCCGGAGAGCGCGTCGATCGTGATCCCGGCCATCGCGGCGGCGGCGGGCTGACGGGCCGGGACCTGGAGGATCGCGGCGCCGAGCTGGATCGTCTCGGTCTTCGCGGCCAGGTAGGCGAGTACGCTGACCGCGTCGGAGCCGTAGGACTCGGCCGCCCAGACCGAGTCGAAGCCGGCGCGCTCGGCGGCCAGCACGATCTCGGTGGCCTCGTCTCCCTGCGGGCCGATGCCCCAGTAGCCGAGGTTGAGTCCAAGCTTCAAACCCATGTGGGTGAACCCTACGTGACCGGCAGCGGCCGCGCTTTCAGCCGAATCTTCGTGTTTTTGGGGTGGAGTTCGGGGGGCGAGCAGCCGAGGAGAATGGGCATGACGCCCGAGCAGATGGAATACCGCGCCCAGCAGGCCGAGCACCTGCGCGAGCGCTTCAGCGAGCTCGAGCGAGAGCGGGAGAGCGCAGGCCTATACGAGGAGGCTCTCGAGGCGCGTCGACTGCGCCTCGAGCAGGAGGCCTCAGTGACGTACTGGCGCGAGCGCCTTTCCGACGCGGCGTAGCCGACGTCTTAGACGTCGAAGGGGATGACGAGGACCGGCGCCTGCTGTGTGATCGCGCCGAAGGTGGCGGTGATGTTGGCAGTGCCGATTGATGAGGTGTCGACGGTGAAGGGGGCACTCAGCTGGCCCGCCGGCACGAGCACGGTTGACTGACTGGGCGCGGCCACGCCGGCCTGGTCGGAGGAGAGGTCGACCGTCGCCCCGCCCGGCCCAGGTTCGCAGTCGAGGGTCACCGTGCCGGTCGCTTGGGTACCGACGGGGATAGTGCTGGGCTCCACCGTGACGCCCGTGAGCGTCGGGACGGTGCTGGACCCGTTGACCGAAGCGCTATCCCCAGCAGAGGACAAGCCGAGGGTCGCGGTAACCGTCACGAGGGGATTCGCGTTGCCGGCGGTCACCCCGAAGTAGCCGGTCCTCGATCCGGCCGGGACGGTGGCGGATCCCGGCGAGACGTCCAGGGCGGTGGGATCATCGCTCGAGAGCCCCACTGCGGTGTCAACGGGCACGGTGACATCGAGGGTGACCCGGCTGCCCGAGAAGCTCCCCGGCGTGAAGCACTGTCTCGCCAGTGAGAGGGACTGGACGCTGGGGGTGGAGACCACATTGAGTTCCGTGGTGGCGTTGCTGGTGCCGATCGTGGCCGTGACGGTGACGTTGACGTTGGATCCCGCCGTTGTGCCGACGGAGAAGTTCGCGGTGGTCTGTCCGCCTGCGACGACGACACTCCCCGGAACCGTCACGCGACTCGGATCGCTGCTCTGCAGGGTTACGGCTTGGCCCGCGCTCGGCGCGGCGGTGCTGATCGTGACCAGGCCGGTGGTCCCAGTCCCGGCCAGGACCGGACTGGCGGCGAGACTGACGCCGCTCACCCCGGCGCCGGGTGAAGTGCTCGGGTGCGTCGCCTCGCCTGGCAGGGAGGCCGCGCCGCCGCTCCCGCCGTGCTTGCACTTCTTCTTCTTCTTCTTCTTCGCGCTCTGCGCGCTCGTCTTCTTCTTCTTCTTCTTCTTCTTGCACTTGCTCGCGTGCGCGACCGGGCTCGCGCCCGAGGTTGCCGGCAGGGCCAGCGTCCCACCGACGAGGGCCGCCATCAGGGCGGCGAGCGCGATCTTCCTGATCAGCACGGGCACGTAGGTTGATTCGGCCGCAGGACTCGCCAAATGAAGGCGCTGGACAGAAGTCCCGTCCTCACTTTTGGGGAGCCTGACGCCTGGCTTGCGAAATGCTTGCGCTAGGATGAAGCCATGGCTCCGGTCCTCACCCCCACCCTCCTCGATCCGGTCGCCGAGACGCTCGAGCTCTCGGAGACCGAGCTGGGCCGCCTGTTCGGCGTCAGCCGCCAGGCGGTGGGCCAGTGGCGCGAGCGCGGCGTGCCCTCCAACCGGATGGCGAAACTCGCGACCGTCGCCGCGATCTGCGACCTGCTGGAGCACCGGCTGAAGCCGGAGCGGATCCCGGGGATCGCGCGCCGCCCGGCGCGGGCCTACGGCGGGCTCTCGATGATCGAGATGATCGAGCGAGACCGCCAGGACGATCTGCAGGCGGAGATCCGCCGGTCCTTCGACTGGGGCGCATCCGCCTAAGTGCGGACGATCCGCCGCGGCGGGCCCTACCTGCGGGTCGCGGATCCGGACTGGGACGATCCGCTCGACGGGCGCTACGCCGCGGAGCGAGGCGGGCGCTGGAATCCGCCCGAGTCGTTCCCGGTCGTCTACCTCTGTCGGGGCGTCGCGGTCGCCCGCGCCAACGTCTACCGGCGGCTGGAGCGGCAGCCATACGGCCCCGAGGACCTGCGGCCCGGAGCGGGCCCGATCCTCGTCCGCACCACGGTCACGGAGGATCGCTATCTGAACGTGGTAACCGATACCGGCTGCCGGGACGCCGGTCTGCCGGCGAGCTATCCGCGTGACGGCCGCCGCCGGATCGTCCCCCACAGCCGCTGCCAGCCGATCGGCCTGCGGGCGAAGGAGGCCAGTTTGCCGGGCGTCGCGGCCCGCAGCGCCGTCGTCGACGGAGAGGAGCTGGCCTACTTCGGAAGGCGGAGGTTGCGGCGCGGCACGGTCCGATCGTTCGAGGACTGGTTTTGGGACTCGGCGCTTCGCTAACAATGCGACGGTGAGCGACCAGCGCCATCCCGGAGGTCTTTCCGAAAAGGAGGCCGCGAAGCGGCTCCGCCAGCTCGGGCCGGTCGAGGATCGGACCAGCCGCTCGGTCGCGAGCATCGTCGCGGGCAACGTCTTCACCCTCTTCAACCTGATCATCGGCGTCTTCTTCGTCTTCATGCTGGCGCTCGGGTTGTTCGCCGACGCGCTCTTCGGCTTCATCGCCGTGATCAACAGCTACATCGGGATCCGCCAGGAGCTCAAGGCAAAGGAGACGCTCGAGAGCCTCGCGCTGCTCGTTGCACCGAAGGCCAAGGTCGTCCGAGACGGCGAGCTGGTCGAGCTGCGCGCCGAGGAGGTGGTCCCCGGCGACTGGATCCGGGTTGAGCCCGGCGATCAGCTGGTGGGCGACGGCGAGGTGACCGAGAGCCGCGGGCTCACGCTCGACGAGTCGATGCTCACCGGAGAGGCCGACGGGGTCCGCAAGCGCGTCGGCCAGCAGGCGCTCTCCGGCTCCTTCGCCCTGAACGGCTCCGGCTACTACGAGGTCGACGCCGTGCGGGAGGACAGCTACGCCGAGAAGGTCGCCGGCGAAGCTCGCACCTTCCGCCATCCCCCGTCTCCACTCCAGGACGAGGTGAACCAGGTCCTGAGGGCGACCACCTGGCTGATGATCCCGCTCGCCGTCGTCCTGATCTTCGCCCTGCACGTCCAGCACGCCCCGCTTCACGATGCCGCCCAGACCGCGACGGCCGGGCTGATCAGCCTGATCCCGGAGGGACTCGTGCTGCTGATGAGCGTCACGCTGGCCGTCGCCGCCGTCCGGCTCGCGCGGCTCGACACGCTCGTCCAGCAGATGAGCGCCACCGAGGCGCTCGCGGCCGTGGACACGATCTGTGTTGACAAGACCGGCACCCTCACCACCGGCGACCTGGAGCTCGTGTCGGTCGACGTTGCCGACCCCGCCGAGGCGAGCCGGGCCCAGCAGGCGCTGGCGCGCTTCGCGGCGAGCTCGGGCGAGCGGAACCGGACTCTCGAGGCTGTCGCCGAGAACTACCCGGCGAACGGCGAGCGGGTCCGGGGGGAGGTCCCCTTCTCGTCGGAGTGGAAGTGGAGCGGCCTTACCTTCGGGCGCGGTGAGACCTACGTCCTGGGCGCGCCGGACGTGCTCATGGCTCGGGGCTCGCTGGCGCTGCCGGTGCCGCTGCAGCACAGCCTCGAGCAGAACACCAAGGCCGGGCGCCGCGTCGTCGCGTTCGGCCGCGCCTCGGGCGGGCTCCCGGACAATCCCTACTCGGACCCTCCGCCCGCCGTCACGCCGCTGGCGCTGATCGTCCTGGAGGAGACGCTGCGAGAGGACGCCCGGGAGACGATCCGCTACATGCGCGAGCGCGAGATGAACCTGAAGCTGATCTCGGGCGACGCACCCCAGACAGTGACGGCGGTCGCCTCGGCTGTCGGCATCCCCGCCGGAGCCGGGGTCATCACCGGCGACGAGCTGCCCGAAGATCACGCCTCGCTCGCCCGCATCGCCGAGGAGAACACGATCTTCTGCCGCATCCGGCCGGAGCAGAAGAAGGCCCTCGTCTCGGCTCTCGCAGAGGATGGGCGCTTCGTCGCGATGATCGGAGACGGGGTGAACGACGTCCCGGCCCTGAAGCGCGCAAGGATGGCGGTCGCGATGGGATCGGGCAGCCAGATCACGAAGGGAATCGCAGACATCGTGCTGCTCAAGGACCAGTTCTCGAGGCTCCCGAGGGCGATCACGGAGGGCCGGCGGATTGCGCGGAACATCCACCGCCTCGGCCGTCTCTACGTCACCAAGACCGTCTACGCGGCCGCGCTGATCGTGCTGGTCGCGGTGCCCGGCTGGGCGTTCCCCTTCCTGCCCCGGCAGCTCACCGTCGCCGCATTCCTGACGATCGGAATCCCCTCGTTCGTGCTCGCGCTCGCCCCCAGCGACGGCCCGTTATATAGGGGGCGCCTGCTGCGGGCCCTGGCCGCGTTCGCCGTGCCGGCCGGCCTGGCGATCGCCGCAGCCTCGCTCGCGAGCTTCTTCCTGGTGGACACCGTCTTCGGCGGCTCGCTGGAGGCCGGGCGGACCGCCGCGACGACGACCCTGGTCGTCCTCGGGCTCTGCTTCATCCTCCTGCTCGAGCGCGGGCCGGGCCGCGAGCACATCGCGATCCAGAGCTACATGCTCGCCCTGGTCGCGGCCCTCGGCGCGCTCTACGCCCTGATCCTCGCCGTCCAGCCGGTTCGCGACTTCTTCGACCTGACCCGGATGGGCGGCGGCCAGCTCTTCCTGGCGCTGCTCTCGGCGGCCGCCGGGCTCGTCCTGGCGAGCGTCGTCTGGCGCATTCCCGCCATCGAGAACCTGGAGGATCGGCCGCCGTCAGAGGGCGAGGCTCCGACCGGCCCGGTGACGGAGTCGCTCTCCGTGCCCAGCCCCCCGACCCCCGCCTCCGGACGGTCGTGATGCCACCGCCCGAGAACCGGCCCCCGCGAGGCACGCCTCCGCACATCGCGCGCCGCACGAAGATCGTCGCGACCGTCGGCCCGGCCAGCAGCTCGCCCGAGGTGCTGCGCGAGCTCTTCGCCGCGGGCGTTGACGTCTTCCGGCTCAACTTCGCCCATGGGACTCCCGAGGAGCAGGCGGAGAGCGTCCGCCGCATCCGGGCCGTGAGCGAGGAGGTCGGCCGTGAGGTCGGGATCCTCGGCGACCTGCCCGGCCCGAAGCTCCGGCTCGGCGACCTCGAGGGCGACGTCGCGGTGCTCCACTCGGGCTCCAACGTCGTGCTCAGGGGGGAGACCAACGGGACCCCCGGCAACGCGGAGCTGCTCACCGTCCAGTGGGATGGTTTCGCGACGGCCGTGCACCAGGGCGATCCGGTCTTCCTCGCCGACGGCAGGGTGCGGCTGAAGGTCCTGTCGGTCGCGGGCGGCGAGGTCACGTGCGAGGTCGAGGCCGGCGGCGCTGTCAGTTCCCACCAGGGCGTCAACCTGCCGGGGGCCGACCACGACCTCCCCGAGACGGGCGCCTCGGACCAGCCCTGGATCGACTTCGCTTGCGAGAACGGGATCGACCTGCTCGCGGTCTCCTTCGTGCGCCGCCCCTCCGACCTGGAGAAGGTCGAGGCGCGGCTGCGGGAGCGCGAGGCCGACATCCCCCTGATCGCCAAGATCGAGAAGCCTCAGGCGGCCGAACGGGCCGAGGAGATCATCGCCGCCGCGGGCAGCGGAATCATGATCGCCCGAGGTGACCTCGGGGTGGAGCTGCCGATCGAGGAGGTTCCCGGAGCGCAGAAGCGGCTGATCGCGCTCGCCGGCCGCGCCTCGAAGCCGACGATCACCGCGACCCAGATGCTGGCGACGATGGTGCGGGCGTCCCGTCCGACCCGCGCCGAGGTGACAGACGTCGCGAACGCGATCTATGACGGCACCGACGCGGTGATGCTCTCCGAGGAGACCGCGATCGGCGACCACCCGGTGGAGGCTGTCCGGGTCATGGACCGGATCGCGCGGGTGACCGAGCCCCGGCTGCAATTCGGCGAGATGGTCTTCACCCGGGTCGAGGAGAAGGAGCACGACATCGCCGAGACCGTCGCCCAGGTCGCGGTGGCGGCCTGCTACCGCCTCGGCCTGAAGGCGATCGTCTGTCCGACGAACTCCGGGCGGACGGCCCGGCTCATCTCCGCGCACCGGCCGCGGGTCCCCGTGCTCGCGGTCTCGCCGCGACTCTCGACGGTACGGCGGATGAACCTGCTGTTCGGGATCAGCTCGACGCAGGCCGACGACTGGACCTCGATCCGCAAGCTGCTCGACGACTGCGCGAACCTGGCCCGCGAACGAAGCGTCGCAGAGTCGGGCGACCTGGTGGCGATCACGGCCGGGCTACCGGCGCAGGGCGTCGGCACCAATCTGTTTGAAATTCACCGAGTTCCCTAGGGGAACTCAGCCCAGGGCATCTCGCGCCTGGGCCGTGTCACCGAAGAACTCGGCGTCCGTGAGCTTGCCGTCGCTCACCTTGTAAAGCCACACCGAGCGGCCGCCGAGCTCGTTGCCCGACTTCGTCTTGCCGGTGCCTTCGACGACCACGACGACGGTCTCGCCGTCGTCGGCCTCGAGGAAGGCGACCGGATTCGGATTGACGGACTCGAAGTTCGAGAGGAACTTCTGGATCATCTCCTTGAACCCGTCGGGGCCCGTGTAGGTGCCACCCCACGGCAGAGTGTCCGGAAGCCTGATCTCGGCGTTCTCGTCCGTGGTGGAGACGGCACCATCGATGTCGCCCTTGCTGAAGTCGCTCCATCGATCCTTGACGGCGTCTGCGTTCTCACCCATATGAATCTCCTCCTCTGCTGCTGTGCTGCTGGACACCGACCGTACGCCTCCCGAATGAGGTGTCAAGGGCAGGAGGGCCGCCTAAAGGGGCGAATCCCGTCCGGATGACCGCCCGCAGCGTGCCGGCTGAAACGAGGCATGTCCCCGGTCACCTGCGGCGGGAGGTCCACCGCCTGAACAGGCGGGTGGAGGAGGGCGATCCGCTCTGGCCGGCCCAGCTCGCCGTGGGGATCGCGATCGGACTTCACCTGGCGCTCTCGGACAAGCTCGTCATCGGTCCGATCTGGCTGATCCCGGCGGTCGAGGGGCTTCTGCTTCTCACCCTGGTCGTAGTCGCGCCCGCGCGGGTTTCGCGCTCTGGCTGGCGTCATCAGCGAGGGCTGCTCTGGACGATTCTCGGCCTCGTGACGCTGACCTATCTGGTCTCACTCGGCCTGCTGGTGCACTACCTGATCGTCGGCGGGAAGGTGAACGGGCATGCGCTGATCGGGTCGGGTGTCGTGCTCTGGGTCACCAACGTCCTGATCTTCTCCGTCGTCTTCTGGGATCTAGACCGCGGCGGCCCGCTGGATCGCTTCGAGAAGGAAAGACCGTGGCCGGACTTCCTGTTCCCCCAGATGGACTCCACCGACCACACGCCGATGGGCAAGCGCTGGCAGCCGGCCTTTCTCGACTACCTCTACACGTCCCTGACCAACGCGATGGCATTCAGCCCGACCGACACGATGCCCTTGACCCAGACGGCGAAGCTGCTGATGGGCATCCAGGGGATGTCGGCCCTGGTCACCGTCGGGCTGGTCGTGGCCCGGGCGGTCAACATTTTGGGTTGAGCCGGGCTAGTCGCCCGGCGGGTAGTCCCCGGGCGCCGGCCGCTCGGCGCGCGGGTCTCGGCCGGGCAGCACGAACTGCGTGACGATCAGGTTCGCGACGGGTTTGTCGTCCTTGGTGATCTTCGCCTCGATCACGGCCGTGCTGCGGCCGACGTGGAGCGGCCGCGCCTTGCAGAGCAGCTCGTCGCCGAGCACCCCGGCGCGGAAGACGTTCAGCTTCAGCTCGATCGTCGTGAAGTCGTGGTTCGGCGGCAGGGCCCGGAAGGTCGCCCACGCCGCGACGGAATCGCCGAACGCGGTCCAGACTCCGCCGTGGACGAAGCCGCCGGGATGGAGGTGGCGCTTGTCGACGACCATCCGCCCGGTCGAGGCCTCGTCGGTGATCTCGAGCGGCTCGATCGCCATGTCGCCCGGGAACGTGTCGGGCAACCAGGTCTTGATGTTCTCGGGGGTGATGTCCGGATTCACGGGCGCGCCACCCTACTCCAGGCCGACGTCGCCGAAGGGCTCGTCGCGCTCGCGGACGGCCTCCTTGAAGCCCTTCTCCGCGGCGAGCTGCTGCCAGGCGAACCCCTCGGGGGTGTGCCGCGCGATCCCGTCGAAGAAGACTCCCATCGCCTGGGTCGCCTGCAGGCCCTGGGCGTAGAGCGCCTGGTTGACGAGCAGCTTGTGCATGACGAGCTGGTTGATCGGAACGCGCCCGATCCGCTCGAGCAGCGACTCGAAGCGCTCGTCGAGCTCCGCGGCCGGCGCGACCTCCGACGCCAGCCCCCACTCGGCCGCGGTCGTGCCGTCGATGGAGTCGCCGGTGAGCAGCAGCCGCTTGGCCCGGGCCGGCCCGACTCGATATGCCCAGAGGGCGCTTGTCGGCACGCCCCAGACCCGGGCGGGCGGGTAGCCGATCTTCGCCCGGTCCTCGACCACCAGCAGGTCCGAGCAGAGGGCCATGTCGGTGCCGCCCGCGACGCAGTAGCCGTGCACCTTGCAGACGGTCGGCTTCTCGGAGTGGAACAGGCTCATGAAGCCGCGCAGGTTGCGGCTCATCATCTGGTAATCCGTGACCGGGTCCCAGGCGCCCGACGGATCGTGATTGCGCGCCTGGACCATGGGGTCGAGCGGGGAGCCCTCGGGCGCCTCCGGGTGAGCGATGCCCTCCATGTCGTGCTCGGCCGACGCGACCAGGTCGTAGCCGCCGCAGAAGCCGGAGCCGTTGCCGGCCAGGGCGATCACGTGGACCTCGGGGTCGAGGTTGGCGCGCTCCACGCAGGCGGCCAGCTCGCGCGGCATCTCGAGCGTGATCCCGTTGCCGCGCTCCGGCCGGTTCAGGGTGATCCGGGCGATGGCTCCGGTCACCTCGTAGGTGAGCGTCTCGAGCGTTTCGATCAGTGGATTCAATCAGCGCCGATGAATCCGCCCCGGTTCCGGGGTCGTAGGGGCGAAGATGTCACCCGTGGCGACGAAGGGGAAGTACACGACGCTCGAGATCGCCGGGCGCGAGGTCCGCCTGTCGAATCCCGACAAGGTCTTCTTCCCCAAGCCGAAGTTCACGAAGCTCGACCTGGTGGAGTACTACGTCGCGGTCGAGGAGGCCGCCGTCAACCAGCTGCGCGAGCGGCCGGGAACGATGAAGCGGTTCGTCGACGGCGTCGGCGGCGAGTTCTTCTTCCAGAAGCGGGTGCCGAAGGGGGCGCCGGACTGGCTCCAGACCGCGACCTTCACCTTCCCCAGCGGCCGCACGGCGACCGAGCTGGTCGCGAACGACGCGGCACATCTCGCCTGGGCGGTCAATCTCGGCGTAATCGACTTCAACCCGCATCCGGTTCGGCGCAGTGATCTGGACAACCCCGACGAGCTCCGGGTCGACCTCGACCCCCAGCCCGGGGTCCGCTGGAACACCGTCCGCAAGGTCGCGATGTGCGTCAAGGAGGTTCTCACCGAGCACGGGCTGACCGGGTACCCGAAGACATCCGGCTCCCGCGGCATCCACGTCAACGTCCGCATCGAGCCGCGCTGGGACTACATCGAGGTGCGCCGCGCGGCTCTGGCGCTGGCCCGCGAGGTGGAGCGCCGCGTGCCGCGTAACGCCACCAGCAAATGGTGGAAGGAGGAGCGTCACGGCGTCTTCGTCGACTACAACCAGAACGCGCGTGACCGGACGATCGCCTCCGGCTACTCGGTCAGGCCCGTTCCCGACGCCCGCGTCTGCTGCCCGCTGGAATGGGACGAGGTTCCGGACGTGGAGCCGGCTGACCTCCGGCTCGACACGGTCCCGGATCGCGTGGCCAAGAAGGGCGACCCCGCCGCGGACATCGACGAGAACGCCGGATCGCTCGACCAGCTTCTCGACCTGGCCCGCCGCGATGAGGAGGGCGGTCTCGGCGACGCGCCGTGGCCACCGCACTTCGCGAAGCAGCGCGGCGAGCCCAGGCGCGTGCAGCCGAGCCGGGCCAAGAAGTAGGTCTAATGCCCGCGGGTACGCGGGCCGATGAGTTGACGCATGGACGCCAACCAGTACGTCCTCGTCCACGGGATGCGCCGGACCCGGTCGATCCTGGAGGGATGGGGAGAGAATCCAGGCCGGTTCTGCGCACCTGGTTCGTCGGAGCCGGGCTGATCGCTCTGGGCCTGCTCGCCGCCGTGACCGTGGCGGCCACGCTGCTCCAGCCCGACTACGGGTTCCACTACGGCCCGACCGCCCGCGGCGGGGCGAGCCCCGAGCGCGTGCTCGGGGTGGTGGGCCGCAACTCGCTCGTCCTGGCTCTGCACGCCTTCGCCTGCGTGGCGGGCTTCATCGCCGGCGCGACGCTGCCGCTGACTGCTGAGCGGTACACGGGCTTCAAGCGCCTGCTTCACGAGAAGGCGCGGCCGATCGCGTTCGCCTGGGTGATCGGCGTGACCTGCTTCTCGCTCTTCACGCAGACGATCGCGCTCGGCATCGTCGGCTCGACGATCTCATGGGACCTCGGCATCTCGGTCCCGCTGCTCGTCCTGACCGCCCTCCCCCACGCCCTGCTGGAGCTGACGGCGGTCTTCCTGCCGCTCGCCGCCTGGACTATCGCCAGCCGCAAGGGAGAGTGGGACCAGCTGCTCGCCGCGACCTTCGTCACCGTGGCGATCGCCGTCCCGATGCTGATCGTCGCGGCCACCTGGGAGGTCTACGTCTGGCCCCACATCCTCCACTCGGTCGCCCCCACCCAGGTGTTCCACTGGGGCCCGCCGGCGTGAGCCGGCCCACGGCCTTTTAGACCAGCTGGTCGAACTTGCAGTCCTTCGGCGCCTTGTCCTCGCGCCAGCGGACGATCTTCGAGCCGTGGCGGATGCGACCACCGCTGGTGTGGTCGTAGGTGACCTCGACCACCAGCTCGGGGCGCAGCGAGAACCACTCGAGCTCGCGGTCGGCATCCCAGCGGCTGGGATCGCCCGAGCCCTTCTCGCCGGTCTCATACGCCGACAGGGTCTTCACCAGCTCCTTCTTCTCCTTGGCCTTCAGGCCCGAGGTGTGGCCGATCGGGCGCAGCTTGCCCTTCTCGTAGAGCCCGAGGATCAGCGAGCCGACCGTCCCCTTGTGCTTGCCGGGCCGCCAGCCCATCACGACGCAGTCGATCGTCCGCAGCCGCTTGATCTTCACCATGCCCTTGCGCTGTCCGGGCCTGTAGATCGCGTCGAGCTCCTTGGCGATCACCCCCTCGCCCGAGAGCAGCAGCGGCTCGGCGCTCTGCGCGGTCTTGTAGAGGGGGGTGATCTCGACCGATGCAGACGCGCTCTTCTTGCGTCCCGGCGCCACCGCGATCAGCTCCTCGAGCTCCGCCCGGCGCTCGGCGAACGGCTTGCCGGTCAGCTTGCGCCGGTCGACCGCAAGCAGGTCGAATGCCCGGAAGAGGGCGGGCGTCTTCTCGGCGAGCATCTTCACCCGGGACTCGGCCGGGTGCAGCCGGTTCTGCAGCTGGTCGAACTCCTCGCGCCCGTCCTCGTCCAGGATCACCAGCTCTCCGTCCATCACGTAGCGCCCCTCCGGGAACCTCACCTCCGGGAAATAGCGGCGCAGCGGCTTGCCGCCGCGCGACTGCAGATAGACGTCGTCGCCGTCGACGTAGGCGAGCGCGCGGAAGCCGTCGTACTTCGGCTCGTACACCCACTCGTCTCCCTCGGGCAGGACCTTGCGCGAGAGGGCGAGCTGCGGCTTGATCGGCGGCTTCAGCGGGAGTGCCATCGGCCGATCCTAGTCAGGCCATAGGCTCGGCCCATGGGCGAGCCGCCACGCAACTGTGACTTCGTCGTGATCGGCGGCGGCATCGTCGGGCTCTCGGTGGCCCGCGAGCTGCTCGCCCGCCACCCGGACTCCACCCTCTGCGTGCTGGAGCGCGAGGACCGCCTGGCTGCTCATCAGACCTCGCACTCGAGCGGCGTGATCCACGGCGGCATCTACTACGCGCCGGGGTCGCTGAAGGCGAGGCTCTGCGTCGAGGGCGCCCGGCTGCTCTACGCCTACTGCGACGAGCGCGGCATCGAGGCGCGCCGCGACGGCAAGCTGATCGTCGCCGCGGACGAGGGCGAGCTCGGGCGCCTCGACGAGCTCGAGCGGCGCGGCGAGGCCAACGAGGTTCCGGGGCTGCGGCGGATCGGCGCGGATGAGATCTCGGAGATCGAGCCTCACGCCCGGGGCGTCGCGGCGCTCCACTCGCCGCAGACCGGAGTGGTCGACTTCGCGCGGGTTGCCGCCTCCTACGCGACCGACGTCGAGCGGGCTCACGGCATCGTCGCCACCGGTGCGGGCGTTCGCTCGCTGACGCCCCGCGGGGCGACGCTCTCCGTCGAGCACGCGCGCGGCACCACCGAGGCGGGCTTCGTGGTGAGCTGCGCCGGAGCCTGGTCGGACCGGCTCGCGGTCGCGGCCGGCGCGTCGGCCGAGCCACGGATCGTCCCCTTCCGCGGCGGCTACCTGCGTCTCCGCCCAGAGCGGCGCGAGCTGGTGCGAGCCAGCATCTACCCGGTCCCCGACCCCGATCTCCCCTTCCTGGGCGGGCACCTGACGAGGACCGTCGACGGCGAGGTTCTGCTCGGCCCCTCGGCACTGCTCGTCTGCGCCCGGGACGCGTACCGGCTCTCGCGTGTGCGGGGCCGCGACCTCGGGTCCAACCTCACCTGGCCCGGAACCTGGCGGCTCATGCGGCGCTTCTGGCGCACCGGCCTGACCGAGATCCGCCACGCAGCCAGCAAACGCTCCTTCGTCGAGGACGTGCGCCGCTTCGTCCCGGAGCTCGGCGCCGGCGACGTTGAGCCTGGGCCATCGGGGATCCGGGCGCAGGCACTCGACCGCGACGGCAGGCTGGTCGACGACTTCGTCGTCCACCGGACCGAGCGGGCGCTGCACGTCCGCAACGCGCCCTCCCCGGCCGCCACCTCCTCCCTCGCCCTGGCGAAACTGATCGTGGACGAGGCCGATCGGCTGAGTTAGCTCCTCAGCAGCCGCCGACCAGCAGGAAGAGCAGCACGATCACGACGATCACCGCCGCTCCGGCGATCAGCCTGCGCCGCATGTAGACGTCAGGGCCGCCGTAATGGCGGCTCATCGGCCCGTCCGCCCCGCGAGGGCCGGTGCCGCCGAGCAGCTCCTCGTCGCCCGTCGCCGGCGGCTCGCCGGTGCGCGCACGGGCGCGCGCCTGGGCCGCCGCGCGGCGTTCCTCTGAGCTTCTCCCACTCGATTCCATGCGCGCAGCCTAAGGGTCCGGCCCGCTCAGAGTGGGACGGGAATCCCGAGATCGTTCAACGTGATCGCAAGGTCCCGAATCGGGCGGATGCCGGCACCCCGGGGGACGGAGATCTCCTGAGGCTGCCCGACGTCACTGACCACCAGGTCGAGCGAGAGGGCGATCGAGGTCGCCCCGCGTAGGGCCGCCTGATCGGCGGCCGGCACTCCGAGCACGGCTCCGATCTCGAGCTCGTGGAGGACGCGGTCGTCGAATCCGACGCAGGCGGTCGCCCGGCCGGAGACGGTGGGGGTCTCCGTGAGCCCGAGCCCGCCGAGCAGCGGCGCGAGGTCCCGCGCCATCGCATCGCCCCGCAGTGGTGCGGTGATCCGCTCGCAGTCGGCGCCGCCCTCGTGCGCCTGCCCGGCAACTCGAGGACGGCCGAACCAGGAGCGCGGATGAATCACCGGCGCGGTCGCGATCCGTTCGTTCGCGGCCGCGATCGCGTCCGTTCCCACCTCGTAGGTGTCGCCGTAGACGGTCAGGAAGGCGTTCTCTCCGGTCGACACGAGATGCCCGCCCACAGGGAACCCGAGCGCGCTCGCGCCCAGCCGCCAGTCGAGCCTCGGGACGGTCTTGCCGCCGCCGCTGATGTACGGGCCGGAGAGCCGCAGCCGCAACGGCGCCGACAGCTCCGGCACACCGCGGACCGCGACGCGCAGGTCGATGTCGGTGTCGGCGCTCCTGATTGGGTGCGCGGCCGCCGCGTCGAGCATCGCCCGCGGATCGACCGTGTCGTGGTGCGTCCCGCCGCAACCCGCCGCGTTAACAACGGCGACGCCGAGAATTGCCAGGATTATCCGGCCGCGCATCGAGCGCAGCGTAGTGGCGGCGAATCCCCATGAGCCACCCGAACGTCGAGACGGCCGAATCCCTCGCCCTCCCCGGGCTGAGCACCGAGCGGCGCGCCGCGGTCCGCGACGCCTGGGCTGCCTTCTGGACCTCGCGGGCGATCGTCTGGGCGGCCGGGATGGCGGCGGTGCTGATCTTCGGCTGGGCCTCCGAGGCCTCGGCTCGCCTGGACCCGCTCTATACGACCCTCCCCTACGCCGACTCGTTCGCGAACCTGCTGGTCGCCCCAGCCGCACGCTTCGACGCGGCCTGGTACCTGGCGATCGCCAATCACGGCTACGAGGTGGGTGGCAGGGCAGCCTTCTTCCCGGTCTTCCCGGGTCTGGTCAGGGTCGGCGGAGACCTGCTCGGCTCACCGCTCGTCGCCGGAATCCTGATCTCCTCGGCCTGTGGCCTCGGCGGGCTCTACCTCCTGCACCGGCTCGTCGCCCTCGACTTCGGCATCGAGCGGGCGCGCACCGTCGTCTGGCTCGCCGCCTGGTTCCCGGGCGCGCTGGTGATCTCGGCCGTTTACTCGGAGTCGATCTTCCTGCTGGTCTCGGTCGGCGCGGTCTACGCGGCCCGGCTCGAACGCTGGCCGCTCGCCGGCGTGCTCGGCGCCGCGGCGGCGGCCACCCGGAGCGGCGGTGTGATCGTGATCGTCCCGCTGCTGATCATCTACTGGTACCGCTACCGCCGAATCCGCCCGGACATCCTCTGGCTGCTGGTCGGCATCCCGGCCGGGCTCGCCGCGTACGTCGCCTACCTCGGCATCTCGACCGGCGACCCGACCTCCGTCTTCACCGCCCAGTCCGCCTGGCACCGGAGCTTCGTGCCGCTCGGCGGCCTCGCCCTCGGGTTGTGGAGCGCTGTCCGCGGCCTGGGCGAGCTGCTCATCCCGAGCCTCGCCCGTTCGCCCGCGGCCAACACCCATGGCGTGCCGACCCAGCTGCTCGACCTCCGCGACATCGCGATGTTCTGCTTCCTCGCCGGCGGCATCTGGCTCTGTCAGGAGACATTCAGGCGCCTGAGCCCTGCCTACGCCGCCTACGCCGTCTGCGGCCTCGCGCTGCCGCTCTCGGTCCCCGCCGGGGGCTTTCCGCTGATGTCGCTGCCGCGCTTCGAGTTCGTGATCTTCCCGCTCTGGATCGCCCTCGCGCTCTGGGCCCACGAGCGCCGCCGCGTCCGGCAGGTGCTCTGGCTGTTCGGGACGCTGCTAGGAATCTGCAGCGCGCTGTTCGCGGTTTGGGCCTTGGCCCCCTAGCGCTTGCGCTTTTCCCTGAAGACCTTGTGGTCCAGGAACGGCACCAGGGTCTTCAGGAACGCGTTCGCCTTCGGCGCCGCGGTCAGCGGATCGAGGTGGCTGAACAGCGGATTGCGGTTGACGAGCGTTGATTGCTTCTTGGTGATTCGCGACCGCGCGATCAGGTGGCGCGCGCCGTCGAGGACGTGAGCTCCGGCCAGGTCGGTGGCGATGGCGTAGAGCGGCAGGTTCACCTTGCGGGTGTGGAAGAGGCGCAACCCGAGGAAGTTCCCGACGTCGTTGGCCTGCATCTGGTCCGCGCCGTTGGTGTCGATCGTGAGCCGCTTCGGGAAGTACCACTCGACCGCGTTGGTCGGCTCCTGGCCGAACGTGGCGGCGAGGCGGCTGATCGGGGTCACGCCTCCGTCGACCCAGTCCCGGGGGTTTCCCGAAGCCGCGAGCCCTCCGCCGTTGATGTGCAGCAGGCCCAGGTCTGCGGGTGAGGAGTCGCGGTCGAAGGCGTATCCGAGCAGAGCCCGGTTGGTCACCGGGAATGGCGGGTTGAACTGGGGTGGAAGGAGCGGGAAGGCCTGCAGGGTCGTCGCTGACGCGGTCGGCGCCTGCTCCGCGTAGAGCCCGCCGACCTCGGCGAAGAGCCCGGCGGCCTCCGGGATCCCGATGCCGAGCAGGTCGAGAAAGGGGTCGCTCGTCTGCAGATCGGACACGGCCTGCTGGGCCTGGGCCAGGTCGTAGGCATCGAAGCTGCCCATCAGGCCGCCGTCGATCAGGACGAGCCCGCTCAGGTCCTTGTAGCCCGGCCTCCCATTGAAGTCCCACGCCGCGTACGCCGCGGTCAGCGACGCGCCGAGTGAGTGCCCGCCGAGGATGACCTGGCGGCGACCGTGCGCGCGAGCCCTGAGCACCACGGCGCGGGCATCGTTGAGGGCGACGGCCATCCCCCAGTCGCGCGCATACGGGTCCTCGCCGCTCCGAAACTGGAAGTGGTTCGCCGGGCTACCGCCATTGGCGATCCAGCCCAGGTAGTAGTCGAATGCCTGTTGCAGGGAAATTCGCCCGGCCGCAGCCGCGGCGAACATCGAGGTGTCCTCGAGCGCCTGCGTTCGCCGGTCGATCGCCCAGACCTGGAGCCCCGGCACCCGCTTCACCAGGTAGCGGGCGTCGAGCGTGAAGTCGCCGGCTCCCCCCTGGGTTCCGGGCATCAGCACGAGCACTCGCTTCGCCGAAGCCAGCCCGAACTTGTGGACGGTGACCTGGTTGAACTGCGCCGGGCCGGCGGCAGGCGGAGTCGGTACGGTGGCGACGGTTTCCCGCGCGCTCGCGGGCGCGGCGCCTGCCAGCACTGCGATGACCGTCGCGGCCAGCGCCAACCCGGCACGAACTCCAGACCTCATCAACGTCTCCTCCTCCATCCCTGGAGGAGTCAGCCTAGTTAAGGGCTACTTGGAATGCCCGCTGGCGTTGCCGTTGCCTGTCCCGTTACCTGGCCCGTCCCCGGGCGTCGTAGGGGTTGGGTGGTCCGGGACTGTGTGGGTCGTCGTATGCGTGGCCGAGTTGCCTCCCGCGTTTGACTGCGGAGGGGGGCCCGTCTGCTTGGGCTTGGCCTGGCCCGGAGGGGTGGCGCCGTTCAGCCCGATCGCCTTCCCCTGCTCGTGGCCGAGCGCCTTGCCCTGAGCCTTGTTCTGCTGCTCGATGGCGTGCTGGTGGGCGGCGTCCGACTTGCCCTTGCTCGACTGCTTCTCCGTGGTCGTCGTCTCGGAGCCGGCCTTGCCCTTGCCGTCGGCATGGGATCCCTGGCTGTGGTTCGACGCCTGCGAGTGCTCCTGCGGCTGGTTCGGGAGCGTGATGCCGACCGAGTCGAAGGCATCGCGGGCGGGCCCGGGCACGGTCACACCGGCGAAGGCGAGCCCCGCGAGCACAAGCGGGATCAGCGCGACGGCGATCCCGACCCTGGCTACCAACGCGAATCTCGAGCGAGGCTTCCTCGCCGTCCTCGTCATTACCTGCGTCTCGGCCTCGATGGTCGCCGCGCGGGCGGCCTCGGCGAGGCGGGGCACGAGCGCTGTCCCGATCGCGGGATCGGGCCGGGTGGGCACGGCCGCACGGAGGGCAGTCTGGAAGAGGGCGACTTCGTTCATCTCATACTCATAAGCGCCGTTGCCGCTCACAGGGTTACTCCCTTTCGGGTGAGCTCACGCTTGACGGACGCCAGCCCCCGGCGCTGCAGGGCCTTGACCGCGCCGGGGCGCTTGCCGACCGCCTTCGCGACGTCCTCGACGCTGAGATCGCCGATCACCCGCAGCAGCAGCACCACCCGCTGGTCCTCGGAGAGCGAGGCCAGGATCCTCTGCACCTCCTGGGTGCCGATCTTGTCGAGCGCCTCCTGGGCGGCGTCATCGGCCCAGCCGCCGGGTTCAGGAGGCTCCGGAGAGAGCTCAACCGGCCGACGCGCCGAATGGCGCCGGGCGTCGATCAGGCGGTGGTGGGCGATCGTGAAGACCCAGGAGCGAAACCCGCCCTGGTCTCCGTCGAAGCGCGGGAAGTCGCGCGCGACCTGCAGGAAGACCTCGCCCAGCACGTCCTCGGGGTCCGGCGCGTTATTGGCGCGCAGGTACCCGAGGACCGGTGGAGCGAGGTCGTCGTAGATCTCCTGCCAGGCGGCTTCGTCTCCCTCCCTAGCCGCCTCCAGGAGCGAGGTGAAGCGCTCTGGGGACATCCCGCAGGCGACGGTACAGGACGCGGCCGAATTCGCCCCTAACCTACAGGCTGTATGTCAACCACTCCACAGATGTCCACCCAGCCGGGTCGGCGCGAGGCGGAGGCACGGGCGACGAGGGAGGCGCTGATCGATGCGGCGCGCGATCTCTTCACGGACCGCGGCTACTCCGGCGTCGGCACAGAGGAGATCGTCACCCGTGCGAAGGTCACACGAGGCGCCCTCTACCACCACTTCACGGACAAGCGGGATCTCTTCCGCGCGGTCTTCGAAGTCGTCGAGGAGGACCTGATGAAGCGGATCGGGGCCACGATGGAGTCGGCGAAGGACCCCTACGAGCTGATGCTGAGCGGGATGCGCGCGTTCCTGGATGCCTGCGAGGAGCCGGCCGTGAAGCAGATCAGCCTCACCGATGCACCGGCCGTCCTGGGCTGGGAGGAGTGGCGTGAGATCGACAACCTCCACGGGCTCGGGCTGACCCGCGCCGCCCTGGACGGCGCCGTCGAGGCGGGCGTGATCCGCCCGATCGCCACCGAGCCGATGGCGCATCTGTTCGTCGCCGCCCTCTCCGAGGCGGCCTTCGTGATCGCACACGCGGAGCACCCGCGCAGGGCTCGCGCCGAGGTGGAGGAGGCTTTGCTTCAGCTGGTCGAAGGGCTTCGTGCCTAGCGGCCACCAGGCCGCTCCACTCTGGAGCGGAGGGCGTAGCCCGGAGCGACTTATGTGGGGCGGCCGCTTGTGGCCGCGACCTTATGGCGAAGCCATTCTTCGCGCCCGCCGTCGTTCCAGCGCCAGCTTGATCCGCTTGCGCAGGTAGAGCACGATCGCGATCCCGATCGCGAGCAGGACGACCACCACCGCGAGCGCGATGAACGGCTCCTTCAGGGCAAGAGCGACCACCGCCGCCATCAGCCCGTCCTCGACCAGGCTCATGATCACGTTCGAGAACGGCTCGGGAGAGGCGTTGATGCCCAGCCGGATTCCTGCCTTCAGGCTGTGAGCGACCAGCGCAGTTGAGCCGCTGGCGCCGCCGACGGCCACCGTCTCCGGCCCGGTCACGTGGTCGAGCCCGGCGAAGGAGACGCCGATCAGGCTGCCGATCGCCGGGCGGATCGCGGTGTGGAGCAGGTCCCAGGTGCTGTCGAGGAACGGCACCTTGTCGGTGATGAACTCGATCGCGAACATCACCCCGGCCGCGATCAGGATCGGTCCGGTGGTCAGCTCGTGCGGAACCTCGCCGAACCCCGCCCGGCCGAGGAGCCCGAGCAGGAAGACGGTCCCGTAGGCGTTCAGCCCGGCTGCGTACCCGGCGCTGATCGTCGTCGGCACCAGCTCCATCGGAGCCGCACCCTAGTTGAGGGTGGTCCGGGGCGGGATCAATCTCCGTGCTCGATCAACTCGTACAAACTCCGGTCTATGGCTACGACGAATTCAAAGATCGGCGCCGGCGTGACGCCCTTCCAGACCGATGCCGAGGCGACGATCCGGCTCGCGGTTGCCGCCGAGGAGCTCGGCTACGCACGCTTCGGCGCGGCGGAGGGCTGGACCCACGACGCCGTCGTGGTGCTCACCCAGATCGCCGGGGCGACCTCGCGAATCGGCCTCGGCTCCGGCGTGCTCCCGATCTGGAGCCGCTCGCCGGCGGCGATCGCGATGGCGGCGACGGGCCTGCAGCGGGTCTCCGGCGGCCGCTTTGCCCTCGGGCTCGGTGCGAGCAGCCCGCCGTTGGTCGAGGGACTGCACGGACTCACCTGGGAGCGGCCGATCGACCGGATGCGCGACACCCTCATCTCGATCCGGGCGCTGCTCAACGGAGACCGCCTGCCCCTCGAGCGTGAGGGCGTCAGGCCCCTGCGGCTGGGGTCGACGCCCGATCAACCGGTTCCGATCCTGCTGGCGGCGCTCGCCCCGGCCTCGGTTCGTCTGGCGGGGGAGCTGGCGGACCACTGGCTGCCATTCCTGTGGGCCCGCTCACGACTCCCCGACGGACGTGCCCTGCTCGCCGAGGGCGAAGCGCGTGCCGAGGCTAAGCCCGCGACCGGGGTCACCGCCAGTGTCCCGCTCGCCATCGGCGAGGACGAGGAGACGGCCCGGGGGATCGCAGCCGCCTGGCTCGTCGCCTATCTGACGCGAATGGGACCTCTGTATCCGAGGATGCTGCGCGAGCAGTTCGGATTCGCCGACCAGGCAGACGCGCTGCTCGCCGCCAACGATGGCGGCGGGATGCCACAGCTCCCCGCCGCTGCGGAGGAACTCGCGCGAGAGGTCACGGTGATGAGCACCTACGCCGAGGCGCCGGACGCAGTTCGCGCCTGGCTCGAGGCGGGAGCGGACGCGATCGACCTGGTGCTCCCCCTCGGCCTGCCGGAGGAGCAACTCCGCGAGATGCTCGCGGCCGCCTCGCCGGCTTCGCCATCAGGCGGGAGCGCTACGGCCGCACCAGACTAAGTCGCTTCGGGCTTCGCCCTGCGCTCCAAAGGAGCGCGGCCTTGCGCTCCCTAGTTAAGCCGCTCGACGAGCTGCGCCTCGCCCTGGCCGCCCGCGACGCACATCGTCTCGAGCCCGACGGCGTGATCGTCGGTCTCCATCACGTTGAGGAGGGTGCCCATGATGCGGGCGCCCGTCATGCCGAACGGATGCCCGAGGGCGATCGCCCCGCCGTGGGTGTTCATCTTCTCCAGCGGGATGTCGCACTCAGCCATGATCGGGATGACCTGGGCGGCGAAGGCCTCGTTGAGCTCGACCACGTCGACGTCGCCGATCTTCATCCCCTGCCGGTCGAGGACCTTCTTGATCGCGCCGATCGGGGCGACGCCCATGTACTCCGGCTCGTTGCCGTGAGTGGCGGCCGTCAGCAGCTTGGCGCGCGGCTTCAGGCCGAGCTCCTTGGCGCGATCCTCGGACATCACCAGCACGGCGGCGGCGCCGTCGTTGAGCGGGCAGGAGTTGCCGGCGGTGACACCTCCGCCGCCGTCGAACGCCTCGGGCAGCTCTGAGAGCTTCTCGAGGGTCGAGCTGGCGCGGGGGCCGTCGTCCTTTGCCACCTCGTTGCCGTCCTGGTCCGTGACGGGCACGATCTCGCGGTCGAAGAAGCCGTCCTCCTGGGACTTGACGGCGAGCTCCTGCGAGCGCTGGGCGTACTTGTCCATGTCGGCGCGGCTGACCTCGTACTTCTTTGCCACGTTCACGGCCGTGACGCCCATCTCGATATAGGCGTTCGGCGTGCCGTCCTTGCCCTGCAGCTTCTCGTTCTGATCGGCCGCGCCGGCCGGCTCGGTGCGCTCGTTGTAGCGGCTCACCCACTCGACGCCGGCGGCGATGTAGGTGTCGCCCTGTCCGGCGCGCACGGCGTTCGCGGCGTGCCTGATCGAGTCGAGGCTGGAGGCGCAGTAGCGCGACATCGTCACGCCGTTCGTGGTCTCCTGCAGCTTCTCGCTGAGCAGGACCATGATCCGCCCGATGTTGAAGGCCTGCAGGCCCTGCGGCATGCCGCAGCCGCAGAAGACGTCCTCGACCGAGGCGGGATCCACGTCGGGATTCCGCTCGAGCAGCTGGTCGATCACGAAAGCGCCCATCTCATCGGGCCTGAGCTGGGCGAGCGAGCCCTTGAAGGCCCTGCCGATGGGCGTGCGGATGGTGTCGACGATCACTGCCTCGGGCATCTGCGGATCTCCTTAAGTCGTTATTACGGCGATGGACGGACGCGGAATGGTACGGACCTGCGCCGCGTGACGGCGGGCTAGGATGCCTCCGATGCCGGATTTCCGAGCCCCACGCGTCCGCATGCCCAGGATCACGCTGCCCGGCCGAGCCGGGGGACGCGCCACCAAGCCCACGGCGTCCAAGGCGAAGACCAAGGAGCAGCCGAAGACCGGGAACGGGGCGAAGCCGGCCGAGGCCAAGGGGCCTGAGACCAAGGGAACCGAGACCAAGGAGGCCGCCAAGCCGACGGCCGCCAAGGCCGCCACAGCGAAGAGCGCGCCCGAGGCCAACCTCCCGGAGCGCATGGAGGGCCTGCAGGGCTGGATGGCCGAGATCGAGCGCAAGCAGGGGCGAATGACCTACTTCGGCATCGCAGGGCTCCTGATCGCGATCCTTGCGGCGGGCGCGGCCCTCTACGTCGGGCTCACGGCCAAGTCGGACAGCGCCACGAAGGGCGACGTCGACGCGCTCACGAAGCGGATCGACGCCCTCGAGGCGGCCGCGACCAAGAACTCCAAGGACACGCAGGCCGCCCTCAACTCCTCGGTGTCCCAGCTGCAGCAGTCGATCGCCTCCATCCAGAAGCAGCAGACCCAGAACGCGGCCAGCATCTCGAGCCTGCAGACGCAGGCGTCGTCGGGCGCGTTTGGCAAGGGCGGACTGGGCGCGGGTGCGGGCGCGGGCACGGGCACGACCATCGCGCCCGGGGCGACGACCACGACGACGCCCTCCGGCAAGTAGCTAGTTACATCTGCCACTAGATTGGCCGCGCACGTCCGCCGGGTGCTCTAGCGTGATTTGCGGAATCGGCTCGAAAGGAGGTCCTCGATGCCTGAGGGCTACTGCGTCAAGGAACGCAAGAAGGTCGAGATCAAGGACCCGCAGCAGGTGACTATGAAGAACGGTCGCCCCGCCATTCAGGGCACGTGCCCCGACTGCGGGACGAAGATCTTCAAGATCGGGAAGCTCTCCTAGCTCTGGCTCTCCGTACGCGTGGGGACCGCCCACGCGTGGTCGGCGACCCGCCGGGGTTGGCGGGACGCGTGCCCTGATCTCAGCAAGCAGGCGTGTCGCGACCTCGGCCGGCGTGTTGTCCGGCCGAGGATCGCCTTCTCAGGTGAATGACCGGCGAGATCACCGTGAGATGGCGGCCGCTCGTGGCCGCGATCTGATGGCGATGCCGGGTCACGGCAGCTCGACCAGCCCCCCGAGCACACCGACGTACGCGGTGCCGTCGGGGCCCAGGGTCACCGGGGAGTAGTTGTTGTTGAAGCCGAACCCGGTGCCGGCCAGGCGGCGGTAGACGGTCCCACCCGTGCGGAAGTCGAGGGTGGTGAGGTACCAGGCATCGAGACCGTCCGAGCGGGGCGGCTTCGTGTAGGTGTAGACGAGGCCGTTCGCCAGCGAGAGCTTCGGGACCACGGATGGCGCCCGCTCGCCGCTGCTCCAGACCTGCTTGCAGCGGAAGCGCGCCCTGCGCTTCCTGCGCCGCTTGGCGCGCTTGCCCGGCTTCTTCTTGACCACGTCGATGCGCGCGAGTCCGCCCACGCTCTCGCTGCCGCCCAGGTCGCTGCCGCTGATCACGTAGCCGTAGTTGTTCTCGACGACCATCGAGCGCTTGGTGGCGATCAGCGAGTTATCGCTGGCGCTCGCCCCCTGGCCGAAGACGGGGGCCGAGCAGACCACGCGGGCCTTCGCCTTGCGCTTGCCGCGGCGGTGCTTCCTCTTGGCCTTGGGGAGGGTGCGGGCACGCCGGTAGACGACGACGTCCATGGGATCGGCGTTGTCGGTGATCGACACCCAGCCCTTCCCCATCAGCGTCGGCGTGGTCCCGGAGCCGGCGTCGCTCTGGCCCGGCTTGTGGACGCCGGAGTTCGGATAGACGATGCGCCAGCTCACCCGAGGCGCGCCCTTGGCGTCGGCGTCGAAGCGGTAGAGAGCCCGGTCGGAGACGATGAAGACGCCGCCGGTCTCGTCCACCGCGAAGGAGTTGGAGATCCCCTCGCCGGAGAGCCGCATGGTGCGTACGGTCCCGTCGCCCCGGTCGACCGTGCCCACGAGCCCGCCGCGCGTCACGAACCAGAGCAGTCCCTTCCAGTCCGGGAGCACCGAGACGATGCCCTCCCCGGCGGGGATCTTCGAGCTCAGGTCATAGTCGTGGTCAACGGCGAACCCCGTGCCGCTCTCCGAGACGACGAGCAGGTGGTGGTCGTTCGTCGGGATCACCGCCCGGTCGTGCTGGTCGAGGAAGAAGTAGCCGCCTCCCGAGAAGTCAGTGAATAGGTTGCCGCCGGCGGTCACGTTGCGGATCGGGAGGGGCATCGCGGCGAGCACGGCGAGGCTGTGCGGGTCGAGCATGGCCAGGACGGGCCGGTCGATGCCGACGCAGATGGTCACGATCCTGCCGTGGGAGTCGAAGGTCACCGATCCGCACTCGCGCGTGAAGAGCGTCGAGGGCTCGGGACCGTCACCCAGCGGCCCCGAGACCGCGTAGGTGTCGCTCATGTAGGCGTCGTCGTGGATGTTGCTGCGCCCGTTCGGCGCCATGAACGGGTTGCGGGGTGGCTGGCTCATCCCTCCCACCGGCGACGGACTGGCCGCGGTGCCCTCGAACTGCGTCGCGGAGCCGCCGAGCGGGTCGCCCGCGATCGGCACGACCGGCACTCCCGGGACCTGACCGAGGGCGGGTCCCGCCCACACCGCCAGGGCGGCGAGTGGCGCACATGTGAGAAGCATCACCCCGCAAGCCCGGTGGCGCATCGTGCGGCGAGCATAAGGGAGACTTCGTGCGGAATGGATCAGAAGCCGCTCGAGCTCATCCTCGCCCGCAACCTCCTGACGAGCCTCTCCACCCCGGCGTTTCTGGTCGACGAGAGCGGCGCGCTCATCTTCTACAACGAGGCAGCCGGCGCCCTGCTCGGCATCTCATTCGAGGAATCAGCACGAATGCCCGCCGAGGAGTGGAGCCACGCGATGGGCCCGTTCGGTGAGAACGGGAACCCGATCCCGATCGAGGAGATTCCGACCACGAGGGCTCTGCGGCATGGCCGCCCCGCTCACGGGAACTTCAAGGTGCGCTCCATGAGAGGCGAGGAGTACGAGATCGAGTCGACGGCGCTGCCGATCGAGGCCGAGGGCGGTCAGCAGGGGGCGATGATCTTCTTCTGGGCGCGGGCCAACAATGCGCACGAAGCGGGTTAGACCGCTATAGGGTGGGCAGGAGGGGAAGGAGGAGGTTGGTGAGGCTGTGAGGACCAGATGAGACTCAAGGTGTGGGGTGCGCGTGGCTCGGTCCCGGCGCCCGGACCGGAGATGAACCGCTACGGCGGGAACACCTCGTGCGTCGAGCTCGAGCTCTCCGACGGCTCGACCCTGATCATCGACGCCGGCACCGGCATTCGCAGCCTCGGTGTGGGCATCGCCAAGAGGCTGCCGAAGATCAACATCCTCCTCACCCACCTCCACCTGGACCACATCCAGGGGCTGATGTTCTTCGCGCCCTGCTTCCGGTCGGAGTCCGAGATCACGATCTGGGGCCCGTCCTCGCCGGAGGCGTCGCTCGAGGAGCGCATCGCCCGGTACATCTCGGCCCCCCTCTCCCCCGTCGAGGTCCGAGAGCTGCCCTGCGACGTCAGCTTCCGCGACACCCCGCCGACCGAGTGGCAGCTCGGGCCCGCCAAGATCCGGGCCGAGGCGGTCACCCACCGCGGCCCGACGCTCGGCTACCGCATCACCGACGGCCCGACGACTCTGACCTACATCTCCGACCACGAGCCGGGGCTGGGCGCGCCACTGGAGTCACTCGAGCCCGAGTGGATCTCCGGCTACGACCTCGCACGCGAGACCGACCTGCTGATCCACGACTGCCAGTACACGGACGAGGAGTACCCGGACCACGTGGGCTGGGGCCACTCGCGGCTCACCGACACGCTGACCTTCGCCCGCCGGGTCGAGGCCGAGAGATTGCTCATGTTCCACCACGATCCGCTCCACGCCGACGACTTCCTCGATCGCTTCGGGGAGACCGCGCGCGAGCGCTGGCAGGAGCTGGGTGGCCCTGACGGGGCGATCGAGATGGCGGCCGAGACCCAGGAGATCGAGGTCTCCGCCCCGGCGAAGGTGGCTGCGACGACCTAGGTCCCCGGCGGGCGCCGGCCCGCCCAGGGCCGCTCGGCTTCGAGCTGCGCTCCGAGCGAGACCAGCACGTCCTCCCGGTTCGGACGGGCGACCATCATCACGGAGCGCGGCAGGCCGGAGTCCGTGAACCCGGCGGGGATCGCGGCGGCGGGCTGGCCCGTGTAGTTCCATCTGAATCCGTACGGATAGACGTTGGCCATCGCGTTCATGGTGTTCAGGGCGCCCTTCCCGAGCAGCTTCCCGATCTCGAAGGGCGGCTGGGCGGTGGCCGGGGTGAGCAGCAGGTCGAAGTCTCGGAAGAACGCCTGGATCTTGGCCGTGGCGCCGACCATTCGGTCCTTCACCTTTGCCATCTTGCGATCGCTGAACAGGCGGCCCATCCGGACGAAGCCCTTGGTCTGATCGGAGAGGAGCTCCGGATGCGGCAGGGTGAGCGCCTCGTCCCGGATCCCTCGGAAGTACATCGGGAAGAAGTCGTTCCTGGCACTGCTCCAGGGCGGCGCCGCCTCCGTCACCTCGTGGCCGAGGGAGCGGAGCAGCTCGATCGTCTCCATGTAGCCGGCCAGCACCTCGGGCGCCTTTCGCACCGGCGTCGCCGTCTTGGTCGTGCAGGCGATCCGCAGCTTGCCGGGCGCGGTCCGGGCAGTCTCCACCAGCGGCCGCTCGAACGGGGGCGGCACGTCAAGGTCGCCCTTCTCCGGCCCGCTCATCACGTCGAGATAGAGCGCGGTGTCGACCACGCTCCGGCTGACGCAGCCGGAGACGGACAGCCCGTACCAGTGCTCGCGGTCCGGCGAGAGCGAGATCCGGTTGCGCTGGGGCTTCAGGCCGAAGAGCCCGTTGAAGGCAGCCGGGTAGCGGATCGACCCGGCCCCATCCGTGGCGTGGGCGATCGCGCACATACCCGCTGCGACCGCGACCCCGCTGCCGCCACTCGAGCCACCGCAGGTCAGCGAGGTGTCCCACGGATTGCCGGTGGCGCCCCAGGTCGGGCTCTCGGTGAAGCCGTAGATCGCCAGCTCCGGGAGATTCGTCTTGCCGAGGATCGTCGCCCCCGCTTCGCGCAGGCGCCGGACGACCAGCGAGTCCGCGGCCGCCGGATCCCCGTAGGCGGCGGTGCCATGGGTGGTCACCTCGCCCGCGTAGTCCACGTTGTCCTTGATAGCGATCGGGACGCCGAGCAGCGGGGCGTCATCACCCTTGGCGAGCCGCTCCTCGGCTCGCTTGGCGTCGGCGCGGGCGCCCTCCGCCAGCACCACCCTGTAGGCGTTCAACTCCGGGTCGAGGCGGTTGATCCGCTCGAGGTAGAGCTCGACGAGCTCGGTCGGGGAAACCTCCTTGGCGCGAACCAGCTCCGCGAGGCGGGCCGCTCCGGCGAAGGCGAGGTCGTCGCTCATGGGGCGCACGCTATCTGTACGCCCCGCCCCGTGCCCCCGGATCAGCCGCAGGCCACGGGGATCTGAGTTTCGGCAGAAACCGCAACCGGAACCACCCGAAAATGTTCTAGGGCCACACAACGATCCCAGGGAGGGATTCGGATGCGAAAGAAGACGATGGGACTGATCGTCGTCGCCGCGTTGGCGATGGCTGCAGCGGGGGCCACCGTCGCGCTGGCGGCGACGATCGTCGGCGATGACGGCCCGAACCAGCTGTTCGGGACGCATGCCGCAGATCAGATCCAGGCCCTTGGCGGGGACGACGCGGTGTTCGCCAAGTCCGGGAATGACCTGATCGATGCCGGGGAAGGCAACGACACGGTGTTCGGCAGTCAAGGCAACGACGGCGTCGACGCCGGGCCCGGCAATGACATGGTGGATCTCGGGCGAGGCGCTGACACGGCGTTCGGACAGGACGGGAACGACGTCCTGCTCGGCCGTCGGGGCGCCGATCATCTGCGCGGGCGCAACGGCGACGACATCGTTCGCGGCGGGCGGGGGCGCGACCATCTCTTCGCCGGCGTGGGCGTCGACACCGTCTTCGGTGGGCCGGATGACGACGTCATCTACGCGCTCGCCCAGGCGGACGCGGCCACGCCGGGTGGCGACACGGTCTTCGGGGGACGCGGTCATGACGTGATCCACGTCAACGACGGCGAGTCCGACTCGGTCGACTGCGGCCGCAATCGCGACGTTGCGATCGTCGACCTCGGCGACCTGGACCAGGTGCGCCATTGCGAGGTCGTCATCCAGCGGGCCCCGAACCCGCACGACAACCAGCAGGAGGTTGGCGCGTAGGGACTAGTGCCGTTTCTTGTGATGACAGCGGCGGGAGCTGTGAGCCCTGTGCTTCTTGCGGGGCTTGCACTTCCGCCGCTTCTTCGCCACCGCCGAGCCGACGCCGCCTGACCCCGGCTGATCGGCCGCCGCGTCGGTGATCACCTGGCTCGGTAGGCCGGCATCCTCGCCGGGGCAGAACGGTGGGTCGACCCACTGCTTGTCGGAGAACATCCGGGTCTGGTCCGCGAAGTAGGGCGAATTGGGATTCTCGGACTGCGAGTAGGTGAGGATCGAGCGGTTGTCGGGGCAGCCCGAGCCGAAGCTGGTCACCATCACGAAGCTCGATCCGTGAGGCACGTTCGGATAGCCCGGCTCGCTCGGGTCGCCCGACCAGCTCACGTTGATCGCGTTGAAGTCGCCGTTGGGGTCGCCGGGGCCCCCGTGGATCGGGATCTTCTCGTCGCCGCGCTTCTCGTACTGATAGCCGCGGAGCGGAGCGTCGAGTGGAATGCCGGCGCTCTGCAGATCCGTGACCGCGTCCGCGAGCGACTGCTGGACCTTCGGGCTCGCGGTGTTGAGCCCTGAGGGAGTGTTGACGGGGTCATTGGCGTCGAAGGGCGTCGAGAAGATGGTCAGGTCGCCGGTCGGCAGGCCGATCGGCAGGCCGCCGGGGGTGGCGAGCGCGCGGGTCGCAAAGCGCCGGAAGAGGATCGAGCCGTTCGAATCCAGGTTGTCGTGGAGGTCCCAGGCCGCCAGCACCGGGCAGGCGCCGCTGACGTTCACCGGACCGGAGCTGCCCAGCAGGTAGCCGCCCGGCGCCGAGTTGCAGAGCTGCACGAGCTGGTCGCGCCAGAGCTCTCCCGCGTACTGGCGGTCGTTGAAGACAAGGTCCTGGAGCGACTGACGGGTGAAGGGGTCGCTCGCCGGCTGATCCGGCCCGTTGCCGAAGTGCTCCATGACCATCTTCAGCCCGAGCCTGGTCCGCAGCGTTCGCGGAGTCCGCTCGTCCCCGATGATCCGCGCGAAGCCCTCGAGCGGATGCTCCGGGTTCGAGAGCCAGTAGCTGTCGTTTGAGTTGGTGACGTAGTCGTCGCGGATCAGCGAGGGCAGGTGCGACGGGCCGAAGATCCCGGGCGCCACCGAATCCGAGTCCGTGTCCCACTCGCACGACGACCGCGACCCGTCGAGGATCGGCAATCCGAGAAGCGCGAAGGTCGCCGCCCCCACGACGGTGTCGCACTGCTGGGCCTTCGCGTTGGAGACGTTCGGAATCGCGCCCTTGTCGGCGTAGTAAGCCTTGCCGGTGGAGTCCGCGGCGATCGTGTTGACCCACGGGATTCCCTCGTAGCGATTCTCGATCTGGTCGAGCTGCTCGACGCTCTGCGCCTCGTTGGTGAAGAAGAAGTGGTTCAGGTAGCGGAAGTTGGTCGCGTTGACGTCCCCCATCGAGAAGGCGGTGGCCGGCGTCCAGGGCAGCGGAATGCCGGCCAGCGAGTCGACCAGGGGCCCGTGGCTGGTCGAGTAGAGGGTGCGCGTCTCGGGCTGAAGGCCGCTATCGGTCCGCACCTGCACCGTGACCGGCTCCTGCTCCATGTCCTTCCACTGCCCGTCGTAGAGGTACTGCGTCGGGTTGAGCGGATTGATGGTCTCCTGGAAGGGTGTGAAGCGGTAGGCGGTCGAGACCGTGTGGCTCCAGGCGAGGTTGTCGGTGTGCCCGATCAGGATCAGCGGCACGCCGTAGAGGCTGCCGCCGGAGACGTTGACCTCCCCGGGAATGGTCAAGTGGGACTGGTAGAAGCGCTCTGGCCCGTCCCAGGGGAAGTGCGGATTGCCGAGCAGCATGCCGCTGCCGTTGGCGGTCGCGTCCTTGCCGAGCGCGATCGCGTTTGAGCCGATCGGCATCTTCAGGTTGGCCTGGAGGCCCTGAGCGATCGTGGCCGGGTCGATCGGCAGGGAGGCGCCGCCGGGCGTCTTCTGGTCGGCGATCCCGTCGATCGCGACGGTCCCAGAGGCCAGCAACGCCAGCTGGTAGAAGCGGCGGTACGCGTCCATCTCGGTGATCGGCCTCACCCAGGCGGCGCCGCGGCAGCGCGGGTCCGGCAGGTTGTCCACGCCGGTGTCCGCGAGGTAGCGGTTGTAGCCCGCGACGTAGCCGCGAACCCCCTCGCGGATCTCATTCACCGGGCCATCGGGCGGCGGCTGCGCGAGCAGCTTCTCCACGGTGTGGTCGTCGATGATCCGCTGGTAGAAGAAGTCGGAGTTGAGGTTCTGAGCCGAGAAGCCGTTGCCGCGCTGCAGGTAGCTGCCGTTCGGGCCGAAGGTCCCCTGGACCCCGTCGCCCGTGTAGCGCGAGCGCTCGCCGCGCACCGTCACGTAGGTCTCGGCCAGCTCGCAGATGTTGTCCTGCGCGATCGAGTAGCCGTAGCCATAGCCGACGTCGGCGAAGTTGTCGCCGGTGATGTTGGGAATGCCGTGGGCGTCCCGGCTGATCGTCGCCTTGAGCGGCGCTGCGCTTGCCGGCGCCGCGATCAGCAACACGAGCGCCACGGCAGCGGCGACCGAAAGTCTCAGACTCCTCCCGTAACCCATCCCGCGGGAGACACTACCTACCTAATAATGATTAGGCGCTAGTTCTCCGAGAGGATCTTGGCCTTCTCGCGCTCGAACTCGATGTCGGTGAGCGCGCCCGACTCCCGCAGCCTCTGAAGGCGCTCCAGCTTTGCAATCTGGTCGCCGGTGCCGCCAACGGTGCTCGCCGCCGATCCTGTGCCGGTCCCCCAGGGGAGCCTGCTGGCCATCTGCTGCAGCGCGCCCGCCTGGCCGAAGGCGCTGCTCATCCCGGTGGCGGCCCTGCCGCCGCCGGTGGTGGCCACCCGGGCCTCCGCCTTCGCCCGCTGCTCGCCGCGGTGCGTCAGGTCGTGGACCAGGTACCGGAGCGACACGAACAGCACCGGGAGCCCCATCACGAGGAACACGCCTCCGACGATCAGGGCGCCGAGCTTGCTGCCGGCGTTCTGCTTGACGGCCTCGTTGGTGAGCGCGGCGATCAGCGACACCGCCCCGGTGCCGGTGAACGCGATCCCCCAGGCGAAGGCCGGGAACGAGAAGTCGCTCTCGAGATTGAGCGGCCGGTCCTTGTCCCAGGGCGGATCGCCCCGGTAAGCGAACAGGCCGATACCGATGATCGTGGCGAAGATCGACCCCATCAGAATGAGGATGTCCGTCCCGGTGCCCGACGGACAGGGCTGGGCGATCTGGTACGGCGTGTTGCCCGAGGCGCACGTCCCGGTCTCGAGCAGCGAGACCAACTTCACGTTGGCGAGGATCAACCCTCCGAAGAACATCCCGAGGCCGAGCGGCGCTTTGATCAGATAACCCATTCCTTCTCCCAGCGCGGCAGCCTACCCCGGGGGCGTGACCGAAGGCACCGTTCTTGTAAGAATTCAGCCGTTCGTTGAGGCAAGACGGGTCGCCCGGCCCGCGCAAGGGGAAGGGGCGAAACCGGATTGCGTTTCTGAAAGGAGACGCCATGCGACCTGCTGATGGAGGGGATGTCGGCAACCCTGACCTCACGGGGCAGCCGCTCGAAATCACCACACGGCGCGACGGTGATTCGGTGACCATCGCGCTCGACGGAGAGCTCGACCTGGCGACGGGCGCCAAGCTCGATGCCGCGATTCGCGACGCCGAGGAGAGCGAGATCGGTGCGATCGTCCTCGACCTATCCGAGCTCTCCTTCGTCGACTCCACCGGCCTCAGGTTCCTCCTGCAGGCCAATGCGAGGCACCGAGCGGACGGCGACCGCCTCACCTTCGTGCCCCCAGAGCACCCGGGCGTCAAGAAGCTGCTCGCGGTCACGGGTACCACCGAGCTGTTCCGATAGGGCTTCGCCTGCGCCGTGGCGCCGTGCTGCACCGTGCGGCGCGGGAACGCTCCTTTGCATGGAAAGCAGGACCCTCGAAAAGTGCTTATTGACATCCGTACCCCACGCGGGTCTACTACGCAGGTCTTGGGGGAAATGGGAGACGGGGGTCAGGCAGCACTCAAAGCTGCTCACAGACGGAGGAATTGATGTCAACGAGACTCAAGCTCGCACTGGCGCTTGGCGCCCTGACCCTGCTCCCGGTCGCCGCCGCTCAGGCCGCAACGACTCACCTCCCCGCCACTTTCATCGGTGCGAACATCACCCCAACCTGCACCTCCGGCAGCGGGGAATTTCCATGTGAGCCGGGGCGCGTCTATACCAGCCGCCGTATTGAAGTCCACGAAAGTTGTGGTCCCGGCCCAAACAGGGGCATTCCTCAGGGCATCCTTTCCACCCCCAGCCCCCCCAACGTCTTGGACCCCGGCAAGTACAGCGGGGTGGTCAACGGGAGTGAGGCCGAAGGCGCCAACGTGCACCTAGAGGACCAAACCAGCAATGGGATTTACATATTCAATTTTGACCTTTCCCCCAATCAACCTTCATTCACCGGGAAAATGTCGATTCTTCCCACCGGCGCTACAGGAGATACAGGGGAATATTCCGTAACCGGGCAACGCTCTGTTGGCCCGATTCCCGGGTGCAGCGCGCCGGCCAAGAAGAAGTGCAAAACGAAGAAGGGCAAGAAGTCCGACGCCCAGTTCGCGAAGAAGAAGAAGTGCAAGAAGAAGCACTGAGCTCGGTCGGGGGCACCTGAAACGGATGTTCCGTGGTTCCCGTGCCCGAACCAGGCTCGCGGAGTAGCTGCTTTGGACGAGAAGCGGCGCTCTTCCACGTTCAGACGGCCTTGATAGTCGGCCGAAAGACTCCACGACCTGGCACTCACTAATGAGGCTCGAGCCCAGCGACGAAGCGAGGCACGCCGGCGAAGCCGGCGTCAGCGTTGGCTGGTGGGCGTGGGAGGGCTCGCCGGGGCAGCCATTGTCGCTGTAGCTCTGCTGATCTTAGGCTCCGGTGGCGGCGGCTCAGCCAACGAAGCGGCGGCGAGGGAGGCGTTCACGGGTCGGTTGCTGATCGCGGACAGAGGAAACAACCGGCTGCTGTTGGTCGATGCGGCCAAGCAAGTCCTCTGGCGCTATCCGAGCAAGGGCATGCCCGCTCCCCGGGGAGGTTTCTTCTTCCCGGACGATGCGTTCTTCATCCGTGGGGGCACGGGCCTGATCTCCAACCAAGAGGACAACGAGACGATCGTGGAGATCGGCTTCCCATCGGGCCACGTCGCCGTTCAGTACGGCCACCCCCACACGGCTGGCTCACGGCCCGGCTACCTGAATCAGCCGGACGACGCCTACCTGCTCAAGGACGGCACGATCACGGTGGCGGACGCGCAGAACTGCCGGATCCTGTTCATCGGCTCCAACGGGCGCCCGGAGTCTCAGATCGGAACCACTGGCCAATGCACGCACAACCCCCCGAGGAGCGTCGCCTACCCGAACGGCGACACGCCGCTGGCCAACGGCGACTTCCTCGTCTCCGAGGTGCATGGTTCCTACGTCGACGAGTTCACCCGAGCGGGGAAGCTCGTCTGGGGTACCAAGCTGGGGATCACCTACCCCTCCGATCCGCAGCAGCTGGGCCCGAATCTGTACCTGGTCGCCGACTACACGAAGCCTGGCGGGCTGTATGAGTTCGATAGGGCTGGCAGGATCCTTTGGTCGTATCACCCGAAGTCAGGATCAGGGATGCTCGATCACCCCAGCCTTGCCGAGCGCCTGCCGAACGGATTGATCGCGGTGAACGACGACTACCGCCACCGTGTTGTCGTGATTGACCCCAAGCGGCGGCGTATCGTCTGGCAATACGGACACACCGATCAGTCCGGGCGCCGACCCGGATACCTCAAGATCCCCGACGGCTTCGATCTCCTCGGCCCAGCCAACACGATGCCCACTCACCCGTCCACGGGCTGAGAGTCGCCGAGAACCTCGGCATCCGACCAAACCCAGAACCGCCGCTTCTCGTCCAAAGCGGCTATCCCGCTGTCGGCCGGTGCTATCGGTTGGGTTGCGGCCGACTTCCGCTAGTGAAAAGCCCACCCGAGTGCTGCCGTGGTTGCGACGAAAACGACAGCCGCGGCCAAGGCGGCAAGCTGCCCGCCGACCGCAAAGTCGAACACGAGGTAGCTGATCAGCCCCGTCATTAAGGCGAGAGCGATCGCGCCGAGCAACCTGATCGCGCCCTCCACTCTCACCGGCACGATGGTCTGCTTCCAGTGTCAGGCCAGACCGCAGTGTTCAGCCGGAGCCGCTTCTCGAGCATTAGTGCGATGAAGAAAGCCGTCCCGCCAGGCGCCGAAGGTGGCTAGTTTCGAGTTCCGCCTGCGACGCGATATCCGAGGATCTCCCCGACCCGCCGATACAGATGGAAGTCCTCGGCACGGGTCGGATACGGCTTGCGTCGCTGCTCCACACGGTGCTCGGAGATGGCCTTTGCGATTGCGGCCAATTTGCGCTCCGCAACGTTGCGCTCGGAGGTAAGTGTGTGGGTTCCTGAATCCATTCCTTCTCCCGGTGTTGACTTGCTCCATCACCGCAGGCCGTGCTTAACGCTCCATAAGGCGGGCGGTAGAGCTCTCTTAGCTGACGCATCGACAAGCTCAGCTAGGTGAGACGCGAGTGGTGATTTCCCATGCAAGCGGGACTACTGCTTCTCGTCCAAAGTGGCACTCTCAGCTGATGGTTGAAGAGTCGGTCCTGCTCCTGCTTTCACGCGAAGGGAGGTCGTAAGAGCACTACCCACGCTCTCAGCCAGCGTTGTCCCTCGGGTTGACTTCACGCTCCTCCAAGAGCTGAAGGATGCGGGCGGTCTGCTCGCGGATCTCCTCGACGCCGCGCATAATCCGCTTGGGCGGAAAGTCCTCGGGCATCTGCTGGAACATCCGCTCGCAGCCAGCCATGCCGCGCTCATGCAGCTTCAGCTTCGGTATGACTGCGCGGGCAACCAGCACGCCGACGCCGGTGAGAGCCGCAGCCGTCACTATCCGACTCATCGCTTCACCTCCTCAT
Source organism: uncultured Solirubrobacterales bacterium (assembly GCA_963815045.1). Lineage (GTDB taxonomy): Bacteria > Actinomycetota > Thermoleophilia > Solirubrobacterales > 70-9 > DASUPK01. The sequence continues at coordinate 295,767 of CAWFET010000004.1, forward strand.
CGTTGGCGTCTCCGACACCGGTAGAACTACGCGTGGCCATGGGCTTGGGGCGCATCCCTCCCAGCCGGAGCATGCGCCGGTCACTCGGTATACGCGCGAGCCCCTCGCAGGGATTGGGCCCGGCCGCAGCACGGAACTGGGCAACAACTTCGCAACGCGCCGCACATAGTTCGGAGCAGCAATCTCCTCCGACATCGCGCCGCAGTATCTCGCCCAGAGTGCCGCTTTTCCATGCAAAGCGGGAGGGCTGCTTTTCGTCCAAAGCGCTACTCCGACAGCCCGGCGGTTTCGAAGGCCTAGGCCTTCTCCCGGTGGTTGTCGTTGTGGATACGGACAATCATGCAGGCCGGCAGTGCACACGCTTCTGCGATTCGGTGATCCACCGGGGCGCGTCCGCTGCTCCGGTGTGTGACCCTACGTGCGGCTACTCGCTCACGTCGTCTTGACGACCATCACCGTGCACTCGGCCTTGTGCGTGACCGTGTTCGGGACGCTGCCGAGCACGCGACGCTTCATCCCCTTGTTGCCGATTACCAGCAGATCGGCGCCACACTCTGCCGCGAGCCGCACCAGCACGTCCGCGGGATCGCCCTCGTCTGAGCGCGTTTCGCACTGGATCCCCTCTTGCCGGAGGGTTGTCTCGCTCCGCTCGAGGATCGTCGTCACCCGAGCCGCAGAGCTGGAGGTCCACTGAAGCTCGATGTCCTGATCCCTCCCTGCGGGCGACCCTCGCGACCCCGGGAAGGCGCTCAGCAATACGAGCTTGGCGCCGAAGCGCCGAGCGATGTCAGCCGCCTGCTTGACGGCCTCCTGTGCGGTTGCAGTCCCGTCTGTCGCGACGGCCACGGTGGAGATCATCCGACCGCAGTATCCACCAAACAGCCCGCTCGCTGCGCTCGGCACATTCTTCCTGCGACATCGCCCGCGCAGTGCCCCTTTTCATGCGAGGCGCTACTGCTTCTCGTCCAAAGCGGCTACGTCGGGCGCTCAGCAGCGGCCAAGGCATCCTCGCGCGTACAGAACTCGACCCGAGAGACCTTTCCGTCGCGGATCGTCCAGACGGACCCCGCTGTGAGCTCAACCTCGGCATCCATGTCGGCCCTCCTGCCTCTGTCGCGGATTAAGGCGACGACGCGATCTCCCGAATACACGAGCTCTTCGACCCCTACGTGGTACTCCGCCCAGGGCTCCAGCCAGTCGAGCCATAGCTTCCGAAATCCCTCGATTCCCACGTAACTTCGCTCGGCAGCGCCGGGCTCCCACAGGGCAACCGATTCGACCTCGGGGTCGATGAACGGATCAAGCTCGGCTCTCATCTGATCGAACAGGGCATCGTCGCGCAGCAGCGTTGCGACGTCTACTTCAGGCGGCGGGATCAGCCTTCGAATCAACTCGACGTTCTCATCGGACATGGCGCTCAGTATCTCGTGCAGGACTACTGCTTTCCATGCAAAGCAGTACTCCCGGGACAACCTGATTCGTGCCTGGCCGTAAAGAACGGTTCCTTCGTTTACGGCCAGGCGTGAGGACTAGTGCATCGCATGGGAAGCAGCGGTCTGAGGCGAGATACTGCGCGGGCCATGTCGAAGAAGAACGTCGAGGCAGTCCGTGAGAGCTACGAGACTCCCGGCGCGTTGTTTTCCACTTGGGCCGGGCGGATGGCACCGAATATCGAGTTCGATTTCACGGCGGTGTACCCGGACCGACCAGTGATGCGGAGCATCGAGGAGCTGCGGAGGTTCCGCGAGGAGGGGCCTTGGGCGGAGCTGAGCTTCGAGCCCGAGCGCTTTGTCGACGTCGACGATGAGCGCGTACTTGTCATGGTCAGGGTCCATGCCACAGGGACGGGGAGTGGCGCACCGGTCGAGCTCCGAAACGCTCACGAGTTCACCATCCGCGATGGTGTGCTGGTTCGGTTCAAGGTCTACGGCGCCCGAGATGAGGCCCTCGAAGCCGCCGGGCTCTCCGAATAGCCGCTTTGAGAAGCGGTGCTTTGCATGGAAAGCAGCGGTCTTCCTAGATCCTGCGTGGCAGCCAGCTGAGTCGGTCAGGATTGCAGGAAGGCCAGCAGGTGCTCGCTAGTAGCCGTAGCCGCCGTGCGACCTGCGGGCAGTCCGTTGGCCGCGGTCGCGTCAGGCGGGGCCGTGGGTCATTGGGCAGGCGCCGAAGAAGGAGTCCTGTCGCCGCGCTGGCGAAAGACGACGATCAGGGCGATCAGAAGGAAGCCGAAGGCGGCGACTTCCGGCGCGAGGATCGCCAACAACACCACGATCACGTAGAAGCCCATGTTGGGCGTCGTCAGCGCGGTCATGGCGCTCACGTCATCGTCGGTGACATCGGGCTCGAGCAGGTCGCGGTGCGCGGCCACGTAGCGCCAGAGCAGCCCGATTACAACCGAGATCGAGAGCAGCACGAGTCCGTAGAAGATCACCGCCGCCCGCTCCGCGGTGGTCGTGTGGATCGCCTCGGCGATCAGCTTGGTCGGGAAGGGCAGGAACGAGACAAGCATCAGCAGGAGGATGTTGAGGCGCATGACGGCGCTATCGGCGCTCGCCAGGAGGTGGAAGATCCGGTGGTGCGCGAGCCACAGGCCGCCGACCGTGAGGAAGCTCGTCGCGTAGGCCAGGTAGGACGGCCACTGGTTCGCGATGCCCTTCCAGAGGTGCTCGAAACCGCTCTCCGGCACGCTGATCTCGAGGATGAGCAGAGTGATCGCGATCGCGAAGACCCCGTCGCTGAAAGCTTCGACCCGACCCGTCTCCCAGCGATTACCCATCCGATCTACTTCGCTACCGAGCCCGGGCGTCCTCCACCGCCAGGACCGCGCCAGGCGATCAAGCTCCCGCTGAAGCCAGCCTGGCTAGCGGCGGCTGGCGATGACGGTCGTGGCGATCACGAGCGCCACCGCGACCAGGGCGCCGAGAGCGCCGAGCCAGTTGATGCCGGTGGTGTTTCGGACATGGTCCGCGTAGGCAATGAAGGCGATCGGCACCGCCACCGAGAGCACGAGGAGGAACACGCGCAGGAGCTCCCGCCTGGTGTGCCCGCGCTCCTCATGCTCGCCGGCCGCGGCCTTCGCGGCCTCGGCGCTCGCGGCTTCGCCGCCGTAGAAGCTCATCGTGCGCAGGCCGAGCGATCGCGCGTGACTCTCGCAGCCCCAGGCCATTGCGATCATGAAGCTGACGGGCAGCACCCATGTCGTGACCCAGATCGCGGCCCCAACGAGGAAGCCGAGCGCTGCCTTCAGGCGCCAATGGGCGTACTTATTGCGTTCCTCGCCGGATCCACCGGAGAGGAACCCTCCGAAGATCAGGAGCAGGTTGACGCTTCTCACCCAGACCCGCAGCGACCGGCGTTTGGCCGGCTTCTCCGGAAGCGGAGTGCCTTGAACTGCCAGCAGGCCCTTGCGGGCGGCCTCGACCGTGGGGTGGACGCCGCGCAGTACCAGAACCTGAGCATCGGTCTCGAGCTCGCGCGGGTCGTGGCCGTAGAGCGCCGCGATTCGCCGCTCCATCCGTCCCTCCTGCCAGAGGTAAGCGAGGTAGCCAGGGACGAGCGCAATCAGAAACGGCGTGCCGGAGACCGCACCGTCGATGCGCGCTACCTCGGCGGTCTGGGTGCGGACCTCTTCGGCGATCACCCCGCGGGGAGTGTCCGGCCGCTCCCGTCGGACTTCATTCGCCCATTCCAGCGACGGATCGCCGAGGTGCTGCGAGCCAAAGAGCGTCAGCCGCTCGGCGACGTGTTCGGGATCCCGGTAAGCGATCCGTGCCAGCCGGCGCCCGTCGGCAAGGCCCCGTCTGATGCGTCCCTTCGATTCGGACGGCTCGTCGCCGCTAGTCGGCATCTCGACGGGCGCTTCAGCAGGAGACATTCACCCAACCTACTCCAGCATCAGCGCAAGGCTGGCTACTGACGGAGCGGAATTGGCGGGTCGTGTGCAAGGGCAGGAGCGAGGGCTGGTCGCCCGAATGCTGATGCGTGCCCGATGAGCGCCCCAATCCTGCGGGTCGCTTTGGTCGCCTCCGGCGGCGGGAGGAGACACCGCTCCAGTTGGCTGAACGGATTGCAGGCGCCTACGGCCTCGTCCTCCTTCTGATCCTGGTCACGTTCGTGGTGATGATGACGCTCCCGCCCGAGGGCTGGGGCGGTCGGACGGCCGCGGTCGCGGTCGCCGTCACGACCGCTCTCATCGCGTTCACGAGCTCGAACGTGCGGCCGACGCGGGTGCGCCTGGCGCTCGTGGTCGCCGCGGTCGCGGTGATCGTCGCGGTGATTGCCAAGGCGATCGATTCGGACCTGATGCTCGGCGTTGCGTTCGGCATTGCCTCGCTCCTGTTGGCGATCGCGGCGGTGACGATCCTCCGACGCGTGATCGGCGCGATCCGGGTCGACTTCCGCACGATCCTCGGGGCGGTGAGCGTCTTCGCCCTGCTGGGTCTCTTGTTCTCGTTCTTCTACTTCGCCTTCAGTCGCTTCGACCACAGCGATTTCTTCACCGGCGTGGCCCACCCTCATGCCAGCGATTTCCTCTTCTTCAGCTACACCACCCTGACGACGACCGGCTACGGCAACCTCGTGCCCGCCGGGACTGTCGGTCAGTCCGTCGCGGTCTTGGAGATGCTGCTCGGGCAAATCTTCCTCGTCACCCTCGTCGCCGGATTGGTCAGCCTCTGGCGCCCAGCTGCCAAGTCCGCGGCCGATTGACCGACAGCTGAGCGGGCTCAGTCGCAGGCCGAGCTGGTGGCGCTCTTCAAGCTGTCCGCAGCTGAGACAGTGCTGGCGACCTCGGCCGGGCCGGAGACGCCGCCCTGCTCGCCGCGGCACATCTGGGCGGGGGCCAAGTAGATGGGGCGCGGATCCTTTCGACTGAAAGCGTTGCCGAGATGCAGCACATCACCACGCCGGGAAAGAAGTTCGATCTCGGGCTCGGCTGGTTTCGACGTCATCGCGACGCGAAGAGGCACAAGACTCATATCGAGCACCTCGGAGGCGGCGGCGGCTACGGGACCGTGATGCGGATCTATCCCGATCGCGGGGTCGGCGTAGTCGCGATGGCAAACGTCTCGTCCCAGCGTTTCAAGCATGAGCAGTTGCTGGCTCCGCTCACGTAGCGATCCTGCTCTGGACGAAAAGGGGGACCGGAGCTAGTCCGAGCCGAACAGCTGCCCGAGGCGGTCGAAACTGTCGGTCCAGCCTCCTTCGTGGAGGTAGAGGCGTTCCTCGGTGGAGAATTCGCCGTGGGTGAGAACGACCTCGGTCTCATCACCCAGAGCCTCAAGCTCGAGCGTCGCCACCGTTTCACGATCATCCGGATTAGGGGGATCCCATCGAAACGTGTACCCCAGGCGGCTGGGGGGTTCGACCTCCCTGAACTCTCCTGACAGATGGAACAGCTCGCCGTCCGGGGGCTGCATCGCGATCCGATAGCTGCCCCCGACCTGCGGATCGAAGTCCACGCTCGGAGAAGTAAAGCCCTTGGGACCCCACCACTTCGCGAGCTCATCAGGTTCAGTCAGCGCCCTGTATACGACCTCCCGTGGGGCGCTCAAAGTCCGCCCCAGGCTTAGGGTCAGTCCGTTGCCCTCGGCCATCTCAGAGCCATCCTACGCGTGAACGGCATGGCCCTCGGTGCGGCTTTGGACGAGAAGCGCCATCCGCTTTGCATGGAAAGCAGCCGTTTGCCCGCCCTCCGATATCGGGCGCCCGTTGGCCTGGGCCCTATTCGGGGAGGAGACCGAGCTGGCCGAGAAAGTCCATCTGGTCGAAGAAAAGGTGCTCGGACTTCAGCGTGTCGCCGTCGGTGGCAAAAACCGCCGCCCACCGGAGCTCAACTGCTCGCCCTGTTGGCGGGACATCACCGTTGGGCGCGTGGAGCACGCCGTCGTGGGTACCCGTGAGAGTGCCTTCGGCCGCTGCAGCTGACCCGTCGGTCAGGAGTTGCGTGACCTCAAGCCGAAGGTCCGGAAACGCCTCGTGAAACACACCCAGGAAGGCGAGGACACCCTCGCGACCGCTGGCCTGGCCACCTGGCGCCACCAGCTCGGCATTGTCGGCCCACGGTTCAGCGTCATTGTCATTGTCATTGACGGCGGCGATGTGCTTAAGGATCACGTCTTTGGCATCGGGCATATGACCTCCGGTCGGAGTTGGCGGCGTGAGTCTCTCAGGTATTGGACTGCTGCTTTGGACGAGAAGCGGCGGCGCGCGGAGCTCGCGGCGTCGTCTGGCGGGACGACATCTCCAGCGGGTGGCGCGGAATTTCAGCCGGGGTGAGATGCCTCGATCCCCGGTGAAATTCCGTGACAGGACCCGCTGGCCGATGCCTATGTCTTGCGCCTAGGAGCTGGGCGCCGTCGCGCGGTGCGGAAGCTTCCAGTCCGGCCGCGGGAAGTGGCAGGTGTAGCCGTTCGGGTACTTCTGCAGGTAGTCCTGGTGCTCTTCCTCGGCCTCCCAGAACGGGACGGCCTCGCTGATCTCGGTGACGACCTTGCCGGGCCAGATGCCTGAGGCGTCGACGTCGGCGATCGTGTCCTCGGCTACCTGGCGCTGCTCGTCGGTCGTGTAGAAGATCTCGGAGCGGTAGCTTGAGCCGATGTCGTTGCCCTGGCGGTCCTTGGTGCTCGGGTCGTGGATCTGGAAGAAGAACTCGAGGATGTCCCGGTAGGAGATCCGCTCGGGATCGAAGACGATCTCGACGGCCTCGGCGTGGCCGGGATGGTTGCCATAGGTGGGGTGGTCGTTCTCGCCACCGGTGTATCCGACGCGGGTCGAGATGACGCCGTCGCGCTTGCGAAGCAGCTCCTGGACTCCCCAGAAGCAGCCTCCGGCGAGGATCGCGGTCTCGGTCTTATCGGTCATTGCGCGGCTCCTTGGGTCGACGCCCGAACTCTCTGATCGGGGCTACTCCTCAGTCCATCCTAGGCCTCACGCGTTACTGGCCGGAAGGCCTCACATCCCGGGCATCGAGCTTTTCGCCCAGGGCGTCAGGGCCCGAGTGAACCGCCGCCAGCGATAGCGGCGGAGCGCCTTCTTGACGAGCTCCTTGTCGTGGGGGTAGGTGAGCAGCTCATCGGCCTCGTCCGGCGTCAGCCAGCGCAGCTCGTCGACCTCGTCATGGGCCTTGAACTCCCCCTTCACCGGCTCCATCAGCCAGTAGCGGACCAGCTTCCGCCGAGACTTGCGATCGAGATAGGCGACGTGGGGCAGCTCGGGCCCCAGCTCGCACTCGTACCCCGTCTCCTCATGGACCTCGCGAAGGGCAGCCTCCTGCCACCCCTCCCCCTTCTCGAGCTTGCCCTTCGGCAACGACCAGTCTCCGTACTTGGGGCGGTGGATCACCGCCACCCGCGGACGGCCCTCCTCGTCGCGGTGGATTACGACCCCGCCGGCAGCGGTGATGTCGGGCTTGCCGTCACCCAGGTCGAAGTCGCCTCGCGCCACCCGCGCAGCGTAAGGAAACCGCCGTTCACATTCACCCGGCTCATCCGTCGAGGACCTTGACGAGCTCGATGGCTTCGCCTGCGAATGCGGCCACGGCTTCGTGTTGATGGGGGTCGCCGAGCTGCGCCGGACGGCGGATCGCTGCTCGCCTTCCCGGCCCGCGGCCGTGTCTCCGAGCGCCGGGCCGCCTAGCCCACAGCGAGGCTCCGCAGAGCCGTCAGTCGCGCTAGATCCACTCCAGGATCACGCCGAAGACCAGCACGGAGGCGAGCACGATCGTGGCCATCGCCCCCACGATCCGCAATCGCGAGCGGTTGTCCGGACGGTCGAAGACGTAGGCCGTGATGAGGAAGAACCACAGGTAGCCGAAGACGACGATCAGCGGGACGCACGGGAAGTTCCACCACCAGTAGTCCCAGTGGAAGTAGCCGGTGCCGTGCAGGAGGACCTCAACGAAGGTCGCGAACAGCGAGAAGCCGAGCCCGATGGTGAGGCGGTTCGGCATCCCGAGCAGCTTGGCCTTCGGGTCCGGGGGCAGCGACTTCGCGAAGATCACCCCGGAGATCGCGAACATCAGCGAGATCTCGATCGTCAGCCCGATCAGGATCAGATACGCGGTGTCCCCCGTGACCGTCCACAGCGCCGCCCGATGGGAGAAGTGGAGGATCAGGGAGTTGGCGATCTCGTTGATCCAGTCCGCGAGCCAGAAGGCCAGACCCGCGAGCACGATGTCCCAGCGGCGGCGCTCGACCTCCACCGCGTAGACGTAGATCACCAGCGTCAGCAGCGTGACGACGTACCACTTGAACTGGTGCTCGTCGCGCAGCAGGTGCTGGGCCTGCACTGTGAAGTCGGTCACCGCGAACATGGCAGCGCCGGCGACTCTATTTAGGATCGCCGCGTGCGGACGCTCGGCATCGACGACCTGCTGGAGCAATGACGACTGAGGGGCGGAGAAAGCTCTCCGCGCGGGCGGTCGTGCGCGAGGTCATCGCCGCGTACCGGACCCACTGGCTCTTTCTGATCCTGACGGCGGTGGTCATCCTCCTCCCACAGGCGCTCGCGGACGGCTTTCTCAATCACCTCCAACTCGAGGGAATCCGCAACGCTCGCGATCTCGCGATCCTGGCGGCCACGCCGCTCACGGTCGTCATCAACCTCGGCGGCCAGGCGTTCTACGCCGGGCTCACGGCGGCCGCGGTGATCGAATGGCGCGAGCACCGTCCTCTGCCGAACATCCGCGCCCTGCTGAAGGCCGTGCCGATCAAGCGCCTGATCGCGCTGGACCTCATCCTCGCGTTCGGCAGCGCGCTCGGCTTTCTGCTGCTCGTGATCCCCGGCCTGGTCTGGCTCGCCTGGTTCAGCCTGTCCCCGGCGATCGCGAAGTTCGAGCACCGCGACGTCTGGGGCTCGCTGCGGCGCAGCCGCGAGATCGGCCAAGGCAACTTCTGGCGGGTGATGTGGATGGTCGTCGGGACGATCATCGTCACCGAGCTTCTGGTCGAGGTGGTCAGCGTCCCGTTCAGCAGCGACGCTGCGATCGCGGTTGCCGACTTGGTCGCCGACGGGCTGCTGCAGCCGATCGAAGGCCTGGTGATCGCGGTGGTGGCCCTCAACCTGCTCGAGTTGCGCGGCGAGCTTCCCGACCGGACCGAGCTCACCCGTTCCGTCGGGGACGTCTCCTGAAAAGAAAACGGGCCGCCCCCCTAGGGCGGCCCGTGAGCGAAACAGCGGCGGGCGGGTGATGGTTTCCTGCTCCCCTTGGCGCTTCGCAGTCTGCCCGTCGCCCGGCCGAGCGTCATCGGGAAGAACTCCGGGTTCGGGTCCGTAGTTCTCCCCACTCCGGACAGCAAAGAGGCCGGAGCGCTTGCTCCGGCCTCATTCCCTGCTTCAGCTCTTCAGCGGGCGGTTCAGTCGCGAGAGTCGTCGCCGTCGCCGGTCCCGATCTTGTCCTTCACCTTGTCGGCGGCGTCATCGACCTTGTCCTTGACACTCGAGACCGCTCGGTCGATCTTGCCCTCACGCTTGAGCTTGTCATCGTCAGTGAGGTCGCCGGCCGCTTCCTTCGTGCGGCCCTTCGCCTCATCGATGTGCTCACCCATATTGGTTCGTCTCCTTTGTTGTTCCCACTACTGGTACCCGGCGCTCAATCTGAAAAACGGGGGATGACAGATGTCGCCCGAGGCGCGAAGATCAGCCGGTGAGCTCAGCAACCAGGGAGAGATTGAGCGTCGACGACGCCCAGATCCTGCGCCTCGAGTCGCAGGTGATCAAGGGGCACACCGGCAAGGTGCTGATCCTGGCCCCGGATTCGGCGGGCGAGCCGGTCTCGGTTGCGAAGCTGCGCGACAGGGTTGCGGAGCGAATCGGCGCCTTCCCGCGGCTCGGCCAGAGGGTCGTCGAGCCTCGGCTGGGGCTGGGGCGACCGGCCTGGGTCGAGGCCGACGAGATCGAGCTGGAATGGCACGTCGCAGGCCCGCAGCACGCCGACGCGCTCTCCGACGAAGAGCTCCGCGGGGCGGTGGGCGCCCTGCTGTCGGAGAGGCTCGATCACACCCGGCCGCTCTGGCGACTCGACATCCTGCCGCTGACCGGGAGCCGGACCGCGATCGTGGGCCGGATCCACCACGCGATGGCCGACGGGGTGAGCGCGATCAAGCTGGTGGCCGGGCTGCTCTGGGACCGGGACACGGAGGTACCGAACCCGCACGCCGCTTCGCCGAAGGCGGCACCGGGCAACGCGAGCGCACCCGCCGGCCCGGCGGCCGGAGCCGCTGAGGAGCGGATTCTCGTCCGGCTGCCGAGCGCGCTGTGGCGGGAGCTCCGGCCCGGACGGGACACGGCACTCGACCAGCACATAGGCCCGGGCCGCGAGGTCGCCTGGAGCACCTTTCCGCTCGAGAGGCTGAAGCGGATCGGGCACGCCGAGGGGGCAACGGTCAATGACGTCGTCCTCGCCGTGGTCGCCGGTGGCCTCCGCCGCTGGCTGCCGCTGGCCGGCGGAATCGCCAGGGACCTGCGGGTCCAGTGCCCGGTCTGCCTGCACGCGCGCGAGGAGGAGAAGGGCGAGCTGGGAAACCGGGACTCCTTCATGAACCTGGATCTGCCGATCGCAGAGCCGGACCCTCAGGAGCGCCTGCGTCTGATCAACACCGAGACGCGGGAGAGGAAGCTCGATCACGACGCGGACGCGCTCTACGCCTTCTTCCATGCGCTCAGCCGGTTCCGCCCTCTCTATAAGGGGGTGACCAGGATCACCACCGGACCCCACGAGTTCGCGCTCTCGGTCTCCAACGTGCCGGGTCCGCGGGAGCGCGCCCTGATCCTGGGGCACGCCGTCGAGCAGCTCGCCTCCTTCGCCGAGCCCGCGGACCGGCACGCGCTGCGGATCTCGATCGTCTCGCTCGCCGGCGAGCTCGCCTTCGGGCTCTGCTCGGATCCCGACGCGATCTCCAACCTCGACGCCCTGCGAGGGGCGCTCGCAGACTCCATCGCCGAGCTGGAGGTGGCCGTCTAATGCCCCGCTCACTGAAGGAATACGAGCGGAAGCGCGACTTCTCCAAGACCAGGGAGCCGAGCGGGCGCGGGAAGGGGAAGTCCAAGGCGCGCCGCAAGCACCCCCGCTTCTCGTTCCAGAAGCATTCGGCGACCTCGGAGCACTACGACCTGCGGCTGGAGGTCGATGGCGTGCTCGCCTCCTGGGCCATTCCCAAGGGCCCCTCGCTGGACCCGCGGGACAAGCGCCTGGCGATGAGGACCGAGGATCACCCGCTCCAGTACCTGGAATGGGAGGGCGTGATCGCGGAGGGGTCCTATGGAGCGGGGCCGATGATCGTCTGGGATCGCGGCGTCTTCCAGAACATCTCCGAGACCCGCAGGGGCGAGCCGATGGAGCTGGACGAGGCGATCGGGAAGGGTGACGTCAAGGTCTTCATGCTCGGCGAGAAGATCAAGGGCGCATATGCCCTCGTCCGCACCGGGCCGCCGTCCGACCGGGAGAAGTGGCTGCTGATCAAGAAGCGCGACGAGGGCGCGGATGCACGACGCAGGCCGACCTCCTCCCAGCCGGAGTCGGTCCTGAGCGGCCGCACGATCGAGCAGGTGCTGGAGGAAGAGGCTGAGCCCGGCCAGTTCCAGAAGCACCGGGCCCGGCGGCGGTCCGCCCGGCGCTAGTCTCACGGCATGGCCACGGCGGCCGAGGCAAGGACGCTCCAGAACTTCGTCGGCGGTTCCTTCGTCGACGCGGCGACCGATTCGACGCTCGAGGATCGCGATCCGGCGACCGGCGAGCTGGCCGCCCGGGTGCCGCTGTCCGGAACCACCGACGTCGACGCGGCCGTTCGCGCCGCGCGGCAGGCCCAGCCCGCCTGGCGCGAGGTGCCCCCCCAGGAGCGCGCCCGCCGCGTGCTGGCCCTGCGCGACGTCCTGGTCCGCCACCGCGAGGAGCTCACCGCCCTCGTCACCGCGGACATGGGCAAGACCCTGCCCGACGCGAACGGCGAGGTCGGCCGCGGGATCGAGTCCGTGGAGTCGGCCGCGGCGATCCCGCACCTGCTCAAGGGCGAGACGCTGGAGGGGGTCGCCTCCGGCATCGATGTCGAGCTTGTCCGCCAACCCGTGGGCGTGGTGGCCGCGATCACCCCCTTCAACTTCCCGGCGATGATCCCGCTCTGGTTCCTCCCCTACGCGGTCGCCTGCGGCAACGCGTTCATCCTCAAGCCCTCGGAGCGCGATCCGCGCCCCGCGCAGCGGATCTGCGAGCTGATCGCCGAGGAGGAGGTGTTCCCCGCCGGCGTCGTCAACCTCGTGCATGGCGGCCGGGAGGCGGTCGAGTCCATCCTCGAACACGAGGGTGTCGATGCGGTGTCCTTCGTCGGCCAGGCGAGCACGGCCCGGCTGATCGCGACCCGCTCCGCCGAGACCGGCAAGCGCGTGCAGGCGCTCGGCGGCGCGAAGAACTCGATGATCGTCGCGGCCGACGCGGATCTCTCCAGCTCGATCCCCGCGATCATGGCCTCCGCCTTCGGGGCCGCCGGCCAGCGCTGCCTCGCCGGATCGGTCTGCGTGATCGCCGGTGACGAGATCCGGCAGGCCGAGGTTCGAGCCGCGCTGCGACAGGCCGCCGAGGAGCTGATCACCGGATCCGGCGCCGACCCCGACACCGACGTGTGCCCGATGGTCTCGCCGGACGCCCGGGAGCGCGCCGAGTCCGCCGTCGCGGCGGCGGAGGACGGAGGCTCGGAGATCCTGCTCGACGGGCGCATCGGCGGTGGCGACGCGGGCGCGCTGCTCGGTCCGACCCTCGTCGAGGTCACCGACCACGAGTCCGAGCTGGCGCGCGAGGAGATCTTCGGCCCGGTCCTCGCGCTGGTCGGCGTCCCGGACCTGGACGCGGCAATCGAGTTCGCGAACGGCTCGCGCTACGGCAACGCCGGCTCCATCTTCACGACCTCCGGCGCGACGGCGCGCGCCTACCGCTGGGGCATCGAGGCGGGCATGCTCGGCGTCAACATCGGAGTGCCCGCCCCGGTGGCCTGGTTCCCCTTCTCCGGCTGGAAGGACTCGATCGACGGCGACCTGCACGCCAACGGCTCGGACGCCGTCGACTTCTACACGCGCAAGAAGGTCGTTACGTCTCGCTGGTAGCGGCCACCAGGCCGCTCCACTCTGGAGCGTAGGGCGAAGCCCGTAGCGACTTATGTGAGGCGGCCGCTTGTGGCCGCGGCTTTATGGCGAAGCCGTGCTCCGGTCACCATGAATCCACCGTGCGCCCGCTCGGCTCCGGAGTCCCCGCCGCGGCGAGGGTGCGGGCGATCGTCGCGCGAGTGTCAGCCGGATCGATCACGTCGTCGATCTCGAAGATCTGGGCCGCGTTGAGCGCCTGGGCGTGCTCGTACATCTGGGCGGTGAGGTCGCGGACGCGCTGCTCGCGCGCGGACTCGTCCTCGATCGCCTCCAGCTCGCGGCGCATGGCGAGGCGCACCGCGCCCTCCAGGCCCATCGGCCCCAGGGTCGCGTCCGGCCACGCCGCGGTCAGCAGCGGCTCGTGGAGGCTGCCGAACGCCATCGCCTGCGCGCCCAGGCCGTAGCCGCGCCGCAGGACGATCGAGATGGTGGGGACGGTCAGGGCGGCGCCCGCGATCAGCATGCGACAGCAGTGCCTGACGAGCGCGTCCCGCTCTGCTTCGGGCCCGACCATGTATCCGGGCGTGTCGATCAGCGAGATGACCGGCAGGCCGAAGGCGTCACAGAGCTGCATGAAGTGGGCGGCCTTGTCCGCCGCGCCGCCGGTGACCACCCCGGCTGCGTACTTGCTGTTGTTGGCGATGACTCCCACGGGCCGCCCCTCGATGCGCGCCAGGGCGGTGGCCAGCTCCGGAGCGAAGCGCTCCCGGAGGACCGTGACGGAGCCCTCGTCGGCGATCGTGCGAATGATCGGCACGACGTCGTACGCACGACGGGAGCTCTCGGGAACCGCGTCCCGAAGGGTCGACTGGTCGGGCGCCGACCATTCCTCGACGGGACCGCGGAAGTAGCCGAGCAGCTGCCTGGCAGCCGCAACGGCCGCCTGCTCGTCCTCCACCACCAGGTCGAGGACGCCATTCGGCGCCTGGGTGTCGACCGGGCCCACGTCCTCGGGGCGAACGTCACCGAGGCCGCCGCCCGCGATCATCGCCGGACCGGCCATGCCGAGCGATGAGTTCTCGGTGGCGACGATCAGGTCCGAGCAGCCGGCGATCACCGCGTTCCCGGCGAAGCAGTTCCCGGCGACGATCGAGATCCGCGGAACGTGGCCGGAGAGCTTGGCCCAGAGCGCGAAGGCCCTGACCTGCAGTGCGCTGACGACGGGATGGTCCGTGTCGCCGGGCCGGCCGCCGCCGCCCTCGGCGAAGAAGACGACCGGCAGCCGCATCCGCTCGATCAGCTCGAACATCCGGTCCTTCTTGAAGTGCCCGACGGTGCCCTGAGTCCCGGCCAGGACGGTGTAGTCGTAGGCGAGCACGGCCGTGGGCTCCCCGTCGACCGTCGCCGTGCCGGCAACGAGGCCGTCGGCGGGGGTGTTCGCGATCAGGTCCTCCTTGTCACGGCGCTGCCGCTGTTGCGCGACGGCGTAACGGCCGTACTCGACCCACGAGCCCTCGTCGATCAGGTCGGCGACGTTCTCCCGCGCGGTCCGCCCCCCGCGGTCGTGGCGCTTGGAGACCGCCTCGGAGCGGGCGGGGTCTTCGGTCAGCTCCCGCCTGCGCCGCAGCTCGGCGAGGTCTTCCCGCTCCATGTCGTCGTCCCGCGGCATCGCCGCAGGGTTTCTACAGCTATGCCTGGCCGATGAGCACGCCGGTGATCGCCACGATCACGCCGCCGAGGGTGACCTGGATCAGGGAGCTCTTCAGCGAGACGTCCAGGAAGCGCTTGCGGATCCAGGCGATCCCGATCAGCTCGCAGCCGACCGTGAAGGACGCGACCAGCAACGCGGTGTGCAGGTCGCTGATCAGGAAGGGCAGGGCGTGGAAGGCGCCGCCGAAGAAGGTCGCGCCGCCGGTGATCACGCCACGGGACAGCGAGCTGCCCCGTCCCGTGAGAGAGCCGTCGTCGGAGAGCGCCTCCGAGAGGCCCATGCTGATCCCGGCCCCGAGGGCCGCCGCAAGACCGACGAAGAGGGCCGCACGCGGGCCAGCCAGAAAGGCGGTGGCGAAGATGGGCGCGAGCGTCGAGACGGTGCCGTCAATCAGGCCGATCAGCGCGGGCTGGACACGCTGGAGCATGAACCGCTCCTCATCCGCCGGGCCCATCCTCCCCGCCAGTCGTGCGACCAATTCGCTCATGTCGTCATATTACAAGGTAATTAAGATAAGGTCTGCCTAAGATGTAGGATTCATGTAAGGGTGTCCGAAGCCGGAGGCGAAGGACAACCCGCTTAGTTCTGGTGAACCTGATGGATTTGGCAACCCACACCCCGCCCCGCGACGACGCAGAACTCACCGAGCTCCTGCGGGAGCGCGGCCTGCGCGCCACCTCCCAGCGGGTCGTCATGCACCGGCTCCTCCGCGACCGGGCCCGCCATGTCAGCGCCGAGGAGCTCCTCTCCGAGGCGGGCGAGAAGCTGCCCGGCGTCTCCCTCCCCACCGTCTACGCGACGCTCGAGCTCTTCGAGCAGCTCGGCATCGTTCGCCGGGTCAACGGCGGCGGGGGCACCCTGCTCTGGGACACGCGAGCGGACGCCCACCACCACATGATCTGCCGCAACTGCGGGCGGATCGAGGACATGGAGACACCGCTCGACCTCGAGCGGGCCCGCCGCAGTGCGGCACGCGCCGGCTTCCAGCCCGACCGGGCCGAGGTCGTGGTCAGCGGCCTCTGCGCCGAGTGCGCCCGCCGTTAGCGCGGCTCTGAGAAGGTCGCCTCGATGATCGAGAAGACCGCGCCCTGGGGATCGAAGAGGGTGGCGATCCGGCCGGAGGGAACCTCCATCGGCCCGAAGATGAGCCTGCCGCCGGCGCCCTTCGTCTTCTCGGCCGCTTCGGCGACATTCTCGACCACCAGGTAGACCTGCCAGTGCGACGGGGCGTCGGAGGGCATCTCGCTGCCCATCTCCATCAGTCCGGCGATGCCCTCGGGCCAGCGCTGCCCCTCGACC
Organism: uncultured Solirubrobacterales bacterium; assembly: GCA_963815045.1. GTDB lineage: Bacteria > Actinomycetota > Thermoleophilia > Solirubrobacterales > 70-9 > DASUPK01. Next base: position 311,845 of record CAWFET010000004.1, read on the forward strand.
TGGAAGGACCAGATGTAGCCGGGGGCGCCCTCGGGATGGGTCGCCAGCCAGCCGAAGACCTTCCCGTAGAAGTCCTTGGCAGCGTCCAGCTCGCGGGTCAGCAGGTTGTTCCAGTTCCAGGTGCCGGGCTCGTTGACGAGCTGGGCTCCCGGGTGGTTCTGCTGCTGGACGATCCCGATGAAGGCGCCCTCCGGGTCCCGCAGCATCGCCACGCGGCCTGAGTTGTTCGGCAGATCGGCGGGACCGAAGAAGACCGTGCCGCCCGCTTCCTTCGTGCTCTCGGCAATCGCGTCGGCATCCTCGACCTTGATGTAGCTGGACCAGGCCGAGTGCCCCTCGTCCGACTGGACCGGACCGATGCCGGCGACCATCTTGCCGTCCTTCATGAAGAAGCCGTAGCCGCCGGTCTCCTCGGGGTCGCCAGGGGCGGCCTGGTAGGAGACGCCGAGCAGATCCTCATAGAAGGACTTCGCGGCCTCCACATCGGTGGTCGCGAGGTCCACCCAGCTGAACTCCCCGGGTGCGTATTTCGTCCGCTCACTCATCGTCGCTCTCCTTCTATCGCTTTCTGCGGGCCCCGGCGAGAATGACCCGTGAAACCAGCTCGGGGTCGTCCCACGTCGGGACGTGACCGCAGCCCGGGAGCTCGACCTGCTGCACCCGCTTCGGGAGCACCTTGTCCGGGAGGGGCCGGTTGCGAACGAGCGTGTCGTGCTCGGCCCACGCCAGGGTGATCGGGGTCTTGATTCCCTTCAGCTCCTCCACGCGGCCGGCCCGCATCAGGGCGCTCGCCTCCTCGTATGCGGGTGCCGTCACGTAGGCCTTGGCGATCGCCTCGGCCTCGCCGCGGCTGAGACGCTCCGGGTGGTAGATGAAGCGGCCGAGGGCCTGGCGGCGCCCCCGGGCGGTGGCCATGATCGGCCGCAGCAGCGCGCTCGCGGCCCGGCCGCCGCGACGCGCTCGCGCGACGGTCTGGTTCGAGGTCGCCGGTGACCGTTTCCAGAATCCGGCCGGGCAGAGGGCGACCACGGCGCTCGCGCCGCCCTGGCGAGCGCACTCGATCGCGGTCCAGCCACCGAGCGAGATCCCGGCGACCGCGGGCTTGCCGTCAATCCCCAGCGAGTCGAGGAAGTCGAGTGCCGCGGTCGCGAGGTTGGCCGCACGCGGCTCGACGCCCTGCGGCAGCTCCGGCGACCCGCCGAACCCCGGGAGGTCGACGGCGACGACCTCGCGCTCGGCCGCCAGCGTGTCCATCACCGGCGACCACTGCACCAGCGATCCACCGAGCGAGTGGAGCAACAGCAGCGGCGGCCCCTCCCCCGCTCTCACGAAATTCAGCCGGCCGGAGCGCTGAGGCGCGCGGCGCCTCGGGCTCACAGCTCGAGGTCGTACTCGACGTAGGTGTCCGACTCGGCGCCGGTGCGGTTGTAGACCTTCTGGGCCCGGTGGTTGTCGGGCGCGGTGAGCCATTCCAACGCCGGCATCCCGAGCTCCCGGCAGCGGTCGGCGCAGATCTCGATCAGGGCGTCCGCGATCCCGTCTCCTCGGGCATCGGGATCCACGAAGAGGTCCTCCAGATAGCCGAGCCGGGCGCCCTTCAGGCTCGACCACTTCCAGTCGAGCGTCGCGACGCCGACCGCCTGGCCCTCCTTGCGGGCGATGAAGACGGCGCCCTGGGATGGATCGGTGATCAGGGTCCGCAGCATCTCGACGACGCCCTCCTCCGGAGGCGAGGACTCGTAGAACTCGCAATAGGCCCGCATCAGGGGCATGAGATCGTCGATCTCATCCTCGCGAGCAGCCCGCACCTCGACGCCCTCGGCGAGCGTACGCGGACCTTCGGCTACGGGTTCCTCCGCCATCCGGGCCGATACTAGGGTTTGGCCATGGTGGGTCGATGGCTGGTGGCTGCGTGCGTGGTGTTTGTGATGGCGGTCGCCGGATGCGGCGGAGGCGATGGCGGCGACGGCTCCGCTTCAACGGCGGCGATCAAGGGCACGTCGACGAGGATTCTCGGCCCCTGGACTGGGCAACTCACCCAGTCGGGCCTGCCGCCCTTCCAGGTCGCGGTCCTGATCTTCGGCGGCGCGGGGAAGGTCGCGTACACGGGGATCGACTGCGCCGGCGATTGGAAGCTGACCGGTGGCGGAGATCCGGGCCCCGGCTACGTGTTCACGGAAACCATCAATGAAGGGGCGGGCGGCAACTGCAAGGGCACCGGGACCGTCCATCTCGACCATTTCGCCGCGCACAGGCTTCGGTACCGCTTCGAGGGCGGCGGCGTGACGAGCCGGGGGATCCTGAGGCCCGCGGGGGATGGCGTCTGGGCGCCAATCTTCCGGGAGGCCGGCGTCTCGGTGGGCAACGGCGGTTCGGTGCATTGCCCGAAGGATGCTCGGACATGCGCCGCCACCGGCACCGGGACACCCACCACCCAGGCCTCGAAGTAGCGAGATTCGCGGGGTTGGCGGGTTTCCGACCCACGGGGGACGGAAACCCGCCAATCGGCGCTTTTTCCCCAGCCGCGTTATTTCCCCAGCCGGTGTCCGGAGGATTTCGTGCGTAGGAAGGCTCGCCCCGGCCCCGAATAGAGAGGGTCGGCATGCCCAAAATCGACTCACCGGCGCGCGCGATCGCGCGCAACGTGCTCGTCGTCGTAGGGGTCTTCCTGGTCCTCTACGTCATCTACCTGCTGCGCCAGCCCATCAGCTGGCTGATCATCGCCGCCTTTCTGGCCGTCGCCCTGGCCGGACCGGTCAACTTCTTCCAGCGCTACATGAAGCGGGGGCTCGCGATCGCGCTCGTCTACTTCGGGCTGCTGCTGATCCCCATCGGGCTCGGCGCCGTCCTGGTGCCTCCGATCGTGAACCAGGCCTCCGACGTGGCCACCAACGCCCCCCACTACGTGAGCGACGTCGAGAACTACGTCCACAAGAACAAGACACTCAACGACCTCAACAACAAGTTCGACATCACGCAGAAGCTCTCGGACGAGGCGAACAAGCTCCCGAGCAAGGCGGGGGACGCCGCCGGCGTCCTGCGCGACATCGGCTTCGGACTGGTCAGCTCGATCTTCGCGGGGCTGTCGATCCTGGTGCTGAGCATCTTCATGGTGGCCGCCGGGCCGAGATGGATCGAGAACTTCGTACGAATGCAGAGACCGGAGCACGCCGAGCGCATCGAGCGGACACTCCGGCGAATCGCCAACGCGGTCGGCAACTACGTGGGCGGCGCGCTGCTGCAGGCGACGATCGCGGGGCTTTCGGCGTTCATCGTGCTGACCATCCTCGGGGTCCCGTTCGCGGGCCCGCTCGCCGTGGTCATCTTCGTCGCCGACCTGATCCCTGTCGTCGGGGCGACCCTGGGCGCGATCCTGGTCGCGATCGTCACCGCCTTCGTCAACTTCCCGATCGCGCTGATCATCTGGGTGATCTTCGCGGTCGTCTACCAGCAGGTCGAGAACTACCTGATCCAGCCGCAGATCCAGAAGCGGGCCACAAAGATCGAGGCGTTCGTCGTCCTGGTCGCCGTCCTGTTCGGCAGCACCCTGTTCGGCATCCTCGGCGCGATCCTCGCGATCCCCGCCGCGGCGTCCATCCAGATCGGCCTGCACGAGTACCGCGAGTACCGGCGCGAGCTCGAGGCCGCCGAGCAGGAGGCGGGCGGCCCCACCCCGGCGCCCGAGGTCACCTAGGGACGCCTGCGCCGCCAAGCCGCGGAGCGGTTGACGCGGCCGCATCGGCGAGGGAGAATCAGAGTCGCCAACAGCACGGAAGGAGAGCTACGTGGCCTGGAGCCTGAAGGGGAGTTACTTCGAGACCTGCTCATGCGACCTGATGTGCCCGTGCAACATGTCCTTCGACCACGGCGCGACCTACGACTACTGCCGGGTCGTCCTCGTCTTCAACATCAAGGAGGGTGAGATCGAGGGCACGGACGTCAGCGGCCTCAGCGTCGCGGCGATCGCGGACACGCCGAAGGTCATGACCGAAGGCAATTGGAAGCTGGGCATGTTCGTCGATGACCAGGCAAGCGACGAACAAATGGAAAAGCTCACCGCCGTCTTCGGCGGCCAGAAGGGCGGGCCGATGGAGGCGATCACTCCGCTCGTCGGCGAGATCCTCGGTGCCGAACGAGCGTCCTTCGAGGTCGTCGAGGACGGGCTCCGCCACAGCGTCAAGATCGGGGACGCTATCGACTTCGAGATCGAGGACATCGTTCCCTTCGGTGTCGAGACCGGGGAGCCGGTGCGGCTCGTCGGCGTGTTTCACCCCGCTTCGTCGGAGTTCAACGCCGCTGAAGCGAAGCGATCGAAGATCAGCGCCTTCGGCATCGAGTACGAGGGGAAGACGGGGATCTCCACGTCGGAATTCGCGTGGGCCGCCTGAAGGCTTGACCTGAGCGCTAGGGCGCCGGCATCCCGTTCTTGGCGCCGTTCATCCCGCCGGGAGTGGGCATCTTCTGATCGTTCATCGATCCGCCGCTGCTCGAGCCGTCGTGCATGCCCATCGAATCCATCGCCCGAGCCGCCGCGGGTGAGTCCGGCAGGGTGAATCCCGGCACCTTGTCCGGGACAAAGGCCACCGCGAGCCCCAGCACGAGCAACAGAACGGCAACGGAGCGATTCGCCACCGCCTTCCAGGGCAGAAGCTTCTCGAGGGCGATCAGAGCGGCGATCAGGACCATCCAACCGATGCTCATCACGCCGAGGGCAAAGAGCGCCGCCATGAGGCCCCAGCAGCAGCCCACGCACCAGCCCCCATGTTCGATGCCCATCCGCAGCGCGCCGATCCGGCCGGAGCGCCAATGCATGAGCACGAACGTCAGCGGGTTCCGGCAGTGCCGCAGGCAGACGTCCTTGAGCGGGGTGAGCTGGTAGATCGCCGCAGCGATGATGACCGCGCCGGCCACGTAGGGGCCGGCGCTGTCCCAGGCCAGGAAGCCGAGGTCGAGGGACCGCCCGATCTCGAAGATCGCGTAGGCCACGAGGCCCACCGCCGCCCAAGTGAGCAGGTAGCCCCCGACGAAGATCGCGGTGGCACCGACCAGGGTCGGCTGGCCCTTCCGCCGCTTTCCCTCTTCGATGCGCGCGTACATGACCACCATCGGCGCGATCGACGGGAACATCATCGCGGCCATCATCACCACCCAAGCCGTGAGCCAGAAGCCGAGACCGCCGAGATCCGTACCCGGTCCGGCGTCCATGCCGGCCATCCGGTCCCCGGTCATCGCCCAGGCAATCGCGGCGAGGAGCAGCAAGCCGAAGATGAGGCCGAGCTGCACCACGCTCGGCAGAGGGGGCACACGGCGGAGCGTCGCCGACTCCATCGGCCTCGACTTTAGCTCGGCAGGGCAGAGCGGGCCGGATTCGGCCTACGCGGGCGTCTTCCCGGCGAGGGCCTGCGCGGCTGCCTCGTCCGAGATGCTCTCGGCCGCCCGCTTCAGGATGTCCCGCAGCTGGCGCTGATCCTTCTCCGAGAGCGACGCGATGGGCGGCGGTGGCTCGGCCATGCGCTTGGTGATCTCGACCCGCGCACGCTCGCCCTCCTTGGTGAGGACGAGAAGCTTCACGCGACGGTCACCCTCGGCGGGCTCCCGGCGCACGAGGCCGCGCTCCTCGAGGCGGTCGACGATGCCGGTGACGTTCGAGTTGTCGCAGAAGAGGGCCTGAGCCAGCTCGCTCATCTTGCGCGGCCCCGACGCGAGCATCCTCAGGGCGATCATCTGCTGAGGCGCGAGCTCGAACTCCTGGGCCATCGCGAACAGCCGGTGCTTGTTGGTCACCATCAGCCAATGCATCAGGCTCCAGGCTTGGCTTCCCGGATCGGTGCGACCCAGCTCTCCGGCGAGCCAGGATTCCGGACCGGGCCCCTGGTGGCGCATTTCTGAATCCTTCCCCTTGGCCATCTTGCTTTGGAGTCTACCTGGAACGTTTCATACATACAAGGTTGCAAGGTTCAACTATCTATGTATACTGCCGTCCTTCGCAATCGACCACACCGGAGGGGGAATCCGGATGCAGAGCAGGAACGGAGTCCAGTCGGAGGCCAACGGCATCGAGGTCAACGGCCTGGTACGTGAGTTCAAGGGCAGCGTCCGCGCGGTCGACGGAATCGACCTCGAGGTCAAGCCCGGTGAGATCTACGGCTTCCTCGGCCCGAACGGGGCCGGCAAGTCCACGACCGTTCACATGCTCACCACCCTCCTCCCGCCCACCGCGGGAAGCGCCCGCGTGGCGGGCTTCGACGTGGTCAAGCAAGGTGCCGACGTGCGCGACGCCATCGGCGCCGCACTCCAGGAGGCCGCGCTCGACCCGAACCTGACCGCCCGCGAGCACATGCGCCTCCAGGGCGCCCTGCACGGGATGCCGAAGGCGGAGCGGACCAAGCGTGGCAACGAGCTGATCGAGCGGGTCGGCCTCGCCGATGCGGCGGACCGCAAGGTCGGCGGCTACTCGGGCGGAATGAAGAGGCGGCTCGACCTGGCCCTCGCCCTGCTCCACGGCCCGCGCGTCCTCTTCCTCGACGAGCCCACGACCGGCCTCGACATCCAGAGCCGCACCGCGCTCTGGGACGAGGTCGCGCGTCTCTCCCGAGACGAGGGGATGACCGTCTTCCTGACCACCCAGTACCTCGAGGAGGCTGACCAGCTGGCCGACCACCTCGGGATCATCGACAACGGCAAGATCGTGGCGGCCGGGACCACGGACGCGCTCAAGGCCGAGGTCGGCCGCCCCACGGTCGAGGTCGTTCCCTCCGACCACCAGGAGCGCGACCGCGCGGTCGAGCTGCTGCGGCCGTTCGGCGAGCTGGTCCCCGGAACCCCGCAGGGCGCCGCTGTCAGGCTCGAGTCCGATGGCGGCGAAGAGCTCGCCAACATCATCCGCGCGTTCGACCAGGCGGGGGTCAGCGTCGCGAATCTCGAGCTCCACGAGGCGAGCCTGAACGACGTCTTCCTCGCCAAGACCGGGCGCTCCCTCGAGGGCGCCCAGGCCGAGGCCGTGAAGGAGGGCGAGACCGGAGAGCAGCCGGCGCTCGAGGGGTCTCCCGCCTGATGGAGGCTGCCGCGATCCCAATCCCGGCGCCGGTCCGCAGGCACCCCTCCATCTGGACGCAGGCACCGGAGCTCGCCCGCCGTTCGATCACGCGCACAATCCGCCAGCCCGGCCGCGGTGATCCCGGCCACGGTCTTCCCGCTCATCCTGCTGGCGATCAACTCCGTCGGGCTGAAGTCGGCGACCTCCCTCCCGGGCTTCCCGACCAACTCCTACGTGACCTTCTCCCTGGCCTTCGCCTTCATCCAGGCCGGAGTCTTCGCCGTGATCGGCACCGGCCAGAACCTCGCCGAGGACAACCAGGGCGGCTTCTTCAACCGGCTCCAGCTCACCCCGATCCACCCCGCGGCATTGGTGGCCGGGCAGCTCGCCGGGACATTGACCCTGGGCCTCTTTCAGGCCGCGACCTACATCTCCGTCGGGCTGATCGCCGGCGCCCACATCGAGGCCGGCCTCGCGGGCGCGGTCGTGATGGTCGCGCTGGTGGTCTGCATCTGCCTCGCGTTCGGGAGCATCGGCCTCGCCATCGGCATGCGAGTGGACGCGCCGGAGAAGGTCCAGAGCCTCTTCCCGCTGATCTTCGTCTTCCTCTTCATGAGCTCGATGAGCCTCCCCCGCAACCTGATCCAGACCGACTGGTTCCGCACGGTCGCGACCTACAACCCGGTCAGCTACATGGTCGAGGGGTTGCGCAGCCTGCTGATCACGGGATGGGACGGCGAGGCGCTGGCGCTCGGCTTCGGCTGCGCGCTCGGCATCCTCGCAATCGGCCTGTACTTCGCCTCCACGGGCCTGAAGGAAAGGATGGCCCGCACATGAGGCGCTACTTCTCGGTTGCCCGTGGTCTCGCCTGGCGCCTGCTGAACAGCCTGGTGACGAACCCGCTGCTCTTCCTCCCGCCGATGCTGATGCCGCTGTTCTTCTTCACGGCGTTCGCCGGAGGTCTCTCCGCGGTCAGCAACGTGCCCGGGTTCGACTATCCGCCTGGCTACACGTCGTTCATCTTCGCCTTCGTCCTCTGCCAGAGCGCCGCGTTCGGCGGCGTCTTCAGCGGCTTCTCGATCGCGGCCGACTTCCAGTTCGGCTTCGGGCGCCGGCTGCTGCTGGCGACACCTCACCGCAGCGCTCTCGTTCTGGGCTACGGGATCGTCGCGTTGATCCGAGCGGCGATCACGATCACCGTCGTCACGCTGGTCGCGCTGCTCGTCGGCCTCAACATCGGCGGCAGCGGCCTCGACGTGTTCGGCATGTACGCGCTGGCCGCGATCATCAACGTCACCGGCCTGCTCTTCGCCGCCGGCGTGGCGCTGCGCTTCCGCAGCCTGCAGGCGACTCCGCTGATGCAGGTGCCGGTCTTCCTGTTCCTCTTCCTCGCCCCCGTCTACGTGCCGCGCCACCTGCTCGGCGGGTGGGTCCACTCCGTCGCCCCGTTCAACCCGGCGACGCACGTGATGGAGACCGTTCGCGACCTGATCGCGGGAACCGGGACTGACTACCTCGCGACACTCGGAATCATCGTCGCCCTGCTGACCCTGGTGACGATCTTCATGTTCCGCGGCCTTCGCCAGGCCGAGGTCGCCGGCTAGCTTCTGCGCGGCGATTCGCGCGTCCGCCCGGCGTTTAGCGCCGTCGGTGACGAACCTGCCCCAGATGCTTCGGTTGCCCGAGACGAATCGATAGGCGCTCTCCGTCGCGCCGCTGAGCTTTGCCGTCCCCGCCGCCAGCGGGCGACCGCCGGGCAGAAGTCGCAGGAGCGGCGGAAAGCCCGCCCCCGCGGAGTGGACGCCCGACTCGTCGGCCAGGTGCCAGGAGGAGAACTGCCGGTCCCGCGGCATGTCGCCGAGGAGCCGGTTGGCCTCCTCCGTGCCCAGGGCCACGGGCCTGACCGCATGACGCCGATCCCAGGCGAGAACCTTGCCCAGGCACCAGCGGCAGAAGCCGCAATCGCGGTCGTAGATGAGAATCACCTGGCTCAACGGGGTATCCCAGGCGCGGTCTTCGGCGCTAACCAGGGTGAAGGACGCAAATGGGGCAATCGACGGGACATCTCGGTTCAGCAATCTTCGCTGCTGAAGGGTCGGCGCGGCATCGGACGGTGCGGATCGCCGTCGCGGCCGGCGCGGCTCTCCTGGCCGCCTGGCTGATAGCGCTCGCCCTGGGCGTCATGGGCGGGTTCGGTGCGCTGCCCGGGCTTCCCGGTGCGCGCTCGAGCGGTTCGCGGGAGACGAGCTCTCCCGCGCGGCACACCGCCGCCGCCCGCACGCACCCCGTCGCTCGGGCAGCGGCGCCGGTTCAGACGGTCGCTCCGTCGTCGAGCGCGGGTGCCGGTTCCACGCCGTCACCGACCTCGCTTCCCAAGTCGTCGACCAACACGGCGAGGCCGCAGACGGGCAACTCGACGTCGAGCACCGGCAGCACCGGCAGCACCGGCACAGGGACCGCCAGCACCCAGGGCCAGAGCTCGGCGCACACGACGCAGACGACCGGCAAGCCGGTCGGATCGCCCGGCAATGGCTCCGGTGGCAGCGGTGCGCCGGGTCAGCTGCGCTAGGGCGGCGCGATGACAATCCAGCTCGCCCGACTCCGCAGGCCGCGAAGCGAACAGGGGCGTCGCCTCGCGCGCAAGATCGAGCGGCCGCCCGCTCACTGGATTCTGCTGGCGGTGTTCGTGGCGACGTTGATGCTCCTGCTCCTCGCGGAGGGCCTCAGCGTGCACACCACCGGCGCGAGCGGGACACCCCCAGCGGGCGCCTCCTCGGGCGCTCTGGGCGACCGCAACAGCCCAGCGATGTACGTCGCCGGGCCGGGCGGCCGACTGGTCCCGCGAGAGGTCCCGGTGGGCCGAAGGATCGCCCTCACCTTCGACGACGGCCCCGACCCCCGCTGGACCCCCGAGATCGCCGACACGCTGGTCAGGCTCGGCGTCCCGGCGACCTTCTTCATGATCGGCGAGCACGTGGTCGAGCACCCCGGGTTGGTTGCCGAGCTGCACCGCGACGGCTTCGAGATCGGCAACCACACCTTCAGCCACGCCGACCTGGCCTCGGCCGGGAATCTCCGGTCGCTGCAGATCTCCATGGCCGAGAGCGCGATCTCGGGCGCCGCGGGAGTGCGCCCGCGACTGGTCCGCCCTCCCTACTCCGCGACGCCTCTCGCCGTGACGTCCGCGCAGGCGCAGGCGTACTCCGACGTCGCACGCGATGGCTACGTGATCGCTCTCGCGAACTACGACGCGGAGGATTGGCGCCGGCCGGGCACCGAGCAGATCGTCCGCAACGCCACGCCCCCGGGCCGAAAGGGCGGAGTGATCCTGATGCACGACGGGGGCGGCGACCGCTCCGAGACCGTGGCCGCCCTGAGCCGCCTGGTGCCGGAGCTGCGCGCCAAGGGATTCCGGTTCGTCGGGCTGAACGACCTCCTCGGCGCGAGCGGGAACCAGGTCGATCCCCCGGCCTCGAGCAGCCAGCACGTCCGCGGCCAGCTCCTGATCGCCTCCCTGACCGCCGCCCGCTGGCTGACCGAGTTGCTCACCGCGCTGCTCATCCCGATCGCGATCCTCGCGATCCTGCGGGCGATCGTCGTGGTCGGGCTTGCGCGCATGCACGCCGCCCGGGTGCGCAGGCAACCCCACCCCGAGGGCTTCAGCCCGCCGGTGTCGATCGTGGTCCCGGCGTTCAACGAGGCGGCCGGAATCGAGCAGGCGGTCCGGTCGCTCGCCGCGTCGGACTATCCGGAGTTCGAGGTGGTGGTCGTCGACGATGGCTCGACCGACGGGACGGGCGACCTCGTTGACAGGATGGGGCTCCCCGGGGTGCGGGTGTTCCGCGAGCCGAACCGCGGGAAGGCCGAGGCCCTCAACACCGCCATGCGCAGGGCGAAGCACGACCTGATCGCCGCGGTCGACGCGGACACCGTCTTCGAGCCGGGCACCCTGGCCGCCCTCGTCCAGCCCTTTGCGGACGAGGGCGTCGGGGCCGTGGCGGGGAACACCAAGGTCGGCAACCGGAAGAGCCTCCTCGGCCTCTGGCAGCACATCGACTACGTGACTGGGTTCAACCTCGACCGCCGCCTCTATGACGTGCTCGGCTGCATGCCGACCGTGCCCGGAGCGGTCGGAGCGTTTCGCAGGGACGCGCTGCTCGCGGTCGGCGGCTTCTCCAGCGACACGCTCGCCGAGGACACCGACGTCACCATCGCGCTCGGCCGGGCCGGATGGAAGGTGGTCTACGCGGAGACGGCTCGCGGATTCACGGAGACGCCGGCCTCGCTCGGCGGTCTCTGGCGGCAGCGCTATCGCTGGTCGTTCGGGACGATGCAGTCGGTCTGGAAGCACAGGCGCGCCGTTCTGCGGCCCAGCTCCGGGCGGATCGGGATGATCGGCCTTCCGTATCTGATCCTCTTCCAGATCGCCCTGCCGCTCCTGGCGCCGCTGATCGACATCTTCGCGCTCTACGGGATCCTCTTCCTCGATCCGGTGCCGGTGATCGCCTACTGGCTGGCGTTCAACCTGCTCGTGCTGGCACAGGGCGCGTACGCCTTCCGCCTCGATCACGAAAAGCCGTGGGCGCTCTGGGCGATGCCGCTGCAGACGATCGTCTACCGACAGCTCATGTACCTCGTCGTGATCCAGTCCGTGGCGAGCGCCGTCCAGGGGCTCCGGCTGCGCTGGCAGCACGTCGAGCGCTCCGGCGACGTCGAGGTGGCGACGCAAACCCAGCGGTAGGCTGCGCCTCGTGGCAACGGCAAGCATGTGGGAGGAGATCGTCGACGCCCTCCAGGCCGTCAACGGAGGCCCGCACGCCGGCCAGCGCGCGGTCCACGCGAAGGGCATCGTCTGCACGGGCATCTTCACCCCCACCCCGGAGGCATCGAGGCTCTCACGCGCGGCGCACCTCCAGGGTGACCCCGTGGAGACCACGATCCGCTTCTCGAACGCCAGCGGGCATCCGCGTGCCAAGGACGCGGACCCGATCGCCGGGCGCGGCATGGCGGTCAAGTTCCACCTGCCCGACGGCGAGGCGACCGACATCGTCGCCGTGCCCCTGGTCGTGTTCTTCGCGCGCAACCCGGAGGACTTCCTCGAGATGACGCGCGCCCGGATCCCCGACCCCGAGACCGGACAGCCGGATCCGGAGAAGCTGGGCGCGTACCTCGGCGCTCATCCCGAGGCCGGCATCGCCCTCCAGAAGGGCATCCCGAAGCTTGCCCCCACCACCAGCTTCGCCACCTCCGACTACCGTGGGCTCCACGCCTTCTGCCTCGTCGACGCCGATGGCGGTGAGCACTGGGGCCGCTACACCTGGGAGCCCGAGGAGGGGACCTAGTACCTGACCGACGAGCAGCGCGAGGCCGCCGACCGCGACTATCTGGAGGACGAGATCCGCGAGCGCCTCGGCTCTGGCATCGCCCGCTTCACCCTCGAGTTCACCCTGGCCAACGACGGCGACCCGCTCGATGACCCCACCGAGGAATGGGAGGGCGAGCATGAGGTCGTCGAGCTCGGCGAGCTCGAGATCACCCAGCTGGCGGAGGACCCGGAGTCACCCGAGGACCCGCTCGTCTTCGACCCCATGCGCCTCACCGACGGCATCGAGCCATCCGGCGACAAGATCCTCGCCGCCCGGCCGAAGGCCTACAACGTCTCGATCGAGCGTCGCTGCGCCTGATCAGTCTTTGAAGCTGAGCATGAAGGCCGGGTGGTCCGGCAGGATCCGCTCGACCTCCTCGTCGGACGCCTTGGCGTCGATGCCGAGGAACCCCTTCACCTCCCAGGACCACTTGTCCATGTAGAGGCGCATCAGCGGGAGCTTGTCGGCGTCCGGGACCTCCTCGGCGGTGAAGCGGCGGACCTTGCGGCCGCTGCGCAGCTCCCCCTCCTTGGCGACCCTGATGTTGCGGACCCATTGCGTGGTGCCGCGCGGGGAGAGCAGGTAGGTGCGGCCGTCGAGCTCGAAGGGATTGACCGGGTTGCTTCGCATCTCTCCGCTCTTGCGGCCGCGCACGGCGAGCGTCTGCGAGCCCTGGACACTCAGGCCCGAGCTTGTGCAGCCCGGCGACGAGCGGATTGAAGATGTTCTTCGTGAACCAGTCGGGGCGGTGGTAGACGACCTCGCTCATCTCAACATCAGCCTAACGAGGTGGGGTTTTCGGCCGAGGGAGACGGGTACTCAGTCCGCATGTCAACGATCGTGATCATCGTTATCGCAGTGGTCGTCGTGGCGGTGGTGCTGTTCGCCGTCCGGCAGATCGCGGAGAGGCGACGGATCGCCCGCGAGCGAGAGATGCGCCGACTCGAGGCCGAGGCGCAGGGACACCGGTCGATGGCCGAGGGTCACCGCGAGAAGGCCGACGAGCTCCGTGAGAAGGCGGAGGCGGAGGCGGAGCGCGCCGACCGTCACGAGGAACGGGCCGCAGAGGTCCAGCCGGACCGGGACTGATCGAGCGTGCGCAAACGCGGCGGTCCCGGCCTGCTCACGGTCATCTATCTGGTCGTGGGTGTCTTCGTCGCCGGGGACCACAACTACATCCATCACCACACGATCGGGCAGATCGTGTCGGCTCTGCTGGCGATCCTGCTGTGGCCGCTGATTCTGCTCTTCGACGTCAACCTGCACATCCACTGACGGACGAGTAGGTTTCGCCGGTGGCCGACGGCGACACGGTGATCAACTGGCCCGACGGGCATAGCCCGGAGGAATCGACGTTCCACGCCGTCAACGAGCTGCAGATCCCGGCGGAGCCCGAGGTCGTCTGGGCCTGGATCTGCCGCCCGGATCTCTGGGGCACCTACTACGGGAACGCGAAGTTCATCAAGCATCTCGGTGGGGCCTGGCCCAAGCTCGAGCTCGGCAGCCGCTTCCGCTGGTTCAGCTTCGGCGCGTTCGTCACCTCGGAGGTGGTCGAGTACGAGCCCGGCCAGCGCATCTCCTGGGACGCGAAGGTCATCGGCGGGCGCGGCTACCACGGCTGGGTGCTGAAGCGCCAGTCGGGCGGCACCTTCGTCCGCACGGAGGAGACCCAGAAGGGCTGGGGTATCCAGCTGGCCAAGCCGCTGCTGCGGCCGGCGATGGTCCGCGTCCACCAGCGCTGGCTCGAGGGTCTCTCGAAGGTCGCCGCCGAGGGCCCACCGCCCGCTCCGTAGCCGGCCAGCGCCGACCACTACATTCAGTTCATGGGCGTCATCGAAGAGCTTCGCGAACGCCTCGGCGAGATCCACGACCTGAGCCGGGCCGCTTCGCTCCTGGCCTGGGACGAGCGCACGATGATGCCCCCGGCCGGCGCCGAGGCGCGCGCGCAGACGCTCGCCACGCTGGCCCGCGTCCGCCACGAGATGTTCATCGCCGACGAGATCGGCGAGCTGATCGACCGCGCCCGCTCCGAGCAGGGAGACCTCCCACCGGGCGAGTCGGTCGATGCCGACCTCGTGCGCGTGGTTGCGCGGGACTGGGAGAAGGCGCGGCGGGTGCCGTCCGATCTCCGCGCGGAGATGGCGCATGCGAGCTCGACCGCCGAGACGGCCTGGGTCGAGGCCAGGCGGCGCTCGGACTTCAAGATGCTCCTCCCCCACCTCGAGCAGAACGTGGAGCTGACCAGGCGCTACGCCGAGTGCTACGAGGGCTTCCCCGGGTTCGCTCACACCTACGACGCGCTCCTCGACGAGTACGAGCCCGAGATGACGACCGAGCAGATGCGGGCGGTCCTGACGGAGTTGCGCGAGGGCCTGGTGCCGCTGGTGCGCGAGGCCGCCGGCAACGGCGCCGATCAGGCCGATGACCCATTCGCCGGCGACTTTCCCGCCGATCTGCAGCGCGAGCAGGTGGCGGAGATGCTCTCCGAGCTCCCGTTTCCCGAGGGAGCCTGGCGGATCGACCCGACCGCGCATCCCTTCGCCCTCTCGGTAGGGCGCGGCGACGTCCGTCTCACGACCCGCTACGACGAGTCCAACCTGGCGATGGCGCTGTTCAGCGCCATGCACGAGGCGGGCCACGGCCTCTATGAGTCGGGCGTCGACCTGGAGCTGCGGCGTACCCCGCTCTCGAAGCCGCGATCGCTCGGCCTGCACGAATCCCAGAGCCGCCTCTGGGAGAACTGGGTCGCGCGGAGCCGCTCCTACCTGGATCGCCTTCTGCCGCAGCTCCGCGGGCGCTTCCCCGGTGCCTTCGAGGGCGTCGAGGCGGAGCAGCTCTACCGCGGGGCGAACCGGGTCGAGCGCTCGCTGATCCGGATCGAGGCCGACGAGGTCACCTACAACCTCCACATCCTGATCCGCTTCGAGCTCGAGCTGGAGATCTTCGAGGGCGGGCTGGAGCTCTCCGATCTGCCCGAGGCCTGGAACGCCCGTTACCGGGACTACCTCGGGCTCGAGGTTCCCGACGACGCCCACGGAGTCCTGCAGGACGTGCATTGGCCGGCCGGCGCGTTCGGCTATTTCCCCACCTACAGCCTCGGCAACGTCATCGCCGGTCAGCTCTGGGAGGCGGCCGGCCGCGATCTCGGGGATCTTGACGCGCGGATCGCGGACGGCGACCTCGCGGCGATCGGGGAGTGGCTGCGGGAGCACGTCCATCGCCATGGGCAACGCCTCTCCCCCGCGGAGATCCTGGAGCGGGCCGGCTGCGGCGAGCTCTCGGTCGAGCCGCTGCTGCTCCATCTGCGCGACCGGGTCGAGCTTGCTGTTGGGACGTAGGCGACTATTGCGAAACACGAGGTCGCAATTTGCGGGTATGTTGAGCGAGCGATGGCCGCGGTAGGGCGTCGGAACGGCATATACGGAGGCTGGACGCACGCGGGAAGCAATCGCGTCTTCGTCCGCGTGCCCACGGAGCTCAAGCGACACGCGGAGCAGCACTCGAACGGCTCGAACGGGAACGGGAACGGCAACGGGTCCGACCCTGAGCTGGACGCGACGCCGATCGTCCTGGTCCACGGCCTCTCCTCCGGCCGCACGCTGAAGCCCCTGATCCGCGCGCTCGGCACGCGCCGTCCCGTCTTTGCGCCGGACCTGCCCGGCTTCGGGATGAGCGACCAGCCCAGCCACGCGCTCGACATTCCCGGGCTGGCCGACGTGCTGCGCCGCTGGCTGATCGACAACGATCTGGCTCCGGCCATCGTCGTCGGCGTCGCCTTCGGCTGCCAGGTCGCAGTCGATCTGGCCGCCGCCTACCCGGCGTCCGTCGACCGGCTCGTCCTGGTGGGCCCGATGTTCGACCCCGAGGCCCGGAGCCCGGGCCGGCTCGCACTGCGCTGGGCGCGAAACGCGCCACGATCGTCGCCCCGGCTCGCGCCCACGATCGTCCACGACTTCATCGACGCCGGCCCCTGGCGGACCGCACGCACCCTGCGGCAGGCGCTCGACGATCCGATCGAGGAGAAGCTCGGGGACATCGAGGCGCCGACTCTCGTGGTGAGGCCCGAGAAGGACCACCTCGTCCCGGAGGCGTGGACCGAGCGCGTGGCGGAGCTGATCCCGGACTCAGAGCTGGTCACCCTCCCGAAGGCCGCCCACACGATCGGCCCGAGGGCGGCGGCCCGACTGACGGCGCTGCTCGTGCCGTTCCTGGCGTCCTCGGACGACGCCGTCGAGGAAGCTGCGTCAAGCTAGTCGGCCATGGAGCTCCAGCGCCACCGCGGCCTGATCCGCCTCGCGTTGATCTATCTGGTGGTGACGATCGGCTGGCTCGCAATCTGGATCCTCGCGGCGCCGAAGGGGTTCTACGACAGCTTTCCGGGCGGCGGCACGCACTGGGTCTCGGCGCTCCCCCCCTACAACGAGCACCTCGAGCGCGATTTCGGCGCCGCGGCGCTCGGCCTGACGGTGCTGGCCGGCCTCGCCGCGTACTGGATGGAGAAGCGCGTGGTGCAGGCGGCCGCGATCACGCTGCTGGTCGCCGGCCTTCCGCACGTGATCTACCACGCGACGACGACCTCGCACTACTCCACCGCGGACAACCTCGCGAGCCTCTTTGGCCTCGCCCTCGACGTGCTGGTGCCGCTGGCGGTGCTCTACCTGGCGAGCGACCGCGCCCAGGCGGGGGTCACGCGCGAGTCCGCGCCGGCCGAGCCGGCGGCTGCGCTCCATTCCCATTGACGCTGGCCGGCCTCACGGTCGCGATCTGAAGACCCGCCCGCAGCCCGGCGACGCAGCCGGGATCGAACTGGCTGCCCGAGTGATCCTCGAGTTCCTGAAGCGCCTCACTCTCGCTGCAGCCCTGTCCATACGGTCGGTCGGAGATCATCGCCTCGAAGGCATCGGCCACGCCGATGATCCGCGACTCGAGCGGGACGTCGCGGCTGCTTAGGCCGTCCGGATAGCCGCCGCCGTCGGGCCGCTCGTGATGGTGGCGGACCCAGTGGGCCTCCTCGTCGAGATCGGCTGCGCGCAGGATGCCCTCGCCGAGCACGGGGTGCTCCTTGATCGTCTCGTACTCGGCGTCGGTCAGGCTGCCCGGCTTGTTGAGGATGGCGTCGGGCGTTCCGATCTTGCCGACGTCGTGCAGCAGCCCGGCGATACGGAGCTTTGCGGTGTGATCAGCTGTCAGTCCTAGCTGCGTCCCGATCAGCACGCAGAGATTCGAGACCGTCTCGCTGTGGCTCCGGGTGTAGCTGTCCTTGGCGTCGACGGCACGGGCCAACGCGCTGGCCAGGACCTGGAGCTGATGCTGGTCCGCCGGGGCCGGCTCCCCCTCGATCGCCCCCTCGAGCTCCGCCGAGTAGACGATCACCTGGCGGTTGGTGCGCTTCGCATTGATCAGGGCGAGGTCGGCGTGGCGCACCAGGTCGAAGGCACCCTCGAGGGGCGTCGTCTCCGCCACGCCCGCCGTGACGTCGACCTTCCCTCCGGCGGCCGCGAGCTCCGAGCGGACCCGCTCCGCGGCGCTGAAACCGGTCCAGGCCCCCGAGTCGCGAAGGAGGGCGGCGAACTCGTCGCCGCCGACTCGATAGGGGCGGTGCGGCGTCGTGACGGACGACGCCAGCGCCTCGGCCACCTGCCGCAGAAGCCGGTCCCCCGCCTGGTGGCCGAGTGAGTCGTTGACCCGTTTCAGGCCATTCACGTCCAGGCTGACCAGACAGAGCGGGGCGTTGGTGCGGCCGGCCTCGGCGATCGCCGCCGCGAGGTCCTCCTCGAACGCCCGGTGGTTGTGCAGGCCGGTGAGCGAGTCGGTGCGGGCGGCGTGCTCGAGCAGCCTGACCTCGGCGCGTGCCTCGGCCTCGGATTCCTGGCTGCGGCGTCCGGCACGGAAGAGCAGGTACAGGGTGACCCCGGCGAGCACAAAGGCGATCGCCAGGATCACGATCATGGTCTCCGAGACGTCCTCGAGGCTCGAACTCGAGCTCTCCGCCTCGGCCGCGTTTCGCTGGGTGATGGCGGTTGCGGTGGCGTTCAGGCGGGTGGTCGCCGGGTCGAGCTCCTTGGCGTTGATCTGCTTGACCAGCGCGGCGGCGCCCGCGTCGATGGCCGTGAAGTAGCGGCGGGCGGACTGGAGAAAGAGGCCGTAGCTCGTGGCGAGCCTGTTGGCGTCGGCGGCCTCCCGCGATTGCCCCTTGAGGCGCTCCAGACGCGTGTTGATGGCGCGGCTCTGTCCGAGGAATTCGTGTCGGATCCCGGCCTGGAAGCCGTAGTCCTGAACCAGGAGCTCCTGCGACTGAATCAGCCCGGAAAGCGTGCCGAAACCCTCCGCTGCGTTGCCCGCGGCGCGGTTCACCTCGACGTGGTGCTCGGTCCGGAAGACCAGGACCATCGCGGTGATCGCGAGCAGCCCGAAGACGACCGCAGCCGCGACCGAGATGCGTCGCGACGTGCTGGAGCCGTCGTCCATCCGGACGCGCTCGATCACCGGTTCGGGCCCCCCTCTCCCGTCAACGCCAGGGCCATCGCGCAAATAATGGGCCTTTACGGGCCGTTTCGCATCAGTAGATTCCCGCCGCGTGGACTTCGGCGTCTCCTACTTCCCCACCGACGAGGCAATCGAGCCGGCCGAGCTCGCCCGGATGGCCGAGGATCGCGGCTTCGAGTCGGTGTTCGTCACCGAGCACACCCACATCCCGGCGAGCCGCGAGACGGACTATCCGGCGGGCGGCGAGCTGCCCCGCGAGTACTTCCGGATCTACGACCCGTTCGTGGCGCTGGCGACGATCGCCGCCGCGACCGAGCGGATCAGGGTCGGCACGGCGATCTGCCTGCTGGTCGAGCGCGACCCGATCACGACCGCGAAGGAGGTGGCGTCGGTGGACCGCCTCTCCGGCGGGCGCATGATCTTCGGCGTCGGGGCGGGCTGGAACCTCGAGGAGATGCGCAATCACGGCACCGATCCGAAGCGGCGCTTCGCGATCCTGCGCGAGCGGGTCGAGGCCTGCAGGGAGATGTGGGCCAGCGAGGAGGCGAGCTACCACGGCGAGTTCGTCGACTTCGAGCGGATCGTCAGCCGCCCGGCGCCCCTGCAGAAGCCGGGTCCGCCGGTGCTGGTCGGCGGCAACGGGCCGAACGTCCTGAAGCGGGTGGTCGCCTTCGGCGACGGCTGGTTCCCCAACCGGATCCCGCCCGACGAGGGGATGATCGCCCGGGTGGAGGAGCTCCAGCGGCTGGGCGAGGAGGCCGGCCGCGGCCCGATCCCGGTCACCCTGCAGATCCCGCCGCGGGATCCTGATGTGCTGCACCGCTACGAGGAGGCCGGCGTGACCCGGGCCGTTCACATGCTGCGTCCCGGGGACGCGGCCGACGCCGCGAGCGCGGAACGCAAGCTCGACGAGTGGGCGGAGCGCATCCAGGCCTACCGATAGAGTCGCGCGCCGATGTACCACGCGCTTCTCTTCCTGCACGTGCTGTCGGCCTTCCTCATGGTCAGCGGCGTCGTGATCTTCTCTGCATTCGTGCTCGGCAGCCCCGTGACGCGGCCGCTCAAGCTGGCCGCCGAGATCCTCTGGGGCGTCGGCGGCGTGGGCACCCTCGTCTTCGGCGTCTGGCTCGCCCTGAACCGGCCCCAGTACGAGATCTGGAACGGCTGGATCATCGCCGCAATCGTCCTCTGGGTTCTCGCCTACGGCGCCGGCGCTCAGGTGAGCCGGTCGATCAAGCCGGGTGACGAGGCGTCCCCTGGCGCGCTCGACCGGCGCGCCAAGTTCTCCCACTGGATGCGGGTCCTTTTGGTCGTGCTGCTGCTCGTCGACATGGTCTGGAAGCCGTGGGCATGAGCGCGATGACCACGATCGCCTCGATCACCCGCCCCGACGGCTGGGACCTGCCGCTCTTCGTTCACATCCTCGGGGCGATGCTCCTGGTCGGCGGGCTGACCCTGTCGGCGGTGGCGCTGATCGCCGCCTGGCGCAGTGGCTCGGCGCCGCTGACGAAGCTCGGCTTCATGAGCCTCTTCTACGGAGCGCTGCCGGGATACGTGGTGATGCGCGGCGGCGCGCAGTGGATCGCTCACAAGGAGCACCTCGAGGACTCCGACGTGAGCTGGATCGGCATCGGCTTCGGCGTCTCGGACATGGGCTTCCTGCTGCTGGTGATCTCCCTCGTGATCGGCGGGATCGCGGTTCGCAGGATCAACCGAGGAGAGGGCGGCTCGCCGACCGTCTCGGCACGCATCGCAACCGGCCTGGTCTCGCTCTTCCTCGTCGCCTGCCTGATCGCCGTCTGGGCGATGACGACGAAGCCGATCTAGCTTTCGAACTAGGCTGCCGTCACCAACCGGAGGAGGAAACGATGTACGCACGAGTGGTCAGGTTCACGGACGTCGACACGTCGCAGATCGAGCGCATCAAGACCGAGGTCGAGAACAACGACCCGCCGGAGGGGATGCCGCCCACCACGATGCGCATCGTCGTGGACGAGTCCCAGGGCACCGCTGTCGTGATGCAGTTCTACGAGAGCGAGGCGGACATGCAGAAGGCCGACGAGGTCATGAACGCGATGGACAGCTCCGAGACCCCGGGGACCCGGGCGTCGGTCGACAAGGGCGAGGTCGTGATCGAGGGCCAGATCGGGTAGCGCGCTAGCGCTTCGCGCGCCCCGGGAACCGGCCCGCGAGCCGGCCGACCGGCTCGATGTGGCTCTCGAGCTCCTCGACCGAGCCGCGCAGCTCGTCGACCGAGGCGACCATCCGCTCCATCAGCTCGACGATCCGGTCGAGACGCTCATCGATCGTGTCGAGGTGCCGCGCGTGGTCCTGGATCCTGCGCGTGTCCCGCGACATGCTGCGGATGTTGTCGACCATGCTGCCGACCGCCGAGCCGGCGTCGGCGATGCGCTCGAGTGCTCCCTGGAGGCCCTGCAGCGCCACTAGCCGCGGACGCTATCGAGCAGGCTGGCCGTGAAAGCGGTGATCCGCTCGCGCGAGTAGTTCTCGGGGTCCTCGAGGTGAAGGCGCCCGCCCTGCTCGGCGAGCGTGATGATGGTCGCGACCAGCAGATCGACGTCGGAGATCGGCGCCTTGAGCTGCTCTACCCCCCAACGGACGATCGTGGCGAGCTGCTTGGCGACGGCGGTCCGGTCGCGCTCGACGTGCTCGCGGACGATCCCGGGCTGTGCCTCGATCGGCATCAGCGAGAGGCGCCAGGCGTCGGGCCGGGTCTCGATCGCGCGCAGGAAGGCGTCGAGGCCGTCGACCAGGACCTTGGCCGGGTCGGCGTCCTCGGCCGGCGTCGGCATCAGCTCGGCGAGCTGGTTGAGCGCCCGCTCCTCCTCGCGCTCGAGCAGCGCCTCAAGCAGGTCGGCGAGCGAGCCGAACAGGTCGTAGACGACCGGCTTGGTCACGCCCGCCTTGCGAGCGATCCCCTCCATCGAGACCGACTCGTAGCCCTTCTGGGCGATCAGGGAGAGGGTCGCGTCGAGCAGCTGCTCGCGGCGCTCCTCCGGCGGCAGCCGGGGGGCATAGCGGCGGGGCTTCTCCGCGGCCTTCCTCTTGGGGGGAGTCAACCGGCCACCTTCTCACGCTCCGGCTCGGGCGCCGGGCGCCGGGCGCAGGCTGTCGTAGCGGTAGTCGGTCAAGGGGAAGCTCCTCGCGGCCTTCATCGCCTCGCGGCCGGAGCTCGGCCGCACATAGGGGACGTCGCCGACGGTGAGCCCGACCACCATCTCGATCACCTGGATGGTGGCGGCGCCTCCGGCTGGGGCCGTGCTGGCTGCGAGCGTTGGAGCGAGCGACATCGCGACCTCCCGTGATCGCCAAGTCCTACGGAACCGTAGCTACGGCACCGTAGCACAGGAGGTCCGGGTTTTTCCGACGCCTGTCTACGGGCTACATCGGATGCAGTCTGGACACCCTCCGGTGACAATCGACGTGTGGGATGGCGCCGATGAACAAGCCGAGACGATCGACTCTCCCCTGGCTGGCGGCGGTCGCGATCATCCTCGGGGCGGTCTCCCTCGGATCCTTTGCCGTTGCAGCCTCACATCAGGCGGTAACGAGCGCGGCCGGTTTCAAGGTCAGCCACTGCAACTACCGGAGGGATCGACACTGTCCGGCAGCGCCGCGTGCGCGGAGCTGCCACTTCAAGCACCTGGCACAGGATCCGCGCTGCACCCCGGGTGTCCTGAACCCCGCTGTCACCCAGGCAACGATCAAGCAGACGGTCTGTCGGACCGGATGGACTTCGACGATCCGTCCGCCGACGAGCTACACGGATCCGCTGAAACGCAAGCTGATGACGGCCTACCGGGTCGGCGGAAGGTCATCCTCGGGTTTCGAGCTCGATCACCTGATCTCGCTCGAACTCGGTGGTGCACCATCGGACGAGCGGAATCTCTGGCCCGAGTCGCACAAGAACTCGTTCCGGAAGGACGGACTCGAGAACAGCCTGAACGCGCAGGTCTGTTCGGGCTCCATCACCCTGGCCAAGGCGCAACGCCGGATCGTCGGCTGGCGGAAGCACGTGAGCAGCGGCCCGAGCGGTGGAGGAGGCGGAGGTACGACGGATGTGAACTGCTCGGACTTCGCCACCCAGCCGCAGGCCCAGGCCTGGTTCAACCAGCACGGCGGCAGCGCCACGAACGACGTCGCAGGCCTGGATGCCGACCACGACGGGGTCGCGTGCGAGTCGCTTCCGGCCTGAGGAGCTGAAGCGGCTTTCTAGACGGCGGACTGGGTCGCGGCGGCAAGCCGGCCGAGCTCGCGGCCCAGCGTCTCCGGCGTCCAGTCGTCCTCGCCGGAAAGCAGCAGGCGCGCCCCGGCCTCGGCCAGGCCGGCGATCGCGTTGCCCAGCAGCCGAGCCGTCTTCTCGATCTCGGCCTTCGAGGCCATCCCGTTCCGATCCTCGAGCCACCGCTGAGCCAGCCGGCTGAGCGCGTCGACCTGCGCCTGGCGCCCGCGCCGGATCCGGTCGGCGACGGCAGCATTGCCCCCGCCCTCCCCCATGAAGACGAGCCGGTAGACATCGGGAGAGTCGCCGACCGCCCGCAGGAAGCCGGTGTAGCCCTCGGTCAGGGTCGTCTCGGGATCGGAGAGGTCCGCGTCCTCGAAGGCGCCCTGGATCTCGGCCAGGATCCGCTCCTTCCTCGCGGCGAAGCAGCGCGCGGAAGAGCTCGTCCTTCGAGTCGAAGCAGGCATAGACGACGGGCTTGGTGACGCCGGCCTCGTTGGCGACGGCCTGCATCGAGGTGCCGTCGTAGCCGCCCTCGAGGAAGAGCTTGAGAGCCGCGTCGAGAACCTGCGGGCGGCGGCGCTCGGGCCCGAGATGGGCGGCGCGCTTTCGCTGCTGGGTCGCGTCCGGCTTGATCCTCGTCGCCATTCCTACCTAGAGTAGCTTTTTCCTACCTGCGGTAGCAACCATACAGGGCACGACCGACGCGCCGCCGAGGTGCCTGGCACGCGCACTCGGCATACTCCGGAGCGATGGCCGATCCGCAGCCGATCGATGCCGAGCCGCGCCCGGAATCTCCGCCGCTGGAACCTCGCGGTCGGCCTGATCATGGCCGCCCAGGGGACGGTCCTGCTGCTGGTCGCGAAGGACGCCTCGCTGCCCGTCTACGGAAGCTGGATGAACGGCCCGCCGGGCGGGGCAGCTCTGGTCAGGGGCGATCCCCTGTTCGAGCTCTCCTTCTCGGCCGCCACCGCCGCGTTCCTCTATCTGGCGGCGATCGATCACCTGCTAGTCGGCGGGCCGCTGCGCGGGTGGTACGAGCGCAACCTGGGGCGGTCAGTCAACTACGCACGCTGGATCGAGTACGCGCTGAGCGCCTCGCTGATGGTGGTGCTGATCGCGATGCTCTGCGGCGTCCTCGAGCTCACAGCGCTGATCGCGCTGTTCGGCGTCAATGCCGGGATGATCCTCTTCGGCCTCCAGATGGAGCGCTCCCAGGCCCCCGGCCGCGACGTGGACTGGCTGCCCTTCTGGTTCGGCTCGATCCTCGGCACCGTTCCCTGGGTGGTGATCACCTACCAGCTCATCCGAGCCGACCAGCAGGCCGACGTGCCGGGCTTCGTCTTCGGGATCTTCTTCTCGCTCCTGGTCCTGTTCGCGCTCTTCCCGGTGAACATGGTGCTCCAGTACCGGCGGGTCGGCCCCTGGCGCGACTACCTGCACGGCGAGAAGGTCTACATCGTGCTCAGCTTGACCGCCAAGTCGGCGCTCGCCTGGCAGGTGTACGCGGGAGCGCTGGCGGGCTGAATCTCGGCGCCGGTGGCGCCGGACGCGGCCGGCCAGCTAAGCTAGGGTATTCATATCGGGATTCGGGTGATTCCGGATCCGCCCCAGAAGACTTCGAGCTTTGGAGAGGAATAGAAATGGCTCTTCTCACCATCAACGACACCGCCCCCGACTTCCACGCGGAGACCACCGAGGGCCCGATCGACTTCCACGACTGGATCGGCGACGGCTGGGCCGTCCTGTTCTCCCACCCCCGCGACTTCACCCCGGTCTGCACCACCGAGCTCGGCTACATGGCCTCGATCAAGCCGGAGTTCGACAAGCGCGGCGTCAAGATCGCCGGCCTCTCGACCGACCCGATGGACAACCACGAGAAGTGGGCCAAGGAGATCGAGGAGACCCAGGGCACGGCGCCGAACTACCCGATCATCTCGGACTCGGACCACCAGATCGCCAAGTCCTACGGGATGCTCCCCGACGACGTCTCGGGCGACCCGACCGAGCGCACCCCGGCCGACAACCAGACGCTCCGCAACGTCTTCGTGATCGGCCCGGACAAGAAGATCAAGCTGATCCTGGTCTACCCGATGACCACCGGCCGCAACTTCGACGAGGTGCTGCGAGTGATCGACTCGCTCCAGCTGACGGCGAACAAGAAGGTCGCGACCCCGGCCCAGTGGCAGCAGGGCGACGACGTGATCATCGCCGGCTCGGTCTCGGACGACGACGCGAAGGAGCTCTTCCCGGACGGCTGGGAGACGCCGCTGCCTTACATGCGGGTTGTGAAGCAGCCGAAGTAAAAGCGGCCGCCTCGTTTCGGGCGCTCAATCGGAGTACTGTCGATAGAGGCTGGCCCTGCGGCCGAAAGCTCAACCCCCACCGGAATGCCACCGACGGCGCGCTCTGCGCCACGAGGCGCGAGATGGGGACTACTGATTTGACTGCGGGGCCGGTGTTCACTCTCTAAGGGCGTTACCTCACCGGCTCGGTGGACTCGCCTATATCCGCAAGGAGACACCGATGGGTGCAAATGCAGACACAGTCAAGAGTGGTTGGGACGCCTTCGCCAAGGGCGACATGGACGCCGCAACGGCGACCACGAGCGACTCGGCCGAGATCGTCATCCCCGAGAGCCTGCCCTGGGGCGGGACCTACACCGGCCCGGATGGCTTCAAGGAGATGATCGGCAAGTTCGTCTCCAACTTCGACGAGGTCAAGCCGGAGCCGCAGGAGTTCCTCGAGGCCGATGGCGGCCACGTGGTGGTCACGGTCAAGGGCGTGGGCACGACGAAGAGCGGCAACGAGCTCACCGGCGACTCGATCTGGCTCTACAGGGTCGACGACGGCAAGATCGAGCACGCGGAGTTCTACGGCGACACCGCCACGGCGGTCAAGGCACTCGCCTAGCCGAGGGAATCAGACGACTTTCCCCCTCAACGAAAGGAATCACGATGCTAGGACGCAATCACGAGAAGACAGACGAGGTCGAGAAGACGGCAACCGAGCACCTCGAAACAGCGCTCGACGAGCTCAAGAAGGCGAGTCAGCTGGCGCAGGAGGAGCTGCGGGGCAAGATCGACTCCGCGATCAGCCGCGCCCGTGAGGCGCTGGACGATGTCCGCGCGCATGTCGGGGGTAGGGCCGAGGACGTCAAGGAGAGCGCCAAGGACGTCACCGAGGACGTGAAGAAGGGCGTCAAGAACGTCACCGAGGACGTCAAGGAGAGCGTCGGCGAGAAGAGCGACAAGGTCGAGACCAAGGTCTGATCCCGGCAGCGCATCGAGGGCCCGGGGCACCCACCCCAATGGCCCTCGGTGGCGCACCGGAAGGACCAGCTCCACAAGCCGCCTTCTGGACGACCGGCCGCAACCGCAACGAGGTGCTGCGAGTGATCGACTCGCTCCAGCTCACGGCGACGCCGCTGCCCTATATGCGGGTCGTCAAGCAGCCGAAGTAGGCAGGAGACCACCCTTTTGACAGATGTCTTGGGCCGTTCGGACGAGCACGTCGCGGACGCGATGGACCGACTCAAGGTCCACCCATTCGGTTGCCGCGTGAGCTCCACCGCCCTTCGGCCCGAAGAGCACCGTGGGGATCCGACGCGCTCCCAGCTGAGCGGAGTCGGCCCAGAATCCGAGTCCCACGATCTCGCCCCCAGAGTGCCGGCGAACCACTTGTACGACGTCCGCGTCCTCACGCGTCTCAAAGGGATCACCTCGATGAGTGATGCGCAGCTCGGCGTTCACGGAGCTACGGCGGACCACCTCCTCGAGCCGAGCCTCCGGGCCCCTTCCGGGGAGCGTCCGACATTCGCCTGTGAGCAGGCAACGCGCGGGATAGCTGGAGGCTTCCTGGCCACCCTCGATCAACGACGCGTGAAGTGAGGCCGATCCAAGCAGAGGATGAGCCTCCCGCTGTTGGAGCTCGTGGCCCAGATCCTCCAAACCGGCGAGCAACGGGCCCATGGCAAGGATCGCGTCAACTCCCAGATCGGGCCGCGACCCATGTGCGGCAACCCCGGAGGTCTCGATCTCAAACCCAACGAACCCCTTGTGCGCGATCGCGACATTGAGGTCGGTGGGCTCGACGACGATCGCGGCGTCGGGGGGGTCAATTAGCCTCGAGTAACGCTCTCGTTCCCGTGCCGCCTGCCTCCTCGTCGCAGACGGCGGCGATCACGACCCCGCAGGTCCAGATTCGCCGTGTCGGCTGCGGCACACATCGCCGCCGCGAGGCCGGATTTCATGTCGTAGGCACCGCGTCCGTGGAGTCGTCCACCCTCGAGACGGGCCCCGAAGGGATCCTTTACCCCCTCGACCCCGACCGTGTCCGTGTGCCCGAGGAACAGGAGAGTCGGGCCGCCGCTGGCCGGGCTGGCCCGCCCGATGACGTTGGGCCGACCGGCCCTAGTGCGCTGTACGTGCACCGCCAGGCCCCTCCGGTCCAGCCAGTCAGCGACAACCTGGGCGATCCGATGCTCCCCGGCGCCGCCGGGAACGAGATCCGGATTGACCGAGTCGATCGAGACAAGCGCCGCGGTCAGCTCGGCGAGCTCAGACAGCTTCGGCCTTCAACAGCGAGGCGACGGTCGCCCTCGTCAGCCCGAGACCACGCTGCCGACAGACCTTCTTCAGCTCGGCGACGTCCGCCACGATCGAGAAGTTCCGCTCGATGGTCGCTCGCAAGCTCCTGGACGATGCGGCCGTAGGGTGAGGTGGCATCGGCACCGATCAGTGCGATTTCCTTCGGTCGCGCGTACTGGGCCCGAAACCCCTCCGGGTGGAGCTGCACCCGGCCCCAAGCCTCGACCAGTCCGACGACGGTGAGCGCCTCACTTGATGCCGGTCGGTGAATGTAGTCGCAGTGATCCGCATTCCACGGGTGGAGCGCGTAGAGGCCGCATGAGCATCGCCCGTCGGGAGCTTTGTGTCTGTTCTTCTGGACGCCCAATTGCACCGTGCCCAGGTCGTCTTGCCGTCCTTCTTCCAGCGAGCGGACTCATAGAAGCCGCGAAGACGGAAGACGCCATCGTCGTCCACTGCGAGCTGCCAGCTTCGAACACCGAAGAGGCGCTCGCTCACCAGCACCGTCGGACCGACTGGGTCCTCATTCGTGCGCGACCGGGGCGGCGCCTTCATCGGCGTCGCCCCTGCCGTCTTGGTGGGGGCCGGCGCCTTTGCGGGGCGCTTCACCGGTGGCCGCTCGGGGGCCACCTTCTTCCGTCGCGGAGTCTTGATCGGCTCCACCACGGGCTCGACGATGATCGTGCGGTACGGATCAGAGAAAGTCACTGCTTCACCTCCATCGGTCCCGGCAGTAGCACCGTGCCTCGACCCGGAGGTCTCGGTCGGTTGCTGCGGCTTCACAGGGCCGGTCCCCTCAGCCGCTCTTGATGGACGCGCGACCCTACGGGGTCGCGCGGAGTTGTCAAGACGTCAGCGGTCGAACGTGAACTTCGGCTGGCCGCCCTCCCAGGACTCGCTGACGGCGAGACCCGCCTTCTCCGCATATCTGCGGATCGTCCGCGCCATGGCATCGCGGCCGACCGGGTTCCCCGTGTGGAGACTGATCCCGTCGCGCGGCCAGAGATCGCGGCCGTGGACCTCCTGCTGTTCGGCGATGAAGTCGACGACGTCCACCCCACGCCCGAAGCGCTCGTCGTCGGAGAGGTCATGGTCGAGGGAGAGCTCGACCACACGCCGCGTCTTCAGCAGGTCGATCGCGTCCCACGCGGTCGTCACATGTGTCCATCCCTCCGGGGCGGCGCGATCCACCAGATCGTCATCGAGCCAGACGCGTAAGAGCGCCTCGCTCATCTCCGCTCCACCCGGATCGAGGCAAGGAACTTGAGGAAGGCGACGAAGAGCGCGGTAGCGATCCAGACGACTCCGATCATGAGAAACGCGGCAACGATGATCGGGGTGAGGATGAGCAGGAGCATGAGGATGATGAACAGCGCGATCATGCGGCCAAACCTAGTGCCTGGTCTCCGTTCATCGACCACGTCGCGCTCGACGCGAAGCGCGAGCACGACGGCGACGCTCATTCCGTCGCCGGCGTGCCTTTTCGGAGATGCCTCCCCGCGGGATGCACGTCTTGGCGAGCAGCCGTTCGCCTGCGGGACCCATCGAGACCAGGGGCAGGACCAGGTCATTGCCCACGATCAGGTAGGCGTCCGCCTCCTGGCGCATCGTCTGCGCCATCCACTCCGGGGGGCTCTCGGCCAGACTCGCCCTGCTGGATCAGCATCTCGAGCTCGTGGCGGGCCCGAACGATGTCGAGTGCCGGACGGAAGCGCTCGTGAAAGCGGCTCGACGCAGTGTGGCGAAAGCTGGAGCCTGGCGGTCTCTCTCATAGCCAATTGGTCGCCAACCGGCGCCGATTCCTGACGCGCCGCGCTCAGAAGTCCTCGAGCTCGGCGAGCAGCTCGGGGCGTCCGTCTCGTCGGCGCCGGCTTCGCTCAGCGCGATCGCCTTCCGGTAGGAGGCGCGTGCCTCGTCGAACCGCCCGAGGCCCGACTGGCACCTGGCGAGCCAGACCCAGCTCCACGGGCCGTGCGCCGCGATGCGCGTGTAGTGGCGCAGGTGTGGCAGCGCCTCCCTGAAGCGCCCGAGGTCGGAGAGCGTGTAGCCGAGCCCGAAGTGCGCCATCGGATCACCGGACTGAAGGCAGCAGCGCCACCAGTAGAGCTCCTGCTCGTATTCCTCGTTCGCCCCGCACTCGGTCGCGCGGTCGAAGAAGTCGCGGTTGATCGAGTTCTCGCCGTCGAAGAACTTCGCCGCCTCGCGTGCGATGCGAAGAGCGCCGGCGCCCCGCAGCACGAGCAATGGAGCCTCGAAGCGGCCCGCTTCGAGGATCGCGCGCTCCTCCTCGTCCGTGGGCAGCCACTCGGAGAAGTCCTCGATGCGGAAGCCGACGACCCGTCCACCCGGCCGGTCCAGGAGAAAGTGGAAGCTCTCGCCCACCTCCCGCCACTGGTCGGGCGCCTGTCCGTCGTCCACCCGGCCCGCCTCGAGCGCGGTCAGATAGTCGTAGTGCACATCGCGGCTCAGGTAGAGCGGCCGTCTCGGGCGGTCGGTCACGGCTCGACCCTCGGCTCGCACTCGGTCCAGTCGCCGCCCTCCAGCCTCAACGTCGGCTCCGGCTCGGGCTCCACCTCGATCGGGAGATCGGGAACGATCAGGATCGTCAGGAATCCGGTGCGCTTCGCGCGGTCACGCAAGCCGATGCTTCGGGTCAGCGACCTGACCTCTGCGATCCGGCCCGCCTCCAGGCGCGGGCCGATCTCCCGCGCGGTCGGCCAGGCCAGGGAGCCGAGCCGGATCCGACCGGACTCCGAGCGCACCTCCACGCCCTCGTAATCCCAGGTGGCCTTGCGCACCAGTTGGAGTCGCCTGCCGGGATCGAACTCCTCGCTCTCGAACGCACCGATCGCCTCCGGTCCGCGAACTCGCACGGTGCAGATCCGGATCCCCGGCAGGTCCTGGACGCGCGTGTACACCTCTTCGGGCGAGCTTGAGGGCGAACCCACGACCTGCGGCCACACCCCCACCCTCAACCACCTGCGGTCGAGGCTGACGCGGGAGGTCCGTCGGAGGCGAAGGCGGACTCCCTGAAGCAGGGTCTGCTGCAGGACCTCCGGCGCAAGGCCGATCTCCCTGACCCGACACCACTCGCCTGCATGCTCGGGGCGCGGCAGCGGGACCACGGGCACCCCGTAGCGGCGAGCGACGGCATAGATGCCGGTGAGCCTTTCCGAGCTGATCAGATGCGACGCCGGCTCGAACAGAAGCTTCGGGCGAGCGAACTCGGCCCGGAACCCGACCTGGTGCAGCTCGATGCGGCCCCAGGCCTCGACCACGCCTGCGACCCCATCGGTCATGAACGACTCGACCCATTCCGAGATCCGCGCCTGCGGGTGAAGCGCATAGAGCCCGCACTCGCAGCCCGATCGCGGGGCCGGATGGTTGCTGTCGAGACAGACCGCCTGGGTCGGCTCGCCGTCGGCGGCCCATCCCTCGGATGAGCCGATGCCGCGACCACGAAGCTCGAGATCGTCGGAGAGGCTCCACGCCCGGATCCCCTCGATCCTCCCGGCGAAGAACGGCGCGTCCCTCACGACAGGCTCCTGGCGGGCTCCTTCTCCGGTTCGCGCTCCGGCGTCGGCTCCTCGGCCGGCTCGGGAACCGGCTCCGAGGGCGCCGGATCAGGCTCTCGCTCCGGCTGCGCCGGCGCGGTTTCGGGTTGCTCGATCGGCTCGACGATGATCGTGCGGGATGGGCCGGGAAGAGTCATGACCTTGATTTAGTCGCCGGAACGCCCGGCTTCCTGACGCCGCTCGTCGGCTTGGAGATGGTCTGGGCGACGTGGCCCGCACGCAGGGGTCCGTACACGGCGCGCACGCGGATCAGCAGCGGCCCGGGCCAGTGGCACAGCCGCGGTTTCATCCTCGCCACGGGAACCGTCGATCGGCCCTTCGGTACGGCGCCGACCGCCGCGTCGCACGCGCGAGATCCTTCCCGGAGTGGCTGATCGCCGACGATCTGCAGGTGGAGCTCGTCGGACCGGCCGTCTCGCTCGCACGACTGCGTCGACCCGGCATTTCGAGCGGTCGGCCAAGACCCGCTCCACTCTCGCCGGCGCCTTCCACGGCTGGCTCGTCGCCCCAGCCGAAGAAGATCGCTCCGGCTATCGCGATCACCACGGCCGCCCACAATCCGTACCAGAGCACGCAGAGCAGGCCGAAGAAGCCGACGAAGACGACCTGGCCTAAGCCGTGTGAGGATGCGCCGTGCTCGACCCTCAGGCTCCGCAGGAGGTGGTGGCGGGGGCGAGGTCCACCCCGCCCCACCCTCTTCATACGACTCCCGGGCGGCTTCGACGGGCTCGAGCAGCTTCGCCACGGATTCCGGATCAAGCGCCCCGCCCCGTCGCTCGCAGTATTCGACCAGCTCCTCGGCGCTCCCGACCTCGAGCACCTCCGCACGATGGCAGTCGGGCCACACGCTCGACCCCTCGGCGGCGGACGCGCCGACCAGGTCCTGCCGACGAGCAGCACGGCGGGCCGCGCCCGCTCGGCACGGAACCCCGACTCGTGGACCTCGATCCGGCCGCACGCCTCCACCAGGCCGCTGATCTCACCGAGCTCCAGGAGCGGCCTCCTCCTCCGGGCTCGAGCCGATCGCTCTCCCCGAGAGCATCGCCTCGTGCTCGCGGGCGTGTCTCGAGATGCGGGTGCAGGGCGTAGAGGCCGCAGGAGCAGTCGGCGCCCGGCACCGGATCGTCGGCGCCGTGTGGTCCGGAGAGGCACCGCGCCTTGGTCCATCGCCCACCCGACTCCCAGAGGACGTCCCCGTAGGAGGCGCAGAGCCGAGGCTCACCGTTGCGCGCGATCCGGACGCCCCAGGTGCGAAGACCGAGGATGCTGCCGGCGAAGAGCGGCGGCCCGGCCATTCAGAGCCCCCGGTTGAGCACCTCGGCGACGGCGTGCGGCCCGCTGTCCTCTGCGCCGAGGAGCTCGAACTCGAACTCGAGCACGGACCGGATCGGATCCGCCGGGCGGCCGGAGAGGCCACGGTGGCAGCAATCGCGCGCCTCCTGGAAGCGCCCGAGCCGGCGCAGGGTCTCGGCGAGGATCAGCTGGTCGGCCGCTCCGTTGATGCGAGTGATCTGGTCCCCATCGGCGAGCGCCTTCTCCCAGAACTCGATCGCGCGCTCGCGGCAGCGGGAAGCGTCCTCGTCCTCTCCCTGGGCCTCGCAGCGCCAGGCGCCGAGCAGCGCTCCCCAGCCCGCGGCGGCGTGCCCGGCCTTGGTCTCGGCGTAGCGGCTGAGCCAGGCGTCGATGGTGGCGTTGCCGTTTCCGTTCGGAGCTCCCATGCAGGAATTGGGTCGGGTCCGAACGTTCCGTCTGACACGGCCGCTAGATTTTTTCGGCTGTCCGGCGATCCCCCTCTGCCGGACGGCATCTCTCTAGGAGGAGAGGCTT
Organism: uncultured Solirubrobacterales bacterium; assembly: GCA_963815045.1. Lineage (GTDB taxonomy): Bacteria > Actinomycetota > Thermoleophilia > Solirubrobacterales > 70-9 > DASUPK01. Next base: position 344,967 of record CAWFET010000004.1, read on the forward strand.
GTGAACTTCCGGCAACTGAGCGACCCCGAGCTCGACCGCCTCGGCAAGGAGGACCAGCCGGCCCTGTTCGAGTACATGGTCTCGGCGCGGCGAGCCGGACGCCTCGAGGATGCGAAGCGCGCCGCCCAGATCCTCGCCTACTCCTACGAGCGGATGGTGACCGGCATACCTGCGCAACAAGATCGGCAGCAAGGGGCCGCTGGTCGTCGACGAGCTCGCCGGCCAGACCCTGGCCGACGCGGTTCGCGCCGCCGGGAACTTCAAGGGTTCGACCATGGGCGAGTTCCGCTCACTCGTCTTCACGATCGCGCAGGCGGCGAAGGGCCGACTACCTCGAGAAGCACTCGATCAAGGACGAGAAGGGCGAAAAGAAGCAGGTGGTCGAGGAGCCCTGGGAGAGGGACTTCGGAGACGGGCACTACCGAACGCCCCGCCGACGGCCGCCACGAGACCGATCCCACGGACGCGATCGGGAAGAAGAGCATCTTCACCCAGGCGTTCGACGAGCTGAAACAGGAGTCACACAAGCTCGTCATCTGCCTGGTTCGCTTCTATGACCTTCCACACAAGGAGGTCGCCGACAACGTCAACAGTCAGTTCGGCGACCAATTGACTGACCCAATGACAGAGCAGAATGTCAACCAGATCAATAGCCGCTTCGACAAGAGGCTGGATGAGTTGCTGCGTGAGGCCGAGGACCCTCCGCCTCCCGATCACGATGACTGACGTCGACCGACTCCTGCGGGACTACATACAGCGATTCGAGGAGGAAGGCTCGGTCGACCCGAGCGATCTCTTCAAGGGCCTCGAGCAGGGCGATCAGCGAAAACTCGCCGTGCTGATCGAGGGATACCTCGAGCACGCCGCGCGGCCGCAAGGGTGGGACCCCGAGGGGTTCGAGGGATCCGTCGCGCAACGCGCGGTCGAACAGGTCGCCGCAGAGTGGGAGGCGGACGCGACGCCGAGCGAGCTCGTCCGCCTGCGAAAGGAACGGAAGATCTCGCGCGAGGACCTGGTCGCGAAGCTCGCCGACTCCCTCGGCGTCTCCGGCATGCGCGAGAAGGTCGCCGCCTATTACCACCGCCTGGAGCGTGGGCTCCTGCCGGCCGAGGGTGTCTCCGCAAAGGTCTGGGACGCGCTCGCCGGGCTGCTCGGAGCCTCGAGCGACTCCCTCCGCGATGCGGCCGCGGCGATGCAAGGCCCGGCCGATGCGGCGAGAGGGCCGGCCTATGCCCGGACCGCGAAGCCGCCGCCCGAGGAATACCGATTGGAGGACCGGGCGGCAGAGGAGTTGCCGGGCAAGGCCTCACCGGGTACCGCCGAGCCCGACGAGGTCGACCGCCTCTTCACCGGGGGCTGACGGCTGGACGGGACGGGGCCGGGCGGTTACGGTCGGGACGTGGAGGAGGTCGAACTGCAGGCGGAGGCCGTTCTCGCCGGCGTCCCGGAATGGATCTGGAACGGCGAGCGGCTGCCGGTTCCGGTGGACACGATCGCCGACTCGCATTTCAACCTGCTCATCCGCGAGATGGATGACATGGCATCCGCCCCCGGCGCGCCGGAGCTTCGGGAGGGCCAGTCTCTATCCGGCTTGCTGCTCGCAGGCCCAGGTGAGATCTGGGTGAACGCTGAGGAGGCGAGGCAGTGGCCGGGCCGGAAGCGCTTCACCATCGGCCACGAACTCGGCCACTGGGTCATGCACCGAGAGCCCGGCCAGCAGTCGCTCTTCTGCCGCCACGCCGAGGTCGACGAGGAGGACGGCGAGTCAGAGCACGACCGCGCCGCCGAGATCGAGCGAGAGGCCAACGCCTTCGCCGCGGCCTTCACGATGCCGGCCCACCTGATCCGCAAGTACTACGAGCGCTGGCGCCACGAGCCCGACTGCCACGCCCGCCTCTGCGAGCTCTTCAACTCGTCAGGAGCGGCGATGGGGCACCGACTTCATGCGGTGATCGATCCTCATGTGGCGAAGACCCGCCGACAGCAGGGCCTTCGGGGTGAAGCCGAGGACCGGAGGCCGACGAACGCGTCCTGGTCCGAGTCCGCGCGCGCGAGGACCTGGACGCGCTGAAGCGCCAGATCCCGGATCTCCAGATCCACGAGACGTCGCCGCCCGAAAATACTACGGCTACCGCGCCTTCGTGAACGCGCGGAATCAATGGTGCGAAGCCGCGGCGCAACTCGCCGGCGAGATCGACTACGAGAACTTCAAGAACGCTGTGTCCGACCGCCAGGGCAGCGAGCGCGCGCATCTCTACCACGAGGTCTGGCACACGCTTCTTGAGCTCCAGCGCCGCTAGCGGCCGGCCCGCGCGAACGGCGCGAGGCAGCCCGTGTCAGGTTTGACCGCCCATCGAGACCTATCTCTCGATGGCCGATTCGCCAACAGCCCAGCTTCCGCGGAAGTTCAGCCCCAGCGCCCTCGGCATGTACGAGGAGTGCCCGAAGCAGTTCGAATTCGCCTATCTGCTGCGGCCGGAGGTGGAGGAAGCGCTCTCACCCCACCTGGTCGTCGGGAACGCCGTGCACGAGGCCCTCGCCTTCCTCTACCGGCTCCCGGTCGAGGAGCGCAGCGAATCAGCCCTGCACCAGGCACTCCGTCATCACTGGGCCCGGATCCCCGACCGCGATCAGGCCTTCCTCACCGAGAGCGAGGAACGCGAGTGTGGACTGCGAACGCTGCGCTCGTTGAGTGACTACGCAGCCCGCTACGACCTCGGAATCCGACCGCTCCTCGTCGAGGACTGGATCCAGGCGCGCCTGCCGAACGGCCGCGTCGTCTGCGGCAGGACCGACCGCGTGGACCGCGCTGTCGGAGACCGGCCGGGAATCGAGGTCATCGACTACAAGACCGGCCGCTGCTGGATCGGCGAGGACGACCTCGCCGGCCAGATCAGCGCGCGGCTGTACGCCCTGGCCGCGACACGGACTCTGCACGAACCCGTAGTGAAGGTCCGCTTCGTCTACGTCACCGAGGGCATCGAGCGGACTTGGAGCCCTGACGGCGATGACCTCGCCGCGATCGAGTCCGAGCTTGTCGAGCTGACCGACCGCGTCTCGAGCGATGAGGTCTTCGAGGCCCGTCCCGATCCGATGCGATGCCGCTGGTGCAGCTACGCCTCGCTCTGCCCCGCGCGCGACGAGACCTCATTGGAGGATCTCCGTGATGCCGCCACTGCGGTGTTCTAGGGGAAGGGGTATCCGGTTAGCTGCCGCTGGATACGCTCGGCAACACGCCTGCTTTCACGCGAAAGCAGGAGCGATATGGTGAGAGCGAGGACGGACCGCCCTACATGCCCGACGTAGCCTCATCCCGTGAAGCCAGGTGGCGGCGGTGGCTTTCGCGGCGGGCTTGGCGGTTCCTCGCAACGCTGGCGGCGAGCTCGAGCCGACGGAGCTTCTTCTTCGTGAGCGAGGAGCGCTTCCCCGAGTGCAGCTGCAGTAACCCGCTCGACCAGTCGCGGACCGCCAGGGCCGACTACCTTCCAGCGTTCGGGGAGTCGAGACTTGGATGTGCGCTGTGAAACCTCATGAGCTTGTCACGAACGAATCGCCGAATCGGATCGGCGATCACCTGGACCGGAAGGCTCGGTACAACCCGACGAAGAGCCTGACCGAGCTCACGAGCCAGCTCTCCCAAGAGTACGAAGACAGGTTTCTCGTCGAGCTAATCCAGAACGCCTACGACGCGCACGAGCCCGGGACGAGTGGACGGAAGGGTGCATATCCGTCTGGACGAGTCAGGTGACGCCGAACCGGTTCTTTACGTCGCCAACACCGGGAGACCGTTCACCGAAGCGAACTTCGACGCCCTTACGAACGTGGCGCAGAGCAGCAAGCCGCCTGGCGAAGGCATCGGGAACAAGGGCGTCGGCTTCCGAAGCGTCCTTCAGATCTGCGAGTCGCCAGAAATCTTCTCCTCCGAAGGGACCGATCCCAGCCGGTCAACTTTTGATGGCTTCTGCTTTGGCTTCGCAACCGACCCACAGATTCGAGAGATGGTCGCGAGCGACGCCGAGTACGAGGTCGTCAAACGCGACTTCTCGCGCTACCTGCTGCCGGTCGTTGCTGATGCGACAGATCCCCGCCTTCGGGCAATCCCGGTCCCTTGGAATGGTGACTGTGATCCGGCTGCCGCTCACCTCGGAACGGGCCGTTGAGCTTGCCCGACGCCAGGTTCGTCGACTGCGCGAGCCGACGCCTCCGATCGCGCTCTTCCTCGACCGCCTGCGCATCGATCACCGTGCAGGAAGTCAATAGCAAGGGGAAGACGAAAAAGAAGCAGGTTGAGCGACTTGTAGAAGAGATCCGCGGTCCTGAAGGCGGGCCCCGCCTCCGCTGGGTCGAAACGGTCGGCAGGCGGTTTCTGACCACCACGCGAATGTTGAGCGCCACGGACGTGCGCGCGGTGGTTAGCGAGGCGATCGGTCTCGATGAACTCGACAACTCGTGGGCTTCGTGGGATTCCGATGTCGAAGTCTCGCTGGCGATACCGGTTGACGACGACCGATCCCGCGGGGAATGGCCGTCGGCCTACACCTACCTGCCGATGCGAGTTGGTGGGTCGCCCGTCTATGCCCACCTCCACGCGCCGTTCCACACTAAGCTGGCGCGCCTCGACCTCAACGAGGAGTCGTTTTTTGATCCTTCCTTCTTCGGACTGCCGCGGAACTCGCAGCAGAGACCATCGAACTGCTCGTCACCGATGTCAACCTGGGCCTGGAGTCGCACCACAGGCGGTTGGCAGCAGTCGACCTCCTCTGCTGGGACAGCGTCACATCGGGCATCTTCAACCGGCTCTCGATCAGCTCGGGCTCGACCTCGAGAGTTCTCCTCAAGTGCCAGTCCACGGCCCGGATGCCGCAACGTGGGCGGGTCTCGGCGACACGCGCCGGTGGAGAGCTGATGGCCTCGAGGTTCTAACTCAGGATGTGGTCGGGGGGCACGCCTTTCTGCTCGATCAGTGCATCGGAGAAGAGCGTAGCCAGCGCCTGAACGAAGTCTGCAAGCAGGCCTTATCGAGTGACCTTGAGCCCAGTGACGACGAGGCCGCGGCGTGGATCGAGGGAGTCGCGAAGGGGCTCGAGGCAGCATCGTTGAGGCAAATGGAATCGCTTCCTGAGCGACGTTGCCAAGGTGTTCGAACCGCGCCAGGCAAACGCACTTTGCGGCCGGTTCATCCTGTTCCCGAGCGAAAGCTCCGCCGATCCGGACCCTGGGAGGCCGCACAAGCAAGCCCATCGGAACCCACCGTCTTCATCCCGCCGCAGCCGACAACGGCGTCAAGAGATTCGGAAGACGCCGAGTTATCGACTGTCCCAAAGAATCTCCAACGCGCGATCACCTTCCTCCACGAGGAGATCAAGATCAGGACGCGGACCGGGCGCACCTCCCCGGCGAACTCCTGTCGGTGAGTTGTTCAAGAACGCAGACCTCGTCGAGGCAATTCGAACTCGCTTCGGTGCTCAGCCACCTCGAGCGACTCCCGTCTGGCCAGGTCTCCACCACCACCTATCGACAGGCGCTCTCGTGGGTCTACACGCAGGAGCGTGGCTCGCGCGCGAATGTGGCCGACCTGCAGCTTGTCCCAGGCTCCACGTACCCACGGCTTCTGGCTGGGTGCCGGCGAGCCGAGCAGTTTTCTCGCCTGGCTGGGAGACCCCCCGCGCGCGCGCCGTCGCGGCACTCGTGGACGAGCTCGGCGGGCGTCTCCCCGTCCCTGCAGGCTCTGGGCGACGCCACCATCCCTGATCCCGAGGTTTGGCCCTTCAACGTGAAGGATATGGAGACGTTCCGCGACTTCCTGCTCCGCTGCGGCGTACGGGACGGCCTCTTTCCCGTCGCC
>CAWFET010000005.1:0-110255 GCA_963815045.1 uncultured Solirubrobacterales bacterium
GCCGCTAGCGTCCGAGCCGCCGCTCCTAGGCGGCTACTTCTTCTTCTTTTTCTTACACTTCTTCTTGGAGATCTGGGCGCCGCTCTTGTGCTTCTTCTTGTGCTTCTTGCACTTCTTCTTCTTTGTGGGCGGCGGTGCCGAGGCGCCCGCCTGCGGACCCTCCGCGAGGCTGAGCTCGAGCGCGCCCATGTCGGCGGCGTTCCCACCGGGCGCATTGGCCACGTTGGGGTTGTCGACCCTCCGGTCCCCGAGCCGCTGGTCGCGGGCGAATCGGCTGTGGCCCTGGTCAATCACGGGGCTGGTCGCCGCCGGCTTCATCGTCGGCGTCAGCCCGCCGTTGTTCTGGAGCGGGCCGAGCTGAGGGTCCTGGCCGACTAGGACCGGCCCCTCGGTGGTGGCGATGGGCGACCCGTTCTCGATCAGGCTGAATCCGGCCGTGATTCCGCCGCCGCCGGCCAGGTCGGGATAGCTCGTGGCCGTGTTGTCCGCGAGGATCGAGTTGTAGATCTCCATCCCCTGAAGCACGACGAGGCCCCCGCCGGCGTGGGCCGGGCCGTTGCCGGCAATGGTGGAGTCGATGATGTAGCCGTAGTAGTGGGAGAGCACACCGGCAGCGTTATGTCCTGACGTCCCGGGGCTGAGGACATGGTTGCCGCTCACCGTCGAGGTCGCCAGCGTCCCGATGCTCTTGTAGCCATAGACCCCCCCGCCTTCGATCCCCGCCGTGTTGCCGGTGATGGTGTCGGCGTAGATGACGTTGTCTTTGCCCTGGGCGGCGTCGTAGCCCTGTTCTTCGATCGCGCCGCCGAATCCACTTGCATAGTTCCCGCTGAGCACCGACTCGTTCACCTTGAGGACGCCGTCGCCGTCGTAGATCGCCCCGCCGTTCCCCATGATGTGCCCTCCGCTGAGGGTCAACCGGTAGATCCCGACGGGAAGGGTGTTCGGTCCGTACATGTCGATCTCGAACATGCGGGTCACGCCGCCGCCCGAGATCGTCAGGACGTTTGCACCGGGGCCGTTGATGTACACGGGCTCCGAGACCAGCAGCTCGGTCCCGAGGGTGATCGTCCCGGTGACTCCGGAGTTGAAGGTGATGTGGTCGATCGTCCCCGGATCGGCGTTGAGATTTGCCGCGTCGATCGCCTGGCGCAGCGAGCAGTCGGTCAGCGAGGCTGAGGCGCATTCGCCTGTCGTGGGGGCCGTGTCGGCGGTCGTGTCAACCGCATAGCTCGCCGCGGAGGCCGTCGAGGCCAGGCCGAGCGCCGCGCCGGCGGAGATTCCCGCTCCGGTGATCAGGCTCTTCCTGAGCCCCAGACCGCGTCCTCGTCCATGCTCCTGCCGCCGCCGCTGCCGCCTGCGCCGTTGCCTGCTCGCCATATCTCCCTCCTAATTCCCGGTTTCCACGTTCCCCCTGAACAGCAACGCGAGCCTATTTGCCCGCGCCGCCTGGGTCAAAGAATCGAAATCACTTCTACTTCTTCTTCTTCTTGCACTTCTTCTTGGAGATCTGCGCCGCGCTCTTGTGCTTCTTCTTCTTGCACTTCTTCTTGTGCGGCGTCGGCGTCGGAGGCGGCGTGCCGCCGCCGCTGGGCGGTGGCGGCGGGGGTGGCACATTGTTCGCACAGGCCCCGCTCGTCGTCCCGGACTGGACCTCGAATGCACCCATGTCGCTGCCGTCCGCTCCCGCGATCGTGGAGTTGGTTCTCGCCAGATCGACCGGCCGGTCGTACGTTGCGCCGCGCTGGTCAGTGTTCGCTCCGGCGTTCGTCCCGCAGTCGATCACCGGGCTGGTCAGGGCAGGCGCCTCCGTATAGGTGAGACCGCCATTGTCCTGGAGCGGCCCGAGCTGGGGATCGAGTCCGGTGAGGTTCGAGTACGCCGGACTGGCCTGGATCGGCGCCCCCGCCGGATCCTGGATCAGGCTGAAGCCCACCTGGAAATTGGTCCCGGCAGTGGCGTGCGAGCCGGAATACAGCTCTGCGCCCCCCTGGCCGGCCGAACCATCGGCGAGGATCGAGTTCGAGATGAACGGGTCCACGCCGCCGCCGTACTCGTAGATGCCGCCACCGAAGTTGGCGGTCGAGTTGCCCGAGATCGTCGCGTTCGCGATGTCCAGGCCGCCCTCGTAGTAGACGAACATCCCGCCGCCCGAGGCGCCCGTGCCACTGGTGTAGTTGTCGGCGATCGTCGAGTTCTGGATGTAGGTCGCGGCGTTGTTCGCGTTCGTGTAGCCCGCGTGGAAGGCGATGCCGCCACCGTTGGCGTTCTGGCCCGTCGTGTAGTTGTCCGCGATCGTGGAGCCGGAGATGGTCGTGTCCCCATAGGCACCCAGGAAGACGCCGCCGCCCTCGGAGAACTGCCCTGTCGTGTGGTTGTCGCTGATCGTCGAGTCCTGGATCGTCGAGCCGATCAGACCCGTCGAGAGGAAGACGCCGCCGCCGGCGCCGTAGGCGCCATCCGTGGAGTTGTCGGAGATGGTCGAGTCCTGGATCGTCGTGGGACCGCCGGAGCGCACCCCGCCGCCGGTGGCATTCGCGCTCTGCTGGTGCGCGACGTTGCCCGAGACCGTCGAGTGTTCGATCGTGAGCGTGCCGGTGAGCCCCGGGAACAGATAGATGCCCCCTCCCCCCGTCCCTGAGTTGGCACCGCTGGCGACGTTGTCCGAGATGTCGGAGTTCTGGACCGTAATGCTCCCCCGGACAGCCGAGAGGCCGCCCCCCTTCGAGGCCGTGTTTCCGGTCACATCGGAGTTCTTGACCGTCAGCGTCGGCTCCGGGTAATCCGTGTGGGGGTAGGCGTAGTAGAGAGCGATCCCCGCCCCGCCTCCGTTTGCCGCCCCGTTGGTGATCGTGAGTCCGGATACGGTCACGTTCACCCCGTAGTTCCCGCCGCTCACGACCTCCATGCCCCGGTAGTTGCCAGCACCGTCGATCGTGATGTAGCTGTTCCCGGGCGCGGTTCCCGGTCCCTGGATGTAGAGGGATTGCGAGATGTGAGGCGGGTGGGTAGTCAGGGTGATCGTGTGGGCGGAACCCGTGATGGCGGACGCGAAGACGATCGTGTCCTGGTCCGCGGGGTTACCGTTGGTATTCGCGGCGGTGATCGCGTCTCGAAGGGTGCAATCGGTGTTGGTGGTGTTGCTCTCGCAGTCGGAGGCGCCGGTCGTGTCCGCCGTGCTCCCGACCGTGAAGGTGTGCGGATTCGCCTGCGCCGTCGAGGCCAGCCCCAGTCCCACGCCCAGCGTGATTCCGGCGCCCGCCAGAACTCGCCGCCGCCTGACGTCGGAGCCCCTCGCCGCCTCCTTGCGCCGCTCAGATCGCCGTCGCCGCTGCCTCGCGCTCATCCGCTGCCTCCTCGGGATACCCCTGAACCTGTCGAAGGTGAAATTAAGCCCACCGCCCGGACGTCACAACCCCAGAATCAGGGCCTCAGGCAGACTTGGCCAAATGAACTTCATCGAGGACGTCATGGAGCGATCCAAGGCGTCGCGCCTCGGAATCGTCGCGATCGACTCCGAGGGCTTTCGCCGCGAGTGGCATTTCGGCGAGCTGATCGCCCGGAGCGCGGGACTCTCCGGCGCGATGGCTGCCCGCGGAGTCCGTCGCGGCGACGTCGTGATGACACTGGTCGGCAGCCGGATCGAGTGGGTCCTCGCGATGCTCGCCTGCTTCCGCATGGGGGCTGTAGCGACGCCCTGCAACCCGCAGCTCCGTCGCAAGGACCTCGAGGTGCGGGTGAGCGCCGCGAATCCGGCGCTCTGCATCGGAGAGGAGGAGCTGCTCGGCGAGCTGCCGGACGGCGTCCCGGCGATGACGCTGACCGAGGTCGCCGAGGCGCTCGACGAGGACCTGCCGCAGGCGACTCCGGTGGGGATCGAGGACCTCCATCCGGAGGACCCGGCCGTGATCATCTTCACCTCGGGCACGACCGGCGAGCCCAAGGGCGTCATCTACCCGCAGCGCTACCTGCTCGGCCAGCGCCTGCAGGCCGAGCACTGGGTCGGCGCGAGGAAGGGCGAACTCGCTTGGTGCACGGCGGCCCCGGGTTGGTCGAAGTCCACTCGCAACGCCTTTATCGCGCCCTGGCTCGCCGGCGCCGCGGCGCTCATTCACGACGCCCGCTTCGATCCGGCGGAGCGACTCGACGTGATCGAGCGCGAGGGCGTCAACGTCCTCTGTCAGGCGCCCACCGAGTACCGGATCCTCGCCAAGCGGGCCGAGCTGCGGCCGATCCCGTCGCTGCGCAGGATGATCTCCGCCGGCGAGCCGCTCAACCCCGAGGTGATTCGCGTCTTCCGTGAGCGGCTGGGGACCGGGATCGGCGACGGCTATGGACAGACGGAGACGGGCCCGGTGACCGGAATGCACCCCGACGAGGACGACCCGGCCCGCGATGGCTCCATGGGCCGGCCCCTGCCGGGAATCGAGACCAGGGTGATCAACGGCGAGCTCCAGGTCAACCCGAAGACGGTTCCGACCTTCTTCAGCCACTACGTCGGCGAGGAGCCCTTCGACGGCGTCTGGTGGTCGACCGGGGACCACGTCACCAAGGACGACGATGGCTACCTCTGGTTCGAGGGCCGCGACGACGACATCATCATCACCGCGGGCTACAGGGTGGGCCCGTTCGAGGTGGAGTCGGCGCTCGTCTCGCATCCGGCCGTCTCCGAGGCCGCGGCCGTCCCCGCCCCCGATGACGAGCGAGGCTCGGTCGTCCGCGCGATCGTCGTGCTGGCGAACGGCGAGCCCTCCGACCAGCTCGCCGGAGAGCTCCAGGAGCACGTCAAGAGCGTGACCGCGCCCTACAAGTACCCGCGGATCATCGAGTTCGCCGACGAGTTGCCCAAGACGCCCAGCGGAAAGATCCGCCGCGCGGAATTGAGATGAGGCCCTTTCGCTCCACCGCCGTTCCGCGCCTCTGGGCGCGGTGGGCCGGCGAGTGGGCGGCCTTCGCGGGGATCTTCATCGTCACCAACCTCGGGCTGCTCGCGGTCGGGGCGACGCTCGCCGTCCTCCCCCACTACGTCAAGGACAACCTGAACGGGTCGGACCTCGAGGTCGGCATCGTCAGCGGCGCCTTCGCCCTGACCGGGATCGTCTGCCGGCCGATCGCGGGCAACCTGGCGGACCGGCGCGGCCGCAAGCCGACCGTGATCGTCGGCGCCCTGCTCGCCGCCACCGCCGGCTTCCTCTACTTCGTGCCCGCCGGGATCCTCGGGCTGATCATCGCGCGCTTCTTCCTCGGCGCCGGCGAGGGCACGGTCTTCACCGCGGGCTCCGCCTGGAACGTCGACATGGCCCCCGAGGAGCGCCGGGGCCGGATGATCGGCCTCTACGGGCTGGCGATCTGGACCGGCCTCACCCTCGGGCCTCCGATCGGGGTGCTCCTGCAGCACGCCGGGGGCTTCGACCTGGTCTGGGCCTTCGCGGCCGGCGCGCCACTCCTGGGCGCGGTGATCGCCTCGCGGCTCCCGGAGGACTACGAGCCGGGGGAGAACGTCGACCGCGGCCCCTTCATCTCGCGCGAGGCGCTCGGCCCGGGAGTCACCTTCGCGCTCAGCGTGTTCGGCTTCGCGGCGGTCTCGGCCTTCATCGTGCTCAGCCTCGACCAGCGTGGCATCGGCCACGGCCCCGCGGTCTTCAGCGTCTTCGCGGCGACGGTCGTGGCGACGCGACTGGTCGCCGGCGGCCTTCCGGACCGGATCGGCGCGGCTCGCTGCGCGGTCGCGGCCGCCCTGGTCGAGACGGTCGGACTGGTCCTGCTGGGCGCGGCCGACGACCTGCTGGTGGTGATCTTCGGAGCGATCGGCATGGGCGCCGCCTTCTCGCTGCTCTTCCCGTCGCTCTCGCTTCTCGCCATCAACAGGGTGGGGCCGGAGCGCCGCGGGGTGGCGATGGGCACCTTCACCGCGAACTTCGACCTCGGGATGCTGGTCGGCTCGCCCCTGGTCGGTGCCGCGGCCGCGATCGGCGGCTATTCGGCCGCCTTCTACGTCGCCGCGTTCGCCTCTTTGGCGTGCGCCACGCTCGCACTTTCGATGTCCCGTCGCCCTGAATTCGAGCCCCTCCCCGATACGCTGGGAGCCTGATGGCACAGCGAGGGACCGCGGCCGAGACCACCATCGACCGCAAGACGATCAACAAGCTCACGGAAGAGCAGATGGCTCGCTTCCGCGAGCACACGCCGACTTCGGCGGAGTACTTCGATCGCGCCCGCAAGGTCATGCCGGGCGGCGTCCCCTCCTCCTTCCAGCTCAACGACCCGTGGCCCGTCTACATCGACCGCGGCAAGGGCGCGCTGGTCTGGGACGTGGACGGGTCCGAGTACGTCGACTTCCACAACGGCTTCGGCGTGATGTGCGTCGGCCACGCCAACCCCGTCATCGGGGAGGCGGTCAAGGCCCGCCACGACGAGGGCACCCACTTCGCCGCGCCGACCAACGGCTCGATCGTCTCGGCGCAGAACCTGGTCGAGCGCTTCGGGCTGCCCATGTGGCGCTTCTCGAACTCCGGAACCGAGTCGACCATGTCGGCGATCCATCTGGCCCGCGGCGCCACCGACCGCGACCTGATCATCAAGGTCGAGGGCTCCTACGACGGCCACCACGACGCCGTGATGGTCTCCTGCTACCCCGACCTCGACGAGCTCGGCCCGCGCGAGAGCCCGAACGCGATCCCGTTCGGCTCCGGCTATCCCCAGGCCGTCGTCGACCTGACCGTACCCGTCCCCTTCAACGACCCCGACATCCTCGAGGGCATCTTCAAGAAGCACGAGGGCAAGATCGCCGGAATGATCATCGAGCCGGCGATGATGAACATCAACATCATCCCGCCGAAGGAGGGCTACCTCGAGCGGGTGCGCGAGCTCTGCGACGAGCACGGCGCGAAGCTGATCTTCGACGAGGTGAAGACCGGCGCCACCATCTCCTACGGCGGCGCCACCCAGCGCTTCGGCGTCGTGCCGGACATGATCTGCCTGGCGAAGGCGATCTGCGGCGGCTATCCGGGCGGCGCGATCGGGATGACCGAGGAGCTCGGCGAGGTGGTCGCCACCGACAAGGTCCACCAGATCGGGACCTTCAACGGCAATCCGCTGGTGATGGCGGCCGCCGAGGCCACCCTCACCAAGGTCCTCACCCCCGACGCCTACGAGAAGCTCGAGTCGACCAACGAGTCCCTCAAGGCCCGCTGCCAGGAGATCATCGAGAAGTACGGCCTACCCGCCTACACCCAGGGCCTCGGCGCCAAGGGCTGCGTGATCTTCTCCCCCGAGCCGATCTACGAATACCGCGACTACCTGACCAAGGTCGACGGCGAGCTCTCAACCCTCGCCTGGCTCTACCACATGAACCACGGCATCTTCATGACGCCGGGCGTCGAGGAGGAATGGACCCTCTCGATCGCCCACGAGCAGGAGCACATCGACCGCTACGTCGCGGCCTTCGAGGCGTTCGCCTCCGACGTCAGCGGCTCCTAGCCCGACGCGCCGTTCAGGTCGAGGGCCGCGCGCGCCTTCTCCGTGTCCTCGGTGACGATCACCAGCCGGACGCCGCTGAAGATCGTGTAGGCGACGTCGACGCTGACGCCAGCCTCGGCCAGATCCCGAGCGATCTCCCCCATCGCACCCGGCTTGTCGTGCAGGTCGACGATCACAGCCTCCCGCTCGTCGGCCACCTCGATCCCGGCGTCCTTCAGAGCGCCCTTGGCCGCCTCCTCGTCCCGGACCAGGATGTGGATGAACCCCTTCCCGTCACCGACCATGGCGCAGAGGCCCTCGATGTTGACCCCGGCCTTCCCCGTCGCCTCCCCCAGCTCAGCCAGCTTCCCGGGCCGGTCCTCCATGATCACCGTCAGGTCCTTCATGGCGCCTCTTTCGTCGGGGGCCGCATCATTTACACCGAAGGCGGCGATGTCAAACGGCGGACCGGGGGTAGCCTGGAGTCATGGCCAACCGCCTCGCCGACGAGACCAGCCCGTACCTCCTCCAGCACAAGGACAACCCAGTGGACTGGCGGCCGTGGGGACCCGAGGCGCTCCAGGAGGCCGCGGCAGAGGACAAGCCGATCATGCTCTCCGTCGGCTACTCCGCCTGTCATTGGTGCCACGTGATGGAGCGCGAGTCCTTCGAGGACGCGGAGACCGCCACGCTGATCAACGAGTCCTTCGTCCCGATCAAGGTCGATCGCGAGGAGCGGCCCGACGTCGACGACCTCTACATGGAGGCGGTCCAGGGGATGACCGGCCAGGGCGGCTGGCCGCTGACGGTCTTCCTCGACTCCGAGGCCGTCCCCTTCTACGGCGGCACCTACTTCCCGCCGGAGCCACGCCACGGGCTGCCGAGCTTCAGGCAGGTCCTCAAGGCCACCTCCGGCGCCTACCGGACGCAGCGGGAGGAGCTGCGCGAGGCGTCGGGGAAGATCCGCGAGTCGCTGAGCAGGACGGGTCAGGTTGCTCAGTCCGACCAGCCGCTCGACGATTCGATCATGGCGACGGCGATCTCGGGGCTGCAGACCAACTTCGACCGCGCGAACGGCGGCTTCGGCGGCGCTCCCAAGTTCCCGCCCGCGAGCACGCTCGAGTTCCTGCTGGACCGGGGCGAAACCCAGCCGGTGGCCCTGACGCTCGACAAGATGATGCACGGCGGGATCTACGACCAGCTCGGCGGCGGCTTCGCCCGCTACTCGGTCGACGCGAACTGGCTCGTGCCCCACTTCGAGAAGATGCTCTACGACAACGCGCTCCTCGCGCGCGTCTATCTCCACGGCTGGCAGGTGCTGGGCGAGGAGCGCTGGATGCGGGTCTGCACCGAGACCCTCGACTGGGCGCTGCGGGAGATGTGCGGGCCCGAGGGCGGCTTCTACTCAGCGCTTGACGCCGACTCCGAGGGCGAGGAGGGCCGCTTCTACGTATGGACCGAGGAGGAGATGCGCGAGGCGCTCGGCGAGGCCGGGGTCGCCAATGACGCGATCGAGCGAGTCCTCGGCCACTGGGGTGTGAGCGCCGCCGGCAACTTCGAGGGAAAGAACATCCTTCACGTCCCAGTCGGGGCGAGCGCCAAGCAGCCGGCCGAGCTCGCCGATGCCCGGACCGCGCTTTACGCCTGGCGCGACCGGCGAGTCCGTCCCGGTCTCGATGACAAGCGCCTGCTCTCCTGGAACGCGCTGATGATCGCGGCGCTCGCCGACGCCGGCGCCGCGCTCGGCCGCCAGGACTACATCGACGCGGCTGCCGGCGGCGCGCGCTTCGTCTTGGAGTGCATGCGGGATGCGGATGGGCGGCTGCTTCGAACCTGGAAGGACGGCGAGGCCAAGCTGAACGCATACCTCGAGGACCACGCCTACCTCGTCGAGGCCCTCCTGCGGCTCTACGAGGCGACGCTCGAGGTCCGCTGGTTCGATGCCGCCCGCGAGACCGCAGACGCAATGATCGCTCGCTTCGCGGACGAGCGCGGCGGGTTCTTCACCACCTCGAACGATCACGAGGAGCTGATCGCTCGCCGCAAGGACGTCGGCGACCACCCCATCCCCTCCGGCAACTCCTCCGCGACCTATGGCCTACTGCGACTCGCCGCACTCACCGGCGAGAGCGCCTACGAGGAGCGGGCGCTCGGGACCATCCGGGTCTTCGCTCCGGCCGCCCTTCAGCACCCCGAGGCGTTCGGCCACCTGCTCCAGGCGATCGACTTCCACCTCTCGCCCACCCGCGAGGTCGCGCTGGTCGCTCCCGCGAACGACGGGGGCGCCGGATCACTCTCCGACCTGGCTCGAGCCCTCCGCTCGGCCCACCGCCCCCACGTCGTGGTGGCGGGAGGCGAGGAGGGCACGGATCGCCCGGAGCTCCTTCGAGACAGAACCGCGGTCGAGGGACGGCCGGCGGCCTACGTCTGCGAGCACTTCGCGTGCAGGGCACCGGTGACGGAGCCATCTGAGCTGGAGGCGGCGCTCAGGTAGCCGTGAACCAGCGGGCGCGCCTGGTCGCCCCGAAATCCCGCTTCTCCGCAACGAGGGTCTCGGAAGGCGGATGGAAGGTTCCGGTCGGCCTCGGCCCGGAGAGGAAGTCCACGTCCACTTGGCCGACCCGTCCCCCTCCGAACTCGATGTAGCAGGAGCCCAGGCCGTCGTATCCGGCCGGATCCGCTTCCCCCTCAGCTCGGCGAGCACCTCCGCCGCGACGATTCGCGCGGCCCCTTCCGAGAACACACCGGCCTTCGGGACTCCGACGGTCGCCACGTCCCCGACGGCGTAGACGCCCGGGTGGCGGGTTCTGAGCGTCCTGGAGTCGACCGGTATGTATCCGTCCTCGGCCATCCCTGACTCGAGGACGACGTCCGGTGCGCGGTGCTTCGGGACCCCGAGGAAGAGGTCGAAGGGAAACTCGCGCCCATCCTGAAGCGACGCCACCCCCCGCTCCCCGTCGAGCGAAGCGATGCGAGCCCCCGGGACGAACTCGATGTTCCTCTCGGCGAATGCCTCGAGCAGCGCCTCCGAGGTGGCCGGGGACGGGGGCACCGGGCTCGGCAGCGGCATCAGGAATGTGATCTCACATCGCTCGCGGACACCCCGCTCCGAGAGCAGGTCGTGCAGCAGAAGGGCGGCCTCGCTGGGAGCCGGCGGGCACTTGAACGGTGCCCCGCAGACGCCGACGACGGCGTGGCCCTCTCCGAAGTCCCGAAGCAGCTCGCCCATGCGCTCCGCTCCAGCGAAGGAATAGAACTCGTTGCCGGCCTGGGCGAGTCCGGGGGTGGCATCCAAGTCGTAGTCGGCGCCGAGGGCGACCACCAGGACGTCGGCCTCGTGCGCACCGGCGTCGGTCGTGACCGCCCTGGTCTCGGGATCGATCGCCGTGACCGTCTCGCGGAGCAGGCGGACGCCGGGCTTCGCGAAATCGCTGTACGGGAGGCTCACCTCCTCCAGGGTCTCCATTCCGAACATGACGTCGAGCTTCGAATAGCCGAAGATGAAGGCGTCGCCCTTGTCGATCAGCGTGACCTCGGCCTCGTCGCCGAGCTCGTCCGAGAGGATCGTCGCCAGTTCGAGTCCGCCGAACCCCGCCCCCAAGACGAGTATCCGGCCGGCCATCAGCTAGAGGATCGGCAGGAACTGCTCGATCTCGTACGGCGTCACCTGCACCCGGTAGTCCTCCCACTCCGAGCGCTTGATCTCGACGAAGCGGTTGAAGGCGTGCTCGCCGAGGATCCGCAGAACGAGCTCCGACTCGGCCGCGATCTCGATCGCCTCGCCGAGCGTCTCCGGAAGCTGCTCGATGCCGCGGCGATGGCGCTCCTCCGGGGTCAGGTGGTAGAGGTTCTGCTCCATCGGCTCGGGCAGCTCGTAGCCCTGCTCGATCCCCTCCAGCCCGGCGTGCAGCATCCCGGCGAAGCAGAGATACGGGTTGCAGGCGGGGTCCGGGCAGCGCAGCTCGGCGCGGGTCGCGTTCTCCTTGCCCGGGTGGTAGAGCGGCACCCGGATGAGCGCCGAGCGGTTGCGGCGCGACCAGGAGAGGTAAACCGGCGCCTCATAGCCCGGCACGAGCCGCTTGTAGGAGTTGACCCACTGGGCGAAGAGCGGCGCGATCTCGCGGGCGTGCTTGAGCTGCCCTGCGATGAAGGCCTTGGCGACGTCGGAGAGGAAGTACTGGTCGTCGGCGTCGAAGAAGGCGTTCCTGCCGTCCTTCGAGAGCGACTGGTGGACGTGCATCCCCGAGCCGTTCTCGCCCTGGAGCGGCTTCGGCATGAAGGTGGCGTGCCAGCCGTACTTCATCGCGTACTCCTTGACCGTGATCCGGTAGGTCATGCAGTCGTCGGACATCGCGAGCGCGCCCTTGTAGCGCATGTCCACCTCGTGCTGGGAGGGCCCGACCTCGTGGTGGGTGTATTCGACGTGAATGCCCAGCTGCTCCAGCGCGAGCACCGTCTCGCGCCGCACGTCGGATCCGGCGTCGAGCGTGGTCAGGTCGAAGTAGCCGCCCTCGTCGAGGACCTCCGGAGTGCCGTCCTCGGGCTTCGCCGAGCGGAAGTAGAAGTACTCGAGCTCCGGACCGATGTTGTAGTCGTCGAAGCCCATCTCCTTGGCCCGGTCGAGCGCCCGGCGCATGATCCAGCGCGGGTCCCCCTCGTAGGGATCGCCGCCGGGCACCTGGATGTCGCAGAACATCCGCGCCGTTCGGTTCTTCTCCTCCTCGCGCCACGGGATCAGCTTGATGCTCGCCGGATCCGGCATCGCGATCATGTCCGACTCCTCGATCGGGTTGAAGCCGCTGATCGAGGAGCCGTCGAAGCCCATGCCGCCCTCGAAGGCGTCCTCGAGCTCCGCGGCGTTGATGGAGAAGCTCTTCAGCTGGCCGAGCAGGTCCGTGAACCAGAGGCGCACGAAGCGAACGTCGTTCTGCTCGCAGAACTCCATCGCCTCCTTGGCGGTGCTCGGTCCGTCGGCCATGAGGCCGAACAAGTTAGCGACGTGTCACATCCGAGGCGCCCCGAGCGTCGTATGAGAAGACAGAAAACGAAAGATGCCTGTACACTTACGCGACGTAAGTAACCGGCTAAAAGTAAAGTAAAGCCCTTGTGAAACGGCGGTATCCCAGGAAATGACAGTCAAGACAGACGTAAGCCGCTTCCACATCCACGACGAGCTGACCGCACCGGACGCCACGGCGCCTCTGATCAAGAGCATTCAGACGGCGGGCGGACAGGTCTCCAAGTTCATCGGCGTGCTCGCTGAGTCGCCCGCTGCGCTGCGCGGCTACACCCGCCTCCGCACCGAGCTCCGTCAGAGCAAGCTGCCGAGGGCGACCCGCGAACGGATCGGCCTGGCTGTGGCTGAGTGGCGCAACGACCCCTACACCCTGACCCAGTACGCCCGCACCGCGCGCGTCGCCGGACTCGGCCTCGACGAGGTCGCCAGGGCCCGCAACTTCACCTCCTCCGATGAGAAAGAGGCGGCGCTGCTGGCCTTGATCCGCGAGACGCTCGACCACTCCGAGCGGCCACCCCACCACCTGGTGGAGGAGGCCCGTGAGGCCGGTTGGTCGGACGAGGAGATCCTCGACGCGGTCGCCGAGACGGCCCTCGCCGAGTTCGAGAGCCTCTTCGCCTCCATCGCGGCGCTGCCGCAGGAGGGCGACCCGGCGGTTCTCCGGGAAGCAGCTGCTTAGTTAGCGATTCGGACGGGCCCTACGGCGTCGGCGGCGTGACCGTCGCGTCGATGGGGCCCGCGCCGACGGTCAGGAAGCCGAGACGCTTCGCGACCTTCTTGGTCAGGTCCCATGCGTAGCCCTTGTGGAAGGGCCCGCGATCGATCACCGTCGCCGTGACGCTTCGGCCGGCATAGCTGAAGGTCACCTGGGTGCCGCAAGGAAGCTTCCGGTGGGCGACGCCCAGCGTCGTTGGGGTCAGCGTCATCCCGCATGCGGTCGACCTGCCCCAGAAGCCGGGCCCGTACCAGGTGGCCTTCTTGTGGACGGTCCAGCTGCCGGGCGCGGAGCTCGGCTGAGCGGTGGGCTCAGTCGTGGTGCCTCCCGGCACCCCGCCCGTCTGCCCGCTCGCGACCGGTGCCGCGACCAGCAGAGCGCCGGTACACGCGAGTCCCGCAATCGCACGAATTGTTCGCTTGCTCGTCAAACCTTCCTCTTTCGTTGCTTACGGGGTTAGCTGACGGGCTCGCGCTGAAAGTTCGCGCTACACGGCTCAATGGCCGCGATTCGCCCCAACTTGTGGGTCCCCCGCTCTCCCTCCTTTTCGAGTGGAGAGAGACTCAGCGGAAGTGCGCCGCGCACCCTAGCAAAGGTCTCCTCGTTATTAGGCACCAACTGTCGATTCGACCGTTCAGCCACGAACCTTCGCCGCGAAAGGAATCGCCCACTCCATAAGCTGCCCCCATGGCCGGCGCATTGGTGACTGGAGCCAGAGGCGGAATGGGCCTGGAGATCGCCAGGCTCCTGGTGGCGCGCGGCTACGAGGTGGCCGTCACCGACATCGACGAGGCCGGGACCGCCGCGGCGGCCAAGCAACTCGGCGAGCGAGCCTGGCCCCTCGTTCTCGACGTCAGCGACACCGACGCGGTGAACGCCGCCGCCGAGCAGGTCGTCGAACGCAGCGGGTCGCTCGACGTCTGGGTCAACAACGCCGGGATCCTGCTGACCGGCCTTTCCTTCGAGCAGCCGGTCGACGTCCACCGGCGGATGCTCGAGGTGAATGCCATCGGGACGATGAACGGGACGCTCGCCGCCATCGAGAGGATGCGTCCCGCCGGCCGCGGCCACATCATCAACCTGATCTCCCTGGCCGGGCTGGCGGCGGCGACCGGGATCGTCGGGTACTCCGCGAGCAAGCACGCCGCGATCGCCTTCAGCCTCGGCACCGCCGCGGACCTCCGCCGGGCCGGACTCGAAGGGATCCACATCTCCTGCGTCTGCCCGGACGGCGTCTGGACGCCGATGATCAACGACAAGCTCGACGATCCGAACGACGCGCTCTCCTTCTCCGGGGTGATGCTGATGCCGGAGCAGGTCGCAGAGCGGGCGGTCGAGCTGATCGACAAGCCGAAGCCCGTGCTGGCGATCCCGGCCTGGCGCGGGCAGTTCGCGCGCTTCTTCGACCGGCACCCCAAGCTCTCCCTCCGCCTCACTCCCCTGCTCATGCGCGACGCGATCCGTCGCCAGCGGGCGTTCCGCAAGAAGGTGGAGTCGGGCAAGTGGCCACCGAAGTCCCGCTGAGGGGCCCGCACGATCCGGGTGAGCGGGCCGGGCGGTTCCACACGGTGCGGGGGCCGATGGGCGCTTCCGGCTGGCTCCACTATCCGGCCGCGTGGTGGCGGGCAAGGACCGGCAGGACACCCGAGAGGCCCTGGATCGTGCCCGCCGCTGTCGGCTGGCTGGGGCGGCGGATCCGGCCGGACTGGGCGGTGCTCGAGCTCGGGTCGGGCCGGTCGACCGTCTGGTTCGCCCGGCGGGCCGGGAGCGTGATCAGCTTCGAGGACAACGAGTACTGGTATCCGCGGACTCGGGAGCGGCTTGACGAAGCCGGGCTGGAGAATGTGGAGCTGCGGTTAAAGGAGGTCGAGAGGTTCCCCCAGGAGGTCGCGGCGCTCGCCGACGGCTCCTTCGATCTTGTCGTCGTCGACTTTCTCGAGGCTCCGGCCGTCACTCGCATCGATGCGCTGAAACCGGCAATGAAGAGGGTGCGGCCCGGCGGGTATCTGTTGCTCGACGACTCCGACCGGCCCGGGTACGCCGATGCCTACGAGTTGCTTGCCGGGTGGCGCGAGCGGCGGTTCACGGGCGTGAAGGACGAGTGGCCCGAGGCCTGCGAGACCGCGATCTTCCGCAAACCCGCCGACCGTGCCGATTAGTGGTCGCATATCGACCATAGATCGCCACGGTCCGGGGAAATAGAAGAGGCCCCTTGCGGGGCCTCTTCCTTAGCGAGCCTGTAAGCCGGATTCTGTCTGGGGCAGCCATCCATCTCTGCGGCCCACCTGGACCTCGCCGGGCTGGGTCGACGGTCCTGCTTGGCCTTGCACCGGGCGGGGTTTGCCGTGCGCGCCGCGTCACCGTGGCGCCGGTGCGCTCTTACCGCACCCTTTCACCCTTGCCTGTGCGCGACTCACGTGTGGCCGCGCCATCGGCGGTCTGCTCTCTGTGGCACTTTCCCGCGGGTTTCCCCGGGTGAGCGTTACTCACCGCCCTTGCCCTTTGGTGTCCGGACTTTCCTCGAAGGCATCAACCTCCGCGACTGCCTGGCTTGCGCCTCAATGGTATCCCGTGTCCGCAAGCGGAACTGGGACGCGAGCACCGGGGAAGTAGTGGACGCGCCGATGATGTCCACGCTTGTTCTCGCCGATGAAGGTGAAGTCGGACGGCGGCCAGTACGCGTTGTTGAGGTGCCTCTTCATTCCCTCGTTCTCGAGGTCGAAGAGGACGGCCTGGGCGCGCGTGTCCTCGCCGCTCACGAAGGCCCTCTCCAGCTCGTCGCGGTTCCTGATGATGAGCTGAGCGGCGAGGTTGCTCATTCGATGCGGGGAGGCGACGAAGGTCCTGTAGGCCCAGACGTCCATCCGCAGCTGCGAGCTCCGTTCCAAGAAGGCGGAGGAGACTCCCGCCAGCTCGGCATCGCCCGTGACCGCAATGAGGCGGACCTCAGGGACTCGCGCGCGCGCACGCTCCCCGGTGACCGCGTTCTCGCGCTCCCAGAGCGCGAGAACATCGTCCGCGGTCACCGCGGTGCTCTCCGAGAGCGGCTCGATTCGGTAGCGGTCCTCGAGCGAATAGTCCACATCCCGGTGCTCCTCGATGGTGGGCGATCCCTGGATCCCCGGGCCGACCTTCGCCCCCCAGAAGTACCGGATCCTCACCTGCTGGTCGTCGGGGGTGTAGCCGGCGTAGATCAGCTCGGTCTCGGGCCAGACGGCCTCGGGGCGACCCTGCATCTCGACCGGGTCCCGCACCAGGACGCAGAGGCCGAGCGGCCCCGGCGCGCCCCTGTCGAAGCTCTCCTGCAGGGCCTCGAACGCGGCGTTGAACATCCGGCCAGCCAGCTCGATGGTCCCGCCCGGCAGGAAGCTGCGGTAAACCCAGAACGGGCGCTGCACGAGCGGGATGGTCTCCTCGCGCACCGAGTTCACCCCGGTTACCTCGTCGGACTTCATCAAGCGCCACGCAGACGACCTCAGGCAGGCGCGCGCCGGCCGATTCCCTCTCGAGCGCTCCCGTCCGCTCCCAGAATGCCGTCACCTGGTCCGCGCGCGCACCGGCGAGCTTGCCTCTGACGATCTCGATCCGCTGCCCTCCTGCCTCCATCGCGCCGATGCTATCCCGCTCACAAATAGCCTTGACCCGCCGCCGATCCGTTGTATAGGGTGACGCGCGAGGGCGCTTGGGGAACGTCGTCGGCACGACCATCCAAACAGAGGAGAAGCCGGGATGTCGGAGAGGTCTTTTCGCAGGGACAACCAGCGCCGGATCGCGGCCGCCAAGCGACGCGAGTCGCTGAGGGCGCGCAAGGCAGCGGCCGCGGCCGCCGTCGTCGGCGCATTCGCGCTTGCCGCGCCGGCCGCCTCCAACGCCGCGAGCTTCGTCGTGAACGACAGCGGCACCAACAGCGGTGTCTGCGCCCCCAACGCCACGCCCGCCGGCTGCACCCTCCCGGACGCGGTCGACCAAGCGAACGCCAACACCGAGAACGACACGATCACCTTCGACTCCTCGCTGACCGGCAGCACGATCGACCTCACCGCCGGCACGAACACCGGGCCGCTCGTGGTCAACAGCGCTTACGGGCTGACGATCACCGGCCTGGGCGCGGACAACCTCACCGTCACAGCCGGCGGCGCCTCCTACGTGCTCGATGTCCAGCAGACGGGCGACACGCAAACCGGCTACCCGGGCCTCGCGGTTTCGGGCCTCACGCTCACCGACGGCTCCGGCACCTACGGCGGGGCGATCCACACCGAGCGCGGCACGCAGCTGTCTCTCGACAACAGCGTCGTCTCGGGCAGCACGGCGACCGGCGATTTCACCTCATACGGGCCATTCCTGGTCTACGCCGGCGCGGGCGGAGGGATCTTCAACGCAGGCACCACGAGCGTCACGAACTCCCAGATCACCAACAACAACGCGGTCGGCAACGGCCCCTGGGGCGGCGGTGGAGTCGACAACAACGGCGACATGTCGATCTCCAACTCGACGATCAGCGGCAACTACTCGTCGCAAATGGGCGGCGGCGTGATGAACGGGACCACCAAGTACCCGACGCAGCTGAACATCTCCAACTCGACGATCACCGGCAACGGCGCGAAGTATCTGGGTGGCGGAGTGGGCCAGTTCGACGGCCTCGGCTCCAACAAGTACGGCATCAGCCAGAACGAGATCTCGAATACGACGATCACCGACAACCACACCACCGACTCGGGCAACGAGGGCGTCGGCGGCGGCGTCGGCTTCAAGTACCTCGGCGGCAGCGACAACTGGACCATCACCCACAGCACGATCGGGGACCAGAACACCGCCGACTACGGCGGAGGACTCGGCATGGTGGCGGTTGCCGGGCACTTCAACCTGATCGACTCGACCATCTCCGGAAACGACTCGTCCTACATCGGAGGCGGCGCCTATCTCGCCGGCAACGCCCAGAAGTACCCCGACACGGTGCAGTTCCAGAACTCGACGATCGCGTCGAACAGCACCGGCTACGGGGGCGGCGGCGTCTTCCTCAACAGCAACCTCTACACCTACAACGACAACAGCAACAAGTACCCCGCGCACGTCACCGTCGGCAGCACGATCATCGCCGACAACACCGCGGGCGGCTCACCGAACGATCTCGATCAGAACGAGATCTTCGCGCACCAACGTCGCAATGGCGTCCAGCCGGCAGCCTCGACACCGGGCTTCGGCTTCGACATGTCGTTCGACCTGGTCGAGACGCCCGGAACGACTGCGGAGATCACCGAGCTGCCAGCCGGATCGAACATCTTCAACACCGATCCACAGCTCGGCGCCCTGGCGGACAACGGCGGCCCGACCCTTACGCACCTGCCCGCGACCACGAGTCCCGTGATCGACAAGGGCAATGCCCCGTCAGGCCTGACGACGGACCAGCGCGGTCAGCCGCGGACCGCGGACGCGTCGCCGGCCAATGCCGGCGACGGCACTGACATCGGCTCGGTCGAGCTTCCGTCCGGGAGCGGGCCGCCCACCCCACCCGCGCAGAGCGGCGACCTCGGCACGAAGGTCCACAACGTCAAGAAGAAGCACAAGAAGCGAAGTCACGTCATCCGGACCTTCCACAAGTCCGCAAAGATCCATCTCACGTTCAGCTCTCCGATCGCGGGCGCGACGTTCACCTGCAGCGTCGACGGCGGGGCGTTCGAGCCGTGTAAGTCACCGTTCAGCACGCGCCTCAAGTCGGCGCCCGGGCACGGTGCGCCGCACTCGATCACGATCGTGACGAAGGATCAGAACGGCAATCAGCTCGGCAAGCCGAAGACCTTCAAGTTCCGGATCATCCTGAAGAGCTAGCCGCCGGGCGGCGGCTAGCTTGGCAGCGGAGCGCGTGCGCCAGGGAAGTGGTGCACGCGCACGTGAGCCCCGTACTGGTTCTCGCCGATGAAGTTGAAGCCCAGCGGCAGCCATAGGGCGCGGTTGAAGTAGGTCCTCAGGCCCTCGTTCTCGATCTCCATCAGCATCCCGGTGGCGCGGGTGTCCTCCCCGTCGACGAAGCGCCCCTCGAGGTGGTCACGGACCGCCAGCGCGAGTCGGCCGGCCAGGTTGCTGTGCCGCTCCGCGACAGCGACGTATGTGCGGTAGTGCCATAGATCCATCCGCAGCTGCTCGTTGCGCTTGATGTACGCCGTCGAGATGCCGGCCAGCGTGTCGCCGCCCTTGACCGCCACCAGCTGGACCTCCTCCACGCGCTTCTGCGCTTCCGCCTCCGGTATGCCGGTCTCGCGGGACCAGAGGGCGAGCACATCGGCCTCACCCAGGCCACTCTCCGCCAGCGGCGCCACGCGGTAATCCTCGCCGACCGCGTAGTCCTCGTTCATGGTGGCCTCGAGCGGCGGGGAATCGGGTGGTCCCGCCGCGATCTTGGCGTTCCAGAAGTAGCGCAGGCGCAGCTGGCTGCCGTCGGCGCGGTAGCCCGCGTAGATGAGCTCCTCCTCGGGCCAGACCGCCTCCGGCCTGCGCTCCATCTCCGCCCGATCCGCGACAGTCAGAGCCAGGCCGACGGGCGCGGAGGAGTCGTCGGGGTCGAAGCCCGTCCCCAACGCCTCGAAGGCGGCGTTGAACATCTCCGCGGAGAGCTCCGGGCCGGACCCCGGGAGGAAGCTCCTGTACCGCCAGAAGCGGCGGTTCACCGGAGGGACGGTGTCTGCCTGGGCCGAGTTCACGCCGGCGATCTCCCCCGCGTCGTCCAAGGCCACGCAGACGAGCTCCCCGAGCCGCTCCCGAGCCGCCTCGCCGGTCAAGGCGCCATGCGCCGACCAGAAGGCCAGGATCTGCTCCGCCCGCTCGTCGCTGAGCGAGCCGCGCACGACCTCGATGGATCCCCCGCCGGAAGTCACGGGGCCGATCCTAGCCAGAGGATGTGCCGTTTTGCAGCGGGCGGAGCGTCAGGCGAGCTGGGACCCGCAGGTCTTGCAACCTGAGGTCGCCAGCTCTCCATGACACACCGGGCACTCCGCCCGGCTTCGAGCCGTCAGGGCCTCCCAGGCGCCGAGGATCGTTTCTTCAAGCGTCACCTCGGACGGCTCGAACAGGCGGGTTTCGGCCTCGACCGCAAGGACGGTCATGCCACCCTCCTGAACATCCCGATGACGCGGCCGAGAATCCGGGCGTCACGGGTGCGAATCGGCTTCATGCTCTTGTTCTCCGGCTGGAGCCGGACCTGATCCTTCTCGCGGAAGAAGCGCTTGACGGTCGCCTCGTCCTCAAGGAGGGCGACCACGATCTCGCCGTCGCGGGCGCGCTCCGCAGGGCGCACCACGACGAAGTCACCATCGAGGATGCCGGCGTCCTTCATGCTCTCGCCGCGAACCCGGAGGATGTAATCGCCGTCCTCACCGCCGACGACGTCCGGGACCTCGAGGTACTCCTCGATGTTCTCCTCGGCGAGGATCGGCGTGCCGGCGGCGACCTGCCCGACCAGCGGCAGTCCCGTCTGGCGAACCGCCTTCTTGGCCCGCTCCACCATCACCTCGAGCGCGCGCGGCTTGGACGGGTCCCGCTTGAGGACCCCGAGGGTCTCCAGCTTGGCGAGGTGCGCGTGCACCGTCGAGGAGGAATGAAGGCCCACCGCCTTGCCGATCTCCCGCACCGTCGGCGGATAGCCATGCTTGCCGAGGTAGGTGCCGATGAAGTCGAAGATCTCCTTCTGGCGCTTCGTCAGGTCCTTGACCAGGTCCACTTAGAGCCTCCTCAGGCGACCGCGCCGCCGGGCGCTGTATCGGGTGGGCGAACACATGTTCGTGAGAGTAGCGCCCCCCGCGGACGGTTGCAAGGAGCGTTCTGGACCGAACCTTTCGGGCGCGGGCTGCCAACCGCGCGGCGGCGACTATCATCGGCGACCCTCGCGGCTGTGGCGGAACTGGTAGACGCGCAAGGTTGAGGGCCTTGTGGCCCTAACGGGCCGTGGAGGTTCGACTCCTCTCAGCCGCACCTCAGAACCCGCTGGAAACGGCGGGTTCTTTGCGTTCTACGGCGTGCCCGGAAAGCCGCTCGTGCCGGCAATCTCGTGGACGGCCACCTCGGGCCGCTCGGAGATCAGCTCCAGCAGGCGGCCAGTGAACTCGTGGAGGTGCGGCTCGGCGAAATGACGGTCGAGGGCCTCCCGATCGGCCCACTCCTCCACGGCGATGAAGCTGAGCGGATCCTCGACGGCGGAGAAGAACCCGTAGCGAAGACAGCCCTCCTCGCGCCGCGAGTCGTCCTGCATCTTCTCCAGCAGCTCGATCAGCTCACCACGATTCTCCGAGTCGCACCTCACCCGGCCGATCACGAGCAGCACGCCACACCTCCTAGCGATTCTGCCGCCGCTGCTGGAGCCGCTTTCGAGCCTGCTCGAAGCGCTCACGCAGTGGCGAGGGCAGGAACGACGCGCAAGCCACCCGCGCGCGGATCTGAGCCGCCAGCTGCGCGCGCTGCTGCGGCGTGGGATTGGAGAAGTCGGGCGGTGATGATGAATTCAGTGGCAGCGGCTGGACGCCGTGGCGGCGCAGGCAGTTCCGGAAGGGCGTCAGCTGGCTCGTCGTGATCGTCTGGCCGCCCGGCAGCGTGACCGTCGAGGGCACCGTTCCGGTCGTCGCGCCGTTTGCTGTCGAACGCGTGCTCTGCGTCGAGATCGTCGGAACGGTGATGGTCCTTCCGGCGAACGTGCGCGTGGTGGAGCCGCTGCCGCCGTCGCCACCGCCGCAGCCCGCGGCGAAAGCGATCAGTCCCGCCGCGATCACCGTCGTTGCCCTGAGCCCCTGCATCGATCCGAAGCTTAGGGCGCGATCACCGCTTCTTCAGTTTGACCTTGAGCGCCTGCGACGCACCGACGCTGCCGCTCGGCGTCCAGGTCAGTCCGACCCTGAGCTTCACCTTGCCGGCGCGGTCGAGCGCCCGCCGCGCACGGCCCTTCGCTCTGAGCTTCAGCGCGACGTTGCCGGCCGCCGTCGCGGTCACGGTCGCCGACTTCATCCCCTTCCCCGCCGCCCTCAGCTCCCCGGCACCGGGCACGGCCACCGTCAGGCGAGCGGTGCCGCGGCGTTTGTTCAACTTCAGCGCGCCGACGGCGAACCGGGCGCAGACGGCCGCGGCGATCGGAGGAGAGGCCTCATACGCGCCGATGTCGGGGATCGCGACGCCGCCGACGCAAGCCGATTGGATGCGCGGCTGGCGGGCGACATCCAGAGATCCGATTCCGGCGGCGGGCGTGCCGGCATCGATCGTCGGTGAGCCCGGCAGCTGACGAAAATCTCCACCGGCCAGATTGGCGAGGAGCGGCGCCGCGGTCTGGTTGCCGTCGGTTCCGGGCGGCGTGATCGCGGCAGCCGACCCGCCCACGGTTGCGTAGTTCGAGTGTTCGAGGTTCGCATGCGTGACGCCGCCCGAGCTGGGGTTGGCAGCCACGTCCGCGACTCCACCCTTCGCGATCACGTTCGTCATGTTCAGCGTCATCACCTCGCCCGCGACGTCCGCGTTCAGCTGGACGCCGTTCTGTCCGCCGACTGCCGTCACGTTGATGAGAGTCCCCGTCGACGGCGAGATATTCGGCGGCACGACCCAGACGCCCGCGGCGTTGTTGCCGTTCCCGTCGGCCCAGCAGACGCTGTCGCGCAGGGTCGCCCCGTCCACCGGCGCGCAGGCGGGTGCGCCGCCGATGGTCCTCACGACGATTCGCTCGGCGGTCCCGGACACGAGTCGGATGGCCGAGTTACCGCCGTTCTGCTCCACGGAGACGTCGTGAAGGATCGCGCCGCCGTTGGTGATGTTGAAGGTCTGGGTGGCCGGCCCGTGGATAGTGGGCGGGGCCGCGCCCGGCTCCGGGCCGATGTCAACTCCTCCGGTCACGTTCAGCGTCGAACCCGGGTTGTAGGTTCCGGCCGCGAGTAGGACCCGGCCGAACCCCGCCGTATCGGCCTGCCCGACAGCCGTCGGCAGCGTGCAGGGGGTCCCGCTGCTGCAGGTCGTGCCCGACCCCCCCGGAGCCGCGTGGTAGTCCGCCGCCGAGGCAGCCGAAACGCCTCCGATGAACAGCGCCAGGGTCGTGCCGGCGGTCGCGACGGCCGTGTACATCCCTCCGTCCCGCATGACTCACGTCACCGTATCAGCGCGGTGGGAAGGTCGGCTAGCGTGCCGGGCGGGGTATGGACGGAGATCTCCTCAAGGAGCTGACGATTCCCCTGTTCACGGGGGCGATCGGCTACCTGACCAACTGGAGCGGCGTGTGGATGCTCTTCTACCCGGTCGGCTTCGCCGGGTGGCACATGCCCGGCTTGAAGAAGCTCGCCCCCGTGCTGCCGCGGCGCGTCCAGCAGATTCCGGGCGTGATGCAGGGCGGCGTCGGCTGGCAGGGGATCATCCCGTCTCGCGCGGCCAAGATGGGCTCGATCGCCGTCGACAAGGGGATCGCGAAGCTCGGCAGCCCGGCGGACTTCTACCGCCAGCTCGACCCCGAGGCGATCGCCGAGCACATCTGCCGGACCGCGAGCGAGGACATCCGCGAGGTCGTCGAGCGGATCATGAGGCGGGAGTACCCGGACACCTGGCCCGGGCTGCCGCGACGGGTCAAGGATGCCGTCCATGCCCGCGTTCAGCAGCAGCTGCCCGACATCGTCCGGACGGTGACCGACGAGATCGGCGCCCACATCGATCAGCTGCTCGACATCAAGCTGATGGTGATCCGCCGGATCGAGGAGAACCCGGAGATGGCGAACCGGATCTATCTCGAGGTCGGGCGCAAGGAGCTGCGCTTCATCATCAACTTCGGCTTCTTCTTCGGCGCCCTGCTCGGCGTCCCCCTGGTCTTCCTGACCCAGGCCGTGCCGCACTGGTGGGTGCTGCCGATCGGGGGCGTGATCATCGGCTACGTCACCAACTGGGTCGCGCTCTGGATGATCTTCGAGCCCGTCGAGCCGCACCGCTTCGGGCCGCTGAAGATGCACGGTCTGTTCATTCGCCGCCAGCCCGAGGTATCAGAGGTATATGGCGAGATCATCGCCGAGGACATCGTCACCCTCCGGAACATCGGCGACGAGCTCCTGCACGGGCCGAGCGCGGACAGGACGCGCCAGATGATCGAGGACTCCATGCGCCCCGCGGTCGACCGCGCCGCCGGCCCGGCCCGGCTGGCGGTGAAGGTCGCGCTCGGCAGCAGCGAATACGACACCATCCGGGAGTCCGTCGCCAGCGAGGCGGTCGACTACACGATGACGCCGCTCACCGATCCGGATTTCAACCGGCGCCAGAGCGCGGCGATGCGCGACTTGATCACCGACCGGATGCGAGAGCTGCCCCACGAGGACTTCTCCGAGCTGCTGCGCTCGGCGATGCGGGAGGACGAATGGCTGCTCCTGCTGCACGGCGCGGTGCTCGGGTTCCTCGCGGGCTGCATCCATCTGCTGATCTTCGGGGTCTGATGCCCGACGATCGCGACCCGAACCTGCTGCGGACGGTCCCCGGCCTCGCCCGGATCGCGGCGGCTGCCTACTGGCGCAGCGCGCGCTGGACGATGAGGGCGTCGAAGGACGCCGGCACCCGCGTCATCCGCGCCGCGGTCACCGGGCAGGACCCCGGCGAGCTCTTCCGCTCCACGGGGGCCGAGATCCGCGAGCGGACGCGCCGCGTGCTGGGCGTCGAGCCCCGCCAGGAGGAGCGTGTGGCCATGACCCCGGAGGCGGCGGAGGCCGAGCGCGAGGAGGCGCGCAAGTCGCTTCGCGAGCGGGGCGAGGAGCTGCTGCGGCGCTCGGCCGACGTCAACTTCGACGAGGGCTCCCATCCTGCCTACGCGCGGATCCTCGACGACCTGGCCCCGGACGAGGCCCGGATCCTGCGACTGCTCGCTCGGGGACCACAGCCTGCCGTCGACGTCCGCTCCGGCCTGATGCCGCTCAAGTCGACCTCGGAGCTGGTCGCCGCCGGGCTCAACATGATCGGCCAGGAATCCGGTTGCCGGCACCTGGAGGACGTCCCCGCCTACCTGAACAACCTCTTCCGGCTCGGGCTGGTCTGGTTCTCGAGCGAGCCGCTGCCCGACCCACAGCGCTACTCGGTGCTCGAGGCCCAGCCCGAGGTGGCTCGCGCCCTCGACGCCGCCGGCCACACCCGCACCGTGAGGCGGAGCATCCACCTCACCCCGTTCGGCGCCGACTTCTGCTCGCTCTGCCTACCCGACGAGCCGCGTCAGCCAGACGGAGGAGAGGACGGGGATCGGCTGGGCGGAGTCGATTCCGCGGACTGACCCCTCAACGCCGATCCCGACGAGCGGGCCGCCGACGGTGTCGAGCAGCGAGTCGGCCGCCACCGCGCGCAGAGCGGCCGGCCCGAGGGGATCGGCGACCTGCACCGTCCCGATCTGGAGCAGGCGAAGCCGCTGGCTCTGCTGGGGGGCCAGCACGAAGGTCACACCGTCGAGCGAGGGCCCAAGCCCCATCGAGCTGCCCCACCACCCAGCGGATCGCGACAGCATCCGCCGACCGGGCCCGCTCGGCCCCGCCTGGAAGGCGCCCGTGCCGGAGCCCGGGAGGTCGGAGAGGAAGCGGGCCCCCTGACCGCTCTGCGGATCGAGGGCGCGCGGCGAGACGATCCCCAGCTGCGGAGAGCTGAGGCGCCTGACCAGGTCCGGCACGGGCTGGTCGAGCAGGAAGCGGACCTCGTCGGGCCGGGGCGCATCGACGGCGAACAGGTGCGGCAGGAGCCTGCGGCCCGCCGGCTCGGACTGCCAGCGGCGCGAGTTGGCGAGGACGGCGGCGGCGTTGAAGGGCGTCCCGTCCTGGAAGCGGACGTTCGGGCGCAGGGTCACCGTCCAGGTCGTCCGGTCTCGCGACGGCCGCGCCTCGAGGGCGAGCCCCGCCTGTGGCCCCGCCTGGACGTACGGGCCCGAGAGGCGCTCGATCAGCGGCTCATAGATCTGCCTGACGACGATCTGCTGCGCCC
The DNA here is from genome assembly GCA_963815045.1 of uncultured Solirubrobacterales bacterium. Lineage (GTDB taxonomy): Bacteria > Actinomycetota > Thermoleophilia > Solirubrobacterales > 70-9 > DASUPK01. Next base: position 26,133 of record CAWFET010000005.1, read on the forward strand.
GCGTCTGGGCCGCGAGTGGATCGAGCGTCTCGGGGAGCTCCGGCAGCGCATAGGCGAGGGTTCCGCCGCCGCCCGCAGGGGGCAGGCCCGTGCTGACCCGCGCCCCTCCCCCGTCCGAGCCTCCGCAGCCCGCCAGCGCCAACAGAACCAGAGTGGCGGCAATCCCCTTCGTCATCAATCGCGGTTGTCAGCGGCCGCACGCATAAGTCGCGGCGGCAAGCCGCCGCTCCGATAGAGAGCGGCCTTGCAACCGCTACAGCTTCAGGATGACGATCGCGTTCAGCGCCCAGAGGATCCCGAAGAAGATGGTCCACCGGGTCAGGTTCCGCTCCACCAGCGAGCCGCCTCCGAAGGAGCTGCCGCCTCCGCCGATGCCGAACGCACCGGAGAGACCGGCGTCCTTGCCGGAGTGCAGGAGCACCAGGAAGATCAGGATCACCGAGATGATGACCTCGACCACGCTGAGCACGGTTGCCATGCGCGGCAGTGTAGAGATCAGTCCTGCTTGGGACGCAGGCGATCCAGCCTTTTGAGGATGTCGATCGCCTCTCCGCGCAGCTCGCGGTCGAGGCGCTTGAAGTCCTCGTCGGAGAGCTTGCCCGAGGCGTGATCGGTCTCGGCGTCGCGGATCTGGCGGTACTTGGCCTCCTTGCGGGCCTCGAGGTCGGCGAGCTCCGCCTCGGCCGGATCGGCGGTGTCCTGTGAGGGGCGCCCGCGCAGCGGCGCGGTCACGAACCACGCGACCAGCACGACGATGGCGACGGCGAGGAGAAATTCCATGGGCGCGGGAAGTTAGGGACTACTGGATGCGCCCAACGCCGCCGCTCCTCAGGAGGGCGGACTTGCTGTCCCCAGCTCCTTGCCGAGCCTGGCGCGGTACGCCGCCTCGAGTCGACGCCTCGATTCGAGGGCGGGCCAGGCGGCCATCACGGCCCCGGCGACAGCGATCAGGGCGCCGATCCAGATCCAGCCGACGAGCGGGTTGACGATCACGCGGAAGTTGGCCGGCCTTGGGTTGTCGAGGTAGTGCTGTACCAGCGCCAGGATCGCGACACCCTGAGCCTGAGGCGGCAGGCCGGACAGCTGCCGGTTGCCGCGGACGATCGCCGGGTTGAGCGAGGAGAGGTCGGGCTGGAAGGCGGTCCAGATGTCTCCCCCGGCCCCAGTCTTCAGGCCCACCTCGCTGGTCGACTCCCCCATGAAATAGCGGCCGATGGCCCCCGCGGTCGGGTCCATGGTCGGGTAGAAGTTCCGCGCCGGGTTGAGCGTGGTTACGTGCTTGCCGTTCCGCGTCACGTCGAGCTGGGCCGCGAACGAGATCCGCTCGTTTCGGGGATCGGCGGTGATCTTGCGATAGGCGATGTCGTAGTCGCCGACCTTCGCGGTCTGGCCCACCTGGAGGCGCAGGTCCCGGTTGGTCTGGAAGCTGGACGACGCAGCGATCCCGATCAGCGTGAGCGCGATCCCTGCGTGGACGATGTAGCCGCCGTAGCGGCGCCGGTTGCGCCCGACGGCCGTGGCCAGGGCGCGTGGATACGCCTCGCCGGTGAGCGCGTGGCGGGTCGAGCCGGCCCGCCAGAACTCGCCGAGCAGGGCGACGACCGTGAAGGCGGCGAAGGCGAATACGAAGAGAGCCCACGGGTGACGCCCGGCATCGCTCACCGCCAGCAGGACGACGATCGCAGCGCCGGCGGCGATGCTGGGCCAGAGCAACAGCCGCCGCGCGGCGCCGCCGCTCAACCGGCCCCAGGCGAACAGAGGCCCGAGTCCGGTGAACAGCACGAGCAGCACGCCGATCGGCGTGACGTACCGGTTGAACCAGGGCGCCGCCAGCGAGTGCTTCTCGCCGGTGAAGAACTCCGAGATCAGCGGGAAGAAGGTCCCCCAGAAGATCACCACCGCCAGGCCGACCAGCAGCAGGTTGTTGATCAGGAAGATCGACTCGCGCGAGACCAGCGAGTCGATCCGCCGCTCCGGCCGGAGCTGATCGAGCCGCGTCACGATCAGGATGGTTGAGCCCACCGCGGCGATCCCGATCAGGACGAGCAGCGGGCCGCCCACCGTCGAGGCGCCGAAGGCGTGGATCGACTGGAGCACCCCCGAGCGGACCAGGAACGTCCCGAGCAGGCAGAGCACGAACGTCGCCGAGATCAGGCTGACGTTCCAGACCTTCAGCATCCCGCGCTTCTCCTGCACCATCACCGAGTGCAGGAACGCCGTGCCGACGAGCCATGGCATCAGCGCGGCATTCTCGACCGGGTCCCAGCCCCAGTAGCCGCCCCAGCCGAGCTCCTCATAGGACCAACGGGAACCGAGCAGCAGGCCGATGCCGAGGAAGGTCCAGGCGACCAGCGCGAAGTTCCGGGTGGTGCGGATCCAGCTGGCGTCGAGCTTGCGGCTGATCAGCGCCCCGATGCAGAACGCGAACGGGATCGACCAGAGCACGTAGCCCGAGTAGAGCATCGGCGGGTGCACCGCCATGTAGGGATTGCGCAGGAGCGGCGTCAGGCCGACGCCCTCCGCGGGCGCGGGATTCAGATGAGCGAACGGCTGGGCTTTGAAGATCATCAGCCCGATGAAGAAGGAGCCGAGCGCCGCCAGGATCGCCGTCGCCCAGGGGACGATCTCGCGATGGCGGCGTCGGGTGATGAAGAGGACCCCGGTCGAGGCGAGGGAGAGCACCCAGGCCCAGAGCAGCAGCGAGCCCTCCTGGCTCGACCACATCGCCGTCAGCTTGTAGAAGGTCGGCGTGGTCGTCGAGGAGTGATCGGCCACCAGCGCGAAATGGAAGTCGTCGCGGAGGAAGGCGAGCTCGAGGAGGACGACCGCCGTCGTGAGCAGCGCCGCCATCGCGTAGATCGCGCGGCGTGCGGAGTCGACCCAGCGACGGTCGCCCGTGCGGCCTCCCTGGATCCCGGCGCCCGCGGCGTAGATCGCGCACAGCAGCGCCGCGGCCAGCAATGCGGAGCCGAGGATCGTCAGCTCGACTGCCCCGGCGTCGTGGTGGTGAACTTGGACGGGCACTTCGTGATCAGGCTGTCCCGCTCGCCCACGAAGGTGCCGTCATGGAGCTTGCCGGTGACGATCACCTCGCGCCCGTCCCGGAACGGATCCGGGACGGTGCCGCTGTAGGTGACCGGGATGGGATGGCTTCCGTCGCGGTCGGAGATGCGGAAGTCGAGCTGGTCGCCCGCATGATGGATCGAGCCCGGGACGACATCGCCGGTCAGCTCATAGGTCTGGTTCGGGTCGGCGTTGACCAGCTGCGAGGGCTCCTTCGCCTCGCTGGAGGCCGAGAACGACGTGTAGACGAGGCCGACGGCCAGCAGCACGGCTGCCGACAGCGCCACCACCAGCCTGATCTTGCGTTTTCGAGATGGGTCCACGGGGCGCTGCGAATTATCGCAACCCGCGCTTAAAGGCTCCGGCTCACACCTGGGTCGGCTCGCTCTGCATCGTGGCACCGGCGCCGTTGGCCGCCTCCGTGGCCTCATTGCCCTCGGGATCGGACGCCGTGTGGACCCGGTTGCGGCCCGCCCGCTTGGCGGAGTAGAGGGCGCGGTCCGCCTTGCGCAGCAGCTCCTCGCGGTTCGCGGCGTCCTCGGGGAACGAGGCCACCCCGAAGCTCGCGGTGATTCCCTGCTCCAGGCCGGGAATGCGGAGGGTCTCAATCGTCGACCGGAGCTTCTCGGCCACCAGGCGCGCGCCGTCGGTGTCGTCGCCGGGCAGCAGGACCATGAACTCCTCGCCGCCGTCGCGGGCGGCGAAGTCGTTCTCGCGAATCGTCGCTCCGACGGCCGAGCCGATCGCCGCGAGCACCTCGTCGCCCTTGGGATGACCGTAGGTGTCGTTGACCCGCTTGAAGCGATCGAGATCGAAGAGGACGAGTGCAAGCGGCTTCGACGTGCGAGCCGCGTTCGCGACCATGTGCTTGAAGGTGTCGTCGGCCGAGCGCTTGTTGGGAAGGCCGGTGAGCTTGTCGCTCGACGCTCTGCGCTCGGCGATCGCGAGGTTGCGCAGATGGGCGACGACCGGTGCCGCCTCGCCGACGCTCTCGGAGACCGTCCGCTCAGTCGAGTCGGCGAACCGCTTCTCGCCGCGGACCAAGACCGAGCCGATTACCTCACCGCCGACGATGGCGGGGACGCACAGGGATCGGCCGCCGATCTTGCCGCAGATATCGCAACGCAGCAGGTCGTCGTCGCCAGTTCCGCCGGTTGAGGCCTTTGCGGTCCTGACGGCGAGGCAGTCGTCCGGCTTGGCGCCCTCTATCGCCTTGCCCAAGTCACTTTTCTCGTCAATCGGCGTCGTCGGCTCGAGCCGGTCGGCGCTGTTGTTGCGATTGAACACCGAGACATCCGAGCCCGGCACAGAGCGCTCCAGATGGGCCTGGACCAGGCTGTACGCCTCGGGCTCCGTGCGCGCCGCCTGCAGACCCTCGCCGAAGCGCCGGATCCGGCGACGGCGACGTTCGGCGCGCTTCGCCGAGAGCCCCAGGGCAATGATCACCAGACCAAGGACCCCGATCGCGGCGAGAGAGACCAGGCTGGTCTGCTTCTGGGCGCTGCGGCGCTCTTCGTCGATCACGGTCGCCACATGAGCGTTCGAGGCGACCACCCGGTCGAAGGCCGCGATTCGGCGCTGCTGTTCTGCGACCGAGCCCCGATGACCGGTCGACTGGCGCCGGTGGACCGCCCTTGCATCGAGAGTCTGCTGGTACTTGATCTGCTTCGCCATCAGGGCGACCGCGACTTGTTCGTCGCCGCTGTTCGCGATGTCTTGGAGCCTGGTCAAAGTCTGCACGACCCGCAGCTGGGCCCCCTCGTACTGCCCAAGCAGGCGGGGGTCGCCCGAGACGACGAAGCCCTCGGTCCCCTCCACCAGCCTGTGCATGGAGTCCTGTACGGCCTGATTCGCCGTGTTCTCGCTGAACGACTCATCGCCGGTGTGGCGCTGGGCACGATCGGTGAGCAGCAGCGCACCCGCGATTGCCATGACGATCCCGCAGAGCAGCACTAGATTGGAGGCTCGAAACCTCATATTTTTGGTATCGGCGTGCCGACCCTGGCTCTGACCGTAGAAAACACCTAGATGACTGCGAAGATGAGCTCGCATGGCTGACGGGCGGGTGATGCTGATCACGGGTGCGTCGAGCGGGATCGGCGCCCGCACGGCACAGCGCGCCGCCGAGGCCGGATACCGGCTCGTGCTCGGTGCCCGCCGCGAGGATCGCCTCGATCAGCTCGCCGAGGAGCTCGGCGGCTCCGAGCGGGCGATCGCCGTCCGCTGTGACGTCACGGAGTGGGAGGACTGCCAGCGAATCGCGGCGACGGCGATGGACTCCTTCGGCCGGCTCGACGCGGTCTTCGCGAACGCCGGCTTCGGCGCCAAGCGCGGCTATCTCGAGGAATCCCCCGAGCACTGGCGCTCGATGGTGCTCACCAACGTGCTCGGCGTCGCGCTGACGATCCGAGCGACCATGCCCACGCTGCTCGAGGCGGGCACGGGCCACTACCTGCTGACGAGCTCGGTCGCGGGACGCCGAGCCCTACCCGGCTCGCTCTACTCGGCGACGAAGTGGGCGGTCGGAGCGATCGGCGAGTCCCTGCGGCAGGAGCTCCGGCAGATGCACGAGAACCACGGCATCCGGGTGACGCTGATCGAGCCGGGGATGACCGACACGGAGTTCTTCGACAATCGCCCCGAGCGGGCTCTCGAGGACGACGACATCGCCCGCGCCGTGCTCTGGGCGATGGAGCAGCCCGAGCAGGTCGACGTCAACGAGATCCTGATCCGTCCGACGGCTCAGGCGAACTGAGCGCGGACCGGCCTACGTCCAGACCCTGACATAGTCGACTGTCGTCGTCGCGGGCAGTGGAGTCGTGGCGGGATCGAACTGGTTCGACGCCACCCCGAGGGCCTGGGTCAGAGCGAGCATGAACGGCTGGTCGAACGGTGCCGGCTTCGATAGCGGTGCGGCGGGGTTCCAGTTGTCGACCAGGCAGGTCCTGCCGTCGTAGATCACCTTGATTTGGGTCGTGGTCCATTCCACCGCGTAGGTGTGGAAATCGGCCGGATTCCCGATGACGCAGTTGTAGGCAGAGACGTTCGGGTCCGGGGTGGCCGGGTTGTAGTGGATGTAGGGGATCGCTCGGTCCGAATACTCCGAGTAGAGCTCCGCGAAGTCGATCTCGCCGGACTGCGGCCAGCCGCCGTACTTGCTCGTGTCATCCGGCCAAAGCCAAAACGCCGTGTGCAGTCCGGGGACGGAGGCTGAGGAGATCTTGGCGCGCACCTCGAAGCGCCCGTAGGCCTGGCTGAAGCGGCCATAGGTCGAGACCATTCCGCTCGTGTATTGGGTCCTGAAGCTTGCGGGGGTCCCGTCCGCGCAGGTGAAGGGCGCGTCCTCCTTCCGGGCCGTGAGCTTCAGCGTGCCGTCGGAGACCGAGATGTTGTTTGGGCTGTCGACGAAGCAGGCCGTCGGCCCGCTCGTATAGCCGGAGTAGTCGGTCCGCTGGGGGACCCACTTGGACGAGTCGAGCGTCGTTCCGTTGAAATCGTCCGAGAAGGTGCATCGCCAATAGGCCGTATCGGAGGCCGCCTTCGCCGCGATCTTCCTCTTGGCGCGCCGCTTCTTCAGGGCTCGCTTCTTCGCCTTCCCCCTCTTCTTCCGGGGTTGCTTCTTCTGGTTCTTCTGCTGTTGTTGCTGCGGCGCCTGAGCCGGAGGTGCGGCCGCCGTCGTGGTCGTGGCGGAATCCTTCGGGATCGCCGTGCCCCCGCAGTTGGGCTCCGCAGCGGCGGCCGACGGCAGGGCAACGCCCACCCCCAGGGCGAGCAGTGCGGCGGCTGCGATCGCCGGGCCGAGCTTCCGGCTGCACCGCAGCGTTTGGGCACGTGGCTTCGTTGCCTCCATACCCACGGATTCGGCCGGTCTCACTCAGCACGCCAAATCAGCGGTCCGAATTGGACTCCCAACCGTTGAATCCGGCCGCCTAGAGGTGGACCGTCGACCGTTGTGAACAGTGGGTAGTCCGGCCGACGATAAGTGGGGCATCTAGGATCGCTGGCTTGGCCACCCTGGAACCAGTGGTGATCCTCTGCGGAGGGAGCGGCACCCGCTTGCGCGAGCGCACCGAGTCGATCCCCAAAGCCCTCGTCGAGATCGGCGGGCGCCCGATCCTCTGGCACGTGATCTCGATCTACAGCTGCCAGGGCTTCTCGCGGTTCCTGCTCCTCACGGGCTACAAGGGCGGGTTGATCGAGCGCTGGGCTGCGGAAACCGCCTGGCCGAAGGGAGTCCAAGTGGAGTGCCTGGACACGGGGCTCGAGACCCCGACCGGCGGCCGGATCAAGCTGGCGGCGGAGCAGCTCGACGGCGAGCCCTTCTCCGCCACCTATGCCGACGGCGTCGCAGACATCGACCTCGCCGAGCTGGTCGAGTTCCACCGCTCCGGCGATGCCGTGGCGACGATGACGGTCGTCCGCCCCGAGCTCCAGTTCGGGGTTGCCGAGATCGGCGCCGACGGGGCCGTGAGCGGCTTTCACGAGAAGCCCCGCGCCGAGCACTGGGTCAACGGCGGCTTCTTCTGCTTCGAGCCGGCGCTCTTCAACTACCTCGAAGAGGACAGCGTGCTGGAGCGTGAGCCACTGGAGCGCCTGGCGGGCGAGGGGAACCTGCGCGCGTACCGGCATGAAGGCTTCTGGGACTGCATGGACACCTATAAGGACGCGGTGCTCCTCAACGAGCTGTGGAGCTCGGGCGATCCACCCTGGCGCGTCTGGGCCGAGGAGCCGGCGGGTTGAGGGCGCTCGTCACCGGAGGGCGTGGGTTCGCGGGCTCGTGGCTGGTCAAGGCGCTGCTCGAGTCGGGATCGGAGGTCGTCTCCCTCGACCGCGAGGCGGCGACGCCGACGGGGCTCGATCTCCTCGGCGTCGCGACAGACGCCGAGGACGTCACCGGCGACCTCCGGGACGGCGAGCTCGTGGGCAGGGTGCTGCGCGACCACTCCGTCGACTCCGTCTTCCATCTGGCGGCCCAGGCGATCGTCGGAGATGCGAACGCCTCGCCCGTGCCGACCTTCGAGACGAACATCGAGGGCACCTGGGTCCTGCTCGAGGCCTGCCGGGGGGCGGGCACCGGCCGCGTGGTGGTGGCGTCCTCCGACAAGGCCTACGGCCCGCACGAGCGGTTGCCGTACACGGAGGACTCCGCGCTGCAGCCCGTCTTTCCCTACGACGTCTCGAAGGCCGCGACCGACCTGATCGCGCGGAGCTACTGGCACACGTACGGGCTCCCGGTCGCTGTGACCCGCTTCGCGAATCTCTACGGAGGGGGCGACCGGAACTTCTCCCGGCTGATCCCCGAAACCGTCACCGCCGTGCTCGACGGCCGGTCACCCGTGATCCGCTCCGACGGGTCGCCCGAGCGTGACTTCCTGCACGTCGAGGACGCCGCGGGGGCCTACCTGGCGGTCGCCGAGGCACTCGCGTCCGGTGGAATCGAGGGCGAGGCCTTCAACGCCGGCTGGGGGCGCCCCCACGCCATCCGGAAGGTGGTCGAGCTGATCTGCGAACTCGGCCCGGATGAGGTGGAACCGGACTACCGCGGCAGCGGGAACCCGAGCGGCGAGATCGACCGGCAGTACCTCGACTCGGCCAAGGTCCGTGAGCGGATCGGCTGGGAGCCGCGGATAGACCTGCGGGAGGGGCTCAGCCGGACCCTGGAGTGGTACGCCGCCCATCCTGAGGTGCGACCCGCCGCCGCGCCGAGTTGAGGACCGACGCGGCGCGAACCAGCGCGCGCTCGGTCCTCGAGCCGCGATCCGGGAGCAGGCCCAGGTCCCGCATGATCTCGGCGCCGTCGTAGTAGGAGGCCAGATGCCGGATCCGGCCCTCGCCGTCCAGCGTGGCCACGTCGACGCCGGCGCTCTCGACCTCCCCGCCGGTCGCCGCGAGCCCCTCGAAGGAGCCCGTGTGGGTCATCCGCGAGCGCCACCCCCCGGCTGTGAAGTCGTCGCCGTGCGCCGCCCGGACCAACTCGAACTTGAGATCGCCGAACCCCGCGTGTACCCGCGCGGCGTGCGCCTCGATCTCCGCTCGCCCGTGCAGCACGGTCCCGGCGCCGCGGTCCTCATAGACAGCCTCCTCCGTGAAGAAGGAGGCGACGCGGACCGCGTCGCGATCGTTCCAGGCCGCGAGGTAGTCCTGCATCAGCTCTTCGCGCGAGCTCACCTGCCGACGCGACCAAGCGCGAACTCGACCATGCGGGCGAGGGGCCGGAAGGGAAGAAAGATGCCCGTGACGTTGCCGCCCAACTCCGCGTAGTCGAGCTTGTGAAGGAGCGCAGACGCCTCGGCCCGCTCGCGCTCGGTCAGCTTCGAGGGGCGGCCCCTGGACTTCCGGGCGAGCTCGCGCAGGCGCGCCCTCTCCTCGGGGTCGAGCCGCCGCCAGTGGCTGTTCGCCATCCAGGCGGCCTCGAGGGCGGCGATCAGCCAGAGCCGCTCCGCGAGCCAGCGGCTGCGGCGGGCGAAGCGCCTTCCGATGCGTCCGATGATCGGCATGTGCTCGTGGTACCCCCCTCGTCGCCCGCTCACTCATTTGGGCGTGGAGAAGCGGCGGACGGGTCTCGAACCCGCGACCTCGAGCTTGGGAAGCTCGCGCTCTACCAACTGAGCTACCGCCGCAGCGTGTCTGCGAGCATTCTAGGTCTCGGATGACGGCAGGACGGAAAGCGCGCTCCGTCGCGGCACTCGCGCTCGCGACGGTTTCGACCTGCGCAGCGATGTCGGGAACTGCCGGCGCCGCCGTCCCACGCGACTTCTTCGGGGTGGTGCCCTCCGGGGACGACACACCGGCCGAGATGCAGATGATGTCCTCGCACGGGGTCGGTGCGGTGCGCCTGCTGGTCAACTGGAGCATGGTCGAGCCCCGTCAGGGCGCGCGCGACTGGTCCTACTACGACGCCTACGTGGCACGCTCGGCCGCGGCCGGCCTCCAGATCCAGCCCCTGCTGCTCGGGGAGCCCGCCTGGACTCCGCACTTCCCGCGTCCCCCGATCTTTGGCGCGGCGGCGGTCAGCTCCTGGCAGAGCTTCGTCGCCGAGCTCGCCGCCCGCTACGGGACGAACGGACTCTTCTGGCGACAGCATCCGACCCTCCCCTACCTGCCGATGACCTCGTGGGAGCTCTGGAACGAGCCGAACCTGTCCGGCTACTGGGGCGGCAGGCCGAGCCCGCGCCAATACGTCCGCTTCCTGCGCATCACGGGCGCCGGGCTGCGCAGCTCCGACCCCCAGGCACGGATCGGCATCGGCGGGATCTTCCCTCCGCCCCGCGCGAACTACGGCGTCTCGCTGGAGACGTTCCTCAAGGGGATCTACCGGGTCCACGGCGCCCGCTCCGCCTTCGACGCGGTCTCCATCCATCCATACGCCTCACGACCGAAGGGCGTTCTCGGCGCCACGCGGGAGACTCGCCGGATCATGAACCGCCACCACGACCGGGCGACCCCGATCTGGATCACCGAGTTCGGCTGGAGCACCGGCGGGAGCCACTGGGGCAAGAGCCCCTTCAAGGCCAACGAGCGCGGGCAGGCGAAGTTCCTGAACCGCACCTATCGGCTGCTGATCGCCCGCCGGCAGCGGCTCGGGATCGAGCGCGCCGTCTGGCACGCCTTCCAGGACGGCCCGGCCGGCACACCATGGACCCTCCACATGGGCCTCGTGCATTTCGACGACAGCCCCAAGCCCTCGCTCGCGGCGTACGCCGGGCTCCCCCGGTGAGCGCCAAGTCGGTGATCGTCGTCGCCGCGGTGGTCGCTGTCGTCGGCCTGCTCGCCTACGGCCTCCTGAGCAAGAACGGCGACAACCTCGCCGTCGGGGACCGAGCGCCAGACAAGCAGCTCGCGAATCTCGAGAGGCCGGGGACGGGAGCGATCTCCGACTACCGCGGCCACTGGGTGCTCGTCAACTTCTGGGCCTCGTGGTGTGGCCCATGCAGATCGGAGGCTCCGGCCCTGGAGCGCTTCCAGGCGCAGAACCGGCCGAGCGGCTTCACCGTTTTAGGAATCAACCTCTTCGACTCGACCGATCACGCGCTCGAGTTCGTCCACCGCTACGGGCTCACATACCCGCAGCTCCACGAGTCGGGCGGCGATGATCGCAAGGCGGCCTACGGGATGACGGGATTCCCCGAGAACTTCCTGATCGACCCGCAGGGCAACGTCGCGTTGATCAGGCGCGGCCCCGTCGACGAGGGCTACCTCCAGCAGGCCGTCGAGCCGCTGATCCGGCCGCGATCGTGACGACGAGGTTCGCCAGGGGGCTGCTCGTGAGCCTTGCGGCACTGCTCATCGCCGGGTCGCTCGCCGAGACCGCCGGCGCGTGCACGCCCCGTACGAACCTGCCCGACGTCGAGGACGAGGTGATGTGCACGATCTGCGGCACCCTGCTCGCGGAGTCGGACTCTCCGCAGGCGCAGGGCGAGCGGGGCCTGATCCGGCAGCTGATCGCCCGCTGCGAGACCAAGGACCAGATCAAGGATGCGCTGGTGGCGCAGTACGGCCGGAACGTGCTCGCGACCCCGACCGGGCACGGGTTCGACCTGGTCGCCTGGATCGTCCCGGGCCTCGGCATCCTGATCGCCCTCGTCGTCGGCGGCTTCGCCCTGCGCCGGACGCTTCGCAGACCGGACGACGGTGATCGAGATGCACCGGACCCGAGCCGGGCGGATCTAGACGCGCTCGACCGGGATATGTCGAGCTACGACCTCTGACCCGCGGCTATCTCCAGACCCGCACGTAGTCGACCTCGGTCGTGGCGGGCAAAGGCGTCGTCCCAGGGTCGAACTCATTGGTGCCGATGCCAAGCGCCTGGGTCAACGCGATGAAGAAGGGCTGGTCGAATGGCTGCCGGCTGTCGAGCGGACCCTCCGGGATCCAGTGGTCGACCAGGCAGGTGTTGCCGTCGTAGGAGATCGTGATGGTGCTCTCAGTCCACTCCAGCGTGTAGGTGTGGAACGACGCGGGATCCGAGATCAGGCACTCCGTGTTCGTAGCGAGCGGATCGACAAGCAGGGCCGGGTTGTAGTGGATGTACGGGATCGCCCGATCCGGGTACTGCGAGAACATCTCGGCGATGTCGATCTCGCCCGATGCGGGGTACTCGCCGTACTTGGTGGAGTCGACCGGCCAGAGCCACAGGGAACTCTGCAAACCCTTGACCTGGGCGGACGAGACCTTTGCGCGGATCTCGAAGCGTCCATAGGCCTAGCTGAACCGCCCTTGACTGGTGGTCACCGAGCCGCTCGTGTACTGCGTGGTGAAGTTACCTGCACAGCTGAAAGGGGTCGGCTCCTTACGGGCCGTCAGCTTCAGGGTCCCAGCGGAGACCGAGACGTTGTCCGGGCCATCGACGAAGCAGGCGTCGGGCCCACTCACGTAGCCGGTCTCGGCCGTTCGCTGCGGGAGCCACTTGTTGAGATTCAGGCGGGTTCCGTCGAAGTCGTCCGCGAAGGTGCATTCCCAGAGGCCGCCAGTGGTCTTCAGGATCTGCGGGCCGCAGTCCGGCTTGGTCGGGCCTTGGTCGGGACTGGGACCTGACTCCGGCGGATTGCGCGGGAGCCGGGCAGAAGGTGGAATCGGATTCTGGGCTCTCCCGCCACCCCTCCGACCCTTGCACTTTCTTCCAGCGCGCCTTCTCCTCTTGCACTTCTTCTTCCCGGTCTTCGACGCGGCAGCCTTGACAGTTCCGCCCTCGCGTGCCCCCGCGACGGCGGGCACGACCGCGACCGACAAGGGGCTGAGTGCGATGGTGGTGCAGAGGAGCAGGGCCTGAAACCCTGGCCGTGGTTGAACGGACATCTTTCTCCGGACCACACGCCGCCCGAACGCGGACGTCGCGGGTCGGTCGAATCAGCGTCCTTGCCCCGACAGTGGCATGCCATTGCCTAGAACATTTGTCCAGCAAGACTACCTCCCCGGCATAGCCCAATCGAAACAAAGTCAGCAGGAATCGCGGCGGGGCAACTGAGCCGGGACACATCCAGGTCTGCCAGCATGGTCCGCCTCGTATGAGGGACCGACGATGAAGCAGGGGATTCGCTGGTTCGAACGGGTTGGGACGGTGATTGCCTTCACCTGGAAGCACCCGGCCAACCGGGGGCATCGCCTCGGCCGGACGCTGTCCGCCGTCCGCTTCCAGCTCATGGGCCGCCTGTTCGGGCGCCGGGCGCGGGCCACCGTCGGCGACCGGTCGGTGATCGAGGCCGACGCGCGCGTCTACCACTCGGCGCGGGCCCTGTACGCGAATCCGGTCGATTGGAACGAGATGCACGCCTGGAGCAGCGCGCTCGGCCCCGGGTCGCTGTTCGTCGACGTCGGTGCCAACGTCGGGCTCTACACGATCCTCGCGATCGAGGCGGGTGCCGAGGTGATCGCGGTCGAGCCGAGCCGCATCGCGCGCGACCGACTCGACTCGAACCTGCGGCTGAACGGCTACACGGCCGAGGTCGTCCCTGCGGCGCTCGGCGAGACCGAGGGCACGCTGCGGCTCACGACCGCGCTCGACAACCAGAACCATCTGGTGCTCGACGGAGACTCCGATGGGCTGGAGTCCGAGGAGGTCCCCGTGCTGACCCTGGACGGCCTGGCGGGCGAGCGGACGATCGACGGCCTCAAGGTGGACGTCGAGGGCGCCGAGCTGCTCGTGCTGCGAGGGGCGCGGGGGCTGCTCGCGGATCGGCGCATCAAGCTGATCCAGCTCGAGTGGAACGAGAGCTCGGTCGACCTGCTCGAGCAGGACCGGAAGCCGATCGCCGAGCTCCTGGCGGCCAGCGGCTACGGGCTCTACCGGCCTGACGAGCGAGGAGAGCTCGTTCCGCTGGCAGACGACGGCTTCGGCGCGGACGTCTTCGCGAAGCCGAACTAGCTACGAGGCCCCGGAGACCCCGGCGAGCACCGCCCGCGTCTCGCGGGCCATACGCTCGGCCGTGTAGCGGCCGGCGTAGGAACGGGCACGCTCGAGAGCGTCGGCGGGGGTGGCCCAGGCCGCAGAGACGGCATCGGCCAGCGACGCCGCATCGGTCCCGGCGACGACGGTGGCGTTACCGCCCGTCACCTCGAGCAGCGCCTCGTCGTCGGAGATCACCACCGGGATCCCGAGGCGCATCGCCTCGACCGCCGGGAGGCCGAAGCCTTCGAAGTCGGAGGGGAACACGATCAGTTCCGCCGAGGCGAAGCGCGCGTGGAAATCGTCGTCGTCCAGCCACGGCAGGGGGTTCACAACGTCCTCGAGGCCGGCCGCCCGGATCCGCTCCGTGACTCCCTCGCGCGACGCCTTCGGCAGCCCGACGATGACGAGCGGGCGAGCCTCGCCGCGGTCCCGCAGGATCCCCCACGCGTCGATGACCCGGTCCACGGCCTTGTTCGGGAAATGCCCGAAGGCGAGGGCATATGGCTCCTCGCCCGCCGCCGGGTCACGCCGCGGCCACTCGTCGACCTGGTCCGCCGCCAGATGGACGGCCGTCACGGGCTTCGAGCCGAGCCACGGACGGGAGCGCAGCAGGTCCCTGCGGGTGCGCTCCGAGATGCAGATCGCGGCGTCGGCCTGGCGATAGCCGATGCCATAGGAGAGCTTGCGGAGCAACCGGCGGCCTCGGCTGAACTGCCCGGGAACCAGCTCGTGGCGTAGGTCGTAGACCTCGATCACCTTCGGGCAGCCAACCGGGAGCACCGCCGTGGTCGGCAACAGGCCGAGCAGCACGTCGGCGCCGACCTCGCGGCAGACCTTCCGCGCGGCCCGCGATTGCACCGCGATGCGCTGCAGGACCGCCGGGCGGCCGACGCGAAACCGGTGAACCCGGATCGAGGCCGGGATCTCCAGCTCGACTCCCTCGGCCATCAGCAGGTGGATCTCGTCGTGCCCCTCCAGCCGGTCCCAGCCGCGGAGCAGCCCCTCGAGCGCGACCGCATAGCCTCCGAACGGGACGGCCGGAATGGCCTCGATGACGACGCGCACCCTAGGAGAGGGGCCTTGGAACCCCGGCTGGGAGGTGGCGGACGGCGCGCATGCGCGCCCTAAAGTACTGCAGGAAATGAGCCCCACGATCGACAGCGCGGCCCCCGCGCAGGAGCTGCCGCTGGTTGAGGCGGGGGTCCTGCCCGAGCGCTACGCGGAGCCGATGCAGCTCGAGCTCCTTCGCAGGGTCAAGCCGCTGCTTGTACCCGACGTCGCGATCCTGGACGTCGGCGCGGGCCGCTACCCGACCCTGGCGCCCGCCGACAGGCCCCCCGGCTGCCGCTACGTCGGGCTCGACATCGAGTCCACGGAGCTCGCCGCGGCCGCTCCGGGCGCGTACGACGAGGACGTCGTCGCCGACATCACCGCTCCCCTCCGCAGGGACGGAGAGTTCGACGTGGTCCTCAGCTGGCAGGTCCTCGAGCACGTCTCGCCGCTCGCGGACGCCTTCGAGAACCTGCGCGGGGCGCTGCGCCCGGGCGGCACGATGCTCGCGCAGCTCACCGGGTCCAACGCGGCCTTCGCCTTCGGCGGGCGGCTGCTTCCGCCAAAGGCGCGGGTGTGGCTTGCGACTCACGTGCTCGGGCACGCGGAGGAGGAGAAGTTCCCCACCCGCTACGACCGCTCGAGCTACCGGGCCCTGGATCGCCTCCTGAGCGGCTTCTCGGAGGTGGAGATCGTCCCCTTCTACCGCGGCGCTCCCTACTTCGCCTTCTGGAGGCCGGTGCAGCGCGCCTACCTCGCCTACGAGTCCGCGATCGAGCGCCACCGGGCCAAGAACCTCGCCACGCACTATCTGGTCGTGGCGAAGCGCTAGTGGCCGTTCGGCTTCCCGCGCCGCTGCGGCCCCTGTGGCCGCTGGCGAAGGCGGCGTACACGGGCGGAACCCGCGCGATCTCGCCCCTCACGGGGCAGCTGAGCCGGCTGCGCGGCGGGTACCTCCCCCGGCGCCACGTGTCGCTGGTCGACGATTCGGTCGCCGCGGGCGACGCGCGGATGTGGGTCGCGCGCGAGGAGGAGCAGCTGGACCGGCCGATCCCGGCGGGCGAGCCGGCGCGCCATCCGGCCTTCGCCGGGCAGGCGAGCGAGACCGTCCCCCGGGTCGCCGTCGCCGAGCTGCCCGGGGGCCGGGTGCTGGGGCCGCATCGGGCCGTGATCGACGGGCGCGGCGCGATGGTCGACGAGCTCTCCCCCTACTTCGGCACGTCCAGCTGGCGCGAGCATCCTGTCTTCCTGCATCCCTTCGAGAAGGAGCCGGTCGAGGTCGAGGGGATCCTGGGGGTGCTCGCCTGCCGGGGCGACGTCAGCAACTACCACTTCCTCCTCGACGTCCTGCCCCGCCTCGCGATCCTCGGGACGCCGGGGGTCCCCGCCCCCGAGCGCTGGTACGTCCCACGCCAGCGCGCCTTCCAGCGCGAGATGCTGGAGATGGCCGGGCTCCCGCAGGACGCCGTAGTGATCGACAGCGATCTCTCGCCGCACGTCCGCGCCGAGCGGCTGCTCGTGCCGGGGCTTCCGGACGCCCACCTGCGCACGCCCCCGTGGGCCGTCGACTTGGTCCGCGAGCGTCTGAGGCCCTCCGGGCTCGAGCGAGTGCCGGGCCGCCGGATCTACGTTACCCGCGGCCGGGAGCGCCACAACCGCATCGTCACGAACGAGGACGAGGTCGTCGAGCTGCTCACCGAACGCGGGTTCACCGTCGTCGATCCGGGCACCATGCCGATGGCGGAGCAGATCCGCGCGTTCGGGGAGGCCGAGTGGATAGTGGCGCCGCACGGAGCGGCGCTCGCCAACCTCGCCTTCGCCAGCCGTGGGGCATCGGTGGTCGAGCTGTTCGCGCCCGACTACGTGCAGGGCTGCTACTGGAAGCTCGCCGACTGCATCCCGGGGCTCGGCTACACCTATCTGCTCGGCGACGGACGGGCGCCCCGGAGTGGGCGGATGAACGGAGTGATGAGCGACATCACCATCGATCTGCCGGCTCTCCGCAGGACGATCGATTCCCTGCCCGCCGATCTGCCGACCGGCGCCCAGGCTGGCCGCTGAGGCTAGATTGCGCCCGGACATGAAGGCTCGGAACCTGAAAGCCCTCGTGCTGGCCGCGGTGTGCCTCGCGGCGCCGCTGACGGTCGCGGCGTGCGGGGGCAGCGACGCGGGCGGTGTGGGGCCGCCCGTTGCGAAGCTGGGCGGTGCTCGCGTGTCCTGGGGAGAGCCGTCGGGGGGCGACCCGACCGCCGTCGTGATGCTGATCCACGGAGGCGGCTGGCAGCGCAGCGACTCCGGATATCGCGAGCAGAAGTCGAACGCCAAGTACGTCCAGGCCGAGGGCTACGCGACGGTGGCGGTCGGCTACGACGCGGGCGCCAAGGGATTCCGGCAGGTCGAGGACGTCTACAGGGCAGCGCGCCAGCGTTACCCCGGCCTGCCCGTCTGCGCAAGCGGGATCTCGGCCGGCGGGAATCTGGCGCTGATGCTGGCGGCGCGCGAGCCGGATCTGGACTGCGTCGTCGCCCTCTCAGCGCCCACCAATCTCACCGCGCTGGCACAGCAGGACCCGAGCGGCGATGAGGCCTACCACCTCGCCGTGAAGGCGTTCGGGAGGGGCCAGCTGGCGAAATGGAGCCCCATCCGCTACGCGGGCAGGATCAAGAGCAGGGTCCTGCTGATCGCGGCCGACAGCGATCCGATCGTCCCGGTCGAGCAGAGCCGGGAATTCGCCCAGGCGCTCCCGGGCACTCAGCTTCTCGACCTGCCCTCCGGTCCGTCTCCCGCCGAGTTCGCCCATTTCGGCGGCGTTCAGCCCGATGCGACCAACACAGCCATCGCGCGTGAGTTCGCTTTCCTGAAGGAAGCCACCGCGGGGTCGAGCGGAGGAAGCGGTGGCTGAGGAGCACGTCGGGCTGAGGGCCACCCTCGGGTTCCAGTGGCGACGCCTGCGGAGCGCGTGGTGGGGCGACGATCTCTCCAACCTGAGACGCCTGGAGCGCCAGGGGCGGGTGGTCCGAGGCGTCGGCACCTACGGCGTGCCGACGGTTTGGACGTTCCCCCACGAGGATCAGACCAAGCTGATCGTCGGGAAATACAGCGCGGTCGGCGGAACGATTCTCCTCGGCGGCCAGCATGCGGTGAAGCACGTCGCCAGCTACCCCCTGCGCATTCACCTGGGCATGGAGGGCGCCGGCAGCGATGGCAATCCCGCGATTCGCGGGGACATCGTGATGGGCTCGGACGTGTGGGTGACATTCGGCGCCTGGGTCCTCAGCGGCGTCACGATCGGCGACGGGGCGGTCGTGGCGACAGGCTCGGTCGTCACGAAGGACGTGCCGCCCTATGCGATCGTCGGCGGCAACCCCGCCAAGGTGATCCGCTACCGGCACTCCGAGGAGCAGATCGAAGAGCTTCTCCAGATCAAGTGGTGGGACTGGCCGGAGGAGGAGATCCGGAAGGCGGTGCCGTATCTCGCCAGCGAGGACGCCGATGCGTTCATCGAGTACGCCCACGCCAACGAGCACCTCTGGCGACCGACACAGCCCGTCGGGTCAGCCCCACATCCCTGACTTCTCGACGATCCGTCCCCGCAGCCTGCTGGTCAGGCCGGGCAGGCGCCGCTTGACGTTGTCGTATTCCTCCGGAAGCGCGCAGCGAATCCCCTTCACTACGTCGGAGATCATCAGCCGGCCGACCAGGCCTCGGGCTCCCCGCCGCCAGCTCTCGTAATCGTCTGCCTCGGCGGCGACGAACGGGGACGGCAGGGTTCCGGGGTCGGCCAACGCGGCGACGCGGTACGCGTGGCGAAGGCGCCGGGTGATGCGCCGCCCGGTCGTGTCGGCGCCGTAGACGTAGCCGGGTTGCGGCCCGATCTCACGCTCCTTTTCGAGCACGACCTCGGCGTAGGCCTGACAGAGCTCGATCAGCGCCTCCGTTCCCAGCTGGGAAGTGCTGAACCCATCCGGGTGCGACGTCTTGAAGCGGGTCGACAGCTCGTCGGGCCGGCGCGGGTCGAACGCGTGGAAGTGGAAGAGCCGGAGCCGGTCCTCCGTTCCCGCGATCAAGTAGCCATCGGCGTCGCGGTCGACCGGGCGCTCGTGAAGGTTGGCGAGCCCGACGTTGTACCCGTAGTGGCGCAGGGGCGTGGCATCGAAGTACAGGCTGCCCAGATCGACCCATTTCTGATCGACGAACAGACCGGCGATCGGATCGTGGAGGCACTCGCTGTTGAGATGGCCCCACCACCACTCGAGGAAGTCACCGGCGCGCCGGTCCACCCCGCAGAAGCCGAGGTTGTAGGTCCCCACGTGCAGGAGGTGGCCGTCGGAGAACTCGCCGTCGGTCGGTGTCGGCTGCAGGTAGTGAGGGGTGAGCAGGATGCCGCCGGGACTCGCCTCCAGGGCCGGGCTGAGCTCCTCCATCGGGGCCACGGCGTAGGTATCCGGGTCCAGGTAGCAGACCTGATCGTGCTCGGCGAGCAGCGCGCGCAGGACGAGCGGCTTGACCGCGGTTGCGAACTCGACCAGGTCGTAGGACATCGCCAGTTCGAGGGCCTGGCGCTGCTGCAGGTCGAGCATGCCGGGGTGCATCCAGCGCACGCCCTCGAGCTCAGGCAGCTCCGAATCGGCCGTCGCGTCGATGAGGAAGACCGTCAGCGGGACATCGCTGCCCTGCTCGCGCAGGCTGTCGCTCAGCGCGAGAGCGGCCGGCAGGTAGTTGCGCGCCAGGATCGTGCAATACGCAGGTTGTCTCATTCGCCCTCGATCACCCCCCAACGCCCGCCGACTGCGGCACCGTTACGTGCCTGTTCGTAGCATCTCACGGATGCAAAACGGGCACGCCATCAGCCACCGGATCGAGCCCCACCGCCTCAGCGACCGCGTCCGCGGCAAGCTCCTCTTCCTGCTCGCGTGGCCATCGCTGATCCGGGCGATGCGCCGCCGGAGGCGGCGAACGGAGCTCTGGATCGGCGATTCGCACGCCATGACGGTCAACCGCCGGGTCACGAACGGGATGTTCATGCGGGCGCCCGAGGGACAGCTGATCGTGCGCGACGGCGCCAGGTTGATGTACTCGATCGGCCGCAAGGGATTCACCCCGCGCGTCCTGCGGGTGGCGCGATTCGTCAACAGGTTCGGGAGACCCGGGGCGCTCGTCCCGATCTTCCTGGCAGGTGAGATCGACGTCAGGGTGCACCTCGCCGAGCGGCTCGACTCGTCCTTCGACTGGGTCGACGGATACGTGCGCCACTGCACCGAGCTGGCACGGCTGCTGAAGGCGGACCGAATGGGCTTCTTCGTGACGATGCCGCCCGTGGACGTGCCGGAGGCCGACGTGTGGTTTCCGATCAACGGCACGATCGAAGAACGTGTCCAGGCCCATCGGAAGCTCCGGGAGGCTCTTGCTCGAAGCGTCAGCCCCGTTCAGAGGGCCACGCTCCTCGACCTGACCGACGAGCTCGCCGGCCCGACGGGAGCCATGCCGGTCGAATCCACCTTCGACGGCGCCCATACCAACCTGCAGACGGTCGCGCGAATCCGTGAGCGGCTCGCCGAGTACCGGCTGACCGAGTCCTAGGACTCCTTGCGCCAGTAGGCGCCGAATCCGTCGATGTCGACGATCTCCTCGGTGATCCCGTTGGCGTCGCGGTAGTCGTGGATCGCCCGCTGGCACTGCGCCACGAGGTCCCCGTAGTCGTCGACGATGCAGAAGCCGCCCGGCGAGAGCTTCGGATAGAGCGCCTCGATCGCCTGCCAGGTCGACTCGTAAAGGTCGCCGTCGAGGCGCATGACCGAGAGCTGCTCGACCGGCGCCGTCGGCAGGGTGTCCTTGAACCAGCCGACCAGGAACTTGACCCGGTCGTCGAGCAGGCCGTAGCGCTCGAAGTTGTGCTTCACCTGCTCGACCCCCACCGCGAGACCCGTCTGCTTGTAGAAGGTGTCGCCGGCGTCCGCGGGAAACCGGTCGGGGTCCGGTGCAGGAAGCCCCTCGAAGGAGTCCGCGCACCAGACATTGCGCGTCTCGTCTCCCCATGCCCTCAGCACCCCGCGCATGAAAATGGTGGCCCCACCGCGCCAGACGCCGGTCTCGATCAGGTCGCCCGGGACGTCGTCGCGGAGCACCGTCTCGACGCAGTGCTGGATGTTCTCCATGCGCTTCAGGCCGATCATGGAGTCGGCTCGGGCGGGCCAGTCGCGGCCGTTCGCACGCAGCGCGGGGTCGTAGGGCTTCTTGTAGGCGACCTCGAAGCCGAAGCGGCTGACCAGACGGCCGACGGAATCGGCCGCCCTCTTGCGCAGCTTCGGCGATCCGGAGGTCCTGACGCCGCCCAGGATCGAGTCGTTGTCCTCGCTCACGACGCCCGTCAGGGTCCGCTTCAGGAGGTCGAGATAGAGGTCCCGCGCCAGATCGGTCTGAGTTTCCGAGACGGTCATCGGCGGCGATGCTAGTGCCTGGGCAACCGGCGGGCGCCGATTGAGCGGCTGTCACACTGGCCGCCATGAGCAGCCCCCCGAGACGCTCAATTCGCCGCCAGCTGAGCGTGATCACGGTCGACCAGGCGATCGCCGGCGGCTCGAACGTGCTGATCGCGGTGATCGCCGCGCGCCTGCTCTCCGCCGCCTCGTTCGGGCTCTTCGGGATCGTCTTCCTCCTCTACATGGTCGCCCAGGGGGTCTCGCGAGCGCTCGTCAACGACCCCCTGCTCGTGCACCCGGAGGAGGGCGAGGAACGCAAGGGCGAGGTGATCGGAACGAGCTGTCTGCTCGGGCTGGGGCTCGGCGCCGCCGTGGCCGTGCTCGGTGGAGCGGTGAGCGCCATCGACGGCTCCCTGGGCGGCGCCATCGCCGTCCTGGGCCTCTGCCTGCCACTGCTTGCGGTCCAGGACCTCGGCCGCTATCTCGGGTTCGCCACCGAGCGGCCTTCATCGGCCCTCGCGCTGGACGTGACCTGGCTGCTCGTCCTGATCGTGGCGGTGATCCCCCTGTTCGTCACCGGCACGCACTCCCTGCCGTGGCTGATCGCCGCCTGGGGCGGCTCCGGGGCCGTCGCGGGCCTGCTCGTCTTCGTTCAGTACCGCGCCGATCGCATCCGCCTCGGCCTGGCGTGGTTGCGCTACACGTGGGACTTCTCCTGGCGATACCTGATCTCGTACGTGGCGACCCAGAGCGGGGCGCTCGCCGCGGCCAGCAGCGTCGCTGCCATCGCGGGAGCGCGGGCGCTCGGCGGCGTGCAGGGCGCGCTTCTTCTGGTGCGCCCGTTCACGACCTTCCAGATCGCCGTGACCGCCGCGAGCGTCGGGCACGTGACCCGGTCCGTCGACGCGGAGGGAGCGGTCCGGAGCTACATCGGCAAGGTGTCGGTCCTGACCACGACGGCCGCGGCGGTGAACCTGGTGGCGATGGTCCTGCTGCCGGACAGCCTGGGCAGGGCGATACTCGGGGATTCCTGGGACGTCGCACAGCCGCTGCTGCTCGCGACCGGAGTCCAGATCATGTTTCTCGGCCTGCTCACCGGGCCCCGGGCCGGACTGCTCGGGATGCGCGCCATCCGCAAGGTGATGGCGATCGACGTGGTGACGACCGGACTGGTCTTCGCCGCGAGCGTCGTGGGCGCCGAGATCAACGGCGCGCTCGGCGCGCTCTGGGCCATCACGGTCGTACAGGGCGCGATCATGGCGGTGATGTGGGCGACGTTCCTGGCGGCGAGCTCCGGCCCCGACACCGGCGCGGCCATGGCCCCCGAGCCACTCCCGCCTGAACCGGCGCCGACGCCGCCGGCCATCTGAGGTATGCGACGGCTCGCGGCGGGCCTCGCTTCGTCGGGGCGGGAGCCCTACGTCGCGACCGGGACCCGCTCGGGCTCGCGGGCAGCCGCGGCGGGAGGAGGCGGAACGGGTGCCGTGGACGGCAGGGCCTCGTGGCCGTTGCCCTGAGAGCGCCCCGCCTGAGCCGCCAGCCCCAGGCCCAGCAGCAGGCCGACCGGAACGAAGATGTAGCGATCGGCGATCTCGTTCTGCCCGAGGCCGGCGATCAGCCAGACCGCGAACGAGATCATCACCGCCCCCACGAAGGGCGGGCTCCCCCTCGGCAGGCCGGGGTCGCGGTACAGCCGCCAGCCGGTGAGGAAGGTCCCCGCCGAGTAGAGGATCAGAGCGAGTATTCCGAGGAACCCCGCGGTCTCCCAGAACTGGAGCGGCAGGCTGTGCGCGTCGGCGACCACCGTGTAGCCGATTCCCGTGACCGGATGCGCGAGGGCGATGTGGAGGGACTCGTGGAACTGGTCCGAGCGCTGACCGGTTGCAGCCGACGAATCGCCGCCGCCGCTGAGGCGGCTGATCCCCTCGAGCAACGGGTTGTTCGTCGGCGCGACCACCACGATCAGCACGGCGGCGGCGAGTCCGATCACGACGATTCGGGCGCGCAGCTTGGGAATCAGCAGCGCGGTCAGGCCGACCGCGAGCACCAGCGAGAAGAGCCCGACCCGCGAACCGGAGACCAGTACTCCGCCGCAGAGGAGGACTGACGCGGTGATTGCGGCGGCCCGCCCCGGGCCGCGAAACTGAACGGCACGCAGGAGGGCGATGGGAAGCGTCATCGCACAGGTCAGGGCGAAGGTGTTCGGATGGATCGTCAAGCCGGCGACCCGACTTCCATCGTTGACGATCACACCGGTGATGCTCTGCCCCACCCCCGCGCCCGTGAATCGGTCGAACGTCCCGATTGCCGCGCTGATCGTCGCGGAGAACAACCACAGATTCGCGAACAGGTTGGCCCGCCGCCACGACGAGGCGACCGCTCCGATCACGACCGGCACGATCAGAAACGCCAGCTCGAACCGAAGCATCGTGACGATCGCCGGACCGGGCGGAGTGAAGGAAGGCGGCGGATCCTGAGGCGGGTTGGGGACCAGGAAGAACTGATTGAGCAGCTGCGAGGCGAACATGATGCCGGCCGCCCCCAGGAGCCATCCGGGGAGCGGGACGCTGATCGTGTCCTGGAACCAGCAGTACCCGACGCCGAACAGCGCGGCGAGGAGGAGCAGGTCCGGCGGCGAGGTTCCGCCCGAGCGGAACCCGTTCCACGTGATCGAGATCACCGCTGCGCTGGTCAGCACCATCACGACCGGATGCCAGGTGGTGGCGTCGGCGCCGCGGACACGGAAACGGATCAGCGCGACCAGCAGGATGAGGCCGATCGCCGCCGCCACCAGCAGGAGGCCCGCCGGGGGAAGCACCGCGGCCAGCGCCCCCATCAGTGCCGCCGCGCCCCCCAGGTAGACACCCGAACGCATCCGAGTCGCCATCGCCATGACGGCGAAGAGTAGTGAGAACGACCGGCGCGCCGCCCCAGTTCCCCTCTCTAGGATCCCCGGCCATGTCGAGGCAGGGAGGCCCCCGGGTTCAGCTCTGGAGCGCGAATTTCGCGCCTGAGCCGACCGGCATCGCACCCGTCAGCACGGTCCTCGCCGACGAGCTGTCCGCGCGCGGCTGGCAGGTCGACGTCGTCGCCAACCACCCGCACTACCCCGATCCTCGCTGGGGCACCCGGCGCCGGCCCTACAGGCAGCGCCGTGGGGACGTCCGCCTTCTCCGGCTGCCGCTCCTGGTCGGGCGGGAGACCGGGAAGCAGCGAATGCTCCAGGAGATGAGCATCGTCTCCAGCTACCTGGCCGCCACCCCGGTCCTCGGGCCGCCGCTGCTCGGCAAGCCCGACGTTCTGCTGGTGGTCTCCCCTCCTTTTCCCGCCCTGCTCGCCGCCGTGCTCAACGGGAGGCTGCGCGGCGTTCCGTGGGTCTACTGGATGCACGACCTGCTGCCGGATGGCGCCGTGACGACGGGGCTCGTGGACGAGGGCAGCAAGATCATGCGCGCCTCCCGCTGGCTCGAGCGGACGTCGTACGCGGAGTGCGAGAGCGTCGCCGTCCTCTCCCAGGCGTTCGCCGACAACGTCGTCGAGAAGGGGGTTCCGCCGGAGAAGGTGGAGCTGATCTACGACCCGGCGACGCGGCCGTTTCCCGAGCTGAGCGCCGACGAGCTCGGATCCGAGCGCGACGAGATCAAGGTCCTGAGCATGGGCAACATCGGCCTGACCCAGGGGCTGACTCCATTGGTGGCCGCCTGGGAGCGCTCTCCGGAGATCGCGAAGCGCAACGTCAAGCTCGTGGTCACCGGCAACGGGGTGGCCGCCGACGACGCGCGTGCCGAGGTCCGCTCTGATCGCGTCGAGTTCCTCGGCCTCGTCTCCGACGAGCGCCTGGAGGAGGAGCTCCGCTCGTCGACCCTCGCGCTGGTCAGCCAGAGCTACACGGGAGCCGAGTTCAACCTGCCCTCGAAGCTCATGAACTTCATGGCCTACGGCCTGCCGATCGTCGCCGCCGTCCACCCGGACGGCGAGACCGCCCGCCTGGTCGAGAAGGCCGAGGCCGGCTGGGTCGCCGACAGCTCGGATCCCGACCTGTTCCCACGCACGGTCATCTCCGCCCTGGAGAACCGCGACGACCTCCGGCGCAAGGCCTCGTCCGCGCGCGGCTACGCGGAGGAGAACTTCTCGACGGAGGCGTTCGCCGGCTCCTTCGACCGCCTGTTGCGCAGGGTGGCCCGCGTCGGGGCCGGGATCGCCTAGCTAGGCGGCGACCTTCTCCGAGAGCTGGTCGTAGATCCAGGCGTAGGTCTGCGCCATCCCCTCCTGGAGGGAGACACTCGGCTCCCATCCCAGGGCGGCCTGCAGCTGCGTGTTGTCGCTGTTGCGGCCGCGCACGCCCTGCGGCGCGCTCAGGTCGTAGTTGCGCTCGACCTTGATGCCCGCGATCTCCTCGACGATGTCGATCAGCTGGTTGATGGTCACCAGCTCGGTCGAGCCGAGGTTGACCGGCGCCGTGTGATCGGAGCCCATCAGCGCCTTCGTTCCGTGGACGCAGTCGGTGATGTAGGTGAAGCTCCGGGTCTGCTCGCCGTCGCCCCAGACCTCGATCTCGTGGTCGCCGCTCAGCTTCGCCTGGGCGACCTTGCGGCAGATCGCCGCGGGAGCCTTCTCGCGCCCGCCGTCCCAGGTGCCCTCGGGCCCATAGACGTTGTGGTAGCGGACGACCCGCGTGCCCAGGCCGAAGTCCTCGGTGAAGTGCCGGCACATGCGCTCGGAGAAGAGCTTCTCCCAGCCGTAGCCGTCCTCGGGCTCGGCCGGATAGGCGTCCTCCTCCTTCAGGGGCTGCACCTCGGCGTCGGTCTGCTTCTCCGCGGCGTAGACGCACGCCGACGATGAGAAGAGGAAGCGCTCCACGCCGTTGTCGCGGGAGGCCTCGAGCAGATGCGTGTTGATCAGCACCGAGAGCATGCAGAGCGCCTTGTTGAGCTCGATGAAGCCCATGCCGCCCATGTCGGCGGCGAGGTTGTAGACCTGTCCGACTCCCTCGGTCGCCTGGTAGCAGGCGTCGCGCAGGCTCAGATCCAGCTCGAAGTTCTCCGCGTCGTCGAAGCGCTGGTACCACTCGTCAGCGGGCTTCTTGTCGACGGCCCGCACCGTCGCCCCCTGCTCCAGAAGGTCTCGGACCAGGTGGCCCCCGATGAACCCACCCGCTCCCGTCACGAGAATCTCATTGCTCATGTCAATGCCCCTTCCCCCGTCCTGGTCGGCTCGACCGAGGAGTAGTAGCCGTAGTAGTCGTCGTCGCTGCCCTTCGTCAGCCCGGTGACCACGAGACCCGTGGGCTTCTCGGGCAGGTGCTCCATGACCTGCTTCGCGGCGGCGGCCTGATCGAAGGTCGTCTGCCTGAGCCGCACGCAGAGCAGGGTGCCGTCGACCTGCGGCAGAACCTCGAGCGTGTCGCCCACCGGCAGCAGGGGGGCGCAGTCGATGACCACCAGGTCGTAGACCTTTCGGAGCTGAGCGAGGAAGTCGCGGAACCTCTTCGAGGCGAGCATCTCGGTCGGCTGTAGCACGGTGCTGCCGGCCGGGATCACCGGCAGGTTCTCGGCGCCGCGACCCTGCACCTCGATCGTCCGCAGCACCTCCTTGGGCTCCGCCTCGCCGGCCAGGTACTCGCTGAGACCGGGCTCGGAATCGAAGGCGAGCCGCGAGGCGATCACCGGGCGGCGGAAATCGCACTCGACGAGGATCGTGCGCCTGCCGACCAGCGCGCTCGCATACGCGTACCAGGAGGCGACCGTCGACTTCCCCTCCTCGGGAAGCGGGCTGGTCACCGCGACCACCTGAAGCTCCTCGTCCCTGCCGAGGAAGTCCACGTTCTTGCGCAGGATGCGGAATGCCTCGAGATCCGATTCCGAGGCCAGCCCGGAGCCGTTCTTCGACATGCCGGCCATGCCCAGGCTGTCCTTTCGCACGTAGCCGACCAGGGGGAGGCCGAGGCGCTTCTGCACCTCGTGCCCGTCAGTCACCCGCCGGTCGAGCGTCTCCCTGAGGAAGGCGATCGCGATGCCGAGCAGGAGCCCGAGGAAGAGGGCGATGATCGTGTCCCGGAGCGGCTTGGGCGAAGAGGGACTGCTCGGAACCTGCGCCGGCTTGACGATGGTGACCGGCTCGGCGACCGCCGCCAGGGCGAGCAGGCGCGCCCTCAGGGTGGAGGCCGCGGGCGAGTCGGGGATCGCCTTCGCGCGGGCCTTGTAGAAGTCCCTGGCGTCCTCTCGGGTCAGCTTCTTGACGGAGGCTCCGATCTGGTTGGCGGCGCGGGCCGCCTGCTGCGCCGTGTCGGAGCTGACCTGGACCGTCACCAGGTTGTTGTTGACGTTGACGGTGGCGCTGGTGTCGGACTTGAGCTGGTCGGCGGTCGGATCGCCGCCGAGTGCCTTGCTCGCATCCGCCAGCACGTCGCCCCTGGTCACCCTGGCGGCTCCGGCGCCGGAGACGTTCTGGGGGAAGAAGTCGACGCTTCCTCCGCCGCCGATCACCGACGGAGCCTGCAGGCCCGGGTCCTGGAACTGCAGGTCGGTACTGGCCTGGTAGGTCGTGCTTCGCACCTGATCGACGGCGAAAGCGGCCGCGCCGGCGAGCACGGTGACGAGCACGATCTGCTTCCAGCGGCGCCGCAGCACGCTGAGGTAATCGCTCAGATTTCTAGTTTCTCCAGATTCCATTCCTCAGGACCCCCGCGAAGTCGCATCAAGATAGCGGGAAGTCGAATACCTCCACCCCAGTTGTCCGGAGCTTGGTGGGTGGGCTTTCAAAGACCCGTCTGTGAGCCGCGGGAACCAGCGTTTGCCCGCCCACAACCGCGCTACTCTGGCGCCCGTGGCACCCCCGGGGAAGAAGAGCGCGAAGTCCGCCGAGGAGTGGCTGCTCAATGGATCCGGGCCCAGCGAGTCGGCGGATCCCGGCGCAAACGGGGACTTCGAGCCTGAATCGGCACCGGCGGCCGGCGCCCCTTCCACCGAGCCGGTCGGCGATGAGACCGCTCAGTGGATCGTCGATCCGGCCGGAAAGCTGACCGCCGTCGAGCAGCCCGCCCCCGCGGAGAAGGCCGCCCCCACGGAGCGAAAGGGTGAGGAGAAGACCGACGGTGAAGCCACCGCCAGCCCGGCGACGGAGACGGAGAACCGGGACCTGGCCAAGCGGATCCGCGACCTCCAGACGCAGCTCAGGGTTCAGGAGAAGGACGCGAAGGCCGAGCTCACGGCGGCGCTCAAGGAGCGCGACGTGGACTTCAAGGCCCAGATGAAGTCCGCTGAGAAGGCGTTCGAGGCCCGGCAGGCGGAGCTCCGCGGGCAGATCGAGAAGCTGGAGTCAGAGCTCGCCGCCGCGAAGCAGGCCGCGGACGACCAGAAGGCAGCCGCCAAGCCTCAGCCTCAGCCCAAGGCGACGGCCGCAAAGGCGAGGGGCCGCCGGGGAGCTCGCAAGACCGGATCGCTGGACCTGAACGAGGCCACGTTCGAGGAGCTCCGCAACCTGGGCCTCTCCGTCACGCAGAGTGCCCGCGTGATCGCCTATCGCGACGTCCGGAGCGGCTTCGAGTCGCTCGACGAGCTGAACGAGATCCCCGGGCTCCCCAAGGAGACCCGGACGGACCTCCGCAAGCAGGTCACCCTTTCGAGCTGACCTGCCGACGAGCGAGCAGCTCGTCGAGCTGCTGCCTGAAGGGGCCGGCCGGGAGCAGGTACAGGCTGCGCGGGGCGAGACGGCGGGCGGCGCGGAGCTGCGCTTCGACGCCCCGCCGATTCCCAAGCCGCGCCTCGATCCGGGCCATCAGCAGATGGTCACGCCAGTTGTATGGATCCCGGTCGATCGCGTCCTGCGCCGCGCTCCGGGCGCCGGGCAGATCGCCGGCCGCCTCGAGGGCCAGCGACCTGGCCGCGTACGGGGAGCTGGCCCAGGGCTCGGCGTCGACCGCCTCGTCGGCGATCTCCTTCGCGCGGACAGGATTCCCGGCCACGAGCTCGTTCTGGCTCGCCCGGACCCTCTCGGTTGAGACGAGCCCCGGAACCTGGGAGAGGGCGGCGGCCACCGCCACCGCCACCAGAGCCCATCGCGCCCACGGCCGCAACGGCGGCTCGCCGTAGCGATCGAAGCCGCCGGCGGCCGCGACGGCGATTCCCCCGATCGCGAGGGTTCCGATTCCGCCGAGCTCCCACATCCAGTCCACGCCCGCGTACGCGAGGAAGACGATGAACGCCGCGATCAACGCGGAGCCGGCCGCGAGCTCACGCCGCCGCCTCCATCTCGTCCTCGCCTGGATCGCCGCCGCGAGCAGCCCGCCGAGTGCGACGAGCAGCGCGAGCAACCCGGGGAGACCGAGCTCGGCGGCCTGCTCCAGATAGAGGGAGTGCGCATCCCGCACGAAGTCCGCGGTCCCATGGCGGCTCCAATAGAACTCGAACGCACCCGGGCCGATCCCGTCCAGGGGATGCGCCTGGAACGCATCCGTGGCGGCGGTCCACACGTCGTAGCGCGCGCTGCCGAGGCTGGTGAACCGGACGGTGCCGCCGGTCGAGGGCGGCGGCTTCTCGTTCTTGAAGTCGTCCCATGCGGTTCCGAGCGGGCCGTGCAGCGCGATGGCCAGTAGCAGCGCCCCGGCCGCGCCGGCAGCCAGGACGATCCGGGCAGAGCCCGAGTCCATTCGCACGCGATCGAGCCCGGCACGCTGCGTCATCGCGGCGACGGCGGCGCACGCCACCGCCCACCGCGATCACCGTGAGCGCGACGGCCCCGCCGCCCGAGTCGCCGGTGGCGTGGGCGATCGCGGGCTGCCCGCGGACCACAAGGATCGCCACGGCCGATCCGGCGCCCGCGACGATCGTGTTCGCGGCAGCCGTCCAGCGGTGGCGGCTCAGGGCGATCGCGGCGATCGCGGCGATCACGACCGCGGCCGCGGCGAACCGCGAATAGCTCAGGTAGACGGTCAGGGCCGCGACCGGAACGCACGCGAGGGTCGCCGCCCGGATCTCGTAACGGGACGCGTTCGCGCTCAGGGTCAACCCGATCGCCACCGCCATCGCCCCCCAGCACGAGACCCCGTTCCAGTAGTCGAACGGATAGCTCAGCCGATCGGCTCCGGTCCCGGACGTGAAGTGGTCCGTGATCAGGTGCGGGAAGAGGCGGGCCGTCAGGGCGAAGAACGGAAGGGCCAGCGCGGCGGCCGCGAATCCCATCGCCGCGCCGCGCCACGTGTAGCGGTTGAGGGCGAGGAAGGCGAGCGCCACGACGCCCGTGTACTCGAGGACACGCGCGAGCTCCTCCGTCGTCCGCTCGTCGCTCTCCGACCAGGCATGCGAGAGCAGGGTGAGCGCCGCGAGTGCGGCAAGCCCGCCGATCGCAACCCAGGCCGCCGGCGTGAGTCTGGCCCGCGGCAGGATGCCCGTGGCGAGTCCCACGGCCACGGCGGCCCAGATGGCGAGGGCGACCTGGTGCCGTATGACGACGTCGTAGCCCCCGCCGTTGAAGGCCAGGATCAGGACCAGAAAGGCGGAGATCGCGAAGCCCGCGGCACGCCGCGCGATCAGCCGCCGCGGCGTATCCCCCCGCCTCCTCCTCGAAGACCTCGCCCCAGCCGCCGGATCGCCCGATCGGACCGCCGTGGCGTCAGCCACCGCGGTCACAAGCGGCGCCAGGCGTGCGCCTACGCAAAATCGTGGGGTGTCCCATACATAAAATTCTGTACGATTCCCGGCTTGATGAGCGCCACTTGGAGGAGCGGTAAGGGGAAAATTGCTTCGATCCTCGCGATCGGAGCGCTCGTGATCCTAGTCGCGGCACCCAACGCCGCGGGCCAGGCGGCTCTCGATCAGTACATCCCGACGGGAAATCCCGCGGGAGGGGACAAGGGCGGAGGCAGTCTCGACAGCCCTGTCATTCCGCAGGGTCCGACGGAGGTGGAGCGTGCTCACAAGCTCGCTGCCGCCAGCGACGGGCCTGGCACCGACAGGGGCGGAAGTCTGCCGCTCACCGACTACCCGAGCACCCCATTCCTCTGGATCGTGATCGCCGTCCTCGTGGCTGCGGGCCTGATCCGGATCGGAATCGAAGTCAAGAAACGAAGAGCGGCGGCGCTGACCACCGGCTAAGTGCCGTCAGTCGGATGGGGACCGTCGGGGTGAAAGGGACCCCGCGGTATCGGAATCGAAGTTCACGGGAGAAGAAAGGACTATCGGTTATGGACTCGGCTCAAAGGGGTTCACTCGCGGTCATCGAGGCCAAGACGACCAAGTCGCGCGGAGGTGGCCCGCGGGACAGGATCACGACTGAGGGCGCCCAGACGATGGGCGGCGGGGGGATCAACGGCAGCGCGGGCGCGGCCATCCTCAGGCCGTCCGCCCTTCCGGGCACGGCGACTCCCGAGACCCTGGTCCAGCCGGGTAACGGAACCCTCGCGAAGGCGACCAAGCGGACCATCGATCTGTTCGGCGCGCTCGTCCTACTCGCGATCCTGTCGCCCTTGATGCTGGTCACCGCCCTGCTGATCAAGCTCGACTCGGCCGGGCCGATCCTCTTCCGGCAGCGGCGAATCGGGCGCAGCGACGAGCCATTCACGATGCTCAAGTTCCGCACGATGATCGACGGCGCTGACGAGCAGAAGGCGGCGCTCCGCCATCTGAACGAGGCCGCCGAGGGGCTCTTCAAGATCGACGGCGATCCTCGCGTCACCCGGATCGGCCGCTGGCTCCGAGCGACGTCCCTCGACGAATTGCCTCAGCTCTTCCACGTCGTCACCGGCAGGATGAGCCTGGTCGGCCCAAGGCCGCTCGTGCCCGACGAGGATGCGCTGATCACCGGCGCGAATCGCCGCCGCCTGCAGATGCGGCCCGGCATGACGGGCGTCTGGCAGATCAATGGCGCCTCGTCGATTCCGATCAATCAGATGGTCGTGCTCGACCGAGGCTACCTCGACGGCTGGTCGCTCTGGCTCGACTGCCGCATCCTGCTGAAGACGGCATCGCACGTGGTTCTGCGGCGCGGCTTGTAGTCGCCGACACCTCTACATCGACTCGGGCGCTGAGATCCCCAGCAGCCCAAGCGTGCGCGCAATCGTGCGCTTCGTGAGCAGGCAGAGCCCGAGCCGCGCCTCCTCGACGCCCTCGCCCTCGGCGCCCACCACCTGGCAGTCCCGGTAGAAGGCGTGGAAGTCCCGCGCCACCTCCATCGCGTAGGCGCAGAGCCTGTGCGGGGCGCGCCGCGCCGCCGCCTCGGCGACCTCGTCGGGTAGCTCGCAGAGCCGCTTGATCAGCGCCCGCTCCGAGGGCTCCGCCGGCAGCGCCGTGAAGTCCGACGCGGCCCTCGCCTCGGCCCCCTCCCCCGCCTTGCGCAGGATGCTCGCGATGCGGGCGTGCGCGTACTGGACGTAGTAGACCGGGTTCTCGTTCGAGGTCTTGCGCGCCAGCTCGAGGTCGAGGTCCACGGTGGTGTCGTGGCTGCGCTGGAGCATGAAGAACCGGGCCGCGTCGGCGCCGATGTCGCCGATCAGCTCGTCGAGCGTGACGAAGTCCCCGCTGCGCTTCGACATCTGCGAGCGCTCCCCGCCCTCGACGACGTGGACGAGCTGCATGATCGCCACCTCGAGGGCCTCCGGGTCGTAGCCGAGCACCGCGAGCGCGGCCCGCAGCCTGTCTACGTACCCGTGATGGTCAGCGCCCACCACGTCGATCAGCCGATCCGAGCCGCGCTCGAGCTTGCCGCGGTGGTAGGCCATGTCCGAGAGCAGGTAGGTCGGGTCGCCGTCCGAGCGGATCAGGACGCGATCCTTGTCGTCGCCGAAGGTCGTGGTCCGCAGCCAGGTCGCGCCCTCGCTCTCGTAGACGTGGCCGCCCTCCCTTGCCTGCTCGAGTGCGCGCTCGACGGCGCCCGACTCGTGCAGGGACCGCTCCGAGGACCAGGTGTCGAAGACGACTCCGTAGCGGCGGAGCGTCTCCTCGGCCGCGGCCAGGATCAGGGCGATCCCCCGCCGGCCCACGGCGTCGAGATCATCCGCTCGAGATGCCCTCCTGCTCGATGCTCTCGGCGATCTCGATCACGTATTCGCCCTCGTAGCCGTCCTCGGGGATGGGTCCGCCCGTCATCCGCGCCGCGATCGACGCCGCGAAGCGATCGATCTGGCCGCCGCGGTCGTTCACGTAGTACTCCCGCGTCACGGGGTGACCGGTGAACTCGAGGACGCGGGCGAGCGAGTCGCCGAGGGCGGCACCCCTGCCCCCCGCCGCCGTGATCGGACCGGTCGGGTTGGCCGAGACGAACTCGACGTTGATCCGCTCGCCGGTCGCCTCGGATCCGGCGGGGCGCCCGAGATCGTCGCCCGCCGCCGCCAGCTCCTCCGCCGCGCGCCGGTACCAGTCCTCCGAGAGGAACAGGTTGAGGAACCCCGGGCCTGCGACCTCCACCCTCTCGACCGTGCCCCCGAGGCTCCGGCCGAGCTCCTCGGCCAGCTTCTCGGCGGTGCCGCGAGGCTGCTCACCCAGCAGGGGCGCGAGCAGCATCGCCGCGTTGGTCGAGTAGTCCCCGAACTCTGCCTTCGGCGGGCGCTCCAGGGTCGGCTGCGTGCCCGGCGCCTCTGCGCCGTCGCGGAGCGCCGAGGCGGCGGCCTCGACGGCGGAGCGGAGCTCTGCGACCGGATCTGCCATGGATTCGATCCTACGGATCGAGCCCGAGCTACAGGTGATAGGGCTCGCGGGCGAGGATCTTTGTCGCGCGGAAGAGCTGCTCCAGCAGCACGACGCGGGCCAGCTGGTGGGCCATCGTCTGTGGTCCGAGCGAGATTCGCTCATCGACCAGTGCCATGGTCCGGGCGGACAGGCCCTCCGGCCCGCCGATCAGGAAGCAGATGTCCTGGGCGTCGATCCGCCGCTCCGACAACCAGCTCGCCCACGCCTTCGAGTTCAGCGCCCGGCCACCTCGGTCGAGGGCGACGACGTGCGACCGCGTCGGGATCCGGCCCTCGATGTTGACCTCGTCCCGGACCTCGATCACGTCCACCGGCTGATGGCGCTGGAGCATCTTGCGGTAGTGGGCGTCGGCCTCCACGAAGGGCGCCTTCACCTTCCCGACCACGATCAGCGTGACCTTCAAGGGCGCTCGCCCT
The DNA here is from genome assembly GCA_963815045.1 of uncultured Solirubrobacterales bacterium. GTDB lineage: Bacteria > Actinomycetota > Thermoleophilia > Solirubrobacterales > 70-9 > DASUPK01. Next base: position 60,646 of record CAWFET010000005.1, read on the forward strand.
GCTCCCAGGCGACGGCGGCGCCGATTCGGTCGGTGGCCGAGGGGTGCGTCCCGAAGAGGACGGTGAAGATCCCCGGCGGGTCGGGGTCCGCGAGGTTCCGGTCGGCGAGCTGCTGCTGAAGCTCGATCATCCCGTGCGGGTCGTTCGTGAGCTGGAGCGAGAAGGTGTCGGCGCGAGCCTCCACGGCGCGCGAGAGCTGATTGCCCGGGATCCCGATCACGAACGACGTCGCGGCGATCGCCAGGGCGAAGGCGGGCAGGAAGGCGGGCGTGCCCGGCCGGACACCGCGTCCGCGAGCGATGCCGCCCGCCATCAGCGAGATGAAGACGAGCGAGAGGGGCGTGACGATCGCGACGAAGAGAAGGCCGCGCTGGATGTCGTTGCCGTGCACATGGCCAAGCTCATGCGCGACCACAGCCCTGCGCTCGCCCTGGTCCAGGTCATGGATGAGCGTGTCGTAGAGAACCACCTGTTTCGAGGAGCCCAGCCCGTTGACATAGGCATTGATCGCGGTGGTGCGCTTGCTGGCGTCCACCTCGTAGACGTGGCCCACGTCCACCCCGGCCTTCCTGGCCAGCTCGAGGACGTCGCTCCTCGCCTGCCCGGGCGGAAGCTCGTCGAATTTGTTGAACAGCGGCGCGATCACGACGGGCGCGAGCCAGGTGATGATCGCGGCCCCGGCCACGACGGCGGCAGTGCCCGGGATCCACCAGCGGGAGCTGAAGCGGCGCATCAGCCAGAGGCCGAATGTCCCCAGGAGCCCCGCGAGCACGGCGCCGACCGCGGTCCCCTTGCCCCAGTCGCTCAGGAAGCCGCCGATGTCCTGGGTGGAGAGGCCGACGTCCACCGAGCGCTCGTGCGCCCAGATGCCGAAGGGAAGCGTCACGGCGGCCACCGTCACCGAGAGCCCTGCCGCGGCGGCCGCTCCGCCCAGGACCGGCCGCTGTCCGAGCCGCTCCAGGAACCTCCGGCTCACCGCCGGCCGGCCGCTCGCGAGCAGGACCAGCACGGCTCCTTCGGCGAGCAGGCCGCCAACGAGGATCAGACGCTGACCGGAGGCGTAGTCGCGAGCCTTGGTCAGCTCGGCGTGCGAGAAATAGGCGTTCTCGTTCACCTGCACCGGCTGCTCGATCTCACGCGGACGGAGCAGCCAGGCGGCCGCCTCGGCGACGACCACGGCCGCGACCGCGGTGACGCCCAGGCGCACCCATATGGACGACGATCGGCCGGGCACCGCCCTACGATAAACCGCCCCCTTGGGCGCCCCTTAAGCGGAATCGCAGCGGAATCCCGGTGAAAGTCGCAATCCTGACCGACATCCACAGCAACCTGCCGGCGTTCGAGGCCGTCCTCTCCGCGATCGACGAGGCGGGGATCGAGCGCCGCTGGTGCCTGGGCGACGTGGTCGGCTACGGCGCCCAGCCCGACGAGTGCACGAAGCTCGTCTCCGAGCGCTGCGAGCTGAGCCTGGTCGGAAACCACGATCTGGCCGTCACCGGGGAGATCAGCACCGAGGTCTTCTCGGCGTCAGCGGCGGCGGCCGTGGAGTGGACGCGCGCGAACTCGAGCGACACCACGATCGAGTTCCTCAAGTCCCTGAAGCCCGAGAACACCGAGCACGAGGTGGGCCTCTACCACGCGTCGCCGCGCGATCCGATCTGGGAGTACGTGCTCGCGGTCGACCAGGCCCGCGAGTGCATCGAGGAGCAGTCCGCCCGGGTGAGCTTCATCGGCCATTCGCACGTCGCTCTCTGGTTCTCCGACAGCGACGGCCCTCCGGGCGCCGACGGCGGCGGACAGGCCGAGGACGGCAGGGAGATGGACCTCTCAGAGCACCGCTGGCTGCTCAATCCGGGCAGCGTCGGCCAGCCTCGCGACGGCGATTCGCGCGCAGCGTGGCTCGAGCTCGACACCGACGAGTGGAAGGCGACCTACCACCGCGTCGGCTACGACATCGACACGGCGGCCGAGGCGATCAGGGAGGCCGGGCTGCCCGAGCTGCTCGCCGACCGCCTCTACGTGGGTCAATGATGTCGCTCCCACGCACGAAGACTGCCCATTCAGGCACCCCGGCTAGTATCGCCGCGATGCCGAATCTGGTCCGGCCGATAGTGCTTGCCCTCTTCCTGGCGGCCGCCGCCGTGGGCGTTCTGGGCTGCGGCGGCAGCAGCAACCCGGACCCCTCCCTGTCCGCACAGGAGGCGGCGGTGCTGAGCTCCAAGATCGACGAGATCCAGGCCAACGTCCAGGTCGGCAGCTGCCTGGTCGCCGCAGCCAAGACGGACGACCTGATCGCCGACGTCCAGCAGCTTCCCTCGTCCGTGAACTCCGACGTCAAGAGTGCGCTGGAGAACGGAGCCAACCAGCTCAAGATCCTGCTCTCCGATCCGACGCAATGCCAAGGCAGGACGACCACCACGCAGACGACCACCAGCACCCCATCCACGACCCAGTCGACGACCACCACGCGGACGCAGCCCACCACGACCACCAAGACGCAGACGCAGCCGACGACGACCACCCAGACCCAGACGGCCCCGAGCACCACGACCGGCGGCTCCGGCGGGATCGGGCCGGGAGGACTATGAGCCCGCGCAGCCCCAAGGGCGAGCTGATCTCCGACCGCTACCGGATCGAGGACCGCCTGGGATCGGGCGGAATGTCGACCGTCTTCCGCGCGACCGACACGATCCTCGAGCGAACCGTCGCGGTGAAGATCCTCGCCGAGCATCTCTCCGACGACGACCGCTTCGTGGCCCGCTTCCGCCGTGAGGCGCTCGCGGTCGCGAAGCTCGTGCACCCCAACATCGTCCAGGTCTACGACACCGGCAACGACGGCGGGCAGTACTACATCGTCATGGAGTACGTGCGGGGCCGCTCGGGCGCCCAGCTGCTCCAGGCGGAGGGCAAGCTCGACCCCGAGACCTCGGTGGAGATCGGCGTGCAGGCCTGCGCCGGCCTCGACTACGCCCACCGGCACGGGATCATCCACCGCGACGTCAAACCGGGGAACCTGATGATCATCGGCGGCCCCGCCGGTGGCGGCGACATGACCGTCAAGCTGGCCGACTTCGGCATCGCGCGGGCGAGCGAGCAGACGCGAATCACCCAGGTCGGATCTGTCGTGGGAACGGCCGCATACCTCGCGCCCGAGCAGGCTCGGGGCGACGAGGCCAATCCCTCCTCCGACGTCTACTCGCTCGGCGTCGTGCTCTACCAGTTCCTCACCGGGCGGCTCCCGTACGAGGGCGCCTCGCTGGCCGAGCTGGCGGTCCGCCAGCAGTCCGAGCAGCCCCTCCACCCCAGCTCCTACAGCGAGGCCGTGCCGGAGTCCGTCGGCGACGCTGTCCTGGTCGCGCTCGAGTCAGATCCCTCGCGGCGCTTCGCGGCCGCCGGGGAGCTCGCCGATGCTCTCCGACGCGGATTGACCGGCGAGTCCCCCGTCCGGACGGCCCAGACTCGCGTGCTCGGCGGCGACGCGCCCACGGACGCGACGCGGCACATGCCGCGCACGCGGACCCAGCGGCAGCGCCGCCCGGTCCAGCCGCGACAGCGCCAGGCCGCTCCGCCCCGCCGCCGGCGCGCCCCGCAGATGGCCCGCAACCTGCTCGCCCTGATCGCGATCCTGCTGCTGGCCGCCGTGGTCGCCGCGATCGTCGTGCTCGCCTCCGGAGGAGGCGGCGGCAAGATCAACCTGGATCAGGTCGTCAAGCAGAACGTGAACGACCAGATCGACGCCCTCAAGCAGGTCGTCGACGACAACACGAAGTAACCAGCGACCACAAGCGGCCGCTCCGCGCCTGCTGCCACGAACGTTGAGTAGATTGCGTTCCGTCGATGGCAACGCCCGCGACACTGATCATGTGGTTCTCCCTGCGCTCGCCCGAGCTGGCCGAGGACTTTGAGCGTCTGATGGCCAGCGATCGGGACATCGTCAGTAGCTCGCTGGACACGATGTCGGATTACCGATTGACGCGGCCGATGGATGTGCCCGGGCAGGCGGGTGGGGGTGAAGCGGCCGATTACGTGCTGATCGCGGAGATTGTCAACATCGAAAACTGGGAGCAACAGGCTGAGGAACGGACTCAGGAGTTGGCTGATGACTTGGCGCATCTGGTCTCCAGTCGGCAGTACCTCGTCCTCGAACGCGTCCTTTGAAATAGGTCCGAGGTGTTGCTCGGTCGCCTACTCGCCCGGCCCGGCGGGAGCCGTGGCCAGATTGCGCTCGACCCGGCGGTCCGGCACCAGCCAGATCAGTGCGACGGCGACGTAGATCGCCAGGCCGATCCACCGATTGGCGAAGGTCAGGGCGATTCCGAGGCAGTAGAGGACCACTGAGATCTTGCCCTTGACATCCGCGCCGATGGCGACGCGGAGCTGGGACTCGTCGCCCTCTGCGCGGAGCAGCGCCGTCTGCAGGATCAGGTACGCGATCCCGGCGGCGAGCAGCACGATCCCGTAGAAAGCGGTTGGCACAGGCGGAAACCGGTGCTCGCTCATCCACGCGGTGCTGAACGGGATGAGGGAGAGCCAGAAGAGCAGGTGCAGGTTGGCCCACAGCACCCCGCCGCTCACCCGGGAAACGGCCGCCATCATGTGATGGTGGTTGTTCCAATAGATCCCCAGGTAGACGAAGCTGAGCACATAGGTCAGCAGTGCCGGTACTTCGTGCCTCAGCGCATGCCACGAGGTGCCGTCGGGGGTGTGCAGCTCGAGCACCATGATCGTGATCAGAATCGCGATGACGCCGTCGCTGAATGCCTCCAGCCGTCCCTTGGACACCGAGGCAGCCTAAGGGGAGTGGCCGCTAGGGCGTCCCGCCCGCGACTCGCGCGAACGCGAACCACGACGGCTTGGGCTTGAACTTCCGCGTGAACAGGCCCATCCGATCGGTGATGAAGTCTCGTTTCGTCGGGCGCGGCGTCCGATGGCCGTCGGTGTAGGTGAACCAGAGGGCGCCCTGAATCCCGAGGGCCGCGGCGTTCTGGCGGAGCAGGGCGTACGTCCTCGTCAGCTTCGACGCCTGCTGCTTGAAGGTCGTGCGGAGAGGCGAGTAGCGAAAGCCGGCTCCGCCGGTGATCCAGCCGAAGGCGGAAATCCAGATCGGCTTCTGCGCGTCGCCGTGCCTGCGCATGATGTTGCGCGCCACCCTGACCCAGCGCACCACCTGGCCGGGCTTGGCCGCGTACGGGTGCAGCCCGAGCTCGTCGAAGGCCGACGAGGCGCCGGGCACGCGGTACATCGCGTTCAGGTACTTCCTCATCGTCTTCCCGTTCTTCTGCTTGTACGGGAAGAGGCCGCCGGTCAGCACCTTCGCGTTGGGATCGCCGGCCTTGAGGGCGGCGGACGACAGCTGAAGGAACCTGACGTAACGGCGTGCGCTGGGCTTGCCCCCGATGGAGTCGCCGATGTTGGGCTCGTTCCAGATCTCCCAGGTCGTTACCGGCCGCCGGGGGAAGTTCGGATACTGGGTCCAGAAGGTGCCGTTGCTACCGTAGCGGCGGGCGTAGTCGGTCAGCAGAGCGCTCCAGGCGTTGCGCTGCGCGGCGGTTCGCATCGGCAGGCGGCTGGGATCGCGGGACATCCAGCGGGGAACTCCGAGAAGGTCCGGCATGATCGTCACCCCGGCCTGAGAGGCTTCTCCGAAGAGGATGTCGGTCCCGTAAAGATCGCGCACGCCCGGCCTGGGCTCGGTGAACTTCCAGTCGATCTGCGCCCGGAAGGTGCCCCCGCCGGCGTTGGCGATCCGGCTCAGGTCGGACGGCGCCGGAAAGAACGTCCCGACGACCCCGTAGAACGGATTCGGGGTGACGGCCTGTGCGGCGGCGGGCGCCGCGACGAGCGCCGCCAGGGCGAGACATGCGGCTGCGATTCCCCTGCGAGGCATGGGAACGAAGGTAGACACTGGGTGGGCTCAATGTCGCAGTTCCCCGGCGGCCGCCCACGGGGGTGCGCCCCCCAGGACGGCGTCGGAGAATGCCGCGAAACGGCTCGCCCCGATCGCCTCCCTCGCCCCCGAGACCAGGGATCGCATGTAGGAGAGGTTGTGCAGGGTGAGCAACCTGGTCCCCGTCAGGTCCTTGTTGCGCGCGAGATAGTGCAGGTAGGCGCGGGTGTGCCGCGTACACGCCTCGCAGCCGCATCCCTCGGCGATCGGGGAGTCGTCATCGGCGTACCGCGCCTTCGTCAGGTCGCTCCGGAAGCGGTTCGACGGATCCGGGGCGAGGGCCGTTCCGTGCCTCGCGAGGCGGGTCGGGACCGCGCAGTCGAACAGGTCGATGCCCATTCCGATGCCGACCAGCAGGTCGTCCACCTCGCCGATGCCGAGCAGGTGACGCGGTGCCTCATCCGGCAGCAGCGGCACGGTGAAGCCGAGGACTCCGTGCATCTCCTCCTTCTCGCGCCCGAGAGTGCCGCCGATGGCGATGCCGTCGATCCCGGCCGCGGCGGTCGTCGAGGCCGACTCGCGGCGCAGATCCTCGTGGATGCCCGCCCTGGACGATCCCGAAGACTGCCTGGTCGCGCGGCCCCTCGCGCGCATGCCAGTCGAGGCAGCGATCCAGCCATCGGTGGGTCCGCTCGGTTGAGCGGGCCGTGTACTCGCGGTCCGCGTGCGCCGGCGTGCACTCGTCGAAGGTCAGGGCGATGTCGGAGCCGAGCGCGGCCTGGATTCCCATCGACTCCTCGGGGCCGAGGAACCGGTCAGAACCGTCGAGCAGCGACTGGAACGCCACGCCCTCCTCCGAGATCTTCACCTTGGCGCCACCCTGCGTGCCCCCACGCCGCCCCTTGATCTCATCGGCGACCCCGCCGTGGGCGAGCGAGAAGACCTGGAATCCGCCGGAGTCGGTGATGATCGGGCGCTCCCAGCCCATGAAGCGGTGGAGGCCGCCGCGAGCGGCGATCAGCTCCTCGCCCGGAGAGAGGTGGAGATGGAAGGTGTTCCCCAGGACCATCTCGTAGCCGAGGTCCGCCACCTCGCGTGAGGAGAGCCCCCGGACGCTGCCCTTCGTGGCCAGCGGAATGAAGGCCGGGGTCTCGACCTGGCCATGCGCGAGCGAAATCCGGCCCGCGCGGGCATCGCCATCGCGGGCCTGGATCTCGAAGCTGAGCCTGTCGGGATCGGTTCGGATCCGGACAGGCTATGAGGGTGAGTCAGTCCAGGGCGGCGCCGAGAAACTGCGCGAGCGACTTCACGCGCCGGGCGTCGAGGTCGCCGTCGCGGCTGGCCTCCGTGGCGATGGTCCGGACGCCGGAAACGATCACCCGGGGCCCGTTCAGGCTCTGCAATACCCGCGGGCCCTGGACCTTGCTGCGCGCCACGGCCGCATCGATCGGCACGGCGGCGTATTGGGTGTCGCCGAGCAGCTCGCGGATCCCCTGCGCCTGCTCTAGGACGTGCTTGGCCAGATCGGAGCGAGCCCGGGCCGCGCGGCGCGCGCCACGCGCGTCGAGCTTGACCCCGGAAACCCTGTAGCGGCGGGAATCCACGACCGTGACGCCGGCGGGGCCGACCACCAGATGGCTGATCTCGCTGCTGCTGCCGGGCAGGCGCCGGTGATGAAGCACCACCGCCGCCGAGTCACGCAGGGAGCGGTCCAGGCGGACCGTGACCTGGTCGGCCTTCCGGTTCGAGGACCCCGCCCCGTTGCGCCGCGGGGCGACGAGAGTGGCAAGGCGGCCGCGCAGCCCCGTTCGGCCGCTGAGACGGCCTCGGCTCACCGAAGGCGTGTGCGTGGTGTTGGCTTCCACCTGGATCCCTATCGGGCGCTCTCAGGCCTCCTTGAACCCCTCCCCCCAGATACGCCTGCGCGTCCAGCGCCCGGCAGAAATCGTAGTCAGCGGTCCAGGGGAATGCGCAGGTTCCCCGCCTACGCGCGCAGCGTGCTGCCCGTCATCGCCTCCGGCTGCGGGATGTCGAGCAGGTCGAGCGCCGTCGGAGCGACGTCGGCCAGGATCCCGCCCTCGCGCAGCTCGATTCCCGGGACGGTGACGATCGCGGGCACGGGATTCGTCGAGTGGGCCGTGTTGGGCGAGCCGTCAGGCTCGAGCATGTGCTCGCAGTTGCCGTGGTCGGCGGTGATGATCAGCGCGCCGCCCTTCTCGTGGACGGCGGCGACGACCTCGCCGAGACGCTGATCGACCTCCTCGCAGGCGGCCACGGCCGCCGGGATGACGCCCGTGTGGCCGACCATGTCCGGGTTGGCGAAGTTGATGATCCCGAAGCGGTAGCCGTCGGCGCTCCAGGCGTCGCTGAACAGCCGCGCCGTGGCGGCGGCGCTCATCTCGGGCTTGTGGTCATAGGTGGGGACGTCGCGGGGCGACTCGGCGAGGAGCTGCTCCTCGCCGGGGAGCTCCCCCTCCTTGCCCCCGTCGAAGAAGTAGGTGACGTGTGCGTACTTCTCGGTCTCGGCGACGTGCAGCTGGCGGTCGCCCTGCTCGGAGATCACCTGCGCGAGGGTGGTCGCGGGCTCCTTCGGCGGGAACGCCACCGGGTAGGGCCAGCCATGGTGGAGCTCGGTCATCGTCGTCACCTCGAAGGCGCCGCTGCCACCGCGATCGAACTCGTCGAAGTCCGGCTCGCCGAGCGCGCGGGTCATCTGCCGAGCGCGGTCGGGGCGGAAGTTGATGAAGATGAACGGCTCGTCGGCCTCGGCTCCGTCGTAGTCGCCGATCACGGTCGGTTCGATGAACTCGTCGGTGACGTCCTCGTCGTATGAGGCCCTGATCGCTCCGACGGCCGTCTCGGCGCGCGGCCCCTGCGCGTGCACGATCGCGTCGTAGGCCTTCTTCGTCCGGTCCCAGCGGCGATCCCGGTCCATGCCCCAGTAGCGGCCGCCCACGGTCCCGACCCGGCCGGTCCGGCGGAGCCAGCGCTCGACCTCCTCGAGATAGCCGGCGCCGTTGTGCGGCAGCGTGTCGCGGCCGTCCGTGAGGGCGTGGATCACCAGGTCGGTGACCCCCTCCTCCCCGGCGAGCTCGATGATCGCCTCGATGTGCTCCCATCCGGAGTGGACGCCGCCGTCGGAGATCAGGCCGATCGCGTGCAGGCGGCCACGGCGGGATTCGCGCGCCGAGCCGCAGGCGGCGCGCAGCGCCGGGTTCTCGAAGAAGCTGCCGTCGGCGATCGAGTCGTCGATGCGGGCGAGGTCCTGCTTCACGACCGCGCCCGCCCCGAGGTTGAGGTGGCCGACCTCTGAGTTGCCCATCTGGCCCTCCGGCAGGCCGACGTCCTGCCCCGAGGTGGACAGGGTCGTGTGCGGGTACGAGGCCCAGAGCTCGTCGAAGTTCGGCGTATTCGCCTGGGAGACCGCGTTGCCCGGGCCGTCCGGGGCGAGGCCGAAGCCGTCCAGGATCACCAGCGCGAGGGAGGGCACCGGCAGAGCCGCCGGCCCCTGTGGGAGCGTCATGCGCCGGCGGCTTCCACGATCGCCGCGAAGTCGCCCGGATCGAGGCTGGCGCCGCCGACCAGGGCACCGTCGACATCCGGCAGGGCGACGAGCTCAGCGGCGTTGCCGGGCTTCACCGAGCCGCCGTAGAGGATGCGGATCGCCGCGGCGGCGTCGGCCGAGCGGGACTCGATCAGCCCGCGGATCACGGCGCATGCCTCCTGCGCCTGCTCAGGGGTCGCGGTGCGGCCCGTGCCGATCGCCCAGATCGGCTCGTAGGCGATCACCACGTCGCCGAGCCGCTCGTCGGCGACGTTGGCCAGATCCGCCTCGATCTGCCGGGTGAGCACGCCCTCGGTCTCGTCGGCGTCGCGCTGACCCTCGTTCTCGCCGACGCAGAGGATGGGCTGCAGGCCGGCGTCGAGCGCGGCCGGCACCTTCTTCGCAAGCGCCTCGTCGGTCTCGCCGAAGTACTGTCGGCGCTCGGAGTGGCCCAGGATGACCCCGTCCACGCCGAGGTCGACGAGCATCGGGGCCGAGACCTCGCCGGTGAACGCTCCCTCCGCCTCCTCGTGCATGTTCTGCGCGGCGACCCGGACCGGCGAGTCCGAGCAGCGCTCGACCGCAGCGGCCAGCGAGGTGAAGGGTGGGCAGACGACGACCTCGGGCCCATCCGCGGACACCCCGGGCACGAGCTCGGCGAGGAAGGCGATGGCCTCGCCCACGGTCTTGTGCATCTTCCAGTTGGCGGCCAGGACCGGCGTGCGCTCAGGCATCTCGGAGAGCCTCCACCCCGGGGAGGTCGCGCCCCTCCACCAGTTCGAGGGAAGCGCCGCCGCCCGTCGAGATCCAGTCGACCGAGTCGGCGAGACCGAATTTGTGGAGAGCGGCGACGGAGTCGCCGCCGCCGACCACCGTGTGGCCGGGCGCCGCGGCGACTGCCTCGGCGACCGCGCGCGTCCCAGCATCGAAGGGTGGCACCTCGAACGCGCCCATCGGCCCGTTCCAGAAGATCGTGCCGGCTCGGGCGATCCGCTTGGCGAAGTTGGCGGTCGTGTTCGCGCCGACGTCGAGCCCCATCCAGCCCTCGGGAACATCCACCCCGTTCAGCTCGCGCGTCTCGGTTCCGGCGTCAAGCGACTTGCCAAGCACGAGGTCCTCCGGCAGCTCGAGGATCGTCTCGCTCTTCTCCGCCTCGCCGAGCACGCGCCTCGCCGCCTCGACTCCCTCGTCCTCCACCAGCGAGTTGCCGGTGTCCCGGCCCTCGGCCTTGAAGAAGCTGAAGCACATCGCGCCGCCGATCAGGATCTCCTCGGCGAAGCCCAGGAACTTGTCGATCACGCCGAGCTTGTCGGTCACCTTCGCGCCGCCGAGGACGACGATCAGAGGGCGCTTGGGGTCGTCGCGGACCGCGGTGAGCTGCGAGAGCTCCTGCTCGAGCAGAAGGCCCGCGTAGCCGGGCAGATGGTGGGCCACCCCCTCGGTGGTCGCGTGGGCCCGGTGCGCCGTGCCGAAGGCATCGTTCACGTAGACGTCGGCGAGGTCCGCCAGGGCCTCGGCAAGCTCGGGATCGTTCTTGGTCTCGCCCACCTCGAAGCGGCTGTTCTCGAGCAGCAGGATCTCGCCGGGCTCGAGCGCGTCGGCCATCCCCTTGACCTCGTCCCCGACCACGGCCGGGGCGAGCTTCACCTCGGTGCCGATCAGCTCCCCGAGCCGCTCCGCGACCGGCGCCATCGACAGGCTCGGGTCGGTGCCCTTCGGGCGGCCCAGGTGCGAGACCAGGACGATGCGCGCCCCGCGCTCGCGGAGCAGCTCGATCGTCGGCAGCGAAGCGCGGATCCGGGTGTCGTCAGCGACCTCGCCGTTTTCGAGCGGGACGTTCAGGTCGGCGCGCAGCAGCACGCGCTTGCCCTCGACGTCCGCCTCGGTGACGCTCGCCTTGCCGAACGAGCGTGACCTGTCTGCGTCAGGCACTTACCGCGGCCGGCTGCAGCACCTTCTCCGCCAGATCGACGCAGCGGTTGGCGTAGCCCCACTCGTTGTCGTACCAGGAGAGGAGCTTGACGAAGGTCCCATCGACCACCTTGGTCTGCTCCGCGTCGAAGACCGAGGAGTGCGGGTCGGTGACGATGTCCGTGGAGACGATCGGATCCTCGGTGTACTTGAGGATCCCCGAGAAGGGACCGTCCGCGGCCTCCTTCATCGCCGCGTTGATCTCGTCCTCGCTGCTCGCCTTGGAGACGTCGCAGGTCAGATCGACGAGCGAACCGGTGATCACCGGGGCGCGAACGGAGATGCCGCTGAGCTTGCCCTCGAGATCCGGCAGAACGAGGCCGACGGCCTTGGCGGCCCCGGTGCTGGTCGGGATCAGGTTCATCGCCGCGGCGCGGGCGCGTCGCAGGTCCTTGTGCGGCATGTCCTGGAGGCGCTGGTCGGCCGTGTAGGCGTGGATCGTCGTCATCAGCCCGCGGTCGATGCCGACCATGTCGTGCAGGACCTTGGCGACGGGCGCCAGGCAGTTCGTGGTGCAGGAGGCGTTGGAGATGATGTCGTGCTTCTCGGGGTCGTAGTCGTCGAAGTTGACTCCGAGAACGACCGTGATGTCCGGCTCCTTGGCAGGGGCCGAGATGATCACCTTCTTCGCGCCGGCCTCCAGGTGCTTGGCGGCGTCGTCGCGCTTGGTGAACAGACCGGTCGACTCGATCACGACGTCAACGCCGAGATCACCCCACGGAAGGGCGGCGGGGTCCTTCTCGTTCAGGACCTTGAGCACCTTGCCGTCGATGCTGATGCCGTCGCCGGAGACCTCGATCTCGCCCGGGAAGCGCCCGAGGACGGTGTCGTACTTGAGCAGGTGGGCCATGGTCTCCGCGTCGACCAGGTCGTTGACGGCGACGAACTCGAGGTCCGACCCCGCCTCGAGGGCGGCACGGAAGAGATTCCTGCCGATGCGCCCGAAGCCGTTGATTCCCACCTTCACTGCCATTTTGAAGTCCTCCTAGACGGGGTTTGCTCCACTCAAATTATCGAGCCGCCGCGCCCGCCGTCCCCGTGCCCAGTACGGAGATCGTATTTCGGCTTCGCCATCAGGTCGCAGCCACAGGCGGCCGCCTCGCGCAAGTCGCTCCGGCCTTCGGCCTACGCTCCCGAGTGGAGCGGCCTGGTGGCTGCTAGCGATCGTGGGACACGCAGACCTCGACCGTGTAGCCGTCGGGGTCGGTCAGGCGGCAGGCATAGGTGCCCGGCCCGAACGAGGCTGCGCTGCCGGGCTCGGCCACGGGGTCTCCCCCGCGTGCGGAGCCCGACTCGAACGATGCCTTGACGGCCGGGATGCTCTTCGCTGGGAACGAGATCAGCCCATATCCGGGCCGCTGGGTGTCCGCCAGCTCGATGAAGAATTCCGCCTTGATCAGCCCCCAACTGACCGAGTTCGCCGGCGCGTCCTGGCGCCGCCAGCCCAGCGGGGCCAGGATCGCGTCGTAGAACGCACCGCTGCGTTCGAGGTCGGAGACTTTTACGGCTGCGTAGTTGAGCATCAGAATGCGACGGAGAGACGAGACGGTCCCTGCGGATTCACATTACACCGGAGACCCGGACGGAGGTCAGTGCCGAGGCTCCCAGCGAAAGAACCGAACCGCGATGAGCAGCCCGACGAGCCCCCAGGCCGCGACGACGGCGAGATCACCCCATTCGAACCCCGCCCCGACCGTGTGCGGATCCCAGGCCGTGAACATCGCCTCGAAGAAATGGCGGATCGGGAAGACGTCGGCGAAGTTGAGGACACCATTGGGCAGCTCATCCTGCGGAATGAAGACTCCTGACAGGAAGTAGAGCGGCAGGACGGTCGCGTTGGTTACGGCCGGGGCGGCCTCGGCGGTCGGGATCGCGGCGGCGAGGGCGAAGCCCAGGCACGAGAAGGAGAACGCGCCCACGGCGAGCGTGACCAGCATCGCCGGCATCGTGTGGGTCGGGATCGCGACGCCGTACAGCAGCGCGCCGATCGCGCTGACGAGGACGACCATGATCACCGAGATGACCAGCGAGTTGCCGACGCGCCCGGCGACGAAGGCGGCCGGGGGCAGCGGAGTCCCGCGAACGCGCTTGAGCTGGCCGGCCTCCCGCTCGGTGGGCAGGTTGGTGGCCAGCTTCACCGTGGTCGCGGAGATCACTGCGAGCGTCAGGATCGCCGGGACGTAGTAGGTCGCCCCCTGGACGTCCACTCCGGAGATGTGCGTGTTCTTGAAGATCGTCGCCAGCAGGAAGAGGAAGAGCAGCGGCAGGAGCGCCGTGAAGAAGACGGCGGCGGGGTTTCGCCAGAACACCTTCTGGTCGAAGCGGAACTGGTGCAGGAGTACGGCCGCCCCGCTCATCGGCCGGCCTCCGCGCCCTCGGGGCGCTCGGTGAGCTCCAGGTAGACGTCCTCGAGGCTCCGGGAGCCGACGGTGAGCCCGGGCAGCCCGACCCCGCGGTCCGCCGCCCAGCCGGTGAGCTCACGGAGCACCGGAACCGGGTCCGCCACGGTCATCGTCACCAGGCCCGCGTCGATCCGCGCTCCACCGGACACCCCGCCGGGAAGGTCTGCGGCGGCGACACCCTCCGGCAGCCTGAAGCGGATCTCGGTCTGCGGCACGCCGCGGTCGACGAGGGACTCCGGCGTTCCGGTCGCCACGATCCGGCCGCTCGCGATGATCGCCACGCGGTCGGCGAGCGCCTGCGCCTCTTCCATGTAGTGCGTCGTCAGGAAGACCGTCTTGCCGAGGTTCCGGAGGCCGGCGATCACGTCCCAGGCCTGGCGGCGGGCCGACGGGTCGAAACCGGTGGTGGGCTCGTCCAGGAAGAGCAGCTCGGGGTCGCCGATCAACGCGAGCGCCACGTCCAGCCGGCGCTGCTGGCCGCCGGAGAGCTTCGAGGTCCTGACGTCAGCCTTGTCGGCGAGGCCGACCAGGTTCACGGTCTCGTCGATCTCGCGCGGGTTCTCGTAGTAACCGGCGAACTGCTCAACCGCCTCGCGCGGGGTGAGCTCCGGGACGAGGCGGGACTCCTGCAGCACGAAGCCGACGCGGTTTCGCCAGCGGCGATCGGCGTCCTTCGGGTCCAAGCCGAGCACGCTGACCTCGCCGCCCGTCCGCTGGCGGTAGCCCTCCAGAATCTCGACGGTGGTCGTCTTGCCGGCGCCGTTCGGCCCGAGGAAGGCGAAGATCTCCCCCGCCGCGACCTCGAGATCGATCTCCCTGACTGCCTCGAAGCCGTCGTAGGACTTGCGCAGCCCCTGCACGCTGATCACGGGATCCGCCACGGGCGGATCTTAGGTGCGGGATCTAACGCGCCGCTGGCCTGGGTTCCAGTTCGACGTCCCGATGCACCACCTGCAGCTTGACGTCGTTGCGCCTGCCCAGCTCGCGCGCGATCCGGTCGGCGACCGTGACCGAGCGGTGGCGGCCGCCGGTGCAGCCCACGGCGATCGTCAGATGCTGCTTTCCCTCCGCTACGTAGGCGGGCAGCAGGAAGTCGAGGAGCGGCATCAGCCGGCCGTAGAACTCACCGGCCTGCGTGCCCGACTCGACGTACTCGCGCACGGGCTCGTCGAGGCCGGTGAGCGGACGCAGATCGTCGACGTAATGCGGGTTCGGCAGGAACCGGACGTCGAGGGTGAGGTCGGCGTCCGATGGAGGGCCGTTCTTGAAGCCGAAGGTGAGGATCGTCAGAGCCAGCTGGTTCCCCTGAGCGTCGCGCCCGATCAGCTCGGTGGCGATGCGCCGGCGCAGCGCCCCGCCGGTCAGGGAGGTCGTGTCGATGACGACGTCGGCGCGCTCCCGAAGCGGCGCCAGCAACTCGCGCTCCTCGCGGATCCCGTCGACGATGCGGCCGCTGCGGGCAAGCGGATGGCGGCGGCGCGTCTCCTTGTAGCGGTGGAGCAATGCCTCCTCGTCCGCCTCGAGGAAGACCACCTTGAGGTCGAGCCCGCTGGAGCCGAGCTCGTCGAGAACGGCCTGCAGGTCCTCGAAGTAGTCGCCGCCGCGAACGTCGGTGACGACCGCGGCCTTCTCCACCCCGCTGCCCTCGTGGCGGAAGAGCTCCCCCAGCCCTCCGATCATCCTCGGGGGGAGGTTGTCGACGCAGAAGTAGCCACCGTCCTCGAAAGCCGCGATCGCCTCCGACTTGCCCGCGCCGGAGTATCCGGTGATCACGACGAGCTCGACCCGGTGGTCGCGGGGTCCGGCGCCGTCGCCGTTTGACGGGTCCTTGGCCATCAGCCCGCTCTGTGCAGTTGCCGGTGGATCTCGCGAGCGAGCTTACCGGGCACCCCGGGCACCGCCTCCAGCTCCTCGCGGCTCGCCGTGAGCAGCCTGTCGGGTGAGCCGAAATGGCGCAGCAGGGCCCGTTTGCGGGCCGGCCCCACGCCACGGACACCGTCGAGAACCGAGGCCGTCATCGCCTTGTCGCGGCGGCTTCGGTGGTGGGTGATGGCGAACCGGTGCGCCTCGTCGCGAACCTGCTGCAGGATCCGCAGGGCATCGGAGCCCTTCTCGAGGAGGATCGGGTCGGAGCTGCCGGGGACGAAAACCTCCTCGATCCGCTTGGCGAGGCTGACGACCGACACCCCTCGCTCGGTGAGAGGCTCGAGCGCCTTCATGCCGGCGGCGAGCTGTCCCTTGCCACCGTCGATCACGACCAGATCCGGAAGCGCGGCGAAGCTCGCGTCGCGATCTGAGTCGTGCGGCGAGATGTCGGCCTGCTGCATCAGGCGTCCGAGCCTCCGCGTCAAGACCTCCTGCATGGCGGCGAAATCATCGGGACCACCACCATTGCCGCCGAACTCGCCCCGGATGTTGAACTTCCGGTAATCGGACTTCTTGGGGGCGCCGCCCTCGAAGACGACCATCGAGGCCACGGTGTGGGTCTCGCCGAGGTTCGAGATGTCGAAGCCCTCGATCCGAACCGGCACGCGCTCGAGCCCCAGCGCCTCCTGGAGTGAGGAGAGCGTCTCGACCCGCTGCTGGCGGCGGTGCTCGCGGCGCAGCTTGTCCTGGGCGAGGGCGAGCTTCGCGTTCTTCTCCGCCAGCTCGCGCAGGCGGCGCAGGTCCCCGCGGGACGCCACGCGAACCTCGACCTGCGCGTCCCGCTGGCTCGAGAGTGCCTCGGCGAGCACGCCGGTTCGGCCCCTGAGCTCCGGTCCGACGATCACCCGTCCGGGAACGGCCGGAGCGGCGCCGTAGTACTGGAGCAGGAAGGTCTCGGCGACCTCGGCCGGATCGCGATCGTCTCCGGCGGTCTCGTCCTCGCCCGCGAGGTAGAAGCCCTGGCGCTCGGCGAGCACTCCGTCGCGCACCTGGAAGACCTGGGCGTTGGCGTCGCTGCCCTCGACCGCCACGGCTATGAGGTCGGCGCTTCCCAGCGATCCGCCGGCGACCTGCTGGCGCTCCATCATCGAGCGCACCGCGTTCAGGCGGTCGCGGAAGAGAGCCGCGCGCTCGAAGTCCTGAGCCCCGGACGCCTCCTCCATCTTCGCCTCGAGGTCGCGCGCGATCTCCTTGTAGCGACCAGAGAGGAAGGCGACGATCCGGTCGATGTTGCCCCGGTACTCCTCCCGGTCGATGTAGTCGACGCAGGGCGCCTGGCAGCGCTTGATGTAGTAGTCGAGGCAGGGCACGCCCGAGCGCCGCCCGGGCTCCGGCCCCTCGCAGGTCCGGTACTGGAAGAGCTTGCCGAGTAGGTCGAGGGTCTCGCGGACGCGCTTGGCGCTCGAGAAGGGCCCGAAGTAGGCGCGGTTCGTCCGGTGCCGCTCGCGCGTGAAGTAGACGCGCGGAAAATCCTCGTCGAGGCTGACGCCGACGTATGGATACGACTTGTCGTCGCGGAGTCGGATGTTGAAGCGCGGGCGATAGCGCTTGATGAAGCTCTGCTCGGCGAGCAGGGCCTCGGGCTCATTGTCGGTGACCAGGAACTCGATCGAGTCGGTGCGCTGGATCAGCTCGGCGGTTCCGCCCATCCCCGAGCCCCGCCCCCCTCCCTTGCCGGCGAAATGCGACGCGACCCGCTTGCGGATCGAGTTCGCCTTGCCCACATAGAGCGCCTCTCCGGCGCGGTTGCGGAAGACGTAGACGCCCGGAGCGTTCGGGAGCTCCTTGCGCTGGTCCGCCAACTTCTGGCTGCTCTTGGGCACAAACGACAGGGTAGGGTCCCGGGTCCCCCGCCCTAGGAGGCTCCCGATGGCAGACACCGCAGAGACCGAAGTTCCGTTGCTGACCAGCGACCCGCCCGAGCTCGAGACGCTCGAGGTCGAGGTCGACGGCCAGGTCGGCACGCTCACGCTGAACCGTCCCGACGCCCTCAACGCGATGAGCCCCGAGCTGATCGGCGAGCTGACCACGGCGGCCGCCTGGCTAGCCGACCGCGCCCCGATCCGGGCGCTGATCATCACCGGCGCCGGGCGGGCCTTCTGCTCCGGAGGCGACGTCAACTGGTTCAAGCGCGGCGTGACCGAGGAGAGCGTCGACCTCCCCTCCGAGGTGCGCCGCGGCGCCGAGGCCCTGCACAACGCCATCGTCGACATCCGCCGGATTCCGTATCCCGTGATCGCGGCGGTCAACGGCCCCGCCGCGGGGGCGGGCATGTCACTCGCGCTCTCCGCCGACATCCGGATCGCCTCCGAGGACGCCTTCCTCGCGATCGCCTACGGCCGGATCGGCGCGGCCCCAGACGGCGGCATGACCTATTTCCTGCCGCGCGTCGTCGGGCCCGCGAAGGCACTGGAGCTGGCGCTCAACGACCCGAACCTGGACGCCAAGTCGGCGCTCGAGGCCGGCCTCGTCACGGAGGTCGTCCCCGCCGACCAGCTGCTCGACCGGGCGAAGGAGAAGGCCGAGAAGCTCGCGGCCAAGGCCCCCTACTACGTGCGAATGACCAAGAGCCTGCTGCACGAGTCGATCGAGCACTCGATCAACGACCACCTCCAGCTCGAGCGCCACGGGATCGCCGACAGCATGGGCACGAACGACCTGCGACGTGGAGTGACAGCCTTCTTCGCGGGCGAGACGCCCACCTTCGAAGGCGACTGAACCAATCCGTCGCGCCACTGGGGCCGTAATAAGGTTCGCCTACCTGGCGACTACTGAAAGGGTGACCCGGATGAAGAGAGCTTCAGCAGTGCTGATCGTTGCGTCCCTGGCTGTACTGGGCCTGGCGGCCTGCGGCAGCAGCAGCAACGACAACTCCACGACGGCGGCCTCGACGCCGGCCTCGACCACCCCGGCCGGTGGCGGCGGAGGCGCAGGCGGCGGCTCGACGGTCAATATCTCGACCCCCGGTGGGAGCACCCTCGCCTACGACCAGAAGGACGTCACCGCCAAGGCCGGCAGCGTGACGATCAACTTCGACAACAAGGAAGCCCTTCAGCACGACGTGGCCGTCGCGGACTCGTCGGGGAAGGTCCTCGGTCAGACCGACCTGGTCTCGTCAAGCACGGCGAACGCAACGGTCGACCTGCAGCCAGGCACCTACACGTTCTACTGCACGGTCCCGGGCCACAAGGAGGCCGGCATGGAGGGAACGCTCACCGTCAAGTAGTTCTGTTTCGCCACCCGCGCGACTCGCGCGGGTGGCGCCGCGAGGAATCCACATCCGAGGACACGCCTGTACCACAGGATGTGGATTCCTCGTGGCGACAGGACCCGCGCGCCTCGCGCTTGGGGCTACTCCGGCAGTGCTCGACCGACCGAGTCGGCGACGCAGGCGGGCTTCTCGGAGCCTTCCACTTCCACCTTGAAGCGGGTCACGATCTGGAACCAGCCACCGCCGACCTCTTCGATCTCCACGACCTCGGCGGTGGCACGGATCCGCGAGCCTGCGGGGACGGGCGCCGGGAAGCGGACCTTGTTCCAGCCGTAGTTGACGCCGAGCTTGAAGCCGGTGGACTGCATGAGCTCAATCCGCAGACCGTCGATCAGCGAAAGGGTCAGGTTGCCGTGGGCGATCGTCGTGCCGAACGGGCTCTCCGTCTTGGCCCGCTCGACGTCGGTGTGGATCCACTGGTGATCCCCGGTGAGGTCGGCGAAGGTGTCGATGTCCTCCTGGGTGACCGTGCGCCACTCGCTGGGGCCGATCTCCTGGCCCTGCAGCGCCTTCAGCCCGTCTATCCCCTGGACCTCGACGGTCGACATGGCCCCACCCTACCGTTCGCCCAGTGGCTATGAATGTGTCACTGAGAGAGCGATCCGACACCCAGCGCATGGCCACGGCGGGCACCGTCCTGGTGCTGGTCCTCGGCCTCACCGCCTGCGGAGGCGGAGGTGGCGGCGGCAACGGGCCTGGCCCCAAGCAGCTCAACCTGGTCATCGGGAACTCCCTTCCGCTCAGCGGCAGCGCGGCGTCCCTTGGGAAGTCCGGCCAGAAGGCGTCCGCCCTCGCCGTCGATCAGATCAAGCAGGCGATCGGGGAAACCGGCGCGGCCCACACCGTCCGCGCGATCTCGCGGGACGAGGGACCGGACCCGGTGAGCGCGACGGAATCGGCGAGGACACTCGTCGGCGGCGACCGGGCGAGCTGCCTCACCGGCCCCTGGTCGGCCGACGCCGTGGCACCCGCGGCGGAGAACGTCGTCATTCCGGCCAAGGCCCTCGAGATCACCCCGGTGCCCACCGGCGCGGACGTGGCCGATTTGAGCGACCACGACCTGGTCAACAGCACCGCTCTGCCCGAGTCCCTGGAGGGGGTCGCGCTCTCCGATGCGATCGAGCGTGGCCTCGGGGGAGCCCGTGGGAAGAGCGTCAGCGTCGCCGCTGCGGATGACCCCTACGGCAGCTCGATCGGCGATGACTTCGTCAAGGACTGGCAGGACAAGGACGGCACGATCGGCGGCCCGACGGTCCTCCCGCCGCTCGCCCCGAGCTACTCGGACCAGGCTGAGCAGATCGTCTCCGGCAACCCGAATGCGATCCTGCTGATCGATGGCCCCGATGGCTTCTCCCGCCTGGCTCCGGCCCTGACCTCGAGCGCCGGCTGGAATCCGGGCATCGCCTGGGGCAGCGACCGGCTCGTCTCCGCCGCCCTCCCGAGCGAGGTCGGGGCGGGCACGATCGCCGGAATGCGCGCTCTGGCCCCCGGCATTCCCGACGGCGCGGACGCCTCGTCAGCGTTCGTCCAGGACTTCAGCTCGAGCGAACCGCGCGGCATCAAGCCGGCGCCGTTCGCCGCGCAGGAGTTCGACGCGACGGTGCTCTGCTACCTCGCTGCGGTGGCCGCAGGGTCGACCGACGGGCAGCAGATGGCGGATCACCTGATCGACATCACGGCTCCGGGCGGCGACAAGTTCAGCTGGCAGCAGCTTCCGGCCGCCATCAAGGCGCTGGAGGACGGGAGGGACATCGACTACGTCGGCGCCTCCGGGCCGATCGACATGGACGTGCACGGGAACCCGACGGCCGGGGTGTTCGACATCTACCGGTACTCGGGAAAAAGCATCGAGGTGGCTGGCGAAATCACGGTTTCCAAACCGAATCCGGCGGCCCTCTAGCAACGGGCGAGGGTCGGCCGATCTGGCCGCCTCGGCCACGATCGCGACTAATGCAACGTCAGTCCACGCGTTGCCCGTGTCTTGCCCTCGGTGATCGTCAACCGCGCGTGCCTATGCGCATAGCCCCCGAGATGCTTGGCCGCGGATTTGGTCGCTTTCAACCTGATGGTGGCGATCTCGCCGTCCCTGGCCCTTCCGGTGCCGGTAGCGATCGTGACGGAGCCGACCTTGAGGACCAGCTTGAGCTTCCCGGCCCACGGTGCCTCGACCCTGATCGGCCAGCCCTTCTTGAGCGCCCCGGCGAACAGGTGCTTGGGGAGCGTCACTGTGAGCGCCTTGGGCCGGGCGGGGATGGGCGGGGTCTGGCCCGATCCGGGAGGCGGCGGCGCTTGCGGCGCGAGGGCGAGTTGGAGTTGCGCGAAGTTGGGGTGGCCCCCGTCCTCCTCGTCGGGTTCGGATGCCCAAGGGGCATCGAAGAGCGCGTACGCATCGGCGCTGGCGGTGCCGTTGCGGACCGTGAACGAGACGTGATGGACAGCGCCGGGCGACAGGCTGTCAGCGGAGCAGGAGATCGTGCCGGCGGTCGGGGGGTCGCAGGCTGCGGGCGCTCCTTCGATCTGCGCAGCGGGATCGAGCACCTGCAGCCCGAAGGTGTGCTCGTGCGGATCGAGCGGTCCCTCGTTGACCAAGTCGAACGAGTAGGTTCCGACCTCGCCGGGCACGATGGAGCCCGTGTGGGCGAAGTTCTCGATCCCGGAGTCGCTCGGTGCGAATGCCGTGAACGTCACCCTCACGTTGACCGAGTCGGCGGCGGGATTGCCGACGGTGTTGTAGTGAGAGGCGATGAGGACGTCATATCGCATCTGGCCGGGCACGAAGCCCGGGTTGACGGAGACCTCATGGGGATCAAAGGTGTATGCCCAGCCGGGATCGGAGAAGTCGGGGTCTGAGGTCGGGACGACGCTGGCGATCGCCGTTTCGGTGTTGGGCGTGTCGTCGGTGCAGAAGAGGATCTGGCTCATTTCGTTGAGACTCGCGTCGTCAGGGTCGAGCGTGGTCGACGGCACCACGTCGATGTTCTGCCCTTCCGCGCACCCCATTTCCGCCCGGGCGTCGGGCACCGCGAAGGCGACGAGCAACAGCGCCAATGAGCACGCAAGCGGCAGCCGCGGGCTCATTCGGCTTCCAGTCGTGGCCAGCTGGCGGCGACGGCGGCGAGCTGGACGGGATCCTGGAGGTAGAACTCGAACCAGCCGCAGTCGGCGCAGATCAGCGCCGCGGCCGGTGAGGCGGTGACGACGCTCGACGTCCTCAGGAAGACGTCGTTGCCCACGCCGACCACGTCGTCACCGGTGTTCCAGCGCAGGAACCCCGGCGGGGCGACGTGGACGCTGGCGGCGCCACAGGCGGGGCAGGTTGCCCGCGTGGCCGGCACCCGCACCCCGGCCGCGGCGTCCGCCGCGCTTGGCCCGGCCCCCTGGGCCGCCAGTTCCTCCGCGGCCCTGGTCATCTTGTCGAACAGGCCCATCTGCCTCTCCTTCCCTCCACGTTCGCGGTCGTCGTCGAGCGCTTTGTCAGCTGTTTGGCGGCGACGCTGTCTGGCTGCGGCGTCGGCTGACGGGGCGCATCGACGGGTCCTTTCGGATCGAGATCGCAGCGATGATTGGACCTCTCGCGCGGCTTGTCAGTACCGGCCTAGTGCCAACCTCGCGGCCCGACCGGTCAGGGGCCGTCGGGTCCGAGCATCCAGGACACGAGTTGTTCGCTCGCCCGGCGCAGACGGCGGAAGTAGGAGCTGCGGCTGAGGTACAGCTCGCGGGCGACCTGCTCGTGGCTCGTTCCGGGCTCCAGGTAGCCGCGTTCGATCACGGTCCGTAGGAGCAGCTCTTCCGGCGAGGTCCCGAAGGCGTGGGCGACGGCGTTGACCAGCAACAGACGGACCGATTCCGCCCGCGCCCGCGGATCCTCACCGGTTCCGAGCGGGCTGTGGGCCAGCAGTGCCGGCCGGTGGAAGCACCGCAGCGCGTCGCGAACGTCGTCCGCACCGGGCTCGGCGTGGCCGGACAGCTCGAGATGGTCGATTCGGGCGAGAAGGCGCTCATGAAGGGCGACCCGGTCACGGGCCGCCTCGAGATGGGGCGCCACCATGGCCAGCAGCGCGCGCTCGCGCTCGGAGAAGTCGCTGCCGGAGCGGTGCAGGGCGGCACAGGACCAACCACCCGGCTCCCACGAGAAATGGACCGCCATCTCGTGGACCAGGCCGACCCGGAGGTAACCGTCATTGCGCAGCTCGGTGCGCCCCCACTCGGCCGGCCCGATCAGGTCCGAGATCTTGACCGGATGCGAGGTCGGGTGGCGGAGCTGGTGAGCGATCACCGGCTGCTGTCTCCAAAGCCGGCTCATCGCCTCCATCATCTGAGCGTCATAGATGGACGGATCGCTGCACTCGGCACGCATGATCAACGACCCGTCCGGGTGGCTTGGGGCCCGAACCTCGCCGAAAGTCACCGACTCGCTGCCGACGAAGCCGGGCAAGTCCCTGAACGCGTCTGAGAGCGCAGCGCGCTCGTCGCAGCCCGCCAGCGTCGCCGCGAAGTCAAGCGCCCGGCGGCGGTCGGCCGCGCTGATTCCAATCTTCGCCGGCATCTTCTCGGGCGTCATGATGGCGAACGCGACAACCCGCTTCAACCGGGTAGCGGCCCCGGACGGCGGAAGTGCGAAAGCGGCTCACGACACCAGCCGCACCTCCAGGGGCGGGGCGAGCAGCACCCCGGCCCCGCCCGCCAGGGCCAGGATCCTCGCGACGTAGGCACGCGTCTCCGGATACGGCGGGACGCAGTGACAGGCGGCCACCGCGCCCGAGCCCGCGTTGTACGCGGCCAGCGCCAGCGGCACCGAATGGAACTGCCGCAGGAGATCCGACATCAGATGCGCCTCGGCGACGATCGCGGCGAGCGGGTCGAAGGGATCGCGCAGACCGTAGGAATGGGCCGTGCCGGGCATGAACTGGGCGATCCCGAGTGCACCTGCCGGGGAGACCGCGCGCGGGTTGAACTCCGACTCGGCCATCAGTTGCGCGGCGAGCAACCCGGGCGACACGTTCCAACGCGCTGCCGAGCGCAGCAGCGGAGCGCGAAACGGGTCCGGGACGAAGCTCGGCACCGCGGAGCTCCGCGCCAACCCGTCCCCCTCCCCAGGGGAGCCCGCCGGGCCCACGGCATTGCCCGCCTCCGAGCAGGGCGCCGGGCCGGCGACGTAGCCGAAGTGCCAGGCCTCCCACGGATAGCGGCGCAGGAACCCGAACTTCGGCGCGTGGGCGAGGAGCCAGCCATACGCCGAAGACGGCCCGAGGTCGAGCTCGGTCGCGCAGCGGTGGAGGGAGTGGCCCGGGGGCGCCACCCAGCGGGGATCCGGGTGCTGCGCGAACAGCCGGGCCTGTTCCGCGTCGGAGCGAAACCCGGAGACGACCAGCAGGTCGATCCCGGCACGACGGGCGGCGGAGACCAGCCGGTCGTAGGCGGCGGCCACGTCGGGGCGCATCCCCTCGCCACCCCGGTAGACCAGCGGCCCCGAGTATCCCCCGCCCTCGGCCTGGGACGGCATGCCGGTCCATGACGAGTCGGGGGCGGACGCCTCGGCAACCGCGGTCGCCACCACCCTGATGGGCGCACGCGGGCCGAGACGGTCTCCGCCCGGAAGCCGGCCCGGGTCGATCGTGGCGGTCACGGTCGCCCGTGCCTGCAGCGGCGGGTAGGCGTCCGCATCCGGGAAGGCGACGCGAAGCCGGGATGGGTCGACCTTGTTGCGGCTCGCCGCGGCCAGGGCGGCTCGGCGGGCTCGCGCGAGGAACTCCGTCCTCGAGAGATGACGGGGGTTGGGCGCCCCGCCGGGAAGCCGCTCCGGCGCCAGCAGCCTCGGCGTGTCGTCCCGCATGCTGCGGACCGCGGAGAGCGACGCCAGGTCCGCGGCCCTCTGCGCGCGCCCCTTTCCGGTGGCCGCCCCGCCGATCGCGGCCAGGGCGAGGGCCGCCAGGATCAGGATGAGACCGGCGCCGAGCAGCGCCGGCAGCGCCTGCCCCCGGCTCGCGCGCTGCGAGGGGGCTGCGCGGCCCAAGCCGAGGAGTCGTCGCGCGATCCCCGCGGCCATCTCGGAGACCCAGCCGCCGGGCCGCGCCCCGGCGAGCGCGCGCCGAGCCGCCAGCTGCCCAGGCGCCCGCGCGATCACGCGGCACGGCAAACGACGGCGCCCAAGCTCATCCACCGCCAGGGCCGCCAGCGATCGCTCGGCCGGCAGGGAGACGAGCAGGCATCCGCCGACGGCAGCGAGCCCCTCCGTCTCGAGGGCGGGCACCCAGAGGCCGCCGGGCAGGTGAACGACAGCGAGCTCGGCGCCGGAAGCGGCGAGAGCCGGAGTGAGCTCGTCGATCGCCTCGTCCTGCTCGACGGCCAGGTGGCAGATGTGCCCGCGAGCGGACGCGTCCCGCCCGGAGGAGCGCAGACTCGCCTCGACCTCACGGGAGCCGGAGGAGGCCAGCAGCGTGGGAACCCTCCGCCGCCCCCCTACCTCAGCCAGGAGCGTTCCGGCGCCGGTCAGGGCCGCCGCCTCGACGGCGACCGCGGCGGCCATGCCCCGGCTCGCCTCGCGGTCGGCGCCGCCGGCGACGATGGTCGGCGCCGTCAACCGTCCTCCCGTCCCGGCCGCGACCAGGCCTCGGAGGTCACGGCCAGCGCGTCACCCACGGCGGCGATCGGCGCCGGCGGCCTCAGCACCACGGTGACCTTGCCCCCGGCGGCCTTGACGCGCGCACGCCCGCGGGCCCATCCGGGAAGCGCCTCCACCGCCGCTCGCCTGGCGTCCTTGCCGGCGGTCCCGGCGAGCGCTCCTGCCTCCGCCGCCCCGTCGGCGATCGACAACGAGTACCCGACGAGCAGCAGCTGAACTCCAATCGCGGCCGCGAGCGTCAGGGCCGGCAACGCCGCCAGCAGCTCGATCGAAGCCTGACCCGACCGGCGGCTACCCATCCGCCGCACCAAGCGTCGATGCAGCCGACACCGACGGAAGGGACAGGCCGGGCACGATCGCGGGGACCCGGACCCTCACCCGGACCCCGTCGCTCGTGCGGATTCCCGCCCCGGCCCGGAGGGCTCCGGGCAGGGCATGACGCGCGGCGGCCTCGGCGTCGGAGCCGACCTCGCGCGCCCGCGCCCCGGCGCGGGCGGCGTTGCCCGCCGACCAGAGCGCCCATCCCACCACCACGGACTGCGCCGCGATCACCACACAGACGGCGAGGGCCGGCAGCAGCGCGACCAGCTCCACGGATGCCTGCCCCCGTTGGCCACGGCCGATCTCGCATCTCTGCCCCACGGGCCGAAGCTAGGCCGGCGCGCGTAACGCGATTCGCGCCGAGGCGGGCGGATCAGTGAAGGATCAGGAGTAGGTCGTCGCCGAGCGCCAGATCATGAAGATCGCGCCGATGCAGGCGGCCATCAGCGCGATCCAGAGAACGATGCCCCCCTGCCACGACTGGAAGTCGTCGTAGGCGACGGTCAGAAGCGCGATCCCGCCGACGGCGCCGAACAGCCCGGCCTTGCGCGCGTCGGAGAGGCTCGCGAGCGTGAGCTGCTGCTCGTTGTAGACGCGGTAGAGCAGCCATGCGATCGCGGCGAGGAAGATCATCGTCAGCGCCGTCAGGACCGCGGCGGCGGCGTTGCCGCCCCCGGGCAGGAAGTCGACGCCGGCCGCGAGGGCGAGGATGATCGCGATGTTCCGGATGTTCTGGGCCACCGCTCGCGATTCTAGGTCAGCGGCCGCGGTGAATATTGAGCTTGCAACTGAACCGACGCTGTGAAAGCGTTGTCAACTGGTTTTCCACCAATTTGCGTGAATCCGGACGCCTCCAATTGAGAATCCCCGCACTCGCCGTTAGCGTCCCCTCGGATGGCTGAGGTCTCGATACGACCCGAATCGAGGACGGACTCGGATCTGGCCACCTCCGCCCTGCACTTCGCGCGCCGCGTTCACCTCGGCCAGTACCGAAAGCAGACCGGCGAGCAGTTCGTCCAGCACCCGATCGCGGTCGCCCAGCTGCTCTCCGAGGCCGGCTACGACGGCCCGCTGATCGCCGCCGCGTACCTGCATGACGTGGTTGAGAAGACCGACGTCAATCTGGACGAGATCCGGGAGCGCTTCGGCCCGGGCGTCGCCTCCCTCGTCGACTGCCTGAGCGAGGATCCGGGGATCGAGGGCTATGCAGCCCGCAAGCGGGCGCTCCGCCGCGGAATCCTCGATTCGGGCGGCGACTCCGTGACCATCTACGCGGCGGATCGGGTGGCGAACATGCGCGACTGGCTCAAGGTCGCGCCGGAGGACCGCCCCGCCTGCGGCGAACGGCTCGGCACGACCCTGCGGGAGCGCCTGGAGCTATGGACGGAGGATGTCGAGGATCTTCACGATCTCAGCCCGGAAACCCCCTTCCTGAGCGAGATCGAGGCGGACCTGGCCGAGCTCAAGGCCCAATCCCCGCCCCGATAACACCGGACATCCGGGGTTATTGCGGATCCATCGCTCCGCCTGACTGACTATCCTGCCGCTGCGAAGTTCGCGGTTCCCTCTGCCGACGCATCACCCGACTCCCTGACCCCCGCCGACCACACCCAATTCGCGATCGGTTTCGATCGCCGAGATCTGCCCAGGCTGCATGAGCTCTGGGACGGGATCGTGCTCTCCGAGCGCTGGTCGGAGGGCGAGCTGACCGAGCGCTTCGAGTCAGCCTGGTCGGAGCTGCACGGCCTGGGGTCGGCGGCCACCGGCGGCTGGACGGGCGCGGCGTTGGCGGCCCTCGACTTCGCCGGCGTGAAGGGCGAGAAGGTCCTCTGCCCCTCCAACACCTTCATGGCGACTCCGCTGTCGATCATCCACTCGGGCGGGGAGCCCGTCTTCGTCGACTGCAACCGCGAGGATCTCTGCATGTCGTTCGAGGACTTCGAGCGCAAGGCCGAGCAGCACAGGCCGAAGGCCGCGGTGATCGTCCACATCGGCGGGCACATCGCCTTCGACGTCGAGCGAATCGCCGAATACTGCCGCGCCAATGACATCTTCCTGCTTGAGGACTGCGCCCACGCCCACGGCGCCACCTGGAACGGCAAGCGGCCGGGCTCCTGGGGCGACGCCGGCGCCTACTCCTTCTACGCGACCAAGACGATCTCCACCGGCGAGGGCGGCATGCTCGTCTCCGGCCGGGAGGAACTGGTCGAGCACGCACGCCTCTTCCGCAACTACGGCAAGCCCGATCACCGGGTCGAGGGGCTCAACCTGCGGATGAGCGAGTTCACTGCGGCCATCGGCCTCGTGCAGACCGAGCGGCTCGAGGAGATCGTCGCCCGCAAGAACGAGGTGGCGCGCAGCGAGCTCGACCCGGCCTACGCGTCGCGGCTGGAGCTCCCCGAGGGCATGACCTCGGGCCTCTACAAGTACATCGTCTTCGAGGAGATCGAGCGATCGACCGGCAAGGTCTACGAGGATCCCTGCCACCGGATCATGCGTACCGGCGATGAGCTGCCCAACACCGACTGGGTCTCCCAGAACCACTGGTGTGTCCCCCTTTACTACGCCCCCGCCGTCGAGGCGGAAGAGGCACTGGAGGAGAGAGCGTGAGCAAGGTCCTGGTCACCGGCGGATCCGGCTTCATCGGCTCGCACGTCGTCGACAAGCTCTACGACGCGGGCTTCCAGCCGCGGATCTACGACCTGCAGGAGTCCCCGCACCACGAGCCCGACTCGGTCCACACGGTGATCGGGGATCTCTTCGACCACGACGCGCTCTGCGCCGCGATGGAGGACTGCGAAGCCGTCATCCATCTTGCCGCCTACGCCGACGTCGGCATCGTCGCCAAGGAGCCCGTCCAGGCCGAGGAGTGCAACTCCCGGGGAACCCTGGCCGTCCTGGAGGCGGCGAAGGCCACGGACACCCGCGTCGTCTACGGCTCGACCATCTGGGTCTACGGCGCCTCGGGCGACGGCCTGATCGACGAGGACGCTCCGCTCGGGCTGCCGGACCACCTCTACACGGCGAGCAAGCTCGCGGGAGAGATGTATTGCACCTCGTACGCGGAGCTCTACGACGTCCCGTGCACGATCCTGCGCTTCGGCATCCCGTACGGCCCGCGCGCCAGACCGGCCGCGGTGATCCCGATCTTCGTCTCCAAGGCCCTGAAGGGCGAGCCGCTCACGATCGCGGGCGACGGACTCCAGACCCGCCGGTTCGTCTACGTCGAGGACCTCGCCGAGGGCATCGTCGCCAGCCTCAAGGAGGGCGAGGAGAACCGTGTCTACAACCTCGCCGGCGACGAGGCCGTGACGATCCGCGAGCTGGCCGACATCGTCTCCGATCTGATCGACGACACCGAGATCGTCCACACGCCGGGCCGCAACGGCGACTTCGGAGGCGCCGTGATCTCGAACGAGCGCGCCGCGAAGGAGCTCGGCTGGCGTGCGTCCACCCCGCTCCGCGAGGGTGTCCGACGCTATCTCGCCTGGCTCTCCCCGGATCGTGCGCCTGCGCCCGCGCCGGAGCCCGCCCCGGTGCTCGCCTCGGCGACCG
Organism: uncultured Solirubrobacterales bacterium; assembly: GCA_963815045.1. Lineage (GTDB taxonomy): Bacteria > Actinomycetota > Thermoleophilia > Solirubrobacterales > 70-9 > DASUPK01. The sequence goes on from CAWFET010000005.1 coordinate 90,145, forward strand.
CTCCGATCAGGAAGGTGGCCGAGCTGCCAGGCTGGCCGAGCACTCCCTCCTCGACCTGGCCAAGCGCCTGGATCGTGGCGCTCGCGTGCGTCGCCGGGACCCTGATCCCCTCGGCCCTCGCGATCCGCACCGACGACTTCGGCTCGGGCCAGGCCGGCTATGTCGCAATCACCACCCTGCTCGCCATTCTCGCCAGCCTCAGCCTGCTGCCGCTCGGCGCAGGCGGTGCCCGCCCAGCGCGGGGCGGCGTGATCGCCGGCTGGCTGATCGCGGCCTGGGTGGTGCTCGAGACGCTCCCCTGGACACGCAACGTCTTCAACCTCGGCATGCCCCACCGCGGCACCATCGTGCTCACCGCGATGGGACTGGCGATCGCCTTGGTTGTGGCGACGGCCGCCACACGGTGGCGCGAAGAGACCGTCACCGACACCGTCAGCTAGCTAGGCGACGACGGGCCTGAGCCCGGCCGAGCGGATCCTCTCCACCACCATCGGCAGCGCCGCGACCGTCCCCTGCCAGCAGCCGGGCTCGCTGTAGTGATCGGCATCGTGGAGGAGCAGCACGTCACCTCCGTTCAGCTCGCGCGTGGCCTCCGCGGCGATCTCCGCCCCGCTTCTCCCCGCGCGCCAGTCATGCCCCCAGCGCGACCAGAGCAGTGAGCGCAGACCCCTCGCCTGCACCTCGGCCATCCCCGGATAGCTGAAGATCCCGTACGGCGGGCGGTAGAGCTCGGGCCGCAGGCCGACCGCATCCTCGATCGCGGCGATACCCCGCTCCAGGTCCTCGACGAACGTCTTCGGGGCGAGCCGCAGCATGTTGCGGTGCCGGTGGCCGTGGACCGCGGCGGTGTGGCCGGCGGCGACGATCTCGGCCGCCAGCGCCGGGTCCCTCTCGACCTGCTCGCCGCAGAGGAAGAAGGTGGCCCTGGCGTCCAGCGCGGCCAGCGCCTCGAGAACGGCGGGCGTCCCCTCCGGGTGCGGACCGTCGTCGAAGGTCAGAGCCACGCCGACCGGATCGTCGATCCGGCGCGCCAGCCCGAGGGCGTCGGCGACCGCCGGCACGATCGGGGCGAGCGCCGGCGTCCACCAGGCGGCCGCCGCGGCGGCCGAGCCGATGAGGAGTCCCTTGCGGATGGCAGGATGGTGCCACTGATGGACGGGGAGATCGCTCTCGGCTTCGGTTTGGCGCTGGCGGCCGCCTGCTGCTACGAGACCGGCTACGCGCTGCAGGCGATCGAGGCGCGCAAGGCGCCCACCGAGAAGGCTCTGAAGCCATCCCTGATGGGTCACCTGCTGACGCGCCCTCTCTGGGTGGGTGCCACGCTGCTCTCGCTGCTCGGCTGGCCCCTCCAGATCCTGGCGCTCGCCCACGCGCCCCTGACCCTCGTCCAGCCGACCCTCGCCCTCGGTCTGCTGCTGCTCCTCGTCCTCGGCGTGCGGATCCTCGGCGAGCGCGTCGGACCCCGGGAGATCGCGGCGGTCGTCCTGATCATCGCCTCCGTGGGGGTGTTCGCCTGGGCGGCTCCGAGGGAGACCAGCGACGTCGAGCGCGGTGTCGGACTGGTCGTCGCGCTCTCCATCCTGGCTGCCTTCACGTTGCTCCCCTACGCCATCGGATTCCTTGGCCGCAGGACCTATCCGATGCTGCTGCTGGTCGCGAGCGCCGGGGCCGCCGACGGGCTGGCGGCGTTCGTCGCAAAGATCGTCGCTCAGGACGCCGAGCAGGGCGCGCTCCTCGCCGTGGCCGCCTGGGCCGCGCTGGTGGCGGCGGTCGTGATCGTGGGGGTCGTCAGCGAGTCCACCGCGCTCCAGAAGTTCGCCGCCACCCGCGTTGCGCCCACGGTGCTGGTCATGCAGATCGTGATCCCGGTGGTGCTGGCGCCTCTGGTCGGAGGCGAGAGCTGGAGCAACACCCCGCTGGGCGGGGCAGTGCTCGTGATGGCGCTTGTGACCGTCGCCCTAGGCGCCGGACTGCTGGCGAGCTCGCCGGCCGTCGCCCAGCTCGCCACCGGCGAGGCCGAGGACGGCTGAGGCCGCCGTGGGCAGGGTGTCGAAGGACTCATCGGGCGCCCCGCTCGACGCGAGCGCCCGCACCAGCGCCTCCCCCAGGTCCTTTCGGGAGCCGGCGACCTCGGCCAAGCCGAACCGCTGATACGCCGCATTGTTCACGCGGACGTGCCCGCGTCCCCATCCGTAGGAGACGACGCCGCAGCCCTCCATCAGCGCCTCGAGCACCGTCAGGCCCGCAGTTGAGTGGACGAGCACGTCCGCCGCGGCGAACCAGTCGGGCATCCGGTCGGTGAAGCCCTCGACCCTCACTCGCGGCTCGCCCGCGAAATGCTCGGCCAGATCCGAACGCAGACCGTCATTCCGCCCGCAGAGGCAGACGACGGTCGATCCGGGGATCCCGAGCGCCTCCTCGGCTGCTCCCTCCAGGTCTCCGACGGCCCAGCCGCCGCCCGACACGATCACCATCGCTCCGTCCTCCCGCAGGCCGAGCTCGCGACGCGCATCGACCTGGCTGCGCGGCTCGTAGAAGCGCTCGTCGGTGAGCCCGCGAACGCAGACGATCTCGCTGTCCGGGGCGATCTGCCGGACCTCTTCCTCGGACTCGGGGTGGGTGATGAGGTGGAGGTCGACGCCTGGATGGGCCCAGTAGCGAAGCGCAGCCAGGTCCGTGATCGCGGAGACGACCGGCATATCGATCTTGCCCTTCGCTCTGAGGTCTCCGAGCACTTCCGTGGTTCCCGGGTAGGTCGAGATGACGATGTCCGGGTCCCTCTCCGACACGGCCCGGCGGATCTTCCTCGCGGCCAGCCATTGGGTCAGGTGACCCGCGAACCAGCGTGTTGGCCGCACATCGGTGATCAGCCGGTATGAGAGATCGAAGAACCAGCTGCCCAATTTGGTGTGAAAGCGGGAGCTGTCCATGACCAGCCTGCGCGTGATCCACCCGACCACGGCCAGGGAATCGACGATCTCGATCTCCGTCCCGGGCGCCTCCCGCTCGATGCCCTGGGCGAGCACGCGGGCCGGGAGGTCGTGGCCCTCTCCGATCGAGGCGCTGAAGATCAGGATCTTCAACGCGGTGGGAGCTGCGCTCTTCTCCGGAGCGGGCCGAGGTACCAGAAGCCCGCGTAGGCGGCCGCCATGACGATGGTGCTGATCACCGCGGTGGTCTTCCCGAAGATGAAGTTGCTGATCAGGGCAATCGCGCCGGTCATGCCGATCGCCAGGAGCAGGAGGCCGACAAGGGCGAGCGTGTTGGAGATCGTGACGATGAACTCCTTCTGCTGCCGGCGGAACAGGATGCGATGGCCGGCCGTGGGGGCGACGAGCATCACCGTCGCCAACGCCACGCAGATCAATACGCCGAAATAGAGCTTCTGCTCGAAATCGCTCAGGTCGGTGAAGCGCTGGCTGAACGGGACCGTGAGCAGGAACGCGAAGAGGACCTGGACGCCGGGCAGCGCGACGCGCAGCTCCTGGAGCAGGTCCTGGAGGTTGCGGTCAGCCCGCTCCTCCTCGGTCTCCTCCCTGCCGCTGTCCAGGATGCGGCCCACGAAAGCTCCGTCAGCTGTGCTTGACGGCGATCGCCTCGATCTTGTGGGCCGCAGTCTCGGTCGAGTCGATGGCGCGCTCGAGGAGCCCGAAGATGTCCTTCCAGCGGATCACGACCATCGGGTCGATGCCGTTCGAGAAGAGAGACGCGAGTGCCTCCCGCCAGACCCGGTCGCCCTCGTTCTCGAGCCGGTGGATCTCGACCCAGTAATGCTCGAGGTCCGCGAAGCCGCGCAGGTCGTTGAGCAATCCGGCGACCTGCTCACATGACTTCGCGAGCACGTTCGAGAGGACATGGCCCTGCTCCATCGGGGCCTCGATCGCGAACAGGCCCATGAAATCGGCCGCCTCCTCGATGTCGTCGATGATGTCATCGAGCTGCGTGGCCAGTGCGTAGACATCGGCGCTGTCGAGGCCCTTCGGCGGATCGGCGTTGAGCCGGCGAACGATGTCCTGGGTGATGCGATCGCCCTCCTGCTCAGCCTTGAGGATGTCCCGGGCCACGCCGCTGTCCTCGGGCCAGGTTTCGAACATGTGCTCGAGCAGCTTCGCGCCTCGAAGGATGTTTGCGCCGGCCTCGGCGAGCGCGTCGAAATAGACCGAATCCCTGCTTGTTGCCGAGCGGCGGGCCACCGTGGCCAAGCTACCAGAGGTCTCGGGACCTTCGCCCGCGCTACCCGCTGACGGCTGCGGCCGCCGCTGCGGCGCGATGCGTGTGCCGCTCGATCAGCTCGGACTGCAGGCTGCGCGGTGGATCGCCGTTCGTCGACCGGCGCGACCAGACGCCGTCGCTGTCGAGCTCCCAGGCGTGAGTGTTGTCGGCGAAGGCACGGTCGAGGGCGTCCGTGAGCTGGTCGCGGTTCACCGGATCCTCTACGGGGGTGACGAGTTCCACCCGGTTGTAGAGATTCCGCGGCATCAGATCGGCGGAGCCGATCAGGATCTGGGTCTCGTCCGGCCGCTCGAACGAGTAGATCCTGGAGTGCTCGAGGAACCTGCCGACGACCGACGTGACCCGGATGTTCTCGGAGACCCCCTGAACCCCGGGGCGGAGCGCGCAGATGCCCCGGATGTTCAGATCGACCTCAACTCCCGCCTGCGAGGCACGGTAGAGCGCCCTGATGCAGGGTGGGTCGAGCAGCGAGTTCATCTTCATCCTGATCCGGGCCGGGTTCTCAGGCGAGTGCGCCTCGATCGTGCGCTCGATCTGGCCCACGATCCCGTCCTTCAGGTTGAACGGCGCGACCAGCACCTTCCGGTAGCCGCTAGGGCGCGCATACCCCGTCAGGTAGTTGAACATCTCGGCGATGTCATCGCCGATCTCCTGATTCACGGTGAAGAGCCCGAAATCGGTGTAGATCCGCGCGGTCTTCGGGTTGTAGTTGCCGGTCCCGATGTGCACGTAGTTCCGGACGCCGTCACCCTCGCGGCGGGCCACCAGGACGCACTTGACGTGGGTCTTGAGGCCGGGAATCCCGTAGACCACGTGGACGCCCGCCTCCTCCAACGCCCTCGCCCACCCGATGTTGGCGCTCTCGTCGAAGCGCGCCTTGAGCTCCACCAGGCAGACCGCCTGCTTGCCGCGCTCCGACGCCTCGATCAGCCCCGGTACCAGGGGCGAGTCCGCGCTGGTCCGGTAGACCGTCTGCTTGATCGCGAGGACGTTCGGGTCCTCAACGGCCTGGCGGACGAAGCGCTCGACCGACCCCGAGAAGGAGTCGTAGGGATGGTGGACGAGGATGTCGCCCTGGCGCATGGCGCCGAAGACGTCGACCTCGCGCTGCGTGCGGCTGCCCTGCTGCAGCTGCGCGGGCGTGACGCCCTGCCACGCCGGGTAGCGAAGCTCGCGGAATCCCTGGACGCCGTAGATGTCGACCAGGTCGTCGATTCCGAGCAGTCCCGGCGGCTCGTAGACCTGGTGGTCCTCGATGTCCATCGCCTCGACCAGCTGGTCGCGCAGGCGCGGCTCCATGTCGGGAGAGACCTCGAGCCTCACCACCTCGCCGAAACGCCGGCGGCGCACCTCCTCCTCCACCGCGAGCAGAATGTCGTCGGCCTCGTCGGAGACGTCGTAGTCGGTGTCCCGGGTGACCCGGAAGAGCGAGTGGTGAACGATCTCCATGCCCGGGAAGAGGTCGTCGAGGTTGGCGGCGATCACCTCCTCCAGCGGGACGAAGGTGAGGCCGTTCTCCCCGACGGACAAAAACCGGCGCAGCAGCTCCTTCGGCACCTTGACCCTGGCGGCCACCTCCTCGTCCTTCTCCGGGTTGCGCAGCAGGACCCCGATGCTCAAGGAGAGGTTGGAGATGTAGGGGAAGGGCCGGCCGCGGCCGATCACCAGCGGCGTCAGAGCCGGGAAGACCTGGCTCTGGAAGAGGTGCTCGACCTCCTCGCGCTCGCGCTCGTTGGCGGCGCTCATCTCGATCAGCCGGATGCCGTGCTCGGCGAGCGCGGGCTGAATCTCATCCTCGAAGCAGCGGGTGAGGCGCAGGCGCAGGTCGATCGCCCGCTGGCGGATCAGCGCGATCACGTCCGACGCGGCCATCCCGTCGGCGCCGCGCTTGTCGATCTTCCCCTCGACCTGATCGTGCAATCCGGCGACCCGCACCATGAAGAACTCGTCCAGGTTGTCCTGGTAGATCGACGCGAAGTTGACGCGCTCGAGGAGGGGGATCTGCGGATCCTCGGCGAGCTGCAGAACCCGGTCGTTGAAGTCGAGCCACGAGAGCTCGCGGTTGAAGTAGAGGGCCGGGTCGGTGAGGTCGGGATCGGATGCCGTCGTCTGCACGGCCGCCGGCACGATCGTCGCCCCGCCGCCCGCGGCCGCCGGGCCGGTCGACTCGGCGCTGGGCTGGGCGAGCTCGTCGGTCACACCCACAAGTTAGAGGGTCTTCTACGCCGCCCTGACGAGAGAGATGCGTGGCTGATCGGCGGGCTCGGTGACCCGGTCGTACCCGTCTGCGAGCTGGTTCATCGCCGCCTCCCAGGTCCGCGCCCGGGCCGCCTCCATCGCCTGGCGGCCGAGCTTCCCCCTCCAGGCGGGCGCGTCGGCGAGCTGCAGGATCGCCGCGGCGATCATGCCCGGATCGGCGTCGCAGAGCCGCCCCGTCTCGCCGTCGATGACGATCGAGGATGGCCCGCCCTCGTTCACGGCCACCGACGGAAGGCCGCTCGCCCCCGCCTCGACCAGGACCTGGCCGAAGGTGTCGGTCCGGCTGCAGAAGAGGAAGAGATCCGCGCTCGCGTAGGCGCGCGGCAGTTCGTCGCCGCCGAGCCAGCCGAGGAACGTCGCGCGTTCGCCGAGGCGCTCGCGGAGCATCTCCTCCTCGGGGCCGCCGCCGGCGAGCAGCAGGTGGAGCCTCGGATCGGCATCGTGGGCCCGGATGAAGGAGTCGGCCAGCAACTCGACGCCCTTCTCCTTGGTGAGCCTCCCTACATATAGGGCCCTGATCTTGCCCGGGTAGGAGTCCGCATCGCGCAGGGCCGGGTCGAAGCGCGAGGTATCGACGCCGCGGCCCCAGCGCCCGATCGCATGGGGCTCGATGCCGAGGCGGGCGAGCGACGCGTCGCTGGCGGGGCTCGGCGAGAGCACTCGCCCACACTGGCGATAGAAGAGCGACAGGGCCATGTCGGCCCCCTTCTCGAGCTCGGCGGAGGCCGAACGCAGCCCGGCGTAGGCGCCGAGCTCGGTGTGCCAGCTCCCCAGCACCGGCAGCTCCATGATTCGGGCGATCAGCGCCGCGATCACTCCCGCGGGCCCCGGCGCCGTCACATGAACGGCGTCGAAGTGGCCCTCAGCCAGGGCCTCGACCATCGCGGGCAGGCTCGGCATCCCGATCTCCAGCCCCGCGTAGAACGGGATCTCGACCTCGGCCACGGCGGTGAGCCGGCGGTCGACGTTGCGATCGGTACCGATCACCTCGACGTCGTAGCCGGGGACGCCCAGCTCGCGGATCCGCTCGATCGTGTGGGTCACTCCGTGGACGCCGCCGATCGCATCTGCGACCAGGGCCACCCGCTTGGGGCCCTCCGAGGGATGGAGCTTCGCCTTCTCCTTGCCGAGGAAGGCCGCGGCCGGCGCATACGGGATGGCCGGAATCGCAGCGCGGAAGAGGCTCCGGCCGGCGTTGATCGCCGTGCCGGCGAGGTCATCGGCTCCGCCGTTGCCCACGCTCTCGACCGTCGACTCGACGACCTCGCGCAGCCGCCGCTCGTGGACGCGGCGCGCCCTGCGCTCGAGCTCGGCATGGCTGAAGCGGTCGCCCTGCATGTGGTCGATCAGCGCCCTGCCGGGCTCGAGGCCGACGGCGTCGGTGAACGCACGTAGCAGCGCCCGCGCTTCCTCAGGCCCGATCTCGCCACCCTCCTCGCCGCGCCGAACGTCGCCCTCGCTCATCACCCGTTCGGCGATCTCGAGGATGGCGTCGGGGCTGGGCTCGCGCATAGCGCCGTTGCCGTTTGCCTGTGCGTCCTTGATCAGCAGCGCGCGGGTCGCCAGGCCCATCGCCGCGTGCGCCCACTTGGCCGCGCTGCCCTGCTCCCCGCGCGCGTCGGCGCGGCCCTCCCGGATGTGGCGCAGAAACTCTTCCGGCGTGGCCGCGGGGGGCGTCTCGGTGAACGTCCGCCCGATGTCCACGCCGGCGTGATCATCCGAGCCGCCGGTGCCGGTACCACCGTGCGTCTCGATGTAGATCGCGGCGGGCATGTTGAGCTCGCGCGCGCGGGAGCCGTTGCGGGTCTCCCAGACCGGGAACAGCTGCGCGAGCTTGCGCCTGTGCGCCGGAGAGAGGGGCGCCGCAACCGCGTAGAAGGGGTGTGCCAGTGAGCAGGCGATCTCGTTCGAGTGCAGGTATTCCGCGCAGGCCTCGACGTCGTTGTTGTGCTCCTGCAGCCAGGCGTGATCGTCAGGGGTCATCCCGAGGCAGAGCAGGTGGACGGCCTGAGGCTCGCCCCGGAACCAGACGGTGAGCTCCTCGGAGATGAAGACGTCGTCGCGGTCGGAGATCTCGAGACAGCCGTCGATGGTGTCGTGATCGGTGATCGTCACGAAGTCCATCCCCCGCCGCTTGGCGAGCTCGTAGACCTCCTCAGGCGGGGTGGCGCACTCCGGGAGGCCGAGGCTTCTCTGGATCCCGAGCTTCGAGATCTCGGAGGCGGTGGAGTGGCAGTGCAGGTCGACCCTCGTGGTCGAAATCGGGTTCATCGATGACCCTTTCTCTTCGCTTTCTTGTCAACCGGAGAGTGCCTGCATGCAGGGAAAATCCCGTTACGAGCTCGTGTCCCCCACGTAAAGAGGTCGTGAACGGCCCCATTGCCACACTTGGCGGAAATGGGCGTCGCATCGGAGAGGGAAGCGCCTGGATTGGCGCTGTCGAGCGGGGACGAGGTGGCGGCGAGGATCCTCGCCGGCCTGCGCGCGTGGGCCTGTCACGGAATCGCTCGCGACCAGCTGATCACCCTGACCGAGGGCGTCCTGGTCCACGAGGAGCGCGAGGACCCGGTGACCCTCCCGGAGGGCGAGTTCGAGGTCTCCACCCCGGCCCCCGACCGCCTGCTGATCGCTCTGGACCCGTCCGAGGTCGACTGGCTCCGGCTCGGCGTGAGCTGGCCGCTGCTGGACGGGGAACGCATCACCGGAATGGGAGCCCGGCACGGCCTGGCGTTCGACCAGCGCGGCCGCCTGATCCAGCTCGGAGCCGATCGCCGCTACACGGGACCAGACTGCCCGCCCGAATTCCTGGAGCACGGAGGAATCCCCCAGGGCGACTACGCCCCGGTTCCGTGGCTCCTGTCCTCGGCGGGCTGGGCGGCCTGGATCGAGACCTCGGGGCCCGGCGTCGAGATCGACCTGACCGGCGAGGAGCTCTCGCTTTCGGTGCGCTCGGCAACCGGCCCCCTGCGGGTCCACGTCTTCACCGGTCCCACCCCTGCGGCCAGGCTCCGGGCCTTCCTGCGGGAGACCGGGATGCCCGCGCTGATGCCGGAGTGGGCCTATGGCCACTGGAAGAGCCGCGACGTCTACGAGCACCAGCGGGACGTCGAGGACGACTGGCGCGGCTACCGGGAGAACGACCTGCCGCTGGACGCGATCGTGATCGACTCGCCCTGGGAGACGCAGTACAACACCTGGCGCTTCAACCCCCACCAGTTCCCGGACGCGGCCGGCTTGGTCAAGGGGATGCGCGAGGACGGCGTGCGGACCGTCGTCTGGGTGACGCCGTGGGTCAACCTCGAATCGATCGACGGCCAGCGCCCGCCGGACGCCGAATCCGAGCGGCTACACGCCGAGCCCGCCTCCAACTACGCCGAGGGCGCCGAGGCGGGGCACTACGTCCGGGCGGGGAACGGCGACCCGTACGTGGGGCGCTGGTGGATGGGAACCGGATCGATCGTCGACTTCACCTCCCCGTCCGCCTGCGACTGGTGGCGCGAGCTCTCCCGCAACGTCTTCGAGCTCGGCGTCGAGGGCGTCAAGGCGGACGACGGCGAGGGCTACTACTTCCCTCCGGATGCCGAGCTTGCGGACGGCCGCCTCGGCGTCCAGGCAGCCTGGGAGTACGGCCGGCTCTACCGCGAGACGACCCAGCGGGCGCTCGACGACGTGCACGGCGAGGGCCGGGGAGTCGTGTTCGGCCGCTCGGGCTGGACCGGCCAGCAGGCGACCGGGATGCTCTGGGGAGGCGATCAGGCCTCCGACTTCTGGTCCCTGCGCGCCCTGCTCACCTCGCTGCTCACCTGCGCGGCCACCGGCTTCTCGAACCTCTCCCACGACGTCGGCGGCTACCTGGGCCGCCGGCTCGCCGAGCGCTGTGAGCCCGAGCTGCTCGTGCGCTGGGCGCAGCTCGGCGCGCTCACCCCGTTGATGCAGGCCCACGGCCGCTTCCAGCAGGAGGCCTGGACGTATGACGCCGGGGTGCTCGACGACTATCGCGAGGCGGTGCTGCTGCACGAGCGCCTGGCCCCGTACATCCGCGCCGCCGCAGGGACCGCCGCGCGCAGCGGCCTGCCGGTCATGCGACCGCTCTGCCTGGTCGACCCCGAGGACCCGGAGGGCTGGGCGATCCCCGACGCCTACATGTTCGGCCCCTCCCTCTGGGTGGCGCCCATCCTCGAGGAGGGAGCGACCGAGCGCCGCACGTATCTGCCGCGCGGGGAGTGGCTCGACTGGTGGACCGGGGAGCGACTGCAGGGCGGCCGCTGGATCGATGCGAACGCGCCCCTCGACCGCATCCCGCTCTGGGTCCGCGAGGGCTCGCTGGTCGTGACCTATCCCGAACGGGAGGTCCTCCAGGGCCTCGGCGAGGAGGACTCCTCTCGTCGGCTGGAGGCGACCCTCTGGGGTGCCCCGCCCCTGGGCCACGTCGCGGCCCGGCTCGCGGACGGCACCCGCATCGCCTGGCGGCGAGGCGAGTGGTCGGTCTCACCGGATCGCCAGGTGAGCTTCCTCGACCCCCAGGAGGGTCAGACCCCTTAACAGACTGACTCCCCTGGAGGTCCCCCCCAAGGGGGTCAGACCCCTTAAAGAGACACTCGACATTTCGACCGGCTGCGAAAACGGGGGCGAAATGCCTTCGTCCAGTTCTCGACCCGGAGTGAGTCGACCTCCCCGGGTTCAGATCGCTGACGGCAATTACCACGTCGTATCGCGAGGAAACAACAAACAGAAAGTGTTCCTGGACGACCGGGACCACCACATCTTCCTTGATCTAGTCGCCCAAACGCTGTCGCATTTTCAATGGCGATGCCTGACCTATTGCCTGATGCCGAACCACTACCACTTAGTCGTTCGGACTCCAAACGCCGACCTGTCCGGCGGCATGCGTCAGATCAACAGTCTCTACGCCCAAACCTTTAACCGCCGACACGATCGATGCGGGCATCTGTTCCAGGGTCGATTCGGCGGACGCCTGATCCAGTCTCAGCAGCACCTACTTGAGTCCATCCGGTACGTGGCTCTGAACCCGGTCCGTGCCGGCCTTGTCCGGCGTCCCGAAGAGTGGCCTTGGAGCGCACACGCGGAGCTGTGCGGCAGGAGCCGTAAGCGGCTCGTCTCTGCGGATGATCTGCTCGCCAACTTCTCGTCCGCTCGCGACTCGGCACTCCTCAGATATCGCGAATTCGTCGACTCCGGCGAGAGAGGACCAGGGGCGCCCGACTTTGTTAAGGGGTCTGACCCCTAGGTGGGGCGACGGCGCGGCGGCGGGGCACTCGTCCGCCGCCGGATCTGCTCGTGGCGCTCCGCCTGCTCCTCGGCCTCGCGGCTGGTCCGCTCGCGATCGAGGCGCGCCTGCTCGACCTGAGCCTCCGCCTGAGCTGCCGCGCGGGCGGCCGCCTCGGCCTCCTGACGAGCGCGCTCGGCGGCCTTTGCGACGCGGCGCGCCTCGCGGGCACGGAGGAGGTAGCCATCGACCGCGCGCTCGAGCCGCTTCCACGTTCCGGTCTCCTCCTGCCGCCTCCAAAAGGCGGCGAATCGGTCGGTGAGCAGCTCGCGCCGAGCCTCCAGGTAAACGGCGAGGACGTCGAGGCCCCGGTAGGCGGTCCGGTGAGGGGCCTGCGCGGCGATCTTGGGATCGAGGTCCGGCGCCATCCCGGCCCTCTCCCGCACTGACCTCGCGTCGTCTTTGCTGCAGCTCCTTCGAGGTGCCCGCGGACACGGGGCAGCATCACGTCGCAGTCGTGGATCTCGCCCAGGATGTCCTGCAGGTCCCGGGCGCGCCGCCGAGCGGTGTCGGCGGGCCGCCCGAAGCAGAAGCCGGTCACCTCGAGCACGTAGCGCAACCGCTTGGCGGCGATGCGCATGTCGTGCTGGGCCTTCTTCTTGCCGTCGAGGGCGCGCGGAGCGAGGTCCATCATCTCCTCAAGCCTCACCGTGACGATCCGCGCCGCGTTCTCCCCAAGGCTGCGCGACGGATCGAGCTTCTTGACGGGGCGGGCCTTCATGCCGGCACTTCCCGGGCGGCTTCGACCAGGTCCTCCATGTTCTCGCGCAGAGCCCTGATGCTCTCGTCGGAAACCAGCGGTGCGAGTCCCTCGTTCGCCTCCTGTTGCTCGGCGCGGAACTGCTCGATCAGGGTGGCCACGCCGCGACGGTCCGGAGCGGTCATCTGGTCGTTGAAGCCGTGGAGCGCCGCAATCGCGACGTCACGATCGCGGCGCTCTCCGAGGGCATCCGCGAGTCTTTTGACCTCGGCGAGCGCCCGGCCGTAGAGCTTGGCCGGGAAGCAGGGCTCGAAGATCTCCAGGGCGGCTCGCAACCGCCGGGTCGCCACCCGCATGTCGTGGACCCGCTCGATGTCGCCCGTGTCCAGAACGCCCTGCGCGTGCTCCGCGAGCTCCACCCCCCGCACGGACACGATCCTCGCCGCCGCCTCGGCGTAGGGAACATCGGCTGTCAGATCCGGGATCGGCTTCGCCTTGGCCACTGCGACAACTTATCGGCGGACGACCCTCGGATCGAAGTGCCGTTTACACCGTTGTTACGCGGCTAGCCTCTCGTGGTCGCCGTCCACGCTGCCATTGAGCAGCGTGAGGATGATCCCCTCCCGCAGGCCGCCCTTGCCGATCTGCAGCGGCTGGCCGAGCAGGTCCGAGAACTTCTCGAGCAACAGCACGCCGGCCGGGAGCAGCTTGACGCGGCGCGAGTCGAGCTCGAAGCGCTTGGCTACTTCATAGATCTCGTCGCTGGAGAGCACCCTGACCGCGCGCTCGAGGGTCTCGTACTCGAGCACCGCCCCGACCAGCGTTCGCAGCGAGGTGGCGCTCCCGCCCACCGCGACGGCCTGATCGGGCGGCTCCAGCTCCACCTTCTCGAAGAAGTCCGCGATGTGATCGCGCAGGCCGCGGATCTCGGAGGCCGACGGGGGGTCGGACTCGAGGTGCTCCTCGGTGAGCAGCCCGGAGCCGATCTTGAACGACTTCACCTCGGTGACCCCCTCGGACATGGTCCCGTAGATCACCTCAGACGAGCCGCCGCCGACGTCGACCACCGCGACCTTTCCCTCGACGGGATGGCTGAGGGACTTGGTCGCCCCGATGAACGCGAACCGGCCCTCCTCCTCCTCGTCGAGGACGTCCACGTCGACCCCGGCGATCTCCTCGATCTCCTCGACGACCTTGTCGCGGTTCTTGGCCTCGCGGATCGCGGCGGTCGCGACGGTCTTGATCGTCTCGGCCCCCATCTCCTCGGCGAGCCGCCGCTGCGTGGCAACGACGTCTGCGACCTCGGCGATCTTCTCGGCGGTGATCTTCCCGTTCTTGGACGCGTCCTTCCCGATGCGGGTGTAGGCGCGCTGCTCCATCACCTTGCGCAGCTGTCCCTCCGACGGCTCGGCGACGAGCAGTCGCGTCGTGTTCGAGCCGATGTCGATCGCCCCGCAGAGCATCTCGACACTGATTCTCTCAGGGCAGCCGGATCAAGCCCGGCGAATCCGCAGCTTGCGGGGCTATCCGTCCAGCGGTGCGCCGATCAGCGCCAGGCGGCGGTTGAGCGCGCCCAGACCGAACTCGGCCAGGGCACCGTCGTCGATGCCGAGAGCGTCGAATGCACCCTCGCTCGGAGGCGAGACCGTCTCGGCCACAGCGGGGAGCAGCTCCTTGATCCGTTCCCTGACGACGTCCGCCATCGAGGGATCGGCCGCCACGGCCTCGCGAAGGAACCAGCTTCCGTAGGCGATGTGGCGCTGCTCGTCCGCGGCGATCCGCGAGTAGCCGTCCACGAAGCCGGGCAGCAGCTCCCGCTCGCGGAGCAGATCGAGCAGGAAGTGCGAGGTGACGATTCCCAGGGTCCCCTCCAGGACCATGTGGTAGATCGTCACGAAGTCAACCTTCGCCTCGCGGTCGGCCGGGTCGGCCAGCAGGCGGTCATGTGCCTGGACGAGGGCCTCGTCGAAGATCTGCCTGAAGGGCTCGCCGAGGACCTCGCGCGATCTCGCCACGTGGGCGGCGATCGTCCCCGGATCGGCGATCACCTCGTCCTGGAAACGGGCGTAGAACTGCATGTGCCGGACCTCGTCGACCAGCTGGGTCGACAGGTAGCTCCCCTCCTCCTCGTCGTCCTGGGCCAGTACCAGGCCGCAGAACTGGGTCGAGATGCGCTCCTCGGCGACCATCAGCGAGCTGAGTGCGAAGTAGAGGAGGTTCCGCTCCCCCTCCCCGAGCCCGGCCCAGTCCGATGGGTCGCGGCTCAGGTCGATGTCCTGGGCGGCCCAGTGGGCGTGCTCCCAGTCGAGGTAGAGCTGCTCGGGGTCCTTGAGGGCGACCGCTCCCGTGGTGCTCACGAGGGCATTCTCGCCCGGATGATGGCCGAGCCGGCCTGATCGTGGACGCGATGGGTCTCGCGGATCTCAACCTCCGTGAACCCCGCGCCCTCGAGCTCGCGGCGGAACTCGCCCGCGGTCAGGGCGCCGGCGATGCAGCCGGTCCACTGGGCCATGTCCCTCCGGGTCGCCTCGTCCATGCCGTCGTCGGCGACGATGTCACTCACCGCGAAGCGGCCGCCTGGGCGCAGTACCCGGGCCGCCTCGCGAAACACGGCCGGCTTGTCTCCGGAGAGGTTGATCACGCAGTTCGAGATCACGACGTCGACGGAGTCGCCGGAGAGTGGGACCTCCTCGATCGTTCCCTTCAGGAACTCGACGTTTTCCACCCCACTCTCGCGCTGGTTGCGCCTGGCCAGCTCGAGCATCTCGTCCGTCATGTCGACGCCGTAGGCCTTCCCGGTGGAGCCGACTCGACGGGCCGAGAGCAGGACGTCGATGCCTCCACCGGAGCCGAGGTCCAGCACGGTCTCACCTTCGTGTAGCTCGGCGACCGCAGTTGGGTTGCCGCACCCGAGCGAGGCGAGCTTGGCCTCCTCCGGGAGCTGCTCGCGATCGGTGTCCTGGTAGAGACCTGCGCCGAACTCCTCGCCGCTGCAGGCGTCGGGCACGTCGGTGCCGCACCCGCAGGAAGCCTCACCCGCTTCTGTCCCGGTCGACGGACCGCAACAGGCAACCCGCTCCTCTCCGACGGAGTTCGCCGCCGAGGCATAGCGCTCGCGCACCGCCTCGCGGATCTCGTCCTTGCCGGTCAGTTGCTCAGCCATGCGCTCAGCTCCTCTATCGAGTCGGGGTTCACGTAGTAGTAGGCCCACAGGCCCTGGCGCTCGGAGCCGACGATGCCAGCCTCGCGCAGCACCTTGAGGTGATGGGAGACGGTCGGCTGGGAGAGGTCGAAGAGGGGGACGAGCTCGCAGACGCAGACCTTGCCGGCGTGCTTGCGTAGGACGTCCACCAGCTGCATGCGGATCGGATCGCCGAGCGCCTTGGCGACCTTGGCCATCCGCTCCGCCTGCGCGCGCTGGATGTCCGGGTAGACGACTGGCTCGCAACACGGCTCACCCGCCGGTCGCTTCTGCTTCGGCACCATCTCCAGATCGACGGCCATCTATATACGTATATCGATTGAATCGATAGTTGTCAACCTTTACGATTGTGCCACCGGCGGCTGAATCTCGAAGGGAGGAAGATGACTACCGAAGTTGACCTGACCACCAAGGGGCTCATCAATCGATCTTTCGACGTGCTCGCGGCAGAGTTCGAAGGGATCTTCTCGCGGGAGACGATCGAGAGATACGTGGACGAGAGCACCGACGAGTTCGCAGGGTCGAAGGTGCAGGACTTCGTGCCGATCATGGTCGAGCGCTTCACCCGTCAGCGGCTGCGAGCGCTCGCGCAGGTGGAGGGCAAGCTGACCAAAGAGGTCCCCGAGGTTCTGTTCGTCTGCGTCCACAACTCAGGCCGGAGCCAGATGGCCGCCGGCCTGCTCGACAGGCTCGCCGAGGGACGGGTGCACGTACGCTCGGCCGGATCGGATCCGGGAGAGGACCTGAACCCGTATGCCGTCGAGGCTATGAACGAGGTCGGTGTCGACATCTCGAAGGAGTTCCCCAAGCCGCTCACCGATGAGGTCGTCCGGGCCGCGGACGCGGTCATCACCATGGGCTGCGGCGACGCCTGTCCCATCTTCCCCGGAAAGCGCTACGAGGACTGGGACCTCGAGGATCCGGCCGGCAAAGACCTGGAGACGGTGCGCCGGATCCGCGACGAGATCCAGGCGCGCGTGGAGGCCTTGATCGACGCTGTGGCAGGGGAACCCGCGTAGCCGTGGCTGAATCCAAGGTCTCCATCGGGATCAACGGGTTCGGGCGGATGGGCCGGCTTGCGCTGCGAGCGGCATGGGGCTGGTCGGATCTCGAGTTCGCCCACGTCAACGAGCCTCAGGGCGATGCTCCGACGGCCGCCCATCTCCTCAAGTTCGACTCAGTTCACGGCCGCTGGGGCCCGAACGTCGACAGCGGTGAGGAGTCGATCTCCATCGACGGGAGGTCGGTCTCCTACTCCCGGCATCCGCTCCCGGGAGAGGTCCCCTGGGACGACCTCGGAATCGACGTCGTCCTGGAGTGCTCCGGGCAGTTCCGCACCATGGAGACCCTGGCCGGTTACTTCGACCGCGGCGTCAGCAAGGTGATCGTGGCTGCTCCCGTCAAGGAGGAGGGAGCGCTGAATCTCGTGCTCGGGGTGAACGACGATCTCTACGACCCAGCCGAGCACAGCGTGGTCACCGCAGCCTCCTGCACCACCAACTGCCTGGCTCCGGTGGTCAAGGTCCTTCATGAGGGGGTGGGGATCCGGCATGGCTCGATCACGACCCTGCACGACATGACGAACACCCAGGTCATCGTGGACGCACCCCACAAGGACCTCCGTCGTGCCCGCGCCGCCAGCCTGTCCCTGATTCCGACCACGACCGGCTCGGCGACGGCAATCGGCCTGATCTTCCCGGAGCTCGAGGGCAGGTTGAACGGCCTCGCGGTGAGGGTGCCGATGCTGAACTCGTCGATCACCGATTGCGCCTTCGAGGTCGAGCGGCCGACGACGGTCGAGGAGGTCAACGGCCTCTTCCGCGCCGCCGCCGATGGCCCGCTCGCCGGGATCCTCGGCTACGAGGAACGCCCACTCGTCTCCGTCGACTACCGGGACGACCCGCGCTCGGGCATCGTGGATGCTCCCTCCACCATGGTCATCAACGAGACCCAGGTGAAGGTGCTCGCCTGGTACGACAACGAATGGGGCTACGCCAACCGGCTGGCGGAGTTGGCCCAGAAGGTCTCGCAGGGGATTCGCGCCCAGGCCGATCCGCGCGCCGCCCGCACCCCCGCTCTCGACTGAAGCCCTGGTCATGGAGGCGAGCACAGCCAAACCGCGCGGGGACATGCGCAACTACGCCCTCGTCACGGGGGCGTATTGGAGCGACACCCTCGTCGACGGGGCGAGCCGCATGCTGGTGCTCTTCTACTTCGACCAGCTCGGCTACAGCCCATTCCAGCTCGCCACGCTCTTCCTGCTCTACGAGTTCTTCGGCATCGTCACCAACCTGGTCGGAGGCTGGGTCGCCGCTCGCTTCGGGCTGAAGACCACGCTGTTCATGGGCCTGGGCGTGCAGATCTGCGCGCAGAGCATGCTCGGCTTCGCGCCCGCGGCCTGGCTGGTCGTGCCCTACGTGATGGCCTCCCAGGCCCTTTCGGGCATCGCCAAGGACCTGACCAAGATGAGCTCGAAGAGCGCGGTGAAGCTGATCGTGCCCGAGGGCCAGGAGGGCGCCCTCTACAAGTGGGTCGCGATCCTGACCGGCTCGAAGAACGCGCTGAAGGGCGTGGGATTCTTCCTCGGCGGCCTGCTGATCACGGTGATCGGCTTCCAGCCCGGTGTGCTCGTCCTGGCCGGCATCAGCGCGACCGCCCTGATCGTCGTCTCGACCCTGATGCGCGGCCAGCACCTGGGCCGACCGGACGCAAAGGCGAAGTTCAAGCACATGTTCTCCAACAACCGGGCGGTCAACATCCTGGCGGCGGCCCGGATCTTCCTGTTCGCCTCGCGGGACGTCTGGTTCGTGGTCGGTCTTCCGGTCTTCCTCTACTCCGTGGTGGGCTGGAACTTCTGGCAGGTGAGCCTCTATCTCGCCGCCTGGATCATCGGCTACGGGATCGTGCAGGCCTCGGCGCCGCGCTTTGTTCGCCGTCGCGCCGAGGAGGGCGGCGAGCCGGACGGCCGGACGGCGGCCTGGCTCGCCTTCGCGCTGGCGATCCTCCCCGCCGGGATCGCGATCGCGCTCACGGCCAACGCCGACCCGACTGCGGTCGTCGTGGTCGGACTGATCATCTTCGGCGTCCTGTTCGCGATGAACTCCGCCGTCCACTCCTACCTGATCCTCTCCTACGCCGACAACGACAAGGTCGCGATGAACGTCGGCTTCTATTACATGGCCAACGCCTGTGGGCGGCTGGCGGGGACGGTGCTCTCGGGGCTGCTGTACGAGTGGAACGGCCTCAGCGCCTGCCTCTGGGTCTCGGCCGCCTTCGTCGTGGCTGCCGGCCTGCTCTCGCTGATGCTTCCCAAGACGACCGCTCGACGGTCCACCGGGATGAAGTTGCCCAGAGCGGAACCGGCGTCCTAAGGTGACTCATCGCATCTTGGCCGCATCGTGAGTGAGACTGCCGCCCATCCGGACGAGGCCGCCGTCATCCGCCGGCTGTCGACGCTCGACCGCTTCCTGCCTCTGTGGATCGCGCTGGCGATGGCCGGCGGGCTGGCGCTCGGGTCGCTCGTGCCAGGGCTCAACGATTTCCTCGACAGGCTGGAGGTCGGGACCGTGAGCCTGCCGATCGCTCTCGGCCTGCTGCTGATGATGTACCCCGTCCTCACGAAGGTCCGCTACGAGGAGATGGGGAAGATGCGCGGCGACGGGCGGATGTTCGGCGTCTCACTATTCCTGTCGTGGGTCGTCGGCCCCGCCCTGATGTTCACGCTGGCTTGGGTCTTCCTGGCGGACGAGCCCGCCTACCGCACCGGCGTCATCGTCGTCGGTCTGGCGCGCTGCATCGCGATGGTGCTCGTGTGGAACGACCTCGCCGGCGGCGACAACGACCGCGCCGCGGTCCTCGTGGTCTTCAACGCCATCTTCCAGGTCGTCGCCTACGCGCTTCTGGGCTGGTTCTACCTCAACGCCCTGCCCAACCTGCTCGGGCTCGACACCCAGGGCTTCGAGGTCGGCATCTGGGAGGTCGCGCGCACCGTGCTCATCTTCCTCGGCATCCCGCTGACGGCCGGCTATCTCACACGCCGGTGGGGCCTGCGCGCGCACGGCCGCGATTGGTTCGAGTCGACGGTCATCCCGCGCATCGCGCCCATCACGCTCTATGGGCTGCTGTTCACGATCGTTCTGCTGTTCGCCATCCAGGGCGACGCCATCACCGGCGACCCGCTGACGGTCGCACGCATCGCGCTCCCCCTGCTCTGCTACTTCGTCGTCATGTGGGTGCTCGGATTCCTCGTCGGCCGGGGGATGAGCCTCGGGTACCCGAAGACCGCGACCCTCGCCTTCACGGTCGCCTCGAACGACTTCGAGCTGGCGATCGCCGTCGCCGTCGGCGTCTGGGGTGCGAGCTCGGGCCAGGCGCTGGCCGGTGTGGTCGGCCCGCTCATCGAGGTCCCGGTCCTCGTCACGCTCGTCTAC